>NZ_CP128416.1:2442500-4909874 GCF_030378245.1 Neorhizobium sp. CSC1952 | reverse complement strand
GAGCCTTCTCTTTTCCGGCGACAGAGAAGCCTCGTCGATCCGTTACCCGCGCCACATCGCTATGGCTTCAGAGCCGAGATTGAAGAATTGTCGGATATGCCGCCATGATCGCAGGGGTCGAGAGGCTTGCGCGCGAATGGGTGTAACGCAACTGGCCTCCGGCCACGGCCCGGAGGTGTTGAACTCACGGGCCGCAGCATATTCCATCCGCCGCGTGGCCGCCTCGTTCCAATGGGCTGCGCATACACCTTGAGTGGACAAGGGTAACTGCCTACCTCGAATATTCACCATGGCATATTGGTGGTTGACGAAAACGTGATCGACCCCCTTAATTTCACTGGTTTGAATGCGCCCTTCAGCTGGGGGCTCCAAGAAAATACCCTGCTTACTCCGGAGCTCTTGGCCCTGGACTAACTGGCCCGCCTCTTGATCCACCGAGAGGCGGGTCTTTTCATACCACTTGCGTTTGCCTTTGCATTAGATGTCGTAGGGCTTAGCGGTTGGGACTGCGAAATACGACAGTTACAGTATTCCGACCGCTCGGCAGAGATCACCCAGAACATGCGGGATCACGCCGAGGACAATGGCAGAGAGAAGTGCTCCGATGGCGTAAGGTGTCAAGTCTTCCGGCATTCGGGCTCTCTAACTTACCGATTGATGGCCTCAATCACAATCCAGACCGGGACGGCGACGGTACCTACGGCGATAGCAAACGCTGCTGACATCTTGATCATGGAGGCTCTGCGAGCTTTCCGCGTATCCCACTCGTACAGCAACAGCCGCTCCTCACTCCGGTTGTGTCGAGCAGTGAAGCGTGCCTTGGGGAAGGAGTCGAGTGCATATTTGCAACAATGCTGAATTAGAAGATGCGAGAGGTCGGCGCGAATGGGCGAAGCAAACCGGGGCTCCGACTACGGCTCATGAAGGGCAGCCTCATCCAACCACTGCGTAATCGCGCCGTTGCTTCGAAATCGGAGACATCGATGAAAACGACCGTGCAGGATCTGCAGCGGCGCTTGATCGCGCTCGGCTTTCCGCTTCCCAAATTCGGACCGGACGGCGATTTCGGAGCCGAGAGCATCGCCGCCATCAACAATGCCCTCGATGAACTTGCCATGTGGCGGGACGTGGGGGAAAAGGAGGCTGCCAAGGAGCACCCTGGCCATTCTCGACATCGCAGGTACCGGATCCACAACCGTGGCCGGCGCTAGGGCAAACCTCGATCTTGGCCAGCCCATTCCCGCAGACTGGATGCCCGACGCGAAGATATCCCGCATCATCTTCCACTGGACGGCCGGCCAGAACAAGGCGAGCGATCTGGATCGTGAGCATTACCATATCCTCATCGAGGGTGACGGGAAGCTCGTCCGCGGCAAGCCCTCGATCGCACTCAACAGCGAGCCGAAGACGAAGGCCGGATATGCCGCCCACACGCTGAACTGCAACACCGGCTCCATCGGCGTATCGCTCTGCGGCATGGCAGGAGCGGTGGAAAGCCCGTTCAATCCCGGCAAGCAGCCAATCACCCGCATGCAATGGGAGGCTCTGACGAGCGTCCTGGCGCAGCTCTGCAAGCGCTACTCCATCCCGGTCGACCGTAAGACGGTCCTCAGCCACGCCGAAGTCCAGCCGACGCTCAAGATCACCCAGAAGGGCAAATGGGACATTTCCCGGCTTCCCTTCGATCCCTCCATCCAGGGCGCAATCGCCATCGGCGATCAGATGCGCGCCATGGTGAAATCCCGCCTCTAACCTCACGACAAGGAACGACCTTATGAAACGCACTGCGATCCTCGCAGCGGCGGCCGTCGCGCTGTCCGCATGCACCACCACCGGCTCGATCGATACCGCGATCAAGAACAACCTGCCGAAGACCTGTGCCCTGATCCAGACGGCGCACGCGGCATTCGTCGCCGCATCCGCCTCCGGCAACATCAAGGCCCCGACCATCCGCAGGAGGCTGCCGCCTACGAAGGCGTGCAGGTGATCTGCGACGATCCCGAAAGCGTCACGGCCGCAAACGCTCTTGTCGTCGCGGCCACGGCATACGCGACCGTCTCTCTCGCCCTCAAGGAAGCCCGTGCGGCTCAGTAAAGGAGAACCACCCATGCAGAAGGTTTCGAAAGCTATCGCGGCTGCCGCCGGCGGCGCACTCACCGGTACGGCCGGTATCCCGTTCATGCCGGATGATACGCCCTGGTACGGCTATCTGGCGCTCTATGCGCTGACGATCGGCCTGCCGGCACTGCTGACCTACTTCGCACCGAAGAACGCGTCGTAATGCGGCTGGCGCTCGACCTTTCCCTCTCCGGGCTCCCCGTCGTCCTCAACGGCGGCGGGGCGCCCTACGATCCGATCGCCGCGCTCGGGGCCAATCTCCTGTGCTGGTGGGATGCGGATCATGCGGATCTGATCACACGGGCTGGTGGTTTCGTCTCCTCCTGGGCCGACCGGGTCACCGGCTTTGCATTGACCGCGGCCGGAGCGATGCAGCCGCAGTATCTGCCTACCGCCTTCAACGGGCGTCCGTCCGTCGTCTTCGATGGTGTGGATGATGTCTTGACCGGATCAGGCTTGCCGCCCGGCGTTCCGAGCGGTTCGAACCCTGTCCGCATGTTCGTGCTCATCGATCAGCAGGCCCTTGCGACGGACACGACGCAGAACCCGCGCCTTGCATTTGCCTATGGTGGCAATGTCGCGAATAGCCGCCGATTGCAGCGTCTTGCCAATACCGGCGTGAACCGGGGCGAGGCATCGCAGGGGAACGGAACGTCAGGCGTGTCGGCCCTCAACCGGGATGTCGATCTCACCGGCCGCCACGTCATGCAGGCGATTATTGCGGCCGATAGCGTCAGCGTTATCGTCGACAATGCGCCTGTCGTCACGACCGCTGTCACCCCAGCAACAAACACGGACCGGACCCGCATCGGTGGCTCGACCGCCAGCCCCACGAGTTCAAACTACTGGCTCGGTGGCGTTGCCGCTGTCCTCATCTGTGCTTTCAACACGCCGCAGGTTCAGCTCGACGGGCTGCACGCGTGGCTCATGTCACGGAGGTAAAAGTGGCGAACAAAGTCGTTATCTTCCCCGAGGGGAAAGAGGCCGAAGCCCGCGCCTATGCGGCCTGGACCGATCAGCACAATCCTTGGACGCCGGAGCCACCCGCCGACCCGACAGGATCATGGTCTTACGTGCGCAACGATGCGTTCGGGCAGTGGGTCGTTCCGTTCCTCGGCGACCCCTTCGAGTTTCCGGTTGGAACTCCATTCCCGGAGCCGGAAGGCGGCGAGGCCATGCGAGCGGATGGTGTCTTGCACGACTATGCGATTTGGCCGCCGGAAGAGCTTTAGGGAACTTGCCTCAGTTCAGCCATCGAAGGGTTCGCCGCGTCACGAGGACGGTGATCTTAAAATTCGGCGTCTCTTAATGCTCGATCGAGTGATGACCAAGTGCATTCATGTTTCAGGGTAGAAAATACCAAAGTAGCGTGGCCACAATCATCCCGGCGACGAAGCCTTGCAGACGATGAATGTGAGGTGCCCATTTCATGGCATCCTCATACTGGCTGATAGTCGTTGCCAACCTCGCCACGTCATCTTCGAAGCGCTTCTCCACATCCAAGTTCTTCATATCGATCTCGTTGATAACGTCTCGCGAGTGCTAACGAAGTAGAGACGGACGACAATGTCGCGCTATTATAATTTCCGAACTATACTGCCATATATTTGCGCCTCGGTCGATATTTCATTTGGTCCATGAGACAGGAACATCCGACCTCATCCCGAAAACAGAGCGGCCGGGCTCACACTAGCCCCGGCCGCCAGAACTCCGATACCTGCGGCTTCGATGGCTGGCGGCAGAAAAGCTCGTTAGTCGTTTGATCACAACTCCCAGTCAACAGAGAAAATAAAGTATCAATCCGGAGGGGACTTTGGGTGATCCGCCAGTCGTCTCCGGATCACCCAAAGCGTTTGAACCTCTCCAATAGGGTCGGAAACAAAGGAGAGGGGCGAATTCTACGCTGCCGTCGGCTGGGTTCAACTTGTCCGAAAGCAGTAGCTGAGGTGCCGCGAGAGCTGCGGATTTAGGATGGGCACATGTTCTGGAGAGAACATTGCTCTCGCGGCTCGTCTCGAACTCTGAATGGAGCATCTGGTTCCCGCCACTTGATGCGAGCGGTGGCTTTTCTCCGAGCCGGGCAATGCGTTTGACGATTCTGCCACCAATGCTTAATTTTTTAGAATGATCTAATAAACTGGGAACCGAAAAGAACGAGCGCCGAACGAATCATCTACAAAGGCTAATGTAACTAGCAATTTCAATTGGTTCTTATACATCTTTTTGTATGTGATAATTAGGTAGTCACTTCAACCGCATCGATGCACTTGCCGGCGCGAGGCAATGGCCTTCAAATCCAGGCCTACAGGTGCTTTCCATCGATGTCGTCATCCCAACCACTGTCGCGTTGCAGATATGGGGATGAATCGTTGCCGCCTGGAGAAAGCGGCCGGAGCTCCACGTTCCGGCCGCTGCGCTTACAAACATGTATCTCACCACGTGCAGGCAAGCGGCTTCAATTTATGGGCAAGGGAGAAGACGTCAACGGGTCCGGCAGCCCGCAATGATTGCCGTCCACGCTTTTTGAATTTCTCGAATGCTGAAAGGGCATGGGGACTGATGGCAGGGAATGACGACATGGCAAACGGAAACGACCACCGCGTTTATACAGATGCCGTCACGGCACAGCTCGGGGAGCGGGTCACCAACCTTGGCCGCCGGCAGACCGACATGGAATCGGAGATGCGGGCAGGCTTCAAGGCGATGGAAGCTGCGGTCACCTCATTGGCGAATGAGACGAGGGCGTCGATCGCGGCCCTGTCCACGAACCTTGCCGAGAGGAACAAGCCGCAATGGCAGGCGCTCGGCGTGGCCCTGACCTTTGCCGCCATGCTCGGCGGCCTTGCATATCTGCCGATCCGGGAAGCCACCAGCGATCTAAAGGCGAGCGTATCAGCGTTGGGGAGCAGGGTAGTCACCCGCGACGAGATGGAATGGCGCACCGCGCGCGCGGCGGAGGATCGGGCGAGAACCGATGCCGGTGTGAAAGAGCTTCGCGATGCCCAGGTGCCCCGCGCGGAGCTCGACCGCATCCTGCTTTATCTGGGAGAGCGAATTGACCGGATCGAGCGTCAGCGGCTGTCGCAGGCGGTTGAATGAACGGCGTTACCATCGGTAAAGGCTCCGTCTTTCCCGTTAGGTGTACATCCCAGCATCGACATCAATTGATGTTCGTCACGGACGCCCATCTGGATAAGGTCGAAGATGTGGGATGCGACAGAGACTGCTGCGGCAGTGTTCTTTTCTAAGCCCCGTTGACGACATGCTGCATCGAAAACGAGTTGCAGCAGCGCCAATTCCTCCGGTTCAAAGACGGCCGTAGACGTGAGATGACGCGTAAACATGGTATCTCGACCCCCGAAAAGTACTCAACATCAGCGTCTTACGAGATTTTTGCGGAACGGCAATATCAAATGATATTTCCCGAGGTCAGTGAATTATTGGGATAGTGATTGGAGCAGGACGGAAGGAAACGCTTGAGGGTAACGGGAAGTTCGTCAGAGAGATGCCCCGAGCTCCCGGCAGTTCCAATCAACGGGGAGTGAGCCGTTCATAGGCGGGGTAAGAAAAGCCCCGCCGGAGCGGGGCTGATACGTCAATGGAAGTTCTGACGACCATACCAGTCGTCAACATCCTTGCGGGTGCGATCCTTCTCATAGCCGTATCGTTCCTGGATCTTGCCCTCAAGCTGATCGCGCTTGCCGGCGATCTGGTCAAGGTCGTCATCGGTGAGTTTACCCCACTGTTCCTTGACCTTGCCCTTCATCTGCTTCCAGTTACCTTCAACTTGATTCCAGTCCATGGCTAGTGTCTCCTCCTATTGTTCAAGGAATAAGCTCCTAACCATCAATTCGCGGAAATGTTCTCACGATGCTATTCCAGCTTCCGCTTCATCGCCTTCAGCAGCGCGTCGAGTTCCGCATTATTGACGTTCACCAGCATGAGGTTGTCCGCGACCTCGATGATTGCCGCCAGGACTTCCGTTTCGTCCCAGCCGACCTGCACTGCTTCTTCGATCAGATCCTGCAACGGTATCTCCACTGCCATCTGGCAGAGCAGGTGGCGGTTCTCTTCGTCAGGGGGAGGTGGGGGAGGGATGTCGCTCATCCAGTAGAGGATAGAGCGTGCCGATCAGTTATCTAGGCATGGGCGGGCGATTGCAAAGCCCCGCCGGAGCAGGACACTCAGCGGGGCCTCTGGAGCGCTGCGAAAGCTTCCCAAGACTAAGCGCGCGCGTCCTGGTTACCCGAACCCGCCGATCCGACAGATGTTCCGTTCGGCGGGTCTCACGCTCTGATGAACAGGCATCCAGCCAATAGAAAAAGCGCGCTCGCCTGCATGATCCACATCGGCCATTCTTGAGCCATTGTTTCCTCCCTTTTGGGGGGGAAAGGCTCAGGGAAAAGGATCGTTCCAAATGTCTGGCGGAACAATGCCGCGACTGCGGGCTTGTGAGTGATTGGAAGTTTGGCAGAGACTTTGCAAATGTTTGGCAAAAAGAAACCCGCCGGAGCCGGCTCAGGTTTTAGTAAGATTTCGATTAAGCGGCTTTCCGGTAGTCTTCCAATGAAGCCTTGGCGGCAACAACACTATCGGCGGATGACGACAGGATTTGTCGCATCGGGGCATCTGTCCTGTCATAATCAGAAAGAACGATAACCGTTCTCGGTCTGTCGAACATAGCAGAGATATCGCCAATCTTCATATGAGCGAAGGCTATCGAGGGCGGGGCGGGGGTCACAAATTCGAATACCGCTTCAACTCTGTTAGCAGCGATAACTGCAGCGTCAACTTCCCATTCCTTGGATGATCCGCGAACCGCAGCGTCAAAAACAGCCCTGTCGCCGAACGCCTCGGTGATCCGATTCACGAACAGTTCTCTCGATGCTTTTATTTTTAGTCGTTCCATCGCCTGAATAGTTCTGTCAACCGCCGATGAGGAGGCATTCGCGATTATGGCGACAGCGGCCGGCAATTGATTACGGCGAACCTGGAGAATGAAGAAAGAGCGCTGATCATACTCGACGGAAAACCGCTTTGCGACCTCGGACGCTATCCTGGCAAATACATGAAGGCCGCCGAACAACTCGGCATTTAGATTGGCTTGGCCATCATCAGACACGAAGAAATATTCTCCATCGTGATCGATCCTGACTACGACCGACGAACCATTAGGATAATTCACTGCCGTGGTGATGAACGCCGACCGCCCCTCAATCATGGCATACGAAAGGGATCGCGCTACCTCATCGGCAATCGATTGCAGATCATCGGCGTTTAGACCAATCGACGCGACCATGGCGGCGGTGGTACCTTTTCAACATCAGGGCATTTCCATATTGCCCCGCAGAAATGAAGATAGTCTGAAAAGGAATCGATGTCATCCGGTAACGGCACAGCCGCGCCGGCAGATCCCTGCAAGAATATAGTGACGCCTCTTTCTTTATTCAAATCAAAAGGATGCCACCGGTCTTTGTACGTCGCTAAAGAGTGCGGGGCCGGAACCCACATTTGATTTCGATGGTCGCTTCGAGGTCTCCACTCCGCAGGATTTAACCTCAGCCGTCGCGGGCCAAGCGCCGGTATAGCCACCTCGATATGCCCGTACACATCAAGTTCCCATACATCTGCCGGCGTCGCAAACCGGATAGAAACGCCGCCGCCTAGGATGCCGTTCAGCCTGACTGCGGCGGTCCAGTACAATTTTCCTGACGGGCGGCTCGTGACCAGAGCCCATTCTGGCAAGCTATCGAGAGTTTTCGGAGCTGCATCGATTTCGGTCAGCCGCTCCATAACTGCTTCTTCGTCCGATGCTGACAATGCCATTAATGCGATGCGCCCCCACGCTGACTATTCGCCGCCGCCTTGTTTTACCCGCTCCCATTCTTCCGCCGATAGCGCGGCCTCAAGGATGACATCCACCTCCGGCAGATAGCTTTCCCACATCGGCCGGCCTTCGAACATGGTATTCTCCGGAACGCCGTTGAAGCGGCAGAGCGCGCGGGCGGCACGTTCGCGGGGAGGCTTCGTCTTCACTGCAGCGCCTCCCCATCAGATTCCTGATCCCCCGAGTTCAGCAAATCCACCACCGCGTCGGCCTTGTCGAGCTTGAGGCCCGCGCGCGGCTTCCCGCCGATTGATACCGTGCACCCGGTCTCAGTGTCGAATATCTCCCAGTGTCGTATCCGTCCTTGCGGAGGTCGAAGCGATGGTTCCGGGAAGGTATCATGTTGGTTTGGTGTTCAGCGTGCTGGCCAGCTTGTCGGCTTCCATCATCGTAAGCCCTGTTGTGGCTATTCCGTCGATGACCGCAAGCTTGCAGGTCGCGACGTCAAAGACGGACCATTTACCGCTACCGGCGCGACGTAACGCAAAGATGCTCCCTTGAGGCGTAGTCATGAATCTCCTCCACGGTAGCCGCCGTCTAGTTCACGTCGGTTCATCAGGTGAAGGTGACAGGATGCACCCGGGAGTCAAGCTTCCGCTTGATCCTCGAAGGCAATGACATCAACCGCGCGTACTCTTAACAGCTTCCCTCCAACCTTGAAGGCAGGAAGGTGACCATTGCGGATAAGGTTGCGGACATGCCGCTCCGAACACTGCCAGCGATGGGCCAGCATCTGCGGGCTGAACACCTTAGGCTGAGAACTATTGTTTTCCATATACCCTCGCATCGAAGACAGGCGGTCAAAGGTGCACGCCTAGGTCAAGCTACAGAGCAAAATCGTCGGGAAGGGGCTTTCTTCGTGCTTTCCATCTCGCTAGAGCCGCCTCTGCTTCTTCTTCCCGTGATAGCTTCGGGACGATCATCTTTGGCGGTCTGAATGGCATCACGCGCATAATTGTGCCATCGCGTTCGAGTTCGACGGTTACGCCTTCAGAGTTCGCCACTTGGGCCATGCGCTTGAGTTCGCCTGCGGAGATCATCGGCTTTCTGGTCATGAACACAAGCTGCCAAAGCTCCGGTTCGAAAGCAATATCTCACTTGGAGGGGGCCTGCTCCGGCGACATGAAGCGGCAGCGGGTGGGGTTACCGTCGTTCAATTTTTCTTAGCAGGTTCAATGCTTCTCGGGTGTCGCTGCCCTTCGAGCGCACCCGTGATTTGCCGGTAACCATCCCGATCGATGATCCGGAGCGCCATCGGCTTGCCTCCAGGATCGCGTCCACATCCTCCGCCGTCAGGACCATACGATTGCCGAGGACCCGGCAGGCGCCTATCTCCCGCGCCTTTGCCCGCAACCGTCGAGGCGACCAACCGAAGTGGGCCGCGACTTCCTCCGGGCTGAACACTGCAGGTAGCTCGCGTTCTTTGTCCTTCATCTGTTCAGACTAGCAGTTGGCGCGGTTCATTTAGCACCGCTTCTCGTCTCCCTTGGATGTCTCCGGCGAGATCCTGCATGTGGTTTCCTCTTTAGCGTTGACCAGACTTGCAACGTGTGCAGCCCATCCACTCAGGGCAACTCGTTTTTCATCTGCATAGTCGTACCGATTATAAACCGCCGCGACCCCTTTGATCGATCCCGATCGGTGGTTAAGTACGGCTTCCACTACATGGACAGGAACGTTAAGGCGAGCCATGCCGCTGGCCGCGGTACGTCGAAGGTCGTGGAATGTCCAAGCGTCCACCTCGACGCCCTCCGGGTCATTACCACGCTTTGTTGCCTCCCGTTGGGCAATCGACAGCATTTCCTTATCGAGCAGCGCTTTGGCTTTTGAGAAACCTGACACAGGCGTCTTGCCGCTCGTCGTGAACAGGAAGATGGGCTTTGCCTTGTCGTCTTCAGATGGCTTGATGCGCGGCAACGCATGGACCAACTCCAGCGCTAGAGAGGCGAGGGGGACGAAATGTTCCTTTCGGTTCTTCGATCTCTCCGGCGGAATAACCCATAGCTGATCATTCCCCTCGATTTCCATCTCTACCCATTGCGCGCCGGCTACCTCGCTGCGCCGCTGGCCGGTCAGGAGCAGCAGCTTGACCATGGGGCCGAACGGATATCCAAGATTTTCAGCCGCAAGCCATATCAGGCGGATTTCCTCGTCTGTTAGAATGCGGTCGCGGCTCTTCTCTTCCGATGGAGCCTTGATCGAAACAACTGGAGAGGCCGCGACGATATCGCGTTCAACAGCCCAAGCGAAGAACTTGCTCAGCAGCGCTCTCACGCGGTTCGCCATGGTGGGTGCGCCTCGGTCAACAATCTCGTCCAGCAGATTGAGAATGTCCCGCTTGGTCACAGTTTTGATGAGCTTCTGTTTCCATCGCGGCTTCAGGTCGGCCTCAATGATCCTCTTCGTCTCGTCGATGTAGGATTGGCGGTTCTTCACCTCGACATACCGGGTAACAAACTCGTCCAGGACGGCGGGCATTAGGTCCATATGCGCCGGCCGCTCTTTTTCCCGCTCCGTCTTCTCGGTTGCCGGGTCTCTCCCCTCCGTCACCATGCGCAGAGCTTTCTGCGCTTCTTTCCTCGCGTCAGCCAAGCCGATCGCAGGATAACCTCCTATCGTCATCTTCCGGGGTTTCCCCGCATGGCGATATCGGACGGCCCAGCTCTTCAAGCCTGATGGCTGGACGATCAGGTAAAGCCCCTGCAACCCTCCATCGGCTATTTCCTTCCGGGAGCTTTCGGCTTTGGCGGCTTCGACTGATTTGACGGTGAGAGGGGCTGGCATTCGGGGTAACACCGGGGTAACAGAATTGCGTGACAGGTGATGAAAGGTCACGCTATCTTATGGCGGTGCGATTTGCCAATAAGCTCTTGTTCTCAGGGCCTTTCAGCGCTGTGGATGAATCGCTATGAAATGCCGCGCAAGGTTCGGTTTCCTGATTTGTAATCAGGGGGTCGCGGGTTCGAACCCTGCCGGGGGCACCACTTCCACGCTGCAGCAGACAGCTTTTCCGCGGTTTCGAAATCGACAGGCCCATGGTGTTGGGCAGGCGCAGAGCTTTGCCCCGCGCCCCGCTTTCGTCATCCGGCCTTGCCTACGCCCGTATAGGTGAAGCCGTGGGCCTCCACTTCGGGCCTGCGGTAGACGTTGCGCAAATCGACGAGGACCGGCGCCTTCATGACGGACTTCAGGCGTTCGAGATCGAGTGCGCGGAGCTCGTTCCATTCCGTGACGAGGACGGCGACATCGGCGCCCTCGGCCGCCTGGTAAGGCCCGCTTGCAAATTCGATCTCCATGAGCTGCCTGGCGTTTTCCATGCCTTCCGGATCGTAGCCGGAAACGATCGCCCCGGCATCCTTCAGCGTCTGGACGACGGCGATCGCGGGGCTGTCGCGCATGTCGTCCGTGTTCGGCTTGAAGGTGAGGCCGAGGACGGCGACCTTCTTGCCGCGCACGTCCCCGCCGGCGGCGGCGATCACCTTGCGGCCCATGGCGCGCTTGCGGTTGTCGTTGATGGCGATGGTCGTCTCGATCAGGCGAACCGGGCTGTCATGGTCCTGCGCGGTCTTGGCAAGTGCCAGCGTGTCCTTCGGAAAGCACGAGCCGCCGTAACCGGGACCGGCATGCAGGAATTTCGAGCCGATGCGGCCGTCGAGGCCGATGCCGCGCGAAACGTCCTGCACGTCGGCGCCGACGCGCTCGCACAGATCGGCCATCTCGTTGATGAAGGTGATCTTCATCGCCAGGAAGCCGTTCGCGGCATATTTGATGAGCTCCGACGTGCGGCGGCTGGTGAAGAGAAGCGGCGACTGGTTGAGATAAAGCGGGCGGTAGACCTCGGTCATGACGCCGCGGGCGCGTTCGTCGGAAAGGCCGACGACGATGCGGTCCGGCCGCTTGAAGTCCTCGATCGCCGCACCCTCCCGCAGGAATTCCGGATTGGAGACCACGGCGAAATCCGCATCCGGATTGGTTTCCCGGATGATCCGCTCCACTTCGTCGCCGGTGCCCACCGGAACGGTGGATTTGGTGACCACGACGGTGAAGCCCTTCATCGCCGCGGCGATCTCGCGGGACGCGGCATAGACGTAGCCGAGGTCGGCATGACCGTCGCCGCGGCGGGACGGCGTGCCGACCGCGATGAAGACGACATCGGCGTCCGCGACCGCGCTGCCGAGATCGGTGGTGAAGGAAAGACGTCCGGCCTTGACGTTCGATTCGACCAGCGCGTCCAGTCCCGGCTCGAAGATCGGGATGACGCCCTTCTTCAGCGCCTCGATCTTTTCCACCGCCTTGTCCACGCAGATCACGTCATGTCCGAAATCCGCAAAGCAGGCTCCCGAAACCAGGCCAACGTAACCCGATCCAACCATTACAATACGCATCAGCAATCCCCGTCATGGTTAAGCAGAACGTCTACTCTCATCTGCAATTTTTCCTATTCGTATCGAGTTTTTATTGCAACGCATCATCCGAGATTACGATTAATTCGAGCGGCATTTGCGTGGGAGAACCTCAGATCTATGCGATTCGGTGAAGTTGGCGTCGTGGGCCCGAAAATCGGCGGTCTCTGTGACCATGGTATGACCGGCTGCGATCCGTTGGCCTGTGACCTCAGGCCGGGTCCGCACGCCGTCCCCAGGCGATGAAATCGGGATTGACGAAATCCACCATGCCGGTCCGCCCGGAAGCTTGCCGTAGCGGAGTGGTCCGCCGTCAAGCTGGAGCGTCGCGCCGCCCGCCGCACGCAGCACCGCGTCGCCGGCCGCCGTATCCCATTCCATCGTCCGCCCGAAACGGGGATAGAGGTCGGCCGCCCCTTCCGCCAGCAGGCAGAATTTCAGGGACGAGCCGATGCAGCGGATGTCCGACGCCCCCGATGTCTTGAGAAAGGCTTCGGTCTCGGCTGAGCTATGGGAGCGGCTGGCTACCGCGACCGGCGGCGTCTCGACCGGTCTGGCCGAGATCGCTTCCCGGCTGGATACCGCCATGTCCTCATCGATGACGAGCTTCACCGCTTCCCCGCCGCCGCCGAGATAGGCGACATGTAGGGCAGGGGCGTAAACGACGCCGAGCACCGGTACGCCGTCCTCGATCAGGGCGATGTTGACCGTGAAGTCGGGATATCCGCTGATGAACTCCTTGGTGCCGTCGAGCGGATCGACAAGGATGAAGGAGCGCCCTTCGATCGCGGGAATGCGTCCGATCGCAACCGCCTCCTCGGCGACCACCGGGATATCCGGACACGCCCGGGCGAGCTCGGCCAGAATGATCGCCTCGGCCTGCTCGTCTGCCTCCGTCACCGGCGAACGGTCGGCTTTGTAGCTGGTATTCGGCCCGGCTTTTTGGACATCCAGAATGGCCTTGCCCGCGACAAGCGCGGCTTTTTCGAACGTGGCGAGCATGGAATTCATGGTGGGCGGTCACATCGATTTGCGAAGGACCTGCAATGACATGTTTGCGCGCCGCTTGGGAGTCTTAAAAACTAGCGGACCCCGCGATTCGGCCTTCGCCAGGCATCGATGTCGATGTTCAGGAGATCGGCCGCATTCCTGCATGTCTCCAGAAGGATCATGCCCAGGATTTCCACCAGCCGCGTGAGCAATTCCCGCATCCCGACCCTCTCGGATCGAGGCGCATGGGACGGCGGCAGATCCCAGGAAATGACAGGACCGGATATCCGCCTTTCCTCGAAGACATCTGCTTGTGGGACAGGTGGCGCCGCGCCGGTATAGGCCGGTTCGAAATGCTCCTGGAGATCATGGCTGAGGCTGGGAAACAGGCTCCATTGGGCGTCCAGGAAGGTTTCCGGCTGAACGTGGTACCCCGCATCCAAAGCCGCCTCTATGAAGTCGGCGCGTGCCAGGCCCGCTATGGCTCTCCCGGTCAGGACATCGCGGCAGGTCGTCACCGCCGTCATGTGTGCCTCGCTCCGCTTTGCGGGCCAGGCGCCGAGAAGCATCAGAGCAGCCTCCAGCGTATCGGAAACGGTCACCAGACCGGGCCGTCCATACATTTCCAGAACGACGGGCTTTCTCCAGGTTCCGCGATCCATCCCCATCTCCCAGCAAGAACATTAGGAAGATTTCATATAAAGCTTGCGCGAAGATGGATTTCGACCGGCAGTTGAGATGAAGGATTATCCCAACTTCAGTCGTGATGCTTTGCGTCGAACACCTGGTGGGAATCAAATGTCAAGTTCGCTCCGCCAGATGCTGCCGAGTGGCATAAAGCGCCACGGCGGCCGCATTCGAGACGTTGAGCGATTTGATCGCGCCCGGCATGTCGAGCCTTGCCAGCGCGGTTACGGTTTCGCGGGTCTTCTGCCGCAGGCCCTTGCCCTCGGACCCGAGCACCAGCGCGATCCGGTCGCCGGCGAACGTGCCTTCCAGCGGCGCCGGTCCCTCCGAATCGAGCCCGATCGTCTGGAAGCCGAGCCGGTGCAACTCGCCGAGCGCATCGGCGAGATTGGTGATCTGTATATAAGGTATGAGCTCGAGCGCGCCGGAGGCCGATTTGGCAAGCACGCCGGACTCCGTCGGGCTGTGTCTCTGGGTGGTGATGATCGCTCCCGCGCCGAAGGCGACGGCCGAACGCATGATCGCCCCGACATTGTGCGGGTCGGTCACCTGGTCGAGGACGAGGAGCAGCGGGCTTTCCTTCAGCGCCTCCAGCCGGCGCACTGGAAGTGGCCGGGTCTCAAGCATGACGCCCTGGTGGATGGCCTCGGGGCCGAGCACCCTGTCGATATCCTGGGGTGATACGAATTCCACCGGGAAAGAAAGGGCGGATGCCTCGCCGGCATCGAGCCGCGCAAAGGCGTTCTGTGTCACCGACAGCTTGATCAGCTTGCGCTCGGGGTTGTCGAGCGCGGCGCGTACGGTGTGCAGGCCATAGAGAAAGACCTGATCCGGCTGAAGCTGCGGCGGCTTCCAGTCCTTGTTGGATTTCGGCCGCTTCTGCGGCGGCGTCGGAATTTCGCCGCGCTCGCGCTTGGCGTCGCGCACGGCACGGCGCAGCGAGGCGTAATGGCTGTCGCGGCCGGATTTGTCCTGTCGGTCTTCCTTGCTCATGGCGCCTTATAGCGGTGCCGGGCCGTTCGGCAAAGCCCTCCCGCGGCCGGGAGGCGCAGGTCGCGGGGCAATTTATTTTTTCGTCATTTTTCCAAAAGCCTCGTGTTGACAGACGGGAACGGTGCGGTCATATACGCGGCGCAGATCGCGGGACGGGGAAACGTTCTTCGGTCTGACGAGCTTGGTCAGCAGATCCAGACGGAAAACTGGAGGGATGCCCGAGTGGTTAAAGGGGACGGACTGTAAATCCGTTGGCTCAGCCTACGTTGGTTCAAATCCAACTCCCTCCACCATTCTGTCGCCGGATCGGACCACCCCGCGGGTATAGCTCAATGGTAGAGCAGCAGCCTTCCAAGCTGAATACGCGGGTTCGATTCCCGCTACCCGCTCCAATCTTCATCCGTTTGGCTATTCTGCATCTCACGCGTTGCCTCGGCCGGTGCTTTGCGTATGGCATCCGGTGAGGCCGCCGGTCGCCGCCGGCGACGTGACCTTCTCCGCCCTGTCCGGTACGGTTTTCGAGGCTCCCCCTTGTCCCGGCGCGTGTCGTAATTATGTCTTGCGCATTCTTTGGGAAAGCCTTAAACGGCGACACCAAACCCGCTCGCCGGGTCCACCTCTTATGTTCACAGGAAGCATTCAATGGCAAAGAGCAAGTTTGAGCGGAACAAGCCGCACGTCAACATTGGCACGATTGGTCACGTTGACCATGGGAAGACGTCGTTGACGGCAGCGATCACGAAGTATTTCGGCGAGTTCAAGGCGTATGACCAGATCGACGCGGCTCCTGAGGAGAAGGCGCGCGGGATCACGATTTCGACGGCGCACGTGGAATACGAGACGCCGAACCGTCACTATGCTCACGTCGACTGCCCCGGCCACGCCGACTATGTGAAGAACATGATCACGGGTGCGGCGCAGATGGACGGCGCGATCCTGGTCGTGTCGGCTGCCGACGGCCCGATGCCGCAGACGCGCGAGCACATCCTGCTGGCCCGCCAGGTCGGCGTTCCGGCGATCGTCGTGTTCCTGAACAAGGTCGACCAGGTCGACGACGCGGAGCTTCTGGAGCTTGTCGAGCTTGAAGTGCGCGAGCTTCTGTCGTCCTACGACTTCCCGGGCGACGACATTCCGATCGTCAAGGGTTCTGCGCTTGCGGCGCTGGAAGATTCGGACAAGAAGATCGGCGAAGACGCGATCCGCGAGCTGATGGCGCAGGTTGATGCCTATATCCCGACGCCGGAGCGTCCGATCGACCAGCCGTTCCTGATGCCGATCGAAGACGTGTTCTCGATCTCGGGCCGCGGCACGGTTGTGACGGGCCGCGTCGAGCGCGGCATCATCAAGGTCGGTGAGGAAGTCGAGATCGTCGGCATCCGTCCGACGACGAAGACGACCTGCACGGGCGTCGAGATGTTCCGCAAGCTGCTGGACCAGGGCCAGGCCGGCGACAACATCGGCGCGCTGCTGCGCGGTGTCGACCGCAACGGCGTCGAGCGCGGCCAGATCCTGTGCAAGCCGGGTTCGGTGAAGCCGCACAAGAAGTTCAAGGCCGAAGCCTACATCCTGACGAAGGAAGAGGGCGGCCGTCATACGCCGTTCTTCACGAACTACCGTCCGCAGTTCTACTTCCGCACGACGGACGTGACGGGCATCGTGACGCTGCCGGAAGGCACGGAAATGGTGATGCCGGGCGACAACGTGACGGTCGACGTGGAGCTGATCGTGCCGATCGCGATGGAAGAGAAGCTGCGCTTCGCCATCCGTGAAGGCGGCCGCACCGTCGGCGCAGGCATCGTCGCTTCCATCGTCGAGTAATCGACGGCGACATCGAAATAGGAAGGGCCTCGCCGGAAACGGCGGGGCCTTTTTGCTTTTCGGGGCGCAGCAGGGCCGGTCGGCCGCCTTACCTTGGGTCAATTCCGGAAAAGAGTTCCTTCTCGTAACGGAAGGATACGGGATCGCGCGGCTTTCGAAAGGCGAGGGGAAGCCTGTCTTCCGTCTCCATGAGCCGTTCGGCAACGTGTTCGACACCGGCGCTGATCGCTTCCCTGCCGATGAAGCCGCCGCGCACCTGCGTGGTCGCCGCGAGCGCCCGCATGAAGGCATCGAAGAGAGCCGGGTCCGGAGCCGAAGGCCTCTGCCAGAAGGCGGCGAGGCTTTCCTGGAAGGTGAGCCCGGGCACATCGTAGATCGCCGATCCCAGGACAATGACCGGCTTTCCGGCGGCGAGCGCCGTCAGCCCCACCGTCGAATTGACCGTCACGACGCCCCTGGACTTTTGGATCAACGCGTCCGTATCGCCGCCGTCCGCGACGAATACCCGACCGGCGACGCCGTGCCGTCCCGCCGTTTTGCCGATGCGATCCGGCCAGCGCGACAGGCCGTTGTCGATCGGATGGACCTTGAAGAGCAGCCGGCTTCCGGCCGGGACATGCCGGGCGAAGGATGCGATGGCCGCGTCGGCGAGCCTGAAGAGATCGCCTCCGGGCGCATGCCGGCGGATCTGATAGTCTCCGGGAAGTTGAAGGGGAAACAGGAAGAAATCTGCATTGCCGTCCGGGTCGGGGGCCAGAGCGGCCGCGATCGCCTTCTCGGCCTCGCGCCGGCGCTTTCCCGCCGTCAGGCCTTTCCAGATCCAGCCGCTGTACTCGACCAGCGGATGGACCGGGCCATGCGTCCGGTAGTGCGGATGAACGAGCCGGCCGAGAACGACGTTCGGAATGTGGAAGGCGAGGTCGTAAAGCGCATAGGTGAGAAAGCTCGACCGGTAAAGGCCGCCGGACGGGACTGCCGGCTTGCCCGCGGCCAGCGCTTCGATCTCGCGCGGCTTCCGCGGGAAGCGGGAATGAGCGGACATGCCGTCGGGTTCGACCGTCAGCCAGTCAGGCCTCAGATAACCGTGTTCCAGGATGTGGACGCGAAGTCCCCCGCGGATGCCGATGTCCGCGGCGGCTGCATGGGTGCGTCGGCCATCACCTAACATGACAATGTCGGTGATATTGTGATCGCGGATGTAGCATTCGAGATACGCGGGCCACTTATCGTTGCGATCTCTGAAGAAGTCGCTTTCCCTCGGCCACCAGAAGACCAGATCCCCGAGGCAGACGCCGATTTTTTTAACGGAAGCGCCTTTCTTTTCAATTGCTTCCGCCAGCAGCCTGAGGAAGGGTGAAGCTGGCCCCTGAAGGAACAGGAACGTGCGTGATTTCATGGCGCGCAACCTGTGGGAATGATATAAGGCGTCGGGTTTGGCATTGACGGAGGAGCTGCCTTGATGAAAATACCCGCGATGTTTAGCGGCAAATCACGCAATTGACACCGCTTTTTGTCCAGTCGTCCGGCGCGTAACCCGAGTCACAAGCAGCATTGGCTTTCGCATGACCAAAGTCCTCTTCCTGCAGGGTCCTCCTTCCGTTTTCTGGCGAGAGCTGGCCGAAGCGTTCGAGGCGCAGGGTATCGGAACGAAACGCGTGAACTTTTCGTTCGGCGACCAGCTCTATTGGCGCCGGCGCGGAGCGATCAACTATCGCGGCACCTTGCGGGGCTGGCCGCGCTACCTGGCGGACCTGGTTCGCCGGGAAGGCGTCACCGATATCCTCTATTATGCGGACCGCTTGCCTTATCACCGGCTGGCGACACGCATGGCCCGCAAGCTCGGTGTTCGATGTCATGCCGTGGAATTCGGCTATTTGAGGCCGGACTGGATCACCCTGGAACGGAACGGCATGGGACGGTTCTCCCATTTTCCGAGCGATCCGGATCACATCCGCCGGATTGCGAAACAGGTGGGCATTCCCGATCTGAAGGCTCATTACGGCCATACCTTCGGGCAGGAGGCGACGAATGAGGTCGTCTACAACCTCGCCGCCTATTTCGGCCGGGCGATGTTTCCGTTTTACCGTTCGGACAAATATTACGATCCGCTTTTCGACTATCTCTCCTGGCTGCCGCGCATGTTCCGTCCGCGGCACGACCTTCCGGAAGGTTTCCTGGAGGACGAGAGCAAGGTCAACTACCTGCTGGCGCTGCAGTTGCAGAGCGACTACCAGATCCGTGCGAATTCGCCCTACCGGCACCTTTCGCAGATGCTCGACCAGGTGATGCAATCCTTTGCGCGCCATGCGCCGGAAGGCAGCCGGCTGATCGTCAAGCAGCATCCGCTCGACAACGATCTGGAGGGATGGCGTAAAGTGGTGGCGCAACTCGCGGCGCGTCATCGCATCGCCGGCCGGGTTGTCTTCATCGAGAAGGGCGATCTCGGCAGGATCCTCAAGAGGTCTCGTGGCGTCGTCATCGTCAATTCCACCACCGGCCTTCAGAGCCTGCGCCTCGGCATACCGACCATCGCTCTCGGTTCGGCGATCTACAACGTCCGGGGCCTGACCCATCAAGATGGGCTGGACAGTTTTTGGCGCCATCCTGAGGCGATCGACACCGAATTGCTAGCCGATTTCGTCAAGGCTCTGGCCGGCACCATTCAGGTGAAAGGCAATTTCTACCACGAAGAAGGCCGCAAGGTCGCCATCGAGACCATCGTCGCTCGCGTGGCCGGGGAAATGGTCAACCAGCCGGACGCTTATGTGGAAAGGCCGCCGCGCCTTTCCTGGCGGCGCCTCCCGCCGATGCCGGGAAGAAGCGCCCAGTCCTCGGGTATCCTGTCGGGCACGGAAATCTTCGTCGGCGGCCCGGAGCCGGCGCTTTCGGTCGGGCGCTTTGCGGACGCTTCCGACCCCCGCAACAGAAACCCGGGATAGAAGGCGGCGATATTCAAAAACGCTCTTGCAAAGCGCGGCGCATCCCCTTAAAGGGAGCGCCTAGCTCGCTGGCGGCAAATGGATTGTCCCAAATGGATTGTCTGATCCGCCGGGGTCGAAGGGGTATAGCTCAGTTGGTAGAGCGGCGGTCTCCAAAACCGCAGGTCGGGGGTTCGAGCCCCTCTGCCCCTGCCATTTCCGATGATTGGCGCGAGATTGACCGCAGCGGAATTGTCTGAAACTGGCGTGCCGAACGAAGCGACGAAATTTCATCGAACACTGTTTTCCCTCTTGTGTAAAGGGGAAGGGGTGTTTATGTAGGGTTCAAAACAGACACGCGGTGCGTGGGGCTGAGCGAGGTCAGCTTTACGCGCCGTAATTGCGTGGGCAGTCGATGGCATCCAAAACCAATCCCGTTACGTTTCTGCGCCAGGTGCGCTCTGAAGCGGCTAAAATTCATTGGCCGTCTCGGCGCGAGACGATGATCTCTACGGCCATGGTGCTGGTGATGGTTGTTTTTGCTGCGCTGTTTTTCTTCGCTGCGGACCAGTTGATCGGCTGGTTGTTACGTCTCGTACTGAACGTCAGCGTTTGATTCTTGGAGAATGAAGATGGCGGCGCGCTGGTACATCGTCCACGCATATTCCAATTTTGAGAAGAAGGTTGCCGAGGATATCGAGAACAAGGCTCGCCAGAAGGGGCTTGAGCATCTGTTCGAGAAGATCCTGGTGCCGACCGAAAAGGTCGTCGAGGTGCGCCGCGGCCGCAAGGTCGATTCCGAGCGCAAGTTCTTCCCCGGCTATGTGCTTGTCCGGGCAGATCTGACCGATGAGGCTTATCACCTCATCAAGAACACGCCGAAGGTCACCGGCTTTCTCGGTTCCGACAACAAGCCGGTTCCGATCCCGGATTTCGAGGCCGAGCGCATCCTTGGTCAGGTCCAGGAGGGCGTTGAGCGGCCGAAGTCCTCGATCACGTTCGAGATCGGCGAGCAGGTCCGCGTCTCGGATGGCCCCTTCGCTTCTTTCAACGGCACCGTGCAGGATGTCGACGAGGAGCGTTCCCGCCTCAAGGTGGAGGTCTCGATCTTCGGCCGCGCGACCCCGGTCGAGCTCGAATACGGTCAGGTCGAAAAGGTCTGATGAATTTCGAAATGGGGCTGGCTGCTCGCGCGGTCGGCCTCGTGCGGCGTTTGCCGCAAATCGCGTGGGAGGCATGGCGCCTTTAGCCGGACGCCTTGGCCGAACCACGCAACCGCAGCCGCCGGAGAAGTCCGGCATGTCGGGCCGGGAAGCCGGTCCATAACGAAAGGCAGAGAGAAATGGCTAAGAAGGTAGCAGGCCAGCTCAAGCTGCAGGTCAAGGCAGGATCGGCAAACCCGTCCCCGCCGATCGGCCCGGCGCTTGGTCAGCGTGGCATCAACATCATGGAATTCTGCAAGGCGTTCAACGCCGCCACGCAGGAAATGGAAAAGGGCATGCCGATCCCGGTCGTCATCACCTATTACCAGGACAAGTCCTTCACCTTCGCGATGAAGCAGCCGCCGGTCAGCTACTTCCTCAAGAAGGAAGCGAAGATCCAGTCCGGTTCGAAGACCCCGGGCAAGGGCGCCAAGGCCGGTACCCTCACCAAGGCTCAGATCAAGTCGATCGCCGAAGCCAAGATGAAGGACCTGAATGCCGCGGATATCGAAGGCGCAATGGCCATGATCGAGGGCTCCGCCCGCGCCATGGGCCTGGAAGTGGTGGCGTAACATGGCAAAGCTTGCAAAGCGTATTCAGAAGATCCGCGAAGGCGTCGATCCGACCAAGCTCGTCGCGCTCAACGACGCCATCAAGATGGTCAAGGACCGTGCGACCGCGAAGTTCGACGAGACTGTCGAAATTGCCATGAACCTCGGCGTCGATCCACGTCATGCGGACCAGATGGTCCGCGGCGTCGTCAACCTGCCGAACGGCACCGGCCGTGACGTTCGCGTCGCCGTTTTCGCCCGTGGCGCCAAGGCTGACGAAGCCAAGGCCGCCGGCGCGGACATCGTCGGCGCCGAAGACCTGGTCGAAATCGTTCAGGGCGGCAAGATCGATTTCGATCGCTGCATCGCCACCCCGGACATGATGCCGCTCGTCGGCCGCCTCGGTAAGGTTCTCGGCCCGCGCGGCATGATGCCGAACCCGAAGGTCGGCACCGTGACCATGGACGTCACCGGTGCGGTCAAGGCTTCCAAGGGCGGCGCCGTCGAGTTCCGCGTCGAGAAGGCCGGTATCGTTCACGCCGGCATCGGCAAGGCCTCCTTCGAGGCCAAGGCTCTGGAAGAGAACATCAAGGCGTTCGCCGATGCCGTTATCAAGGCGAAGCCGGCCGGCGCCAAGGGCAACTACGTCAAGCGCGTAGCGATCTCCTCGACCATGGGTCCGGGCGTCAAGATCGATCCGTCGACGGTGACGGTTTAAGGTTCATCCGGAGCCTCCGGGCTCCGGATCGCATGAATTCCCGGTCCTTCGGGGCCGGGGATTTTCCGGAGAAATCCGGAATTCCTGTCCGAGATTGCAGGTGGTTTCGACCTTAATCACTTGAACCTGCATGAGACGGGTAAGACCCGAGATTAAAGGACGCTGAGGCGTCCCGCAGTTCGGTTCGAGCCTAGTGTGCCTTGTGCCTGGAACCCGAAAGGGGACAGTGCGAGGGGACAGGATCCTCAAGCGTCGCTTGGGATCTTTTAAAGTGGATCCCTTGAGGCAAAGGCAAACCCGGTGGGGCCTGCAGGATTGCGGTCCCGCCAACTGGAGACAGACAGTGGAAAGAGCGGAAAAACGCGAATTCGTCACGGAGCTGAACGAAGTCTTCAAGGCTTCCGGTTCGGTTGTCGTGGCCCACTATGCTGGTGTCACAGTCGCGCAGATGAACGACTTCCGTTCCAAGATGCGCGCTGCTGGCGGCACCGTCAAAGTCGCGAAGAACCGCCTGGCCAAGATCGCTCTTCAGGGCACGGAGTCGGAAGGGATGTCGGACCTGTTCAAGGGTCAGACGCTCATTGCCTACAGCAATGACCCGGTCGTCGCTCCGAAGGTCGTCTCGGATTTCGCCAAGACCAATGACAAGCTCATTGTTCTCGGCGGCTCCATGGGATCGACCACGCTCAACGCGGAAGGCGTCAAGTCGCTTGCGACCCTGCCTTCGCTGGACGAGCTGCGTGCAAAGCTGCTGGGCATGATTCAGACCCCGGCAACCCGCATTGCAGGCGTCGTTCAGGCACCGGCAGGCCAGCTTGCCCGCGTGTTCGCAGCATATGCCAAGAAGGACGAAGCCGCATAAGGCGGAACTTCGCTGTTCATATTAAACCAGTTCGAACCGAACAAAAGGAACTAGTAAAATGGCTGATCTCGCAAAGATCGTTGAAGACCTCTCCTCGCTGACCGTTTTGGAAGCTGCTGAGCTTTCCAAGCTGCTCGAAGAAAAGTGGGGCGTTTCTGCCGCTGCTCCGGTAGCTGTTGCTGCCGTTGGCGGTGCTGCCGGCGGTGCTGCCGCTCCGGCTGAAGAAGAAAAGACCGAGTTCGACGTCATCCTCACGGATGCCGGCGCGAACAAGATCAACGTCATCAAGGAAGTCCGCGCCATCACCGGCCTCGGCCTCAAGGAAGCCAAGGACCTCGTCGAAGGCGCTCCGAAGCCGGTCAAGGAAGCCGTCTCCAAGGCTGAAGCCGCTGACCTCAAGAAGAAGCTTGAGGATGCCGGCGCCAAGGTCGACGTCAAGTAATACCGGAATGCGGTGGGAGAGGGGATTTTTCCTCTCCCACCGGTTTTCCTCCGAACTGATTACCCAAGAACCGCTGAAAACGGTTCTTGGGTAATGGGTTCTCAAGAGGATGGTCCCGAACCGAACCGAAAAGGCAATCCGGCCTGGCGTGTTGGGGAAGTGGGACGAGATTGGGAATACCCATTGATCGACGGGATCGACTGGCCAGCGAACCCCGTCCGTTGCAGGCCCGGATGCAATTTTTGAAGGAGCGACGATGGCTCAGACCCTTTCGTTTAATGGTCGCAGGCGCGTACGCAAGTTTTTTGGAAAAATCCCCGAAGTCACGGAAATGCCGAACCTCATCGAGGTTCAGAAGGCGTCCTATGACCAGTTTCTGATGGTCGACGAACCGAAGGGCGGCCGCCCGGACGAGGGTCTGAACGCCGTCTTCAAGTCGGTTTTCCCGATCACCGATTTTTCCGGCGCCTCCATGCTCGAATTCGTGTCCTACGAATTCGAACCGCCGAAGTTCGACGTGGAAGAATGCCGCCAGCGCGATCTGACCTATGCGGCGCCTCTCAAGGTGACGCTGCGTCTCATCGTGTTCGATATCGACGAGGATACCGGCGCGAAGTCCATCAAGGACATCAAGGAACAGTCCGTCTACATGGGCGACATGCCGCTCATGACCGATAACGGTACGTTCATCGTGAACGGCACCGAACGCGTGATCGTGTCCCAGATGCACCGCTCGCCGGGCGTCTTCTTCGACCACGACAAGGGCAAGAGCCACTCTTCCGGCAAGCTGCTTTTCGCCGCCCGCGTCATTCCCTATCGCGGTTCCTGGCTCGATATCGAATTCGACGCCAAGGACATCGTCTTCGCCCGTATCGACCGCCGCCGCAAGATCCCCGTGACCTCGCTTCTGATGGCGCTCGGCATGGACGGCGAGGATATCCTGTCGACCTTCTATACGAAGTCCATCTACGAGCGGGACGGCGAGGGCTGGCGGATTCCGTTCCAGCCGGAAACCCTGAAGGGTGCGAAGGCTCTCTCCGAGATGGTGGACGCCGATACCGGCGAAGTCGTCGTCGAGGCCGGCAAGAAGCTCACCCCGCGCCTCCTGCGCCAGCTTTCCGACAAGGGTCTGAAGGCGCTGAAGGCGACCAATGACGATCTCTACGGCACCTATCTCGCCGAAGACATCGTCAATGCGGAAACCGGCGAGATCTATCTGGAAGCCGGCGACGAGATCGACGAGAAGACCCTGCCGATCATCCTGAACGCAGGTTTCGACGAGATTCCGATCCTCGGCATCGACCACATCAATGTCGGCGCCTACATCCGCAACACGCTTGCGGCCGACAAGAACGAGAACCGCCAGGACGCCCTGTTCGATATCTATCGCGTCATGCGTCCGGGCGAGCCGCCGACCATGGAATCGGCCGAAGCCATGTTCAACTCGCTGTTCTTCGATGCGGAGCGTTACGACCTCTCCGCCGTCGGCCGCGTAAAGATGAACATGCGCCTCGACCTCGACGTTCCGGATACCGTCCGCACGTTGCGCAAGGACGACATTCTGGCTGTGGTCAAGATGCTGGTCGAGCTGCGCGACGGCAAGGGCGAGATCGACGATATCGACAACCTCGGCAACCGCCGCGTCCGTTCGGTCGGCGAGCTGATGGAGAACCAGTATCGCCTGGGTCTCCTGCGCATGGAGCGCGCCATCAAGGAGCGCATGTCGTCGATCGAGATCGACACCGTCATGCCGCAGGACCTGATCAACGCCAAGCCGGCAGCAGCTGCCGTTCGCGAATTCTTCGGCTCCTCGCAGCTGTCGCAGTTCATGGACCAGGTGAACCCGCTGTCTGAAATCACCCACAAGCGCCGTCTTTCGGCTCTTGGCCCGGGCGGTCTGACCCGCGAGCGCGCAGGCTTCGAAGTCCGCGACGTTCACCCGACCCACTACGGCCGTATCTGCCCGATCGAGACGCCGGAAGGCCCGAACATCGGTCTGATCAACTCGCTTGCGACGTTTGCCCGCGTCAACAAGTACGGCTTCATCGAAAGCCCGTACCGCAAGATCGTCGACGGCAGGGTGACCAACGACGTGCTTTATCTCTCCGCCATGGAAGAGGCGAAGTACTACGTGGCCCAGGCGAACGCGCCGCTCGAGGCGGATGGCTCGTTCTCGGAAGAGTTCGTGGTCTGCCGCCATGCCGGCGAAGTGATGCTCGCTCCGCGCGACACCATCAACCTGATGGACGTCTCGCCGAAGCAGCTCGTTTCGGTCGCAGCCGCGCTGATCCCGTTCCTGGAAAACGACGACGCCAACCGCGCTCTCATGGGCTCGAACATGCAGCGTCAGGCCGTGCCGCTGGTGCGCGCCGAGGCTCCGTTCGTCGGCACCGGCATGGAGCCGGTCGTCGCCCGCGATTCCGGTGCGGCGATCGCTGCCCGCCGCGGCGGCGTGGTCGACCAGGTCGATGCGACCCGTATCGTTATCCGCGCCACCGAAGACCTCGATCCGTCGAAGTCGGGCGTCGATATCTATCGTCTGCAGAAGTTCCAGCGTTCGAACCAGAACACCTGCGTCAACCAGCGCCCGCTGGTTTCCGTCGGCGACGTTCTGAACAAGGGCGACATCATCGCGGACGGTCCGTCGACCGACCTCGGCGACCTGGCTCTCGGCCGCAACGCGCTCGTCGCGTTCATGCCCTGGAACGGCTACAACTACGAAGACTCGATCCTGCTCTCCGAGCGCATCGTGTCGGACGATGTGTTCACCTCCATCCACATCGAGGAATTCGAAGTGATGGCGCGTGACACCAAGCTTGGTCCGGAAGAAATCACGCGCGACATTCCGAACGTTTCGGAAGAAGCGCTGAAGAACCTCGACGAAGCCGGCATCGTCTATATCGGCGCCGAAGTCCAGCCGGGCGATATCCTTGTCGGCAAGATCACCCCGAAGGGCGAAAGCCCGATGACGCCGGAAGAAAAGCTTCTGCGCGCCATCTTCGGTGAAAAGGCTTCCGACGTTCGCGACACGTCCATGCGCATGCCTCCGGGCACTTTCGGCACGGTCGTCGAAGTCCGCGTCTTCAACCGTCACGGCGTCGAAAAGGACGAACGTGCCATGGCGATCGAGCGTGAGGAAATCGAACGCCTCGCCAAGGACCGCGACGACGAACAGGCGATCCTCGACCGCAACGTCTATGGCCGTCTGACGGACATGCTGCGCGGCCAGATGTCGGTTGCCGGCCCGAAGGGCTTCAAGAAGGGCGTCGAGCTTTCGAACGCCGTGATCTCGGAATACCCGCGGTCGCAGTGGTGGATGTTCGCCGTCGAGGACGAGAAGGTCCAGGGCGAGATCGAAGCCCTCCGTGCCCAGTACGACGAATCCAAGTCGCGCCTCGAACAGCGCTTCATGGACAAGGTCGAGAAGGTCCAGCGCGGCGACGAAATGCCTCCGGGCGTCATGAAGATGGTCAAGGTCTTCGTCGCTGTGAAGCGCAAGATCCAGCCGGGTGACAAGATGGCCGGCCGTCACGGCAACAAGGGCGTCGTCTCCCGCATCGTTCCGGTCGAGGACATGCCGTTCCTCGAAGACGGTACGCATGTCGACATCGTTCTGAACCCGCTCGGCGTGCCTTCGCGCATGAACGTCGGCCAGATCCTGGAGACGCACCTCGCATGGGCTTGCGCCGGCATGGGCAAGCGCATCGGCCAGATGCTGGAAGAGTACAGGAAGTCGACCGACATCACCGAGCTCAAGCGGGAGCTGAAGGACGTCTACGAGAGCCTCGCGAACGACGAAGTGGCGAATTTCGACGACGAGTCCCTCGTCCGTCTCGCCGAGCAGTCCAAGCGCGGCATCTCCATCGCGACGCCGGTCTTCGACGGCGCTCACGAGCCGGATGTGGCTTCCATGCTGAAGAAGGCCGGTCTCGATCCGTCGGGTCAGTCGGTCCTGTACGATGGCCGCACGGGTGAGCCCTTCGACCGCAAGGTCACCGTCGGCTACATGTACATGATCAAGCTGAACCACCTCGTGGACGACAAGATCCACGCCCGTTCGATCGGTCCGTACTCGCTCGTCACCCAGCAGCCGCTGGGCGGCAAGGCGCAGTTCGGCGGCCAGCGCTTCGGCGAAATGGAGGTCTGGGCTCTCGAAGCTTACGGCGCCGCCTACACGCTGCAGGAAATGCTGACCGTGAAGTCGGACGACGTGGCCGGCCGTACCAAGGTCTACGAAGCGATCGTCCGCGGCGACGATACCTTCGAGGCGGGCATTCCGGAGAGCTTCAACGTTCTCGTCAAGGAAATGCGCTCGCTGGGGCTTTCGGTCGAGCTGGAGAACTCCAAGATCGAGACCCCGGCCGAGGGTCAGCTGCCCGACGCAGCCGAATAACGACAAGAAAGGCGCGCGCTTTTTGCGCGCGCCGCTCCCGCCGCCGGTTTTGCCGGCAGGATCGGGAACTTTTGCCGCATTTCGCGGCTATGACCATTTAAGAGCACCGGACCGTCCGTCCCGGGAATTTGGACTGTACCGGTCGCAAGCCGAGGGCGTAACCCGCCCCTAAAGGAGATAGGCATGAACCAAGAGGTCATGAATCTTTTCAATCCGCAGGTGCCTGCGCAGCACTTCGATTCGATCCGTATCTCGATCGCGTCGCCGGAGAAGATTCTCTCCTGGTCCTACGGCGAAATCAAAAAGCCGGAGACCATCAACTACCGTACGTTCAAGCCGGAACGCGACGGCCTCTTCTGCGCGCGCATCTTCGGACCGATCAAGGACTACGAGTGCCTGTGCGGCAAGTACAAGCGCATGAAGTACAAGGGCATCATCTGC
Source organism: Neorhizobium sp. CSC1952 (assembly GCF_030378245.1). Lineage (NCBI taxonomy): Bacteria > Pseudomonadati > Pseudomonadota > Alphaproteobacteria > Hyphomicrobiales > Rhizobiaceae > Neorhizobium > Neorhizobium sp. CSC1952. The sequence continues at coordinate 4,881,451 of NZ_CP128416.1, read as the reverse complement.
GAAAAGTGCGGCGTCGAAGTCACGCTGTCGCGCGTTCGCCGTGAGCGCATGGGCCATATCGAGCTCGCTGCGCCCGTTGCCCATATCTGGTTCCTGAAGTCGCTTCCGTCCCGTATCGCGACCCTTCTCGACATGACGCTGAAGGATGTCGAGCGCGTTCTCTATTTCGAGAACTACATCGTCACCGAGCCGGGCCTGACCTCGCTCAAGGAGAACCAGCTTCTCTCTGAAGAGGAGTACATGATCGCCGTCGACGAGTTCGGCGAAGATCAGTTCACCGCGATGATCGGCGCCGAGGCCATCTACGAGATGCTCGCTTCGATGAATCTCGAAAAGATCGCCGGCGACCTGCGCTCCGAGCTTGCCGACACCACGTCGGATCTCAAGCAGAAGAAGCTGATGAAGCGCCTGAAGATCGTCGAGAACTTCATCGAGTCCGGCAACCGCCCGGAATGGATGATCATGAAGGTCGTTCCGGTCATCCCGCCGGACCTGCGTCCGCTGGTTCCGCTGGATGGCGGCCGTTTCGCGACGTCCGACCTCAACGATCTCTATCGCCGCGTCATCAACCGTAACAATCGTCTGAAGCGCCTCATCGAGCTGCGCGCTCCGGGCATCATCATCCGCAACGAAAAGCGCATGCTGCAGGAATCTGTCGATGCGCTGTTCGACAACGGCCGCCGCGGCCGCGTCATCACCGGCGCCAACAAGCGTCCGCTGAAGTCGCTGTCCGACATGCTCAAGGGCAAGCAGGGCCGCTTCCGTCAGAACCTGCTCGGCAAGCGCGTCGACTATTCCGGCCGTTCGGTCATCGTGACCGGCCCGGAGCTGAAGCTGCACCAGTGCGGCCTGCCGAAGAAGATGGCGCTCGAGCTCTTCAAGCCGTTCATCTACGCCCGCCTCGACGCAAAGGGTTACTCCTCGACCGTCAAGCAGGCGAAGAAGCTGGTCGAGAAGGAAAAGCCGGAAGTCTGGGATATCCTCGACGAGGTCATCCGCGAGCATCCGGTTCTCCTGAACCGCGCGCCGACGCTGCACCGCCTGGGTATCCAGGCCTTCGAACCGATCCTGGTCGAAGGCAAGGCGATCCAGCTGCATCCGCTCGTCTGCACGGCCTTCAACGCCGACTTCGACGGTGACCAGATGGCCGTTCACGTGCCGCTGTCGCTCGAAGCCCAGCTCGAAGCCCGCGTGCTGATGATGTCGACGAACAACATCCTGCATCCCGCGAACGGTGCCCCGATCATCGTTCCGTCGCAGGACATGGTTCTCGGCCTCTATTACCTGTCGATCCTGAACCAGAACGAGCCGGGCGAGGGCATGGCCTTCTCCGACATGGGCGAACTGCATCACGCTCTGGAAAACAAGGTCGTCACCCTGCACGCCAAGATCAAGGGCCGCTTCAAGACCGTCGACGCCGAAGGCAAGCCGGTTTCGAAGATCTATGAGACCACGCCCGGCCGCATGATCATCGGCGAGCTGCTGCCGAAGAACGTCAACGTTCCGTTCGACATCTGCAACCAGGAAATGACCAAGAAGAACATCTCCAGGATGATCGACACGGTCTACCGTCACTGCGGCCAGAAGGACACGGTCATCTTCTGCGACCGCATCATGCAGCTCGGCTTCACCCATGCCTGCCGCGCCGGCATTTCGTTCGGCAAGGACGACATGATCATTCCGGACAGCAAGCAGAAGATCGTCGGCGATACCGAAGCGCTGGTGAAGGAATACGAGCAGCAGTACAATGACGGCCTGATCACCCAGGGCGAGAAGTACAACAAGGTCGTCGATGCTTGGGGCAAGGCCACCGAGAAGGTCGCCGAAGAGATGATGGCCCGCATCAAGGCCGTCGAGTTCGACGACAACGGTCGCCAGAAGCCGATGAACTCGATCTACATGATGTCCCATTCGGGTGCACGTGGTTCTCCGAACCAGATGCGCCAGCTTGGCGGCATGCGTGGCCTGATGGCGAAGCCGTCGGGTGAGATCATCGAGACGCCGATCATCTCGAACTTCAAGGAAGGCCTGACCGTGAATGAGTACTTCAACTCGACGCACGGCGCCCGCAAGGGTCTGGCAGACACCGCCTTGAAGACCGCGAACTCCGGCTACCTGACCCGTCGTCTCGTCGACGTCGCGCAGGATTGCATCGTCAACCTGGTCGATTGCGGCACCGACAAGGGCCTCACCATGACGGCGATCGTCGATGCCGGTCAGGTCGTGGCGTCGCTCGGCGCCCGCATCCTCGGCCGCACGGCGCTCGACGACATCGACAACCCGGTCACCGGCGAGAACATCGTCAAGGCCGGCCAGATGATCCTGGAGCCGCACGTCGCAGACATCGAGAAGGCCGGCATCCAGTCCGTCCGCATCCGTTCGGCGCTGACCTGCGAAGTGCAGACGGGCGTCTGCTCGGTCTGCTACGGCCGCGACCTGGCACGCGGTACGCCGGTCAACATCGGTGAAGCTGTCGGCGTCATCGCCGCTCAGTCGATCGGCGAGCCGGGTACCCAGCTCACCATGCGTACCTTCCACCTGGGCGGTACGGCGAACGTGGTCGACCAGTCGTTCCTGGAAGCGTCCTACGAAGGCACGATCCAGATCAAGAACCGCAACCTGCTGCGCAACTCCGAAGGCGTGCTTGTCGCGATGGGTCGCAACATGGCGATCACCATCCTGGACGAGCGCGGCGTCGAGCGGTCCTCGCAGCGCGTCGCCTACGGTTCGAAGCTGTTCGTGGATGACGGCGACAAGGTCCGCCGCGGTCAGCGTCTCGCCGAGTGGGATCCCTATACCCGCCCGATGATGACCGAAGTCGAAGGCACGGTTCAGTTCGAGGATGTCGTCGACGGCATCTCCGTCTCGGAATCGACCGACGAATCCACCGGCATCACCAAGCGCCAGGTCATCGACTGGCGTTCGACGCCGCGTGGTTCGGACCTCAAGCCTGCGATCGTCATCAAGGACGCTTCCGGTGCGATCGCCAAGCTGTCGCGTGGCGGCGAAGCCCGCTTCCAGCTGTCGGTCGACGCGATCCTGTCCGTCGAGCCGGGCCAGAAGGTCTCCCAGGGTGACGTTCTCGCACGTATCCCGATGGAAAGCGCCAAGACCAAGGACATCACCGGTGGTCTGCCGCGCGTCGCCGAGCTCTTCGAAGCGCGCCGTCCGAAGGATCACGCCATCATCGCTGAGATCGATGGCACGATCCGGCTGGGTCGCGACTACAAGAACAAGCGTCGCGTCATGATCGAGCCGGCGGAAGACGGTGTCGAACCGGTCGAATACCTGATCCCGAAGGGCAAGCCCTTCCATCTTCAGGACGGCGACTACATCGAGAAGGGCGATTACATCCTCGACGGCAACCCTGCGCCGCACGACATCCTGGCGATCAAGGGCGTGGAGGCTCTAGCCTCCTACCTGGTCAACGAAATCCAGGAAGTCTACCGCCTGCAGGGCGTTGTCATCAACGACAAGCACATCGAGGTCATCGTCCGTCAGATGCTGCAGAAGGTCGAGATCACCGATGCCGGCGACAGCCAGTACATCGTCGGTGACAATGTCGACCGGATCGAGCTGGAAGACGCCAACGAGCGCCTTGCCGAGGAAGGCAAGAAGCTCGCCTACGGCGAACCGGTTCTGCTCGGCATCACCAAGGCGTCGCTGCAGACCCCGTCCTTCATCTCGGCCGCTTCCTTCCAGGAGACCACCAAGGTCCTCACGGAAGCTGCGATCGCCGGCAAGATGGATACGCTGCAGGGTCTCAAGGAGAACGTCATCGTCGGCCGCCTCATCCCGGCCGGTACGGGCGGCACCATGACCCAGATCCGCCGCATCGCCACCTCGCGCGACGACCTCATCCTCGAGGAGCGCAAGAAGGGTTCCGGCGCCGCGTCGGCAACCCCGATGCTGCAGGACATGGCAGGCGAAAACGCCCCCGCCGCCGAATAGGATTGCGGGGCAGGGCGCTCGTTCGGGCGCCCTCCTTCCAATAAAAAACGCCCGGAGGAATCCGGGCGTTTTTCGTCTCAGGTTCGAGCTTTCAGTTTCGTCCCGCAGGTGTGAACGATGACTGCCGATCCGGCTATTCGAACCGGATGATCGCCACTTCGCCTTCGAGCGCGCCCTGGTAGGCGGAGGCATGCGGCTCTTCCGTAGGCTCGTCGGTGAGCACGCCGATCTGGTCGAGGTCGGCTTCCAGAAAGCCCTCTTCGGAAAGGGCGTTGAGTGCCTCGCGCACGGCGGAATCGTCGTCCGGCGCCCGCAGCATGATATGCAGGTCGACGCCGTCGCCGCCCTTGACCTCGTAGCCCTTGCCGATGATGATGAAGACCATCGGCCCGTCGAGATTGTTGTCGTTGTCCGGGGTGGTAATCATGGTCATCTCCGCGAAGCAAATTATCGATGCCGTCCGAAGACGGAACGATGTGGAATGTTCCCGCACTCTTTAGTGCGATCGGCACCGATTCCCAAACACTATCGGCGCGAAGGCGGAAAATCTCACGAAACCTTGTCCGCGGAGCGTCGTTTGGGGCCGGAATCCCGGGCTTTGCGGGAATATTTTCGGCGTGGGCCTTGACGGGCAGGGGGGAAAACAGTAAACGCCCCGCATCGGAAGCGATGTGAGGCTTGCCCGTCTGGGACGACTCGTTCCGGAGTACGCCTCAGACACGGTTCCATACGCACGTTGAAGACACGAATGCTGCACGCATGACGCATGAGGAATGCGTCCTCTGCCTTTTGTGGTCCATCCGGAAAATCGGATCGGGCCACGTTTTGCGCATGAGGAGATGTGTGTGTCGTCGCCGGAAACGGCATCAGGATGGCCCTGACAAGGGCTTTGGAAGAAGAATTTGCAAGGGATGGTTATATGCCTACCGTAAACCAGCTGATCCGCAAGCCGCGTCAGGCACAGGTAAAGCGCAACAAGGTTCCTGCCCTGCAGGAGAACCCGCAGAAGCGCGGCGTTTGCACCCGCGTCTATACCACGACCCCGAAGAAGCCGAACTCGGCTCTGCGTAAGGTTGCCAAGATCCGCCTGACCAACGGCTTCGAAGTCATCGGCTACATCCCGGGTGAGGGGCACAACCTGCAGGAACACTCTGTCGTCATGATCCGTGGCGGCCGTGTCAAGGACTTGCCGGGTGTTCGCTACCACATCATCCGTGGCGTTCTCGATACCCAGGGTGTCAAGAACCGTAAGCAGCGCCGTTCGAAGTACGGTGCGAAGCGTCCGAAGTGATCTTCGGGTTTTAACTGATCCGGCGCTGCGCGAGGTTCTCCGCGTGATAAAGCGCCCATAACAATTGAGAGACGAGAAGAAGTATGTCCCGACGCCATCGTGCAGAAAAGCGTGAGATCAACCCGGATCCGAAGTTCGGTGATCTCGTCGTCACGAAGTTCATGAATGCGATCATGCTCCACGGCAAGAAGTCCGTGGCGGAAAACATCGTATATGGCGCGTTCGACGCCGTGCAGGGCAAGTCCAAGCAGGACCCGCTGGGTATCTTCCATCAGGCGCTCGACAACGTCGCGCCGCATGTCGAAGTCCGCTCGCGCCGCGTTGGTGGTGCCACGTACCAGGTTCCGGTCGACGTGCGTCCGGAGCGCCGCCAGGCACTCGCGATCCGCTGGGTGATCGCCGCCGCCCGTAAGCGTAACGAGACGACCATGGTCGATCGCCTTTCCGGTGAACTTATGGATGCCGCCAACAACCGCGGCAGCGCCGTCAAGAAGCGTGAAGACACGCACAAGATGGCCGACGCCAACCGCGCATTCTCGCACTACCGTTGGTAATCTTCATCCGATCGAATTTCGAAAGGCAGTCCTATGGCTCGCGAGTATAAAATCGAAGACTACCGAAATTTCGGTATCATGGCGCATATCGACGCCGGCAAGACCACGACCACCGAGCGTATCCTTTACTACACCGGCAAGTCGCACAAGATCGGCGAAGTTCACGATGGCGCGGCCACGATGGACTGGATGGAGCAGGAGCAGGAGCGTGGCATCACGATCACCTCCGCTGCGACCACGACCTTCTGGAAGGGCCGTGACGGCAAGACCCGCCGCTTCAACATCATCGACACCCCCGGCCACGTCGACTTCACCATCGAAGTCGAGCGTTCGCTGCGCGTGCTCGACGGTGCGGTCGCCCTTCTCGACGCCAATGCCGGCGTTGAGCCGCAGACGGAAACCGTCTGGCGCCAGGCCGACAAGTACAACGTCCCGCGGATGATCTTCTGCAACAAGATGGACAAGACCGGTGCGGACTTCTACCGCTCCGTCGAGATGATCAAGACCCGTCTCGGCGCGACTGCCGTCGTCTGCCAGCTGCCGATCGGCGCTGAAAGCGACTTCAAGGGCGTCGTCGACCTGATCGAGATGAACGCTCTCGTATGGCGCGACGAATCCCTCGGCGCCCAGTGGGACGTCGTCGAAATCCCGGCCGACCTGAAGGCCAGGGCTGAAGAATATCGCGAAAAGCTGATCGAGACGGTTGTCGAGATCGACGAAGAAGCGATGGAAGCCTATCTCGAAGGCGAAATGCCGGACAACGACAAGATCCGCGCGCTCATCCGCCGCGGTACGATCGACGTCAAGTTCTTCCCGATGTTCTGCGGCTCCGCCTTCAAGAACAAGGGCGTACAGCCGCTGCTCGACGCCGTCGTGGATTTCCTGCCGTCGCCGGCCGACATCCCGTCGATCAAGGGTATCGACGTCAAGACCGAAGCCGAGATCGAGCGCCATGCGGACGACAGCGAGCCGCTCTCCATGCTCGCCTTCAAGATCATGAACGACCCCTTCGTCGGTTCGCTCACCTTCTGCCGCATCTACTCGGGCAAGCTCGAAAAGGGCTCCTCGCTGCAGAACACGGTCAAGGAAAAGCGCGAGCGCGTCGGCCGCATGCTGCAGATGCACTCCAACTCCCGTGAGGACATCGAAGAAGCCTTCGCAGGCGATATCGTCGCTCTCGCAGGCCTCAAGGAAACCACCACGGGCGACACGCTCTGCGATCCGCTGAAGCCGGTCATCCTCGAGCGCATGGAATTCCCGGAGCCGGTCATCCAGATCGCCATCGAGCCGAAGTCCAAGGGCGACCAGGAAAAGATGGGCCTCGCGCTCAACCGCCTCGCTGCCGAAGACCCGTCCTTCCGCGTCAAGTCGGACGAGGAATCCGGCCAGACGATCATTGCCGGCATGGGCGAACTTCACCTCGACATCATCGTCGACCGCATGCGTCGCGAGTTCAAGGTCGAAGCCAACGTCGGTGCTCCGCAGGTTGCCTATCGTGAAACGATCACGAAGCAGCACGAAGAGGATTACACGCACAAGAAGCAGTCCGGTGGTTCGGGCCAGTTCGCGCGCGTCAAGATCCTGTTCGAGCCGAATCCGGACGGCGAAGACTTCAAGTTCGAGTCGAAGATCGTCGGCGGCGCGGTTCCGAAGGAATACGTTCCGGGCGTCCAGAAGGGCATCGAAAGCGTGCTCTCCTCCGGTCCGCTCGCAGGCTTCCCGATGCTCGGCGTCAAGGCGACCCTTATCGACGGTGCCTACCACGACGTAGACTCGTCGGTCCTCGCCTTCGAAATCGCGGCCCGTGCCTGCTTCCGCGAAGCAGCCAAGAAGGCCGGCGCCCAGCTCCTCGAGCCGATCATGAAGGTCGAGGTCGTGACGCCGGAAGATTACGTCGGCGACGTGATCGGCGACCTGAACTCCCGCCGTGGCCAGATCCAGGGCCAGGAAGCGCGTGGCATCGCTATCGTGGTCGATGCGCATGTGCCGCTGGCGAACATGTTCAAGTACGTCGACAACCTGCGCTCCATGTCGCAGGGCCGTGCGCAGTATTCGATGGTCTTCGACCATTACGCGCCGGTTCCGACGAACGTGGCCCAGGAAATCCAGGCCAAGTACTCCGGTCAGAAGTGACCGGAGTATCCCGCCTGAAACAGTAGAGATTTTTATCCCCGGAAGGGGACAAGAACGGAGAGCCGGAAATGGCAAAGAGCAAGTTTGAGCGGAACAAGCCGCACGTCAACATTGGCACGATTGGTCACGTTGACCATGGGAAGACGTCGTTGACGGCAGCGATCACGAAGTATTTCGGCGAGTTCAAGGCGTATGACCAGATCGACGCGGCTCCTGAGGAGAAGGCGCGCGGGATCACGATTTCGACGGCGCACGTGGAATACGAGACGCCGAACCGTCACTATGCTCACGTCGACTGCCCCGGCCACGCCGACTATGTGAAGAACATGATCACGGGTGCGGCGCAGATGGACGGCGCGATCCTGGTCGTGTCGGCTGCCGACGGCCCGATGCCGCAGACGCGCGAGCACATCCTGCTGGCCCGCCAGGTCGGCGTTCCGGCGATCGTCGTGTTCCTGAACAAGGTCGACCAGGTCGACGACGCGGAGCTTCTGGAGCTTGTCGAGCTTGAAGTGCGCGAGCTTCTGTCGTCCTACGACTTCCCGGGCGACGACATTCCGATCGTCAAGGGTTCTGCGCTTGCGGCGCTGGAAGATTCGGACAAGAAGATCGGCGAAGACGCGATCCGCGAGCTGATGGCGCAGGTTGATGCCTATATCCCGACGCCGGAGCGTCCGATCGACCAGCCGTTCCTGATGCCGATCGAAGACGTGTTCTCGATCTCGGGCCGCGGCACGGTTGTGACGGGCCGCGTCGAGCGCGGCATCATCAAGGTCGGTGAGGAAGTCGAGATCGTCGGCATCCGTCCGACGACGAAGACGACCTGCACGGGCGTCGAGATGTTCCGCAAGCTGCTGGACCAGGGCCAGGCCGGCGACAACATCGGCGCGCTGCTGCGCGGTGTCGACCGCAACGGCGTCGAGCGCGGCCAGATCCTGTGCAAGCCGGGTTCGGTGAAGCCGCACAAGAAGTTCAAGGCCGAAGCCTACATCCTGACGAAGGAAGAGGGCGGCCGTCATACGCCGTTCTTCACGAACTACCGTCCGCAGTTCTACTTCCGCACGACGGACGTGACGGGCATCGTGACGCTGCCGGAAGGCACGGAAATGGTGATGCCGGGCGACAACGTGACGGTCGACGTGGAGCTGATCGTGCCGATCGCGATGGAAGAGAAGCTGCGCTTCGCCATCCGTGAAGGCGGCCGCACCGTCGGTGCAGGCATCGTCGCTTCCATCGTCGAGTGATGGAATTCGGCGCAGACCTGATCTGCGCCGATTGCATGGAAATCTTTTAAGCAAGCGGCGGATAGCCGCTTGCTTATGACATAAAAATGTAGCAAATGGCGCGCGAGCGCGATTTGCCCCTGCTTCGGCTTTCGGGGCAGCAATCAAAACATAAGGTGGGCCTCAAGGCCCGAAGACTGGAAAGGGATGTCGGCAGCGGCGTCCCCTTCGATCTTTGAAACCGGTGGTCCGCCTTAGGAAAGAAAGAAAAACCCGTGCCGTATTCGTTGGCACGCGGATAACAGACAACAAGGATAACGTCGAATGAACGGCCAAAATATCCGCATTCGCCTGAAGGCGTTCGATCACCGGATTCTCGATGCTTCCACGCGCGAGATCGTGTCGACGGCGAAGCGCACCGGCGCGAGCGTCCGGGGCCCCGTTCCGCTTCCGACCCGCATCGAGAAGTTTACGGTTAACCGGTCCCCCCACATCGACAAGAAGAGCCGCGAGCAGTTCGAGATGCGCACGCACAAGCGCCTTCTCGATATCGTTGACCCGACCCCGCAGACGGTGGACGCGCTGATGAAGCTCGACCTCGCCGCCGGTGTCGATGTTGAGATCAAGCTCTGAGACTTCGGTTTCGGGCTGAGTGAGAAGGATTGAACCGATGCGTTCAGGTGTAATTGCACAGAAGGTGGGAATGACCCGCGTCTACAACGACGCCGGCGAGCATATCCCGGTAACCGTATTGCGGCTGGAAAACTGCCAGGTCGTCGCGCACCGCACCGTCGAGAAGAACGGCTATACCGCTCTTCAGCTGGGTGCGGGCACGGCCAAGGTGAAGAACACCACCAAGGCGATGCGCGGCAACTTTGCCGTCGCCAACGTCGAGCCGAAGGCGAAGCTCGTCGAGTTTCGCGTTTCCGAAGACAATCTGATCGATGTCGGCACCGAGCTGACGGCGGCCCATTTCCAGGCCGGCCAGCTGGTCGACGTCACCGGCACCACGATCGGTAAGGGTTTCGCGGGCGCCATGAAGCGCCATAACTTCGGTGGTCTGCGCGCCACGCACGGTGTGTCCGTTTCGCACCGTTCGCATGGTTCGACCGGTAACAACCAGGATCCGGGCCGCGTCTGGAAGGGCAAGCGCATGGCTGGTCACATGGGCCAGACCCGCGTCACCACCCAGAACCTCGAAGTCGTCTCCACCGACGAGAACCGTGGCCTGATCCTCGTCAAGGGTGCCGTCCCCGGCTCCAAGGGCGCCTGGATCGTCGTTCGCGACGCCGTCAAGTCGGCCGCGAAGTAAGGGAGCCAGCTACAATGGAATTTAACGTCAAGACCCTCGAGGGAAAAGACGCCGGCAAGGTAGCCCTGTCGGACGAGATTTTCGGCCTCGACCCCCGCGAAGATATCCTGGCCCGCATGGTTCGTTGGCAGCTTGCCAAGAAGCAGCAGGGCACCCACAAGTCGAAGGGCCGTTCCGAGATCGCCCGCACCGGCGCGAAGATGTACAAGCAGAAGGGTACGGGCCGCGCCCGTCACCATTCCGCTCGCGCTCCGCAGTTCCGCGGCGGTGGCAAGGCCCACGGCCCGGTCGTCCGCAGCCACGAGCACGACCTTCCCAAGAAGGTTCGCGCGCTCGCTCTGCGTCACGCTCTGTCTGCCAAGATGAAGGCTGAAGACATCATCATCGTCGACAGCCTGGTTGCTGCCGAAGCCAAGACCAAGGCGCTCGCCGGCACCTTCGCTTCGCTCGGTCTCACCAATGCGCTGGTCATCGACGGCGCCGAGCTCGACAACAACTTCAAGCTCGCCGCTCAGAACATCCCGAACGTGGACGTGCTGCCGGTCCAGGGCATCAATGTTTACGACATCCTGCGCCGCGGCAAGCTCGTGCTTTCCAAGGCTGCTGTGGAAGCCCTAGAGGAGCGTTTCAAGTGACCGATCTTCGCCACTATGATGTGATCGTATCTCCCTCGATCACCGAAAAGTCGACGCTGGTATCCGAGCAGAACCAGGTCGTCTTCAACGTTGCCAAGACTGCTTCCAAGCCGGAAATCAAGGCTGCCGTGGAAGCGCTCTTCGGTGTGAAGGTCACTGCCGTCAATACGCTGGTCCGCAAGGGCAAGGTGAAGCGCTTCCGCGGCTTCATCGGCAAGCAGAAGGACGTCAAGAAGGCTGTCGTCACCCTGGCCGAAGGTCAGACGATCGACGTCTCCACCGGTCTCTGAGGTAAGATACAATGGCATTGAAAAGCTACAATCCGACGACCCCGAGCCAGCGTCAGCTGGTCATCGTCGACCGTTCGGGCCTCTGGAAAGGCAAGCCGGTCAAGACGCTGACGGAAGGTCTCACCAAGAGCGGCGGCCGTAACAACCTCGGCCGCATCACCGCCCGCTTCATCGGCGGCGGTCACAAGCGTACCTATCGCCTGATCGACTTCAAGCGTCGCAAGTTCGACGTCGAAGGCACGGTCGAGCGTCTGGAATACGACCCGAACCGCACGGCGTTCATCGCGCTCGTCACCTACGCGGACGGCGAACAGGCCTACATCCTCGCTCCGCAGCGCCTCGCTGCCGGCGACAAGGTCATCGCTTCCGACAAGGCTGTCGACGTGAAGCCGGGCAACACCATGCCGCTGCAGTACATTCCGGTCGGCTCGATCGTTCACAACGTCGAGATGAAGCCGGGCAAGGGCGGTCAGATCGCCCGCTCTGCAGGCACCTACGTCCAGCTCGTCGGCCGCGATGCCGGCATGGCGATCCTGCGCCTGAACTCGGGCGAACAGCGCCTCGTTCCGGGCTCGTGCCTGGCGACCGTCGGCGCCGTGTCCAATCCGGACCACGGCAACATCAACGACGGCAAGGCCGGCCGTACCCGCTGGCGCGGCAAGACCCCGCATAACCGCGGCGTCGTCATGAACCCGGTCGACCATCCGCACGGCGGTGGTGAAGGCCGCACCTCCGGCGGTCGCCACCCGGTGACCCCGTGGGGCAAGCCGACCAAGGGCAAGCGCACCCGTTCGAACAAGTCCACGGACAAGTTCATCATGCGTTCGCGCCATCAGCGCAAGAAGTAAGAGAAGGGAAGTCGTTCAATGGCTCGTTCAGTATGGAAAGGTCCGTTTGTTGACGGCTATCTTCTCAAGAAGGCTGAGAAGGTACGCGAAGGCGGACGCGCAGAAGTAATCAAGATGTGGAGCCGTCGCTCCACGATCTTGCCCCAGTTCGTTGGTCTGACGTTCGGCGTCTACAACGGCTCGAAGCACATTCCGGTCAGCGTCAACGAAGACATGGTCGGACACAAGTTCGGTGAATTCGCTCCCACCCGTACCTATTACGGTCACGGCGCGGACAAGAAGGCGAAGAGGAAGTAATCATGGCGAAGGCTAAGACCGAACGCCGGCTGAAGGACAACGAGGCGCAGGCAGTTGCGCGCACGCTCCGTGTCAGCCCCCAGAAGCTGAACCTCGTTGCCGCCATGATCCGCGGCAAGAAGGTCGACCGCGCGCTTGCCGAGCTCGAGTTCTCGCGCAAGCGTATCGCCGGCACGGTGAAGAAGACTCTCGAGTCCGCGATCGCCAATGCCGAAAACAACCATGACCTCGACGTCGACTCGCTGATCGTCTCGGAAGCCTATGTCGGCAAGTCGATCGTGATGAAGCGCTTCCACGCCCGCGGCCGCGGCCGTGCGTCGCGCATCGAGAAGCCTTTCTCGCATCTGACGATCGTCGTTCGCGAAGTCGAGGAAAAAGGGGAGGCCGCATAATGGGCCAGAAAATCAATCCGATCGGTTTCCGCCTCGGCATCAACCGTACCTGGGACAGCCGCTGGTTCGCCGATAACGCGGAATACGGCCAGCTCCTCCACGAGGACCTGAAGATCCGTGCCTACCTGATGCAGGAGCTGAAGCAGGCCGGTATCGCCAAGGTGGTCATCGAGCGCCCGCACAAGAAGTGCCGCGTCACGATCCACTCGGCCCGCCCGGGCCTGATCATCGGCAAGAAGGGCGCCGACATCGAGAAGCTCCGCAAGACGCTCTCGAACATGACCTCTTCGGAAACGCACCTCAACATCGTCGAAGTGCGCAAGCCGGAAATCGACGCGACGCTGGTCGCCCAGTCGATCGCCCAGCAGCTCGAGCGCCGCGTGGCTTTCCGCCGTGCGATGAAGCGTGCCGTTCAGTCGGCCATGCGTCTCGGCGCCGAAGGCATCAAGATCACCTGCGCCGGCCGTCTCGGCGGTGCGGAAATCGCCCGTACCGAATGGTACCGTGAGGGTCGCGTTCCGCTTCACACGCTGCGCGCCGACATCGACTACGGCACGGCGGAAGCCGAAACCGCTTTCGGTATCTGCGGCATCAAGGTCTGGATCTTCAAGGGCGAAATCCTGGAGCACGATCCGATGGCTTCCGAACGCCGCGCGCTGGAAGGCGATGCGCAGGGTCCGGCAAGCCGTGAACGCGAACGTGGCGATCGTGATCGCCGCCGCGAAAACGCTTGATAAGCGCTGGCGAAAGATAAGCTCGGAGAAGTAAGAAAATGTTGCAGCCAAAGCGTACCAAGTACCGCAAGCAGTTCAAGGGCCGCATCAAGGGTGTGGCCAAGGGCGGCTTCGACCTGGCCTTCGGCGAATTCGGCCTGAAGGCTCAGGAGCCGAACCGCGTCAACGCCCGCGAGATCGAGGCGGCCCGCCGCGCGATCACCCGCTACATGAAGCGCGCCGGCCGCGTTTGGATCCGTGTGTTCCCGGATGTTCCAGTCACCGCCAAGCCGACCGAAGTGCGTATGGGTAAGGGTAAGGGCTCGGTCGAATACTGGGCCTGCAAGGTCAAGCCCGGCCGTATGATGTTCGAGATCGATGGTGTTCCGGAAGAGACCGCGCGCGAAGCGCTTCGCCTCGGCGCCGCCAAGCTCTCGGTCAAGACGCGCTTCGTACAGCGCATCGCAGAGTAAGGAGAAGGCACGATGAAAGCCGAAGAAGTTCGCGGCCTCACGGCCGACCAGCTCAAGGACAAGCTTGCGGAGCTCAAGAAGGAGCAGTTCAACCTGCGCTTCCAGAAGGCGACCGGCCAGCTCGAGAAGTCCTCGCGCATCAACGAAGTCCGCAAGGATATCGCCCGCGTGAAAACCATTGCCCGCCAGAAGGCGGCGGAAGCCAAGGCTTAAGGAAGAATAATATGCCGAAACGCATTCTGCAGGGCGTCGTCGTTTCCGACAAGAACGAAAAGACCGTTGTTGTCCGGGTAGAGCGCCGCTTCGCGCATCCGCTGCTTCAGAAGACGGTCCGCCGTTCCAAGAAGTACAAGGCGCATGACGAGAACAACCAGTACAAGGTTGGCGACGTGGTTTCCATCGAGGAATGCGCGCCGATCTCCAAGGACAAGCGCTGGACGGTCGTTTCCGCCCAGGCTTAATTTGCTTCGGATATGCGCCTGGGCCTTGCGTCCGGCGCAGAATCCTGTATGAAGCACGCCACTGGCGTCGAACGCTCGGAAACGGGCGTTCTTTTGCTTTGAGCGCAGGGAAGGTCCCTTTCAGGGAAACCACCTTGGCAAGATCCATCCCGCGCACATCGAAATTCTGTCCATAGCCGGCTCCGGGCGTTTTTGCGCGTGGAATTCCGGTCATTAGAAAAAGGCGACCTGACATGATTCAGATGCAAACAAACCTCGACGTGGCGGACAATTCCGGCGCACGTCGTGTCATGTGCATCAAGGTGCTGGGCGGCTCCAAGCGCAAGTACGCTTCGATCGGCGACATCATCGTCGTTTCGATCAAGGAAGCGATCCCGCGCGGCCGCGTGAAGAAGGGTGACGTGATGAAGGCGGTTGTTGTGCGTACCGCCAAGGACATCCGTCGTCCGGACGGCAGCGTCATCCGCTTCGACAATAACGCAGCGGTCCTCATCGACAACAAGAAAGAGCCGATCGGCACCCGTATCTTCGGACCGGTTCCGCGCGAACTGCGCGCCAAGAACCACATGAAGATCATCTCGCTGGCTCCGGAAGTACTCTAAGGGAGCGGGAAAGATGCAGAAGATTAAGAAGGGCGACAACGTCGTCGTATTGACCGGCAAGGACAAGGGCCGCACGGGCGAAGTTCTCCAGGTCCTGCCGAAGGAAGACCGCGCCGTCGTGCGTGGCGTCAACATGGTGAAGCGCCACCAGCGTCAGACCCAGACGCAGGAAGCCGGCATCATCAACAAGGAAGCATCCATTCACCTGTCGAACATCGCGATCGTCGCGAAGGACGGCAAGCCGACCCGCGTCGGCTTCCAGGTCGTCGACGGCAAGAAGGTGCGTGTGGCCAAGCGTACGGGAGATGTGATCGATGGCTGAGGCAAAGTATGAGCCGCGGCTCAAGAAGGAATATGTTTCCCGCATCCGCGCCGCGATGAAGGAACAGTTCGCTTACAAGAACGACATGCAGATCCCGAAGATCGACAAGATCGTCATCAACATGGGTGTTGGTGAGGCGACTGCCGATTCGAAGAAGCCCACCATCGCTGCTGCCGACCTCGCGGCGATCGCCGGCCAGAAGCCGGTCATCACCCGTGCGCGCAACTCGATCGCAGGCTTCAAGGTCCGCGAGCAGATGCCGATCGGCGCGAAGGTCACGCTGCGCGGCGCCCGCATGTATGAATTCCTCGACCGCCTGATCAACATCGCGCTGCCGCGCGTTCGCGACTTCCGCGGCCTGAACCCGAAGAGCTTTGACGGCCGTGGCAACTTCGCCATGGGCATCAAGGAACACATTGTGTTCCCGGAGATCAACTACGACAAGGTTGATCAGATGTGGGGCATGGACATCATCGTTTGCACGACGGCTACCAACGACGAGGAAGCCCGGACTCTCCTGAAAGAGTTCAACTTCCCGTTCCGTCAGTAACCGTAACGACGAGCGTTAAAAAGGAACTCCGATATGGCGAAAACCAGCGCAGTTGAAAAGAACAAGCGCCGCCGCAAGACCGTCGCCCAGCATGCCGCCAAGCGCGCTGCTCTGAAGGCGACCATCATGAACCAGGAACTTCCGATCGAAGAACGGTTCAAGGCAACCCTGAAGCTCGCTTCGCTGCCGCGCGATGGCTCGAAGACGCGTATCCGCAACCGTTGCGAAGTCACCGGTCGTCCGCGCGCTTTCTATCGCAAGCTCAAGATGTCGCGTATCGCGCTTCGTGAGCTGGGCAACCTCGGCAAAGTGCCGGGCATCGTCAAGTCGAGCTGGTAAGGAGATCGTTAGATGACCATGACTGATCCCTTGGGCGATATGCTCACCCGTATCCGCAACGGTGCCGCTCGCCGCAAGTCGACCGTGTCCACGCCGGCCTCCAAGCTGCGTGCGCGCGTCCTCGACGTCCTGCAGGCCGAAGGCTACATCCGCGGCTATTCCCAGGTCGATTACGGCAACGGCAAGTCCGAGCTGGAAATCGAGCTGAAGTACTATGAAGGCGCGTCGGTGATCCGTGAGATCGGCCGCGTGTCGAAGCCGGGCCGCCGGGTCTATGTCTCGGTGAAGTCCATTCCGCAGGTCGCGAACGGCCTCGGCATCACCATCCTTTCGACCCCGAAGGGCGTGATGGCCGATCACCAGGCTCGCGAACAGAACGTTGGTGGCGAGATTCTTTGCTCCGTCTTCTAAGACGGGGCAGGGAACTCCATGGCGAACAGACAGGATTGAAAAATGTCTCGTATCGGTAAGAAGCCCGTTCAGGTTCCTGCAGGTGTTACGGCCGCCGTCGACGGCCAGAAGGTGACTGCCAAGGGCCCGAAGGGCGAGCTGTTCTTCGTCGCAAACGACGAGATCAAGCTGGAATTCAAGGACAACGCCGTTTCGGTGACCCCGGTCAACGAAACCAAGGATGCTCGTTCGAAGTGGGGCATGTCCCGCACGATGATCGAGAACATCTTCAAGGGCGTGAAGGACGGCTACGAGCGCAAGCTCGAGATCAACGGCGTCGGTTACCGCGCGGCCATGCAGGGCAAGAACCTGCAGCTCGCGCTCGGTTTCTCCCATGACGTGGTCTATGAACCCCCGCAGGGCATCACCATTGCCGTGCCGAAGCCGACGGAAATCGTCGTCACCGGCATCAACAAGCAGCAGGTCGGTCAGGTGGCCGCGGAAATCCGCGAATACCGCGGTCCGGAGCCCTACAAGGGCAAGGGCGTCAAGTACGCCGAGGAACGGATCGTCCGCAAGGAAGGCAAGAAGAAGTAAGGATCACGCGATATGGCTAGCAGGAAAGAAGCACTTGCAAAGCGCGCGAGCCGCGTGCGCCGCCAGCTCAAGGCGGTCGCCAACGGCCGTCCGCGCCTGTCGGTTCATCGCTCGTCGAAGAACATCTATGCCCAGATCATCGATGATGTGGCCGGCCGCACCCTTGCTGCCGCTTCCACGCTCGATGGCGATCTGCGCTCGTCGCTCAAGACCGGTGCTGACGTCGCGGCTGCCGCGGCCGTCGGCAAGCTGGTCGCCGAGCGCGCCTCGAAGGCCGGTGTGAAGGAAGTCGTGTTCGATCGCGGCGCCTTCATCTATCACGGCCGCATCAAGGCGCTGGCGGAAGCCGCCCGTGAAGGCGGTCTGAGCTTCTAAGAGTTTTCGCCCGGTTTCCCCGCAAAGGGGAGGCCGGGCGAAATGCGGCTTGCCGCAAACCGCCGGCTGATCCCGGCGATCCAATTGTAATCTGCCGATTGCACCCGGAAAAGAAAAAGGAAAAGGACAATGGCACAGGAAAGAAGAGGCCAGCGCGAAGATCGCCAGAGCCGCGAAGAGCGCGATAGCGAATTCGTCGACAAGCTGGTCGCGATCAACCGCGTCGCCAAGGTCGTCAAGGGCGGCCGTCGTTTCGGTTTCGCAGCCCTCGTCGTCGTCGGCGACCAGAAGGGCCGCGTCGGCTTCGGCCATGGCAAGGCACGCGAAGTGCCGGAAGCCATCCGCAAGGCGACCGAAGCTGCAAAGCGCGACCTGATCTTCGTACCGCTGCGCGACGGCCGTACGCTGCATCACGACGTCAATGGCCGTCACGGCGCCGGCAAGGTTCTGCTGCGCTCGGCCAAGGCCGGTACCGGCATCATCGCGGGCGGCCCGATGCGCGCCGTTTTCGAGACGCTCGGCGTTCATGACGTCGTCGCCAAGTCGACCGGTTCGTCGAACCCCTACAACATGGTTCGCGCCACGTTCGACGCCTTGAAGCACCAGGTTCATCCGAAGGACATCGCAGCCCAGCGCGGCATCAAGTATGCAACGCTCCAGGCTCGCCGTGCCGCTTCCGGTGTCACCTCGGAAGAATAAGGAGAGCGGATAATGGCCAAGAAAGCAGAAGCCGCCAAGAAGACGATCACGATCGAGCAGATCGGTTCGCCCATCC
Organism: Neorhizobium sp. CSC1952; assembly: GCF_030378245.1. Taxonomy (NCBI): domain Bacteria; kingdom Pseudomonadati; phylum Pseudomonadota; class Alphaproteobacteria; order Hyphomicrobiales; family Rhizobiaceae; genus Neorhizobium; species Neorhizobium sp. CSC1952. The sequence goes on along the minus strand of NZ_CP128416.1, from coordinate 4,862,928 downwards.
GCCGCCCGGAAGTCCAGCGCAAGACGCTGATCGGCCTGGGCCTCAACAAGATGCACCGGACCCGTACGCTGGAAGACACTCCTTCCGTTCGTGGCATGATCCGGGCTGTCCAGCATCTCGTTCGCGTCGTCGACGAGAAGTGAGACGGAGGAATTGACCATGAAATTGAATGAGATCAAGGACAACGAAGGCGCCACCAAGGAGCGCATCCGCGTCGGTCGCGGCATCGGCTCCGGCAAGGGCAAGACCGGTGGCCGCGGCGTGAAGGGTCAGAAGGCCCGTTCCGGCGTTGCCATCAAGGGCTTCGAAGGCGGCCAGATGCCGATCTATCGTCGCCTGCCGAAGCGCGGCTTCACCAACATCTTCGCGTCCGACTACGTCACCGTTTCGCTCGGCCGTATCCAGACCGCGATCGATGCCAAGAAGCTCGACCCGAAGGCCACGATCGATGCTGCCGCCCTCAAGGCTGCCGGCGTCATCCGTCGCCCGAAGGATGGCGTGCGCATCCTCGCCGACGGCGAGCTGAAGGCCAAGGTTTCGGTCGAAGTCGCCGGTGCCTCCAAGGCTGCCGTCGAGAAGATCGAGAAGGCCGGCGGTTCGGTGAAGCTGCTCGTCGTAGCCGAAGCCGCCGCGGAATAAATCGTTTGAGAATCGCCCGGTTTGAGCTTCACACCGGGCGATTTTATCTCCATATGTGAGCCTCACGATCCCGAAGCGATCTGCCGGTCGCCTGGCCGGGATCACACGGAAAACAGGGTGAGGCATCCGATTGCGCCCGCAATCTCCCCGCCCGGTTTTTTGAACCAGAATTTGAGACTGCTTTCCGGATCCGGCACTTGTCCCGCCGCCGGAGAATTGGTCAGGCGGAGAATTGCATGGCTTCTGCAGCGGAACAACTTGCCTCCAATCTGAATTTTTCCACCTTCGCCAAGGCGGAGGACCTCAAGAAGCGGCTGTGGTTCACCCTTGCAGCGCTTCTCGTTTATCGCCTCGGCACCCATATTCCGCTTCCGGGCCTCAACCCCGAAGCCTATGCCCAGGCGTTCCGCGGCCAGGCCGGCGGCATCCTCGGCCTCTTCAACATGTTCTCGGGCGGTGCAGTGGAGCGCATGGCGATCTTCGCGCTCGGCATCATGCCCTATATCTCCGCGTCGATCATCGTGCAGCTCATGACCTCGGTCGTGCCGTCGCTCGAAGCCTTGAAGAAGGAAGGCGAGCAGGGCCGCAAGATCATCAACCAGTATACGCGCTACGGCACGGTGCTGCTCGGCACGCTGCAGGCCTACGGCATCGCCGCCGGCCTCGAAAGCGGCCAGGGCCTGGTGCTCGATCCGGGCTGGTTCTTCCGCCTTTCCACCGTCGTGACGCTGCTCGGCGGCACCATGTTCCTGATGTGGCTCGGCGAGCAGATAACCTCGCGCGGCATCGGCAACGGCATCTCGCTGATCATCTTCGCGGGCATCGCGGCCGGCCTTCCGACCGCGCTCGCCGGCACGCTGGAACTCGGCCGTACCGGTGCGCTTCCGACCGCATTGATCCTGACCGTCATCGTCGTCGCGATCGGGGTCATCACGCTGATCGTCTTCGTCGAGCGCGCCCAGCGCCGCCTCCTGATCCAGTATCCGAAGCGCCAGGTCGGCAACCGCATGTTCCAGGGCGATACGTCGCACCTGCCGCTGAAGCTCAACACGTCGGGCGTCATCCCGGCGATCTTCGCCTCGTCGCTCCTGCTTCTGCCGGCGACGGCCGCGGGCTTTGCCGGTAATTCGGAGCTGCCGAACTGGGCGACCATGATCATCTCGTCGCTCGGCCACGGCCAGCCGCTGTTCATGCTGCTCTACGGCCTGCTGATCGCCTTCTTCGCCTTCTTCTATACGGCGATCGTCTTTAACCCGAAGGACACTGCCGACAATCTGAAGAAGCACGGCGGCTTCATTCCGGGCATCCGTCCGGGCGAACGCACCGCCGAGTACATCGATTATGTGCTGACTCGCATCACGGTCGTCGGCGCGATCTACCTCGTCTTCGTCTGCATCCTGCCGGAATTTCTGGTGGCCCGCACGGGCGTGCCATTAGCCCTTGGTGGTACTTCGCTTTTGATCGTTGTGAGTGTTACCCTTGATACGGTAGCACAGATCCAGGGACACCTCATCGCGCAGCAGTATGAGGGTCTGATCAAGAAGTCGAAACTGCGCGGAGGAAAGAGGGGACGATGAGATTGATTCTTTTGGGACCGCCGGGCGCGGGCAAGGGGACCCAGGCCCAGCGGATCGTGGAGAAGCACGGGATCCCGCAGCTCTCCACCGGTGACATGCTGCGCGCGGCGGTGGCCGCCGAGACGGAAGTTGGCAAGCGCGCCAAGGCCGTCATGGATGCGGGCAAGCTCGTCTCCGACGAAATCGTCAACGCGATCGTCTCCGAACGGATCGACCAGCCGGATGCGGCAAACGGTTTTATTCTCGATGGTTTTCCCCGCACGCTGGTGCAGGCGGATGCGACCGGGGAAATGCTGAAGTCGAAGGGGCTGGAGCTTTCGGTCGTCATCGAACTGAGGGTCGACGACAAGGAACTCATCCGGCGCGTGTCCGGCCGTTATTCCTGTGCCCAGTGCGGTACGGTCTATCACGACACGGACAAGAAGCCGGCGAGCGAGGGCGTCTGCGACAAGTGCGGCTCGACCCACTTCAAGCGCCGCCCGGACGACAATGCCGAGACGATGACCAAGCGTCTCGAGGTCTACTACAAGGAAACCTCGCCGCTGATCGGCTATTACCATGCCAAGGGCAAGCTGAAGGTGGTCGACGGCATGGCCGAGATGGACAAGGTCACGGCCGATATCGAAAAGATCCTGGCGGAACTCTGACGCATGTCTCCCAAAAGCGGGAACTGGTTTTGGGGTAAAGACATGCGCAAAGCAGGGTCGTCATCGATCTGTTAAAGAATCTTGGGCGGAACGGTTGCATTTCCGCGCTGATTCCGTTAAACACCGCGCCAACTCGCGACAGCTTTGAGCGATCGGCGCGGATTTCCCGATAAGGACATCCGGGACCGGTCGTTTTGGTCTGTTCCGTATGACGATTTGAACTGGCGGCCGATGCGCCGCTCTCATGGAAGAAGTACCACTTGCCGGTCGGCAACTGGAACGCAAGGAGAATAGGCGTGGCTCGTATCGCTGGCGTCAACATCCCGACTGCAAAGCGCGTCGTTATCGCGCTGACCTACATTCACGGGATCGGCCCGAAATTCGCTCAGGAGATCGTTGAGAAGGTCGGTCTTCCGGCCGACAAGCGCGTCCATCAGCTGACGGACTCGGAAATCTTGCAGATCCGCGAAACCATCGACCGTGACTATCAGGTCGAGGGCGATCTTCGTCGCGAGACCGCGATGAACATCAAGCGTCTGATGGACCTCGGCTGCTACCGCGGCCTGCGTCATCGTCGTGGCCTGCCGGTCCGCGGCCAGCGCACGCACACCAATGCCCGCACCCGCAAGGGTCCGGCCAAGGCGATCGCCGGCAAGAAGAAGTAATCTGAGGCATTAGCCAATAGGCAGTGGGCAATAGACTAATGCCTACTGCCTAAGTTCTATTGCCTCACAAGGTGGAGCCGCTGGAATTACGGCGGTGCAGAGATCAACGAAAGGGTAAATATGGCCAAGGAAGCCACCCGCGTTCGCCGCCGCGAACGCAAGAACATCACGTCGGGCGTTGCCCACGTCAATTCGACCTTCAACAACACGATGATCACCATCACGGATGCGCAGGGCAATGCGATTGCCTGGTCGTCCGCCGGTGCCAAGGGCTTCAAGGGCTCGCGCAAGTCGACCCCGTTCGCCGCTCAGATCGCTGCCGAAGACTGCGCCAAGAAGGCTCAGGAGCATGGCATGAAGTCGCTGGAAGTCGAAGTCTGCGGCCCGGGTTCCGGCCGTGAATCGGCTCTGCGCGCCCTGCAGGCTGCGGGTTTCATGATCACCTCGATCCGTGACGTGACCCCGATCCCGCACAACGGCTGCCGCCCGCGCAAGAAGCGCCGCGTCTGATCGCAGGAATTCGAGGGGCTGCCGGACTTGTTCGAAGAGTTGGGCGGCCTCTTTCAGTGAACTCGGGCACAGCCGCCTGACCCTCTTCATCGAGGATCGGCGGCTTTGCCCATATCGCCGATGAACACGTATCGACGAGGAAATGTGTTCCGCTCGGTGCTCCTCATGCTCGGTTGCCACGATTGGATGGTGGCAACGAACGGAAGGTATAAATCATGATCCAGAAGAACTGGCAGGAACTGATCAAGCCGAACAAGGTGGAATTCACCTCTTCCGGCCGTACCAAGGCAACGCTGGTTGCCGAACCCCTGGAGCGCGGCTTCGGCCTGACGCTCGGCAACGCGCTGCGTCGCGTGCTCCTGTCGTCGCTTCGTGGTGCTGCCGTTACGGCAGTCCAGATCGACGGCGTATTGCATGAATTCTCGTCCATCCCGGGCGTCCGGGAAGACGTGACCGATATCGTGCTCAACATCAAGGAAATCGCCATCAAGATGGATGGCGATGATGCCAAGCGCATGGTCGTGCGCAAGCAGGGTCCGGGCTCCGTCACCGCCGGCGACATTCAGACGGTCGGCGACATCGAGATCCTGAACCCCGACCACGTGATCTGCACCCTCGACGAGGGCGCCGAGATCCGCATGGAATTCACGGTCAACAACGGCAAGGGCTATGTGCCTGCCGAGCGTAACCGTGCCGAAGACGCGCCGATCGGCTTGATTCCGGTCGACAGCCTCTATTCGCCGGTCAAGAAAGTGTCCTACAAGGTGGAAAACACCCGCGAAGGCCAGGTTCTCGACTACGACAAGCTGACCATGACCATCGAGACCGATGGCTCGGTCACGGGTGAAGACGCCGTTGCGTTTGCAGCCCGCATCCTTCAGGACCAGCTCTCGGTCTTCGTCAACTTCGACGAGCCGCAGAAGGAAGCCGAAGAGGAAGCCGTCACCGAACTCGCGTTCAACCCGGCGCTCCTCAAGAAGGTGGACGAGCTGGAACTGTCCGTTCGCTCGGCCAACTGCCTGAAGAACGACAACATCGTCTATATCGGCGACCTCATCCAGAAGACCGAGGCGGAAATGCTGCGCACTCCGAATTTCGGTCGCAAGTCGCTGAACGAGATCAAGGAAGTTCTGGCATCCATGGGCCTCCATCTTGGCATGGAAGTTCCCGCCTGGCCGCCGGAAAACATCGAAGACCTCGCAAAGCGCTACGAAGACCAATACTAACACGTCATACTGCAGGCGAATGCCTGCAAGTGAAGGAGACCAGACATGCGCCACGGAAAAGCCGGCCGCAAGCTCAACCGCACCGCAAGCCATCGCAAGGCGATGTTCGCCAACATGGCTGCCTCGCTCATCACCCATGAGCAGATCGTAACCACCCTGCCGAAGGCGAAGGAAATCCGCCCGATCGTCGAGAAGCTCGTCACGCTCGGCAAGCGCGGCGACCTGCACGCCCGCCGTCAGGCGATCTCGCAGATCCAGGATCAGGACGCCGTCCGCAAGCTGTTCGACGCCATCGCTTCGCGTTACGCAAACCGCAACGGCGGCTACCTGCGTATCATGAAGGCCGGTTTCCGCCAGGGCGACAACGCCGCCATGGCCGTCATCGAGTTCGTCGAGCGCGATGTCGATGCGAAGGGCGCAGCCGACAAGGCCCGCGTCGCCGCTGAAGCCGAAGCTGCCGAAGCCGCTTGATCCATTCCGCATCGTCGGATTTTTGAAGCCGGGTGGAAACACCCGGCTTTTCGCGTTTCAGCGCGTCGCCTGAGCCATCTTCGGCTTGCCGCGCTTCCAGTTGAGAAAGGGGCGGCGCAACGGACGATAGGCAAGGAGCAGCACGATCAGCGCGACATGCACGAACGGCACCAGTGTGACCGATTTCACCGCCAGCACATAGTGAAAGGCCCCGCCGATGGCGATGAGGTAGATCAGCTTGTGGAGCTTGTTCCATCCCTGCTGGAGCTTGCGGATCGACCAGTTGTTGGAGGTGAGCGCAAGCGGGATGAGGAGCAGCAGGCAGGCGAAGCCGATGGTGATATAGGGCCGCTTGGCGATGTCGCCGCCGACGGCGCCGAGATCGAGCCTGAGGTCGAGCAGCGCATAGACCGAAAAATGCATCAGCACGTAATAGAAGGCGAGGAGCCCGAGCGCCCGCCGGTAGCGGATCCAGTTGATGCCGGCAAGGTCGCGCAGCGGCGTGACGGCAAGCGTCGCGATGATGAAGCGTAGCGCCCAGATGCCGAGAAGATGCTCGAATTCCTTGACCGGATTGAAGCCCAGCCCACCGGTGGCTGCGAGATAGAAATACCAGACGGCGGGCATGAGGCCGATCGCGTAGAGCGCCCAGACGCTGGCCTTGTGATAGCGGCGGGGCAGGGTGGGAATGCTTGCCATCAATAGTTCGCTCTCAGGTCCAGGCCCTCATAGAGGCTCGCCACCTGGTCCGCATAGCCGTTGAAGGGCAGGGTCGGCCGGCGGTTGGCTCCGAAGAGCCCGCCTTCGCCGATCCGCTGTTCCGTCGCCTGGCTCCAGCGCGGATGGTCGACCGCCGGATTGACGTTGGAATAGAAGCCGTATTCGCGCGCATTGGCGTTCTTCCAGGTCGTCTCCGGCTGTTTCTCGACGAGCGAGATCTTCACGATCGATTTGATGCTCTTGAAGCCGTATTTCCACGGCACGACGAGCCGGATCGGTGCGCCGTTCGGGTTCGGCAGCGTTTCTCCGTAAAGCCCGACGGCGAGGATCGTCAGCGGATGGCGCGCCTCGTCGAGCCGAAGCCCCTCGATATAGGGCCAGGGGAGCGGCTGGAAGAAGCCGCGCTGGCCGGGCATTTCCTCCGGCCGCACGACGGTCTCGAAGGAGACGTATTTGGCGCTGCCGAGCGGTTCCACCCGGTCGAGAAGCGCCGACAGCGGGAAGCCGATCCAGGGGATCACCATCGACCAGCCCTCGACGCAGCGCATCCGGTAGGTGCGGTCCTCCAGCGGCATCTTGAGGAGTTCCTCGAGACCGAATTCCTTCGGCTTGCCCACCATGCCCTCGACTTTCACCGACCACGGTGCCGGCTTGAAGTCGCCGGAATTGGCGGCGGGGTCTTCCTTGTTGACGCCGAATTCGTAGAAATTGTTGTAGGTGGTCACCGCCTCCTTCGGGGTCAGCTTCTCATCCAGCTTGTAGGCGCTGGGCGTGGTCGCCAGCGGGGCTGCGAACGCTTCGCCGGCGCCCGCAAACGCAACGCCGGCCGCCGCCGCGGCACCCATGAAGCTGCGGCGCGACATGTAGATGTCCCGCGGCGTGATTTCCGAGGCGGGGATATGCGGCGGACGATAGGCAGGCATGGCGAGATCTCCTTGTCGGCAGCAGGTGCCTTTCTTCCCTATACGTAATCCCAAACGAAAAGGTTTCACAGCGGCGCGAAGATTGCCGCGGACCACGTTTGCGTGAGAAACCGCCTGGTTTGCAGGTGGAAAATGCAGCCGGGGAACCCCATCTGTTGTTATTCAGTTTCTCGCACGGGTGCTTGCCCCTGCAGGAGGAGATTGCGGATGGCGACGCGGACCTGGGATGCCGGAATGAATGGCCGATTTTCGGATCGGGCGGAGCATCTGCGCCGCTTGCGGCGTCTCGGCACGATCGCGCGGCTGATGGATACGGCCATCAGAATTCCGGGCACCGGCATCCGCTTCGGTGCGGATTCCGTTTTCGGCCTCGTCCCGGTCGTCGGCGATGCGGGCGGCGCGCTGGTCGGCCTCTATATCGTCAACGAAGCAAGGCGCCTCGGCCTGCCGCCGGCCAAGCTCGTCCAGATGCTCGGCAATATCGCCGCCGACACGGTGCTCGGCAGCGTTCCGGTGGCGGGCGACGTGTTCGACCTCTTCTTCAAATCGCACCGCCGCAATCTGCAGCTCATCCTCGACCATTTCGGCATCCACCCGGACGAGCTTCGGCAGCGGTGAGAGGGGGTGCCGACCGTACCGCTTTGGCCTGTCGTGATAGTGACACCCTTTGCCGTTTGGGGTAGGAAGGCCGCAAAACCAGGGTTTTTTGCGCGTGCACCCGGAAAGGGTTAGACTGCGCAGGCCCGAACAAGAGATCGAGGACAACACCATGCCAGCTTACCGCTCCAGAACCACGACCCATGGCCGCAACATGGCGGGCGCGCGCGGGCTCTGGCGCGCAACCGGCATGAAGGACAGCGATTTCGGCAAGCCGATCATCGCGGTCGTCAATTCCTTCACGCAATTCGTGCCGGGCCACGTGCACCTGAAGGATCTGGGCCAGCTCGTCGCCCGCGAGATCGAGGCGGCCGGCGGCGTCGCCAAGGAATTCAACACGATCGCGGTGGATGACGGCATCGCCATGGGCCATGACGGCATGCTCTATTCGCTGCCCTCGCGCGAGATCATTGCCGACTCGGTCGAGTACATGGTCAACGCGCACTGCGCCGACGCCATGGTCTGCATCTCCAATTGCGACAAGATCACCCCCGGTATGCTGAATGCCGCCATGCGTTTGAACATCCCGGCCGTCTTCGTCTCCGGCGGCCCGATGGAAGCCGGCAAGGTGGTCCTGAAGGGCAAGACCCATGCGCTCGACCTGATCGACGCCATGGTCGCGGCCGCCGACGACAAGGTTTCCGACGAGGAAGTCAAGGTGATCGAACGTTCCGCCTGTCCGACCTGCGGCTCGTGCTCGGGCATGTTCACCGCCAATTCCATGAACTGCCTCACCGAGGCGCTTGGCCTGTCGCTGCCCGGCAACGGCTCGACGCTCGCCACGCATGCCGACCGCAAGCGTCTCTTCGTCGAGGCCGGCCATCTGATCGTCGATCTCGCCCGCCGCTATTACGAGCAGGAGGACGAAAGCGTGCTGCCGCGTTCGGTCGCCAACAAGGAAGCGTTCGAAAACGCCATGTCGCTCGATATCGCCATGGGCGGCTCCACCAATACCGTGCTCCACATCCTGGCTGCCGCCTATGAGGGCGGCGTCGATTTCACCATGGACGATATCGACCGCCTGTCGCGCAAGGTGCCGTGCCTGTCGAAGGTAGCGCCGGCCAAGAACGACGTTCACATGGAGGATGTCCACCGCGCCGGCGGCATCATGTCGATCCTCGGCGAGCTGGATAAGGGCGGGCTCTTGAACCGCGACTGCGTGACGGTTCATGCCGAAACGATCGGCGACGCGATCGACCGCTGGGACATCACCCGCACCAACAGCGAAACGGTCCGCAACTTTTACCGTGCGGCACCGGGCGGCATCCCGACCCAGGTCGCTTTCAGCCAGGAAGCCCGCTGGGACGATCTCGACACGGACCGTGTCGGCGGCGTTATCCGTTCGGTCGAACACCCCTTCTCGAAGGATGGCGGCCTTGCCGTACTGAAGGGCAATATCGCGCTCGACGGCTGCATCGTGAAGACGGCCGGCGTCGATGAATCGATCCTGAAGTTCACCGGTCCGGCCCGCGTCTTCGAAAGCCAGGACGCGGCGGTCAAGGCGATCCTCGGCAACGAGATCGTCGCGGGCGACGTCGTGGTCATCATCTACGAAGGCCCGAAGGGTGGCCCCGGCATGCAGGAAATGCTCTATCCGACGAGCTATCTGAAATCCAAGGGCCTCGGCAAGGCCTGCGCGCTCATCACCGACGGCCGCTTCTCCGGCGGCACGTCCGGCCTCTCGATCGGCCATGCCTCGCCGGAAGCGGCCAACGGCGGCACGATCGGCCTGGTGCGGGAAGGGGATACGATCGAGATCGACATCCCCAACCGCACGATCAACCTCAAGGTCTCCGATGCCGAACTCGCCGAGCGCCGCAAGGAGCAGGACGCCTTCGGCTGGAAGCCGTCGAAGCCCCGCAAGCGCAACGTCACGACGGCGCTGAAGGCCTACGCCGCCTTCGCCGCCAGCGCCGACAAGGGCGCGGTGCGGATCTTGCCGGAATAAGCCGGCGGTCTTTCGATGCCAGACGCCGTCAGGTTCTTCTGCCGGCGTTTTGTGCTATGCTGACATTTCTGTCGCCCAAGGGATGAGAAATGTCTGAGCTTCATCGCATCACTTTTGATCCGCAGATTTGTTCGGGGCGTCCGATAATTCGCGGCCTGCGTATCCGGGTGAAGGATATTCTGGAGCTCTTGGCTTCGGGTGCAAGCCAGGACGAGATCCTTGAAGATTATCCGATGCTGGAAGCCGAGGATATTGTCGCAGCATTGGAATACGCTGCGCGTCAAAGCGATCATATCGTATTGCGCGTTGCCTGATGCGTTTCCTGGTCGATGCACAATTGCCGCCTGCGCTGGCGCGGTGGCTTTCCGGGCAGGGGCATCAGGCCGAGCATGTCATGGATTGCGGCCTGCAATCGGCGTCGGACCGGGAGATATGGGATTTCGCCACGGCCTCCGTTGCGGTCATCGTCACCAAGGATGAAGACTTCGCTCAACGCAGAGCGCTGACCGATGCCGGGCCGTCCATCATCTGGATTCGTCTGCCGAATTCGCGCCGCCGCGATCTTTTGGATTGGTTCGAAAAGGCATTGCCCGACATCCTGAACGCTCTGGAGCACGGCGAGACGCTCGTCGAAGTCATCTGACCGAGCCTGCGCCCGTCTCACAGCGGCCGGTTCAGGCTCTCGTAAGCCTCGTCGAGCTGTTTCAGCCGCTCGTCGTAGGCCGCGCGGATGCAGTCGACATCCTCGCCGCAGGCCTGCCGCCTCTTCAGCCAGGCGCTCTGGTCTTCATGCATCTTGTCGCGATTGCCCATCGCCATGAGCCCTGCGAGCAGATCGAAGGTGGTGACCATCTTCACGTCGGCATCGTTGAGCGTCCGCGTATCGCAGATGACCTTTTCATCCGCGGCGAGGTCCGCCCGGTCGCAATCGAAGCTCGCCGCCGCGGCGGCGCGAGGCAAAGCCGGGATCGCCAGGCCGATCAGAAGCCCGGTCAAGATGATTGCTGTCGGATTATGCCTCATGCCTGCACTCCTTTTGTATCTGAACTGGCCCCGGATCAGGTCAATTCCCGAAGGCCCCATAGGACCAAGATGAGGCAGAGAAGCCAGACGGCAAGGATGAAGGCGAGGCCGGCGCGGCTGACGGGGCGTTCCGCCCGCCGGACCGCCTCGGCGCGGAACTCGGCCATCAGAGGTTCCGGCACGAGACGGATCGCGAGCAGGATGCCGAGCGGCACGATGACGAGATCGTCGAGATAACCGAGCACCGGAATGAAGTCGGGGATGAGATCGATCGGCGAAAGGGCATAGGCGGCCACGGCGCCGGCGACGAGCTTGGCGTGAAGCGGCACACGCCTGTCGCGGGCCGCGAGCCACAGCGCCACGACGTCGCGCTTCAGCCTCTTCGCCCAGCCTTTTGCCTTTGCCACGATGCCCATGGTCCGCTCCCGATTCCGCTCCTATATAGCACGGAGGTTTTGACGGTTTGCGCTATGGTTTCCGCGGTTCCGCCACCTTTCCTTTCTAGCGTTCCGCGCTACAAATCGTTCCGGATTTAGCAAAGAGGAATCATATGCTGAGCGTGCTGAAACGCGTGTCGACCGGTCTTCTGGCCCTTGCCCTTCTGATGCCCGCGGCGGCTGTGGCGCAGGAGAACAAGGCGGTGCCGCAGAGCCGGCAGGAGATGCAGCTCTCGTTTGCGCCGCTGGTGAAGCAGACGACCGGCGCCGTGGTGAACGTCTATGCCGAGCGCGTCGTGCAAAGGCTCAATCCCTTCGCGGGCGATCCGTTCTTCGAGCAGTTCTTCGGTCAGCGCATGCCGAACCGCACGGAGAAGCAATCATCGCTGGGCTCCGGCGTCATCCTCTCCGATGACGGCCTCGTGGTCACCAACAACCACGTCATTCAGGGAGCCGACGACATCAAGATCGCGCTGGCCGATGGGCGCGAATTCCCCTGCGACGTCGTGCTGAAGGACGAGAGGGTCGATCTCGCGGTGCTGCGCATCAAGGCCAAGGAACACTTTCCGGTCCTGCCGGTGGGCGATTCCGACCGCATCGAGGTGGGGGATCTCGTGCTGGCGATCGGCAACCCGTTCGGCGTCGGCCAGACGGTGACGAGCGGCATCGTCTCGGCGCTTGCCCGCAACCAGGTGACGTCCGGCGATTTCGGCTTCTTCATCCAGACGGACGCGTCCATCAACCCCGGCAATTCCGGCGGCGCGCTGATGAACATGAACGGCGAGCTGATCGGCATCAACACGGCGATCTTCTCGCGCGGCGGCGGCTCGAACGGCATCGGTTTTGCGATCCCCTCCAATCTCGTGAAGGTCTTCCTGGCGGCCGCCTCCGAAGGCAAGACGACATTCGAACGGCCCTATGTCGGCGCGACCTTCGATGCCGTGACCTCTGACGTGGCCGAGGCGCTGGGCCTGAAGACCGCCCGCGGCGCGCTCGTCGTGCGCGTCGTCGAGGGCGGGCCTGCCGATCGGGCGGGACTGAAGCCGGGCGAGGTGGTGACGGCGGTCAACGGCATCGCGGTGGAACACCCGGACGCATTGGGCTACCGGCTGACGACGGCCGGCCTCGGCAAGCAGGCGGCGCTGACGGTGCAGACGAACGACGGCGAACGGCAGGTCACGATCGCGCTCGACACCGCGCCGGAGACGACGCCGCGGGACGAACGCATGCTCGAGGGGCGCAATCCCTTCGCGGGCCTGCATGTCGCCAACCTTTCGCCGAAGCTCGCCACCGAGCTGCGCATGCCCGCCGAGAAGGCCGGCGTCGTGGTCACCGACGTGGCGCGCGGTTCGCCCGCTGCCCGTTACGGTTTCGAGCCGCGGGATATCGTCATCTCGCTGAACGGCACGACGGTCACCACGACCAAGGCGCTGGAAGCCATGCTGGACGACGATCCGGGCTTCTGGAGGGTCGAGATCGAACGCGACGGCCAGCGCATCAGGCAGTTCTTTCGATGAGCGATGATCTCTTTGCCCCGCAGGTCCCGGAAGAGGTCGCCAACAGGCGGCCGCTGGCCGACCGGCTGCGCCCGAAGACGCTCGCCGAAGTCACCGGCCAGGAGCATCTGACCGGCGAGGACGGGGCATTGAGACGAATGATCGCTTCGGGCTCGCTGGGCTCGATGATCTTCTGGGGACCGCCCGGGACCGGCAAGACGACGGTGGCGCGGCTCCTGTCCGGCGAGGCGGGCCTTGCCTTCGAGCAGATTTCGGCGATCTTCTCCGGCGTCGCGGACCTGAAGAAGGTCTTCGAGGCGGCCCGCCTGCGCCGTATGGACGGCCGCCAGACGCTGCTCTTCGTCGACGAGATCCACCGCTTCAACCGCGCCCAGCAGGACAGTTTCCTTCCGGTCATGGAGGACGGCACGGTCATCCTCGTCGGCGCTACGACGGAAAACCCGAGCTTCGAGCTCAATGCCGCTCTTCTGTCGCGTGCCCGGGTGCTGACCTTCCGGCCGCATGACGAACGGAGCCTGGAGGAACTGCTGCAGCGGGCCGAACAGGCCGAAGGCAAGCCGCTGCCGCTCGATGCCGATGCGCGTGCGAACCTCGTCCGCATGGCGGACGGCGACGGCCGCGCGGTGCTGACCTTGGCGGAAGAGGTCTGGCGTGCGGCGCGCGAAGGCGAGGTCTTCGATACGGCGGGCCTCACCCAGATCGTCCAGCGCCGCGCGCCTGTCTATGACAAAGCGCAGGACGGTCATTACAATCTGATCTCGGCGCTCCACAAGTCGGTGCGCGGTTCCGATCCCGATGCCGCGCTTTATTATCTCGCCCGCATGTTCGATGCCGGCGAGGACCCGCTTTATCTCGGCCGCCGGCTGGTGCGCATGGCGGTGGAGGATATCGGCCTTGCCGATCCGCAGGCGCTGGTCATCTGCAACGCCGCCAAGGACGCCTACGACTATCTCGGCTCGCCGGAGGGCGAGCTGGCGCTGGCCGAGGCCTGCGTCTATCTGGCGACCGCTCCGAAATCCAATGCGGTCTACACCGCCTTCAAGGCGGCGACGCGGGCGGCAAAGGAAAACGGCTCGCTTCTTCCGCCCAAGCACATCCTCAATGCCCCCACCAAGCTGATGAAGGGCGAGGGATATGGCGAGGGCTATCGCTACGACCACGACGAGCCGGACGCGTTTTCAGGCCAGGATTACTTTCCCGAAAAGATGGGCCGGCAGACCTTCTACGACCCGCCGGAGCGCGGTTTCGAGCGCGAAATCAGGAAACGGCTCGACTGGTGGGCCAAGCTTCGCAAGGAGCGGCATGGGCAGTGACGCCGGCCGCGGGGGCAGGGCGCTCAGGAGGCCCGCTTCTGGTCCGATATGCCGGCCGGTGCGCCGATCAGCTTGACGGAGGATTCCGCAAGCCCGTGATGGCCTTCCATGTCAACGATGAGATGCCAGTGGCCGTTTTCCGGGATCACCAGCCGGACCGGCGACCGTTTGGCGACGCCGCCGACATATTTGAAATCGAGCAGTTCGGTGAAGCGCTGGAAGTTGACGGCCGTCATCAGCCGTACGTTGTTGACCGCGTTCAACGTCACCTCGATCGTCGTCCCCGCGCGCTGCGGTTTCAGATCGTAGTGGGTAAAACGAAAATTCGGGGCGGCCATTCCTGCCTCATTGCTGCCTGCTTGAAAGTCCATCAATCTAACCACGCGTCCTTAACGAATGGTGGAACCTTGCGGTTACCCAAGTGTTAGTTCCGTGAACTTCGTATTCGGCGCCGGCACACAAACCGTGCCGCGCCCGGGTTCAACCTGGCGGCTTTCGTCCCCTGCAGCCGCCGCACAATAATAATATTTGACCTCCTAACTCGATGTCCCGCCGGCTCCTCGCGGCGGGACTTTTCTTTTGCGGCAGGAAATTTCGGGGTGCCTGTCGGTTCCGCCTGGGATCCGTCGTCCTTGGAGCATCACCAACCGATCCACCGAGGAGGAAGTCATGTCCGTCAAGATGTTCGCCGCCGCGATCGCCGCCGTTGCCGCATCGATCGTTTCTGCTGTCGCCGAAGCACAGGAGCCCAAGGCCGCAGCGCCGCAGGCCATCGCCGCCGAGCCGTCGAAGAAAGGCCGCGTCGAGGCAGGCGGCATCAGCTATTATTACGAGATCCGCGGCGAGGGCGAGCCGCTCCTGCTGCTGCACGGCGGTCTCGGCTCGATCGACATGTTTGCGCCGATCCTGCCGGCGCTGACCGAACACCGCCAGGTGATCGGCGTCGATCTCCAGGGCCATGGCCGCACGCCGCTCGGCTCGCGCCCGATCACGCTGGAGGCGATGGGCGCCGACATGGGCAAGGTCGTCTCCGAACTCGGCTATGACGAGGTCGACGTGCTGGGCTATTCCATGGGCGGCGGCGTTGCGCTGCAGATGGCCGCCCAGGCGCCGGAAAAGGTGCGGCGGCTCGTCATCGCCTCGGCGCCCTTTGCCAGAAGCGGGTTCTATCCCGAGATGATCCCGCAGCAGGAGGCGGTAAACGCCGGCCTCGCGGAGATGATGAAGGATACCCCGATGTTCCTCTCCTACAAGGCGGTGGCGCCGGATGTCTCCGAGTTCCCGCGGCTGCTCGACGCGATGGGCGACCTGATGCGCCGCGACTACGATTTTTCGGGCGCGGTCGCCAAGCTGACCATGCCGGTCATGCTGGTCTTCGGCGACAGCGACATGGTCCGCCCGGAGCATATCGTCGAATTCTACCAGAAGCTCGGCGGCGGCCTGAAGGATGCCGGCTGGATGCGCGAGAACATGCCGAAGAACCGGCTGGCGATCCTGCCCGATCTCACCCATTACGAAGCCTTTGCCTCTCCGGCTCTGGTCGCCGCGGCGCTGCCGTTCCTGGACGGCAAGAGCAATGCCCCGAGCTGGGCGGAGCAGGTGAAGAAGTGACGATCTGCCTGGAACGATGCCGGCCGAGCCGGCATCGTTCTATTTCAGTGGCTTGAGAGAATTTCCTGATTCTAAATCAGAGAAGTTTGCCTGAGAAGATCGCCACCTTGGTCTCGAAACGGCAGGTTAGTCGTCCAACCCTTTTCCGTCCAAGATGCGTGGCATGCATTTCTCGATGCGGGCTTCCCGCGTCCTGGACTGCTTGGCCGAGGAAAAATGGAGGAGGTAGGCTCTTTGCCGCCCGGGCGTCAGAGCCTCGAAGGCCGTTTTCAAGGCGGGGATTTCATTGAGCTTCGCTTGAAATTCCTCGGGCATCGCAAATTCCGAGGTCTTTCTGAACTCCATTTTCAGGCCGGCTTTTTCCACCTCGACGGCTTCCCGGATATAGGCTTTCAGGATGGGTTCCATCTGGGCAATTTCATGGGCGCCGGCAAACCGGATCTGCCGCCCTGCCTGCACATTCTCGGTCTGCTGGACGAGGATGCCGTTCGTGTCCTTCATCAGCGCGCCCTTGAAAAACAGAAGTGCGCAATACTCCTTGAATCCGTGCATCAGCACGATGTTGGCCTTGTCCAGCGTGTAGCAGGGCCAGCCCCATTTCAGCTCTTCCGTAAGCCCGCAGTCGAGAATGATCGCTCTCAATCTCTCGAATTCTTCCCGCCACTTCTCGACTTTGCTCAAGCAGTCGTCGACTTTGGGATTCATGTGAGTTGCCGTCATGCCGCACCTTTAGCGATCCCTGAGATTTTCCCGATCGAGCTGGGTGGCGAGCGCGAGCACCGTTTCGCAGGTGGGCGTCGGGACGCCCTTCAGCTTGCCGAGCGCCACCACCATGCCGGTGAGCGGAACGATCTCCAGCGGCTTGCCGGCGATGAGGTCCTGCAGCATCGAAGTCCTGACGGGGCCGAAACCGGCGGACCGGTTGAGTTCCTCTTCAACACCGCTGCCGAAGACGGCGCCGAGCGCCTCGCCGACCGCCTTGGTTTCCGCCATCACCTTGCCCACCTGCTCGGCCAGGAGGCGGTTCTCCATGATGGAGTTCATGCGGCCGCGGGTCAGCGCGCTGATGGGATTGTAGGCGGCGTTGCCCATCAGCTTGAGCCAGATCGCGTCGCGGATGCGCTGGGTGGGGATGACGTTGAGGCCGGTGCGGCCGAGAAGGTCGGCGATCGAGACGAGGTCCCGCGAGAGTTCGCCGGACGGTTCACCGAGGAAGAAGCGGCCGTCGCCGCTGAGGCGCACCGTGCCGGGCTCGATCACTTCGCCGCCCTGATAGGCGACGCAGCCGATCACCCGTTCGGGGCCGACGAGCTGCCACAGCTTGCCTTCGGGATCGAGCTCGGGGACCTGGCGTTCCGCATGGCCGCTTTCGTGATCCCGGTGGAAATACCACCACGGGATACCGTTCAGGATCATCAACACGCGGGTGCCGTCCTTCAGGAGGCTGGCGAGCCCTTCGGCCGCATCGGCGAGCTGATGGCCCTTGAGGCCGGTGATCACCAGATCCTGCTTCGGCAGTTCGGACGGGTCGCCGGTCGCGGAAAGCCGCACGTTGAGCGGCGCCTCCTCGCCTTGCCTGACGACCGTCAGCCCCTTGTCGCGGATCGCCGCCAGATGCGCGCCGCGCGCCACGGCGGACACGTTCACCTCTTCGCCAAGCCTGCTCGCGATCTTTGCGGCAAACGTGCCGCCGAGCGCGCCAGCACCATAGATGCAGATATTCCTGATCGTCATGATGTCCTCGTCTCCGCTTCTTGTGCGACGCGGTAGACTTAGGGCATCTTGGACGGTGAGGCGAACGAGTTTTTGTGATGGATCAATGCGTCCGGCGACCGGGCAGCAGCTCCGCGCGGCGCAGTTCGTCGATCGCGGCCACGGCGTCTTCGACGGACCAGCCGGCTCTCACGGCGGCGGCGATCATCTTCACTTCGGCTTCTTCTTCGAGCGCCAGGAAAAGCGGCTCAAGCGCCTCCTGCACGGTGAGTATATGTTCGTCCGGCGAAGCCACGGACGTGCGTGCGGCAGACGTGGGCATGATACGCAGTGCTCCTCTCTCTTTTGTGATCAACTTCATCCAATAGCTGTGTCCGAAAAAGGTTCCCTGCGACCTGTGGAAAATTTCCTCGCCGGATCACACCCCGTGCCGGGTCTTGTTCTTTCGCCAAGCCTCTGCCTTCTTGCCCAGCTAAAATAACGACTGATTCGGGCGGCCGGTGGGGCGGCCCGCCGGCGGGAGCCGATGCCAAGGAGATTGCGATGACGGACGGCAAGAAATTCCAGATCACCGAAATGCGGCCGAAGATCACCGTGATCGGGGTCGGCGGCGGCGGCGGCAACGCCATCAACAACATGATCTCCGAAAATCTCGAAGGCGTCGATTTCATCGCCGCGAACACGGACGCGCAGGTGCTTGCGACGTCCAAGGCATCCCGCCGCATCCAGCTCGGCGCCCATGTGACCGAAGGCCTCGGCGCCGGCTCGCTTCCCGATGTCGGGCGCGCGGCGGCGGAGGAATCGATCGACGAGATCATGGATCATCTCTCCGGCTCGCATATGTGTTTCGTCACCGCCGGCATGGGCGGCGGCACGGGGACGGGGGCGGCTCCGGTGATCGCGCAGGCCGCCCGCAATGCCGGCATCCTGACGGTCGGCGTCGTGACCAAACCCTTCACCTTCGAAGGCAACCGGCGCATGAAGACGGCCGAGGCCGGCATCGAGGAACTGCGCCGCGCCGCCGATACCGTCATCGTCATCCCGAACCAGAATCTCTTCCGTATCGCCGATGCCAAGACCACTTTCGCCGACGCCTTCATGACCGCCGACCGGGTGCTCTTTTCCGGCGTCGGCTGCATCACCGACCTGATCGTCAAGGAAGGCCTGATCAACCTCGACTTCGCCGACGTGAAATCGGTGATGAAGGGTATGGGACGGGCGATGATGGGGACCGGCGAGGCCTCCGGCGACCACCGGGCGCTGACCGCGGCGGAAGCTGCGATCGCCAATCCGCTGCTCGACGAGATTTCCATGAAGGGCGCCAAGGGCGTGCTGATCTCGATCTCCGGTGGCTCCGACATGACGCTGTTCGAGGTGGACGAAGCGGCAAGCCGTATCCGCGACGAGGTCATGGACGATGCCGACATCGTCGTCGGCGCGATCTTCGACCGCAATCTCGACGGCAAGTTCCGCGTCTCGGTCGTCGCGACCGGGCTCGACGGCGACCAGCTCGCCGCCGCCCCCGGCGCCCCGGCCGACATGCAGACCGCCTACCGCACGCTGCAATAGACGCCGGCCGGCTGCTTCGGATCGCGCGGAGGATAGACGGCCGCGATCTCCTCGATATAGCCGCCTATTCACCGCAACCGCTTCCCGGGCTTCCTGGCCCGCCTGCCGGTTCCGTTCCGCGCCCTCCGGACATTCCGCCTCCGGAGGGCGTTTCCGTCTTCCCATTGTCATCGACCGCGGATATAGCTCGCCGCCCGTTTCACCAGTGCGAGGAGCATGAGCATGGACGCGAAAAATGTCGCCGCCCATTGGGAAGGCAATGCCGAGACCTGGACGATCTATTCGCGGGCCGGCTACGACAAGTACCGGGACGCGCTGAACACGCCGGCCTTTTTGGAGATGCTGCCGCCGGTCGCGGGGCTTGACGGCCTCGACCTCGGCTGCGGGGAGGGGACGAATACCCGCGCCGTCGCAAGGCTCGGCGCCAGGATGACCGGCCTCGACATCGCGCCGACCTTCATCCGCTACGCCCGCGAGACGGAGGAGAGCGATCCGCTCGGCATTTCCTATGTGCTCGGCGACGGGCAGGGGATCGATTTTCCGGACGCAAGCTTCGATTTCGTCACCGCCTTCATGTCGATGATGGACATGGCCGACCAGCGCGAGGTGCTGAAGGGCGTCCACCGCGTGCTGAAGCCCGGCGGCTTCCTGCAGTTCTCGATCCTGCATCCCTGTTTCGTGCCGCCGACGCGGCGGAACATCCGCGACGAGCGGGGCGAGGCGGTCGCCGTCCAGGTCGCCGATTATTTCGACGAGAGCGACGGCCGCATCGAGCGCTGGGTCTTTTCGTCCATCCCGGAAGAGGAGCGGGCGAAGCTCACGCCGTTCTCGATCCCGCGCTTCCACCGCACGCTGTCGACCTGGGTGTCGATGATCGTCGAGGCGGGGCTCGTCATCGAGGACTTCGGCGAGCCGATGGCCTCGCAAGAGGTTGCTGCTGCCGAGCCGGTGGTCGCCGATACCCGCGTCGCGCCGATCTTCCTGCATATCCGCGCGGTGAAACGCTAGGTCGGAGTTCCCTGACTGCCGGACGCCGCCTCTCGTCCGCCCTGCGCGGCAACGTCTCGCCGCAAGCGGCGAAGGAGATTGGCGGCACACTGGCTCTCCTGGTGCCGCATGCGGGGAGGGGGCTGGAGCGCGGGGGCGGAGGGCATAGGTCATCGTTCACGCGATCCTTCTGATCCGTGGTTTGTCATGGTTTCGGACGGGGCGCTGAAAGCTGCCTCTTATGTTAGTTTAACAGGTGACACCTCTCAGCGCCCCGTTCGGCGGTTTTTATCCGCGACTTCGGTCCCTCTGCCTTGGCCTTCCCGGACGGTGTTCTCCTCGGGTTAAACCCGAGAATGCCGCATGGACCCCGGGCGAACCGAGTTATCGCCAACGATCCATGACGCCGCCGCCGGACTCTCCGCTTTACGCGGACGGACAGAAAAGTCCGGCGAAACCATCCGTTCGGCCACCCTGTGTGCCGCACAGGCACGCCCGGCGCGCTCTTTCGGGCATCAAGAGACGATGGGCCGGTCCGCTGCCCGTCACCTCTCCCCGTGTCGCCGGAGGGAGACCATTTTCCGCGAACCCGGAGGTTGAGGCTTTGCGTCTTCCCCTCAACACCCGCGCCGGCCCCGCCTCGCCGGAACGCCTTCCGGTGTATCCGATGCGGGACGGGGGGATTGTAGGCATGAGGCGGGAGGGCGGGGATGAGAAAGAGGTCAAGTGATTGATAGAGCTGAGGCGGGTTTGCGTTTTATCCATCAGTGCCGGGGATGTCGCCGCACCCCCCCTGCCCTGCCGGGCATCTCCCCCACAAGGGGGAGATCGGATGGGGCGGCGGTTTCCTCAGAAGAACAAGCGCGCTATTCGGCATGCCGCATATGGAAGAACCGAGCGGGATCGGCTTTCTCCCTCTTCTCCCCAGCGGGGAGAAGTGCCGAGCAAAGCGAGGCGATGAGGGGGGTGCACACGCGGCAGGCGCGGCATCGACCGATGGTGGCTTCGCCCCCCTAATCCGGTCCTGCGGGCACCTTCTCCCCGCTGGGGAGAAGGGAAGAGCGCGCTGCTTGGGATCTCCTTCACGGGCGGGGGCAATCGCATATGGAGGAACCGAGCCAGTTCGGCTTGCGCCCACTTCTCCCCAGCGGGGAGAAGTGCCGAGCAAAGCGAGGCGATGAGGGGGTGCACATGCGGCAAACGCATCGCCGGAGTTTGGCTTCGCCCCCCTCATCCGCCCTGCGGGCACCTTCTCCCCGCTGGGTAGAAGGGGAGAGCGCGCTGCTGCCTCGTCAGTTCACAGAAGCCTCAGCGATTTTGCTCATAGGCAATTGCCCTTCCCCTGGGAGGAAGAGGGCTGGCGGGCCGGAGGGGCTGACACGGCGCAGCGGTTGCCCACCGGATTTCCCGGCACCTGCTCGCGCGATCGTGACCGGCGTCGTCTGCGACCTCTTGTCCGCCGGCGGGCGGGTTAAGGAAGTGTTTATGGATTCGTGAAAGTTAGAGGAAACCCGCCTGTGGTGCGGGATCGCTGTGCGGGAAGTCCGAGGGATGGGCGGGACCAACGCCGAACCGAGTAACCTGAGTAATTGCCTGCGCTCACGCGAGACGCAGGCGCTGTACGGAGTAAAGCATGACCATGAACGTGAAGCCTTTCGCCCTGGCGGTAATCGCCGCCTTCTCGACCACGCCCGTCTGGGCAGCCGATCTGACGTCATACTCCGAACCGCCTTCCTATAACGAGCCTTCCACGCCCTCGTCCGGCTGGGGCGGCGCCTATGTGGGCGGCGATCTCGGCATGTCCTCCCGCAAGCTGAACCCCTTCGACGGCGACAAGGGCCTCGTGCTCGGCGTTCACGGCGGCTACAACATGGACCTCGATTCCGGCGTCATCGGCGCGGAAATCGAAGCTTCGCATCTGGGCAACGTGAAAAGCCGCGTGCCGGGCGGCAATATCAGGGAGCAGGGCCGCGTCGCAGCGAAAGCCAAGGCCGGCGTCGGCATCAACGACACGCTCGTCTACGGCACGGCCGGTGTCGCACTCACCGATTTCGGCGACCACCGGGGCACCAACGGCCCGGATGGCTGGAAGCCGGGCTGGGTCGTGGGCGCCGGCGTGGAGCAGAAACTCTCCGACAACCTTTCGGCCCGGTTCGAATACAACTACACCATGACCAACAACGTCCGCAGCACCTCCGGCGGCGTTTCCTCGCGGACCGACGTGCGCGACCAGACGCTCAAGGCCGGCGTGAACTATCGGTTCTGAACCGGGTTCCGGCTCCTCCAAGGACCGGCAACAGAGCCTTTCAGCTTGGGGAATTACCAGCGCCGCGTGCCCGGAAGGGTGTGCGGCGCCGTCGGTTTCGGCGGCGAATGAAAGAAATGTGCCGGGGCGCACCGCCTACCTTTCCCTTACGGCAGAGGAAGAAAAATCAGCATCTTGGCCGCAAGGCTGAATGCCGGATTTCTCAGGAGAGGGGTACGAGAGGCAAAACAAAAGGCTCGGGGAACCACCCCCGAGCCTTTTGCCGTTTCAGAAGATGCTGGCCGATGCCCCAGATCAAGAGCATCCGCTCGTCGCACCGCATGTGTCGCACTTCTCGCAGGTGCCGTTCCTCACCATCGTGAAGTTCTGGCATTCGGAGCACATGTTGCCCGTATACCCTTGCGCGATCGAGCGCATGCGGCGTTCGTTCTCCACCTTCTTGGCTTCCGCCTTGGCCGAAGCGGCGTCGGCGGCGGCCTTGTCGGAGAAGAGGGCGGTGGCGGCCTGCTGCTCTTCGGATACGACCTCTTCCGGGATCTCTTCGGCGATCTCCTCGGCCAGTTCCTTCGCCCGTTCCTCATAGTCGCGCTTGAAGGAGACGACTTCGGAGGTGGAGATGGCCGTCGTCGGCTCCAGCTTGCGGGCCGCGGAGCCCGTGAACGAGGTGACCGTGGCGGATGCGCGGGCAGGGGCGGCGGTGGCGGCGCCCTTGGCTTCCGAACCGCCGGCGGCCTGGCCGCCCGCTTGGCCGCCCTGGATCAGGGTCGGCTTGTAGCCGCGGGTCCAGCCGGTGGAGACGAGGTTGGTCTTGCCTTCCTTGATGCCCTTGCCGAGCGCCGTGTTGGAGAAGTCCGACGTGTCGACATGGGCGAGGTCGTGGCGGCCGAGATAGGAGACGGCGAGTTCGCGGAACACGTAGTCGAGGATCGACGTGGCGTTCTTGATCGCGTCGTTGCCGGTGACGATGCCGGCCGGCTCGAACTTGGTGAAGGTGAAGGCCTCCACATATTCCTCCAGCGGCACGCCGTATTGCAGGCCGAGCGAGATGGCGATGGCGAAGTTGTTCATCATCGCACGGAAGGCGGCACCTTCCTTGTGCATGTCGATGAAGATCTCGCCGAGCCGGCCGTCGCCGAACTCGCCGGTGCGCAGATAGACCTTGTGTCCGCCGACATTGGCCTTCTGGGTATAGCCCTGGCGGCGGTTCGGCAGCTTTTCGCGCTCGCGCACGACGCGCTCGACGATGCGCTCGACGATCTTTTCGGTGATCTGCACGGCCTGGGCGGCGGTCGGAGCCTGCACCAGTTCCTCGATCGCGTCGTCCGCATCGTCCTCGTCGTCGATCAGCGAGGCGTTGAGCGGCTGCGACAGCTTGGAACCGTCACGATAGAGCGCGTTCGCCTTCAGCGCGAGCTTCCAGGAGAGCATGTAGGCGGCGCCGCAATCTTCCACGGTCGCCTCGTTCGGCATGTTGATCGTCTTGGAGATCGCACCCGAGATGAAGGGCTGGGCGGCCGCCATCATGCGGATATGGCTCTCGACCGAGAGATAGCGTTTGCCGATCTTGCCGCAGGGATTGGCGCAATCGAAGACCGGCAGGTGCTCGGCCTTGAGGAAGGGGGCGCCTTCCAGCGTCATCGCGCCGCAGACATGGATGTTGGCGGCCTCGATGTCCTTCTTGGCGAAGCCGAGGTGCTCGAGCAGGTTGAAGCTCATGTCGGAAAGCTGTTCGTCGGTGACCTTCAGCGTATCCTTCAGGAAGTCGGCGCCGAGCGTCCACTGGTTGAAGACGAACTTGATGTCGAAGGCCGACTTCAGCGCGGCGTTGACCGCCGCGATCTTCTCGTCGGTGAAGCCCTTGGCCTTCAGCGTCGACGGGTTGATGCCGGGCGCCTGGTTCAGGTTGCCGTGGCCGACCGCATAGGCTTCGATCTCGGCGATCTGCGATTCGGAATAGCCGAGCGAGCGCAGCGCGTCCGGTACGGCGCGATTGATGATCTTGAAATAGCCGCCGCCGGCGAGCTTCTTGAACTTCACGAGCGCGAAATCGGGCTCGATGCCGGTCGTGTCGCAATCCATCACGAGGCCGATCGTGCCGGTCGGCGCGATGACCGAGACCTGCGCGTTGCGATAGCCGTGCTTCTCGCCGAGTTCGAGCGCCTTGTCCCAGGCGGCCTTGGCGTGTGCTGCAAGGTCCTGGTCGGGGTTGTCGGAATGGACGAGCGCGACCGGGTTGACCGAGAGCTGCTCATAACCGGTGGACTCGCCGTAAGCGGCGCGGCGATGGTTGCGGATGACGCGCAGCATGTTGTCGCGGTTCGGCGCGAAGTTCGGGAACGGCCCGAGCTCCGAGGCGATCTCCGCCGAGGTGGCGTAGGAAATGCCGGTCATGATCGCGGTGAGCGAGCCGGCGATGGCGCGGCCTTCGGCCGAATCGTAGGGGATGCCGGAGGACATCAGCAGGCCGCCGATATTGGCATAGCCGAGGCCGAGCGTGCGGTATTCGTAGGAGAGTTCGGCGATGCGGCGCGACGGGAACTGCGCCATCATGACCGAGATTTCGAGAACGACTGTCCACAGCCGCGTCGCATGCTCGTAGTCGCCGATATTGATGCGCTTGGTGGCGGCATCCTTGAAGGCGAGCAGGTTCATGGAGGCGAGGTTGCAGGCCGTATCGTCGAGGAACATGTATTCCGAGCACGGGTTCGAGCCGCGGATCGGGCCGCCGGCCGGCGACGTGTGCCAGTCGTTCATCGTCGTGTTGAAGTGGATGCCGGGATCGGCGGACGCCCAGGCGGCGTAGGAGATCTGCTCCCAGAGGTCGCGAGCCTTCAGCGTCTTCATGACGCGGCCGTCCTTGCGGGCGGTGAGGTTCCACTCGCCGTCGTTTTCCACGGCGCGCAGGAAATCGTCCTTCAGCGAGACGGAGTTGTTGGAGTTCTGGCCGGAGACGGTGAGATAGGCTTCCGAATCCCAATCCGTGTCATAGGTCTTGAACTCCATGTCCTTGTAGCCCTGGCGGGCGAACTGGATGACGCGGCCGACATAGTTTTCCGGAACCTGGTCCTTCTTGGCGGCGCGGATTTCGCGCTTCAGGGCCGGGTTCTTGGCTGGATCGAAGCAGTCTTCGCCGTCCGCCTCGCAATTGACGCAGGCCTTCATGATCGCCTTTAGGTGCCTGGCGACGATCTTCGAGCCGGTGACGAGGGCCGCGACCTTCTGCTCTTCCTTGACCTTCCAGTTGATGTATTCCTCGATATCCGGATGGTCGATGTCGACGACGACCATCTTGGCGGCGCGGCGCGTCGTGCCGCCCGACTTGATGGCGCCGGCGGCGCGGTCGCCGATCTTCAGGAAGCTCATCAGGCCCGACGA
Organism: Neorhizobium sp. CSC1952; assembly: GCF_030378245.1. Classification (NCBI taxonomy): domain Bacteria; kingdom Pseudomonadati; phylum Pseudomonadota; class Alphaproteobacteria; order Hyphomicrobiales; family Rhizobiaceae; genus Neorhizobium; species Neorhizobium sp. CSC1952. Next base: position 4,837,134 of record NZ_CP128416.1, on the reverse strand, counting down.
ACGGCCGCCGCCGGAAAGCTTCTCGCCTTCGCCGCGCAGCATGGAGAAGTTGGAGCCGGTGCCGGAACCGTATTTGAAGAGGCGCGCCTCGCGGACCCAGAGATCCATGATGCCGCCCTCGTTGACGAGGTCGTCCTCGACCGACTGGATGAAGCAGGCATGCGGCTGCGGATGCTCATAGGCCGACTTCGACTGCGTCAGCTTTCCGGTGAACGGATCGATGTAGAAATGACCCTGGCCGGGGCCGTCGATGCCATAGGCCCAATGAAGCCCGGTGTTGAACCACTGCGGGGAATTCGGGGCGACGCGCTGGGTGGCGAGCATATAGGCCAGCTCGTCCATGAAGGCGGCGGCGTCTTCTTCCGAAGAGAAATAGCCGCCCTTCCAGCCCCAGTAGGTCCAGGTGCCGGCGAGACGGGTGAAGACCTGGCGGGCATCGGTTTCCGAGCCGTACTGCTCTTCCTTCGGCAGCGCCTTCATCGCTTCCTTGTCTGCCACGGAGCGCCACAGGAAGGAGGGGACGTTGTTTTCCTCGACCTTCTTCAGGATCTTCGGGACGCCGGCCTTGCGGAAATATTTCTGCGCGAGAACGTCGGTCGCGACCTGGGAGAACTGCGCCGGCACGTCGATGTCGGCCAGCCGGAAGACGATGGAGCCGTCCGGGTTGCGGATCTCGCTGACCGCCTTGCGGAATTCGATCCCGCCATAGGCGCCCGTGTCAGGCTTGGTGAAACGACGTTCGATGCGCATTGCCTTAGTCCCTCGTCAGTTTGGCGCCCTGTTAAGCGAGCGCAAGGTGTGCCGCTCCAGCCCACACGAGTCGACGCGCGCAGCCGGTTGAGTGTTCCGATCCCAGGTGAAGCATCCGGAGATGTCTACCCGTATGTTGTGGTGAGTGCGGCTGCAACACTACTACATATAGTATTAACAGAATCTTTCCGCCAGTCCCAGCCGCAGTTTCGGGGCGAAAATCGAGCGCGCACGGAGACCCTCATGCAGGCGGCCCTCAAGAGGCCGGACTGCAGGTCCGCTATCCGTTTCACTCGAAAAAGAACCGGCCTCGTAATCTCCGGTCCAGTCGCCGCCGCAACATAAGGAACACTGTCGGACGGCCGGAGAGATTCGTCAAGGCGTAGATTGCGACGCTTTTATAACCACAAGATATTGTGCTTTCGCCTTGTGGATAACGGGGATGAAAAATAGCGCTGGAATCTCAGTCGCTTGCAAGGACGGCTTGAAGCCCGCGCGGGGAGGCCGCCGCGATATTTTTTGCAAGTGCCGGCATCCGGACGCCTTGCTGAGCGGGATTTTGAAGATTCCGCCGTACCATATTGAGGCGTTTCAGGATTCGAAGCCTACCAGTAATGGACGAGCCCGCGCCGGTGCCGGACCGGGCGGGCTCTGGACGGCGGCGGACGGTCGCGACGAACCTCGAGAATCAGCCCTTGGTGCCCTTGGCGATCGGCTCCTGGTAGGTGAAGCCCATGTCCCAGGGGAAGTAGATCCAGGTGTCCTGGCTGACCTCGGTGACGAATGTGTCGACCGTCGGCACGCCCTTCGGCTTGGCGTAGACGCAGGCGAAATGCGCTTTCGGCAGCATGACGCGCACTTCCGACGCCGTCTTGCCGGTGTCGGTGAGGTCGTCGACGACGAGGACGCCCGCACCTTCGTCCTTGGCAAGCTCGGGCGCTATCCCCTTGAGCAGCGCCATGTCCCCCTGGTTGACGTAGTCGTGGTAGGAGGCGATGCAGACCGTCTCGATCAGGCGGATGTTGAGTTCGCGCGAGATGATCGCCGCCGGCACGAGGCCGCCGCGGGTGATGCAGACGATGGCGCGGAATTCCTGATCGAGGCCGGCAAGCCGCCAGGCAAGCGCGCGGGCATCGCGGTGGAACTGATCCCAGGAGACGGGAAAGGCTTTTTCGGGAAGGGACATGTTTTTTGCCAGTAGCGAGAGCTTCGTTGGCTCTCGCTAATAGCGGCAATTCAGTCGCAAGCGCAAGGCTGTTTCGACTCAGGCGAGCTTGTTCTCAGCGAGCGTGTCACCGTCTTCCTCGCGTCCTGAAAACCAGTTTGCGAGAAGTGCGCCCGAGATATTGTGCCAGACGCTGAAGATGGCGCTGGGTACTGCGGCCAGCGGCGAGAAGTACGCGGTCGCCAGGGCCGCGCCGAGGCCGGAATTCTGCATTCCCACCTCGATGGCGATTGCCTTGCGCTTGGAGAGCGAGAGGCCGGTCGCCTTGGCGGCGAAGAAGCCGAGCAGATAGCCGAGGCCATTGTGGAGGAGGACGACGGCGAAGATCATCAAGCCCGACTGAACGATCGAAGCCTTCGACGCGCCGACGACGGCCGCGACGATCAGCACGATGCCGATAACGCTGACCAGCGGCAGGGCCGGCACCGCGGCCTTGACGACACCGGGCAGCAGCTTCTGAAGCGCCGCACCCAGGGCAAGCGGTACGAGGACGACCTTGACGATGCTGATGAACATCGCCCAGCCGTCGACCGGCAGATACTGGCTGGCGAACAACCAGACGAGAAATGGCGTTACGATCGGCGCGACCAGCGTCGTGACGGAGGTGCAGGCGACCGAGAGCGCAACGTCGCCCTTGGACAGGTAGGTCATGACGTTGGACGACGTGCCTCCGGGGCAGCACCCGACGAGGATGACGCCGGCCGCGACTTCCGGCGGCATCGGAATGATGCGCGTGAGCAGCACGGCCAGCAGCGGCATGATGATGAACTGGCCGAGCACGCCGATCATGACGTCGAAAGGACGCCGCACCACTTCACGGAAATCATCGACGGACAGCGTCAGGCCCATGCCGAACATGATGATCGACAGCAGCGTGACGATCCAGGGACCGATCTGCTTGAACGTGTCGGGAAAGAAGAACCCGAGAACCGCAAACAGGATGACCCACGCGGCAAAGGTTTTGCCGACAAAAGACGAGATGGATGCCAGTGACTTCACGGCTTCACTCCAGAGAGAAAACGACTGGCCGGGAGGTCTAATCGGCAAGGCCGCCCTGTCAAGCCGTGAAGCTTCGTTTCCGGTTCGCCCTGGAAGGCCGGACGTTCAAAGCCGCGGGGATTCTCATGAGGGCAGAGTGCGCGATGCGCGCTCCTTGCCGGGCGGCGCGTACGGAAGCGCTCGGCACGTATTCTGTGGAGCAAGCCGGCAATGCGGCCCTCGGCAGAGCCCGGCTCACTCTCTGCCGGGGCCAGGCGAGGCCCGCTAGCGGGACAGCAGCGTCAGCGCCGTCATCGAATCGAGCAGGTTGCGGGTGACGCCGCCGAACAGCATCTCCCACCAGCGCGAATGGCCGTAGCCGCCCATGACCAGAAGATCGACGCTGTTTTCCGCAAGCCGGTTCTCGATCGCGGCCGCAGCCGACGTACCGGCGGTTTCCCGGGTGGTCAGCGTCACGTTGATCCCATGCCGGGCAAGCGTGGCGGCGATCTCGGCGCCCGCCACTTCCGGCGTCTGGCCGCCGCGATCGCCCGGATCGACGCAGAACACCTCGACGCTGTCGGCCGCCTTGAGGAAGGGCATCGAATCGAATGTGGCGCGGGCGGCCTCCCGCGAGGCGTTCCAGGCGATCAGCACGCGCTTGATCGGCTGCGGCGTCTTCATCGTATAGGGGATAAGCAGCATCGGCCGGCCGCTGTCGAAGAGAAAGGTCTCGAGATCGGCGCGATGGTCGGCATGCGCCGGATCGCTCTGGCTGGCGAGAATGAGATCGACGGCGCGGGCGGTCTCCATCACCGAGACGGAGCCGTAGCCCGCCGACGACATGAAGCTCCGGCATTCGGTCGACAGGCCTTCGCGGGCGGTCTGCTCCTTGAAGATCCGTTCGACCTCGACCGTTTCCTTCTGCGCCACTTCCTGCAGGACCTGCACGGCGGCGGGATCGGGTATTTCCATCGGCGCAATCAGCGGCACGGCGGCGAGCGTCTCGGCATGCACGCCGATCAGATGTGCGGAGAACTGTTCGGCAAGCGCGATCCCGAAATCGGTGATCTGCCTGGCATTCTGAGGCGTATCGAGAACGGCAAGAATGGTCTTGTAAGCCATGGCGATGTCTCCTCACGGGCACGGAAACCGGTTTTCCAGAACCGGTCTCCCATAATTACGTGGGTCGCATCCTGACCATGGTCAAGGAGCGTACCGGAGGCGCGCCGCCGATCGCGATCGTCAGGCGTCGGCGGCCGGGTTCGTCGCGATCTTTTCCCGGTCGATGCCGGCGATCATTGCGGCGACGGCTTCCGCCGCCGCATCGAGGATCTGCGGATCGCGGGCGCGCACGACGATTTCCGTCGAAAAACGCCGGCCGTCGTATTTCGGATAGGAGCCGATGCTGGTTTCGGGATGCGCCTTCTGGACGGCGGCAAGCAGCGTTCCGATATCGCCTTCGCCATAGGGGCAGGGGAGCGCCCGCGACAGCATCTTCGCGCCCGAGCGCAGCGTCGGCAGCACGTTGTCGACCATGGCCTGGAAGACCTGCGGCACGCCGGCCATGACATGAACATTGCCGATGATGAAGCCCGGCGCCGTCGAGACCGGGTTCGGGATGTGCCTCGCGCCCTCGGGCATGCGGGCCATGCGCTGGCGCGCTTCGGTGAACTCCATCTCACGGCGCCTGTACATGTCGCCGAGCAGCTTCATCGCGTCCGGATCGTGGATGCACGGCACGCCGAAAGCCCTGGAAACGGCATCCGCCGTAATGTCGTCATGGGTCGGGCCGATGCCGCCCGACGTGAAGACGTAGTCGTAGCGGCCGCGCAGCGCATTCAGCGCCTCGACGATCGCATCCTCCTCGTCGGCCACGATCCTGACCTCCTTGAGGTCGATGCCGGAGAGTGTCAGGAGATCGGCGAGATGGCCGATATTCTTGTCCTTGGTCCGGCCGGACAGGAGTTCGTCGCCGATGGCGAGCATGGCGGCGGTGACGATTGATGATTCCGACGATGATTCTGGCATGGGGGGCATTCCTCTGTAGGAACCACACTCCTAAGCCCAAATTTTTCGGCGCAGAAGCGATTTCATGCGGCGCCGGCCGCAAAGGGCGGCCTGTTACGGGATTTGTGACCGGCAAGCGAAATATCGTCTCCCGATGATGAACACTGCGTCGACCGGGCGAGGGCTGTCGCCGGCGGCTGAAACAGTTACATCTGGGCCCGGTTCGGCCGGAGACGGCCTCGTTCAGGTTGAAACAGGCAATTGGAGAAGATCATGGCGAAGGTTCTCGTCCTTTATTATTCCGCTTACGGCCATATCGAGAAAATGGCTTATGCCGTCGCGGAAGGGGCAAAGTCGGCGGGGGCCGAGGTGACGGTCAAGCGCGTGCCCGAACTGGTTCCGGAAGAGGTCGCCAAGGCCTCCTACTACAAGGTGGACCAGGAGGCGCCGATCGCCACCGTCGACGAACTCGCCGATTACGATGCGATCATCATCGGCGCCGGCACGCGCTTCGGCACGGTCGCCTCGCAGATGCGCAATTTCTGGGACCAGACCGGCGGCCTCTGGGCGCAGGGCAAGCTGGTCGGCAAGATCGGCTCGGTCTTCACCTCTTCCGCCACACAGCACGGCGGCCAGGAATCCACCATTCTCGGCTTCATCCCGACGCTCCTGCACCACGGCATGGCGGTCGTCGGCCTTCCCTATGCTTTCGCAGGCCAGATGGGCGTCGAAGCCATCAAGGGCGGCTCGCCTTACGGCGCGAGCACCATCACCGACGGCGACGGTTCCCGCCAGCCCTCCGAAGTGGAGCTGGAAGGCGCGAAATATCAGGGCGCCCATGTCGCGAAGCTCGCGGCCAAGCTTGCGGCCTGATCCGGTCGGGAGTGTTCACGAAAACGGCGCGGCGCGAGATCGCCGCGCCGTTTTTCTATGCGAGATAGCCGCCGTCGATGGTCAGCGCCGAGCCGGTGATGAAACTCGATTCCGGACCGGCGAGATAGGCGACGAGGCTCGCAACCTCGTGGTCTTCGCCGACGCGGCCGATCGCCATCAGCGGTCTGGTAAGCGCGCGGCCTTCCTCGCTTGAATTCATGTCGGTAGCGGTCGGACCGGGCTGGACCGCATTGACGGTGATGCCGCGCGGCCCGAGATCGCGCGCCAGCCCGCGGGTCATGGACGCGACCGCGCCCTTGGTCATGCTGTAGACGGAAGCGCCGGGAAAACCGCTGCGGTCAGCCGTGACGCTGCCGGTCGTTATGATCCTGCCGCCGGACCGCATATGCGGCAGAGCGGCCTGGATCGCGATGAACGGCGCGCGGACATTGACCGCGAACATCCGGTCGAAATCGGCGGGGTCGTAATCATCCACCAGGTTGCGGATCAGGATGCCCGCATTGTTGACCAGGATGTCGATGCGGCTGAAGGCCTTGGCAGCTTCCGCGACGGCAGCTTTCACGGCGTCCACATCAGCGCTGTCGGCCCTGATGGCGCGGGCCTTGCCGCCTTCGGTTTCGATCTCCGCGACAAGTGCAGCCGCACGCTCGCTCGAAGCCGAATAGGTGAAGGCGACGGCTGCGCCATCCTGCGCAAGGCGGCGGACAATGGCGGCGCCGATGCCGCGAGAACCGCCGGTGACGAGAGCGGCCTTGCCGGCGAGAGGCGGGATAAGGGAAGAGGGCATGCGATTTCCTTTCTTATTGGATCGATCAGTCTATAATTGAATGAGAAAAATGACGCCGGAACCTCGTTTGTCAGCGAAGGCTTCTGAGCGCCGTCCGGGCTATGCCGTGGAGGACTTCGGATGAAGCGCCGCTACGTGCGGCAACCTTGATGCCGGTGAGCGTCGCAAGAATGAAATGCGCCGCTTCCGCGGGATCGAGGTCGGCAGAGGCTTCGCCGGTCCCGATCGCCTCGGCGATCCGTTTCTCCAGAGCGGTGCGCAGGGTGCGGCCGGAGACCTCCGTCACCAGCGTCACCTCGCGTTCGGAATGGCCAAACTCGCAGACGGCGCTGATGCCCAGGCACGCCGGCGCCGGATCGGCGAGCGCGGTGCGGACCATCGTTTGAAGCAATGCCTCCACACCTTTGATGGGAGAAGGTTTTCCATTGAGAATGGCAACCTGGGCGGCAATGCTTTCTGTTACGTAACGCTGCAGGGCTTCGAGATAAAGTTTCCACTTGTCGCCGAACGTGTCGTACATGCTCTGGCGGCTGATGCCCATCGTCTTCAGGAGCACATCCGTGGACGTGCCTTCGAAGCCGTGATCGGAGAAAACCCCGATCGCCCGCTTCAACACCGTTTCCCGGTCGAATTCCTTCCGTCTTGCCATGAACTGCAAGTAGGAATTTCGGACTGATCTGTCAAGATTCCCGTCCGCAGCTTCTCGGCGGACAGCGGCCTCGCCCTTTCGTGTGACTTGGGGGGGGCATTGGTGCGGACGACGGGGATCGAACCCGTATGACCGAAGTCGAGGGATTTTAAGTCCCATTATATTACCACTATGCATTTGATAAATAACGATAAATTTCCACAGTTTCTGTGTATGTGTACGACATTGTGTACGCTTCTAGGTCAAATGAAAGCCATTCTGTTCAACACTTGCTGTCCGCGAACCGCAAATATGCCACGCTTTTTTGTGCGCAGTAGCCGCTGATCCAGGTGTAGATGCGCCCGGATGTCTCCCACTCAAATAGGAGCAGGTGCGATGATTCTCGGCTTGAGAGTCATATAACCCAAGGTCGCAATTGATACTTTACACACCTCCCAAATGGGTGTGTCATGCCCCAGACGGGGCGGAATCATGTATCTTGCAAGACTGGAAATAACGAACTTCAGGAAACTGGCGAAAGTCACGCTGGAATTCGAAGCCGGGCTCAACATCATTGTCGGAGCGAACAATGTCGGAAAATCTGCCGTTGTTGACGCCTTGCGAGCGCTCCTTGCGGGCGCGGACGATCCCTATCCACGCTTTACAACCGACGACATCCATTGTCCGAAGGGCGAAGAACGAAAAGGCGCGATCTCGTTTATATACACATTCAAGGATATGACGCCCGATGACGAGGCCGATTTTCTTCCTGCACTGAAGCTCGGAGCGGATAAGAAAATAGAGGCTTCAATCACGGTACAGTACGGAGATCCCGATAAATCGGGACGGCTGAAAACCAGAAGATGGTGCGGGGATCACGAGGAAAACGCTCTTACGGCAGATGTCCTTGAAAATCTTCGGAGCGTTTATCTTCAGCCTCTGCGGGACGCAGGTCAGGCGTTGAAGCCTGGGCGGTCAAGCCAGCTTGCCCGGTTGTTTCAATTGCTGTCGGACGACGACGGACGCAAGCAGATCAACGACGCGCTGGTCCAGCTCGATGTTGATCTCAAAAAGCATAGCCCGTTGGTGAATACCCACAAGGCGATCACGACCCGGCACGAAGAAATGATCGGGGCGCAATTGAAACAGGTGCTGGACCTTGGTCTTTCCGGAACGGATTTTCAGAAACTCGCTGCAAGGCTGTCCTTGCTTGTGGATACGTTCGAAATCGAACAGAACGGACTAGGTTTCAACAACCTTATCTTCATGGCCGTGGTCCTGAGCGAGATGGCGATGAATCCCGACGCGGCATTCCGCGGACTCATTGTTGAAGAGCCCGAGGCACATCTTCACCCTCAACTGCAATCAGTCCTCCTCAAATACCTGTCCGGCGTGAAAGCGGAAGTAGGCGAGAAGCCCGTTCAGGTATTTGTCACCAGCCACTCTCCGAACTTTGCCAGCATCGCGTCGCTGGACACGATCATGTGCCTTGTCGATACCGGCGGCACGGTGGAGGCCTTTGCGCCGCGCGCGATCAAGTTCGAGAAAGGTAAGAAGGAAAAGCTTGAGCGATATCTTGACGTGACAAGGGCCGAGCTTTTCTTCGCGAGGCGGATCATCTTTGTGGAAGGTGCCGCCGAACTGCTGATGGTCAATACGCTCGCGCAGAAGGCCGGGTATGATCTGCGGCAGCATGGCGTGAGTGTCATTAGCGTTGAGGGCCTCAATTTCGATTCATTCCTGCCCCTGTTCGGCGAGACGGCACTCAAAATCCGCGTGGCTGTCGTCACGGATGCCGACCCTGAAAAAATCGTTGTGGCGGACGGCGAACCCGTCGCCCACTACCCCGCGTTGGGCGAAGCCATCACCATTTCCGACAACACCGCTAAAATGAAAAAGCAGGAAGACAGCCTGGTGAAGGTTTTCCACGGTGTGAAAACCTTCGAGTATGATCTCGCGCTGCATGAAGAAAATCGTCCAACAATGATCGCTGCCCTGAAGGAAATTCATCCAAAAATCGGGGCTGCGCTTGAAGCTGATTTGGCCCTAAAAGCCAACGATCAGGAGAAGGCAGAAGCTTTGTTCCGGGGAATGTTCGAGCGGAGCGAGAACAACGTCCAGAAAGGAAAGTTCGGGCAGTCCCTTTCTGCCATGATTGATGACGAGAATTTGGCGATCAAGGTTCCCGATTACATACTCGATGCCATAAAGCATGTTTGCGGCGATGGAGACGCCGCGTGAGCGATTTATCGGCGCAGCAGCGTACGATTGTCGATAGGCCTCTCGGGCGGCTCTGTGTGACCGCCTGCGCCGGTAGCGGTAAGACGCGCACCGTGGTGCACCGGGTGGCGAAGATTTGCGAACTGGTGGGGGAAGTACGCGGTCGCGTCGCGCTCCTATCGTTCTCGAACGTTGCTGTTGACACGTTCCAGAAGGATTACCGCTCGCTTGCGCAGCGCAGCCTCTTGGGCAAAAGGGCGAAGCTGGTTGATATCGCCACGTTCGACAGTTTCTTCACCATAAATGTCGTGAAGCCGCACGGGCATCACGTCATGGGCTCCAAATGTCTGCCATACCTTGTCCAAGGAGGTGAGCCGTTTCTTGCAGGCTTCACGTTCAAGACAGGTAAGTTCCCGCAGAGAATGGACGCTATGTCGGCTACGGTCGAGGCGGGTAAGTGGGCTTTCTACAGCTCGTTCATGGGGAACAAAACCAAGATCGACGCAGCAGTAGCGGTTGCGCTCGTAACGAGACTTGGGAAAACGGGCGCTTACACCCATGAACTAGGTCGATACTGGGCCTATAGAGTATTGCAGGAGCAGGAACACGTTCTCCGGGCGCTGGTTCGTCGATATCCGCAGATTATCATTGATGAAGCGCAGGATATCGGCCCCGCGCACCAGGCTCTGCTTGAAATGCTGCAGACCGCAGGCTGCACAATTTCGCTGGTAGGAGACGCAAACCAGGGCATCTTCGAATTTAACGGCGCGGATGGAAAGTTCCTTACCGGCTATCACGGTGCCGCTGGCGTCGATGCTCAGGAACTGACAATCAACTACCGTTCCGTCCCTGCAATTCTGAAGGTCGCCAACTCGCTAACGGGCCGGGATGACGAGCCTGACCGGGATGTCCCTGCATCGTTGAACGGTGCGTATTTCACACCCCTGAAAAACGGCGGCGAAGCCGATCTGCGCAAGCTTTTCAACGATATGCTTGCCAAGGCCGAGGTGCCTCAGGAGAAGGCTGTAATTCTCTGTCGCGGAAATGAATGGGTGAATCAATGGCGGGGTGCCGAGCCGGATCAGGGACGCGGCCCCACAAAACATTTTGCGCAGGCGGCAATCCTTCGTGACAAGGATGGCAACTTCGACCGCGCCTTCACGGCGCTGATCCGCGGATTGCTCGACCTTCTTAAGGCCCCGCCTCCGGACCTTGCAGCCCGGCTACGTCGCCCCGGCACCGATACCAAAGCGAAAGCGCTCCGGCAGCTGCTGTGGAAATTCCTGCGCGATGACGCGACCGGTCTGCCTTCGGCTTCTCTTAATGCCGCAACGCAATGGCAGCCGTCGCTTGTAAAGCGTTCCAAGGAACTCCTTGAGAAGATCGAGGAGACCGTCGGTCTCGCTCCTGCAGACAATCTGGGCAAACGGCTGACCAAGGCATTTTTGCAAGAGGCTCCCTTGGTCACCCATGCGCCGGACGACCAAATCGCAATACCGCAGATGAGGGTCGAAACGGTCCATGGTGTTAAGGGGGAAAGCATTGATGCGGTGATGTACGTGGCGAGCAAAGAACACGTCAAAGAACTGATTGCCGGTCCGGCCACCGAAGTCGGTCGCATCGGCTATGTGGCGGTGACGCGCGCCCGCAATCTCTTTTTACTCGCCATCCCGGAAAAGGATTTAGACGATTTCCGGCCGTCGCTGATTGCTCATGGGTTTGTCGAACATCCGGCTCAACAGCCCTGATCTTGGCTGGAGAAGTCTAAACGTACGGGAAATTCATGGTTAAATTAATCGACCAATACAAGATCATCGTCTCGGAGCTTGTGCGCTTGAGCAAGCTCGAAGATCCATGGAATGATCCTGAGGCCAAAATCCACTTCCCCCGCACCATTAGCATCGGAGATGGATTGCAGATTTCGGTTAGCGAAAAGATCGATAAGGCCATCGGTGCAATAGCGCGTCTCAAGCGTTCGGAAGCCTCACAGATTAAGGCTAAATATACCGAAAATGATTGGGCGAAGGCTTTGCGTAGCGCCTTTGGAGAGCCTTTGTCTTCTCTCGATTTAGACGCGCCCATTGATGAAAATGCCAAAGCGCTGAAGGATGCCATAAATCACCATATCGGACAGTTGTCCGCACGCCAATTTCAACCGATCACCTACATTTTTGCAGGCTCATGGCTCCGTGTTCATGTAGATGAATTCGTGATCGGACCTGTGAAAATTGAGACGCGCGATGCTTGGCTAGAGCGTGAGCTTCAAGCGGGGAAGATCCCCAAGACCACCTACCGGCGCATTCTCCAAAAATGGAGTGGCGCACGTGTCAATAAGCGCAAGCCGAGCAGGCAATCCATGGAAGAAGACGACATTATCAATGCGATCGAGCGTTGGCCCCATGTGATTTCGGTTACAATGTCTGGCATGTCGAACGAGCTGATGCAGGATCGCGCAGCACGGGCAGCACGATTGTCGCTGACGGCTACCGCACTTATGTGGAATAGGCCGACGAAGGCTCTTCAAGGCTTGAATCTTGCCTCCGATGACCTTCCAGCAAGAAGTGTTGTCCTTCGATATTCCCCAAAGCTGGCAATGAGCGCTTCGTACTCCAGCAAATTGTTTCGATTCGGATATACCGTCGAGCCGGAACACTGGGCGGATATATCAAAACAGTTCACACCACTGATCCGGCAGATTTCGGAGGTTGCGACTTACATTGCGGAGGGCACATCCGCTTCCGGCCGAGCGGAAATGTTGAGGCAGCTCGACGTTGCGCTTCGCTGGTTTTATGAGGCGTGCCGAGCCAACGAGGATTTGATCGCGGTCACCCATTTTGCATCGTGTCTGGATACGCTTGCAGGAGGCAAGGGCGACAACGGCATTCTGCGTCTCTTCGAAACAATATGCGGAATGAACCGGGAGGCGCCGATCCACACGGACGGTCATAAACTCAGCACGCTAGTCCGAAAAATATACGGCGACGCACGAAGCCAGTTCCTTCATGGCAGTACCACGGGACATCTCGATGATTGGTCGGATCTGAGAATGTCGGCGGAGACTCTAACCCGGTGGGCTTTGGTCGCATGCCTGTTCAAAGCCGATGAAGACCCTACACTCCTTGACTTCCAATAATGGCGGCATCCTGAGCTTGTTGGCCAGAATCAGCTTTCGTACCAGCGATATCTCGCTAGAAAATGTTACCCTTTTTGCCTGCGGCGAAGGCTGTCATCAGATTCGCGTTCGCTAAACTTCCGCCCCCACCGAAGACAAGCGTGTAACCTTGCTTGGCCAAGCCGGTTAGCTCTTGCAGGCGTTCATCGGCATGAATAACGATATGCCCTGCACCTGAGCCTATGAAGCGGATATTCTCGAGAAGGCTATCAAATGCCATTCCCTCAACGAACTGGGCGATTTCCGCTGACACAAAGCCCAAGTCGGCGAGAAAACCGGAGGACGCCAAGCTGACTTTGAGCCTTGCAGCACCGACGATCGGCCCATTCTTGGAATTCACACTGACGAACGCATGTAGATAATCATCCGGAGCCCTAAGGGTTAAATGGCTCATCCCCAAGTGCGGATGGACCTCTTCAGTAAGCTGGTAGTGCCGGAGAGCCTGCGTAATTTTACCGTTCGCATTGCAGATAAAATCGAATTCGCTGTCGAAGATATGTTTGGCATCTTCCTTTAAAAAGGCACTCAGCGTGAAAGGCTCATCAAGCGGAATTTGGCCGCTTTTCTGCATTTGCAGAAAAGTACGCGCGTGAAAAACAAGCTCGACCAGATAGCGGGTGAGCGTGATGGCGTTTACCTCCCTCACTTCTTCGAAGCCATAAATTCGCAGCAACGGAAAATCGGCTTGTCGACATATGGCGTCTTTTAGATGGTCACTCTGGGTGTCGTGGCCGTGGCCGTCAAACTCGATAGCCACGACGGCCCGTTGAGTTTCATCGACCAGGACGAAGTCAAAGTGAGCCTGAAGTGCGTAAGTTCCCATCTTACGAGTATCAAGCTTCTCTATTTCGATAATGTCGGCGATCCGCACCTTTTCATGTAATTCGGCACTATGACGGCCTACAACAGCCCGGATTTGTCGCTGCACGCGGTCTTCACTGTTGTTACGAAATTTTCGAAGCATGGTCGATTTTAGCCTGTCCCTAGAGCGTATGCTACAGGTTGTTCCACTTTTAAGCCGCCAAATATGCCTCGTTACATCGATGTTACATAAGAAAAAGGGTCGCCGGTTTTGTCCGCGCAACCCTTTGAAACTATGGTGCTGCTAGACAGAATTGAACTGTCGACCTCGTCATTACCAACCGGAAACGGCAGTATTTCTGACTTTTCGAAATTTATCTAGTCATTTGTTATTACGTCATTTTTCTTAGTTTTATCCCCATCATTACTTGGTTTTCCATGTAACATTTGGTATAAATTCGTTACATGGAAGTTACATGAAATGCCCAATTTATTTTTAACTGACGACTTTGTTTTTGTCGCAACCTGTCCGGCTGGAAAAGACCAAGAAATCTACTGGGACCATCCTATCGGAGCCGATGGGCGTGCACGCAGCAATTCCGTTTCAGGGTTGGGGCTCCGGGTAACCGCGCTAGGGCGCAAAGCTTTCGTTCATGCCTACGTGTTGAACGGACACCGCTATCGTAAGGTCATCGGCTCTACCGTTCTTCACAACGTGGCGTCGGCACGGATAGAGGTCAATAATCGCAGACAGAAGCTCGAAAGTGGAGCGGATCCTGAAGCTGGCCGGATCAATCCGCGCCGCAAGCACTTCCTGACGGTGGACGACGTAATCGGTCAATATTGGGAAAGCCACGTCAGCGGGCTATCGAAAGTGTCGCGAGACGCCTTCGCAAGGTTTGTGGCCGAGCGTCTGCGACACCAGCCCGTTACCGTTTCCCGGCGGGGCCACAACAAGCGAAAGACCTCCTCCGATTTCGGCAAAATGTTCGGTGATCGAGCTTTTGCATCCATCAAGCCTTCGGATATTGAACAATTCCAGCGGCAGTTTGCTTCCTCTCCTTCCAGCCATAACAGCGCCCTTTCTCGCGTGTCGTCTTTATTTAACTGGGCCATCCGCATGCAACTGGTGGACATGCGCAACCCCTGCACACCTATCCGCATGCAAAAGGTCATCCGCCGCCGCCGCGATTACTCCACGGAGCAGATACGCAAGATTGCCACTTACATCTTTTATCCGGTGATGGAGGTCCCACCCGAGACGGATCACCTCAACGGATTCGCCAAGCGCAACATGGCCCTTGTTAAGGGTCGGGTGCTGACCGCCAATGACCAGATGCGGGAACTCTGCAACTACATGGGCATCCTGTTCCTGACGATGGCCCGTCCCAGCGAGCTCAACAACGCGGAATTCAGCCACTTCGATCTGGAAAAGCTCGTCTGGCACAAGCACAACACCAAGGGCATCAAGCTCTCCCGTTCGCTCTACGAATACTCCTACCGTTCGGTGCCCATCCATCCCAAGGTGGCCGAGATGGTGCAGGCCCAGCGTGCCCGCTGGCCGAAAAGCAAGCTGCTGTTTCCCTCGCATACCGATCCGACGCAACCCCGCGACAACTTCCGCAAGGGGCTGGACCGATTCAAGACTCTGCCAGGCGTGCCGGACTACTTCCAACTCTACGACCTAAAGCGGATCGCGATTTCGCTCATGCTGACCGGGCAAGGCGTCTCGCATGAGGCTATTTCCCACTATGTGGACCATAAGGGCAACCTCGAAACCACGGCTATCTACGATCTCGGCCTTGTCGATCCGATGCGTCCGGTCACGGAAAAGCTAGGCAATCTGCTTGGCCTGTGACGCTTGACGTCATTTGCTGGCTATGCGGCAATGGTGGCGCGGCGATCTCCAGCCGCAAAATCCCACCAACGAAAGCCATCCCTATGGAAGCGATACAGGCGCTTGTGCTGACCAATGCGCAGTTGCGCGACATGCTGACCGAAGCCGCCCGCCAAGGTGCTGCGCTGGCCGTCGCAGACCTGCGTACAGAACTCCACCAGACGCCAGATAACACCACCTTGCAGAAACTCCGCGCCTACATTGCGGACCCGGCCACTGCTCCTAATCCGCGCGACGAGTGGGCACATAGCGGCTTTATTCGGCAAATCGAGCCGACTCCGCGGGGCAAGCCGAAATCGTCGGCTTGGTTCATGAAGTTCCAGCGGGAAACCGGCCTGGCCGAATGTTTCAATCGCCCGAGTCCCGGCTATGGCCGTCGCCGGGAGTGGTCGTTCTACGACATCAAGCTGGCATGGGACACGTATTACCGGAGACGGTAGGTCGGGGTTGACACCATGCGGGGCGACCCAGACTTGTTTAGGTCAGGTCAACATGGCCTGACCGTGCCCGCAGGGCAAACCAGTCGCCCTGCATGGTGTCACTGACGCGCGGGGCCACATGTCGATGCGGGAGGTCCGGTTGCGCAGCAAGAAACCGAGACACGCGGCTCGGTTTCAGGGCCGGAGCATCGACATGGGGAAGCGGAGGGAAACACTGACCGGTTGGTTACCCACGCCCATCAGTCCCCCATATGCACGACTTCATCTTCCGCGAGGTAGGAGCATTCCAACCGCCCGCCCGTGAAATAGCAATCCCGCGTGTTGGCGGGGAGCGGGACGGTCTTGGGTACCTGCCCGGCCTCGGCCGGGATGCAGGTCGCAAAGACCGGGAACGGAGTTTCAAGGACGCCATCGTAGTGCCGCACGCTGCCCGTCACGCGGGGCTGGAGCGTGTGGGCGTCGGGAGCATCCCCGGCCTTGAGGATGACATCCCGCACGCGGAACCCGCACACGTCGGCTTGCTCTCCCTTCCCATCCGGACCGCCGGTGGCCACGGCCTGCGGTTCCTCCAGCGTGTCGAGCATGCGTTGCATGGCCGCGTCCGCGCGGGCCGCCTCCTCGGCGCTGGCCGGTGGCGAGGTGGTGCCGCAGATTACCACCTTGGCCGGGGTGCCGATCCGCATGGCAGGCGTGTACATGATGCTGTAGTCCCGGGTGGCGGGGAGCGGCCCGAACCATGACAGGCCGCCCGGTGCCCTGAACTCGGGGGCATCCATAACCGGAATGCGCTCCGGGTCGTCCATCGTCACGCTGACATACGCGCCGCGCCTGAGCCTGCCGACAAACTCGGCCGCAGTTCCGCTGTAACGAAAGCAGCCGGTTGCGGGGTCGAGCCTGAACGCCTGCCGTGTCGGCATCGGGTGCGCCAGTTCGGTGTCGGCCACGGCCGGGGACGCCAACAGGCAGGCTCCCATGGCGATGATCAGGATTTGGGTTTGCATGCCGTTTCCTTGGGATCGTTTGCGGAAAAGAGCGAAATCCCGTGCTCGATTACCCATCCTTGGAAACCTGGACTGTCAGTCTGTATCCGAAGTATTCCCTTCCGACCTCTCCCCATATACCGACCGAGTATTTCTCAAATTTAGAGAGGAGGCGGCAATTTCCCTGATTCGTTTGGATTTCGCTATTCTTGACGCATTCATTGACAACCGATGTCAGCGTTGGCGTTACATCACCAAAGCGCTTTCCCCAATCATCGATGAGCGCAATGCTGTTGTTGTAGATGTCCTGAAATGTTCCCGGATTCATTGTGGCCGCGAACTGGTCAGCCGCGAAGATGGTTAGCGTATAGACGACTTGACCGTTCCTAAGGGAGACTTCCACACGAGCGGATGGTGCGTAACCTGATCGCTGCCCGGCGGCCAGGCATGTCGTTCGCTTGTCGGTAGCGCTCTTGTCCCGAACCTCACATCCTGTGAAGTTTTCCTTCAAATGTACGGAAAGAGCGTCGTAGTTGAGTTTTGAGCCGTCAGCCAATGCAGAGGACGGCAGAATGGCGGCGATCGCCGCCGCGAGAAGCTTGGTTTTCATGGCAATGTTCCGTGAAGTGAGAC
Source organism: Neorhizobium sp. CSC1952 (assembly GCF_030378245.1). Classification (NCBI taxonomy): domain Bacteria; kingdom Pseudomonadati; phylum Pseudomonadota; class Alphaproteobacteria; order Hyphomicrobiales; family Rhizobiaceae; genus Neorhizobium; species Neorhizobium sp. CSC1952. The sequence goes on along the minus strand of NZ_CP128416.1, from coordinate 4,819,719 downwards.
GTCAGAGGCGCGTGAGCGTCATGGCAAGATGGCAATTCGTGAGGCGCAGACCGTTCGCCAGAACGGAATAGCCGCACACGGCGGATTTTGTGCCGGGAAGGCCGGAACCGGGGTCGAGCTTGAGGCAGTCGCCGTCGAGTTTGGCCCACTTCCAGACACCTTGTTGGCCGCCGCTGATGAAAATCAGCGTTCCGTCACTCATGAATTCGGCGGTTGAGCCGGCACCGTCATCGGCGCGGTACTTGCCTTCAATGGTGGAGCTGCCGGAGCAGGCGGTGAGGAAAAGGGCGAAAGCGGTGGTAGAAACGGCCCGGAATCGGGATGGATTTAATCTCTGCGTGATCTGCATCGGAAGAGTGAACCCTGTGCTGTAACGGGGGCGGAATCCGTGCCGTGGCAGAACGGCAGGAACCGCCGTCCGGTCATATGCCTTTGGCCTCTTCTGGGTATCAAAAATCACGACTTTTGACGGTCGCCTGCCCACTCAAGCGCGTGAGAAAAACAAAAGTAAATTCAGATGTTATAAAATATAGATTCATTTAAAAATCGTGAATCTGTCCCACTTGCAAAAGTCGTGACTTTTGACCATCTGTAAAACGGCGCAGAAGCTTCCGACTATAATTAACAATATTTATGGAATTCAAGGCTTTCCGCTATTTACGGAGGCTTTGAGCATGACTACACACGTTTCCAATCGGATTCTCGGCTATGCCCGCGTCAGCACAAAAGGGCAGGACTTGGCCTATCAACTCGCTAAACTGAAGGCAGCCGGATGCGCGCAGATATTTCATGAGAGGCGTAGCGGCAAGAGCCGGGACGGTCGCCCGGAACTTGCCAGACTTCTCCAGTCCCTCCGCTCCGGCGATATCGTGCTTGCCACCGTCACCGATAGAATTGCCAGGAACCCGCTCGATCTGCTGAACATCGTGGATACCGTGAAGAAGGCGGGTGCGGGCTTGCGCCTGATCGATGAACCGTTCATCGACACGACCTCGGAATTCTCTGACCTGATCCTGTTCATTGTCGGTTGGGCGGCCCGTTGGCAACGGCTGCGCATTCTGGAAAATACCGCCCACGGCCGTGCGGACGCGCGGCGGCGCGGGGTGAAGTTCGGGCGGAAGCCGAAGCTTGGCCCACAAGAGCGCGAGAAAATTTTCGAGTGGCGCGCCAAGGGCGAATCCTGCGCACGGATCGCCAGCGCTTTCGGGGTCAGCGAGAGCACGATTTCCCGTATGCGGCCATAAATTAAGTTCCGGCGGCGCGAGAATGGTGACGATTCCAAACACGATTTGCTGAAGAGAGGGGGCGCTCATCACGCTTTTAGTAATCGGAAACATACAGCGCTTCACGTGAGTATTTTGTGAACCAACCTCCATATTGATTGACAGAGATTGTATTGTAATTTCAAATCAATGCTAAATTGAGGGAGGGGTTTTATGAAGCTGATAAGTGCAAAAGTTCAAAATTTTCGCTCTGCGGAAGATACGGGGCAGTTTACGATTGAAAATGTGACCTGCCTTGTAGGTAAGAATGAAGCAGGAAAGAGTGCGGTACTCCAGGCACTTGCTGCGCTGAATCCCCATCCAGCTACGCCGATAGCCCTTGATAAAGAACGCGATTACCCTCGCAGATATTTGACCAGCTACGATGCACGTCATCCATCTGAGGATGCAGTCGTTATTTCAACGACATGGGAATTAGCGGCGGAGGAGATAGCTGCCGTAGAAGCGGAGTTCGGACAAGGATGTTTGGCAGAAACCAAGGTTGAGATCATCCGACGCTACGGTCGCGATCCTGAGTGGTCGATCGATATCAATTTCTCTGTCGCTCTGGAGCATTTGTACACTAGGCATAAGTTGGATGCGAGTGAGCGTGCTCAAGTAAAGAAAGCTGATACTTCCTCTGCACTTATCACGCTTCTTAAAGAACTTGGCACGTTGACTGAAAAACAGAAGGCTCTTCTCCAAGAACTTGAGAAGGCAGGAAGTGTCACGGCTGCTATTAGAAAAATTCTAGACCGATATCTTCCAAAGTTCATGTATTTTTCAAATTATGATCGCATGGATGGTGCAATTCAGATCGAGGCCGTGTCTGCGATGGTGGCGGATGGCTCCATCCAGCGCGATGACAATCGTGGCAAGAAGCTCTTTTATGAATTTTTGAATTATGCGCATGTTCCTATTGAGGAAATCACCAAAGTTACGACGTTTGAAACGTTCAACGCGAAGCTACAATCAGCGTCAAATACCATCACAGATCAGATTCTGGAGTATTGGACGCAAAATCCTGATTTAGCGGTGAACGTGGAAATTGATCCTGCTCGCCCAGGAGACCCTGCTCCATACAATACAGGCACCATTGCGCGGGCAAGAATCTATAATCAGCTTCATCGTGTAGATACTCCATTCTCGGAGAGAAGCACAGGATTCGTATGGTTCTTCTCGTTCTTGGTGAAGTTTGCTCAGGTTAAGGACGAAGCGCGACCGGTAATATTGCTCCTAGATGAACCGGGGCTAACTTTGCATGGGAAGGCTCAAGCCGACCTGCTGCGCTTTTTTGATGAAAAACTCGCACCTCATCACCAGATCATTTATTCCACCCATTCGCCGTTCATGGTGGCGCCAGATCGGCTGATGTCTACGCGTATTGTAGAAGATCAGGTGAACATTGATCCCAGGTCAGGCCGACGATCTCCAATTGGAACAAAAGTTCGAGAAGATGTGCTCGAAAGAGACCCTGATACACTATTTCCTCTTCAGGGAGCACTAGGATATGAAATTACGCAGACGCTATTCGTCGGTAAAAACACGCTTCTCGTAGAAGGCCCCAGCGATATTCTGTACCTCCAAGCTCTTTCCGAAGAGTTGAGACGGCGCAAACGTACGCATCTCGATTCGCGTTGGACGCTTTGCCCATCAGGAGGCATTGGGAACATTCGACCATTCATGTCCTTGTTTGGAGGAAATTCCGTCAATGTGGCAGTGCTGTCTGATCATGGAGCAAATGAGAAGCGTAAGATTGAGGAATTGAAACGGGCCGAGATTTTGAAAGCTGGTCATTTCTACAGCATCACGGAGTTCGTCGACCAGCCGGAAGGTGATATCGAAGATATTTTCCATCCGGAAATTTTTGTTGGAATTCTTAATGGTGCTTACGACGTGCCAAAGGGCAATTTAATAACTGTAGAATCGCTAGAAGCCGCTGACACTACGACGCCCCGATTGGTGAAGAAGGCAGAGGCTATCTTTAGAACAATGCCATCATCGGTCACGGAGTTTGATCATTTTGCGCCGGCAGCTTGGCTTATTGAAAATAGAGAGATTCTAAAGGGCGATACCGCGCCGGTTGAAGAAACCCTCGCTCGCGCTGAGAAGATATTCACCACTTACAATAAGCTTCTCTAACGGGGTGCTGAGAGTGCTGATCCGTGCCAAAGAGATGCTCAAACGGGTTACCGGTATCTCAACGCCATTATTTGGGGTTTCGTGGAATCCGCCTGCTTCCGATCGGGATGCCGTTCGCAAATTCCTGGCGTTCTTGGAAGACCGCCGCGCGCTATTCAATCCTCTTCCGGCCGAGGTCGAGGATCATGTGATTTCCTCCATTCACATGATCCGAGCCGAATGCACGACAACGGTGGGTACGCTCAGTGACAAGGCGGCTGGTGCGGTGCATATACGAGCCATTGGCGCTGCCTGCCGCCGGTTCCTCGATGAACCGTATCCGACGTTGATGACATCATGGAGCAGCGTCGTGATCCGTATTTTGAGCGGGATGAGCATCATGGCCGGTTGCGGCATGGGACGCATCCGGCGGCGTTCTTCACCGCCTTGGGAGAATTCCGGGGTTTTGTGGGGACACAAATCGCCTTGCTGTCAGCCATCTATACGATTGATATCCATGGTGACTTGGTACGTATCTTGCCCCCAGTGATGGATGAGGAGTGTTGAGCATGGATTCTTATGAAGATTTGATGGCCTTAATAAATGCCGGAAAAAAGAAAGAGGCGCTTGAACTGCTTGAGCGATTGAAGGCCGCTAATAAATTTGCGCCAACGATGATAAAGGCCAGCAAGACGGGCGCTGTATTTTATAAAGGGAACCGCCGTGTTGTGCAAAATGCGGCGGGCGAATGGGAATTGGCTCTTAAGAAACAGTAGGAAACATCAGGCAGCGTTTCCCCGTTCTCACTGCATGGAGGCTAGTTTGCCGCCGTTATCGCGGCAAATCCTTCATCAAATAAATGTTCACGATCTCCATCAGGGAATAGAAATCCTTTCGGAACATACCTCTCCGCTGATTGAAATTGAGCTGGCGGTCATCCAACACCATCTCAACGTATGTACGGATTTTATAAGGTTTAATAAGCTTAAGACCATCTAGGTTGACCGAGTAGTAGTTTTGGCCGCGATACACGCGAGACAACTCAACACTCAGGACCGAAATACCAAATGTAAGTGCGGTTAATTCGTTGCAATAGTCCCGTGCAAAGCGTCGGTCGTATCGAACGACATTCCCGGTTCGCACCGTGCGGCCATAGGTCGTAATCGGGAAAGCGGCAGCTGCCCGAATAAGTAACGCCGTTGCGATCTTAAGGGCCTTCATTGGCTTGAGCTTGCTAACCTGAAACCTGCCAAAATCTTGGACGAACTTCCCCCAGGCTTTCCGAATCTCGGTATCGGATATTTCCGGCTCATAGCCGTAAAAAGAGGCGGCTACGTTTGCCGCCTCTTTGTAAAGTCCTTTAAAGACTTCGGGATCGCCCAACGAGGATAGCTCGTGGTACAAGTCGAATAGTTGCACCATGATAGGGAATTATTTCGACAGCAAGTTTTTCGCGGAAGTCAGGTAAATATCCTCAACTTCCTTGGCCGACAGTTGAGGCCTGTATCCATATAGATCACTCGATATGGACTTCATGCCGGATACAGCAAGAGCAATCTCATCCGGTGTCGGATCGTCTTGCGATGTTAGATAGGTATCAGACAGAGGCTTTTTGCTGCGTTGTCTAGCAGTCATATCGTTCTCCAAGCGGAATGCCCAACCTGGGCAACCGCCCGTGTAAATGGGCAGGTTACTTTACGACTGAATCGTATAAAAATTCCTTGATTCCGCAAACAGGTTTGCGGACTTCATAAAGCCAAGTCGATGGCCGCTCAGCATTTTGTTGCTTAAATCCCACAATTTCGGTGGAAGTGAGACCGCTAAAGCGCAGCGAGATATGAAATGCATTTTCAGCCTCATAACCTGAGACGTCTTCGTGCTTTTGCGGCATGTTCGCATTCAAGTTCGATGCCGACATAATTCCGTCCACAGGACTGCGCCGCGACAAGCGTGGAGCCTGACCCGCAAAATGGGTCAAGCACCAAGCCACCTGCCGGACAATACGTGCGGATAAGCGGCTCCAGCACTTCGACAGGCTTTTGGGTAGGATGCAGCTTGTTGCCGGTGTAAACCCAGCCCGCGACATCGGACAACGGTCGTACCGGCATTTCCGGGCGTCCCTTCGCCAGCACGTAGGCGGATTCGTGCATGGCGCGGAATAGCCCGATTCGCGACGCATAATTCTTGCAAAAGACCATGTGCCCGACCAGACGGAAACCTGCCGCGCGCCACGCCGCCAGGAAAGCGTCGGCGGCCGTCCAGCCGTAGAAGCTGATGCACAAGCTATCCGGCTTCATCAGACGGTAGATTTCGCGGAACGCGGGCTCCAGCCAGTCCGAACGGGTGTCGTTGGCGATCGTGCGACCCAGCCGGTCGCGGTAGCCGCAGATGTACGGCGGATCGGTGAGCACGAAGTCCACGGATTCACCGGGCATACCGGCCATGACCTGCACGCAGTCGCCATGGATGACGGTATTCTCCGGCAAGGCCACCTCCGGGAAATGGAGGTGGCCGTCGCGGACGCGATAGGATGTGGACTTCATTGCCCGCGTCCTTTGCGGCTGGTGGCTTCAGTCGCCTTGGCGGTGCGGATAACCACGCGGCCATCGAGAGGCAGCAGGCTCAAGGTGATGTTGAGGCCGTTGCCATCGGCGTGCTGCCAGGCTGCTCCGATTTTGGTCCAGAAGGCGTTGTCGCCTTTGCCTTCGACCACATAGACGTGATGCGTCGGCGTGGTGTTGGTGGTGTCGTTGCTCATTTTGGGAGGCTTCCGTTGGTTGGTCCGGTCACGCCCTTCGCGACCGGTCGGGTGCCAAAAGACGCTGCGCCTTCGCCCCGCCCGCAACGGAGGGTCCGGCCGAGGCTCCCACGGGATACGGCTGGATGCCTTGCGGACGGGCGAGCGGCGTCACACCCCGACCACACCGGTGCGAAGGTCGAGACCGCCCCAACGGGCCGCTCCGGCAACAGCACCACCATGCCATGCCGACAACGGCATGGCGCTGGGACCGAAGCCGCGCCCCGGCTTCGGGCAAAGCCACGACAAACAAAGTCGGACGTAAAACGTCCGTCCGTGCAAAAGACCGGAGGTCCGTCACTCGCCAATGCATTCGGGAGTGACGGACCGCCCCCAAACCCTCGGTGGTCAAGGCGTTCACGCAAACGTCGCCACATGACCCGCTAATGACGCTGCGCTCCGCTCTCCGTCACGGACATCATTTCCGGCGCAAGATGCTGGCCATTAGCAGCCGCAGGCGTTCACTATCCGCTGAGGCAACCAAACGCCTGACCCATCTCACCCACCGTTTTCCCAACCATAGGAGAGCAGAATGCTTGCTCATCTCATCCGTGCGCCGCCGCGGCGGCCATCCTTCCGGTGCCCATCTTTCGGGTGCCGGACGCCCAACAGGGCAAACCACTTCGGCCAGCCGCCCGGCTGGCTCGTGAGGCTTGTACCGTAATACGCATTCCCGGCCTTGCCGCGAGTGACCTTCGCGGGGTGCCCTGATCCAAGGACAGGCATCGGCCATCAACACTCACCGCCCTTAACAAGGAAGCGAGCAAGATGGACGATCTGACCATGGACCTGGTGCGTTTGTGCCAACGCAATCGGGATGGCTCCCAAGGCACCCAAGCTAACCGCCGGCGCGGGCTGACCGCAATGGCCGATGATCTCGCAGACCTCGGCTATAAGCTGCCGTCTGCGGGCTCTCTCAAACCGAAACACGTCGAAGCCCTCGTGGAAAAGTGGCTCGACACGGACACCACCGACGCCAGTATCCGCAATCGCCTCACATGGCTGCGTTGGTGGGCGGAGAAGGTCAACAAGCCGAACGTCGTCAACCGCGACAACGCCGCCTATGGCGTGGCCGAACGCGGCGAAATCATCCGCAACCGCGCCCAGATCCTCGACCACACGAAACTCCAGACCATCGCATGCCCCAACATCAAGGCATCCCTGCTGCTGCAAGCCGCTTTCGGCTTGCGCCGCGAGGAGGCCATGAAATTCCAGCCGCAGGCCGCCATTCGCGGCGACCATATTGCCTTGCAGGCCAGTTGGACCAAAGGCGGCAGAGCGCGCACCATCCCCATCACAACACTGGAGCAACGACAGGTGCTCCAGCATGTCGTGAAACTCATCCCCGGTCGCGGCTCGTTGATCCCGGCGCAACTCACCTATGTCGAACATCTCAAGCGGTTCGAGTACCAGACTCTCAAGGCGGGCCTGCGCAACACGCATGGATTCCGGCACGCGTATGCCCAAAACCGCTACCGCACCCTGACCGGCCAAGCCTGCCCGCTGGCAGGCGGCAAGAAATGGGCCGACATGACCGCGAAGGAACGCGAAGCTGATCGCGCAGCCCGCCGCCAAATCTCGGCCGAACTCGGTCATGGCCGCCTGAAAATTACCGATACCTACTTGGGGAGTGCCTTCTGATGAAACGCGCCGAAGGTAACTATCTGATGGCGGCGGATTTCCGCAAACGGTACGCCGACAAACTGTTCAAGCCGTCCACCATCGCGACAGCCATAGACGAAGCCGCCTTCAACGGCCATCGCCAGTATCGCGTCGTGCAGGAACACCCGTTCGATTTATCCGATACCGATGCGGCCCAGGCGTTGGAGGAATGGCTTGACCGGGAACAATTCCATTACATCTGGAGACCGACGTTCCTTGAACAGGATGCGCTCCGGCCTTCGATTGTGACGGAGTACCCGGAGTTGGTGATTTCGTGGTAACAAGAAAAAGAACAAGCCCTCAAGTCTTGAGGGCTTGTTCTTTTTCCAGTTCTGGTTGTTAATCTGCCCCTATTGGCTGGGGCAGTCATATGACCAATAAATTTGATCCGTTCGGTGATCTCGAACGCGACTTTCTATCCACATTGAAGTGGGCGAAGTGGGGATTAAAAACCGGCAGGAACATTAAGGCCCGCTCGGCCCGTCGTCGGGTGGAGGATCTGTACGGCCCTGAGATTGCAGACGCGGTTGAAGCCGCGATCCGTTCCGGCCGCGATCCGGCCCCGATCATCGAACGCGCCAAACGCGACCTGGAAGCCCGCCAGGAACGCGAGCGGCAACTTGCCGATCCGCCGCCGCTCTATGGCTCGGCCCGCTGGCCGACTTCCGCCGACCTGCGACCATACTTGCGCGACAGGAACGCCTTTCACGATCCCCGCTCGATCCTTCTCGGCACGTTCAGCGATGAAGGGCAGACGACACCCGCCGGGTTCGTGCATTGGGACGGTGACGGCCATCTGCTGACAGTCGCCCCGACGCGTTCGGGCAAGGGCAAAACCACCATCATCCCCAATCTGCTTCGGTATCAGGGCAGTTGCGTGGTGCTCGATCCCAAGGGCGAGCTGTTCGAAGCCACGTCGCAATGGCGGAGCACACTCGGACCCGTTTACCGGATTGCGCCGCTGGACGAAGGCTCCGGCAAACCCGTCCATCGCTTCGATCCCGTCAGCCGGGTCAGAAAAGAGGCCGACGCGCGCTCCATCGCACAGCAGATGTTTCCGCGCGATCCCAAGTCACCGGCGTTTTTCGCGGATGATGCGGTCGGAATCATGACCGGCTTCATTATGTTTGTGCGTTACAAGGCTCCGCCGCATCGCCAAACCTTGGCGACGGTCTGCCAAATGGCCATGCTCAAAGGCCCCAGCCTGATCAACGTCGCGAAACAGATGGCCGGGTTCCCGCCATCCGCCGACGCGGGACGCGCCATTCTGGAAAAGGATGCCCAGCGTGGGCTCAAGGTCTTGCAGGACACGCTGACCAGCAAGCTATACGAATGGAAAGACGGCGATATCCAGCGCAGCGTCAGCGGCAGCGACATCAGTTTCGAAAGCCTGAAGGACCGGCCCGCCACGGTCTATATCGAGATCCCGTTTGATATGATGCAGACGTTCTCGGGATGGCTGCGGGTCGTCCTGAAAACCGCGCTCGACGCCATGCTGACCAACCCGCGCATCCCGGATATCCCGGTTCTCTTCGTGCTGGATGAATTCCTGAACATCGGTGCGTTTCCTGAATACCGCGATGCCATCCGCACCCACGCGGGCGCGGGCATCCGGTTGTGGTTCTTCCTTCAGGATATCCATTCCATCGAGGAGCATTACCCCGGCAATAGCTGGCGTCCGTTCCTCAACTGCGCGGTCAAACAGTTCTTCGGCATTAACGATGACGAAACGGCCAAAATGGTGGGCGGTTATCTCGGGCACAGGACCCACGCCATCCGCACGACCACGGCCAGCACAAATGTCTCGTCGCATCTCGGCGGATGGCACGACGACGCCTCGACCAACACGGGGTTCTCGATGACCGAAGGCATCCAGTTCCTCGGCCGTCCGCTGCTCACCAGCGACGAGGTGCGGGACCTGCTCGGCGGGTGGAAGGGCGACGGCTGGCGTTACGGCATTCTCGATATTGCCGGAGTGCGGCCGTTCAAAACGCAGCTCGTGGTGCATGAGAAGAGCGAGACTTGCCGGAACCGTATCGGGTTGATGTCAAAGGGGGATAGTCGTGGCCGAAACGAGCATCAACTACCGGAAACTCAGGAATAGCAGCCTGCCGACATGGCTCGGCCTGGTTATAGGCAGTTGGTTTGGACTGGCGTGGGGAAGCCTGCTCTCCGCACCGGTCGGAATCGGCTTCGGCGTTGCAGCCGGAAGCGCATTCGGCGGCTTTCTGGCCGTCCCTCTCTGGGGGACGGTCTGGGGGCTGATCGGCCTCGGCAGGCAGCGCGAAAGCGCCGTACGCCAGCACGGTATCACGCTGCTCACGGAAGACGATCCGCTCGCCCAGCGGGTCTACGTCCTCGCCGCCAGACTGGGGCTGAAAACCCGGCCATGGGTCGGAGTCATGCCGCACAACAATGCCTACGCCATAGGCGCCAACGCCAACAGCGCCCTGGTCGTGGTCGGCCAACCACTCATTGACTCCCTGACCGAAGCGGAAGTGGATGCCATCATCGGCCACGAACTGGGCCACATCGCGAATAACGACATGCGCCGCATAGGGCTGGCCCGCTCGTTTCAGAACTCGTTGGTCTGGTACCTCGGCTTTTCCAATACCTTGCAACGCTGGGGCCGCTGGCTCCTGACGTGGCTCTCGGAATTGTTCGTGCTGCGTCTGTCGCGCAAGCGCGAATACTGGGCCGACGCCATCGGCGCGACACTCACCGGCAAGGAACACATGATTGCGGCGCTGGAAAAGCTGCATGAGGGACCGGAACTCAGCGATTTCGAGCGCACCCATGCGCGCCTGATGTTCCGTGGCTTCGCCAGAGGTTCACTGCTCTCGACGCATCCAACCCTCAAGGAACGGCGGGCGGCTCTCCAGCGGGAAACGTATTTGAAGCGGATTCCAGTTATGCGAGCCGTGGAGCCGCCAGCATTGTCCGCCCCGGTGGCAACACCCAAGGCCGAGGATATTGCTTACGCAAAGCGATAGGCGTTTACTTCGTCACATCATTAACTACGGCAGTATCGCTCACGCGATTGGAGGCATCAGACCGCCCTGGCGTGTTCAGGATAGTAAACGCGGGTACATCCGATCAGGGATGTTGCTTTTCATTGGCGGTTTTACGGTACTCATCACGCAGCCAAGTCAAAGTTTTGCGCATTCGTTCCTCGTTCTTTTCGTCGAAAAGATAAACTTCAACCAGGAAATCGTGCCAGTATTCGATGGCCTCATAAAATTCAAGGTGAGCATTCTTTCGAGATATTTGTGCACTCAGCTCAATATAACTGAGGCGCTCAAAAAAATGAGCAATCATCGAAATGTAAATCCAGTCCCCAAGCCTGCGATTTTCGCTCAAAACCGGATATGTGCTTTTCTCCCGTCCCTCGAATTCCCCTTTAAGCACCGCAGCCTCGTTGCGGGCGTGAATGAAATCCTTGGAATTCCACTCATGGGAAAGCTCGATCAAACGGCTTTGTTTGAGAATAGCTTTCTGCGTTTCCGACTGCTGTTTATTATATCTTCTAATATAGTGAAGATTCCATGCGGCATATATTAAGCTTCCAGCAGCTATAAATGCGGCCGCTATGGAGAATCTGTAGTCATTGTATTCAAGAATGATCTTGCAATAATCAGAAGTATTCTGTATAGAAAAAATACAACTTAACATAGGTCGTACCTCAGGGAGCGGCCTATGGGCCGACGTTTAACATGTGTGACATTCTGCTTTCTGCCTTGTTCCTTTGGATTCCGTTCGGAGGAGCAGCCTTGTCTCTGATATACCTTACATACCAAACGCATAAAGACATAAAAGAACTCAAGAAGTAATTTTCGAAGAAAACTGCGCCTTTATGGGTGCAGTTTTTTATTGTAGTCAACAATATGTAATTCTTCATTGTGTCCTATTCTTACGTATTGACGTGCGTCCCAGAACGCTAAAGTATCCCGCGCTTCGGCATCCGCGTGCAGGTATATGTCGCGATAATTGAGCCGGACTGCCTCCGAAATTGCTTCGGCCTCAAGTTTGCGACCAATGCCGCGTCCGCGCATGTCTTCCCGAATATACATACGAGAGAGTTGGCAAACAGCCGTACTATCCGGGTAATAAGGCATTAGGCGATAGAGGGTGTCCGGCTTCCAGTACATGTTGTAGATGCCGCAAGTTCCAAGGATGTCACCGGCCTCATTCTGACATAGCCAGAAAGCTCCTCTATTCAGCGAAGAATACCAGTTCGTGCGGGACGATGTAATGAGGGAATCCAGGTCCGCATGCCACGCCGGAGTGTAGTCAATATTGTAAAAATCCTTGATGATTTTCAGGCAATAGCTTCGGGCAGCACCGTGTCTGTCATCCGGTTCATCCGATAGCTTGGTAACTCTGAGGTTGGGAATCATCGCCTAGTCCGTAAAAGAAACCCGATTCAGGGAAATCTACAGACATGGCATGTACAGGCTTTCGGTTGAGACTAATAGCGCTGAGGAGTTCTATCGCTTCCACCAATCCAGATAATCCTCCGGCTTCACATCCTCGCGCTCCATCTCCCTGAGCATCCGTTCCTCGCCCTCATAATGCGGATGCCGCTCATCCTGCACGGTGTCCTGCTGCTCCGGCTCGGGAGCATCCAGCACGGGCCGCAGCCAATCCAGATGATCCTCCTGCATCGCGGGCACCTCGGCCTCCCATTCCTGAACGGCCAACCGTTCCGTACCTCTTTCGTCCTGCTCGCGGATACGATTTTCAAGGTCTTCGATCTGCGCCGTTACCTTGCCAAACTCGAACATGAAACCCGCGTGGGTTTTCTGGCGCTCGGTGAGCACCATGATGGCGTGGCCGACATCATCGGTTGCGCCAGCCACCGCATGGATGGCCCGCTCAAGCTGGTAGTCAATATCCTCTATCGTGTCCTCAAGGGTGTGGGCGCGTTCACGCAAGGCTTTCAGTTCGGCTTTCATATCCATGGCGGCCTCCGGCCAAGGCAGGATCAGTGGGCGTAATGATAGGCGGGCTGATGTTCGGGCTGGTCTTGCAGTTCGGCAATGAGAAAGGCACGCAGCCGCTCACCGGACCCAACAAGTTCCTGGGCGCGCGCATGGAAGTAAAAGGCGCTCTGCCGCAACTCCTCGCGGATGTCCGGCAGGGTCTCGGCCTGGGCCTTGCGCATGGCCCAGTAAGCGAGCCGCTTGCGGCGGCGGATGAGATCGGTTTCCAGCCATTCTAGCTCCTTCCGCGTCTTCGCACGCTGTTCCTCCGTCAACTCACGGATGCCGAATACCGAACCTGCATAAACCTGCGTCATGCACCGATGATGGGACGGCCTTGGCCATCCCGCAAGTGTTACCTGCGGCTTTGGTCCGGTTCGTGCCACGCCCCATCCTCGGACGGCGGAGACGGACGCCGGTTATCCAGTTCCAGCCAATCGAGATGGTTTTCCCACCGCTCCAGAACCTGCATGTCTTCCTGCACATTCTGCTCTGTGAGCCAGTCCAGCGCATTTTCCGGCGCAAGCCGGTAGGCGGCGGCCTCGTCCTCGGAAAGCTCGCGATTGTTCTGTTGATCTACCGCCGTTCGGGCGGAATGAAGATCGCCGTTCGGCTCTTGAAGAACGGGAGGTTCCTCCCGGTGGACTTCGTCCAGCATGCGCCGTTCGGCGGCATGAAGTTCCTTGGGGTGGATGGGCGACCCGTCCGGGTCCGGTACGGGCAAATCGTGGTCATTGTCGCGCTGCATGGTCTGCTCCCTCTCGCGCTGGCGCTCCCGGCGCGCACGTCTCTCGTCGGGGTTCGGGCCGCGATGCTGGCCCGGCTCCCTGTCCAGTTTGCGCTTGGCATAGCTGCGGCTGTCGATCGCGACGGCCACACCCGCCGCGCGTAAGGCGTCGTTGGCAATCCGCTCCCAGAGAGCGCGGGCTTCGGTCACAAACTGCCGTCCGTCCGCGCTGCGGATTTTCGGGCCGAATCCTTGGGCCGTCACCACACGCGTGGTCAGCAGGATATGAACATGGGGATTGTGCTGTGTGCCATCGTCGTGGATAGCGAAGTCAGCCACAAAGCCTTGCGCCGCGTACGCATCGGCCATGGCCCGCGCCACGGGGAGCCACGCGGTGCGCGGCAACTCGCGAGGCAGGGCAAACTCCACCTCTTTGGCCAGCCGTGCATCCTTGCGCTTCTCGGCGGCCTCCACAGCGTTCCAGAGCTGCGTCCGGTCGGCCATCCACTCCGGCGCACCGGCAGGCAGGCGGATGTCATGTGCGATCACATCACGTCGCCCGTCAAAATCCGACAGGCGCTCCTCGGTCTCATTCGGCAGAATCGCACCCGCCCGATAGGCCGCCGCCGTCACGATGGAACGCCCATCACCACGGCTGATGTTCTTGACGTTCAGGTGATAGATAGCCATTCACCTTGCTCCGGCACGGATGGGGTCCAGGGGCTTGCCCCTGGCGCACCTGCCGGTTTTCTCCAGACGCCGCGCGGCTGGTCAGAAAACCGTGCAGAGCATCGCCCATAGCCAATGTGTACGCGTTGGGCGATGCGTAGGTGCGCTGTACGCATTCCTACATGGGAGCCCCTGCATTTCAAGGTGGCACGACCATCCAATACAATCTGACCCCGCTGAGATCATCGCAGACACGAGCCACATGATACCGGTTGAGTAGACGGCATTACTTTGTTAGCAGAGGGCACCATGCGGACGTGGTGGAATCGGTAGACACAAGGGACTTAGACGCAACTTGAGTGCATCGGCGGAAACGCCGGATGTAGAACTGCTCAAATTCGGGGAAACCTGTCAGATGGCGATCCCGAGCCAAGCCTCACTAGAGGAAGGTGTAGAGACTAGACGGGCAGCACCTAAGGCGGCAGCTAGGGTGAAGGTATAGTCCAGACCACAAACGCCGGAAGGCGGCGGCGAAAGCCGTAGCTGGTAAGAAAATCCCTCGGCCTCGGCCATGCGGGTTCGATCCCCGCCGTCCGCACCAAAGCATTCATCTCATTTAGCTGTTAATTGGCGACGCTTCCCCAGCGCCTTTTTCTAAATCGCGATACAAGTAATCGTAATGATATTTCCGGTTGAGCCCGAAGGATACTGGCTCGGCTGCATGAATACGAGAATGTCGAACCGGTGGGTGGGGTGAATTGGCGAAAAAGCTGAACTCGCAAATCACTGAAATAGTGAAACAGGTGCCAAGGCGTTTAGTTCGCCGAATGTTTCAGAAAAAGCTTGAAGCCCAAGACGTCTCTGACGAAGCGCTCTTGGAGGCGATGACGGATCATCTTCTCGGCAGCCGTGATGAGCCCTTCAAATGGGAGAGCGACACTGACATCGTTATCGCCATTACCGATCAGGATCTAAAAGACCTGCTTGCCGACATGAAAGATGCAGTCGACGTAACGCTGCCCAAAGCGCTTACTGAAGCCATTAAGGTAACGTCTTCCAATGTCGTAAAGCGTCTTGAGAAACGTTGGCCGGAGATCAAGCTCTCAGAGCGGCACGAAATGCAATACTTCAAGGATCGGCTCGATCTCAGATGGTCGCCAGTGCTGGACCCGTTGCATATGATGCTTGTTTCCTCACGGGAAGTAGGAGAAACCTTCGCTCAAAAACTCAGTCGATCAAAAGCCAAAAAAGGCATCATCAAACGGAAAGTCTTGGTAATGCTCCATATGCGTGCATGCCAAACCACGATGGAGATTTTAACACTCCTTGAAAGTGGCTTGCCGGACGGAGCTTATGCCCGTTGGCGCACATTATATGAAATTTCCGTCGTGTGTTTTCTCGTCAGCCGGTTCGGCGATGAAATCGCCGAACGTTATCTCGCACATGAGATCGTCAGCGAGAGGGAGTCGGTGATCAACGAACTCCGACATGAAGGGAGGACTTACGAGCCCGAAAAAATGGAAGAAGAATTTCCGGAGCTGGAGGCTGAATACCAAGCGGCAATTGCCAAGTATGGTGCGGCATTTAAATCATCATATGGTTGGGCGGCGCATAGCCTCAATCTCAAAGCTCCACGCTTCGCTGATCTGGAAGAAGCGGTCGATTGGACTTCACTTCCCTCCGATTACAAATGGTCGAGTTACAAGGTTCACGCGGGCGTAGCGGGTACGGTTTGGACGTTGGGCACTCTTGGCAATCGGGATATTATTCTCGCCGGAGCGACAAACGCAGGCCTTGAGGTTCCAGCGATCAATGCCGCCTATTCATTGCTGCATGTGACGTCTGTACTTTTCGAAGCGGCAAGCGACGTCGAAATCCAAGTGCAAATGAACGCCCTTATCCTGCTCAGGGACAAAGTCCTCGCAAACAGCCGCAAGGTGGTAAAGAAGTTGAAGCGGGACCACATTGAGTTTTTAGGAGGACTGTAGTCAGAGGGGCGCCGCGATGTCGCCATTCAGGCCTCTCGGTGAGCATTTCGTCTAGCGTGCTCGACAATTTCCTTCTTAGATCTAGCCTTCCGCTTCACATTCACAGCGGCGGCGCTGATGCTCGTGGAAATGTGCGAAGCGTAATATTTCTCGATCATCTCCACGCTGGTGCGACAGTTCTTGGCGACCTGATAGATGTCGGCACCCTCCATCAGGCGGAGGGAGATGTAGGTATGGCGCAGGCTGTAAGCGGTGCGCCGGGTGCCCTCCCGATCAAACTTCAGGTCTTCCTCGCCCAGAATGGTGTTGAACATCACCATATGGTTGCCGGGGAAAACCGGATCACTCGGCTTCGGCAGATTGCGTTTGAGCAACCGCTCGAAGGGAAAAACCGCGCTCTTGGTGCTCTTGCAATAGCCGACCCCGCGCTTGCCCCGGACCTGAATAAGCAGGATGGTTTCGTTCGTTTCCTCGTCGATGACGATTTCCACGTCGCGGTACTGGAGGCGCTTGGCCTCATCCGGCCGGAGGCCTGTATTGGCCATGAAGAGCACATAGTCATGAAGTTGGGCGGCATGCCACTTATACCGGCTGTCCTTGTGGAGATCGACGCGCTTCCGCGTGGCCGTATAGAGCTTTTTGTATTCTTCAGGGGAGAACCACGCACGGTGCGCAACTTTATTGCCGGATTTATACGGGGTCGAAAGGTCCGGCAGGTGCATCAGCCAGCCATGCCGGATGGCTGTCTTCAGGACTTGCCGTAGGGTCACGATCTCCTGGTGCAATGTACTTTTGGCGGGCAACTTGCCTTCCGGGCTCTCGCGGTGACGTTTGACGCGGGATTCCTGAACCTTGCCAGAAGTTACCTCCGACAGCCCTAAATCACCGAAGAACGGCGTCAGGTAGAGGCGGAGGCGACGCTCATTCCCGGCGACATAATCTGGATTGCGGCTGCCGCCCGTCACGACATCGTACTCATCAAGATAGCGTTTGGCCGCATCCTCGAAGCTGCGCTCGTTCTTGAGCCCGCCGCCTTTTTCCTTGGCCTTCATGCGGTAGAACCAGTCTTCGGCAAACTCTTTGGCGAGCGCTAGGCTGTCTTCACCCGTGCTTACTCGCCAGTTCTTGCCGTTGATACGGGTCGAGCACTGCCAGCGCCCGCTATTCTCGCGCCGATAGACAAGAACCTTGCCCCCTAAAATCGCATGACTTGCCATGTCGAACCCCATCTCCAACGAGGCCGGAATGTGCACACGCTGTGCACGCCGGAAACAGCCATTAGAGATAGATTAACATATTGATTTTATAAATCAAATTGAAACGCATAACCGAAGTCGGGGGATTTTAAGTCCCTTGCGTCTACCAGTTTCGCCACGTCCGCAGCGGGCTCCTGTTTCATGGAGTTCGCGTGCTTCGTCAAGGCCGTAGACGACCGTTATCGTCCGGTTCGGACGCCGGCCGTTCAATGCCGCCAGAAGATCGGGGTGAGGAGCACCAGCACGGTGAGGATTTCGAGGCGGCCGAGCAGCATCATCAGCGAGAGCAGATAGAGCGCCGGATCGCTGATCGTCGAGAAGTTGCCGACCGGCCCGATGATCGGGCCGACGCCGGGGCCGACATTCGACAGCGCCGTGATGACCGAGGACGTGGCCGTCAGGAAGTCGTAGCCGAAAAGCGCCATGCCGATGCTGCCGACCACCCAGAGGAAGATGTAGAGGCTGACGAACAGGAAGACGCCGCGCTGCGTCTCCGCGTCCACGGTCAGGGCGCCGTAGCGCACGGGATAGATGGCGTTCGGATAGATGAGCTTGTTCAAGCCGGCGCGGACGACGTTGAACATCACCACGAAACGGTAGGCCTTGATGCCGCCCGCCGTCGAGCCTGAACAGCCGCCGATGAAGGTCGCGAAGAAGGCGGTGAGCACCGCGAACGGCCCCCAGAGCGTGTAGTCGTCGCTCGCAAAGCCTCCGGTCGAGAGGATCGAGGCCATGTTGAAGAAGGAATGGATGAGCGCGTCGTTCATGTCGACGCCGTTCCGCAGGTGGTGGTAGACGGCGAGCGCAATGGAAATGGCGCAGAGATACCCCAGGAAGACGAGGATCTGCGGGTCGCGCGCGGCATCGAGCCGGTTTCTGACCGCAAGCAGGATGATGACCGAAAAGGGCAGGCTGCAGATCGTCAGGAAGATCGTGCCGATGATCAGCAGCGCTTCATTATCCGGAAAATAGCCGAAGGATGCGTCGTGCGTCGAGAAACCGGCCGTCGCGATCGTCGACATGGCATGGTTCAGCGCGTCGAAATGGCTCATGCCGGCCATGTCGTAGGCGATCGCGCAGGCAAGGGTGAGGAGCACGTAGGCGATCAGGAAGGCACGGGTGAAGCTTGCGAGGCGCGCGAACGGCTTGTCGCCGGTATCCGACGATTCGAGCTTGAAGATCGAAGCGCCGCCGACCTTCAGGAACGGCAGCACGAAGAGGCCGAGGCCGACGATGCCGATGCCGCCGAGCCAGGTGAGCAGCGAGCGCCAGAGCAGAATGCCGGGCGGCATGTCGTCCAGTCCGACGATGACGGTCGAGCCGGTGGTGGTGATGCCGGAGATCGATTCGAAGAGCGCCTGGGCGAAGGTGAGTTCATGTTCGGCGAGGAAGAGCGGGATCGCCCCGACGAGCGAAAACATCGCCCACAGCACATTGACCAGAAGGAAGCCGAGCCGCTTGTTGAAGACCGGCGGCGGGCCTCGGGTGGCAAGCGCCGCCGCCGCCGCAACGCCGCCCACCATGAAGCCGGACATGGCGAAGACCTGCCAGTCGCTGTGGCCGTAATAGAGATCGACCAGCGCCGGCAGGAACATGGCGATCGACAGATAAAGCGCACAAAGCGCCGTGATATAGATGACCGACCGGAGAAGGTTGGCGTTCAAGAAACGGTTGCCCCTGTTTTCGGTGCCGCGGAAAGATGCTTTGTCTCGACCGCAAGGCTATGGCATAGCGGGGCCAATCTTCGATTTCAATGGACGGCCGACGTGAACAGGGCAGACGTGACGAAAGCGGATGTGGACAAAGCCAAGACGGCGATGCGGGCGATTTTTCCCGAAACGCCGCTGCAGATGAACGAGCATTTGAGCCGGCGCTACGGCGCCGAGATCTGGCTGAAGCGTGAGGACCTGTCGCCGGTCCGCTCCTACAAGATCCGCGGCGCGTTCAATTTCCTGCGCAAGGCGATCGCCGCCGGCGCCGGCGGCACGACCTTCGTCTGCGCCTCGGCCGGCAACCACGCGCAGGGCTTCGCCTTCGTCTGCCGTCATTTCGAGGTGCCGGGCGTGGTCTTCATGCCGGTCACCACGCCGCAGCAGAAGATCGACAAGACCCGCATGTTCGGCGGCGAATTCATCACCATCCGGCTGATCGGCGACATTTTCGACCAGTGCTACGCGGCGGCCCGCGCGCATGTGGAGGAGATCGGCGGGGTCATGGTGCCGCCCTTCGACGATGCCGACATCATCGAGGGGCAGGCGACGGTGGCGGCCGAAATCGTCGAGCAGCTGCCGGACGGCACGACACCCGATCTCGTCATCACGCCGGTCGGCGGCGGCGGACTGTCTTCCGGCATGACGGGCTATCTCGGCAGGATCGTGGCGCCGGAAAATTTCGTCTTCACCGAGCCGGAAGGCGCGCCGAGCCTCAAGAAGAGCCTTGAAGCGGGCGAGCCGGTCACGCTTGCGAAGGTCGACAACTTCGTCGACGGCGCCGCGGTCGCCCGCATCGGCGACCTGAATTTCAAGGCGCTGAAGCGCTTTTCGCCGGATCAGGTCCTGCTTCTGCCCGAAAATGCCATCTGCGTGACGATCACCGACATGCTGAATGTCGAAGGCGTCGTGCTGGAGCCGGCCGGCGCCTTGTCGATCACGGCGCTGGAGGCGCTGGGGCGGGAGAAGCTCGCCGGCAAGACGGTGGTCTGCGTCGTCTCGGGCGGCAATTTCGACTTCGAGCGGCTGCCGGACGTCAAGGAGCGCGCCATGCGCTATTCCGGCCTCAAGAAATACTTCATCCTGCGGCTGCCCCAGCGCCCCGGCGCACTGCGCGATTTCCTCAACCTGCTGGGTCCCGAGGACGATATCGCCCGCTTCGAATACCTGAAGAAGTCGGCGCGTAATTTCGGCTCGATCCTGATCGGCATCGAAACCACGAGGCCGGAGAATTTCGCGACACTGGTCGAACGCTTCGACGCGGCCAACATGGGCTATCAGGACATCACCGAGAACGACATCCTCGCGAGCCTGATCATCTAACCGTGGCCTGGAGCCATGCGATGATCCGCTCGGCGAGCGGGCCGGTCGTGGCCGGCGAGATGATGTCGCCGGCGATGACGTGGTTGGCGGGGTCGCCGGTTTTGCCGACATCGACAAGCCGGTGCGGTCCGCCCCAGCGGCCGGCGATCGCGCGCACCCTGTCCGGCCGCACCACCTGGTCCAGCGAGGAATAGAGGAAGAGGGCGGGCGTGCCGATCCGCTCGACGGGGCTGCCGACGGAGAGTTTCACGAGGGCCGCCATCGGCAGCAGCGCTTTCGTCGGATACTCGGTCGTCCAGGCCGCCGCGTGCCTGTCGTTATACGGCTTGAAGCTGCGGGTGGGGCCGATGAGCAGGCGGGAAAGCTGCGGCGCAACGGGTGTCGTCAGCAGGAAGGCGCCGAAACTGCTGAGCCCGTAATTGGGCGACAGGAACACGGCGGCGGCGACGCGGGGGCCGATCGCCGGATCGGCGAGCGCCAGCGTCGCAAGCGAAGCGCCGGTCGAGGTGCCCATGACGATCACGTTCTCGCCGAGCGCCTCGCCGATCGAAAGCGCCTCGGAAAAATCTCCGAGCCAGTCTTCGAGCGTGGCTTCCCCCATGGCGTCGGCGGTGCGGCCGTGGCCGGCGAGACGGGCAAAATGGAGATTGGCGCCGAGCGCGGCCGCGACGCGGTCGGGCAGGGGGCGAACTTCCTCCGCCGATGCCGAGAAGCCGTGGATATAGACGATCGAAAGCGGCGTCCTCGCCTTCGTCGCCGGGTTGGCCCAGACCACACGTTTGGCGGCGCCCGGCCGGATGTCGGAAAAACGCTTTTCGTCGGCGGCGAGATAGGCGTCGATATCGTCGCCGGGGCGGACCTTGTCGAAAGCGGGAAAACCTTCAGCGGGCAGCAGCGGTCCGGCCATCAGCATCGCTCCGAGGGCGGCGGCCACGACCGCGCAGATAGTGGCGACCGTCCGCCATGACAGGAATCTCCTCCGCATTCGGCGCTCCTCCGAACCACGGGATGATAGGCACGCTTCGTGACGGCGGAAAGTCTATTTCCCGCAGATCGCGGGCTTGGAAGGAAGGGCGCAGAAACCGCGGCGGTCGACCTCGATGCGCGTCTTTTCGATGACGTTCGTCCAGACGAGGCCGGGAAACCCGTCCGGCACGCTGTCCCAATCGTCTTCCTCGTCGATGCCGGAGCTTCCCGCGTCGCCCGCCTCGAAAGGCCCGAGCAGCACCACATCCGACCCGGCGGCCTGCATGCGGTTGTAGAACCGCTCCGGCCAGCCCCAGAGGAGAAAAGCGAAATTGACGGGAACCGGCACCAGCGCGTTCCGGCAGGTTTCCGGCACATAGCCGCTCCAGCCGAGCGCCAGGTAGTTGACGAGACAGGATTTCGCCGTGTGGTTGGAATAGCCGGGCAGGCCTGCGACGAGTGCGGTGGCTCTTTCGGTGGGTTCGTTGCCGCCAAAGACGCCAAAAGTCGCTTCGCGCGAGGCCAGCCGGGTATTGAGAAGGGTTGCGAGCGCTTCGCCTTCCTCCGCGCGGCGGCTCTTGAAATTGATGAGGAAGCGGCCCTGCGGCAGGGCTGCGAAGACCTCCGGCAGGGTAGGCATCAGGCCGCCCCCTTTGCCGCGGAAGGGGAAGGTTCTTCCGTCGTCGGCCGTATAGCCGTAGCCGATGTCGAGCGTCTTCAGGACGCTCATCGGCGTCTGTTCGGTGACGCCTTTGCCATCGGTGCGGCAGTCGAGCGTCCAGTCGTGGAAGACCGCGAATTGCTTGTCCGGCGTCAGATGCACGTCGAGCTCCACGACATCTGCGCCGTGATCGAACGCGGCCTTCATGCCGTCGATGGTGTTTTCGAGGAAGGGATGCGTCGGCGGCAGCATCAGGCTTGCGGTGCAGGTGTCGCTCCCGATATCGGTCGCATCGAAAAGCTGATGCTGGCCGCGATGGGCGATGATCCGGAGCGGCTTGTCCTCCGGAAAACGGGAAAACAGCGAGGTATTGCCGATCCAGAGCGCGGCAGCGATCGCAACCGGCACGGCGATGACGACTTTCCACTTCATGTGAGGCGACGGGCTCCGAATCGATCGATGGACGCAACACTTGGTCGGGGGCGATTGCGACTTTTCCGAGATGCCTGCTTCCGGCTCGCCGAGGAATATGCTAGGCAGCCGCCATGGCTTCGTTTCTGTCCAATATTCTCTCGATCTTTTCCGGCGGCGGCAAAACCGCCGAGCCCTCCGGCACGGCCGCCGAGCCGGTGGAGCACGGCGGCTGCCTCATCCATGCCACGCCGATCCGCGAAGGGTCGCAGTTCCGGCTGGCCGGCCGCATCGAGAAGGACGTGAACGGCGAGGTGCTGGAGCGCACGTTCGTCCGCGCCGACGTCTTCACCTCGATGGACGACGCGGTCGAATACACGGTCAAGAAGGCGCAGCAGATCATCGACCAGAACGGCCCGTCCCTGTTTGCCGACGGAGCAAAATCGCGCTCGGCATAACCGCCGGTCTGCGCGCAATCTGCGACAATCACTCAAAATCAGATCGAAGGCGGCGCGGGCATCTCTTCGGATGCCGCGCAGTGTCGTGACGCGCCGGGGAAGTTGACGAAGGTCAAGGAATCGCCGGCCTTTCGAGGCCCGAAACAGTCCGGCCGTTAATCGCATGGTCATGGATAACGCAGATAATCCCGCCGCAGGGGAGGAATGTCAAAACGACGGCGTTACAGCGATATAGCCCCCGAAGAGGCTGAAGGCAGACCGAAATGCAGGTGTTCAATCTCGCCCTCTTCCTGTGTGAGGCGGTCATCTACTTCACGGTCATGACGGTTTTCCTGCATTTTCGCCGTCAGCTCGGCCTCGGCGTCTTCCTGGCCGCCCTCGGCGTCATGCACTTCATGGAGACTTACCTTGCGGCGGTCTTCTACATCGAGCTTCCCTTCGGCACCGTCTCTCCCGGTTCATCGGTCTTCTTCGCCGGCAAGCTGATGATGATCCTTCTCCTCTATCTGAAGGAGGATGCGGCGATCGTCCGCCAGCCGATCTACGGGCTTTTCCTCGGCAATCTCGTCACGGTCGGCGTTGCCCAGCTTCTGCAGCTTCACAATGTCGTGGCGCTGCCGGCCGGCCGCGCCGCGGACATGGGTTTCCTGAACGAGATGGGCTGGCTGATGGTCTGGGGCACGGCGCTTCTCTACCTCGACGCGATCGGCATCATCCTGCTCTACGAGCGGCTCGGGCGTCTCCTGCGTCGTCATGTGGTTCTCCGGTTCGCGTTGAGCGGCGCCGCGTTGCTGACATTCGACCAGATCGGTTTCTATGCGGCCCTGGCCGTTCTCTTCGACGCGCCGTTTTCGGTTTTCCTGGGCGGCTGGCTGGCCAAGCTGCTGGCGGTCGCGGTCTATGCGCTTCTCTTCGCGGCCTATCTCAAGATCGAGCAGATTCCGCGGCTCGCGAGATCGCCCGGCGAGATCACCGACATCTTCAACCGCCTGACGTTCCGGGAGCGATACCAGGCGCTTCTGGCGAGAAGCGGCGTCGACGGGCTGACCGGCGTCCTCGACCGCAGCCGTCTGGAGGCGGATGCGCCGAAGCTGATCCGCGATTGTCTCGATCGGGGACGGGAGCTGAGCGTCGTGATGATCGACGCGGACCATTTCAAGGAGGTCAACGACCTCTTCGGGCACCTGAAGGGCGACGAGGTTTTGAAGGAGATGGCGGCCCGCCTGCAGGCGGACTTGCGCGCCGGCGATCATCTCTTCCGTTTCGGGGGAGAGGAATTCGTTCTGCTCCTGCCCGATACCGGCCATGAGCGCGCCCTGACGCTTGCAGAGCGGCTGCGGGCGGAAATCTGCCGATCGGTCATGCGGCCGGACGGACGGCAGGTGACCGTCTCGATCGGGGTCGCGTCCGCCCCGGAAGACGGCCGTGCTCTCGATGCGCTTCTCGGATGCGCCGACGAACGTCTCTACGGCGCGAAGAAAAACGGCCGGGACGGGGTCCACGGCCGTTTCGGCAGGCTCGTTTCGTCAGGGGCAGGGACGGGAAGCTGAAGGCCCGTGATGACAGGCCCTAGGCGACGAGAGCGAGCTGCTGCGTCCGCTGCTGGGCGTTGGCGATCGCCTTTTCAGCGGCATCCGGGCCGAAGGCCAGGCCTTCGACGTAGATGACTTCCACATCCGTCATGCCCATGAAGCCGAGCACGGTGGTGAGATAGGGAACGGCATGGTTCATGCCGGTTGCCGGGCCTTGCGAATAGACGCCGCCCGAGGCAAGCACGACATAGACCTTCTTGCCGGTGGCGAGGCCGATCGGGCCGTTCTCGGTGTAGCGGAACGTCTGGCCGGCGCGGGCGACGTTGTCGATCCAGCTCTTCAGCGTCGAATAGATGTTGAAGTTGATGAGGCCGGTGGCGATGACGACGGTATCCGCAGCCATGAGCTCGGCGACCAGCTTGTCGGAATAATCGGCCGCGGCGGCTTCTGCCGGGGTCCGGTCGGCCGGAGCCTTGCGGATGGCCGCCGTCGTGACGCTGTCGAGATGCGGGACCGGATTGGCGCCGAGATCGCGATGGACGACGGACGTGCCGTTGGTCCGGGCGCTCAGCGCATTGGCGAGGTCTTGAGCCACCTTGCTGGACAGCGATTCGTCACCGCGCGGGCTCGACGTGACAAGAAGAATGGAGGACATGCGTTTCTTCCTTCTGGAGATTTGAATTTCGGAACGAGGGGAGGTCTCGTTGCTTCGGGTTGGAAGATAGGCATGGACTGCCATCGATTAAACTGAGATAATATCGAAGCCACCTATCGATAATTTGGATGAAGACCATGGATGCCAATCCGACCCTGGACCAGTTGCAGGTGTTTCTGGCGGTTGCCGAGACCGGGAGCTTTTCGGCGGCGGCTCGGGCGTTGAACCGGGCGCAGTCGGTGGTGAGCTATACGATCTCCAATCTGGAGGCCCAGCTCGAAGTGCCGCTGTTCGAGCGCAATGGCGCGCGCCAGCCGAAACTGACGGACGCCGGCAATGCGATGCTCACCGATGCGCGGCGCATCGTCGCCGACCTGCAGGTGATGCGCGCCCGGGCGAAAAGCATTAAGCAGGGACTGGAGGCGGAGCTTTCGCTGGCAATCAGCGTCATGGTGCCGTCGGAGAGCGTCGTCGCCGCACTGCGCGGCTTCCGCGAGAGATTTCCGACCGTTGCGCTCAACCTGAATGTCGGCGAGCTCGGCATGGTGATGGATACGGTGGTCAGCGGAAAGGCGGACATAGGGATCGGCGGCGCAATCCTGAAACAGGACGATACCGTCATCGCCGAAAAGATCGGCTACTCCTTC
Source organism: Neorhizobium sp. CSC1952 (assembly GCF_030378245.1). Classification (NCBI taxonomy): domain Bacteria; kingdom Pseudomonadati; phylum Pseudomonadota; class Alphaproteobacteria; order Hyphomicrobiales; family Rhizobiaceae; genus Neorhizobium; species Neorhizobium sp. CSC1952. The sequence goes on along the minus strand of NZ_CP128416.1, from coordinate 4,793,893 downwards.
ATGCTGCCGGTTGCCGCCGCCGATCATCCTCTCGGACGGATCGGGCGGCCCCTGACGCTCGCGGACGTGCGCGAGGAAGTGCAGCTCGTCGTGACGGATGCTTCCGGCTTGACCAAGGGGCGCGATTTCAACGTGCTTTCCTACAAGACCTGGCGCGTGAGCGACATCGCCACCAAGCATCAGCTCATCAGGGGCGGCCTCGGCTGGGGCGGCCTGCCGGCAGCGCTGGTCAGGAAGGACATCATGAAGGGCAGGCTGGTCGCATTGAAGCTCGATGCCTACGAGCAGGGCGAATATCCGATCTATGCCCTGAGAAGGGCTTCCAACCCGCCCGGACCGGCGGCGAGCTGGCTGGTCGACACGTTCCGCAAGCGGCTTTCCGCCTGCCCCAGTCATGCGGATTTCACCGCTATGCTGGAGCTCGAAGCAGGGAAGGGCCTCCCGGCCGCGGCCGAATAGGAGTGTCCCGCCGGGGCGGAGTTGACGGCGTTTCGTCCTCTGCTATAAGGGCGCCACGGTCTGCAGTTCACCGAGGCGTCGCCGTCCCGAAAGGGAAGCTAAACCTGCTTTCAAAGAAAGATGATCAGCACTTATCCCGTGCCGAAGTCGAAAAGCCGGCGACCAGCGACACCTTTTTCCGGGCAACGGCACGTTCGAGGATAAGACATGCCGAGATCCATCTTTCCGATGGCGATCGCCGATCTTTCGGCCTTTGCCAAATCCATGCGCGGCGAGATCGACAGGCTCGATCACAAGCCGAGCCATGTGGAAGTTCTCAATCTCATCACCCGCGCGGCGGGCTTCCGCAACTACCAGCATTTCCGTGCCGTCTCGCAGACCGCCGAGGTCATCGAGAACTGGAACGTCGCCGCCGAGCCGGAACCGATGCCGGACGAGGCGAGGGTTCTGAGGACGCTGCGCGTCTTCAACCGCGAAGGCCTGCTCGTGCGCTGGCCGACCAAGCGGTCGCAGCAGGAGCTTTGCCTCTGGTTCCTGTGGTCGAAGCTGCCGCGGGGCCGCACCTTCACCGAGCGCGAGATCGGCGAATTCCTGAACACGCTGCATCTCTTCGGCGATGCGGCGCTGCTGCGCCGCGATCTCTTCGATCTCGGCCTCGTGACGCGCAAGCGCGACGGCAGCGATTACCGCCGCATCGAGAAGAAGCCGCCGCCGGAGCTGAAGCTGCTGTTGCAGCGGATCGCCGGATTGAAGCAAAAGGCCGCCTGACGGCGGTCTTCAGACTGCTGACAAAGGTTAGAAAATCTCCGATCGTCATGCTCGGGCCTGTCCCGAGCATCTGCAAACCATTGACGTTTATAGATCCTCGGCACAAGGCCGAGGATGACGCCGAGCAAGAAGCGAGATTTGTCATCAAGCTGAAGGCCGCCTGACGGCGGCCTTGGCTTTCTGTCCGGTGCAGGATGGGTTCAAAGCACCAGCCTGAACTTCGCGAAACCGTTCTCGCCGTCGCCGGCATCCTCGATCTTGGCGCCCTTGATCTCGCCGGCGAACTGGCGGGCCTTGGGGCCGGTCTCGAAGATCGCCGTGGTGCCCGGCAGCGGCTTGAACGACCAGTTGGCGTCGGCGGAAGGGTTGATCGTGCCCTGTTCGACGATATAGCGGACGATCACGTCGCGGTTGGTGTCGGGGGCCACGAAGATCACCTTGTCGCCGGCGATCTCCGGGAACTTGCCGCCGCCACCGGCGCGGTAGTTGTTCGTCGCGACCACGAACTTCTGCGCCGGATCGATCGGCTTGCCGTCATATTGCAGGTCGACGATGCGGTTGGCATTGGCGTTGACGAGCTTGCCGTCCTTGTCGAAGCGCACCGGCTGCGACAGGTCGATCTGGTAGGTCACGCCGTCGATGACGTCGTAATTGTAGGACGGGAAATCGCTGTTGAGGAGGGGCGCATCCTTGGCGCCGGCCTCGACCTGGTTGAACATGCCGGCCGACATTTCCAGCCAGTTCCTGACCTGCTCTCCCGATATCAGCACCGCCTGCACCGTGTTCGGATAGAGGTAGAGGTCGGCGACGTTCTTGATGGCGATGTCACCGGCCGGTACATCGGTGAAATATTCCGCGCCGCCGCGTCCGCCCGCCTTGAACGGGGCTGCGGCGGAGAGAACCGGAAGGTCCTTGTACTGGCCTTCCTTCAGCATGTCCTTGATGTACCAGGTCTGGGCGTTCGAGACGATCTGCACCGACGGATCGTCGGCGACCAGCGCGAAATAGGAATAGAGCGGCGCGGACGTCTTGCCGACCGGACGGCGGACATAGGCGAGCGTCGCCTCATGGTCTTCCTTGGCAGCGGCGATGACCTCCGGCTTGTCCTTGACGTCGGCGACGATCTTGCGGTTCTCGTCGCGGTGGTAGATCGGCCGCGCCTCGGAGGTCGAATCGACGATCTTCCAGCTCTTGCCGTCCTTTTCGAGAAGCAGGTCGATGAGGCCCATATGCGAGCCCCAGAAGCCGCCCATGACGGCCGGCTTGCCCATCAGCGTGCCCTTCTTCGTGTCGGCACCGGCAATGCCCTCGAAATCCTTCGGACCCGGGAAGACCAGATGCTGGTGGCCGGTGAAGACCGCATCGACGCCCTCGACGCCGGCGAGATAGAGAGAGGCGTTCTCCATGCGGTCGCTCAAGCCGCCGCCGTCGATGCCGGAATGGGAAAGCGCGATGACGATATCGGCGCCTTCCTCCTTCATGGCCGGCACCCAGGCCTTGGCGGCATCGACGATGTCGCGGGTCTGCGCCTTGCCTTCGAGGTTCTTCGAATCCCAGACCATGATCTGCGGCGGCACGAAGCCGATGAAGCCGACCTTGACCGGGCTCGTGGCGCCCGAGCCGTCGCGGATCTGCTTCTCGACGATGACATAGGGTTTCAGGAAGAGCTCGTCCTTCTTCGGGTCGGATGCGAGCTGACCCTTGGTCAGGTTGGCGCATACGTAAGGGAAGCCGGCACCGGCGAGCACCTTGAACATGAAGTCGAGGCCGTAGTTGAACTCGTGGTTGCCGAGCGTGCCGGCATCGTAGCCGAGCACGTTCATCGCCTTGACGACGGGGTGCATGTCGCCGTCCTTCATGCCGCGCTCATAGGCGATATAGTCGCCCATCGGGTTGCCCTGCAGGAAGTCGCCATTGTCGATCAGCATGGAATTGCCGGCCTCGGCGCGGATCCCGTCGATGATGGAAGCGGTGCGGGCAAGGCCCAGCGTGTCGTTCGGCTTGTCGGCGTAATAGTCGTAGGGGAAAACGTGGACGTGGATGTCGGTCGTTTCCATGATGCGCAGATGCGCCTGGTTGGCCTGCGCGCGGGCGGCGAACGGGTGCAGCATCACGAGCGCGGAAGAAGCGGCGATGCCGCCGAGAAGCGAACGGCGGGTCATGGGTTGAAAGCCGGCTAGAAACGACATGGATATCTCCCTCTGGTCTTTTTGCCGAGATCAGCTTAGCGCAATCGCATGCGCGTGCATCAGTAAAATGACAGGGGAATCTGCTTTGCGAAGGCTATTCGCCGAGGGCGCCGGCGACCGGAAGGTCACCTTGCGATCGTCGGCTTCACATCCTTATGGAAGAAGCGGAAATAAGACGAAACCTGCGCCAGCGCATTGCTGTTCACGTTGAACTGGACGCCGAGCCTCCCGCTGCGGCGCCATTTGACGGTCCCTTCAAGGATGCCGAATTCCTTGCTCTCGACCTTCACGGGGCTGCCGTCGGCGGCATGAAAGGGCCCGTTCAGCTCCAGCGCCAGGCCGGTCGCGGAGAGGTCCACCACGCGGCCTTCCGTCGCCTGGTTGTAATACCTCACGGTGCCGAGGATCCGTGTCTTCTTCCGCTCGGCGCTGCGGGCCTTTATCCGTCCATTGCTGTTGGTCATGCCATCGCTCCGGTTATTTCTCGAACCGGATGATACACGCCGCCCGTTGAAATCCGTTTAGGGCGATCCCTAAAAGTCGAGCGAATTCCGCCAGAGTCCAGCATTGGGACGGTTGATGATCGCGCGCAGCCGAACGCCAGCGCCGTCCCTTGACGGCCGATCCCGATCGATGTAAAGATACAGACCTGTCTCATCACAAGGCCTGTATGTCTTCCGCTCCGTCTCCCGAACGCCCCGCAAAGCGGCGGCACATCGTCGAAACCGCTTACCGGCTGTTCAAGCGGGCGGGCTTCCATGCCACGGGAATCGATCTCATCATTGCCGAAGCGGACGTGGCGAAGATGACGATGTACCGGAATTTTCCCTCCAAGGAGCAGCTGATTGTCGAAGTGCTGGAATACCGGGCCCGACGCTTTGAAGACCAGCTCGACCGCCTGACCGATGCGCCGGGATCGCCCGAGCAGAAAATCGATGCCATTTTCGATTGGTACCGGCGCTGGTTTCTGCGGCCGGATTTTCATGGCTGTCTATTTGCGCATGCGCTTGCGGAATATGCCGAGCCCGGCACGCCGATCTTTGAAGCCGCGGCAAGGCAGAAAGCCGATCTCCGGCGGCGCATGGCCGACATTCTCGCCGTCAAGGTTCCGGCTCGCGAGGCCGAAAGCCTGGCCGGCGTCATCCTGATGCTGATCGAAGGAGCCACCCTGATGGCAGAGATGGGGCAGGGGGAGGAGGCGATAAGGAGCGCCGGAAAAGCCGCGGCCGTGCTCATCGCAGCAGAAGGTGACCGGCATTGAGCGTCTCCGTCATCGGCCTCGCTCTCTTTGCGGCGATCCTCCATGCGAGCTGGAATGCGTTCCTGCGCTCCGGCGCCGACCGCTTCTGGACGATGACGGTCATGACGCTTGCCATGACCGTTGCCGCCGTTCCCGTTGCGCTGATCCTGCCGCTGCCGGCGGCCGAGTCCTGGCCTTACCTCGTCGGCTCGGCCTTCTTCCAACTCGCCTACGGCCTGCTTCTCGTAGCCGCCTACAGACAGGGGGAATTGGGGCAGGTCTATCCGATCATCCGCGGCAGCGCCCCGCTGCTTGTCACGTTCGCCGGCCTGGTCTTCGCGGGAGAGGTGTTGCTGCCGCTCGCCATGCTCGGCGTCGGCTGCGTCGTCATCGGCATCATGCTGCTGGCGCTCGGAAAAGGGCGCGCGTCTTTGAGCTCCATGCTCTATGCCCTCGCGACCGGCGTGTCGATCGCCGGCTATTCCACCGTCGATGCGATCGGCATCCGCATCTCCGGCAATACCGCTGCCTATATCACCTGGGTCTTCGTGCTGCCGGGCATTCTGCTGGCGATCGCCTTCGTGGTCATCCGGGGGCATCTCCGCATCGATCCGCGGTCCCGCGAGACGGTGAAAGCGGTCGGCGGCGGGCTCGTGTCGCTCGTCTCCTATGGCGCGGTCCTGCTGGCCTATTCGATGGCGCCGGCCGGCCCGGTCTCGGCGCTCCGGGAAACCAGCGTGGTCTTCGCCGTGCTGATCGGCTGGCTTTTCCTGGGGGAGACGCTGTCGGTGAAGCGCATCGCCGCCTGTCTTGTCGTGGCGGCCGGTGCCATCCTGATCGGCATCTCATAGCCCCACGTTCGGACGGTCGATGATCTCGCGCAGCGCGAAGCTCGAATTGATCTTCACCACATGCGGCAGCGCCGAGAGCCAGTCGCGATGGATGCGCTCGTAGTCTTCGAGGTCCTTGGCCGCGACACGCAGGATGTAGTCGTATTCCCCGGACATCAGGTAGCAGACGAGCACGTTGGGGCAGAGCTTCACCGCCGCCTCGAATTCGGCGAGCGTCTTGGCGAACTGGCCCGACAGCGAGATGTGGACGATCACCATCATCTTGTAGTCGAGCGCCTTGTTGGAAAGACGGGCGTGATAGCCGCTGATCGTGCCGTTCTTTTCGAGGATGTCGAGGCGCCGCGAGCAGGCCGAAGGAGACAGGCCGACGCGCTCCGCAAGCTCCGCATTCGAGATGCGGCCGTTGTCCTGAAGGGTCCGCATGATCGCAAGATCGATGGTATCCAGATTACTCATTCGCAGATCCTTCGAAAAATACAGCTATAATGCAATAATCTGCGAAAAGTGAGGTTTGCGCAATTCCTCTTCGCAAGGACATTCCGCCGATTCTCTGGTTTGCTCTGATGCTGGGAACGTCAACCGGCGAAAGCCACAAACTGAGAGGAACGCTGCATGCGTGTCGGGTGCCCGAAGGAAATCAAAAACCATGAATACCGTGTGGGCCTGACGCCCGGCGCGGTGCGTGAATATGTGGCCCATGGCCACGAGGTCCTTATCGAAACCAAGGCGGGCGCCGGCATCGGCGCGGATGATGCCGCCTATATTGCCGCCGGCGCCAGGATCGTCGGCACTGCAAAGGAAATCTTCGAAAAATCCGACATGGTCGTGAAGGTCAAGGAGCCCCAGCCAGGCGAATGGGTGCAGCTCCGGGAAGGCCAGATCCTCTATACCTATCTCCACCTCGCTCCCGATCCGGAACAGACCAAGGGCCTGCTTGCCTCCGGCGTTACCGCGGTCGCTTATGAAACCGTGACCGACGAGCGCGGCGGGCTGCCGCTCCTGGCTCCGATGTCGGAAGTCGCAGGCCGGCTGGCGATCCAGGCCGGCGCGACCGCGCTGCAGAAGGCGAATGGCGGCCGCGGCATCCTGCTCGGCGGCGTTCCGGGCGTGCTGCCGGCCAAGGTTGCCGTCATCGGCGGCGGCGTCGTGGGCCTGCACGCCGCGAAGATGGCGGCCGGCCTTGGCGCCGACGTCACCATCATCGACCGTTCGCTGCCGCGGCTCCGCCAGCTCGACGATATCTTCAACGGCCGCGTCCATACCCGCTATTCGACGATCGATGCGGTGGAAGAGGAGGTCTTTTCCGCCGATCTCGTCATCGGCGCCGTACTGATCCCGGGCGCCGCCGCGCCGAAGCTCGTCAGCCGCGAGATGCTGTCGGGCATGAAGCAGGGCGCGGTCATGGTGGATGTCGCGATCGACCAGGGCGGCTGCTTCGAGACCTCGCACGCCACCACCCATTCCGAGCCCACCTACGAGGTCGACGGCATCGTGCATTATTGCGTGGCGAACATGCCGGGCGCCGTTCCGGTGACTTCGGCTCATGCGCTGAACAATGCGACGTTGCATCACGGCCTGGCGCTCGCCGATCGCGGCCTGCGGGCCGTTGCGGAAGACAAGCACCTGCGCAACGGATTGAACGTCCACAAGGGCCGCGTGACCAACAGGCCGGTCGCGGAGGCTCTCGGCTACGAGGCGTTCGCGCCGGAGAGCCTGCTGAACGTGGCGTAAGGTTTCGATATATCGAAATCCTCGATGCCGGACACGAATGATGCCTGAAAGCGCCGGTACGACAGCGTACCGGCGCTTTCTTTGCCGCAAAATCAATCAGATATGATTTAGATATATCGAAATGCTTGACGAGAGTGAGGGATGCCCTATCTTTAGATATATCGAAAGATAATTCTGAAGGAGAAGACCATGTTTGGACATCGGTTTGACGGATGCAACGGCCGCGGCGGGCGAGGCCGGGGCGACTATGAGGGGCTGTTCGCGATGCGCGGCGGACCGTTCGGCCGCGGGTTTGGCGGGCGCGGCGGATCGGGCGGCGGCCGCGGTTTCGGCGACGAGGGTGACGGCCGCATCGGCCGCTTCCTGATGCAGGGCGATCTGCGCCTTGTCGTGCTGGCCCTGATCGAGAAGGAGCCGCGCCACGGCTACGAGATCATCAAGCATATCGAGGACCTGACCTACGGCTTCTACGCGCCGAGCCCGGGCGTCATCTATCCGACGCTCACCTATCTCGAAGAGGCGGGCTATGTCGTGGCCGAGGCGGACGGCAACAAGAAGCGCTACGTCATCACGGACGAGGGCCGCAAATATCTCGACGAGAACCGGAATTTCGCCGCGGTCATCCTGGATCGGCTGTCTCAGCTTGCCGAGCGGATCAAGCAGCGGCAGGAACGCCATGAGCGCGGCCGCGACGGCGGACCGAACCTGCCGCGCAGCGTCGATGCGGCCATGCTCAACCTGCGCGAGGTGATCGCCCGCAAGCTGGAGGCCGACGAGAAGAAGGCCGGCGAGTTCGTCAAGCTGCTGCTGGAGATCGCGGAAAATCTCGACCGCGACGACGATCAGAGCGGCAACGACCAGAACTGAGCCCCAAACGAAGGCGCGCCGCTCCCGAGGGATGGCGCGCCTTCGCTTTTCAGATCGCCGGCCCCGCGTCCGCGAAAGCCGGCGCCTCGACCTTGTCGACCCGGCACTGATAGCAATTGTTGCGCGCCGAGCGGACATGTACATAGGCGATGTCGTCGCGGGCGAGCAGTTCCGCGGCCCGGGATGCGATCTTCTCCGTCGGCGTCACGGCGCCGCTGCCGTAGACGATGCGGTCGTCGCGGCCGTAGCCGCGCACGATATAGTCCGTGCTCGACAGCATGGGCGGCAGGACTTCCTGCGCCGCATAGCGCTCGCACGGTTCCTTGTGCAGGAAGATCGGGCCGGTTTCGGCATAGGGCTGCAGATCGGGGAACGGGCGATAGGCCAGCACCAGCAACTCCTGCCCGGCATCGATGTTCTTCAGGCAATGACGGCAGGGATGGCCCGGACCGTCCGAGACCTTTGTCTCCGGCCGGTGACCGTAGGCGTCGGCGCCGCCGTTCCAGAGATGTGCCGCATCCTTGGTCGGCATGGCGATGAAGGCGATGGTCATGGCAAGCTCCTTTGTCGGCTTTGCCATGAAATGCCGCTTCGCAGCCTTAACCGCCACCCGTTTCTTGCCTGCCGAGATTGGCGAAAACGAAGAACTGGCTGGCGACCAGCGCGAGATAGGCGGCGAGTTCGGAAATCTCTTCGATGAGCAGCGCGATGCCGCCGCCGATCGTCACTTCAAAGCCGAGATGTCCTTCCGCTCCGGCGGAGGCCAGCATGCCGACGGTGACGACGATGAGCGAGGCAAGCGGCAGACGCCGGCGCCTTACGAGCTCGACGGCGAGCGGCGCGAGGCGCTTCACCACGATAATCGCGATGCAGGAGAGGATCAGCGCCGCCACGACCGGCGCGACGGCCGGCTTGTACCAGAGGAAGCGCGAGGAAAAGAGCGGACCATGATCGGTCATGCCGGTCGGGTCGAGCAGGACCGCGCCCCAGCTGAGTTCGCGGCCGATCAAAACCAGCCATATCGGCGCCGCGGCGAGGCCGAGCCACCGGGCAGGGTCGTTGCCGCTCCGGAAATATGCGAGGGCGGTCACCATGCCTACGGCCAGCAGAGCGACCTGCGCGTTTTCGACCGGCTGGTTTTCATGCCCCCACCACTCCGGCAGAACGAGCGCGAGCGGATAGGTGGCCAGGAGAACGATTACGGACAGGAAAAGGAAGAGCCGGGCCCAAACGTCCCAGCGGAAGGTGATTGCAGTCATGCGCCGGCTTTATGGCGATCATGCCCGGTTTGCAAGCAAGGAAACGCTCTAGCCTCAGCCGTCCAGCGCTTTCAGAAGCTCCGCATCGCTCATCGGCTGGATCAGCGCATCGTAGGTGGAAACGGGGGAGAAGCCCATCATCTGGTAGAGCTGCAGGGCGCGCGGATGGTCGAGCGTGTTGGTGGTGACGGTGACCTTCCGGGGATTGTCCTGCCATGCGGCATAAAGTGCCTGCAGCAGGAACCATTTGCCGATGCCGAGCCCGATCGCCCGCTCGAACAGGCCGAAATAGGAAAGCTCGATGACCTCGTCGCTTTCCTTCAGCAGTTCGAAGAAGCCGGCCGGCGCGCCGTTGACATAAAGCACGGTGACCGAAACGCGCGGATCGTGGACCGCCGCGGCGAGCTCCTCGTCGGTCATCCTGAGCCGCTTGTACCAGTGCCAGCGCTTGCCCACCTGCCGGTAGAGGTAGCGATAGTAGTGCAGCGGGATATCGGCTGCGCGGATAATGGCCGTCTGGATGTTCACCGGCACGGGCAGGCTCGCCTTCGGCGGTGCCGTCATTTCCAGCCGGGTGACATGAGCCGTGAGCGGAGCGGGCTTCCTGGCCATCGCCGTCAGGCTTTGGGTGCGGGCGGGCCGGTGACGATGGGCGTATCCTGGCGGCTGCCCCATTCCGTCCAGGAGCCGTCGTAGAGGGCATTGTCCTCGTGGCCGAGGGATTCGAGCGCGAGCGTGATGATCGCGGCGGTGATGCCCGAACCGCAGCTCGTGACGACCGGCTGGCCGAAATCGATGCCGGCGTCCTCGATCGCCTTGCGGAGTTCCGGCAGCGAGCGAAGCTTGCCGTTGGCCGAGAACGTGCCGGACGGCAGGCTGACCGCACCCGGCATATGGCCGGAGCGCATGCCGGCGCGGGGTTCCGGTTCGCTGCCGGCGAAGCGGCCGGCCGAGCGCGCATCGGCGATCTGGCGGGAACCGTCGCTGACGATCGACAGCATGGTCTGGAAATCGATCACCTTGTCGACCCTGAAATCCGCCGTGAAGACGGCGGGCTCGGGCGAGGGAACGGCCGTTTCGAGTGGCCGGCCTTCCGCCTTCCAGCCGTCGAGGCCGCCATCGAGGACGAAGACCTCTTTGGCACCCATGATGCGGAACAGCCACCAGCCGCGCGGCGCGGAGAAGATGCCCGGGCCGTCATAGATGACGATGCGGTCGGTCTCCCGGATGCCCATCTTGCCCACGGTTTCGGCGAAGACCTCCGGCGAGGGGACCATGTGCGGAAGACCGGTCGAATGATCGGCGACCTTGTCGTGGTCGAAACGAAGAGCGCCCGGGATATGCCCGGCCGCATATTCGGCATCGGCGTCGCGGTTTTGCGCCGGCAGGTAGAAGGAGGAGTCGAGGATTTTCAGGTCGGGGCTGCCGAGCTCGCCCTGAAGCCACTCGGACGAAACGACGAAACGGCTGGTTTCGCTCATGGTATGTCTCCCTTGCGGCCGAAAATCAGCCTTCTGCGGCAGGTTCGCCGAACCGGATACGGAAACGGCGGTTTTCCTTGCCCTTCTTTTCGATCTTGGCGATGTGAATGGCCCCGACCTCCTGCGTTTCGGAGACATGTGTGCCGCCGCACGGCTGGCTGTCAACGCTGGAGTTCTCGCCGATGCAGACGAGGCTGACGCGGCCCATGCCCACCGGCGGGCGGACGTTCTTCGACTTGACGATGCCGGGATTGGCGGCGAGCTCCTCGTCGGTGATCCACTGGACGTAGACGGGGTGGTTCTGGGCGACGAGTTCCATGAGCTTCGCCGTAACCTCCTCCTTGTCGATCGTCTCGGTCATGTCGAAATCGACGCGGGATTCGTCCTCGCCGACCGCCGCGCCGGTGATCGGATAGGGGCAGACGACGGAGAGCAGGTGGCAGGCGGTATGCATGCGCATCAGCTTGTAGCGGCGCGGCCAGTCGATATGCAGGACCAGCTTCTCGCCGAGAAGCGGCTGCGGCTCGCCTTCGAGCGGCACGTGGATGACGATGTCCTTTGTGGCGCCGTGCTTCGTCTGGCCGAGCGCGATCTTCGTGCCGTCGGCGCGTTCCAGGAAGCCGGTGTCCCCGGGCTGCCCGCCGGAGGAGGCGTAGAAACAGGTGCGGTCCAGCTCGATGCCGCCATCCTCGCGGATGGCCATCACCACCGCTTCGGCCGTCGATAGGTAGAAGTCGTCGCGGTAGAGGGCTTCAACGGGCATGGATCACTCTGTCTTGGCGGCCGGATGTCAGGCGGTTTGGAAGGGAACGGGGATCTGGTGCTTGCGCGTCAGCCAGTCCGGCACCGGCAGGCCTTTCGATTTCAGGAAATCGGGGTTGAAGAGCTTCGACTGGTAACGGTTGCCGTAGTCGCAAAGGATCGTCACGATCGTGTGGCCGGGGCCGAGATCCCTGGCAAGCCGGATGGCGCCGGCCACGTTGATACCGGTGGAGCCGCCGAGGCAGAGACCTTCGTTCTCGACCAGATCGAAAATGTAGGGCAGCGCCTCGGCATCGGGGATGCGATAGGCGAAGTCGGGCGTGAAGCCTTCGAGATTGGCGGTGATGCGTCCCTGGCCGATGCCTTCGGTGATCGAGTTCCCCTCGGCCTTCAGCTCGCCATGGGCGTAGAATTCGTAAAGCGCCGCGCCTTCCGGATCGGCGATGCCGATCTTGACGTTCGGGTTCTTCGCCTTCAGCCCCTGGGCGACGCCGGCAAGCGTGCCGCCCGAGCCGACCGAGCAGATGAAGCCGTCGACCTTGCCGCCGGTCTGTTCCCAGATTTCCGGGGCGGTCGTCTCGACATGCGCGTCGCGATTGGCCACGTTGTCGAACTGGTTGGCCCAGATCGCGCCCGCGGGTTCGGTCTTGGCGAGCTCTTCGGCAAGGCGGCCGGAGATCTTCACGTAATTGTTCGGGTTCTTGTAGGGGACCGCCGGGACCTCGACCAGCTCGGCGCCGAGAAGCTTCAGCGCGTCCTTCTTTTCCTGGCTCTGGGTTTCCGGAATGACGATGACGGTGCGGTATCCGAGCGCCTTGGCGACCAGCGTGAGACCGATGCCGGTATTGCCGGCCGTACCTTCGACGATGATTCCGCCGGGCCTGAGCAGGCCCTTCTTCTCCGCGTCGCGGATGATGTAGAGCGCCGCGCGGTCCTTGACCGACTGGCCGGGGTTCAGGAACTCCGCCTTGCCGAGGATTTCGCAGCCGGTCGCTTCGGAGGCGCCCTTGAGCCGGAGAAGGGGCGTATTGCCGATCACATCGAGGACGGAGGAATAGGAGGTCATCGCGACACCTTGTTGTTCTGCCTGATTTAAGACGGGTCTTTTGGGCGGACAAGCACCGTAGAGCAAGAAATTCTGTTTCGGGAAGGGGCGGAGGCCGGTAAAATCCATCTTTCGGCGGGGCAGGCTGGCCGGAGCGACGTTTCAGCGGGAAAGAAACTTGGCCGGCTCTTCACGCGAACCCGCGATCACGTCGAAAATCTCGGAATATTCTTATCATATTGTAAGTAGTAAAAAGAACTTCCGGTCACGCGTATCCCAAAGCTGTTGAAGCCAATACTGAACCGTGCCATTCGAAAATTATCCCGCGGCGTGAATTCCGCTCGCGAATTGGCCTTGGATATGTCGCTGAGCTCCGAAAGGTTGGATTTCCTGATCGCCCATTACGTGTCCGGCTCTCTTCCGGAGCCGGCCCGTGCCCTTGTCGGTGCGCATCTGGAAATGCGGGCTTCGGCAGCGGGATTTGCCCGGACGCTGGAAGAAATGGCCGGCGACGCCCTGCACGACGGCGAATCGCTTGCCGTTTCCGCGCGCGACCGCCGGCTGAAGGAGATATTCAGGTCGGCCCCCATGCCGTCCGGACCACGGGGGATCGGCGCGGCATCGAAATTTCCAGCCTCGCTGCGGGCCTATGTGGGCGTCGATCTTCCGGACATTCCCTGGAAGCTGAGCCTGCCAGGACTTCGGCGGCATGTCCTGGAAAAGTCTTCCGAAGTGGAGGCGAGCCTCCTGTGGGCGCGGCCGGGCAGGGCACTTCCCCGTCACCGCCATCGGGGCCTGGAGCTGACGCTGGTGCTCGAGGGCGAATTCCACGACCAGCAGGGACGTTTCAGGAAAGGGGATGTCGCAATCGCGGACGAGACGGTGCAGCATCGCCCGATCGCCGGAAGGTGCGGGCCATGCATCTGCTTCCTCGTGCTGTTTGCGCCGATCGCTCTCTCCGGTTCGCCGTTCCGGCTCATCGGCGATATCATCGGCATCTGACGAGGATTGAATTCAAATGAAACCGCAAAGGCCGGTCATCCGACCGGCCCCGCCGTTTTCAGTTCAGATGGAGCTGGGCTTCACTCACCGCCTGCTCGAAGTGCTGACGCGCCTCCTCCGGCGTTCTGCGTCCGTCGAGCGCGGCGCGGCAGGCGCTGCGGGCCTTGACGAAGTGAGGCCCGCGCATGTCCGGCCAGCGGTCCGTCAACAGGGCCAGTGCCTCGAAAGGCCCGTTGATGACTTCCGTGCCAAGATGGCCGAACGCGACGCGGACAGGTTTCTGCCAGCTTGTTTGCATGTTTGTCTCCTCCCTGGATACCAACCATAGGAAACGGCCAGGGCGGCGAATGGTTCCCCGCCGCTGCAAAAAAATTGCAGCCGAGCGGCGGGGCCCGCGTTCACTGGAAAAAGCCGGCGAGCCAGTAGAACAGCGCGGAGATCAGCGCCGCTGCCGGTAGCGTCACGAACCAGGCGAAGACGATATTGCCGGCGATGCCCCAGCGGACTGCGGAGACCCGTCGCGCGGCGCCGACACCGATGATCGCCCCGGTGATGGTGTGGGTGGTCGAGACGGGTATGCCGAGCCAGGTGGCACCGAACAGCGTCAGGGCGCCGCCCGTTTCGGCGCAGAAGCCCTGCATCGGATTGAGCCTGGTGATCTTCGAACCCATCGTGTGCACGATGCGCCAGCCGCCGAAGAGCGTGCCGAGCGCCATCGCCGCCTGGCAGCTGATGACCACCCAGAAGGGGACGTGGAACTCGCCCCCGAGATGGCCCTGCGAATAGAGGAGGACGGCGATGATGCCCATGGTCTTCTGGGCGTCGTTGCCGCCATGGCCGAGAGAATAGAGCGAGGCGGAGACGAATTGCAGCACCCGGAACGTGCTGTCGACGGCAAAGGGCGTCTGGCGCACGAAGACCCATGAGACGATCAGGACCAGGGTCAAAGCGAGGAAGAAACCGATAGCCGGCGACATGAAGATCGCGCCGACGGTCTTCAGGAGGCCGCCCCAGACGATCGAGCTCAGACCCACCTTGGCGAGGCCGGCGCCCACGAGCCCGCCGATCAGCGCGTGCGACGAGCTCGACGGAATGCCGAATATCCAGGTGGCGATGTTCCAGATGATCGCGCCCATCAGCGCGGCGAAGATCACCTGCGGCGAGACGATGCCGGGATTGATGATGCCCGTGCCGAGCGTTTCCGCCACGTGCAGGCCGAAGAACAGGAAGGCGATGAAGTTGAAGAAGGCCGCCCAGAAGACCGCGTATTGCGGCCTGAGCACGCGGGTCGAGACGATGGTCGCGATCGAGTTCGCCGCGTCATGCAGCCCGTTCAGGAAGTCGAAGAAGAGCGCGATGCCGATCAGTCCGGCGAGCAGCGGGAAAGCGAGGGAGGCTTCCATCAGACATTCTCGATCACGATGCCGCTGATCTCGTTGGCGACGTCCTCGAACCGGTCGAGCACCTTCTCGAGCTCGCCATAGATCTCGCTGCCGATGAGGAAGTCCATGGCATTGCCGGTGCCGTGACGGCGGAAGAGATCCTTGAGGCCCTGGTCGTGCAGGTCGTCGGAACGGCCCTCGACGCGCATGATCTCCTCGGCGATCGCGCCGAGCCGCGGCGCATTGGCGCCGATCTTGTTGAGCAGCGGCACCGCCTCGGCGATGAGATGCGCGGCCTGGACGATCTCGCCGCCCATCTGCTGCATCAGCGGATCGAAGCTCGTCTGTTCGAACAGCCGGATCGTCTTGACCGTCTTGTGCATCATGTCGATCGCGTCATCCATGGATTGGATGAGGTCCTTGATGTCGCCGCGGTCGAAAGGGGTGATGAAGCTGCGGCGGGTGGCCTGCAGCACCTCGCGGGTGATGTCGTCCGCCTCGTCCTCAAGCGCCACGATGCGCTGGCAGTTGCCGTCGATGTCCCTGCCGGCGAGCAGCGCATTCAGGGCTTCCGCGGCGCCGACCACGGTACGGGAATGCTGCGCGAAAAGATCGAAGAAGGCATCCTCGCGGGGAAGCAGTTTTCTGAACAGGCCCAGCATACGAGGCTCCTTGCATCTTTCTGACCGTCATAAATGTGTCATAAAGCGTGAAAGGCGAGACTGGAAAGTGCCGGAAAGGATTTTCTGTGGACGACAAGACCTGCTTTTGTAAGCCGGCTAATGATTTGTTTTCCCAGAGGAATCGAAAAGAAGGCGCCACAAATGAAAAGGCCGCCGCACCAGCGGGTGCGGCGGCCGTCCGTCGACGGGAATTTCCGTCAGTCGATGATCTGCACGACGGTATGGGTCTGCGGATCGACGATCACGCGCTGCTCGTTGACGACCGCATAGGCATAGGTCGGCGCTTCCGGGACCGGCGTGAGCACCACCTGCTGCGGGATCGGCTGGCCGACGACGACGCGCTCCCGGACCACGACCGACTGCTGGATCGGCTGTTCGCGGACATAGGTGACGACGCGTTCCGGCGGCGGATCGATGGCCGTGCCGGCCGCCGCGCCGACGATGCCGCCCACGGCTGCGCCGACCGGGCCGCCGACGATGGCGCCGGTGACCGCGCCGCCCACGGCGCCGTTGACGGTGCTTTCCTGTGCTGCGGCACCCGTCGCAACGAGGCCGATCGCGGTAGAAATGAGAATCAACTTGTTCATGACCACTTTCCTTTCGGTTGAGGTGGCCGGAGAACGTCATCGCTTTCTTTTTCGTTCCGCCAAAATCGGCCTTTCGGACCTAAGTCCTAACGTCTTCAGGCCTTTAGTAGGACAATTTCGGATACCAGTGCGGCGACCGGGCCTCCGGCGTCGCATCCAGGATCGTCCAGAGCGGCATGAGATCGGGCGCGCCGCGCGGATCCTGGCCCGGATCGGCGGTGACCGCGCCCATCTCCTGGCTCCAGAAATGCCGCATGGTCCCGTCCCGCCGGGTAAAGACGTTGAAGGCGGCATCGTCGCTGCCGTTCGCGCCGAGCGCGTGATAGTCGCGGCTGTATTCGCCCGTCATGTCCGAATAAAGCGGCAGGTGATGCCAGCCTCGTTCCTCCTTGAAGTCGATCAAGCGCCTGATCGGCGAACGCGCCACGACCGCGAACGATACCCGTTGCCGGATGTCCGGGACCTCCCCGTCCCAGGAGGAAAGCAGCGACGTGCACATCGGGCAGGGGCGCTCCCGTTCCGGACCGAACATATAGCTGTAGACGACAAGGGTTTCCTTGTCGGCGAAGAGGTCTTCGAACGAAATCGGGCCGTTCTCGCCTTCGAACGTGTAATTTCCGGGCACCGCGCCGCCCGGCGGCAGCCGGCGTCTCTGCTCGGCGACCCGTTCGATATGGCGCCTGAGTTCTATCTCCTCCGCAAGCAGGGCATCGCGCGCCTCCCGGTAGGCGGCGCTTTCGTTGGGGAACCGCACTCCGTTCTTCATCGCCAGCTCGATTGCGGGTCTGAGGCTCTGCACGTCGTTCATGACATATCCTCCATCTGTCGCTTGCGCAGGAGACGGATCCGGCTCCCGCTGCTAAACATCGGTTCGGGCGATCGCGTCTCGCCCTGACCCAAGGACGCCCGCCGGCCTCCCGAGCCGACCGGCACGTATGAAAAATGCGCTCGAAATGAGGGAGCAAAATGTCGGAGCGATTTCTGATCGAGGGGCCGGAGAACGCAGAATTCACGATCCTGCTGGCGCACGGCGCCGGCGCTCCGATGGATTCGGCGTCGATGACGGCCGCGGCGAATGCTCTCTCGGCCAAGGGCTTCCGCGTGGCGCGGTTCGAATTCGGCTATATGGCGTCCCGGCGGATATCGGGCGACCGCAAGCCGCCGCCGAGGGCCGAAACCCTCAATCCCGAGTACCGGGACGCGATCGCCGAACTCGGCGCGAAGGGACCGCTCGTCATCGGCGGCAAGTCGATGGGCGGACGGGTCGCGAGCATGATTGCCGACGACCTCTATGCGGAGGGAAAAATCGCCGGCCTTCTCTGCCTCGGCTATCCCTTCCATCCGCCCGGCAAGCCCGAACAGCTTCGCACGCAACACCTGAAAGGGCTGAGGACGCCCGCATTGATCTGCCAGGGGACCGATGAAGACGTCGATCGCGACTGTATCGATCAGCGGCGGGAATTGCCTGAGAAGCTGGATGCGATCGCCAAGGCGGGGTTCGACGGGGTGGAGATCTTCGAGAACGATTTCCTGGCCTTCGACGGCAGTCCCTCGGATGTCGGGAAGATGGTGCGGGATTTCGGCCTGGAGATCACGCTGTTCCAGCCCTTCGCGATTTCGAGGGCATGCCGGAACCATTGCGCAGCCGCACCTTCGACCGCGCCGAGCGCAAGTTCGACGTCATGCAGCAGCTCGGCACCGACCTTTTGCTCGTCTGCTCCAACGTCTCTCCGGTGTCGCTCGGCGGCATCGACCGGGCGGCGGCCGATTTCCATCAACTCGGCGAACGGGCGGCAAAACGCGGCCTGAAGGTCGGCTACGAGGCGCTCGCCTGGGGCCGCCACATCAACGACCACCGCGATGCCTGGGAGATCGTCCGCCGTGCCGATCATCCGAACATCGGCCTCATCCTCGACAGTTTTCACACGCTGTCGAAAAAGATCGACATCAACTCGATCCGCTCCATCCCGAAGGACAAGATCTTCATCGTCCAATTGGCCGATGCGCCGCTGATCGACATGGACCTGCTCTACTGGTCGCGGCATTTCCGCAACATGCCGGGCGAGGGGGATCTGCCGGTGACGGCGTTTACGGCGGCGATCGCCGAGACCGGCTATGACGGCTATTTCTCGCTGGAGATCTTCAACGACCAGTTCCGCGGCGGCCAGGCGCGGCCGATCGCGGCCGACGGCCACCGGTCGCTGATCTATCTCGGCGACCAGGTGCGCCGCAGCCCGAACGTCTCCTCGCTCACCGTTCCCGCCATGCCGGAGCGGGCGAAGGTCACGGGCGTCGGCTTCGTGGAGTTTTCCGCCGACGAGAAGGACGCCGCCGATCTTGCCGGCATCTTGCGCACGCTTGGTTTCCGCAAGGTGGCCGTCCATACGAAGAAGGTCGGCCTCTATCGGCAGGGCGATATCCGCCTCATCGTCAATACGGAGGAGAAGGGTTTCGCCAGCGCCTCGTTTGCGGTGCACGGCACGTCGGCCTATGCGATGGCGCTCAAGGTCCAGGATGCGAAGGATGCGCTGGCGCGCGCCGTGGCGCTGGGGGCGGAGGCCTTCAGCCAGCCGGTCGGCCCGGGCGAGGTGGAGATCCCGGCGATCCGCGGCGTCGGCGGCGGACTGATCTATCTGATCGACGAGAAGAGCAGCCTCGGCCGGTTTTCCGAGATCGACTTCGTGCCCATGGAGGACGGTGCGGAGGTTGCTCCGGCGCATCTCGAACATGTGGACCACATCGCCCAGACGGTCGCCTATGACGAGATGCTGACCTGGCTGCTGTTCTACACGTCGATCTTCGAGGCGCAGAAGACGCCGATGGTCGACATCATCGATCCGGCCGGCGTGGTCAGGAGCCAGGTGGTGGAGAATGCCGCCGGCACGCTGAGGATCACGCTGAACGGGGCGGAGAACCGCCGCACGCTCGCCGGGCATTTCATCGCCGAGACGTTCGGTTCCGGCGTCCAGCATCTGGCCTTCCAGACGCACGACATCTTTGCCACCGCCGAGGCGCTCCGCAAGAACGGCTTCAAGCCGCTGCAGATCTCGCCGAACTACTATGGCGACGTGGAGGCGCGCTTCGGCCTCGACCCGGAGCTGACCGAGAGGCTGAAGGCGGACAACATCCTCTACGACCGCGACGAGCAGGGCGAGTATTTCCAGCTCTACAGCATGACCTTCGGGGAAGGCTTCTTCTTCGAGATCGTCGAACGGCGCCAATATCGCGGCTACGGCGCACCCAACGCCATCTTCCGCATCGCCGCCCTCAAAAAGGCGCTCAGACCAGAGGGAATGCCGGAGATCGCCGCGAGCAAAATGGCAAGGACGATGAGGGCGGTTCCGGGCTTCCGCAGATGCCGCAAGACGACGTCAGGCCTTGCGGTGACGGCGGAAAATCCGTGAACGCGCGGCAGCAGCAACAGGAGCAGCGGACCGCCGAGCAGGGCGGTGGCCGCGCCGGTCGGCGCGAGGTCGGAAAATCCCGGTCCCAGCAATTGCGTCAGGCAGTCGGCCAGGAAGAGGACGGCGGCGCCTGTCAGCGGGGCGGCGATCATCATCTGCCCCGTGCTCCGCGCGCCGCAGAGTCTTGCGATCGCCGGCGCGGCAAGCCCGAGGAAGCCGATGATTCCGACGGTGGCGGTGACGGAGGCGGACAGCCAGACGGCGAGGACGAGGATCGCGAACCGCGCCGTATGCAGCGCGACGCCGAGGCTTTTCGCGCTGGAATCGTCGAGCGCCAGGACGTTGAGGGGCCTCAGCAGCAGGAATGCCGCAGCGATGCCGGCCGCCAGCCGCGGCGCGAGCGAGATCACGCCGCTCCAGTCCTGCTGGTTGAGCGCGCCGGCACCCCAGATATGGATCGACATGGCATATTCGCCGCGGGCGAGCACCAGCGTGACGCTGAGCGAAGCGGCGATCAGGCTGACGATCATGCCGGAAATGGCGACCGTGACCGGATCGAGGCCGCGCCGCCAGCTGAGCGCAAGCACGATGGCGACGGCGGCAAGTCCCCCGGCAAATGCCGCGAGTTCCCGCGAGGCCCCCACCAGCAGCGGCGAAAGGCTGAGGCCCAGCGTGAGCGCGAGCTCCGCGCCGGAGGCGATGCCGAGCGTCGAGGCGTCGGCGATCGGATTGCGCAGCACCCGCTGCAGGAGCGCGCCGGCAAGGCCGAGTGCTGCGCCCGCGATCAATGCGATGGCGGCACGGGGAGCCAGGCTGCTCCAGAGCAAGATCCGGTCGAGTGCTGCCGCCGTCTCCGTGTCTCCCGGCACCTGAGGGCGCAACAGCAGAAGCAGCGAGAAGGCGAGAATACAGGCGATCCCGAGCAGGGCTGCGGGAAGGAGGGACGGGGAGGGCGCGCGCAGGGGCATCGACAGATCAGCCGTTCCCGGCATGGGAAAATCCTTCAGCCAGGAAATCGGCAAAGCGGCTTGCGGCCGGCAGCGCGCCGTAGGGATTGACGGAGCCGATCGTCAGGACGCGGTTTTCGCGCACCGCGGGCAGCGCGTTCCAGAAGGCACTTGCGGTGAGTGCCTGGAAAGCATCCTCCGGATGCGGCGGGATGAGGACGATCCAGGCATCCGGCATGGAGGCGAGCGTCTCGATGCCGACGGGCGCCGTGGCCGAATAGCTGGTCGCGCCCGTCCAGGCATTCTTCAGGCCCGTGCGTTGCAGAACCTCCCCGAACATGCTGTCTGAGCCGAATACCCGATAATGACGGGCATCGCCGAGATTGACCGGCAGGACGGGGCGGCCGTCGCCTTTGGCGAAAAGCGATCGGTATCGGTCGAGCCTCGCCGCGAGTTCGTCGACCATGCGGCGGGCCGCCGGAAGCCGCAGGCGCTCGCCGATCGCGAGCGTCGCCTGTTCCGCCAGCGCATAGGGACTTTCGCCGGGCTTGTAGATCGCATGGCTTTCGACCGGCGCGATGCGGCTCATCAAAGGATCGGCCCAGGCATAGAAATTGGAGTTGAGGATCAGGTCGGGACGGGCAAAACGCAGCACCTCGAAATTCGGCGTGCCGCGCAGGCCGAGATCGGCGACGCCTTCCGGGACCTCGGGTTCGACCGCGACCTGCCGGAACTGGCGAAGCTCGGTCGCCGCGACCACGTCGGCGCCGATCGCCAGCAGCGTCTCAAGAAGCGCCCAGTCGAGCGTCGCGACGCGGGTCCCCGGCACCTGTGAATGGACGCGTCCGGCCGTCGCCAGAAGCGCGGCGGCTCCGGAAAGCATGGTCCTGCGCGTCAGCGGATGCGGTTCTTTCAACGTCTCTCCAATCGCACGGGAAGGCCCCGAATAGAGGCCTTCCTGCAAAACGAAACTCAGGCTGTCAACTTACCAGACCTTGCTGAGCTTGAAGGTGAGGGTGCGGGCATCGCCGTAACCGCAGGCACCGACGCCGCCGCAGCTTTCGACATAGGTCTTGTCGAAAAGATTGGTGACGTTGAGCGACGCCGTCCAGTCGTCTTTCTTGTAGCGGATGGCGGCATCGACGACGGTTGCGTCGGGAACTTTCAGCGTATTGGCTTCGTCCGCCCAGGATTCGCCTTTGTAACGCAGGCCGGCACCGAGGCTGAGGCCTTCCAGGGCTCCCTGAGTGACCGTGTAGTCAAGCCACAACGAAGCGGTGATATCCGGCACGATATAGGGTGTCTTGCCCTCGAACGCCGGGTTGAGCGGGTTCTTCGTGACCTCGACATCCGTATAGGTCAGCGAACCAAGCAGCTTCCAGTTCTCGTCGATATTGACCTTGGCTTCCAGTTCGATGCCCCGGGATTCCACCTCGCCGAGCTGCAGGCGCGCGAATGGCGGTGCCGGCTCCGATACGGTGTAGTTCTGTTTTCTGATATGGAAGACGGAGGCCGTCAGCGAGCCGTCAAAGAAAGTTGGCTCGTATTTGATGCCGGCTTCGTACTGCTCACCCTCTTCTGGCTTGAGCGGGCCGGCGGTGCCGGTTCCGACGAGCGGATTGAAGAAGGTCGCGGCGCTGACATAAGGCGTCAGGCCGTTGTCGAACTCATAGGCGAGACCGGCCCGTCCGCTCCAGGCGCCGTCGGAATCCTTGAAGCTGCCGGCAGGATTCAGCTTGTTGTCGAAATCGGTGTGAACATAGTCGTAGCGGCCGTTCAGCGTGACGATCCAGCCTTCGCCGAAGCGGATCTGGTCCTGCGCATAGAAGCCCAGCTGGTTCATCGTCACGACTTCGTCGTAAAGCGGACCGTTCGGCACTTGCGGCAGGCCGTAGATCGGGTTCAGCACGTCGATCGGCCCGGAGCCGAAGACGAAATTCTGGAGGTTGTCGATCCGATAATAGCGGTAATCGATCCCCGCCATGATGTTGTGCGTGGCGCCGCCGAGCTCGAACTCGTTCTCGACGCGATTGTCGAAGGCAAGGTTATCGGCCGTGGTATCACCCTCAAAGCCGATCCGGTTCAGCGCGGTCGCGCTGGCCCAGAGATACGGGTAAGGGCCGAATTCGTACTTGTCGAGATGCCCGTAGCGGAAGTTCGACGAGAATTTCCAGCCACCGTCGAATTCATGCTCCAGTTCGTAGCCGATCATCTGCTGGTCATACCGGCCCTCGTCGAGATCGGGCTCGCCGGGAAAGAAGTCGCGGTCGATCCTGCCAACTCCAGGCCTGTCGACGACCGTGCCTTCATAGGGCAGGAAGCCGTTGCCGGTATGAACCTGATCGAGACCGCCGTAATAGGCCCAGACGGTGAATTTCGTCGCTTCGTCCGGAGATATGGTCAACTGGGGCATGATGAAGCCGCGGAAATCGCGGGTGAAATCGGTATAGCCTTCGCCGCCGGCAATCTTGCCGGTCAGCCGGTAGGTCATGGTATCGCTGCTGCCGACCTTGTCGGAGATGTCGAAGCCGCCGAAGGCATTGGCGTTACTGTTGATACCGATCTCAGTGTAATAATAGGGCTCATCGGTCGGCCGCTTGCGCACCATGTTGACGATGCCGCCGGGGTTCGAGCCGCCATAGAGGACCGAGGCCGGCCCCTTGAGCACTTCGACGCGCTCCAGCATGAACGGATCGATCTGGAAGCCGCCGAAACCGTAACTGAACAGGTTGAGGCCATCCAAGTACACGCCGGTCTGTGTCGCGTCGAAACCGCGGATGTAAAACCAGTCGGTGTCCGGGTCGGTGCCATACGGAGCCGCAACGACACCCGGAGTGTACCGCAATGCCTCGTCTACTTTGTTGACCACGCCGCGGTCGTCCATCTCTTCCTTCCCGACCACGGAAACCGCCTGTGGGATTTCGTTGAGCGGCGTGTCGGTCTTGGAGCCGGTGGTGGATTTCTTTGCGACATAGCCCTTCACGGGTCCGGTCGCGCTTTCGCCTTCGCCCTGGAGCACGATCGGAGCGAGGGTCGTATCGGCATTCTGCGCCTGTACTTGGGCCTGTGCCTGGGCCGCCCAGCCCGCGCAAATGCCGATCAGCGCGACGCCCGCGCCAAGACCGAGCCTTGTTCCGATAGATCTCTTCCGCTTCCCCATTCGTGACCCCACTCACATGACCTGGCGGCCGCTCCCCCTGGATGCGGCGCTGCAATAAGGTGAGTGATTAACTCAATTTAATCTTTGCGGCTTGGCCCGATCGGCTGCAATTGAACGGTTTTGGGCAAATTTAACGGCCGTGGGCAAATCTTTGCGGAGTGGTCAAGTCCGCTTCGCCTTTCTCCAACGGGCGGGCGTGGTCCCCACATGCTTGCGGAAAACTCTCGTGAAATGCGCCTGGTCGGAAAAGCCGGTTTCGGCCGCGACGGAGGTCAGCGGCTGGTCGTCGGCCGCCAGCAGTTTCTTGGCCCGGTCGAGGCGGGCGTTCGTCTGCCATTCGTGGGGCGCCATGCCGGTGGAGGCCTTGAAGGAATGGCTGAAATGCGATTGCGACAGGCCGGTGAGCTCGGCGAGTTCCTGCAGGCGGATGTTGCGCATGCAGTTCTCGGTGATGAAATCGGTGGCGCGCCTGAGTTGCCAGGAGGCGAGGGAGCCCCGTTTGCGCGGCGGCGTCTTCATCATCTTCAGGACGTCGATGACGAGCGCCAGCGCCAGCCCGTCGCCGTAAAGGTCGTGCAGCGGATCGGGACTGGCGATCTCGGCAGCGATCAATTCGGCAAGCGCCATGACGCGCTGGTCGAAGAAGAGGAGCTGCGGGTCCTTGAGCTTCTTCGGGTCGATCTCCTCCATCAGCCGGCGGCTGACGACATCCGCATCGAAATGAATGTCGAGATGGCGCACGGACTGAACCTCGGTAATGTCCACCCAAAGGTCCATCTCGGCCGGAATGTAGGAGATCGGGCTTTCGCGCCTGTCCTGCGGTGCGCCGTGCGCCTTCGGCGAGAGCTTGACGGAGGGCCGCCCCCGGCCGCGATGGTCGAGCAGGATGAAGAGGCGCGGGTCGCGCGCCACGTAATATCCGCCCGCATAGGCCGCGCATTCCACGTCCCAGAGATCGGCCGTGATCCCGTTCCAGTGACGGCGGCGAAGCCCGCCGATGACCGAGAAGCCTTCGATCCTGTTCTGCATCCGCGGCTGGAACGTCATCCGGATATCCCGCACCTCAATAAAACATGTGTTGTTTTATCAAGTTTTACTCTGGCCATCAACGGCATGTTTCAGGCCGGCTTCAATGGCCGCCGACCTGCGCCGCGTGCAACCGGTTGTAGGCGCCGCGCCGGGCGATCAGGTCCTGGTGCGTTCCCTGTTCGACGATGCCGCTGCCGTCGATGACGACGATGCGGTCGGCGCCCTGGATGGTGGCGAGCCGGTGCGCGATGATGAGCGTCGTGCGGCCTTCCGAAAGCTCGGCGAGCGAGCGCTGGATGGCGCGTTCCGTCTCCGTGTCGAGCGCAGACGTCGCCTCGTCGAGGATCAGGATCGGCGGGTTCTTCAAAAACATGCGGGCAATTGCGATGCGCTGCTTCTGGCCGCCGGAGAGTTTCACGCCGCGCTCGCCGATCAGGGTATCGAGGCCATCGGGCAGGCCGGCGAGCATCTCTTCGAGCCGTGCCCGGCGCGCCGCCTCGACGATATCCCTTTCGCCGGCACCGAGCCGGCCATAGGCGATGTTCTCGCGGATCGTGCCGCCGAACAGGAAGACGTCCTGCTGCACGATGCCGATCTGCTGGCGCAGCGAAACCCTGGTCATCTTGCGGATGTCGATGCCGTCGATGGTGATGCTGCCCGAGCCGATCTCGTAAAAGCGCGGCAGAAGCGAACAGATGGTCGTCTTGCCGGCGCCGGACGGCCCCACGAAGGCGATCGTCTCGCCGGCCCGGATCGTCAGGTTGACGTCCTGCAGAACCGGCTTTTCCGGATTGTAGCCGAAGGAGACATTCTGATAGACGATCTCGCCCCTGAGGTGGCCGACCTCGACCGCATCCGGCGCGTCGGCGATATCCGGCTCGGTGTCGATGAGCTCGGTGAAGCGCCGGAAGCCGGCGATCCCCTTCGGATAGGTCTCGATCACCGAATTGATCTTCTCCACGGGGCGGAAGAAGACGCCGACGAGCAGCAGGAAGCCGATGAAGCCGCCGGCGGTGAGCTCGCCCGACAGCACGAAATAGGCGCCTGCGATCATCACCACCATCTGGGTCAATCGCATGCTCATGTAGCTGAGCGAGCTGCTGGCGGCCATCAGCTTATAGGCTTCGAGCTTCACGCGCCGGTAGTTCTGGTTGTCCTTTTCGAAGAGCGTGCGCTCGTGCTGCTCGTTGGCGAAGGCCTGCACGACGCGGATGCCGCCGACATTCTCCTCGATGCGCGTGTTGAAATCGCCGACGCGGCTGAAGAGCCGGCGGAAATTATCGGTCATCCGGCTGCCGAAATGGCTGGTCACCCAGGCCGTCAGCGGCACGACGACGGCGGTGATCAGCGCAAGCTGCCAGTTCACCGAGAACATCAGCATGAGCGCGCCGGCAAAGGTCATCAGCGCGATGAACAGGTCCTCCGGCCCGTGATGGGCGACCTCGCCGATCTCTTCCAGATCCTTGGTGAGACGGCCGACGATATGGCCGGTCTTCTGGTTGTCGAAATAGCTGAAGGAAAGCTTCTGCAGATGGTTGAAGGCGGCCCGCCGCATGTCGGTCTCGATATTGATGCCGAGCATATGTCCCCAATAGGTGACGACCGCCATCAGGCCCGTATTGATCGCATAGACGACGAGAAGCCCTGCAGACGCGAACAGAATCAGCACCCATTCGTGGCTGAGGAGCAGCCGGTCGACGAAAAGCTTCACCGCCATCGGGAAAGCAAGTTCGAGCACGCCGGAAAGGACGGCACAGGCGAAATCGAGGACGAAAAGCCCTCGGTATGGCCGGTAGTAGGAGAAGAAACGGCGAAGCATTCAGACCTTCATTGCAAAATCACTATCGGGGCGCGGTTGACCGCCGGAACGAAATTGGCGAAACATGACCCGATTTCTCCATATTCGAAAAGCAGACCGGATGGATAGTACCCTTATGCCGCCGCATGACGATCGGCGCGCAGCCGCAGACAAAAACGGTTCTTTTTTATCGCTGCGCGATGTCAGTTTCGCGATAGAGGGACGCATCCTTCTGCACCCGCTTACCCTCGATCTTGCCGCGGGTAAATCCATCGCCTTGATCGGCCATAACGGTTCGGGAAAATCGACGTTCCTGAAGCTGATCGGCCGCCAGCAGGCGCCGAGCGGCGGCGTGATCCATTTCGAGGGTAGGCCGCTGGAGGACTGGGGCGCCCGCGCCTTTGCTCGCCGGCTCGCCTATCTGCCGCAACGCACGCCCGCCGCACCCGGCATGCTGGTCAAGGAACTGGTGGCGCTCGGCCGCTATCCCTGGCATGGCGCGCTCGGCCGCTTCGGCGCGACCGACCGGGCGAAGGTTGAGGAGGCGATCGAGCTCACCGGCATCGGCGGTTTTTCCGAGCGGATGGTGGACAGCCTGTCGGGCGGCGAACGCCAGCGCGTCTGGCTCGCCATGCTGGTGGCGCAGGACGCGACCTGCCTGCTGCTCGACGAGCCGATTTCGGCACTCGACATCGGCCACCAGCTGGAAGTCCTGTCGCTGACCCACGACCTCTGCCGCGAAAAGGGCATCACCGTCATCACCGTGCTGCATGACGTGAACATGGCGGCGCGCTTCTGCGACGAGATCGTTGCGCTGCATTCCGGCCGGCTGATCGCCCATGGCACGCCGGAAGACGTCATGACGCCGGACGAGCTGGCCCGCATCTACGACGTGCGGATGGACGTCCTCCATCAGCCGTCCAGCGGCAGGCTGGTGGCCCTGGCGCGATAACGTCACAGGCGAGCATCGCCATTCGGGAAGGATTTTCCTCCGTTCTCGCCCTCTAATGCAGTTCGGGGGACGGGAATTGATGGTTGACCTTCCAGGCGTCGGCATCCTGCGTCTTCAAGCGGCGGTCGGCCCGCGAGGGTTCGGAAACGAGCACGACATTCGGGCTGAACATCTTCGGGATGAAGGAGAACGGCAGACTGCCCACCTCCCGCATGGGAGCGTTCACGCGCATGATCTGAGCCAGGCACCGCCAGTCGAAACCCTGATGGGAGACGTGGTGCGGAGGCACGCGGTCCAACTGGTAGAGACCCGCCCAGAAGGTTTCGCGGATGTTGCCGGACTGCCTGTCGTAGCCCATCAGGGCCGAGCCCCAGTTCTTGATCCATACGGCGGGCCCGATTTCCACGGGAACGGTGACGAGAAAGACCCGCGGCCTGACGATCCCGCAGACATGCTCGACGATCCTGACCACGCGGTTCAACGGGACGTGCTCGAGCGTCTCGAGGGCAACCACGACATCCGCGTCGACCGAATGGTAGAATGTCTCCTCGGACGCATCGCCCAAAGCGAAGCGGCAATTGCTGAGATGCCCGTAGCGCGCTTTGGCCGCGTCGATGAACGTCGGATCGTAATCGATGCCGACATAATCGACATCGAAGCTTTCGAATATGTGGCCGACCGCGCTTCCGGGCCCGCAACCGATATCCAGGATCCGCATCCTGCGGTCACCGATCTCGCGCGCAAGACGGCCAAGCACCTCGATGAGCTTTCTGTAGCGCCCCGCATGGAGAAAACGCGTAAGCCGATTGTAATTCTGAACGGCTTCATAGGTCGTGGTCGTTTCGGCTTGTGCCATCATAAAGTCCCCTATGGATCAACAACCGCAACGCAAGATCAGACGGCATTGCCCCCAACGCCCTATTCAGCCGGCGGATCAATCCTCCGATCATCGCATGCACGGTTGACGCAGCAAGGTGGCCAAAAGCGATAGTTGTGGTCTACCCCCCATTCCGAGATACTTCGCTAGGTGGAGAAGAGCTACTTCCGGTTTCAAAGGAAGCATCCGGAGTGTCCGATCGGCGAAGTGACGGAGTACCTTCATCCTCCCTTTTGGCAAGCTGGTCGGTCCGCGGTTCCTATTTATAGTTTCCCCTGGCAACCGCACGGGGGCCGCGTCTCAACGGGGGAGAGCCGGCTTATGGCGGATAAAGTGGCATTGATCATCGGCGTAACCGGGCAGGACGGCGCCTATCTCAGCGAGTTGCTGCTGTCCAAGGGCTACATAGTGCATGGGTTGAAACGGCGGTCGTCGTCGTTCAACACAGCCCGCGTCGATCACCTCTACAGCGATCCCCACAAGAGCGATGTCCGGTTTCATCTGCATTTCGGCGACCTGACCGACGCGACGAATCTGTGCCGGGTCATTCAGGACGTCAGGCCGGACGAAATATACAATCTGGGCGCGCAGAGTCACGTGCAGGTGAGTTTCGAGACGCCGGAATACACCGCCAATGCCGACGCTCTCGGAACGCTCCGGCTTCTCGAGGCCATGCGAATCCTGAAGCTTGGCAAGACCTGCCGGTTCTACCAGGCCTCGACGTCCGAGCTCTTCGGCGGGATGGGCGAGGTGCCGCAGCACGAAGGGACGCGCTTTTATCCGCGCAGCCCCTATGCGGCCGCCAAGCTCTATGCCTACTGGATGACCGTGAACTACCGGGAAGCCTATGGTTTTCATGCCTCGAACGGCATTCTGTTCAATCACGAAAGCCCTATTCGCGGCGAAACCTTCGTGACGCGGAAGATCTCGCGCGGCGTTGCCGCGATCGAGCGCGGCCTGATGCGGAAACTGTATCTCGGCAATCTGGACGCCAAGCGCGACTGGGGGCACGCGCGCGATTATGTCGATGGGATGTGGCGTATCCTTCAGCAGGAGGAGCCCGACGACTATGTGCTGGCGACCGGCGAGGCCCACACCGTGCGGGAATTCGTCGAGCTGGCATTCGGCGTCGTCGGCAGGAGCATCGAATGGGATGGCAAGGGGATCGAGGAGGTGGGCTTCGACGCCAAAAGCGGGAACCCGCTCATCGAAATAGACCCCCGCTATTTCCGTCCGACCGAAGTCGATTTCCTGCTGGGCAATCCGAGCAAGGCGCACACGAAACTCAACTGGCGCCATGCCACGCCGTTCGGCCATCTCGTTTCGGAAATGGTGGAAGCTGATCTGCGCACCGTTATGCGCGAGGAGGGGCGTAATGATTTCACAGGCTAATCCCGGAGGGGAAATATTCAGTCTCAAGGGCAAACGCGTCTGGGTCGCCGGCCACAATGGCTTGGTGGGATCGGCCCTGGTGCATCGGCTGGAGCAGGAAGAATGCACCATCTTGAAGGTCTCGCACGGCGAACTCGACCTGACCCGCCAGGCCGATACCGAAAGGTGGATGGCGAAGTCTCGGCCGGAGGTCGTTCTGGTTGCGGCCGCGAAGGTGGGAGGCATTGCCGCCAATTCGGCCTATCCTGCCGACTTTCTGTATATCAACGCAATGATTGCGATGAACATCATGAAAGCGGCCACCGATATCGGTACGGAAAAGCTGCTATGGATGGGGTCGAGCTGCATCTATCCGAAGTTTGCAGCCCAACCGATCGATGAACATGCGCTGCTGACAGGCCCCCTCGAACCGACGAACGAGCCTTACGCGATCGCCAAGATCGCGGCGCTGAAGCTCGCCCAGGCCTATGCGGCGCAATACGGCACCCGGTCGATCTCGGTGATGCCCACGAACCTCTATGGACGGAATGACAATTTCGACCCGCAGGGATCGCATGTCATCCCCGCCATGGTGAGGAAGATGCATGAAGCTAAGGTGGCCGATAGCGAGACTGTCACGGTATGGGGCACGGGCAACCCCTTGCGCGAATTCCTGCATGTCGACGATCTTGCCGATGCCTGCATCCTGCTGATGAAGACCCATACGCATCTCCAGCTCATCAACGTCGGCTCGGGGCAGGAAGTCTCCATACGCGACCTTGCCTATCTCGTGGCCGATATCGTCGGCTACAGGGGACAGATCGTCTTCGATACCAGCAAACCCGACGGCACGCCGAGGAAACGTCTCAACAGCTTGCGCTTGCACGCACTGGGCTGGACGCCGAAGGTCGACCTGAGGAGCGGGATCGAAGATCTCTACCATCACTGGCGGCAGCGTGCGGGACAGGTGGCGGCCGAATGAATCCCGGGCTTCTGTGCGGGAGGAGTGATCATGTTCATATCGGAGGAGACGTATGTCCGTCTCGAAAGGGAGTGGCTGGAGATGAGGCGGGGAGCACGGGCTTCCGCCGCTTCGATCGCCGCACCAGCCTTCGGGAGAGCGAAGATCGAGTGCGACATGCGGAAGATCACCGGCGCTCGAACGGAGCCGCAGGATCCGCCGAAGCCGCCGCAGTGATATCCGGCGCTCCGCTCTCATCCCGCTGGTCCGGGATCATGCCGGCTCAGGCCGGCTGCAATTTGCCGATCGGTGGCCGGATAGGGCGTTCGGCGTGGTAGAGGTGTACCCGGAGGGGCAAGATGAAACGCCGGTCCGCTTTTGTTTTGCTCTCCCTGTTCTCGTTGACGCTCATCGCGTTCTCTCATTCGGCATCCACCGATCGCCTTGTGACCGGGGCGGTGTCGTTGACGGCCGGCCGGGCCGATCCCGGTCATTTCGGGTTGCCGGTCCCGGTTCCGGAGCCGGAGCTGCCGCCCGGTGTCGATGCCTTCGAGCCTCCCTTTTTCGAAGCCAGATCCTCGGCGCCGGCGATCGCCGAAATTTCGGCGACGGCCGATCGGGACGAGGTCGTCTCGATGACGGGCGTCAAGCTCGACGGCGAAACCGTGTTCGACGTGTTTTCGCAAGCGCCCACGGCGCCGGAAGGCCACGTCACGTCCCTGGCGCCCCTGACGAAGGATGCCGCCGCGGCAACCCTGCTGCTTCCCTCGACCTTGCCGCCCTGGTCCATGTATCTCGTCCGGCCGCGGCGTGGCGCATCCGGGGGGCGGGCCTTCGCGATCAATCGGACCGAGGCATGGTGGGTGGGGCCGGACAAGGGAACGCCGGGAACCGTCGTCTCGGTCTATGGCCGGAATCTCGCGCGGTCCAACAAAACGGCCGAGGCTCATATCTACATCAAGCCGATCGACGGCTCCGGCCGGTATCTCAGGCCGATATCGGTGAACCCTTTCCGGGTGAGCTTCGAAATTCCCGATCTGCCATCTGCCGCATATGAGGTCTGGATGCACAACGGCCATGGCGGCCGCTTCGGCTGGAGCGGACCGTTGAGGCTCGACGTCCTTTCCCGGTCGTCCTGGGCCGGGCAGGAGGACAAAGTCATCAGCGTAAAAGGTTTCGGCGCAGCCGGGAACGGTGTCGCCGACGACACGGCTGCGATCGAGAAGGCGCTTCAGGCGGCCACGGCGGCGGCGCCCGCGACGGTCCATTTTCCCGCCGGCACGTATCTCGTTACTGCACCGCTGAAGGCGCCTGCGAACGTCGCCTGGACCGGCGAGGGGATGGACGAGACGGAAATCCGCCTGGGGCGGAATATCGATCAGAGCATGGTGGCCAGCGAGGACGACAATGTGCAGTTCAGGCAGATCACGCTGAACGGCAATCGCGGGACCGGAGACAAACCCCTTCTGAGGCTTTCCTCGGCACGGGACACCCGACTGGAGGCGATGAGGATCAACGCCTGGGGCACGGCCGCTCTCGACGCCCAGGACGCTTCCGGCCTTTTCATTCATGCCTCCGAATTGATCGAGAACGGCTCCTTTTACGGAACCAGCCGCCAGGTCTTCCTGTCGGAGAACCGGTTCCGGATGACCGGTTATGGCGAATCCGTCGTCGCCTTGTGGGGCGGAAGAGATTTCTCGATGATCGGCAACGAGTTGACCAATGCGGACGAAAGCCGTGACGACGGCCATGGCATCGGCCGCTTCTTCGTCGCACAGGCGCATTTCGGGAGCCTGCGCAACCTCTATTGGGAAAGGAACGTATCCCGCAACGCCGCGCCTCACGATTGCGAGAAGGTCGACTGCAACAAGGGCGAACAGATATGTTTCGAAATCGTCGGAAGCATGATGAAGAACGATTTCGTCCGCGCTTCGGCGAGTTCCGTCACCTTCCGGTCGCTGGCCGATTGGGGAAAGCCTGTCGCCAGCGGCCGGGACCTGGTCATCATCGGCGGCAGGGGTGCAGGCCAGCATCGTCACATCACCTCGATCGACGGATCGACCGTCACTATCGAGACCCCGTGGAACGTCATTCCGGATAAAACGAGCCGTTTCGCTCTGGCAGCCATCGCATCGCAGGCGGTGATCTACGACAATACCTTCGAGGGACGGGCGAGCTTCAGCGAACACGATTCCGATTCAACCGGCGTGCTTCTCTATGGGAACGTCTATGACGTCGTTGTCGACAGCAACAACATCTCCCAGATGCGGCATGGAATGATGACCGTCGCGCTTGATTCGACATACGGTCTCAGCCCCTACTTCCTCCAGTACTCGAACAACAGCGTGTCCCGGAGCAATAGCGGCCTTTATATCGGCACGACATTCGCCGATTCCGGCGTCGCGGGCATCTGGGGCGGCCTCGGCAATGTCTATCGCAAGAACAGCTTCGACGACATCACCTATATCGGCGTCGAATACGAGACCTGGGATCACGACGGGTCGGACTACAACGCCACCGTCTTCGACGGAAACCGGTTCACCAATCTGCGCTACGGGTTCGTCGACGCCTACAAGCTCATGTGGACCCATGACGGTGTCTTCAAGGCTGCGCCGCAGAAGCGGCCGAGAAGGTTCAACACCATCCTGTACCGCAATCACTTCCGGCGTGGTTCGGCGGACATCGAGGGCAGCAAGGGGTTTTTGACGATGCATCCGGGCAATACCTGGCTGAACATCGGCTCCACCTGGGAAGGGTTCGCCTCGGGCAATGCCGGACCCGATCTTCGCTCCGGCGAGCGCTGAAATCGCACCGGAGCCTTCGCGGGCTGTTCCACGGAATGGGAATGACTTGTCCGGGAGGGATGAGGGCTCGCCCCGGGGTGAGGGCGAGCCCACCCGACCTCCGACCGTGATGCCGGACGCCCGCCGGGGCAAGCAGGCGTAGCGGGTAATTCACACAAGGCCCCGAAACCGGCTTCCGTTCAATTTATCTAATAGAAGTAAGCCCTTCGGGCATTCCATAACTGCTGAGCGAATTATGTATGTGCATACGTCCGCATCATGCCGTAAGCATTAGGGTGCGGCGGCCGCAGTCACTCGATGGGGGAAGAGCGCAAAAATGTTCCGGCCGGTGCGCTGTCTCGAAGCGTTGCCGATCACTGCTGGACGGGTGCCGGCGACGTTGCCGTGTTTTCCGTCATTCCCGGATGAAGCGAGCGCCAGGCCCGCACGTCGTCGGCGGTGATCCAGATGCGCCCATCGAACGCGATCGCTTCCTTCTCGATCTTTTTTAACGCCATCTCGGCAAAGAACTCGAGATACTGCGCGAGCCGCGACGCATCGCAGCACGCGGGAGATTGGATGTCGGTCAGCGCGTCATGAGTGACCTGCACGGGCCGGCTGCACCTGCCGTCGCTCATGATGATGAGCGCGTCCTGCCCGACCATGTGGTATTTGAGGGGAGTGATTGTCGATCCCATCCCCGACCTCCGGGGCCATCCTAGTTGACTTTGGCGGTGGCGGAGCGGCCGGCCTGAACGAGGCTTACGCGGACGACGTCGCCGGCCTGTATGCGCGTATGCTCGTTCACGGTCTCTTCCCGGTATTCGCCGTTGACCTGGCGCACCACCGAAAATTTGGTTTCGATCATGTCTTCGAGAGCGCTCACGCGCCTCGCCGACGCTCCGATCTCGCCGATCATCTGCAAGGTGAAGGCCATCTTCCGGCGCAGCCGCGCCATATCGAGCTCGATTTCCCTCAGTTCGGTCGCTGCGTCGTTGTGGCGTTTGCTTTCCAGCTCCAGGATCCGCCTCTCGACCTCGTTCTTGTTCTGCTGCGCCCGGGCGAGGAAGGAGCTGGTTTCCAGCAATTGCTGGTTCATCGCCAGCAATTCGCGCTTGCGCTCTCTAAGGGCCGACTGGGAAGCCGCCCCCCGCGTCACGAGCTCCTCGGAGGCATTGACGTCGAGCCCCAGGAGCTGGAACTGCTCGTTGCGCAGGGAAGTGCTCTTTTCGAGCGTGTCTATTTCCTGGATGAAGCTCTGTCGCTGGCTTTCGAGGTTGGTCTTTTCGTCCCGCATGACCGAGAGTCGAAGATTGTAGAGGCTCAGCTCCGCGTCGACGATCTTCTGGACGATGGCGGGATCCTTTGTCAGGCCGATTTCGTTGATCTTGTACTGGAATTCGGTGTTGTTCAGTTCCGCCTCGAGCCGGGCGCGCTTGACGTCCTGCGACAGCAGCTGCAGCGACATGTCCTCGTATTCCTGTTGCGCCGATATGAGCTGGATGCCCGACATGTCCGTCCGCACCGTCGGTTCGCGCAATCCGCCGCCGAGCGAAAAGAGTTCGAGCACGATCATGCCCGGACGATATTCGTATTTGCCGGGCTTCTGGACGTCGCCGATGATGAAGATCGGGGCATATTCCTTGACAGCGACGGCGACCGACCGGTTTGCCAGATGGGGTGCCAGATCGCGGCCGATCTGAGCGCCGATTTCATCGACCGTCTTGTCGAGGACCGGGACGTTGCCGAGAATGGGGTAGCCGATGGTGCCGTCCACGCTGACCGGGAAAAGGCCGGTCAAGCCGTTGTCGCCATAGACGGATATCATCAGCACGTCGCCGACCGTGACCTTGTAGGCCGGTATATCCGATGCGGATGCCTGCATCGGGAAGAGGAGGGGGATAAGGAGCAGGGCATGCTTGAGGCTGAACGGCCGGCCAAGGCGCGAGCGTTCGGCAAAGAGGGCGGAGCGCATGTTTTCACCTCGCATTCGAGACGACGATTGAAGGGCGGGGCGTGAATGCCGGCTTTTGTCCGGACGTGCCCTTTGCTCCGAACATCCCTCTCCAGCGCGACCGGCGCCGCTGTTTCTGCCGTCGAACGCCATTGAGGACGATGCCGATGACGTGCTTGCCGGCCACGCGGAGCTTGATGACCGCATTTTCGATGTCTGCGCTGTCGCCAACCCCGCTTCTGACCACGAAGGTGACGGTGTCCGAGAGGCTCGCGATCCGCAGCAGGTCGAGGTCGTGCGAAGCCGACGGCGCATCGATCAGCACGAACTCGTAGCGCTGCCTCATCTCCGCGATGAGCGCGGCAAACCCTTTGTTTCCCAGAGTGAAATCGGGTGGCGCGCCATCCGCGGGAGCGGCGATGATGTCCACGCCGGAGGCCGGGTCGCGCTGGATGACCTCGTCGAACGATATTTCGCGGGCGATCGCACGGGCGAGATGGGGCGAGGGCTGAATTTGGAATTCCCGGGCAAGCCCCGGATCTCTCAGATTGGCGTCGATGACGAGCAGTTTGACGCCGCTCAAGGCGAGCGATCTGGCCAGATTCGCGACGACGAATGTCTTGCCTTCGTGATCGGCAGACGACGTGAACGCAATCACGCGGGCCCTGTCTTCGGAGAGCTGGATATACGCTTTGAGGTCGGCGACGGCGCTGTCGAAATCGGCGGTGCCGCTGCCGGGCTTGCCGGACCTGTTGCGGACTTCCTTCGGCGGAATGCGCGGGATGCGGCCGATGACGGCGAGCCCGGTTTTCTGTTGAAGGGCGGAAACGGAGCCGATCGATCTGTCCATGAAGTTCAGGACGAGTGCGGCGACCAGGCCGGTGCTCATTCCGAGCAGAAGCGCCGCCAGACCCCATAGCCTCGCATCCGGGCTGGTGGGATTGCGGCTCGGCATGGCGCGGGAGATGATCCTCGCTTCGGCGGTCGCGATGCCATCCTGTTCGATGGTTTGCTTGTAGCGGGCGAGATAGGTCTCGTAGATGGAGCGGTTTGCGGCTGCCTCGCGGTCGAGCTGGGCGGATTGAACGACGGCCATATTGGTCGCCGATATCGCCCGCTGCACGTCCTTGAGCCTGGCCTCGACCT
This sequence comes from Neorhizobium sp. CSC1952, assembly GCF_030378245.1. NCBI lineage: Bacteria > Pseudomonadati > Pseudomonadota > Alphaproteobacteria > Hyphomicrobiales > Rhizobiaceae > Neorhizobium > Neorhizobium sp. CSC1952. Next base: position 4,757,205 of record NZ_CP128416.1, on the reverse strand, counting down.
CTCCCTGCTGTTTTTCATTGATCGCGATCTCGTTCCGCAGGCTGTCGATGATCTGCGAAATCTCCTGGCCCACCTGCTTGTTCAGCGATGCGAGCTGTGAGGAAAGTTGCGGCAGCTGCGGGTTCATGCGTGCGCCGCTCTCGTCGATTTCCGCGATCGCCCGGATCACGCGGGCCTGCTCGGCACGCAGGAGCTGGATTGTGGGCGACGAAAGAACCTCGGTCAAACCGACGCTGTCGCCGCTCTGCTGAACTTCGAGAGCGGTTGCAAGGCGTGCCTTCGATCCGGCAAGCCTTGCCTGCAGGGAGGTCAGTTCGGCGTTCAGTCCGGAGAGGCGCTGGGCCTGCAGCGTGATGCCGCCGGTGTCGATCAGCCCCGACTTCTCGCGGAATTCCGCCGCCGCTTTCTCCGAATCCTCAAGCTTGGTACGGAGGCTGCCGAGGCGCTCTCCGAGCCATTCGCTGACGCGGCGCGTCGCCGTCGTCTGAAGGTCTATCTGGTAATCGATATAGGCTTCGCCAAAGGCGTTGGCGACCATGGCCGCGTAGGCCGGTTCGCTCGCATAGTAGGAAATGTAGATGGTATAGGAGCGTCCGTCGTTCATGACACGAACGTTCGTCAGCAGATCGTCTATCTGCTTCTGGGCCTCTACATCTTTCCGGATCGCGTCCGGATCGCTGGACAACCGGGCGTATTTGCCTGGCTGGCTATTGGGCGGATTGGCCTTCTGGAGATCGATGAGAACCCGCTCGGCCATCGACCTGGAGCCGATGATATCGAGTTCCGTGCGAAGGACCGGACTTTCCTGCGGCAGGGGCGAAACGACCGATTCGGTCGGCAGAGCCTGAAGTTTGCGCACATTGAGCGCCAGGATCGCCTCCGACTTATATCGGGTCGGGCTTTGCCAGTAGCCGAATGCGGCGATGGCGAAGCTCGCGAGCATGCAAAGCAGGACAACTGTCTTTCGCTCCCAGATGATGGCGAGGAGGCGAGGGATTCCGTCCTGCTCCGCAGGAGGCGACGACGACTGGATCATTGCGGTACCTGCTGTAAACCGACGTTGATATGCCTCAAAAGCGCGGCTAGCGTTCGCAAACCATATCGCCGATCTTGCAGGCCACTTCAGTCCGGTTGGTTGCGCCGAGCTTCTTCATGATATTGCGGATATGCACCTTGATCGTGCTTTCGCAGAGGTTGAGTTCCGACGCGATGTCCTTGTTCGCCTTGCCGCAGCGCAATGCCTGCGCGATGGCGGATTGCCGGCTGGTGAATTTCATGGCCGGCATGGCCCTGCGCGAGGGAACGCCGAGAAGCTCCCGTATGTTGAGGACGCTGCTCGCCGGAATGAACCTGCCGCCGGCAATCGCGAGGCTGATCGCCTGGATGCACACGTCGATGCTGACGGAGCTCGGTACGTAGCCTCGGACGCCGAGCCCGATGATATCGAGAACCGTGTTGATCTCCTGGTTGTCGGACAGGACGACCACCGCGGCCGGAGCTACTGCCGCGACGAGTTCCGCGATCTCGGCGGCCAATTGCTGGTCGCTCGCCGCGCAGTTGCCCGCGTTGAAGAGCACTGCCGAGGGTATTCCGAGATCGGCTTTTGCCTGCTGCCATTCTCCGAGGCTGGAGAAGGTGAAGACCCGTCGGTCGATGTGGTGATAGTCAAGCCCGTGTGCCAGGCATTCCCGCTCCAGCGTCCGCCGGTCTATGAGGGCGATATATCCCCGGTCGGCCCGGATTGGAGGGTCGGGCTCGTCGTTCCCCAAGTCGCATTGCAGTGATGCTGCCCCCAGCTCATCGTACTTGTCGAGCCGAATAGCACTGTAGAACCCATTGCCATCAATCATTACACGTACTCCCCCTACTGTGACTGAGATACCTAGACGAATGCGAGTTCTCTTTTTTCAGCAGGCAGATACTCAAGCGCTGTCAGCTCATCGAGCATCAGGCCAAAACAAACTTTCTGACGGTAAACGCCTCCGCAAAACGTGCCGGCGCGCGGCATTCCATGCCTCGCAGACGCGCCAGGCCTCTGAAGGTTTCCGCATCGAACCAGTCTTTGGACCTCTGCGTGCCGAAATGCTCGAGAAGAAGCGCCACCTTCATGTTCAAGGCGTCTTCGCTCAGCGGCACATAGGTGTTGCGCCTGCAGAAATCCCCGTCCCACTTCGGAATTTCGTATTCCAGCACCAGATGATCGCGAAAGATATTGGTCGTTAACTTATTGATTTCGCGGTGGTCCTGGTGCGCGTCCTCACCGCTGTGCGTGAAGATGACGTCGGGATGGACCCTTTCGCGGAGCGCCAGCAGCCAGGACTTTATTTCGCGGCTCTGGCTCGGGAAGAAACTGTCCTGGAATGCGCCGAGCTCGATGGAATAGGAAGCCGCTCTCTGCAGGAATGCTTCGGCGGACCTCCGCGCTTCGGCGGCACGTTCGTTGCCGGCGCTGAGCACGCACCAGTGCACGTCGAGCTGCACGCCCTCCGAAAGCAGGCTGAGGATCGTGCCTCCCGCGCCGATCTCGATGTCGTCGGAATGGGCCCCGAGGCAAAGTACGGAAAGCCGGTCGCCGGGTGCCGCCAGAGATATCTTCCTCATGGGAGCTGCACCGCAGCGCGTGCCGCAGTCCTTTGGGCGGCATGGCGCTTTATCCACGGCATGTCGCCGCGTTCCACCATGGCCTCCAGGGTCTGCCAGTCACGCAGCGTATCCATGGATCGCCAGAAGCCCTCGTGCTTGTAGGCCATGAGCTTGTCTTCGGCGATCAGGCGGGCGAAGGGCTCGAGCACGAGCTCCTCGCCGTCGCGCATGTAGTCGAAGATCTCTCTCCGCATCAGGAAATAGCCGCCGTTGATCCACATGTCGGAGGTCTCGGACGATCTGAATTCCCTGACCCGTCCGTTCTCCTCGATATCGGCGAGGTGGTAGGTCAGGGGAGGCCGCACGGCGAGGAAGCAGGCGAGCTTGTCGCTTTTCTCGAACCGCTCGACCATGTCGTCGAGATCGACGTCCGTCAGGCCGTCGCTGTAGTTCGCCAGAAAGATCTTCTCGTTCATGAGATGGTTGCGCACCGCCCACAGGCGTTCGCCGATATTGCGCCATATGCCGGTGTCGATCAGCGAGACGCGCCAGTCCCTTGGCGGCCCGCCGAGCATTTCGACGCGGCCCGAACTGGATATGGTGCAGTCGGCATAGGCTTCCGGCCGGCTGTTGAGGAAGAAGTCCTTGATCGCGGCTGCCTTGTAGCCGAGGCAGAGGATGAAGTCGTCGTGGCCGAAGCTCGAATAATACTCCATCACATGACGCATGATGGGTTGGGATCCGAGCGGGATGAGCGGCTTGGGAACGCTTTCCGAATATTCCCTGATGCGCGTACCTCTGCCGCCGCAAAACAAAACGACCTTCATTGTCCGAGCTCCTTGGGATCGATGACGGAGACGTCGGGTATAGGAACAACGAACTTGCCGCCCCACTCGCCGATGCCCTTCATCTGGCTGACGATTTCGTTCTTGAGGTTCCACGGCAGAATAAGGATGTAGTCCGGCTTGGTGCGTTCGATCTCGCTGACGGGCTTGATCGGGATATGCATTCCCGGCGTGAAGCGGCCGTGCTTGTACGGATTGCGGTCGACCGCGAAGTCGATGAAATCCGTGCCGATGCCGCAATAGTTGAGCAGGGTGTTGCCCTTGCCGGGGGCCCCGTAGGCGCAGATGGATTTGCGCATCTCTTTGAGGCGGATGAGGAAGGAGAGAAGGTTTCGTTTCGTCTGGCGCACCGCCGCGGCGAAGGCCGTATAGGTCTCGACACGGTCGAGCTTGCATTCGCGCTCACGCTCCAGCAGCGCATCCACACGAGGCTCGCGCCGTATCGCGTTGGCGGCATGGGTGAGATAGACCCGCAGCGACCCGCCATGGGTCGGCAGTTCCTCGACGCCGAACACTTTCAGGCCGTGGCGCTCCGCCATCTTTTCGATGGTCAAAAGCGAGAAATAGGAGAAGTGCTCGTGATAGATCGTATCGAACTGGTTTTCCTCGATCAGCCTCGCGATGTGCGGAAATTCGAGCGTTATCGCGCCTGACGGCTTGAGCAGAACCTTCATGCCGGCGACGAAGTCGTTGAGATCGGGCACCTGCGCGAGAACGTTGTTGCCGATGATGAGATCGGCTTGCCTTCCTTCCGCGACCATCTGCTTCGCAAGCGCCTTGCCGAAGAAGTCGGTGAGGGTCGGAATGCCCTTTTCCACCGCCACTTTCGCAACGTTGATGGCGGGCTCGATGCCGAGGATGGGAATGTCCTTCTCCAGGAAGTGCTGGAGGAGATAGCCGTCATTGCTGGCGATCTCGACGACGAAGCTGTCGCGATCCAGCGATAGCCGCTCGATTGCGAGCTCGCAGTATCGCCTGGCATGCGCGACCCAGCTATCCGAGTAGGAGGAGAAATACGCATACTCCTCGAAAATCTCCTCCGGCGCGACATATTCCCCGAGCTGCACAAGGAAGCACTCGCTGCAGACGAAAGCGTGCAGCGGGTAATAGGGCTCCATGTTGTTGACGGCAGCGGCAGGTACGAAACTCTCGCACGGTGGCGACATTCCGAGATCGACGAATGTATGTTCGAGAGGGGCGCCGCACAGCCGGCACAGCCCTATATTTCGCGCATTGTCTACACTGAAGGAACGCTCAGTCCCGCCACTCATATGACACCCCTGGTTGCTTTTCCGGCTGATCGGCCGTTTTTATCGTTAATTCGCAATTTATTATGGAAAAGGAGGTGAATCGAGACTGTATTCCGGTAGGGGACATCATCCAAAAGCCGTATTAGGGCGAGTTTTATTAGTAAACCTATAGTTCTGGATGGATTTCGGCTCTGAAGCGGATATGGACATAAGCTCGGAAATACAACTTATAGGGGCCTTTTCCGGATAGCCTGTGATGGAGGAAAGTCGCTGATCTGGTGATCACCATGGCATCCGGCAGGGAGATGGCGATGCGGTTTATCGAGACGAAGATCGACGGTCTCTGGGTCATCGAGCCCGAGCCGGTGCTCGACCTCCGCGGCTCCTTCGCGCGGACGTTCTGCAAGCGGGAATTTTCCGACCATGGCCTGGCGGCGGATTTCGTCCAGCACAGCGTGTCTCAGTCGGTGCTGAAGCACACGCTGCGCGGCCTTCATTTCCAGAAGCCGCCGCATCAGGAGGTCAAGCTCGTCTCCTGCATCAGGGGGGCGATCTGGGACGTGGCCGTGGATCTGCGCCGCAACTCGCCGACCTATCTCAATTGGGTCGCCACGGTGCTTTCGGCGGACAACGGCTTGCAGTTCTATATTCCGGAGGGATTCGCCCACGGCTTTCAATCGCTCAGCGATAATGTCGCCGTGTCCTACATGATTTCCGCTCCATACGCGCAGGGCAGCGCATCCGGCATTCGTTATGACGAGCCTGCGATCGGCATCACCTGGCCGGCACGACCGGCGGTGATTTCGGAGCGGGATACGAACTGGCCGAGATGGATATTCGAGGACGCTTCTACCGTTCCGTGAAGCCGAGGTTCGAAACGAGCCCGGCCTCCTGCAGCACGGCAGCCGCCATGGCGATCTCCGAAAACGGCATTCCCGATCTTTCCGCGATGTCCAGCAGCGAATGGCGCCCGTCCGCCAGATTGAGCACCCAAAGATAGGCCATGGTTCGCTCGCTGTTGGTCTTGTGCCCTCCGATGACGGAGAAAAGCCCGTACTTGCTCAATTGCGGTTCGCCCTTGGGCGAGAGGTTGAGCGGCGTCCAGTTTCCCTCCAGGGCATCGATCATGTCCCGGACCATCCGGAAGGAGGCGCCCAGATGCTCCGGCCGGATGAAATCGAGGTTGTCGGCCGACGTATGATATTCGGGAAAGGTGCCGAAAGCGCTTCTCTGCAGAAGGCCGACCGGCAGGTTGAAGCCCGGCGAGCAGAATTGTCTCTCGTCGTAACCGTAAGGGCTGAAGTCGGCGATATTGAGAGGAGTACCTTCGTCTCCGCAACGGGTGCAGGCAGCGATGCGGTCAATCGGCGCGTCGCCCCGCCGGCTTCGCTTGTAATTCGGGCCTCCGCCGTCTCCGACACAGGACAGAACGAGGCCGTGCGCGATATCCGGAAGGCGGTGCTCGTTGTTGCTCAGCCACGCGAGCGACCCGATGGTCCCGGGCGCGAAGACGAAACGATAGCTGTAATACGTCTTCACCGCCTTCATGTACGCGGCAAGGCATGTCAGCAGCGCCAGACCGGAACAATTGTCGTTGGCGAGCGACGGATGGCAGATATGCGCGTAGAGAAGAACCTCTCTCTTGCTTGCCCCGTCATGAAGGTATTCGCCGTAGACGAGATGGCCCGGCCTCTTTTCCGTATCGACGACGACCTCGTAATTCCCGTCCGCGAGCTTCAGGAACTCCCGGTGAGCCATGCAGAAGCCCCAGGCATCGGTATAGTAGGCGGTCTTGTAAGGGATGAGGTCCGGCTGCGCCGGTAGCGTATATAGATGCTCCTTCAGCTCCGTCAGCGGCATGACGCGCCGCACCGGTATGCTGTAGTTCATGAGGTGGAGATTGGATGCCTTGAAATCGATGATTTTTCGTCCGGAAGCATCCTTCACATAGGCGTCCCTGACGATCCATTCGTCGGGGATCGTCCAATCGAACACACGCGTCCCGCTCGGAACTTCTTTGCACTCGATCTCGATATAGTCCCGCAGGATGCCGATCGTATCCCTGACACCCTGGCCCGTGATGCTGCGACACAGGGGGAAAAGACGGCAGGCGAGCACGTAGATCGCCTGTCCCAGGTCTTCGTCGCGCGGCGAGGCGAAAGGCGGCCCGAGCATTTTCCCGACGCCATCCATCGATCCGCCTCACATCCTGGCCATGACCGGAGGCATGCCGGCGGATCCCGGGGGGCGCCGCAGGTTTTCGTCGATGTCATGGTCGCGGATCAGCTTCTGGAGCTGGCCGATCCGCTGATAGCGCGGCCCTTCGAACTCCGCGAGGGTGAGGCCGGCGCTCTTGTAGGCGCGATAGAGCTGCGCGGCGCCGGCAGCGGCGGTCCAGGTGGGTTTGAAAGCCGGCAGCGTTCTTGCGATCTTGCCGAAATCGACCCGGTAGGAACGGGTGTCGGGGCTTGCGTCGCTTGCATATTGCAGGCGGCATCCCGGTACCGTCATGGCGACGATCTCGGCGATCTCCCTGATCTGGTAGTTATGCGCATCCTGACCCACATTGAACGCCTGGTTATGGACATCGTCGACCGGCGCCTCCAGCGCAGCCAAAAATGCACGCGATATATCCTCGATATGGACGATCGGGCGCCACGGCGTGCCGTCGGATTTCAGGAGGATGAGGCCTTCGGTCACGGCCCATGCGGTGAGATTGTTGAGCACGATGTCGAAGCGCAGCATGGGGGAAAGCCCGTAGGCCGTCGCCGGCCGCATATATACGGGGCAGAAACCGGCATCCGCCAGGCCTGCGATTTCGCGCTCAGCGAGAACCTTGGACGTACCGTAGGCCGAGACCGGCTTCAGTTCCGCCGTCTCGTTGACGAAACCTTCCCCGGCCGCGCCGTAATTGCTGCAGGACGAGGCAAACAGAAACCGCTTGACGCCGGCCTTCTTGGCCGCCGTCGCCACCCGGACGCTGCCGCGATAGTTGATCTCGTAGGTAATGTCCGGATTGAGATTGCTCAGCGGATCATTGGAAAGGGCGGCCAGATGAATGACCGCGTCGAACCCTTCGAGGTCGGCCTGGGTTATGTCGCGGACGTCCTTGCAGACGCCCGGGACTTTCGGGAGCTGGCCTCCGGGCAGATAGGTGCACCGATGATAGAATTCGCTGTCATAGCCATGAACCTCATGGCCTGCCTTGAGCAGGATGGGCACCATGACGGAGCCGATATATCCTCTATGTCCGGTAACCAGAACTCTCATCGCCTTTTTCTCCGAGCATCTTGTGACGCGGAAAAGCGTATCGTTTCGTCAGAGGGCGTTGGACTGAGGAAACCGGTCGCCGCCGGCATGCGATCTGATGAGGTCTTTGCCCGCCGCTACGGCTTTCGGATGAGACCCGGTCAACCGGCGGGGCTGGCGTCGGGCTGCGGTTGCCGCGCGGCCGGCGGCTGCAGGTTGAAGCGGCGGAAGACGACATCCGAAGGCCTGCCGACCAGGTATTTTTCGACGCCGTGGTCCAGGGCTTTCTTGTAGACCCCGAGCGCCTCGTCGATGGCGTCGAGAGTTCGTTCTATGTCTTCGTCCGAATGCGTATAGCTGACGACCAGCGAGGGGGCGAGAATGCCCCGGCGGATAGTCTCCTGCAGAAACAGGGAGCGAAAAGCCTGGGAGGGCTTTCCCTCTTCATCGAGCGTCGAATAGCTGAGGCAGGCCGGATGTCCCTGGACGCCGAAGTGATGATCGAGCCCGTGGCCGGCGACGATCTGGCCGACTGCCGACCGCAAGGTGTTGCCCTGGCGGATGAGGTATTCGATAACCGGTTCGTGCCGATAGACGCGCATGGTGGCGATGGCGGCCGCCATCGCATGGGTTTCTGCGCCATGGGTTGTCGAAAGCAGGAATACGCGCGGCTTCGACGTCTCGCTCAGTCCGCCGCGCTCCATGAATTCCCGCTTCCCCGCAAGCGCTGAAATCGAAAAGCCGTTGCCCAGGGCCTTGCCGAAGCAGGAAAGGTCGGGCGTTATGTCATAGGCTTTCTGCGCGCCTCCGACATCCCATCGAAAGCCGGTGATCATCTCGTCGAGAATGAACAGGGCCCCGTTTTCGTGGCACAGCCTTCGCAGCTTGTGGAGGTAATGGTCCTTCGGTTTTTCCCCGCGCGACGGTTCGAGAATGAACGCGGCGATCCTGCCGGGATATCGGCTGAAGAGGCTCTGTGCGCTTTCGATGTCGTTGTACTGGAAGCCGACCGTCAGCTTCTGAATCACTTTCGGGATTCCCGCATTCATTTCCGTCGTGCCGATGAACCAGTCATCGGTGGAGAAGAACGGGTGGTCGCTGCAGCGGGCGATAAGATCGCGTCCCGTCACCGCCCTCGCAAGCCGTATCGCCGCAGATGTCGCATCCGAGCCGTTCTTGCAGAATTTGACCATTTCGGCCGTTGTGATCGTCTCGAGAAAGGTGGTCGCGCAATCGACCTCTATCCGGGACGGGCGCGTGAAATTGCAGCCGCGCTCCAGTTCGGCCCTCACGGCCTCGATGACATGGAAATACGCATGCCCGAGGCCGACGGCCCGGTTGCCCATCCCGTATTCGATATATTCGTTGCCGTCGACATCCCAGACGTGGCTGCCGTATCCGTTGACGATGAAGCCGGGAGAAAGGATAGGGTACTGGTCGTCTCCCTTCGCATAGGTGTGGGCACCGCCGGGGATCATCTGGCGTGCCCGCTTGCGGAGGCGGTCAGAGGTTTCAAAGTTCTGGATGAGCTTTCCCATCATATCGTGCCCCGATTGCCGATCTCGATGCCGAACTCTATCGCATCCGGGCCGAACGGGTTCATTCCGCCATTGGACGGCCGGCCTTGATCGAAAGGCTTAAGCCGAACGGCGCGGGGCGCGTCAGCAAGACGCAAGCAGCATCTGCCTGTGTCTCCACCTGACTGGCATCAGGGGAAGCAGGGGTCTAATGGAAGTATTCTCAGGATCTACTTGAATATGTCGGATACCTTGAAGATGACTTCGGTCCGGTTCCTGGCATGCAATTTCTTCATGATGTTCCGGATATGCACCTTGACCGTGCTTTCGCGAAGATTGAGCTCGTAGGCTATGATCTTATTGGGCTTCCCGCGTGTCAGCGCGTCGATCACGTCCGCCTCACGTTGCGTGAACATGGCCGTCCGCCGACGCTCCTTGTCTTCCGCCACGAGCAGCAGCTGACGCAGATCGTTCAGGTTTTCGGCCGAGATGAACGTACCTCCCGCCAGAGCCAGTGAAATGGCGCCCACGCAGACGGTCAGGCCGATCGCGGAGGAGATATATCCTCGAACGCCGGCTTCGAAAGCGCGCAGGATCTGACGAAGGTCGCGGTTTTCCGCCAAGATGACGACGGGAACATCCGGGAATTCCGAAATGAGATCCTTCAGATCGTTTATGAAGGTCTCGTTGAAGAAATCACTCCGGCCGATATTGATGAGAATGCCGGAATGCTTGGAATCCGACGTCTTTCTCCACGTATCGAGAGACTCGAACAGCTCGACGTCCATGCCGAGCCCGTGGGCGATGAGGCTTTGGGCCAGGCACTCGCGATCAAGAGCCCTGTCGTCGATAATTGCCAGTTTTGGAATATCGTGACTTACGGTCTCGGAACCCCTCATCGAGTTGACGACAGCACGATACCTGGAACCATTCGGCACATAGCCGTAACTTGGGACTGCTGTTGACATTCTTCCCCCTCGACCCTGAACAGCTGGTGACACGCCGTTTCAAGGTCCGTCTGCCTCTCACGTCATGTGGGGCGACTTACCTGCTTCTAGTTTTCGAATTTCAAGCGGAATTTCTGTCTTTGGCATGCTGTTGAAAACAGTGTTTATGGGAACGCAGCATTCTCGAATGCTTATAGTCGAACTGATTGCAGCACGTTCCTTGTCCGTCACTCTTGCAATGCGTGTGGACAAGAGGCGTATGAGAAAAAACTACTATGGTATACCGCAAGTAGGGAAGCATCGGAAAATACCTAATGTTCCGTATGCCTCTACTGATACAGTAACAGTTTTGATGCGGAAACTGCACCAAAATAGGTAAAAACAACTATTAACTTATCACAGATCACAATCGTATGACTACTTGGATAAGAGCTTACGGCTTATGGTCATATATCTATATTAAGGATTGTTGATATACCGTATCAGGGGGACGAACATAGCCGTCTGTCTTGACGGTTTGCGCGACGCCGCCGGCGATGACCGGGAAGAGGGTAAACTACTGTTTACCGGCCTGCCGAAAGCTCGGCTTCATGAGCGTTCACGGCAGGGCCCATCACGACATCAAGCGAGAATCAAGCATGGTAAAACGCCGGCTCGCCGAAAGAAGAAAGCCGGCTCTGTCCGGCAGAAAATCGGGCGGACGTTCGCATGGCCTTGCAACGGAGTTCGTGATAGACTTCGAGATAGTTGGTATCGGAGCATCCTCCCGGGGATTGGATACAGTAAAGGCACTGCTGAGAACTTTGCCCGATCGGACCGGCTGTGCATTCATACTTGTGCAGCACGCTGATCTGACATCTGAGAATACCTTGGCGGAATTGTCGTCGGCTGAGACCTCGATGAAAGTGGTTCAGGCGACGGACGGCATCGCCCTCAAGCCTGAGCATGTCTATGTCGCTTCGCCGGGATTCTACATATCGGCTGGGGCGAACGGACTTCATCTCACGGCAACAACGCGGGATCATGATGAGACGCATCGGCCATTCGATTTCCTATTGCATTCCATGGCTCGCGAATGTGGCTCGCATGCGGTCGCGATCCTGCTGGCCGGAACGGGAGCCGACGGTTTCGCTGCCGCCGGCTCGATAAGGAATGCCGGGGGGCTCGTCATGATGCAGGAGCCGGGGGAGGCCGGGTTCGACGAAATGCACCGCAATGCGATCAGATCGGCGATCGATGCGATCGTGCTGCCGGTCGCGAGGATGCCGGAGGCGATTGCAAATCACGTGGCGGTGGGACGCACCCGCCCTGGTGTATCGGTCGCGACGGACGGTATGATACCTCTGACGGAGATCATCGACCTGCTGCGGACAGCCGGTGCCAACGATTTCTCCTCCTACAAGCGCGGAATTCTGAAGCGGCGTGTCGAAAAGCGGCTTGCTGCTCTCGGAATACCGCTTGAAGAGATGGACAGATACATTTCCAGGCTGAAGGAGAGCGAGGAAGAGCGCCGGCATCTCGCCAAGGATCTGCTCGTAAACCTGACCGGATTCTTTCGCGACGCGCAGGTATTCCGGTTCTTGCGGGAGAAAGTCATTCCCGACCTGCTTCTCGGCAAGGGGCCGGACGACACGGTCCGCATCTGGATCGCCGGCTGCAGCACCGGCGAAGAGGCCTATTCCCTGGCAATCCTCTTCCTCGAACGCATCGAAGCCATGGGCGTGCCCATGAAGCTCCAGGTCTTCGCTTCGGATGCCGATGCCGATGCCGTGGCCTTTGCGAGAGAAGGGCATTACCCTCCCAACGCCGTTGAATCCGTTCCGCCGGAACTGCTGCAGTCCTATTTCACGAAAGACGAAACCGGATACGGAGTCACGGCAGAGCTGCGCGCTGCCATTGTCTTTGCCGTTCAGAACGTCCTGAGCGATCCGCCCTTCTCGCATATCGATCTCGTTTCCTGCCGCAACCTGCTGATCTATCTCGAGGCGGATGCGCAGGCGAAGGCGCTGGCCCTGTTCGGCTTCGCGTTACGCGAAAATGGTGTCCTGGTGCTTGGAACATCCGAGACGGTCGGCAGGATGGCCGACAGTTTCGAGGTCATTTCAAAACCCCAGCGGATCTACCGGCGGGTGGAACATTCAAGATCGGGAAAGCTTCGCCTCAATACCGCTCCCGCCGATAATGGCCGGTTGCGAGCATCTCCTGGCCGCACGACTTCGGCATCCCTGGGCAAATCCCCGGTCGAGACTTTCCACCGCGCTTTGCTGGACCGCTATGCGCCGGCGGCGCTGCTCATCAACGGACGATACGAATATCTCTACTCGACCGGCCCGATCGCCAAATTCCTTCACATCGCGCCGGGGCCGGCGTCCCACGATCTCTTCGCGATCACTCCGAAGGCCCTTCACAACAAGATCAGAGCCGCGATCCACCGCGCAAGACAGGATCGGCAGCGCTTTGTCGCAAGAGGCGCAAGTATAGAAAACAACGGTGCCGAGATACATTTCGGCATTCATGTCGAGCCGGTACCCGCAGGGGACGAAGATTATTTTCTGGTCTGCTTCGTCGAAGACACCGCGCCGGATCGCAGGGGGGAACCGCAGGAAGCCGCTCCACCTGGCGACACGATCCGGGCTGCCGAACTCGAGATCGAGCTCGAAGAAACGCGGGCCGAACTGCAGGCGGCCATCCGCAACCTCGAAATCGCAAGCGAGGAGCAGAAGATCATCAATGCCGAAGCGTTTTCTCTGACCGAGGAATATCAGTCAGCCAATGAAGAGCTCGTGACTTCCAAGGAGGAGTTGCAGTCTTTGAACCAGGAGCTGGCATCTGCCAACAACCGGCTGCAAGAAGCCCTGGAACGTCAGCGGGCGATTTCGAAAGAGGTGGAGAATGTTCTCCACGGCATGGACGTCGCCACGCTCTATCTCGACAACGCGCTGAATATCCGCCTTTTCACACCTGCGGCGCAATCGCTCTTCAGCATAATTGCCTCCGATATCGGCCGGCCGCTTAGCGATCTTACCACGCTGACGAACGATGGGACGCTGGAGGCCGATGCCCTCGACGCCCTCAAGAGCGAGGGCACCGTCGAACGGGAGGTGAATGCGGGTGACGGCAGGTGGTATATCCGTCGAATAAAACCCTTTCGTGCCCAGGATGGCCGGATCGAAGGGGTTGTGGTCACTCTCGTCGACGTGAGCATTCAAAAGCAGATTTCCGAGGACAGGGAGGCGGCAAAGAAGTCTGCCGAACTGGCCAGCGCCGCGAAATCCCACTTCCTGGCCGCCGCCAGCCACGATCTTCGCCAACCTTTGCAGACGCTGAAGCTTCTCCAGGGACTGTTGGAAAAAAACGTCGAAGACGAGCACTCGCGGACCCTTGTTCTGCGAATGGAAGAGACGCTCGCGTCCATGTCGGCCATTCTCAGTACCGTCTTGGACATCAACCAGATCGAAGCCGGTACGGTGCAGCCGAGGTTTGAAAGCTTCGCGATCGGCGATCTGCTGCTGCGGATGCGGCGGGAATTCTCTTATCCGGCGCAGGCAAAGGGGCTCAAGCTGCGGGTAATACCTTCAGCGCTTGCCGTCCGCACCGATCCCCAGCTCTTGGAGCAGATCATCCGCAATCTTCTCTCGAACGCGCTCAAATATACGCTGACCGGAAGGATCCTGCTCGGCTGCCGGCGGCGCGGCGGGAAGCTTCGGCTTGAGGTCTGGGATACCGGGATCGGGATTCCGAAAAATCAGATCGGAAACATCTTCAACGAATATTATCAGCTCGATATGTCCGCTCGGCGCGGGGATCGCGGACTGGGATTGGGACTGTCGATCGTCAAGCGACTGAGCGATCTGCTCGGATTGAAGCTCTCGATACGCTCGCATCCGCAGAAGGGATCGGTTTTCTCGGTCGAGATCGATCGTGTCACCAATGGCCAGCCTCTCGTGGCATTGCCGTCGTCGGGGACGCGAGCCGAGCAGGACCGGCCTTCTCCGGCGGCTTCCATCCTGATTGTCGAGGACGAGGATGCGGTGCGCGAATTGCTGAAAATGGGCCTGGAACAGGCCGGGCACGCCGTTGCGACCGCGGCCAACGCTCTGGAAGCGGTGAGGCTCGTCAGGCAGGGTGACTTCACCCCGGATATCGTCCTCGCCGACTACAACATTTCATCCGCAATGGACGGTCTTGCGGCGATCGAGAACATACGGAGCATTCTCAACCGTCAGATTCCGGGCCTCATACTGACGGGCGACATATCGAGCCATGCACTCGACAAATATGCCGATTACAACATTCCGCATCTCAACAAGCCCGTGAAGCTGAGCGAGGTCGTCCACGCGATCGACGACCTCCTCGCACAGTCGGAAAAAAGGGATGCAGCGGAGGACGACGGCAAAGCCGGGCGAACGGAAGCGCTTCCTCGGCCGTTGATCGAGATCGTCGACGACGAACAAGGCGTCCGCAACAATATCCGTGCTCTTTTCGAAAATGTGGGCTGGGAAGTCCTGACCTACGCCAGTGCGGAGGACTTTCTCGCCAGCTATGATCCGGATAGGGCAAACTGCCTGATATTGGATGCGTATCTGCCGGGCATGAGCGGCCTCGATCTGTTGCGGAAACTGGAAGAGAAGCAGCATCGGTTTCCGGTCGTCGTCATTACCGGCCACAGCGATATCCATATGGCCGTCGACGCGATGAAGCACGGAGCCGCGGATTTTCTCGAAAAGCCGTTTTCCTTCGAAGAAATCCAGCTCAGCGTCCGCACCGCGCTCGAGCACGTGCGTGGTACCAGCCACCGTTCCGCCCGGCGCGAGGCAGCGCGCGCTGCGCTTACGACTTTGACCCGCAGACAGCGGGAGATCCTGGACAGAATTCTTCTGGGGCAGCCGAACAAGATCATCGCCGCGGAGCTGGGCCTCAGTCAGCGGACCGTCGAAAACCACCGCGCTTCGATCATGCGCAGAACAGGCTCGGCGTCCTTGCCGGCCCTGCTGAGGCTTGTGGTCACGGCAGAAGAATAGCTTGCGGCTAGCTCCCACATTTTCCGGGATTGTCCCTTACATCGAAAGTACTAGCGCAATGGGCGCCGGCATCGAAGGTTGCGGTAGGCTTCCGGCGATGGCCGATTAAAATCTCGATACTGACGCCGTGGCAATGTCGAGAGGGACCGCCGCATGTGTGGTATCGTGGGAATTGTCGGAGTTGAGCCGGTCGCAGCGCGGCTTGTCGATGCTTTGAAGCGGCTGGAATACCGGGGCTATGATTCAGCCGGGATCGCCACCATTCATGACGGGCTGATGGAGCGGCGGCGTGCCCCGGGAAAGCTCTGCAATCTGCAGCATCGTCTCGATGCGGACCCTCTTCACGGGACGACGGGCATGGGCCATACCCGATGGGCGACGCACGGGGTGCCGAACGAAACCAATGCGCATCCGCACTTCGCCGACGGGATATGCGTCGTTCACAACGGCATCATCGAAAACTTTTTCGCGCTCCGCCAGGAGCTGGCGGAGAGCGGTGCGGTTTTTGAGACCCAGACCGATACGGAAGTCGTCGCGCATCTGATGGCAAGCTATCTGCGTCGGGGGCTGGAGCCGAAGGCTGCGATGCTCGCCATGCTGCGCCGCCTCAAGGGGGCCTATGCGCTCGCCATCATGCTGAAAGGCGACCCCGGCAGGATCATGGCGGCGCGCTCCGGTCCTCCGCTTGCGATCGGCCACGGCAAGGGCGAGATGTTCCTCGGGTCGGACGCGATCGCGCTCGCTCCCTTTACCGACGAAATCACATATCTGGCGGACGGCGATTGTGCCGTCATCACGCGCGACGAGGCGATCGTCATCGATTTCCAGGGGGAGCCCGTCACGCGCCCCCGCCAGGCCATCCAGGCCTCGGCCTGCCTGATCGACAAAGGCAATCACCGCCATTTCATGGAAAAGGAGATATACGAGCAGCCCGAAGCCATTTCCCATGTGCTCGGCCGCTATGTCGACTTCGCGTCGAACACGATCAGGGTCGAGAAGATGGGGATGGATTTCGGGACCATTTCCGGGCTCGCGATTTCGGCGTGCGGCACTGCCTTCCTCGCGGGGGCGACCGGCCGGTACTGGTTCGAGCGCTATGCCTCCCTGCCGGTCGAAATCGATGTGGCGTCCGAATTCCGCTATCGCCACATTCCGGTTTCTTCAAGCCAGGGCGCGCTCTTCATTTCCCAATCGGGGGAGACCGCCGATACGCTCGCGTCGCTGCATTACTGCAAGGAAAAGGGCCTGAAGATCGGCGCGGTCGTCAACGTCACGGAATCGACGATCGCCAGGGAAGCGGATGCGGTCTTTCCGATCCTGGCAGGCCCGGAAATCGGCGTCGCGTCGACGAAGGCATTCACCTGCCAGCTCGCCGTGCTGGCCTGCATGGCGATTGCCGCCGGCCGTATCAGAGGGACGATCGACGGGTGGGAGGAACAGCGGCTGGTTCGCCACCTGACCGAAATGCCGCGCATCATGAGCGAGGTCCTCGGCCGCATTCAGCCGCAGATCGACGACCTTGCCCGCCAGCTGGCGGGCTGCAAGGACGTTCTCTACATCGGCCGCGGCACCAGCTATCCGTTGGCTATGGAAGGGGCGCTGAAGCTCAAGGAGATTTCCTATATCCATGCGGAAGGCTATGCCGCCGGCGAGCTGAAGCATGGGCCGATCGCGCTGATCGACGAGAACATGCCGGTGATCGTCATCGCGCCGCATGATCGCTTCTTCGAAAAGACGGTCTCCAACATGCAGGAAGTCGCCGCGCGCGGCGGGCGCATCATCTTCATCACGGACGAGAAGGGAGCGGAGGCGTCGCCGCTCGCAGCCTCCGCAAACATCGTGCTGCCGAATGTCGACGAGATTATCGCGCCGATGATCTTCTCGCTCCCGATCCAGTTGCTGGCCTATCAGACAGCCGTCCTGATGGGCACGGATGTGGACCAGCCGCGCAATCTTGCGAAATCCGTCACGGTCGAGTGAGGTCGCAGCGCGAAGAGCGGGAACGTTCACGAGACGTAGCGTTTCGATGCCACGCCACGGCCGGCAAGGAAAGAGCCTATTCTGCGAAGCGTATCCGGCCGGTTCACCAGATAGCCGACCGGTGGGATCAAGGCCGTGGCCGGTGAGAGACGGAAGGCGAGCTTGAAGAGATCGGCCGCCTCGCCATCGCGGCGGATAAGGTGGGATACGCCCGACCAGTAGGCACGATTGGCAATCCCTCGCTGTGCGAGGCGCCGCATCGCGCGGCTGCCTTCCATGCTTCCGCCTTCATGATCGAAGAAACTCTTGGCGGCAGCGGCGGTGTGGAGGATGTGCTGTATCTGGTGCGCCCAAAGCTCGGTCGACCGGTTGGCGTCATGCGAGCGGATGCCGGCCTGGATGCAGTCGAGCTCCGCGACCGGCCCGTGCATCGCCAGCCGCAGCCAGACTTCGTAGTCGTCGCTGTGAGGCAGTTCCGTGCGGTAATGGCCGGCGCGTTTCTGCACGCTCGTCCTGACGACGATGGACGGTCCCGGTATCTGGAACACGCCCAATCGGCAGAAGCGCTTGATGAACGCCCGGCTTTGGTGGAGGCGGAACGGTGCCGGATCCGGCTGCGGCGGAATTTGCGGAATTGCCGCGCTGCCTTTCACCGAAACGTCCCGGCCATAGGCGAAGGCGATCGTCTTGTCCGCCTCCATGATGTCGATCGCCCGTTTCAGGGCGCCGGGAACGAGGAAGTCGTCCGAAAACATCAGAAGGAAATAGTCCGCTTCGGCCCAATCGATACCCTGGTTGAAGGAGGCGTGCGTTCCAAGGTTCTCCGTCCGCAGGACGAGTTCGACACGGGGGTCTCTCGCAAGCGACCGGGCGATCTCGGCGCTGTCGTCGGTCGAGGCGTTGTCTATGATCAGGACGCGGATTGTGACTGCCTCCTGGTTCAGGATGCTTTCGACGCAGGCCCGCAGATACCTGCCGTAATTGTAATTCGGGACGACGACGTCGATGTTGGTCATCGGTTCATGCTCCCGCCGTCAGGAACCGCCGGCGCAGCCAGACTGTCGCAGCCACGATCGCGTGCAGGACCAGTTGTACTTCCGCCAGGAAGGGATGTTTGACGGTCACGAGGCCGAGAAGCCATCCGAGGGCGGCGCAAAAGAGGGTAAGGCCGAACTGGAGAAGGCTCATCTCCGTATTCCCGCCGTTCGCGACCAGCAGTGCAAGCGGCCCGACGAGGGTGAGCAGCGTGACGAGCATGCTCGGAAAAACGGCCGCCAGGAGTTCGGCGACGGTAAAATTCAGATGTTTCTTGGCGAAATAGAGGGCGATCAGCATTTGCGCCGGCAGCGAGATGAACTGGCTGAGCGCCATGGCCACAACGCTGTACATGCTCGCGCTGCAGAGTGCCATGGCGGCCACGCTGCGTGAAAACAGGCTCGACAGGAAGGCATCCCGATTGTGCCCGAGCGCGAGCAGCAGCGGATTGGTGACGATGACGGCGAACCAGAAGACGGCGGCCAGCGCCATGAGGCGCACGAGCAGGATCGCTCCCTCCCATTGAGATCCGAGGATGAGGTGGACGACCGGATCGGCGGTCACCGCGATCATGAGGACGCCGGGCCAATAGAGGACCGAAAGGTAGCTGAGCGTGTTCAGATAGGCGCGCTTGATGTTCTTGCCTTCCCGCACGCTGGCGGCGAGCGTCGGAAAGGCCATTGCGTAGAAGGCCGACATGATGATGCGGTCGGGAATGCCGCAGACGGTATTCGCCCTGTTGTAGAATCCGACGGACGTCATCGACATGACCTTGCCGAGGATCAATTGGGGAACCGTCTCATAGATGCGGTCGACGGCCTGGGACGCACCCTTGAAGGAGCCGAATGTGAAGACGACCTTCCATGAGGCCAGGCTTGGTCTGCATATCGAGAACAGGGAATGGGGGGTGACGAAGGCCGTCAGCGCCGCGAGTGTGATCGCGCTCGCAAGCATGCCCCAGCCGTAGCTCACATAGCCGAAGTCGAGCATTCCGAGGATGACCGTGGTCAGTGCCGAGACGAGCAGCGAGACCGTCCTGATGTTGGCGAGCGTACCGAATGCCATCTCGCGCCTGAGAACCGCGATGACCGGCTGCGAGATCACTTCCGCGAAGGCCGACATCATGACGAGAAACAGGAAGAACGGCAGTTCTGGCGAATCGTAGAATGCCGCGATCTTTCCGGAGACGGCCATCAGCCCGATGGTGACCAGGACCGTGATCCCAAAAAGGGTCGTGAAGGACGTACGGAGATCCTTTTCGTCGATTTCCGCTTTCTGGATCAGGAATTCCGGGGTCACGAATTCCCTGAGCGACAGGGCGATCGCGCCGATACCGAGACCCGTCACCGCATGCCCGACGGCATCCGGTGTCAACAATCGCGCCATCGTTGCCACAACCGTGACATTGATGATCAGAGCCAGATATTGCTCTATCGATGACATGATGAATGCGCGGCGGGGGGTGCTCATTCGCCGCTCCGAGATTTGGGGAACCTTGCCGTCCGACGGCTGCCGGTTCTTTTCCTAAGCTGATGCATTTCAAGGACTCCGGGGCACTCGAGGGTTGGTATGCGGCATTCTAAACGTGGTTTCGTACTCGCCCCGGCAGGTCGGGTGCTTGAAGAGCAAGCAACTGCTCGCCCAGGACCTGCTGTTGTTCGAGAAGCTGAGCTTGCCAGCGTTCATTCATGAGGTTGATCTGGTGTTTGACCGTCTCGCGATTGTCGAGGAGCTCGCGAAAGGCGGCGGCAAGCTCGTCCACTTCGAACGTTTCTATATGCTTGCAATATCTCTCCTGGTGGAAATCACCCATGAGATCGTCGTTCTTCCTCGCATAGCCGAGCGATATCGTCGGCCGGTCGAGCTTCAGCGAGCAGACGAGGTTGTGATAGCGAGAGACGACCGCCAGATCGACTTTGGAGATCTGCCTCATGATGTCGTGGAGCGATCCCGCGGAACCGATCTCGACCCGGGATAGATCCTCTTCTCCGACCATCGCCGCGAGCCGGTCGAAAACATCGTCGCATGCCTGCCGATCGGTCACGTCGCCCATGAGAAGGCTGACGCGATGCCCGTCTTCGAGCAGCCGGCGAATGAAGGTGGAGATTTTCTGGATGTAGTTCTCGTAGATCGCATCCGCCCGCGGGTTGTTTGCCCGCCATCCCCGGTAATGCATGATGCCGACGCCCACGCATAAACCGTCGCGGGCGGAGCGTTCCGGACCTGGCGGAGGAGCGGGGAGGGCGAAGGCGATATCCGGATAGCGGCGATCGTTGGAGACGTCGATCCCGAGCCCTCTCATGAATTCCAGCGAATAATTGTCGCGATAGGACCGGTAAGAGGCCATCTTTGCGGCAGACCGGAGGAACCAGCGGCTGAGCCGCCCTTTGATGGGACCGGCGCCGATGCTGACGAAGGCGACCTTGGTTCGGCAGACCCGGGCGACGAGGCACCAGCAGAAGATCACGAACGGCCAGCCGAACGCCTTTTCCTGAAAATCGTCGAGGATGCCGGTTCCCGGAATGATCATCAAATCGAAACCGTGCAGATGTGCGATCGAAATGAAGAGCAGCGCGATCCGGCGCGGCAGCTTCAAGAGGACCTTGTCGATGGCCTTGGCCCAGGGAGAGGAAAGGAGTGGGCCGCCAACGCTCATGGACCGGATATCGTAGCGGGCTTCGATGACCGCCGGATTGGAACAGATGCAGACGAGCTCGGCGTCCGGCCGCAGCCTGCGCAGGTAGATGAGCATCGCCTCCAGCGATCCGTCATTGCCGGAGTTGCCGGAACCGAATTGTCCGAGCAGGCTGATTTTCATCGGATGTCCATGGCCTGAGGCTGTGCCCTGGGATATCGGGCTCACCCAGCACTGATACCGGTTCCGCAAAACGCAACCCACATCGCAATTCGGCTGAAGCGATACCCCAAACGACTACGCGCCTTTGCTGCCATCCTTCTAAGGATGAAGCGGCTTAACCCAGCATTCGACTACCGCCCGGTGGCCCAGCTTCTACTATCCGGAACAGGTGCGGGCGTGCCGAGTCCGCGCAAGGAGAGGCCGTGAGAAATGAAATTCGCCTATTTTGTTCTTCCGCACGTCGGCGGCACCTATTCCGTCTTCAAAAGCCTTCGCTCCGGTCTGGCGGACTATGGGATCGATGTTCGATGGCTCGGCATATGCGAGGACGGATACGAGCTGCCGGCGGCGATGCGGGAGGAGAATTCTCTCGGGCAATTGCTGAAGATGCCGGCCTCGCTCGCCGAAGGCGCCTGTGCGAAACGAATGGCGGAAGCCATCGAGAGCGGCGGTTTTGACGGGGTCATCATCAACGTTCTGGGCGACAGGCTGCAGACCAATATCGCCCGGTACCTGCCCGAGCACATTCTTCGCATTCTGGTCGTCCACAACATCACGCCCGGCACCTATGCCGCCGCAAGATCGATCCGCGACTATGCCCATGCGACGATCGGGGTATCGGAACGCTGCTGCGCCGACCTGATCGAACGCTACGGTTTTCCCGCCGACCGCACCTACGCGATCGCGAATTCGGTGGATACCGCCGCCTTCAGCGAAAAGGCCCGCCATCGCGTGCGTCCGGGACCGCAGCTGCGAACCCTCTTCGTGGGCCGGATCGAGGACGCGTCCAAAGGCGTCCTGTGGCTTCGGGAAATTCTCGACGGCCTGCCTGAGACGGTCTCGCTGAGCGTCGTCGGAGACGGTCCCGACATGAAGAAGCTCAAACGGCGGCTCGCGAGCCATTGGAGACGGGTGGACTATTTCGGCGCCGTTTCGCCGGCGAGGATTCCGGCGATCATGACGGAGCATGACGTGCTGCTTATGCCGTCCCGCTACGAAGGTCTGCCCATGACCCTGATCGAGGCCATGGTGGCCGGCTGCGTGCCGGTCGTTTCCTATATCAGGGGCGTCACCGATACGGTCGTGGAAAGCGGAAAGAACGGGATCCTTTTTCCCGTCGGAAACTACACGGCCGCCGCGAATGCCGTGTCGCGCCTTCACCAGGACCGCGACCTGCTCGAACGCATGTCGGTGGCGGCGCGCGAGGCGGTCCCGCGACGCTACAGCATCGAGAGGATGGCGGATCATTATTACGACGTCATAAAGTCGGCAATGACGGAGCGGCCGAGGCTGCCGCCGGTGCTCGATATCGACGGCTGGTCGATTCCCGCCGGACTCCGGCCCGGTCTGCGCACCTACGTTCCTCTTCCGCTGAAAAACTGGCTTCGCGTCGTCCGCGAGCGGCTCTGAACCATGAAACGCTATCTTCCATATCCCGGACGCCGCCTCCAGGGCATATGGACGGTCTATCAGGCGCGCCGCGTCTTCATGCAGGTCTCCGTCGGTTCCTGCCTGCTGTTCTTCCTGACCGCTTTCGCGCTTGCGCAGGAGTTCGAGTTCCCGCTTCGAGCGCCCCAGGGCACTCACCATCTGGAGGACAGCCAGGGCAGGCCGTTTCTCATCTCCGGCGATAGCGCCTGGTCGCTGATTGCGGATCTCTCCTTGAGCGACGCGGTGCTCTATCTCGAAACAAGAAAGCGGCAGGGCTTCAACACGATCCTGACATCGCTGATCGAGCACAAATTCGCGCGCAATGCGCCGGCAAATTCCAGCGGCGACGCGCCGTTTCTTGGAACCGCGTTCGAGACGCCGAACGAGGCCTATTTCGAAAAGGCCGAGGCCATCATCAAGGCGGCATCGAGACGCAATCTCCTCGTCCTCCTTTATCCGGCATATCTTGGCGCCGCGGGCGGACCGGAAGGCTGGTATCAGGAAATGGTCAGCGCGGGGCCGGAAAAGCTGAAGGACTATGGGCGATACGTCGCCCGTCGCTTCGCCGCGTATCCGAACATCATCTGGGTCCAGGGCGGGGATTACGATCCGCCCGACAAGGCGCTGGTGACGGCCGTTGCCGAAGGGATCGCGGAGGTTGCGCCCGACGCGCTACAGACCGTTCACACCAACCGCGATACCGTCAGCAGCGTCTACTGGCAGGGCGCGGACTGGCTCGATATCGATACCGTATACACCTACGGGGATGTCGCGGAGGCCGTTCTGGCACGCTATCGGTCCGGACCCCAGCGCCCCTTCTTCCTTCTGGAGGGAAAATACGAGGGCGAGCATGGCGTCAACGAGCGTGAAGTTCGCCTGATCGCCTACGGCGCGCTTCTTTCCGGCGCCGGCGGCCAGATGTTCGGCAACAATCCCATCTGGCATTTTTCGGCTCCGGGACTCCAGCCAGCGTCGGAAACGTGGGAACAGGCTCTTTTCAGCCGCGGCGCCCAAAGCCTGATGCAGCTCGGCAAGCTCTTCGCCGAACTGGACTGGTGGAGGCTGGTGCCCGATCAGGGCCTGCTGCTGAAGGCGGCGGAAGGCGGCGAACATCACAGGGCGCTTGCGGCCCGCGATACGGACGGATCATTCGCGATGATCTACGTCATCGACGCCGACAATATAACGATCGATCTCGGCAGCTTACCCGGCGGCGAAAAGCTGCTTCGGTGGTACGATCCGTCCAGCGGCGTCTTTGCCGAGGATGCGGAGCCGCTTGGCGGCGATCCGGTCAAGAAAGTCGCCGTCCCCGATGCGACCAACAGCTCCGGCTTCCGTGACTGGGTGGCCATCCTGTCCAACAATTTCTAGGCGTTTCAACGGCTGTTTCCGGGTCGTGTTCCCATACACGAGGAAGCCTTCTCCAACGGGTGGTGCGGGGAGCGAAACCGCGCGGCGGTTACGCCTTTTGAGGCCGAAATCTCCATAAGAATTAGAGGGGTAGGCGTTCCCGGCGATACCTCCTCCCTATGAGGGAGAGCATTGCGCCCTTTGCTCGCGTACCAGCCTCCGTCGAGGTTTCCTAGGATCATTGCGAAGTCGGGTGCGGTCGACCGACCCGTGCCACTCCGCTGCAAGGGGTTCAGGATGTCCGGGCTATTTGCTAATACCATCGCCACATTCGTATTGGGCGTTTCATTGGTTGTCATTTTGCGAAGTCTGGCCGTAACCTTTCAACTTGTCGACCGGCCGGATGCCGTGAGGAAACGCCATAGGGGTACAATTCCGCTCTGCGGGGGGATCGCGATATTCACCGCTTTCGCGGTTGCCTCCTTCATCCAGGATGGACCTGATCTGTTCGGATTGAATTTCTGGCTGGGCCTGCTGGTCATCACCTTGATCGGCGTCGTGGACGACCGCATGCCCCTTCCTGCCGTCGGCCGCCTCATCATGCAACTGGCGATGGCCGTCACCTTCGTCGGGGGCACGGACATAGGCTCGCTGTCGCTGGGCGTTCTGCTTTCGGGGAATGGTCCGCTGTTGCTGCCGCTGTTTTACTTCATCGGTGTCCTGTTCGTGACCGGGCTCGTGAATTCGTGGAACATGCTCGACGGTGTCGACGGATTGGCAGGCGGCGTGGCGGCGGTCGCCCTGATCTGGCTGATGATCATCGCAGGGTCGGAGGGGATGACGGAGTTCATTCCTTCGCTCGAGACGCTCTTCATCTGCCTCTGCGCATTTCTGGTCTTCAACATGAGAAGCCCGTGGCGTGCCCGCGCCAGCGTGTTCCTGGGAGACGCCGGCAGCACCGCTCTCGGAGCGACCATCGCCTACGTCATCCTTCTCCTGGCGACCAGGAGCAGCGCCGTTTCCTTCCCGGCACTGCTGTGGGTGGTGATCGTTCCGGTCGTCGATACCCTGAGCCTGATCGTCCGCCGGTTCCTTGCCCATCGCAGTCCGATGTCGGCCGACCGCTGGCATCTCCATCATCTGCTGCTCGACCATGGCCTGACACCGGCCGCGACAACCAACAGCCTGATGGCGGCGTCGGCGATCTGCGGCGGTATCGGATATGTCGGAACTCTGTTGAACGTGCCCGGAGAGATAATGGCGATGGGGCTCATCGTGCCGATCGTGGTCCATACGTCATTCGTGCTTGCTGCTACCGGCTACCTGACGAGGGCGCGGCTCAACCGGACTGGATCGGGCTTGCGTTCGGACGGTGCGGAGGCGCTTGGCGGCGCCTCGCGCACGACGGTTTTCAAGAGGGTCGGCGATGCCGATCTTGAAAGATGACGGATCGTATCCCGATGAAACGCCGCCCTGTGCGAGGTAAGGATTCCGCACGGCCGGGACACGCTCGTGCGACTGCATTTCAAATACTCCGGAAGATGACCCGGAGGGCAGGAAAAGCCGCCCGCATCCTGCTCTACATGGGTGCGGCGATCGCCAGCGTCGTCGGGCTTTACGGCATCTCGCTGATTTCCGCCGATACTCTGCTGGCCCAGCGGGATATCCCCGCGAACGCCGATGTCATCGTGGTTCTTGGAGGCGATGGGCCGCCGCGGGCGGCGCGAGCGGCTGAGTTATGGCATGAGGGCAGGGCACCCCAGGTGCTCGTCACGGGTCGCGGCGATTGCAGCTTCATCCGGCGGATGCTGATCGAGATGGGGGTTTCCCCGGAAGCGATCACCACGGAATGCCGGTCCTCGAGTACTTGGGAAAACGCCGCGTTCTCGCAGCCCATACTGGCCGGCATGCGGATACGCCGCGCAATCCTGGTGACAAGCTGGTTCCACTCCGGTCGCGCCGTCACGCGCTTCCGTTCGCTGATGCCGGATATCCAATGGATTTCGGTGCCGGCCGAAAGGGAGGAATCCTACTGGAGGCTCGCTTTCGACGCCGATGGCATCCAGGTCTTCAAGGAATATCCGAAGATCATGGCCTACGACCTCAGGAGCAAGATCTCCGAGACGGCCCTCCTGGACCTGCTGCGGCCGACCAGCATAGGCGCCGGACAATGAACATCTTCCTCGTCTTTTGTCTGCTCGGCGCCGTGCTCCTGCTCATCGGATGGGGAATGGGACGTCCCGAAAGGATCTATGAATTCCCCTTTCTCACGGGCGTCATCTCCTTTTCCTTCATCCTCCCCCAGGTCCCGGGCCTGGCGGTGGACAGTTTTCTGCCGGAGGCCGCTTTCGCCAGAACCGCCGTTTTCATGATGATGTGCCTCTTCATGTGCTGGTGGGGTTGGGGCGCGAAAGCAAAGCCGCTTGGGTTCTTCCGCATCGACTTCGACGAGGGGCGCCTTCTGATCGTCGCGGCTCTCCTGTCGATTGCCGGCGCGTATTTCTACTATGAGCTCAGCCGCCTGCCGGGAGATCTCACCATCGCAGTGCAGATGACGGGTATCCCGGTCGTCTACATATTCTTCTCCCGGCTGCTGAGTTACGGCCTGGCGATCGCCGCACTCTGCCTGGCGCGGCGCTTTTCCTGGTGGGCCTGCCTCATCCTGGCTTTCGACCTCGTCTTCTATCTCGACCGCATCGTGATCACCGGCAAGCGTGCCGAGGCGATCGAGCTGGTGATGATCTTCGCCCTCGCGTGGTGGTTCTACAGGGGCCTGACGATCCCGAGAAGCTTGATCATCGTCGCCCTCTTCCTCGGAACGCTGCTGATGAACAGCATGGGCGAATATCGCTCGATAACCAAGGCGAACTCCGCGCCCGTCTGGGACGAGATCAAGAGGATCGACGTGGCGGGCAATCTCTCGAAGGTCTTGAGAGACGGCGGCGACGAGATGCGCAATGCCGTTCTCCGGATCAACAACACGGCGACGTCGATGGAGTTCGATTACGGGAAGTTCCACTGGAACAGGCTGGTATTCAGCTACGTGCCTGCCCAGCTCGTCGGCGCTGAAGTCAAGCAGTCCTTCATGTTGCCGATGCCGCCGGTGGCGCGGGACTACGATCCGATTACCGGCACGACGGAAACGGGCATGACGGACGCCTTCGAATCCTTCTGGTATCTCGGCGCCTTCAAGTTCTTCCTTCTCGCCTATCTCGTCCGCCGCATCTGGGTCACGGCAAATCGCGGGGAATTCGCCGCGCAGTTCACCTATGTGCTTTCGATCATTCCCTCCATCCACGCGATTTCCCACCAGACCGACTGGGTGCTGATGGTCTGGGTGCACATGCTGATGTTTGCCGCACCGGCCCTGGCTTTCGCGATCATTCCGTCCCGCCGCCGCAGCCGGTACGGGATGAATCCCTCTTCGCTTGCGGCTGGAGGATAGGATCATGCTCTCCAGATACGAGGATCCGGCCTTCAAACACGCGACCACTCCCTTGCCGCGTTTCGGGGGAGCCACATTCGCTCTGCGCTTCCGCCTGATGCGCCTGGTCTGGATGACCGTCTGGCTTCTTCTCGCCTCGTGGACGCCGCCGCCATTTCGGCGCTGGCGCAATTTCCTGCTCCGGGCGTTTGGAGCACGGATCGATGCTACCGCGACCGTCCATGCCAAGGCAGTGGTCTGGTGGCCGGGGCATCTGGTCATGGAGCGCTATGCTTCGATGGGACCGGGCGTGATCTGCTACGATGTCGATACGATCACGATCCGCGAATTCGCCTCCGTCTCCCAGCGTTCGCATCTGTGCACCGGTTCGCACGACGTCCAGGACAGCGCGTTTCCCCTGACCACCCGCCCGATCACGATAGAGGCGAATGCCTGGGTTGCGGCGGAAGCTTTCGTGGGTCCCGGTGTCGTCGTGGGAGAGGGGGCCGTTCTGGGGGCCAGGGGCGTTGCCGCGAAATCCCTTGAACCATGGACGATCTATGTCGGCAATCCGGCGAGATCGGTCGGACGCCGGCGGCCGGAGGCGGCGGCTTCCAACGCGCTCAAGCGATAGTTCTGGAGGGTCTTGTCGGCGATAGCGGGCCAGGTGAACTTTTCCAGAACCAGCCGCCGTCCATTCTGCCCCATGGATTGCGCCCGAGCGCGGTCCTTCAGGATCGCCGTCAAGGCTTCGGCCACCTTCACGGAATCGAGCGGGACGACGATGCCGGCATCGGCCGTGGCTACTTCCGGAAAATGGCACTGATCCGTGATCACGACGGGGGTGCCGCAGGCAAGCGCTTCGGTGATCGCCATGCTGAAGCCCTCCTGCCGGCTCGGTAGGCAGAAGCAGGCGGCGTCGACCATCGCTTCGATCTTCACCCGGCCGTAGAGCGGGCCGGTAAGATACACCCTTTTCTCGATGCCGAGCTGCCGGACAAGCGATATGAAATCGCCTTCCGCTCCACCCGGCGGACCCGCAACGACCAGATCGACATCGGGATGCGTCTGGCCGATCTCCGCGAAAGCCCTGGCCAGTATATCGAGGCCTTTCTTGACGTGCAGGCGGGACAGGAAAAGGACGTAACGCCGGTCCGGCGGAAGGCCTATCCGCGAGCGGAAAAGCCCTGCAGGCGGAAGAGGATCGAATTCCTCCGCGAATACCCCGTTGGGAATGATGCGGTTCGGTGCCTTGAAGTCGAGCGGTTCGACGGCCTTGGCTTCGTCGACATTCAGGAGGTGGAGGAAGGCCGCATCGTTCAGCATCCCTTTATAGCAAAGGCGCAGGGCGATCTTCTTCTTCCAAGATTTCTGTTCGAGGCTCCAATGGTCGAGCATCCCGGCAGGGCAGATGCAGTAGGGGATTTTCTCCGCCCTGGCGCGCTTTGAGGCGTAGAGGAGGAAGGGCTCCCAGACCCCATGGATATGCATGAAGGACGCCTGCTTGAGAACCTCGCGAAGCATCCGCCGGCCGTTGAAGCAAAAGAGCGCCTCCATCCTGCCGGCATCCGGGAGGATATGCCAGTGGATTTCGGAAAAGCCGGGTATGCTTCGCCCGATCTCCATCACCTGCGCGTTCACGGCGGCATTTCCATAGGTGATGATGTGGACATCGAGCCCCAGAGCGCCTTGCGCGGCGGCAATGCGCATCGCGACGGCCTGCAGGCCGCCGTTCTTCGGGTCGATCGATGCGATCACATGCACGATCTTCATCAGAGAATCCGCCGCTGGATTTGCGTATCAGGGAATGTGTAGACCTTGGCCGGAGCGGCTGACCGGCTTGTGTTCGCATTAGACAGAGCCGCCAGCAACCGCTTCCCGTAAGCTTCGACCGTGAAGTCGGCAGCGCGAGCCGAGGCATGGGCGGACATCGACCGGCGCAGCCCGTCGTCCGCGGCGAGGCGCTCCACCGCCAGGGCGATGGCCTCCGCGTCGCAAATGGGAACCATGAAACCGTCGATGCCGTCGCGCACCACCGTGCCGGTGTTTTCCGTGGTGATGACGGGCAATCCGGCGGCGAGTGCTTCATAGACGGCAGTCGCCGATCCTTCGCAAAGCGACGGCAGGAGGAAGACGTCGGCCCAGCGAAATTCCTCGGCGATCTGGGTTCGCGGAACGATGCCCCGCAGGTCCACCCACTGCGAAATCTCCTGCCGGACACTTTCGGAAATGCTGAGGCGTCCCGCCATGCGAAATGTCGCGGCACCACCTACCAGCCGTGCTGCCTCGGCGACATAGGGAGAGCCTTTGCGTATGCCGACCTCGCCGACGGTGAGGACCCTGAGGGGACCGGGCGGGCGGGCCTTCCGGTCGATCGTGAAAGCCGGGTTGACACCATAGGGCACCACGACGCAGCGTTCCCCGGGGCCTCCGCAGGCGATGACGTGCTGTCGGACGAAATCCGAGGGGCAGACGATATAATCCGCCAAAGCCCATTCCGCCTTTTCGCGATTGGCGAATACGCGGGCATGCGGATTGGAGCGCGGCAGGCCCGCCCAGGCCGGAAAGCGCTGCATCTCGCGGTCCATGAGCATTTCCACCACATCGCGCGGCGCGATCATCTGTTCGACCGCCGTCCACAGCCCCCGCCGTTTGGCCGCGTGCATCTGTTCGAGGGCGTCGCCGCTGAAGGCATACAGGCCCGACGCATCGTGAAATCCGCTTTGCGCGACCATCCGCGAGAAGATCGATCCCGCCCACACCGCGTGAGCCGTCTCTTCGATGACATCCCTGACCTGCATCCTGCGGAGCGCCGAGCGGATTCCGAAGCTGGAAAAGACCGTCGTAAGCTCGCCCGGCACACCCTTGGGACGGCGCCCTGCGAGGCGCTTGACCGGTGCCGGAAAGAGGGCGGGCGGCAGGGAGCCGACAATCCTCGGCCAGCCCTTCGTCGCGCAGATATCGGTGTAGAAATGGGCGAGCCGGCCGTGCGAGGCGAATATTCTCGGCACGGCATAGTGCATGCGGGCGCCGAGCTGGCTGACGACGACCTTTCCGTTCATGGCGAGATACCTTGGGGGAGGGGCGAGACGGTCGGCGTGGCGCTCTGAAGCCGCGTGATCAACGTGCACCAGGCGTCGACGGCCTTCTCGCGCGAATACTCCGTCGTGAGGAGCTGGCGCGCTCTCTGCCCCATTTCGGCGCGGATTTCGGGTTTGTCCCGCATCTCGCATATGGTCGTCACGAGGTCGTCGACCGCACCGATCGGAACGCTCCTCCCGCACCCGGTCGCGGCGAGCACGCGCGGCACTTCGCCATCCGGATCTCCGATGAAGATCGTGGGGCGGCCGGCGGCGAGAATGCCGTAGAACTTGCTGGGAATGATGCAATGCTCGAGCTCCGGCAGCAGCGACACGAGGTGCACATCGGCGGCGCTCAGGCTTTCGGACAGGTTCGCGAGCGGCTGCAGGGGCTTGAAGATGACGTTGTCGAGATCGAGCAGCCGCGCCGTTTCCGTAACCGCCGCATGCTGGTGCCCGCCTCCGATCAGGAGAAAGCGGATATCGGCACGGTCCTTCAACCGTTGGGCGGCCTTGAGGAGCGTCTGGAATTCATGGGCTCTTCCGAAATTGCCGGAATAGCCGACCACGAAGGTGTCGTTCAGCCCCCATTGGGCCCGCAGACTGTTCCGGTCGGGCGGCACCGGGTAGATTTCTTCCTGATCGGACCAGTGATGCATCACGGTCAGCTGGCTTCGCGGCAGCCCCTGCCGCTCGAGATAGGCCGCCATCTTGCCCGTCGGGCAGACCGCTATTCCCGGCGACTTCAGCGACCAGTTGCGCGCCTTCTGAGCCAATCGGGCGGGCAGCCGCCAGTGCCGGAAGAAACCGAGCTCGACCGCCGTTTCCGGAAACAGGTCCATGATCCAGTTCACCATCGTGGCACCTTTCAGCCGCAATGCGATCGCACTCGTCACGGAAAGGAACGGGGGATCGGTGCACACAATGGCCAGGTCCTCCGCCGACACGTTCCGCAGCAGCCAGAAGAACGCGAAGAGGTGAAAGCAAAGGTAGTCGACTGCCCTGCCCATCACCGTGTGCCGGCCGAAGCGGGGTGAAGTGAGACGCTTCACCCGCACGCCCGTGGCGACCTCTTCCGCAGGCAGGACGATGTTGCGCTGGTTATGGATTTCGCGGCTGGCCAAAGCCGTCACGTTGAACCCGCGCTGAACCAGCGCGAGAGCGATCGACGTGGTCATTCGGCTGGTTGCCGATTGATCCGGGAAGAAATAGCGGTTTACCAAAATAAGCTTCATGCCATCTCCCCGCGCCGTGCCGGCTCAACGCGGCAATCTTGGCAAGGCGGAGTAAGACCGCAAGCTGATCGAAGGTGATAGAACGGGCCCGATCATACCTATTGCGATCAGCCTGAGGGTATTGGCACCCTTAACCTTCCGTTCGCCCGCGCAATTCCTCGCTGCGCTCGGTTGATCCGGAGGCGATTGTCGAGGGATGAGCGCCTGAAGCCATGGTGGCGTTACTACTGCCGTTCCGCTTTGAGAAACGCTTCGAAGATCACGCGATGCCCTGCGTCGTTCGGATGGGTGAGATCGGATGAGGCGAGCGCCCCGGCGCCATGCGCCTTCATCTGCTCGTAGACCGGAGCGTAGTGAACATGGAAGGTCGCGGCCAGTTTCCGGACGGCTTCGACATAGTCTTCGAAACCTTGCCGGGTCTGGCCGGTGAAGCCGGGGCTGCCGGTGGAAAAGCCCGCATCGGGAATATAGGGCGGGCTGCCGATCGCGATCCGTTCGGCATGGCCGGCGGCGATAAGGGCCTGCAGGAGCCGTGTATAGTCGCGGACGAAGCCGGCGACGTTCATCGTCTCGGGCGCCGCCGTATAGCGCGCATCGTTGTAGCCGTAGAGGATGAGGATCGCGTCACGATGCGGCGCATCGAGAAGCGTTCGGGCAAAGCGGCTTACGCCGTTGTCCGGCCGCGGCTTTCCGTCCGCGAGGCGTGAACCCTGCAGGACCGTGCCCGGAATCGCATGATTGCGGATCGGAAAACCGTCCGTCGCCGCTGCGAACAAGGCCGGCCAGGCGAGGTGGGGCCGGCTGGCATTGAAGCCTGCCGTGATGCTGTCGCCGAATACCCGGATGCCTGAAATTCCCAGCGTTTTCAAATGCTCCCCCAGTGCCATCGACTTTCCTTCATTTCCCGCTTGACAGCGGCCGGCCTGATCTTGTTAATACGTATTAGCTGCTAATACGCATTAGCAGTCAAGAGGAGATCAGGAGGAAATTGCGTGGCAGGCCCCAAGCGCTTGACTCAGCACGACATTGCGAAACTGGCCGGCGTCAGCCAGGCGACCGTTTCGCTTGTGCTGAACGGCGCTCCGACAGCTCTTGCGCGCATTCCGCAGGAAACCCGCGAACGGGTCCAGCATGTCATCCGCACGACCGGTTATGTGGCGGATCCGATCGCCCGGCGCATGGCCAAGGGGCTCAATCGTATTCTCGGCGTCTTCACCTACGAACCGGCTTTCCCGAGCGAGCAGGCGGATTTCTTCACGCCCTTCCTGCTCGGCATCGAGGAGGAGGCGCAGGCCCAGAACTACGACCTTCTGCTTTTGACCGGTGCCGGCGTCGGCAAGGATCGGAAGATTTTCGCCGATGGCAACCGGCTTCGCATCGCCGACGGCTGCCTGGTGCTCGGCCGCGAATTCGATCGGGCGGAGCTCAAGCGGCTGGTTCTGGGCGACTATCCTTTCGTGGCGATCGGCCGGCGCGAGGACGCTGGCGGACCCGTTCCTTACGTCGGCGGCGACTACACAAGCGGCACCCGCGCGCTGGTGGAAAAGGCGCGGGGGCTTGGGCATGAGAAGCTCGCCTATATAGGTCCTTCAGGCCCGGCCGAGTCCATCGCCGATCGCTGGAATGGATTTTCCGCGGCGGCACGGGATGGTGCCGAACCGGTTCTCCATATCGATGCCGTCGACCGGCCGGCCGGCGAAATCCTCGATGCGCTTTTCGCCAGCGGCGCCACCGCGGCCTTCTTTGTCGAGCTTGCCGATGCGGTGCGCGTGGAAGTCGCCGCCCGCGAACGCGGCCTGTCTCTCCCCGGTGACTTTTCCGCCGTGGTGCTCGGCAGCCATATCCGCGCCGAACGCAGCCATGTGCAGTTCACCTCCTTCAACATTCCCCGAGAGGAGATGGGCCGGCAGGCGACCGCCATGCTGGTGCGCCGCATCGAGGGCGCAGCTCCCGTCGAACAGATTCTTCTGACCTGTGAACCGGTCGAGGGCGAGACCCTCGGTCCTGCAAAGAAACGGACATAACGACGTGAAAGAAATGCGAGCAGACATTCTGGTGGTGGGCGGCGGTCTCGGCGGCGTGGCGGCAGCGCTCGGGGCGTGCCGGGCAGGGCGCAGCGTCATCATGACCGAGGAGTTCGACTGGATCGGCGGGCAGTCGACCAGCCAGGCCGTGCCCTCCGACGAGCATACCTGGGTCGAACAGTTCGGCATCACGCGTTCCTACCGGAAGCTGCGCAACGGCATCCGCCAGTATTACCGCGACAACTATCCGCTGACCGAAGGCGCCCGCGCCTGGGGCGACCTCAATCCCGGTGCCGGCTGGGTAAGCCGCATCTGCGCCGAACCGCGTGTCAGCCTGGCGGTCATGGAAGCCATGCTGATGCCATATCGCGGCGCCGGTCGCCTCAGGGTGCTGCAGCCGTACCGGCCGGTGGCCGCCGATGTCGATGGAGACACGGTGCGCTCCGTGACCGTCCGGCATCGCGACACCGGCAAGGAGATCGCGATTTCCGCCGATTACATCCTCGACGCGACCGAGCTAGGCGACCTCTTGCCGATGACCGGCACGGAATACGTGAAGGGCTTCGAGGCGCAGTCCGATACCGGCGAGCCGAGCGCGCCTTCCGAGGCCCAGCCGGACAATGTCCAGGCGGTGTCGATCTGCTTTGCGATCGATCATGTGGACGGCGATCAGACGATCGACAAGCCGGAGAATTACGATTACTGGCGCAAATACCAGCCGCATTTCTGGGGCGGCCCGCTGCTCGGCTTCACCGCTCCGCATCCGCGCACGCTGGAATTCACGACCCGCTCCTTCACGCCGAACGTCGACGACGATCCGCTGGCTGTCGATGCCGACCAGCGCAAGGGCGGCGGCGACGAGAACCTCTGGCTCTTCCGCCGCATCGCGGCCCGCCGCAACTTCCAGCCCGGCTTCTATTCGTCCGACATCTGCTTCGTGAACTGGCCGATGATCGACTACATGGACGGCACGATCATCGACGTCTCCGAGGAGGAAAAGGCCAGGCACCTGAAGTCGGCGGCCGATCTTTCCTATTCGGTCTTCTACTGGCTGCAGACGGAAGCGCCTCGCATCGACGGTGGCCAGGGCTATCGCGGCCTCAGGCTCCGCGGCGACATCACCGGCACCGAGCACGGCCTCGCCATGGCGCCCTATATCCGTGAAAGCCGCCGCATCAAGCCGGTCACCCGCATCGTCGAGCAGGATCTCTCCTACGCCGTCAGGGGTGACAAGGGCGCCGTGAACTATCGCGACAGCGTCGGCATCGGCATGTACCGCATCGACCTGCATCCCTCGACCGGCGGCGACAACTATATCGACGTCCCGTCCTGCCCGTTCGAGATCCCGCTCGGCGCGCTTCTGCCGGAGCGGATGAAGAACCTCATCCCGGCCGGCAAGAACATCGGCACGACCCACATCACCAACGGCTGCTACCGCCTGCATCCGGTCGAATGGAACATCGGCGAAGTGGCCGGCATGCTCGCGGCCTATTGCCTCGAAAAGGGTCTGAAGCCGCATCAGGTGCAGGCCGACGACAAGCATCTCAAGGACTTCCAGCAAGAACTCACCCGCGAAGGCATTGAAATCCGCTGGCCGGACGTTTCGGCATACTGATCAAACACCAATCTTTGGAGGAGGAACGGGAATGAACTATCATAAAGCCCTGAAATCGGCCGCAGCGGCGTTGGCGATCGCCGCACCGCTCGGCATCTTGGCCGTTGGGAACGGCGTCGCCCAAGCGCAGGATGCGGTCAATCTCCGCATGACCATCTGGAGCGCCAACGAGGCGCATCTGAAGCTCTTCAACGAGATTGCGGCGGGCTTCAAGAAGGACCACCCGAACGTCACGGTGACCTACGAGTCGCTGCCGTTCGACACGTACACGACGGCGCTCACCACCCAGATCGCCGGCGGCAATGCGCCGGACATGGCCTGGATCTTCGAGACGGCCGCCTATGATTTCGTCAATTCCGGCGCGCTCTACCCGCTCACCGATACGCTGAAGGCTGCGCAGGGCTACAATCTCGATGAGCTCAGTGCGACCGCGGCGGAGCGCTGGTCGAAGGACGGAACGCTCTATGCCTATCCGTTCTCGACCTCGCCGTTTGCGATGTTCGTCAACAACGACGTCATCAAGGCGGCCGGCGCCAAGACGCCGGCCGAACTCATCGCCGCAGGGCAGTGGGATTGGGATCATGCTATCGAGACCGCTTCCGCGGTCGGCCAGACGGGAAAGGGCGGCCTGATCGTCCGCGACTTCAACTACCAGATCTGGCAGAACCTCGCCTCGATCTGGGACGGCTGGGGCGCTTCCCCCTGGAGCGCCGACGGCAAGACCTGCACAATGACCGAAAAGCCGATGGTCGACGCGCTCACCTTCATCCATGACGCGATCTTCAAGAAGAAGGCGATTCCCGGGCCCGGCGAGAACGTCGATTTCTTCGCCGGCAACGCGGCCATGACGATCACCCAGATCAGCCGCGCCTCGCTGCTGCCGAAGGACAAGCCGTTTGCCTGGGATCTCGTGCCGCTGCCGAAGGGACCGGCCGGTGAATACGCGTTGATCGGCCAGGCCGGCATCGGCGTCATGCAGGCGGGCAAGAACGCCGAGACGGCGGCCGAATTCGTCGCCTATATGACGAACCCGGAAAACTCGGCGAAGCTCAGCCAGTTCTTCCCGTCCGCCCGCAAGTCGCTCCTGAATGCCGAAGTACTGAAGAAGACCAACCCGCTTCTGAGCCAGGATCAGATCGACAAGGTCGTCATCTCAGGCATCGCCACCGGCAAGGTCATTCCCGGCCATACCGGCTTCGCGCAGATCCAGCAGACCGTGCGTTCCGGTCTCGACGCCGTCTGGCGTCCGGATGCGGATATCCCGGGCACGCTCCAGAAGATCTGCGGCCAGATCGGCCCGTTCCTGAAGCGCTGAGGGAGAACGAAATGGCTGTCGCGCAGGAAAACGTAGCTCCGGAAGGCCGCGCCTCGTCGCCGTTCTGGACGGTTGCGCGGCGCGACAGCCTCGCCGGCTTCCTCTTCATCGCTCCGCAGCTGATCGGCATCACCGTCTTCGTGCTGATCCCGCTCGGGCTCGTCTTCTGGTATTCGCTGCACGAGTGGAACGTGCTCGCCAATACGTTCACCTATACCGGCGCGCAGAACTACCGCATGCTGATCGAGGATACCAACCTTCTCGAAGTGCTGGGGGCGACCGCGATCTTCTCCGCCGGGCTCGTTGTCTTCAACCTGTCGCTGGCGCTGCTGCTCGCAGTGCTCCTGAACCAGAAGCTCGCGGGCATCACCATCTTCCGCACGCTGTTCTTCTCGCCGGTCGTGGTGTCGCTGGTCGCCTGGACGATCGTCTGGGGCTTTCTCCTGCAGAAGAACGGCGGCATCAACGGCATGCTGCAGGTCTTCGGCATCGAGGGACCGAACTGGCTGCGCGAGGAGACGACCGCGATGATCTCGGTCATCGTCGTGCAGGTCTTCAAGAATGTCGGCCTCAACATGATCCTGTTCCTCGCGGCCCTGCAGGGCGTGCCGAACGAACTCTACGAGGCCGCCCGCATCGACGGTGCGCCGCGCTTCAAGCAGTTCCGCCGCATCACCCTGCCGTTGATCAGCCCGACCATCCTGCTCACCTCGATCATCACCATCGTCGGATCGCTGCAGGTCTTCGCGCAGATCGCGGTTCTGACCCAGGGCGGGCCGGGCCTCTCGACGACGGTGCTCGTCTATTACCTCTACCAGCAGGCCTTCCAGTTCCATTTCTTCGGTTACGGCTCGACGCTTTCGATCCTGCTCTTCGTGATCGTCGCCGTGCTGACCTTCGCCCAATGGCAGATGCGCAAGAGGATCGTCTTTTATGAAAGCTGAGCTCTCCCCGCGCATGAAGGTTTTTCTCTACGGGCTGATGTGCGTGCTGCTCGTCCCCTTCGTCTTCCCCACCTGGTGGATGGTGACGTCCTCGGTGAAGCCGATCAGCGATATCTTTGCCTTTCCGCCGCAGCTGGTCCCGCAGAGCTACGACTGGACGACCTACCAAAAAGTCTTCGAACTGCAGCCCTTCGTGCAGCAATACTGGAACTCCGCCTATATCGCCGCGCTGGTCACCCTCGGCACGATGGTCGTCTCGTCGATGGCGGGCTATGCATTCGCCCGAATACGCTTCCCGTTCGCCAACACGATCTTCATGATCGTGCTGCTCGGGCTCTTGATCCCGTCGGAAGTGACGATCGTGCCGCTGTTCCAGATGTTCCTGAAGGCCGGCATGGTGAACACCCATTGGCCGCTGATCCTGGTGCCGATCTTCGGTGCCCCGAGCGTCTTCGCCACCTTCGTGATGCGGCAGTTCTTCGTGACGCTGCCGGGCGAGCTGGAAGAGGCGGCGCGCGTCGATGGCCTCGGCCGTTTCAAGATTTTTCGAAAGATCGCTTTGCCGCTGGCAAGGCCGGCGCTGGCGTCGGTCGCGATCTTCACCTTCCTGCATTCCTGGAACCTGTTTCTCGAACCCATCGTGTTCCTTTCGAGTGCGGACAAGTTCACGCTGCCGCAGGCGCTCACCCAATATACCGACGCCTATGGCGGGCCGATGTGGAACATCCAGCTCGCCGCCGCGACGCTGACGGCGCTGCCCGTCCTCATCGTCTTCATCATCGCGCAGAAGCAATTCGTCGAAGGGCTCGCGCATACCGGCCTCAAGGGCTGAAGAACCGGAAATCTTATTGATGGCTGAAGTTACGCTTTCCCGTGTCCGCAAGAGCTATGGCGCCGTCGACATCATCCACGGCGTCGATCTCGGCATAAGCGACGGCGAGTTCGTCGTGCTGGTCGGCCCGTCCGGCTGCGGCAAGTCCACGCTGCTCAGGATGATCGCCGGGCTGGAGACGATCACCGGCGGCGACATCCGGATCGGCGGGCGCGTGGTCAACGACCTCGATCCCAAGGACCGCGACATCGCCATGGTTTTCCAGAATTATGCGCTCTATCCGCATATGACGGTCGCGGTGAACATGGGGTTCTCGCTGGAACATCGCGGCACCGGAAAGGCCGAAATCGCGGAACGGGTGAAATGGGCCGCGGATATTCTCGGTCTCACGCATCTCCTCGATCGCTACCCGCGTCAGCTTTCCGGCGGCCAGCGCCAGCGCGTCGCCATGGGGCGCGCCATCGTCCGCGATCCCCAGGTGTTTCTTTTCGACGAGCCGCTCTCGAACCTCGATGCGAAACTTCGCGTCGTCATGCGCGGCGAGATCAAGAGCCTGCACCAGAAGCTCAAGACGACCACCATCTACGTCACGCACGACCAGGTGGAAGCGATGACCATGGCCGACAAGATCGTCGTGCTGAACGGCGGAAGGGTGGAGCAGATCGGCGCGCCCCTCGACCTCTACGACCGTCCGGCCAACCAGTTCGTGGCCGGTTTTATCGGCTCGCCTTCGATGAACTTCCTGACCGGCACGATCACCGCGGAAGGCTTTGCCGCGCCCGGCATCGTGCTGCCATTGCCGGAAGCGGCACATGAATTGCGCGATCGCAAGGCGGTCTACGGTATCCGTCCCGAGCATTTCGCGCTGGACGACAACGGCGTGCCCGCCGAGATCGTGCTCGTCGAGCCGATGGGTTCGGAAACCCAGGTCACGATGAAGCTCGGCGAAACGCAGGTCACCGGCGTCTTCCGCGAGCGCGTATCGCTTTCTCCCGGTGCGACCATCCGGGTTCGTCCGGACCTCGCCAATATCCATCTTTTCGCCGCCGACGGCGGTGAGCGACTGAACTGAGGCCCGAAATGTCCGCTTACCCGGAAACCAAACTCACCAGGGCGCTGCGCGGCGGCGAATTCCCGGTCATCGTCTCGCTCGCCCGACATGATCTCGATCTCGCCAAGGCCGCCGTCGGGGCGGGGGCCTTCGCACTCAAAGTGCATCTCAACGCCTACCACCGCGCCACGGGCACGACCTTCGGCAGTTTTGCGGAGGAACGCCCTTTTTACGAGAAGCTCGCGACGCTCGGCATGCCGCTGCTGGTCATGGCCGGACAGGAGCAGGTGCCGAGCGCTGAAGAAATGGATGTACTTGCCGATCTCGGCTTCGAAGGGTTCAACATCTATTTCAGCGACATGCAGCCGCATCTCTTGCAGTCCAAGTTGAGGCCGATGCCGGCCCTCGGCGAAAAGAGCACCGACGAGGACCTGAAAAAAATTCTCGAAATTCCGGGTGCGATGATGGAGGCATCCGTCGCCGCCTTTGCCGATTACGGCAAGCCGCTCAACGAAACCGATCTCGCCCGCTACCGGGATATCACCACCAGGGCCGGCATTCCGGTCATCGCACCGAGCCAGAAGCGGTTTACCGCGGCAGATATGCCGAAGCTGAAGGCGGCCGGCATCGCCGCGCCGCTGCTGGGCGTCATCGTCACGGGCACGACGCCGGAAAGCATGGAGGCCGCGGTGCGTCCGATCGTGGAGGCCGCCCGAGCGTGAGCTCAGGAAGATGCCTGATCCGGTGCGCCGCTGCTGTTCCTGACGATGTTGATGAACGCCTCCGCCGTCCATGAGAGCGGCGTGCCGGGCAGGGTGATGATCCCGTAATCGGAGACCTTGTCGGGCAGGAAGGGACGCATCGCGACCGCGTCGCTGCGGAAGAATTCGGCGATCAGCGTCGGGACGATGGCGATGCCGAGGCCCTGTGCGGCGCAGGCACAGGCCGTTTCCACCGAATGGACCTCCAGGCTGCAGCGATAGGTCGGAACCATGCGGCGCAATTCGTGCTCCAGCTCGTTGCGGTTGATCCGCTGCCGCCCGAGAAGGATGAGGTCGTTGCGGGCGAGGTCGTTCACGTCGATTGCCTGCTTTGCCGCCAGGGGATGGCCGATCGGCATCACGCAGGTCGTGCCGCTGGTGAAAAGCGGCCGGGCCTCGAAGGAATGCTGCTCGGTCGGCAGGCGCACGAAGCCGAGATCGGCGGTGCGGTTGTGGACCATGCGTTCGATCGCGTCATAGGGCCCGCTGAGGATCTCCACCGTCACGCGCGGATGATCCGCTTTGAAGCGGGCGACCAGCGGCGGCAGCATCGTGGTCGAAAGACTGTGCGGAAAGGCGACCCGCACGAGAGCCTCGCCGAAGGCGCCGGTCCGGACGTCGCCGATCTTGCTTCTGAGCCGTGCGACGCTCTGGGCGACGTCGTCCACCTCGTCGACGAGCAGGTGCGCCTCGGGGCGGGGAATGAGCCGGCCCTTGTCGCGGAGGAAAAGTTCCCGCCCGATCTCTTCTTCCAGGGATGCGAGCTGCCGGCTGATCGCCGACTGCGACAGGCCGAGCTGGGCCGCCGCCGCCATGGTCGAGCCGGTATCCATGATTGTCTTGAAGATTTCGAGCTGCTTGAAATTCATTCGTTGATCCTACGGCGCGGCGTGTCGAAGGCAAGCGAAGACCTGAAACAGGGTTTATTCGCGCAAAACGCATAGGCTAATGCGTTCCGCTCATAATATTGCGCATCTTTCGCGCGCCGTTATCGTCCCGTCACAAACAGAACAGGGGAACCTTCTCCATGGAAATTTACTGTCCCTGCCGGACGCTCTGTCCGTGGGAGCGAATGAAATGACGGTTTTCGTCATCCGCCGCTTCCTGCAGAGCCTCGCCGTCCTGGCCGTTACCGCCGTCATCGTCTTCATCGGCATCTATGCGATCGGCGATCCGGCCGAAATGCTGATCGCGCCTGATGCGAGCCCTGCGGAACGCGCCCAGGTGGTCGCCTCGCTCGGCCTCGACAAGCCGCTGTGGGAACAGTTCTTCACTTTTGCCTGGAACGCGCTGCACGGCGACCTCGGCCGTTCCTTCGTCTTCAACCGCCCCTCTATCAGCCTGATCTTCGAGCGTCTGCCGGCAACGCTGGAGCTGACGCTGGTCGGCCTCGTCTTCGCGCTCGTCATCGGCATTCCGCTCGGTCTTCTCTCCGGGCTGAAGCCGAACAGCGCGACCGACGAGGTCATCATGACCGGCTCGATCTTCGGCTTTTCGCTGCCGAGTTTCTGGCAGGGCATGATGCTGATCATGATCTTTTCCGTCTGGCTCGGCTGGCTGCCGTCGACGGGGCGCGGCGAGGTGGGCGAATTCCTCGGCATCCGGTCGAGCCTCTTCACCCTGGACGGCCTGACGCATCTCATCCTGCCGGCGATCAACCTCTCGCTCTTCAAGGTATCGCTGGTGATCCGTCTCACACGCACGGGCGTGCGCGAGACCATGCCGCTCGATTTCGTGAAATTCGCCCGCGCCAAGGGGCTTTCCGAAAAGCGCATCGTCTTCGTGCATGTCTTCAAGAACATCCTGATCCCGCTCATCACCGTGATCGGCCTGGAACTCGGCAGCATGCTGGCCTTTGCCGTCGTCACAGAGACGATCTTCGCCTGGCCGGGCATCGGCAAGCTTTTGATCGACAGCATCATGCGGCTCGATCGTCCGGTGGTGGTCGCCTACCTGCTCGTGATCGTCAGCCTGTTCATCTTCATCAACTTCGTGGTCGACGTGCTCTATTCGCTGGTCGATCCGCGTGTCCGGCTGGGAGATGCCCAATGACCGCCCGCGCACTCCTCAGCGAAGACATGCTGTTCGGCCGGCTGGTGATCGGCATCGGCCGCAGCCCGAAGGCCGTCATCGCCGCAATCGTCTGCATCGTCCTGCTCTTTGCCGCGATCGTCGGCCCCCACATCACGCCGCAGGACCCCTATGATCTGGCGGTCCTCGACATTCTTGACGCCAAGCTGCGGCCAGGCTCCGAAAGCATGGACGGCCTCGTCTACTGGCTCGGCACGGACGGCCAGGGCCGCGACATGTTCTCGGCGATGGTCTATGGCCTGCGCACCAGCCTCGGCGTCGGCGTCTTTTCCGGCCTCGTGGCGCTCGTCGTCGGCACCGTGCTCGGCCTGATCGCCGCCTATTTCGGCGGCCGCATCGATGCGCTGATCATGCGCGTCGTCGACTTGATGCTCGGCTTCCCGACCATTCTCGTCGCGCTGATGCTTCTGGCGCTGCTGGGGCAGGGGCTCTGGAAAGTCATCTTCGCGCTGATCCTGGTGCAGTGGGCGACGTTTGCCCGCGCGGTGCGCAGCGCCGCACTGGTCGAGAAGAACAAGGACTATGTCGAAGCGGCCCAGACGCTCGGCATTTCCACACCGCGCATTCTGATCGGCCATCTCCTGCCGAACTGCCTGCCGCCGCTGATCGTCATCGGCATGCTGCAGGTGGCGAATGCGATCTCGGCGGAAGCGACGCTTTCCTTCCTCGGCATCGGCCTGCCGATCACCGAACCTTCGCTCGGGCTTTTGATCGCCAACGGCTACCAGCTTTTGATGTCCGGCGAATACTGGATCAGCGTCTATCCGGGCGTGCTGCTGCTCCTCCTCGTCTTCTCGATCAACATCGTCGGCGATCGCCTCCGCGAAGTGCTGAATCCCCGGCTGGGCGAAAGGTGAGCGCCATGACTGGTATTGGGACCCCTGTTCTCGAAGTCAGAAACCTTTCCACCCACTTCATGACCCGCCGCGGCGTGCTGAAGGCCGTCGACGATGTGAGCTTTTCGGTCGGGCGGAGGGAGATCGTCGGGCTGGTCGGCGAATCCGGCTCCGGCAAGTCCATCACCGGCTTCTCGATCCTCGGCCTGGTCGATCCGCCCGGCCGCGTCGTCTCCGGCCAGATCCTCTTCAACGGCGAGGATCTCCTGAAGATGCCGCCGAAGGCCATGCGGACGATCCGGGGAAAACGCATCGCGATGATCTTCCAGGATCCGATGATGACGCTGAACCCGGTGCTCTCGGTCGGCACGCAGATGATCGAGACGGTGCTGGCCCACGACAAGGTCTCCCGCGCCGAGGCGCGTACCCGTTCCCGCGATGCACTCGGTCTGGTCGGCATTCCCTCGCCGGAAGAACGGCTCGATGCCTATCCGCACCAGTTCTCCGGCGGCATGCGACAGCGCGTGGCGATCGCGATCGCGCTTTTGCACCGGCCGGACCTGATCATCGCCGACGAGCCGACGACGGCGCTCGACGTGACGATCCAGTCGCAGATCCTCTTCGAGATCAAGCGGCTCGCCGCCGAGTTCGGCATGGCCCTAATCTGGATCAGTCACGACCTCGGCGTGGTGGCGGCGCTCGCAGACCGCATCATGGTCATGTATGCCGGCAAGATCGTCGAGGCGGGGCACGTGGACGGCGTGCTGAGGGAGCCGCGCCATCCCTATACGTCCGGCCTGCTGAGCGCCGTCCCGGCTGCGGTGCCGCGCGGCGAGCCTCTGCGGCCGATCCCGGGCTTTGCGCCGTCGCCGCTTTCGCGTCCCTCCGGCTGTGCCTTCCGCGACCGCTGTGCCCGCGCCACCGAGATCTGCGCCACCGAACCCATGCCGTCGATCGCCGCGGATCGCGAATTCCGCTGCTTCCACCCCCATCTCTGGAGCGCCGCATGACGACGCCACTTGTTGAAGCCGTCGACGTCAGCCGCCGCTTTTCCCGCAAGCTCGACTATGCGGAAAAGATAGCCCGCTTCTTCGGCGCCAACCTGGAAGAGAAAACGGTTCACGCGGTCGATGAGGTCGATCTCGCCGTTTATCCGGGCGAGGTGGTCGGCCTCGTCGGTGAATCCGGCTGCGGAAAATCGACGCTCGGCCGCGTGATGGCCGGCATCATGCCGGCAAGCGGCGGCGAGGTGCGCTGGCAGGGCAAGCCGCTCACCTCCCTTGAGGGTGAGGAAAAGCGCGCCATGCGGCTGTCGGCGCAGATGATCTTTCAGGACCCGATGTCGACGCTCAATCCGCGCAAGCGGGTGATCGACCTGATCGGCGAGGCGCCCAGGGTGCACGGCATCGTCAAGGGCCGGGAGGTGAGGGACTATGTCGCCTCGCTCGCCGAGCGCGTCGGCCTCGACGCGTCCTATCTCGACCGTTATCCGCACCAGTTTTCCGGCGGTCAGCGGCAGCGTATCGGCATCGCCCGGGCGCTGGCGGTGAAGCCGAAACTGCTG
Organism: Neorhizobium sp. CSC1952; assembly: GCF_030378245.1. Taxonomy (NCBI): domain Bacteria; kingdom Pseudomonadati; phylum Pseudomonadota; class Alphaproteobacteria; order Hyphomicrobiales; family Rhizobiaceae; genus Neorhizobium; species Neorhizobium sp. CSC1952. The sequence goes on along the minus strand of NZ_CP128416.1, from coordinate 4,712,368 downwards.
GTCTGCGACGAATCCGTCGCGGCGCTCGACGTCTCGATCCAGGCGCAGATCCTCAATCTCTTCATGGACCTGAAGCGGGAATTCGGTCTCACCTATCTCTTCATCAGCCACGATCTCGGCGTGGTGAAGCATATCTGCGACCGGGTGGTCGTCATGTATCTCGGCCGCGTGGTGGAAAGCGCCACGCCGGACGAGCTCTTCGACAACCCGAAGCATCCCTATACCCAGGCGCTGATCCGTGAACTGCCGACAGTCGCCGACCGACGCCGCACTTTCACGCCGATCAAGGGCGAAATCCCGTCGCCGCTTCATCCGCCGGCGGGATGCCATTTCCATCCCCGCTGTCCGAAGGCCTTCGACCGCTGCCGCGTGGAGCGGCCGGTCCTGAAGGAGAACGCAGCCGGTCACGTCAGCGCATGCCACCTGAACGATCTGCCCGTCAGTCAAGCCACAGATGCAACGGCCGAACCGGCCATCTAAAAAGGAAGGGAACAGACTTATGAAACCGATGAAATTCCTCTTGGCCGGCGTCGCGGCCACCGTGCTCGCGCTGAGTTCGGCCGAGGCCGCCGACCTGGTGCTCGGCAGCGCCACCGAGCCGTCCGCGATCGATCCGCAGTTCTCGCGCACCGGCAACAACCAGAACATCGCCCAGTCGGTGTTCGACCGCCTGGTACAGACCGACGCGGCGATCAACATGGAGCCGGCCCTTGCGGTTTCCTGGACCAATATCGATCCGCTGACCTGGCATGTGAAGCTGCGCGAAGGCGTCAAGTTCCATGACGGCAATCCGCTGACGGCCGAGGACGTGATCTTCTCACTGACCCGCGCCAAGGACATTCCGAACAGCCCGGCGCCGTTCTCCGGCAACGTTGCGTCGATCGACAGCATGAAGGCGCTCGACGATCTGACGATCGAGTTCAAGACCAAGAAGCCGACGCCGGACTTCATGGAGCAGATCGGTTTCGTCTACATCGTCGAGAAGAAAGTCGCTGAAGGCGCCTCGATCGAGGACTTCAACAGCGGCAAGGCGGCGATCGGCACCGGCGCCTACAAGTTCAAGTCCTGGACGCCGGGCGACAACCTCGCCCTGACCAGGAACGACGATTTCTGGGGCAAGAAGCAGGATTTCGACAACGTCACGATCAAGTTCATCTCGAACGATGCCTCGCGCGTCGCAGCGCTCCGCTCCGGCGCCGTCGACCTGATCGACGCCGTGCCGCCGGGCGACGTGAAGACCATCGAAGGCGTTTCCGGCCTGAAGGTCTTCTCGACCGCCTCGTCGCGGCTGATCTACCTCGCGCTCGACAGCGCCCGCGACAAGAGCCCCTTCGTCACCGACAAGGACGGCAAGCCGCTCGACAAGAACCCGCTGAAGGACGTGAAGGTGCGCCAGGCGCTTTCCGAACTCGTCAACCGCCAGCTCATCATCGACCGTATCCTCGACGGTTCGGCCGAACCCGCCGGCCAGCTCGTGCCGAACGGCGTCGCCGGCAACGATCCGTCAATCCCGGCGGTGGCCTTCGATGCCGGGAACGCCAAGAAGCTGCTTGCGGACGCAGGCTATAAGGACGGTTTCGGCATCACCATCCACACCTCCAACGACCGCTTCCCCGGCGATGCGGAAGTCGCCCAGGCGCTCGGCCAGATGTTCGCGCGCGGCGGCCTGAAGGTGAACGGCGTCGTCGCCCAGCCATACAACGTCTATACCAAGGGTGCTTCGGCCGGCGAGTTCTCCGCCTTCATCTTCTCGCTCGGCAACTCGACCCCGACCTCGGCGACCGGCCTGCGCAATCTGCTCATGACCGTCAACAAGGAGGCCGGAACCGGCTCGTTCAACCGCACCAAATATTCGAACCCGGCCTTCGATGACGCCATGCGCGCCGCGACCGCCGAGTTCGACGCGGAGAAACGCGTGGAACTGCTGCAGAAAGCGACCAAGCTGGTCTTCGCCGATGTCCCGGTCATCCCGCTCTACTGGCAGAAGGTCCATTGGGCCGGCAAGGCGAACCTCACCTATGTCGCCAACATGACGGAAGACACGACCCCCGTGCTGGCGGGGATTGCGAAGTAGGATTTTTTGCAAAGGGGAGGGCCGGACTGTCCACAAGGGCCGAAACCCTCTCCGCCATCATCCTCGGGACAGGCCCGAGGATGACGTGGAGTACGGGGCGCAGGTTTGTCGTCAAACCGGTTCCTCCCAACATTTTCAAGGATCAGAGACATGGATACCCTGACACCGTCGCGCTTCGAGGCGATAGCCGACGACGTGGTCGTCGAACGCGATGTGATGGTGACGATGCGTGACGGCATCAGGCTGGCGACCGACGTCTACCGCCCGGCCAAAGGGGGCAAGGTGATCGAAGGCCGGTTGCCGGCGATCATGGAGCGCACCCCTTACGGCAAGAGCGAGCGCTCGCGCTCCGAGATCGAAGTGGGCATGTCGACGCCGATGAAGCGGGAAGAGGTCGCCTCCTATTTCGTCCGGGCGGGTTACGCCGTCGTCTATCAGGATTGCCGCGGCCGCTATAATTCCGAAGGCGAATTCAGCAAGTATATTTCCGAGGCGGCGGATGGCTACGACACCGCCCGCTGGCTGGTGGAGCAGGCCTGGTCGAACGGTAAGTTCGGCACGATGGGCCTTTCCTATGCGGCACACACGCAGGCGGCGCTCGCCTGCCTCAATCCGCCCGGCCTCGCCTGCATGGTGATGGATTCGGGCGGCTTTTCGAACGCTTATCAATGCGGCATCCGGCAGGGCGGGGCCTTCGAGCTCAAGCAGGCCACCTGGGCCTATAACCAGGCGATCGGCGAAGGCGATGAACTGGCCAGCGCCGCCATCGAGGCGGAGGACATCCGTGCCTGGTTCACCGTCATGCCCTGGAGCGAGAACAACTCGCCGGTTCGCTGGATGCCGGAATACGAGAGCTACCTCCTCGACCAGTGGCGGAGCGGCACGTTCGATGAAAGCTGGCGCCGCGTCGGCCTTTACATGGAAGGTTTCTACGAGACCTTTCCCGAAGTGCCTATCGTGCTGATGTCGAGTTGGTACGACGCCTATGTGAAATCGACGCTCGACAACTACCGCGGCCTTTCCGGCAAGAGCACGCGGCCGCTTCAGCTCATCATGGGGCCGTGGCTGCACGGCAACCGCAACACGACACTTGCCGGTGACACGTCTTTCGGCCCGGCCGCCCCGCTCGGCGGCAATGTCACCGAAAGCTGGCTCGCCTTCCGCCGCAACTGGTTCGACCGCTGGCTGAAGGGCCGGGAGAACGGCGCCTCCGAAGAGCCCGCCGTACGCGCCTTCGTCATGGGCGGCGGCTCCGGCAGGCGGAATGCGGAGGGGCTGCTGGATCACGGGGGCCGTTGGATCGAGGCGGCCGACTGGCCTCTGCCCGGCACGCAATTCCGCAACTTCCACATTCACGAGAACGGGTCGCTCTCGACAGAAAAGCCGAAGGCCGACGCCGCGCCGTTCACTTATGATTTCGACCCGAAGAACCCGGTACCGACGATCGGCGGCTCGCTGACCAGCGGTCAGCCGATTTTCGAGGGCGGCGGCTTCGACCAGCGGGAAGGCGAGAAGTTCTACGGTTCGAAGCACCCGGGCCTGCCGCTTTCCGCCCGCTCCGACGTGCTCTCCTTTGAGACCGGGCCGCTGATGGAAGACGTCGCCGTGGTCGGCCCGATCACCGTCGAGCTTTACGTCTCCTCGGATGCGCCGGACACGGATTTCACGGCCAAATTGATCGATGTCTATCCGCCGAGCAAAGACTATCCCACCGGCTATGCGCTGAACATCACCGACGGGATCATCCGCTGCCGCTACCGGAAATCCTTCGAAAGGCCCGAGCCGATCGTGGCGGGTGAGGTCTTCAAGGTGACGATCGAGCCTTTCGCGACCGCCAATCTCTTCGCAAAGGGACATCGCATCCGGCTCGACATTTCCTCGTCCAACTTCCCGAAATACGATGTCAATCCGAACACCTACGCTCCCGAGGGCCGCGGGCGCACCACGCAGATCGCCCGCAACACGGTGTTCTGCGATGCGGCGCGGCCGTCCGCGATCCGCTTGCCGATCGTCGGCGCAGAGGCCATGGTGGCGCTGAAACCGATCAAGACGTAACCCATGCCGCTCACCGTCGCCGTCACCGGACAGATCCTCATCCACGGTCCGCTCGATCTTTCGGGTGAGGGACAGCGCAAGGTCCGGGATTTCCTCAAGGCGGATGTCGTCTTCGGCAATCTGGAGGCGACGGTGGAGACGGCCGGCAGCTGGCCGACCAAGACGAAGACGCTGCATCTTGCCTCTCCGGAAGCGCTTGCCTCGGTACGGGAACTCGGCTTCCACGCGCTCACGCATGCCAATAACCACGCCTTCGATCTCGGTCCGCCGGGCATCGCCGCGACACACGCGGCGGCAGAGGCCGCCGGGCTGAAGCTCGCCGGCAGCGGCGCAAACATCGACGAGGCCGCAGCACCGGTCGTCGTGCCGGGACCGGGGAAATCGCTGGCGATCTTCTCCGTCGATCTCGGGCCGCAGCCGGATATCAACTATGCTTCGGCCGACCGCGCCGGGATTTCCCCACTGCGGATGAAGCGGACGGTGGCCGTTCCGCCCGCGGAATTTGCGACGTTGCGGCGGATCGTCGGTTCGCTCGGAGACGACCGGCGCAGTGCTGCGCGCGCGGCGGTCGGGTATGATGCGGCAGAACGGCCGGAACTGGAGGTCTTCGGCACGTCGGTCGTTTCCGGCGATGCCATCGATGCCCGTTGGTCGGCGGACGGGAAGGATATGCAGCGCCTCGTCGCCGGCATCGGTGCCGCCAAGGCCGCCGGACATCTGGCGGCGGTGGCGATCCACGGCCATCATTGGGATTCGAACTGGAAAGTCACGCCGGATTGGCTGCTCGATCTTTGCCGCAGTCTGATCGACGACGGTGCGGGCCTGATCCTCGGCACCGGAGCGCCGGTCATGCAGCCCATCGCCTTTCATCGCGGGCGGGCGATCGTTCCGGGTCTCGGCAATTTCGTATTCCACACACGCCGCCCCGAAACCTACGACGAAAAGGGCGTCGATGTCTGGCGCAGCGCTGCGATCCGGCTCACGCTCGCCGATGACGGCTATTGTCAGGATCTGGTGCTGCTGCCGCTTGCCGTCGGCAGGCCGGCGCCAGGACGGCCGCATGGGCCTGTGCCGCTGCATGGGGCGGATGCGGACGAAATCCGTGACCGCGCATTTTCCGGGATAGCCGTCGGGGACCGCCGCTTGATCCGATGAGTCCGGCATCCTCGCGATCAGTTCGCGGGATACTCATTTCATCGAAGAAGAACTGGGTCTGTGGCTAAGGAAAGCTTGGCCCGGCAACGCCTGCTCACAACCCGCAATCGATGGCCTGAAACGGCCAGAGCGCGCCTTTCGGCGCGCTCTGGCGAGAAACTGGCTCCCCGGGCCGGATTCGAACCGGCGACCTGTCGATTAACAGTCGAATGCTCTACCGCTGAGCTACCAGGGATCAACCGCTTGGGTCGCGGCGTGTGCGGGGGGTAATACAAATGCTTTGGCGTTTTGCCAAGCGGTTTTTGCAAAAAAATCCAACTTGGTTGTTTTATCCCCGTCGAAGCCCCATTTGCACGGAAAAGATTGGCTTTTCGGATAAGGAGTTTCATCCCCGGTGGCAGGCGAGCGGAAATCGACAAGATTCGGAATGGACCCGCAGAGCGGCAAACTGGCGCTCGGCAGCTTGCAGATTCCCATGCCGCGTTCGCGGATCGGTCGGGTCATTGTCGGTGTCGTGTTGATATTCGGCGGCACCTTGGGTTTCCTGCCGATTCTCGGCTTCTGGATGCTGCCGCTCGGGTTCCTGGTCCTCTCGCACGACCTGCCGCTCGTGCGGCGGCAACGGCGCCGCATCGCACTCTGGTGGGCAAGGCGCCGGGCGCGCAAGGCCGAGCAGAACTGAAGGCTCAGCCGAACAGCGAGGCAAGCCCCTGGCCGGCGCTGAAGGCGACATAGGCGAGCACGCCGAAATAGATGACCGTGATGACGTTGAAGACGTAGCCGCCGAGCACGATGAGCCCGTCGCGCTGGATCATGCCCGTCGAGAGCAGCAGGATCGCGATGCCGGGCAGCGTGTTTGAGAAGGGCACGAGGCCGAGCGGGAACATCAGCAGCACGCCGGCGACGGCGATCGCGAGACCGTTCATCCGGTTGACGAGCCTGCCGGTCGTGAGCGCCGAAAGACGCGGCTTTAGAAAGCGGTCGAGGCGGGAGACGATGTTGACGCCTTTTTCGAGTGCCGGCACCAGCTTTTGGGTGTCGAGCTTGCGATCGAGGATCTTCTTCGGCAGCCAGGGCAGGCGGTTGGCCATGATCGCCAGGCTGATCAGGATGATCGCTGCGCCGAATACGGTGCTGACGCCGGGAATGGAAACGGGGATGAGGAAGGGCAGGGAAGCCACGGCGCAGATGAGAAGCAGGCCCTGCTCCCCGACCGCATCCATCAGTTCGCGCAGCGTGACCGATTGTCCCTTGATGCCGTCGATGAGCTGGCGCAGCGTTTCGCCGAGCGAGGCCGAGGTATCCTGAAATTCGATGTTTCCGTTCAAATCAATGCTCCGCAAAGCCCCAGCGGCCGGATGCATAACAGCATTCGGCCTGTGAGCAAAGACCTGAGCAAAGGCCGTGAGGCCGCATGCGCGGATCACGGCATCGAGCGAAGCCCTATCTGGAGCTGAATGGCTTGCGCTCTATTTCGTCTGTACCCAATAGTCATAGGCGCCGCAGGCGAGCACGATCGCGAGGATCGCGATGACGACCGGATTGAGTGTTGTGATGAATTCCAGATATTCCACGACGGTTCCTCCTACCGCATGTTCGCCGCCCGGTGACTCCCCACCATGACAACGCCATCATTCTAACACAGTTCCGCCTGCTTCGCTACATTAGCGTTTCTGCACGGACTCTGGCATGCCCCGTCCCGAATCGTTAAGATGGTTCGCGGGATTGAAGACGAGGGCAGATATTGATGTTCAGAGTGATAGAGGGCGGCCTTTCGGCCCGCCCATCGGCGGCGGCCGGGCCGGCGGACGATGCGGCTCCGAGCCTGGAAGACGTGCTTCGGGAAGCCGAACGGCGCATTGAGGCAACCGGCTACGAAAGCTGGCGCAATCGGGAGACGCTGACGGGCATCCCCGTCCCGCGCGAGATCCGTTACCTGGCAATGCAGATCGGTTACGTGGCGGAAGCCATCGGCAGATTGGCCGACATTCCGGCCGATTTCCGCTCCGACCACTATTGGCCCGCCTGAAGGCCGCGATCCGTGCCGCAGGCGCCGCGAAAGATCGGCGCGATCGCGTCGATCACCTCTAAAGATGCAACCTGCTCGCACGGCAGGAAAGGGAGCGGCTCTTGCCCGTGAAGTCGTGCTCGTTCTATCTCCGGCGAACGCACGACGCATATCGGACCGGCACTAAAGGCCTGGGTCAGCTCAGCATTTTCGCTTCGATGCTGGCAAGGACGAAGGTTTCCCGCACCTTTTCCAGGGGGAGCCTGCGCTGCAGGCAGGCGGCGCATTCCTTCAGGGCCTTGATATAATAGGTACCTTCCCGCACCGGCCAGCGCCATTTGAGATATTCCAGGGCCTCCCGCGGGCCGCGGATTGTTTCGGGAAAACCGTATCCGACACGTACTCTGACTGGGGCACTCCACAAGGCTTCGTTTGCTTCGGTTACGTCACTGATCATTTCCACACCTCGCATTGCGGCGCAGACAACCCGTAAGGCAGGGTTTAGTTCCATCATTTTTGATGAATTTTTCCGGTTCCGGCTCGCCGCTGCTTTCCCGCGGCGGCTCCGGAACTCGACGGAAACCACTCCGGAAGCGCCGCATCGGCCGCGGGCATCTCCTGAAGATCGGGGAGTTTGCTGCTGTCGGCGCCGGACCTCGTCTTGTAGATAGCCGGGGGACGTAGCGACGGAATTTTTATCCCTCGGTAACGGTCTTTCGCCTTGTTCAGGAAAAAGACGACAATCCGCTCGAACCCGCTTGCACCGTCATTCGATTCGTTCTAAACGCCCGACACCACTCGCTCTTCATGCGTTCGGACGGCCTCGTGGCGGAGTGGTGACGCAGAGGACTGCAAATCCAAACAGGTTTGAATGATTTCAATGCGGTTTCTGAAAAGGAAGCCGGAAATCACGACTTTTTGGCTGTTTTCGGCTCATTGATTTTACTGACGTTTTCCGAGTTTTCAGAAATGCCGAACCGCCGTTTGGTGGCCTCAAGCACTCGCTTTTCGGTCTCTTTCGCATAGCCGCGATAGGCCGAGCTCGTCCGGTGCTTCGACAGTACCCGGCCCTGTCCCTCCGTCAGGCCCATCTCCTCCAGTTCCGTCATCCCGCCGTGCCGCGCCTTGTCCAAGGTGAAGCCGGGGGAAAGAACGCCTTCGGCCGTCAGCTTGTCGGCGATTTCGCGGACGTCCTGAGACAGGCGCGTGCCATCCCCGAACAGCTTCCCATTCTTCTGGCAGACGATGGATGTGCCGTATTTTGGCACGCGTTTGAAAATCGCCTCAGCTTGGGCGTACAGCGCGACGACGGCTCCGGCCTCGTCGATGTACTCAAGAGGGTGCTCCGCGCGCTCTCCGGTCTTCCTGTGGCTGAATATGATCTTGTCAGGGGCGCTCTCGCCGCGATAGCCGGTCCATGGAGCATAGCCGGCGCCGATGTTGCTCGGGCGTAGGAAGAATTCGAACGCGAGGACCGCAGCAGCGGCAAGCTCGGGTCGCTTCAATCTGATGGCGCCTTCGGCAAAGGCGTAAACCGCTTCGCGGTCAACGTGCCCCTTCACCTTCTTTGCCCGCCTCTTGATCGTGACGCCTTCCCACGGATTGGGGGTATCCTGGCGAAACAGGTCGGGATAATGCGGCTTCATCCGCTTCCACATGGCTTTGCAATAGGTGACAACCTTCTCTGAGGTCCGGCCTGCGCCTTCGTCGGCAAAGGTCTTGTAGATCTTCTCCGCCGTGCTGACGCCGATGTTGGCGATCCTCAAATCCCCGACTCGGAAAAGCTGTTGCGTAGGTTCGCGGGTTATTTGCGTGTCACAGACCCGATCGAAGATGCGCCGGTAATCCGGGCGGCTGAATTCTCCCACCCGCTCGAGAAAACTGTCGTGGCGGAGATAGGAGTTGACCAGCCACTCGACTGTTCCGTGGCGCGTGGTTTCCGGCTCAGCCATAGGCGAGCGCTCTTTCCTCCACCCGTCCATGCGCTCATTCCATACGGCGGCCGCTTCGTTCAGTTCTTTTTGTGTGAGATCGTGGCCGAGGGTAACGGATGTGAAAGGCGCGCCGGCCTTCCTGTAAGCGGTCGGGCAAGTCCAGTAGAAGGTGACCGATCCTCCCTGTTTCCGCTTGAACGAGGTGTATTTCGGCATTGTCATCGGCACCATCAGAAGACCTCCGGGTCTCCGCCGACGGCCTCTGGATTGATCACCCTGTCCAGATCGATCTTGCGCCAAGCGCGGAACTTCCCTTTGCCGGTTCCGGTCTCAATGAACGGCCGCGGCCAGATAACGCCCACGCGGCTGATGAAGGCGTCAACCGTCTTCTCGCCGGCATAGGCAGCCGCAAGCTCGTCCCTGAGGACAGCAGGCCAGCATCCGGTCGGGATTACAGCTTCCTTCGCCATCAATCCCCGCTTTCCCCGCTATTCACATCGCGGTTGTCCACAGGGGCCTTTCGGATCGCGTTTCTGCTCGTGACCATGGTGTAGCCGTCAGCGAAGCGTACGAGGCACGAGTTCATTGCCTTGGCGCGTACAATGACTTCGCAAAGCTGGTCTTTGCGGCCCTGCCGATTCCAGGCGTATCGATACGGGAGAGCGGGTGCCGTCATTCGCCCTTCTCCTCGCGAAGTGCGGCGCGGCCGGAAAGGTAGTCTGCCAGCATCTTGTTTGCTTCGTCTGCCGGAACCGTTCTCAGGTCCGCCATGCAGTTGTTCGATTCTCGTCCCGGTCTCGACAGTGCCTTGTATTTCCCAAGAGCGAGAATGGCCCCGCATCGGTCGCAGATGAGAAGTTCATGAGCTTCATAGCGTACAGGCATCTACCCCTCCTGCTCTGCAAGGCGACGGATGGCGGCGGCCACCTGCTGGTTTACGTCGGGTTCAAGGTTGAAGAACGAGAGCTGCCCCCGGCATGGGATCAGCGGGAGCGGGAAGGCATCGCGCAGGACAAATCCGAATTTGCCGTAGAACCACTGGCTATCCATCTCGCGGACGCAATCTACGATGCGAGCCATGCCGACGACACCGCCACGCGGCATCGCCATCTCCCGTTCATCGTCCTTGTCAATCTCGGATTTCGAGACGCCCGCATGCACGATGAACCAGCCGCGGCCTTTCGTCGGCCAGTCGCGGTTCTCTACGTCCTTCCCGTCATGGAAGATATGATGCGGGTACGGCTGCTTGATGCTAAGAGCCTTGATCTCACCAGCGGCCACACGATCGGCAAGTTTGAGGAGGTCGATCATATCTCATCCTTTCGCGGGGATGGGGTGGACGGTGACGGCGATGGAGGGGTGGCCCTCGTTCGGGATGGTGGGGTTTTCACGGAAATGAGCGCAGCACGCGCGTTTCGGAACATGCCCAGCCTCAGCTTTCCGAAATTTCCATTGATGGAACCGACCCGCTGAAAGTTCGGAAATTCATCGCTGATGCCGTCTATTACATCAGCAAATGGCCGTAGAATTTCACGAAGACGTTCGTTCTCGGAAGCTAGTTCCGCCCACGCTCGGCAAACGTTAAGGCTATCCTTCGTTGCGATAACTCCGTCATCACATCCCAACGTTTTTGTTGTGGGTGGGTGACGCGAGATCTCGGCGCTCTTGGCTTCCTGCCAGGCCTGGACTGCATCCGGGCCCCTATCGAACACGTTGTCTGGCGTGATGAAGTCCAAATAGCTCGGACCATCATTAGTATGTGGCAACGTGGCGTGGGCCACGGCTGCTTCAACAGCCCTGCGCATCCCTTCCTCGGTGCTCCAACCGAAGTCCTGATAGGCTCGCCATGCGCGATCTACCATTTCATCCGTCACCCGCACATGTGTTTCGGGTGATGGGGGTGTCTCCCCCTGCTCTGGGGTGGAGAGGGCGGAGTGACGGGAGTGACAACGAAGGTCAAGCCATTCAGATACGCATTGAAGTGCGACCTTAGGGTCATCGCCAAACTCAGCGATCAGATCCTCTATCTTGTCGGCCAACTTGTCGGCATCGCCCACAGCAGCCAAGGCACGTTCCGCCCGTATAGCGCGGTGCATGGATTCATGCTGCCTTTCCCGCATATCCGATATTCGTTTGCAAACGAAGTCTATATCCAGCCGGTATTCCTCACCGTGGCGGAGGAAGAGTTCCGACCCGCCGCCGATCGCGTTTGAAATCCTCGCCGTGCACCTTTTAATCCAGCCGAGGACATCATTCACCTGCGCCTCTGAGGCTGATGGGGAGGGGAGTGCTACAGGCAATGCAGAACCGACCGGCTTTGCGGCTTGCTTCGCCCTGATCTTGTCGACTTTGGTCCAGATGCGGGCCAACTCGGCTTCACCAGCCTCGTGCATATCGAGATCATGTGCGAGGCAATAGGCGGCGAGTGTGACCATGACGCCGCCGACTTCTTGACGAGGCTCACCCTTGGGTCTGGAATAGGTATATTCTTCCAGCGCTCGAATGCGCTCGCGCGGGTAATCGCCGGACTGCAGGAGTTCGAAAACCTCCTCAAGCAGCCGGTCGCCGCGCTCGAGCTTGTCGCCCGAAATCTCTGCGCCAAAGCATGCCATCATCCAAGGCTGCACCCGTGCCTGAAACGGTTCACCAGCAGAGGGAAGGGTGAGGGCGGCTTCCAACGTCGCCCGCATTTCGACGCGGAACTGATCAGCCGTCCAAGGTGCCATGCCCTTGTCCCAGGTGACTTCGTCCTTGAACCATTTCCGCAGAGCGGTCTCGACCTGTTCATCCGTGATCGTGCGTTCGGTCATGGCTTGCGAGCCTCCAAAATGATCTTGATTGCCGCTTCCGTATCGCCCGACACCCGCCAAAGCCGGTCGGCTAGCGTGTTCGCGTCGATGCCATGGGCTTCCCACCATGCCTGCTCGTGCCCGGTCTTATGCTGGGCGTTCGGGCCGGTGCGATGTTCGTCCGGGAGCAGGGGAAGGGTCCAGTTGTCGCCGGCCTTGGTGCCTTTCCCGCGCATGTGCTTTCCGAACCGCTTGTCGGGAAAGTTGACGTGCGCGGCCTCGCAGCCGAAGGCGCCGGAGATTACAGAGGGCAGGGAGGCGATCCAGGCGAGGTGCCGCGGATCTCGGATCTCCTGCACTTCCTTCGCGCGGCGGGTGTCGGCAAAGGCCGTATCGGGGCGGCGGATGGCGAAGGCGGTCATTTGCGCCTCCTAAAGAGCCGCCGGAACCACGAGACATGCCCGATTTCGTCGCGGAACTCGTTTACCCGCTGCTGCGCCTCGATCTCTTGTCGGAGCTTTTCGGTCGTCTCATTGCGGCGGGCGAGATAAGCGAGGGTGGATGCTCTCGCGTGTGGATATTTGCGGAGGTGGTCGTCGGCGGTCGTCATCGGCCACCGCCATTCGCGGCAAAGAGCGCGAGCCTCTGCTCAATGCCGGGGACCAAACCCTCATTCAGCATTCCGGCGGCCTTGCGGGGATCTCCTTCCATGCAGACTAGGAGGATCGTCGCAATTGCATGTTCGGCCGTGACGAGAACCTCCGCCTGATGTGCGACTGGATTTCTACCGTCCAGGATTGCCTTCGCAGCGATCATAGCGCGCTCGGTGTCTTTGACGTTTTCGCTCATGAGAGGGCTCCCAAGTAAAAGCACGTGTTCCAGATCGGCTTGCGAACCACATGCCGACCTGTCTGTTCCTCGGGGTTGATGCGAAAGGGGTGTCATGCCGCCCTCCCTTGCTCTTCCGGCTCGGCTCCAATCAGAGCGGAGCACCAGTCGAGAACCTTTTCCTTGCTGTCCTGAAACTTCTTCTTGTCCATGGACCGATAATCCTGGCTCATAGCGTGGTAGACGGTGACGATGGAATCCTTGACCGTGACAAGCTGATACGTGTCGTAGGGCCGGATCGCCGCCGCCAACCGCCCAGCTTCCGCAGCCGATTTGCAGGCGTGCTGCGTCATCGTGTGGAAGCCGGTCCGGATCAGGGCATATTTCCGAAGATGCTCTTCAGTCGGGAACTGCTCGGAAAGATGCTCTGGCAGGCTTTGCCAGAGGTCGTGCAGCGTGGCGAAATAGTGCGCGTGGGTTGCGCTGGAGCGAACATAAACCTCGTCGAGCGTATATGTCTCGCCTACGATAAAGCGCTCATCGCATTTCCGCGCCCAATGCCGATTGACTGGCTGGAAGGCTTCGCCGGTCCAGATGAAGGGGAGGGGCTGCGTCATCGCTAACCTGCCATCATCGGATGGTTGCGGAGCGCATCGTCAACTTTTGCCTGACGCTTCTGGCGGGCGGCCTCGATGCGTTTTTTCAGCTCGAGCGCATCGCCGGGATGACGAGCCCAATAGATTTGAAGGGTTGCCCGGTTCGCGTCTTCCCATTTAGCAACAGCCGATACATCGATCTGGCCGATATGCTCGATGACGCGATCGAAGAACTGGCCGTCCGGCACGTTCTCCAAGGCAAACCCGTCGCCCCACCAGACTGTGAGCGCATCCTTTCCGCCGATCGCGCGGAGCCGATTTTCCTCACGCTCTTGCTCGACGATTTCCGTCGCCGTGAGATCGAGGACCTTCGCCCGGTCCATCTCGGCTTCATCGTAAAGGCCGGTGAACTGCTCGGGCCAGCCGGCACGCAGTGCCTGCATCTCTGCGCATTTGGCAATCATGAGCCGCGGCATCCGGCACCAATTGCCGGAGTCATCCAGCGTCTGCTTGCCGGTCTTGTAGCTCTTGCCGTTTTGATCGTTCGTCGCCCATTCATCCTTGATCGGCGCGAACTCGTCCCAGAAGGCTTGACCGGCGACCTCGTACCATTCGCCGCTTTTCGGATCCTGCTTCCACAGGTAGGTGGTGGCGGAAACGACGCCATGAGGGTTCAGGGGTGAGCGGGCGTCATTGTCGATCTCGTAGGTCGGTGGCTTGCTGGCCGGCCGGTAGTCGCCGCAGCGCTGCGCAATGACACGCTGGCCGTCGCGACTGATGATGATCGTCATGTTCCGTTTGGCGGGATTGTTCTTCGAGAAGACCATAGGGATGATCTGCTTCAAGAACGGATCGAGGCCCTTTGCCCTAGCAACCTCCATGAAGAGGTTGAACTCCTCGTCATTGCAGTCCTTGGCAATCGTCTGCTTGACGAGGGTAAGCTGGCGCGGGGAAAGATCGAATTTCGTGATAGCGTTCATTATCGCCTCCGGACAGTCAGGGAGAGAGAACCGCTGTCGAGCGTGGCGCCGGGGATTTCCTCATTCGCCTTGAGAGCTTCGGCAAGCGCCTTCTTGTCGAGCTTCGGAGCAGGGCGCTCCTGCTCGATCCAGAAACGGGTCGGAATGTCGGCCTCATTGGTGATGACCAGGCCGGGAGCCCGCTTGGCGAGGGAGATTGTTGCCGACGGTAGCTTGAGCGACGTCTGATCTGTCATGACCAACGCCTGCTCGATTAGGGCGCGGACACGTTCGGCGCGGTCCTTCTGCGCCTTCTTTCGGGCGTCAAAGGCTTTGATCTTCTCGTCCAGGCCGGCGATCAGGATTTCGCACTCATCGATCTCGGACAGCGCCGCGTCGATCGCTTCCATGAGGTTGGTTTCGCCCTCGATCGTGTCGGCGACGAGCTCGGCATCATCCTCTATGCCTTGATCCCTGAGACCGGATAGCAAGTTCTTTGCCGCTTCGATCTGGATCAACATTGTGCGTTCAGCATTCACCGCGGTCATTAAACTCTCCCTGCGATTTCGTGCCGCCGGTCCATGTCGCGCAGCTCGTTGATGGTGATGAGGAACGCCGCCGACACCGCGAACCAAGCCACAAAGGCGAAGGCTATGCGGGAGCAGGGCGGGAAGGGCGGCTCGGTTCGTTTCTGGAACCTGCCAAGATCGATGGCGCGGGACCGGCATTCGCCGGGAGTGCAGGAGCAGCCGTCAAAGGCGAGGATGGTGCAGTTACGCATCGGCCTGCTCCTTGACGAGAGCGGCGCGGGCACGGCGAAAGTCGCCGGCCTGGAATGCGGCGTCGTCATCATCCACGAACTCCGCATCGTCGTAGCCGCAATTATCGAGAAGGTTTGCGATCCAAGCGAACGGCTTCAATGCCGCCTCAAGCTCGGCAATCCGCGCATCCCTTTCCGCCAGCGCAGACGTGTGGGAGGCGAGGGCGGTTTTGAGCCGGGCATTCTCGTGCTTGTCGGCGAATTCCGGCTTGCTGACGTGGATGTGGTTCATGAAGCCCCACGTCCCGGACGGCTTGGAGGCGTCCGTACCGAAGGTGCATTCGTCACAGAGCGGAGCGCCGCAAACGAACTGACCGCAGAAGTCGCACCCGTGCGTGGCTGGCTGGCCGCAACTGGAGCACTTGGCGGCCGCATGCTCTTCGCAGAGATAGCGTCCATGCTCGACGGGCTTCCCGCAAGAGTATCCGTAGGTTGAGAATGTGCAGGTATCAGCCATCACTGAGCCGCTTCCATCTGCTTGAGGGGATAGACGGCGAAACCCAGCTCGCGGGCGAGGTCGGTGAACTGATGCTCGACCGTCTCGCGATGAATGTTGCTGTGCTTCGTGTCGTACTGAGCGGCGACGAGAGCCTCAAGCAGTTCGGAGGCGGCCAGCTTCGCCAGCGGGAAATGGATGCGTTCGTTCATGGCGGCTTACTCCGCTGCGATCTTGAAATGGTGGGGGATAGGGAACGGGAAGCGGGCGAACACGCCCTTCCATTCCAGTGCCTTGCGCTCTTCGGCGGTGCGGCCGACGAGCTGGCTGTTGAAGACGTCCGGCATCAGAGGCTCGATGAGCGGACCGGTCGCGCCGAGGGCATCGGCCTTCACCTGCAGGTCGTAAACGTCCCTGATCTGGCGCAGATAGTTCCGGCCGGTGATGACCTCGCCCTTGCGGTGCTTGCGGCGGGCGCGCTCGATTGCTTCCGACAAATCCTGCACGGCGAGACGGAGCGCGTCGGTCGTGCGGTTCATTTGCTCGATGTGCTGCATTGCCGGTCCTCATCTTGTCGCCGTCCCGTCGGAGCTTCTCTTGCGAGGTGTTCGGGGCGGCCGATGAGAAGAATGTACGCAAATCATACATCGCAGTCAAGCGTGAATGTATGAAAAACTTACATACGATGACGAACGAAGAATCTTTAACGTTCAGGCCGAATCACTCTCGACTCTTCGCCGCTGTTCTGTTTTCGTAAGAACGAAAGGAGAACAAAGATGGGGCTGGAGTTAGCGAGATCACAGTCGCCTGTGCGGCTGCACATCCGTTGCGAGAATTGCTTGCGTGAAAGTTCAAGGCTCTTGGAGCCGCCACCTGGTGCCGAGTTACCGGACGATCCGTGTGCGTTGGCGGAGGAGGGCTACCTCGACAACCTGCCGTTCTTTTGCGGCCACTGTGAAAGCGTGATCGGCCGCCTTTTCGCGATCAGCGGAGGAAAGCGTTATGGATAGGGAAGTGCTGGAATTCATCATCGTGCCACCGTTCGACCGGCGGCATGAAATCACCAACTCAAGGGAGAGGATGGAGCATTACCTCGGCAATCGGTTTCCTGGGTACAGCTTCAAGCTGGTCGCCTTCGCGCCAGTCGGCGACGAAGACGATTTCCGCGTCCTGCCGGTGATGAACTTCATCGACGGGGAGGGGGTAAGCCGGATGTGCGAGGAGCCGAAGCGGTGGCTGCTGCAGGAGATCGGTGCTGCTTGCTCGGAATTCGAACTAAAAGGAAAGCGAAGCTTCGCAGCCTAGAAAAAAACGCAGAAGTCGGAATGGTTCGTTTGGTCAGTTCCGACCTTTTATCAACTGCGCTATCTGGCTGACGATCTTTGTGAAGCCTGAGGTCCCTGACTGGGTGATTGCATATATGATGCCGATCGCCAACCCGTTTCCGAAGGTGAGCTTCTGGCTGTATACAAGCCATCCCAGGCCTGCGAGAACAGCAATCGCTGCCAAGACTTGGATGGCGAGTGCCGTGTAGGCTTGAGCGCGCCCAAAGTTGAAACGCGATGTGCGCGACTTTTTCGAAAACTCACGCGCCTCATCGTTCATCGCTTTGATGAACCCGGGGTCATGCTTTTCGATGACCTCAATAAGTAAATCCGGTCTGTCAGTGTATTGATTAATTTGAGCAATTATCTCGGCGTATAGAGCCGGGGGGATGCCCTCTGGGGCAGGCGGCAGGACATCGCCTTCTTTGACGTCATCCTGCCGCGCTGTTGTTTTTGGCCTTGAAGGGCCGCGCGGCTTACGCATGCTTAGCGCGCTTCCTCATTTCAGCGATGAACGCCCTATGGAAGAGCTTCGGGTACGCTGCTATCTCAAGCGCGAACGTATCCTCACTAAGCGTGTCCCATGCATCCTCAACTAGCGGCGGCTCAAGAGTGTAGCAGCTAGAGTAGATGCACTTGGAGCCAAACTTGTCTCGCGACGGTTTGGCCGTGGCGCGGACTATCTGCCGTTTGCTGACCGATTTTAACATGTCGCTACCTTTGGGTTCATACCCATCGATACGGATCCGCATCCATGGGCAGCTATCACACATAATATGGAGATTGAAAAGTTAATTTTCATCCAGTATATGCGCGTGCCTTGCAGGAAACTGACTAAAGGCAGCATCGTTCCGCTTTTCAGGCTGGACTAGGTAAAGCATCTACATAAGCGTTCAATGCCTTTCAAAATCCAGGCAACGTATTCAGCACCATCCTGACCAAGCCGATTACCTCGACTGAAACGCCGTCGTCAGTATCGAACTGCCGATGCACGATGATTGGTTTGTGCTTCGGATTGCTCGATCGAGGATGAAACTCCGTCCGGTCTTCGTAGATCTCGATCTGCTTGACCGACCATTCCCGCATGTGGCCGCCGTCGCGGGTGCGCTGGACGACAACCACCATTCCATCTCTCAGCACGACACGGCCGGCGATATCCTCGTAGGCGGTGGCGACGACCGTATCGCCTGGCAGGATCGGGCGCGGCTTCAGCTCGTTCATGCTGTCACCTTCCACGTCGAATATGAGCTGCCTGGCGTTCGGGAAATTCTCATCGCGCGGAACGGTGATCTCTTCCGGCTCCGACTGGTCGAATTCGTCGACTTCACGAAATAGGCCGGCGGCGACGATCCCGGCCTTTCGTGCCGGCACCCACTTCGATGAAGAAGGCTTGATCTCACCACCTGGCGGGTCAACGCCAAGATATGCGGCGATCTTCGGTATTTCGTTGACCTTGAGCTTCCGCTTGCCTTTCAAAAGCTGGGTGATCTGCGGATGCGCGATCCCGAGGTGGGCGGCAAGGCCTACCTGAGTTTTGCCCGGCTGTTTCAGGGCTTCCCGGATCCAATCCAGATACATGTCGGTCGGTGCGTCAGTCATTGTACAATTTTCGCACAAGCCCGAAAAACATGCATTTAGGAAAATCGTACATTCACTATTGCCTAAACTGTATGAATAACGTACATTGCTGGTATGAGATGCGAACCGGCAAACACGATCATCAAGAAGTTCAAGGGCTTGAAGCCTCTCGCTGAGGTGACCAACGTCCAGCCGCACACCGTCATGCGATGGCGCATGCCGAAAGAGAAAGGCGGGACCGGCGGTGTCGTGCCCCACTGGCATATCCCGGCCATTCTTGAAGCTGCTCGCGAACGCGGTCTCGACATCCGTCCATCTGATTTTGCACCGGTGCTGGAGACTGCAGCATGACGAACGCACAAGGCGTAGCCCGCGACCAACTCCGCGCCTTCATTGAGCGCATCGAGCGCCTCGAAGAGGAAAAGAAGACCGTCGCCGACGACATCAAGGATGTCTACGGCGAGGCCAAAGCCATGGGCTACGACACGAAGATCATGAAAAAGGTCATCGCGCTCCGGAAGAAGGATGAGCAGGAGCGCACGGAAGAGGAGATGATCCTCGATTCCTACCTCGCTGCACTTGGCATGATCCCTCAGTTCGAGATGTTCGAACCGGACGAGGTAAAACCGGCATCCCGAGAGGAACGCCGTCGCCAGCGCATGTCGGAAGACATGGACGACCACAAAGTCCTCATCGACGAGATGGCCGATGCTGGCCTGATCTCCGAAGACGCTCGCGCAGAGAACAAAGCCCTTGCGGATGCAGTCGCCACAAAGTTTGGCAACGGTCCTGCAAAGGCTCTTCAATCCCCGCGCAAGGCGGCGGAGGCGGTATCCGAGAGGACCCGCACCAATCCCGTGGCGAACGTCGGGGAGGAGGCTGCGGACGAGATCGCCGCTGTTTCTGATGATCCGGCTAGTAGGGCCTCTGAGGAGAGCGAGCGTCAGCGCGCCTCGATGGTCGGCTTTGCTGACGATTGCCGAACCGGAGGCAAGGAGCAGTCGGCTGCGGCCGCTGCACCGGTAGGGGATGCCGCCGCGAATGCACATGGCATCCCCGACACCTTTTCCGAAAACGACGCCGTCGCGGCTGTAGCGACGGTTCTCCCCAGCGCCGAGCGCGTAACTCCCCATAGGTCGGGCAGCGCCGCCGCCAACGCAGGAGGCGATCATGTAGACCGCGAACAATCCTCCGCTGCAACGGCCGGAGCGCTCGTCAGACAATCCGCTCCGGCCTCTTTCAACCTCAGACCTCATTGCCAGCACCGCGACATGTGTCGCTCGGGAACGATCGACCACTGCCATTCGTGCAAGGTCGCGATGCGGGAAAGGGAGATGGCATGAGCATCCTGGTCACCCACGACGGCACTTGCATCATCGTCGATCCCGAACTCGGCCCGGTCTCTGGCCGGAACCGGGAAGAAGCCGAAGCCGAAATCCGCCGGCGCAAAGCATTGCGACAGCGGTCCGACGGCGGGCTCAACATCATTCATCGGCACGTGGAAATCCAAACGGGGAGGGTCGCATGACCGCGGCATTCGTCACCATTGGAATTGCTTTCGCCCTGATCTGTATCGGCTGCGCGGTGATCTTCTGCATCGTTGGAGCCAGGTGCGAGCAGGCAAAGGACGAAATCGGGACTGAGTTTCCAAAACTGGCGGGCGGGGACTGATCACACCTCCGTCAGGGCTGCCGGTCCGTCTCCTCCTCCCGTGGACCGGCAGCCATCACTTTGATCCTCACCCTATCGTCTTTGAGCCGCATCACGACGGCTTGGACGAGAGGGCCAAGGGGTTCGAACGGGGCCGAAGACACCGGCGGAGTGTCTTCGGCGGCAGGGCAAGCGGCGGATTTAGCCCTGCGAGGGAAGGGAATTACGGCATCCAGGCGGCGTCCTGAGCCGGAGAGGGAAATGCCCTGATTGGCGTCAGTGCTTCCCTCTCCATCAATATCGGTCCTGCACATCTGAAGTCTCCGTGGAACGAGATCAGGTTTAGCGCAGGAGGCCGACAAGGTGTTGGGTTTCAACGACAAGGATTTGGGTTCTCGCCCCAAGGAAGTAGCTGACAGGAAGAAGGTAATGAGTCCGACTTTGACGGCTAAAAACTTGATGAGGGATGCGTGGCCGCTCCAGCGGTACGTCAAACTCGACAACATTTTCTATGAAGCAGTGCGGTTCATTTCACCGCGCGTCACCAAGAAATTTACCGCCCGTCGCGCCCGCTCGATCTGGGAAGGCACGGCGCGCCGGATCGATAGCGATGAAATGGACGCCTTACGGGCGGCTCTGATCGAGGAGAGCAAAATTGAAGCACGAGAACTCCGCGCCCGTCTGGCTTCGCTGGATCAAAAGATTGCCTCCTTTGAGGCGGCTGCGCATCGCCAAGCGGTGGCGCGCCCGGGCCAAGAAATGGGCCGATAGGGCGGACTGGATTTGCCCGGAATTGAAAGGGGATGACCAACGATGAGCATCCATCAGCCGACCCTATTCGAAGGCGTTAAGCGCCTGGTCTATGACGAGGCAGTCGAGATGACGCTCCAGTCGATGCAGGCCTATGGTCCCGCTCACGACCATTGGGTGTTTGCCTTCTCTGGTGGCAAAGACAGCACCGCGACACTGACCGTCATAATGCACCTGATGGATGCCGGCCGGCTTGATCCACCAAAGACGATCACCGTCCTTTATGCCGATACCCGTATGGAGCTCCCGCCGCTTGCGATCGCCGCTGCTCGTCTGCTCGATCGCCTCCGGGCTCGCGGGATTCATTGCGAGACCGTGTGCGCCCCGATGGATCAGCGCTTCCTCGTTTACATGCTCGGTCGTGGTGTCCCGCCTCCGAACAACAACACCTTTCGTTGGTGTACCCGGCAGATCAAGGTCGACCCGATGACGGCGGCGTTGGAGCGTCGGATCAACGAGCTCGACGGTTCTATCCTCATGATTACCGGAGTTCGGCAGGGCGAGAGCGCTGTACGCGATGGTCGCATTGCCATGTCCTGCGGCAAGGACGGCGCTGAGTGCGGGCAGGGCTGGTATCAGCAGGTCGTTCCTGAGGCCAAGGGTATCCGTGGTCGGATCGCAACGCTCGCCCCGATCCTTCACTGGCGCGTCTGCAATGTCTTCGACTGGCTCAAGATATACGCACGGATGGAAGAGTACGGCGCCTGGGATACCTCGGCCCTCGTGGATGCCTATGGTGGCGACGAGGCGCAAGAGGTCAACGCTCGAACCGGATGCAACGGTTGCCCGCTCGCTGCTCGCGACTTGGGGCTCGAGACTGTTATCCGCGTTCCGTACTGGTCTTACATCGCCCCTCTGCTCGGCCTGAAACCGCTTTACCGCGAACTGCGCGAGCCGCGCAATCGGCTCAAGAAAACCGGCATCGATGCCAACGGCGATATTGCCACGGCGAAGAATAAGCAGCGCATGGGGCCGCTCACCTTCGAAGCCAGGCGGATGGCGCTCGATCGTGTCTTGTCGATCCAAGCCGAAATTAACCTGTCCGCTCGCCAGATTGGCCGTCCAGAAGTCGATCTCATCGATGCGGGAGAGGAAGCCCGCATCCGCGAATTGATCGCTCTCGGTACCTGGCCGAACGGCTGGGCCGGCGATGAACCTACCGCGGACACCCCAATGGATGCCGTCTTCGCCGACGGATCCGTTCAGCCGCTATTGATGTGAGCCTCCGATGAGACGCCCGAGACCTTTCGATTATCTAAGCTGCGCGTTGCCTAGGGCGCGGTCTTCTGCGGCGCGGCTCGACTTCTCGCAACCGCTCAATCAAGCGCTGGTTGAAGTCAAGCCGGTCGACCCCAAAGTGAGCGTGCCGGTGGCAGTCGGGGCATACTCCGATCACGTTGCAAGGGCTGTCGGGGCCGCCGTCGGACAGACGATGCACGTGGTGGCATTCGATGTAGAGGCTGCCGTTGGCGCGTTCAAAAGGTCCTGGACGCCGGCAATGCTCGCACTGCCCACCGGCGCGAGCCAAGACGTAGTCTCGAACGTCGCAGCTCCGAGCGAAGACACTGCGCTCTACAGGGACGCGTTCGGGAGTTGGCTCTGCAGCCTCGAATGCTCGGCGGCGAAGCTCTTCAATATCGACTTCCGCATTCGGCAAAATCGGTTCGACGTGTTCGATGTTGACGACGACGTCTCCTACGCGGCGCAATTCGAAAACGATTGCATCTCGCATCTCGTCATTGCGATCTGGCGCGCGTTCGTAATGGTGACGCTCGTAGACCATTTCACCATCATAGCGAAGCCCGCCGGGCACCGACGTGAACAGGTGGATAGCTTCACCGTTTTTCCAAGAATCCACAATAGCTCGGTTGCCAGACTTCATTTCCATCGGCCCGACCTGACCTTGGCCAAAGTACTCGAAGACACCATCGCCTCTCCAGCGATCGGCATAACCGTGCTGGCGTCCTTCCTCGCCGCTTATGATGAAAATGATGGGGGTGTTGGCGGGAGTGATGATGCCGCTGCGCTGTTGCCCGTTGTAGACGCCGTGGATATCCGCGACGCGATTGTAAATCTGGCCGATGTTAAAGGGCATGCCGTCCTCGCTGAAATCACGCCTACTCTTATGGGGTGCGGCTCTTTCTGCAACGTTAAGGAGGCGGTCGAATGAATTACGTCGACTTCCTCAAGAACAAGATTAAGCTCGCTCCGGTCTCAGGCCTGCACGTTGATCCGCAAGACGTAAACCCGATCTTAAAGCTCCACCAGCGCGATATCGTCGTTTGGGCGGTGCGAGGCGGAAAGCGCGCGATCTTCGCGGCGTTCGGTCTCGGCAAATCGGTCATCCAGATTGAAATTCTCCGGCTGGTGACAAAGGTTGCCGGTGGCCGTGGGCTGATCGTTCTTCCCCTCGGCGTCCGTCAGGAGTTCCGCCGTGACGGCCAGATGCTCGGCGTCGATATCAAGTTCATCCGCCGCATCGAAGAAGCTGGTGAAACCGGCCTCTATATGACGAATTACGAGACGGTCAGGGACGGAAAGATCGACCCGAACCAGTTCCTCGCCGTCACCCTGGACGAGGCCTCGGTTCTTCGGTCCTACGGCTCAAAAACCTATCAGACGTTCCTCTCGCTGTTCGACGGCGTGAGGTACCGGTTTGTCGCGACGGCCACGCCCAGCCCGAACCGGTATAAGGAGCTGATCCACTATGCAGGCTTCCTGGGCATCATGGACACCGGACAGGCGCTCACCCGCTTTTTCCAGCGTGACAGCACCCAGGCGAACAACCTGACGCTCTATCCTCATAAGGAAAAGGAATTCTGGCTGTGGCTGAACTCCTGGGCGATCTTCCTGCAGTCGCCGGCCGACCTCGGGTATTCGGCTGAAGGCTACGACCTCCCGCCGTTCACGGTCATCTATCACGAGGTTCAGTCGAACATCGCCGACGGCGGTGTCGATCGCGACGGCCAGTCTGCCTTGTTCAGGGACACGGCCGTCGGCGTCGTCTCCGCATCTCGCGAGAAGCGCGACACGCTTGATGCCCGAATTGCCAAGATGACCGAGATCCTGGCCGAAGCGCCAGAGGATCATTTCATCATTTGGCATGACCTCGAGGACGAGCGCCGCGCGATCGAAAAGGCCGTTCCGACGGCCGTGTCGATCTACGGCAGCCAGGACCTCGACGCCCGCGAGGACGCCATCATCGATTTCAGCAATGGCAAGTTCCAATACCTCGCCGCCAAGCCGGTGATTGCCGGCTCCGGCTGCAACTTCCAGCGCCACTGCCACAAGGCAATCTTCCTGGGCATCGGCTTCAAGTTCAATGACTTCATCCAGGCGCTGCACCGCATCTACCGATTCCTGCAGGTCTATGAGGTCGAAATTCACATCATCTACGCCGAGAGCGAGCGGGAAGTCCTCCGCGCGCTGCAGGCGAAATGGGAGGCTCACAATCGCATGGTCGAGAATATGAGCGAGATCATCCGCCAGCATGGCTTGGACAAGCTCTCCGCAGCGGAGGTTCTGTCCCGCACGATCGGGGTGGAACGGATCGAGGCGAGGGGCGACGGCTGGCAGGTTGCCAACAATGATTGCGTCGAAGAGACGAAGCTGATCGCTGACAACTCCGTCGACCTGATCGTAACCTCTATCCCGTTCTCGAACCACTACGAATACACGCCGAGCTACAACGACTTCGGCCATACCGACAACGACGATCACTTCTTCCAGCAGATGGATTTCCTGACGCCGGAGCTGTTGCGCATCCTCAAGCCCGGCCGGGTCTACGCCTGCCACACCAAGGACCGGATCCTGTTCGGCAATGTCACCGGCATGGGAATGCCGACGGTCAATCCGTTCCACGCCCGAACGCTCTTCCACACCATGTCACACGGCTTCGCCTACATGGGCATGATCACCGTCAACACCGACGTGGTGCGCGAGAACAACCAGACCTATCGCCTGGGCTGGACAGAGAATTGCAAAGACGGGACGAAGATGGGCGTCGGCTCGCCCGAATACATTCTGCTCTTCCGCAAACTGCCGTCCGACACCTCGAAGGCCTATGCCGATGAGCGCGTTATCAAGGACAAGGAAGATTATACCCGTGCCCGGTGGCAGGTGGACGCTCATGCGTTCTGGCGGTCATCCGGCGATCGGCTGCTGACGCCGGAGGAGCTTGCAGCGCTCGGGCCCGACATGTTGGCCAAGGCTTTCACCGAATGGACGTTGAAAAACGTCTACGACTACGAGACGCATATCCAGATCGGCGAAGCGCTGGAAAAGCGCGGAGCTCTGCCTTCGACGTTCATGAGCCTGGCGCCCGGCGCGCACGATGCCTTCACCTGGCACGATGTGAACCGGATGCGGACGCTCAACGGCGACCAGACGAAGAAGGGTCTGGAAAACCACATCTGCCCCCTGCAGTTCGATATCGTCGATCGCCTGATCAAGCGGTTCTCGAATGAGGGCGAGCTCGTCTTCGATCCGTTCGGCGGGTTGTTCACGGTCCCGTATCGGGCGCTCAAGCTTGGCCGCCGCGGCCGCGCCTCCGAACTTAATCCCGGATATTTCCTCGACGGCATCAAGTACCTGCAGGCGATGGAGCGGGAAATCGCCACCCCGACGATGTTCGACATCTTCGAACGCGAAGAGGTGGCAGCCTGATGGTGTTACGCACTTACCAGCACGCCAGCCTCTCGGGCAGCCTCTACAAATGCGCTTCTAGCCTCGTCAGGCTTGTTCTTGCGTTCCAAAACGCCTGCGCACATCGCCAGGGCGCGCGTCAGTGCCGGGCCTTCCTCGATCGGCCAATCCTCAATGAGAGCCCAGGACGCGTCCTGTGTCGTGCCCACCGTCGTCTCGACCGGGGGCTCGCCGACAGCAACAACGACGGGTTTCGTCCAAGGCGTCTGCATCAAGTCTGTCCTTCAAATGTCGGAGGCAGACTAGAGCATATGTCACATCGACGCGAGGTGGCATAATGACCCTTTGCGAAACCTCGTGGCGTCATCAGAGAGGCCGCAATTGCAGCCTCTCCTCGTTCCGGGAACGATCAAGCGGAAATTCGTCCGCCGCCCGTCGTTCCGCCGATCATCCAGGGCTGGACCGCCGGCGCCTTCACGAGAATGCCCTTCTTCTTTCCGAAGGCCCGCATTGCGTCCCGCGCCACGTTAAGCGGCTTATGTCCGTCGTGGGCCATGAAGCAGGTCTTGAGGGTGACCTCATGGATGAGGTCTCTGTCGCGTTCGGGCCAATCCTCGAGAAAATCGATAGCATCATCGAGGGTGGTTATCTCACGGACGATGCCTTTCTTCTCTTTGAGATAAACCGGTCGGTCGAACATCTTCGGGGTCATTTCTACCTCACTGAAAACGTTGGTGATCAACAAGGAAAGCGCTGCGGCGCAGCGCCATCGTATGATCTGTGTTTTCTCGTTTTCCCTTTCAAGATCGCTGACGGGCATGCCGGAGTGGAATGCGAGAGGAGGGGGATCGCATGACCTTCTCCGAAGCCTATCAACGCCACGGGCCCGATACGATCGCCATCAGCGAAGCCCTCGGCATCCCCGAGCACGAGTCTGACCGGCTCATTAATGAGCGGATGGACCGGAAGTACTCCGACAAGGTCGAGAATGGCCGTCCCCGTGCCGATTTGCGCGACATCCGCGCCTGCACCCGCGCAGCGAGGCGATAATGTCTGAATTGTCTTTCGAAGACGTTTTTGAGCTACTTCATCTCGATACCGAGACTGGCAAGCTGTTCTGGAAACCTCGTGGCCCGCACCTTTTTAGCGAAGGCGGAAAGCGCGGCGCGCAAGGAAACGCGAACTTCTGGAATCGGCGGTTCGCCGGTCAGGAGGCTTTCACCGATACCAACGGAAGAGGATATCTCCGCGGGAGCATTTTCAACCGAAGGTATCGAGCCCACAGGATCGTTTGGCTGCTTCATACTGGAAAATGGCCGGCGGATCAGATCGACCACATAAATGGCGATCGGATGGACAATCGGCCGATCAACCTTCGCGAAGTAGATACTGCCGGCAATACAAGAAACCAGACACTAAGCCGCGCGAATACAAGCGGCGTTTGCGGCGTCCATTACCATAAGCAGATCAACAGATGGGTTGCTGAAATTACTGTTGATCGGAAGAGGATTTTTCTCGGGTCTTTCGACGATCGGGAATCTGCTGCAATCGTACGACTTGCAGCTCAAGAGAGATTTGGCTTCTCGGCGAGACACGGGAGGCCGGCATGACCGAACGCATGTCCGCCAAGCAGTACCAGGATGCGATGGCAAAGCCGAAGCGCGGGAACAAGTTCGGCGCCCGAAAGACAGTTGTCGACGGGATTACCTTCGACAGCAAGCGCGAGGCGGAAGTCTACGGCGAACTGAGGCTCCTTGAGCGCACTGGCCGGATCTCCGGTTTCGAGCGCCAGCGCAAATTCAACCTGATCGTCAACGGCAAGATCATCGGGAGCTATCGCGCCGACTTTGCCTTCATAGACCACGACCAGGACAGCCGATTCCGAGTGGTCGACGTGAAAGGCGTGATCACTCGAGACTTCCGGCGCGTCCAGAAGATCATCAAGGCAGCCTACAATATCGACGTCGAGGTGTGGAAATGACCGACTGGTTCCGCTCCTGGCATGGCGCTCCGACAGATCCGAAATGGCTTGGCATCGCGAAGCGTGCCGGCGTGGCTCCTGGGATCGCCGTGGCGGTGGCTTGGGCGTTGATGGATCGTGCCTCCCAGGCAGCCGACCGCGGATCGATCGAAGGCTATGACGCCGAAGGCCTTGCATATTTCTACGGCTGCGAGCCCGAGAACGTTGAAGCCATTGTCGCCGCCATGGAAGACAAGGGTATGATCGCCAATGGCAGGTTCTCCAGTTGGGAGAAAAGGCAGCCGAAGCGAGAAGACGGCGCTGCCGAACGCGCAAGGGAATGGCGCGAACGCAAACGAACGCAAGCGAACGCAAGCGCAACACCAGATACAGAGACAGATACAGATCCTTCGGAAGACGCGCGCGCGCCTGAAGTCGATCTTCCTTTCGAGGAATTTTGGGAAGCATACCCCAACAAGACGGGCAGGCCTTCGGCAGAAAGAGCCTTCTCCCAAGCCATCAAGCGCGCCAGCCTCGACGAGATCATGGTCGGCGTCCGTGCCTATGCCGCCAAAACCGACGATCGCCAGTGGTGCTCCCCGGTCAAGTGGTTGTCCGACGACCGCTGGAAGGATCAGCCAGCACGGCCTCCCGACAAGCCGCCTCCCAAGCCGAACGGCCTTGCTCACCTGCAGAAACCTCAAACCCGAGAAGAATACCTCCGCTCCGAATTGGAGCGTTCCGAAAGGAGCTTCAGATGATTGCGGTAACGAGTAGCGACAAACCGGACTTCCGGTTCGGAAAGCGAAACAAATCTTCACCGCTATGCCCGGTGAGCCCGCGCGAGCTGGAGTGCATCCGCTGGGCCTCGTTCGGCAAATCTGCCGAGGAGATGGCTGAGATCATGGGGACGACGCCCACGGCAGTGCGGGCGGCGCTCAACCGAGCCGGTATCAAGACCGGTTGCTATGGCCGCCCGGCACTGGTGGGTAAAGCTCTCAGGGAAGGGTGGATCGAATGACCCGGCTCGCTCGCGTAGACATGGATTCCGTTGCGCCGCTTCTTCCTGGTGACAAGGTTGCCGGCCGGGTAGCGGCGAAGGGGGAGCATTTCGAATGGGCGCCGACGCTGGCCGGCAAGGTTCATTCGAGCGATCCACTTATGACCCGCGCCCCGACGGCGCAGGAGCTCGGCCAGCCGGCGTTCATCGATCTCAAAGGCATCAAGATCGGTCGTCTGACGGTGATCGGCATCGCTGCTGAGGTCGTCTCGTCCAATGGCCAGAATTGGGTGGTTCGCTGCGTCTGCGGCGCCTACGAAACGCGGAAGGCCAGATACATCAAGGCCTGTGTCGCCGGAGACAATCCCGGCGCGACGGAACCGATGTGCGATTGGTGCCACCAGACCCGGCGGCTCCAGATGGGCCGGTGTAATCCGAAGAAGGCTGCTGCGGCTACCGAGGCGATCATGGAGGCATGCCGATGAGCGGCACGGCGAATACCTCGGCACCTCAAACACCAGCGCTAAAGAGCAGCTTGGAGCCCGCCATAAATGACGATGACGCCAATGAATATACCTACTATCGCCGCCGCTACGCAGCATCCGATCAGTATCATGCTGCCGCCTCCAAACTTTGGTTTCGGACGGTCGCTGCTCCGACCCGCTTTCCGGGTTTCCATGGCATTTCCGATCTTGTGACCATTGAAGACCCCGAACTACCGCCAAGCCGCGGTAGTTCCCAATGAGGATGCGCCAGCGCCCGGACTGAGGGCAATGCGTGCCCACACTACTGATGCAGATAGGTAATCCCGAGCGGCGGCTCGAACACGAGGGAATGAAGATGGCGGAAACAAACTGGTATGCGGTGCGCACGGTGCCTGGCTCTCAGCGGATGGCGCGTGTCCTTGAGCCGGCGAACGATGAGACGGAAGAACAGAAGGCTGACCGGGTGCGGCGCAAGGGCGAAAGCATTGTCGAGCGCAATCTGCGAAACGAAGGCATCGACGTTTACATGCCGTCGTTCTGGGCCATCACTCAGCACCAGCGGACGAACAAAATGCGGGAGAAGCGCTTCCCGCTCCTCATCGGATACGCATTCGTCAACATCCACCAGCGCGACTTTGAACGGGTTAGGGGTGTCGAGGGCGTCATGTGCTTCATGCGGCCCTCGCCGGATCGTGGCCCTATCGTCTTCAGGGATACCGATATCGGTGGCCTCATGCTCGCAGATTTCGAGAAGCAGCAGGTATGGGAGCGCGAGCGCGAGGAGCGGCTGATCAAAGCTCAGTCCTACCGTCGCAACGCGCTCAACAAGCGCCTCGGCCTGATATTCCCAAAAGGCAAGCGGAAGAAGATGCCGCTGAGGATCCTCGCCGAAGCAGCGATCGACAGCCTCTCACCTGCCAGTCGTCAACATGTTTTGTTGATTCTCAACGAACTTAAGGCCATGGACCAAGAGATGGAGGCTTGCCGCAGGAGCGCAAATCACCTATATTCCGCAGCGTGATTTGGGCGTTCAGTCGGACCTTGCTATGAGCAAAGGGAATACTCGACGGCCCACCGGGGAGAAAATCCGCCTCCCGCTCCATAGAAGAAATGCGTCCTTTGCAGTCTCATCGGAAAAGAGCAGCTGAATGCCGGCGGTACCAGTGGATCACCGCATCCCGCTGGTTCATATGGGTCCATTCACAGCCGAGAACCTCGTGCTGTCGTGTGGCGGCTGCAACCGAGAGCGCGGGCACATGTCGATTATCGAATACCTGCTGTATCGAGCGGTTCGAACCTAGTCCCTAGGCGGAAGCGGCGTAGTTGGCCGCACTCCGCGGAGCACATCGCTCGCTTCGGCAATTGCCATGCTGATCAGGTATTCAAGCATCGTGTATTGGCGAGCCCGAGCGATGGCGGAAAGCTCGATGAGCATCTGCAGTATGTAGGCTAATCTTTCGTCCGTGTTCAGATTTCTCGCTGCTTCCGGCATGGCGTCCCCTCTAACCCAGCGGTAGCAGAGTACGCCAACGCAATGGGACATCAACTCCCTATATTGAGGGTAGATTGGCAGAGATCGGGAAGGCGGGCAGTCGTTCGTGAAGATTGGGGTTCGTGCCCGGTCGTCCCTTCCCGCCTCCGTTCAACGGCAAGCCAAGGCTTGTTCGTTCTGCCGAGAGGGTGACATCTATCCCGCCCATGCCACGGCATGGCTCGGCAACCATTCACGCAGGCAGGGCAAACGGTAAGCCACGCGGCTCATAACCGCGAGATAGTCGGTTCGATTCCGGCGCCTGCAACCATTCCCGCGCCGGCGGCTTCCGGCAAATCAAAAAGGAGAAGACGCATGAGCGTACAGGCAATGTTCTACGTGAAGGAAATCAACCACCGCGCTACCGGTCAGCCTGACGCGGTGAACGTCGAGGTCAAGATGGCCGCCGCATTCGGCAGCTATCTGCAGGGCCTGCCAGAAAGCAATGGCGATTGGTCGAAGTGGACGCCGTCCGGCGAGCTTTCCATGACCATCACGAACCCGTCGGCCATTGACCAGTTCGAGATCGGCGCAGTCTATTCGCTGACCTTCGATAAGGCCAGCTGATGCAATAGGAGGCGAGGCCTACAACGGCCCGCCTCCGTTCCCATCAGGCGTCCCATAGGCGCGCTCCGGCAGTTCACGAGTATCTGGCAGACCGGCGGCCCTGGTGATCCGGCTGAGGCGGTTGATTAGCAGCATCAGCAATGAGCCGCATCCGCCTGAAAATTTGAGCTTTGGGTCGCCAATCCCCATCTCCCCCGTCATCGTGTTTCCAAAATTGTTGCACTGAAGTGAAAGCTCTGGCTCATTCAGTGAAATACCCAGGGCATGAGCAAATTTATTCCTGATCCTCCTCAGATCATCGATAACGGCGACCTCGTCACTATGCAGGATTCCAAGAGCACGTAGCATTTTTGTCCGGCTGCTAAATTCGTTCAGTGGCCCGTTCGGGCCAAAGAGCGCATCTCGCTGCCGTGGGTTAAGCGCAACGAAGTGCTCATTCAGCATTCTCATCAGAACATCGTCAATGATCGATGCCCATACCAGCACGAGACCGCGATGGGTGCCGGTGGCATTCTCAGCGTTTGCATCCGCCAGGTATCGTTGAATAAGTTCTTGAACTTCCTGTGGCGTCATTCCGCCCTCCCACATCAAACCCAAACCCGCGCAGATCAACGCATTGGTCGAGAAGAAAGGCAAGAGCCGGTGATGGCCGAAATGCCAAAACGCCCAATCCCACCGGAAGAGATGATCGAGGATACATCCATCCGCTTTGAGCCCGCTCCCGATCTGGTAGAGTGGGCCCGGTCCACCTTCATTGACGAGGCCGCCAACCTCGTAAACGAGGATCATGCTCACCTGCGCTTCGCCTCGATCGGCGCCTTATGGACGAATGTCCCCAATGGGAGACATGGCCGCCGGATCATCGGTCAGTGCGAAATGGGATTGCCGCCGGCCGGCAAGTGGTCGCGCGCCAGGACCGAGCTTCAGTTACAGCAATGGTTCGGCGACGTGCCGGACTTCCTGCTGACGTTCGATGCCCATTACGCCTCGACCTGCTCGGATGCGGAGTTTATGGCGCTGATCGAACACGAGCTATACCATGCAGGACAAGAGCGCGATGCGTTCGGCGCTCCGAAGTTTCGCCGCAACGGTAGTCCAGCTTTTGGGCTTCGGTCACATGACGTCGAAGAGTTCGTCGGCGTCGTCCGTCGTTATGGGGCAGACGCCGCAAACGTTCGTGCTCTCGTAGACGCAGCAAACCGACCGCCAGAGATATCCCGCGCCAGCACCGGCCATGTGTGCGGGACGTGTCAGTTGAAGGTGGCTTAGGCGTACCCCCATCGCGATCGGATCTGGCGGGCGACTACATTCGAAGCGTCATACGGATCATAATCCACGTTAACAGTGAAGGCGTTGGGGTCGAACCTGATGAATGGCGTCACCGGTCGCCTATTTCCAGTTAAGCAAATTCCTTCGATCCGCCATTTCGCTACGTTCACGAAATGGTCGAGATAGGCGAGAGCGTCGTGCGGGCAGGTAGTGGTAGCATCATGGCGCAGCGCGACGATGAGATGGGTAGTGTCTGCGCCTTGGATTTCTCTCTGCACCATCGCAACGAAATCAGGCGGCGGTAGAGCTTTGGGCCTCCGCTCCTGAGGAGCGCTTATCTCAACGAAGACTCTGATCTCTGCATTGTTAGAGAGTGCCAGCCGCCAGTCAGCTTGCCGGTTCCAGGCGCCAGTCAATCCCCGAATTGCCGATGACTTCCTGGTGTTAGCATCGCCGACAATTGCCCATACCTTCATTTAATCCCCCATAGCTTACCTTGACTGGAGCCTGACACACCAATGGCGAACGGAAAGTTACCGGAGGCTGTGAAAACCTTCATCGTGCAGAGCCTCGCGTGTTTTGACACGCCGTCTGTAGTCGTCGAGGCGGTCAGGAAGGAATTTGGCGAAACCATCACACGCCAGTCGGTGGAAGGCTACGACCCGACAAAGAAGGCAGGGTCCAACATCGCAGATAAGTGGCGTGCCCTCTTCGAAGAAACTCGCAAGACCTTCCTCGAAGACACTGCATCGATTGCGATAAGTCACCGGGCGGTGAGGCTTCGCGCTCTCCAGCGCATGGCCGACAAAGCCGAGACGATGGGAAACATGGGGCTCGCGGCGTCACTCTATAAGCAAGCGGCAGAGGAATCTGGCGGCGTCTATACCAACCGGCGCGAGCTGACAGGGAAGGACGGAAAGGACTTGCCGGTTCCAGTATCGCCGGTGACGATCTTCCAGTTGCCCGACAATGGCAGGGGATGAGAAGGGCGCGGCAGCCCAGACTATAATCAGGCCGCAGCCCGGGCCGCAGACGCAGTTCCTAAGCTCTCCCGCAGACATCGCCATATATGGCGGCGCGGCTGGCGGCGGGAAGACATGGGCGCTGTTGATGGAGCCGCTAAGGCACGTCAGCAATCCGGCATTCGGCGCAGTGTTTTTCCGTCGGAACCTGACGCAGGTTCGCAATGAGGGCGGTCTCTGGGACGAAAGCGAAAAGCTCTATCCTCACCTGAGCGCCACGCCGCGCTCGGCGCCGGACCTGAGTTGGACATTCCCGTCAGGAGCAGGGGTGGCGTTCGCCCACCTCGAGCACGAGAAGACGATCTATAATTGGCAGGGGTCTCAGATCCCGCTCATCTGCTTCGACGAGCTGACGCATTTCAGCGCCAAGCAGTTCTGGTACATGCTCAGCCGTAACCGTTCGATGTGCGGTATCCGGCCATATGTGCGGGCGACATGCAATCCCGACGCGGATAGCTGGGTTGCCGAATTCATTGCATGGTGGATTGATCAGGAGACCGGATTAGCCATCCCCAAGCGGGCCGGTGTTCTTCGGTGGTTCATCCGCATAGGCGATTCCATCATCTGGGCCGACAGTCCTGAGGAACTGGCCCACCATACAAACCCGCTGACTGGTGAGCCAATCCCGGCGAAGTCTGTCACATTCATTCCTGCCAAGCTCAGCGACAACGCCATGCTGATGGCGGCCGACCCCGGCTATCTCGCCAACCTCATGGCGCAGCCGACCGTTGAACGGGAACGCCTTCTCGGCGGCAACTGGAAGATCCGACCGGCGGCGGGGCTTCTGTTTCAGCGCGGATGGTGCGAGGTCGTCGATGCGATCCCTGCCGGAGTGGTCCGGTGGATGCGCGGCTGGGATTTGGCATCAACCCCGAAGACGGAAGGTAACGATCCTGACGCGACGGCCGGAACCAAGATCGGCAAGCTGGCCGATGGTCGATACATCGTCGCCCACCACTGCAGCGACCGGTTGTCACCATCCGGCGTCGAGCGGCTGATCAAGAACACCGCCGAAGCCGACGGCAAGGAAGTACATATCTCGCTGCCACAGGATCCTGGGCAAGCCGGCAAGTCACAGGTGACCAATCTCACGAAACTGCTCGCAGGCTTCACGGTCAGGGCAACACCGGAATCCGGCGACAAGGTCACGAGGTTCAGCCCGTTCTCGGCGCAGGCTGAGGCCGGTAACGTGCTCGTTCTTCGGGCTCCGTGGAATGATGGCTGGTTTACATCGCTGGAAGGCTTTCCGGAAGCGAAGCATGACGACGACGCGGACAGCACGAGCCGCGCATTTAACGCGCTGCTAAGCGCGAGCACCTACACGCTTGCCAATGTCTAAGGAACAAGAATGTCCAACGTGATCGCATTCATGCGAGATAGCTTGACCAATCTTGTTTCCCGCATGGGCACGGATCGGGACAAGGCATCCTCGTCCTTCTATGCTCACTCGGTCCTGTCGGATGAGCAGTTGATCGCGGCCTACAGCACCTCATGGCTGCCGCGGAAGATTGTCGATATTCCGGCACTGGACGCCTGCCGAAAGTGGCGTGACTGGCAGGCCAAGAAGCCACAGATCGAGGCGATCGAGGAAGAAGAGAAGCGCCTGAATGTCAAGGGCAAGATCCTTGAGGCTGCAAAGAAGGGCCGCTTGTTTGGCGGCGCTGCGGTCTATATCGGGACAGGCGAGCCGAACCCCGCCGAGCCTCTGGACGTTGAGCGCGTCAAGAAAGGTGGGCTGCGCTATCTGAACGTCATGACGCGCCGTCAGCTCGCCGCCGGTGAAAAGGAGCGCGATCCGGAGTCGGAATGGTACGGCAAGCCGAAGAACTATGTTCTCAGCGGCGCCAACGGGACACAGCTGACCATCCATCCGTCGCGCCTGGTGCTGTTCAATGGCGCCATGCCGGCAGACGATGAGATCACGACCAGCGCATGGCAGGGCTGGGGTGACAGTGTCCTGCAGTCGACGCTGGACGCGGTGAAGAACGCGGACAGCACGGCCGGGAATATCGCTTCCCTTATTTTTGAAGCCAAGGTCGATATCATCCGCGTGCCGGACTTCATGGCGAACCTCAGCAATGAGACTTATCGTCAGAAGATCATCGAACGGTACACTCTGGCCAACACCTCCAAGGGCATCAACGGCACGCTGTTGCTCGACAAGGAAGAGGAATATGAGACCAAGAGCGCGCAGCTCGCCGGTCTGACAGACATCCTCATGGCTTTTATGCAGATTGTCGCCGGTGCGGCCGATATCCCTGTAACGCGCCTTCTGGGCCAGTCACCTGCCGGAATGAATGCCACCGGCGCCTCGGACATGAAAAACTACCACGATCGCATCCAGTCGATGCAAGAGTTAGAGTTTCAGCCGGCGATGCGCCGATTGGATGAGGCGTTGGAACGGTCTGCCGGGGTGAATGACCCCAAAGTCTACTATCGCTGGTCTCCTCTGGAGCAGATGAGTGAGAAGGAGCGTGCGGACATCTTCAAGACTACGGCGGACGCCGCTCGTGCGATCGTCGGCTCCGGCACAGGGCAGGAGATCATTACGCGCGATGCCATATCAGAGGCTCTGATCAACCGATTGGTGGAAGATGGCGTCTTGCCCGGCCTCGACGCTGCTGTGAAGACGCATGGGACGCTTGGGGAAAACGAGCCCACCGAAGAGGAGATCGCAGCCTCCGTGGCTGCAGAGGCAGCGAACAGAAATAACGTGGCGCGGATGCAGGCCGCAGCGAATGACGCCGCGCCCCGGACGCTCTACATCCGCCGCGACGTGCTCAACGCCGACGATATCCGCGTCTGGGCAAAGGGGCAGGGCTTCGACACCGTGCAGGACGGCTTGCACGTCACCGTCATCCATACCCGCACACCGATGGACTGGATCAAGGTCGGCGAGGACTACTGGGGCGAAAACGGCAGGATGACGATTGCCGAGGGCGGCCCGCGCTTGATGGAGCGGTTCGGAGACGCGATCGTGCTGCAGTTCGCTTCGTCGCGCCTGACCTGGCGGCATGAGGACATCAAGCGGCTCGGCGCCGCGACTGACTTCCCCGAGTACCAACCACACATCACCATAACTTGGGCGATGCCGGAGGGAATGGACCTCTCCAAGGTTCAGCCGTACCGCGGCAAGATCGAGCTCGGCCCGGAGGTCTTCGAGGAAGTGAGGGAACTCGGCAGGGGGTTAGAAGACTACAATCAGCAGTCCCGCCCAGAATAGTGCCGACAGTTCTGCCGCTACCAGGAATCCGAATATCGTATCACTCAACTGCTCCTCCCTCAGGCAACCTCCATTGCCTGAGGGAGGATAAGCGAGAATCTAAGGTTTTGCCACCTGCGTTCTGGGGCCGTCCCTTTGAGCGTTACTCAGCTGAGCAGTGAATACATCACAGCGCCGACAGAACTCCAGAAACCGACCAGCACCAGAAACATCACAACAAGGAACAGTTTCGTCATAGTTGGATCTCCACGGTTCATACCACGACGGGGAATTTCTATTGCTGCGGTCTGCGCTTTCCATCGGTCTCAAGTCTGAGGCCAAGTAGGACTATGGCCCCAGTTGAGCGGGGCATTCGCCGAGGACAATCGAGGCAAACAATGCAACTCTTCGACACTGTCACCTTGGACGGCCTTCGCCGTACCCAGGATGGATACCTCGTTGCCGACGCTCGGGTAGCCCGTACCGGCATCCAGTTATACACCGGGCTGGAGGTTGATCCGGAGGACAAGCACGGTCTCCGCGATAAGGCGGTGGTGCGCGTGTACCGGCCCGAGGAAGAGGTCTTCGCCAAGGATGCGATGCACTCCTACGCCTACCGCCCGGTGACCGAGGATCATCCCTCGGATATGGTGACGGCTGATAACTGGAAAGAACATGCCGTCGGCCAGACCGGCGGCGAGGTCGTGCGGGACGGCGAATTCGTCCGCGTGCCTCTCGTCCTCATGGACAAGAATGCCATCGCCAAGGTCGAGGGCGGCAAGCGCGAGCTGTCCATGGGCTACTCGACCGAGCTCAAGTTTCAGGACGGCGTTACGCCACAGGGCGAGCAGTACGACGCGATCCAAACGAGCCTCAGGATGAACCACCTCGCCGTAGTCTCCGCGGCGCGGGGCGGTTCGCATTTGAAAATCGGAGACAAGTCCCAACCGAAGGAGAAGGACATGACCCTGAAGACGGTAACCGTCGATGGAATCCCGGTCGAGGTGACCGACCAGGGTGCCACGGTGATCAACACGCTGCAGCAGCGGCTTGTCGATGCCGGAAAGAAGTTCGCGGACGTAGAAACGGCACACCAGACCAAACTCGCCGACGCCGAAAAGGCCCATGCCGCCGCGATCGCCGAAAAGGACAAGGCTCTCGCCGCCAAGGATGCCGACCTCGCCAAGAAAGACGCCGAGATCGATACGCTGAAAGGCAAGATCGTCGATGGCGCTGCGCTCGACAAGCTCGTCGCCGACCGCGCCGACCTTGTCGCAACAGCAAAGGCGATCGCCAAGGATGTGAAGACCGAAGGTCTGAGCGACGCTGACATCCGTAAGGCCGCCGTCGTCGCCAAGCTCGGGGACGCCGCGGTGAAGGACAAGGCCCAGGCCTACATCGATGCGCGGTTCGACATCCTGGCGGAAGACGCGAAGAAGGCAATGAATGCCGATCCCTTCGCAAACGTGGTTCGTGACGGCCTCACTGCCGCCAGCGATGCCGACAAGGGCGTCACCGACGCCTACACGCAGATGATTGCCGACATGAAGGCCGGCAAGACTTCCGCAACGGTCAACTAAGGAGGACGCTCAGATGGCGACTTACCAGACCACCTACACCAACGCTCCTCCGAAGGGCCTGCACGGCCAGATCGCTTCCGAGGAGAAGTGCAACAAGATCAGCCGCACGGTCGAGGATGCTGCAGGCATCAAGTTCGGTACCCCGGTTCAGCGAGGCGCCGGCGATCACGGTGTCACCGCAATGTCGAGCGGCGACTTCCTCGGCATCGCTGTGCTCAATCCCGCCGTCCCGGCCAATGCCGCCAATCCGGATGCCTATCCGCAGTACTTCGCCGGGGCTTTCATGACCATGGGACCGATGTACGTCCTGGCGGGTGGGAACGTCTCCGACGGCGGCGAGGTCTTCTACAACACCTCGACGGGCCGTTACGTCGGCGCGGCGGGAGCCAATATCATCGGCCCACTGCCGGATACCTTCTTCGAAACCTCCGGCGCCAACGGCGACGTCGTCGAAATCTCCGTCCGTCTCCGTCCGGTGACGCCGGCGCCCGCGGCTTAACCGATCCCGAAAGGAACAACCACCATGAACCAGATTATTCGTCAGCCTTTCGCGGACGCGCAGGCTGCGTTCCCCTTCGTGATCTCGCAGGGGCGCAATATTGAGACCCGCATCTATCAGCGGCGCTATCCGACCTTCAACTACGGGGCGCACGTTCCCGTGGTGACCGAGGGGAACGCATGGGCCATCGGCACCATGTTCTTCACCGTAGACATCGCCGGCGAGGCCAAGTTCATCTCCGGCGCTGCGAACGACCTGCCGTTCAGCTCCGCCACTCGCGACCAGGCGGCGCATGATTATGCGATGATCGGCGCCGGGTGGGAATGGAACCTTGAGGAGGTCAACCAGTCCGCCCTCTACGGCATTCCGCTGAATGACGTGAAGGCGATGAGCTCCTCGCAGTCGATCGAGCGTCTGCTCAACTCGATTGCGATGGTCGGTTCGACCGAGAAGAACTGGACCGGCCTCATCAACAGCCCGGCCGTGTCTCGCGTCGACGTGGCAGCCAACGGCAGCGGCTCGTCGACCTACTGGTCCACCAAAACCAATGACCAGATCCTCCAGGATATCAACGATCTGCTCGGCAGCATCCGCGACAATACTCTTGAGGTCGAATGGGCCGATAGTCTCCGTCTTCCTCCTGAGGCTTTCCGCCTGCTCAACAACCGTCGCCTCGGGGCGGGGGATGGTGTGCTGAACCTTCTCGATTACCTCCGGAAGAACAACGTCTACACGGCGGAAACCGGTCAACAGCTCGACATCCAGCCGCTTCGCGAATTGGCGACGGCATCGCAGGACGGCGGCGGCCGCATGGTCGCCTATCGCCGGGACGAGGAAGTACTTCGCTTCCATCTTCCGATGCCGCGGCGTGTGCTTCAGCCTCGCCAGAAGTCCATCATGGGCTTTGAGCAGGGGGTAATCGCCCGCACCGGCGGTACCGAAATCCGGCTGCCGGGCGCAATGGCATACGGTGACGAGATCACCGCGCCGGCGGCTTGAGGGGGGACCTGATCCATGAAGGTCACGAATAACAGCAAGGCACCGCAGGGCGTCCACACGCTCCGCGGTGTCGCGTTCATCAAGCCTGGCGAGAGCAAGGACCTGGAACTGGACGAAGCACAGGCAGGCCGTGCCGCGCGGCTCAAGTTCCTCGAGATCACGGGGCGGCCTTCCGAAGCGCCGACGGTGTCCGTAAACTCGCCGGCCATCGAAATCCCGCCGAACGAAGTCGACCAGTTGCGCCAACAGCTCGAGGCGAAGAGCGCCGAGAT
Source organism: Neorhizobium sp. CSC1952 (assembly GCF_030378245.1). Taxonomy (NCBI): domain Bacteria; kingdom Pseudomonadati; phylum Pseudomonadota; class Alphaproteobacteria; order Hyphomicrobiales; family Rhizobiaceae; genus Neorhizobium; species Neorhizobium sp. CSC1952. Next base: position 4,672,321 of record NZ_CP128416.1, on the reverse strand, counting down.
CGAAAGGCTGACTGCTCTGGTGGCTGAGCGGGACGCCGAGATCGAAAGGCTGAAAGAGAAGGCGGCATCCGGCAGCAATGGGGACGCACCGATCGGCCCCTTCGAGGTCAAGGAGACCTCGCCCGGCTGGTTCGCAATCTTCGGTGCCGACGGCAAGCAGATCGGCAACAAGATGCGCGAGGACGACGCCAAAGCCTTCCAGGCGATGAGTCCCGACGATCAGGCCAAGTATCTGGCAGATTGATCTTTGGCCCGGCCGGCGACGGCCGGGCCTCCTGTCACCGGAGAGAGACATGGCAACGAACCCTTTCAACCGCGGCATGAACGTGGCGGCCGATCTCGCGCCGGTAACGCCAAATGACGGCACAGACTTGCCGGAATATGGCCGAGGCATCCGGGTTCGCCCCGATGGTGCGGCCGGTACCGTTCATTTCCGTAACAATGCCGGCGTCGAGCGGACGACGGCCATGGCCGCAGGGGAAACGATCCTCGTCGGTGTCACCCGAATTTATGCCGCAGGCACCACGGCCACCGGCATCGAGGTTCTGATCTGATGGCCGGGTATGGCACCGACGACGGGTTCAAGGCCTATGCCGAAGCCGCCGGCTATGTCATCCCTGACGGTACGACCGATCCCCAGATCGCCGCCGCTCGCCAACGCGGGGCGCTGTTCATCGATCGGTACGAACCGAAATTCCCCGGCACTCGCACCGACGGTTATCAGCAGGAGCGCGCATGGCCGCGCACCGACGCCACGACGTATTACGGAGAGGCGATCCCGTCGGATGTCATCCCCACGGCCATCGTCAATGCTTCCTATGAAGCCGCCTTCCTCGAACTGACCAACCCCGGCAGCTTGTCGCCGGTGGTGACCGGTACGGCGATGGTGAAACGCGAGAAAGTTGGACAGCTTGAGGTGGAATATTCAACCTCCACTTCAACGGACATCGACGACATCGTGGCTCTCGCCACACCGGTCGTCACGGCAATCGAGGGGATGCTGTGGCCGTTCCTGATGCCATGCCTGCCTGGGATCTTAGTTGTGTGACGGGTATCAGTTCGCCGGGTACTGATACCAGACCTTTGGGCAACCGGGCGGCGGATTTTGGACCAGGCAGCGATCTGCCATCTCCTTGCCCCCCTTGGAATAGTCCGCGGTCGCAAGGTTCTTGAAGGTGATCTTGATGGTGTTGCCGCGACTTCCCTCGGTATAAGCCTCGTTTGACACCGCCAGCCCCAACGTTCCGCCCACTCCAAGAGGGATCGATTTCGCATCGGCCGAAGCGGTAGCCTTATTGGTGGACTTCGCCGCAACATTGAACTCGATGATGGCCTCGTCCGCGATCATGCCCGCTTTCGGACGATTTGCTGCTCGTTGTTGTACCTCGTACAGCGCATCGGCCACCTCGATGACCGCGGCCCTGACTGTAATGTCCGACGGTTTCGCTGTCTGGATTGGTGTAGTGCATGCGGATAGAAGCAGACCGGTCAATACTGCCGGCGCAGAATAACTAATTTTCATTTCGCCCCCCGATACTAATCGTCCTAGCAAATCAGAGCGTGGAGAATAAGTCTATGGCGACTTTCGACTATCCACGTTTGAGAATAACTGCGAAAAACATAATAACTAAGTTCGGCCAGTCCGGCGCCATCAAGCGCACCACGCCTCCCGATCCGATCTTCGGCGGCGATCCCACGGTAACAAGCTACCCCGCCGAGCTTGTGCCGATGACCTATGACCAGCGGTATATTGACGGGACGAACATCCTCACCAGCGATCGGCAGATTTACATCTCCTCGGTAGGGCTCGCGATCGTGCCCCAGGTAGGTGATATCGCGACGACCGGCGGGGTGGATTTCCACATCATCAACATGGACCCATACAATTTCGACGGCATCGTGAACGTCGTGTTCGTCTGCCAAGGTCGGGTGGCCTCGTAACCCGAACGGGGGATGTATTCTGTCTAATGATCAGAAATATTGAGCCGTTGGGGCCGGAGGGGCAAATGAAACTGGTCATCGTAAGTATTGCCGCAGTCATGCTGGGCGGCTGCACGACAGCAGAGCAGGCCGAGTTCGAACAAGCAATGTCCGCTCTTCTTATCGGCGCCGCGCACGGAATCTCGCAGGGCTCGGCTCAGGCTACACCTCGCTATTCGCCGTCGCCGACGCTTCCGGGCGCGGATGAAAACATCGCCCGAATGCAGGCGCAGATGCGAGAGAACGAATTGCGACGCCAGCGGATTATGCAGATGGATACAAGACAGCTTGTCGACTATTCCAGGTCGCAAGGCGGATACGCTCAAGGTCGAACCGGCAACATGGAATGCAATGCTATTCCAAAGCCGAAAAACAGGCTCTGCGGATATAATTAATCCGCTTCGGTAGTGTCGTGGACGGGCTCGTTTTGGCGACTTCTTCTCTATGGAAGGAGTTTAGCAAGACTGGTCATTTTTTCAGGATGGCGTCGCTCACCTCCCGCCCCGTGTGGCGCGGCCTGATGAGTTTCGTCAGGTCAAATCCCTGCCTTCGAGCTTCCGCTAGGTAGTCTTCCAGGGTGCTGTCCGAGATAGCACTTTCTCGCGCGAGCACCCAGAGAAACTTGCGATCGGGCGTGCCGACCAGTGCGACCCGGTACTTAGGATCGATCTTGAGCACCCAATAATCGCCGTCAGTGAAAGGTAACCAGCGAAGCGCAGCCGGAAGGAAGTTGACTTTCAGCTTCGCGTTCGTCTCGTCGATGGGCCTCGCTTCGCCAATCGCTTGCTTAGGACGATCGTTTTTGTCGAAGCAACGGTTGTCGACGAGGATCTTGCCGTTGGAATTGACGGAGTAATGAGCCGTGATGTCCGTCGCGGCATCATCTTCAAATCTGAGCGGTAGGCGGGCGATCTCATACCAGCGCCCCAGGTAGCGCTTGAGGTCGAGGCTCGGGATTGCTGTGACTTCGCTCATGGTTTCGGTTCTCCTTCAACGAGGACCGGCAACGCCTGCAGCGTGTTTCTGTTCCGAGGCAAGCAGATTGGATTATCTATGACCTTCGACGAGCTGCTCGACCAGTACGAGCCACGGCTTGCTGCTGCATTCCGCGAGAGCATAGAGGCGATCAAGTCGAGTATCGTTCTTGCCCGTGTGGTCGAGCGGCTTGAGCGCGGCGACATTCTCGGCGCCATCGAAGCCATGGAGCTTGATCCGGATGCCTTCTCAGCGTTGGAGATCGCGCTTCAGGACGTGTTCAACGCGGGCGGCATCAACATGGTCGAGGAACTGCCGACCAGGGGGCCGGACGGCGGTCGGGTAGTCTGGCGCTTCGGCGTCCGCAATCCGGAAGCGGAGAGAATCCTTCGGGAGCTCTCCTCGACGATGGTGACCCACATCACCGAAGATCAGCGCCAGGGCCTGCGCCAGGCGCTTGAATATGGCCTCGCGAGAGGTCTCAACCCGCGCGCCACTGCACTTGACGTCGTCGGCCGCCAGAACCGTGTCACTGGCCGGAGAGAAGGCGGTGTCATCGGCCTGACGCGCCATCAGATCGAATACATCGAGCGGGCGAGGGTAAACCTCACTTCGGGCGATCCACGGTTGATGCGGCAGTACCTCGAGCTGAAAACGCGGGACCGGCGCTTTGACCGCACCGTCCTTGCTGCCATTCGGGACGAGCGGCCAATCCCGGCCGAGATGATGCAAAAGATCATTGCCCGGTTGAATGACCGCAACCTTTTGCTCCGCGGTGAAATGCTGGCGCGCACCGAAACCATGATGGCTCTCGGATCTGCCCGGGACAATGCCATCCGCCAGCAGATCGCAGCCGGCAAGATCGAGGCCCAGGACGTGACGAAGGTCTGGCGCTCGGCCGGAGACAATCGGGTCCGACATACCCATCGTGTGCTGAACGGCAAGAGCGTCGGCGTTGATGAGGCGTTCCAGAGCCCATCGGGGGCCATGCTCCGCTATCCCGGTGACCCACAGGCGCCGATCAGCGAGATATCCGGTTGCAGGTGTCGCCTACAGTACCACATCTCGTACATTGATGCCGTGGTGCGGCGATATAAAGCGGAAATGGCTTAACTTAAACTACTGATTCAGCTATAAAAGTCGAGCCGGAAAGACGTTGGCGCGTCCGACCGGCTCTAACCGAAACGACGATCACTGGAGGATCATCGAATGGCTGAGCGATTCAAACCATGTTCCGTCGACGGCTGCAATGGCAATGCAGCGAAGCCGGGGGCCGGCAGAGGATACTGCGTCAAGCATTATCTACGTTGGCGCCGGTATGGCGACACATCTACCACCAAGATCAATAGAGAACAGACCGGAAAGCCGTGTTGCGTAGAAGGGTGCAACAAGCCGTCTGGGTATCAAGGGATGTGCCAAGCGCATTATCGGCGCGTGAAAGTGCGTGGCAGCGCATCGGATGATGCTTTGCACCCGAGGTACAAGCGGCGCATCAAGTGGCTAGAGGCCAACAAGGATTTCGACGGCGCAGACTGCCTAAAGTGGCCGTTCGGGGTGAATGATCAAGGCAGAGGCGAGGCTACATTTCAGGGCGTCAGGATGACCGCCCCGAGCATCATGTGCACATTAGCTAACGGTCCTGCTCCGACACCAGATCATGAGGCTGCGCACAGCTGCGGCAAGGGCCATGAGGGTTGCATCCATCCGAAGCATCTTCGGTGGGCAACGCGAGTGGAAAATGAGGCCGACAAGCTCCTGCACGGGACGATTAGGCGCGGTGAGGGCATCAACACGAACAAGCTCTCTGAGCGGGACGTTCACCAGATACGGTCTATTGGTAGATCAATGCGCCGCAAGGAGATAGCAGCCATGTTCGGCGTGTCACATTCCACCGTTTGGGAAATCCAGACCTACCGCTCGTGGGCTTGGCTTGCCTGATGGCAAAATTGACATTCAGCGCACAAGTGGCGGCTTTCGCAGAGAAGGTGCCCGGGGCCGTCGAAGCCGTCTTCAGGGAAAGTGTGCAGGAAGTCTCAGAGGAGATGCTTAAGCCGGTCGGGCAGGGTGGCCGTATGCGGGTGGACACCGGGTTCTTGCGGGCTTCCGCCATGGCATCAACCACGGCCATGCCGCGCATTATCGCCGGCTCTGGTCCTGTCGATGGTAAGGCATACCCATTCGATTTCGCTCAGATCGAGGCGGTGATCGCGGGAGCGGACATCACGGATACGATCTATGTCGGCTTTACCGCTGGCTACGCGGCGCATCGGGAGTTCGGTGCCAACGGTCAGCCGCCGGATGCATTCGTTCGTTCGGCGGCCCAGCAGTGGCAGACCATCGTCAATCGGAAGGCCGCTGATCTGAAGCGTCGGCTTGGGCTATAGCGTCCATCTTCTTGAGCAGAGCGGCTTGAAGGGTCGTCAGGACATGCAGAGTGGTCCGAATGGCCGTGTCGCCATGTCGGGTTTCGCCGCGCGCGCCTGCCAGAACGAGAAACGCCTGATGCAGGCGATCATAAACTTCGCTGTCGGTGAGTGGCGGCTTTTCGGACATCGATAGGGACATACACGAATGCGGATTGGTGTGGAAGCGGAAGCGACATGGAAGCCGAGGCGATAAGAAAGCTGGAGGCCGTCGACGTTGGCCTCCGTTCTGTACTTGCTTTGTAGTGGTCGTTCGCCCCTTTTCATTTCGTGGTTGGCGGCAAAGCGGGGTCAGTCCAAGGGCTTCCGCATAATGGAGATTGACCCACTTTCGCGCTATCTAGGGAGACTAACTGCACATACTCCGGTCTACATAGGTCTTGTTGCCATTGCCATTGATGTAATAGCAGCCACCCCGTGGCCCCGTAATGTAAAGCCGAGATGGGGCAGAAGGAGCTACAACGGGAGGCGTGTAGAGAGGTGTAGGGCTTACAGGTGCTGGCGCGGTCGGATACACCTGCGCAGTAACAGGGACGCCGTAGCGGGTCACAGTGGGCGCCGCTGGATAACCTCCGCCATACCCGCCGGGCCGAACGGAAGCCGCACGGTTGCCGCAAAGATTCCCGGCTGCGTCGCGTTGCCATGAGTATTGGCAGTTGCCTTGGTATGTCGGAGGAGGGCGGTAATAAGTGTTGGTTGAAGCACACCCGTTGGAACATACCGCAGCAGCTGCACCAATTAGCGCAACGGCGGCAAGGGCTGCCGCAGCTTGGTTCTGTTGTTGGACCATCGGCGGGCAGTCGAAGGGATTGAGGCCGCGACGATTAAGTTCCGCTAGGATCTGCTGCTGGAGAACGGGGTCTGGTGTTTCGAGATAGGTTCGACAGAGGTTTACCTTTGGCACTTGCCGGGGGTTCTGCGCCATCTCCGTTGGCGTCGTTGTGCAACTCGATAATGCAATAGCTACCGCAGCGGCTATGCTCAGCCGCGCAAACGAAACGAACGTCACGTTTAATCCCCCGATTGCCCGCGGGAGATCATGGCACAACTTTACCAAGAGTCGAGTGTGTAGTTAGCGAATGGTAAATGATGGCAGAGGCGGTTCTTCGGAGCCGCCTTTTTCTTTGAGGTTTTGATGCTAACAGGAACAGAAGCCTGCATCTTCAAGGCGATGATGGATCATCTGACGATGCTGACCTTCACGCCCGCGATGCCCATTGCCGGCGCGAACGTGACGTTCCCGCCTGCGGGGCAACCGACGCCGAGCAAGTACCTCCGGCTGGCATTCATGCCGAACCGGCCGATCCCGTACCCGATCGGTGACGACCCGGAACCACGGCAAGGCATCCTTCAGGTTTCGGTCATCTGGACGAAGGGGAGCGGCATCATCGATCCGCTCAGAGTGGCCGGGCAGATCATCGACCACTTCAAGAACCAGACACTATTCGCCACTGGCGTGAAGATCACGATCAGCAGCGAGCCTTGGGCCGTCGGCCCGCTCATCGAGGACGCTTCAGTCCAGATACCCGTCACCATCCCTTACATCGCCTTTCCACAGGAGGCTTGAGCCATGGCGAACAAAAGCACGAAGAAGGGCAGCAAGGTCTATGTCTGCGCCACTGCCCAGAATGAGGACCTCGATCAGGCAGGCTTTGAGGGCCTGACCTGGGTGCAGGTGGGTAAAGTAGGGAACATCGGGGACTTCGGTGCCGACAGTACCATGAACTCGTACAATACCTTGGACGAGGCCGTGACGCAGAAGCAGAAGGGCACGGCGAATGCCGGCGATCCGCAGATCGAGATGGCGGATATCGCCGACGATCCGGGCCAGGTGATCCTCCGCACGTTCGGCGATCCGCTGAACCAGAACAACTTGGCCATCAAGATCGAGCGCAACGACAAGCCGCAGGCCGGCTGGTCGAATACGATCCTGTATAGCCGTGGCGTCGTGTCCGGCCCGCTGTATCCCGGTGGCGGTTCCGACGACTTCGAACTCGCCCGCTACACGATCGGCCTCAACCAGCTCCCGATCCGCGTCAATCCCGAAGATCTGACCCCGTAAGGTGATCCATGGATATTTCCAAGCTCGTCAACTCCGAAGACCTTTTCGAACTGAAGCTCGTCGATCCGGCGACGGAGGAACCGCTCGGCATCACCTTCATGATCCGCTCCTCCGAGAGCAACGAGGTCAAGAAGATCGTCCGGCAGCATTCCGACAAGTTCCTCGCCAGCCGGAAGAAGAAGCTGACGTCCGCAAAAGTCGAGGAGGAATACCTCGACCGCGCCGCCGCTTCTGTCGCCTCCTGGGATTGGGGCGGTCACACGTGGAAGGGCGAGAAGCCCGAACTCACCTTCGAGAAGGCGCGCGAGGTCGTCGAGGAGGCAGGCTGGATCTACGATCAGGTCTCGGCAGCCAGCGAGGACCGCGCAAATTTTACGAAGAGCTCGGCGAAAGGCTCTGCGAAGCCGTAGCCATCACGGCGCGGTACGATTGCGTTCGGGACAAGGAAGGCGAGACCCGGCGCGAACGCAACGAAGCTTTCGAGGTGGAAAGCCCTGAAGCAGATATCCCCGATGCCGGCGCCTTCCTCTGGGAATGGTTTTGGGAGATCAGGGCAGGGCAGGCGTCAGGGTTCAACGGCGCCAGCCCTGTTTCGAATTCCGAGCTTCTGGCGTGGCTCCAGGTCACCGGCAACATCCTTCGGCGAGAGGAAGTCGCGATCATCCGGGCTATGGATAGCCGGTATGTTACCGAGATCGACAAGGAAGCAGAGGCGATAAGGGAGCGGGAGGCGAACGAATAACGCCAACGGGCGGAGGCGATTTAACGATAGGATGTGTTTTAACATCCGGGCTTCTTCTTGAGATGGACAAATGTATAGAATTTCCTATTCTCAACTCATGGGGGAACAGAAGGCGATACTTACACTGAAACTCGACACGGAGGAGCCGGTCGAACTGCGCGATTTTGTCGGCGCCTTCACGTCATTGGCGAATGAGTTCGAGCGGTTCATTGACGCAGAGTTTCCCGACGCTCACAGCGATCCAAAGATGTTTGTTCGCGAGGTACGGCGCGGGAGCATCGAGGCGGATATCCTAACCGGTCTTACCATCGCCGTGGCTCACCTCGACCAAGTCATGGTCCTGGAAGACTTCATTCGGCGATGGGGCGAGCGATTTAAGGCACTTGTTTCTGGCAACTACGCGCCGGGGCAGTTGGAAACTACGTCAGAGCTAAAAGATTGGGCAGATACCGTTAGATCAATAGCTGCCGACCCAATCGCCTCTCATCGGCTGCAGGTCGCGAAGTTCGAAGACGGCAACCGTGAAATAAAGGCATCGTTTTCATTCACCACGCCTGAGGCGCGAACGGCTTTGCAGAATATCGAGGACCGCCGACAAGCGCTCACTAAACCCGACCACAACGCTCACGAGCGCGCGCTGATGGTTTTCACTCGATCTGACATAAACGATGCTGACGTTGGGAAGTCATCCGGCGAACGAGTTAGGATCGAAGAGATTTCCGAAAAATCGCTGCCGCTCATGTATGGGTCGGAAATTGCCGAAGCTCGCATCAAACATGAGATTCGTGAGGCGGACGAGAACGTCTACAAGAAGGGGTTCGTGGTGGACGTCGTTGTCAAACTGAGGAACGGCAAACCTGTGGCATATTCAGTAACCAACGTCCACGAGGTCCTAGATCTTCCGGATTGATGACCGTCCCGCAGCGCTAGTTATTCCAAGCGATGCAGATGTTCACGATGGTCAGAATTAACATGACCGCGGTCATCCCCGTGATCCACCTAGTCATGTTTCTTACTTGTTCCGTGAAGTCGAGCATGCGCTGATTTTGAACTTCGGCATCACGGCGCGCAATTTCGTCGCGGTAGAAGTTGAGGCCGACGACGGTCGAACCAGCAATTCCGTCGTACTGCTTCTTTAATTCCTCAGTTGAGGTGTTCTTTAGGTCTTCGAAGCTCAGCGCCATCTTGCCCCCTCCGCTTGTCGGTTCCAAGGAGAGCACCGGACTAACCGGAAGTCGAGTCGGGCGCCACAGGAACGAACTTGTGGATAACCGCTTGGCACCGAAAGTCGCACCATCGGGAACGTTTCCTCGGTAACTCAATTACTTAGCAGGTGGGCAACTGACTACAAATCAGTTACGGGCTGAGGATCACCAAGCACTTGGCCCTGAATGCATGTCAAATTCTGTCTGGTGGCCAGCTTACCCATGTGGGCTTGCCAAACGCGTTAGTCCGCTTCCTAATCGTGCACAGGATCGGGAGAAGGGAGGTTACCAGGCGATCTTCGCAGCGACAAGTTTAGGAACATCCAGTTGCTCGACGGTCACCTTGGCGTATCCGTCGCGGAAGCCGACGACAGCGTTGCCGGGATATTGGAGCTTATGGTCCGCCAGGTGAGGGATCAGGTCGTTTCTCGGACGGGTGGCAGAGAAGGTGAAGAAAGCCTCTGGCATCAGGGCTTGTTCTTGCGGGAGATGCGGGGAGTGTGTTCGTCCCCTGGATGAAACTCGGCGTTCCTCTCTGTGTCTTCCGCGCGGAGCCTGGAAATCTCGCTGTTCGGGTCCTCATAGTCCGCCAGGATACTAGTAAGGATCGATCTCGCCTTCCTGATCTCGTCGCGAAGGAATTCCCTCGTCGCCGCGGCCCTGTCAGGGTTTTCGAAATTGTGAGCGCTGACGTCCATGTCATCGAATGCGTATTCGAGCATGTGGACGATTTGGGAGTTCATCGACCGCCCGTTTTCCTCGGCATGACGTCTTATCCTGTCTCGCAACTCTTCTGGGAGTCTGAGCGCAATTTGAACGGAACCTTGTCCTGCACGCGGCTGCACCATGAAATTTCTCCTTTGGTGCAATTACTGTAGTTTTATGGCTTGACCGTCAATGCAATTGCTGTAGTTTCAACTACCGTAGTTGCAAAGAAAGGAGTCGAGATGGCATTAGCAACCCGCGCTTCCGAGCAGTTTGCACTTCGTTTCCCAGCGGGGATGCGGGAGCAGATCAGAGAAGTTGCAGACAAACATGGTCGATCGATGAATTCGGAGATCGTGATTGCGCTTTCGGCGCATCTAGCGGCAGCGACGGGGGGAAAGTTTGGCGACCCGACCCCCGCCGCTGCTTCAAGCAACAACGCCGCCCTGGCAGGCGGCGCGTCTATCAACCAAGGCTAACGGAGAGCCCCAGATGAATGTCGAAATGAATATCATTTCCGCCGTCGGCGGTAAACCGCTCACCATGTCGAGCCGTGAAATCGCGGAACTGTGCGGTAAACGTCATGACAACGTGATGCGCGATATCCGGACCACTCTTAACGATCTTGGGGGTCTCCTCAATTTTGAGGGCACCTATTTCGATGCCCAGGGCAAGGAGCAGAAGTGCTTCAATCTCCCGAAGCGGGAAACGCTGATCGTGGTTTCTGGCTATTCCATCGAACTTCGAGCCCGCATCATCGATCGCTGGATGGAATTGGAGCAGGGCGTATCGAAGTCACCAGGCATTGACTTCTCCGACCCGCGGATGCTGCTCGGTGTGCTGACGCACTTGCAGGGTGAAGTTGCCAAGAAGAATGAGGTGATCGCCGAGCAAGGCACCCGTCTCAAGAAGCTTGATCGTCTGGAAGGCGCAACGGGTTCGATGTGCATCAGTGATGCCGCCAAGACGCTCGGCGTCGGACGAGATTACCTGTTCCAGTTCCTTTCATCCCGCAAATGGATATTCAAACGTGCCGGCAACAAGAACTGGCTGGCTTACGATGCAATCCGAAAGGCGGGCCATCTGGAACACGACGATCATCTCTATATGGACGATCTGGGCCGCGAACGGGTTTCCACCCGCGTCCTCGTAACGGCAAAAGGGCTGGTCCGCATCGCGGAACTGCTCGAACAGCCGCTGCATTAAGGGAGGTCGTCTGATGGATCGCAGAACCGTCCTCAAAGGGGGTCTCGCTGTAGCCGCAACCGCTCACACTGCCCCTGTGGCACCCGAACGGCCATTGCCGCAGACGCCTGCGGAGACCCCGAAGGATATCATCGCTCGCCTCTCCCGGCAGATATCGGAGTTGCTGAACCACATTGATGACGTTCAGTTCGTTGGAATTCAGGCAGCACGTAACCCAAACCCGATCACGACTTTCTTCACGGTGTAAGGATTGGCCCGCTTCGGCGGGCCTTTTCACTGCATCGCCTTCAGCATATCGCGGCAAAGCTGAGGAGTTATTGCTTTCGTATCTGCCGGTTTCAGCGCGGAAACGATGATCTGCAACTTCTCCTGCGCTTCAGCGTCACTGTAGCCAGCAGCCTTCAGCCGGGTTGGAGCCTCCAACACCGCGGCATCATATGGCTTCGGATCTCCGGTCACATCCCGACACGTGTGTGCCGTGGCAATCTTAACCGCAACCGCTTGGTACGCGGCATCTTTGGTGTCAGCCGACGCGGCACCCGCGGTGATCAACAAAATCATTAGCGCTCTCATCGAATCCTCCTTCGTGGGGAGGCGACGATAGCGCTCGTTTCCTGAAAAGGACAACCTATGGCAGACGTGGCCCAGCTTGGCATTCAAGTGCACACTGACGGCGCAGATCGCGCAACAGGAGAGCTGAACAGGCTCTCTGGAGCAGCGGCAAGGGCGGAAGCGTCGACCGAAGGATTAGCTGCCGCCAACCGCGGCGCGACTGGGGCTGCTTCTATTGCTGCTCAAGCCTATGCTCGCGAAGGGGCCGCCGCTCAGTCAGCATCCCGCCAGATCGAAATGATGAACCGCGCTGCGAACAGCAATATTGCTGGCCATCGCGGTAACATCGTCAACCTCGCTGCACAGGTTCAGGACTCGATTATCAGCGCGCAGGCAGGTATGGCCGCCCTCACAATCGGTTTCCAGCAGGGTACGCAGGCTGCAATGGTCCTGGCCTCCATGGACAAACCGATCCAGGGGCTCGCGCAGGCGTTTGCGATGGTCCTATCTCCGGTTTCCCTCGTCACGATCGCGGTGATCACGCTAGGTGCAGCCCTGATCCAAATGGTCAATTGGGGCAAGCTCGCAGGATCGACGCTCAGGGCGTTGGCCGAAATCCTCGACGACATCGCGCCGTATGCGGTCGCCGCCGCCGCCGCGGTCGCCTTGCTCTATTCGCCGGCGATTATCTCGGGCGTCGTGTCCCTCATCGCGTGGCTCGGAAGGCTGGTCGCACAGCTTGGCGCGGTAGCGGTCGCATTCGCTTTGGCAAATCCCGCTGTGGCTTTCATCGCCGGCCTCACAGCCGCTGTCGCCGCTGCAGTGATATTCCGCGACGACTTGGCAAGCATCTTCGGCCGCGACGTCGTTGCGGATGCCAAGCGAGGAGCAAACCTCATCATCGGGTCGTTCGTGGCTGCCTACGAGGACATCAAGTTCGTCTGGAACAACTTTGGAAACATCATCGGCAAAGCCATTGAAGGCGCAGTGAATGCAGTCATCCGAGGCGTAAACCAGATGATCCAGCAGGCCGCCGCCGGTGTCGATGAACTCATCGGGATAATGAACAAAATCCCTGGAGTTTCGATCACGCCCATCGGGGATATCGGTGACACGATTAAGCCCTGGGATGGCGGCTTCGGTGATCTGGGGGGAGCGATCGACGCCCGCAACAAGGCTGTCCAAGACGCCCTGAACCGCGATTACATCGGTGAGCTTGGCGAAGGCATCAGTCGGGGCGCTTCTGCGGCATCAGAGAAGTTGAAGGAACTCGCCAAGTGGATCGAGACGGTTGACGAGAAGGGCAAAAAGAAGCGCGGCAAGACAGAGGCCGAGCGCTACGACGACATCGTCGATGGAGCGAACCGTCGCATCGCATCCCTTCAGGCCGAGCGTGACGCCCTTGGCCTGACTGAGCAGGCCGCGCTTAAGCTTCGGTACGAGACCGACCTTCTCAACCAGGCACAGCAGCGCGGCATTACGCTCAGCGCCGGCCAGCGGGCCGAATTGTCTGGTCTTGCCGAGCGCATGGCCTCTCTCGAGGTCGGCACGAAAGCTATCAAAGAGCAGATGGAGTTCGCAAAGGACACCACGCGGGGGTTCATCGACGATTTCCGTTCCGAGCTTGAGAACGGCGAAAGCGTCTGGAAGTCGTTCGGGAACGCGGCGCTCGGAGTGCTTGACCGGATCACGGACAAGCTGCTGAACGACGTTCTCGACGCCGTGTTCAAGGTGAGCAACGCCAGCAGCGGTGGAGGTGGGTTCCTGGGCAACCTCTTCGGCTCGCTTTTCGGGGGTGGCACCAGCGCCTTTCCTTCTCGTCCTGGCGTAGGGCTTTACGCCGCCGGCACGCCGGCCGCGCGTCCGGGCCTTGCGTGGGTGGGGGAGAAGGGTCCGGAACTCGTCCGCTTCAAGGGCGGCGAGGAGGTGATCCCGAACCATCGCATCTTCCCGGCCGCAAACCAGAATGCCTCCGCCACCAACGGCTCGCAAATGAGCTCTCAGCCACGGGAGATCGTCCTTCGCGTGATCGGGGAAGAAGGTCCGATGTTCCGGCCCACGATCCGTTCGGAAAGTCAGGACGTGGCGGTCACGGTCGTGCAGGAGAGCAACAAGGCAAGGGAGAACCTCTACCAGAACGGTGAGGCACAGCATGGCTGACCCGATCCTGCTGCCCGCCATTGGCTGGGTCGAGTGCAGTTTCGACCCGGTCCAGCCCCGCGATACCAACCAGATGGAGGGAAGGCGCACAGAGGCGCAGACCTTCGGCACGCCCTATTGGGTGGCCCGCTATGTTGCGAAGCCTCTTCTGCGCCCCGAGTATGGCGTGATGGACGCTTTCATGATGCAGGCGGGCGACGATGGCGAGACATTCCTTGCCTATGACGCCTTCCGTCCACGGCCGGTCGCCCATGACAACGGTCAACCTCTCTCCGGGACGCGAGCCCAAGGGGGAGCGTTCAACGGGCAGGCGGTCCTTCAGTCGATCACGAACAGCCGCACGATTGTCGTCTCGGGCCTGCCGGCTGCGTTCAAGCTTTCGCCCGGCGACTATGTCGAAATCCGCAAGAGCGCCTTGGTGCGGTCCCTTCACCGGATCATGACGGCCGCGACGGCGAATGCGTCCGGTGTGGTGACGCTCTCGATCAAGTATGGGCTCGACACCGGTGTTTTCAGCACGGCGAATACGGTGCACTTCGAAAAGCCCTCCTGCACTATGCAGATCGACCGGGGCAGCTATGATGGGACGAAGTCATGGGCGAGCCGGTCACCGTCGTTCACTGCGACTGAGGTGTTCTTCTCATGAGCGTGCTTGATCCTGATGTAGAGGCACTTGTCAATGCTGGCCGGCTGCGGCGCCTCGACCTCATCCGCTTCGATCTTCCCGGCAAGACCGTCGGCTATCACCGCGGCGGCCGGCCTTACACGTACAATGGTCTGACCTACCTGCCGAACCGCTTCCTGCAGATGGGCAGCATGTCGAGCGCGGTTGGTGTGGCGGTCAGCACCCGGACGATTGTCTTCTCGAATATCCCGGTCGCCAGTCCCGATGACGCAGTCGCCCAGATCGAGAGCTACAATTACCAGAATGCGCCCGTGATCATCGCCCACTTGGCCGGTGACCCGGACACGGATCAGGTGGTCGGTGTCCTTGCCTCTTCCATCTATGAGATCGACCAGGTGCGGTTCAACGAAGGTGCTGTTTCCGGGTCCGAGCGTTCCCTGACGCTGTCGATCGACCTTCAGCCGCCGGGACGCTCCGCGCGCGGCTCGACGGGCGTCAAGCGCTCAATCGCAGAGCAGCAGTTCGACAACCTCGCGACCGACACCGGTCTCGAATACGTCGCCACCAACGCCACCATTCCCGAAGAATGGGGACAGGTCAGCCGGTAAAGCCATGAACAGATTTCGTACTGTCGAAGCTACGCTAAACGCGGAGCTTGCGAAGCCGTATGCCTATGGCACTCCCGAAAAGTCCGACTGCTTCATGATGGGCTGTGCTCTGGTCGACGCACTCGAAGGAACGCAGATCGCCGGGAAGTATGCCGGAGCGTACAAGACCCTTGCCGGTGCGCAGCGTGCCTTGCGCAAACGCGGCTTCAGGAGCCTCATCGACTTCTGGACCGCTGAACTTGGCCGGCCATCCGTGAGCGCGGCTGGAGCCCGCTTCGGCGATCTCGTCATCCTTCGTCTGGCGGATGGCGCCGAACACGTCGGCGTCTGCCTCGCGACGCGCTTTGTGACGAAGACGGAGAAGGGCAGGGAAGATCACGGCCTCTCCGACGTCGTCGCAGCCTTTCACCTCGGATAACCTGAATGGCTATTTTCACTGCGATCGGCACGGCGATTGCCGGTGCGCTGTTTGCTGGGTCGGCTCTTGCCGCATCGGTCATCGGCGGCGCGCTCGCGTTCGGGGCGCAGCTTGGTATCAGCTATCTCAAGCGGCCGAAGAAGCGGAAATACAGCGCCGTGCAGGGCGAAACCCAATATGGGGGTGACGTCCCGGTCGGCACGCTCTTCGGGATCGGCAAGGCGAAAGGGCAGCGGCAGTTCTATGCGAAATGGGGCAAGGGAAACCGATATAATGCCGAGGTCTTTATACTGGCGAACGGCTGGTGCGACGGGCTTGAGCCTTACGTCTATTTCTTCGGTGAAAAGCACGATCTGATCTCCAAGGCGGTGATCGGCAATGAGGCTGCTCGATATTGGGTGACTGGCTTTGAGAACGGCTCCGATACGCTTTTGGAGCTCCGGTTCTATGACGGTCGTCCTGGTCAGGGCGTGGATGAGAAGCTGGTTGCCGATACCGCTGGCCTGGGCCAGACGTGGAAGTCCACGAGCGTCAATGCCGGGCTTTGCTACGTCATCGTCGAGCGAAAGTATGACGCCGACTATTTTTCGAAGGGTAAGCCGGATATCGAGTTCGTGCTTCGCGGCTTGCGCGAATATGATCCTCGCAAGGATTCGACCGTGGCCGGCGGCTCCGGTCCGCAGCGCGTCAACGATCCTTCGACCTGGGTCCACACACAGAACCCGGCTGTTCACCGGCTGAATTACCAGATCGGCCTCCGGGCGATGGTCTCGGGCCGCACGCTGATCGGCGAAGGAAAGAGCCTCGGTCAGCTCGATCTCGGCACGTATTTCGTCGCCATGAACGTCTGCGACACGCTCCGGACGGATGGCAAGAAGACCTATCAGTGTTCGCTCTGGGCGACCGGCGAAGACGATCACACCGAAATCCTGAAAGAGTTCGACGACGCAATGGCCGGCTATGGCCTGAACCGTCGAGGCCTTTCGGGTGTCATCCCGGGCGCGCCGCAAATCCCCGTGCTGGAAATCACGGCAGACGATATCCCGATCGATCGCGCCAAGGAGATTCAGTACCGCAAGTCGGCCTTTGAGCGGTTCAACCACCTTTCCGGCCAGTTCCTGTCCATCGAGGCATTGTGGAGCCCGGAAAGTCTGAAGCCGGTCTATGTGAATGCGGACGTTGCGGCCGATGGCCGCAATCGTCAGGCGCCCAACGACTTTCTGCAGGTCACAGACCCCGACATAGCGCAGTACCTGCTCAACATCCGGTATCGCCAGAACCGGAAAGGCGGGACGGTAACGCTGCCCGTCAGCCGTCGGGTCGGCCTGAAGGTGCAGGAGGGCGAATGGGTCGTCTGGCGCGGTCGGGAGTGGATGATCTCTGAATGGGTGTTGGACGAGCAGTTCCGTATCACCCTGAAGCTGACGGAAACCGGCGCCGACATTTACGATGACGAGGATATCGAGCCCGGCCCGGTAATCATCCCGCCGACGCCGCCGATCAATCCGTCTCTGCTTTCGACCGTTCAAAACTTCAACGTCGAGGCTGGACTGATCACTGGCGCCGCCGGCTACCAAGTTCCTGTGCTGGAATTCACGTGGACGCCGCCTGACGATCCCACGATAACGGCCGTTCGCTTCTTCTATCAGATCGAGGGCACGACAGAGCTTTTTGAGGACCAGTCCGCTGACCCGGAGAGCGGTCGTCATGTCACCACGAAGAATGTCGTTTCCGGCAAGGTCTATGTGGCGCGCGCTACGATTACCACCGTGCCCGATCGCCTAAAGACCTATACGCCTTGGGTATCGACCGACGATCCGACAGGGAATTTTACGTCACCTTACAATGGCGTGATCGGCTTCGAAACGCTCGGCGACGACCTCAAGGACTATCAGGATTGGCTCGGCGCCGGCCGGCGAGAAGTCCTCGATCGCCTTGAGGAGATCGCTCTCCTCGTCGCCGACCAGGATCTGGGAAATTCGTGGGAGCGCAAGCAGATCCGCGAGGCTCTGACGGCGACACGGGATAACATCACCGCCGAATACATGCGGCAGGTGGATGTGCTTGTATCCGCCGACCTGGCGCTCTCGACCCGCATCGAGACGCTGAACACGTCCTTCGGAAGCTACCAAGCGACGGTCACCAGCCAGTTGGCGGCGCTCTCCAGCGCAGATGCGGCTTTGGCACTTTCCGTCGACCAGTTAGAGGCGCAGGTCTTTGATCCGTCGACCGGTCTACCGTCCGTCGCGAATGCCGTTTCTGCACTGCAGGCGGAGGTCAGCACGATCGACGGCGAAGTCTCGGCCGTGGCGAGCGCGCTCACGTCGATCTCGGCCGCCTCGACCAGCGGTGACGTGAACACCGCGAACTTCCGCATGCAGGCCATGTCGGGACCAAGTGGCTACTCGCGCATCGGGGCGGAGGCTCGCCAGGGCGGAACGGGTAGCTGGCGGTCGGCCGCCTGGTATCTCGACGTTCCGAACAATGCGGCGCTGCCGACGCGGTTCGTCGTCGAAGCCGGCCAGTTCATCGTCGTGGCCGGCGGCAATCTCAACAATCCCTTCGTGGTCGACGGCACTGCCGTCAGGATGAACGTGGCGAACATCGGCACGGTCACCGCAGGCATTCTTCAGAGCGCGAACGGGAAGATGGTCATCAACCTGAACGCTGGAACGATCCGGATAAGCTCATGACCGAACTTCATATGGGCAACGACTATGAAGGCGTGCAGTCGATCAAGATCACAAAGGGCACGATCGACCCGACCAATACTCCCGACAGTCAGGTGTCTGCCTTCTACTACAACTCGAAGTGGGCGAAGGACATCAAGGTTGACTCGATCAAGAACTTCACGATCCAGGCGACTTCCATCTACACGCCATCCGGCGCTGGTCCGAACACCTATACCAGCGCCTATTACGATCAGTTCAACCAGACGCTTTGGTTCGTCAGGAACACCTTCTTCCCGACGCTGCCTTACGTGCTGCCCGTCTTCGACGTAAAGATCAGGCGGAAAGCGGACAACAAGTTCGTCGAGCTGAACCGCAGCCGAACGCAGGGCCAGCCGGACAATTTCGGCCGTGAGCCCGGCTATTACGAGACGATCGATCGCGGTGCGCACGTCTGGTTTCAGGACATGCCGTCTGTCGGTGGCGCTCCTGGCGGGCCGCTCGACCAGTATTTCGGGCGGCCTGGAAACGGGCTTTATCTCCCGCAGGTGACTGCTGGTTTGGCAGCGGCAGATTACGACAAGGTTGTGGTGCTCTGGCGCTTTCCTGGTGATGAGGAGGATATTCTCGACGGTGAGGAACGGGCGCCCGTAGTCGGGCAGCTGACGTTCGACATCTCGAACACTGCCTGCCGCGTTGCAAAGCCCGGCTATGATGTTCGATTTGCAACGCCAACGCAGCTTGCGTTCGACACCTCGTCCCGCCCGGCCTCGGTCATCGCGGGCGACGACATTGCCCTTCCGCTTGGCCAGACGGTCTACGAGCTTGGTTTTCCGGTCAACATCAACACGGTCTGCGATCTCTTCCTGTACGAACAGGAGATCGTCTTCCCGATGAGCCAGTACGGCTCGTCTTTGGTTGTGGAATACTGGTTTTCCGGAACTAAGCTGTACGTCAACAATCTGGTGAAGGCGTGCCGCATGCGGTTTATCGTCATCGCTTTCGATGACGTGCCGCCGTCCTCAGGCACGAATGACGTGCTCCGACATTTCAATGACGGCACTCAGGATGTCGTGCAGTTCCTGCGGCCCGGTTCTGGCAATCCGCCAAGGTTCTCCGACATCTTCCTGGATAGTCGGTGGCCCTGCCTGCAGGTGCTGGCGCAGGGCTATCAGTCCATCGCCTCACAGCCGAACCGGGTTCCGCCCGGTGACGTGAACCCGGGCCAATCGTTCACCGTCCCGTTCAACAGCGCCGGGCTGTTCCCAATCGTCAAGTACATGACGGTCCACCAGCACCCGACGCTTGGCAAATGCTGCCGTCCGCCCCAGACGCGGATCACCGAAAACTACAACAACTCGACCCGGTACCATCAAGGCAACTCGACCTTCTGCGTGCTTTCGGGGAACGCCGCTACCTTCTGGACCTTCAAGGGTAACCCCTCCTTCGAGCGATGGACGTCGGAATGGGAATTCGACTACCCCCCGGATCCGATCATCGGCATTCGCTACTACATCCTTGGCATCCCCACACCATGAGCACTCCCATGAAGATCAATCCCGAGATCGCATATAGCGAGCTAGCTGCGCAGCATGAGTTCCTGAAGGGGCGGATCCTTGTCCTGGCCCAGTCCGTCGCCGACCGAGCCAGCGAGCGCGATCAGCTGCAGGCGGAACTCACCGCGATGCAAACCGCACGAGACGCGCTCGCGGCGGAACTCGATGCCGTGAAAAAGGAGCGCGACGACCTGCTTGAGGATCGTCGCGTCACTGCCGAACTGCAGGAGGAAGCCAATGGCGCTGCTGAGTGATTACACGGCTGGCACAGTCACCGTCTCAGCCGGCGGCACTGCGGTGACCGGCTCCGGCACGGCCTGGCTGACGGCTGGTTTCCGCGAAGGCGACGAGTTCTTCGCGCCCGGCTGGCATGGCATCGTCCAGAGCGTCAATTCGAACACATCTTTGACGCTCTATCCCATCGGCATTCGTGGTGCCGCACTCTCCGGAGCGGCCTACCGTCTGCGCTTCCAGGGCGACAATTCGCGGGTTACGGCGCAGGCGCGGCAGTTGATCGAGCTGCTTGGCGGAACGGGGAATTTCGAGGCGTTCGCCGGTCTCGTCCTCGCGGCAAACAAGCTTCCGTATGGCACTGGCGCCGGGACGATGGCGCTGACGGATTTCACGCCGTTCGCGCGAACCATCCTCGACGATGCGGACGGCCCGACCATCTACCAGACGCTCGGCACGATACCCGATGGGCAACTGCCAGCGCGGTTGCGGGCAATCGCCATGACTGCCGCAGATTTCGACGCGATCACAGAGGACGGATGGTATCGAGGCGGCGGCGCGGTACCCGGCAACCCGGCTGGCCAATACGGGATGCTCAATCACATCCAGTATGATGCGAACAATGCTACGCAGGAGTTTTATCCCGGCTCTGCGCCTCGACGCTATGTCAGGCGGAAGGTCTCCGGAGCGTGGCAGGCGTGGGATGTCACCAGCGATCGCCTGCTTGGTTCCACCTCTCAGTCCGGTGGAGTGCCGACGGGCGCGATCATCGAGCGGGGCAGCACTGCCAGCGGCGAATATATGCGGCTCGCCGATGGAACCCAGATAGCGGAGGCTACCGCTCTTCTGAACCTTGGGGCGGGAGCTACTGCTGATGTCACCTATCCGGTGTCGTTTGCAACATCGAGGCCTTGGGGCGGTATTTCGGCCACGTTCGCGGGAACTGCAAACCTGCAGGATGTCTACAAGTGTTCTATCGGGGCAACCGGCACGGCATGGCGAATTCGCAATAACGGCACGGCGTTCAGTGCGGAAACCTCTGTCCGCCTTGTGGTAACCGGAAGGTGGTATTAATGCGCATTTCCTTCTTTCCCCAGCGTCGCGACGACACGCTAGCCGTGATCAAGGCCGGCGACACCTTCACTATCAACGGCGAAGGCTTCGACTTCGGCGGCCTTCTCGACGGAGCGACGATACCGGCCGGCGAAGTGCCGTGCGAGTGGATCATCGGCCCGGTCGAGCGAATCGGCGGCGAGCTGCGGCTGACACTGATCCTCCCGCATGGTGCCAACCCGTCGGCGGCTGTCGCCTTCCCCCTCCCGCTGATCAACCCGCCTGACGGGGCGCTGGCGATCCCGTTTGATCCACCGCCGGCACACATGCCCGAACCCGAAGAAGAGGAGCCTGCCGATGTGGACGGTTGACGCCGCCAAGATGATCACGGCCGAGCAGAAGGCCGACGCCGCACGGCAGACGCTTTGCGATGCTATTAACGCCGAGCGCACCCGCCGTATCGTCGCCGGGAGGGTCATCGACGGTATTCGCGTCACCGGCCGGGATGAGGATGCCCGCAACCTAACCAATCTGGCGCTTGCGGCGCAGCTCCGGCTTGCGGCGCAGGACACCGAAACCCTCACGACCTTCCGGGACGGCGACAATGTCGACCATGAGCTGACGCCGCCTCAGATCATGTCGCTCTGGCAGCAATCCTCCGAATACGTCTCGGCGCTCTATGCGGCGAGCTGGGCGCTCAAGGCGCTCGATCCCATACCGGCGGATTTCGCCGACAATAGTTATTGGCCGGAATAACAAGAGGCCGGCGTCTGACGGTGAATGGGAGCACCGGCCTCCGGCTGCGGCTGGGCTGGGGTGGGTGCTCATGCTCCGCAGCATATTCTAACATCCATACGGCCGCGCTGTTCCCAGGTGTTTGCATCAGAACAAGAGGCCGGCGCGTGACAGGGTAACGCAACCGACCTCCGGCCGCAGCCCTGCGGGGGCAGGAGTCCCGCTGCAGCGCATCCTAACAGTTCGGTGAACACGCCGTTCCAATGAGTGAGGCCATCGAAGTCACATAACGACGAGAGGCCGGCGCAAATGGGCAAAGCAACCGGCCTCCGGCCACGACGCGGAGGTGTTGGAACTCACGAGTCGCAGCATCTTTTAACTGATTACCGGGCAGCCGCGTTCCACAAGCGAGGTCCGGCACAGAATTGGGGGTAAAGTGCCGGACCTCTGTCCGCAGGTGGTGGGGTAACCAGATGGAACTGCGGTGCTGGAAGTGTGCCACTGGTTTGAGGTCACTCAAGTTCCGTTACCTGCCATAGCTAATGCTTCGTAAACATCCACAGTTCTGTACCGAAGTGAGACAAAAGAGGCCGGCGCATTAAGGAAGGCAGATGCGCCGGACCTCACCGCGCGCGCCGGTGAAGAAGCTATTGCGCCGCGGCGCAAATAAACGCGGCGAAGAAATCCAAGGTTCCACTTCATCAACATCGGAAAATACTTACGGCACGACGCATCAATGCGGCGGCGCCTTCCCGTGCCCAAAGGAGGGCTCTTCATGGATAAATATTACGTCTACCGCCCCATGCTCGATCTCATCGGCTTCACCGAGGGCACGGACAAAGGGAACGCCTATAACGAGACGCTGGCGTATGGAGCCTATACCGGCGGCGACGTGAACCTCGTCTCGATGACGCTCGCCGAGCTCGACGCGCTGCAGACAAGGATGCTGAAGCATCCGAAGAACGCGCTGAACTCTTCGGCTTGTGGTCGGTACCAGATAGTCCGCACGACGGCGCGCAACATCCGGAAGGATCTGCCATCGCGCTACCCAGCAACCCGCAAGTTCGACAAGGACTGCCAGGACGAGATGGCCTGCTACCTGCTCGGGCAGCGGGGGATCGATAAGTATCTCGCCGGCCGGCTAAGCGAGGACACGCTGATCGACAATCTCGCCAAGGAATGGGCGAGCCTGCCGACGACCGCGGGGAAGGGGCATTACGGCGGCCAGCATGCCGCGGTGACGACGCTCAAGGTTCGCTCTGCCCTGGCTGAGGTGAAGCGTCGCCATGCGGAGGGGCAGCCGGTCGAAAAGGTCGAGGTACCGGTACCGGTGGAGAAGCCTATCGTTCCGGAGAAGGTGGAAAAGGAAGTCCGGCAGAAGACGAATTGGCTCTCCGGTATCTTCGGTGGCGGGTTCTTCGGTGGCGGCTTTGCCGCATGGTTCGCCGGGATCGACAAGGACGTTCTGATCCTCATCCTGATCGTTGCGGCGATTGTTATCGCGGGCGTCCTCTTCGCCGGGGAATGGATCGTGCGCCGCGTGAAGTCGATCCGCCGGGAAATCGAGGCCTGAGATGTTTGGCCTATTGGATTATCTCAAGCTCGGGGCAGGGGCTATCGTCGGCGCCGCCCTGATGGCAACGCCCGCCTATCTTTACGGCAAGAGCGCCGAGCGCCAAGCCGCGAAGATCGAGGAAGCAAAGAACGCCCTCGATCGCATCCAAACCCTGGAGAAGAACAATGCGAACTTCCGTGCTCTATCGGATCGCGACCGTTGCCTTGTGTTCATGCGTGATAGTGGCTTGCCAGAGCAAGAGTGCGACTGATGGCTCCGGTTATCAGTTCGTGCGATTCTCTGATCCGGCTACCGCCCGAGCGGCTTCGCAGGATGCGACGGCAGGCCCGGCGATCTCGTCCAACAATGATCAGTGCCGGCGCGATTCCGGCTGCCGCAAGTGAGACCCGCTGATGCGCTTGTCCCTCGATCTGTCCCTCACGAGCATTCTCAACCTGAACAAGGGCGGCGGGGCACCCTACGATCCGATTGCCGCGCTTGGAGCCAATCTCCTGTGCTGGTGGGATGCGGATCATGCGGATCTGATCACACGGGCTGGTGGTTTCGTCTCCTCGTGGGCCGACCGGGTCACTGGCTTTGCATTGACCGCGGCCGGAGCGATGCAGCCGCAGTATCTGCCTACCGCCTTCAACGGGCGTCCGTCCGTCGTCTTCGATGGTGTGGATGATGTCTTGACCGGATCAGGCTTGCCGCCCGGCGTTCCGAGCGGTTCGAACCCTGTCCGCATGTTCGCGCTCATCGATCAACAGGCCCTTGCGACAGACACGACGCAGAACCCGCGCCTTGCATTCGCCTATGGTGGCAATGTCGCGAATAGCCGCCGATTGCAGCGTCTTGCCAATACCGGCGTAAACCGGGGCGAGGCATCGCAGGGGAATGGAACGTCAGGAGTGTCGGCCCTTAACCGGGATGTCGATCTCACAGGCCGCCACGTCATGCAGGCGATTATTGCGGCCGATAGCGTCAGCGTTATCGTCGACAATGCGCCTGTCGTCACGACCGCTGTGGTACCGGCGACAAACACGGACCGGACCCGTATCGGCGGCTCGACCGCTAGCCCCACCAGATGTTCCCGATGCAGTGGATGGTGACATCGGGCGCGAAGATCCGGGTGTTCGGATCCTTCCAGATCCTCAAGCACGACTTCGTTCTCGCGGATATGAAAAAAGTATCTCGCCATCGGGCGAAAAAACCTCTGATGAGTTTAGCATCCGGTGAGCGGGACCACATTGGAAGGGCGGCCCTTGCGGACTTCGCCAAGCAGCCTTCTGTACTCGTCTTCCGGTTTTCCATAGGCGTCGCGCGCGAACTCTTCGAGAGCTGCCCTGTTCCTGATCGTTATGTGACCACGTTCGGAATAGATGAAGCGGTTGCCCTCAAGCACATGAAGCGATGTCGTCACGGTTGGCCGCCGAACCGCAAGCAAGAGGGCGATATATTCGTGCGTGAGGTTCAATTCATCTCCGTCGATCCTGTCGTGGCACATCAACAACCAGCGAGCCAGCCGTTCATCCGCGCTGTGGGTCGCGTTGGACAGGGCAGTGAAGGTCGCCTGAATTGCCAGGGCCTGAGTGTAGCGGGAGAGGATCTTGGTAAACCTGGGGCTCTCATCCATCGCTACACAAAAGGCGGCAATCGGAATTCGACGGCCGGCACCTGCCACTTGCATGACGATTTCATGCGGACTGACGTTCGAGCCGACGGCGGCCTGGACGGGAGAAAAGCCGTCTCGACCAAACAGACCGGCTTCCACCTTGTTGCCCTCGGGGGAGACCGCCACGACCGAACCGATCCCTGAATCGGGAAAATAGACATGCTCGATGGCGCCGCCTGCCGGTGCGATCAGGAAGTCCTTTGGCAGGTCGATCGGCTTCAGTTGAAGACTGAACATGCCGAGTTCTTCCGGCGGAAGCAGGCGAAGAAGGTAGTTTTGAACGGAAAGCGAATGGTCCTGGAACATCGCGCTCCTCCCCAGCATTGCAGGCGGGAGCACGTAGTAACCCTCAGCCGTCAGCGCCTACGAATTCGGTTGCCGACGATGTCCACAATCATCTCAGCTACAATCTCCCGGGCTGCTCGAACGGCTTCGGCCTGCGCTTGATCGATGGTGGCGAATTCTGCTCCTTCAGGATCTTGCTCAACGAAGCCGTCTTTGCGAACATGAAAATAGTACTTGGGCATACCTTCTCCATCAAAGTTCCGGATACGAACTTCGAACCTCTTCCTCTGTTCCTGGCGGATTTCAAGACGTTATTGTCATCGGCTCACCTGACGAGGCGCACCGATCGCACGGTGGCGGGAGCCGCGACCCGGACGTCTGGATGAGTGAAGAATGAGATCTGCTTGTGGAGGGGCGGTGATTAGCTTCTTGCTCTCCATTCAGCGAGTAGAAGAAATAGACCGACGGCAAGTAGAAGTCCGACGCCTGACGCCATCACATATGGTGTTATAGTGGTCTGCTCTCCCAGGCATGGGGTTACAGTGGATGCCTGAACTTCCATTTCCTTACCTCCCATTTTCGTCGAAATTTAGGGGAGGAAGTTCCAGCGGCAATCCATCGTCGACATCAAAAGCGGCCGGGACCTCCACACGTGCCCCGACCGCTCAGAGCGCCGACGCCTGCGCCGCCGGTGCCAAGCGAACAGAAGCCTTGTCGATGCGCGATTTCAATCCCCCAAAATCGGGGGGAGCTTGATGCGGTGAGGTGCCGCGAGAGCTGCGGGAGTGGAGGGCGTCTGTCCTGGGTAGAAGCAATGCCCTCGCGGCTCACATCGAACTGTGGGCAATTCTGATCGTTCCCGTCGCTTGATGACGCGCAGCCGTTTTTTTCCAGTGGCCGACGTTTGAAGACCCTCGGCACTAGTGCGGGGTGCTACTGCGCGGTGCAACCCGCCTGATTTCGGCTACGTAATACGGCCCGATGTTCGGCAAGAGTAAGAGTTCGACATCGCTCAGACGCGTTAAAGTGGAAAGCCGCTCGAAACCCGACCGCTCAAGAATAGAGATTAGCCGCTCCGGCAGATCGCTGTTGTCTATGTAGTCATCAAAGTTGGTGAACCGATAGTTCCTACGCATGTACCCCCTCCAACATGATCGGTTCATAGTATTACAGGTGAATCGGACGCACATCACCTATTCAGGGGATGCGGTCTCCACGGTTCGCCTTCAGTTTGCGAGCCGTTCCGATTGCGTTCCCCTACCGATGCAATTTCTCGCATACCTAAATTCACAGTTAGCTTACCTTCTTCCCGTCTACGCGCGTCACAGAGCGGAAGACGCCACGGACATCTGGCGGAAAGTCAGGGTCTGCATTCCAGTCCGCATCCGTGGAGCAGCGGGGGCACGGCATGCCGGGTGACCCACATAAACATGCGCTCGGTCCGCTCCACGGCTTGTTCGGGTGAGCCTCGCACACCCAGCCAGTATCTTTGCAGCCCATGCAGTGCGGCATCGCCGTGCCTCCGAAAATCATCGTAACACAACAGACGAGGTCGCCAATGCGTTTCCTCCACACTCAGCCGTTCGCGGTGCTGTGCATCGCGGGCTTCGTGCTGATCACTATCGCGTCGTGGTTCTGGTGATCCGCGGGGCTCTTCTTCTTCTCTCACATACGCATACGAAAGGGCATGGGGACTGATGGCAGGGAACGATGACATGGCAAACGGAAACGACCACCGCGTTTATACAGATGCCGTCACGGCGCAGCTCGGGGAGCGGGTCACCAACCTTGGGCGCCGGCAGACCGATATGGAATCGGAGATGCGGGCCGGTTTCAAGGCGATGGAGGCCGCGGTCACGTCGCTGGCGAACGAGACGAGGGCGTCGATCGCTGCCTTGTCCACAAACCTTGCGGAACGGAACAAGCCACAATGGCAGGCCCTGGGCGTGGCCCTGACCTTTGCCGCCATGCTCGGCGGCCTTGCATATCTGCCGATCCGGGAAGCGACCAGCGACCTGAAGGCGAGCGTTTCCGCGTTGGGGAGCAGGGTGGTCACCCGAGACGAAATGGAATGGCGCACCGCGCGGGCGGCAGAGGATCGGGCGAGAACCGACGCCGGCGTGAAAGAACTTCGTGATGCCCAGGTGCCGCGGGACGAGCTCGACCGGGTGTTCATGAGCTATGACCAGCGGTTCACCGACCAGCAGCGGCAGCTCGACGACGTGAAGCAGGCCCAAGGCAACGTCTACGGCGCGAGGGACATCCTGCTTGATCTGAGGGAGCGGATTGACCGTATTGAGCGCCAGCGGCTTTCAGGGGGCACCTAGACGATTTCTCTCATCGGCACGCAAGTGCCCTCTGTCCTTCCTGAGATGGAGGATTTTTGCTTACAGGAATCGACACGTTGGCGGCAACTTTGCGCCAAAAGCGGACAAACAAAGAGCGTCGCTCCATGCCGCGGCAGGAGAAATTGACGTGCAAGATCGCCTCGGCAGAGCGCCAAGGTTTTCCACGAACTGTTTGAAAGATCAGCCGATTACCCGGATCGTTGAAAAGACTGACAGGAATTCAGCTTTTCACAAAGTCCGCCCCGCTGAGGGGAACAGGTCTGTAGCCGTCAACGTCGGCAATGTCATACTCCCGACCCAGCTCTGCCGCGACCAGGACACGCCCGGATTTCGACATCAGCGCAGGGTCCCGCCAAAGTCCGGCGATGACATGGCCGATGAACCTCGGGGACTCGGAGTTGGACAAGTCGAAAAATTCGGCGTTCTGCATGATGGCTTCGGTGCGTACCAGCCCGGGATAGAGTGCGACGGCGGCGACTTTATGTGGACGCAGTTCATGTGCGAAGTCCGCGGCCATCTTGTCGGCGGCGGCTTTGGCCATGCCGTAGATCGCGTTGCCGTCGTAGAATTGAGCTGCCCAGAATGAAATATTGACGATCAGACCGCGCTGCGTCGAGATCATCATCGGCGCCACTGCACGCGACATCATGAAAGCCGCCCTCAGCGCGGTGCCGATCATTGCGTCCCACCGCCAGACAGGCTGCTCCCAGAAAGGGCGCGGCCACGTAAAATCGCCATCCTCGACCATGTTTTCATAGCCGGGCCATGCATTGTTCACCAGAATGTCCAGCCTGTTGGCGGCCCTGATCTCTTCGGCCACGCGCTCGGTTTCGGCGTCATTGCTGTGGTCGCAATGATGAACGACCAGTCGTCCGGGTAAAGCCACAGCCTCAAGCGCAAGCCCCTCCAGCGATCCCGCGCGTTTACCGCCCAGGATTGCTTCCGCCTCGGAACGGGTCCTGCCGGTAACGTGGACCGTGGCTCCCTCGGCGAGCAGCGACAGCGCGATCCCGCGGCCGACACCACGGCTTGCGCCCGTAATCAACGCGACGACATCTTTCATACTGGCTAGCCTCCCATACGATGGCTGTTGCAGGCAGGGGACATCGGAATTTTGCTGCAGGCAGAAAACGGATGCTTGCCGCATGAAATCCTAAGGAGCAGTCAAATACAACTTCGCTTAGTCTGCGCGATTAGGTCCGACTGCCGTCATGGCACAAATGCGCCAGAAGGCGACAGAGGTCCTTGGACTAGGAGGAAAGCCGGTAATGCAGCCGGACGCATCCCTTGTCGAGCGTCTTGGCACTGACCAAATCCGGGCTCGACCTGAAGCCGGTCGACGGGAAAAGAGGGCGACCACCGCCAAGCAGCTCGGGGATGATGTAGATCTCGATTTCATCAAGCGCGCCGCGTTCCATGAACGCCATCTGCAGCATCCCTCCGCCCAGCATCCAGACATCACCATCATCGAGTCCTCGAAGCTCGGCGATGAGGTCATCCACATTGTCTCTGGTCTCAAGTGCGCCTTTGGGATTTTCGATGGGTCGGGATGTGACGACGATTACCCGTTGCTCGCCATAGGCCCAAGGTGCAGGATCTTTCGCGATGAAGTCGTAGGTGCCGCGGCCCATGACGATCGTGCGAATGCCCTTCACGAAGATGCGGTAATCGTGCTCACCCAGATCCATTCCGTCGTACTTAAACAGCCAGTCCAGCTTGTCGCTCTCATCTGCAATGAAGCCATCCAGACTAGCCGCTATGTAGCCAACGATCTTTGCCATCGACGTCTCCTTGCTTCATAACCGAATGTCCGTTTATATATCTCGATGGCCAGACGCAAGACAATCCCCGATGAACAGGTTCTCGACACCTTGTTCGAGCTGATGATGAAGACAGGACCTGATGATTTGACCTTTGCGCGCGCTGCAAAGACCTCAGGCTTGGCGGCGGCGACACTGGTGCAGCGCTACGGCAACCGTGAGCGCATGGTCGAGGCGATCCTCATGCAGGCCTGGGACCGCCTTGATGCGAAGACAAAGGCGGCAGACGACGAGGAGGATCTATCGCCTGAGGGAGCCATCAAGCTTCTACTGCGCCTCATGTCTCCCGATACGGCCGAGCGTGATGCCACTGACGGGCTTCTTCTACTTCGGGAAGACATTCGAAACCCAAGACTTCGCGAAAGGGGCGCAGCGTGGGGTCGCGCATTGGTCTCGGCCTTGGGACGGCGCTTGTCGGCGGACCCCCAGGAGGCGGATATGCTGGGCTGGCAGATGGCCGCCCTCTGGCAAGGTGCACACACCTGGTGGGCATTCGATCAGACAGTGCCCGCAGATCGTGCGATCCGGCAAGCTCTGGAGGCTTGGCTGCAACGGCGTTAGCAGCCGGTAGCCGATGGACTTTCAACGTAATAGGTGTTTTGCTGACAAGTTCCCAGAGCGGCAGGCCCTTCGGAAAGCGGCCGCGGCAACATCAACGGCAACAAAGCGCGAACACCGGACATTGCGGCTGCCGCAAAACTCCCTATTCTGCGACGTTGCAAACGTCAGGAAAACAAGTGCCGCTCTAATTGGGAGATTTGCGACAAACGCGATGGCCCAAGTACCATGTACTTCCTACAAAGGCGTCGTAGGTCTCCCAGGCTCTACGTCACATATGAAAGGAGAGCCAAATCAAAACCGATTGGAGTCTGATCGGGGAAATGATCGGCGCGGCGTTTGATGCTTATGAACGGATGGAGGTGGCCGGCTCGGCGTGTCTTCTGGAGAGGGGAATGCGTAGCGAAAGGCGATGCAGAACCTGCGGCCAAGATGCGGTAAGGCCCGAGTCGCCAGGCTATCGACTTGGCGTCATCGACCACGGCTTATATCCCCGTCCTTAGCTGGTCCGGGAACAATATCGTGTGGGGTTATGTGCTATGGCGGATCGGAGAACTCGGCTATGAACGCTGGGTTGGGCGTGAATAACCTCCGCTATATTATCTGGACGTTCGTTGCCTTCGGCCCAAGTCTTTTAAAATTTCAAGATGGAACCGGGCCTGTCCGGATCGCTTGCACAAGGTCTTTGAAAATGCGTTTCATAATTCATGGTGTGGGTGCCATCGGCGGCACGATTGCGGTCTCGCTTGCTTCGGCCAGTCAGAAGGTCATCGGGATCGCGCGCGGCGAGCAGCTAAAGGCGATCAAAGCGAAGGGGCTGACATTGCGGACTCCCAGGGGAACCGAGACATGTCACTTCGAATGCGTGGAATCGCCGAGCGCGATCGCGCTTCTTCCTGACGATGTGGTGCTGGTCTGTACGAAGACCCAACACATGGGTGCAGTGATCGAGCAACTCGCGGCGGCTGGCCTTCAGAACCAGTCGATCTTCTGCTTCCAGAACGGTGTCGAGAACGAACGCACCGCTTTGCGGCGTTTTGCCAATGTACATGGCGTGAGCGTCATACTGCCGGCGGACTATGTCACGCCCGGCGAGATCCTCGCCTTCGGATCACCTCACTCCGGCTATTTCTATCTTGGCCGGTATCCGCAAGGTTTCGACAGTGTCGATGAAGCCGTCGCGCAGGCGCTCACGGCGTCAGACCTGCCAGCCTTTGTGGTTCCGGACGTGATGAAGAACAAATATGGAAAGCTGCTCTTAAACCTTCACAACATCGTCGAGGCCGCATGCGCCGACCAGGGCGATATCGCGCCAATCGTCGACCTTCTCCGCCAAGAGGCAGAGGTGGTTTTCGCCGCTTCGGGCGTGCAATGGCAGAGCGTCGGTGAAACCGATCCCAACCGTGGAAGGTTGATGAAGATGACATCGATCGCAGGTTTCAGCCGTGCGGGGAGCTCCTCCATGCAAAGCCTTGCCCGCTCCACGGGATCTATCGAGACCGATTATCTCAACGGTGAAGTCGTTCTACTGGGGCGGCTGCATGGTGTCCCCACACCTGCCAATACCTGGTTCTGCGAACTCGCTGCCCGCATGGTACGAGAAAAACTGCGGCCCGGAACGATTCCGCTGGACGAGGTCAAGCGGGCGCTGTCTCTCGCTTAGAGTATCGGGTTTGATCAACATCTGTGTGCAGCCGGTGGTCTAAGGCACCCAATGACAGAAGGTGCAAGAGCGGCTTCATTATGTGATCGAACGGACCCGTTCCGCCGGCTGCTCCTAACGCAACATGCGTCGCAAATATCCTAACATGTCAAACAAACCCTCCAGCCCTGAAAAGTAAAGGGAATTTTCGTCACGAAACTCGCTCTCAAAAGTCGAAGTTTCGCGACAGACATTTGCGACAGATTTAAGCTGCGAGTGACATGCCCTCGGCCTTACGCTCCACGAGCACCCAAATGTGGCCGAACGGATCGAAGATCGAGGCCACGCGGCGGCCTATCACGTCAGTCTGGATTTCGTCTCGGATCACAGCTCCGGCTGAAAGGGCGCGCTGCATTACACCTTCAATGTTGCCAACCTTGAGCTGGAAAATCGTGCTGACCGCCCCTGGTTCTTTCGGAAAGAAAGGGCCACCGTAGGATGGAGACTTTTCGCGATTGGGATTAGAGCCGGCGACCCACACAGGCAGGTTCCCGAACCGCATTTCGACAGCCGCCAGAGCGCCATCGATGTCATTAGTGTTCTCTTCCTGCGCACCAAAGGCGGCGGCATAGAAATTAGCGGCCTCTCTCTCCCGCCCATGTTCAACAAACAAAGAAAGTTCGACAATGATATCTGCGGACATCTTGGCTCCTCGCTCTATCTGAATCACCTCTCCATCATACCGCAGACTTTGCCGAACCACTGGCATCGGACGAGAGGCCGCCAAATTCAGGATTCAAAACCATTTCGCCGAGGGCAGATGACCGGTTTGGGCCGGAAGCGGACGCTATGGCGACGAGCACCACATGTTCCCTTTATTCGGCCATGGCTGAGCCAACCCTCGCGAAGCAACACCTTCCCGGCATCTCTTCCATTAGGAAGAACAATGCGCACCAGCTCACGCGCTCGGAAGTCAGATCCTTCCCGCCGCTGTCGACAAGGCGGTACCCGCCCGACATGAGCGCCTGCAGCCGCAGCTTCGCTCTCTCCCCCACTTCCTTCTCCCGATCGCACTCGGCCTCAAAGGTCTCCGGCGCGTCGGTGTCCAGCAGTCGCCATTTCACGCCTCGCCATCCGTCGTTGTTCCGACATACATTGCATCCATTTGATAAACTGAACGGGGTATTTTGTAAGATGCGGCACATTTTGGTGTATGGAGCGATCCTTGGTTGTTTGGTGGCGTCAAATAATCCGGCAAGCGCGTGTGTTACTAGGGCCAGACTTGATCTGGCAGATGTCAAATTTGCAGATGTCGTCGTGATTGGGCGCATTTCGGATTACGAGCACGTCCTCGACCCCGATGCACGAAAGCGGCGCGAAGACATGATGGGAACTGCTCCCGAACCGCTGAGAGCCATCCTTGGCAAGCAATCCCGCTTTCTTTCAGACTACGTTCGTTTCCAAGTGAATGTGGATGAGGTTCTCGCTGGTGATGCACCGAATGTTTTTCCAGTGACGTGGGATAACTCGACCTTCGGCGAGCCTGAGATAATCGAGCCCGGCAGCTACCTGATTGCAGTTAGAAAGTCGGGGGCGCAACGCCCGCCACTTCGGGGGGCGAGCGCGACAATCGTGCCAACGCCGGAACCGGATAAAATGACTGTATTGCAAGCGCCTTGTGCGGCGGCCTTTTTCTTTGATGCGGAAAGTGAGGAAGCTCAAGGCATTCGTCGCATACTAAGTACGGATCGGAAATGATCAGCGCCATCAACTACTTCCCTCAGAAGTCGGCAACCTCCTGCCGCGAAACTCGTCCGGGCAGATGCGCCTGTATGTTCACCAGCGGGAGAGGTTCGGCGCTGTAGGTCGCGTGGGCCGTCAGTGGTACAATTGAGATTTCGAAGCCGCATTTCGCCGCCGCTCGAATTGCGTGATTGACGTTCCTCATGGCTTCGACCAGCCGCCGCTCAGCCTCCCGTTGGCTTTTCGTTTTGGGAAACTCATGGATTTCCGCCATCTTGTAATCCTCGCCCGCATGCAAGGGGCTTATGCGGTTGGTATGAATTTGCTGGGCCTCGCTCCGGCTTCCCCCTTCGGGCGCTTATTCGTCGTTGGGGTGCTCCGCGCATTTGTCGGAGAAGTAATTCGTGGATATCGCAAGCCTGCCCGCCGTGCTGCTGAACTGTACAACGACACCTACGCCATCCACCTCCGCGAAACGGGCATCAATAGTCGAGATTTGGGTCGATCCGGCCATGAATGACCCGACCTGAAGTTTTGGCTCTCCCCGTTTCACCCGCAGGTTAGAGACAAGCTGAGCGAAGTCGTCCAGATTGCCCGCCACATTTTCGGTTACACTCGTCACAGTATCATTGCAGACATGAATGCCTATGTTCTGTTCCTTTACGATCCACGAGCGTGGTAGCTCCGGTGAAATGGTGACGAGCTGCCAGCCCCGTGAAGCAGCATAACGCTTGGCTTCTTCAAGGGAGCTGCCGAGGCCAAACCCTCCAGGGAGGGTGATCCAGTCCGCTGCCGCCAAATGGACGTTACAAAGCAGCACGGCAACAACGATTGTGAAGAGCCTAGGTCGAATTTGGATGTACCGTCGCATCATGCGGCGAGCATATTCAATTCGGACGCTTAATCCAATGTCCGCTTTTGGCGGCCAAAGGAGACGCTATCACCCCAGCTTCCGATTCAACTGGCAGAGCATGTGCCGGTTCTCATCGTCGGGTCTCACGCTCTGATGAACAGGCACCCAGCCAACAGAAAAAGCGCGCTCGCCTGCATGATCCACATCGGCCATTCTTGAGCCATTGCTTCCTCCCTTTCGGGAGAAAGGCTCGGGGAAAAGGATCGTTCCAAATGTGCCGCGAAACAAACCCGCTGATGCAGGTTGGGGGCGTATTGGACCACGGGATCAATCGTTTCCCACACGCGATGGAGGCAGCGGCCGGATGGCTTAAGGCATTGCTCCTCCGCTCGTAACGTCACTTCTCGCATCTAGTATGATCTTGAGGTTTCGGATCACGCCGGCCGCCTCCAGCAATGCTGATTTGATCTCGTCATCCGAGAACATCGGGACGGATCGAGACATGGTGAGGAAGTCGATTGCCGGATCGCGATCGAGGCTGTCTTGCTCCACTCCGATTTCGTCGCGAGCATCGCGAACAGTTCGATAGGCGCGGTCAAGCAGACTACCGCGTTCGGCCGCAGACAGTTTTTCCACCTCATTCGCTGCGCGCACAAGTTCCGCAACGAAGTCCGAGATGGAGCTCATGCACTCCCCTCGGGCTCGTCGCGACTGAGCTGATCGGCGAAGTCCAGCATCACCTCTGCCATCGGCCCCGACTTTTCTCGTGCCGTCCTCTCGGCAAGCATCCGCACATTCGCTTCGAAGTGCTTCGCGTTCATCGCGCCAGCCTCCTCGAGGGTCTTGGTCAGAGCCAGGAGGATCGATGTCGTCGCCGCGTGGATGATTGCCGTGGTTTCAAGCACCTCTTGCGGAGTGGTCTTGTGTTTACTCATTGCACCGTCTCCTCATCCGGCTCCTGATCGCCCGAGTTTAGCATATCCACCAGCACATCGGCTTCATCGAGCTTCAGACCCGCGCGCGGCTTGCCGCCGACGCTCACCGTCCGCCCGGTGCGGACATCGAATATCTCGTAGGTGTCGTAGCCGTCCTTGCGGATGTCGAAGCGGTCCGGTTCGGACGTCATGACCAAGCTCATCCCTCACGGTAGAATGGCTTATGCGGGTAATGTTCGCTGCAATGCCACGTCGGCTTTTCGGCCTTCGACCGCGCGAAGCCATAGCAGCCCCATTTGTCGCAGCCCGGATGCTCGCACCAATGGCTTTCATGAATACCGGCGCCTGGCTGATCGGTACGGGTCTCGGGGCTTATGCTCATAGCAGGCTCGGTTCCTCATCATCTTTCGGTTGCGACGGTGGCGGATCGACGATCACCAGCATGTTGCCGGGGAGGGGGCGTTGCAGGTGCTTTACTTCTTCCCATGGTGCCGTGAGCCATAGATCGACTTCCTCCGGAGTCGTCAATATCGCCGGCATTGCCTTCTGATGGACCGGAAAAACGATCTCGTTCGGTGATGTCGTCAGGAAGCCGAAGAGTTCGAACTCCTGCTCTCCGTCCCGAACCTTGCGAACGCCTCTCCACGGCGTCCAGAAACCGGCGAAGAACATCAGCGGGCGCTCTTCGCTAGCGGCGAACCATGCATTTGGAACGCGACCTCCCGGCACCTGCCTTGCCGGGTCCGGTTCGGCAAATGACGTGAACGGCACCACACAGCGACTTGTCGGCCCAAGCCAGCGCCGCCAGTGCGGCGAGTTCACGTTGCGGATGTTGGTCACGCCCGGGTCGTAGTTGCGGGTGA
The DNA here is from genome assembly GCF_030378245.1 of Neorhizobium sp. CSC1952. Taxonomy (NCBI): domain Bacteria; kingdom Pseudomonadati; phylum Pseudomonadota; class Alphaproteobacteria; order Hyphomicrobiales; family Rhizobiaceae; genus Neorhizobium; species Neorhizobium sp. CSC1952. The sequence goes on along the minus strand of NZ_CP128416.1, from coordinate 4,636,139 downwards.
GGAAGGCGGGAGAGGGCATTCCCCACGTCAGGCTGGCGATTTCCCGCTCTCCATCTTCTCCAACGCGCACGACTGGCGCCTTATAGCCCGGATAGACGTCCATCGACGGCTGGTTCCATCCCGCTTTGTCCCGGAAGGCCTTGGTGAACTGCATCACCGCTTCTTTCGTCGTGGTCATGTTGTAGAGATTGCACATTTCCCCTCCTTAGGCCTCCCGCCTGTTTTTCGCTTCCTGCCTCTCTTCCTGAAGCATTTTTTTATAACACCATTCCACCCGGCACGCCGCCATGAGGCGGGATGCCTCCCAGCCGAAACCTTGCCCCGGGCGTTTCCGCCTTCGTTCCTCCACGCCGTAGAGCACCCAGAACCATACGTCCTTGTTGGTCACGTGCGGTTCAAACCGGAAAACGCGGCCAATCGGACGGGTGCCATCGAAGCCGATGATATCCTCCGGATACTCATCTTCCCAGCTTTGCTGCCAGCGGTATTTGGGCTTCGTCCCTGCCGGGATCGCATCGAACATCTTCCACCCGTTTCGCTCAGCCACCTGGATTTCGGCATTCCGTGCCCGCTCTTCACGCTGCCGCGCCGTCTCCTCCCGCTCCAGGGCGGCTCTGCTGGCCTCCTCATTCGCCTTCGCCTGCCGCGCGTGAATTGCCGCCATCGCGGATTTTCCCTGCTCCGTGTAAGCACCGCAAGGGACTGCACCGGAATAGGGCTCCCGATTGCGACAGGAGCTGGTGAGCGTCGTGACCATGTGCCAGATGTAGGTTTCGGGATCGAATTTCTTGCGCAGATCGGCGGTAGGGAAAATCTCGCTCCTGGGGCAGACCGTGCATGCGATCTGAACGGCCTCGTCCGGGACATCCCGCAAGGTTGCCCAACATCCCTCGAATGACATCGCGATGCCTATTTACGCTCGTAGCTCGGCCGCCAGCCGCGCGTGAAGCCTTTGCTGCCGGCGGCTTCCATCAGCGCGAGTTGGACCCGCAGATGGCGGTTGTCTTCCAGAAGGGTGGCAATCGTCGCCTTCGCATCGCCCTCGTGCCAGGCGAGCTCTGCCTCGACGGCCCAGCGGAGGTCGTCGTGGTCCGGTCCGGGTTGATCATTCTTCTTGTCGGCTTGCATTACTCGAACTCTATTGGAGGGTGATCCCGGCCGGCCGCTGATCAATCGGCGAGGACGGTCCCGTGGGCATGTTCTGCGGTGCTTCCGGATCATGCGACTGATCGCGGAATTCGCTCATCCAGTACATGGCCGTTTCCGTTGGATGTTCGCTGTAGAACCATGCCGGAAAGGCCGGTACGGACGAGCTGACATAGACGGCTACAGACAGTCCGACGGCGGGATTGAGCGCGATGTGAAGCGCATTCCCGTTCGGCTCTTCCGGCGCACGGTCGAGATAATCCCAGACGAATTCTTCCGCGATGCTGCCTTCGAAGTCGTTTGGATTCATCCCGGCCGCTTCGATTGCGGCAACAAGAGTGGGCGACAGCTCTCGCAGCGGGCATCTCACTGGAATAGAGAGATGGCCGCTGAACGCATCGCGTTTAGGCGGCTCCACGTCCAGAGCCTTGAGCTTTTCCTCTTTCAGAAACATCGGATGCCTCCTGTTGCAGGCATGACTTGCCGTTCGCGCCGAAGCGCGGTCGAGCTTGTGGATAACATGTGGATTAGCCGCTTCCTCGCGGCCCCGATGTTCTAATTATGTTCTCATTTATTGGTGAGAGTCAACAGGACTCTCTTAAGTCGATGCTGATATAGTGCGGGGATGACAAAGCGCCCCCGCAAACCATCGAAGCCGCTCCTGATCGATGAAAACCTGCCGCTGCAAAGCCGGCCGATCATGAAGCGCGATCCGAAACAGCCACAGCTCCTCTTCGATCCGATGCCCGAGAGGGTGGAGCCCTGCCTTGCGCTCCTCAAGAACAAGCCGCCCGAGGGGCGGGAATGGTCCTACGAGATCAAATGGGATGGATATCGCCTGGCAGTCCATATCGAGCCCAGGCAGGTCCGGATCATCACCCGTGGCGGCCATGACTGGACGCACCGCTTCCCGTCGATCGCTGACGCGGCGAAAGCCCTAATGCCGAGCACGATGATCCTCGATGGCGAGGCGGTCGTGTTCAATGAGCAGGGCATTCCGGATTTCGGGCTGCTGCAGAACTCGCTCGGCGGGCGAGGGGGCAAGCTCCCGTCGCGCAATTCCGTCCTGATGGCCTTCGATCTTCTCTATCTCGACGGCCACGATCTGCGCGACATGGAATACCGGTCCCGCCGGCATCTGCTCGAAGACACCATTTCGGGAATGGAAGGCGCGATCCGGCTCTCCGAAGAGTTCGAGGAGGATCCGGATGATCTGCTCCGTCACGCCTGCACCAGCGGCCTCGAGGGGATCATCGCCAAGAACCTTGACCAGCCATACCGTTCCGGCCGGACAGGGGATTGGCTGAAGATCAAATGCATCCAGAGCGACAGTTTCGCCATCGTCGGCTATGAGCCATCCACGAAAGTGCCGGGGGCTTTCGCGAGCCTGCTGCTCGCCGGCCGGTATCGTGATGGGTGGAAATACGTCGGCAGTGTCGGTACCGGTTTCAAACACGACGAAGCGCGGCGCCTGAAGAAGCTGCTCGACAAGATCAAGACGAGGGTTCCGGTCGTGGCCGTGCCAGGCAAGAACCTCGTCATGACCGGGCCGGCCTATATCGCTGAGGTCGAATATCGCGGCTGGACGCATACCGGCACACTACGGCATGCTTCGTTCAAGGGGTTGAGAGAGGCGGAGGACGCTGCCGAGGTCTATCGGCTGCCGGATTAATGGCATAGCAAAAAGCCCCGCCGGAGCGGGGCTGGCATTTCAGTGGAAGTTCTGGCGACCGTACCAGTCGTCGACATCCTTGCGGGTACGATCCTTCTCATAGCCGTACCGTTCCTGGATTTTGCCTTCAAGCTGATCTCGCTTGCCGGCGATCCTATCGAGGTCGTCGTCGGTGAGTTTGCCCCACTGTTCTTTGACCTTGCCCTTTATCTGCTTCCAGTTACCCTCGACGTGATTCCAGTCCATGGTTAGTGTCTCCTCCTACTATTCAAGGAATAAGCTCCTAACCGTCAACTCGCGGAAATGTTCTCGCGAGGCTATTCCAGCTTCCGCTTCATCGCCCTCAGCAGCGCGTCGAGTTCGGCATTATTGACGTTCGCCAGCATGAGGTTGTCCGCAACCTCGATGATCGCGGTGAGCACTTCCGTTTCGTCCCAGCCGGCCTGTACTGCTTCTTCGATCAGATCCTGCAACGGTAACTCCACCGCCATCTGGCAGAGCAGGTGGCGGTTTTCGTCGTCGGGCGGAGGCGGGGGAGGGATATCGCTCATCCCGAAGAGGATAGGGCGGCTTCGTCGTCGGGGAAGGCGCGGGCGAACGTTGTGGAAACAGCTTTTCAGAAATCGCAGAGGATCGATTTTCAGAAATCCTCTCTTGCATCATTCTAAGTTTACGTCTAATCCGCTGCCACCACTCAGGAAATGACTATTGCGACGGCCTCGTGGCGGAGTGGTGACGCAGAGGACTGCAAATCCTTGCACCCGAGTTCGATTCTCGGCGAGGCCTCCAATCTCACTCCATGCTACGCCATCAGTTCCTGAACACGGTGCAGGCCCCACCCGCGGCCTTGATCTCGTTGCAGAGCTGCGTCGCCTCCGCTCGTGTTTCCCGCCCGATCCTTGCCGCATAACGCGGCCGAGAACCGAAATTTCCGCCTCGCTGGCGAACCATGAGGGCCCTTTCGGAATTGAGCGGCTCCGGAAGCCGGCTGACGGTATTTGTGAAGAGCCGGCCGGCCACGGTCGGATCATAATGGGCGGCGAGTTGCACGCCCCAGGGAGCCCAATCGGCGGAGCCGACCAGGACCGGTTCCCTGAGGCGGCGCGTGCTCGCGAGCTCCACGCAGCCATCCATGAAAGGTTTGGATGCATTGAGGGGAGGGGCCGCGGTCTCCGGCGGCTTGTCCTTCCAGATCTCGACCGGATATCCCGTGATGGCGAACACGTAGTCGCGCGTCTCGATCGGCAACCGCCCCGCCTTGAGAAAGGTTGCCAGGCCCGTTTCGCCGGCATTGTAGGCGGCTGCGGCAAGGCCGAGATTTCCATAGCGGCCGCGCAGGTCGCTCAGGTATCGCGAAGACGCGGCGAGCGCCTCTATCACGTCGAAACTGTTCGAAAGCCCGCGAAGCCGCGCTGTTCCCGGCATGAATTGCGCGATGCCCTCTGCGCCTTTGGGGCTCACCGCCTCCGCTTGGAACAGGCTCTCCCGCCAGATCAGGCGCGCGAAGAATTCAGGCGGCAGCGCATTGGCGGCAGCGACATGCTCCATCACATGGCAGAGGTCGCGATTGTAGCTTTCGCGCCGGATGCATAGGGCCTCGGCCTCATCCTTTCCGGCGCGCTCATAGAGACAGCCGCCGGCCTTGGCCTCCCCGTCTGCGGAATAGGCTCCGTCCGGGCAGGCCGCTGCGGCGGACAGGGCCAGACTTGCGGCGATGAGACCACGGACCCTCGTCAATCGCGCGATCCTCATAGGCTCCTGATCCAGTTTCTGCCTCGGCGCCTTCATCGATGCGCCGGCTCCTGCATTGATCCCGGCTCTGCCGGATTGTTCGAAACCTCGGTCATCCCGGCATCACCGCCCTGTTTTTATCCGCTTCTGCCGCGGCTTCGATCGCGGCCAAAGTGAGATAGGAGTGGTTCTTCAAAGCGGCAACCCCGCCGTGAAAAGGGCGTGTTGCTTTTGGTCTCCGGGCGTTTTCGAGGTCTGGTGCGACAGGTGGGATCGCTCCTGCGATCAAGAGCAATCGGCCGCGGATAATTTAACCATGTTTATTCTTATGATGTGGTATTTGGGTATTGACAAAGCCCCGCTCCGTCGGCTGATGTATTGAGGTGCTCGGGGGAAGATGCCACATGTGCAAGCTTACAGCATTTGCAAAGATGCGTGCATTTATAGATACGCTGGGCGACGATCCGGAAGATATATCCGAAGCCTTCCTCCACGCAATGATTGACGGCCAGGCAATCAATATTTCCGACGATACCGTGAGCGTCATCCTGTCGCAATATGCGATGAGAGTATCGGAGATTGCCGGGATTTCCCCAGACACGACGTTGATGAATATCTTGTTTCATGCGAAGGTCATGGTGGATTTGTCGGCCGGAGATGCGCTGGGCGCGCAATATTACCCTTCCAACGTGCAGTAAGCCGACGGGATAAGCCTAGATATTCCGGTCATCGCGTCGAGAGTTGCTCCAAATTATGGCGCGGTTGCTCGCTGGCTGGGCTGACACGTGAGACTTCTCCTCGAAACCCTTTGCTCTCCGTCGAATGGGCCTGCGCCCGGGCATGCGCCGTAATATGGTTAATTTTTAACTTTCTCATCCTAGCCTGGGAACGGAAAGGCCTGTTCATGGCTTTATGGGCGGAACGGAGGGAAGCGGCATGATCACCAGGACAATCACCGTACAGCGCCAGCCGGCCAACGAGGTCGAGGGGACCGGCACTTTCGCCGACGGAATTTTCCCGCTGACCTCCGCAGAGCAACTGGCCTTCGACAGGGATCACGGCCTGCGCACCTCCTACGGACGGGACTATCTCGCTGTCCGCAAGCTCGACGTGGCGCCCCCGGCCTACGCCTGATCCGCCGGATTCCTCGGAACCGCGACGAACGTTTCCGCTATCTTCTCCGCTTTTTTGCCTGGAAGTGGAGCAGCGTCTTGAAAGCGTGCCGCAGCGTCAGTAAGACGGAACGCATTGGACCGGCTCTTTGCCGGGTGTTTTTAGGACGACTGAGATGATGGATTTCGAAGCAGCACGGACAAAGATGGTCGAAAATCAGATACGCACTACCGATGTCACGTCGCATTCGGTTCTGCGGGCCTTCTACACCGTCCCGCGCGAAGCCTTCGTGCCGGCCAAGGCCAAATCGCTCGCCTATATCGACACGGATATCGAGGTGGCGCCGGGCCGCTATCTGATGGAGGCTTCGCCGCTGGCCAAGCTCCTGCAGCTTGCCGCCATCACCAAGGACGATGTCGTGCTCGAAGTGGGGACCGGCAGCGGTTATGCGTCCGCCATCCTGTCGCTGCTTGCGGGCTCGGTGGTCTCGCTGGAAGTGGATGAGGCCCTGGCGGCCCAGGCTGCGGAAGCGCTTTCCTCGCTCGGCTGCGACAATGTGGCGGTGGTGACCGGTGCGCTGGAACAAGGATATGCGGACGAGGCGCCCTACGACCTGATCTTCGTCAACGGTGCCGTCGAGGAAGTGCCTGCCGCTTTGCTGGAGCAGCTCCGTGAAGGCGGTCGTCTCGTGGCTGTCGTGGGCTATGGCAATGCCGCCCAGGCGAAGGTGCTCGTGCGCGAGCAGGGTGTGATTTCCGAAGGCGCGCATTTCAATGCCTCGGTGAAGCCTCTGCCGGGGTTCCGCAAGGCCAAGGAATTCGTCTTCTGATTGCTGCAGGCGATCCTGATGCATCGAAAAAGGGCCTGCGACGAGGCCCTTTTTCGTTCCGGACGGATATGATTCTCCGTTCCGTCGAAGTGTGACATCCGGGATTCACCTCGCCAACAAAACTGTGCATCGGCTCGCCGCATGAGGCACTTGTCATTGTTTCCGGCTCCCCCGACACCTTAAACTGACGGCGATTCGAAAGCGCCTTTTCAGGGGCCGAATCGGGGTGCCGGTAACAGGGGATGAAAATGGCTCAGCCAAATGTAGCGCGTGAACCCTCCATGGAAGAAATCTTGGCGTCCATTCGCCGGATCATTGAAAGCAATGAGCCGAACGCCGAGAACGCGTCCCTCCGTCCGCTGCCTCCGGCCTATGAGGATGAAATCGATGAAGCCGAAGAAGCGGATTTTGGTCCGGATGCGGCTGCCAACGATCCCGGCCTGCCCACGCGCAACGAAGCGATGAACCAGGCGCCCGCACCGGTACCGGCGGACCAGCCGGCTCAACCGGAGCGTTCCCTTTCTCTGGCCGACGTCGCCGCGCGGGTGCGCGCGGCTTCCGCGCGCCAGCAGGAAGCCGGCAACGTGCGGCCCGCTGTGACCGCGACCGCTCCGGCTGCCGCTGTTCCGGCCCCAGCGGCTCCGGCAGCCCTCCCGGAGGAGCAGGTTCCGTTGCGTTCTCAGAGCCAGCGCATGCCCGAAGTGCCGCGCCTGTCTGAATTCCGCGGGCCGTCGGCTGCTCCAGCCGTTCAGCCGGTCTTGCCGCAGTCCGAACCCGTTGATCGCGCGGTGCCGCCGGCTTTCGAGCCGCCGCAGCCGGCAGCCGCAAGGGCGGAAGCGCCCGCTTTGCATGAGCCGAAGCTTGCCGCCGCTCCTGAACCGCAGAGCCTGCCGGCCAAGATCGAAGAGGCGGCAAGTCTTCTGTCCGCCGAAGCGGGCGCGCAGGTCGCGAAATCCTTCAGCGATCTCGCCGCCGTGTTCAACGGCATCGAGCGCCGTTCTCTGGAGGAGATGGCGCAGGACATGCTGCGCCCGATGCTGCAGGAATGGTTGGACGACAATCTGCCGACGTTGGTCGAGCGCCTGGTGCGCGAGGAGATCGAGCGCGTGGCCCGCGGTCCACGCCGCTGATCCAGTGGTCGGCGCAACCGATCCAAGGGCCAGCACAGCTGGTCCCCCCGGCAGCATAGCTGCTCCAAGGGCCAGCACAGCTGGTCCCCGGGCTGGCATAGCTGGTTCCGGGCCGTCGTAGCCGATCCGCCGGCTACGATCGACGGTCAAATCGCCGCTCCGGTGTCGGGGCGGCTTTTTTATTGACTTGGAACACCCCATCCTATTTACACGCCGATATCTTCAAAGACCAAAACGGGTCAGGAAATGCTCGAAAAGACCTATGATTCCGCAGCCGTAGAACCGAAGATCGCAAAAGCCTGGGACGAGGCGGACGCTTTCCGCGCCGGCGTCAATGCGAAGCCCGGAGCGGAAACCTTCACGATCGTGATCCCGCCGCCGAACGTCACCGGTTCGCTGCACATGGGTCATGCGCTCAACAACACGCTGCAGGACGTCATGGTCCGCTTCGAGCGCATGCGCGGCAAGGACGTGTTGTGGCAGCCGGGCATGGACCATGCGGGCATCGCCACGCAGATGGTCGTCGAGCGCCAGTTGATGGAGCGCCAGCTTCCGGGCCGCCGCGAGATGGGCCGCGAGGCCTTCGTCGAGAAGGTCTGGGAATGGAAGGCGGAATCGGGCGGCCTGATCTTCAATCAGTTGAAGCGCCTCGGCGCTTCCTGCGACTGGTCGCGCGAACGCTTCACCATGGACGAGGGGCTGTCGAAGGCCGTCCTCGAAGTCTTCGTCACGCTCTACAAGCAGGGCCTGATCTATAAGGACAAGCGTCTGGTCAACTGGGACCCGAAGCTGCTCACCGCCATTTCCGACCTTGAAGTCGAGCAGCACGAGATCAACGGCAATCTCTGGCATCTGCGTTATCCGCTGGAGCCGGGCGTCACCTACCAGCATCCGGTCGCTTTCGACGAAGACGGCAAACCGACCGAGTTCGAAACGAGGGACTATCTCGTCGTCGCCACCACCCGCCCGGAAACGATGCTCGGCGATACCGGCGTTGCGGTAAACCCGGACGACGACCGTTACAAGCCGCTCATCGGCAAGCATGTGATCCTGCCGATCGTCGGCCGCCGCATCCCGATCGTCGCTGACAGCTACGCCGATCCGACCGCCGGAACCGGTGCCGTCAAGATCACGCCGGCGCACGACTTCAACGACTTCGAGGTCGGCAGGCGTGCGGGCCTGCGCGCCATCAACATCATGAATGTCGACGGCACGATCACCATCAAGGACAACGAGGATTTCCTCGAAGGTCTCGATCATCCAGCAGCACTTCATGGCGCCTGGGACCGGCTGGAGGGGCAGGACCGCTTCTATGCCCGCAAGGTCATCGTCGAGATATTCGAGGAAGCCGGTCTGCTCGACAGGATCGAGCCGCACAAGCACATGGTTCCGCATGGCGACCGCGGCGGCGTGCCGATCGAGCCGCGCCTGACGGAGCAGTGGTATGTCGATGCCCATACGCTCGCTCAGCCGGCGATTGCTTCGGTCCGTGAAGGCCGAACCAAATTCGTGCCGAAGAATTGGGAAAAAACCTATTTCGAGTGGATGGAGAACATCCAGCCTTGGTGCATTTCGCGTCAGCTCTGGTGGGGCCATCAGATTCCGGCCTGGTACGGTCCCGATGGACAGGTCTTCGTCGAAAAGACGGAGGAAGAGGCGCTTCAGGCCGCGATCCAGCATTATCTGTCCCATGAAGGGCCGATGAAGGCCTATGTCGAGGACCTGCTGGAGAACTTCAAGCCGGGCGAAATCCTGACCCGCGACGAGGACGTGCTCGATACCTGGTTCTCCTCGGCCCTTTGGCCCTTCTCGACGCTCGGCTGGCCGGACAAGACGAAAGAGCTGGAAAAATATTACCCGACCAGCGTTCTGGTCACGGGCTTCGACATCATCTTCTTCTGGGTCGCCCGCATGATGATGATGGGCCTTCACTTCATGAAGGACGAGGAGGGCAATCCGGTCGAGCCCTTCCACACCGTCTATGTCCATGCGCTGGTCCGCGACAAGAACGGTCAGAAGATGTCGAAGTCGAAAGGCAACGTCATCGATCCGCTGAACCTCATCGACGAATACGGCGCCGACGCGCTGCGTTTCACGCTGGCGATCATGGCGGCGCAGGGCCGCGACGTGAAGCTCGATCCGGCCCGCATCGCCGGTTACCGCAATTTCGGCACGAAACTCTGGAACGCCACCCGTTTCGCCGAGATGAACGGCGTCAAGGCCGATCCGAAATTCATTCCGGAAACCGCCACGCTCACCATCAACCGCTGGATCCTGACGGAGCTTTCCGCGACGATCCGCGACGTCACCGAGGCGATCGAAACCCAGCGCTTCAACGAGGCGGCGGGCTCGCTCTACCGTTTCGTCTGGAACCAGGTCTGCGACTGGTATCTGGAATTCCTGAAGCCCGTCTTCGCCAGCGAAGACGAGAAGGCCAAGGCGGAGGCGCAGGCCTGTGCGGCTTATGTGCTGCAGCAGACCTATAAGCTGCTCCACCCCTTCATGCCGTTCATGACGGAGGAGCTCTGGGCCCATACCGATACGCGCGACGGCCTGCTCTGCCATGCGGAATGGCCGGCGCCGGAATTTTCCGATCCGGCGGCAGCCGAAGAGATCAACTGGCTGGTCGATCTCGTCTCCGGCCTGCGCTCGGCGCGCGCCGAGATGAACGTGCCGCCGTCGGCCGTCGCGCCGCTGATCGTGGTCGGCGCCAATGAAACCAGCCAGGCGCGCCTCAAGCGTCACGAGGCGGCGATCAAGCGCCTCTCCCGTGTCGACGCCATCGAACTTGCCGATGTTGCTCCGAAGGGAGCGGCTCAGATCGTGGTCGGCGAGGCGACCGCCTGCCTGCCGCTCGGCAATCTGATCGACCTTTCGGCAGAAAAGGCACGTATCGAGAAGGCGGTCGCCAAGACGGAGAGCGAAATGGACCGGACGGCCAAGAAGCTGGCGAACGAGAAGTTCGTCGCCAATGCCGATCCGGAAGTGGTCGCGGCCGAGCGCGAGCGCCTCGCGGAACTCGAAGTGCAGCTTGCGAATCTCAAAACCGCATTGCTGAGAATCAGCGAAGCCGGCTGATCCGTTCCCGACAGATGGTCGAAGGATGCCGCGCCGGAAACGGCCGCGGCATTTTTCTTTTTGCGCGCCGCGATCGCGGGCCGTGTCCCGGAGTGTGCGCCTGCTCACAGGCAGAAAGCCGAACTGTTGCGGTATGAACACAGTCCGCCGGCGTTAAACGATAAAATTCTAACAATCCCGCGGCGCGGCGCGTAGCAGTAGTAAAATTGTGCGTGAATCGCGCTCGGGGACTGTGTTCCCGATTTTTTTACGTAAATCAGGCAAGCTTTTGCAGAGCTGCAATAGCAACACCGGAAAGTTGTCATTCGGAACGAACCATCTACAAGTGATTCCGGTCACTTATCTGGGAGTGGGAGCAATTATGATAAGCAGACACATTACCAGGGGATTTTTGGTTCTCGGGGCAGTCGGACTTTGGCAGCCTCAGGCCCACGCCGGCGGTTTTTCGTGGGGGGAGGCCAGCACGGATATTCTCTACGAACGGGGCAACGCGGCGGCGGAAGCCGGCGTGATCTATGTGAGTCCGCACCGGAAATTCGATACGATCAGCGGCGTAAGCTCTTCCGACAGCCGTTTCTCGCAGGACTATTTCATCCCGGATGTCGCCATCATGGGGCGCCTCTCGGACATGTTCGCCTGTGCGTTCACCTACACGCGGCCGTTTGGCGGTGATTCGGAATACGGCCCTCAGGCGCAGACGGCGGATTTGATTTCGAGCCCTCCGACATCCTACAGCAGCAAGAAGTTCCACACCAACGAGTACGGTGCGACCTGCGACGTCAGCTTCGAACTCGGCAAGGGCCGGCTGCACTTCATCGGCGGCGGCTTCATGCAGGACTTCGATTACGAGGCGGTCGCAAACATCGGAACCCTGAGGCTCGAGGACGATTCGGCCTTCGGTTACCGCCTGGGCGTGGGCTACGATATTCCCGAATATGCGCTTCGCGCGCAGCTCATGTATCGATCGGAAGTCAAGCATGAGGCGGACGGCGATTTCACGACCAATCCGCTGCTCGGCCTGCCGGCGGTTCTCGATGCAAGCGGCCACGGTTCTTTGCCCCAGTCGCTGAAGCTCAGCCTGCAGAGCGGCGTCGCGCCGGGCTGGCTGGTCTACGGTTCGGTGGAATGGACGGACTGGAGCGTTCTGCAGACGCTGAATTATAACATCGACATCCTCGGTGACCGCCAGGACGTCTATAACTGGCGCGACGGCTGGACGATCATGGCCGGGGTCGGTCACCAGTTCACCGACAAGATCGCCGGTACGGTCAACATCCGCTGGGATAGAGGCGTCGGAACCGGTGCCGACATCATGACCGATACCTGGACCGTCGGCGCGGGCGCCGCCATCGATTGCGGGCCGGGTCAGCTTCGGCTCGGCGGCGCCGTCAGCTATCTGACCTCCGGCAGCCAGTCTCTTGGCGACGGCGCTACCTTCGACGCCACGGCGGACGGCGACTGGGCCTATGCCCTGACGGCCAACTATACCATCAAGTTCTGAATGCGGCCGGAAGCCGGCGTCGGATGAGGCGGCTCAGCCGTCTTCAACCGGTGCCGGTTTTGCCGGCGGAGGATCTCCGGAGCTTCCATTCGCTCCGGAGATTTTTTTGGCGTGCTGCGGCAATATTCTTGTGACGATTTGGCAACACTTTTGAGGGACTATTGTCAGGTGCCTTGAGAGGGATTGTCTCTGTCCATTTCCCGCCACAAACAGGGCGCAGCGGTAGAGGGGTAACGGTAGCGGACCGCGGGGGCGGGGCGCGTCTTTTGGAGTATCATGGGCGGGTTTCTTTATGAAAAGCCGGGTCTTTCACGCGCCGGCGGACGGATTTTGATGCCGTCCTCTCATGCGGCTGATGCTGCCGCAATGGGTCCTAGTCTTGCCGAAAACGGCAGTTACAGTTTCATCCCTCTCTCGGGAGGAGCAGGCACCGGATACACCCGGATGAACCTTTTTCCGGCAGCCCGAGAAGCTCGGGCTGCGGCAGGAAGCTGCGTGCGGAGTGAAAGAAACTGAACCATGCCGAAGTCTGACATAGGATCCATGAGAGTATTGCTTCTTGGAATGTCGCTCGCCTCGGTTCTGGCGGGATCGGCGGCGGCCTTCGACATCAAATCGGGGGTCACCAAGGAATCGGGACCGTTCGATCTCTTCAAGTTCGGCTTCAAGGCCTACAAGAACGGCCAGAAGGAAGATGCGGTCGAGGCTTATCGTTATGCCGCCGAGAAAGGCCATACGGGCTCGCGCTGGGCGCTTGCCAACATGTATGCCTATGGCGACGGCGTGGCGAAGGACGATTTCGAGGCCTTCAAGATCTACAACGAGATCGCCGCCCAGGGCGTCGAGCCCGGTTCGGAAGATACGGGCTTCTTCATCAACGCGCTCCTGTCGCTCGCCAACTATTACCGCCGCGGCATTCCGGGCAGCCCGATCAAGCCCGATCTTTCGCAGGCGCGGCAGATCTATTTCCAGGTCGCTTCCACCTTCGGCGTCGCCGAAGCGCAGTTCCAACTCGCGAAGATGATGCTGGCGGGCGAGGGCGGCGGCGCCAGTATTCAGCAGGCGAAGAAATGGCTGAACCAGGCCCGCAGGAACGGGCATGCGGGCGCCATGGCCGTGTTCGGCAACGTACTCTTCCAGGAAGGGCAGACGGTGCGGGGGCTTGCCTTCATGACGGCAGCGCTCGACCGCTGCACCCAGAAGGATTGCATCTGGATGCAGCAATTGCAGGAACAGGCGTTTTCCGTGGCCGGCGAAGAGGATCGCCGCGGCGCGATTGCGCTGTCGCAGCAATTCGCCAACGGCGCCGATTGACGTCTCCGCTTAATTGAAATCGAAAATCCCGACGACCGGCACGTGGTCGGACGGCTTTTCCCATGCCCGCACATGCTTCTCAATCGCGGTCGATTTCAGGCGATCGGCTGCCTCCGCCGAGAGGAGCAGATGGTCGATGCGGATGCCGTTGTTCTTCTGCCAGGCGCCGGCCTGATAATCCCAGAAGGAATAGAGCTTGGTCGCGTCGGTCGTCGCACGCACCGCATCGACGAGCCCGATGTTTTCGAGGCGGCGGAAGGCGGCGCGCGTCTCGGGCAGGAAAAGCGCGTCCGTTGCCCAGACGGCCGGATCGAAGCAGTCATGCGGCTCGGGAATGACATTGTAGTCGCCGGCGAGAATGAGCGGTTCTTCGAGGAGGAGGCAATTTTGCGCGTGCTGGCGCAGCCGCTCCATCCAGGAGAGCTTATAGGGATATTTCACGGGATCGTCGGCCGGATTGCCGTTCGGCAGGTAGATGGAGGCGACGCGAATCGCGCCGCCCGGCACGGAGAAGACGCCCTCGATATAGCGGGACTGCTCGTCCACCTGACCATCCGGGCCTTCGCCGCCCGGCAGCCCGCGCAGCACCTCGTCCGGCCTGGTCTTCGAGAGAAGCGCCACGCCGTTGAAACCTTTCTGGCCGTGGGTTTCGACGTGATAGCCGAGCGCCTCGATCTCCAGCCGCGGGAAAGTCTCGTCGACGGATTTGATTTCCTGCAGGCAGACGATGTCGGGCTGGGAATCGGTCAGCCACTGGCGCAAGTTGTCGATGCGCGCCTTGACGCCGTTGATGTTCCAGGTGGCGATCTTCATGCCGGTCCCTCCGTCTGTTCGCTTCCTCTTTTAGCGAAAGAGGAAGCGTTGGGAAGGGCGAAGTGAAGCGGAGCGGCCGATATCAGCCCAAGACGGCATCAGGCCAAGACGGCATCAGCCCGAGACTGGCATCGGCCCAAGACCGTCGTCAGATGGAGAAGCTGGTGCCGCAGCCGCAGCTCGCGACGGCGTTGGGATTCTTGATCTGGAAGGACTGGCCGAGCAGGTTGTCGACGAAATCGATCTCCGAACCCGCCATGTAGACGAGCGAGAGGCTGTCGATCAGCACCTTGGCGTCGCCGTTGGCGACGACGACATCGTCGGCTTCGGGCGCCTCGGCAAGGTCGAACTTGTAGGAAAAGCCGGAACAGCCGCCGCCTTCGACCGAGACGCGAAGCGCCTGCTTGCCGGCCTCGTTTCCGACGATTTCGGCGATACGCTTTGCCGCCGCATCCGAGAGGGTTACATTTGCATTCATTTCCGTCTCCTGCCGGGTTCAAGGCCCGGTGGTCCTGACACGTGGGTACCGGGCAAGGCCCGGAGGATACGCTCGAATAACTGTCACCGGCATTGCGCACGGTTTCACTATAGGTATGAAGACGGGAACCGCGCGTCAATGGGTGGGTTTGCGTATGAGAAAACAGGTGAAGGCATGACGATCGATACCGGGGTGCTTGGTTTCGGCAGCGGCGAGCGCGCGGTCTATGCGGCCAATCCGTGGGCGTCGCGTGGCCGGATGTTTCCGGAGACGGGCAGCCTTACGCGTTCCGAATTCCAGCGTGATCGTGACCGCATCGTCCATACGACGGCCTTCCGGCGGCTGAAGCACAAGACGCAGGTCTTCATCAGCCCTGACGGCGATCATTATCGCACGCGGCTCACCCATACGATCGAGGTGGCGCAGATCGCCCGTGCCCTGGCGCGTGCCCTGAAGCTCGACGAGGATCTCTCCGAGGGCGTGGCGCTGGTGCACGATTTCGGCCATACGCCTTTCGGCCATACCGGCGAGGACGCGCTGGACGAGATGCTGAAGCCCTATGGCGGCTTCGACCACAATGCCCAGTCGCTGCGCGTCGTCACCAAGCTGGAACGGCGTTATGCGGAGTTCGACGGACTGAACCTCACCTGGGAAAGCCTGGAAGGGCTGGTCAAGCACAACGGACCGCTTCTGACGAAAACGGGCGAGGGCACGCGCGGCCCCGTTCCGCAGCCGATCCTCGACTATTGCCAGCTTCACGACCTGGAACTCGCAAGCTATGCCAGTCTCGAGGCGCAGGTCGCGGCGATCGCCGACGACATCGCCTACAATACCCACGATATCGACGACGGCCTGCGCTCCGGGCTGCTGACCTTCGAGATGCTGGAGGACGTGCCGTTCCTGGCGGGCCTGATGGCGGATGTGAGGGCACGCTATCCGCATCTCGAAGCAAGCCGCTTTGCCTATGAGGTCACGCGCCGGCAGATCACCCGCATGGTCGAAGACGTGATCGGCGTGTCGCAGGACAATCTCAGGAAGCTGAAGCCCGAAAGCGCCGGCGACATCCGCGCCGCCGACCACGTGATCTCAACGTTTTCGGCCGACATGGCAGAGACCGACCGCTGCATCAAGAAGCTTCTGTTCTCGCGCATCTACCGCCATCCGGACATCATGCGCATCCGCGCCGGCGCGACGCAGATCGTCCAGGATCTCTTCAGGGCCTATATGGATGACCCGTCCTTGATGCGCAGCCATTACTGGGTCAACCACATCTCCGGTCTCGGCGAGGCGGCGAGGGCCCGCCACGTGGGGGATTATCTCGCGGGGATGACGGACACCTATGCGATCAGGGCGCATGGCGAGCTGTTTGACCAGACTCCCGATTTGCGCTAGGCACCCCGCAAATATTAACGGCTTCAAGCCCCACGTGGGGCCGGCACGCCCGGATGAGTGACATGAACCTATTCGCCGACTTCGAAACAAGAATTAAGAACGCTTTGGAAAGCCTTGATATCATCAAGGAAAAGCGAAGCGAAGTCGATTTCGGACGTGTCGCCGTCGAACCGCCGCGCGATCCGAGCCATGGCGATGTCGCCACCAATGCCGCCATGGTTCTGGCAAAGCCGCTCGGCACCAATCCGCGTGTGCTTGCCGATATCATCGCCGAGGCATTGCGTTCGGATGCGGATATCGACGAAGTTTCGGTGGCCGGCCCCGGCTTCATCAACATCCGGCTTTCGACCGGCTACTGGCAGAACCTGTTGTCGTCGATGATCGGCGCTGGCCTCGGCTACGGCCGCTCGACCCTCGGCAAGGGCAGGAAGGCCAATGTCGAATATGTCTCGGCCAATCCGACCGGCCCGATGCATGTCGGCCATTGCCGCGGCGCGGTCGTCGGTGATGCGCTGGCGAATCTCCTGGAATTCGCCGGTTACGACGTCACCAAGGAATATTACATCAACGACGCCGGCAGCCAGATCGACGTGCTCGCCCGGTCCGTCTTCCTGCGCTATCGCGAGGCGCTCGGGGAAAATATCGGCGAAATTCCGTCGGGCCTTTATCCGGGCGATTATCTCGTGCCGGTTGGCCGGGAACTTGCGGCCGAATACGGCCCGCGGCTGCATAACATGCCGGAAGAGGACTGGCTGCCGATCGTCAAGGACAAGGCGATCGATGCCATGATGGCGATGATCCGCGACGACCTCGACGCGCTGAACGTCCATCACGACATCTTTTTCTCCGAACGCACGCTGCACGCCAACGGGGCGCAGCGCATCCGGCAGGCGATCAACGACCTGACCTTCAAGGGGCATGTCTACAAGGGCACTCTGCCGCCGCCGAAGGGCCAACTGCCGGAAGATTGGGAGGATCGCGAGCAGACCCTGTTCCGGTCGACGGAAGTGGGCGACGACATGGACCGGCCGCTGATCAAGTCGGACGGCAGTTATACCTATTTCGCGGCCGACGTTGCTTACTTCAAGGACAAGTACGACCGCGGCTACGACGAGATGATCTATGTGCTCGGCGCCGACCACGGCGGCTACGTGAAGCGTCTGGAAGCGCTGGCGCGTGCCGTATCGGGTGGAAAGGCGAAGCTCACCGTGCTTCTCTGCCAGCTCGTCAAGCTGTTCCGGAATGGAGAGCCGGTGAAGATGTCGAAGCGCGCCGGCAACTTCGTCACGCTGCGCGATGTGGTCGATGAAGTCGGGCGCGATGCGGTGCGTTTCATGATGCTCTATCGCAAGAGCTCCGAACCGCTCGACTTCGATTTCGCCAAGGTAACGGAGCAGTCGAAGGACAATCCGGTCTTTTACGTGCAGTATGCGCATGCGCGCTGCGCTTCGGTCTTCCGCCAGGCGCAGAAGGCATTTCCGGATATGGATGTCGAATCGCTCGACCTTCAAGCCCATGTCGGCCTGATCTCGGACGAGCACGAACTGAGGCTGGTCGCGAAGCTTGCGGAATATCCACGGGTTATTGAGGCTGCGGCCCAGGCGCAGGAGCCGCATCGGCTTGCTTTTTACCTCTATGATCTGGCAAGTTCATTCCATGGTCTTTGGAGTAAAGGCTCCGAAAATGCCGACTTACGCTTTGTTAACGATAAAAACCGACAATTAAGCGTTGCCAGGCTTGGGCTGGTGCATGCTGTCGCCTCCGTTTTGAAGTCAGGACTTGCAATTACAGGCACAGCGGCACCGGAAGAAATGCGGTAGAAAAGCCACCATTTCCCCACATTGCACTGGCATATGCGTTGTAATGTAGGTGAGTGGACGAGGTAATGGCAGATAACAACCTTGCGCGTAGCCGGAATGATTTGCCGGTTTTCTTTGCCGATGACGACCCGCTGGCAGAACTCGCCCGCATTGTAGGTTATGAGGATCGGCCCGTCGCAACCCCTGCGGCGCCGTTGGGCGCCGCCGCACCCGAGCCCGGGCGTGAGCCGGCGCTCAATCTCGAAGACGAATTGCTTCGCGAGTTCGAGCGCTATGACGCGCCCCGTCTCGATCCCGTTCATGACATAACGCTCGACGAAGCGCCGCAGGCGCCTGTCGAAGCCTCGCCTTCCGCTCCCGCACAGCCGATCGAGCCGGAAGAGCTGGACTTCATTCCAGCCGAAGCGAGCGCCGTGGAACTGCCGGCCTTTTTACCGTCCGATCGCGAAGCTTTCGTTCACGGCGATCTGGATTTCGGCGACGAGGAAGCGCCGGCCGCGTTCGATGCCGCCGTCGAGAGCGTCAGGATCGAGGCGCAACCCGCGCAAGCGCAAGCTGAGCCTATCCACGCTGAGCCGGTGGTCGAGCTGGCGCAGGAAGCCGGTCATGTCGAGCCGATCGTCGATCTGCCGGCTCTTCCAGTCATGGGCGAGATTTCGGCCGTTCCGCAGGCCTCGTTCTCGCAGCCGAGTGAGCAATCCGCCGAGGAATTCGATCTTGCCGCCGAGCTGGAAAGCTCGATCGGCGCGGAGCCTGCGATCGAAGGTCAGCCGGAGGTGAAGCCGGAGCCGAAGGGCAAGGGTTACGTTCCGGGTTTCCGGATGCCGCTCGCCAATTTTGCCCCCGCGTCGTCATCCGTTCCGCGGCAGGAGCCGATTGTGCCGGAACCGGCCGGACAGGTCTTCGATCTGCCGGCCCTGGACGACCTTCCGGCCCTGACGTCGAAGCCGGATTTCATTGCCGAAGTGCCGGCATCCGTCCCGGCTGCGCCTGCGGATCTGCAGGCAGCTGCTTCTGCGGCGCCTGTCGCTCCTCCGGCTGCCGTTGAGCCGGTGACGGCAGAGAATCGGTTCTCCGCGCTGGACGAACTGATCTACGATGTCCAGCGTTACGCGATGCCTGCCGACAAGGCGGGCTCGCCGGCAGCCGCTTTCTCCAAGACGCCCGAACCGGCTCCGTCAGAACCTCTCGCGACACCAGCTGTCGAGCCGGTGGCGCCGGTCGCTCCGGCTCCCGAAGCTCCGGTGGTGAATGCTCAAGCGGTCGAGGAAAAGGATCCGTTCTCCGACGAGGAATTCGAGCTTGCGCTGGGCGATCTCGAACTGGACCTTGCCGACCTTGTCGCGGAGGAAGCTCCGAAGCAACCGGAAGAGGCCGCGCCGGCTGCAAAAATCGAAACCGCCCCTGCCAAGCCCGCGATACCGGTCGTTCCCCCGGCGCCCGTTGTGGCTGCCGCGCCGGCGGTAACGGCGGCAGCCGAGGCGAAGGATGACGTTGAAGCCGTCGCCGAGCTGCCTTTCGATCCGGCTCAGATCGCCGATTCCGAAGACCAGGTGGAGGCCATCGCCGAGCTCGACGTGCCTGCGCTGCCGGCGGAAGAACCGGAACAGCCGCCGGTCTATCGTCCCGATTACGATCTCGACATCGACGCCGAACTCGCGACGCTCCTGATGACGCCGGAAAAGGCCGCCGATTCGGCTCCGGCACGCAAGCCCGAGATCGCCATCGCTTCCGCGGCGCAGGGTGCCGCCGATCGCCCCGTTCAGGCCGGCCGCACGCCGAACTACACCGATCTCGACGATTTCGAACGTGCGCTGGAGGAGGATTTCCGGCGCAGTCTCGCCGCTCCCCTGCCGCCGTCGGAAAACGAAGATCTGCATTATGCCGAGGCCGATTATCTCGCGACCGTGGAAAAGGCGCGCAGTTCCGCTCGAAGCTGGGCCGTGCCGGTTGTTCTGGCCGGCGTCGTCATCCTGGGTGGCGTCGGCGCCTATGCCTGGCTTGGCAATGGCGTGCCGGGCGTCGGAAGCGGCGAGCCGGTGATCATCGCCGCCGATACCGAGCCTGTGAAGGTCGCGCCCGAAAATCCGGGCGGCAAGACCGTCCCGAACCAGGACAAGGCGGTTTACGATCGCGTGGCCGGCCTCTCGTCGCAGGACCCCAAGCAGGAGACGCTGATTTCCTCCAACGAGGAGCCGGTCGACGTCGTCCAGAAGACCCTGATGCCCGATACGCTGCCGCTGGAGGGCGAGAACGATATCGAGCCGACCGATGTGGGCGAGACCGAGGACGCGCGCCTTCTGCCGCAGGATCAGCCCGAGCAGGCGGCCGCGTCTGCCGAGCAGCAGCCGGTCACCGTCATGCCGCGCAAGGTCAAGACGATGATCGTCCGTCCGGATGGAACGCTGGTGGAGCAGGAGGTTTCCGCTCCCGCGCTTGCCGCACCGGAACCCGCCAAGGTGCCCGCATCCGGCGCGAAGCTGGCGGAAGTCGCTGCCGCTTCGCCGCAGGCGCCGGTTTCGGCTCCCGCTGCCCCGGCTCAGACCCAGCCGGTTCAGCCCGCTCCGAGCGCCGGCGCTGCTCCTGTCTCCGCCCCGGCAAGCGGATCCGAGCCGTTCGATCCGGTCGCGCCGGAGATCGCGCTGCCTCCGGTCGAGACCGCCGCCGCACCCGCGGCTCCGGCCGAGGCGGCCGCTCCCGCGCCCGCGGTGAGGGCTCCGGTTCCGATCGCCCGGCCTTCCGAACAGCCGGTCAACGTCGTCGCGGCCGTCACGGATCAGGGCAATGTCCGTGCCTCGAACCAGCCGGCTGCTCCGAGCCCGCAGCCTGCCGCGACACAGACCGCCTCGCTCGGCGAGGGTGGTTACGTGATCCAGATCGCCTCGCTGCCGTCCGAGGCCGATGCCCGGAAGTCCTACCAGAACCTGTCCACCAAGTTCGGCAGCGTGATCGGTGGCCGCGGCGTGGACATCAAGGCCGCGGAGATTGCCGGCAAGGGCACGTTCTATCGCGTCCGCATCCCGGCCGGCAGCAAGAACGACGCCGTGGCGCTCTGCGAACGTTATCGCGCCGCCGGCGGAAGCTGCCTGGTCGCCCGGTAAGAGCCTGCAACGGAAGAGATGAAAACGGGGCCTTTGTCGCCCCGTTTTTTATTGCGCGTTCAATCGACTAAGATGATCTCATGAGCGAATCAAAAGCAATGATCCTGGGCTCGAGCGGCCCGACCCTCACTCCGGATGAAATCGCGCTGTACGGGGACGAGCGGCCCTGGGGCTTCATCCTCTTTGCCCGCAATTGCGTCGAGCCGGCGCAGATCGCCGATCTCGTGGCGGCGATGCGCGACGCGATCGGCCGGCCGGATGCGCCCGTGCTGATCGACCAGGAGGGCGGCCGCGTGCAGCGCATCCGCCCGCCGATGATCGAGCGCTATCCCTCCGCCGCGGTGCTCGGCGAACTCTACCGGCAGGACCGACGGAAGGGCCTGCGGGCGGCCTGGCTGATGTCGCGCCTGCACGCCTTCGACCTCATGAAGTTCGGCATCAACGTCGATTGCCTCCCGGTCCTCGACGTGCCGGTCGAAGGCGCCAGCAATGTCATCGGCGACCGCGCCTACGGCTTCGATCCGAAGGCGGTGGCCGACATGGGCAGGGCGGCGGCGGAAGGGCTGAAGGCCGGCGGCATGCTGCCGGTGATGAAGCACATGCCGGGCCACGGCCGCGGCATGGCCGATTCCCATCATGAACTGCCGGTCGTCACCGCCTCGCGCGCCGAGCTCGAAGCGCATGATTTCCTGCCGTTCGTCGCCATGAGGGACGAGCTGATGGCGATGAGCGCCCACATCGTCTTCACCGCGATCGATCCCGAAGAGCCGGCGACCATCTCAGCCAAGGTGATCGACGAGATCATCCGCGGCCATATCGGCTTCGACGGCCTGCTGATGTCCGACGACACCTCGATGAACGCGCTGAAGGGCACGGTCGGCGAGCGCGCGGCGAGGATAGTTGGGGGCGGATGCGATATCATCTTGCATTGCAACGGCGTCATGGACGAAATGAAGGCCGTGGTAAAGGAGGCGATCCCGCTTGCAGGCGAAGCGCTGAGGCGCGCAAAGGCGGTGGAAGCAGCCTTCGGACCGGGCGACGGCGCCGATGAGGAGGCGATCCGCGCCGAATTTCACGGATTGCTCGCCGTCTCCTGACGGCCGGCGGCAGGACGAGGTTGGGAATGGCCATGAACATATCGCAGGATGCCATTCCGATGGACAAGCTTTGGCAGGACGCCGCCGATCGGGCGACAGACGATCCGGCGCTGGTGATCGATGTCGGCGGCTTCGAAGGTCCGCTCGACCTGCTTCTTCATCTCGCCCGCAATCAGAAGGTCGATCTTTCCCGCATCTCCGTCCTGGCGCTGGCCGAACAGTATCTGAAGTTCATCGAGAGCGCCCGCAGGGTGCGCATCGAGCTCGCGGCCGACTATCTCGTGATGGCGGCCTGGCTCGCCTACCTGAAATCGAAGCTCCTCATCCCGCAGCAGGCCAAGGGTGACGATGGCCCGAGCGGCGAGGAAATGGCCGCGACGCTCGCCTTCCGCCTGAAGCGCCTGGAGGCGATGCGCGAGGCCGCGACCCGGCTCGTCAACCGCAACCGCCTCGGCCGCGACGTTTTCGCCCGCGGTGCGCCGGAACATATCCCGCACCGGGTCCAGTCTGCCTACGACGCGTCGCTTTACGATCTTCTCTCGGCTTACGCGAACCTGCGCCAGCGCAACGCGGTGACGCAGGTGACGATCGAGAAGCGCAAGGTCTGGTCGCTGGTCGACGCCCGCGATCTCCTGACCCGGATGCTGGGCGAGATCGCCGACTGGACGGCGCTGCAGCACTATCTGCTGCCCTATCTCCCGCCGGAGGATCGGGTGACGGCGACCGCCAGCGCCTTCGCCGCCTCGCTGGAGCTGGTGCGGGAGGGGAAGCTCGAAATCCGCCAGGAAGGCGCCTTCCAGCCGATCTATCTGCGCAAGGGCCAGGCGCCCCGTATGCCGGCCGTACCGCAGCCCGCCAAGGAAGACGTGGCCACGGGAGGCGTGGATTGACCCGGCAGGAAGACGACGAGCTGCCGGTCGCGGCGGAGGAGGGGGCCGAGCGCCAATCCTTCTCGCTGGCCGAAGTCGAGCGGATCGCCGAAGCGCTGGTTTTCGCCTCTGCGGAACCGGTTTCGGAAGCCTTTCTGGCCGAACGCCTGCCGCGCGGCACCGATATCGGCGCCGTCATGCAGCGGCTGATGGAGATTTATGCCCCGCGCGGCGTCAATCTCATCAGGACCGGCGACCGATGGGCCTTCCGTACCGCGGCCGATCTGTCCTTCGTCATCCGCAAGGACGACACCGAGGCGAAGAAACTGTCGCGCGCCGCACTCGAAGTGCTGGCTATCATTGCCTATCACCAGCCTGTGACCCGTGCCGAGATCGAGGAGATCCGCGGCGTCCAGACCTCCAAGGGTACGCTCGATGTGCTGATGGAGTCGGGCTGGGTGCGCTTCCGTGGCCGCCGCCGCACGCCGGGCCGGCCGGTGACGCTCGGCACGACGCCGGATTTCCTCGACCATTTCGGCCTCGAAGAGCTGCGCGACCTGCCCGGTCTCGAAGAATTGAAGGGCGCGGGATTGCTTTCCGGCCGCATTCCGCCGGGCTTCGCAATCCCTATTCCGCAGAATGTTGACGAGCTTTCCGAGGACGAGGACCCGATCACCCAGCTCGACCTCGAGGAACTCGGCCTCTTGACACCTGGCGGCGATGCGGAGGAATAGCGGGATATTCCTCTGAAAAGCCCGGCTTTGCGGGTGCGAGCGGGCAGGACATGATGAGACCGGCACAGTCGGCCACCGATGACACGGGATATGCGCACGCCGGCGCCTTTTCCTCGCGGCTGGCCTTCGAAGATATCCACCATTCCTATCACGGCAGGGAGACGATCCGCGGCATTTCGCTGACGGCCGAGCCCGGTGAGGTTCTCTGCCTGCTCGGCCCGTCGGGTTCGGGCAAGACGACGCTGCTTCGGATCGCCGCCGGACTGGAGGCGCAGAGCCACGGCCGCGTCGTCATCGACGGGCGTGAAGTGGCTGGCCCGAAAGGGTATCTTCCGCCGGAGAAGCGCGGCGTCGGGCTGATGTTCCAGGATTTCGCGCTCTTTCCGCATATGACGGTGATGGAGAACGTGCGTTTCGGACTGGCCGCACTCCCGGCGAAAGGAACGGTCGCCGAAGCCGTCGCGGCGCTGGAGCGCGTCGGCTTGTCGCACCACGCGGGAAAATACCCGCACGCGCTCTCGGGCGGCGAGCAGCAGCGCGTCGCGCTTGCCCGTGCGCTCGCCCCGCGGCCGGGCGTGCTTTTGATGGACGAGCCCTTTTCCGGCCTCGATTCCCGGCTAAAGGATACGGTTCGCGCCGATACGCTGGCGATCCTGAAGGAGAGCCGGGCGACCGCGATCATCGTCACGCACGATGCCGAGGAGGCGATGCGGATGGCCGATCGGATCGCACTTCTGAAAGACGGCCGTCTGGTGCAGATGGGCACGCCGGATGATCTCTATCGACGGCCCTCCAGCCTGTTCGCCGCCGGTTTCTTCTCGGAAATCAACGAATTCGGCGGCGTGGTGAAAGACGGCATGGTGGCGACGCCGCTCGGAAATGCGCCGGCGGGTGGCATCGGCGAGGGGCGTGCGGTCTCCGTCGCGGTCCGGCTGTCGGATGTCGGCGTGGCGCCGGCAGGCGGGGCGATCGCGGCGCGCATCCTGTCGCGGCGGTTCCTGGGCGAGGCGGAATTCCTGACGCTTGCGGTTCCGGGAGCCCGCGAGCCGGTGCGGTCGCGCGTTCGTGCCGACCGCCTGCCGCCGGGGGTTAACGACGTCTCTATAACGGTAATCCCTGAGGATATTTTGGTGTTTGAAAAAGCATCCTAAAGGGCTTACATCGGTAAAACGGTTTAATGGAGTTGGACTATGGGTTCTTTCAGTGTGTGGCATTGGCTGATCGTTCTGGTCATCGTGCTCGTTCTCTTCGGACGCGGCAAGATTCCGGAATTGATGGGCGACGTCGCAAAGGGCATCAAGAGCTTCAAGAAGGGCATGACCGACGACGAAGCCCAGGAAGCGAACACGGCCAAGACCGTCGATCACAAGCCTGAAGAGGTCAAGGAAACCGGCCGGTCCTAAGATCGGCCCCAGGGTTTCGGGAGCCTCCTTGAATGTTTGATATCGGCTGGACCGAGCTGCTCGTCATCGCGATCGTGCTTATCGTCGTCGTTGGCCCGAAGGACCTGCCGCCTATGCTCAGGGCGTTCGGCAAGATGACGGCCAATCTGCGCAAGATGGCCGGCGATTTCCGCACGCAGTTCGACGAGGCGTTGCGGGAATCCGAGTTGGATGACGTGCGCAAGACGATCTCGGATGCGCAGCGGTTGAATCCGACCAACGCGCTGCGCGATGCGATCAATCCGCTGCGGCAGATGGGGCAGGAGATCAAGGCGGACCTGCAGAAGGCCACGCAGGTTCCGACGCCGGCGGTGGCCCAGGCCGATGCGGAGGCGCAGCAGGCTGTCGAGGGCACGCAGTCCGAGGAGCCCGTGCCGGAGGTTCCTGCGAACTTCCCGTCGCCGTCCGTCACGCTGCCTTCGACCCCGCCACAGGTATCGGCCCCGGCTCCTGCTGCGGCGCAACCCGTGGCCGCCGCCGCGCCGGTTGCAGTCGCTGAAAAACCGAAGCCTGTTCGCAAGGCGCCCGCCAGGGCGAAACCCGCTGCAGAGGCAGCGGTCGAACCCGCGGAAAAGCCGAAGCGCAGCCGCGCGGCGAAGCCCGCACCCGCTGCGAAAACCGTGGCCGAGGCGGCCGCGAAGGCGCCGGCCCGCAAGCGCGCGCCGAAAAAGACCGATACGCCGAAGGATGACGCATGAGCGGTGATTACGAAGACAAGCCGCAGCCGCTCATCGAACATCTGATGGAGCTGCGCACGAGGCTGATCTGGTCGATCGGGGCGTTTTTCGTCGCCTTCGTCGTCTGCTTCTTCTTCGCCAAGCAGCTCTTCAACCTGCTGGTCATTCCTTACAAATGGGCCGTCATCTGGGCCGGGCTCGATCTGACGAAGTCCGAGCTGATCTACACCGCGCCGCAGGAATTCTTCTTCACGCAGGTGAAGGTGGCGATGTTCGGCGCGCTGGTGATCGCTTTTCCGGTGATCGCCTCGCAGCTCTACAAGTTCGTCGCGCCCGGTCTCTACAAGAACGAGCGGGCGGCCTTCCTGCCCTTCCTGATCGCCTCGCCGATCCTGTTCCTGATGGGCGGCGCGCTCGTCTATTTCTTCTTCACGCCCATGGTCATGTGGTTCTTCCTGGCCATGCAGCAGGCGCCGACCGAAGGCGAACTCGGCATTTCGCTTCTGCCGCGAGTCTCGGAATATCTGAGCCTGATCATGACGCTCGTCCTGTCCTTCGGCCTGGTCTTCCAGCTCCCGGTGGTCACCACGCTGCTCGCCCGTGTCGGGCTGCTCACCAGCGACTGGCTGAGGCAGAAGCGCAAGTTCGCGATCGTCATCGCCTTCGTGGTCGCCGCGGTGCTGACGCCGCCCGATCCCATGTCCCAGATCGGCCTTGCGCTGCCGACCATCCTTCTCTACGAGATTTCCATCTACGCCGCACGACTCGTCGAGCGCAGACGTGCTGAAGATGCTCTCCAGGAGCAGGCCTCTTCGAGCGTTGCAGAGACGGAGAAGGCTTGAGCTTCCGTCTCTCGCCGGGTATGCGGTATTCCGCTCAAAGGCGAGGAAACAATGCTCGATATCAAGTGGATACGTGAAAACGAAGGGGCTCTCGACGAAGCGCTGAAGAAGCGTGGCGCCGAGCCCATGGCGGCAACCCTTGTGGCGCTGGACGACAAGCGCCGCTCCGTCATCCAGAAGCTCCAGGACATGCAGTCCCGCCGCAACGCCGCCTCCAAGGAGATCGGCGCGGCCATGGCCCAGAAGAACAGCGAGCTCGCCGAGAAGCTGAAGGCCGAGGTCGCCCGGATCAAGGACACGCTGCCCGCTGCCGAGCAGGAGGAGCGCGAGGCCGTCGCCGCGCTCGATGATGCCCTGTCGCGCATCCCGAACATTCCGTTGGATGACGTGCCGGTCGGCAAGGACGAGCACGACAACGTTGTGAAACACGTCGTCGGCGAAAAGCCGCGCTGGAATCATGCCGCGAAGGAGCATTTCGAGATCGGCGAAGCGCTCGGGCTTATGGATTTCGAGCGCGCCGCAAAGCTTTCCGGCGCTCGCTTCACGGTCCTGACCGGTCAGCTCGCCAGGCTCGAACGCGCGCTCGGCCAGTTCATGCTCGACATGCACACGACCGAGCACGGCTATACGGAGGTCTCGTCACCGCTGATGGTACGCGACGAGGCCATGTACGGCACCGGCCAGCTGCCGAAATTCGCCGAGGACCTGTTCCGCACGACGGATGGCCGCTGGCTGATCCCGACGGCCGAAGTGACGCTTACCAATCTCGTTGCCGGAGAGGTGCTTGAGCAGGAAAAGCTGCCTCTGCGCTTCACCGCGCTTACGCCGTCTTTCCGCTCGGAAGCGGGTTCGGCCGGCCGCGATACGCGCGGCATGTTGCGCCAGCATCAGTTCTGGAAATGCGAACTCGTGTCGATCACCGATCAGGAGACGTCGATCGCCGAGCACGAGCGGATGACCGAATGCGCCGAGAACGTTTTGAAACGCCTCGGCCTGCATTTCCGCACCATGACACTCTCGACCGGCGACATGGGTTTTGGCGCGCGCAAGACTTACGACATCGAGGTCTGGCTGCCGGGTCAGGATACCTATCGCGAAATCTCGTCCTGCTCCGTCTGCGGCGATTTCCAGGCGCGCCGCATGAATGCGCGCTATCGCGTCAAGGACGACAAGAACCTGAAATTCGTCCACACGCTGAACGGTTCGGGCGTCGCGGTCGGCCGCTGCCTCATCGCGATCATGGAAAACTACCTGAACGAAGACGGTTCGGTCACAATTCCGGACGCGCTCCTGCCGTATATGGGCGGTCTCACGAAAATTGAGCGGGCCGCCTGATGAGAATATTGCTGACCAATGACGACGGCATCCACGCCGAAGGCCTCGCAGTGCTGGAACGCATCGCGAGGGCGCTTTCGGACGATGTCTGGATCGTCGCGCCGGAGACCGACCAGAGCGGCCTTGCCCATTCGCTGACGCTTTCCGAGCCGCTTCGGCTCCGCCAGGTCGGCGACAAGCATTTCGCGCTGCGCGGCACGCCGACCGACTGCGTCATCATGGGCATCCGGGAAATCCTGCCGGAAAAGCCGGATCTCGTGCTTTCGGGCGTCAACGACGGCGCCAACATGGCCGACGACGTCACCTATTCCGGCACGATTGCCGGCGCGATCGAAGGCACTATCCAGGGTGTCCGGTCCTTTGCGCTGAGCCAGGCCGTCCGTCGTGAAAACGGCGCCCGCTACGCGCCCTGGGAAGTCGCCGAGACTTACGCGCCGGATCTGATTCGCAAGCTGAGCGACGTGGAATTGCCGGACGGCACGTTCCTCAACCTCAATTTCCCGAGTTGCGAGCCGAAAGACGTGCAGGGCGTGGAAGTGACCTCGCAAGGCAAGCTCGATTTCGGCCTGACGATCGACGCCCGCGAGGACGGCCGCGGCCGTCCCTACTACTGGCTCCGCTTCGGTGACCGCAAAGGGCACTTCCGCGATGGCACGGACATCCGGGCGCTGAAGGAAAACAAGATCTCGGTGACTCCGTTGAAGCTGGACCTGACCGACTATTCGGTTCAGGATCGGGTAGCGAAGGCACTGGGATTCGGAGCGGCCGATTGAAATCGGGCATGGTCGAAAAGGAAGGTTTTGCGGCGCTGGTGTTGCGGCTCCGGTCGGAAGGCATTTCCGACCTCGACCTTTTGACGGCCGTCGAGCAGACCCCGCGCTCGCAATTCGTGCCCGCACCGCTCGCCGAGGAGGCCTATTCCAGCCGCACCGTCCCGATCGATTGCGGGTCCTTCATGGAGGGGGCCGATCTAGCGGTGCGGCTCCTTCATCGCCTTCAGGTGAAGCCCGGTCACCGGGTGCTGGAAATCGGCACGGGCAGCGGCTTTACCGGCGCCGTCATTGCCCGAATCGCAGAGCGGGTATTGACCGTCGAGCGCTACCGCACGCTCGCCGCCGCCGCCCAGAACCGCGTCGATGCCCTCGGGCTTCGCAATGTCGTCGTGCGTCAGGCGGACGGCAGCAACGGCATGCCGGGTGAGGGAACGTTCGACCGCATTTTCGTGACGGCGGCCTTTCCGTCCCTGCCGCGCTTCTATGCCGAGCAGCTGACCCATGGCGGCTCGATGGTGGCGCCGCTGATGATCGAGGAAGAGACCTGCATGATGGTGCGGCTGACGAAGACCGGCAGCCGATTCGAGCGCGAAGACCTCTTCACCGTTCCCTATCTGCCGATCGTCCCGCATATCGCTGCGGCGTTATAGGGCCTTTGTTCCCTATCTCCCGGGCTTTCCCGCGAGTCATGGTTATCAATTTGCCAAAAAATTCGGAGCAATGCAGCCGCTTTAACCGGGCGGTAAGACTAACGCGTTTTAATGACTCACACGATGGTTGCGTATCTGTAGGTCGAGTCATGCGTATGAAGAGTCTCCCCA
Source organism: Neorhizobium sp. CSC1952 (assembly GCF_030378245.1). Classification (NCBI taxonomy): domain Bacteria; kingdom Pseudomonadati; phylum Pseudomonadota; class Alphaproteobacteria; order Hyphomicrobiales; family Rhizobiaceae; genus Neorhizobium; species Neorhizobium sp. CSC1952. The sequence continues at coordinate 4,606,431 of NZ_CP128416.1, read as the reverse complement.
AGTCTGGAAAATCTGTTGCCAAGCTCGCTGTGGCGGCACTTCTCGCAAGCGTTGCGACGGGGTGCAGCTCGGATGCGACGCGCTTTTCGGGCCTCTTCTCCAGCTCCGACAATATCACGACGGCCTCGATCCCGCAGCGCCAGGGAAGTGGTGCTTACGGCCAGGCGCCGACGCCGCAAGCCGACCTCGGCAACGGTCAGGCCCTGCCTCCGATCCCGCAGAACGACTACGGCTCGCGCGGCGCCGCGATGGCTCAGCCTTATCCCGCCGCCAATTCCGGCGGTTACGCATCGCCCGCCCGCGCCGCTTCCGCACCCGTCTCCGTCCAGCGTTCGGAACTCGCAGCGCCGTCCGGCATGAGCGCCTCGCGCAGCGCGCCGTCGATGGGTGACGACCCGGCGACCCGGCGTGAAGCGATTGCCCAGCCGTTCCCGGGCCGCCAGGGCGGATCCACGCTTTCGGCTCCGTCCGCCCCACGGACCGCGGGCGACGACGTCGTCACCGGCACGGTCAGGTCCCAGGCCCCCCAGGCGGCGCCGATGTCCGGCTGGTCGACGGTCAACGCGCCGAGGGTGACGCTGAGGCCGGGTGAGACGGCTTCGACGCTTTCGAAGCGTTATGGCGTTCCGGAAAAGGAAATCCTCAAGGCAAACGGCGGCGCGATCGCGGCCGGCCAGTCCGTCGTGATCCCGACTTTCGGTCCTGCCCGCAACTCCGCAAAGACCGCGGCCGGCGACATCGATCTGCAGAACAAGGTTCCGGCGCCCGCCCGCGAGCCCGAGCAGAAGGTCGCAGTCCTGCCGACGCCTGCGCGTGACAAGGCGCTTGCCGAACCCGCCAGGATCACGCCGCCTGCGGGCGGCAAGCCGCTCGGCGACACCTATACGGTCAAGCCCGGCGACACGCTCACCAAGATCGCCCGCGAAACCGGCACGTCGGTCGACCAGCTCAAGGCGGCCAACAACCTGACGAGCGGCGGCATTCGTGTGGGCCAGACGCTGAAGGTCGCGAAGGGTGGTGCCGCCCCCGCCGATACGGTCAAGACCGCCTCCATTCCGCAGCAGCCGGTCGAGAAGCCGGCCGCGACGCCGAAGCCCGCTGCATCTGCCGCGGCCCCGGTCGTTCAGGCCTCCGCTCCCGCCGCAGCCAAGGTCGCCGCCGAAACGGCCTCCATCTCGGAAGTCGAGAAGAAGGCGGACGTTGCCGCCGTGGCGCCGCAGTCCACCGGCATCGGCAAATACCGCTGGCCCGTCAACGGTGCGGTCATCGCGGGCTACGGTCAGAACGTCGACGGCAACCGCAACGACGGCATCGACATCTCGGTTCCGGAAGGAACGCCGATCAAGGCCGCCGAGAACGGCGTGGTCATCTATGCCGGCAACGGCCTGAAGCAGCTCGGCAATACGGTTCTGGTCCGTCACGACGACGGCAAGGTCACCGTCTACGGGCACGCGGGCAGCATCAACGTCACCCGCGGCCAGAAGGTCACGCGCGGTCAGACGCTCGCCTCGTCCGGCATGAGCGGCGACGCCAAGCGCCCACAGGTCCATTTCGAAGTCCGCAAGGACGCGACCCCGGTCAACCCGATCACCTTCCTTGAATAGAGTAGTGCGTTTTCAAGGGGACGACGAAAAAGCCCGGCATTGCCGGGCTTTTTTGCATCCTGCTTCTTTTGGTTCTAGTCCTTGTCGAGCGGCTTCCTGAGCCGGCCGGCGAGGTCCTGGATATACTGCCAGGCGACGCGGCCCGAACGCCCCCCGCGCGTTGTCGCCCATTCGAGCGCTTCGCGGTGCAACGTCTCCCGATCTATCCCGCTGGCGAGGCCGAGATCGAAGTGATCGGCATAACCGTCGATCATCGTCAGGTAGTCCTCCTGGCCGCATTTGTGGAAGCCGAGCCAGAGCCCGAATCGGTCGGACAGCGACACCTTCTCCTCGACTGCCTCCGACGGATTGATCGCCGTCGACTGCTCGTTCTCGATCATGTTGCGCGGCAGGAGGTGGCGCCGGTTGGACGTCGCATAGAAGAGCACGTTGTCCGGCCGGCCCTCGATGCCGCCGTCGAGTGCGGCCTTCAGCGATTTGTAGGCGGTGTCGTCATGGTCGAAGGAGAGGTCGTCGCAGAAGACGATGACCCGGTGGCCGGACGCCTTCAGGATGTCGAGGAGGTCGGGCAGCGAGGAGATGTCCTCGCGATGCACCTCGACGAGTTTCAGCAAGACGCCGGTTGCGGCACGCACGTCCTCATGCACCGCCTTGACGAGCGAGGACTTGCCCATGCCGCGGGCACCCCACAGAAGCACGTTGTTGGCAGGGAAGCCTTCCGCGAAGCGTTGCGTGTTCTCCTGCAGGATGTCGCGCACGTGGTCGACGCCGCGGATCAGTTTGAGCGCGACGCGGTTCGGGCGCGGCACGGGCGCAAGATGCCGGTTTGCCGGCACCCACACGAAACAGTCCGCCGCACCCCAGTCGTTGACCGCAGGCGGCGGGCCGGCGAGGCGTTCGAGCGCGTCCGCGAGCCTGCGGACTTCTGCCAGGATCTGGGTGTTGAAATCGTCGCTCATGGTGTTTCTCCGGTCCTTTCGGCCCGTCTGGAGCCGTTTTCCGGTGCGGTAACATGCTCGTTTGTGTATCAAAAGCCTGAGAACCGTGGATTTGGTACGGGAGGCACGTGTTTCTGTTGCATTCCGGCCTATCACAACTATATTCCGGCGGCTTGAAACGGGGGCTTCGACGTCTCCGCTAATCTTAGGAGTTGTCGATGTTCATTACTGAAGCATTCGCCCAGGCCGAAGGCGCCGCACCCGGAGCCTCCGCATTCGGCTCCGGCCTCGAGATGCTTTTCCTCTTCGCACCCCTCATGGTGGTCTGGTACTTCTTCCTGATCCGGCCGCAGCGCGCCCAGCAGAAGAAGCGTGCCGAGACGCTTGCCAATATCCGCCGCGGCGACCAGGTCGTGCTCGGCGGCGGCATCACCGGCAAGGTCACGAAGGTGGTCGACGACGCCGAACTGGAGGTCGAGATCGCCGAAGGCGTGAAGATCCGCGCCATGCGCGCCTATATCGCGGAAGTCCGTGTCAAGGGCGAACCGGTCAAGACCGAAGCCTGATCGACACGCGGGAACACGCCAGGCGTGGCCCCGTTAGATCTTTGGAGGGCCGGATCGTCCGGCCCGAAACTTTTTCAAGAGAGCGAGCGATCATGGCGAAAGGCATCGAAATCCGCGAAGCCCATTTTCCCGGTCGCGCGCCGATCGATGCCTATGGCAATGGCGGCTTCCGTTTCGCCGACATGTCGCATCGCGGCTCGCTGCTCTGCCTGCCCTCCGGCATCCATGGCTGGGACATGCAGGAAGGCGATCCGCTGACGGTCGCGGCCTTTTCCAAGATACTCGCCGAGGCGGGAGAGATCGAGGTGCTGCTGGTCGGCACCGGCGCCAATCTGAAGCCGATCCCGGCCGATCTGAAAGCGGCGCTGAAGGCGAGGGGCATCGCTTCCGACCCGATGGGCACGGGAGCTGCGGTGCGCACCTTCAACATCATGCTTGCCGAATCGCGCGCCGTCGCGGCCGCCCTCATCGCGGTTTGACATGTCCGATACCCTGCAGGACACCGGCGATATCTGCCTCGCGACGCTGAGGGAGACCGACCGCGACCGCTATCTCGCCTGCCTGCTGTCGCCGGCCGACAAGCGCGGCGCACTCGCCGCCCTCTACGCGTTCAATGCCGAGATCGCCCGGGTGCGCGACGTGGTGCGCGAGCCGCTGCCCGGCGAAATCCGCCTGCAGTGGTGGCGCGATCTCCTGGAAGGCAACGCCCGTGGCGACGGTTCGGGCAACCCGATCGCCGCCGGCCTGCTGAACGCGGTCGAGACCTACCGGCTTCCCCGCCAGACGCTCGTCGACATGACCGAAGCACGGATCTTTGATCTTTATGACGATCCGCTTGCCGACCGCAACGCGCTGGAGGGCTATGCCGGCGAAACCGCATCGGCGCTGATCCAGCTCGCGAGCCTGATCCTCGATGCCGGGGATGCCGCTCGTTCAGCGGAGGCAGCCGGCCATGCCGGCGTGGCACAGGCGATCGCCGGTTTCCTGCTTTTGATGCCGATCCACCGCCGCCGCCACCAGCTCTACCTGCCGCTCGATATCCTCTCCGCAACCGGCCTCGACCGCGACGCATTTCTCAAGGGAGAGGATACGCTCCGCATTTCCGCGGCGATCGAGGCCTTTGCCGGGCTTGGGCTCGAACATCTCGCCAAGGCGCGCAGGACGGGCTCCGTCCCGGCGGCCGTCTTCCCGGCCTTCCTGCCGGTGGCGCTTGCCGAACCGGTGCTGCGCCGTGCCGCGCGAGCGGGCGCCGCGGTACTCGACACGGCCCTTCAACCGCCGCAATGGCGGCGTCAACTGAGGCTCCTGAAGGCCGCCGTCACCCGCCGTTTTTGACGGGACGCCAAATTCGCGCAAGGCTCGTCGGCTAGAACGCCATAGGCAGAGGCAGGCGCATCAAAGGAGAAGCGGTGTGAGCCCCGTCATCGTCTGGTCGATCATCCTAGGGCTCCTCGTGGTGCTCGCCTATTACGTCACACGGCTGGCCGGCAAGGACCAGGGAGGCAACCGTCACGATACGGGACTTGCCATCCTGGAATTCGGCCGCGCCTTTCCGGAGGAGGCGATCCGCAGCCTGCATACGACGGCCGACGGCGAGGCGATCTTTGTTCGCCTGCACGATAACAAGGCCGGCTTCATGCGCAGCCATCGCAACCATTACGCCTGCCATCTGATCGAACCGGGCCGCGTGCGCGTCATGCCTCTGCCGAATGCCAGGGGTTTTTCCGTCGAGTTTCTGGATGCCCCCAGCCAGAACGGCACCTTCGTCTTCGCGACCGAGAAGGAGGCCGCCGAGGTTTCCCTCTGGCTGCTCGACAACTACGTCAACGTCGCCGATCGCGAAGTTGACGAGCACAAGGCGGAGACCTTCTCCGACGGGATCACTCCCGACCGAGCCACCTAGCGCAATCATCGAGCGCCCGGGCGGCGAGCAGCTGCCGCTTCATCACCGACTTGTCCTTGCCGCGGAAGCGCTTGACGCCCTCCGGTTTGACGATCGAGCCCGGCTCCAGTTCGGGAAACAGTCCGAAATTGACGTTCATCGGCTGAAAGGAGCGCTTGCCCGGCTCGTCTTCAGAAACGAGATGCCCGCCGGTGATATGCCCGAGCAGCGAGCCGAAAGCGGTCGTGGCGGGCGGGGCGATGAGCGGCTCGCCCTTGCGCTCTGCGGCGGCGAAGCGGCCGGCAAGCAGCCCGATCGCGGCACTTTCCACATAACCTTCGCAGCCGGTGATCTGGCCGGCGAAACGCAGGCCCGGCCGGCTTTTGAGCGTCAGCGTCCTGTCGAGCAGGACCGGTGAATGGATATAGGTGTTGCGGTGCAGGCCGCCGAGCCGGGCGAATTCCGCATTCTGCAGGCCCGGGATCATCCGGAAGATTTCCGCTTGCGTGCCGTATTTCAGCTTCGTCTGGAAACCGACCATGTTGTAGAGCGTGCCGAGCGCGTTGTCCTGGCGCAGCTGCACGACCGCATAGGGCTTGACCGTCGGGTTATGGGCGTTGGTGAGGCCCATCGGCTTCATGGGCCCGTGCCTCAGCGTCTCGCGACCCCGCTCCGCCATCACCTCGATCGGCAGGCAGCCGTCGAAATAGGGCGTGCCTTCCCATTCCTTGAAGCCGACCGTGTCGCCGGCGATCAGCGCATCGACGAAGGCATTGTACTGCGCTTCGTCCATCGGGCAGTTGATATAGTCCTTGCCGGTGCCGCCGGGACCGACCTTGTCGTAGCGCGACTGGTACCAGCAGATGCCCATGTCGATCGAATCGCGATGCACGATCGGCGCGATCGCGTCGAAGAAGGCGAGTGAATCCTCGCCGGTCTCTGCCTGGATCGCGGCTGCGAGCGACGGCGAGGTGAGGGGGCCGGTGGCGATGATCGCCAGATCCCAATCCTTCGGCGGCAGGCCCTGGATCTCCTCGCGCACCACGGTGATCAGCGGATGCTTCTCGATCGCTTCGGTGACGGCGTCGGAAAAGCCGTCGCGGTCGACCGCAAGCGCGCCGCCGGCCGGCACCTGGTTGCGGTCCGCGGAAGCCATGATCAGCGAACCGGCAAGCCGCATCTCGGCATGGATGACGCCGACCGCATTCGCCGTCGCATCGTCGGACCGGAAGGAATTGGAGCAGACGAGTTCGGCAAGCCCGTCGGTCTTGTGGGCGTCGGTGCCGCGCACGCCGCGCATTTCATGCAGGATCACCGGGACGCTGGCCGAAGCGATCTGCCAGGCGGCTTCCGAACCGGCGAGTCCGCCGCCGACGATATGGATGGGAGAAAGGGAGTTGTTGCTCATGGCCGGCTCATTATCACGCTGCTCGCGGAACCGGAATCAAAAATGGGCCGGAAGCAAAAATGGCTAGGAATCAAAAAAATGGCCTGGAATCAAAAAGGCACCTGAAAAGGTGCCTTTGATACGTCCTTGGATGTCCTCATCCTGCCGGCTGCAGCGGTTTTATGCCGCGCGGTCCGCTGCGAGAGCGGATTAGCGGAAGGAACGGGCCGCGATGTTGCGGATGTCGTAGCGGGTCAGACCGATGTCGTTGAGGGCCTGGTTGGAAAGGTTGCCAAGCTCGTTCATCGTGCGGCGGTAGCTGATCCAGTTCTTAGCGATACGGATCGGGTTCATGGTTGTTTCCTCAAGAATTGTCCTGATGCTCTGTCGTCATCAGCGATGGCCGTCTTATACAACCGCATAATAAAGAAGTGCAGTGCAAAAAATATGCGACTGCCATGCAAATGTGCAGGAGGTTGATGAATTTTGTGGCTGAGCCTGAAAAATCGGCAGACTTGAATAGGAAGCTTTATGCAAACAAAAAGAAAAACGCCTCCCCGAGGGGAGGCGTTTCTGGAGGTCATTGCGTCTGTATTTGAATGGCTTAGTAGCCGACGGCCGTGCGGGCGACGCGGCGGATATCGGCGCGGCCGATGCCGAGGTCGCTGAGTTCACGGTCGGTCATGCGGCCGAGTTCGCTGACGGTTTCGCGGTACTTGCGCCAGGTGTTGAGCTTCTGTGCGATGTTCATGATCTTGTCCCTTTAGGTCCTTGCCAGCAGCCCCTGCGGCGCTGACTTCAATCTCATGACCGTGAATATATGCTGCGCTGCGAAAAGAAAAAGCGCCCTTTCGGTATGCCACCTATGCGTTTGCTGCATTACGAGATTGTTTACTACGCGAGGGGTGGCCAAATGCTAGGCAGATTTGCGGGCATCGGCAGACGCTCGGATCAAAAAATAACGCCCACCGGGGGAGGAGGTCCGGTGGGCGTCATTTGTAATGACCGGCGATTTGGGAGGAGGAGGATCGCCAGTCCCATCGGGCCTTCGCTGGGAGGAGGAGTGCGCGGCCCGAATTCCTGTTCTCGAGAAGCTCCCGAGGGCATTTCATTTCCGTGCGGCTTGCCACCCCGCCCGAACCGGAGAGATCGAAAACGGTTCCAATCAATCTCCGTGACTGCATACTATGAAACTGGAGGGTTATTGTGCAGTGCAATATATGAATGGATGGCATGCGGTCCGCGCATGGCTCCATCGCCCAGCCGAATACAGTTTATGCATTAGTATTTAATAAAACGCTAAGCGGGTTCGGGAGGCCGATGCGCGGTCAATCCTGCTGGATAATCGGTATTTCCCGCGGTTTCTGTGAAGTGCCGAAAAAGCGTCATTTTCCCTTTGCGTGCGCTGAAACGGGTGATATAGAGACGCGCGCTCCGGAAGGCCTCTGGCCACGAGGATTTTCGACGCGGTTGGGGCGCGGGTATGGTGAAATTGGTAGACACGCCAGATTTAGGTTCTGGTGCCGCAAGGCGTGGGAGTTCAAGTCTCTCTACCCGCACCAGAACCGCCGGGAGTGCGGTCCGAGCCGGTTTCGGTTTGAGGGATCGGCGCTCTTAGAAGCCGCGGCCGGTCTCTGAAAAGTTCCGGCGATGTGCTCATTGAAACCAACGGCTGTCTGAGCACCGCCGCCACGATATGAAGGTATGAAAATGCAGGTTACCGAAACGCTCGCTGAAGGGCTGAAGCGCGAAATCAAGGTCGTTATCCCGAAGCAGGATATGGAAGCGCAGCTCAACGTGCGCCTCGCCGACGCCAAGGACAAGGTCCGCATCAACGGTTTCCGTCCGGGTAAGGTACCGGTCGCGCATCTGAGGAAGATGTACGGCAAGTCGATCATGGCCGACCTCGTCAACGAGATCGTCCGCGAGCGTCCTGGCCAGATCCTTTCCGAACGCGGCGAGAAGTCGGCGACCCAGCCGTCGATCGCGATGACCGAGGATGAGGCCGAAGCCGAGAAGATCCTGAACGCCCAGGCCGATTTCGAATTCACGCTCTCCTATGAAGTGATCCCGCAGATCGACCTGAAGTCGACCGACAGCATCTCCGTCGTGCGCGAAGTCGTCGAAGTCTCGGAAGACGAGGTCAACGAGCAGATCGAGAAGATCGCCGAAAGCGCCCGCACCTTCGAGACCAAGAAGGGCAAGGCCGCCGAAGGCGACCGCGTCACCATGAACTATCTCGGCAAGGTCGACGGCGAAGCCTTCGACGGCGGCGCTGCCGAGGATGCCGAACTGGTTCTCGGTTCCGGCCGTTTCATCCCCGGCTTCGAAGACCAGCTCGTCGGCGTCAAGGCCGGTGACGAAAAGCAGATCACGGTGACCTTCCCGGCCGATTATCCGGCTGCCAACCTCGCCGGCAAGGAAGCCACCTTCGACATCACCGTCAAGGACGTTGCAGCTCCCGCCGCTCTCGAGATCAACGACGAGCTTGCCACCAAGCTCGGCATCGAATCCGTCGATCGCCTGAAGGAGATCGTCCGCGGCCAGATCGAAAGCCAGTACGGCAACGTCACCCGCCAGAAGGTCAAGCGTCAGATCCTCGACCAGCTCGACGAAATGTACCAGTTCGAGAGCCCGCAGGGCCTGGTCGACGCGGAATTCGAGAACATCTGGCGCCAGATCAACACCGATCTCCAGCAGTCCGGCAAGACCTTCGAGGATGAAGGCACGACCGAGGAAGACGCCCGCGCCGACTACCGCAAGCTCGCCGAGCGCCGCGTCCGTCTCGGCCTCGTCCTTTCCGAGATCGGCGAGAAGGCCGGCGTCGAAGTGACCGAAGAGGAAATGCAGCGCGCGCTTTACGCGCAGCTCCAGCAGTTCCCGGGCCAGCAGAAGGAAATCCTCGATTTCTTCCGCAACACGCCGGGCGCTTCCGCTTCGCTGCGCGCGCCGATCTTCGAGGAGAAGGTCGTCGACAAGCTGCTCTCCGAGATCAAGGTCACCGACAAGACCGTGACGAAGGAAGAGCTGATGGCCGAAGACGAAGACGGCGCGGAAGCCGCCGAGAAGCCGGCCAAGAAGAAGGCCGCTCCGAAGAAGGCTGCCGCCAAGGCCGAAGCTGCCGACGCCGGTGAAGGCGAGGAAGCCGCACCGAAGAAGAAGGCTGCTCCGAAGAAAAAGGCCGCTGAAGACAGCGCCGAATAAGCTTCACGCTCAAGAGATAGAAAAGCCGGGTCGGCGACGATCCGGCTTTTTTGTTGCCATCGCCCTCGAAGATTTCCGCCCATGATCCGCATCGAAAACATCAGCAAGTCGAACAGCCACCGCATTCTTTACATCGAGGCCTCGGCGGCGCTGAACCGCGGCGAGAAGATCGGCCTCGTCGGCCCGAACGGCGCCGGCAAGACGACGCTCTTCCGGATGATCACCGGCGCTGAAGTGCCGGACGAGGGGCAGGTCGCCACGGAAAAGAATGTCACGATCGGTTATTTCAACCAGGACGTCGGCGAGATGGCGGGCCGCAGCGCCGTCGCCGAGGTGATGGATGGGGCGGGGCCTGTAAGCGAGGTGGCGGCGGAACTGCGCGAACTCGAAGCGGCGATGGTCGATCCCGACCGGATGGACGAGATGGATCAGATCATCGAGCGTTACGGCGAGGTGCAGGCCCGTTACGAGGAGCTCGACGGCTACGGCCTGGAGGGCAGGGCGCGCGAGGTGCTGGCGGGCTTGAGCTTCACGCAGGAGATGATGGACGGCGATGTCGGCAAGCTTTCCGGCGGCTGGAAGATGCGCGTGGCGCTCGCCCGCATCCTTTTGATGCGCCCGGACGTGATGCTGCTCGACGAGCCGTCGAACCATCTCGACCTCGAAAGCCTGATCTGGCTGGAGCAATTCCTCAAGGGTTATGACGGCGCGCTGCTGATGACCTCGCACGACCGCGAGTTCATGAACCGCATCGTCAACAAGATCATCGAGATCGATGCCGGATCGCTCACCACCTATTCCGGCGATTACGGCTTCTACGAACAGCAGCGGGCACAGAACGAGAAGCAGCAGCAGGCGCAGTTCGAGCGCCAGCAGGCCATGCTCGCCAAGGAGATCAAGTTCATCGAGCGCTTCAAGGCGCGCGCCAGCCATGCCGCGCAGGTGCAGAGCCGGGTGAAGAAGCTCGACAAGATCGAACGCGTCGAGCCGCCGCGCCGCCGCCAGTCGGTGGCCTTCGAATTCCAGCCGGCGCCGCGTTCCGGCGAGGACGTCGTGAACCTGAGGGGCGTTCACAAGAAATACGGCAGCCGTTCGATCTACGAGGGGCTGGATTTCATGATCCGCCGCAAGGAGCGCTGGTGCATCATGGGCATCAACGGCGCCGGCAAGTCGACGCTCCTGAAGCTTGTGGCGGGGGCGACCGAGCCGGACGCGGGCAGCGTGACGCTCGGCGCCAGCGTCAGGATGGGCTATTTCGCCCAGCACGCCATGGACCTGCTCGACGGCGACCTCACCGTCTTCGGATGGCTGGAGGCGGAGTTTCCGCGGGCGGGCCAGGGGGCGCTGCGCACGCTCGCCGGCTGCTTCGGCTTTTCCGGCGACGATGTCGAGAAGAAGTGCCGGGTTCTGTCGGGCGGCGAAAAGGCCCGCCTCGTCATGGCGGCGATGCTCTTCGATCCGCCGAATTTCCTGGTCCTCGACGAGCCGACCAACCACCTCGACCTCGACACCAAGGAAATGCTGATCGGAGCGCTTTCGGAATACGAGGGCACCATGCTCTTCGTCAGCCACGACCGGCATTTCCTGGCCGAGCTTTCCAACCGCGTGCTCGAACTGACGCCCGACGGCATCCACCGCTATGACGGCGGCTATACCGAATATGTCGAGCGCACGGGATACGAGGCGCCGGGGTTGCGGAGTTGATCGGAGGTTGGGTTGCGTGAGGGCGTGCCGTTTCCGCCCCCCTCTGCCCTGCCGGGCATCTCCCCCACAGGTGGGGAGATCGGCTGGGCGCACCGGCTTCCCCAAATAACTAAGCTTTCTACCCGGCAAGTCCTCAGTGAGATGGGAAGGCCATGCCGTTTGTGATCTCCCCACCTGTGGGGGAGATGCCCGGCAGGGCAGAGGGGGGCGGCCGAACGCAAGGGGCAGATAGGGGCTTCCTGGCTGAGGGTTTCAACGACACTGTCCCCGCGCAGTGTCCTGCCGTGGTTTCAAAGATCGGAGAGCCCACGCGAATGCGGAACCTCGGTAGATTTTAGTATGTGGCTCCGCATTCGCGTGGCCTTCGGCGTTCTCTCGGGGCTTCCGGCCCCTACAGGTGATCATCTCGCCTCGCTGCGTGGCTTCGTTCGCGCCCGTCCTTTCGGGACAGGCCTGCCACTTGCACGGCTCAACCGAACCTGGCCTGGCGACCAGGGGGAGGCTTGATAGGAAAGCCCGTCTTTCGACACGCTCTCCATGGCTTTCACCTCTTCCACCGTCCCCGCACGTTACGGTTCCGATGGAAGCGCCGGCCCCCGCCTGCCCGCGAACGTCTCGCGAAACACTCCGGCGACGGAAGCGGGAGGATTGTAGGCATGGGTCGAGAGGGCGGGGATGAGAAAGAGCGATTTTTGCTGCCGATTTCCGACAAGGCCTTGATTTGCCTTGCCACACCCCCCTCTGCCCTGCCGGGCATCTCCCCCTCAAGGGGGAGATCGGCTGGGCGCGCCGGCTTCCCAAACGGAGAAGGGTTTACGGCGGATGCGGAATGGGGGGCGCGCCGCTGCGATCCGCCGCCTGCCGGGAAGATGTCCAGAACCTGTGCCGAGGGCTCCGCTTCGTCATCTATCGTGATTCGAGAAAGCTCTATCGGCTTATTGATGTCTTTTCCGGACTTCGTTTCCTTGGCTTAATCCCGCCTGGCCCCGTCGGGCTGGGAGAGATGAGGGAGGATGCCATGAATGAACGGAACGTGTCGGTGAAGGAGATACGTCAGACCGAGAACCGCTTTCTGAGTTCCGACATTTTCGAATCGGGGCAGCATGTTTTCCCGCGTCGCAACGGCGAGGGTGTCCTGAGAGAAGAGGCCCGCGACATCCCCGTCTATCATCGCTGCGATGTCCTGGTCGTCGGCGGCGGGCCATCGGGAACCGCCGCGGCGCTCGCCGCGGCGCGGACCGGGGCGGAGGTCGTGGTCCTGGAGCGCTACAATCATCTCGGCGGGCTTTCCACGGGGGGCGTGGTGATCTGGATCGACCGGATGACCGACTGGGACGGACGCCAGGTCATCCGCGGTTTTGCCGAGGAGGTGATCGGCCGCCTTCCGACGGATGCCATAGCCGGGCCGGACAGGACGCTTTGGGGCGTGCGCGACCCGGAACTTGCGAAATACTGGCGGCTGCGCACATCCGCCTTCCACGGCATCGTCACCTGGGCGCCGACGATCGACCCCGAGAGGCTGAAACTGACCTCGCAGGAAATGCTGATCGAGGCAGGCGTCAGGATCGTTTTCCACTCCTGGGCGGCGACCCCGGTGGTTGAGGACGGCGCCGTCCAGGGGATCATCTTCGAAAGCAAGGAGGGACGCCAGGGTATCCTCGCCAAGGTCGTCGTGGATTGTACCGGCGATGGCGACATCTTTGCCCGCGCCGGCGCAGGCTTCGAGGCCGATATCGAGGAAGGCGACGTCCATCACTCCATGAATACCGGGTTCATGCTGGGCGGCGTGGACATGGAGACGTGGCTGACCTTCCGGGCGACGGAAGAACAGGCTTTCGCGGACTTCAACGCGATGGGGCGAGAGCAGCTCGGTTTCTTCCAGACGCCCTACGTCTCCTGGCGCAACGACATCGCGCTCTTCCTGGGGCCCCGGCAATCGGGCCTCTCGGCGCTCAATGTGGACGACATCACGGAAGTCGAGATCCGCTCCCATCGGTTCATGCAGGCGCATTGCGAGTTCTTCCGCAAATATGCGCCGGGCTTCAAGGAGGCTTACATGCTCCTGAGCGCGCCGCAGCTCGGCGTTCGGCATACGAGACGTCTGGCGGGCGCCGGCCGGATCGACCGCGGCCAGTGGTCAAGCGGTGCGATCCAGCCCGACGAGGTCGGCGTCAGTCCTTCGGTGTCGCCGAAGTTTCCGGTGCTTTCCGTGCCCTACGGGGCGCTCGTGCCGGCCAGGCTGAACGGATTGCTGGCCGCCGGGCGTCACATCTCCTGCGATGCGAACAGCCACGGCTTCATGCGGGAAATTCCGCAGTGCTGGCTGACGGGGCAGGCTGCGGGAGCCGCGGCCGGCATCGCGGCAAACCGCGGCGTGGCGCCGCGCAATGTCGACATCGCGGAGTTGCAGTCGACCCTGCGCGCTCAAGGTGCTTTCGTGCGTGACGCAGTTGAAGGCCAATCCAGGGAAAAAGCCGAGCAGGTATCGAGCGGCTAGGCTTTTCGCGACGGATGGACCGCCGCGGGGATCCCGCCACGGGGTGAAAATCGACGTTGCATATGACCCGAATTGCCAGGGGGACCCGTCGTCGGGCGTCGCTAATCGAGTTCCCAACCCCTTCCCAAACGCGATTTGCGTTCCATACTATTGCAACAGCGGTCGATCGCGATTGTTCCATCGGCCGCCTGTCGTCTCGAGAGGGAGGGAGTACCCCATGAGCAGAAACGCCGTCATCGGCATCATCGTGGTCATAGTCATTATCCTGATTGCGATCTTCCTGTGGCCCGGATCGACCACCAACACGCCTGGCGGCACGGGGACCGCGCCGACCACGCCCGCGCCGACCACGCCTGCGCCGACGACACCCGCGCCGGCACCCACGACGCCCGCTCCTTCAAACTAATCGCCGATCACAAGATGGCAGGCCCGCCGCTTCCGGTGGGCCTGCTATCCTTTGGCCGTACCCGGAAAGACCGGCGTCGCGGGCTGCTGCAGATATGCTTTCCGCCGATCGCGGATGAGGGTGGGTTTTATCCTGCGCTCTGCAGTTCCGCGGCGGCGGCATTGTCCTTCTCGTTGGCCCGGATGGCGGCCGCGCGGGAGGCGAGCCGCCCGAAATACCGCTCGAAAGCGGGACGCTTCTCGATCGTGCCGAACTGCATGCCCCAGCCGAGCTGGGCGCCGACATAGACGTCGGCCGCCGTGAACCTGTCCCCGGCGATATAGGGGTTCGCCTCCACCGCCTTTTCAAGCGTGTTGATCACGTCGGCATAGGTGCCGTAGCCGATCATCCGCTCGCGATCCTTCGGGACCTCGAAACCGAGCGCCCTGTTGCTGACGGATGCGTCGACCGGCCCGGCCGCGAAGAAGAGCCAGCGGTAATAATTCGCGCGTTCGGCGGGCGGCGGGGCGAGGCCGGCTTCGGGGAAGGCATCCGCCAGATAGGCGCAGATCGCGGCGCATTCCGTCACGACGTTGTTGCCGTGCACGATCGTCGGCACCTTGCCCATCGGATTGACCGCCTTGTAGCCGTCGGCCTTCATCGTCGTGCCGAAGCCGAGAATTTCGGTCCGGTAGGGCACGCCCACTTCCTCCAGCATCCAGCGGGCGATGCGGCCGCGCGATAGGGGGTTCGTATAGAGCACCAATTCTTCGGTCATCATCCTCTCCTCCATTGTTCTCTTTATGTTCTAGGGCGCGGATGTTACGGAATCAAGACCGGCCGGAAATCTCCGGCGGTCAGAGCGGCTTGCGGTACTGAATGAAGCCGGCGTTCTGCGCGACGCGGTCGTAGAGCCGCCGCGCGGTGGCGTTGCTTTCATGCGTCAGCCAGTAGAGCCGGCCGGCCTTGTTCTTTCGGGCGAGTTCGGCGACGGCATCGATCAGCGCCTCGCCGGTGCCCTTGCCGCGCTGGGAAAGCTCCACATAGAGATCCTGCAGGTAGCAGGTCCAGTCCGGCAGCCAACAGGAGCGGTGGAAGATCGCATGCGCGATGCCGACGAGCCGGCCGTTTTCATCGAAGGCGCCGAGGCCGTGCATCGGTTCGGCATCATCGAGAAGCCGGTTCCAGGTGAGGTCGTATTGCTCCTTCGGCAGCACCGTTTCGTAGAAGCGAAGATAGGCTTCGAAGAGCGGACCCCAGGCGGGTCGGTCGGACGGTTCGAGCGGGCGGACGGTGACGGGCATAGGCGGGCTCCTCAAAAGAAAACGGCGGAGATTTCTCTCCGCCGCATGTTCTTAGCCGATTTTTCGGGCTCAGGCAGCCATGGCCTTCTGGAGGTTCTCGTCGATCTTGTCGAGGAAGGCCGTCGTCGAGAGCCACGGCTGATCGGGACCGATGAGAAGCGCGAGGTCCTTGGTCATGAAGCCGGATTCGACGGTCGCGACGCAGACGGTTTCGAGCGTGGAGGCGAATTTCGCGAGCTCGGCATTGTCGTCGAGCTTGGCGCGGTGCGCGAGGCCGCGGGTCCAGGCGAAGATCGACGCGATCGAGTTGGTCGAGGTTTCCTGGCCCTTCTGGTGCTGGCGGTAGTGGCGGGTGACCGTGCCGTGCGCGGCTTCCGCTTCGACCGTCTTGCCGTCCGGGGTGAGGAGGACCGAGGTCATCAGGCCGAGCGAGCCGAAGCCCTGCGCGACCGTGTCGGACTGCACGTCGCCGTCGTAGTTCTTGCAGGCCCAGACGTAGCCGCCGGACCACTTCAGGGCAGCCGCGACCATGTCGTCGATCAGGCGGTGTTCGTAGGTGATGCCGGCTTCGTCGAACTTCGCCTTGAACTCGGTCTGGTAGACCTCTTCGAAGATGTCCTTGAAGCGGCCGTCATAGGCCTTGAGGATGGTGTTCTTGGTGGAGAGGTAGACCGGCCACTTGCGCATCAGTCCGTACATCATCGAGGCGCGCGCGAATTCGCGGATCGAATCGTCGAGGTTGTACATGGCCATGGTGACGCCGGCGCCCGGAGCGTTGAAGACGTCCTTCTCGATCACCGTGCCGTCTTCGCCGACGAACTTGATGGTCAGCTTGCCCTTGCCCGGGAACTTGAAGTCGGTGGCGCGGTACTGGTCGCCGAAGGCGTGGCGGCCGACGACGATCGGCTGCGTCCAGCCCGGAACGAGGCGGGGAACGTTCTTGCAGATGATCGGCTCGCGGAAGATGACGCCGCCCAGGATGTTGCGGATCGTGCCGTTCGGGCTCTTCCACATTTCCTTGAGGCCGAATTCCTTCACGCGGGCCTCGTCCGGGGTGATCGTCGCGCACTTGATGCCGACGCCGTGCCTCTTGATGGCGTTGGCGGCGTCGATCGTCACCTGATCGTTGGTCGCGTCGCGGTTCTCGACCGAGAGGTCGTAATATTCGATGTCCAGATCGAGATAGGGAAGGATCAGCTTGTCCTTGATGAGCTGCCAGATGATGCGGGTCATCTCGTCGCCGTCGAGATCGACGACCGGGTTTGCTACCTTGATCTTTTGCATGGAATTCCTCTTGGACGTGAGTGGACCTTTTGCGCCCCGACGGGTGGACGCCAGTGGGTGCGCTATAGCACCGCCGGGCCGGAACGCAAAGGCATTCGGCCGTCCTATGCGGCTTTTCGGGAGAGAAATCGCGGCGCATCCGCAGGACCTCGGCGATTGCCCGGAGGATTGCCCGAGGATTGCCCTTGTCAAACCGCAAACCGGGTTTAATGTCCGGGGCATCTCATTCGAACAACCGGATTCTCCCCATGCGGACCCTGCCGCTCGCCATCGCCTTTTCGCTGCTCTCCACCTTCGCCGCGGCGGCCGACGCCACCGATCCCGTCAGGCAGGTGATGAAGATCACCGAGGACAACTGGAACACCGTCGACAGCGAATGGAAGTACATCTTCGATCCCGACCCGCTGGCCCGCCTTTTCAGCAAGAGGTTCCAGGCCGCCTATGCGGAAGCCGCGAAACATCCGGCATACGAGACCGAGAACAACCAGCCCGGCGACCCCTTCGGCTACGACGTCATCACCAGCTCGCAGGACGGCTGTCCGCTGCAGGAGGTCAAGATGAACTCGGGCGCGGGCGCCAGCGGCATGACGGACGTGACCGTCACCTTCAAGATGTGGACCTGCGTCGACGAGGCGGATGTCAAGGACAGCGTCAGCGAAGTGCATTTCGACGTGATCGACGAGGACGGCAAGCCGGTGATCGACGATATCCACCGCGTCGCCGACGGTGAGCGGGATTCGGTGATCGAGGAGATGCAGTCGATCGCCAAGGGCGAATGACCGTCCTTCCGGAACGCATGAGCAGGCTCGCCGAATCCATCCACAGGGATATATTCCATTCCGGTGAGCGGGCACCGTCGCCCGCCTGGGGTGGTTGATGAGGTTTGCCGCCAAGATCAGGGACTGGCTGCTGGCCAACGATCCGGCGCTGTCGCGCTTCCGCATGGCCGGACGCGTGACGCTGACGGTCGTGGCGACCGTCGCCTGCCTGGCGGCGATCCATCTGGCCGGCCTGGCGCTGCCTTCGATCGCCTACGGGCTTGCCATCATCCTCTCGATCGAAGGCGGCGTGGCGGTGCGCGACCGGCTGCCGGCCGAGCAGTTGAAGACGCGGCTGATCGGCGGCGTGGTGAGCCTCTTGTGCGTCGGGCTCGCCGCGGCGCTGGAGGACTGGCGCTATATTTCCGATCCGATGTTCCTGGTGGTCATCCTCTGCGCCACCGTCGGCCGCGTCTACGGGCCGCGCGGCTTCGCGGTCGGCATGTTCGCCTTCACCTCCTATTTCATGGGCGCTTATCTGAGGCCGGGCCTCGCCGACCTGCCGCTCGGCGCGATCGGCCCGGCGCTCGCGGTCGTCACCGGCCATCTGGTGCGCACCTACGTGCTGCCGGACGACTGGCGGCGCGACCTGCTCCAGTCCCTCGTGGCGATCCAGGGCAGGGTGGGCGACATCCTGATGCGGCTTGCCGTCCTTTCGGGCGCCGGGTCCTCGACCGACGCGGACCGGCGGGAACTGCGCCAGTTGGAGGAACGGCTGAAGGACGTGGTGCTGATGGCGGAAGGATTCCTGCCGCGGCCGCCGGAGGGCTCGATCGAGCCGGAAAACGAGCCGGTCACGGGGCTCGCCATGACGATCTTCGACGTGCATCTCGCCGCCGAAAGCGCGATCGTGCTCTCGCTCGAAGCCCCGCCGCCCTTCGTGCTCGTCCACGCGCTGATCGAAGAAGACCTGGATATGGCGGAGAAGATCGCCGCAAGCCCGGCGGTCGCCGGCGACGAGCGGGTATCGGAAAGCGCCCGCGCGCTCGTCTGGCTGCAGAAGGCGAGGATGGCGCTCGCGGACGTGATAGAGGAGGGGCGCCGAAACCGGTTCGAGACGATCGACGGTGCCGTGCCGCCGCCTGCGGCCAAGCCGGATTTTTCCCTCGGGAACCCGCAGATCCGCGCCGCGATCCAGATCACGGTGGCCTCGGCCGTCGCGATGGGCTTCGGCCTCATGCTGTCTCGCGACCGCTGGTTCTGGGCGGTGCTGACCGCCTTCCTGATCTTCACCAACACGAAGTCGCGCGGCGACGCGGCGATCCGGGCGCTGCAGCGGTCGATCGGCACGCTCGCCGGCATCGCCAGCGGCCTGGTGCTGGCGACGCTGATCGGTCCCCAGCCGGCCCTTTCGGTGCCTCTCGTGGCGCTCTGCATCTTCCTGGGCTTCTATTTCCTGCAGGTCTCCTATGCGGCGATGACCTTCTTCATCTCGATCGTGCTCTGCCTGATCTACGGGCTGATCGGCTCGCTGACCCTCGATCTCCTGTGGCTGAGGATCGAGGAGACGCTGATCGGCGCGATAGCCGGCACGGTGGTCGCCTTTCTCGTTTTTCCGGCGCCGACCCGCTCGACGCTCGATCAGGCGCTCGGGCGCTGGTTCGACGGGCTGCGGCAGCTTCTGGCGGCGGTCGAGGAGGGGAAGGGTGGTTTCGAGGTGATCGAGCTGTCGCGAAAGCTCGACGCCGCCTATCGCGAGGTGACGGTCGCCGCGCGTCCGCTCGGCACCTCCTGGTCGGTGGTGACGCGGCCCGGCCAGGTGCGTCAGACGCTGGCGATTTTCCTCGGCGCCACCTATTGGGCGCGCATCTTCGCCCATAACGCGGTGCAGGCGGGGCGCAAGCCGGAGGGAGAGGTGCTGGCCTCGCTCGAAGAAGCGCTCCGGACCGTCGATGCGCTCGCCCCGCGCGGCTCGGAATGTTTTTCGGTCAAACGCGATCTCGGCAGCGCCGCCGGCCGGCATCTGCCGATCTTCAAGCACGGCACCCGTATAGGCGTCGAAATGATCGGGTCGATGCTGAGCAGGCTTTATCCCGCAGCCGCGTGAGACTTGCCGATTGCCGCCTGCACCGCTATTGCGGGCGCGAATTTTGAGACGGAAGCAAAAGATGTCAGGGACGAACAGCGAGCGCGAACTGATTGCGGAAGGGCCGGCGATCGTGCTGGTGGAGCCTCAGCTTGGCGAGAATATCGGCATGGTGGCGCGCGCCATGGCCAATTTCGGCCTTGCCGAACTGAGGCTCGTCAATCCGCGCGACGGCTGGCCGAGCGAGAAGGCGCGCGCTGCCGCCTCCAAGGCCGACCACGTGATCGACGCGACCAAGGTCTACGAAACGCTGGAAGAGGCGATCAGGGACCTGAACTTCGTCTATGCCACCACGGCGCGCGAGCGCTACGGCTTCAAGCCGGTGCGGTCGCCGGTGATAGCGGCCACGACGTTGCAGACGAAATTCCGGGCAGGCGAAAAGACCGGCATTCTCTTCGGCCGCGAGCGCTGGGGCCTCACCAACGAGGAGGTGGCGCTCGCCGACGAGATCGTCACGTTTCCCGTCAATCCCGCCTTCGCTTCGCTCAACATCGCCCAGGCCGTGCTTCTGATGTCCTACGAATGGATGAAATCGGGAATGGAGGACCTCGGCGAGACGCCTTTCCAGGCCGTCGGACAGCGGCCCTCCACCAAGGAACAGCTGTTCGGCCTGTTCGAGCATCTGGAAGAGGCGCTCGACGCACGCAACTATTTTCATCCGCCCGCGAAAAAGCCAAAAATGATCGACAACCTGCGCGCCGTCATCTCGCGGCGGGGTTTTACGGAACAGGAGATCAGCGTGTTCCGGGGCGTCATCAGTTCGCTCGACCGTTTCCCGCGGCGATGGCCGAAGCAGGAGAAGGCGGGCGATCCCCAAGGGGATATCGGGGAGAATACGGGGAATGACGCAGACGAGTGAACTGAAGCCGGTGCTGATGTTCGATTCCGGCATCGGCGGACTGACGGTGCTGCGCGAGGCGCGCGTCCTGATGCCGGAACGCGGCTTCATCTATATCGCCGATGATGCGGGTTTTCCTTATGGCGGCTGGGAAGAGCCGGCGCTCAAGGAGCGCATTCTCTCCCTCTTCGAAAAGCTGCTGAAGGAATACGATCCGGAAGTCTGCGTGATCGCCTGCAACACGGCATTCACGCTGGCCGGCGCGGATCTGCGGGAAAAATTCCCCGGGATGACCTTTGTCGGCACGGTGCCGGCGATCAAGCCGGCCGCCGAGCGCACCCGCTCCGGTCTCGTTTCCGTGCTCGCGACGCCGGGGACGGTGAAGCGCGCCTATACCCGCGATCTCATCCAGTCCTTCGCGACCCAATGCCATGTGCGGCTCGTCGGCTCGGAAAATCTCGCGCGCATGGCCGAAGCCTATATCCGCGGCGAGGCGATCTCCGACGAGGCCGTCATGGCGGAGATCGAGCCGTGCTTCATCGACAAGGACGGGAAAAAGACCGACATCGTCGTGCTCGCCTGCACGCATTATCCCTTCATGGCGAATGTCTTCCGGCGGCTCGCTCCCTGGCCGGTCGACTGGCTCGATCCGGCCGAGGCGATCGCGAGGCAGGCGCGCCGCAAGGTGCCGCTCGTCGACGGCGCTGAGCATCCCGACAATTACGATTTCGCCGTCTTCACCTCCGGCAGCCCGGATTTCGCGACCCGGCGGCTGATGCAGGGTTTCGGGTTGAGGGCATAGCAGGCGGTCGGGATCAGGGAAGGGGCGGCGGCTCCTCAAAACACCCCTTGCCAAGCTTGAAATTCGGTGGCTTGCTCGCCTCCTTCTCTGGAGGAATTTCGAAAATGTCGCTTGAACACTGGCTTGCCTTCGTCGCCGCGTCGTCCGTCCTGCTCGCGATACCCGGACCGACGATCCTGCTGGTCATCTCCTATGCGCTGAGCCACGGCCGCAGGGTCGCCACCGCGACCGTCGCCGGCGTCGCGCTCGGCGACTTCACCGCGATGACCGCTTCGATGCTCGGTCTCGGCGCGCTGCTTGCGACCTCCGCGGCGCTCTTCACGGTGCTGAAATGGGTGGGTGCTGCCTATCTCATCTATCTCGGCATCAAGCTCTGGCGCGCTCCGGTGTCCGAAAGGACGGCTGATGTCGACGAGGCGGAGACGCAGTCGGCCAAGCCCTTCCGCGTCTTCCTGCATGCCTATGCGGTGACGGCGCTCAATCCGAAGAGCATCGTCTTCTTCGTCGCCTTCCTGCCGCAGTTCCTCGATCTTTCGAAGCCGCTCTTCCTGCAGATGGCGATCTTCGAGATCACCTTCCTGACGCTCGCGACGTTGAACGCGACGCTCTATGGTCTCTTGGCAGCGCTGGCGCGCAACCAGATCCGCAAGCCGAAGGTCCAGAGGATCGTCAACCGCACCGGCGGTTCGCTGATGATCGGGGCCGGCCTGCTTTCGATCGGTTTCAAGCGCGCCGCCGCATAAGCTTTCATCTGGGAGGAGGAGCAGATGCTGACGGGACGTTGCCATTGCGGCGAAACGATTTTCGAGATCGACGGCGAGCTGCCGCAGGCGCTCACCCGCTGCACCTGTACCTTCTGCTCGAGGCGGGGCACACTTTACGCCTATTACGAACCGAAGCGGGTGCATGTGAAGGCGGACCCCGCCAGCGACCGGGTCTACCGCTGGAACTCCAAACTGGTGGCGCATCATTTCTGCGGCACCTGCGGCTGCACGACCTATAGCGACAGCCCGGATTTCCAGCTGGACGGGACATGGGACGGCAAGACGCGCCGCTTCGGCGTGAATGCAAGGCTGTTCGACGATTTCGATGCCGAGGAATGGCCGCATACGGTCATCGACGGCAGAAACCTCTGGTAGGAGAAGGCTTATGAACGAGGTGACCCTGCTTGCCTTTGCGATCGTCGCTTTCATCGGCATTGCGACGCCGGGGCCGACCGTGCTTCTGGCGCTGACCAACGGTTCGCGTTACGGGCTCAAACGGGCGCTGCCGGGCATGGCAGGTGCCATGCTCTCCGATTTCGTGCTGATCGGTGCCGTGGCGTTGGGCCTCGGCGCGCTGCTTGCGGCTTCCGAATTCTGGTTCTCTGTCGTCAAATGGCTGGGTGCCGGCTATCTCGCCTTCCTCGGCATCATGCTTATCCGCTCCAAAGGATCGCTTGACGTTACGGAAGGTTCCGTAACGTCAGGCTCGGGCTCTGCGAGATCGGTCTTCCTGAAAAGCTTTCTGGTGGCGGTGACCAATCCCAAAGGCTACCTGTTCTTCTCGGCCTTCCTGCCCCAGTTCATCACGGCCGATGCGCCGCAGGCGCCGCAATACGCGATCCTCGCGATCGTCTTCGCGCTGGTCGATTTCGCGGTCATGTTCGCCTATGCGCTGCTCGGCTCGCGGGCCGTGCATCTTTTGAAGAAGAAGGGTGCGCTCTGGCTCGACCGGCTCTGCGGCGGGGCGCTTCTGGCGCTCGCGGGGTCGCTGGCCTTCTATCGAAAGGCCGCCGGTTAAGAGCCGATCAAAAAGGAGGACGTCATGCCGAATCCGGTGAAATCGGTGAGGCCGTTCCTGATGTTCCAGGGCGGCCGTTGCGAGGAGGCGATCACCTTCTATACCTCCGTGCTGCCGGAAAGCCGGATCGTCGATATCAAGCGCTACGGACCGGGCGAGATGGGAGCGGAAGGCAGCGTGTTCCGCGCGACCTTCGAGCTTGCGGGCCAGCAGGTGGATTGCATCGACAGTCCGGTCAGGCACGCCTTCGACTTCACGCCGTCCTTTTCCTTCTTCGTGGAATGCGGCACGGAGGAAGAGCTCGCGCGGCTGGCCGGCGCTCTCGGAGAAGGCGGGGCGTTCCTTATGCCGATCGACAATTACGGGTTCAGCCGGAAGTTCTGCTGGCTGAACGACCGCTTCGGCATCTCCTGGCAGCTCAATTTCGAGTAGCTCCAAAGCCTGTGCATTTTCGCTCTTGCCCGGCGAAACGAATCCCGGTCTCTGTTATGGCAGCAGAGTCGCGGGGCCGGTGAGTCACGGCGAAGAGACGGCAGACGAGGGAATTGCATTGCAGGTCGGCATCGATATGGGAACTGTGGCCGGGGGCGATCCCGCCAAGCTCGATATCGAGGAGCTTCTGGCCACCCGCCTGCTCGTGCAGGGCAATTCCGGTTCGGGAAAGTCGCACCTTCTGCGGCGCCTGCTCGAACAGTCCGCTCCCTGGGTGCAGCAGGTCGTCATCGATCCGGAAGGCGATTTCGTCACCCTTTCGGACAAGTATGGCCATGTGGTCGTCGACGGAGAGCGCACCGAAGCCGAGCTTGCCGGCATCGCCAACCGCATTCGGAAGAACCGCGTATCCTGCGTTCTGACGCTCGAAGGTCTCGATATCGAGGAACAGATGCGGGCTGCCGGCGCCTTCCTCAACGGCCTCTTCGATGCCGACCGCGAATTCTGGTATCCGGTGCTGGTGGTGGTGGACGAGGCGCAGATGTTCGCGCCCTCCGTCGGCGGCGATGTTTCCGAGGATGCCCGGAAGATGTCGCTCGGTGCCATGACCAATCTGATGTGCCGCGGCCGCAAGCGCGGTCTTGCCGGCGTCATCGCCACCCAGCGGCTGGCGAAGCTCGCCAAGAACGTCGCGGCGGAGGCTTCGAACTTCCTGATGGGCCGCACCTTCCTCGATATCGACATGGCCCGCGCCGCCGACCTGCTCGGCATGGACCGCCGCCAGGCGGAAATGTTCCGCGACCTGAAGCGCGGCAATTTCGTCGCTCTCGGCCCGGCCCTGTCGCGCCGTCCGCTGCCGATCGTCATCGGCTCGGTCGAAACCTCCGCGCGCTCGTCGAGCCCCAAGCTGATGCCGCTGCCGGATGCGCCGCAGGATGTCGAGGACCTGATCTTCACGCCCGATCCGGAGGAATTCACCCGGCCGATCGTCCGCCGCGCGCCGCCGCAGCCGCGCCCCACCACCGATATCCTCGCGGAACTCTCGCGCTCGACGCCGGCGGCTGCGCCCGCACCGCAGGAAGCGCGCGCCCCGCAGCCGGAACTTTCGCCGGAGGAGCGGGAGGAGCGGCTTTCCGCCGTGCTGTCGGAAATTCTCGACGACCCGCAATCGGCTTACCGGACGGATTCCGTTCTCTATCAGGATTTTCTGGTCCGCGCCCGCATGCGTCGCCTGCCCGGGCCGCCGCTCTCGCTTTCCGAGTTCCGCCGCCGCGTGGCGATCGCCCGGTCCGGCGTGGATGCGGAGACCGCAGCCGGGGATGCGTGGCAGACGGCGCTTTCGCTTTCGTCCGGCGTTTCGGACGACCTCCAGGGCGTGTTCCTGATGATGGCGAAGGCCGCGATTGCCGGCGAGGAGTGCCCTTCGGACGCCCGCATAGCGCGCGCCTACGGCACGCATTCGGCACGGCGCGCGCGGCGTCTGCTCGGCTATTTCGAGGAGCAGGGCCTGATCGTCGTGCATGCGGATTTTGCCGGCAAGCGTATCGTCGCCTTCCCGGATTTGCAGGCCGAGACCGCGCCCGGCAATGCGGATGCGCCGGACGAGGGCGAGGCGAGGGCGGCTGCCGAATAGCTCCCCCGCCAGGTAGGGGCGGGAGAGCCGGCTTCATGTCAGGTCACTTCGTTTTCCTTGCGGGTCGCCCAGAGCGAGCCGAGAATGCCGGCCGCCAGGATCGAAACCGTGACGCCGAGGGAGATGGACGGCGGGATTTTCGCGATCCCCAGCATGTCGGCCACGAAAATCTTGGAACCGACGAAGATCAGCACCGCCGCCAGCGAGTATTTGAGATAGGCGAAGCGGTGCATCAGGGCTGCAAGCGCGAAATAGAGCGCGCGCAGACCGAGGATCGCGAAGATGTTCGAGGTGTAGACCAGGAACGGGTCCGTGGTGATCGCGAAGATCGCCGGGATGGAGTCGACCGCGAAGACGAGGTCCGCCAGCTCCACCATGACGAGCGCCAGGAAGAGTGGCGTCACGAAGGTCTTCAGCCTGCCGGTCTTGTCCTTTTCGCGTACGAAGAAGCTCTCTCCGCGCAGGCCCTGCGTGACAGGCAGGCGCCTGCGCAGGAATTTCAGCACCGCGTTGTTGCCGATATCCTCCTCGCTGTGGTCGGAGGAGATCAGCATCTTGATGCCGGTGAAGAGCAGGAAGGCGGCGAAGAGGTAGAGAACCCAGTGGAAGTTCTCCACGATCGCGGCACCGCCGGCGATCATGATGCCGCGAAGCACGATCACGCCGAGGATGCCGTAGAGCAGCACGCGGTGCTGGTACTGTCGCGGTATGGCGAAATAGGAGAAGATCATGGCGATGATGAAGATGTTGTCCATCGCCAGGCTTTTCTCAACGACGAAGCCGGTGAGATATTCGACCGCGGGCTGCTGGCCGGACTGGAACCATATCCAGCCGCCGAAGGCGAGACCTATCGCGATGTAGAAAGCAGACATCCACATGCTTTCCCTGACGCCGATTTCCTTCGATTCCTTGTGAAGGACGCCGAGGTCGAGAGCGAGCAATGCGAGGACGAGCGAGAGGAAGAGCGCCCACATCCATGCGGGCGTACCGAGAAAATCCAAAAACAGGAAGTCCATCAGTCAACCTTATCCGGACGAGGTTGGCTTTATAGAGGGTCCGACATCACGTATGTCCGGAATACGCCAGAGGGGCCCGGAACCCAGTCCGCTAGATCGTTGTTCCAGCCGGCCGGTTCAAGAGCCGGTTGACATTTTTTCATCCGCGGCCTAAAGACCCCGCCAACGCCGGGCTTCAACGCCCGGTGTTTCATTTGACATGTCCCGTGGTTCTCTCCGATCGCTTTCGTGAGAAACCTGTCAGAGCCTCTAAATCGGGGTTCAGAGGAGGGCGTGTTTCCTTGATCCGGTTTGGCAGCAAACCGGTGCAACCGTTTGAGAAGGAAATGCGATGAGCAAGCGCGAATCGTCCAAGTACAAAATTGACCGCCGTATGGGCGAAAACATCTGGGGCCGTCCGAAGTCCCCGGTCAACCGTCGTGAATACGGCCCGGGCCAGCACGGCCAGCGCCGCAAGGGCAAGCTCTCCGACTTCGGCGTGCAGCTGCGCGCCAAGCAGAAGCTGAAGGGCTATTACGGCGATCTGCGCGAAAAGCAGTTCCGCGCGATCTATGACGAAGCCAACCGCCGCAAGGGCGACACGTCGGAGAACCTGATCGGCCTCCTGGAATCGCGCCTCGACGCGATCGTCTATCGCGCCAAGTTCGTGCCGACGGTCTTTGCCGCCCGCCAGTTCGTCAACCACGGCCACGTGACCGTCAACGGCGTTCGGGTCAACATCGGTTCCTACCGTTGCAAGGCCGGCGACGTGATCGAAGTCCGCCAGAAGTCGAAGCAGCTCGTTTCGGTACTGGAAGCCGTCCAGCTCGCAGAGCGCGACGTTCCGGACTATATCGAAGTCGACCACAACAAGATGGTTGCCACCTTTGCTCGCGTTCCGAGCCTGTCCGACGTGCCTTACGCCGTCGTCATGGAACCGCAGCTGGTCGTCGAATTCTATTCGCGTTAACCGCAGGAAAATGGCCCCGGAAGGGGCCATTGTCATATGGAAAGACCGGAAAGCCGCCTCACTTCGAGGCGGCTTTTTTCTTGTCCGCCGTGACGGTCGTGGTCGCGGTGGTGTCGAGCGGCTGGGCGGTCGCGACCGGGGCTTCCTTCGGCAGCTCGCCCATGCGGTTCCAGGCGTCGAGACCGGCGATCTTGTAGGCTTCGGCAAGCGTGGGATAGTTGAACGTATTCTCGACGAAATATTCGACCGTGCCCTTGAGGTTGAGGACGGCCTGGCCGATGTGGACGAGTTCGGTCGCCCCTTCGCCGACGATATGCACCCCGAGCAGGCGGCGGGTCTTCAGCGAGAAGATCAGTTTCAGGAGGCCGGTGTCGAGGCCCATGATATGGCCGCGCGAAGTCTCGCGGAAGCGGGCGATGCCGCATTCGTAGGGAATGCCGCGCTCCTTCATCTCCTCCTCCGTCAGGCCGCAGGTGGAGATTTCCGGCACGGCATAGATGCCGTAGGGGAAATATTTCTGCGGCTCCTTGGCGATTGCGCCCACGGCGACGCGGGCGGCGATGCGGCCCTGTTCCATGGAGGTCGAAGCAAGGCTCGGGAAGCCGACGACGTCGCCGGCGGCGTAGATGCCGGGAACCGAGGTCTCGAAGGTTTCCGGATTGACCTTGAGACGGCCGCGGCTGTCGGCTTCGAGCCCGGCTGCGGCGAGATTCAGCGTGTCGGTGGCGCCCATGCGACCGGCGGCGAAGAGCACCATGTCGGTGACGATACGGCGGCCGCTGTCGACCTGAACCGAAACCTTGCCGTCGGGAAGCCGCTCGACCTTCTCGGCCTTCTGGCCGAGCAGCAGCTTCATGTTCCGGTCGCGCAGCTGATAGGTGAAATCCTCGACGATCTCCTTGTCGATGAAGTCGAGCATGGTCGGCTTCGGATCGATGACGGTGACCGCGGTGTCGAGCGCCGAGAAGATGGTCGCATATTCGATGCCGATGACGCCGGCGCCGATGACGACCATGGAACGGGGAAGTTCCTCGATTTCCAGCAGTTCGTCGCTGTCGACGACCGTCTTGCCGTCGAAGGGCATGTAGTCCGGGCGAAAGGGCTTGGTGCCGACGGCAAGCAGGATCGATTTGCTCGTGGCGTGCAGGATCTCCCCGTCGTCCTTGGCGATCGCCAGCGTATCGGGCGTGACGAAAGTGGCCTTGCCGCGAATGCTTTGAACCCGATTGCGGGCGAACTGGTGCTCGAGCACCTCGACCTCGTGATCGAGGGTGATGATGAGGCGGCGGCGCAGGTCTTCCGCGCTGATCTCCTGCTTGACGCGATAGGCCCGGCCGTAGAAGCCGCGCTCGCGCCAGCCGGAAAGGTTGAGAGCGGTCTCGCGCAGCGTCTTCGACGGGATCGTGCCGGTATGCACGGAGACGCCGCCGACCCTTTTGCCCTGTTCGACGACCAGGACCTTCTTGCCGAGTTTGGCCGCCTGAATGGCTGCCCGGCGACCGGCCGGTCCGCTGCCGACGACGATGAGGTCGTATTGGTTCATGAAATGCTCCGCTTCGAAAATGCCCGCCGCCGCAATGCGGCCGCGCTCTCGCTTCTCTTGTAGCCGCCTATTCTAAAGTTTTGATTGCGGTGCATTCAAGCCTCGATTCCGGTCGTTCTGCATAGATTTTGTGCATCGCGGAAATTGCCGAAAAATTGCCTTGACGCAGGGCCGGAAATGCCATCCATTGGAACCAATTAAAAATTGGTCCAGAAAATGGTACAGGGGAAAACAGGCGAGGCTCACGACAACTCGAACTATGCGCTCGACCGCCTGAGGGAGCTCCTTGGGGCGGGAGAGCTTGGTTCGGAAGGGCGCCTGCCGACGGAACGGGCATTGGCCGAGATGCTCGGGATAAGCCGTCGGGTGGTGCGCCGCGCATTGGAAGTGCTTGAGGCGGAAGGCCTGATCTGGCGCCGCCAGGGGTCGGGGACGTTTGTCGGCGAACGTCCCCACCGTTTCAGCGAGCATCTTGGCGATATCGTCGCCGGCACCGATTTCATGGAGCTGATGGAGGTTCGCCTCAGGATCGAGCCGCAGCTCGCCCAGCTTGCCGCCATGCGCGCCAGGCCGCGTGATGTGGAAAAGATGCGGGAGCTTGCCCGGAAGATCATCGAAAGCAGCGATGCGGACGCCCGCGAACTCTGGGACGGCGCATTGCACCGGCTGATCGCCCAGAGCGCCGGCAACCGGCTGTTCCTGTCCATTTTCGACGTGATCAACCGCGTGCGGCAGGACGAGGCATGGCGGGCGGTCCGCGAGCGTGCCCGCTCCGGGAAGAATGCGTTCGAGGTCTCCTACGCGCAGCACAAGAACATCATCGAGGCGATTGCCGCACGCGATCCGGCGCGAGCCGGCGAGGCGATGCGCGAACACATGCTGACCCTGCAGGAACGGCTCATCCGGGCGACCTCCATGGAGCACGATCACACCATTCCAAATTCCGACACCGAGGATGATCCGGAAGGATTCCGGGCGCAGAACGCGACCGCGTGAGAAGCCGGCAAACCGGCCGAGACAGAAGACAGTCTGAAACCAAGAGAGGAATGATCACAATGAAGCGACTTACCAAGTTGACGACCGCGCTGCTTGCCGGCGCGCTGTTCGCCTTTCCGGCCATGTCCGCGGAACTTCGCATCGGCCTCCAGGACGATGCCGACGTTCTCGATCCGGCCCAGTCCCGCACGTTCGTGGGCCGCATCGTCTATACGGCGTTGTGCGACAAGCTGGTCGACGTTTCGCCGGACCTGAAGATCGTTCCGCAGCTTGCGACCGAGTGGAATTGGTCCGCCGACGCCAAGGAACTCACCATGAAGATCCGCGACGGCGTCAAGTTCCACGACGGCACGGCGCTGGATGCGGCAGCCGTGGTCGCGACGATCGAGCGCAACATCAACCTGCCGGAATCCCGCCGCAAGAGCGAGCTCGCCTCCGTCGCCAAGGTCGAGGCGACCGGTCCGCTGGAAGTCAAGTTCACGCTGAAGGCACCTGACGTCACGCTGCTGGCGCAGCTTTCGGACCGCGCCGGCATGATCGTCTCGCCGGCGGCCGCCAAGGAGCTCGGCGCCAATTTCGGCTCCAAGCCCGTCTGCGCCGGCCCGTTCAAGTTCGTCGAGCGGGTCCAGCAGGACCGTATCGTGCTCGAAAAGTTCGCCGACTACTGGGACAAGGACAAGATCTTCATCGACAAGGTCACCTACCTGCCGATCCCGGATACCACCGTCCGTCTCGCCAACCTTCGGTCCGGCGATCTCGACTTCATGGAGCGCCTGGCGCCGACCGACGTGGCCGCCGTCAAGTCCGACGCGAACCTCGGTTTCGATTCCGTCGTCAACATCGGCTACATGGCGCTCTATGCGAATATCGGCAACGGCCCGCGCGCCGACAACCCGTTCGGCAAGGACAAGCGCCTGCGCCAGGCCTTCTCGCTGGCGATCGAGCGCGATGCGCTGAACCAGATCGTCTACGAAGGCACCGCCGTCGGCGGCAACCAGCCGTTCCCGCCGAACAGCCCGTGGTTCAACAAGGCGCTGCCCGTGCCGGCCCGCGACATGGAGAAGGCCAAGGCGCTGATCAAGGAAGCCGGTTTCGACCGAGTTCCGATCGAAATGCAGATACCGAACAACCCGGTCGCGCAGCAGATGATGCAGATCGTCCAGTCGATGGTCGCCGAAGCCGGTTTCGACGTCAGCCTGAAATCGACGGAATTCGCCACGCTTCTCGACGAGCAGACCCGCGGCAACTATCAGCTCAGCCGCTCCGACTGGTCCGGCCGTGTCGATCCGGATGGCAATATCCACCAGTTCATCACCTGCAAGGGCGGCATCAACGATACCAAATATTGCAACCCCGAAGTCGACAAGCTGCTGAACGAAGCACGCGCCTCGACCGACGATGCGGTCCGCAAGCAGAAATACGATGCCGCTTCGGCGATCCTCAACGACGAGCTGCCGGTCATCTATCTCGGCCACCAGTCGTGGATCTGGGCTTACAAGAAGAGCGTCACAGGTTTCGTGCCTTCTCCTGACGGCATGATCCGCCTGCAGGGCGTCAAGAAAGGCTGACCGCTTGTGCCGCGTGGGTTTTTTCCCATGCGGCACCTTTCCCAGGCACTTTGAAACGCGTTTGCAAATACGGGGGCGGCACCATGCCCGTTTACATCGGAAAGCGTCTCCTGGTCGCGATCCCGACCCTGCTGATCATCTCCGTCTTCGTCTTTTCGCTGCAGAAGCTGCTGCCGGGCGATCCGATCCTGGCCATGGCCGGCGAGGAGCGCGATCCGGCGGTCATCGAATTCCTGCGCGACAAGTACCGGCTGAACGATCCCGTCGTCGTGCAATATTTCTACTGGCTGGGCGGCGTGCTCACCGGCGATTTCGGCATCTCGCTGCGCACCAACCAGCCGGTCCTGGAGCTGATCCTGCAGAAGCTGCCGGTGACGATCCAGCTCGCCGTCATGGCGATGTTCTTCGCCATGCTGATCGGCATTCCGATCGGCATCCTGGCGGCGGTCAAGAAGAACACGGCGATCGATTACATCGCCAATATCGTCGCGCTGTCGGGCCTCTCGATCCCGAATTTCTGGCTCGGCATCATGCTGATCCTGCTGATTTCCGTGCAGCTCGGCTGGCTGCCGGCCTCGGGCTACGAATCGATCTTCGTCGATCCCGTCCGCTCGCTTCAGACCATGATCATGCCGGCCTTCGTGCTCGGCAACGCGCTCGCCGCGACCTTGATGCGCCACACCCGCTCGGCCATGGTCGGCGTGCTCAGCGCCGACTATATCCGCACCGCCCGCGCCAAGGGGCTTTCGCCGCGCGAGGTGGTGCTGAGCCACAGCTTCCGCAACGCGCTGCTGCCGGTCGTCACGCTGTCGGCGCTGCTCTTCGGCGAGCTGCTCGCCGGCGCCGTGCTGACGGAGCAGATCTTCACCATTCCGGGCTTCGGCAAGCTGATCGTCGATGCGGTCTTCAACCGCGATTATGCGGTGGTGCAGGGCGTGGTGCTCTGCACGGCGGTCGGTTTCATCCTCATGAATCTGATAGCGGACGTGCTCTATGTCCTGCTCAATCCGCGTCTGAGGGCGACCCTATGACCACGATGGACCAAGCCGTGCCCTCCGTGGCGGCGAAGCGGGAGCAGAGCCGCGCCTGGCGCAAGATGAAGCGCAACAAGTCGGCGCTCGTCGGCGCCGCGATCGTCCTGTTCTTCACCGTCCTGGCGGCCGCGGCACCCGTCCTGCCGATCATCGATCCCGTCGCCACGAGCTGGTCGGCGATCCGCAAGGCGCCGTCCGCCGTGCACTGGCTCGGCACCGACGATCTCGGCCGCGACATTCTCTCCCGCATGATCTGGGGAGCGCAGGCCTCGCTGATGGCGGGCGTCTTCTCCGTCGCCATCGCGGTCTGCATCGGCGTGCCCTTCGGCCTCGTCTCCGGCTATTTCGGCGGCTGGGTGGACATGGTGATCTCGCGCATCACCGAGGCGCTGCTCGCCATGCCTTTTCTCATCATGGCGATCGCGCTGGCGGCTTTCCTCGGGCCGAGCCTGATGAACGCAATGATCGCGATCGGGCTCTCCGCCATGCCGATCTTCGTGCGGCTGACGCGCGGCCAGGTGCTGGCGGTCAAGACGGAAGATTACGTCGAGGGCGCGCGTGCCGTCGGCCTGAACCATGTGGAGATCATGGTCCGCTACATCCTGCCGAATGTCGTGGCGCCGATCATCGTGCAGGCGACGCTGACGATCGCCACCGCCATCATCGCCGAGGCGAGCCTTTCCTTCCTCGGCCTCGGCCAGCAGCCGCCGGCGCCGTCCTGGGGATCGATGCTCAACGTCGCCAAGAATTTCCTGAGCCAGGCGCCGTGGATGGCGCTGTGGCCGGGTATCGCAATCTTCCTCGTCGTCATAGGCTTCAATCTTCTGGGCGACGGCCTGCGCGACGCGCTGGATCCCCGCGAGGCGTAGTGACCGGGCGAAGCATGGGTTTCAAAAAGGATTTCCGAGAATGACTGAATTCACCACAAGGCCCGAAATCCTCGGCACGTTCGGGGTCGTGACGTCGACCCACTGGATCGCGTCGGCGGTCGGCATGTCGATCCTCGAAAAGGGCGGCAATGCCTTCGATGCGGCGGTCGCGACCGGCTTCGTGCTGCAGATCGTCGAGCCGCATCTTTGCGGTCCGGGCGGCGACATGCCGGCGATCTTCTATTCGAAGAAGAAGGACAAGGTCGAGGTCATCTGCGCGCAAGGGCCGGCGCCGGCGGGCGCGACCATCGAGCACTACACCTCCGAAGGCTTGGCGATGATCCCCGGCGACGGCCTGCTCGCGACCGTCATTCCCGGCGCCTTCGACGGCTGGATGCTGATGCTGCGCGACTACGGCACGATGAGCGTCCGCGACGTGCTGGAGCCGGCGATCTATTACGCCGAGAACGGCCATCCGGTGCTGGCCCGCGTCTCGGCCACCATCAAGGGGCTCGCGGGCTTCTTCGAGAAGGAATGGCCGACCTCCTACGCGACCTGGCTTCCGGGCGGAGCCGCTCCGGAGCCGCTCTCCAACTTCAAGAACCCGGTTCTGGCCGAAACCTGGAAGCGCGTCGTCGCGGAGGCCGAGGCGAAGAGCGGCCGCGAAAACCAGATCGAGGCCGCCCGCGATGCCTTCTACCGCGGCTTCGTCGCCGAGGCGATCGACGCCTATGTCCGCACCGCCGAGGTCATGGACGCCAGCGGCTCCCGCCACAGGGGCGTGCTGACGGCGCAGGACATGGCGAGCTGGCAAGCGACGGTCGAGGCGCCGCAGACCTACGACTATCACGACTGGACCGTCGCCAAGACGCCGGCCTGGGGGCAGGGGCCGGTGCTCCTGCAGTCTCTGGCGCTGCTGAAAGGCTTCGATCTTTCGTCCATGGACCCGTCCGGCGCCGACTTCGTGCATGTCGTCGTGGAAGCCATGAAGCTCGCCTATGCCGACCGGGAGGTCTATTACGGCGACCCGGATTTCGCGCAGATCCCGGCCGAATACCTGCTGTCGGAAGGTTACAATGCCGAGCGCCGCAAGCTGATCGGCGGGCAAGCCTCGCTGGATCTTCGCCCCGGCCGCGTGCCGGGTTACGACCATCAGCTCGATCTAACCATGGCGATGCTGGGCGAGGTGAGCGGCAAGGGCGCGGTCTACGAGCCGACCATGTCGCATCTTACCGAAAAGCGCGGCGACACCGTCCATATCGACGTCATCGACCGCTGGGGCAACATGGTCTCGACCACGCCGTCGGGCGGCTGGCTGCAGTCTTCGCCGATCGTGCCGGGTCTCGGCTTCGCGCTGAACTCGCGTGCCCAGATGTTCTGGCTGAAGCCGGGCCTGCCGACCTCGCTGGAACCGGGAAAGCGTCCGCGCACGACGCTGACGCCGTCGCTCGCGCTGCACCAGGGCCGCCCGACGCTGGTTTTCGGCACGCCCGGCGGCGACCAGCAGGACCAGTGGCAGCTTCCCTTCTTCCTGCGCTACGTGCACCACAAAAAGAACCTGCAGGCGGCGATCGACATGCCGCTCTTCCACACGACCCATTTCCCGGGCTCGTTCTACCCGCGCACCCGCGAGCCGGGCAATATCATGGTGGAAAGCAATGTCGGGCCGGAGGTTCTGGCCGAGCTTCGCCGCCGCGGCCATCAGGTGACTGTGGCCGATCCGTGGAGCGTCGGCCGTCTGACGGCCGCACGCCGCGATGCCGACGGACTGATGCGGGCGGCGGCGACGCCGCGCCTCATGCAGGCCTATGCGGTGGGGAGATAGCCATGACCTGGTCGATCGTCGCACGCGATCCCGAGACCGGCCATTTCGGGGTTGCCGTCGCCAGCCGCTTCTTCGCGGTCGGCGCCGCCGTGCCGCATGTCAAGGGCAGGGTGGGGGCCGTCGCCACGCAGGCCTTCGTCAGCCCGCTCTACGGCACGGACGGTCTGAAGCTGCTCGAAGAAGGCAGGTCGCCGGAAGAGATCATCGAAACGCTGACGGCCCGCGACGACGGGCGCAGGCAGCGCCAGTTCCACCTGATCGATGCTGAGGGCCGCAATGCCGCCTATACCGGCGAAATCTGCGTCGATTGGGCCGGGCATCTGGTGGACGACAACGTCTCGGTCGCCGGCAATATGCTGGCTGGTCCGCAGGTGATCGCCGAAACCCTGCGTGTCTATAAGGAGAGGGCTTCGGCCGGCGCGCCGCTTGCCGAACGCCTGCTCGACGCCATGGATGCGGGAGAAGCCGCCGGCGGCGACAAGCGCGGCAAGCAGTCCGCGGCACTCGTCCTTTATCGCGACCAGGACTATCCCTGGCTGCGCATCAATGCCGACGACCATGCCGATCCGTTGAAGGAGCTGCGCCGGCTTTATGCGGTGGCGCAGGAGCGGTACCTGCATGTCGCCGAGACCATGCCGACACGCGAAAACCCGCACGGCATGATCGACCGCCGCGTCATCGACGGGAAGATCGCCGCGCTGGAAGCCGCCCGCGAAGCGGAAGGCCGTCCCTCGGCCTCCTTCGCAACCCCGTGGAAGCCTTAAATGAGGGAAGCCGTCATGAGCGAAGCCCCCGTCCTTTCCGTCAGAGACCTCACGACCTCCTTCCTGGTCGACGGCGAATGGAAGAGCGTCGTGTGCGATGTCTCCTTCGACGTGCGCCCCGGCGAAACGGTCGCGATCGTCGGCGAGAGCGGTTCGGGCAAGAGCGTCACGTCGCTGTCGATCATGAGGCTCCTGGCGCCGGGCTCCAGCCGTATCGAGGGAAAGATCCTTCTCAACGGCAAGGAGCTTCTGGCGCTGTCCGAAAAGGAGATGCGGGGCGTGCGCGGCAACGACGCCTCGATGATCTTTCAGGAGCCGATGACCTCGCTGAACCCGATCTTCACCATCGGCAGGCAGATTTCCGAGGTGCTGACGCGCCACAGAGGGCTCTCGAAGCAGGATGCACGCGCCGAGACGGTGCGGCTTCTGGAAAAGGTGCGCATCCCGAACGCCTCTTCTCGCTTCGACGACTACCCGCACCAGTTCTCGGGCGGCATGCGCCAGCGCGTCATGATCGCGATGGCTCTGGCTTCCAAGCCGAAGCTTCTCATCGCCGACGAGCCCACCACCGCGCTCGATGTCACCATTCAGGGACAGATCCTCGATCTCATCAAGGTGCTGCAGGAAGAGGAGGGCATGTCGGTGCTCTTCATCACCCATGACATGGGCGTAGTCGCCGAAATCGCCGACCGCACCATCGTGATGTATCGCGGCGAGGCGGTCGAAAGCGGCCCGACCGAGGAGATTTTCCATCGCGGCAAGCATCCCTATACGCGGGCGCTTCTTTCCGCAGTGCCGAAGCTCGGCTCGATGCAAAATCGCAGATGGCCGACCCGTTTCGCGGTCGTCGACATGAAGACCGGCGAGGCGGCGGAGCCGCAGGAAGTCGCCGGCACGGTGGCGAGCGGCAGGACGCCGGTCCTGGCGGTGAAGAACCTCGTCACCCGCTTTCCGGTCCGCTCCGGCCTCTTCGCCCGGCAGACCGGCGCGGTGCATGCGGTGGAGGACATTTCCTTCGACCTCTTCCAGGGTGAGACCCTGTCACTGGTCGGTGAATCCGGCTGCGGCAAGTCGACCACCGGTCGTTCGATCATGCGGCTGATCGAACCGAGCGGCGGCGAGGTCGCGCTTGACGGCTACGACGTGCTGCGTCTCGATCAGGTCGGGTTGCGCAACATGCGCAAGACCATCCAGATGATTTTCCAGGACCCGTTTTCTTCGCTCAACCCGCGCATGACGGTAGGTGCGGCAATCGCCGAACCCTTCATCAAGCACAAGCTCGGCACCGCGAAGGAAGCAAAGGAAAAGACCGCCGATCTCTTGCGCAAGGTGGGCCTCTCGCCGGACATGGCGAGCCGTTATCCGCATGAATTCTCCGGCGGCCAGCGTCAGCGCATCGCGATCGCCCGGGCGCTCTCGCTCGATCCCAAAGTCATTGTCGCCGACGAAAGCGTCTCGGCGCTCGACGTGTCGATCAAGGCGCAGGTCTGCAACCTGCTTCTCGACCTGCAGCAGAGCCTCAATCTCGCCTTCCTGTTCATCAGCCATGACATGGCCGTGGTGGAGCGTGTGAGCCACCGCGTCGCGGTCATGTATCTCGGCGAAATCGTCGAGATCGGCCCGCGGGCGGCGGTCTTCGACAATCCGCAGCATCCCTACACGAAGAAGCTGATGGCCGCCGTTCCCGTGCCGGATCCTGCGCGCCGCGGCATCCGCCGGGGCATCTCGAACGACGAGCTGAAGAGCCCGGTCCGCCCGATGGATTACCGGCCGCCGAAGCGGGAATATCGCGAGGTTTCGGAAGGACACCTGGTGCAGGTGGCCTGATCTTCCGGAAGAACAATCTCATGTGGAATTGTCCCTTACCCTCTCCCCGTAAACGGGGAGAGGGAAGGTGCCCCGCTTGACGGGATGGGAACGGAGGCAGTGCGGCGTACCCTTCTCCCCGCTTGCGGGGAGAAGGTCCCGCAGGGGGATGAGGGGCAGCTCGATGATGCTGCTCGAAATCAGATCAGCCTGAGGCCCTTCATGCTGACATGTCCGTCCTTGCCGATGATGATGTGGTCGTGCACCGTGATGCCGAGCGGCTTGGCGGTGTCGATGATCGTTTTCGTCATGTCGATATCGGCGCGCGACGGTGTCGGATCACCACTTGGGTGGTTATGCACTAAGATAATCGCCGTGGCGGAAAGCTCCAGCGCCCGGCGCACCACCTCGCGCGGATAGACCGGCGTGTGATCGACGGTGCCGTGGCCCTGCACCTCGTCGGCGATCAGCGCGTTGCGCTTGTCCAGAAAGAGAATGCGGAACTGCTCGCGGGATTCGTAGGCCATGGCCGCGTGGCAGTAGTCGATCACGGACGACCAGGAAGAGAGCACCTGCTTGCCGCGCAGCTCGCTTTTGAGCATCCGCTGGCCGACGGTGGCGACGAGCTTCAGATCGAGCGCGACGGTCTCGCCGACGCCCTTCACCTCCTGCAGCAGCCCAGCCGGCGCGCCGAACACGCCTGCAAGCGTCCCGAAGCGATCGAGCAGAGCCTTGGCGATCGGCTTCGTGTCGCGGCGCGGGATCAGCCGGAAGAGCAGCAGTTCAAGGATCTCGTAGTCGGCAAGCCCGGTGTCGCCGTGATCGCGGTATTTGGTCCTGAGCCGCTCGCGATGGCCGTGATAATGGGCCGCCTGATCCTCCTTTGCGGGAGGTGCGGATTTCTGGATGGCTTTCGGCTTGGAGAGTTGTTCGGCGAAAAAGCCGCGCTCGTCCTCCAGAAGGGAGGCTTGTTCGTCCGGCGGCGGGGCTGGACGCTTGGTCATGTTACCTCGAAAGCGGCGGCAGGCCGGGCCGGTCGAGGCCGCCGGGCGAAAGGGTGAAAACCTCGCAGCCCGTCGCCGTGACGCCGACGGCATGCTCGTATTGCGCCGAAAGCGAGCGGTCGCGGGTGACCGCGGTCCAGCCGTCGGAGAGAACCTTCACATGCGGCTTGCCGAGATTGATCATCGGCTCGATCGTGAAGATCATGCCTTCCTTCATCTCCGGGCCTTCGTCGGCGCGGCCGTAATGCAGGATGTTCGGGGAATCGTGGAAGAGCCGGCCGACCCCATGGCCGCAGAAATCGCGCACCACCGAGCAGCGCTCGGCTTCCGCATAGGTCTGGATCGCTTCGCCGATGGCGCCGGTGCGGGCGCCCGGCTTCACGGCGGCGATGCCGCGCAGCAGGCATTCATAGGTCACTTCGAGCAGACGTTCGGCAGCGCGCTTGATCTGGCCGACGGGGTACATGCGGCTCGAATCCCCATGCCAGCCGTCGAGGATGTAGGTCACGTCGATATTGACGATATCGCCTTCGCGAAGCGGCTTGTCGTCCGGAATGCCGTGGCAGACGACGTGGTTGATCGAGGTGCAGGTGGATTTCGTATAGCCGCGATAGTTGAGCGTCGCAGGCAGCGCGCCGTGATCCATGCCGAATTCGAAGACGAAGCGGTCGATGGCATTGGTCGTAATGCCGGGCTTCACGATCGCCGCCAGTTCGTCGAGGCAGCGTGCCGTGAGCAGGCTGGCCTTGCGCATGCCCGCAAAGTCTTCCTGAGTGTAGAGCCGGATCGCGCCCGTATTCTTCGCAGGGGCGGAAACCGCCTCGATATAGTTGACCATGGTTCTTCTCTCGCAATTCCTCCGTTCATAAAGCAGGCGGCCCCGGTTCGTCCATCGGCATCAGCGATTTGTGAGCGGTTTGTGGAAATTCCTTCACTTCATGCAGCCGGATGAGACCTTTTAAGGAGCTCTTTAGAATGCTATATAAGGTTCTATTCAGAATGCGAAAGAGAGATCCATGGTCAGCGTCGTACTTGCGGAAGTTACCGCTAGCGTATCCGAACTGAAGCGCAACCCGATGGGAACCGTTGCCGCGGGTGACGGAGCCCCCGTCGCCATTCTCAACCGCAATGAGCCGGCCTTCTATTGCATTCCGGCGAAGGCCTACGAAGTCATGATGGACCGGCTGGAGGATATGGAACTCAATGCGCTGGCCGATAGCCGGGCAGGGGAAGCCATCGTCAAGGTGACGCTGGATGAGCTATGAGCTCGCCTTTCTCGATGCCGCTTTGAAGGAATGGCGGAAGCTCGACCCCAATATCCGCGACCAGTTCAGGAAGAAGCTTGCCGAGCGTCTTGAAAATCCGCGCGTACCCTCCGCACAGCTTTACGGGGCCAAGGACCGCTACAAGATCAAGTTGAGGACCGCCGGTTACCGTCTCGTCTACGAGGTTCGCGATGCTCAGTTGATCGTGCTGGTGATTGCGGTTGGCCGCAGGGACAGGAACGCAGTCTACAAGGCCGCGGGGAAGCGTTAGAGCGTTTCCTTGTTAGATTGAGGCATTCTGTTGGCTCAAACGGAGTCGGATGGTCGACCGGCTGGCGCAGGTCGTAGCCCCGCCCTACGGCCGAGCCAGCCGGTCGATCAGGCGGCCCGTTTCAGCCAACCCGCAGGGCCGGGCATCTTTCCGCCGGGATCAAAGGCGATCGGCTCGGACGTACCAAGGGGTATGCCCTTCGCCAATCGCCTTTGCCCCAATGAAAACCTGCTCCGGCAGAATGCTTCAATCTAACAAGGAAACGCTCTAGCCGAGGTCGTCGACCGGAATGAGCCCCGAAGGGGTGATTTCCTCCGGCGAAACGCGGCAGCGGACGGCATAGGCCTCGACGCCGCGGGTTTTCGCGCGCTCGAAGGCGAGCGCATAGAGCGGATCGAGATCGGAGCAGATCCTGAAATGCGAGCAGTCGTGCCGCTGGATGAGATAGATCATCACCGCCCGGTGACCGGCCTCCACCATGTCTCCGAGTTCTTCCAGATGCTTGGCGCCGCGCTTCGTGACCGTATCGGGAAACTCGGCCAATCCGGCTTCGCGCATGAAATGCACGTTCTTCACTTCCACATAGGCATCAGGCAGACCTTCGCCCGAAAGCAGAAAGTCGATGCGGGAATTGCGGCCGTAGCGCTGCTCGCGCAGGATGGTGTCGTAGCCGGTGAGGCTCGGGATCAATCCGGCGCGGATCGCTTCCTCCGCAAGCCGGTTCGGCAGGCCGGTATTGATCCCGACCATCTCGCCGTCCACCTCGACCATCTCGAACATGTGCCGGTATTTGCGGGTCGGGCTGTCGTGCAGAGACACCCATATCCTCGATCCGGGGGCGGTCAGCCCGCGCATCGAGCCGGTATTGGGGCACGAGCCGGTGAAGGGCGTGCCGTCAGCCGCGACCGCGTCGAACAGGAAGCGCTTGTAGCGCTGCAAAAGGGTTGCGGGAACGAGCGGCGGATCGAAACGCATCGATTGAAGTTCAAACGCGGGTAAGCACGTAAGTGCCGGGCGCGTCGGCAATCGCATTCAGCGCCGAGCCGCCGGGCTTGCGGGCCGGTACGCGTTCGTCGCCCTTCGCCTCGATCCAGGCATGCCAATGCGGCCACCAGGAGCCTTTGGCCTCCTCGGCTTTCTCCATCCAGTCCTCGAACTGGCCCTTGGCCTTGCCGCCGGTCCAGTACTGGTATTTCTGCTTGTCGGGCGGGTTGACGACGCCGGCGATATGGCCGGATCCGGTCAGCACGAAATCCACCGGCCCGCCGAACAGCGAAGAGCCGAGGAAAACGGATTTCGGCGGCGCGATATGGTCCTCGCGGGTGGCGAGATTGTAGACGGGGATCTTGATGTCTTTCAGCGAGATCGTCTTGCCGCCGAGCTGCATCTCGCCCTTGCTGAGATTGTTGTTGAGATAGCAGTTGCGCAGGTAATAGGCGTGATTGGCCGCCGCCATGCGCGTCGAGTCGGAGTTCCAGTAGAGCAGGTCGAAGGGCGGCGGCTCCTGACCCCTGAGGTAATTATTGACCACATAGGGCCAGATGAGCTCCGAGGCGCGCAGCATGTTGAAGGCCATCGCCATCTTCGAGCCTTCGAGATAGCCGGCCGCGTTCATCTGCTTTTCGATCGCCGCGATCTGCTCCTCGTCGACGAAGACCTTGAGGTCTCCGGCATGGGTGAAATCTACCTGGGTGGTGAGGAAGGTGGCGGACGCGATGCGGCGGTTCTTTTCCTTGGCGTGATAGGCGAGGGTGGCCGCAAGCAGCGTGCCGCCGACGCAGTATCCGATCGCGTTGACCTGGTTCTCGCCCGTCGCTTTTTCGATCGTCGTCAGCGCGAAGTCTATCCCCTCGCGCATGTAGGATTCCCAATCCTTTTTTGCATGCCGCTCGTCGGGATTGACCCAGGAGATGACGAAGACCGTATGGCCCTGGTCGACACACCACTTGATGAAGCTTTTCTGCGGGTTGAGGTCGAGGATGTAGAACTTGTTGATCCACGGCGGGACGATCATCAGCGGCCGCTTGAGCACCGTCTCGGTAGAGGGCTCGTATTGGATGACCTCGCAGACCTCGCTCTGGGCGATCACCTTGCCGGGCGTCAGCGCAAGATTGCGGCCGATCGCGAACTTGGTCGCGTCGGTGTGGCGCAGCCGCAGTTCGCCGCCGCCGGCGACGATGTCCTCGGCGAGCATCTTCATGCCCGCGACCAGGTTGGCGCCGTGAGTGGCGACCGTCTCGCGATAGACTTCCGGGTTGGTGATCGCGAAATTGACCGGCGAAAGGGCCGCCGTGATCTGCCTTACGTAGAAGGCCGCCTTGTGCCTGGTGTGTTCGTCGAGCCCCTCGGCGTCGTTGACGAGCCTCTCGGCCCAGGAGGCGGTGACGAAATAGACCTGTTTCAGAAAAGCGAAGAACGGGTTCTTCACCCAGTCCTCGTCTGAAAAACGCTTGTCCTTCGGCGCGGTTTCCTGCTCCGGCTCCATCGGTTGGCCGGAGAACCGGCTCAGGCTGCGGGCCCAGATGCCCATATAGCTGGAGAAGAGCAGCGTCTGCGCTTCCAGCGTCCGCTTCGGATCGGAAATCCAGTATTCGGTGACCTTCGAGAGCGTCTTCACGAGATCGACCATCGGATCTGCGACCGAATCGGCGATCTCGCCGCGCTCGCGGCGACCGAGCCATTCGGAAGCCGCCTTGCCGAGATTCTCGAGCGCGCGGGCGAAGTTCATGGCGAGCGCCTGCGGGTCCCTGACCATGTAGGCCTCGACCGATGTGGGGTCGAAGCCCGGAAAACCTTCCCCGGTCTGCCCCTTGTCTTCGGTCTTGTCCGCCACGCGCGGTCTCCCAATGAGTTGTCGGTGAACTGTCGTCTGTTTTCGTTTGTACATTGTGCCCGAAAGCGAATACAAGTGCCAGCGACCGGCGCTTTAAGGTGAATGCGCCGGCGCGGAAACTGGGTTACGGAAATGGAAAAACTGAGGCATCGGATCGGCAGCTTGGCGTTTTTCACCGCTTTCGGCGCGTTGCCTCTGTTGACCGGCTGCAACAGCAGCAGTTTCGCGCTGGACGACGGCATCCCGAGCACGCCTCCGCCGGCCGTCGTCGTGCAGTCCAGGGCCGCGCCGCCGCCAGGCCCGCTGGCGATCCGCAAGACAGGCGCCTACCCGACCTTCGACCCGACGCTGACGGCCGCCGCCGAGCAGATCGAGGACCAGGATTATCAGAAGACGGAGCCGCGGCTTGCGGCACTCGCCCGCGCCAGGCAGACGGGCTCGATCTCGGAAGCCGAGTATCAGCGCCGTGTCGCCGAATACCGCAGGCTTGCCGCCGAGCACGGCAACGACGCTTTGGCCGATATCGCCAGATAAAGACGTCAAATAGCGCTTGCGTTTCGGCCCGTTTGGTCGCAAAGCACAAATCGCCTAAGATGCGCCACGAAGCAGCGCAATCACGTGTGCTTCGCATCTATTTTTCGAGGGAGCCATGGAAGAGTTTCATAAAGTCCGGCGTCTGCCGCCCTACGTTT
The DNA here is from genome assembly GCF_030378245.1 of Neorhizobium sp. CSC1952. Classification (NCBI taxonomy): domain Bacteria; kingdom Pseudomonadati; phylum Pseudomonadota; class Alphaproteobacteria; order Hyphomicrobiales; family Rhizobiaceae; genus Neorhizobium; species Neorhizobium sp. CSC1952. The sequence goes on along the minus strand of NZ_CP128416.1, from coordinate 4,562,850 downwards.
TCGAACAGGTCAACCGTTTGAAGGCGAGCGCGCGAGCGGGTGGCGCCGACATTATCGATCTCGGCATGGGCAATCCCGACCTACCGACGCCGAAGGCGATCGTCGACAAGCTGTGCGAAGTGGTGCAGGACCCGCGCACCCACCGCTATTCGTCCTCTAAGGGCATACCGGGGCTGCGCCGCGCGCAGGCCGCCTATTATGCCCGCCGGTTCGGCGTGAAGCTCAATCCCGAGACGCAGGTCGTCGCGACCCTCGGCTCCAAGGAAGGCTTCGCCAACATGGCGCAGGCGATCACCGCGCCGGGCGACGTTATTCTCTGCCCGAACCCGACCTATCCGATTCACGCCTTCGGCTTCCTGATGGCGGGCGGCGTGATCCGCTCCATGTCCGTCGAGCCCGACGAGAGCTTCTTTCCGCCGCTCGAGCGCGCGGTGAAGCACTCGATCCCGAAGCCGCTGGCGCTGATCCTCAACTACCCGTCCAATCCGACGGCGCATGTCGCCTCTCTGGATTTCTACAAGGACGTCGTGAACTTCGCCCGCAAGCACGACATCATCGTGCTGTCGGACCTCGCCTATTCGGAAATCTATTTCGAAGGCGATCCGCCGCCGTCCGTGCTGCAGGTGCCGGGTGCGATCGACGTCGCCGTCGAATTCACCTCCATGTCGAAGACCTTCTCCATGCCCGGCTGGCGCATGGGCTTTGCGGTCGGCAACGAACGGCTGATCTCGGCTTTGACGCGTGTGAAATCCTATCTGGATTACGGCGCCTTCACGCCGATCCAGGTGGCCGCCACCCATGCGTTGAACGGCGACGGTTCCGATATCGCGGAGGTCCGCAATATTTATAAGCGCCGCCGCGACGTCATGGTCGAGAGCTTCGGCAAGGCCGGTTTCGAAGTGCCGCCGCCGGCCGCGACCATGTTCGCCTGGGCGAAGATCCCGGAAAAGTTCCGCCATCTCGGCTCGCTCGAATTTTCCAAGCTGCTCGTCGAGAAGGCCGATGTCGCCGTGGCGCCGGGTATCGGCTTCGGGGAAATGGGCGATGACTACGTCCGTCTGGCGCTCGTCGAAAACGAGCACCGCATCCGCCAGGCGGCCCGCAGCATCAAGAAGTTCCTTTCGACGGCCGACGACACGATGCACAACGTGATCTCGCTCAACGCGCACCGCTGACCGGATCATATTTCGGGCGGCCCGGCCGGGCCGCCGCTTTTCAGAAGACCAGGAAGAATAGCATGGCAGACGCCCTCAAAGTCGGCATTGCGGGTCTCGGCACCGTGGGTGCCTCGCTCGTCCGGATCATCCAGACCCGCGCGAACGAACTGACCGTAACCTGCGGCCGGGCGATCGAGATCACGGCGGTCACGGCACGCGACAGGAACCGCGATCGCGGCATCGACATTTCCCGCGCGACCTGGTTCGACTCGCCGGAGAAGCTGGCGGCGGAAGCCGATATCGACGTCTTCGTGGAGCTGATGGGCGGCGCCGAGGGTGCCGCCGCCGATTCCGTGCGTGCTGCGCTCACCCGCGGTCTCCATGTGGTGACCGCCAACAAGGCGCTGCTGGCCGCTTCCGGCGTCGAGCTTGCTAGGATCGCCGAGGAAAAGGGCGCGCTCCTCAATTTCGAAGCCGCGGTCGCCGGCGGCATTCCGGTCATCAAGGCGCTCCGCGAGTCCCTGACCGGCAACACGGTGTCGCGCGTCTACGGCATCATGAACGGCACCTGCAACTACATCCTCACCCGGATGGAGAAGGAAGGCCTGTCCTTCGCCGATTGCCTGAAGGAGGCGCAGCGCCTCGGTTACGCCGAAGCCGATCCGGCCTTCGACATCGAGGGCAACGACACGGCCCACAAGCTTGCCATCCTGACGACGCTCGCCTTCGGCACGGAGATCGCCGCCGACGAGATCTATCTCGAAGGCATCACCAATATCTCGATCGAGGACATCCATGCGGCGGCCGATCTCGGCTATCGCATCAAGCTTCTGGGCGTCGCCCAGCAGACCGACAGCGGCATCGAGCAGCGCGTGCATCCGACCATGGTGCCGCATGATTCCGTGATCGCCCAGGTCGACGGCGTCACCAATGCGGTGGCGATCGAATCCGATATCCTCGGCGAGTTGCTGATGGTCGGACCCGGCGCCGGCGGCGATGCGACCGCCTCCGCCGTGCTTGGCGACATCGCCGACATCGCCAAGAGCCGTCCGGGCGCCCAGCGCGTACCCGTTCTCGGAACGCCGGCTGCAGCGCTTGCGCCCTACAAGCGCGCCCGCATGCAGAGCCACGAAGGCGGTTATTTCATCCGCCTGACGGTGGCCGACCGTACCGGCGTCTTCGCCAGCATCGCCGCGCGGATGGCGGAAAACGCGATCTCGCTCGAATCGATCGTGCAGCGCGCCAAGCCGGATGCGGGGGACACGGCAAAGACGATCATTCTCGTCACCCATGCGACGACCGAGGATTCCGTCCGCAAGGCGGTCGATGCGATCAAGCAGGAAAGCTATCTCGTCGGCGAACCGCAGGTGATCCGCATCGAGCGGCCCAAGGCTTTCTAGGTTCATCGAGAAAACGGCCGGCTCCCCGCCGGCCTCAGCTTGTTGACGAAGCTCCGCCACCTTTCCTTCGTCATGCTCGGGACAGGGCCGAGGATGACGCGAGAACTTGATGGCGGTTTGCCGGCAGCCTCCGGCCGGCTCTCCGCCGGCCTCTGGCCAGCCGGAATGGCGCATTCTGGAAAAAGCCATCATGAAGATTTCGTGACTAGCCGCGCGGGATCGTCCGGCATAGACTGACCGGTGTAATCACCACAGCGAGGGGAGGCGCTTTCGTGATCACCATGAATACGGGGAAAAAGGCCTATCGGCTGGAACTCGGCGGAACCGCCGGCAAGTCATTGGGGCCGCGGACCTTGCATCTGGTTCATGCGAACGATCAGGAAAACGGCGACGATTTCGAAGGACGGCGGAACTGGACGTTCATGCTCGTCCTGTTCGCATTGGCGGTGGCGGGGCTGAGCAGCTCGGCAGCCGTCTGGTCTCTTTTCTAACCGAACGCAAAAGCCCTGAGGATGCGGAATTTCCGGTGGGTATCCCGCCGGATGGATTCCGGTTTCGCTTCGAATCCGCTAAAAGCGGTCGATGACCAGAATGATCTCCGCGCTTTCGGCGGCGGAGGCGGTTGATCCCGTCCCGCGCGCATTCCTGAATGTTGAGCGCTCCGCAGGCGATCAACGCTGGGTCTCGCGTCTCGATCAGGCGGCGCAGAACCGTGCGCTGGCGATCGCCCAGGTGCATGGCATCCCCGATCTCGTCGCCCGCGTGCTGGCCGGCCGCGGCGTTTCGCTGGACGACGCGCCGGCCTTCCTCGATCCGATGATCCGCTCGCTGATGCCGGAGCCCTTCACGCTGACCGATTGCGAGAAGGCGGTGAGCCGGCTGGCCGATGCCATCGCGAGGCGCGAGAAGGTGGCGATCTTCGGCGATTACGACGTAGACGGGGCGGCGTCCTCGGCCTTGCTTTATCGCTTCCTCCGGCATTTCGGCGTCGAAGCGGAAATCTACATTCCCGACCGCATTTTCGAGGGATACGGCCCCAATCCGGCGGCCATCCGCCAGTTGATCGCCAACGGCGCCGGTCTGATCGTCACGGTCGATTGCGGTTCGACCAGCTTTGATGCGCTCGCGGCCGCCCGCGATGAAGGCCGCGACGTGGTCGTCATCGACCATCACCAGCTCGGGCACGAATTGCCGCCATGCCTGGCGCTCGTCAATCCCAATCGCGAGGACGACCTGTCCGGACAGGGTCATCTCTGTGCGGCCGGCGTAGTTTTCATGGTGCTCGTCGCGGCCACGCGTCATCTGCGCCAGACGGGCGACCCGCGCGCCAAATCGCTCGACCTGCTGGCCTGGCTCGACCTCGTGGCGCTCGCGACCGTCTGCGATGTCGTCCCGCTCAAGGGGCTCAATCGGGCCTATGTGGTGAAGGGCTTGCTTGCCGCACGCCACATGGGCAATGCCGGCCTTGCGGCGCTCTTCCGGAAGGCGGGGCTGGGCGGGCCGGTGACGCCTTATCATTTCGGTTTCCTCATCGGCCCGCGCATCAATGCGGGCGGGCGCATCGGCGATGCGGCGCTGGGCAGCCGGCTGCTGACGCTGGATGACCCGGTCGAAGCGGAGGAGATAGCCGGCCGGCTCGACGAGCTCAATCGCGAGCGGCAGGCGATGGAAGCCGCCATGCTCGCCGAAGCGGAAGCAGAGGTGCTGGCGGAGTACGGCACGGGCGAGGGGGCTTCGGTGATCGTCACGGCCCGCGACAACTGGCATCCCGGCATCGTCGGGCTGATCGCCGCCCGGATCAAGGAGAAGTTCAAGCGGCCGGCTTTCGCGATCGCCTTCGATCCTTCCGGCAAGGGCACCGGATCCGGCCGCTCGATCAACGGTTTCGACATGGGCCGCATGGTGCGGGCCGCCGTCGAGGCCGGCCTGCTCGTCAAGGGCGGCGGCCATGCCATGGCGGCCGGTCTGACGGTGGAGCGCGCCAATCTCGGCCGCCTGCGGGCTTTCTTCGAGGAAACGGCCGGTGAAACCGTACCGGACCTGGTCGCCAATCACGTGCTGAAGATCGACGGCGCGCTCTCCGCCTCCGGCGCGACGCTGGAGCTCTTCGATCAGCTCGAACAGGCGGGGCCCTACGGTTCCGGCCATGCCCAGCCGGTCTTCGCCATCCCCGCCCACCGGCTGAAGGATGCCCGGCTTGTCGGCACCGCGCATATCAAGGTGACGCTGGAAGCGGCCGACGGTTCGCGGCTGGACGGGATCGCCTTCCGTGCGGCGGAAACCCCGCTTGGAAACATGCTGCTGAATTCGAGGGGCGCGCAGATCCACGCCGCCGGTTGCCTCAGCGCCGACCATTGGCAGGGAAGCAGGCGAATCCAGCTCCGCCTTCTCGATGCGGCAAAAGCGGCCTGAGGCCGTCGATTCCTGTTCGAGAGGGAAGTGGTACGCCCAACGGGACTCGAACCCGTGTTACCGCCGTGAGAGGGCGGCGTCCTGACCGCTAGACGATGGGCGCCTGCTGCCGACGATCAGCACCATACTATGAAAAACATGGAATGCCAAAAGGGATGAATGGCACGCCCTAGGGGAATCGAACCCCTCTTTCCAGAATGAAAATCTGGCGTCCTAACCGATAGACGAAGGGCGCGTGCGGTGAGCGCCCTTATAGTGAGGGCGATGATTTCCCGCAAGCGCAAAACGCACTTTTTTCTCTTCGCGAACGCAAAAAATTCGCGTCCGCGAATAAAGTCCTGCGGGAGCGGATAGAGCAGCAAAAACAAAAGCTTGGAGAGGGAGGGTGGCACGCCCTAGGGGAATCGAACCCCTCTTTCCAGAATGAAAATCTGGCGTCCTAACCGATAGACGAAGGGCGCGTGCGGTGAGCGATCTTATAGAGAGGTGATTTCTTTCCCGCAAGCGTCAAAACCATCTTTTTTGCAAAAAAATGACAGGCGTTCCGCAGCCGGGTTTCGAAAGGAAAATCGCGCCGAATCAGCAGCTTATCGGAGTGCCTTGCTGGCTGTTGCCGCAAGCGGCGGCCGGCATTGCCTGCCGCGTGCTGAAGACGCTGGCGGCCGTGGCGTTGAAATTCCGCCTGGGCAGCTCGGCGGAGGCCGGAGCGATCCCGGAAGGTTCGGCGGCCGCCGGCGGGGCGGCCGAAAAGATGCTGCCGCTGCCGGCGCGGACATTGGTCGGCTGGGTCGCCAGCCCGGCGATGGAAGCCGGCTGCTCGGGCGCGGGCGGAAAAGCGTCCGCGGGCGGCGGAGCGTTGGCAGCCGGCGCCTGCGCCAGCCGCGGTTCGGAAGCTTTCGAGATGACCGGATCGATATAGCGATTGGAGGCGGTCGTCCCGCCTTTGGCGAGAATGCCCCTGGCGCTTGCCGGCTTCGCAGGCTGTGATGGTGCCGCTTCGGCCGCGGCGTCCGCGGTTTTCCTGGTGGTGCTGCAACCGCAGAGCATCACGGCGGAAAGGCAGGCAATCGCCAGCGTCAGGCGGATGTTGGACGGATGAGAAAGCGTTTTCGGCAAGGGATGCCCCGTCAGCTCGTATCGCCGGCGTCATGCCGCGAATCATGCCGAAAGCATCTCGCGGGAGAACGGTGGGGACAAGCTGCCGATGCCCGCGGATCCTGGGTGACGCCAGCCTGGGGCAAGCTTGCGCCGAGGCGGGTGCGGCGACCTCGGGCCGCCGCACGGATGATTTTACCAGGAGCCGGTATTCGGCATGGAAGCCCAGGGTTCGGCGACCGGCAGGTTCTCGCCCTTCTGGAGGAGTTCGATCGAAATGCCGTCGGGAGATTTGATGAAGGCCATGCGGCCCTCGCGCGGCGGACGGTTGATGGTGATGCCGTTGTCCTGGAGATGCTGACAAAAGTCGTAGATGTTGTCGACCTCATAGGCAAGGTGACCGAAATTGCGTCCGCCCGTATAATCCTCCGTGTCCCAGTTGTAGGTGAGCTCGACGCAGGGAGCGAGGTTTTCGCGTGCGGCCTTGAGGTCGTCGCGGGCGGCGAGGAAGACCAGCGTGAAGCGGCCCTTCTCGTTTTCGCTGCGGCGGATTTCCTCGAGCCCGAAAACGGTGGTGTAGAAATGAAGCGACGCGTCCAGGTCTTTCACCCGGACCATGGTATGAAGATAACGCATTGTGATGTCTCCCTCCGGTGGATACCGGTTCGGATATGGCGCAGACGCCAGCTTGGAGCAAGCTACCTCAGATAGAGATGAAGGTGGATAAAGCCAAAGCGGGGACTTGCGCTGGACGGTTAGCGGGATGTTAATCTATCCTCTGGGAATCAGTTGAACCGTCACGTCGTAACGCGTAATCGAGGGGCCGGCAGGATATGGCAGACAGGATGTCATCGAAGGGCGTTGCCAGTTTCGAGGAGCTCTCGGGCGAACCGGTTGAGCTGATTGAGATTACCGGCGTCGTTAAGTGGTTCGATGTGGCGAAAGGTTTCGGCTTCATCGTGCCCGACAACGGTATGCAGGACGTTCTTCTGCATGTGACCTGCCTGCGCCGCGACGGCTACCAGACTATTCTCGAAGGCACGCGGATCGTGGCCGTGGTGCAGAAGCGGGATCGCGGTTACCAGGCTTTCCGTATCCTTTCCATGGATCAGTCGACCGCCGTCCATCCGTCGCAGCTTCCGCCGGTGCGCACTCACGTACAAGTGACCGCCACCAGCGGCCTGGAACGGGCCCTGGTGAAATGGTTCAACCGCACCAAGGGCTTCGGTTTCCTGACGCGGGGTGAGGGGACCGAGGACATCTTCGTGCATATGGAGACGCTGCGGCGTTTCGGCCTCACCGAACTGCGCCCCGGCCAGGTCGTGCTGGTCCGTTACGGACCCGGCGAGAAGGGGCTGATGGCCGCGGAGATCCATCCCGACAGCCCCAATCCCGTAAGCCGGTCGCACTGATGCGCATCTCGTTCTCGATGATTGTCAAAAGCGCCCTTGCGGCGCTTTTTCTGCTTCTGGCCGGTGCCGCGGGGGCGCAGCAGCAGGTGATCTTCCCGCGCGACGAGCTTTCGATCAGGACCGCCGGCGGCGAGACCCACAGGTTCTCGATCGAGCTGGCGCTGACCGACGCCCAGCGGCAGCAGGGTCTGATGTACCGCAAGGAGATGGCGCCGGATCACGGCATGCTGTTCGATTTCGGGGACGTGCGCCGGGTTTCCATGTGGATGGAAAACACCGTCCTGCCCCTCGACATGCTGTTCATCCAGGCCGACGGCACGATTTCCCATATCAGGGAGAACGCGGTGCCTTTCTCGCGGGACATCATCGATTCGCAAGGGCCGGTGAAATTCGTGCTGGAGATCAATGCCGGCAGGGCGAAGGCGCTCGGCATCGGGGTGGGCGACAGGGTGATCGGCAAACGGATCGGCAATCGGTAGCTGTCCCGGATTTCTTTTGGGTGCGAGGCCGAAAGGTCGCCATTTTGGAGTTGCGGCACAAAAAGGAACCGTGTATCTCGCAACCGACGTAGGAACGGAGTGTAGCGCAGTCTGGTAGCGCATCTGGTTTGGGACCAGAGGGTCGGGAGTTCGAATCTCTCCACTCCGACCACGCTTTCCAGGCAAAGCTATACGGACGTTCCATTCCATGGAGCGTTACAGAAATGCCCGCGAAGATCTATCGTCCCGCAAAGACCGCCATGCAGTCCGGCAAGGCCAAGACCCATCTCTGGGTGCTGGAGTTCGACCAGGAACAGCCGCGCCGCATCGACCCGATCCTCGGCTATACCTCTTCCGGCGACATGAAGCAGCAGCTTCGGTTGACCTTCGAGACCCGGGAGCAGGCGGAGGCCTATGCCAAGCGCGAGGGCATCGAGTACCGGGTGATCGAGCCGAAGGAATCGGCGCGCCAGGTCGTCTCCTATACGGACAATTTCCGCTTCAACCGCATCCAGCCCTGGACGCATTGAAGACATCGATTTTCCGCGGCCCGGCGCAAGTATGCCGGGCGCTGCATCCGGCCCCTTAGCTCAACTGGATAGAGCAGCTGCCTTCTAAGCAGCAGGTCGTAGGTTCGAGTCCTACAGGGGTCGCCACTCTCACTTTTGTCCGACCCTTATCATCGTACCGCTTCGCTCCTGCGTTCGGCCGGCACGGGCAACTGTTGCTGCATTGCGTCAGAAAGCGAGCAAGCAAAGGCGATATCCGCAAATTTTTCGTATTGTGGCTTTGGATGTGCCGCATTCGTTCATATACTATTCATGTTCGCTTCGGAACGCATTCGAGGCGGCGATTCATGCAGCCGGAGCTGCTTCCATATATTTTAAGTGACAGGCAGCCATATGCCTGCATCCCGAGCGTACCAAAATGCTTATTGGCCTGAGCGGGGATTATCCATGAACATCAAGACTTTTGCCGCAGGTTTCGCGGCGTTGACCGTCACGGTTCTGCTGAACGCCCAGCCCGTGCTCGCGGACGACAAGCCGCTGATCTGGCAGCCTTCCAAAGGCTCCGACACCAGCTATTCCGTCAAGCTCGGCCTGAAGCTGCCGACACGGCTCGAGCCGGAGGCGGGCGTCTCCATGGGCGTGAACACGACGAAAAGCGGTACGCCGGTCGACACGCCCATCAAATTCTGGAGCAGCTTCACCGCCACGAAGATACAGACGCCGGCCTATGAGGCGAACCGCGATATCGGTTTCGATCTCGACGGCAACAACGGCAATGCCGCCATTACGATGAACTATTACGAAAAGCACGTCGCCACGCCGACGATCGATATCGAGAGGCGGAGCAGTTACGTGATGCGCTACGATGGTACGGCCGGTGACTGGTGTGGCGTCGACACCACCCAATCGATCCGCCTGTCGCATTCGCCGAGCCGCACGGCCGTGATCGCACGCGCCTCCGGCGGCAACGGGTTCAAGGTGGTCGGCGCCGGGCTGGGGGTCGAGAAGAATTTCGGCAGGAACCTGACCATCAGCGGCGCGCTCGACAAGACATCGGGCTCGCCCGATCCGATAGCGGGCGTGAAGGCGCGTTATTCCGGATCTGGCTGAGGAAGAGTTTCGTGCGCTCGTGCTGCGGATTGTCGAAGAATTCCGCCGGCGAATTCTGCTCGACGATCTCTCCGCGGTCCATGAAGATGACGCGATCGGCTACCTGCCGGGCGAAGCCCATTTCGTGGGTCACGCAGAGCATGGTCATGCCTTCTTCCGCGAGGTCGATCATCGTATCGAGCACTTCCTTGACCATTTCCGGGTCGAGCGCCGAGGTCGGCTCGTCGAACAGCATGATCTTCGGCCGCATGCAGAGCGCGCGGGCGATCGCCACGCGCTGCTGCTGACCGCCGGAGAGCTGGCCCGGATATTTGTCCGCCTGCTCGGGATCTTGACGCGGGCGAGATAATGCATGGCGATCTCTTCCGCCTGCTTCTTCGGCATCTTGCGGACCCAGATCGGCGCCAGCGTGCAGTTTTCCAGGATGGTCAGGTGCGGGAAGAGGTTGAACTGCTGGAACACCATGCCGACTTCGCGGCGCACTTCGTCGATCTTCTTCAGGTCGTTGGTGAGCTCGATGCCGTCGACGATGATCGAGCCGGACTGATGCTCTTCCAGACGGTTGATGCAGCGGATCATCGTCGACTTGCCGGAGCCGGACGGGCCGGCGATGACGATGCGCTCGCCGCGCATGACCTTGAGATTGATGTCGCGCAGCACGTGGAAATCGCCGTACCACTTGTTGTCGGTGAAATTGAGCCGCACGATGCCGAGCAGGTCGAACATGCCGATGATCGAAACGAGCGACGTGTCCTTGAAGAGGCCGATGAAGGTGTTGACGATGCCCGGAATGACGAGCTTGATCGCCTGCGGCAGTATGATCAGCCGCATTTTCTGCCAGTAGCTCAGGCCGAGGGAATCGGCGCCCTCGGACTGGCCTTTCGGGATTGCCTGCAGGCCGCCGCGGATGACTTCCGCCATATAGGCGGACGCGAAGATCGCCACCCCGACCAGCGCGCGCAGGAAGTTGTCGATCGTCCAGCCGGTCGGCAGGAAGAGCGGCAGCATCACGTTCGCCATGAAGAGGACGCTGATCAGCGGCACGCCGCGGATGATCTCGATGAAGCCGACGCAGAGCGTGCGGATCACCGGCATGTGCGATCGGCGTCCGAGCGCGAGCAGGATGCCGACGGGAAGCGACACGGCGATGCCGACGAAGGAGAGGACGAGGGTCACCATCAGTCCGCCCCAGAGCGGCGTTTCCACTTCGTCGAGGCCGAAGGCGCCGCCATGCAGCAGGAAGAAAGCGACGACCGGGAAAACGACGAAGAAGAGCAGGGCGTTGAGGCCCTTGCGCGGCACTTTCGGGATCAGCAGCGGTGCGAGCAATGCCACGAACAGGATCGCGACGAGGATCGGCCGCCAGCGTTCGTCCAGCGGATAGCGGCCGAACATGAACTGCTGGAAGCGGTCGCCGATAAAGGCCCAGCAGGCGCCTTTCCAGCCGTCGGGCTGCACGCCGCCCTGCGCGATGGTCGTGCAGGCGGAGCGGTCGGCACCGGACCAGACGGCGTCGAAGAACAGCCATTGCAGCATGCCCGGCACCGTCCAGAGAAGGAGGGCGATGGCGATGATCGTCAGGGCCGTGTCCTTCGGCGTCGCGAGCAGATTGGCGCGAACCCAGCCGGAGACGGTGCTGGTGCTGAGCGGGGCGGGCGCCGGCGCCAGCATCTCGGTGCGGACATAGGCGAGGTTTTTCGTATCCATGGGACCTTACCTTTCCACCAGCGCCATCTTGGCGTTGAACCAGTTCATGAACAGCGATGTCGCGATGCTGATCGCCAGATAGACGGTCAGCATGATGGAGATCGCCTCCACCGCCTGGCCGGTCTGGTTCAGCGTCGTGCTGGTCGTGGAAAAGAGCTCGGGAAAACCGATCGCAACGCCGAGCGAGGAGTTCTTCGTCAGGTTGAGATACTGGCTGGTGAGCGGCGGAATGATGATGCGCATCGCCTGCGGCACCACCACGAGCCGGGTCGTCTGGGCAGGCTGCATGCCGAGAGCGAAGGAGGCCTCCGACTGGCCCTTCGGAACGCCGCGTATGCCGGCGCGGATGACTTCGGCGATGAAGGAGGCCGTGTAAAGCGAAAGCGCGAGATAGAGCGCCACGAATTCGGGAAGGATGCGCGCGCCGCCCGTCAGGTTGAAGCGTCCCGCGATCGGATAATCGAAGGTGAGAGGCGAGCCCGCCACGAAGAAGGCGAGGATGGGAAGGCCGACGATGAGGCCTATGCCGGTCCAGATCGTGTGGAACTGCTTGCCTGTCGCCGCCTGTCGCTGTTTCGCCCACCGGGCCACACCGATGGTGACGATGATGCCGACGAGGAAGGCCGCCGGAATCAGCCAGGCGCCTTCGCCCCAGATCGGTTTCGGAAAGGCGAGGCCGCGATTGTTCAAGAAGACGTTGAACGGAAGCGCAAGCGAATCCCGGACCTGGGGAAGGGAGTCGAGCACGCCCTTGTACCAGAAGAAGATGATGAGCAGCACCGGAATGTTGCGGAAGATCTCCACATAGAGGGTGCAGAGCTTGGCGATCAGCCAGTTCTTCGAAAGGCGGCCGATGCCGACGACGAACCCGACGATGGTGGCCGTGATGATGCCAAGAACGGCGACCAGGACCGTATTGATGAAGCCGACGACGATGGCGCGGCCATAGGTGGAGTCGCTGGTATAGGAAATGAGCGACTGGCCGATATCGAAACCGGCGCGTCCCCTCAAGAAACCGTAGCCGGAGGCGGTGCCGGAACGGGCGAGGTTTGCAGCGGTATTGTCGAAGATCCACCAGCCGAGGACGACGACGATGAGGAGCGTGAGAACCTGGAAAAAAATACCCCGGTATCTGGGGTCGTAAACGTAGGACCTGAGGGTCCGTGCCTCGGAAGGCGCCATTGCAGCGTGATCTGTCATGCTGGCCTTTCCCCGTGACCTTGTTTTTAAGGTCTTCTTCTTTTTATGGGTTTTTGTTTTTATGGGAGATAAGGCGGCTTATGCCGCCTTATCTGGTCTCGGCCGTGCCGATCAGCGGACCGGCGGTGCGTATTGCAGGCCGCCCTTGGACCACAGGGCGTTCAGGCCGCGCTGGATCTTGAGGGGCGTGTTGGCGCCGATATTGCGCTCGAACACTTCGCCGTAATTGCCGACGCCCTTGACGATGTTGTAGGCCCAGTCATTGGTGAGGCCGAGGTCCGTGCCGATCTTGGTGTCGGCTTCGACGCCCAGGAAGCGGCGGATGTCCGGGTTGGTCGAGTTCTTCATCTCGTCGACATTGGCCTGGGTGATGCCGAATTCTTCGGCCTGGACGAGGGCATAGCCCGCCCACGTGACGATGTCGAACCACTGGTCGTCGCCCTGGCGGACGGCCGGGCCGAGCGGCTCCTTGGAGATGATTTCCGGAAGGATGATGTGTTCGTCCGGGTTGGAAAGCGACAGGCGCAGCGAATAGAGGCCCGACTGGTCGGTCGTGTAGACGTCGCAGCGGCCGGCCTGGTAGGCGGCGTTCACCTCTTCGAGCTTTTCGAAGACGACCGGGTTGTACTGCAGGTTGTTCGCCTTGAAGTAGTCGGCGAGGTTGAGTTCGGTCGTGGTGCCGGACTGGACGCAGACGGCGGCGCCCGAGAGTTCGAGAGCCGAATTGACGTTGAGGCTCTTCGGAACCATGAAGCCCTGGCCGTCGTAATAGTTGACGTAACGGAAGTTCAGGCCGAGAGCCGTGTCGCGGCTGATCGTCCAGGTCGTGTTGCGGGCGAGCAGGTCGATTTCACCCGACTGCAGCGCCGTGAAGCGGACCTGCGCGGTGGTCGGCGTGTACTTCACCTTGCTCGGATCGCCGAAGATGGCGGCAGCGACCGCGCGGCAATAATCGACGTCGAAGCCGGTCCAGTTGCCGCCCGAATCCGGTGCGGCAAAGCCGGCAAGACCCGTGTTGACGCCGCACTGGATGAAACCTTTGGACTTCACGTTGTCCAGAGTGGCAGCCGATGCAGCCGATGCAAACCCCAGAACCGCTGCGCCAATCGCGGCTGACAGAAGCGTCTTTTTCATTTTCCCAACCTTATCTCTTGGTTTTGTGTGATTTGATGACACCGGGCCGCTCCCCTGTTTTCTCTGAATACGGCCGGTCGCCCGCCAACCCTCCCGTTGCGGGTACGTGCTATCTCATTCGCAAAACAACGCAGGGTCAAGTGTCGCCTTTTCGAATTGCGTCAAAAATGAGGTAAATTCCTCGTCACAGCCCGGAAATTCATCAGGCACCTAAAGTTTGGGCAGGTTGTGATCAAAACATCAGCTTTTTCCGCAGGATAGAAGGTCGCCTGATGTCTTTGCCATAGCGGCGCGCCGCCGGGGTTGACCGGGAGGCATCGGGACGGCAAAACTCCTGTCCACCACTGCCAATGAAAGCTTTCCCCGATATGAAGAAGAAGAACGAATCCCTGTTCGCCGGCGCCGGTCCGAACACGCGCCTTGCCCATATGGGCCATGACCCTTCCGGTTACCACGGCTTCGTCAATCCGCCGGTCGTGCACGCTTCGACGGTGCTGTTCCCCGATTCCGAAACGATGGAGAAGCGGGCCCAGAAATATACCTACGGCACGCGCGCGACGCCGACCACGGAGGCGCTCTGCAATGCCTTCGACGAACTGGAAGGCTCCGCGGGCACCATTCTCGTTCCGTCGGGGCTTGCGGCGATCACGGTGCCGTTTCTCGCCTATCTTTCGGCCGGCGACCATGCGCTGATCGTCGATTCCGTCTACACGCCGTGCCGCAATTTCTGCAACACGATGCTGACGCGGCTGGGCGTGGAGGTGGACTATTACGATCCGGAGATCGGCGCCGGCATCGAGGCGCTGATCAAGCCGAACACCAGGCTCGTCCATACCGAGGCGCCGGGCTCCAACACCTTCGAGATGCAGGATATAAGGGCGATCGCCGACGTGGCGCACAGGCACGACTGCGTCGTCACCATGGACAATACCTGGGCGACGCCGCTCTATTTCCGGCCGCTCGATTTCGGCGTCGACGTGTCGATCCATGCGACGACCAAATATCCGTCCGGTCATTCCGACATCATCATGGGGTCCGTCTCGGCGAACGCCAAGCACTGGCCCCGGCTTGAAGAATCCCGCATCACGCTCGGCATTTGCGGCGCGCCGGACGATTCCTATCTCATCCTGCGCGGCCTGCGCACCATGGGCGTGCGGCTCGAACATCACCAGAAGAGCGCGCTCGAGATCGCCAGGTGGCTGGAGACCCGCGACGATGTCGCCCGCGTCCTGCATCCGGCGCTGCCGAGCTTCCCAGGCCATGAGATCTGGAAGCGCGACTTCAAGGGCGCGAGCGGCATCTTCTCCTTCGTGCTGAAGGCGGAAGACGGCAAGGCAAGGGCGAAGGCGCATGCCTTCCTGGATGCGCTGTCTTTCTTCGGCCTCGGTTATTCCTGGGGCGGCTATGAAAGCCTCGCGGTGAACGTCAACCTGTCGGACCGCACAATCCGCAAGGCGCCGCCGGAAGGGCCGGTCATCCGCCTGCAGATCGGCCTCGAAGACGCTGCCGATCTCAGGAAGGACCTGGAAGCCGGCTTCGCGGCCGCGGCCGAGGTGTGATCGAAGCGCGCGATCACTCGGGCCTGAAGCCGTAGAGCCAGTCGAGGTCCGCCGCGAGCGATTGCGGCGGACGCAGTGACAGCACGATGTCGCGCCCGAACCTGAGCGGGCCGCGGGCGTGATAGGCGAAGCGATTGAAGAGGCCCCGGGCGCGGACCCTGGCGATCCGCCCCGTCCGTTCGCTTTCGAAGGCGGAAAGCGCCTGGGCGAGGGGCAGGGAACCTGCGACGCGGTTGGCGAGCATGAAGGCGTCCTCGATCGCCATCGACGCGCCCTGGGCCGCGAACGGCATCATCGCATGCGCCGCATCGCCGATCAGCACCCGGTCCCGGCCGTTGTGCCAGCGGCCCGTGCTCACCTCGTAGAGCGGCCAGAAGGTCGGCCGCTCGGCCTTGGCCAGCAGATCGGCGATGCGCCGGTCCCAGCGATGGAACTGGGAAAGCAGCATGGCCCGCTGCGCCTCGCTGGCCTCGGCGTCCCATGTTTCGCCCGGGCTGATGCCGGAGGCGATCGCCACGATGTTGAAGCCGCCGATCTCTTTCAGGGGATAGGCGACCACATGGGTGGAGGGGCCGAGAAAGGCCGTCACCTGGTTGGCGGCGAGCCAGGACGGAGCGGCGCTCTGGTCGATCGTGAAGCGCCATGCGACGTTGCGCGAAAAATCCGGCTTCGGACTGTGCGGTATGCTGGCGCGCAGACTGGACCAGACGCCGTCGGCGCCGACGATCAGCGGATAGGTCTTGCCGGTGATCCGGGCGAGGCTGCCCTGGGCGTCCTCCCGGACCGGCGTGTCGAGATGCAGTGTGCAGAGAGGGTCTTGCTCGACCGCCGAAAGCAGCGCCTTCTGCAGCGTCGCGCGGTGCAGAACGCCGTAAGGCGCGCGCCAGCGCTCGCGGGCAAAGCGGCCGGCCGGGACATGGGCAAGCGGCCTCAGCGACATGCCGGAGACGAGCGCGATGCGTTCGGGCTCCGTCCAGAGGGCTTCGAGCCGGCCGAGGACGCCGAGCGTGGAGAGCACGCGCGAGGCATTCGGCGAGACCTGCAGGCCGGCGCCGACTTCGACCAGGGCGTCCGCTTCCTCGAAAATGTCGCAGGCGATCCCGTGCCGGGCGAAGGAGAGCGCAGCCGTCAGCCCCGCCATGCCGGCGCCGATGATCGCTACTCTTTCGATAGGCATCTTATTGGCCGTTCGGGGGAAATCGTCACGCGGCCTGGACGTGGAAGACGCAGCCCGGCGGATCGGTCTGCTCGGGCTTCAGCGACGGGTTGTAGCGGTAGAGCGTCGAGCAATAGGAACAGACCTTTTCCACGTCGTCGCCGAGGTCGATGAAGATATGCGGATGGTCGAACGGCACGGATGCGCCGGTGCACATGAATTCCCTCACGCCGATCTGGATCACCGGATATCCGCCGTCGTTCTGGAAATGAGGAATGCTGTGCCCGGCCATGATGGTCTCCATGCTTCTGATTTGCGGCGGACATTATCGTCCCTCTCCCTGATTGTGTAGTGGGAAAACCGTCGCAGGCCGGCCGATTTCGTGTTCCCTGCGGGTTCAAACGGAACAGCGGATCGCCTATGGTCCGCCGAAAGATGCCCGCAGGACGACCCCACAGGACGATCGATGAACCTCAATGCCCCCGCCTTCTCGTCTTTTTCCCACGACGGCCTGAACCTTGCCTATTTCGACGAAGGCGATCCGTCCGGCGATCCGGTGCTGCTCATCCACGGCTTCGCATCGAGCGCGCTCGTCAACTGGGTGCATCCCGGCTGGCTGAAGACCCTGGGCGATGCCGGTTACCGGGTGATCGCCATGGACAACCGCGGCCATGGCGCGAGCGACAAGCCGCTCGATCCGGAAGCTTACAGGCCTTGGGTGATGGCGGAGGACGCGATCGCTCTTCTCGATCATCTGAGGATACCGGAAGCGCATCTCTTCGGTTATTCCATGGGGGCCCGCATCTCGGTCTTCGCCGCTCTCGCCCATCCCGATCGCGTGCGCTCGCTGGTGCTGGGCGGCTTGGGCATCGGCATGACCGACGGGGTAGGGGATTGGGACCCGATCGCCGACGCATTGCTTGCCCCCTCGGTCGAGGAGATCATTCATGCGCGCGGAAAGATGTTCCGCGCCTTCGCGGATCAGACGAAGAGCGACAAGCCGGCGCTTGCCGCCTGTATCCGCGGCTCCCGAGACCTCGTCTCCCGGGCGGACATGGGCCGCATCGACGCGCCGACGCTGATCGGGGTCGGAACGAAGGACGACATAGCGGGCTCGCCGCAGGAACTCGCCGCCCTTATGCCGCATGCGATCGCTCTCGACATTCCGGGCCGGGACCATATGCTGGCCGTCGGCGACAGGGTCTTCAAAAAGGCGGTTCTCGATTTCTACGGGGAACTGGCGGCAAGGCCGTAAGTTTCTTCATCTTAACGATCAACGGAATGCGATTTTGCGACCGTTGGCCTTGTCGTAAACTTATTCTATATATCCTGCCGTACGGCAAAAGGAGACGGCTATGGCCGCAAGAACTGAAATCCGCCAGGAGCCCGTGGCAACGGTCGATCCCATCTGGGACACGCTGCGCCAGGAAGCCCGCGCGGCAGCCGAGCAGGATCCGCTGCTCGCCGCATTCCTTTATTCCACGGTGCTGAACCATCGT
Source organism: Neorhizobium sp. CSC1952 (assembly GCF_030378245.1). Classification (NCBI taxonomy): domain Bacteria; kingdom Pseudomonadati; phylum Pseudomonadota; class Alphaproteobacteria; order Hyphomicrobiales; family Rhizobiaceae; genus Neorhizobium; species Neorhizobium sp. CSC1952. Next base: position 4,545,021 of record NZ_CP128416.1, on the reverse strand, counting down.
TCGCTCGAGGAATGCGTCGTGCATCGTATCTGCGAGCGTCTCGACCATGCGGATTTGCAGGCAGTGCTTCTGCGCCAGACTTTTATGGAAATGCTGGCTGACTGGCCGGAATGGGGCGCGGTCCTGCGCGTCGACATCCAGGCCGTCTACGATCGCGATCCCGCCTGCCTGCGGTTCCTGGAGCCGGTGCTCTATTTCAAGGGGTTCCACGCGATCCAGACGCATCGCCTGGCGCATTGGCTCCTGAACCGGGGCCGCCGCGATCTCGCGCTCTATCTGCAGAGCCGCTCGTCCAGCGTCTTCCAGACGGACATCAACCCGGCCGCCCGCATCGGCAAGGGCATTTTCCTGGATCACGCCACCGGTCTCGTGGTCGGCGAGACGGCGGTCATCGGCGACAATGTCTCGATCCTGCACGGGGTCACCCTCGGCGGAACCGGCAAGGAGGGAGCCGACCGTCACCCGAAGATCGGCAACGGCGTGCTGATCGGCGCGGGCGCCAAGATCCTCGGCAATATCGAAGTCGGCTCCTGCTCGCGCGTGGCCGCAGGCTCCGTGGTGCTGAAGCCGGTTCCGCCCAAATCGACCGTCGCCGGCGTGCCGGCCAAGGTGGTGGGGAGCGCCGGGTGTTCGGAACCCGCACGCCTGATGGACCAGCTTCTGAACGCCGAGGATTGAACTCGCCGCCTGCTTTTCGGTGGAGGTAAAGAGCGGCGGGCGGTGTCTGGCGGCTTTACTTTCGCCTTTGTCCCGTGCCAAAAGCGCCGCAACTCGGAACCGCTGACGGAGAGAATTGTGAAACCGGACGAAATCAAGAAGCTCGACGCCTATTTCAAACGCCTGCTCAACCCGCAGGTCGTCGTCAAGGCGCGTCCGCGCAAGGACGACTCCGCGGAAGTTTATCTGGGCGACGAGTTCCTCGGCGTCATCTATGTCGATGACGAGGACGGCGACCGCTCCTACAACTTCTCCATGGCGATCCTGGACGTCGATCTCTGATCGATCGCCTGGACATCGGTCCCCTCGATCTCTGATTGGCCGATCTGATCCGGAAAAATTCCAAGCGGGCCTTTTCGGCCCGCTTTTCGGTTGTAGTCTCCTCGCGACAAAAAACAGGCGCCGATTTCCGCTTTGGTTGTGGCCGCCTGAGATATCTCTGCAAAATCAGGAAGCTCATTCTATCTATGCATCTGCATATGTGGAGCCGCAACTGATGGTGGTTTTGCGGCGCACAAATCAGCCTTGACTTTTGCCGGATGCCCCCGTTCTATCAGTGCATCCGAATAGAACAGGGGACCGCGCTATGTTCAATTTCGATGATGCCAGCAAGAAGAGCAAGGAAGCGATGGACGGAATGCTGAAGAGCTATTCCGAGGTTGCCAAGGGTTTCCAGGCTATCGCTACGGAAACCGGCGATTACTCGAAGAAGTCCTTCCAGGAGATGACCTCCTTCATGGAGGCGCTGGCTGCGACGCGCAGCGTCGAGGCCGCCTACGAGCTGCAGACCAGTTACATCAAGTCCGCCTATGAAGGTTTCGTCGCCGAGGCGATGAAGATGAGCGACATGTATGCCGACCTCGCCAGATCGGTCTACAAGCCCTACGAGGTGCCGGTTGCCAAGTCGACAGCCGTGGCGACCGCAAACGCCGCGTAACGGCGCGAGCGGGTTCTTCGAACGGCGCCTTCATCACAGAAGGCCGGCGGCGCTCGGTGCTGCCGGCCTTTTTGATTCCGGCCGGTGCGGAAAACTCCGATTTTCCGCAGGTTCGGTCGTCTCTCTAGCGGAATAGTGATTGCGCGGGCCGAAAGGGGGCTTAAAATCCGCCTCCAATGAACTAAGTTAGGAAGACTGAAGTCCGGCCGATCGGCCATTCGGTGTACGGTCGTCGGACGACTGGGGAATGAATGAAGATGATCGCACTGCCGATCTTGATGCAACGCGAAAAGAGTGGCGACGGAGACAACGCGGGCCGCGGAACCTCGGTCATCACCCGAACGAAACCGAAGACCAAACGGCCCAATCTCTATCGCGTACTCCTGTTGAATGACGACTATACCCCGATGGAATTCGTCATCCACATTCTGGAGCGTTTCTTCCAGAAGGACCGGGAGGCCGCGACGCGCATCATGCTCCACGTGCACAATCATGGCGTGGGGGAGTGCGGAATATATACCTACGAGGTAGCGGAAACCAAGGTGTCCCAGGTCATGGACTTCGCCCGGCAGCACCAGCATCCGCTGCAATGTGTTATGGAAAAGAAGTGAGGAACCCGACGTGCCAACATTTTCGCCTAGTCTTGAAAAGGCGCTGCATCAGGCACTGACCTTCGCGAACGAGCGGCATCACGAATATGCCACGCTCGAACACCTGCTTCTGGCGTTGATCGACGACGCCGATGCGGCGGCGGTCATGGGCGCTTGTAACGTCAATTTGGAATCTCTGCGCAAGACCGTCACGGATTATGTCGACAACGAGCTTGCCAACCTGATCACCGGTTACGACGAGGATTCGAAGCCGACCTCCGGCTTCCAGCGCGTCATCCAGCGCGCGGTCATCCACGTCCAGTCCTCGGGCCGCGAGGAAGTCACCGGCGCCAACGTTCTCGTCGCGATCTTCGCGGAACGGGAAAGCCATGCGGCCTTCTTCCTGCAGGAGCAGGAAATGACCCGCTACGATGCGGTCAACTACATTTCTCACGGCATCGGCAAGCGTCCGGGTTCCTCCCAGACCCGCACGCCGCGCGGCGCCGAAGAGGCGGATTCCGACGCCAAGCCCTCGTCCCGCGATCAGGAAGAGGGTTCGGCGAAGAAGCCGCAGGACGCGCTGAAAGCCTATTGCGTCAACCTGAACGAAAAGGCCCGCGAAGGCCGCATCGACCCGCTGATCGGCCGCAACGCCGAGGTCAACCGGACGATCCAGGTCCTGTGCCGCCGCTCCAAGAACAACCCGCTCTATGTGGGTGATCCCGGCGTCGGCAAGACGGCGATCGCCGAGGGGCTCGCCAAGCGGATCATCGAAGGCAAGGTGCCGGAGGCTCTCGCCGACGCCACCATCTTCTCGCTCGACATGGGCACGCTGCTGGCCGGCACCCGTTATCGGGGCGATTTCGAGGAGCGCCTGAAGCAGGTCGTCAAGGAACTGGAAGAATATCCGGGTGCGGTTCTCTTCATCGACGAGATCCACACGGTGATCGGCGCCGGCGCCACCTCCGGCGGCGCGATGGATGCCTCGAATCTCCTGAAGCCGGCGCTCTCCTCGGGCGCGATCCGCTGCATCGGTTCGACCACCTACAAGGAATACCGCCAGTTCTTCGAAAAGGACCGGGCGCTCGTTCGCCGCTTCCAGAAGATCGACGTCAACGAGCCGTCGATCGACGATGCGATCGAGATCATGAAGGGCCTGAAGCCCTATTTCGAAGAGTACCACAAGCTGCGTTACACCAACGAGGCGATCAAGTCGGCTGTCGAGCTCTCGGCCCGCTACATCTCCGACCGCAAGCTGCCGGACAAGGCGATCGACGTGATCGACGAGACCGGTGCGGCGCAGATGCTGCTGCCGGCGTCCAAGCGCCGCAAGCTGATCACCGAGAAGGAGATCGAGGCGACGATCGCCACCATGGCCCGCATCCCGCCGAAAACCGTTTCCAAGGACGACGAGATGGTTCTCGCCAACCTGGAAAAGGAACTGCGTTCGGTGGTCTATGGCCAGGACAAGGCGATCGATGCCCTGGCAACCTCGATCAAGCTCGCCCGCGCGGGCCTGCGCGAGCCGAACAAGCCGATCGGCGCTTACGTCTTCTCCGGTCCGACCGGCGTCGGCAAGACGGAAGTCGCCAAGCAGCTTGCCTCCTCGCTCGGCGTCGAGCTGCTGCGGTTCGACATGTCGGAATATATGGAACGCCACACGGTCTCCAGGCTGCTCGGCGCACCTCCCGGCTATGTCGGCTTCGATCAGGGCGGTCTCCTGACCGACAGCGTCGATCAGCATCCGCACAGCGTGGTCCTGCTCGATGAGATCGAGAAGGCGCATCCGGATATCTACAATATCCTGCTGCAGGTCATGGACCACGGTTCGCTGACCGACCACAACGGCAAGAAGATCGACTTCCGCAACGTCATCCTGATCATGACGACCAATGCGGGCGCTTCGGAAATGGCCAAGGCCGCCATCGGCTTCGGTTCGTCCAAGCGTACCGGCGAGGACGAGGAGGCGCTGAACCGCCTGTTCACGCCGGAATTCCGCAACCGCCTCGATGCGGTGATCCCGTTCGCGCCTCTGCCGACGGAAGTCATCCATCAGGTCGTGCAGAAGTTCGTCATGCAGCTCGAGACGCAGCTCTCGGAACGCAACGTCACCTTCGACCTGCACGAGGATGCCGTCGCCTGGCTGGCCGACAAGGGTTACGACGAGAGAATGGGCGCCCGCCCGCTCTCCCGCGTCATCCAGGAGCACATCAAGAAGCCGCTGGCGAACGAGATCCTCTTTGGAAAGCTTCGCAAGGGCGGCGTGGTGCGCGTCACCGTCGGCAAGGACGAGGACGGCAAGGACAAGCTGATCCTCGACGCCATCCCCGAGGCGACGCCTGTGAAGCCGAAGCCGGAGGCCGAGGTGGAAGAAGCTGCCGAGGAGACCGTGGCCAAGACATCGAAGCCGAAGGCCTCGAGGAAGTCTTCGCCGAAGGACAAGGACAATGGTCCCGCGCGCTCCCGCGCCATGGTCGATGCGGACGTGATCGCCTCGGACGAGGCGCCCAGGACCGCGCCCCGCAAGGGCACGACCGTGCCGCGCGTACCGAAGAGCAAGTAGGGCTGTTCCAAAAAGCCGTTGCGATGCCGGGCTCGTCCCGGCATCGTCGTTTTTAAAACATGATTCCCGCCGATGACCCGCCGAATGACCCATGTCTCCAGACAGTGACGACCGCAGCGCCTTATCCTGGTTCTTCACCGGCATGCGGGGCCTCGTTTCGCTGCCGGCCCTTATCCTGCTGACGTCGATCGTCGGTTTCAGCGCCTTCGCGCTGGAATCCGGGCTGACGCGGGCCGAAGCCGTTTTCATGTCGCTGGCGGTCTGGGCGCTGCCGGCTCAGGTCATCCTGATCGGCAGCATGGCGAGCGGCGTCAATATTGCCGCCTGTTTTCTGGCGGTTACGCTTTCCTCGATCCGCATGACGCCGATGGTGGCCTCGATCATCCCGGAAATGCGGACGAAGCGGACACCGATCTGGGCCTTGCTGATCCTGTCGCATTTCATCGCGATTACCTCCTGGGTCTTTGCCATCACCACGATGCGCAACGTGCCGCGCCAGCATCGGGCAATCTATTTCGCCGGGTTCGGGGTGACGCTGACGCTCACCGGCACGCTGGTGGTGGCGGTCTTCTACGGCATCGCGTCGAGTTTTCCGCCGGTCGTCGCGGGCGTCCTCTTCTTCCTGACGCCCGTTTATTTCATCGCGTCGATCTGGGCGAGCGCGCGTCAGCCGGTGGTGAAGCTCGCCTTCGTCATGGGTGTCGCGCTCGGCCCGCTCCTGGCGCTGGTCACGCCGGAATTCGACGTGCTTTACGCCGGCATCGGCGGCGGCACGATCGCCTATCTGGTCGATCGGTCGCGGCGGAAGAAGAAGCGCATGGTCAAGGGAGCCGCACGATGATTGCGGAATATTGGACCTTCATCGTGATTGCCGTCGCCGGCTTCCTGGCCACCGATATCTGGCGCTGGCTGGGCGTGGTGGCGGGCAACCGGCTGAACGAGGAGTCCGAGGCGCTCTACTGGGTGAGGGCGGTGGCGACCGCGCTCGTCATGGCGGTCACCGCGAAGCTGATCGTTTTCCCGAACGGCACGCTGGCCGACACGCCGCTCTGGCTGCGGCTGGGTGCTGCCGGCATCGGCTTTGCCGTTTTTCTGGCGACCGGCCGCAAGGTTGCGGTCGGTGTCGCCGTCCCGATGGCCATCCTCGTGGCCGGCCTCTGGTGGATTGGCTTTTAATTCCCCAGAACACCGATCAGCTTTTCGGCATGGGCGGCGAGTACGTTGTTGTCTTCCATTTGGCCGGAATGGGGTTTCAGCGCCAGGCCCTCATAGCGCGGGATGACGTGGAAATGTAGGTGATAGACGGTCTGGCCGGACGCCGGTTCGTTGAACTGGACGATCGTGACGCCGTCAGCCTCGAAGGCTTCCTTGGCGGCCTTGGCGAGTTTCTGCACCACCGGGATGAGCTTCGAGAGCACCGCCGGATCGGCGTCGAGGATGTTGCGCGACGGCACTTTCGGGATCACCAGCAGATGGCCCGGCGACTGCGGCATGACATCCATGAAGGCCAGCGTATCGGCATCCTCGTAGACCCGGTGGCAGGGGATCTCGCCGCGCAGGATTTTTCCGAAGATATTGTTGGGGTCGTAGGCCTGGCCGCTCATGGATATGTCCTCTCCTTGGATATTCTCGATCAGTCTTCCTGCTGGCGCTCGCCCTTGCGGAAAGGGCTGTGCTCGGAAAGATACTCGTTCATATATTCGACTTCCTGCCGCTCGCGTTCCAGATAATCGGCGACCGCGCGGCGAAGCCCCGGATGGGCGATATAGTGCATGGAATGCGTCGTGACAGGCAGGTAGCCGCGCGCCAGCTTGTGTTCTCCCTGCGCGCCCGCCTCGACCCGCTTCAGGCCCTTTGCCAGCGCGAAATCGATCGCCTGGTGGTAGCAGACCTCGAAATGTAGGAAGGGGTGATCCTCGATGCAGCCCCAGTGCCGGCCGAAGAGCGCATCCCCGCCGATGAAGTTGATCGCCCCGGCGATGTATTTGCCGTCGCGCTTCGCCATGACGAGCAGGATATCCTCGGACATCCGCTCGCCGATCAGCGAATAGAATGTCCGGGTGAGATAGGGGCGGCCCCATTTGCGGCTGCCGGTGTCCATGTAGAATTCGAAGAACTGGTCCCAGATATTCTCGGTCAGATCGCTGCCCGTGAGCCAGTCGATGGTGATGCCGTGCTCGACTGCCGTACGCCGCTCCTTCTTCAGCGCCTTGCGCTTGCGCGAGGCGAGCGTTTCGAGGAAGGCGTCGTGGTTTGCATAGCCCTCGTTGATGAAATGGAACTGCTTGTCGGTGCGATGCAGGTAATCGGCCTCTTCGAAGGCCGCGAGCTGATCCTCGGCGACGAAGGTCACATGCGCGGAGGAAACGCCGAGCTGGCGTGTCACCTCCTGGAGACCTGCGGCAAGCGTCAGCTCGGTCGCCTCCTTGTCATAGCCTGAGGAGACGAGCAGGCGAGGCCCGGTTGCCGGCGTGAAGGGCACGGAGCACTGCAGCTTCGGATAGTAGCGTCCGCCGGCGCGCTCGAAAGCGTCCGCCCAGCCGTGGTCGAACACATATTCGCCCTGGCTGTGGCTCTTCAGATAGCCCGGGACGGCGCCGATCAGCGCGCCCCGGTCGTCTTCGAGAAGCAGATGGTGCCCCAGCCAGCCGGTTTTCGCGGTCGCCGAGCCGGACTCCTCCAGCGCCGAAAGGAAGGCATGCGAGAGGAAGGGATTGTAGGGGACCTCTACGGACGACGAGGCTTTTGAGGTGCCCGAAAGACGCGACCAGCTTTCAGGGCTGATCGCGCAGAAGGACTTTTCGATGCGGATCGTAAGATTGCCGGTCATACTCTGCTTTACTGGGAGGAGGAGGGAGCCTCCCGTGGGTCGAAACCTTCGAAGGTCATCTGGTCTGCATATTTATAGGTATGTTCGCGCCCGTTTGCATCCCTCACGGTCCAGGTAATGACCGGAATTCCGGCTGCTCTCTGAGCCGTGATGAAGCTGTTCGGCAGGTGGGGGTAGTGGTAGGAAATGAAATCGAGGCCAAGTTGCATGGCTTCGTCGTGGGCGAAGAATTCCTCCGGCTTGTCGCCCATGGCGGTCAGGCCCAGAGGATAGGGGGAACCGGCCCTTTTCAGGTCGCGCAGGATATGGTGGTCGAAGCTCATCAGCGCCACCTTGCCCTGGTAGCCTTCGAGGGTTTCGAGCATTGTTTCGGCAAAGCCGTCGTCCTCGCCTTCGCCTGTCCGCCCCTTGAGCTCGATGACGAGCGGCACCCTGCCGGCGACGAGGCCGAGCATCTGCTTCAGCGTCGGCACCTTGTCCTTTGTGCCGCCGACGGCGAGCAGGCCTAGCTCGGCGGAGGTCTTTTCCCGGATGTCGCCCTTGATGCCGCAAAGCCTTTCGAGGTCGTCGTCGTGAAAGATCACCGGAACGCTGTCGGCGGCGAGCTGCACGTCGCATTCGATCGCAAAGCCCGCTTCCGCCGCGCGGGCGAAAGCCGAAAGCGTGTTCTCCCAGACCTGATGGTTCATGTCGTGATAGCCGCGGTGTGCGACCGGGAGATCCTTGATCCAGGATGCGGAGGTCATGCGTCGATCTCGATGATGGCGTCGACTTCGACGGCGGCGTTGAGCGGGAGGGAGGCCATGCCGACGGCCGCGCGGGCATGCTTGCCGGCATCGCCGAGCACATTGGCGATGAGGTTGGAGGCGCCGTTCATGACCAGGTGCTGTTCGGTGAAATCGGGCGTGGACGCGATGAAGCCGTTAAGCTTCAGGATGCGGCGGATCCTGCCGAGATCGCCGCCGAGTGCGGCCTTCGCCTGGGCGAGAATGTTGATGGCGCAGAGTTCGGCGGCCCGCTGTGCGGTGGGTACGTCCACATCCCGGCCGACGAGGCCGGTCACCGCGACCTTGCCGTCTTCGATCGGAAGCTGGCCGGAAAGATAGAGCGTCGTGCCGCTGATCGTGTACGGCACGTAATTGGCGGCAGGCGCTGCGGCGACGGGGAGGACGATCCCCAGTTCCTTCAGGCGGCCATCGATGGCTTCGGTCATTTTCGACTCCCGTTTTGTTGTAAATTCTTCAAAAATCCTGCATCAAGGCCTTAGCTTGGTCAGATGGCGTTCTTATAACACCGCCTACTGAGTCCAACAGGAGAATGTGAATGTTGCGCATGAGTCTCGGGGTGATCCTTGCCGGTAGCGCGAGCCTCATGGCCGCCACCTGCGCCAGCGCGAACACCGACAGCGCCGCTCGGGCCCTCGTGCCGCATCGCGCCATTTACGACCTGAAGCTCAAGGATGCGTCCGAACGTTCCGGCATCGAGGGCATGTTCGGCCGCATGGTCTACGAGTTCACGGGTTCGGCCTGTACCGGGTTTTCGACGAATTTCCGTCTGGTCACCAAGATCGACACCGGCGAGGAGACGCGGCTCAGCGATCAGCAGACCACGACTTTCGAGGACATGTCCGCCCGCCAGTTCCATTTCGAGACGAAGTCCTTCACCGACGAGCAGCTCGACAGGCAGGTGAGCGGCGATGCGAGCAAGGCGGAGAGCGGCGTCAAGGTGGAGATCACCCAGCCGGACGGCCGCGAGATCGACCTGCCGGCCAGCGAATTCCCGACCGGCCATATGCTGGACGTGATCAACAACGCCAAGGAAGGCAAGCATTTCTTCGAGGCGCGCGTCTTCGACGGCTCCGAGAACGGCGACCAGGCGCTCCTGACGACGACTGTCATCGGCAAGCAGCAGGAACCGCAGAAGGACGATGCGGATGCCGACAAGGCCGGCGAGTTTTCCAGGACGCCCTTCTGGCCGGTGACGATCGCCTATTTCAACGAGGCCGCGCAGGGCGATCCCATGCCGGTCTACAACATGTCCTTCAAGCTCTACGAGAACGGCATCACCCGCGATCTGACCATGGATTACGGGGATTTCACGTTGACGGGCACCCTCTCGAAACTCGAAATGCTGGACAAGGGGCCGGAAAACTGCTCCGAGCCGCGATAGGTCCGAAGTCCCGGAGAATTCTTTTAACCGGTTGACATTTCGATTGAATTTTCCCTCTTTGTCATATCTCCAACCACTCAAGGAGATATGATATGCGCCACCATTTCCCCTATACCGGCTCCGGACCCTATTGCTACGCGAATTCCTTCGCGATGATGTTCGGCGAGCACGCGCCTTCGACGGCGGTAATCGAGTTTGCAACCGGCAGCCCCTTCGGCATGCAGCTGGTCGGCGGGAATCAGCCCTTCTTCGATCCCTATGGCTGGGACCCGGAAAAGGGCTTCGATGACGCCTTGCGGGCGCTCGGCTGGACGTCCAAGGCCACCAAGGGCCGTTCCTCCGAGGAGGCGCTTCGCAATCTCGATCTGGCCCTGCGGGATGGCCCGGTCTGGGTCGGGCCCGTGGAAATGGGGCATTTGCGCCATCAGCCGGGCATGACCGGGCCGATCGGCGCCGATCATTACGTGGTGGTGCTGGAAGTTGCCGAGGGCAGGGTGCTGATGCACGATCCGCAGGGCTATCCCTATGCATCGCTTCCGGTCGCCGATTTCATGGAGGCATGGAAGGCCGAAACCCTGGAGTACGGCGAGCCTTTTACAATGCGCACCGGCTTCAAGCGGCTCAGGGAATTTTCCGAGGAAGAGACGATACGTGCCTCGATCCCGGCGGGGATCCGCTGGCTTTCGATGGATGGCGATTATGAACTGCCCCCAGGCAGCCTCGGCAACGGTGAGGCCGCGGAAGCGCTGGCGCGGCTGATAGAGACCGGCTGCGAAGAGGAACTGCGGGGACATCTCATCCATTTCGCCATTCGGGTGGGGGCTCGCCGTGCCGCCGATGCGGCGACCTGCCTCAGACGAGTGGGCCACGACGCAGCGGCGGAAATTGCCGGTAAACAGGCGCAGCTTATCGGCACGCTCCAGCATTCCTTGACCATGCGCGAGGATGCAGCGGGAGCCGCCGCGTTGCGACGTCTTGCGCCGACCTACGAAGGGCTGCTGTCGGCGTTGAGGAGGGCCGGCTGATTCTGGTATCGGCGGCAAGGGTCACCATGGAAACGGAGACCGCCAGGTCATCTTTTTCCTTGCGGCCCTTGCTTTTCAGGCAAATCGACTGTATGGGCAGCCGCATTCCACACGTAAGGCATGGGATCGTCCGGGAGAAATCCGGGCTGTTCCGCCGGTGGCATTCCTCGAAGAGGATTGCTGTTCGCCTTGCGGAGGTTCAACCGGAAAAGGAGAAAAAGGCATGGCATTGCCTGATTTCAGCATGCGCCAGCTTCTGGAAGCTGGTGTTCACTTCGGCCACCAGACCCATCGCTGGAACCCGAAGATGAAGCCGTATATCTTCGGCGACCGCAACAACATCCACATCATCGACCTCGCGCAGACCGTTCCGATGCTGTCGCGCGCCCTGCAGGTCGTGTCCGACACCGTCTCGCGCGGCGGCCGCGTTCTCTTCGTCGGCACCAAGCGCCAGGCTTCGGAACTCATCGCTGATTCCGCCAAGCGTTCGGCCCAGTATTACGTCAACTCCCGCTGGCTCGGCGGCATGATGACGAACTGGAAGACGATCTCGAACTCGATCCAGCGCCTGCGCAAGCTCGACGAGATCCTTGCCTCGGAAGCTTCGGGCTATTCGAAGAAGGAACGCCTGAACCTCGAGCGCGAGCGCGAGAAGCTGGAAAAGGCTCTCGGCGGTATCCGCGACATGGGTGGCGTGCCGGACCTGATGTTCATCATCGACACCAACAAGGAAAAGATCGCCATCGATGAAGCCAAGCGCCTGGGCATCCCGGTCGTCGCCATCATCGACTCGAACTGCGATCCGGACCTGATCGATTACCCGATCCCGGGCAATGACGACGCATCGCGCGCCATCGCTCTTTATTGCGATCTGATCGCCCGCGCCGCCATCGACGGCATCGCCCGCCAGCAGGGCGCTTCCGGCCGCGACATCGGCGCGTCCGCCGAAGCTCCGATCGAGCCGGCGCTCGAAGGCGAAGCAGAAGCCTAAGGTGCGGTTGGAGCGGCCTGCCGCTCCTCTTTGCCGAAAATCCGATCGAGGCCAGAGATACCGCTATCCCTGGCCTTGGTCGTTTAAGGCGATCGGGCCGGAGGTCGAGGCGGTCGCTTCGGTGATGTCTTCATCACGCTGTCATACTTCCGGGTACATTCGTCCCCAAACTTCCGAGTCCGCCGATGTTTTTTCCGGCGGCACGCAACTGAACCGACAAGAGGCACGAAAATGGCTGAAATCACCGCTGCAATGGTGAAGGAACTGCGCGAAAAGACCGGCGCAGGCATGATGGACTGCAAGAAGGCGCTTGCTGAAACCAATGGCGACATGGAAGCGGCGATCGACTGGCTGCGCGCCAAGGGCATTGCCAAGGCCGACAAGAAGTCCGGCCGCACCGCCGCCGAGGGCCTGATCGGTATCGCGAGCGCCGGCACGAAGGCCGTTGCCGTCGAAATCAATTCCGAAACCGACTTCGTCGCCCGCAACGATGCCTTCCAGGGCCTCGTCCGCGGCGTGGCCGAGGTCGCCCTTTCGACCGACGGTTCCGTCGATGCGATCGGCGCCGCCACCTATCCGGCGTCCGGCAAGTCCGTGACCGACACGATCAAGGACGCGGTCGCGACGATCGGCGAGAACATGAACCTGCGCCGCGCAGCCCTTCTCTCGGTCGAGGACGGCGTCGTTGCGACCTACATCCACAATGCGGTTGCCGACAGCCTCGGCAAGCTCGGCGTTCTCGTCGCGCTGAAGTCGACCGGCAACAAGGACGCGCTCGCCGCGATCGGCAAGCAGGTCGCCATGCATATCGCCGCGACCGCCCCGCTCGCGATCCGTGCCGAAGAGGTCGACGCAGCCGTTGCCGAGCGTGAGCGCAACGTCTTCATCGAACAGTCCCGCGCCTCCGGCAAGCCGGACGCCATCATCGAGAAGATGGTCGAAGGCCGCATGCGCAAGTTCTTCGAGGAAGTCGCACTTCTCTCGCAGGCTTTCGTCATCAATCCCGACCTGACCGTCGGTGCCGCCATCAAGGCTGCCGAAAAGGAAGTCGGCGCGCCGATCGAAGTGACCGGTATGGCGCGTCTTCTCCTCGGCGAAGGCATCGAGAAGGAAGAGACGGATTTCGCGGCGGAAGTCGCGGCTGCCGTCAAGGGCTGATACGGCTTATTAGCAAAAGCCTACAAAACCGAAGGGCACCGGGTGACAAGCCGGTGCCCTTCGTGTATCCGCAAGCCGTTTGACTTGTCCGTTGGCAGTTTTGATTTCAAGGAGCCCTCATGTCGCCTCAGCCCCTCTACAAGCGTGTCTTGCTCAAGGCCTCCGGCGAAGCCCTGATGGGCAGCCAGGGCTTCGGCATCGATGTTGCCGTTGCCGACCGGATCGCCTCCGATATCGCCGAAGCACGCGCCATGGGCGTCGAGGTGGGCGTGGTCGTCGGCGGCGGCAATATCTTCCGGGGTGTGGCGGTGGCCTCCAAGGGCGGCGACCGGGTGACCGGCGATCACATGGGCATGCTGGGCACCGTGATCAACGCGCTGGCGCTCGCCACATCGCTGCGCAAGCTCAATGTCGATACGGTGGTGCTTTCGGCGATCTCCATGCCGGAAATCTGCGAGAGCTTCACGCAGCTGCGCACGCTGCATCACCTGGGACAGGGCAGGGTGGTGATCTTCGCCGGCGGCACGGGCAACCCGTTCTTCACGACCGATTCGGCTGCGGCTCTGCGCGCCGCCGAGATCGGCGCCGAGGCGATCTTCAAGGGCACGCAGGTCGACGGCATCTATTCGGCCGACCCGAAGAAGGATCCGGCGGCGACCCGTTTCGAGACGCTGACTCACGGCGAAGTGCTGGAAAAGGGCCTGGCGGTGATGGACGTGGCGGCGGTCGCGCTCGCCCGCGAGAACGCGATCCCGATCATCGTATTCTCGATCCACGAAAAGGGCGGCTTCGCGCAAATCTTGACCGGCGGCGGTCGCAAGACCATCGTAGCCGACAATTGACGGGCGCCCTTCGGCAGCCCGGATAACGATAAGGGAGTATATGGAGATGAGTGGAGCTATCGATCTCAACGACCTCAAGCGCCGTATGGACGGCGCCATCAACGCTTTCAAGAGCGATATCGCATCGCTGCGCACCGGCCGCGCCTCGGCCAACATTCTCGATCCGGTGACGGTGGAAGCCTACGGTTCGCGCATGCCGCTGAACCAGGTCGCCAACATCACCGTGCCGGAGCCGCGCATGCTGTCCGTCTCGGTCTGGGACAAGTCGATGGTCGGCGCGGTGGATCGCGCGATCCGCGAATCGCATCTCGGCCTGAACCCGATCGTCGACGGCCAGAACCTCCGCATCCCGCTTCCCGAGCTGAACGAAGAGCGCCGCAAGTCGCTGGTCAAGGTCGCCCACGACTATGCCGAAAAAGCCAAGGTCGCGATTCGCCATGTGCGGCGCGATGGCATGGACGGCCTGAAAAAAGCCGAAAAGGACGGGGTTATCGGCCAGGACGACAGCCGCTCGCAATCGGAGAAGGTGCAGAAGATGACGGATGATACGATTTCCGAAGTCGACCGCTTGCTTGCGGACAAAGAAAAGGAAATCATGCAGGTCTAAGAGGCGTTTATATTGCGTCTTGTCTTGGCCGCCAAAGGAACCGCGCAGAATATGGCGAATCCCGAACTTGCGATCATTCCTCAGCACGTTGCTATTATCATGGATGGCAACGGACGCTGGGCCAACAAGCGCGGGCTTCCCCGCACGGTCGGACACAACAAGGGCGTCGAAGCGGTCCGGGAAACAGTCCGAGCGGCGGGGGAAGCGGGTGTCAGGTATCTGACGCTCTTCGCCTTTTCCTCGGAAAACTGGAGCCGTCCCGAATCGGAGGTGAACGATCTGCTCGGCCTCCTGCGCCGCTTCATCCGCCGCGACCTTGCCGAACTCCACCGCGAGAACGTCCGCATCCGGGTGATCGGCGAGCGCGAAAACCTGCGCAGCGACATTCTGCCGCTCCTGGTGGAGGCGGAGGAGACGACGCGGCACAACACCGCCCTCACGCTCGTGATCGCCTTCAACTACGGCGCCAGAAACGAGATCGCCCGCGCGGTGGCGAAGCTCGCCCGCGATGTCGAGGCGGGCCTTCTGAAGGCGTCGGATATCGATGCCGAGAAGATCAGCCGGAGCCTCGATACCGCCGACATTCCCGACCCCGACCTCATCATCCGCACCAGCGGCGAGGAGCGGCTCTCCAACTTCCTTCTGTGGCAGGCGGCCTATTCGGAGCTTGTCTTCCTGCCGGACTACTGGCCGGATTTCGACCGCAATCTCTTCTTCGGTGCCCTGAAGATCTTCGCCTCGCGCGACCGGCGTTTCGGCGGCCTGTCGGCCAAGACCGCCGCGGTGGGCGGTTGATGAGCCCGGAGCTCAAGCGCCGGATCATATCGGGCCTCGTTCTGGCGGTGGCCGTGCTCGCCGCCACCTGGTATGGCGGCTTTTCGTTCCGCATCGTCGCCGCGGCCATTGCCGTCCTGATATATTACGAATGGTCGACGGTGACCCGGCTCGCCGAGCGCGACTTCCGGGCAAATGCCTTCGGCTGGGTCGCAATCCTGCTGATCGCCTACAATATCGTCTTCGGCGAAAGCGATCTGGCGGTTCCGCTTCTCGGCGGCTCGGCCATCACGGCCGTTCTCCTCGTGCTCTGGCGCAGGGGAAGCTGGTGGCTGCCGGGCGGCATCGTCTACGCGGGGCTGAGCGGGATTTCGCTTGCGGCGATCCGTGGTGAGGATCAGGCGGGCTTCGTCGCCACGCTCTTCATCTTCGCGGTCGTCTGGGCGACCGACATTCTCGCCTATTTCGTCGGCCGGGCGTTGCAGGGGCCGAAACTGGCGCCGAGGATATCGCCCGGCAAGACCTGGTCGGGCGCGATCGGCGGCGCCGTTTCGGGGGTGATCGCGAGTTCGGCGCTGACGCTCGCCGTCTTTTCGCGGCTGTCCTTCTGGACGGTGGCGATCGCCTTCCTGCTGTCCGTCGCGAGCCAGGTCGGCGATCTTTTCGAGTCCTTCATCAAGCGCCGTTTCGGGGTGAAGGATTCGAGCCACCTCATTCCGGGACACGGCGGCGTCATGGATCGGGTCGACGGCCTCGTTTTTGCCTGTTTCGCGGCGTTCCTGCTAACTCTTGTTTACTCGGCCTCGACGGGCCATCTTGATACGTCTGTTGCAGGCTTCCTCTTCGGATTTTGAAGTTGCCGCGACCGATGTCTTGTTGAAACGGAAAATTTGATGGCCATCCTCAGCTTCGTCACCGGCTACATAATTCCCTTCATCCTCGTGCTCTCGCTGCTCGTCTTCGTGCACGAGATGGGACATTATCTCGTCGGGCGCTGGTGCGGCATCCGGGTCACCGCCTTCTCGGTGGGTTTCGGTCCGGAGCTCTTCGGCTTCACCGATCGCCACGGCACGCGCTGGAAGCTTTCCGCAATCCCGCTCGGCGGCTACGTGAAGTTCTTCGGCGACGAGGACGCGGCCAGCCTGCCGGATGCGAGCGGGCTTCAAGGCATGAGCGAGGAAGAGAAGGCGCAGACGCTTGCCGGCGCCAGATTGTGGAAGCGCGCCGCGACCGTGGCGGCCGGGCCGATCGCCAATTTCATTCTCGCGATCGCGATCTTCGCGGTACTCTTCAGCGTCTATGGCAAGGTCGTCGCCGATCCGGTCGTCGCCGAGGTGCAGCCGGACAGCGCCGCGCTGGCCGCCGGCGTGCAGCCGGGCGACCGGCTCGTGGCGCTCGACGGTTCGCGCATCTCGACCTTCGACGACGTGCGGCGCTACGTCAGCATCCGTCCGGAAACGCCGATCGTCGTGACGGTCGAGCGCGACGGCCGGAACATCGATCTGCCGATGGTTCCGAAGCGGAGCGAGATCACCGACCAGTTCGGCAACAAGGTCGAGCTCGGCCTGATCGGCATCGTCACCAACGAGCAGAGGGGCAATTTCCGGGTCGAGAGCTTCACGCCGCTGCAGGCGGTGGGCGAAGGCGTCCGCGAAACGGGCCACATCATCACCGGCACGTTCCGCTATATCGGCAATCTCGTGACCGGCCGCATGAAGGCCGACCAGCTCGGCGGACCGGTGCGCGTCGCGCAAGCTTCGGGCCAGATGGCGACGCTAGGTTTTGCCGCGGTGGTGCAGCTTGCCGCCGTTCTGTCGGTCTCGATCGGGCTTTTGAACCTGATGCCGGTGCCGGTTCTCGACGGCGGGCATCTCGTGTTCTATGCGATCGAGGCGGTGCGGGGCAGGCCGCTCGGAGCGGGTGCGCAGGAGATCGCCTTCCGCATCGGCCTTGCGATGGTTTTGAGCCTGATGGTCTTCGCGACCTTCAACGACATCAGCAACCTGATCGGTTGATGTCCTTCAAATTATGAAGGAAACTGTTTATTCACCATATTCATAACAGTTGCGTGGCCATTGGGTCACGCATGAGAAGGAAGTAAACAGAAATTAACACGATAGCTTGCTTGTAGGGCAAAAGAAGGTAAAACGACACACGTGGCCGGAGTCGGGCTCCACCCGCCGAGGGACAACGGGAAAAGGTAAGAATTGAAAATGAAGGCTGGTTCAAAGTTTTTGAACGCAGTGTCGGCGTTTGCGCTGTCTGCTAGTGTTGTTGCATCGGGCGCAGGTGTACTGGTACTTGCTTCTGCACCTTCTGCCGAAGCGGCGGTGATCCGGAATGTACAGGTTCGCGGCGCTCAGAGGGCAGGCGAAGAAGCCGTTCGTTCCAATCTGACCATCCGCCCGGGTGTCAGCTTTTCGAACAACGATATCGATGAATCCGTACGCCGGCTCTATTCGACCGGCTACTTTTCCGATGTCCGCATCAGCGTTTCCGGCAGCACGCTGGTCGTGACGGTGAGTGAAAACGAGCTCGTCAACCAGGTCGTGTTCAACGGCAACCGCAAGATCACCGACGAGAAGCTGCAGGCTGCGGTGCAGACCCAGCCGCTCGGCCCCTACAGCCAGACCATGATCAACGCGGATATCGAGCGTCTGCGCGAAGCCTATCGTGCGATCGGCCGCAGCGACGTGGAGATCACCACCCAGACCGCTCCGGTCGGCCAGGGCCGCGTCAACCTCGCCTTCGTCATCAACGAAGGCGATCGCACGAAGATCGCCGACATCAATTTCGTCGGCAACCAGGCCTATGGCGACGGCCGCCTGAAATCCGTGATCATCACCAAGGAATCCGGCCCGCTGTCCTTCCTGACCCGCAAGGACGTCTACAGCGAGGACAAGCTGCGCGCCGACGAGGATGCGCTGCGCCAGTTCTACTATAATCACGGTTATCCGGACTTCCGGGTGATCTCGTCGGAAGCCGTTCTCGACGAGGCCGACAACAAGTACAACATCACCTTCACGGTCGAGGAAGGCCAGCGTTACGAGTATGGCGCCATCGGTGTCGAATCGACGGTGGATGGCATCAGCGGCGAGGACCTTCAGGGTCTCGTCCAGACCCGCGCCGGCAATACCTATGACGCCCGCGAGATCCAGAAGACGATGGAGGCGATCTCCAAGCGCGTCGCCGCAGCCGGCTATCCGTTCGCCCGCGTCACGCCGCGCGGCGACCGCAACATGGAAAACCATACGATCGGCGTCTCCTATCTCGTCGATCAGGGCGAGCGCGCCTATGTCGAGCGCATCGAGATCCGCGGCAATACCCGCACGCGCGATTATGTCGTCCGCCGCGAATTCGACTTCAGCGAAGGCGATGCGTTCAATCAGGAAATGATTTCGCGCGCCAAGCGCCGCCTGGAAGCGCTCGGCTATTTCACGACGGTCAACATCTCGACCGCCCAGGGCAGCGCGCCGGATCGCGTCGTCGTCGTGGTGGATGTGGAAGATCAGCCGACCGGTTCGTTCGGTATCGGTGCCGGTTACTCGGCCGGCGGCGACGGCTTCATTCTGGAAGCGTCGATCGAAGAGAAGAACTTCTTGGGTCGCGGCCAGTTCATTCGCGTCGCGGTCGGCGGCGGTCTCGACGATGCCCGCAGCTACAACATTTCGTTCACCGAGCCTTATTTCCTCGGTTACCGCCTGGCGGCCGGCTTCGATCTCTTCAAGAGTTCGACGTCTTCGAACGACTATTACGACTATGAGGAACAGGGCGTCACGTTGCGCGTGACGGCGCCGATCACCGAGGATCTGGCGACGACGTTCCGCTATACCTATAAGGAAATCAAGTACGAGAACGACGGCGCTTTCGGCGCCGACGGCGATCCGGCGACCACTGCGGACAACCGGGTGTCCGACCCCTACATCGATCTGATCGACGGATCGCCGTGGGTCCAGTCCTCAGTCTCGCAGACCCTCACCTACAACACGCTCGACAGCCAGACGCTGCCGCGTGAAGGCATCTACGCGACGTTCACGCATGAATATGCCGGCCTCGGCGGGGACTCCGAATTCTACAAGATTTCGGCTCGTGCACGTTATTTCCAGACGCTTTCGACCGAAGCTGACCTCATCGGCTCCATCGCTGTGGGTGCCGGTCACGTCTTCTCCACCGGCGGTGATCTGAACGTCTTCGACCAGTTCACCATCGGCGGCCGCCAGATTCGCGGCTTCGAGAACGACGGTATCGGCCCGCGGACGACCGAGCACGGCGATTCCCTGGGCGGCACCACCTACTTCACGGCCTCCGCCGAAGTATCCATGCCGATGCCGGCTTTCCCGGAAGATTTCGGCCTGCGTGCTGCTTTCTTCGCCGATGCCGGTACGCTTTACGGCAACGACGTCAACCCGGGCACCACCGGGGTCGAGGGTACGGGCATGTCGTGGCGCGCTTCGGTGGGCGCCGGCATCATGTGGGCATCGCCGTTCGGCAACATCCGGTTCGACTACGCCCAGCCGATCGTCAAGGAAGACTTCGACGAGACCCAGGAATTCCGGTTCAGCATGGCGAACCAGTTCTGATCGTTTCCGCTCGCGACGGCGAGCGGAAATCTGTTCTGGAGTTCGGGCTTTATGGACCCCAATGAATTCTTTCCGCCCCATGAAGGCGTGAGCCTGCGCGAGTTGGCCACCCGTCTTGGGGCAGAACTGCTTGACGCAGACGCCGGCGACCGGTTGATCCGGTCCGTGGCGCCGGTGACGCGTGCCGGCGAGGGGCAGATCTGTTACATTCTTTCCCGCAAGAACCGGCAGGAGCTCGAAAGCTGCAAGGCGTCCGCCATTCTGTGTGACGCCTCGATCCGGCCGATCGTTCCGGAGCATATTCCGGTCCTGCTGACGAAGACGCCGCATACGGCCTTTGCCCAGGCCGGAGCGATCCTGCATCCGGTCGCCTTGCGGCCTGCACCGGTCACGTCCTCGCCCGCAGGCATCTCGCCGGCGGCTTTCGTCGATCCGACCGCCAAGCTCGAGCCGGGCGTGGAGGTCGAGCCCATGGCCGTGATCGGCGCGCGGGCGGAAATCGGCAGCGGCACCCGCATCGGCGCCGGCGCCGTCATCGGCGCCGATGTCAGGATAGGCCGCGATTGCACGATAGCCGCAGGCGCGAGCATTCTGGCCTCGCTTATCGGCAACGGTGTCATCGTCCACAACGGCGCCCGCATCGGCCAGGACGGTTTCGGTTATGCGCCCGGTCCGAAGGGCATGCTGAAGATCGTGCAGGTCGGCCGCGTCATCATCCAGGACAATGTCGAGATCGGCGCCAACACGACGATCGACCGCGGCACGATGGACGATACGGTGATCGGCGAGGGCACGAAAATCGACAATCAGGTCCAGGTCGGGCATAACGTCCGCATCGGCCGCCATTGCGGCATCGTCGCCGGGGTGGGGATTGCCGGTTCGGCGAAGATCGGCAACGGCGTGATGATCGGCGGCGCCACCGGTATCAATGGACATATCTCCATTGGCGACGGCGTGCAGATTGCGGCCATGAGCGGCGTGGTGGCAGATATTCCGGCCGGAGCCCGGTACGGTGGGATTCCGGCCCGTCCGCTGCAGGATTTCCTGCGCGACATGGCTGAAATCATGGCGCGGTCGGACGAGCGGGCGAAGCGTAAAGGAGAGAAGAAAAATGACTGATGAGACCAAGCCGGAGCTCGGTGCGGCCGATATTCAGGAAATCATGAAGCTGCTGCCTCACCGTTACCCCTTTTTGCTGGTCGACAAGATCGTCGAGATCGACGGCGACAATTCCGCGATCGGCATCAAGAACGTAACGGCCAGCGAACCGCATTTCTCGGGCCACTTTCCGGACCGTCCGATCATGCCGGGCGTTCTTCTGATCGAAGGCATGGCCCAGACGGCAGGCGCCATCTGCGCGCGCAAGGAAGGCGAGGGCGGATACCTGGTCTATTTCATGACCATCGACAACGCCCGTTTCCGCAAGCCGGTCGTTCCGGGCGACCGGGTCGAATACCACGTCACCAAGCAGAAGCAGCGCGGCAATATCTGGAAGTTCCATTGCGACGCCAAGGTGGATGGCGTACTGGTTGCGGAAGCGGATATCGGCGCGATGATGCGCAAGGGAAGTGAATGAATAGGATTGCAGCCAGCGCACGCATCCATCCGCTTGCGGTTGTCGAAGACGGTGCCGTTATCGGCGAGAATGTCGTCGTCGGTCCCTTTTCGCATGTCGGTCCGCGTGTCGTGCTGAAGGACGGCGTCGAGCTGATGTCGCATGCGGTGGTGACGGGCAATACGCAGATCGGCCGCAATTGCCGCATCTTTCCGATGGCGGTGATCGGCGGCGTCTCCCAGAGCCTTCACGAGGCCGGCGAGGATTCATCGCTGGTGGTCGGCGACAACTGCACCATCCGCGAAGGCGTCACGATGAACAGCGGCACGGTGGGCGGCGGCGGCAAGACCGTCGTCGGCAGCAACTGCCTGTTCCTGGCGAATTCCCATGTGGCGCACGATTGCCGGCTCGGCGACGGCATCATCATGTCGAACAATGTCATGCTGGCCGGCCATGTGCATGTCGCGGACCGGGCGATTTTGGGCGGCGGCTGCGCGGTGCACCAGTTTACCCGCATCGGCCGCCAGGCCTTCATCGGCGGGCTTTCGGCCGTCAATTACGACGTCATTCCCTATGGCATGCTGAACGGCAACCCGGGAATCCTGGGCGGGCTCAACGTGGTCGGCATGACGCGCGCCGGCATCGAACGCTCGACGATCCATACCGTGCGGCGCGCCTTCAAGCAGATTTTCGAAGGCGAGGGGAATATCCGCAACAATGCGGCGGCCATCCGTGACGATTACGCCGACTGCAAGGAAGTGATGGAAATTCTCGATTTCATCGCCGCCGACAGCGACCGGGCGCTTTCTTCGCCGTTCCGCGGCAAGGGCTGATCCCTCGTGACCGGCGGCCTCTCAAGCCTTGAGCCGAAGGGCCGGCTGGCGATCATCGCCGGAAACGGATCTTTGCCGGTCCATCTGGCGGAGGCCGCGCGCGCGGCCGGCGAGGACCCTTTCATCATCCCGCTGCGCAACGAATCCGATCAGCGGTTCGAAGGCTTCGAGACCGCAAGCGCGAACATTGCCGACATTGCCGGGTTCGACCGGCTTTTCCGGGAGAAGCGCATCGATCGGGTCGTGCTTTCCGGCGGCGTCACCCGAAGGCCCGACTGGCGGGACATCCGTCCGAACTGGAAGGCGCTGCGCAAACTGCCCTTGCTGGTTCGCACGCTCGTTTCCGGCGGCGACGACGCGCTGCTGCAGGTGGCGATCGGCATCATCGAGGCCCAGGGCTGCCGCGTGATCGGCGCGCATGAAATCGCACCCGGACTGCTGGCGAGGACGGGTCCGCTCGGCGCCCATTCCCCCTCGGACGAAGACCGCCGCGATATCGAAAAGGCATCCGAAGCCGCAAGACGTCTGGGGGAGCTCGATATCGGTCAGGGGGCGGTGAGCGTCGGTGGACGGATCGTGGCTCTGGAGGGCGTGGAAGGGACCGATCGCATGCTGGAACGCGTCGCCGCCCTGCGCGCCGAGGGGCGCATCTCGGCCCGCCGCAAGGGCGTGCTGGTCAAGCTCTGCAAACCGCAGCAGGATATGCGCGCCGACCTCCCGGCCGTCGGCCCGTCGACCGTCGCGAACGCCGTGAAGGCTGGGCTCGCCGGTGTCGCCATCGAGGCCGGACGCGCTTTGGTGCTGGAAGAGGAGAAGATGATCGCCGCGGCGGATGCCGCCGGCATCTTCGTCTGCGGTATCGATCCCGGTTTGCCGAACGGAGGATTGCCTGACGGAGGATTGTCATGAGCAGGACCTTGAAGGTCGGCGTCATCGCCGGCGAAGTCTCGGGCGACCTCCTGGGCGGCGATTTGATTGCGGCGCTGAAGGCTGCCCATGACGGACCGGTCGAACTGATCGGCGTCGGCGGCGAAGCCCTGGAAGCACAGGGTCTCGCATCGCTCTTCGACTTTTCCGAACTGTCGATCATGGGATTGACGCAGGTGCTCGCCCGTCTGCCGAACCTGATCCGGCGGATCAACCAGACGGCGGCGGCGATCGTTGCCGCAAGGCCGGACGTGCTCGTCATCATCGACAGTCCGGATTTCACCCATCGCGTCGCGAAGAAGGTGCGGGCGGCTCTGCCCGACCTGCCGATCGTAGACTATGTCTGCCCGAGCGTCTGGGCCTGGAAGGAATATCGCGCGACGGCGATGCTCGCCTATGTCGATCACGTGCTTGCCGTTCTGCCCTTCGAGCCGGAGGCGATGAAGCGGCTCGGCGGGCCGGAGACCACGTTCGTCGGCCACCGGCTGACCGACGATCCGGCACTCCTCAAGGTTCGCGGCATCCGCGCCGAACGGCCGGTGAGGGTGCAAGGCGACGAGAAGACCATCCTGCTTCTGCCGGGCTCGCGATCGGCCGAGATCAGGGCGCTCCTGCCGATCTTCGGCGAGGCGGCGCGCGAATTCGTCTCGCGCAACGGGCCGACCCGCTTCCTGCTGCCGACCGTGCCGCGCCAGGAAAGGCTGGTGCGCGAAATGGCGGCAGGCCTGCCGGTCCAGCCGGAGATCACCGTCGGCGCAGAGAGCAAATGGGCAGCCTTCGCGGAAGCCGATGCGGCGATCGCAGCCTCCGGAACCGTCATCCTCGAACTGGCCTTGTCGAACGTGCCGGTCGTCTCGGCCTATAAGGCGGACTGGTTGATCACGCTCATGTCGAAGCGGATCAAGATCTGGTCGGGCGCGCTCCCGAACCTGATCGCGGACTATCCCGTGGTCCCGGAATATATCAATGAAGTGGTGCGGGCGGGCAGCCTGTGCCGCTGGGCCGAGCGCCTTTCATCGGATACGCCGCAGCGGCGCGCCATGATCGAAGGCTTCGATCTCACCTGGCAGCGGCTGCAAGTGCCGGTGCCGCCGGGCGAGGCCGCCGCAGGGACGGTTCTCGAAATTCTGGACAAGAAAAAACCCGGTCATCGCTGACCGGGTTCATCTTGCTGAAGGGCGACAACTTCTCTTTCGTCATGCTCGGGCTTGTCCCGAGCATCTGACCGCGTCAAGCCTTGGAAGTTATCCCCATGAAGCCAATCCCTTGGCAAGGCGAGCAGATCCTCGGCACAAGGCCGAGGATGACGCCGGATATGCCGAAAGGTTTGTCAGCAGTCTGAACCCGGTCATCGCTGACCGGGTTTTCCATGTCGATCAAGCGTCGATCAGCGCTTGGAGATCGGCAGGTAGTCGCGCTTCGGCTCGCCGGTATAGAGCTGGCGCGGACGGCCGATGCGCTGTTCCGGATCCTCGATCATCTCGGCCCACTGGGCGATCCAGCCGACGGTGCGGGCGAGCGCGAAGAGCACGGTGAACATGGTGGTGGGGAAGCCCATCGCCTTCAGCGTGATGCCCGAATAGAAGTCGATGTTCGGGTAGAGCTTCTTCTCGATGAAATACTCGTCGGTGAGCGCGATGCGCTCCAGCTCCATGGCGACCTGCAGCAGCGGATCGTCCTTGTGGCCGAGCTCGCCGAGAACCTCATGCGTGGTCTTCTGCATGATCTTGGCGCGCGGGTCGTAGTTCTTGTAGACGCGGTGGCCGAAGCCCATGAGGCGGAACGGGTCGTTCTTGTCCTTGGCGCGGGCGATATATTCCGGAATGCGGTCGACCGAGCCGATTTCCTGCAGCATGTTGAGTGCCGCTTCGTTGGCGCCGCCATGTGCCGGGCCCCAGAGGCAGGCGATGCCGGCCGCGATGCAGGCGAACGGATTGGCGCCGGAGGAGCCGGCGAGGCGGACGGTCGAGGTGGACGCGTTCTGCTCGTGGTCGGCATGCAGGATGAAGATGCGGTCCATGGCACGCGCGAGAACCGGATTGACCACGTATTCCTCGCACGGAACGGCAAAGCACATGCGCAGGAAGTTGGACGCGTAGTCGAGGTTGTTCTGCGGATAAACGAACGGCTGGCCGATGTGGTACTTGTAGGCCATCGCGGCGATGGTCGGCATCTTGGCGATCATGCGCAGCGAAGCGACCATGCGCTGATGCGGGTCGGTGATGTCGGTCGAGTCGTGGTAGAAGGCCGAGAGCGCACCGACCGTTCCGACCATGACGGCCATCGGATGGGCGTCGCGGCGGAAGCCGGTGAAGAAGCGGCTCATCTGCTCGTGCACCATGGTATGGTGCGTGACGCGGTAGTCGAAGTCCTTCTTCTGTGCGGCCGTCGGCAGTTCACCGTAGAGGAGCAGATAGCAGGTTTCCAGGAAGTCGCCATGCTCGGCGAGCTGTTCGATCGGGTAGCCGCGATGCAGCAGGATGCCTTCGTCGCCGTCGATATAGGTGATCTTGGATTCGCAGGAGGCCGTCGAGGTGAAGCCCGGGTCGTAGGTGAAGGCACCGGTCTGCTTGTAGAGCGAGCCGATATCGATCACGTCCGGACCGATGGAACCCGACCTTACCTGAAGCTCGACTTTCTTGTCGCCCAGTACCACGTTTGCGCTTTTATCCGTCATGCTGATCCTCCAACCTTTTGGCGGCGTGGCGCCTAAAAAGCGCCACAAGAATTAAGCGTCCCATGCCTTGCTATATGATCCTAAAGCTGATGCCAAGCTGTCCTGGCGGCATTTTGTGCAGCGCGAAAATATCTCGGCCAACCACTTTTGCTTGGATATCCAACTTGCTGTTGCAGGGCGATTGGACCTGCCCGGATTGCCGAGATTTCCCGGACAGTTGACGGCATGCCGGGAAGCGCGCAGGTTGCACCGTCGCAAGTTTTTGGCGACTGGGCGGCTGGGCGTTTCATGTCGGAAGACACTGCGTTCCCGAAACTGATCAGGGTGCGGCGGCCGGCTTCCGCGCCGCCCGATCGGCTGCGGAACGGAGGCGCCTCCGACTCGGACGCGCTTCGTGATCCCGCGCCTGTTCCGTTCGAGAAGAGGCCGGCTGTGGTCCACACGCAGGGAAGTGCCTTGCGTCGGGGGCTCGGCCGTTTGCGCCGCGTCTGGCGTGATAGCCCGGCCATGCTTGCGGAAGAGGCCGCGCACGGGCACGCTTTTCTCTTCCTCCCTGTCGTTGTCGGGGCCGGCGCCGCGTGCTGGTTCGCTTTGCCGCAAAGCCCGCCCTTCTGGCCGTTCTTTCTGGCGTTCTGCACGTTTGCCGCGCTTGCGGCCGTCACGCGGCACCGTGCCGGCGGGGTGCGCATCCTTCCGCTCGGCATGGCCCTTTTTCTCGGCGGCATGATGCTGGCCGAGCTTGAGGCCTGGCGGCGGGGCACGGTCGTTCTCGATTCACCAGTGACGACCGAGCTGGCGGGCGTGGTCGAAAGGCGCGAGGTCGATGCGGACGGACGCTGGCGGTACGTGGTCCGCGTCGAGCGGACGACCGGTCCCGAGGTCAGGCGTCCGCCGGAGCGGGTGTCGCTGCTGGCGAGGGCGCGCCACGCGCCGGTCGAAACCGGCGAGACGATCAGCGGCCGGGTACGCATCTCGCCGCCTTCCGGCCCGGCGCTGCCGGGGCTCAACGATTTCGCCTTCTCCTCCTATTTCGACGGCATAGGCGCCATTGGGTTCTTCTACGGCACGCCGAAACAGGAGTCGGACCCGGCAGCGCCGCACGCCTGGCATGCGGAGCTCGAAAGGCGGCTTTTCGACCTGCGCAGCGCGATCGCGAGCCATATCCGCGAAAGAGTGCCGGGCGATGCCGGCGCGTTCGCCGCCGCGATCGTGACCGACAAGCGCCGGGCGATCTCGGAAGAGACGATCGAGGCGCTGCGGCTTTCCGGGCTTGCCCATATCGTCGCGATCTCGGGGCTCAACATGGCGCTCGCGGCCGGCATCTTCTTCGTCGGGGTCCGCACGGCGCTTTCGTTCTTCACCGGCTTTGCGCAAGCCTATCCGGTCAAGAAGATCGCCGCACTCGGCGCGCTTCTCATGGCGACCGCCTATTACCTGATCTCCGGTTTCGGGGTGTCGGCGGAGCGCGCCTATATCATGATGGCGGTGATGCTCGTCGCGGTCTTCTTCGACCGGCCGTCGATCAGCCTGCGCAATGTGGCGCTCTCCGCCCTCATCATCATCGCCATCTCGCCTTCGGAAATCCTGGGCCCCAGCTTCCAGATGTCTTTTGCCGCGACCGCAGCCCTGGTGGCAGGCTACGCGCTCTGGAAGCACCGGGCGGAAAAGCGCGATCCCGAACCGCTGCCGTTCCGTTACCCCGTGGTGACCCCCGTCCTGGCCTCATGGAATTTCGTCGCCGGAATCTTCGTGACCTCGCTGATCGGCGGCATCTCCACGGCGATCTTTTCCGTCGAGCACTTTCATCGCCTGACGACCTACGGGCTGGCGGCCAATCTTGCCGCCATGCCGGTCATCTCCTTCGTGGTCATGCCGGCGGGTCTGATCGGCATGCTGCTGATGCCCTTCGGGCTCGATGCACCCTTCCTGAAACTCATGGGGCTCGGTCTGGAGGCGGTGATCGCCATCGCCAGGCACGTGGCGGCCTGGGGCGGCGATGTCGGTATCGGCCGCCAGCATGCCTGGTTCCTGACCGTGGCGACCGCGGGCTTCCTGCTGCTGACACTCTTGCGAACCAGGCTCCGGCTTCTCGGTATTCCGTTCCTTGCCGCGGCCTTGCTGCTCTCCTGGCAAGAGCGCTCGAAACCCTTGGCCGATCTGCTGGTCTCGGAGGATGGAACAATGGTCGCTTTGCCGGGCGGGGAGGGCGTTGCGACGAACCGCAGCCGCCCGCCGGATTTCGTCTACGGTCAGTGGAAGCGCGCGCTGCTCATCGGCGATCCCGTGAAACCGGAAATGTCGCCGCCGAGGGACAGGCCCCCCGATACGAAATCGCCCGGACCGAAATCCGCAGGTGCCGGCGCAAATGAACGCCGTGATCTGACCGCGGAGGAGACCGAAGCTGCCCGAGCCGGCATCAGGCAGGCCCCCGCCGGCCGTTTCATCTGCACGCCCCGCGCCTGGTGCGCCGCGAGGACCGCCGAAGGCGTCATCGTCGCTGCCGTGGAGGACGGCCGTTATGCGGGTGCGGCCTGCGACGCCGCCAATTTCGTCATCGCGCCGCGTGCCCGTTTCGACCGCTGCCGCTCCGGCGCGCTGATGATCAACGGCGATACGCTGCGCAAGACCGGCGCCATTGAAATATTTCTCAACGGCGCCACAGACATCCGCCAATGGCGGATCCACACTGCCATGGCCGGCCAGGACCGCCCGTGGACCCGACACCGCAATTACGACTGGCGGAACAGGACATTCAACCCGATGCTGCCGGAAGCGCTCCGGCCGCTGATCAGTGATAGCGGCGGATGAGGCCGACGAGCTTGCCCTGGATCTTCACCCGGTCGGGGCCGAAAATGCGGGTTTCGTAAGCCGGGTTTGCGGCTTCGAGCGCGATCGAGGCGCCGCGGCGGCGGAAGCGCTTCAGCGTCGCTTCCTCGTCGTCCACGAGAGCCACGACGATATCGCCGGGATTGGCCGTATTGCTGTTGCGGATGATCACGGTGTCGCCGTCGAGAATGCCGGCCTCGATCATCGAATCGCCCTTGACCTCAAGCGCGTAATGTTCGCCGGAACCGAGCATTTCGACCGGCACGGCGATGTCGTGCGTGTTGTTCTGGATCGCCGAGATCGGCACGCCCGCCGCGATGCGGCCCATGACGGGAACCGTGGTGGCATTGGACGCATCGTCGTTCGCCGCGGGCTTCGCAGGGAGTGCGGCGACAGGCTGCGGCTTGCCGAGGCTGCCTTCGATGACGCTCGGCGAGAAGCCGCGCCGCGGCTGCAGGCTCGGCTGATAGGCTTCCGGCAGCTTGATGACTTCCAGCGCCCGCGCCCGGTTCGGCAGGCGGCGGATGAAGCCGCGCTCCTCGAGTGCCGTGATCAGCCGGTGGATGCCGGACTTCGATGCGAGGTCGAGCGCATCCTTCATCTCGTCGAAGGAAGGCGGCACGCCGGATTCCTTCATGCGTTCGTGAATGAACAGAAGCAATTCCTGCTGTTTGCGCGTGAGCATGTTTTGGCACCCTGAGAGTCGGAAACAAATCCAGAACGGACACTATATGTTCCATATGTGTTCCGCAAGTCCCTAAATTTTAGTGAAGTATGGTGATTTTTTCTTCATGGAAGCGCGCCACATATCTCTCTCATCTCCACTTGCGCGGAACCCGTCCGCTGCCAATGTAATTTTGCGGTACTGGATCCTGGGGGCCATCGCGTGAATGCAAGACCGATCGATCATCTCGTTCTGCCGGCCGCGGAGCTTGCGCTCGCGCGCTCGCGGCTGTCCGAACTTGGGTTTACCGTGGCGCCCGACGCGTTCCACCCGTTCGGCACGGCCAATGCCTGCGTGTTCCTCCCGGACGGCACCTATCTGGAGCCGCTGGCGATCGCCAACCGGCGTCATGCGTCTGCGGCGGCCAAGCGCGGCAATGTCTTCACCGCGCGCGACCTTGCCTTCCGCAAGGCGAAGATGAGCCAGGGCCTTTCCGCGCTCGTGGTCGCCACGGTCGATGCCGCTGCCGATCATGAGCGCTTCAAGCTCAGGGGCGTTTCGGCGGGCGATATCCTGGAGTTTTCCCGCGGCGTGAAGATGCCGGACGGTTCTAAGACCGAGGCAAGCTTCCGGCTGGCCTTTGCGGGCGATGAGCGGGCGCCGGATTTCTTCCTCTTCTCCTGTCAGCGCGTCAATCCGCTGCCGGCCGATCGCGGCGAACTGGAGCGCCACGCCAATGTGGTCACGGGTTTGAGCGAGATCGTTCTTTCCGCCCCGGCGCCCGGCGAGTTCGCTCCGCTGATGGAGCAGGTGCTGATGACGGAAGCGGAGATCGAGCCGCACTTCGTCAGGCTTGCCGCCGCCAATGCCCGCATCCGGATCGCGCGGGATCAGGATATCGAAGCGGAATTCGCGCTCGCGCCGATCCCGGATGCCGGGGGGCTCCGGGGCCGCGCGGTCATCTTCAAGACGGCCGATCTTGCCGTGACAGAGATCATCCTTGCTGCTAATGACGTGGCATTCGTCCGCCGGGAAGGCCGTGTCCTGGTGCAGGCGGCGCCCGGCCAGGGCGCCATGTTCGGTTTCGAGGAATAGTGTCATGGAAGTGTCCCCCAATCCGCGTGTTTCCCTCGGCGAAGGGGAGGGCAGGGTGCTGTTTGCGCAGGATGCGCGCCTGTCGCTGATCGCCGGTCCCTGCCAGATGGAAAGCCGCGACCATGCCTTCATGATGGCGGGCGCGCTGAAGGAACTCTGCGGCAGGCTCGGCATCAGGCTCGTCTACAAATCGTCCTTCGACAAGGCGAACCGCACCTCGATTTCCGGCAAGCGCGGCATCGGGCTCGAAAGCGCCATGGAGATTTTCGCCGACCTGAAGAAGGAGTTCGGCTTTCCGGTTCTGACCGACATCCATACTGAAGAGCAATGCGCGATCGTCGCGAAGACGGTCGATATCCTGCAGATTCCGGCCTTCCTCTCCCGCCAGACGGACCTGCTGGTCGCCGCCGCCAAGACCGGCCGTGTCATCAACGTCAAGAAGGGCCAGTTCCTGGCGCCGTGGGACATGAAGAACGTGCTCGCCAAGTTCACCCAGAGCGGCAACCCGAACGTGCTGCTGTGCGAGCGCGGCGCTTCCTTCGGCTACAATACGCTGGTCTCCGACATGCGCTCGCTGCCGATCATGGCGGCGCTGGGCGCGCCGGTCATCTTCGATGCCACCCATTCCGTGCAGCAGCCGGGCGGGCAGGGCGCTTCGTCCGGCGGGCAGCGGGAGTTCGTCGAGACCCTGGCGCGGGCAGCCGTCGCAGTCGGCGTCGCGGGCGTCTTCATCGAGACGCATGAGGACCCGGACAACGCGCCGTCCGACGGTCCGAACATGGTGCATCTGAAGGACATGCCGCGGCTGCTCGAAAAGCTGCTCGCGCTGGATGCTGTCGCCAAGGCGCCCTGACACGCCGCCTGAAAAAGCGCGAAAAGCGGCCGCATTGTAATTTTCGTGTCATTGACTATGAGACATTTTCAGTGACCCCGAACCACATAGACCCGACGTTCAAGCCAGGGAGAGTCTTTTGACCGCCATCACCGATATCATCGCCCGCGAAATCCTCGACAGCCGCGGTAACCCCACCGTCGAAGTGGATGTCTACCTCGAAGACGGTTCCATGGGCCGCGCGGCCGTTCCGTCGGGCGCGTCGACCGGCGCGCATGAGGCGGTCGAATTGCGCGACGGCGGCAAGCGCTATCTCGGCAAGGGCGTCGAAAAGGCCGTCGAGGCCGTCAACACGGAAATCTTCGATGCGATCGGCGGCTTCGATGCCGAAAGCCAGATCCATGTCGACCGGACGATGATCGCGCTCGACGGCACGCCGAACAAGTCGCGCCTCGGCGCCAACGCCATCCTCGGCGTCTCGCTCGCCGTCGCCAAGGCTGCCGCCGAATCCGCCGGCCTGCCGCTTTACCGTTATGTCGGCGGCGCGGGCGCTCATCTCCTGCCGGTCCCGATGATGAACATCATCAACGGCGGCGCCCATGCCGACAACCCGATCGACTTCCAGGAATTCATGATCATGCCGGTCGGCGCCGAGACGCTGCGCGATGCGGTGCGCATGGGTTCGGAAATCTTCCACACGCTGAAGAAGGAGCTGCATGCCGGCGGCCACAACACCAATGTCGGCGACGAAGGCGGTTTCGCACCCAACCTGAAGAGCGCGCCCGAAGCGCTCGATTTCATCATGAAGTCCATCGAGAAGGCCGGTTACCGTCCGGGCGAGGACATCTATCTCGGCCTCGATTGCGCCTCCACCGAGTTCTTCAAGAACGGCAAGTACGAGATGGAAGGCGAAGGCCGTACGCTGGAATCGGGCGCCATGGCCGAATACCTGGCCGAGCTCGTCGCCAAATATCCGATCATCTCGATCGAAGACGGCATGGCGGAAGACGACTGGGACGGCTGGAAGCTCCTGACCGACAAGATCGGCTCCAAGGTTCAGCTCGTCGGCGACGATCTCTTCGTCACCAATTCGGCCCGCCTGCGCGACGGCATCAGGATGGGCGTCGCCAACTCCATCCTGGTGAAGGTCAACCAGATCGGCTCGCTGACCGAAACGCTCGACGCCGTCGAGACCGCCCACAAGGCGGCCTACACGGCCGTCATGTCGCACCGCTCGGGCGAGACGGAAGATTCGACGATCGCCGACCTCGCGGTCGCCACCAATTGCGGTCAGATCAAGACCGGCTCGCTGTCGCGCTCCGACCGTACGGCCAAGTACAACCAGCTCATCCGCATCGAGGAAATGCTGGGCCCGCAGGCAGCTTACGCCGGCCGCTCGATCCTGAAGGCTTGAGTTTTACATCAGGAGCCGGGAGCAGGCCGCTTGCTCCCACCTTCTCCCCGACGGGGAGAAGGTGGTCCGAAGGACCGGATGAAGGGGGCGAAGCCAAACCGGTGGGCGAAAAGTTTGCCGTGTGCGAACCCCCTCATCGCCTCGCTTTGCTCGGCACTTCTCCCCCGCTGGGGAGAAGAGGAGGCGTGCTCCGCAATTGGCGCTTTGTCCATGAAGCCGCCGCGCCATGAAGTCCGCATGGACTCGATTCTAGTTAGCGATTGCTTAATCAAGTTCTGCGAACTTGAAATTCTTCCGGATCGATTTGTGCGATCTCCGTAAAAAGCGTGGCTAGGCGTAGATTTGGCATGTGGACCAAGCATCACAAGAAAAGAAAATTCGGCCGTTTCGTCCTTCCTGCCATCACCGTCGCCTTTCTTTCATACTTTGGCTATCATTCCGTGCATGGTGATCTCGGCCTGATCGCCACGGAGGAATTCGAGCGCCAGCGGCAGGCGCGGGCGGAGGATCTCGCCCGGTTGACCGCCAGGCGGGAGGCCTTGGAGCGGCAGGTGCAGCTGATGAGCGACGGTTCGCTGGAAAGGGACATGCTCGACGAGATCGCCCGTTACCAGCTCAACGTGTCGCGCCCGGACGAAATCGTCATCTTCAATAACTATTTCTGAATTAACCGAAATCCGGTTAACTTCACATTTCGCATGTATTTTCAGTATGTTGCGCGGAATGTGAGCCATGCATTTATGGCATTGCTGGGGCATGGTTTCTTCCCTATGGTACGCCCCGAACCAGAGCGGGTTTCCGGCAGGATGATGCGCCGGGACATCCGACCGCTTTCAACGCAGCATACAGGGAGGGATGAATGGCGCCGACCAAGACCGCGTCTGTATCCGGCCGCAAATCCGCGGCAAAGTCTGCTACCCGGACGGCATCCAAGCCGGCCAAGAAGGATTTCAACGGCGGCACCTTCGCCGAGTTCAGCAAGGAAGAGGAACTCAAGGCCTTCCGCGACATGCTGCTGATCCGCCGCTTCGAGGAAAAGGCAGGCCAGCTTTACGGCATGGGCTTCATCGGCG
The DNA here is from genome assembly GCF_030378245.1 of Neorhizobium sp. CSC1952. Taxonomy (NCBI): domain Bacteria; kingdom Pseudomonadati; phylum Pseudomonadota; class Alphaproteobacteria; order Hyphomicrobiales; family Rhizobiaceae; genus Neorhizobium; species Neorhizobium sp. CSC1952. The sequence goes on along the minus strand of NZ_CP128416.1, from coordinate 4,511,342 downwards.
GCTTCTGTCACCTCTATATCGGCCAGGAAGCTGTCGTTATCGGCATGCAGATGGCGCTGAAGGAAGGCGACCAGGTCATCACCGGCTATCGCGACCACGGCCACATGCTGGCGACCGGCATGAGCGCGCGCGGCGTCATGGCCGAGCTCACGGGGCGCCGGGGCGGCTATTCCAAGGGGAAGGGCGGCTCCATGCACATGTTCTCCAAGGAAAAGAATTTCTACGGCGGCCACGGCATCGTCGGCGCGCAGGTGTCCCTCGGCACCGGTCTGGCCTTCGCCAACAGGTATCGCGGCAACAATGCCGTCAGCACCGCCTATTTCGGTGACGGCGCCGCCAACCAGGGCCAGGTCTACGAAAGCTTCAACATGGCCAACCTGTGGAAGCTGCCGGTCGTCTACGTGATCGAGAACAACCGCTACGCCATGGGAACCTCCACCGCCCGCGCCACCGCGCAGGCCGATTTCTCGCAGCGCGGCGCCTCCTTCGGCATCCCGGGCTACCAGGTCGACGGCATGGACGTGCGCGCCGTGAAGGCTGCCGCCGACGAGGCGATCGAATGGTGCCGCTCCGGCAAGGGGCCGATCATCCTCGAAATGCTGACCTACCGCTATCGCGGCCACTCCATGTCCGACCCGGCGAAGTATCGCTCCAAGGACGAAGTGCAGAAGATGCGCTCCGAGCACGACCCGATCGAGCAGGTACGCGCCCGTCTTCTCGAAAAGGGCTGGGCGAGCGAGGACGAGCTGAAGGCGATCGACAAGGACGTCCGCGACATCGTCGCCGACTCGGCCGATTTCGCCCAGGCCGATCCGGAGCCGGATGCGTCCGAGCTCTACACCGATATCCTGCTTTGATCGAGGGGAGGGAACTCATGCCTATCGATATCCTTATGCCCGCCCTTTCCCCGACCATGGAGGAAGGCACGCTCAGCAAATGGCTGAAAAATGAAGGTGACAAGGTTACCTCCGGCGACGTGATCGCCGAGATCGAAACCGACAAGGCGACCATGGAAGTGGAAGCCGTCGACGAAGGCGTCATCGGCAAGCTGCTCGTTCCGGCCGGCACCGAAAACGTCAAGGTCAACACCAAGATCGCCGTACTGCTCGCCGAAGGCGAAAGCGCCGATTCCATCGGTTCTTCCGCGCAGGCCGCCCCGAAGGCCGATGCCGATACTCCGGCCGCCGCCTCCGATGCTGCCGGCGGCAAGGCCCGCCAGTCGGCGGAGGAGCCGACGGCTGCCGCAGATACCAAGGTCCCGGCTCAGCCGAAGGTGGACGTCGCTTCCGATCCGGATATCCCGGCCGGCACCGAAATGGTGACCATGACGGTGCGCGAAGCGCTCCGCGACGCGATGGCCGAAGAGATGCGCCGCGACGAGGACGTTTTCGTCATGGGCGAGGAGGTTGCCGAATACCAGGGCGCCTACAAGATCACGCAAGGCCTTCTGCAGGAATTCGGTCCGCGCCGTGTGGTCGACACGCCGATCACCGAACACGGTTTTGCCGGCGTCGGCGTCGGCGCCGCCATGGCGGGCCTGAAGCCGATCGTCGAGTTCATGACCTTCAACTTCGCCATGCAGGCGATCGACCAGATCATCAACTCCGCCGCCAAGACGCTCTACATGTCCGGCGGCCAGATGGGTGCACCGATGGTGTTCCGCGGCCCGAACGGTGCCGCTGCCCGCGTTGCCGCCCAGCACAGCCAGGATTATTCCGCCTGGTATTCGAGCATTCCGGGCCTCAAGGTCGTCGTCCCCTATACGGCAGCCGACGCCAAGGGGCTGCTCAAGGCTGCGATCCGCGATCCGAATCCGGTCATCTTCCTGGAAAACGAAATCCTCTACGGCCACTCCTTCGAAGTGCCGAAGCTCGATGATTTCGTGCTCCCGATCGGCAAGGCGCGCATCCACAAGACCGGAAAGGACGCCACGATCGTCTCCTTCGGCATCGGCATGACCTATGCGACGAAGGCGGTCGAGGAGCTTTCCAAGGAAGGCATCGACGTCGAGCTGATCGACCTGCGCACCCTTCGCCCGATGGACCTGCCGACCGTCATCGAATCGGTCAAGAAGACCGGCCGCCTCGTCACCGTCGAGGAAGGTTATCCGCAGAACTCGGTCGGCACGGAAATCGCCACCCGCGTCATGCAGCAGGCCTTCGACTATCTCGATGCGCCGGTCCTGACGATCGCCGGCAAGGACGTTCCGATGCCTTACGCGGCGAACCTTGAAAAGCTGGCTCTGCCGAATGTCGGCGAAGTCGTCCAGGCGGTCAAAACCGTCTGCTACAAATAAGGGGAGGTTGTTTCGATGCCGATCAACATCACCATGCCTGCCCTTTCGCCGACCATGGAAGAGGGCAACCTTTCGAAGTGGCTCGTCAAGGAAGGCGACCAGGTCAAGTCCGGCGATGTGATCGCCGAGATCGAAACCGACAAGGCGACCATGGAAGTGGAAGCCGTCGATGAAGGCACGGTCGCGAAGATCGTCGTGCCGGCCGGCACCGAAGCGGTCAAGGTCAATGCCCTGATCGCGATCCTCGCCGCCGATGGCGAGGATGTTTCGGCCGCTGCCTCCGGCGGTGGCGCTCCGGCTCCCAAGGCCGAGGCGCCCCCTGCTCCGAAGGCTTCCGAGCCCGCACCGGCGCCCGCACCGGCACAGGCACCCGTTGCCGCCCCAGCCTCGGCTCAAAGCGGCACTGGCGTTGGAAACGGTCTCTTCTCGTCACCGCTCGCCCGCCGCCTCGCGAAGGAAGCCGGTATCGATATCTCCGCCGTCACCGGTTCCGGTCCGCACGGCCGCGTCGTGAAGGCCGACATCGAGAAGGCCGTCGCCTCCGGCACGGGCAAGGCTGCTCCGGCGGCAGCCCCGCAGCCTGCCGGCGCTCCGGCTCCGGTGCTCGCCAAGGGCCTGTCGGACGATGCCGTCCTGAAACTCTTCGAGGAAGGCTCCTACGAGCTTCTGCCGCATGACGGCATGCGCCGCACGATCGCCGCGCGTCTCACCGAGTCGCACCAGACGGTGCCCGCCTATTTCGTCTCGATGGATTGCGAGATCGACGCGCTGATGAAGCTGCGCGCCGAGATCAACAAGTCCGCGCCGGTGACGAAGACGGAAAAGGGCGAGGTTCCGGCCTTCAAGCTGTCGGTCAACGACTTCGTCATCAAGGCGATGGCCTTGGCCCTGCGCGACGTGCCGATGGCGAACGCCTCCTGGACCTCGACCGCCCGCGTCAAGCACAAGCATTCGGATGTCGGCGTCGCGGTGGCGATCCCCGACGGCCTGATCACGCCGATCATCCGCAAGGCCGAGGAAAAGACGCTGTCCGTCATTTCCAACGAGATGAAGGACCTGGCCAGGCGCGCCCGTGACAAGAAGCTGAAGCCGGACGAGTACCAGGGCGGCACGACGGCCGTTTCGAACCTCGGCATGTTCGGCGTCTCCAACTTCACGTCGATCATCAACCCGCCGCACGCCTCGATCGTCTCGATCGGCGCGGGCATCGAGAAGCCGGTCGTTAAGAACGGCGAGATCAAGGTGGGTACGGTGATGACGGCGACGTTTGCCTTCGACCACCGCGTCATCGACGGTGCGCTCGGTGCCGAGCTTGCTTCGGCCTTCAAGCGCTACATCGAAAACCCCATGGCGATGCTCGTCTGAGCTGGAGGGCGGCCGCATGAAGACCGTTCTCTGCTATGGCGATTCTCTGACCTGGGGCACGGATGCCGCGACCGGCGGCCGCCATGCTTTCGAGGATCGCTGGCCGAGCGTGCTGCAGGCCGCTCTTGGCCCTTCTGTCAATGTCGTGGCCGAGGGGCTCGGTGGCCGCACCACCGCCTATGACGACGTGCTCGGGGATTGCGACCGCAACGGCGCGCGGTTGCTGCCGACGATCCTGCATACCCACGGGCCGCTGGAACTTGTGATCATCATGCTCGGCACCAACGACATGAAGCCGATCATCCACGGCACGGCGATCGGTGCGCGGCAGGGGATCAGGAAACTCGTCAGCCTTGTCCGCTTCCATGATTGGGCACAGGAATGCGAGCCGCCGGAAATCCTCGTCGTGTCGCCGCCGAGACTCTGCGAAACGGCCAATCCGCTGACCGGCGCCTTGTACAGGGGGAGCATGGAGGAGTCGGCTATGCTTGCCTCGCTCTACCGTGATCTCGCCGATGAAATGGGCTGCGGCTTCTTCGATGCGGGTTCTGTTGCCAAAACGACGCCGGTCGACGGCATCCATCTCGATGCGGAAAATACCCGCGCCATCGGCCGGGGCGTCGAGCCCATCGTCCGCATGATGCTCGGACTCTAGTTCAGGAATTCCCGAGGCAGCCGCCTGATGCCGGTTGCCCGTTGAAAAGGCAGGAAAGCAATGGCTCAATCCTACGACGTCATCGTTATCGGTTCCGGTCCGGGCGGTTATATCGCCGCCATCCGCGCCGCCCAGCTTGGAATGAAGGTCGCGGTCGTCGAACGCGAGCATCTTGCCGGCATCTGCTCCAACTGGGGCTGCATTCCGACCAAGGCGCTGCTGCGTTCCGCCGACGTGCTGCACACTGCCCAGCACGGCAAGGATTACGGCCTGACGCTGGAAGGCTCGATCAAGCCGGACATCAAGGCGATCGTCGCCCGCTCGCGCGGCATCGCGCACCGCATGAACAACGGCGTCGGCTTCCTGTTCAAGAAGAACAAGGTCGACATCATCTGGGGCGAGGCGAAGATCACCAAGCCCGGCGAGATCGTCGTCGGCAAGACGGCGAAGAAGCCGGTCGAGCCGGTCGGCCCGGTCCCGAAGAACACGCTGGGCGAGGGCACCTATACCGCCAAGCACATCATCGTCGCGACCGGCGCCCGTCCCCGCGCCCTGCCGGGCATCGAGCCGGACGGCAAGCTGATCTGGACCTATTTCGAGGCGATGAAGCCGGAGGAAATGCCCAAATCGCTGCTCGTCATGGGGTCGGGCGCGATCGGCATCGAGTTCGCGAGCTTCTACCGCACCATGGGCGTCGACGTGACGGTCGTGGAGATCATGAGCCAGGTCATGCCGGTCGAGGATGCGGAAATCTCCGCGCTCGCCAAAAAGCAGTTCGAGCGCCAGGGCATGAAGATCCATCTGGAGGCGAAGGTCGCCAGGGTGGAGAAGGGCGCCAATTCGATCACCGCCACGATCGAGAAGAAGGACGGCTCGACCGAGAAGATCACCGCCGACCGGATGATCTCCGCCGTCGGCGTGCAGGCCAATATCGAAGGCATCGGCCTTGAGGCCGCCGGCGTGAAGACCGACCGCGGCTTCATCGTCATCGACGGTTACAGCAAGACCAACGTGCCGGGCATCTATGCGATCGGCGATGTCGCCGGCCCGCCGCTGCTCGCCCACAAGGCCGAACACGAGGCGGTCATCTGCGTCGAGAAGATCGCCGGCCTGCCGAACGTCCATCCGATGGACAAGCTGAAGATCCCGGGCTGCACCTACTGCAACCCGCAGGTGGCTTCGGTCGGCCTCACGGAAGCCAAGGCGAAAGAGCAGGGCCGCGACATCCGCGTCGGCCGCTTCCCCTTCGTCGCCAACGGCAAGGCGATCGCGCTCGGCGAGGACCAGGGCCTCGTCAAGACGATCTTCGACAGGAAGACCGGCGAGCTCCTGGGCGCCCACATGGTCGGCGCCGAGGTCACCGAGCTCATCCAGGGCTTCGTCGTCGCCATGAACCTGGAGACGACGGAAGAGGAGCTGATGCACACGATCTTCCCGCATCCGACCATTTCGGAAACGATGAAGGAAAGCGTGCTCGACGCTTACGGCCGGGCGCTGAACGCTTGATTTGGGATTCGCCCCTCACCTTAACCCTCTCCCCGTTCTGACGGGGAGAGGGACTGGAGTTCGCAGCTTGCGTCCTTCTCCCCGTCGAAACGGGGAGAAGGTGGCGGCAGCCGGATGAGGGGCATTCTCGATGTATTGCAGACGGGCGGCCCACCGCCCATATCTTTCAGACTGGTTTTGGACGGGAGCATGACATGGGTGTGGGTTGGATTGCAGCGATCATCATCGGCGGTCTGGCGGGTTGGCTCGCCGGCATCCTGATGGGCCTCCGCTTCGGCGTTTTGATGAACATCGTGATCGGCATTGTCGGCGCGGTTCTTGCCAATGCCATCTTCGAAAGTGCCGATATCCATGTCGCCAGCGGATGGCTGGGTTACCTGGTGCAGGGTTTCGTGGGCTCCTGCATTTTGCTATTCGTTGCCAAACTCGTCAGGAACTGACGAAACCCGCTGCAGAACTTGAAAAGCAGGCGGTTGAAAGCAGGTTTTTATGGTCACCATTCTCGACAGGACGACGCTCGGCGACGAAAAGCGCGTCCGCCATCCGGAAAAGGCGCATCGCCCGGATACGGAGGTGCTGCGCAAGCCCGAATGGATCCGCGTGCGCGCGCCGGTCTCCAAGGGCTATATGGAAACCCGCTCGATCGTGAAGGAAAACAAGCTGGTGACGGTCTGCGAGGAAGCGGGCTGCCCCAACATCGGCGAGTGCTGGGACAAGAAGCACGCCACCTTCATGATCATGGGCGAGATCTGCACTCGCGCCTGTGCCTTCTGCAACGTCGCGACCGGCCGGCCGAACGCGCTCGACATGGATGAGCCGGAAAACGTCGCCAAGGCCGTGAAGCAGATGGGACTTTCCCATGTCGTCATCACCTCCGTCGATCGTGACGATCTGGAGGATGGCGGCGCCGAGCATTTCGAGAAGGTGATCTGGGCGATCCGCGCGGCGTCTCCGATGACGACGATCGAGATCCTGACGCCCGACTTCCTGAAGAAGCCCGGAGCCTTGGAGCGCGTCGTGGCCGCAAAGCCCGACGTCTTCAACCACAACATGGAAACGGTGGCCGGCAATTACCTCACGGTCCGCCCCGGCGCCCGCTATTTCCATTCCATCCGCCTGCTGCAGCGGGTGAAGGAGCTCGACCCGACCATGTTCACCAAGTCGGGCATCATGGTGGGGCTCGGCGAGGAGCGCAACGAGGTGCTGCAGCTGATGGACGACCTCAGAACCGCCGACGTCGATTTCCTGACGATCGGCCAATATCTCCAGCCGACCCGCAAGCACCACAAGGTCGAGCGCTTCGTCACGCCGGAGGAATTCAAGTCCTACGAGACGGTTGCCTATACCAAGGGTTTCCTGATGGTGTCGTCGAGCCCGCTGACCCGGTCGTCGCATCATGCCGGCGACGATTTCGCGCGCCTCAAGGCTGCGCGGGAGAAGAAGCTTCTGGCTGCCGCCGAATAAGGCGGCAGCATTCCCGGCCGCTTATTCGGCGGCCTCGACCTTCTCGTTTTTGTTCTGGCCGCGCCGTCTCTCCCGCAGCGTGAAGCGGTGTCCGCGCGCTTCCCCCTTTGCCATCTCGATGAGATAGGCGAGCATCGGCAGTTGGTTCATGTCGGCGAGCTGCTTTGCGGATTCGAGCAGCTTTATCATCTGCGAAAAATCGTCCATGGATGCTTCTTTCCGGTGCGCCGGTTCTGCTGGTGGTTGAACGTGCCATTCTATGCCCGTTTGCGGCAATGGATCATTACAACCGGATGAATCCTACATTAAATCCTGTTAATCCGAATGCCGCCCGGCACCGGCAAATGGCCGGCGATGACGGCAGCCATTCGAACCTTCCTGTCGCGACGCATTCGGCGGACCTCTATAATACCCTCTTCGCAAGATTGAAATCCTCCTGTCATCAAGAGTGGTTACGGCCATCGGCGGCGGATCGGAGCCTGATTCTCGGGGGAACCACGATGGACACGAAATCTGGCTCGAATGCGATCCGGTACGTAGGAATTCGGGAGGCGGCCGACAAGCTCCGGCAGGCGGATAGAATTCTGGTGATCGGCTGTTCGGGCGGCGGAAAATCGACGCTGTCGCAGAAGATCGCCCGCCGTTTCGGTCTCGGCTACATCTCGATCGACCGGGACATTCTGTGGCTGCCGGGCTGGGTGCAGCGGGAAAAGGGCGAACAGCTCCGCCTCATCAGGGAACTGATAGCTCAAGATCGCTGGATCATGGACGGCACCAATACCTCGACCTTCGATATCCGCGTGCCGCGCAGCGATCTCGTCATCTGGGTGCGCATGCCGCGCTTACTCTGCGTCTGGGGCATTTTGAGCCGCTGGGCAAGGAACCGGGGCGGAACCCGCCCGGAGATGGCGCCCGGTTGCCCCGAGAAGATAGATTTCGATTTCTTCCGGTTCGTCTGGACCTGGGAGAGGGTCTATGGACCACGTGTCCTTGCGGGGCTTGAGAAATATGCCGGCGACAAGCCGGTTCTGGTGTTGAAATCGCGCCGCCAGGTGCGCGATCTCCTTGATCTTGTCGGAGCGGGCGCTTAACTCCGCATTATGCCGAAGTTCGAAATCCGCCGTCCCGTGAAGCACAGCGCCGAAGAGATGTACGCGCTCGTCGCCGATATCGAGAAATATCCGCAATTCCTGCCGCTCTGCGAAGCGCTGGCGATCCGTTCCCGAAAGGAACGCGACGGCAAGACGCTCCTCGTGGCGGACATGACGGTGGGCTACAAGGCGATCCGAGAGACCTTCACCACCCAGGTCCTGCTCAACCCGGCCGAACAGGCGATCGACGTGAAATATATCGAGGGGCCGTTCAAGTATCTGGAAAACCGCTGGCGCTTCGAGCCGTCCGCGAGCGGCTCCCCGGATGCCTGCGCCGTGCATTTCTTCATCGACTACGAGTTCAAGAGCATGATTTTGGGCGCTCTGATGGGCTCGATGTTCGACCGCGCCTTCCGCATGTTCGCCGAGGCCTTCGAGGCGCGGGCCGACAAGATCTACGCCTGAGCGGCTTCCACCAGCATCTGGAGCGCCGTCCGGACGGTCGCAAGCCGCACTTCGGTCCGGCCGATATCGCCGTAGCGCATCTCCCGGTGCAGGATCGTGCCCGACCGGTTCCGGGCGGCGAGATGCACGAGGCCGACCGGCTTGTCCGCCGAGCCTCCGCCGGGACCGGCAATGCCCGTCACCGCGACCGCCGCCCACGCCCGCGACCGGAACAGCGCGCCATGCACCATCTGCAGCGCCGTTTCCTTCGAGACGGCGCCATGCGTGGCGAGCGTCGCTTCCGTGACGCCGAGCAGGTCCGTCTTCGCCTGGTTCGTATAGGTGACGAAGCCGCGGTCGACGACCGCCGACGAGCCGGAAATCTCCGTGAGCGCCCCGGCGATCAGTCCGCCGGTGCAGGATTCGGCCGTGGCGACCATCAGTCCACGGGCGGAGAAGTCCGAAACGATCCGCCGGGCCTGCTCTTCGATATCGGCGGGAAACAGGCTCATGCCGCATCTCCGCGGTAGACGACCGTCGCGGTCGCGATCGCTGCGATCCCTTCGCGTCGCCCGACGAAGCCGATCTTCTCGTTGGTGGTCGCCTTGACGGAGCAGCGGTCGACGGAAATGCCGAGGATGTCCGCCAGGTTCTCGCGCATCGCCTGCCGGTGCGGCGCGATCTTCGGCGCCTCGGCGATCAGCGAGATATCCGCATTCATGATCGTGCCGCCGCGCTCGCGCACCACCTTTGCCGCGTGGTCGAGGAAGATCTTCGAAGGCGCACCCCGCCACTGCATGTCGGACGGGGGAAAGTGATCGCCGATATCGCCGGCGCCGCAGGTGGCGAGCAGCGCGTCGGTCAGCGCATGCAGGGCAACGTCGGCATCCGAATGGCCGCTGAGCTTCTGGTCGTGCGGAATGAACACGCCGCAGAGCGTCACCCCGTCGCCGGCTTCGAGCTGGTGCACGTCGTAGCCGTTGCCGGTCCTGACGTCGGGCAACGTGTTAAGCGAAAGTTTTTCGTCGGCCATGGCGATGTCCCGCTTCACGGTGAGCTTGATATTGTCGACCGAGCCTTCGACCAGCGTCACGGCCAGGCCGGCCCATTCGGCGATCGAGGCATCGTCGGTGAAATCCTCGCGGCGCAGCGCCGCCGCCTTTTCATGCGCCGTGCGGATCGCCGAAAGAACGAAGCTTTGCGGCGTCTGGGCCGCATAGAGCCCGGCGCGCGGTACCGTCTCGTGCACCAGTCCGTCGGCGCCGCCGCGCTTCAGCGTATCGGTGACGGGCATGGCCGGCAGCACGCCCTCCTGTCCCTGATCGAGAGCCGTGGCGATGCGGTCGAGGATCCCGTGATCGACGAAGGGCCGCGCCGCGTCGTGGATCATCACGTGGGTCGCCTCGGCGGCGGAAAGCGCCTTGAGGCCCTCGTAGACCGAGCGCTGCCGCGTTTCGCCGCCGAATGTGGTGACGACCCTTTCGATACCCGGAAGCGCGCCGGTCGCTGCCGCAAACAGAGCCTCGTCGTCGGGGTGGATGACCACCACGATCGGTCCGCTGCGGGGCCAGGTGAGGAATTGCCGGAGCGTATGGGCGATGACCGGCCGCCCGCCGATCCGCCTGTATTGCTTCGGGCCGTCGTCCGGCGATCCGGCGCGTTCGCCGCGGCCGGCGGCGACGATGACGATACCGATTGTCATGGTTCTGTCGTCCATAGGCCTTAACCGCTGCTGCGACCGCTGAAAGGATTGACAGGCGGAGAACTATAGAATGAAAAGCCTGATTTCCAGCAGGCCGCTCAAAAATAACGCAGTTCCGGAATTGCTCTTGGCAAATGCCCGAGACCTGAATAAAAATAGTGCAATTACCTCATATGCCCGAAAGATCACCATTTGCGTTTCCAGGATCTTGCCACGCCCTTCCAGATCGGACCGGTCGCCATAAGAAATCGCGTCGTCCTGGCCCCGATGTCCGGCGTCACCGATCTGCCGTTCAGACGGCTTGCCTGGCGTTTCGGTGCCGGGCTCGTTGTGACGGAGATGGTCGCAAGCCGGGAACTCGTCCTGAACCGCGGCGAATCATGGGCGCGGCTGAAGGGCGCGGGTATCTCGCCGCATATGGTCCAGCTTGCCGGCCGCGAGGCCCACTGGATGGCGGAGGCCGCGAAGATCGCCGCCGATAACGGCGCCGACATCATCGACATCAACATGGGCTGCCCGGCCAAGAAGGTGACGGGCGGTTATTCCGGCTCGGCGCTGATGCGCGATCCCGATCACGCGCTGTCGCTGATCGAGGCGACCGTGAATGCCGTTTCCGTCCCCGTGACGCTCAAGATGCGGCTCGGCTGGGACGGGAATTCCATCAACGCGCCGGAGATCGCCCGCCGGGCGGAAAATGCCGGCATCCGGCTCGTCACCATCCATGGCCGCACCCGCATGCAGTTCTACGAGGGCAGAGCGGATTGGGATGCGATCCGCCTGGTGCGCGATGCCGTCTCCATCCCGCTGGTCGCCAATGGCGACGTCGAATCGCCGGAGGACGCCGCGGAAATCCTGAAGCGCTCGGGCGCCGATGCGGTCATGGTCGGCCGCGGCGCGCAAGGCCGTCCCTGGCATATCGGTTGGCTTGCCGGCCATGCCGCGCCGTCCCGGGCAAAGATCGCCGGCCTCGTCGTCGAACATTACGAGGCGATGCTGGAGCTTTACGGCCGCGAGCCGGGGCTGCGCCACGCCAGAAAGCATCTCGGCTGGTATCTTGACCGCTTCGCGCCGGACCTGCCCGTGGAAGAAAAGGCTGCCATCATGATCTCGAAGGACCCGGCCGAGGTTTCGCGCCGGATGACGGACGCGCTGACCGGAGAAGCAGCGGCCACGCGCAAGGAGGCCGCATGACGAAGGCGCCGGGATCAAATGGCGGGCAGGAGGCCGCGAGCGGCAATGCGCTCGCCATGGCCGTTCTCAATTCGGTGCAGAACCCGGTGATCCTGGTCGATGCGGCCGGCAGGGTCGCCTTCGCCAATTGGGAGGCGGAGGCCTTTTTCGGCGCCAGCGCCGCCCATCTCGCGAAGAACAGGATTTCCACCTTCATCCCCTTCGGCAGCCCGCTTCTGGCGCTGATCGACCAGGTGCGCGAGCGCAAGGCGCCCGTCAACGAATACCGCGTCGATCTCTCTTCGCCGCGTCTCGGCCAGGACAAGCTGGTCGACCTCTATGTCGCGCCGGTCGTCAGCGAGCCGGGTTCGGTCGTGGTCGTCTTTCAGGAGCGCTCCATGGCGGACAAGATCGACCGCCAGCTCACCCACCGCGCCGCCGCCCGCTCGGTCACCGGCCTTGCCTCCATGCTGGCGCATGAGATCAAGAACCCGCTTTCGGGCATCCGCGGCGCCGCCCAGCTTCTCGAAACTTCCGTGCCGGACGAGGACCGCGCCCTGACGCGGCTCATCTGCGACGAGACCGACCGCATCGTCTCCCTGGTCGACCGTATGGAAGTCTTCTCCGACGAGCGCCCGGTGGATCGCATCGCCCTCAACATCCATTCCGTGCTGGATCATGTGAAGGCGATCGCCAAGGCGGGTTTCGCCCGCAACATCAAGATTTCGGAATTGTACGACCCTTCGCTGCCGCCGGTTTATGCCAACCGCGACCAGCTCGTGCAGGTCTTCCTGAACCTCATCAAGAACGCCGCCGAGGCGATCGGCGACCAGCCGGACGGCGAGATCATGCTGACGACCGCCTATCGTCCCGGCATCAGGCTCTCGGTCGCCGGCACGCGCGAGAAGATTTCGCTGCCGCTCGAATTCTGCGTCATCGACAACGGTCCAGGCGTGCCGGCCGATCTCGTGCCGCACCTCTTCGATCCCTTCATCACCACCAAGACCAACGGCTCCGGTTTGGGCCTTGCCCTGGTGGCCAAGATCATCGGCGCCCATGGCGGCATCGTCGAATGCGACAGCCAGTCCCGCCGCACCACGTTCCGTGTTCTGATGCCCATGCACAAGGAAGAGACCGGCGACGGCCGCGCCTTGAACTCCACAGGAAGTGAAAAATGACTGCCACGATCCTTGTCGCCGACGACGACGCGGCCATCCGCACCGTATTGAACCAGGCTTTGACCAGGGCGGGCTATGAGGTACGCATCACCTCCAATGCGGCCACCCTCTGGCGCTGGATTTCGGCCGGGGACGGGGATCTCGTCGTCACCGACGTGGTGATGCCGGACGAGAACGCCTTCGATCTTTTGCCGCGCATCAAGAAGGCGCGGCCGGAGCTTCCTGTCCTCGTCATGAGCGCTCAGAACACCTTCATGACGGCGATCAAGGCGTCGGAAAAGGGCGCCTACGACTACCTGCCGAAGCCGTTCGATCTGACCGAGCTCATCGCCATTATCGGCCGGGCGCTTGCCGAGCCGAAGCGCAAGCCGGCCCGCCTCGACGACGACATGCAGGACGGCATGCCGCTCGTCGGCCGCTCCGCCGCCATGCAGGAAATCTACCGCGTGCTCGCCCGCCTCATGCAGACGGACCTGACGCTGATGATCACCGGCGAATCGGGCACGGGCAAGGAGCTCGTCGCCCGCGCGCTGCACGATTACGGCAAGCGCCGCAACGGCCCGTTCGTGGCGATCAACATGGCCGCGATCCCGCGCGATCTCATCGAATCGGAACTCTTCGGTCACGAGAAGGGCGCCTTCACGGGGGCGCAGAGCCGTTCCACCGGCCGTTTCGAGCAGGCCGAAGGCGGCACGCTCTTCCTCGACGAGATCGGCGACATGCCGATGGACGCCCAGACGCGCCTCCTGCGCGTCCTGCAGCAGGGCGAATACACGACCGTCGGCGGCCGCACGCCCATCCGTACGGACGTGCGCATCGTCGCCGCGACCAACAAGGACCTGAAACAGCTCATCAACCAGGGCCTCTTCCGCGAGGACCTCTATTACCGCCTGAACGTCGTGCCGCTGCGCCTGCCGCCGCTGCGCGACCGGGCCGAGGACATTCCCGATCTCGTCCGCCATTTCATGCAGATGGCCGAGAAGGAAGGCCTCGATTCCAAGCGCTTCGACAACGAGGCGCTGGACCTCATGAAGGCCTATGCCTGGCCCGGCAACGTCCGCGAGCTGGAAAACCTCGTTCGACGCCTGATGGCGCTCTATCCGCAGGACGTCATCACCCGCGAGATCATCGAGGCGGAGCTCCGCTCCGATGTCCCGGACAGTCCGATCGACAAGATGGGTGCGCGTCCGGGTTCGCTCACCATCGCGCAGGCCGTCGAGGAGAACATGCGGACCTATTTCGCGAGCTTCGGCGACAACCTGCCGCCGCCCGGCCTCTATGACCGGGTGCTCACCGAAATGGAATATCCGCTGATTCTCGCGGCACTCACCGCCACCCGCGGCAACCAGATCAAGGCGGCCGATCTGCTGGGCCTCAACCGCAACACGCTACGCAAGAAGATCCGCGAACTGGGCGTCTCGGTCTATCGCAGCTCCCGCAGTGCGTGATTCCTGATCGCCGGTCGGGAACTTTGTTCCAGACTTCTTGACACCCTCGATACATCGTTGCATTTTCGCCACAATGCGTTGCTTAAAGGTCACGCAGAGCTTGGCGAATGCTCGACGGAGTGGCGGCCGTTGAGGGGATTTAGCCAGGTCTTTTCCGGGAAGTTGATGTCGCTTCGCTTGGGTTTCACCGGGTTGAAACGATCTCCCGCGGGGAATTTGGGGATCGGAGTGGATCGATGACGGAAGGCGACACAGCGCCGGTGGCCGAGGGTGAGCCGCCCGTAAGCGAGCCCGCCGTGTCCGTGCAGGACCGGCGCGCGTCCTTTGCGCTCCCCGGCCTTCTGCTCGCGGGCGGCGCCTTGATCTGCGCGGGCCTCACGCTTTTCGTCCTGCTCGGCCTCACGCCGATTGCGCCGACGACGAACGTCGTGATCGCCTCTGCGGTCGTCAATTCTCTTTTCATCATCGGCCTGATGTATCTGATCGGGCGGGAGGTCGTGCGGCTCCTGAGGGCGCGCAACCGCGGCCGCGCGGCGGCCCGCCTGCATGTGCGCATCGTCGTGCTTTTCTCGATCGTCGCGATCACGCCTGCGGTCCTGGTGGCGATCTTCGCCAGCCTCACGCTGAATGTCGGCCTGGATCGCTGGTTCTCGCTGCGCACCCAGTCGATCGTGCAGTCCTCGCAGGATGTCGCGCGCGCCTACATGCTTGAAAACGCGAGCTATCTCCAGGGCCAGACGGTGTCGATGGCGAACGACCTGGAACGGAACCGGCCGATGTTCTATCTCGACCGAACCGGTTTCGTGGAGCTGATGACCCGCCAGGCGAGGGGCCGCGGCATGCTGGGCGCCTTCCTTGTGCGCGAGGACGGCCAGGCGATGGCGCAGGCTGACATCAAGACCGAGAAACCGCTGCCGGCCATTCCGGAGGATGCGTTGAAGACGGCGGCTGCCGGCCAGCCGACGCTCATCCCGCCGGGTGTCACCAATCTCGTCGGCGCCGTCATCAAGCTCGACGGGCTTCCGGGTTCCTTCCTCTACACGATCCGCGCCGTCGATCCGAAGGTCATCGCGGCCATGCATCTCATGGAGGAGAACACCGCCGAGTACCAGGCGATGGAGGCCGGCCGCACATCCCTGCAGATCGCCTTCGCGGTGCTCTATCTCGGCTTCGCCCTGATCGTCCTGCTCGCGGCGATCTGGACGGCGATCGCCGTCGCCGACCGCATCGTCCGGCCGATCCGCCTCCTGATCAGCGCGGCAGACAGCGTCGCGACCGGCAATCTCGCCGTCGTGGTGCCTGTGCGGGCGGCCGATGGCGACGTGGGCAACCTGTCGCGCACCTTCAACAAGATGATTTCGGAAATCCGCAGCCAGCGCGACGAGATTCTCGAGGCGAAGGACGAGGTGGACGACCGCCGCCGTTTCATCGAGGCCGTGCTTTCGGGCGTCACCGCGGCGGTGATCGGCGTCGAGGAGGACCGCCGCATCACCATCGTCAATCCGTCCGCCGAGGAGTTCCTCGGCGTCCCCGCCGAAAAGCTGATCGGCGAGAAACTCCAGGATGTCGCGCCCGAGGTCGACCAGGTGCTGACGGAGGCGCGCACGCGCGCCCGCGGCGATTTCCGCAAGCAGGTGAACCTGATGCGCGGCGGCAAGGAGCGGACGCTGTCGGTCCAGGTCACCCGCGAGGAGCAGCGGGCGGCGCAGGAATCCTACGTCGTCACGCTCGACGACATCACCGATCTCGTCATCGCCCAGCGCTCGACCGCCTGGGCGGATGTGGCGCGCCGCATCGCCCATGAGATCAAGAACCCGCTGACGCCGATCCAGCTTTCCGCCGAACGCCTGAAGCGCCGCTACGGCAAGCAGATCGCCGAGGACGACCGTGCCGTCTTCGACCAGTGCACCGATACGATCGTGCGGCAGGTGGGCGATATCGGCCGCATGGTCGATGAGTTCTCGTCCTTCGCCCGCATGCCGAAACCCACCAAGGAGGAGGCGGATCTGCGCGACATCCTGCGCGACGCGATCTTCCTGCGCGAGATGGGGACGCCGCATGTGGAATTCATCCGCGAGCTCGGCGAGGAGCCTCTCAGGGGCATGTTCGATGCGCGCATGCTCGGTCAGGCCTTCGGCAATCTCATCAAGAACGCGGTCGAGGCGATCGAGGCGGTGCCGAGCGATCAGGAGCGCGACGGCCGTAAGATCAAGGTGCGCTCGGTCTTCGACGCGGCCCACGATGTCTATGTCGTCGATGTCGTCGACAACGGCAGCGGTCTGCCGACGGAAAACCGCCACCGCATTCTCGAGCCCTACATGACCATGCGCGAGAAAGGCACGGGGCTCGGGCTGGCGATCGTCAAGAAGATCATCGAAGAACACGGCGGGCAGCTCGAACTGCACGATGCGCCGGCGGATTTCGATCATGGCAGGGGCGCCATGATCAGGGTTCTGCTGCCGCATGTGCAGAAGGTGGTGGTGCCCGGAACCGGCAATAACAAGGAACTGGCTTATGGCGTCTGATATTCTGGTCGTGGATGACGAGGCGGATATCCGCGAGATCGTTTCGGGTATTCTGTCCGATGAAGGGCACGAGACCCGCACCGCGCATGACAGCGACAGCGCGCTTGCGGCGATTTCCGACCGCGTGCCGCGGCTCGTCTTTCTGGATATCTGGATGCAGGGTTCGAAGCTCGACGGCCTGGCGCTGCTCGATGAGATCAAGAGCCGGCATCCCGATCTGCCGGTGGTGATGATCTCCGGCCACGGCAATATCGAGACGGCCGTTTCTGCCATCAAGCGCGGCGCCTTCGATTTCATCGAAAAGCCCTTCAAGGCCGACCGGCTGATCCTGATCGCCGAGCGGGCGCTCGAAAACTCCAAGCTGAAGCGCGAGGTGACCGAGCTCAAGAAGCGCGCCGGCGATGCCGCCGAGCTGGTCGGCACCTCCGTCGCGGTCTCGCAGCTCCGCCAGAACATCGAGAAGGTGGCGCCGACCAACAGCCGCATCATGATCCTCGGCCCTTCCGGTTCCGGCAAGGAGCTCGTGGCGCGCATGATCCACAAGAAGTCGGCCCGTTCCGGCGGGCCCTTCGTGGCGCTCAATGCCGCGACGATCACCCCGGATCGCATGGAGGTTGCGCTGTTCGGCACCGAAGGCGGTCCCGGCCAGCAGCGCAAGATCGGCGCGCTGGAAGAGGCCCATCGCGGCATTCTCTATCTGGACGAAGTCGGCGAGATGCCGCGAGAGACGCAGAACAAGATCCTGCGGGTGCTGGTCGACCAGCAGTTCGAGCGCGTCGGCGGCTCGAAGCGCGTCAAGGTGGACGTCCGCATCATCTCGTCCACCGCCTACAACCTGGAAAGCCTGATTTCCGAAGGTTCGTTCCGCGAGGATCTCTATCATCGCCTGGCGGTAGTGCCGGTCAAGGTGCCGGCGCTCGCGGAGCGCCGCGAGGATATTCCCTTCCTCATCGACATGTTCATGCGGCAGATTTCCGAACAGGCCGGCATCCGTCCGCGCAGGATCGGCGAGGATGCCATGGCGGTCCTGCAGGCGCATGACTGGCCGGGCAACATCCGCCAGCTCCGCAACAATATCGAGCGGCTGATGATCCTTGCCCGTTCCGACGGCCCGGAAGCGCCGATCTCCGCCGACATGCTGCCGACCGATCTCGGCGACATGCTGCCGAAGGTCTCCTCCAAGGGCGACTACCACATCATGACGCTGCCGCTGCGTGAGGCGCGCGAAATGTTCGAGCGCGATTACCTGATCGCCCAGATCAACCGTTTCGGCGGGAACATCTCCCGCACGGCGGAATTCGTCGGCATGGAGCGTTCGGCGCTGCACCGCAAGCTCAAATCGCTCGGCGTCTGATCGGAAGTCTCCTTGAAATCCATGAAAGCTGATCGATGAAAGTCATCATTTGCGGGGCGGGGCAGGTAGGCTACGGCATCGCCGAACGGCTGTCGCAGGAGGACAACGACGTCTCCGTCATCGACACCTCCGCCACGTTGATCGCTGCGATCACCGAGACCCTCGACGTGAAGGGCTATGTCGGCCACGGCGCCCATCCCGACGTGCTGGAAAAGGCCGGCGCCGAAGACGCCGACATGATCATCGCCGTGACGCTCTACGACGAGGTCAATATCGTCGCCTGCGAAGTGGCGCATGCGCTCTTCTCGGTGCCGACCAAGATCGCCCGCATCCGCGCCCAGAGCTATCTGAAGCCGGAATATGCCGATCTCTTCAGCCGCCAGAACATGTCGATCGACGTGACCATCTCTCCCGAGGTGGAGGTCGGCAAGATGGTGCTTCGGCGCATCTCCTTTCCCGGCGCCATGGACGTCGTGCGTTTCGCGGACGACAACATCGCCATGGTGGCGATCGAATGCATGGAGGATTGCCCGGTCGTCGCAACCCCGCTGCATCAGCTCTCCGATCTCTTCCCGGATCTCCGGGCGACGGTGGTGGGTATCGTCAGGGGCGGCCGGCTCACCGTCGCCCGTTCCGCCGATCAGCTCGAAGTCGGCGATCTCGCCTATGTCATCTGCCAATGCGACCATATCCGCCGCACACTCGGCCTGTTCGGGCATGAGGAGGAGGAGGCGCGCCGCATCATCATCGCCGGCGGCGGCAATATCGGTTACTACGTCGCCCGCACGATTGAGGAGCATCAGCCGAGGATGCGGCTGAAGATCATCGAGAGCGACCGTGAAAAGGCCCTGGCGATATCGGAAAAGCTCCGCAACACCATCGTGCTGCACGGTTCGGCGCTCGACCAGCATATCCTCAACCAGGCGGATATCCAGGATACCGACCTGATGGTGACGCTGACCAACAGCGACCAGATCAACATCCTGGGCGCGGTGCTTGGAAAATCCCTCGGCTGCAAGTCGAACCTCGTGCTGATCAATTCCACCTCGCTTCATCAGATCACCGATTCGGTCGGCATCGACGCGCAGATCAATCCGCGGGCGGTCACCATTTCCCGCGTGCTGCAGCACGTCCGCAAGGGCCGCATCCGCTCCGTCTATGCCGTCCAGCACGGCGCGGCGGAGGTGATCGAGGCGGAAGCGCTCGAAACCTCGCCGCTGGTCGGCCGGCCGTTCCGCGAACTCGAGCTTCCGGACGGCATCCGCATCGGCGCCATCTATCGCGGCGACACGGTCATCCGCCCGAGCGGCGATACGAAGATCAAGGCGCGCGACCGGGTCGTGCTCTTCGCCACCGCCGAGGCGGTCCGCGACGTGGAGCAGCTCTTCCGCGTATCCATCCAGTATTTCTGAGGTCAGGGGACATTCGATGTCGAGAATCGCCTATGTGAACGGACAATATGTCCGCCATTCCGAAGCCGCCGTGCATGTGGAAGACCGCGGCTTCCAGTTCGCCGACGGCGTCTACGAGGTCTGCGAGGTGCGCCACGGTTTCATCGTCGACCTGACGCGGCATCTCGACCGTCTCGACCGCTCGCTTCGCGAATTGAAGATGGCGTCTCCCATGGGCCGCGCGGCGCTCACCTTCGTCATCCGCGAAGTGCTCCGCCGCAACCGGGTGCGGAACGGCATCTTCTATCTGCAGGTGACGCGCGGTGCGGCCCGCCGCGACCATTACTTCCCCTCGGACGACACGCCGCCGACGCTGACGATCACCGCGAAGAGCACCGACCCGTCCGTCGCCGCCAGGAAATATGCCAACGGCATCAAGGTCATCACCGTGCCGGAGAATCGCTGGGACCGGGTCGACATCAAGACCGTCGGCCTCCTGCCGAACGTGCTCGCCAAGCAGCAGGCGAAGGAGGCGGGCGCCCAGGATGCGATCTTCGTCGACCGGAACGGCATCGTCATGGAAGGCGCTTCCTCCAACGTCTGGATCGTCACGCCGGAAGGCGAGCTGGTCACCCGGCCGGCCGAGCATGGAATTCTCCGGGGAATCACCCGCACGACGCTGATCGACGTGGCGGAAAAGCTCGGCCTGAAGGTCGTCGAGCGCGAATTCGGGACGGAAGAGATGATGGCGGCCCGCGAGGTCTTTTTCACCTCGGCCACCGGCATATGCGTGCCGATCGTCGAAATCGACGGAAAACCCGTCGCCAACGGCCATCCGGGCACCACCTCGGCGGGCATTCGTGACACCTTTTTCGACATTGCGGAAAAGACGGCGATTTGATAACCAGACGTAAGGGGAAGGGAAGCACGAGGGCGTTTCCCGGTCGTCTCATGAAAGCTTGATCATCTCCCGGCACGTTGGCCGGCAAAAAAGAAAGAAGCGGCGCTATGGCGGAACGTTCTCAGAACCTGCAGGATTTATTTCTCAACACCGTTCGCAAGCAGAAGATTTCCCTGACGATATTCCTCATCAACGGGGTCAAGCTGACGGGCGTCGTCACCTCTTTCGACAACTTCTGCGTCCTTCTTCGTCGTGACGGCCACTCCCAGCTCGTGTATAAGCACGCGATCTCGACCATCATGCCGGGCCAGCCCATGCAGATGTTCGAAAGCGAAGAGAACGCCGCTTAAGGACGAGAGCAGATTTCAAACCGCGACACCTCGAACGAATCCCTTGTCCCGGAAGCCGACAAGCGCCGGGACGATATGCGCGCGGCCGTCGTCGTGCCGGTCCTGAAGCAGGCCAGGCCCAAAGGGGGGCATAGGGCGGGGCAGGGCGAATCGCCCGCTTTGCCTGCGCCGCAACGCTCCAACGAAGCGCGCCTCGAAGAGGCGGTGGGCCTTGCCAAGGCGATCGACCTGACGATCGTCGAGGGCCTCATCGTGCCCGTCGGCCAGCCGCGCCCCGCGACCCTCATCGGCACGGGCAAGATCGAGGAGATCAAGGCGCTGCTCGACGAGAAGGATGCCGGCCTCGTCATCGTTGATCATCCTTTGACCCCGGTGCAGCAGCGCAATCTCGAAAAGGAATGGAACGCCAAGGTCATCGACCGGACGGGCCTCATCCTCGAAATCTTCGGCCGCCGCGCCTCCACCAAGGAGGGCACGCTGCAGGTCGATCTCGCGCACCTGAACTACCAGAAGGGCCGGCTGGTCCGAAGCTGGACCCACCTCGAGCGCCAGCGCGGCGGCGCGGGCTTCATGGGCGGCCCCGGCGAAACCCAGATCGAAGCCGACCGCCGGCTTCTACAGGAGCGCATCGTCCGGCTGGAGCGCGAGCTCGAACAGGTGGTGCGCACCCGCCAGCTTCACCGCGCCAAGCGCCGCAAGGTGCCGCATCCGATCGTCGCGCTGGTCGGCTATACCAACGCCGGCAAGTCGACGCTCTTCAACCGCATCACCGGGGCGGGGGTGCTGGCCGAGGACATGCTCTTCGCGACGCTGGACCCGACGCTGCGCCGCATGAAGCTGCCGCATGGCCGCACGGTCATCCTGTCGGATACGGTCGGCTTCATCTCCGACCTGCCGACCCATCTGGTCGCCGCCTTCCGCGCCACGCTGGAAGAGGTGCTGGAGGCGGACCTGATCCTGCATGTGCGCGATATGTCCGATCCGGACAACGCGGCGCAGGCCAACGACGTTTTGCGCATCCTCGCCGATCTCGGCATCGGCGAGAAGGAAGGTGCCGAGCGCATCATCGAGGTCTGGAACAAGATCGACCGGCTCGATGCAGAAGCCCATGACGCCATGGCCGAACGCGCCGCCGGCCGCGAGAACGTCATGGCTGTCTCGGCGATGACCGGCGAGGGCATCGATGCCCTCATGGACGAGATCGCGAAACGCCTTTCCGGCGTTCTCACTGAAACCACGATCACCATTCCGCCGGACAAGCTGGCGCTGGTTTCCTGGGTCTACGGCAATGCCGTGGTGGACGAGCGGAAGGACAACGAGGACGGCTCGGTGACGCTCGACGTGCGCCTGACCGAGCGCCAGGCCGCCGAACTGGAACGCCGGCTCGGCAACGGCCCGAAGCCGGTCAAGGAAGACTGGGAGCGGTAGGATTCTGCCCCCTCACCAGCAAAATCTACGACTTGGCTTTGCTAAGATCGTGATTTTGTAACCTCTCCCACAAGGGGAGAGGCAGAACGCCGAGAGTGCGGCGCCGGTATCTCTCCCTTTATGGGAGAGAAAGCGATTTCAACATCTTAGCTTCAGCTAAGCGTTGGAAATCGCAAGTGAGGGGATTATCCGTTCCTATTTCGCAACCTCCCCATTGAGCAGAGAAAATAGCCCCGGGAGGGAACGCGCAACGGCAGCCTTGTCGTGTGCAGCGCCATCATGTTGCCGGTTTTTGCAGTGCAAAATGATCCGTTGACGACGGCCGGGAATTTTGCAGTATCGTTGCGGGGCCGGCAGGAATGGTTTTCGTAATGATGCAAAATCAGCCGCGCGAAGAAACCGGAACGCATCTGGCCTATCTGGATGGTTGGCGCGGCATCGCCGTTATCTTCGTAATTCTCGGCCATTTCTGGCTGGACGACATAAAGCCCGGCGTCAGCACGTTTGGCGTCGATCTGTTTTTCGTCCTGTCGGGCCGGTTGATGTCGGAAATCCTGTTCGTCAAGCGGGCGGAATTGCCCACCTTCTTCTTCAGGCGCTTTTCGCGAATATACCCCGCTCTCCTCGCATTCGTTGTCATCACCACGCTTTTCTTCCAGGGGACGGAGCTGTCGCACGGCCCCGTGGCGGCGTTGCTTGCTTTGACGTTCACGATCAACTACGCCATGGTCTATACCCATCCCGTGGCTTTGTTCGATCACCTCTGGTCGCTCTGCGTCGAGGAGCACGCCTATATTCTCCTGGCGGGCATCGCGTTCCTGTCCCGCCGCAGGCTGTTTCCGGTGGGCGCCGTGATAATCGCGCTTGGCCTTGCCGCGATGCTGAACGGCATCGTTCGCACCGAGCTCGGCGCAAGCGTCCTGTATACCCATTGGCGCAGCGACGTCTCCGTCGCAGGGATATTCCTCGCCGGCGGTCTCTGGCTGTTCCTCCGCCGGCGCCGGGCCCCGTGGTGGCTTTCCCCGGCGGCGCTGCTGGTCGCGGTCGTGGCGAAGGGGCTGCCCGATCACACCCTCTCCTTCGGCCTGTCGACGACCATGCTCGCGCTTTCCATCACCACGATCGACCACGCGACGCCCGTGTTCCGGAAGATCCTGTCGACCCGGATACTGACCTATGCGGGATTGTGGTCCTATTCGCTCTATCTGTGGCAGCAGCCCTTCTACAAGCTTTACCGGGCCGAAACGGCTCCGACCGCTCTGTTGATCCTCGCTGCCCTGCTGGCCGCGTTGGCGAGCTTCTATCTCGTCGAGAAACCCGCCAGAAGGACGCTCAATCGTTTCTTCCAGAACCATCTGGCGAAACGCGTCACCAGAGAGCGGACCGTATAGGCCTTTCCGTCCCCACGGCCCGGGCGTTGCGGCTCACGAGGTTGCGACCTGCCGCTCGATCGCCTTGGCCGCCTGCCAGAGCTCTTCCATGCGTTCCAGCGTGGCGGCTTCCAAATTCTCGTTCGATTGTTGAAGGGATGTTTCTATATAGTTGAAGCGGCGCCGGAATTTGGTGTTCGTACCCCGCAGGGCATCTTCCGGGTCGGCCTTCACATGCCGGCCGATATTGACGAGCGCGAAGATGAGGTCGCCGAGTTCGTCCGCCACCTTGTCCTGCCGTCCGCCGCGCAGTGCGTCGCGCAATTCGCCGATCTCCTCCTCGATCTTGTCGAGGATCGGTTCGGCCTCCGACCAGTCGAATCCCACCTTGGCGGCACGCTGTTGCAGCTTCAGAGCCTCCGTCAGGGCCGGCTGGGCGCGATGCACCGCGCCGAGATAACCCTGTTTGAAATCCTCGGTTATTCCGCGTCTGGCGCGTCGCTCGGCGCGCTCGCGCTTTTCCGCCCCCTTGATCTCGTCCCATTGCAGCTTCACCGCATCGGGCGTATCGGCGTCCGAGCGCGCGAAAACATGCGGATGCCGGCGGATCATCTTTTTGGTGATCGCCTCGACCACGTCGCCGAAGGCGAATTCGCCGGCTTCCTCCGCCATGCGCGCATGGAAAACCACCTGCAGCAGGAGGTCCCCCAGTTCCTCGCAGAGATCGTCCATGTCGTTGCGTTCGATCGCGTCGGCCACTTCGTAGGCCTCCTCGATCGTGTAGGGCTTGATGGTCGAAAAATTCTGCTCGAGATCCCAGGGGCAGCCGGTGCCGGGCGTGCGCAATGCAGCCATGATCTCGATCAGCCGCGAAATATCCTTCGATGGTTCCATGGGAGTTTTCCTTGCCGCTCAGGCGAGCGGTATGTTGTTCTCGGCTTTGCCGGATTGATAGCTGTTCGAGAGCCGCTGATAGGCTGCCTTGACGCGGGCGGTCTGTGCACGGAGTTCGGCGCGCAGCGGCTCGTCCTCGCTTTCCACGAGATCGGCGATGAAATAGGAATTCCAGAAGGCGTTGCTGCGCCGGTAGCCGCCGGGCTCCAGCCCGAACACCTCTTTCAGGATCTTGAGGTCGTGCGGTATGGCGAAGGCGTCGCGCGAATCCTCGTGGCTGAAAAACGAATAGAAATTGTCGAAACCCGCCCATGTGATCGCCGACATGCACATCGTGCACGGTTCGTGAGTCGAGAGAAAAATCAGGTCCTTGGTGGAGATCCCTGAAGCTCTTTCATAAAAGCGCTTGAGCGTGTGGACCTCCCCATGCCAGAGCGGATTTTCGAGCTCGTTGTTGGTCTCGGCGATCACCAGCGAGAGGTCGGATTTTCTGAGGATCGCCGCGCCGAACACCTTGTTGCCGGCAGCGACGCCCTTTTCCGTCAGCGGCAGGATGTCGTGTTCGATGACGTCGAGGAGGCGGGCTGCGATGGTCATGGTTGTCACTATCCGGATTTTCGTGCCGCAGTCTATCGGCGGGCGGCGGTATTGTGGATGGTCAAGGGCTGGAATTTGCTAGTAAATTAGTGGAAAATTGCATTCTTTTCGCAGTGCGGTGGCTTTTACTCCAGATCGGCATATTGCGAGAAGGAAAATACCGCAGGCGCAGTCTCTTAGCATATCCATTCCTTCAATTTTATCCGGCTATTGCGGATATTGCCCTGATATGATTCAGGATACCCGCATGTCCAAGGATACAGAGCGCCTGTCGGTCTTTCCGGCCTTCTTCCGCGTGAGCGGAAGGAGCGTTCTCGTATTCGGCAATGGCGACGAGGCCTTTGCCAAGGTCCGGCTGCTCGGCAATACCGATGCCCGCATCGTCGCCTATGCGCCGTCGCCGGAAGAGGATTACGCCGCCTATCTCGTCGCGCAAGGCATCGAGATCGTCCGCGCGGAATTTTCGCCCGCGCAGGTCAGGGGTGCCGCGCTGGTTTTCGCCGCGACCGGCAATGCCGCTCGGGACCGGGAAATCGTGACGGCTGCCAGGGCGGAGAAGATTCCGGCCAATGCCGTCGACCAGCCGGAATTCTGCGATTTCTACACGCCGGCTATCGTCAACCGCGCCCCCGTCGCCGTCGCGATCGGTACGGAAGGGGCGGGTCCCGTTCTCGCCCAGATGATCCGCGCCCGCATCGACCAGATGCTGTCGCCGTCGCTCGGCCGGCTGGCGCGGCTTGCCGCCGAATACCGGGATGCTGCCGAACGGCTCGTGCCGCGCGGCGTCTCGCGCCGCATTTTCTGGCGCCGTTTCTTCTCGGGCGATGTCGCCGACGCGATCGATGCAAACGACGCGGCCGCCGCCCGCCGTTCGGCCAATGCGCTGCTTTCGACCACGGGGCGTGCCGAGGGGCATGTCTGGCTGGTCGGCGCCGGCCCGGGCGCCGAGGACCTGCTGACCCTGCGTGCCCAGCGCGTGCTGATGGAGGCCGATGCGATCGTCTACGACGCGCTCGTGCCGCAGTCGATCGTCGACATGGGGCGCCGCGACGCCGAGCGTCTGCCGGTCGGCAAGCGCAAGAATTGCCATTCCAAATCTCAGGACGAGATCAACCGCCTGCTGGTCGAGCTCGGCCGCCAGGGCAAGCGCGTGGTGCGTCTGAAATCCGGCGACCCGCTCGTCTACGGCCGCGCCGGCGAGGAGATGGCCGCACTTCGCGAGGCCGGCATCTCCTACGAGATCGTGCCGGGCATCACCTCGGCCTTTGCCGCCGCCGCCGATTTCGACCTGCCGCTGACGCTGCGCGGCGTCGCCTCGTCGCTGATCTTCACGACCGGCCACGACCTCACGGGCGACGTGCTGCCGGACTGGGCGAGCCTTGCCGTTTCAGGCGCGACGATCGCCGTCTACATGGGCCGCACGGTCGCGGCTTCCGTCGCCGAACGGCTGATGGGCGCCGGCCTGGCTGCGGATACGACCGTCGCCGTGATCGAGAACGCAAGCCGCGCCGACCGCCGGCTCTTCCACGGCGTCTTGAAGGAACTGCCGGATCTGGAAGCCCGCGACGATCTCGCAGGCCCGGTCATGGTGATCATCGGCGAGGCCGTCGCCGGTGCGAATTTCGAAAAGTCCGAGCCGCTTTCTGCCCGCAGGGCCGCGGTTCGCCAGGAAATGGAACAGACAAGATGACCGACAAGGTTCTGACCGCCAACCGCCTGGTGGACGGTATCGCCGTATGGCTCGATGCGAACGGCCAGTGGGTGGAAAACCTGCAGGATGCGCTTGTGGCGCGCCACGCCGAAGCCGTGGCTTCGCTGGAGGCGATCGGCAAGCGCGATTTCGCGCAGAACCTGGTCGTTGACGTGGACGTCATCGACGTGCAGGAAACGGACGGCAAGCTCTGGCCGATCCGTCTTCGCGAACGCATTCGCGCCCAGGGGCCAACCATGGAATATGCCGCCGGCTATCGCCCCGCCGACCCGAAGTTTATCGCAGTCTGAGGAAGTCATGTACCGTTACGACGAATTCGACCACGCATTTGTCACGAGCCGCGTGGAGCAGTTCCGCGATCAGGTCGCGCGCCGCCTTTCCGGCGAGCTGGCGGATGACGTCTTCAAGCCGCTGCGGTTGATGAACGGCGTCTATCTGCAGCTGCATGCCTACATGCTGCGCATCGCGATCCCCTACGGCACGCTGAATTCCAGGCAGATGCGGATGCTGGCGCATATCGCGCGCAAGTACGACCGCGGCTACGGCCATTTCACCACGCGCCAGAACATCCAGTTCAACTGGCCGAAACTCGCGGACATTCCGGATATCCTGGCGGAGCTCGCGACCGTCGAGATGCATGCGCTGCAGACTTCCGGCAACTGCATCCGCAACGTGACCGCCGACCATTTTGCCGGTGCCGCCGCCGACGAAGTGGCCGATCCGCGTCCCTATGCGGAAATCCTCCGCCAGTGGTCTTCCGTCCACCCGGAATTCTCCTATCTGCCGCGCAAGTTCAAGATTGCCGTGACGGGCGCCGAGCGCGACCGCGCCGCGATCCAGGTGCATGACATCGGCCTGCATCTGAAGAGGAACGATCGGGGCGAACTTGGCTTTGCCGTCTATGTGGGCGGCGGGCAGGGGCGTACGCCCCTGATCGCCAAGAAGATCCGCGACTTCCTGCCGGAAGAGGACCTGCTTTCCTACACGACCGCTATCGTGCGCGTGTACAATCTCTTCGGCCGCCGCGACAACAAGTTCAAGGCGCGCATCAAGATCCTCGTCCATGAAACCGGCGTCGAGGAAATCACCCGCCGGGTGGAAGAGGAGTTCGCGCATCTCCAGGGCAGCGAACTGAAACTGCCGGAGGCGGACCTCCAGGCGATCGGCGCTTATTTCGCCCCGCCGGCGCTCGCCGACCGGGCGGAAGGCTGGGCGCAGCTTGCCGGCTGGAAGAAGCAGGACGAGGGCTTTTCCCGCTGGGTGAGCCAGAACGTGCAGCCCCACAAGCATCCCGATTACGGCATGGTGACGATCTCCCTGAAGCCGATCGGCGGCATTCCGGGCGACGCCTCGCACGAGCAGATGGACCTGATCGCCGATCTGGCGGAGGAATTCGCCTCCGGCGAGATCCGCATCAGCCACGAGCAGAACGTCATCTTCCCGCATGTGGCGCTGGCCGACCTGGAACCGCTCTATCGCGCGCTCCTCGCCCAGAACCTCGCAACCGCCAATGCCGGCCTGATCACCGACATCATCGCCTGTCCGGGGCTGGACTATTGCGCGCTGGCGAATGCCCGCTCGATCCCGGTGGCGCAGGAAATCTCCACCCGTTTCGGTTCGCCGGAGCGGCAGGCGGAGATCGGCGAGCTGAAGATCAAGATCTCCGGCTGCATCAATGCCTGCGGCCATCATCATGTCGGCCATATCGGTCTTCTGGGGGTCGAGAAGAAGGGCGCCGAGCTCTACCAGATCACGCTGGGCGGCTCGGCCGACGAAAACACCTCGATCGGCGAGATCATCGGCCGCGGCTTCGAGCCGAGCAAGGTGACGGACGCCGTCGAGACGATCGTCGACACCTATCTGGCCCTGCGGCTCTCGAAGGAGGAGACCTTCCTCGAAGCCTATCGCCGCGTCGGACCGCAGCCGTTCAAGGATGCGCTCTATGGCGGCGCGACGGCGGAAGCGGCCTGAGGGAGAGCGGGAAATATGACCAGAATCTGGAGAGAGACCGGCTTCGTCGAGAACGACCCCTGGGTGGTCGAGACCGAAGAGGTGAAGGCAACCGAAAGCCAGAAGGCGCTTCTGCCGCTCGACGAGCTGATCGAGAAGGCGGAGGCGAGCAACGACGTCGGCCTCGGCGTGGTGATCCGGCCGGCGGACGACGTGCGCAGGCTGGAGCCCTATCTCTACCGCCTCGAGATCGTCGCGGTGGACTTCCCGGCCTTCAACGACGGGCGGGCCTTTTCGCATGCCTCGCTGCTGCGCGAGCGGCTCGCCTACAAGAACGAGCTGCGCGCCGTCGGCGACGTGCTGATCGACCAGATCCCGCTGATGCTGCGGGTCGGCATCGACAGTTTTTCCGTGAAGAACGCCACGGCGCTGAAGCGGCTGGAGGAGGGCAGGCTGCCCGGCATCGCCGTCCACTACCAGCCGACGGCGCGGCACGCGGAAAAGTCCGGCGGCTACAGCTGGCGCCGCCGCACCGTGCCGGCCTGAGCTCGGGCCGATGCGCATCAAAAGGTGACTTCCCGGCACATATTTTCTTGAACACCCGCGACAAAGGTTCGCGGATGCCTTCAAAACGGCGGCTGTTTGGTATATTTCGCTTCTGCGAAGAACGACGAGACTGAGACGAAGATGAACGCTCCAGCGAAGACAGAAGAATTTGCGGTCCAGAACCCGGCGAAAATCCCCGACGGCGTCTATGCCGAGACGGTGCTCGACGTCGAGCATTATACGGACCGCCTGTTCCGCTTCCGCATGACGCGGCCGGCCGCCTTCCGCTTCCGCTCGGGCGAATTCGCCATGATCGGCCTGATGGTCGGCGAAAAGCCGGTCTACCGCGCCTATTCGGTCGCGAGCCCCGCCTGGGACGAGGAGCTGGAATTCTTCTCGATCAAGGTGCCGGACGGGCCGCTCACCTCGCATCTGCAGAAGATCAAGCCGGGCGACACGGTGCTGATGCGCAAGAAGCCGACCGGCACGCTGGTGCTCGACGCGCTCACCCCGGGCAAGCGGCTCTACATGTTCTCGACCGGCACCGGCATCGCCCCCTTCGCCAGCCTCATCCGCGACCCGGAGACCTACGAGAAGTTCGACGAGGTCATCCTGACGCATACCTGCCGCGAGGTGGCGGAGCTGAAATACGGCTTCGACCTGATCGAGGAGATCAGGAACCACGAATTCCTGGCGGAGATCGTCGGGGAGAAGCTGAAGCATTACCCGACCGTCACCCGCGAGGATTTTTCGCACAAGGGCCGCATCACCGACCTGATCGAGAGCGGCAAGCTCTTTGCCGATCTCGGCGTGCCGCCGCTCGATCCGGCCGTCGACCGCGGCATGATCTGCGGCTCGGCGGACATGCTGAAGGACACCAAGGCGCTGCTCGAAAAGGCGGGCCTCGAAGAGGGCGCCAACAACAAGCCGGGCGAATTCGTCATCGAAAGAGCATTCGTCGGCTAATCCATAGAAGAGAGCAGCTCTTCCCGCTTGCGGCGGGCGGCATCCCAGATCTCGGGTCTCCATCGGCTGGGTGACGTGCGGGCGATCTCGATCGCGACGTCGTCGAGCATCCGCCGCTCGCCGTCGCGTGCCTCGAAAAAATGGCTGCTGGAGCCGAGAAAGCCTTCCGCGAACCGCGCCTCCTCGTAAACCGCATCGAAGGCCTGGCGCTGCTCGGCGGTCAGGTTCCGCAGGCAGCAGGGTTCGCGGTTGGACTTGAAATGCCAGCGGCAGGCATTCCGGCGGCGGCAGTCGCGCCGGCGGCAGACCATGTGGGGCACGGCGAGAATCTCGGCTGTGCGGGCGGCGAGCCCGGTATCTATGGGCCGTTTTTCGTAAGGCATTGTTTTCTCCTTTGATATGGGATCGGCAAACCCGATCCGTCCAATCGGTCATCGGGCGGACTGCCCTTCATCCGCCTTCGGGCACTTTTCCGCGGGGGCGGAGGGCATAGGTCATCGTTCACGCGATCCTTCTGATCCGTGGTTTGCCATGGTTTCGGACGGGGCGCTGAAAGCTGCCTCTTAGGTTAGTTTAACAGGTGACACCTCTCAGCGCCCCGTTCGGCGGTTTTCATCCGCGACTTCGGTCCCTCTGCCTTGGCCTTCCCGGACGGTGTTCGTCTGGCTGCATGGACCCCGGGCGAACCGAGTTATCGCCAACGATCCATGACGCCGCCGCCGGACTCTCCGCTTTACGCGGACGGACAGAAAAGTCCGGCGAAACCATCCGTTCGGCCACCCTGTGTGCCGCACAGGCACGCCCGGCGCGCTCTTTCGGGCATCAAGAGACGATGGGCCGGTCCGTTGCCCGTCACCTCTCCCCGTGTCGCCGGAGGGAGACCATTTTCCGCGAACCCGGACGGTGAGGCTTTGCGTCTTCCCCTCAACACCCGCGCCGGCCCCGCCTCGCCGGAACGCCTTCCGGTGTATCCGATGCGGGACGGGGGGATTGTAGGCATGAGGCGGGAGGACGGGGAAAATCGGAGGCGGTTTTTCCTGTCGATTTTTCCCAAGGCTTTGATTTGCCTCAATGCACCCCCCTCTGCCCTGCCGGGCATCTCCCCCACAAGGGGGGAGATCGGATGGGGGCGGCGGCTTCCCCAAACGACGAGCGCGCTATTCGGCATACCGCATACGCATATGAGGAACCGAGCGGGTTCGGCTTGCGCCTTCTTCTCCCCAGCGGGGAGAAGTGCCGAGCAAAGCGAGGCGATGAGGGGGTGCACATGCGGCAGGCGCGGCGCTGGATGGTGGCTTCGCCCCCCTCATCCGGTCCTTCGGACCACCTTCTCCCCGCTGGGGAGAAGGGAAGAGCGCGCTGCTTGGGATCTCCTTCATGGGCGGGGGCAATCGCATATGAGAACCGAGCCAGTTCGGCTTGCGCCCTCTTCTCCCCAGCGGGGAGAAGTGCCGAGCAAAGCGAGGCGATGAGGGGGTGCACACGCGGCAGGCGCGGCATCACCCGATGGTGGCTTCGCCCCCTCATCCGGTCCTGCGGACCACCTTCTCCCCGCTGGGGAGAAGGGGAGAGCGCGCTGCTGCCTTGTCAGTCCACAGAAGCACCAGCAGATTTTGCTCACAGGCAATTGGCCTCGCCCTGGAGTGGAGAAGGGCGGTGATGGGAGCGGTTTGCCGTCTAGCGCGGGACGGTGCCGCCGAGTTTCTGCTGGACGGCATCGACATGGCCGCGGACATAAAGCGCGACGGGCTTGCCGCCCGTGCCGGTGAGGGCGAGCGCGATGATCGTCACGTCCTCTTCGAAGGTCGTGACATAGGCCACCTGCGCGGGGTTGACGTAGACGGGCTGATTGTGGGTGTTCTTGAAGCCGATCAGCGCCATACGTCTCTCCTTCTGTTGCGTGGCCGATATGCCAATGCCATGCGGAGGTTGAGGGAGGCTTAATAGCGGGGCCGAGGCCGCGAACGGGTGGAGGCGAACAGGGCCGGCTTTTGCGGAGGCGAGATTTCGCGTTCTCCCTTCACGATCGCACCGGCCCGCCCTCCGGATCGCCGGAACGCCTTGGCAAATATGCGACCATGGTCGTCCGAGACACGCTTGTCCGCACGTCAAATCCGCTCCACTTTCTTCCAGGCTTCGAACCAGGGAGTGCGGAATGAAGGTCATCGTCGGGTTCTTTACGACCAAGCCCGGAAAGCGGGCGGAATATCTGGAGGCGGCGCGGGATCATCTTGAGAAGAGCCGGCTCGATCCGGACTGTTTCTACATCGAGCTCGTGCCCATGCCGGACGATCCGGACAGGATCCTGCTGGCGGAAGCCTTCACCGGCGAGGAGGCGCATCGCCGCCACGAGGATACCGACCATATGCGCGCGCTCTGGGCGGTCGGCCCGAAACTGCTCTCGCATGTGGTGATCGACAACGTGATCTCCGGCCAGGTGCAGCATATCGACGAGAGGTTCGGGTAAGGGCGGGCGTTGCCCTCATCTGCCTGCCGGCATCTTTCCCCGAGGGAGAAAAGACTCGTGACTACTGTCCCGGCCGGCCTGTCTTGCCCTTGGTGCGCCCCTTCCGCTTCTGTTCGCCGCCGTCCTCGTAGGAGCCGGTGCCGATCTTGCCGCGGACGATGGGGCGCACGCCGTCGTCGCGCTCCGGCTGCCCCTCCAGAAGCGGCGAGAAGCGCTTGCCGGGTTCGGTTTCCGACGGCTTCGGCGGGACCTTGCCTTCCTCTGCTCCCTGCCGCGCCTCCGGCGCTTCACGCCTCTTGTCGACCGGCTTTTCCGTCCGGCCGACGGTCATTTCGTCCAGCGTGTTCTTGCGGAAGAGGCTGCCCTTGGCGGGCTCGGCGATGTCGCGGCCCATTTCGTCGAGCGAGGGTTTGGCAAAGAGGGAGCCGCGAGCTCCAGAACCCTCCCCCTTGTGGGGAGGGTGGCCCGCAGGGCCGGGAGGGGTTTCTTCGGAGCCATGCCCCTCCCCAACCCTCCCCACAAGGGGGAGGGAGCCTAGCGTGCTTGCCGCATCGTTTTTCTTCCTGCCGCCGCCTTCCTGTGACCGCGCCTCTTCCTTGGCCATCGGGTCATCCATGACCGCGAGCTCGGCGGCCTTGAGGCGTTTGATCTCGTCGCGGAGACGGGCGGCCTTTTCGAAGTCGAGGTCGGCGGCGGCGTCGCGCATCTGCTTTTCGAGCGCGTTGAGATGGGCCTGCAGATTGTTGCCGACGAGGTGGCCGCCGTCGGCGAAACCCTTGCCGGAGACGCCGGAAATGTCGGCGCGGACGTGATCGCGCTCGTAGACCGAGTCGAGGATGTCGGAAATCTTCGCCTTCACCGATTCCGGCGTGATGCCGTTCTCGATATTGTAGGCCATCTGCTTTTCGCGGCGGCGCGCGGTCTCGTCCATGGCGCGCTGCATCGAGCCGGTGATATTGTCGGCATAGAGGATGACCTTGCCGTCGACGTTACGCGCGGCGCGGCCGATCGTCTGGATGAGCGAGGTTTCGGAGCGCAGGAAACCTTCCTTGTCGGCGTCGAGGATGGCGACGAAACCGCATTCGGGAATGTCGAGGCCCTCGCGCAGCAGGTTGATGCCGACCAGCACGTCGAAGGCGCCGAGGCGGAGGTCGCGGATGATCTCGATGCGCTCCAGCGTGTCGATGTCCGAATGCATGTACCGCACGCGAATACCCTGTTCGTGCAGGTATTCGGTGAGGTCTTCCGCCATGCGCTTGGTGAGCACGGTGACGAGGGTGCGGTAGCCCTTGGCGGCGGTCTCGCGGATCTCGCCGAGCACGTCGTCCACCTGGCTGCGGGCGGGGCGGACCTCGACGGGCGGGTCGATGAGGCCGGTCGGGCGGATGACCTGTTCGGCAAAAACGCCGCCGGACTGTTCCATCTCCCAGCCGCCGGGTGTGGCCGAGACGGAGACGGTCTGTGGCCGCATGGCGTCCCATTCCTCGAAGCGCAGCGGCCGGTTGTCCATGCAGGACGGCAGGCGGAAGCCGTATTCGGCGAGGGTGGCCTTGCGTCGGAAGTCGCCGCGATACATGCCGCCGATCTGCGGCACGGTGACGTGGCTCTCGTCGATGAAGATCAGCGCGTTGTCAGGGATATATTCGAACAGCGTCGGCGGCGGCTCGCCGGGCTTGCGGCCGGTGAGATAGCGCGAATAGTTCTCGATGCCGGCGCAGGAGCCTGTCGCCTCCATCATTTCGAGGTCGTAGCGGGTGCGCTGTTCCAGCCGCTGGGCTTCGAGCAGGCGGCCGGCCTTTTCGAGCTCCGCGAGACGGAACTTCAGCTCCTCCTTGATCGCCTTGATGGCGGCGTTGAGGGTGGGGCGCGGCGTCACGTAGTGCGAGTTGGCATAGATCTTGACGGATTTCAGGTCGCCGGTCTTCTGGCCGGTGAGGGGATCGAACTCGGTGATCGCGTCGATCTCGTCGCCGAACATCGAGATGCGCCAGGCGGCATCCTCAAGGTGGGCCGGGAAGATCTCGATCGTGTCGCCGCGGACGCGGAACGAGCCGCGCACGAAATTGATGTCCTGGCGCTTGTACTGCTGGGCGACGAGGTCGGCCAGGAGCTGGCGCTGGTCGAGCCGGTCGCCGACCGTCATCTGGAAGGTCATCGCCGTATAGGTCTCGACCGAGCCGATACCGTAGATGCAGGAGACCGAGGCGACGATGATGCAGTCGTCGCGCTCCAGGATGGCGCGGGTGGCGGCGTGGCGCATCCGGTCGATCTGCTCGTTGATCGAGGATTCCTTCTCGATATAGGTGTCGGAACGCGGCACGTAGGCTTCCGGCTGGTAGTAGTCGTAATAGGAGACGAAATATTCGACCGCGTTGTTCGGGAAGAAGTTCTTGAACTCCGAATAGAGCTGCGCGGCGAGCGTCTTGTTGGGGGCGAGGATGACGGCGGGGCGCTGCGTTTCCTCGATCACCTTGGCCATGGTGAAGGTCTTGCCCGAGCCGGTGACGCCGAGCAGGACCTGGGAGCGGTCGCCGGAATTGATGCCTTCGACGAGGTCGCGGATGGCGGTCGGCTGGTCGCCGGAGGGCTTGTATTCGGTGACCATCTCGATCGGAATGCCGCCCTCGGATTTCTGCGGGCGTTCCGGCCGGTGCGGCGTCCACAGCTTGCCGTCCTTGAACAGCGGATTGCCGCTCTCGATGAGTTTCGAAAGCGCCTCCACCGTGGCGGTGACGGCGCCGGGGGCAAGATTCTTGGCGTCTTCAAGCGACACGTCGAGGCCTGCGACCGGGTTGAGGCCGGCGCGGGCGCGCGTTTTCGGGTCCGAGGAGCCGCCCATGGAGACGCCGCGGGCGGTCTTGCCGGCGACCGCCTTCCTGTCGATCTTGCCCGATGTCTTCGAGGCCTCGATCTCCACCCTCTTGCGGTGCTTTCCGGCCTTGGAGGCGATCTCGCGCTGCGTCTCGACGGAGGAGGCTTCCGCTTCCGCCTCGAGCTGCTTCACCCAGTCGGCGACGGAGCCGGCCAAGGGGCTGGAAAGCGGTGCGCCTTCGAAGGACGATTGCGGGGCTTCCTCAAAACCGGGGGTCGAGGTGGAGGATTTTTTCGGTGATCTGGCCATGCGCCGAATATGGCGAGAGTCATCGCGAAAGGAAAGGGGGCGAGGTCACAAAACAAGTACAAAAGGGAAACGGATTTTCGCCGGACCGACGAGGCGGCGAGGACGACATCGCAGGCCGCGGGCCTGTCCGGACGCCGGTCAGACGATGACGGGCATCATCCAGGCGACGAATTCCGAGACCACGGCGCCGGAGGAATCCTTCTCCACCAGCGGAAAGGTCATCTCCCTCACGGTGTTGGATTGATTGCCGCCGAGCAGGGTCACGCTGTTCGGCGTCCACCCCGTCACGAAGCCGACATGTCCCGACCCGGCGGACCAGGAGGCATCGTCGAACGGCGCATAGCGGCGAACCCCGATCGCGCCGAAAGCGGGAGCGGACAGCAGCTTGAACTGGTTGTTCTTGTTCCAGAAGAAGGAGCGGGCGCCGGGATGGTTGGTCCCCATCTGGCCGCCGGTGACGAGGCAAAAGTTGACGAAGGCCGCGCACCAGTCCACCTCGTCGCCGCCGACCGGGTCGAACCAGGGTGCGGCGACCTCGAAATAAAGAAGGATGCGGGGATTTTCGCCCGGGTCGCTCCACTCGCTCCTTTCCTGCGCGGGCAGGGTCGCCTCCCTCCGCGCGATCGCCATCCAGCCGTTCGAGGCGGAGGCGGCGGAGGAAAGAACGTCCGGTGTCCGGCCGATCAGCGGGGCCGGCGGCGCGTTCGGCCGCACCGTGCCTTTCGTCCAGCCTTCGATCTTCTGGATCGTCTGCGCCACCTTCCTGCGATTCCGTTCGCTCAAGGTCGACAGCACCGTTGCGAGCGCGATGCCCGTCTCACGATGAATGAAATCGGCATATTCCTGCGAATTGTTCCCGTTGCCGGGCGGCGCGTAGCGGAAGATGGCGTCCTTGAGCGTCAGCCGGGAATAGGCCGCGGTCTTGAGAAGCGAGACGATCGCGGCCATGCCGGTCGCCTCGTCGG
Organism: Neorhizobium sp. CSC1952; assembly: GCF_030378245.1. NCBI lineage: Bacteria > Pseudomonadati > Pseudomonadota > Alphaproteobacteria > Hyphomicrobiales > Rhizobiaceae > Neorhizobium > Neorhizobium sp. CSC1952. Next base: position 4,474,487 of record NZ_CP128416.1, on the reverse strand, counting down.
GAAATACCGCGAAGCTGCCGTCATTGCCGATCGCGCCGCAATTGATCGAGAAGTCTCCCTTCCTGATATTGCCCGGATTGCAGTTGCGCCACGATCTCGATCCGCCTTCGCGGACCTGTTCGCGACCCTGCGCATCGACGTAAAGGATCGTCCTCGGCGCGATGGGGCGGGCATGCACGAATTCGCCCGCCGATCCCGCGGGCGGCGGTGTCGGGTCGTCCATATTGAGGACGGGCGGCTCGGTCGGCGGCCTGGGCACTTCCGGATTGAGCTGGCGGGTCGAAGCCGCGCCGGTGCCCGGGCCGTACACGACGGTATAGGTGCCGTCGCCGGCCTTCTCGATCGACGTCACCGTCATGCCGCTGATGCGGATGGTGAAGAGCACGTCGGCCAGGCCTGCTTCGGTTACCCCGGTGATCGTCATGGATCCCTCCTCGGTGACGGTCTTGGTCGAGAGTTCGGCATCGGGCGCATCGGCCTCAGCCCGGTTTCTTCAGCCCGCGAGCCTCCACGAACCGGCGTCGCGCGGTCGCGAACTGCGGGGCATGCACAAACTGCGTGAGGTCGGTGTCGATGTCGTTCCGGCGGAGCCATTCGAGCACCGCCTGCCGGGCTGCGTCGCCGCTCCGGAGATAGTCGAGGATGAGGCCGGACGCCTCGTCGGCCGCATAGGTGTAGATGGCCTCGGTTCTGGTTTCCTCGGTCCGGGCGAGCAATTGCGAGGTCTGCTCGTCGATGCCGATCAGGCCGGCGGTGATCGTGCCCGCCGACGCATAGTCGTTGACGTCCATCAGGGCGAGTTCGAGCGGATATGCGGCCGTGTCCAGCGCCAGCTTGTCGAGGATCGACGAACGCACGCCGTTCCTGTTCGCGCGCATCTGCTTCTGCAGGAACTGGATCGTCTTTTCCGAAAGAATGCTTTTGTCGTAGGCCGCATGCGCGCCCTTGATGCCGGTATCGACCGTGGCGAGCACGGTCTTGGCGGTCTTGGTGGCGGCAAGCGTTCCCGCGCCGCTGAGCGACAGGCTCGTCAGCGTGGCGATGAAGGGGACGCCCTGACTTTCCTGCGTCAACTCCGCGGAAAACTTCGCATACTGGATGTCGATCGAGCCCATGGCGCTGAGCACGATCGAATTCCGCAGCGCCCTTCTGTCGATCTCGCTGGTGGCGGTATGATAGGCCTCCATCCGGGAAGGCACATATCCGCCGGCAAAGTAAGCCGTCGTGACGCTATCGTATTGGGCGAGATTCGGCCCTCCGGCGATCGACGGAGTACAGCCGGCCAGAGCTGCCGTTACTGCAGCCATGCTTATGACTACATGAAGAATTCCGGGCATGTTTCTTGTCCCCTCACGCAATACATAAAGGCACAAGTGTTTCTGATTGAAAACTTATCGCATGCAACCTTAAGGAGATTTCGCAGTTGTAAGCAGGGACATGCGCACACGGTCCGCAACGGGATTACAAAATGTCCATGTCGCGAAATGGCCGCAATTTTCGACCGTTTCCACCACAATTGTCGCGGACCTTGAAGATGCTCCCGGACAGGGATGCCAGACGAGGAATGACTGCATGGCTCTTTCACACCCGACCTTGGCCGCAATCCGCTTCGGCTACGGTCTTCGCCCCGGCGAAGAACCGCCCGCCGATGCCGAAGCGCTGCTGGCACAGATCGAGGAGGGCGTGTCGGAAAAGCCCGGTTTTCCCCGCGAGGGAGCGGCCGGCCGGCTGGAGAATGCGACGCGCGTTCTTTCGGTGCTCGCCGCCGAGGCGAAAGCCCGCAGGGCCGGCAATCCCAACGAGGGCATCCGCCGGGAAACGCAGCGGGAGGTGCAACGCACCTACCGCCTGGACGCCATGGCGCGGATGGCCAATGCGATACACTCGCCGCTCGGATTTTACGAACGCCTTGCAGGTTTCTGGGTCGATCACTTCTCGACCAGCGTCCTGAAGGCCCTGCCGATGCGCATGATCGTGCCGCTTTACGAGGCGCAGGCGATCCGGCCGAATATCGGCGGCTCCTTCTCGAAACTTCTTTCGGCGGCGATCCTGCATCCGGCCATGCTGATCTATCTCGACCAGAACCAGAGCGTCGGGCCGGATTCGCCCGCGGGGCGCAGGAACCGCCGCGGCCTCAACGAGAATCTCGGCCGCGAGCTCCTGGAACTCCACACGCTCGGCGCCGGCAGCGGCTATACGCAGGACGACGTGCGCGCCGCCGCACTCGTCCTGACCGGGCTTACGGTCGACAACCGCACGCTCGAAGTGGTCTATCAGCCGCAGCTCGCGGAGGGCGGGCCGATCACGCTGCTCGGACGCACCTACGAGGACGACGAAGGCGACGGCCAGGATCATGTCCTGATGCTGGAGGATCTGGCCGGCAGCCCGAAGACCGCCCGGCACGTCTCCCGCAAGCTGGTCCGGCATTTCATCGCCGACGATCCTCCGGACGACATGGTGGAGCCGATGGTGGAAGCCTGGATGAGAAGCCAGGGCAATCTCACGGAGATCTACCGGACCATGCTTTCCCATCCGCGCGCCTGGGCGGAGCCGGGCCGGAAGATCAAGCAGCCCTTCGAATTCGTCGTTTCCGGCTTCAGGGCTCTCGGCCTGCCGGAAAAGAATTTCGCAAATCTGGTGAGCGACCTGGACGACGAGGACGAGGGGCCGGTGGGCAAGGCCATGGAAATGGCCGGCGCCGCCGCGACGCGGGAAGAGGCGCGGCGAAAGGCGAGGCGGGCGAACGCCCTGACGCTTGGCGCCCTGCAGCGGATGGGGCAGCCGGTCTGGCAGCCGCCGAGCCCGGCGGGTTTCGCCGACGAGGTGAGCGTCTGGCTGTCGGCAAGCCAGCTCAGCGAACGGATCGCCTGGTCGCGCATGATCGCCCGAACCTTCGGGCAGAAGACGGAGCCCTCCGCATTTCTGGAGGCGGCGCTCGGCGATGCCGCCCGGCCGGAGACCCGCCAGATCGTCGCGCAGGCACCCAGCAAGGTGCACGGCATCACCATGGTTCTTGCGTCCCCCGAATTCAACAGGAGATGACCCGATGACCTTTCGAGAGAGCTTCCTGTTGTCCCGCCGCGGCTTCCTGGCGGGCGCCTGCTGCGCGGCCGCCGCGCCCGTTCTCACGCCGGTGACCTTCGCCGCCATGCCGGGCGACAACCGTTTCGTCACGATCATCCTGCGCGGCGCCATGGACGGGCTCGACCTGGTGCAGCCCTATGGCGATCCGGCCTATGCGGCGCTTCGGCCCAGGCTGGGGCTGACGCCCGACGCGGGTCTCCTCGATCTCGACGGATTCTTCGGCCTCAATCCGGCGGCGTCGGCGCTGATGCCGCTGTGGCGGGCGGGCGAGCTCTCCTTCGTGCACGCGGTCTCCACGCCCTATCGCGACCAGCGCAGCCATTTCGACGGGCAGGACATGCTGGAGACCGGCGGTAACGACAAGAGCGAACGCACGGGCTGGCTCAACCGGACGCTCGCGGTCATCCCCCGCTCCGACGCCCGCAAGGCGATCGACATCAACACCTCGATGGAACTGATCCTCAGCGGCCCGAACGAGGCGGATTCCTGGTCGAGCCAGAGCAATTTCGCGCTCGCCGACGACGAGATCGCCTTCCTCGACCGGCTTTATGCCGGCGACGAGGCTTTTGCCCGGGCCATGGCCGAAGCGAAGAAGACGGATATGTCCGCCGATTCCCTCTATGGCGACGAAAAGCGCGGGGCGGGCATTGCCGACATGGCGCGGCTCGCCGGCGGCATGCTGCGCGAGGACTACCGGATCGCCAGCTTCTCGATCAACGGCTGGGACACGCATGTGGGCCAGAAGGTGCAGTTCGCAAAGGCGGTGAATGGACTGGCGGCCGCCATCACCACGCTGAAGGACGCGATGGGCGAGGACGTCTGGAGAAAGACCGTGGTACTGGCGATGACGGAGTTCGGCCGGACAGCCCGCGAGAACGGCACCAACGGCACCGACCACGGGACCGGCGGGCTTGCGGTTCTGGCCGGCGGCGCCGTCCCGGGCGGCAAGGTTCTGGGGACGTGGCCCGGCCTTTCCGACGACAGGCTGCTCGACCGGCGCGACCTGATGCCGACCGGCGACGTGCGCGAGGTCGCCGCCGCCATGCTCTACCGGCAGTTCGGCATCGATCCCGACGATCTCACCGCCAAGGTCTTTCCGGGCCTCACCTTCGACAAGTCGTCGATCTATCTGAGAGGGTGAGCCTGATACGGGTCGTGGCGACGGCCTCAGGTCATGATGTCGTAGACCCTGAAAATCCAGTAGAACTGGTAGGCGAGTGCGAAGATCACGAAGACCGCATGATAGCGCCGGTTGGCCGTCATCACGGCGATCAGGCTGAGAACGATATAGAGCGCGGTGCGCGCCGGATATTCGGGGCCGAGCGACAGGAAATAGTCGCGGCCCTTCAGCGCGGTATCGACGAAGTCGGTGACGAGCATTCCCGCAAGGAAGCCGAAGAACCATTTCCGGCGCGACATGAAATAATGCTCGTAGCCGTCGTAATCCTGCATGGAGGTGGGAAAGATGAGGGCGCAGAGGAAGAAGAACAGCGCGCAGAAGAGGATCAGGAACAGATAGGTGGTGAACTCGATGATCGGCAGGCCGTGCAGCCGGTATTCCCACCACCAGAAATGCACCAGGAAGAGAAACATGAACGCCACCCAGCCGAGATGGACGGCGTAGATGCGGGCGGCGTTGGGGTGCTGCACGATGCCGGCAAGCCCGTTCAGGAGCCGCGCGAGGCTGAGGCTGACCACCATGCCCATCACGATGCGGATATGGGTGAAGGTTTCCGCGGCGGTCGGAGCGTCCATTCCCTTATTCCTCCGCGGGGACCGGCATCGGCTTGCCGTCCTCGTCGAGCGCCACCATGATGAAGGTCGCGGCGGTGACCTTTTCCAGGATCCGGTAGCGGGCGCGGTGCGCCCAGGCCTCGACGGAAAGCGTGATCGACGTGCGCCCGACGCGGGTGATCTCCGTATAGACGTTGAGCGTGTCGCCGATCTTCACCGGCAGCTCGAAGGCCATTTCCTTGACCGCCGCCGTCACCACGCGGCCGCGGGCGCGCTCGGCGGCGCGGATGCCGCTCGCGAGGTCCATCTGGGCCATGACCCAGCCGCCGAAGATGTCTCCGGCCGCGTTGGCATCCGCCGGCATGGCAAGCGTGCGGAGCGTCAGCTCGCCGGTCGGCTTCTTGGTTTCGGTCATGGCTATCCCTCTTGCTTCGGCGGTTTTCAGGGCGATTCCTCCCGCCAAGAGACTAGAGTGTTTCCTTGTTAGATTGAAGCATTCTGCCGGAGCAGGTTTTCGTTGGGGCAAAGGCGATTGGCGAAGGGCATACCCGTTGGTACGTCCGAGCCGATCGCCTTTGATCCCGGCGGAAAGATGCCCGGCCCTGCGGGTTGGCTGAAACGGGCCGCCTGATCGACCGGCTGGCTCGGCTGTAGGGCTGGGCTACGACCTGCGCCAGCCGGTCGACCATCCGACTCCGTTTGAGCCAACAGAATGCTTCAATCTAACAAGGAAACGCTCTAGCGGTGCCGGGAAGAGAAGAAAACTCTCCTGGAGAAAGTGTTTTCCGTCAAAAGTTTAGGCAGGACTAATGCGCGTTATGCGCGACCGGTGCGGTACTTCACTACCTGGTAACCTTCGATCGCTAGAATTTGAGGCGAATACGAACAAGGGGGGTAACCATGCAACGCTTCACCATTTCCTGGCGTCTTTATTGCCTTGTGCTTCTGTCGCTCGTCATCCTGGGCGGCGCGATGATCTTCAGCCTGATCCAGAGCTATGCCTCGTCGGAGCGGGAACGCAAGGCGGGCCTTGCGCAGATGAACGATGCCGCGCTGACGGTGCTGAAGAAATACCAGGCGATGGAGGCCTCCGGCGCCATGACCCGCGACGCGGCGCAGGCCGAAGCCAAGGCGGTCATCTCCGTGATGCGCTACGGCGACGGCACGGGCTATTTCTGGATCAACGACATGCTGCCGCGCATGGTCATGCATCCGATCAAGCCGGAGATGAACGGCAAGGATCTTTCCGGCGACAAGGACCCGAACGGCAAGTTCCTGTTCGTGGAATTCGTCAACACAGTCAAGGCGAGCGCGAGCGGCAAGGGCTTCGTCGATTACTACTGGCCGAAGCCGGGCGCCGAACAGCCGGTCGAGAAATATTCGCACGTGGCGGGCTTCGCGCCCTGGGGCTGGATCGTCGGCACCGGCGTCTATGTGGACGACCTGCATGCCATGTTCCGCCGCGACGCGATCAACTTCGCCTCGATCTTCGGCGTCGGCGCCCTGGTGCTGATCGGCGGCGCGGCCTTCGTGGTGAGAAGCGTCACGGGTCCGATCGGCAAGATCAGGCAGGTGCTGCAGTCGATCGCCTCGGGCGAGGCGGGCGTTGCCGTGCCCTGCACGGATCAGAAGAACGAGATGGGCGAGATGGCGCGGGCGCTCGTCGTGCTGCGCGACAGCGTCGAGGAACGCGCCGAACTGCAGACCCGCGAGGCCGAGCAGGCCCGCGCGCTGGCGGACGAGCGTTCCGGCAACGAACGGACGATGGCGGCCGCGGCCGAACGCCAGGCCCGGGCGATGGGCGAACTCGGCCGGGCGCTGGAGGCCCTGGCGGACGGCGACCTTTCCGTCACGCTTGCCGATATCGGCGAGGATTACGCGAAGCTTCGCCACGACTTCAACGCGGCCGTCGGTTCGCTGCACCGGGCGATCGGTGCGATCGCCGAAACGAGCCTGGTGGTGCGCGACAGCGCCTCCGACATTTCCGGCGCGACGGGCAATCTTTCGAGGCGCACCGAACAGCAGGCGGCTTCGCTCGAGGAGACCGCCGCAGCGCTCGACGAGATCACCGCCACCGTCCGCACCGCGTCGGAGCGGGCGCATGAGGCGCGCACCATGGTCAACGAGACGAAGGAGAGCGCCGGCCGTTCGGGCCAGATCGTCCGCAACGCGATCGACGCCATGGGCCGCATCGAGGAGAGTTCGAACCGGATCAACCAGATCATCTCGGTGATCGACGAGATCGCCTTCCAGACGAACCTTCTGGCGCTGAATGCCGGCGTCGAGGCGGCGCGCGCCGGCGAGGCGGGCCGGGGTTTCGCGGTCGTGGCGCAGGAGGTGCGGGAGCTCGCGCAGCGCTCCGCCAACGCCGCCAAGGAGATTAAGGAACTGATCGGCAATTCCGCCCGCGAGGTGGAAGGTGGCGTCGCGCTGGTACGCTCCACGGGCGACGCGCTGGTCGAGATCGCCACGCTGGTCGAGCGGGTCAACGCGCATGTCGAGACGATCGCCACCGCCGCCCGCGAACAGGCGACGGGCCTGCAGGAGATCAACTCCTCCGTCAACCACATGGACCAGATGACCCAGCAGAACGCCGCGATGGTGGAGGAAACCACGGCGGCGAGCCAGACGCTCGCCGAGCAGAGCCTGCAGCTGCAGGGCCTGCTTTCGGCCTTCCGGCTCGCCAACGACGGCAACGGGGCCGCCTACGGTACCGCGTCCCGCCCCCGCGCCGCCTGACGGCCGAGGCTAAAGACAAGACCCGCCTGAGCCATGGGTTCCGGCGGGTTTTTCTTTGCCGGGACGCGAGGCGACAGCCATGCCGTTTTGGAGCAATCATGCCCCTCGAAAAGGCCCAGAAAAGGCCTTGTTTGCGCAAGCTTTCGTTTACCGGCTTTCCCTAAAATCCTGGATTGTGTCATTTCGGCACCGGAAGAGTGGCAACTGGTATGGCGTATGCTTCCCTTTCTCGGCGGGCCGTGGCCTGGCTGATGGTCTCGACGATGCTGGTTGCCTGTTCCGCGGGGGATCTCGTGCCGCCCGCGCCGATCGACAACGGCATGCGCGTCGGGGCGATCGAGCCCATGCGCGACGTTCCGCCCGAGCCGGTTTCGCAGCAGGCCTACCGGATGAGCTCCGCGCCCGTTTCGCAGGCGAGCGGCGTCGATTACAGGAACGCGCCGAACCCCGCCGGCTCCGGCTATCCCGATGACGGCGGCCATTATCTGAGGGCGCCGGAGGCCGTGCAGTCCGCGCCGCTCGATGCGCCGTCTTCGCAACAGGCGTCGGTTCCGCAGACGGGTGAGGGCGCGCGCCAGGGCCGCCTGCCGATGATCGACAGCGACGAGGCGATGCGGCTGTCGGCGCGGCAGGGCTCCGCCAACCAGGCGGGGGCAGGTGCCGGGCCGATGACGATCCCGGAAGAGGGCGTCAACATGGACGCCGAATTCGGTTTCGGTCCCGACGAGAGCGATGTCACCGGGCTTGCCGAGGAAGAGGATTCCGATATCGCCGAGGGCGTCGGCGACCAGCCGGTGGTCGACGGCATCGGCACGGACAATCCGGTCGCCCTCCAGCCGCGCCGCCAGCCGATCTCCGAACCCATGACCGATGACGGCCGCGTCGTCGTGCCGCCGAAGCGGCAGGGCGCCGGCCTGCAGGGCGGCATCAGGAATGGCGGCATGGCAGCTCAGGGCGTGATCCCTCCGGGCATGACCTGGGGCGACGGCTCGCGCGTCGTTCCGCCAAGCCGTACGCCCGCCGGCACGCAGCAGGTGGCGATGCTGCGGCCCGACAATCCCGTCAACGACCGCGGCCCCATCGACGACAGCGGCCCGATGAGCCAGCGCGAACAGCCCTGGCTCCGGGGCGCCATGCCCAGATCCGAAGTGAGCTGCCGCGCCGAACTGCGCCGCCTCGGTGTCGAGTTCGAGGACCGGCCGCGCATTTCCCAGGGTCCGAGCTGCGGCATCGACTATCCCGTCAAGCTTTCCGGCCTTTCGGGCAATATCGACGTCAAGCCGGCCGTGACGCTCAACTGCCAGACGACGCTCGCCTTCGCCAGATGGGTGAAGAACGAACTCGCGCCGTCGGCCCGCCTGCGTTATCTTACCGGCGTGAAGAGGATCGTCCCCATGGGCGGCTATTCCTGCCGGCGCATGAACAACAGCCGCCAGCGCTACAATCCGATGTCCGAGCACGCCAAGGGCAATGCGATCGACATCGGGCAGATCGTGCTGAAGGACGGCCACGCGATCTCCGTGCGCAAGAAAGGCCTCTTCTCCTTCCGCGAGGGCGGGCTCCTGAAGGCGGTGCGCAGCGACAGCTGCAAATATTTCAATACCGTGCTTGGCCCGGGCAGCAATGCGGAGCACTGGAACCACTTCCACTTCGACCTGCGCTCGCGCAAATCCGGCCGGCGCTACTGCAGCTGAGGTTCGACCATGGCCACCGCCGACATGCTGCGCCGCTTGGCCCTTTCCCTCGAAGGAACCGCAGAGGCACCGCATTTCGACCGGGCGGCCTTCAAGGTGAAGCGCATCTACGTGACGCTTGCCGCCGACGGCCTGACGGCGAATTTCAAGTTCGCGCCCGACGAGCAGCAGTTCAAATGCATGATGCTGCCGGACGCCTTCTTTCCGGTCCCCAACGCCTGGGGCCGGCAGGGGTGGACGACGGCCATCCTTTCCCGACTGGAAGAAGCCGATCTCAGGGATGCGCTGGAGACGGCATGGCGGCATGCGGTGCCGAATTCGGGAAAGAGCAAGCGGCCTAGATAAAAAAGAAAAGCCGGCGCGGAGGCCGGCAAGGGCGGAGACGGGTTCGCGGGGAGAAGCCGTGCCTCCGAAAACGAGAACTCATACTCAAAATCGATGCATACGCGGCAAGCGGAAATGAGAGGATCTGAAACGCTCTGGTCATGGACGGTCGCGCGAAGGTTGCGTGCGGCGTAGGGGCGTGACCGTTGCTTGCCTGGCGGGAACAATGCTGCATGAACGTCACGGAAAGATGACAGGCGCGGCGACGCTCCCGCTTTCTTTTCCGACGGCTCCCAAGGAGAGACCGATGGCTCCGGCCGGGCCCGGCCGGTCTGAGCGCCCCATCCGGTTCCTCTCCGAAACGGATTGGTCAGGAAAAGCGAACGCAATATTCTTCCTGCGGGGATGGTCTGGCGGGTTGCGACACCTATATTGGCGGCGAATTCGGCAAATCGATTCCACGAAAAGACCCGCTCAGCATGGCTCCCATCGTTTCCATCAAAAACCTCACCAAGACCTACGAGAACGGGTTCCAGGCGCTGAAGGGCGTCGACCTCGACATCGAGGAAGGCGAGATCCTGGCGCTGCTCGGGCCGAACGGCGCCGGCAAGACGACGCTGATCTCGATCGTCTGCGGACTGGTGAATCCGACGGGCGGCAAGGTGCTCGTGGCGGACCATGACGTGGTCAAGGATTTCCGCAAGACGCGCGAGATGATCGGTCTCGTGCCGCAGGAACTGACCACCGACATGTTCGAGACCGTCTGGAATACGGTGGGCTTTTCCCGCGGCGTCCACGGCAAGAAGCCCAACCCGGCGCTTATCGAAGGCATTTTGAAGGATCTCTCGCTCTGGTCGAAGAAGGACAACATGCTGCGCGAGCTTTCCGGCGGCATGAAGCGGCGCGTGCTGATCGCCAAGGCGCTGGCGCATGAGCCGAAGATCCTCTTCCTGGACGAACCGACCGCCGGCGTCGACGTGAATCTGCGCCGCGAGATGTGGCAGGTGGTCGAGAAGCTGCGCGCAAACGGCGTCACCATCATCCTCACTACCCATTACATCGAGGAGGCGGAGGAGATCGCCGACCGGGTGGGCGTCATCAACGGCGGCAAGCTGCTGCTGCTCGAAGAGAAGACGGCGCTGATGCAGAAGCTCGGACGCAAGCAGCTTCGGCTCGAACTCTCCGAACCGCTGAAGGCGCTGCCGGAAAATCTGGCGCTCTACAATCTGACGCTTTCCGACGAGGGCACGGCGCTCGTCCACGAATATCAGGGCGAGGAAGGGCAGGGCAGCATCGCCTCGCTTCTTGCAGCGCTTGCCGCCGAGGACATCCATTTCCGCGACCTCTCCACGCGGCAGAGCTCGCTCGAGGATATTTTCGTCGCGCTCGTCGGGGAAAAAGCGGGAGAAAAGGCATGAATTTCGAGGCGATCAAGTCGATCTATTTCTTCGAGATGGCCCGCATGCGGCGCACGCTCCTGCAGAGCGTCATCTCGCCGGTCATCACCACCTCGCTCTATTTCATCGTCTTCGGCACGGCGATCGGCTCGCGTATCGACACGATCGAGGGCGTCTCCTACGGCTCCTTCATCACGCCCGGGCTGATCATGCTGACGCTCCTGACGCAATGCATCGCCAACGGTTCGATCGGCATCTATTTCCCGAAATTCACCGGCACGATCTACGAGATCCTTTCGGCGCCGGTCGCCATGACGGAAATCCTGATCGGTTATGTGGGAGCGGCGGCGAGCAAGGGGCTGATCATCGGCCTCATCATTCTCGCGACCGCCTCCTTCTTCGTCGATATATCGATCGCCCATCCGTTCATGATGATCGTCTTCCTGGTGCTGACGGCGGTGACCTTCAGCCTGTTCGGCTTCATCATCGGCATCTGGGCGAAGAATTTCGAGCAGCTCAACATCGTGCCGATGCTGGTCGTGCCGCCGCTGACTTTCCTCGGCGGCAGCTTCTATTCGATCGACATGCTGCCGCCCTTCTGGCAGGCGGTCAGCCATTTCAATCCGGTGCTCTACCTCGTCAGCGGCTTCCGCTGGAGCTTTTACGAGATCGCCGACGTCAATCCGCTGATCAGCCTCGGCATGATCGGACTGTTCCTGGCGATCTGCCTGTCGATCCTCGGCTGGATCTTCAAGACCGGCTACCGGCTGCGGAACTGACCGCAGCCGGTATTGCGTCCGTCAGCCCTGGCTGAGCTGCACCTGGCGGCCGCCGCGGGCGACCATGACCGAGGCGCCAAGAAGGCTTGCGACGCCGAGGAAGGACATCACGCCGATCGGTCCCTGCAGATCGATCAGGACGCCGCCGAGCACGGCGCCGCTGGAAATGGCGATCTGGAACGTCGTGAGCAGCAGGGCACCGGCGCTTTCCGCCTCGTCCGGGGCCGCGCGGGTGATGTAGCTCTGGATGCTGACCGGCAATGCGCCGAAGGCGAAGCCCCATAGCGCGACCGCCGCTGCCGAAGCCATGCCGGATGCCCCGAGCGTGGCGAGGATGACGGCGGCGACCGCAATCAGGCTCGAGGCGAACACGACGCCGAGGGTGGCGCTGCGCTCCGTGATCATGCCGCCGACGATGTTGCCGAAGAAGCCGCCGATGCCGAAGGCGAGCAGGACGAGAGAGACCATCTCGACATCGAGCCGCGGGATTCCCTCCAGATAGGGACGGATATAGGTGAAGCCCGCGAAATGGCCTGCGACGATGAACAGGGTGGCGAAGAGGCCGATGCGGATCTTCGGGCGCTTCAGGACGGCGGCCAGCGTGCCGAGGCCCGCATGTCCGGCAGGCGGCAGCGAGGGTACGGTGACGGCCTGCGCCAGCAGCGCCAGCACGCCGACCGCGGCCGCCAGCGCGAAGGCGGCCCTCCAGCCGAGGGTGGAGCCGATATAGGCGCCGAGCGGGGCGGCGGTGACGGTTGCGACCGACACGCCGGTGAAGATGATCGCCATCGCCCGCGGCAGCAGGTCCATGGGCACCAGCCGCATGGCAAGCGCACCCGACATGGCCCAGAAGCCGCCGAGCCCGATGCCGAGCAGGACGCGCGACAGGAGAAGCAGGGGGAGGCCGTTGGCGATCGCCGCCAATGCGCTGGAGATGATGAGCAGCGCCGTCAGCCCGAAGAGCGTCCAGCGCCGGTTGAGGCTGCGTGTGCCAATGACGATGCCGGGACCGGCGAAGGCCGCCACGACGGCAGTCACCGTGACGGTTTGCCCCGCCGTGCCCGAACTGATGCCGAGATCGGCGGAGATGGGGGTGAGCAGGCTCGCGGGCAGGAATTCCGCGGTGACGAGGCCGAAGACGCCGAGCGTCAGAGAGACGACCGCATCCCATGCGGCCTTGCCCTTGGCGTCGGACGACGGACTTTCCTGTTCCAGGGTGTAATCTGTCATGGTCGTTTCCTATGTTGGGAGGAGGCATAGAGTTAGGCGTGACAGCCTGTAGTTTCTATGCTAGAAAATCCGACATGCTTGACAGATCGTCCAAAAAAGAACCGGAAGATTTTTCCGATCCGCTCAGCGAGATGCTGCGGGGCCTGAGGCTCGACGGCGTCGAATACGGCCGCTGCCGGCTTGCCGAACCCTGGGCGACATCCTTTCCGGCGCAGGAGGCGGCGCGTTTCCACTTCATCGGCTGCGGCAGCTGCTGGGTTCAGATGCCGTCGGGCGAATGGCTGCCGCTGCAGGCCGGCGACGCCGTGCTTCTGCCGCGCGGCGACGCCCATGTGCTTGCGAGCACGCCGGGCGTGACCCCGACGCCGTTCGCGCGGTTCGGGCGCAAGGAAGTGTGCCAGGACGTTTTCGACGTGCAGTGCGCCGATGTCGTGGGCGGGGCGCTCGCCTTCACTGCGTCCATGCGGTTCAACATGGACAAGCTGCATCCGCTCCTGCAGATGATGCCGGAGGCGATGCTGACCAGCGCGCTTTCCAAGAACGAGCCGGCCATTCCGCATCTGCTGGACGCGATGGCGCGCGAGGTGGAGCTGGACCGGGTCGGAGCGGGCGGCATCCTGGCCCGTCTGGCGGATGTGCTGACGGCGACGCTCATCCGCACCTGGGTCGAACACGGCTGCGGCGACACGACGGGCTGGATCGCCGCGGTGCGCAACCCGGATGTCGGCCGCGTGCTGGCTGCGATCCACCTCGAGCCGGACCGGGACTGGAGCGTCGCGGCGCTGGCGCGGATCATGGGCGTTTCCCGCTCGGGCTTTGCCGAACGGTTTCTCCGGGTGGTGGGCGAGACGCCGGCGCGCTATGTGGCGCGGGTGCGCATGCACCAGGCGCGGCAATGGCTGAAGGACGGAATGCGGGTTTCCGTCGTCGCCGAGCGGCTGGGCTACGATGCCGAGGCTTCCTTCAGCCGCGCCTTCAAGCGCATCATCGGCGCGCCGCCCAGCCAATTCCGGAAGAAGAGCGAGAGCCCGGCCGAAGCGGTCATGGATTTCGGCTGAACGTCAGTCGCGAAGCCTCAACTCGTCCGTCTGCATCTGCAGCGAGCCGAGCGTGGAGAGAAAGCTCATGCCGAGCAGGCTTTCTTCCAACTGGCCTTCCTGCGCCACCATGGCGCGGATGCCCCGCCGCACGATCGGGCCGATGGCGACCTCTTCGAGGCGGACCGGCGCGGCCATGGCCCGGCCGTTGGCGGTCATGACGCTGACGGTATAGTTCAGGTCCTGCGGATCGATGCCGACGGCGCGGGCGTCGTCATAGGAGAGCACGACGGTGCTGGCGCCGGTATCGACCAGCATCGGCAGTACCTTGCCGTCGATGCGGACATTGGTCTGGAAATGGCTGCCGCGCGTCTTGTGGATGATCACCTCGTCGCGGCCTTCGCTCGTCGTCACGACGACTGCGGTGCCGGGCAGCAGGCCCGCCACCATGCGGGCGCCGACATTGCGGGCGTCGTCGCGGTAGAGATAGGCGGCGACGAGGCCGAGCGCGATCAGCAGCCATATGGCGACGTTGCGCAGCACCTGTCCGGCATTGCCGCGGCGGCCGGCGAGAATGCCGGCCGAAAGCAGGCCGGCGATCGGCAGGAGATAGATGATCCGGCCGAAATCGTCGTTGGCGATGCCGAAGGTCTGGCCGGTGTCGTGGTTGAAGATGAGGAGCAGGAGCCCGATGCCGAGAACGGCGAGGATGATGGTGAGCGCGTTCATGCGTCGTTCTGCTCCCGAGCCCGCTCCCGAGCCATGCGCGACCTGCGCGTTTCGCGCCGGGGCCGGCGTTCCACCGTTTCGAGACGGGCCGGCAGGATGTCCATGAGTTCGCGGCGCTCCATGTCGGAATAATCCATCCAGGCGGCGATTTCTTCGCGCGTGCGTCCGCAGCCGAAACAGTAGCCGGTCTTCATGTCGATGGAGCAGACGAGGATGCAGGGCGAGATCATGCAGGAATATATCGAGATTCTAGGCGACGAGAGCAAGACTGGCGAGCATCACGATCTCGCTTATCTGTTGTGTGGCGCCGATCGTATCGCCCGTATGGCCGCCGAGCTTTCTCCGGACGAGGCGGGTGAAGCCGAAACCGGCGGCAGCCGCGGCGATGAGCGACAGCAGCAACTTGGGCACGCCAAGGACCGGCACGGCGAGGACGGCGGCCGCGGCAACGCCGATGAGGAGTGCCAGGTTGCGGGCGCTTTCCTCCGGCAGGCCGGCGCCGGCCGCCACGCCGCTTTCCCGGGCGGAGGGAAGCGCATGCCAATGGGCGACCATGACGGCGCGGCTGAAGGCTGCCGCGGCAAGCAGGGCAAGGGCGGCGGCTGCCGGCTCGTGGCGGGCGAGGGCGGCAAGGGAGCCGGCCCGAAGCCCGAAGGAGAGGATGAGCGCCACGACTCCATAGCTGCCGATCCGGCTGTCCTTCATGATCGCCAGCGCGTGCTCGCTGTCGCGCCCGCCGCCGAGCCCGTCGGCCGCATCCGCCAGTCCGTCCTCGTGCAGCCCGCCGGTAAGCAGCGTCATGAGCGAGAGCGTGATCAGGCTCGCGACCAGGGGATCGCCGGATTGCAGCAGGAGCATGAGGAGGGCGGGGACGATCGCGATGATCAGCCCGGCGACCGGAAAGGCGCGCACGGCGCGCGAGATCGTGCCGTCATGGCCGCGGAAGAACCGGTCCGGCACCGGCAGGCGGCTCAGGAAACCGACCGAGCGGGCGAGGTCCGCAATGAATTCCGTCGCGTTTGGCAGTTGTCCCTCCGTGCTGACCCGACTATGAGAAGCGCACAGAAGCGCGATTTGCCGGGAAACACAAGTTTTCCGATCGAGACATAGAGAGACTTCAGATGAGCGTGAGCGGCCTGCCTTTCGACGATTTCCGTGTTCTGCTGCAAAATCTCCCGGGACCGGATGCGCGGGCGCTGGTGGCGGCGCGCGAGCGCGACGCACAGCTCACCAAGCCGCCGGGCGCGCTGGGACGGCTGGAGGAGATCGCCTTCTGGCTCGCCGCCTGGACGGGAAGGGCGCCGGCCGTCAACCGGCCGCTCGTGGCGATCTTCGCCGGCAATCATGGCGTGACGCGGCACGGCATCACGCCTTATCCCTCCTCGGTGACACAGCAGATGGTGGAGAATTTCGCAGCCGGCGGGGCGGCGATCAACCAGATCTGCGTGACCCACGACCTGGGCTTGAAGATCTTCGACCTGGCGCTCGACTATCCGACCGGGGATATCGCGACGGAGGCGGCGCTTTCCGAGCGCGACTGCGCCGCGACCATGGCCTTCGGCATGGAGGCGATCGCCGGCGGCACCGACCTTCTGTGCATCGGCGAGATGGGGATCGGCAACACGACGGTCGCCGCGGCGATCAACCTTGCGCTCTATGGCGGCGAGGCGGAGGATTGGGTCGGC
Organism: Neorhizobium sp. CSC1952; assembly: GCF_030378245.1. Classification (NCBI taxonomy): domain Bacteria; kingdom Pseudomonadati; phylum Pseudomonadota; class Alphaproteobacteria; order Hyphomicrobiales; family Rhizobiaceae; genus Neorhizobium; species Neorhizobium sp. CSC1952. The sequence goes on along the minus strand of NZ_CP128416.1, from coordinate 4,458,055 downwards.
CCCGGTACCGGCTCGCATGGGCAGCTTCTGGAGCGCAAGATCGCAGTCGTCAAACAGGCGGTCGAATTCCACAAGGACCATCTGTCCGATCCCCTGGAAGTGCTTCGCCGCCTCGGCGGCCGCGAGGTCGCGGCGATCGCCGGCGCCATCCTTGCCGCCCGCGTGGAGAAGATTCCGGTATTGCTCGACGGCTACGTGGTGACGGCCGCCGCCTCGATCCTGAAAGCCGCCAATCCGGCAGCGCTCGACCATTGCCTGATCGGCCATGTCTCCGGCGAGCCGGGGCATCTGCGCGCCATCGAGAAGCTCGGCAAGACGCCGCTTCTGGCGCTCGGCATGCGGCTCGGCGAGGGAACGGGCGCGGCGCTCGCGGCCGGCATCGTCAAGGCGGCGGCGGCCTGCCATTCCGGCATGGCGACTTTCGAGCAGGCGGGCGTCAGCAACAAGAGCTCCGGCGAGAGCCATTGACGCCATGGAAAAGACCCCGCTCGACAGCGATATCGAAAGGGCGAGCGGCATCCGCCGGATCATCGCCGCGACACGCTATTCGATGCAGGGGCTGGCGAGGCTGTGGCGGGAGGAGGCCTTCCGGCACGAGGTGATCGCCTTTGCGGCCGGGCTCGTCCTCTTCGTGATCGTCGGCGCCGGACCGGCCGACTACCTCGTCTATGTCATCCTGATGCTGGTGCTGTTCGGTGTGGAATCGCTGAATACGGCGATCGAGGAGCTTGTCGACCGCATCTCGCCGGAAATCTCCACCGTCGGCCGGCATGCGAAGGACCTGGGTTCTTTCGCGGTCTTCTGCCTGCTTTGCGCCAACGGGTTTTTCGCGCTTTATGTGGTGGCGAGAAGCGTTTGGCTGTAACTGGCTGAGACTCACCGGCCTTTGCGGGACGTATGACGGAACCGCTGGATTATGACTTCATCCGTGTGAATGCGATAATAGACAATGTAGGGATAAGGCTTGAGAAAGAAACGCCGCGTGTTCTTTTTCCCGGTGGCGACTCCGGCATACGGCCGTTCTTCCAGGAATGTCAGTATCTCCCGAAAGCGTTTAGCCACATTTCGGGCGCCATCCGGGGATCTCTCACCAATGTAGGAGATCGCGCTGTCGATTTCACGAAGTGCTTGAGCCGTATAACGGAGTTTCACAGGCCATACCTGGCCCACATTGCCCGAACTTCTTCTTCTGTGGCAATTTCTCCGCGTTCGATCTCCCGGTCGGCCTCATCGAGATCGGCCTCTTCCTCCGGTGTAAGCTGATAGACTTCGCCCCCATCGTCGCCGATCAATCTCAGAAGAATACCGGCAATCTCATCCTGCATTTCGGCAGGAAGTTCCTTAGCGGCTTCGATGGCGCGGTCGAGAAGTTTTGTCATGCGGGCATTATGCACGAATAAGTGCATCCGCAAAAGGTCCCGGCCGCGGTCGAGTCCCTCAGGCAAAACTCCGGCGGCGGCGCTCGACCGCCGGCGCGTCGGCGACGGCCGGAACGCTCTGCAGTACCCGGGTCGCCGGCAGGATGGCGATCGCTTCCGTGCCTTCGCGCAGCTTCGAGCGGAGGATGAACTGGCCGTCGTGCTTGGCGAGGATCGCCTGAACGATCGGAAGGCCAAGGCCGGTGCCCTGTTCGGCGCTCTTGATGGCGATCGAACCCTGGCCGAAGGCCGAAAGCACGACGGGGATTTCCTCCTCCGGAATGCCGGGACCATTGTCCTTGATCGCCACATACTGTCCGCCGCCGGCCGTCCAGCCGACCTTGACGGTGACTTCGCCGCCCTGCGGCGTGAACTTGACCGCATTGGAGAGCAGGTTCAGCAAGACCTGGCGGAGGGACTTCTCGTCCGCCCAGACCTGCGGCAGATGCTGTTCGAACTGTTCGCGGATGGCGATGTTCTTGCCGCTCGCGCGAAGCTGCACCATGCCGATGCAATCTTCCGCGACTTCCAGGAGCGACAGCGCCTCTTCGCTGAGGTCGTAGCGGCCGGCCTCGATGCGCGACAGGTCGAGGATCTCGTTGATCAGGTTGAGGAGATGCTGGCCGGATCGATGGATGTCGCCGGCATATTCCTTGTAGGTCGGGTTCGAAAGCGGTCCGAGCACTTCGGAATTCATCACCTCGGAAAAGCCGAGGATGGCGTTGAGCGGCGTGCGAAGCTCGTGCGACATGGAGGCGAGGAAGCGGGATTTGGCGAGGTTCGCTTCCTCGGCGCGGCGGCGCGCCTCGTCCGACATGGACTTTGCTACTTCCAGCTCGGCGATCAGGTCGTCCTTTTCCGACTGATAGGACATCAGCGTCAGGTTGGAGCGGTAGAGCCGGTCGGCGATATAGTGGAAGAAGACCACGGCGGTCGCGCACATGCCCGTCATGCCGATGTCGAGCGCATGCCGCGAAAGGACGGCGGTGGCAAGCAGCGCCGCGATCATCGGCAGGAAGCCGAAGAGCACGCCGAGGCGCAGCATGAAGCTGCTCATCGCCGTGATCGAGATCGCGAAGAGCAGCACCGCGCCCTTGTAGAAATAGTAGCCGTCGCCGGAGCAGGTGTCGCAGCTCTGGAGCGCGAAGATCGCCCAGCCGCAGCCGACCAGGACCTGTGCGACGAGCAGCCGCCTGCGCCATTTCCGGATGTCGATCGCGGCGATTTCCTTGCGGCTTGCGCGCCGCGCCAGGAGCACGTTGACCGCATGGAGGCTGAGCATCATCAGCGCCCAGCCGAAGAGGCTGGCATCCGGGTTCAGATAGACGCCGATCGCCGTCACCAGCACGATGAAGAGCGGCATGACGGATGCGCCCTGCAGCACGGCATTGACATGCATGGTCAGCATGTCGCGGTCGAAGAGGTCGTTGCCGTTGGCGCTGGATTGAAGCCGTTCCCGAGTCGCGCGAACGGTTTTCGACACAGCCTTGTTGCGATGGCTGCGCGATTTGTCCACGATGATCTTGTCGGTCGAGGTACTGACGCCGTTACTCATGGCCGCTGGATTGCTTACCCGGGTGTTGAGAGACTAGGGCCAAAACCTTAAGAGAGTCCTGCCGGGAAAGGTTTTGTTTGCCATTTCCCTGAAGTTTCCGTTTTCCAATAAGGCCGGATTGTGGCGCGTATATTCAGGTTCGTTCGAGACGGCGTCGTTCTGGTCGCTCTTCTCATCCTTCTGGTGCTGATCGCCGCGAAACTGGATCAGTCGGCCGACCGCGTGATCCGTGGTCCCTTCTATGCGATCGACGGCGATACGCTCTCGGCGGCCGGCGAGCGGTTGCGGCTCCTGGGGATCGACGCACCGGAGCTCGACCAGACCTGCAAGGACGGGCGCGGCGGGCGCTGGGAATGCGGAAAGGAATCGCGGCGGCTGCTGGCGCGCCTCACCGCCGACGCACGGACCGAATGCCTCGGCCGCGACCGCGATCGCTATCGCCGGCTTCTGGTGCGCTGCCACGCGGGCCCGGAAAACATCAATGCCGCCCTGGTGCGGCGCGGACTGGCGATCGCCTCCGGCCGTTACGCCGAGGAGCAGGTGGCGGCCCGGCGCGAGCGGCAGGGGCTCTGGGCGGGGGATTTCGAAAGCCCGCGCGACTGGCGCGCCAGCCGCGACATGACGGACGATCCGACCCCCCTGGACGCCTTCATGGACTGGGTGAGGGGAATGGTGAACCGGGAATGAGCGCGGACAGGTTTGCGGGCTGCGACGGGGAAATCGAAACGTTGAGGCAGGCGATCAAAGGCTGCCGCCTCTGTCGCGACGCGCCGGCGAAGGGCGAGGGCGACCGTTTGCCGCACGAGCCGCGGCCGGTGGCGGTGCTTTCGACGACCGCACGGGTGCTGATCGCCGGGCAGGCGCCGGGGCTGCGCGTCCATGAAAGCGGCCTGCCCTTCAACGACGCCTCCGGCAATCGCCTGCGCGACTGGATGGCCGTCTCCCGCGAGGAATTCTACGATCCCGGCCGGTGCGCGATCGTGCCGATGGGCTTCTGTTTTCCGGGTTATGACGACAAGGGCGGCGACCTGCCGCCGAGGAAGGAATGCGCGCCGCTCTGGCGTGCCAGGGCGCTCGCCGCCATGCCGCAGATCGAGCTGATCCTGGCCGTCGGCGGTTACGCGCATGCCTGGCATCTGGGAAGCCGCCGCAAAAAGGGCATGACGGAAACCGTCGTGAACTGGCGCGAATATTTTTTCGTCAATCAGGGGCCGCGCGTTCTCGTGCTGCCGCATCCGAGCTGGCGCAATACCGGCTGGCTCAGGAAGAATCCCTGGTTCAAGGCGGATGTGCTGCCGGTGCTGCGCCAGAATGTGGATAGCTTGATCCGGGGAACAAATTTCGGTTAACTCCTATGAATTACGTGTATAACGAAAAATCATTTCGAAAGGGACGTTAATGGACCGCCTTGACCGCAAAATCCTGCGCATACTGCAGGAAGACTCCACTCTCGCCGTCGCGGATCTCGCGAAGAAGGTGGGCCTGTCCACCACGCCCTGCTGGCGGCGCATCCAGAAGATGGAAGAGGACGGCGTCATCCGCCGCCGGGTGGCGCTGCTCGATCCGGGCAAGGTCAATACCAAGGTCACGGTTTTCGTCTCGATCCGCACCGCCAGCCACTCGATCGAATGGCTGAAGCGCTTCTCGGAAGTGGTGGTGGATTTCCCGGAAGTCGTGGAGTTCTACCGCATGAGCGGCGACGTGGATTATCTCCTGCGCGTCGTCGTGCCCGATATCGGCGCCTATGACGCCTTCTACAAGCGGCTGATCGCCAAGATCGAGATCCGCGATGTTTCCTCGGCCTTTGCGATGGAGCAGATCAAATACACGACGGAACTGCCGCTCGACTACATGGTGCTCGACAACCAGAAGTCGGGAGAGGAGTAAGTTAACGTAGATTTCGTCCAATTACCCACTATATTGAGCTTAACGAAGCCATCGTCATTTATGACAACAGCAGCTCTGATGGATATCGCGAATTACTGGAAATCGAAGACGGCCGGATTGTTGCCAATGGTTTGAACAGCCATGAACGGTTCGACCGCCGCATCGCTTCCTGCGTTTCGGCCAGCCTGAACATTCCGCTTGAAAGCGTTCTGTCCGCAGGCAGCTAGCCCTTCAGCCGCGCCAGAATCTTTTCGCTCGAAAGCTCTTTCGCCGCGTCCTTGCCGATCCAGCGGGCGGTCCTGTCGACCGAGGCCGCGAGCTTTTCCGACAGGTCGAGGGCAGGGGCATGGCAGGTGCGGTTGCGCTTGCCGATATTGCGGAGCGCCCAGTTGACCGCCTTTTTCACGAAATTGCGCGGATCGGCGGAATGGGTCTCGATCAGCGGCAGACAGGCGATGAAGGTCGCATCCGGTTCCTGTTTTCGATGAACCGCCGCGCCGGCGATCATCGCGAACGCGGTGCGGCGGACGAACTCCCGCTCGTCCGCGGCGAATTCGGCGATCAGCTCCTTCCAGAAGGGTGCCGCCGTGAAGAGGTCGGCGGCTGTATCGACGATTTCCCAGGAGGCGAAATCCTCCGCCCAGCCGCGCGCTTCGGCCGGCGTCAGAGCGCCAGGATCGGCGGTATAGATGGCGAGCATGCGCGCCTCGCGGACGCCGCTGCGCCAGAGATCGAGTGCCCGGCCATGATCGCGCTTCACGAGACGCGCGATCTTCTGCATATCCGGATTGGAAATGCCGAGCGCCGTTTCGGTGGCGATGCCGAAGCGGGCCATGCCGGCAACATTTTCCTCCGAGCGCAGCGTCTCGAGATGCGCGACGATCTCCGCGGCGCCGGAGGAAGGGCCGATCATTTTTTGTCGAGCCTTGCGAGCAGCGAGGACGTGTCCCAGCGATTGCCGCCCATTGCCTGCACGTCGCCGTAGAACTGGTCGACGAGCGCGGTGAGCGGCAGTTTTGCGCCGTTGCGGCGGGCTTCCGTGAGCACGATGTCGAGATCCTTGCGCATCCAGTCGACCGCGAAGCCGAAATCGTATTTGCCGGCATTCATGGTCTTGTAGCGGTTCTCCATCTGCCATGAGCCGGCCGCCCCCTTGGAGATGACTTCGATCACGTTCTCGATGTCGAGGCCGGACTGCTTGCCGAAATGGATCGCTTCCGCAAGCCCCTGGACGACGCCGGCGATGCAGATTTGGTTCATCATCTTGGTGAGCTGGCCGGCGCCTGCCGGACCCATGAGGCCGACCATGCGCGCATAGGCGTCGATGACGGGCCTGGCCCTTTCGAAGGTCGCCGGATCGCCGCCGCACATGACGGTGAGCACGCCGTTTTCCGCGCCGGCCTGGCCGCCGGAGACCGGAGCATCGATGAAGCCGATACCCTTCGCTTTTGCGGCGGCTTCGAGCTCGCGCGCGACTTCGGCGCTGGCGGTCGTGTTGTCGATCAGGATCGAGCCGGGTTTCATGCCGGCGAGCACGCCGGTGTCGGCGATCGTCACCGAGCGCAGGTCGTCGTCATTGCCGACGCAGGTGAAGACGAATTCGGCGTCCTTCGCGGCCTCCGCGGGCGTGGCGCCGGTCTGGCCGCTATATTTCTTCGCCCATTCCGCAGCTTTGGAGGCGGTGCGGTTGTAGACGGTGACGTCGTGGCCGCCCTTTTCCCTAAGATGTCCCGCCATCGGGAAACCCATGACCCCAAGACCGATGAATGCCACCTTCGCCATGCTGAACCTCCTGAATTTTGCAGGCGAAGGATTAGAGCAAAGCGGCCGGCGGGAAAAGTCGGATCGGGCGAAAAGCGCAGATTTCGTTCGGGTGGCCGGCGAACCGTTCCCGGATCGCTTCCCGGTCCGGGGGGAACGTGGCCATGCGCAGCATGCGCGTGCCCCCCCGGTCCGACTGGATTTCGAACGCCGGATCCGCGTCCGCGCAGGAGGTCGGGCGCAGGGCGAGGCGATCGGTTCTGATCACGGTGCGGGAAGGAGGCATGGCTTGATCAGAACGGCTTGATGACCGCAAGTGCGACAATCAGCACGACGGAGACGAGAATGATCGGCATGCCGGCGCGGACGAAAGCCGGCGGATCGAGCTTCGGATCGGCCTGCATGCGGCGCATCCAGCTTTGCTGCATGCCGTGCAGGGCCGAGAGGAGAATAACGAGCAGCAGTTTGGCGTGCAGCCAGCCGTCCGAGAAGCCGACATAGCCGAAGATGAGCCAGAGGCCGAAGATCCAGGCGCCGGCGAGTGCCGCGGTGGTGACCGTGCGGTCGTATTTCCTGAGCGCCGCGATCACGCCCACGCGGATCGCCGGCGGCACCATGCCGATGACGAAGGCGTTGATCAGCATGCCGCCGATCAACAGGAAGTCGGAAAGGACATGCAGGGCCTTGATGACGAAATAAAGCATAAATCAACTCCAGATCATGGCTTCGCCGAAACCGAGTTCGGCAAAATCCTGTTTGCGCAACGCCTGTTCGGCCGGATCGGCGGGAAAGAATTCGTCGAGCTGCGGCGGCGGGACGGACGTTCCCGACAGCATGGCATGGACCTGGCCGCGATGATGGATCTGGTGCTGGAAGAGGTGGAGAAGCACGCGGTCGGCGGTTTCCACCTGCACGTGGGTTTCGCGCGGAATGCGGACTTCCCCGGCCAGCGTTTCGGCATCCAAGCCGCGACAGTGATCGATGAGGCGCCGGTCGGCCGCACGCTGCTCGCGCTCCAGGTCGGCGAAAACGGGGAAGGGGATTTCCGGATCGAAGGCTGCAGCGCCCATGCAATCGCCTTCGAGCGCGGTGATGTAGAGCCAGTCGACGGTCAGGATATGGTTCAGCGTATGGATGATCGACGGAAAGAAGCTGACGCGCGGTGCGGCAAGCTCCGCCGGCGAAAGCCGGCCGCAGGCCTTGAGAAGCCGGTGGTTGGCCCAGGCATTGTTATAGGCCTGGGCGAGCAGATAGCGCTGCGGGGTCATCGAATCCTCCGTTGGGAGGAGGTTTAGCCTTTCAGCCGCGCGATGACCAGATGGCCGGGGCTCGGGCGGCCGTCCTGCATGCGCACGTTGATCTCGGAGATTTCGAGAATTTCGAAACCGGTATCGGCAAGCCGGCTGCGGATATAGGCTTCCGAATGGATGAAGCGCTGGTGCGGGCCGACCATATACAGCCGGCCGTCGTCGCCGGAGAGCGTCTCCGACGAAAAGACGAAGATGCCGCCGGGCACCATGTTCTCCGCCGCGCCGAAGAAAAGCGGCTCGAGCGCGCCGAGATAGGGCAGCACGTCGGTCGCGGTGACGAGGTCGAAGGGATCGTCGTCATTGTCTTCGAGAAAATCCTCGGCTTCCGCTACGTAAAGCGTCTCGTAAAGATCTTTTTCGTGAGCGATTTCAATCATGTTTTCGGAGATGTCGATTCCGGTTATATCGTCCGCCATGTCGCGCAGCGTGCCGCCGGTAAGGCCCGTGCCGCATCCGAGGTCGAGCATGCGCCTGAAGGGACCGAGCTGCAGCGCCTGCAGGCGCTGGCGCACCATGACCGGCACCGCATAGCCGAGCTGTTCGACGAGGATGTCCTCGAAACTTTCCGCATGCTGGTCGAAGAGGGTCTCGACATAGGCGTCCGGCGCCTTGGGCGGCGTTTCGCCGCGGCCGAGCGCTGCGATGCGGACGGCAGCACCGCCGTGATCCTCGGGATCGATCGCCAGCACCTCTTCATAGGCCTTCACGGCGGCGTCTATGTCGCCCGCCTTTTCCAGCGCCAGCGCGCGGTTATAGGCCTCGGCCAGCGCTTCCTCGTCGATCTTCTTCATCGCCTGCATCCTTCGTTTCGCAGGCGGCTTTAAGCCCAAGGGCCGCATTTGGCAATCGCCGCGGCGCGGAACGTCGTCCTGCGAACGAAGGCGGGCGGATCAGTGCAGGATGATCTCGCCCTTCACCGCACGCCATTCGCCGGCCGAGATCAGCTTGCGATGGACATAGCGGACGGAATGCAGCGGGCCATCGAGCTTTTCCTGCCAGAATTTCAGAAACCCCTTCATCTCGGGGAAATCCGGGGCGAGGTCGTAATCCTGCCAGACATAGCTCTGCAGCAGCAACGGGTGGTCGGGCAGGCGGTAGAAGATCTGGGCCGTGGTGAGGCCATAGCCTTTCAGCATCATTTCCATGTCAGACATCAGCAGTTCCCATTCGTTGTTCGAGTTGACGTCGTTGCGTCACCTCGATATGGGAGCATGCCATGCTTAACGGAAGCTTTACAATTGCCCTGTAGAGGCATATTCTCTAATTTTTTCAGTGTGTTAGCAGCGTAAGCAAACGAGTGCTGCTACCGCTTCAGGTGCCGGGTCAGCCGGGCTTCCAGGAAGGCCCAGACGTGCCTCAGCGTTTCGACGATGGCGAGATAGAAGATCGCCGCCCAGAGATAGGTCTGGTAATCGAAGGTGCGCGAGAAGGCGTAGCGCGTCTCGCCCATCAGGTCGTAGACCGTGACGATGGCGACGACCGCCGATCCCTTCATCATCAGCACGATCTCGTTGCCGTAGGGGCGAAGGGCGACGATCAGCGCCTGCGGCAGGATGATCTTGCGAAAGGCGACGTGTTTCGGGAGGCCGAGGGCCGCGGCGCCTTCATGCTGGCCGCGCGGCACGCTTTCGATGGCGCCGCGCAGGATCTCCGCCTGATAGGCGGCGGTGTTGAGCACGAACGAGAACAGGCCGCAATACCAGGCATCGCGGAAGAACCACCAGAGGCCGACGGCTTCGAGCTGCGGCCGGAAACTGCCGAGCCCGTAATAGATCAGGAAGAGCTGGGCCAATAGCGGCGTGCTGCGGAAGAGATAGACATACGCGTAGGCGATGCCGTTGAGGATCCGGTTGCTCGACATGCGCGCGAAAGCGATCGGCACCGACAGGAGAGCGCCGAACACGACGGCAAGGCCGACGAGCGAGATCGTGACCCAGAGGCCGGAGAGATAGCGCGGGCCGTAGCGCAGGAATTTGTCCTGGTCCCAACCGTCGATGACCATGGCGGCCAGCGCGATCGCCAGAAGAACCCACAGGGCAAGGACGGCGATGCCGGCGATCCTTGCGCCGGTGATGGTGCGTCGGGCGGCGACCGGCGCCGGGCGCGGCGGAATGAGCTCGTTCACGGCGGTCATCGGCGTGCCTCCGAGCGCCTGGCCCAGCGTTCGACGAAGCCGAGCCCGAAGGACGAGATCATCGCGAGAACCAGATAGAGCAGGCAGGCGATGCCATAGAAGAAGAACGCCTCCTTGCTGACGCGCGCCGCGATGCCGGTCTGGCGCAGGATATCGGCAAGGCCGATGACCGAGACATAGGACGTGTCCTTGAGCAGGATCAGCCAGAGGTTGGTGAGACCGGGCAGGGCGATGCGGATGAGCTGCGGCAGGATGACGAGCCGCATGGTGCGCCAGCGGTGAAGGCCGAGCGAATCCCCCGCCTCGTATTGGCCCCGGGGGATCGCCCTGAAGGCGGACAGCAGCACCTCGGACGAATAGGAGGAGAAGACGACGGCGAGCGCCGCCATGCCCGCAAGAAAGGCGTTGATCTCGATCCGCCCTTCGTAGCCGAACCAGGCCAGCACCGACTGGATGAGGATCTGCAGGCCGTAATAGACGATGAAGAGGGTGAGGAGCTCCGGCAGGCCGCGGAAGATCGTGGTGTAGATGCCGGCCGCGAGCCTCAGCAGCTTCTCCTCCGATTGCGCGGCGAGCGCGATCAGGAAACCGATGACGAGCCCGACGGGAAGCGTGGCGAGCGCCAGCGAGATGGTGACCTTGACGCCGAAGGCGATCTCGTCGCCCCAGCCGGTTTCGCCGCAGGAAACGAGCGTTCCGGAGCCGATGAGCGTAAAAAGGCCGACAGGACCGCAAAGCGGATCGAGTGCTGTGAAGAGGGCGGAAAAGAATCCGCTCATAAGGTCGTTTTCCCCTGCGGCTTATGCCGTGCCGCCGATGTTATGTCGGTCTCATTAAAAAGAAAAACGGCGGAAGGGCAAGCCTTCCGCCGGGCCGTGGCGAACATCCGGCGCAATCAGTCTCCGTAGACGTCGAAATCGAAATACTTGTCGTTGATTTCCTTGTACTTGCCGTTGGCGCGGATCGCCGCGATCGCGTCGTTGAACTTCGCGACCAGCGCCGACTCGCCTTTGCGGATGGCGATCCCGAGGCCCGGACCGTAGATATCGACATCGCCGGGCAGCGTGCCGAGGATCTTGCAGCAGGAGCCCGCATCCGACTTCACCCATTCCGACAGCACGACGACGTCGTCGATGGCGGCGTCGATGCGGCCGTTGGCGATGTCGAGCTTGTATTCGTCGGCGGTCGGGTAAAGCTTCAGCTCGGAATCCGGCATGTGCTTCTCGGCATAGTTCGCATGCGTGGTGGAGCCCTGCGCGCCGATCGTCTTGCCCTTGAGGGCCTCCGGCGTGGCTTCCGTGATGGGAGAGTCCTTCGGCACGGCGATCGCTGCCGGCGTGTTGTAGTATTTATTGGTGAAGTCGACCTGTTCCAGGCGCTCCGGCGTGATCGACATCGAGGCGACGATCGCGTCGAACTTCTTCGACTGCAGCGCCGGGATCATGCCGTCCCAATCGTTGGTGACGAAGGTGCAGGTGACCTTCATTTCTTCGCAGAGCGCCTTGGCGATATCGACGTCGAAGCCGGTGAGCTCGCCGTTGGCCTCGAGGTTGTTGAACGGCGGATAGGCGCCTTCCGTGCCGATCACGAGCTTTTCCTGGGCTGCGGCCGAACCGGCGAAGAGCGACAATGCCGCAATCGAGGCGGCGGCAAGGAGACGGGCGGAGATGTTCATGATGATCCTCTCTGTTGGCGACCCCTGCGGCGTGTTGGTTTTTTCTCGCCCATGGGGAAGAGGGGCGCTGCCGCCCCATTACGGATTTATAGATACCGGCCGGGCGAAATTGCAACGGCATTTTACGTGCACGTCTGTGCTGCCTGAACCGCCGATGGGCCGGCCATGAAACATGAACGATGCATTCACGCGCGGTTCAGGTGGGCGGCCACACCCTCCGAGGGAACCATTTCGGCCGAATAAAGTTCAGCCGGCGCGTAAGTCCGCCTCCCGTTGGGCAATAAAGGACGCGCACGAAAGGGATGACACCCGTGAAGAGGAAATATCCATGTCCAGGAATTTCAGACTGTTCGCCAGCGTCGCAGCGCCGCTCGTTTCGCTGCCGCTGATGATTCAGCCGGCCAGCGCCACCCCGCCGAAGCCCGCCCTCGAGGCGGGCGGGATGCCGGGTCTCGTTCAGGTTCAGCAACAGCTCATCCTGCCGGACGGCCAGGGAGGCGAAGGCGAGGGGCGTGAGCGTCGTCCCCGCCGCGAGCAGGGCGAAGGTCAGGAACAAGGCGGTGGCGAACGTCAACAGCGCCGCCAGCAAGCCGACCAGGATCAGGGTGGCGGCGAGCGCCAGCAGCGCCGCCAGCAGGCGGATCAGGGTGAGGGCGGTGGTGAGCGTCCGCAACGCCGTCAGCAGCAGGCAGATCAGGGTGAGGGAGGCGCCGAGCGTCTGCTTCGCCGCCAGCAGGCGGATCAGGGTGAGGGCGGTGGTGAGCGTCAGCAGCGCCGCCAGCAGCAGGCAGATCAGGATCAGGGTGGCGGCGAGCGTCAGCAGCGTCGCCAGCAGCAGGCCGATCAGGGTGAGGGAGGCGCCGAGCGTCTGCTTCGCCGCCAGCAGGCGGATCAGGATCAGGGTGGTGGCGAGCGCGAGCAGCGTCGTGAACGCCAGCGCGAGCAGGCCGCTCCCGAGGCGGAGCAGCCCGCCACCCGCGAGGCGGAGCGCCCGCGTGATGCCGCCCCGGAAGACAACGAGCGCCAGCAGCGCCGCAATGCCCAGGAACGCCGCGAGGCACCGACGGAAAACCAGGCCGAGACGCCGACACCCCGGCCGCGCGCGACCGACCGCGCCGCAACGCCGGAAACCGCTCCGGAATCGCCCGCTCGCCGCAATGCCGAAGGTGAACAGAGAAGCCGGGATACCGGCACGGCTCAGGACGACCGCAGGCGGCAGCCGCCGGCCGAAGGCCGTGCGACGCAGGAGGGCGAACGCCAGGGCGAAGAGCCCCGCAGGCGGACGACCGAGGGCCAGGAGCCGCAGCCGGTTCCGGGACAGCCGGCACGCGAGCAGGCGACCGAGGGTCGGCCTTCACGTGAGCAGCAGACCCGGGAACAGGCTCGTCCGCCGCGCACGCCCGAAGAAGTCGAACGCGCCCGCGAGATCGCCCGCGATCCGGCTTCGGCCCGGGAGGGCGAACAGGTCGTGCTGCCGGTCGAGAATGGCGCCGCCGTGCTCGACAGCGCCAAGGAGGAGCCGTCGGTCCGTCTGTCCGGCGACCGGGAGCGTCCGCGCCGCCAGCAGAGGGAGCAGGTCGAGCAGCAGCCGGCCGAGCGTCCGCGATCCGATGCGGAGGCCCAGGCGAACACCCGGCTCAGCCGCGAACAGCAGGAGCAGGTTCGCGCTATGATCGACGAACGCGGCGAACGGCTGGACGGGCGTCCGCAATTCGACCGGCCGCGCGGCTGGGAGTTCCGCGAAGAGGTCCGCCGCGACAGGGATCGCGAGCGCGACCGTGACGGCGCCCGCACCATCATCTCGATCGACAACCAGACTTTCGTGCGTCACGACGACAGCCGCCGCTTCTATGTCGACGGCCGGGAGCCGGAATATGAGCGCCTGCGCGACGGCCGGGTCCGCGAGGTCATCGTGCGCGACGACGGTACGCGGGTCGTCACCGTCCGCAACCGTTACGGCGAGATCGTCCAGCGCTCGCGCATCGTGGATGGCGGCGACGAATACGTCCTCTATTATGCGCCGGAGCTGATGGATGAGCGCCGCGACCGCGACTATGTCTGGCGCGATCCCGGCGCCGACCTGCCGCCGATGCGCCTCAGCGTGCCGGTCGAGGACTATATCATCGACACGTCGAGCGAGCCGGACCGGGATTACTACGAATTCCTGGAGCAGCCGCCGGTCGAGCGGGTCGAGCGCGTCTATTCGCTGGACGAAGTGCGGTATTCCGCCCGCATCCGTGACAAGGTGCCGCGCATCGACCTCGATACGATCACCTTCGAGACCGGCAGTGCGGAAATCCCGATGGACCAGGCAAAGTCGCTGCGCAAGGTGGCCGAGGCGATCAACAAGGTTCTGGACGACGACCCCTCCGAGACCTTCCTGATCGAAGGCCATACGGACGCGGTGGGCTCGGACGAGGACAACTTGATCCTGTCCGACGAAAGGGCGGAATCGGTCGCCCGCGTGCTGACGGACGCCTTCGACGTTCCCCCGGAAAACCTCGCGACGCAGGGCTATGGCGAACGTTACCTCAAGGTCCGCACGGACGGGCCGGAACAGGAGAACCGCCGCGTCACCGTGCGCCGCATCACGCCGCTGGTGAAGCCGGTCGCCTCGAACCAGTAACTTGTTGCGAGCCACCGAAAAGACAGCCGCCGGAGCGATCCGGCGGCTTTTTACGTCTTGGAAAGCCCCGTCACCTTCTCGATGAAATCGGCGATTGCCGCCGTGTCGTCGAGGTTGAAGACCGGGAGCGCCGTATCCGTCACCGGATGGTCGGCGGCGATGGCGACGATATGCGGATCGTTCGGTGCGAGCGGCTCGCGGCTTCTGGCGTCGAGGCGCCGGGTCTCGATCTTCGGGACGGGCTCCCGCTTGTAGCCCTCGATGAGCACGAGGTCGCAAGGGTGAAGGCGGGCGAGGATGTCGGCAAGGCGCGGTTCCTGCTCGCCGCGCAGCTCGTGCATGATGGCGAAGCGCGTGTCGGAGACGATCGCCACTTCGCTTGCGCCGGCTTGCCGGTGGCGGAAGGAATCGGCGCCCGGCTTGTCGATGTCGAAATCGTGGTGGGCGTGCTTGATGGTGGATATCCGGTAGCCGCGGCGGGTGAGCTCGGCGACGAGCTCTACCGTCAGGCCCGTCTTGCCGGAATTCTTCCAGCCTGAAATGCCGAAGACGCGGGGAAGGCTCATGCGAGTTCCTCCGCAAAGCGGCGCGCCTCTTCAAGCTCTTCCGGCGTGTTGATGTTGAAGAAGGGATCGAGCGGCCCGCGGGACGTGCCGATCGTCGGGAATTCCACCGTCACCGTGCGGTGACGCCGAAGGAAGGCGGTGATGCGCCGGTTGTCGGGATCGGCAAGCCAGGCTTCGAGATCGTCGGCGATCGAGACCGGCCAGAGGCCGAAGACGGGGTGGTTGCGCCCCTCCGACGCGGCGATGACGATCGTGTCCGGATCGGCCGTCCCGGCCCGAAGGCGGGCGACGAGATCGGCCGGCAGGAAGGGGCTGTCGGAGGGGACGGTGAGAAGGCGGCTGGCGGCGGTGCCGCGGTCCTGCATGTCGCGCAGGCCCGAGAGCACGCCGGCAAGCGGGCCGGCCTGGCCGCCGAGCCGGTCGGGCAGGAGAGGCAGGCCGAGCGGATTTGAAAAGTCTTCCGGCGCATTGAGCGTAATGGCGCAAACCTGGGGCGAGAGCCGCCGCACGATATGGCCGAGAATGGTGTCGCCGCCGATCGTGAGGAACGCCTTCGCCGTTCCCATGCGGCTCGACTTGCCGCCGGCAAGGATCAGGCCGGGAGGGAGCCCAGGAGGGAGCACGGCGCCGATCATCCGTCGATGTCCCGGGTTGCGATCGCGCCTTCGCGGCGGTCGATCTGTCGGACATATTCGGTGGCGGCGAGCGCCAGCAGCGTGGAAATGCCCATCACGACGAGCAGCGGCATGGCGCCGCCTTCCTCCTTCAGCACCGCTGCCGCCAGCGTCGACATGGCTGCGCCGCCGCCCACCGTGATCGCGCCGCCGAGGCCGGAGGCGGAGCCCGCGAGATGCGGCCGCACGCTGACGATGCCGGCATTCGAGCTCGGCAGCGTGAGGCCGTTGCCCACACCGGTCAGCGCCAGCGGCGCGAAGAAGGCGGTCGCCGACACCACGTCGCCGAGAAGGATGGCGGTGGTGACGGCGACGCCGATCAGGCTGACGATGCTGCCCGAGAGCATCATGGTCATGGTGCCGAAGCGGCGGGTATACCGGCCCGAGATGAAATTGCCGACCATATAGCCCGCGGCGATCAGGAAGAACTGCATGCCGAGCATGGTCGGTGTCAGATGATAGATGGCCGTGCCGACGAAGGGCGCGCCGCCGAGAAAGGCGAAGAAGACGCCGGAGGAAAAGGTCGAGGTGAGCGTATAGCCCCAGAAGCGGCGGGATTGGAAAAGCTCGGGCCAGCTTTTGAATTGCGCGGTAAAGCTCGCCGCCGGCGCGCGGTTCGTCTCGCCGAGATCGGCGGAGACCAGCATCAGGGCGAAAAGGCCCAGTCCCAGGATGAGGGCGAAATTCGCCTCCCAGCCGAACAGGTCGTTGAGCGTGCCGCCGACGGTCGGCGCGATCATCGGCACCAGCGACATGCCCATGGTGACATAGGCGATCATCGAGGCGGCGCCTTCCATCGGCACCGTGTCGCGGATGATGGCGCGCGGCAGCACGAAGCCCGCGACGACCGCCGTCTGCAGGAGCCGTCCGAACATGAAGACGGTGACGTTGGGTGCCGTGATGCAGATCACCGTGCCGACGAGCAGGATGAGGATGCTGCCGATCATCACCCTGCGGCGTCCGAAGATGTCCGAGAGAGGCCCCAGCACGAGCTGCAGCAGGGCCGTGCCGGCGATATAGCCGGAGACGGCGAGCTGCATCACGGCATAATCGGTGCCGAAATGGACCGCCATGGCGGACAGCGAGGGCAGGAAGACGTTGAGCGAAAGGGCTGCAAGTCCGGCACAGACCACCAGCGTCATGATATGGGGCGGGGTCCGTCTGTCGAGAAACCGGATCTGCTGCACGTCTTATTCCTTTCTGCTCTGCCTTGCGACGTTTCGTCAGGCCGGCGGAGCGGCACTTGCCTTCTCGATCGTGGCGCCCTGCCGCTTGCGTTCGCGATAGAAGGTATAGAGACCGGAACCGATGACGATGGCAGCACCTGTGAGCATATAGGCGTTGGGGCGTTCGCCGAACAGCAAGACGGCGATCGCCAGCGCCCAGAGCAGGCCGGTGTAGCGGAAGGGCGCGATGAAGGAGATTTCGCCAAGGCGCATGGATTTGATGACCGCCTGATATCCGCCGAAGACCAGGACCGCGGCGAGCGCCAGATGGCCGAGCGCTTCGGGGCTGACCGGCTGCCAGCCGCCCATCGGGACGATGAGGGCCGCCCCGACGAGGGTGTTGGTCAGCGAGGTGAACAGCGTCACGGTCAGCGTCGGGATGTCGGCGGTGATCCGCCTTGTCGTCAGATCGCGGCTTGCCGTGAAGAAACAGGTGGCAACGGCGAACAGCGCGGCAGGCGTAAAACCTTCCGGCCCCGGACGGATGATGAGCAGCACGCCGACGAAGCCGACGGCGATCGCCGCCCAGCGCCGCCAGCCGACCGGCTCGCCCAGGAAAAGTGCAGCGCCTAACGTGACGGCAAGCGGGAGCGACTGCATGATCGAGGAGGCGGCCGCGAATTCGATATGGGCGAGCGCGGAAAGGAAGGTGAGGGTGGCGCCGATCTCGAAGGCGGTGCGCAGCAGCACCAGCGGATGCATGACGGCCTTGAGAGACAGCGTCACGCCGAGATAGCGCGCGACGCCATAGATGAGGACGGTCGCCATGACGCCGCGCACCGCCATGATCTGCGCGATGCCGAGCTCGGAGGTGACGGATTTGACCAGAGCATCGTTGCAGGTGAAAGCCGCCATGGCGAGCGACATGAAGAGCGCGCCCCGCGAATTTTCCGACGATGCCATTCCCGATTCCTCCGGTACCGGAGGTCTCTTAAAGCAACGGCTTACGTACCGCCAGTGCGATTGCGACAGGGACGGTACGCTCTTGGGTAGAGGTGAACGGAAGTCTAATGCGATAGAGTGTAGGAAAGCGAATTGTCAGGGTGTCGAATTAACCCTTGTTCAACCGAAATTGGAGACTGTTGGCGCAATCATTCCCGCATGAGGCTGGAATCGTGCCGTTGCCGTTTCGCGAATGCCGCTGACGCGAAGCCGGTACCTGATTGCAGTTGGGGGAAAAATGTCTTTCATCGATCGTCTTCTTCAAAGCCGCCGGATCGTCACAAAGGTTCTGCTTTTCGTCGTGCCGCTGGTCCTGCTGATCGCCGGCGTCGGCCTTGCCGGCTACTACACGGCGAGCATGCTGAACGGTCACATGACCGTGACGCGCGCGACGATCGAGAACATCGGCGATTTCGAGAATCTCCAGTCCGTTCTCCAGGAGTTCGCCAGCAAGCCCGACGATGCCTCCCTTGCCGCCCTCAGAGAGGGGATCGACCGGCAGGAAAACGGCGTGGAGGTGCTCGAAGGCCTGCTCGTGACCGACGGCGACAGGGAGCGCATCGCCGTCGTGACCGGTCTTGCGCCGAAGCTGCGGGCCGATACGGATGCCCTCTGGGCGATCAAGCAGAGGCGGGACGATAACGCCAAGGCTCTGGATTACAACGTCGACGACATCCGCGTCATCGCGACGGGGGTGGCGGATCAGGTCGCCAATGTCCGCAAGCAGTTCGACGGGAAGGAGAAATTCGCCAAGGGCATGGTGCTGGAAGCCTATGCCTACAAGGCGATCGCCGAGCAGATCGGCGAGCTTCGCAATTCCGTCCGCGAGACGGGCACGGATGACGGCGCGATCAGCACGGCGGACATGTATCTCGGCATTCTCGCCAAGACGTTCGAAGAGGTGCAGTCCTTCCTGACGCCGAACGGTGCCAAGCAGCTGAAGCCCATCCGCGATGCGATCGACGGCATGGGCGATCTCATCAAGAGCGATCGGCCCGTTTCGGAAAAAGCGCAGGCGATCCGCCTTGCGGCGAGTGCCTTCATGAAACATCAGTCCGAGATGGAGGCCGAGGTCGCCAACAAGGCGGGCAATGCCGCCTCGCGTTTCGCCAGCATCGAAGGGGAGGTCGCGAGCCTTCGCACGCTCCTCGACCGCAGCGCCGAGTCGCTGCGTCTGATCGATGCCATGCAGCTTTATATCGAGCGCCTGCGCGCCACCCAGACGGAAGAGGCCCGCAAGATCGTCCTCGACGTCATGGCCCAGTTGAACACGGCAAGCGCCGAGGTCTCCGAGCTCGCGCGCAATCCGGCCATGCGTGAATTCGGGCCCATGCTGCAGCCGCGGCTGAAGTCGATCGAGGAGGATACGGCCAGGCTTCTGTCGATTGCCGAAGAGTGGAAGACGGCCCGCGCCACCGCGACCGGAACCCTGACGGCCGGCATGGCCGGCCTCAAGAACTTCGTCGCCCAGGCCCAGGAGGTCGGCAAGGAAGACAGCGAGCGCTCGGCCCAGCTCTCGATCGTTGCCATGGTGGTCGGCACGCTGCTCGCCGTCGTCGGTGGCCTGATGCTGGTCGAAACGCTGCGCGGCCCGCTGCGCCGTGTCACCGAAGTAATGAAGCGGCTTGCCGCCGGCGACCTCGAAGTCAAGATCGAGGGCCGCGAGCGGGGCGACGAGATCGGCGACATGGTCCGTTCCGTCACCGTCTTCCGCGATGCGGCACTGGAGAATGTCCGTCTGGAGGAAGAGGCTGCCGCAGCGCGCGAGCTTTCCAACGCGGAGTCCGAGCGCCGTGCCGCGGAACGTGCCCGCATCGCCGCCGAACAGCGCCAGGCGCTCACCGCTCTCTCCGACGTGCTCGGCAAGCTCGCCGAGGGCGATCTGGAGCGCAGCATGGACGAGAACCTTCCGGAAGACTTCGTCGAGATGGCACGCACCTACAACCAGGCCGTCGAGGCGCTCCGGGCGACGCTGGCCGACGTCCGCTCCACGGCAGACGAGATCGACGGCGGCACCGGCAATCTCGCCTCGTCCGCCGACGATCTTGCCCGCCGCACCGAACAGCAGGCCGCGGCGCTGGAAGAGAGCTCGCGGGCGCTCCGGCATCTGAGCGATATCGTCCGCTCGACCGCCGAAAGCGCCAAGCAGACTTCGGTCTCGGTCAACGAGACAGAGGAATTCGCCGTCCGTTCCGGCGAGGTCGTGTCCCGCGCGGTCGACGCCATGGGCGAGATCAGCCGCTCCTCCGACAAGATCGCGACGATCATCGGCGTGATCGACGAGATCGCCTTCCAGACCAACCTTCTGGCACTCAATGCCGGCGTCGAGGCGGCGCGTGCGGGCGAGGCGGGACGCGGTTTTGCGGTCGTCGCCCAGGAAGTGCGCGAACTGGCGCAGCGCTGCGCCGGTGCGGCCCGCGAGATCAAGGGGCTCATCTCCGCAAGCTCGACCCAGGTCAGCAACGGCGTGCAGCTTGTCGAGGAGACCGGTACGGCGCTGACCGAGATCATCGGCCACATCACCGACGTCCGCAAGCTGGTCGCCCAGATTTCGGCCGCGACCGGCGAGCAGTCGACCGGCATCAACGAGGTGACCAAGGCCGTTCAGGAAGTGGAGCTCATCACCCAGCGCAACGCCGCCATGGTCGAGGAGAACAACGCCGAAATCCACGGCCTGCGCAAGCGTGTGGAAATGCTGTCGGAGAAGATCGAGCGGTTCAAGACGCGCGATCCGGGCACGAATTTCCATGCCGGCGCCTATGAACGGCGTGCGGACATGCTGCGCAGCGACGCAGCCTGAGATTTCAAGGGATCAGAGCGGCGACCGTTTCGAGGAAACGTTGCCCGCTTGCCGGCAGCTCCGGTTTCAACCAGGACGCCGCCATCGGCAACGATGGCGGCGTCGGCGTGACGGAACGGTAGCTGACGCCGGGCCGGGGATGGTGCGACAGGCCCGCGGTGACGAAACCCATGCCGACGCCCGCTGCGACAAGCCCGACGAGCGTCGTCATCGGCGTCATTTCCTGGACGATGCGCGGGCTGATGCCCTCTTCCTGAAAGAGGGCGATGAAGCGGTCGTGGATGCTGGGTCCGACGCTGCGCGGAGCAATCAGCAATGGCTCGCCGGCAAGATCGGCAATCCGGATTTCGGCCCGGGAGGCGAGCGGATGGCTGGAGGGCAGGGCGAGCACGAACGGCTCGTCCGGTAGTTCGCGGACGGCAAGATGCGGATTGGCGAGCGGCGGATGCAGGATGGCGAGATCGATCGCGCCCATCGTCAGAGCCGTTTCGAGCGACGGTGAATTCATTTCGGAAAGCTCGACGTCCACGCCGGGATATCGCCGGCGATAGGCCTGCACGGCCTCCGGCAGGACGCCGTAGAAGGCGATCGCGGTGAAGCCGAGCCGCAGCCGGCCGGCCTCGCCCCGCATTGCCCTGAGAGCCTGTTCCTTGGCCGCATCGGCATTCTCGATCGCCCGCCGCGCCGGTTCGAGAAACGCCTTGCCGGCAGGCGTCAGGGCGACGCTGCGCCGGTCCCGGACAAAGAGGTCCGTGCCGATCTCGAATTCCAGGGCACGGATACGCTGGCTGAGCGAAGGCTGGGTGAGATGCAGCCGTTCGGCCGCCCGGCGGAAATGCAGCTCTTCCGCGACGGCGACGAAACACGCCATGGACCGGATATCCATCGGAACTCCTGATAAAGATCACCTATCACAGATCGTGAAATTCCAATTGGAACCTGATCAGGGTGATCCTTATCTTCTTTCGAAGCAAGTATTTTTGTTCTTCCAAGATCGACGAAAGGGCAGGAAACAGTGCCGAAATCCGACGGTCGTTTGGTGGAGCGGTGCATGGTCGCGTCATTGGCGATCATTGCCCTGATCTCCGGGGCGATGGCTGCTTACGCGGTCGCCGCGGACAATCACAGCGGCGGGTTCACGCGTTACGCCCGGGTCGACCGGCCGGATGGGACCTATCGCAACATGCTGGTCGACGACGTCTCGCTTGCGGCACTGCGCCAAGGCAAGCCGGCGGAGACGATGACGATCCTGATGGAGAGCTTTTCCGGCGGCAGCCTGACGTCCGTCTTCGTCAAGCGCCGCGAGGAGGGCCGCTGGACCTATGGTTCGGTCAGGCCCGGCGAAGACCTCAAGGCCTTCCGGCCCGGCCCCTCATGCGCCACCTGCCATCGGGCCGCCGGCGCCGGCGACGGCACGTTCACCCGGCCGATGCTGGAGGGGTTCGTGAAGACCGGATCGGTCCGGCAGACTTTCTGCGACCGGTCGGGCCGCTCGCCCTGCAGCCCGGATGTCTATCGGCAGACGTCGCGCTGATCCGCGAAAGGCAGGAAACGGGTGGCCGGCAGCACCCCGATCTGGAATTTGGATCCCGCACTTGATGAAAACAGCAAAGCGGAGACATCCATGAGTATCCTCGAAGGAAAGATCGCAATCGTCACCGGTGCGAGCGCCGGCATCGGCCGGGCTGCGGCGAAGCTTTTCGCCGGCGAGGGCGCAAGCCTGGTGGTCACGGCAAGACGGGCCGAACTGCTCGGCACGCTGGTCGAGGAGATCGAGGCCAGCGGAGGCAAGGCCACGGCGCTTGCGGGAGACATTCGCGGCGAGGACCTGCATCGGCGGCTGGTGGAAACGGCGGTGGAACGTTTCGGCGGTCTCGACATCGCCTTCAACAATGCCGGCGGCACTGTCGCCTACGGACCGGTGACCGAAACTTCCGCGGACGACTGGCGCGCCACGCTGGAGCTCAACCTCACCAGCGGGTTCCTTGCCGCGAAATACCAGGCGCCGGCGATGATTGACCGCGGCGGCGGATCGATCGTCTTCACGTCCACCTTCGTCGGACATAGCGCCGGCATGCCGGGCATGGGCGCCTATGCGGCCGCCAAAGCCGGGCTCACGGGCCTGGTGCAGGTGCTGGCGGCGGAACTCGGAGCGCACAGGATAAGGGTCAACGCCCTGCTGCCGGGCGGGGTCGACACGGACGCCAATCCGATCAATTTTCCGGGCGCGCTTCCCGAGACGATCGGCTTCATCCATGGGCTGCACGCGCTGAAACGTGTTGCCCAGCCCGAGGAAATCGCCAAAGCCGCGCTGTTTCTGGGTTCGGACATGGCGAGCTTCGTGACGGGTTCCTCGATGCTCGCCGACGGCGGCGTCTCGATCAGCCGGACGTGAGAAACGCGGCGCGGAGCAGGTTGCGATCGGCTCTGCGCCGCCTAATAGCGGACTTCCCTCTGATGGCGGAAGGCCAGAACATAGACGGCGTCACCGTCAGGTTCATAGCGATAGAGGGCGATATAGCCGGACGCCCCGAAGGGGATGAGCAGTTCACGCAGTTCGGCATTATGCTGAAAGGGCCGGCCGATTTCCGGCGACGTTTCCAAAAGTGCAAACTGTCGGCTTATCGCGTCCGAAGCGCGGCGAGAGACCTGCACGCCGGCCTTCTTCAGGAAAGTCCGGCAGCGTTCGATCCCGAGTATCGCGCCACGGGTGACGATTACTTGTGGCACTCAGGCGCTTCCGTTTCAGCCTCGGTGCCCCATGTCTTCATCCAGGCGCGAAGCTCATCTCCGGTGAGATGGAGCCCGGTCTCCTTGTAGTCTTCCCAGGAAGCGAGCGCCTCCTGCTTGAAGTTCTCGCGGGCTTCCTCTCGTTCGACATATTGTTCGATGGCTTCACGCATGAGGCCCTGCGTGGATTGCTGCCGCGAGACGGCGAGCTTCTGGACCCGGCCTTCGAGATCGTCGTCGATTTTGAGTGACGTCGCCATGGGCGCCTTCGCGATGGTTTTATCCTGTGAGCAAGGCTACCAAAGAGCGGCCAAGCCGTCCACAGCCTCAACCGCCGGTGACGCTCATGTGGCGGGCGACGGCCGGCTTCTTGTGTGTGCGGTCGATGATGAAGTCGTGGCCCTTCGGCTTGCGGCCGATCGCCTCGTCGATCGCAGCAGAGAGGTAGTCGTCGCTCTCCGAGGCGCGGAGCGCCGTGCGCAGGTCGGCCGCATCGTTCTGGCCGAGGCACATATAGAGGGTCCCGGTGCAGGTGAGCCGCACGCGGTTGCAGCTTTCGCAGAAATTATGGGTCATCGGCGTGATGAAGCCGAGCCGTCCGCCGGTCTCCTTCACCTCGACGTATCGGGCCGGGCCGCCGGTCTTGTAGGGAATGTCCGCGAGCGTGAACTGCTGTTCGAGATCGGCCCGGAGCTCGGAGAGCGGCAGGTATTGATCGGTGCGGTCCTCGTCGATCTCGCCCATCGGCATGGTCTCGATCACCGTCAGGTCCATGCCGCGCCCATGCGCAAAACGGATCATCTCGGGGATTTCGAACCGGTTGAAGTCCTTGAGCGCCACCGCATTGAGCTTGACCTTGAGGCCCGCCTTCCGGGCGGCCTCGACGCCTTCCATGACCTTGTGGAAATCGCCCCAGCGGGTGATCGTCTTGAACTTTTCGGGATCGAGCGTGTCGAGCGAGACGTTGATGCGCCGCACGCCGCAGTCGTAAAGCTCGTCTGCGTAACGGGCGAGCTGGGAGCCGTTGGTCGTCAGCGTCAGCTCGTCGAGCGCGCCGGACTGGACATGGCGGCCGAGTTCGCGCACCAGGAACATGATGTTCTTGCGCACCAGCGGCTCACCGCCCGTCAGGCGCAGCTTGCGGACACCCTTGGCGATGAAGGCGGAACAGAGCCGGTTCAGCTCTTCGAGCGTGAGCAGGTCCTTCTTCGGCAGAAACGTCATGTTTTCCGCCATGCAGTAGGTGCAGCGGAAATCGCAGCGGTCGGTTACCGAGACGCGCAGATAGGTGACCGCACGGCCGAACGGATCGATCATCGGCGCCTTCCCGGCGATGACTGGCGCTGCGCCTCCGATCGGTCCTGCGAAACTGTTCACGCGATAATCTCCCTTACCCCACAGGTGGGGACTTCGAGCCTCTGCTTCAAGTGTATGACAATCGGCCCCATGAGAACAGGGGCGAGCGCAAAACAGCTTGCGGCGGAGCGGACGAACTCATAATCCTCCGGCAGGTACATGACAATCGGGAGCTCCACCATGAGCGAGATCTGGCCGACCGAACTCAGGGTTTCGAAAGACCGCCGCACGCTCAGCGTCACGTTCAACGACGGCCGCACCTTTCCGGTGCCCGCCGAGACGATGCGGGTTCTTTCTCCCTCGGCGGAAGTGCAGGGCCATGGCCCGGGCCAGAAGGTGACGGTGCCGGGCAAGCGGAACGTCACGATCGCGGCGATCACGCCGACCGGGAATTACGCGGTCCGCATCGCCTTCGACGACGGCCATGACAGCGGCATCTTCACCTGGTCCTATCTGCGCGAGCTCGGGGAGGATGGGGCGGCCCTGTTTGCGGATTACGAGCGCGAGCTTGCCGAAAAGGGCCTGAGCCGCGATGCTTAGGCCGGGAAACGATCCAGGAGATGTGAACATTGGCGGCTGAAGCATATTCGAGCGATCTCGCACAGGTCGTCGTCCTGCTGGGCGCGGGCGTCGTCGCCGCGCCGCTCTTCAAGCGTGCGGGGCTCGGGTCCGTGCTGGGTTATCTCGCCGCCGGACTGGCGATAGGTCCCTTCGGCCTCGGCGTCTTCTCCGATCCGCAAGCCATCCTGCACGTGGCCGAACTCGGCGTCGTGATGTTCCTCTTCATCATCGGCCTCGAAATGCAGCCGTCCAGGCTCTGGGGCATGCGCAAGGACATCTTCGGCCTCGGCGCCTTTCAGGTGATCGCCTGCATCGCCGGGCTGACGGGGATCGGCCTCGCCTTCGGCTTTCCGTTCGGTCCTTCCTTCGTCGCCGGCACCGGTTTCGTCCTGACCTCTACGGCGATCGTCATGCAGATGCTGCAGGAGCGGAACGCGCTCTCGACGCTGAAGGGCCAGCGCATCGTCGCCATCCTGCTCTTCGAGGATCTGGCGATCGTGCCGCTTCTGGCCCTCGTGACGCTGGTATCCACGGGAGAGGCGACCGCGACGCCCATGGAACGCTGGACGTCGATCGGCATCGCGATCGCGGCGGTCGCCGCCCTGATTCTCGCTGGACGCTACCTGCTCAATCCGTTCTTCCGGCTTCTCGCGGCCTCCGGCGCGCGGGAGGTCATGACGGCGGCTGCCCTCCTGGTGGTCCTGGGTTCGGCGCTCGCCATGCAGATGAGCGGCCTTTCCATGGCGATGGGAGCGTTCCTGGCCGGCGTGCTCCTGTCGGAGTCGTCGTTCCGCCATCAGCTCGAGGCCGATATCGAACCTTTCCGCGGCATCCTGCTCGGCCTCTTCTTCCTGGGCGTCGGCATGGCGATCGATCTTGCCGTCATCGCCGCCAACTGGCAGATCGTGGTCGCCGGCGTCGTCTGCTACATGATCCTCAAGGCGCTGATCATCTATGTCGTCGCACGGCTGCTGCGAACCTGTCACAGCGAAAGCTTCGAGCGCGCCGTCCTGATGGCGCAGGGCGGGGAATTCGCCTTCGTCCTCTATGCCGCGGCGATGTCCGAGGGGGTCATCGACGCGGAGACCAATGCGATCCTGACGGCAACCGTCATCATATCGATGGTCCTGACGCCGCTGATGGTGATCCTGCACGATCGCATGACGCCGGAACAGGAGCCCGATACGGAAGGGCTCGCCCTGCCGGAAAATGTCGAAGGCTCGGTCCTGATGATCGGCTTCGGCCGCTTCGGACAGATCGTCAGCCAGCCGCTGCTGGCGCGGGGCTACACGCTTTCGATCATCGACAAGGATGTGGAATTCATACGCGACGCGGGCGATTTCGGCTTCAAGGTCTTCTATGGCGACGGGTCGAGGATCGACATCCTTCACGCTGCGGGCGCGGATACCGCCAAAGCGATCCTGCTCATGGTGGATGACAAGGAGGCCGCGATCAAAACGGCGGAAATCATCAAGGAGGAGTTTCCGCTCGTTCCGCTGCTGGCACGCGCCTATGACAGGGGCCATGCCATCGACCTCATTCACGCCGGCGTCGACTACCAGATCCGCGAGACCTATGAATCGGCCCTGACTTTCGGCAGGGAAGTCCTGCATGTCCTCGGGGAGGAACCCGAAATGGCCGACCAGCTGGTCGAGGAGTTCCGCTCCGTCGACCAGGAGCGCTTCGCGCTCGAACTGGTCGGCGGAATCTATGCGGGACGCTCGCTGATCCGGGGCAATGCAAGCCCGGCCGATCTCGTGGCCGCAAGAACCGCGCAGGAGCGCGAAAGACGCGCGGCGGAGCAGGCGGAACTGAAGGAGCAGCCCTCGTAGGCGCCGGTCAGGCCTGCTCGGTCTCCCCGGCGTTTTCCGCCTGCAGCGCCAGGATGATTCTTTCCATCGACTCGGCCATCGCATGGCACTGCTCGATCGGCGTCGAGGAAAGCGTCCGCTCGATCAGCGCCGTCTGGATCGCCATCGCCTCCTCGGCAACGGCCCGGCCTTCCTGCGTGAGATGGAGGCGCAGCACGCGCTTGTCCTTCTGGTCGCCGCGGCGTTCGACGAGGCCGCGCTTTTCCATCTGCGGCAGCGTCATGCTCATGTTGGAGCGGCCGACCAGCAGCTTGCGGGCCAGTTCCTGCTGCGAGATCCCTTCGAACCGGTAGAGGTTGACGAGGATGTCGAGATGCGGCGGCTTGATGTCGAGGCCGGAAAGCTCGCGCGTCAGCACGGTCTGCATGAGCTGGCAGGCCCGTGCCACGGCGACCCAGCTCTTAAAACGCGGATGATCCCAGGGGAGGGATTGATTTTTGTTCATGCTTGTACTTTATTGTTCAATATTGAACATTATGGGACTTCCCCCACTATGCCAAACTTTGCACTCAAGGTCATCCGTCTCGCCTTCGCCATGTTGGGAGGGTTGTTTCCTCAAACCGCGGCAAAGCTCGCCTTTGCGCTTTTCTGCCGCACGCCGTCGCGCCGCCCGAAAGGCGAGAAGGCCAGGATAATGGAGGCGGAGGGCCGGGAGAGGCTTTCAGGCGCTGAGAAGATTCCGTTTCCGGTCGGGAAGTCCACCGTCATGGCCTATCGCTTCAACGGCGACGGCACGTCCCGGCGGCCGCGCCATCTGGTCGTGCACGGCTGGGGTTCGAATGCGGCCTATATTTCCGCCCTGCCGCTGGGGCTCGCGGAAACCGGAGCCGAGGTCGTGGTGCTCGATTTTCCGGGCCACGGCCTTTCGAGCGGCCGCAGCCTCAACATGCGACAGGCGGTGGAGACCATTGTGGAGGCCGAACGGCGCTTCGGCCGTTTCGACGTGGCGGTCGGTCATTCCTTCGGCGGTGCTGCTTTGATGCTTGCGGCCGGCGGCGTGATGAAGGGGGCAGGTGCGATTTCGCCTTCGAAACTCGCCGTGATCGGATCGCCCAGCCATATCCATTGGCTGTTCGACGATTTTTCGCGGATGGTCGGGCTGGCGCCACGCGTCAAGGCATTGCTGATCCGGCATGCGGAGCAGGTGGCGGGAGCCTCCCTCGACGATTTCGACACGGTTGCCGCCGCCGCGCGGCTCGGCAAGCCCGTGCTGGTCGTGCATGCGGAGGACGACAAGGAGGTCGCATCCCACCATGCCCGCCGCTTCGGCGATCTTGCGACGGCGCAGCTCCACTGGGCGAACGGTCTCGGCCACCGGCGCATCGTCAGCGATCGCGCCGTCATCGAAACGATCGGCGCATTCCTGTCGAAGGATATGCCTCCGGTTCATGAGCCCGCCGGAAGCGGTGCGGCCGCTTGATCCCCGAAACCTGTCATCATACTGTCACCCGCGCCGGCTAAGGCCGGAGCGATTGCGGGGACGATCCATGACCATCATCACATCCGTCGAGGAACTGAAGGCCATCTACGATGGCGTATCCGAGGCTTCGCTCGCCAAGGTGACCAGGGTGCTGACGCCGGAATACCGGCAGATGATCGAGGCCTCTCCCTTCGTGGCGCTCGCGACCGTCGGGCCGGAAGGCCTCGACTGCTCACCGCGCGGTGATCTGGGCGGCGCCGTGCGGATCCAGGACGAGGCGACGCTGCTTCTTCCCGACTGGCGCGGCAACAACCGCATCGATTCGCTTCTCAACATCGTCCGCGATCCGCGCGTGGCGCTGATGTTCCTGGTGCCGGGCTCCAATACGGCCATGCGCATCAACGGCCGGGCCGTCGTCTCGGTGGAGCCCGCGCTGCTGGAAAGCTTCGAGATGGACGGCCGGCATCCGCGCAGCGTGACCGTCATCACCATCAACGAGGTCTATTTCCAATGCGCCCGGGCGCTGATGCGGGCGGATCTCTGGAACCCGGAGCATTTCGTCGATCCGAAGAGCCTGCCGACGCCAGGTACCCTGCTGAAGGCCGCCAAGGCCGATTTCGACAAGGAAACCTACGACCGCGAATGGCCGGAGCGCGCCGCTAAGACGATGTGGTAGGCGGCGATCGAAGAGCCGGTCCGCGTTCGGGTCGCCTGAAATCTACGTCCTGTAGATCAGCCAGTTCTTGCCGACATAATCCTTCTTCATGCCTTCCTCGAAGAGGACGCTGCGGTTCCGGCCGCCGTTCTTGGCATGATAGAGCGCGGTATCGGCATCGGCATAGAGCTCGCCGGGATCGCCTGCCTGCGATCCCATGGCGAAGCCGAGGGAGAGGGTGACCGGGCCGTAATCGACGCCCGAGCGGGAATTGCGGAAGGTGCGGGTCTCCAGCGCGCGGCGAACCCGCTCGCAGAGGATCATGACCTCTTCGGGCGTATTGCCTTCGACGATCATGGCGAACTCCTCGCCGCCGGAACGGGCGACGAAGACGTCCTTGCGGACGTTGGAACGGATCACGGAGGCGACGCTCGCGAGGATCTTGTCTCCGACCGGATGCCCGAAGCTGTCGTTGATCTTCTTGAAGTTGTCGATGTCCGCGAGCACGAGCGCCACGACGGGCAGGACGGCGGAATTGTTGTAGATCGATGCGAGACGTTCGTCGAAGGCGCGGCGATTGGCGATGCGGGTCAGCGAATCCGTATTGGCGATGCGCTTGTATTCGTCGAGTTCCTTGCGGACCTGGTCCATTTCCTGCGACCGCTCAGCGACACCGCCGACCGTCTTTTCCCCATGCGCGATCGTGGTGCCGGTCGCTTCGTTGAGCAGCGAGATGGCATTGCTCAGGAGTTCGGTCGAGAAATTGGTCTTGGAATTGATCCGCTGCGCGGTCTCTCCAAGCAGCCTGCTGTAGCTTTCCAGCGAGTTCTGCTCCTGACGCAGGAGCTTCAGAAGGGAATCGAGCTCCCCGAGAAGTTTGGTGTGCGCGTTCTCGACGACCTCCACCTGCCCGGTTCCGAGATAGCGATGCGAGAGAAGGTCGAGATCTTCCTGCGTTGCTCGGCTGCCGAGCGCTGCAAGCTCCCGGGTCAGGTCGGGGTTCGAGCCGATATAGGCCTCATAGAACAGTTGATAGTTGCGGGGGATGGGCGCAACGCCCATCGATCGCACCGCATAGATGATCTGACCGATCAGATCGCCAGATTGCGCCTTCGGCGCCGTTGCCGTCGTCATCGACGATCCCCACTGATTCCGCCCGTCTGTAATGACCAGATTTAATATATGAAAAATATTGGAAAAGAATTAAGGGTCCGCTCTGAAGAGCTTGTTCTTAATTTATTTCGCCATCAGGCGTTAACCAAATCCGTTTTGAAAGGAAAAGCTTGCGGGACGCCGCACGAAAGCCGTCTCACCTACAAAACGTTAAACATCGAGCGGATGTAAAAGCCCCGCAGTCCGTCGAGACGCGGGGCTTCTTTCGTTCGATACGCCGGTCAGGTCCGTTATTTTGGACCGATCATGTTTTCCGGCCGGACATACTGGTCGAATTCCTCGTTCGTCAGGTATCCGCCGCCGACCGCTTCTTCGCGCAGCGTCGTGCCGTTCTTGTGGGCGGTCTTGGCGATCTTGGCGCAGATGTCGTAGCCGAGCCTGCCGTTGAGCGCGGTGACCAGCATCAGCGAGTTCTCGACGCCGCGCTTGATATTGTCCTCGCGGGCTTCGATGCCGACGACGCAGTTGTCGGTGAAGGAGACGGCGGCGTCGCCGAGGAGCTGGACCGACTGCAGGAAGTTGTAGGCCATCATCGGATTGTAGACGTTGAGCTCGAAATGGCCCTGGCTGCCTGCGAAGGTGAGGGCCGCATGGTTGCCGAAGATATGGGCGCAGACCTGGGTGAGCGCCTCCGACTGGGTCGGATTGACCTTGCCCGGCATGATCGACGAGCCGGGCTCGTTTTCCGGCAGCGACAGTTCGCCGAGGCCGGCGCGCGGGCCGGAACCGAGGAAGCGGATGTCGTTGGCGATCTTGAAGAGGGCCGCGGCTGCCGCGTTGATCGCGCCATGCGCGAAGACCATCGAGTCGTGCGAGGCGAGCGCTTCGAACTTGTTCGGTGCCGTCACGAAGGGCAGGCCGGTGATCTTCGAGATTTCCTCGGCCACCTTTTCCGCGAAGCCGACCGGAGCGTTGAGGCCCGTGCCGACGGCCGTGCCGCCCTGGGCGAGCTTGCTGAGAGCGGGGAGCGTCAGCTCGATATTGGCGATCGCCGAGGCGACCTGCGCGGCATAGCCGGAGAATTCCTGACCGAGGGTCAGCGGCGTGGCATCCTGCGTATGGGTGCGGCCGATCTTGATGATGTGGGCGAACGCCTTGACCTTCGCTTCGAGCGCCTCATGCAGGTGCTTCAGCGACGGGACGAGGTGGTGGACGATCTGCTCGACGCAGGCGATGTGCATGGCCGTCGGATAGGTGTCGTTCGACGACTGGCTCATGTTGACGTGGTCGTTCGGGTGGACGGGCTTCTTGGAGCCCATCACGCCGCCAAGCATTTCGATCGCGCGGTTGGAGATCACCTCGTTGGCGTTCATATTCGACTGCGTGCCGGAGCCGGTCTGCCAGACGACGAGCGGGAAATGCTCGTTGAGCTTGCCGTCGATGACTTCCTGGGCCGCTTCCACGATCGCCTTGCCGAGCGCGGGATCGAGACCGCCGAGCGCCATGTTGGCGCGGGCCGCCGCCTGCTTGACGATGCCCAGCGCACGGACGACGGCGAGCGGCTGCTTCTCCCAACCGATCTTGAAGTTGCCGAGCGAGCGCTGCGCCTGAGCCCCCCAATAACGGTCGCCTGCCACTTCGATCGGGCCAAACGTATCGGTTTCGGTGCGGGTCGATGCCATCTTCGCTGCCTCTGCTTTCTCGTGGTCGCCTGCCGGCCTCGGGTCTTCAACAACGCGTTACCGCGCCGGGACGCCGGCGGCGGCATTACTATACGATTGGCATGCGTCCGCAAGACGGGAAAGCAGGCTTTTTGGGACGTTTCCGGCGTGCCTTTTATGACACGGGACGCGGAATTGTGCAGCATTTTCCTTTCTCGCTTGTTGCCGCAGCCGCCCGGCGTCAGTAAAAATTTAACGAATATTTTCTTAACCTTCTGCCCGCGCACCGGCGCTCTTTCCCGGCAGGGCGCGAGCCGGTCGGGATGCTCGTGCGTTTCTTTCCATCCCTTACGCGATCGGTTAGATGGCGTGATGATATTCGGGCCCGCGGACAAGTCGCGGATGCAGGTGACGGGGACGACATTGCAGCACAAACACAAGAAAACTTCGATCGCACTGGCGTTCGTGTCGGGAGTTTCCATCTTCACCGGAGCGGCCGCTCCCGCCCATGCGATAACCCTGATGGACCTCCTGCGCGGCGGGCCAGGCGCCGACAGGGCGCGGCAGGCGGACAATCGCCTGCCGGGCGTCGACACGGGCCGCAGGGGCATGCCGAGCGAGCGGGCGCTCGCCGATCCGGAACCGCTGCCGAAGGTCTCCGGACCACGCTACTACACCTATAAGCCGGATGCCGAGCGTCTGGTGAAGACCGCCGGCTTCGCCGCGGCCGCCGCAACCGACGGCGCACGGTTCCTCGCCGCGGCCAAGATTTCCGCGCCGGCGGAGATCGCGGCTGCCCTCGAAGCCTTCTACGGCAAGACGGCCGCGCCGCTCTGGATTTCCGAAGGCGACGTGAACGAAAAGGCGAAGGGTGTCCTGGCCCTCTTCGAGCGCGCCGGCGAATACGGCCTCGATCCGGCCGATTACCTGCTGCCCGTTCCGTCGCTGACGACGGCAAGCGTCGCTCTGCCTGCCGACACGGCCGCCGAGGTCGATGCCGATGCGCAGGTCGATCTCGCCGCGACGACCGTTTCGGCATCTCCCGCGGATTCCCACGACCGGGAGCTGATGCAGTTCGAGCTGGCACTGTCGGAAAAGGTGCTGACGTTCGCTCAGGACATGCTGCGCGGCCGCATCGATCCGAACAGGGTTTCCGGCTATCACGATTTCAAGCGCAAGGACGTGAAGCTCTCGCTGGTCCTGCCCTTCGCGAAGAACGGAGCGGATGCCGCAGCCTATCTGGAGGGCCTTGCGCCGCAAAGCGCGCATTTCCAGGCGCTGAAGGCAGAGCTCGCCAAGCTGCGTGCCGAGGCTGAGGGCGACGGTCCGGGCATCTCCCTGCCGGGCGACCTCCTGCTGAAGCCCGGCAGAAGCAGCCCCGACATGGCCAATGTCATCGCGGCGATCGAGAGGGCCGGCTCGGAAGAGCTGAAGACCAAGCATGCGGCAACGCTCGCCGCCTACCAGCAGACGCCGGAATACACGCCGGAACTCGTCGAGGTGGTGAAATCCTTCCAGGCGGAAGCCGGATTGAAGCCGGACGGCGTGATCGGTGCGGCCACCGTCCGTAAGATGGTCGGCCATACGTCGCAGGACAAGATCGCCAAGCTGGTCGTCGCCATGGAGCAGGCGCGCTGGCTGCCCGACGATCTCGGAAGCCGCTACGTCTTCATCAACCAGCCGGCCTTCATGGTCTATTACCATGATCACGGCGCCGAGCAGTTCTCCATGCGGGTGGTCGTCGGCTCCAAGTCGAACCAGACCTATTTCTTCCAGGATGAGATCGAAACCGTCGAATTCAATCCCTATTGGGGCGTGCCGCAGTCGATCATCATCAACGAGATGCTGCCGCATCTGCGCCGGGACCCGAGCTATCTCGACCGGCTGGGTTACGAGGTCTCGGTCAACGGCCGCGCCGTCTCGTCCAGCAGCGTCAACTGGTACGGCTCGACGCAGAACATCGCGGTGCGCCAGCCGCCTTCGAGCGACAATGCGCTGGGCGACCTGAAGATCCTCTTCCCGAACAGCCATGCGATCTATATGCACGACACGCCCTCGAAGAGCTTCTTCCAGCGTGACATGCGGGCGCTGAGCCATGGCTGCGTCCGGCTTGCCGAGCCGCGCAAGATGGCGGCCGCCGTGCTCGGCACGACCGTCGAGGACGTCAATGCGCGGATCGCTGCGGGCAAGAACGTCGCCGCCCGGGTGACGGCGAAGATTCCCGTCTACGTCTCCTATTTCACCGCCTGGCCGAACAAGGACGGCAAGGTGGAGTATTTCGACGACGTCTATGGCCGCGACGCGGCGATGATGAAGGCTTTCGACGCGACCACCAAGGTCCGCGCCGCCCATAGCTGAGTCCGGATTTTCGATTGAGGCAGAAGGCGGCCGCGGGCCGCCTTCCTATTTGGCCGCGGCTGCGAGCCTGGCTTCACGGGACATCAGCTTTTCCACCAGATCCGCCGTCAGTTCGCCATAGCCGCCGATGACGTGATCCGGATCGAGCTTGTCCACGGGGACGTCCGAATAGCCGAAGCTGACGGCGATCGAAGGAATGCCGGCATTGCGGGCGGCGAGAATGTCGTTGACGCTGTCGCCGACCATGACGCTTGCGGCGGGATCGCCACCCGCCCGTTCGATCGTCCCGAATATGTGGCGCGCATCAGGCTTGCGGACCGAAAACGTATCGCCGCAGGTGATCGCCGCGAAACGATCCGAAAGGCCGAGCTTTTCGATCAGCGGGAAGGCGAGCTGCTCGGCCTTGTTGGTGCAGATGGCGAACCGCATGCCGGCAGACGACAGGCCATCGAGGCATTCGACGACGCCCGTGTAGGGGCGGCTCTTGCCCGGCATATGCGCCTCGTAGTGCTCCATGAAGCGGCCGAACAGGCGCTCGGCCGTCGGCTCGTCGAGCGGCGTCTTCCTCAGCTCGAAGGCGCGGCGGATCATGACGCGCACGCCCTGGCCGACGAGATGGGTGAGGTCATCGAAGGTGACGGGGGCGAGGCTTGCGGCCTCGATCGTGTGATTGAGGCTGTCGATCAGGTCGGGTGCGGTATCGATCAGAGTGCCGTCGAGATCGAAAATGACGAGGGGAGCGGTCAATGAAACCTCGCGAAGGTCTGTCGGGATATCTCCCCGATTAAGCAATGCTGCCGTGAAATGCAAATATGCAAGATTCGCGCTCCCGGCAAAACCCGGCTCAAAACCCCGCTCCAAAACCGACCGGGGGACTTTCGTTTGCCGGAGGAGGCGTGTAAACAGCGGTTCGGCGAAACAGCGGGGAGCTTTTGGCGGATGGACGCCCGGGAAATGAAGGTCAAGGCGGCCGAGGCCGCATTGGCATATGTCGAAGACGGCATGAGGCTCGGCATCGGCACCGGTTCGACGGCGGAGGAATTCGTAAGGCTGCTGGCCGAAAAGGTTCACGAGGGCTTGCGGGTCGAGGGCGTGCCGACGTCCGAGCGTACCGCAAGGCTCTGCGTCGAACTCGGCATTCCGCTGAAGTCGCTCGAGGAGCTTCCCGAACTCGATCTGACGATCGACGGCGCCGACGAGGTCGATGCCGACCTGACCCTCATCAAGGGCGGTGGCGGCGCGCTGCTGAGGGAGAAGATCGTCGCGGCCGCGTCGAGCCGCATGATCGTGATCGCCGACGAAAGCAAGCTTGTCGCGATGCTCGGAGCCTTTCCGCTGCCGATCGAGGTCAATCCCTTCGGCCAGACGGCGACGCGGATCGCGATAGAGAAAGTTGCGGCAAGGCTGGGGTTGAGCGGCGAGCTGAAGCTGCGCAAATCCGGTGACGATGTCTTCACCACGGATGGCGGCCACCACATTTTCGACGCATCTTTTGGCCGCATTCCTGATGCAGAGGCTCTCTCGCGGGAGCTGAATTCCATTCCCGGTGTCGTCGAACACGGGCTGTTCATCCACATGGCGTCCTTTGCGATCATTGCCGGCGAGGCTGGAGCGCGGACGCTCGAGAAGAAGTAAAATTAGGAGCAACAACTCATGATCAGATTCGCGGTTCTCGGCCGTGCCGCCGCCCTGGCCATCCTCTTCTCCGGCGCCTTCACGGTATCGGCTCGCGCTCAGGAAGTCTCGGACGCCCAGCTTGCCGCCGCGCGGGAAGCGATTGCTGCGCTGAACGTCACCGATCGTTACGACAACATCCTGCCCAACCTTGCGGAACGCCTGAAGGCGCAGTTCATCCAGGCCTCTCCGAACTTCCAGGAGCAGATCTCCAGCGTGGTCGACGAGCAGGCGCTGGCGCTTGCCTCGCGCCGCGCCGACCTCGAGAAGGAAGCCGCGACCATCTACGCCAAGAGCTTCTCGGTCGACGAATTGAAGGCGATCTCCACCTTCTTCAACACCGATACCGGCAAGAAGCTGCTCACCAACCAGCCGCTCGTCAGCCGCGAGCTGGTGAAGGCGGCCGAGATCTGGGCGAACGGCATTTCCCGCGACCTCACCAACCAGAGCACCGAGAAGCTGCGCGGCGTGATCGACGCGACGCCGATCCAGGCTCCGGTGGTCGATACCGGTTCGGCAGAAGCCCCGGCTGCAGCCGCACCCGCCAAGCCTGCTCCGACCCCGGCGCCGAAGCCCTGACCGGATACCGGCCCCAGCGAATTTTGTGAAAGCCCGGATCGCTCCGGGCTTTCCCTTTTTCGCATCGGAACACTATATGAAGGCGATCCCGCTGCCTCGTCCGAAGGAGAATTTTGATGGCCGCCTATGACTACGATCTCTTTGTGATTGGCGGCGGATCGGGCGGGGTGAGGGCGGGCCGCGTCGCCGCCTCGCTCGGCAAGCGCGTCGCGATCGCCGAGGAATACCGGTTCGGCGGCACCTGCGTGATCCGCGGCTGCGTCCCGAAGAAGCTGTTCGTCTATGCCTCGCAATATGCCGAGCATTTCGAGGATGCCGTGGGTTATGGCTGGCAGGTCGGGGAAAGCACCTTCGACTGGAAGAAGCTGATCGCCGCCAAGGACAAGGAGATCGCCCGCCTCGAAGGCCTCTACCGCCGCGGACTGGAGAACAACGGTGCGGAAATCCTCGAAACCCGTGCGGAGCTGGTCGATGCCCATACGATCCGGCTGACGAAGACCGGCAAGACGGTGACGGCCGAGAAGATCGTCATCGCAACCGGCGGATCGCCCAATCCGCATGCGGCGCTGCCCGGCCACGAGCTCTGCATCTCCTCCAACGAGGCCTTCGACCTGCCGGAATTGCCGCGCTCGATCCTGATCGCCGGCGGCGGCTATATCGCGGTCGAATTCGCCAATATCTTCCACGGCCTCGGCGTCGATACGACGCTCATCTATCGCGGCAAGGAAATCCTCTCGCGGTTCGATCAGGACATGCGCCAAGGCCTGCACAAGGCGATGGTGGAAAAGGGCATCCGGATCGTCCTGACCGACGTGATCGAGGAGGTGACGAAGGCGCCGGCCGGCGGGCTTGTCGCCCGTACCCTTTGCGGGGAGACGATCGCCGTCGACACGATCATGCTGGCGCTCGGCCGGGATCCGAACACGAACGGACTGGGCCTGGAGGCGGCGGGCGTCGAGGTGAACGAGCGCGGTGCGATCGTCGTCGACGAATATTCCCGCACCAGCGTGCCGCATATCTATGCGCTCGGCGACGTCACCGACCGGGTACAATTGACGCCGGTGGCGATCCATGAGGCCATGTGCTTCATCGAAACCGCCTTCAGGGACAACCCGACCGCCCCGGACCACCAGCTTATCCCGACCGCCGTCTTCTCGCAGCCGGAGATCGGCACCGTCGGCCTTTCGGAAGAAGAGGCGGCCAAGCGCTATCAGGAGCTCGAAATCTACCGCGCCGAATTCCGGCCGATGAAGGCGACGCTGTCGGGTCGCGCGGAGAAGATGATCATGAAGCTCATCGTCGATGCCGCAAGCCGGAAGGTACTCGGCGCCCATGTTCTCGGCCACGACGCGGGCGAGATGGCGCAGCTTCTCGGCATTTCCCTGAAGGCCGGCGTCACCAAGGACGATTTCGACCGCACCATGGCCGTCCATCCGACGGCGGCGGAGGAGCTCGTCACCATGTACAATCCGAGCTACCGCGTCAGGAACGGCGAGCGCGTCTGAAGCATCCGCAACCGGGCTTGGCTCACCGCAAATCAGGCACGAAACCCGCGGCGTCTTTGTCGGACAATGCGGCTATGCAAGGCTCGTGTTAAGGTTTATAAGCCGCCTCAATTTTGAGGACGGATGCCCGGCAGACAGTCGCCAAAGGGGCGATCGCCGCGGCGAGAGCAGGTGAGTGAAATGGCACAGAATTGGACCCCGAGCAGTTGGCGGAACAAACCGATCCAGCAGGTCCCGGACTATCCGGACCAGGCCGCGCTGGCAGCGACGGAAGCCCAGCTCGCGACCTTTCCGCCGCTCGTCTTTGCCGGCGAGGCACGCCGCCTGAAGAAACAGCTCGCCAATGTCGCGGAAGGCAACGCCTTCCTGCTCCAGGGCGGCGACTGCGCCGAGAGCTTCGCGGAACATGGCGCCGACAATATCCGTGACTTCTTCCGCTCGTTCCTGCAGATGGCCGTCGTGCTGACCTATGGCGCCCAACTGCCGGTGGTCAAGGTCGGCCGCATCGCCGGCCAGTTCGCCAAGCCGCGCAGCAACTCCCACGAGACGCAGGACGGCAAGACGCTGCTCACCTATCGAGGCGACATCGTCAACGGCACGGATTTCACCGAGGAAGCGCGCACGCCCAATCCGGAACGGCAGCTCGATGCCTACCGCCAGTCGGCCGCGACGCTGAACCTGCTGCGCGCCTTCGCGATGGGCGGCTACGCCAATCTCGAAAACGTTCACAAGTGGATGCTCGGCTTCGTGAAGGATAGCCCGCAGGGCGAGCGCTACCGCAAGCTCGCCGACCGCATCGGCGAGACGATGAATTTCATGCAGGCGATCGGCATCACCTCGG
Organism: Neorhizobium sp. CSC1952; assembly: GCF_030378245.1. NCBI lineage: Bacteria > Pseudomonadati > Pseudomonadota > Alphaproteobacteria > Hyphomicrobiales > Rhizobiaceae > Neorhizobium > Neorhizobium sp. CSC1952. Next base: position 4,419,157 of record NZ_CP128416.1, on the reverse strand, counting down.
AAAACAATCCGAGCCTGCGCGAGACCGATTTCTTCACCAGCCACGAGGCGCTGCTGCTCGGCTACGAGGAGGCGCTGACCCGTGTCGACTCCACCTCCGGCGATTGGTACGCGACCTCCGGCCACATGATCTGGATCGGCGACCGCACCCGCCAGCTCGACCATGCGCATGTGGAGTATTTCCGCGGCATCAAGAACCCGATCGGCCTGAAATGCGGCCCCTCGCTGCAGGCGGACAACCTGATCGAGCTGATCGATGCCCTGAACCCGACCAACGAGGCCGGCCGCCTGACGCTGATCTGCCGTTTCGGCTACGACAAGGTCGCCGACTGCCTGCCGAAGCTCATCCGCGCCGTCGAGCGTGAAGGCAGGCAAGTCGTCTGGTCTTGCGATCCGATGCACGGCAACACGATCACGCTGAACAGCTACAAGACCCGTCCGTTCGAGCGGATTCTCTCGGAAGTCGAAAGCTTCTTCCAGATCCACCGCGCCGAAGGCACCCATCCGGGCGGCATCCATGTGGAGATGACCGGCAAGGATGTGACCGAGTGCACCGGCGGCGCCCGCGCCGTCAGCGCCGAGGACCTGCACGACCGTTATCACACCCATTGCGATCCCCGTCTCAACGCCGACCAGGCGCTGGAACTCGCTTTCCTGCTCGCCGAGCGGATGAAGAGCGGCCGCGACGAGAAGCGGATGGTCGCCAACGGCTGAGCCGTTCGGCGCGGTTCTCGACAGTTGCAAATGAAAGAAGGCCGGCGAGGGGGAGCGCCGGCCTTCTTCATTTTCTCGTCCGGGGCTGAACTTACTGGACGAGAACGGGATTGCGGCAACTGAGGCCCGTCACCCGGACATCGGCTTCGCCGATGCGCACGCCGAGCGTCAGGAGCAGATTGTAGACCAGGGTATCGAGAGGCTTCGTGAGCGTCGCCAATGTATCGGCGAGCGCGGCCTGGATGAGCGTCGGCGTGCCGATCGCCAGCGGCCCGAGCTTGATCTCCAGTTCCAGCCGTTTCAGAAGCGAGGTGACGAGGCTCGTCAGAGTGTCCCTGGTGGAGACGTTCATGACCTTGCCGGAGGTGATGTCGTTGGCCGAGAAGGTCAGCGTCTTCTTGGTGAGATTGCCGGCGTTGATGTCGGCCTTTCCCGTGATGCTGAGCAGCACCGTGGAGAGGATATTCGCCTTGGTGACGCGCGGCGTGGTGCCGAAGTTTTCGAACGCGGCCTGATTGACGTTGCCGAGCCCGATCGCCGCGACGCCCGGCACGACCTCGACGTCGACGCTGCCATTGCCGTGAGTGCCGCCATAGCAGCGGATATCGGCAAGCCGTGCCTCGGCATGCGCGACCTCGAGATAGAGCGGCACTTCCACCTTCAGTCCGGCGATTGCAGCAAGGCCATCGACGACGACGTTGAGGGCAAGCCGCGTCTGCGCGGTGCGGACGATGGTGCCGGGGCCTCCCACGGCGTTCGGCGGCGTGCCGACCGGCGGCTCGCCGATGGCGATTGTGAGCGTCACCTTGCTGAGGCCGGGAATGCTGACATTGAGGTCGACGCCGATCTGCTTGCCGCCGTTGCCGGCCACCGCAGCCGCCGTAATGACGTCCATCAGGGCCGCCTTCACGGCGAGACCGTCACCCTGTCCGACCAGCCTTTCGGACAATGGTCCCAGCGCCAGGATTTCTTCCAGCCTGAGCTTGACCTGCGTGCGGTTGACCGTCTTTTCGAGTGTGTTGAGGATGGCGCGGACGGACGGCGTGAGACCGGTCGCCTTGCCGAGCGCCTGCAGAAACTGCCCGTAGGTGATCTCGGTCTTGAGCACCTCGGAATAGGTGCCGGCGGTGAGCCCGAGATCGATCGCCAGTCCGTCGAGAACGTGAAGGAGGTTGACGTCGGCATCGATCAACGCCTGATAGTCCATGACTTTCAGCGAGACGGTCGTGCCGAGAAGCTGGCCGAGCAGCGCGTTGACGATGCCTTCGTTGAGGCTGGCAAGACGCGAGCCGACCGAGAAGGCGGCGAGCTTGTCGGCAGAAGCCGTGCCGGTGGCCGCAAGCAGGGGGGCTTCGGCGAAGCTGTTTGCGAAGAAGATCCGGCTCTTCTGGTGCATGGTCACGCGGACGGCATCGTAAGGCGTTGCGCCGGCCTCGAAACGGGTCTCCACCGGACGCGACGGATCGGCCACATAGCGGCCTTTCGTCAGCTCGGCATAGGCGTCGTAACTCTCGAAGAGGTGTTCGGGGTCGAATGGAATTTTTCCCTGGGCCGTCAGCAGCCCGGTATCCGTCCGCACGGCAAAATTCTGGTTGTTGAGCGTGAAATAATCGAGCGCCGCCTTTTCGGGGTCGTTCAACTGCCCGGTCGCGGCAATGGCGGCAAGGTCGGCGGAACTCTGGAGCTGTCGCTGCTGCAGGGTCAGGTAGCCGTAATCCACGCCGAGCGCCAGGGCGCCGATGACGAGCGGCAGCGTGAGGGCCGCCGATATGGCCACATTGCCCGATGTGTCGCGACGAAGAGCTTGAACGAACCTGCGCATGTCAGATACCTCCGATCCGCATCGTCGAGAAGCGCCGGATATGCGGGTCCGGCATGGCGTAGCTGTAGAGGCTGAAGATCGGCAGCTCGCTGGCGTCGTAATCGACGGAGACGGTGAATTGATTGGGGTTCTGCGGGTCGTCCCGCACCTGAAGGGTGAAGTTCCTCATGTCCAGCAGGGCATGATTCATGGTCGACATGGTGAAATAGTTCCGCACGAGCTGTTCGCGTTCGGCCGGGTTCAGCCCGGCCACGGCCGTGCGGGCGGCGTCGGCGGCGATCTGCTGCACCGCGTGGGCGGCGCTCAGGTAGATGCCGTAGCCGATCAGGCTGAAGAGCGTGAGGAAGAGGATGGGCGCCACGATGGCAAACTCAACCGCCGACCCTCCCGACCGGCATTTCATCAGCGATAGGAGACGGTTCATGTTTATTCTCTCCCGCTAAATAAGTATTTTAGAATATAATAATCGACAGGTGCTAATGGCCGATTAACGCTTCATCATAAATTGCATTAGAAAATTGAAACGTAATTTAAGGCTGCGTATCTCCCGATTGACGGAGATGGCAGGGGCAGGACGAGGGGCGCGAAATCGGGGGAACCAAGTTCTCTTCCCTCGAAGACGGCGCCGGCGCAGTCAGCGTAGCTTCGCGGATCACGGCGGCGGCTCGCAAAAAACTCCTGGAACACGTTGCGGCCTTTCACAGGGAACGCTAAATCCATCTCATGACCCAGGACATCAGCCAGACCCTTCGCATTGCTGTCGCTCAGCTCAACCCGACCGTCGGCGATGTCGCCGGCAATCTGGCCCTCGCGCGTGAGGCGCGCCGGGATGCCGCGCGGGAGGGGGCCGACCTCGTTCTCTTCACGGAGCTTTTTCTCTCCGGCTATCCGCCCGAAGATCTCGTCCTGAAGCCGGCCTTTCTGGCTGCCTGCCTCAAGGCGGCGGAGCAGCTTGCCGCCGATACCGCCGATGGCGGGCCGGGCGTCATCGTCGGTTTTCCCCGCCAGGGCAAGGAGGGGCGGCACAACTCGGTTGCGGTCCTCGACGGCGGCAAGGTGATCGCCATCCGCGACAAGATCGACCTGCCGAACTATGGCGAGTTCGACGAGAAGCGCGTCTTCGTCGCGGGTGAGATGCCGGGACCGGTCAATTTCCGCGGCGTGAGGATCGGCATTCCGATCTGCGAGGATATCTGGGGCGAGCTCGGCGTCTGCGAGACGCTCTCCGAAAGCGGGGCCGAAATCCTGCTCGTGCCGAACGGTTCGCCCTATTACCGCGGCAAGGTCGATATCCGCCATCAGGTGGTGCTGAAACAGGTCATCGAGACCGGACTGCCGATGATCTATGCCGCCCAGCTCGGCGGCCAGGACGAACTGGTCTTCGACGGCGCGAGCTTCGCCTTCAATGCGGACAGGACGCTTGCCTTCCAGATGAGCCAGTTCGAGCCGGCGATCACGGTCACGGAATGGAAGAGGGCCGGCGACACGTGGCGCTGCACGCGCGGGCCGATGGCGCGCATTCCGGAGAAGGAGGAGGCGGACTACCGCGCCTGCCTGCTCGGCTTCCGCGACTACGTCAACAAGAACGGTTTCAAGTCGGTCGTGCTCGGCCTCTCCGGCGGCATCGACTCCGCGCTTTGCGCGGCGATCGCCGTCGACGCGCTCGGCGAGGAGCGGGTGCGCACCGTCATGCTGCCTTATCGTTACACGTCCGAGGATTCGCTGAAGGACGCGGCCGACTGTGCCAAAGCGCTCGGCTGCCGTTACGACATCGTGCCGATCGCCGAGCCCGTCGACGGTTTCTTGTCGGCGCTGTCGGAACTCTTCGAAGGGACGGACGAGGGTATTACCGAGGAGAACCTGCAGAGCCGCGCCCGCGGCACCATTCTCATGGCGATCTCCAACAAGTTCGGCTCGATGGTGGTGACGACCGGCAACAAGTCGGAAATGTCGGTGGGCTACGCGACCCTTTACGGCGACATGAACGGCGGCTTCAATCCGATCAAGGATCTCTACAAGATGCAGGTCTATGCGCTCTCCGCCTGGCGCAATCGGCACCTGCCGCCGACCGCGCTCGGGCCGACGGGCGAGGTGATCCCGAAGAACATCCTTTCCAAGGCACCGTCGGCGGAACTGAGGCCCAACCAGACGGACCAGGATTCCCTGCCGCCCTATCCGGCGCTGGACGACATTCTCGAATGCCTCGTCGAGATGGAAATGGGCACGGAGGAGATCGTCGCCCGAGGCCACGACGCCGCGACCGTGCACCGCATCGAGCACCTGCTTTATCTCGCCGAATACAAGCGGCGGCAATCGGCGCCGGGCGTGAAGATCACCAAGAAGAATTTCGGCCGCGACCGGCGCTATCCGATCACCAACCGGTTCAGGGACCGGTAGGGGAGCCGGCCATGGCGCTGCGCAGCTCGGTCGAGGTCTTCGACATCCGTACCCGCCGGAACCGCGTGGTCTGGCAGACGGAAGAACTGTTCGAGGCGCCGAACTGGTCGCCGGACGGACGCTATCTGATGCTGAACAGCGAGGGATCGATCTACCGCCTGTCACCGGATGGCGACGGCGAGCCCGAGCTGGTGGACACGGGCTTTGCCCGGCAGTGCAACAACGACCACGGCATCTCGCCGGACGGCGCCCTGATTGCCGTCTCGGACAAGGTGGAATTCGGCAAGTCGGCGATCTACGTTCTGTCGGCGGAAGGCGGCGTGCCGAGATTGGTGACGAAGAACCTGCCGTCCTACTGGCACGGCTGGTCGCCGGACGGGAAGACATTCGCCTATTGCTGCATCCGGGACCAGGTCTTTGACATCTATACGATCGGTATCGAAGGCGGCGAGGAGACGCGGCTCACCTTCGGCGAAGGCCGCAATGACGGTCCGGACTATTCGCCGGATGGAAAGTGGATCTATTTCAACTCCAGCCGCACCGGCCTGATGCAGATCTGGCGCGTGCCGGCCGAGGGTGGTCCGGCCGAGCGGATCACAAACAGCAATTACGGCGACTGGTTTCCGCATCCATCACCAAGGGGTGACAAGATCGTCTTCGTCTCCTACGACGCCGATGTCTTCGACCACCCGCGCGACCGGAATGTCAGGGTCCGGCTGATGGATATGGACGGCGGCAATGTCGAGACGCTGTTCGATCTTTTCGGCGGGCAGGGCACGATGAACTCGCCCAATTGGGCGCCGGACGGCGATGAATTCGCCTATGTGCGGTATTTCCCCGTCGCATCGGCGGCTTGAACGGCTGTGGTCTTCCGGGCATAAAGCTTTCGTCAGGTGCCCGCTTCTGCGGGAGAATCGGGAATCCGGTGAGATGCCGGAACGTGCCCGACGCTGTGAGGCCGACGCTTGGCCGCGAGATCTACGCCACTGGAATTTTCCGGGAAGGCAGCGGCGCAGGCGAATGAAGCCAAGTCAGAAGACCGGCCTGACGGGATAGACCGATCCGCGCGGACGGCGGCAGGTTTCGAAGCTCTCCTTGTGCCGCAGGCATGGGGTGCTGCATTGTTGGGGAAAACGATGCGACCTGATCTTTTCGAACCCGGCCTCGTTACTGCCGGCGAATTTTCCGAAGCCGAGCGGGCGGCCGTCTACAGGGCGATCGGGACGCGCCGCGACGTGCGCGACCAGTTCCTGCCCGAGCCGTTGCCGGACGACCTCGTGATGCGGCTGCTTGCCGCCGCCCATGCGGCGCCGTCGGTCGGCTTCATGCAGCCCTGGAACTTCGTCCTGATCCGCGATCCGGCGGTGCGGGAAGCGGCTTTCGCCGCCTTTTCGCGCGCCAATGAGGAGGCTGCGGACATGTTCCCCGAAGAACGGCGCGATCTCTATCGCAGCCTGAAGCTCGAAGGCATCTGCAAGGCGCCGCTCTCGATCTGCGTGACCTGCGATCCGGACAGGGCAGGGCCGGTCGTTCTGGGGCGTACGCACAATCCGCGCATGGATGTCTATTCGACCGTCTGCGCCGTGCAGAACCTCTGGCTTGCGGCGCGCGCCGAAGGCGTCGGCGTCGGCTGGGTGAGCATCTTCCGCGACGAGGATGTGCGCGCTCTGCTCGGCATTCCCGAGCGCATCGAGATCGTCGCCTGGCTCTGCCTGGGTTACGTCGATCGGCTTTATGCCGAGCCGGAACTGGCGGTCAGAGGCTGGCGCCAGCGCCTGCCGCTCGAGGAGCTGATCTTCAGGGAGAAATGGGAGAACCGCTGATCACTGCTGCGGCTGCGGCCCGCTCGATTTCGGATGGGCGAGATCGATGTTTTCCTCGGGCAGGAATTGCGGGCCGACCATCCGCACCTTCCTGTTCGGATCATAGGGACGCTCCGGACCCGGCAGGTTCGGCTGGACGGCCGCTGCCTGCGGCTGTTCCGGCGGCGTGGTGCGCAGATTGGTGATGCCGGAATAGGGTTCTTCCTTCGGCAGTTCGATACCCTGCACCTTCATCCGTTCCTTCTGGTCCTCTTCCACGTCGGACGGAATGCAGCTGTTCGAGCGGATCGCCGCGAGAATGGCGGTGCGTTCGTCGGAGGACTGCACCAATTGCCGCGCATTGTTTCGCTCGTCCGTTATGCCGTCGCGGTTCGCTTCCGCCTGCTGGAGCTGATCGCGGATTTCCTGGCAGATCTCGCTGTCCGCATCGCCAAGGGCGATGATGCTCCCGGTGCCGCAGCCGGCGCTGCGCATCTCGATGCGCAACTGCCGGATGACGCTGTTCTGGCGGCTGAGCTGCTGCGCGTAACGCCGCATTTCGGCGGTGTTGCCGATCACCTGGCGGGTGTTGTTGAGCTGCCGGTAAAGCGCCGCGCAGGCCGCGATGTCCCGCGCAGAGGCCGCTGCGGGAACGAGCAGGAGCGGGGCGATCAAGAGGCCGCGAAGGCGCATGGGCATTGTGTCCGGCATTCTCTCCAATCGGCGGGAGACCCGATCATGGAGCACGCCGGTTGACAATATCATAAGGCGTGCCTTGCGACCCGTCGAAACTCAGCGGGAGAGCCCGCCCGCCTTGCCCCGGAACGTCGAATCTACGGCTGCACGTCGAGATTGGGCTGCGATGCCTCCGCGACCGCAAGCGCCGCCATGTTGACGACACCGCGCGACGTGACCGACGGCGAAAGGATATGCGCCGGCATTGCCGCGCCGAGCAGGATCGGTCCCACATGCAGCGCGTCGGTCATGTTGCGCACGATCCCGAGCGAGATATTGGCGGCATCGAGGTTCGGGAAGACAAGGAGATTGGCCTCGCCGGTGAGCGAGCTGTTCGGCATGGCGCGCTTGCGCAATACTTCCGAAAGAGCCGAGCCGCCCTGCATTTCGCCGTCGACCTCCAGGTCCGGCGCCCGTTCGCGCACCAGCTTGAGCGCAGAGCGCATCTTCTGGGCGCTTTCCGAATCCCGCGAGCCGAAATTCGAATGGCAGATCAGCGCCGCTTTCGGGACGATGCCGAACCGGCGGATTTCCTCCGCCGCGAGAACGGTGATCTCGGCGATCTCCTGCGCGCTCGGATTGTAGTTGACGAACGTGTCGGTGAAGAAGATCGTGCCGCGCTGCGAGATGATCAGGCTGAGGGTGGAGAAGGCGCAGACGCCCGCGCGCCTGCCGATGATCTGCTCCACGTCGCTCAGATGCTTGTCGTAGCGGCCCTCGACGCCGCAGATCAGCGCATCCGCTTCGCCGCGCTTGACCGAGAGCGCACCGATGACCGTGTTGTTGGTGCGCACGATGGTGCGCGCCGCTTCCGGGTTGACGCCTTCGCGGCCGACCAGCGCGAAATAGTCGTCCACATAGTCGCGGTAACGCGGGTCGTCTTCCGGATTGACCACGGCGAAATCGACATTCGGACGGATGCGGATGCCGAAGCGTTTCAGGCGCGCCTCGATGACCGAGGGACGGCCGATCAGGATCGGGGTGGCGGTCTTCTCTTCGAGCAGAACCTGGGCTGCGCGCAGCACCCGTTCGTCTTCGCCTTCCGCAAAGATGACGCGGTTCTTCTCGGCGCTCTTGGCGGCGTTGAAGATCGGCTTCATGACGAAGCCGGAACGCCAGACGAAGCGGCTCAGCTGATCGAGATAGGCGTCGAAATCGTGGATCGGCCGGGAAGCGACGCCGGTCTCGGCGGCAGCCTTGGCGACGGCCGGGGCGATGCGCAGGATGAGACGGGGGTCGAACGGCGAGGGGATGAGATAGTCCGGTCCGAAGACCGGTGTGTCGCCCGAATAGGCGCGCGCGGCGACGTCCGAGACTTCTTCGCGGGCGAGCGCCGCGATCGCCTTCACGGCCGCCATCTTCATGTCCTCGTTGATCGTCCGGGCGCCGCAATCGAGCGCGCCGCGGAAGATGTAAGGGAAGCACAGCACGTTGTTGACCTGGTTAGGGAAATCCGAGCGGCCGGTGCAGATCATCGCATCGGGTCGGGCGGCGCGGGCAAGCTCGGGCATGATTTCGGGCGTCGGGTTGGCGAGCGCCATGATCAGCGGCTTTTCCGCCATCTGGGCGAGCAGCTCGGGCTTCAGGACGCCGGCGGCGGACAGACCGAGGAAGACGTCGGCGCCGCCGATGCTGTCGGCAAGCACGCGCTTGTCGCTCTTCTGGGCGTAGATGGCCTTCCATTCGTCCATGAGTTCGGTGCGGCCCTCATAGACGAGACCCTCGATGTCGTGGACCCAGATATTCTCCTGTCTGGCGCCGAGCGAGACGAGGAGATGCAGGCAGGCGAGCGCCGCCGCACCTGCACCCGACGTGACGATCTTCACGTCGGCGATGTTCTTGCCGGCAAGCTCCAGCCCGTTCAGGATCGCCGCGGCGACGATGATCGCGGTGCCGTGCTGGTCGTCGTGGAAGACCGGGATGTTCATTTTCTCGCGCAGCCGGCGTTCGACCTCGAAACATTCCGGCGCCTTGATGTCTTCCAGGTTGATGCCGCCGAAGGTCGGTTCGAGCGCCGAGACGGTCGAGACCATCGTATCGATGCCGTTGGCGTCGATCTCGATGTCGAAGACGTCGATGCCGGCAAATTTCTTGAAGAGGACGGCCTTGCCTTCCATGACGGGCTTGGAGGCCAGCGGACCGATATTGCCGAGACCGAGGACGGCGGTGCCGTTGGAGATGACGGCGACGAGATTGGCCCGCCCGGTGAAATCGGCAGCCGTATCCGGATTGTCGCGGATCGCCAGACAGGGGGCCGCGACGCCCGGCGAATAGGCGAGCGCCAGGTCGCGCTGGTTGCCGAGCGGCTTGGTGGCCTGGATTTCGAGCTTGCCCGGGCGCGGATAGCGATGGAAGAACAGCGCCTGTTCGTCGAGATCGCCGCTCACCGGCACGGCGGACGATTTCGGTTTTTCCTGGGCGTTCATGGTCCCTCCTGGCACTTCTTTTCTGTCTTGCTGGGTCGAAAGGCGAGCGTCCCTCATTACATCAATCGACCGGATGCGACAGCAGCTAATTTGCGGTCGTGGCGGAAATTGGGGCATGGCGAATGGTCGCGGCGGCGGCTTTTGCCGGAGCCTGTCATCATCCTGAAACACGAGTCTGGTTTTGGAAACCGCAGAAGCGGCAGCGAAAGGACGACTTCGTGACCGGTCAAGTGGAAACAAGGCATTTCAGGACGCTCTTCATTTCGGACGTGCATCTGGGCTCCAAAGCCGCCCGAACCGACTTCCTTCTGGACTTCCTGCGCTATCACGAAGCCGAAACCATGTTCCTGGTCGGCGATATCGTCGACGGCTGGCGCCTGAAGCGCAACTGGTACTGGCCGCAGGGCTGCAACGACGTCGTCCAGAAGCTCCTGCGCAAGGCGCGCAAGGGAACCCGGATCGTTTATATTCCCGGCAATCACGACGAATTCCTGCGTTCCTTCCCGGGCACGCATTTCGGTGGCATCGAAGTGGCCGAACGCGCCATTTACGAAATGGCCGATGGCAAGAAATACCTGATCCTGCACGGCGACGAGTTCGACGTGGTGGTGCGCAACGCCCGTCTGCTCGCCTATCTCGGGGATTGGGCCTACGATGCCGCGATCGTCATCAATGTCGGCCTTGCCGCCATCCGCCGGCGTCTCGGCATGCCCTATTGGTCCTTCTCCGCCTGGGCGAAGCTGCAGGTCAAGCATGCGGTCAACTTCATCGGCGAGTTCCAGCGCGTCGTGGCCGAAGAGGCTCGCCGCAACGACGTCGACGGCGTGATCTGCGGCCATATCCACCACGCCGTGATGGAGGACATGGACGGCATCCACTACGTCAACACGGGCGACTGGGTGGAAAGCTGCACGGCGATCGCGGAGCACCATGACGGGACGCTCGAGATGATCTCCTGGCAGCGGATAAACGCCACCGCGGAGATCAAGGCACTGCCGAAGCCGCAGAACGTCGAGGATATGCAGGCCGCCTGACAAGCGGCTGTGCAGGTTCGGCGATCACCCTGCTCGAAGGCTATTTCTTGCCATAGGCAGGGCCCGGCTCCTGTGTTAGGTAAGCTGAAAGTTCCAGCAGCCTACCCGTGAAATCGTGATTCCTCCACATGCGGCGCCTTCCGCGCCCCGGTTCTTTCAATTGCGCTGCGCGCTCGCTTATGGCGCGCCGTTGGGGGTGAACGGCGTCATCCTGCCTTATCTGCCGATCTGGCTGGAGGGGCTTGCCCTGACCGAAGTCGAGATCGGCATCGTCCTGGCGATGCAGCTTCTTCTCCGGCTTCTGGCGGCGCCGGTCTCCGGTTATGTCGCCGACCGCCTGCCTGAGCGGACGATGGTGCTCGCCTGGTCCGGTGGCCTGACGCTGCTGACGGCGCTGGTGATGTTCTTCACCCACGGTTTCTGGCCGGCGCTGCTGATCGTCAGCATCCAGGCGGCGGTTTTCGCGCCCTATGCCCCGATCGTCGAATCAATTGCCGTGACGGGCGTCCGGCGCTGGGGCTTCCAGTACGGTTCCATGCGCGTCTGGGGTTCCATCGCCTTCATGGGGTTCGCTCTGCTGGCGGGCGAGTTGCGAGGTATCTGGGGCATCAATACCATTCCCGGAATGATGGCGGCCGGTTTCCTTCTGACGATCGCCGCCGCCTTCGTTACGCCGCGGCTGGGGCGGGCGCCGGTGGGACCGTCGGCCGACAAGGCGATCAGCCCGAGCTCCCTCAAGCGGTTCGACCTGCATGTGCTGATGATCGGCGCTTCGCTGGCCCAGGCGGCGCACGGCATGTTCTACACCTTCGGCACGATCCATTGGCAGCAGGTCGGCTTTTCGAGCGGCTCGATCGGCGTATTGTGGAGTGCGGCGATCGTCGCGGAAGTCACCGTCTTCTTCGCGGCCGGCTGGCTGGCGCGAAAGGTGCCAGCCTGGACGCTGATGCGCATCGGCTGCGCGGTTGCGATGGTCCGCTGGACGCTGTTTCCGATGCCGCTCGGCTTCTGGGGTTATCTGGTGCTGCAGTTCACCCACGCCTTCACCTTCGCCTTCGTGCATATCGGACTGCAGCACCGGCTGGTCGAGTCGGTGAACGAGGAGCAGGAATCCTCCATGCAGGGCGCTTACGTCTTCTATAACGGCGTGTTCCTGGCGCTTTCGACCGTGCTCTCCGGTTTCCTTTACCGACAGTTCGGGCCGGAAAGCTATGTCGTCATGTCCGGCCTGTCCCTGCTGGCGCTGGCGATCATCGCGCTTGCGGCCAGGCTTCAGCCCCAGAGGCCGGGCGCCGGCGGATGGACGAGCGAACCTTCGTAATGAAGGCCGCCCGGCCGGTCGCGGGCAAGCAGAAGCGGCCCGTCGAGATCCGCATAATCCGCGTCCTGCGCAAGCAGCACGGCCGGCGCCATGGCAAGCGAGGAGCCGACCATGCAGCCGATCATCACGGCAAACCCGAGCCGCTGCGCTTCCGCCTTCATCGCGAGCGCCTCCGTGAGGCCCCCGGTCTTGTCGAGCTTGATGTTGACGGCGTCGTAGCGGTCGCGAAGGCTGGCCAGATCCTTGGTGGCGTGCACGCTTTCGTCGGCGCAGATCGAGACCAGGCGCCGGATGCCGGCAAGCGCCGCATCTTTGCCGGCCGGCAACGGCTGCTCGATCAGCGACACGTTGGTTTCTGCCGCGACGGCCATGTGCCGGGCGAGATTGTCCTCGGTCCATCCCTCATTGGCATCGACGATAAGGCGGCAATCTGGAGCCGCTTCGCGGACGGCGCGCAGGCGGGCTTCGTCGTCGTCCGTGCCGAGCTTGATCTTGAGAAGCGGGCGCTGCGCATTCCTGCGGGCTTCGGCCGCCATGGCCTCCGGTTCTGCGAGCGACAGCGTAAACGCCGTGACGAAGGGCTTGAGGCTGGTCGCGCCGATGGCGTCGGCAACGGGGCGGCCGCTGCGCTTGGCTTCGAGATCCCACAAAGCGCAATCGACGGCGTTCCGGGCGGCGCCCGGCTTCATCCGCGCCTGCAGCTCTTCGCGTGTCAGGCCGTCGCGAATCGCGTCGGAAACAGAGCGGATATCCGCAAGGACGCCGTCCAGGGTTTCGCCGTAGCGTCTGTAAGGCACGCATTCGCCGCGGCCGGAGATGCCGTTTTCACCGATCGTGCAGGTGATGACCTCCGCTTCCGTCTTGGAACCGCGCGAAATCGTGAACGTGCCGGCGATCGGGAATGTTTCTATTGTGGCTTCGAGGTGACGGACCATGCTTTTACGCGTCCCGTTGTGGCAAATCCCTATGAGGCGGCTATATTGCCGGTCTCGAAAAACACGATCAACCGCATCGCATTGAAATTGTAAGCGCGAAAGAAAACCGTGGCGTCGAAGTCAGCCCAGATCACAGCCGAGAACATGCCGGGCGGCAGCGGCGAGCGCTTGGTGCTGGCCGGCGACTGGCGGGGCTCGACGATTTCCCCGATCCTCAAGGATTTCGAGCGGCTTGAACGGGCACGGGGGCAGGGCAGGCTGGAGATCGATCTCTCGGGCATAGCGGGAATCGATACCGCCGGCGCCTGGCTGATCCGCAGGCTTCTGACCACCAAGAGCGAGCAGGGCCGCGAGCCGGTGCTGGTGGGCGGCGACGGGCCTATCCAGGAACTGGTCGGCGTGCTGCCGGAAAAGGCCCCGGCGCCGCCCGAAGACGGCGGCGCGAAGGGCACGCGGTTCGAACGGCTTTTCTCACCGGTCGGCAAGGTCATGGTGGGGCTCGGCGGCGATTTCTACGCGGCCATGCACATCCTCGGTTCGGCGGTGCGCGGCGCGCAGATGAAGCTCGGCCGCGGTGCGGGTGTCTCGCCGGCTTCGGTGGTCACCCATATCGACCGCATGGGCGTGCGGGCCGTTCCGATCATCGTGCTGATGTCCTTCCTGATCGGCGCGATCATCGCCCAGCAGGGCGCTTTCCAGCTCCGTTATTTCGGCGCGGAAATCTTCGTCGTCGACCTCGTCGGCATCCTGCAGTTGCGTGAGATCGGCGTGCTTTTGACCGCGATCATGATCGCTGGCCGATCGGGCAGCGCGATCACCGCCGAGATCGGCTCGATGAAGATGCGCGAGGAGATCGACGCGCTGACCGTCATCGGCCTCAATCCCGTGGGCGTGCTGATCTTCCCGCGTCTCGTGGCGCTGACGGTTGCGCTGCCGCTGCTCACAATCGTCGCCAATTTCGCGGCGCTCGCCGGAGCGGCGGTCGTCGCCTGGGCCTATTCGGGCATCACCTTCGAGACCTATCTCTCGCGCCTGCATGAGGCGATCGACCACACTTCGGTTGCGTCGGGCATGATCAAGGCTCCGTTCATGGCGCTGTGCATCGGCATCGTCGCGGCCGTTGAAGGCATGAAGGTCGGCGGCAGCGCCGAATCGCTCGGCCAGCACGTCACGACCTCGGTGGTGAAGTCGATCTTCGTCGTCATCCTCATGGATGCGCTTTTCGCCATCTTCTATTCCGCGATCGATTTCTGATGGAGAACGGTTTGGCAGAGACTGAACGGATCGAGGTCGAGGACAAGGAAAACGGTCGGCAGATCGTGCTCTCCGTGCGCGACCTGACCGTCGGCTTCGGCGACAATCTGGTGCTCGACCGGCTGAACCTCGATGTCTATCGCGGCGAGATCCTCGGCTTCGTTGGCGCTTCCGGCACCGGCAAGTCGGTGCTGATGCGCACCGTTCTGGGTCTCCTGCCGCACCGGTCCGGCACGATCCATATTCTCGGCGCCGATTACGACAAGGTGTCGGAAGGGGAACGGATGGAGCTCGACACGCGGCTCGGCGTGCTTTTCCAGCACGGCGCCCTGTTTTCGGCGCTGACGGTCAAGGAAAACATCCAGCTTCCGATGCGCGAATATCTCGATCTGCCGCAGGCGCTGATGGACGAGCTTGCCTATCTCAAGATCGAGATGGTCGGTCTGCCGCCGGACGCCGCCGACAAATATCCCTCCGAGCTTTCCGGCGGCATGATCAAGCGTGCGGCCCTGGCGCGCGCGCTGGCGCTCGATCCCGATCTGGTTTTCCTGGACGAGCCGACATCCGGCCTCGATCCGATCGGCGCCGCCGACTTCGATGCCCTGATCGCCAAGCTGCGCGATACGCTGGGCCTGACGGTCTATATGGTAACACATGATCTCGACAGCCTTTTTTCGGTCTGTGACCGTATTGCCGTGCTTGGCCAGAAACGGGTATTGGTGGAAGGCACCCTTGACGATATGTTCGCTTGTGACGATCCATGGGTTCAGTCCTATTTCCGCGGCAAGCGGGCTCGATCGGTCGTTCTCCCAGAAAAGCAGCCGGCGGCAGAAGTAGAGAAGACGTAATCCATGGAAACCAGAGCCAACTACGCCCTTGTCGGTTTCTTCACGCTGCTGGTGATCGCGGCTGCCTTCGGCTTCGTTTACTGGATGGCGCAATCGGGCCGCGGCGGGCCGACGGCCGAACTGGCGATCCGTATCCCGGGTTCGGCGAACGGACTGTCGGTCGGCTCGCCGGTGCGTTTCAACGGCATTGCCGTCGGCTCGGTGCGCAGCCTCACCATCGACCCGGACGACCCGCGTTATTCGATCGCGTTCACTGAAGTGAGGGCCGATGCCCCCGTCTACCAGTCCACCCAGGCGAGGCTGGAAGTGCAGGGCCTGACGGGAGCTGCCTATGTCGAGCTCTCCGGGGGAGCCAAGGGCGAGGAGAACATCCTCCAGAAATCGCTCGAAACCGGCCGGCCGGCAGTGCTGATTGCCGAACAGTCGAGTGTGACGAACCTGCTTGCGACCGCCGACAAGATCCTCCAGCGCGCGGACGATGCGATCGGCGATATACAGGGTTTCGTCGCGGATGCGCGCGGGCCGCTGACCCAGACGATCCGCAATGTCGAGACCTTCACCTCCGCGCTGGCGCAGAATTCCGACAGCATCGACCGGTTCCTAAACAGCCTCTCGACGCTTTCGGGGACCATCGACCGCGTCTCCGAAACACTGAATTCCACGCTTGCGGCAGCCGAGCGGCTGGTCAGCGCGATCGATGCGGAAAAGATCAATGCCGTCGTCGCCAATACGGAGCGCGCCACCCGCAACATCGCCAATGCCTCGGACAATTTCGACGAGCTGGTGACGAACGTGAAGAATGCCGCCGCCAATTTCGAGCGGGTCGGCGCGCAGGCGCAAAGCGTTCTGGGCCGCGTCGATACGGTGATGAATTCCGTCAACCCGGATCAGGTCAGAACGACCATCGGCAACATCACCGCGGCGTCGGAGGATGCCCGCCAGACCATCAGCTCCGCTCGCAGCGTGGTGGACAACTTCGCGCATCGCAAGGAAGACATCGACCGTGCGATAGGCGACTTCACGGAACTGGCGAGGAAGCTGAACGAGGCCTCCAGCCGCGTCGACGGCATTCTCGCCAAGGTCGACGGTCTGGTCTCGAGCGACGATTCTCAGGGCTTGTTCGCCGAAGCGCGCCGGACGCTGGAATCCTTCCGGACCGTCGCCGACAACATCAATGCGCGCGTCGGCCCGATCGCCGACAACCTGTCGCGCTTCTCGGCGAGCGGGCTGAGAGACATCCAGACGCTGGTCAACGATGCGCGGCGCACCGTGCAGTCGCTCGACCAGACGATCAACAATTTCGACCAGAACCCGCAGCGGCTGATCTTCGGCGGCGAGACGGTGAAGGAATATGATGGCAGGACACGGCGGTAAACGGGGCATTCGGTTTTGGAAAATGGGGGCTTGATGACCGGTTCGGAGTTCTTGGTGCGGCGTGCGACCCGCCGCCCGTTTCTGCTCGCGC
The DNA here is from genome assembly GCF_030378245.1 of Neorhizobium sp. CSC1952. Taxonomy (NCBI): domain Bacteria; kingdom Pseudomonadati; phylum Pseudomonadota; class Alphaproteobacteria; order Hyphomicrobiales; family Rhizobiaceae; genus Neorhizobium; species Neorhizobium sp. CSC1952. The sequence goes on along the minus strand of NZ_CP128416.1, from coordinate 4,402,405 downwards.
TGCCGCTTGTCGCAGCACTTGTGAGCGGTTGCGGCAGCAAGGCGAACAACGACACGTTCGATCTGTCGCTGACGCCTTCCGGAGAAGGGCCTTCCGCCCGCAACCGTCAGATTCTGGTACCCGAACCGACGGCGCTCAAACTGCTGAACAGCGAGCAGGTCGTCGTGCGCGTGTCGCCTTCGGAAATCCAGTATCTCGCCAATTCCCGCTGGGGCGACCGCCTGCCGGCGCTCGTCCAGTCGAAGCTCGTGGAGGCCTTCGAGAATTCCGGCCGTCTCGGCGGCGTCGGCAAGCCGGGGCAGGGCCTTGCGATCGACTATCAGGTGGTGACGGACATCCGCGCCTTCGAGGTGAGCGCCGGCAGCCCGCGGGTGGCGACCGTGGAGATATCCGCAAAGCTCTTGAACGACCGCAACGGCACCGTGCGCGCCCAGGGCGTCTTCAAGGCGACGGCGCCGGTCTCCGGCGCGGAGAACCGCGATTTCATCGAGGCGCTGGACAGAGCCTTCGCCAAGGTGGGCGCCGAGATCGTCGACTGGGCTTTGAAGTCGATGTGATCGCGTTTTCTTGAAGACGGGGCAAGCTTCGCTCGAAACAAAAAAGGCCGCCTCGAAGGGCGGCCTTTCTGTTTGGTGTCTATCCGTCTCAGCTGAACCGGCCCGCGGCATGGGCGAGCATCGTATAGACCTTGCCCGTATCCGAGGTGAGGTAGCTCTGCGTCACCGTCTTGTCGCGGTCGGTGCGGGCGACGTCGGCGAGCAGCTTTTCGAAATCGGCGATGTAGCGGTCGACGGCGGTGCGGAATTCCGGCTCGCGGTCGTATTTGCGCTTGATCTCGTCGAAGGTCTGCTGGCCCTTCAGCGTGTAGAGACGGCGGGTGAAGACGTCGCGCTCGCCACGCTGGTAGCGGCGCCACAGATCGACCGACGCGTCGTGATCGATGGCACGGGCGATATCGACCGACAGAGAGTTCAGCGATTCCACCATGTGGCGCGGATTGCGGTTGTCGCCGTTGCTGCGCGGCGCGGGGGCCGGTTCGGCAGGACGGGCCGGCTGCTGCTGGCGGGCTGCCGGAGCATTGCCGAGTTCGTCGCGGGAAGCCCCGCGCAGGAGATTGCTGATCCAGCCGTCATCGCCGGCATTGCCGCCGCGGGGCGCCGGCTGCTGAGCACGCGGTGCCGGTGCCGAACCCTGCCGATCCAGCGGAAGCGTGCCCCGCAGCGAGCCGCTTGCGTAAGGATCGTTGCGCGGGGCGGCCGGAGCCGGCTGCTGCGGAATTGCTGCGGCAGCGGAAGGCTGCGGACGGGCAGGGGCCGGCTGGGCCGCCGGAGCGGGGCGGCTGGCCGATGCTTCGGAGACCTCGAAGTTCTGCGTCGAACGGCCGACCAGGGCGGAAATATCCTGGAGCGCCCTGATCTGCTCGGCGACGGCACGGCGCATGGCGGCGGCACTTTCTTTCGCCTCTTCCGGCAGGTCGAAGGCACCGCGCTTGAGTTCGGAACGGGTCGCATCGAGTTCCCGGCGGATATCCTGCGCGGAGCGGCGAATCTCCTCGGTCGCGCCCGAGAAGCGGTTGATGGCCTCGTCGACCGATTCGCGCAGCGTCTCGCGAAGCTGGTCGGCCGCGCTGCCGGAGCGGTTGGCGGCATCCGACAGCACCCGTTCGACGTCTCCGAGCGAGGCGGCAATGCTGCCGCGCATGCGTTCGGAAATTTCGCGGGTGCGCTTCTCGGCTTCCGAGAGCGTCGTTTCGATGGCCTTGTTGGCGTCGCCGCCCGCGCCGATAAGCGCACTGCGCATCGCATCCGCGGTGGCCTCGGCACGGTGCTGGGTTTCCCCGAGCGTCCGGCCGATATCGGCGAAGGAAGCGTGCAGGCTTTCGCGCAGGCGCGAACCGACCTGCAGGGAGCGTTCCTCGGCCCGTTCGAACGCGCCGTCGACAAGGCTCGTCAGGCTGCGCATGGTCGCTTCGATTTCCTCGGAGCGGCTGACCAGGCCGGCGGAGAGATTGCGCAATGCGCTCTGCCGTTCGTCCAGCGTGCTTGCCAGGTTGGACTGGGCGGCGCCCAGGAGGTCGGAAGCCTCCGCAAGCACTCTTGAGTGCTCGTCGAAGCGGCCGACGATGCCGCCGACCTGGTCGAGCGTCTGGCTGAAGACATCCGACATCCGATCGATATTGCTCTCGAGGACCCGGGTCGAGCCGGAGACGATATCGGCCGCATGCGTGGCCGATTGCGCAAAGCGGTTGGCGGTGGCGCCGAGCTTACGGTCGGCTTCCGCCAAATGCTCCGCGACGGTATCGGCGGTGCTGCCGATCTCCCGCGCCGATTGCTCGACCAGCGACGCGATGTTGGAATTGCTTTCCGCCAGCTTGTCGATGAGGCTGTTTACCGCAACGGACAGGCCCTGCTCGACATAGCGCATCGTGCCGGCCGCATTTTCGGTCCGCTGGCTGATCGCCGCGAGCGTATCGTTCGTGCGGGCGGCGATCGCATCGATGAGGGCCGAATTCTCGTCGCGGATGCGCGCGCTCGTTTCATCCGCGGTGGCGGAGAGCCGTTCGGCACCCTGCTGCGCGGCGGTCGTGATCTGTTCGACGGCAATGCGGCCGGTTTCGGCATATTCCTCGATGATCGGCTTCGCCTTTTCGTCGAGAAGGCGGGACAGTTCCGCCGAACGGCTGGCGAGCACGGAATTCAGGTCGCGGGCGCGGCTGTCGAGGGCCGAACGGATGGCCTCGCCGCGCGCGGCGAGAGCACGGTCGACGGCGTCCATCGCACTGTCGAGCTGGTTTGCCGTGTCGGAAAGCGTGGTGCGGATATCGTCGCTGCGGGCGCCGAGTGCCTTCTGCGCGTCTTCGAGCGCTTCGGAAATCGCCGTCACCTGCTGCTTCACGAGGCTGTCGGCCTCCGCCACCTTCTTGACAATGGCATTGCCCGCCTCGGAGAAGGCCTGCGCAACGGTTGCCGCCTGGCCGGCGAGCCGGTTCTGCGTTTCCGAAATCCGGCCGACGATCTGGGTGGAACGTTCCTCGATCGCCTTGGTGAATTCGCTGTTGCGGTTGGCGAGTTCCTGCGTGAATTCGGCACCGGCACGGGCAAGCACTTCCGCAGAACGGGTGGCCTCGCTGTCCATGTTCTGGGCCGCGGCGCTGACGGCTTCGCGCAGCGTCGTGGCAAGGCCGACGGCCTTTCCTTCCATGGTCTTCGTGACGTTGTCGAGGCCGATCGTCAGCGCGCGATCGATCGTGCCGAGCCGCTCCTCGATCCGGGCCGTGCGGCTGTCCATGGTCTCGGCGATGCGGTCGGAGGCTTCGCCTGCGACGCGTTCCAACTCCGCGGTGCGGTCGCCGAGGGTGCTGGAGAGATTGGCACCGGCTTCGTTGACAAGCTGGGTGGCGTCGAGAATCTCGTCCCGGATGCGGCCTTCCAGCCCGCCGAACGTCGATTCGATCCTGCTGCCGGTCTCTTCGAGCGCTCCCTGGACGCCGCCCACTGTTTCCTTGATGCGATTGGAGAAGGTGTCGGCCGAGCGGCCGATTTCGCCGGCTGCATCGGAAAGCTGAGTGGCGAGCGTGCCGACGTTCTCCCGCAGGCGCTCTTCCAGCGACTGGCCGGCGGAATCGATGGCGCCGCGCAATGCGCTCTGCTGATTTTCCAGCGACATTTCCAGCATGCCGGCGCTTGCGGCGATGGTGGTGCCGAGCGATGTCGCCTGATCCTGCATCAGGTTGTCGATCTGGCTGTGTGCCTCGCTGAGCGTCTCGGCGATTTTGCCGGTGCGCTCTTCGAGCGTGTCGCGAATCTGCTCGTAACCGGAGCCCAGCGTGGTTTCCATCTGCTGGTGGCCGAGGCCGATCGTTGCGGCGATGCGTTCCTGGCTGGAGCTGAGTACGGTTTCCATCCGCTCCAGACCGTCGGTCAACCCGGTTTCGAAACGCTGCGTACCGTCCGAAAGCGCGGTTTCGATCCGGCCGGCCGCGCCGCCGACGGCCTGTTCCAGGCGCTCGCCGCCGCTTTCGAGAATGCGCGAAAGCTCGGCAGTGCGGTTCTCCAAGGAAAGGTCGAGGTTGAGCTGGTTGTCGGCATAGGCGCTGCGGATGGCCTCTGCCCGCGCGGCAAAGGATTGTTCGATGCGGCTGTCCGCATCCGAAAGGGTATTGGCGATCGCCGCCGCTTTCTCGTCCAGCATGCCGGAGAGCCGGTCTTCGCTGAGCGCGAAAGTTGTTGCGATTTCCATCGACTTGTCGTCGAGGATTTCCGCCAGCTTGTCGCGGTTGGCATTCAGCGCTTCGTGGATTTCCGACGTCCGGCGGCCGAGATCGCCGCTGATATGCTGTTCGGTCTCCGAAAGCGCCCGGGTGATGGCTTCCGCCTTTTCGTCCAGCATGCCGGTGAGGCGGTCCTCGCCGAGCGCGAAGGAGGTTGCAAGCTCCATCGACTTGTCTTGCAGGACTTCGGAAATCCGCTCGCGATTGGCTTCAAGCGAGGCCTGCATGTCCGAGACATGCCGGCCAAGATCGCTGTTGATGCGCTGCTCGCCGTCCGACAGTGTCTTGGCGATGCGCTCCGACCTTTCGTCGAAGACGCCGGCCAGGCGTTCCGGCACGTTGGACATCAGCGCGTCGAGTGCCGCCGTCTTCTGGCTGAGCACCTCGGTCAGGTGATCGTGGCTGCTGGAAAGCGCGGAGATGATGGCGCCGGAGCGGATCGCCAGTCCCTGTTCGAACTGGGTCTGGCTTTCCGAAAGCGTGCCGATCAGGCCGCTGCCGTGCTCGGTGAGCGTGTCGCTGATCTTGCGGTGGGCGTTTGCGAGACCCTCGTGAAGCTCGCTGTTGTGCTCGGCGAGCGTGCCGCTGATCTTGCGGTGGGCGTCGGCCAGCCCCTCATGCAGCTCGCTGGTACGGGACGCGAGGACGTCCTGGATCTCGGCGGTACGGAATGCGAGCGCGTCCTGGATTTCGCCGCTGCGGGCCGCCAGCGCGTCGGAAAACTCCTGCGAGCGGCTTTCGAGCATCGAATCGAGCACTTCCTGGCCGGTCCCGAGTGTCGTCGCCAGCGAAAGCGACTGGTCGGTCAGCGAGGAGCTGATGCGTTCAATGCTGGAGCTGAGGATGTTCTCGATCGATTCCGACCCGCTCGCGACGGTCTCGTTGATGCGGGCAAGGCTGTCCATCAGCTTGCTGTCGAGCGTGCCGGCCCGCTGGTCGAACGCCGACGTGAACTGCGAAATGCTGTCGTCGAACGTGGTGCTGAGCTGGCCTACGGTTGCCTGGAGGCGCTCCTCGAAGAAGCCGGAGCGCATGTCGAGATCCATGACCACGTCGTCGACGGTGGTCTGCAGGCTCTGGCGGAATGAGGAGCTCTTGTCCTCCAGCGAACTGTTGAGGGCTGCGAGGATGCCGTCGAGCGAGCCGGTGAGGGTTCTTTCGCTGTTGGTGAGGCCTTCGGTGATTTCGCGCGTGCGGGCAAGCAGCGTCTCGTTGAGCTGACGGGTGCGGTCCGCAAGTGCCGCGTTCAGCTTTTCGGTATTGGCGTCGAGCGTGGAGGCGCGGGTCTGGAACTCGTTGAGGAGCGCCTCGCCGCGTTGCGAGAGGACCGAGGTGATCGTGTCCATCCGCTCGTCGAACTCGTGGGCGAGGGCGAAGCCGGCGGAGTTCAGGGTCTGCAGCAGGTTTTCCGACTTGGCGGTCAGGAGCGAACCGAGCGCTTCGCCTGCGGCGTTGGATTTCTCCATCAGCGTAGCGGCACGGGTCTCGATCATCGAGGCGAAGGCTTCGCCGGAGGTCGCCAGCCGGACGGAGATCTCCTCTGTCGCCAGCGACAGTTCTTCCTTGAGCTGGTCATGGGCGCCGACGATCGAGGAGCGGATGCGCTCGGCATGGTTGACGATCGCGTCGCGCTCGGAGCCGAGTTCCTGCACCAGGCCGCGAACGCGCAATTCGTTGTCGGTGAAGCTGCGCTCGAGCGCATTGACTTCCGAATGCACGAGCGTTTCGAGTTCGGCGGCGCGCGCGATGGTCCGTTCGATGCCTTCGTTCATGGCGGAGACTTCGCGGCGCACGGCCTGGCCGACGCTCATGATCCGCTCGGACGCGATGGTTTCCGGCTCGGAAAGGCGAAGCGCCACCTCCGCCATGGAGCGGGCTGCGTTCCTGAGGTCCTGGGCGCGGGCCATCATGATCGCGAAGGCGAAGAACAGCATGATCGGCACGAGAATGCCGACCGCGAGCGCCACGATGCCGGGAGCCGCAAGCACCCCTTCGACCGAGGTGATCTGCCAGAGCCGGTTGCCGTAGATGAGCTGCCCGAGCCCCACGCCTGCGATGGCCCAGAGAATGGAGATGATGACGGCGTTGCGGATGGCCGACCGCATCGTGCCGCCCTCCAGCGTCCGCAGCATGGCGGTGGTCGAACGCCGGCCGGCGTCGTTGGCGGGCTGGAACGCCTGCGTCCTTGCGGCGCTCTCGGACGCGGCCGATCTTTGGGATTCGGCTGAATTGTCCTGAGGCTGCACGGGAGTTTGACGCGGCTGGGATGTGTCTGACACTCTCGCCTCCGAGGCATGGGGCACGGATCTGGGACGCGGCGGCTCATCGTTGAAATCGATCTTCAGAGCATCTTCCAACGCCTGGAAAGCCGTTTCGTCGATAGACTCGCTGGTGGTTTTCTTCGCCATGCGGTTACGCCTCGTTACATACTCGCCCGGCCATATCCCATCCGACATCTGCCGCCTGCAGATTGAAAGACGGGACACTGCCTGCCGGAAATCCGCCTTCCATACCGGAATTCGGAATTTCCCATTCACTTTCAGGTCGGACGCCGTTCTTTCAAACGGATGATAATGAAAACTTACCAACCTGCCATCCGTGGCAAAAGGAGAATATTCCTCGCCACCTTAGTCGTACTGTAGTGGCACATTCGGCCACCCCGTACAATTAAAACGCCCCCTTGCGATCGGCAGCGCGAAATGTTGTTAACAGAATTTAAACCATGCGAAGGTGCAAAAGTCCTAAAATCCCGGGAGCTTAGCAGAAATTAACCATATGGGAAGATTCCGGCCCCGATTGTGCCGGAATTTAACGGGATAGCTGGGGCTGCCCCGCACAATTCGGGACACATAACGATAGGGAAAAACAGGTTCATGGCAATGGCAGCGGTCAGTATCGCGTTCGAAGCTCCAGAAAACTCCCGGGGCGCTTGTCCCTCCCAATCCCGCCCGATCGATCTCGTCCACCTGGCCTCCCAGACCATGGGAGACAAGGGGCTGGAAATCGAGGTGCTTCAGATGTTTGCCCGCCAGGCACGCCGCGCCCTGCAGGATATCGCCGGCGCCGATGCCGCCACGGCCGCCGCGGCCGCCCACAGGCTGAAAGGCGCGGCCGGTGCGGTCGGCGCTTTCAAGGTCTCGGCCGCCGCCGAGCGTCTCGAATCCGATGGCGGGGACGCCGCATTGCGCGCCGCCGTCAACGCTGCCGTCATCGAAGCGGAAAACTTCATCAATAAGCTCTGCCGCTAAAGGCATTAGTTTTTGGCCCGAGGCGCTCGCGGAACAGTCTGCGGCGCCTGAAAATGTTGACTGTGCCGGGGTTTTATTGGAAGACAGCGCGCTTAAATAAGCCGTAACCCTTCAACATCCCGGATTTCCAAAATCATGACGAAACTGACCATCGTTGCCTTCGACGGAACGCGCTTCGATATCGAGGCCGAGCCCGGCTCCACCGTGATGGAGAACGCGGTTCGCAATTCCGTACCCGGCATCGAGGCCGAATGCGGCGGCGCCTGCGCCTGTGCCACCTGTCACGTCTATGTCGACGAGGCCTGGACCGAGAAAGTCGGTCCCCCGGCGCCCATGGAAGAGGACATGCTCGACTTCGCCTTCGAGGTGAAGCCGAATTCGCGCCTTTCCTGTCAGATCAAGGTGAAGCCCGAACTCGACGGGCTGGTGGTCAACGTTCCCGAGCGGCAGGCCTGATCCTTAATCGGGTTGCAGCAAAAAAGTGCCTCGCTGCCCGAACGGGAAGCGAGGCGAGGCGGGCGCATCACCGTCAGGCGAGGGAGGAGACACCTGCGGCTTGAGGACGCGCCAGGAGAACTTGGGAACGCACGAAATACTCAGGTATCCCCGGAAGCGGCTGCGTGCGACGCATCGGCCGGAGCTGGAAAGGCGTGCCGACCCTCGGCCATCCGTCTCTTCCGCCCCATCTCTCGGAGCGTCTGCAGCCAAGCCGTCTTAGCTTTTATCCGAGAATCATATTTTAGACTCTAACCATAAACCATCGGCGATAGGCGGGACAATGCCCGACCTTCATAAGGCGGCAGCCGGGCGTCTCTTCCTGTGGAGAAGCGGTCAGGAGCCCCTGCGGCCCATGCGGTATTGCAGGAGCCGCATCATGCGGGCGTCGAAATTCGTCGCTTCGATCTGATCGAAGCGCAATTGCTCGCGATCGTGGTTTTCAAGGATCCGGCGCGTCGTTTCCGAGACCTGTTTTTCAAGCGCGTCGCAGCTCTTGCTGGAGCCGAGCGCAAGCAATGCCCGCTCGAGCTGGCGGGCATGGTTGCGGGCGATCTCCGCATGCCGCTCCTCATGCCGCTTGATATCGGTGGACAGCGTGTCCCAGATGAAGCGGAGATCCGCCGACGCGCGGCTACGGTTGTTCCAGCGCGGCAGGATGAGGTGCGTCCGCAGCGTGACGCGCGCCCCGCCGATCGAGCAGCGTCCGCCCCGCTCCATGTAGGTGACGTCCCCGCCGAACTTGATCTCGGTCGCGCCGGGATGGCGATGGCCGGTCGCGCGGGTCATCGGCCCGTGCTTTTCCAGCTCCTTGTCGAGATCTTCGGCCGTGCGGCCGCCGATGCGGAAATACGAATAGGTCTTGGTGATGACGGGCTCGGCCGAAGCCGTTGCCGGGATCACGCAGAGGAGAAGAATTGCACCGAAAAATCGGCGGACTCTGCGCATAAAGAACATTATCAGGCCTGCGACGTTGAACTTGGTTGGAGCTTGGGGCATAGCCAACTGGAGCGCAACACAAAGGCATGAAATTTTGCGTTACCCTTCGAAAGATGGACAGCCGGTGACATCGCGATGCAACAGCACGTGGCGTGTCGGGCGAGGTCGGGCCATCGAACTCGGCCCGCAGGGCCATATCATGGCGATCGTCAACGTCACGCCGGATTCTTTTTCGGACGGCGGACGCTACTCCGGAAGCGTCGAGACGGCGATCGCGCATGCCATGTCCTGTATTCGTGACGGAGCCGCGATCGTCGACATCGGCGGCGAATCGACGAGACCGGGCGCCGTCGAGGTCTCGGCGGCGGAAGAGCAGGATCGCGTCCTGCCGGTGATCGAGAGGCTTGCGGCCGAGACCGACGCACTGATCTCCATCGATACTTACCGCGCCGAAACGGCGAGATTGGCCGTCGCGGCCGGTGCTCACATCGTCAACGACGTGCACGGCCTGCAGCGGGAGCCCGAGATCGCGAATGTCGTGGCCCGAACGGGGGCAGGGATCTGCATCATGCATACCGGCCGGGGTCGCGAACAGGAAAAGCGTGCCGACCTGGTTGCCGATCAGGAGTTTTTCCTGACGGAATCGCTGAAGATCGCCCGCGCCGCCGGAATTCCCGAGGAGGCCGTGATCCTCGATCCGGGCTTCGGCTTCGCCAAGAACCGTGACGAGGACGTGGAACTGATGGCGCGGTTCGCCGAACTGCACCGGCTGGGCTTTCCGCTGCTTGCCGGCACGTCCCGCAAGCGCTTCACCGGCAGCGTGACGGGCCGCGATAAGCCCGACGAACGCGATGTCGGCACGGCGGCCACGACCGTGATATTGCGGCTTGCGGGTGCGGCGATCTTCCGGGTCCACAACGTCGCCGTCAATCGTGATGCGCTGGCCATGGCCGATGCCGTGCTCGCCGCCGCCGAGGCCCATGCCGCAAAGAGAGGCTCCTGATGGGCACCTATACGATCACGCTGAAGAACTGTGCCTTCTATGCCAACCATGGGGCGTTCGAGCAGGAAGTCTCTCTGGGGCAGCGTTTTTTCGTCGATGTCGTCATGGACGTCGAGGCGGACGAGGCGCTCGAGAACGACGATGTCGGAAGCACGGTTCATTACGGCATCGCCTACGAGATCGTCGAAAAGGCCGTGACCGAGCATCGCCGCAACCTGATCGAGGCGCTCGCCAAGGACATCGCCAAGGCGCTCTGCGCCTGGTCGCCGAGGATCAGGCGTGCCGATATCACCGTGCGCAAGCCGAGCGTGCCGATCCGGGGCATTTTGGACTATGCGGAGGTGCGCGTTGAGCATTTCGCCTGAAAAGGTTTTCGAGGTCGCGGCGCTGGGGCTCGGCGGCAATATCGGCGATCCGCCGGCTGCCATGGCCGAAGCCTTGCGGCAGCTCGATCGGCGTGATGACTGCCGCGTCGCCGCCGTTTCGAAACTTTATTCGACCCCGCCCTGGGGGAAGACGGATCAGGCGGATTTCTTCAACTGCTGCGCACTGGTGGAAACGTCGCTGGAGCCGGAAGCCTTGCTCGATGTCTGCCTGTCGATCGAGCGGGGCATGAAGCGGGTGCGTCTGGAGCGCTGGGGGCCGCGCACCATCGATATCGACGTGCTGACCTACGGGACGCGCGAGCAGAAGACCGAGAAGCTGGAAGTGCCGCATCCCCGCATGACCGAGCGCGGTTTCGTGATGAAGCCGCTTGCCGACATCGCGCCGGACCTTCCGGTCAAGGGAAGAAAGGTGCGCGACTGGCTTGAAGAGGCGGATATCGGCGGCATCAAGGTCGCAGGTGACCAGGACTGGTGGCGGGCTCGGTAAGCCCGCACGGGGCATTACTGTTCGATCGAACCGACGGCGATCGAATCGAGATCGCGGTCGAGGCTGAGCCCGATGACCGGAACCATCTGATCCTCGACCTTCACCGAGATGGTGATGTTCATCTTGTTTTCGCCGCGCAGGCTCGCGACCATCGCGCCGTTGAGCTTGGCGCGGTTGATTCCCATCACGACCTTGTCGCCGCTGACAGAGCCGGAAATGATGTCGAGGCCCTTGCCTTCGGCGCCGTCCAGGAATTTGCCGCTATAGCCGCGGCCGCTCTCGGTGATGACCGCGGACATCGGCTGCTGGAAGACGCCGACGCGGCAGGTGCCGTCGAGCTTGATGCCGACATTGCCGTCCGGAGCCGGCGCGCCGGTCAGGTTGCAGCTGAACTTCGTACCCTTGTATTTGCCGGCGACGATTTCGCCGGGACCTTTCCAGACGCCTGCGACCGACTGGAAGAATGCCTTGTCGCGGGGGGCGGCTTCGGCCTGCGGAGCCATGGCCGACGTGGCCGCAATGGTCAGGACGGCGAGCCCGCCGAGAAGCGAAAAGAGGCGCGGGTACATGGGCTTTTCCTTGGCACGCAAGCAACGTTAAGTGCCGCCCAATCTAGGCGGGAATGGTTAACGACTGGTGACGATATCCAGGTTTGAGACGGATCGGACCGGTTTACGGCTCGTCCTTGCGCCCGCCGACCGCCGCGATATCGGAAATGAAATCGCCTATTCCGGGGCGTTTGACCGCCCGAAAGGGCAGCGGCCGGCAGAGATCCATGGCTGCGATCCCGATTCGCGCCGTCAACAGACCGTTGATCACCCCTTCGCCGAGCCGGCTCGACAGTTTGGAGGCAAGTCCATGGCCGAGCACCTGCTGCGCAAGGCTGTCGCCGACGGCAATCGAGCCTGTGACCGCAAGATGGGCGATGACGTCCCGCATCAATCTGAGAAGGCCCAGCGTCCCCGGCCGCCCGCCATAGAGATCGGCCATCGCGCGGATGAGCCGGGTCACCTCGAAGAACACATAGGCGAGATCGACGATGGCGCGGGGACTGACGGCTGTGACGACCGAGACCCGCTTCGCCGAACCGAGGATAAGCGAACGGGCCTTTCGGTCGAGAGGCGCCAGCAGCTCCCGTTCGGCCAGTTCGAGGAGCTGCGGGCCGTCGATGATCTCGTCTTTCGTTGCATCGAGCGAAGCGCGGCCCCTGGCGGTCTCCGCGCGGTGGCTGAGAAGCTTTGTGAGCGTCGCGACGACGCTGCGTGCCGCGGCCGGGCGGGGGGAGAGGGCTGCTTCTTCGGCTTCGGATTTCAGCGTCTGGACGGTGGCAAGCCGCATCATGCCGAAGATTTCCCGCCCGACGATGACGGCGAGCGCGAGGAGCCCGAGCCCGAGCGCGGCCAGCGCGGCATAGCCGAGCCAGTCGGCGCGGGAAAAGAGATCGCGGATCACCCGGTCGGCCCAGAGCCCGAAGGCGAGCGACAGGAAGGTGCCGAAGGCGGCGATCGCGAGATTGACGAAGGAGAATTTTTTCCGCGCCCGGGGCTCTGCGACCGGAATGGCTTCGGAGGCGAGTTCAGGCGGCGTCACGAAGGGGTCCTCTTCGTCCGGCGTGACGACGACGCCATCCTCGAAGCTGCGTGGGCTGCGGCGCGCCGGAACAGGCGTCTCGTACCTGGTTGTTTCGTCTTCCACGGTAAAGGAGGCGGGGCGACGCTTGCCGTTCGGGGGATTTTCGGGCTCTCTCATGCGAGTCGGTCTCCGAACAGGAACTGCATGGCGCGGTCGAGCCGGATATGCGGCACCGAGAGTTTCAGGCCCCCATTGGTTTCTTCCAGCGCCGGCGGGCGGAAACGCACCACGTTGATCTCCGGAAGCTCCGCCTTCGGCGCATCGAGCTTTTGAAAGAACGCTTCAGGATCTTCCGGCAAGTCGCCGGGAAATATGGCGGTTTTCCTTTCCCCGTCGAAGCGCTCACCATCGATCGTCTCGCCTGCCATCGGCGTGCCGACGATGACCGGCAGGAGCTGGTTGCCCTCCTTCACCGTCGCCTCGCGGGTGGCGCGGACGGACGCGATCGCCATGACCTCGATCCCGGCGCCGGCCATGCCGATGCGCTGGATGGCGCGGTCCACGAGCCGGCCCGTCAGTCTCTCCAGCCGGTCGTGGCTTTCGTGGTGCAGGTGGTCGGCCTTGGTCGCGGCAACCAAGACCTTGTCGATCCTGCGCCCGAGGAAGGCGGAGAAGAAGCTGTTGTGGCCGGGGCGGAAACAGGCGAGCACGTCCGTCAGCGCCCTTTCCAAGTCCTGCACAGCTTCCGGACCGCGATTGATCGCCTGCAGCGCGTCGATTAGCACGATCTGCCGGTCGAGCCGCGCGAAATGCTCGCGGAAGAAGGGTTTGACGACGACGTTCTTGTAGGCGTCATAGCGGCGCTCCATCATCGCCCGCAGCGAGCCTTTGGGCGCCTTCGCGTCCGGAATGTTCGGCAGCGGCGCGAAGGTGAGCGCCGGCGAGCCCTCCAGATCCCCGGGCATCAGGAAGCGGCCGGGCGGCAGGGTGGACAGCGAGCGCTCGTCGTCCTTGCAGGCCCTGAGATAGGCAGCGAAGCTCTCGGAAAGCCGCCTGGCGGTCATCTCGTCTGCCGGCGCATCCATGTCGATGCTCGAAGCGAGCGCCAGCCATTCCCGCGACAATTCCCTGCGTATGCCCGTTTCGGCGAGCGCTGCGGTATTTTCGCTGAATGCCCGAAAATCCTGTGCCAGAAGCGGCAGGTCGAGCAGCCATTCGCCCGGATAGTCGACGATATCGATGGAAAGCCGGCCGCGTGAAAACATCCGGTTCCAGCCGCTGGCGCTCTGGTAGTCGAGGGTGATGCGCAATTCGGAAATGGCGCGGGTGGAATCGGGCCAGACCCGGTCGCGCACCAGCGCCTGGATGTGATCCTCGTACTGGAAGCGCGGGATCGCGTCGTCCGGCTGCGGTTCGAGCCGTACGGCCGAGACCCGGCCGGAACGCAACGCCTCGAAGAGCGGCAGGCGGCCGCCGTTCAGAAGATTGTGGACGAGCGAGGAGATGAACACCGTCTTGCCCGCTCGCGACAGGCCCGTCACGCCCAGTCTGATCGCGGGATGCACAAGACCCGAAGCGCGGTCGGCGAGATTGTCCAGCGCGATGCGGGCGTCGTCGGTGAAGCTGGTAAGCGAAGGCGGCAAGGCGTCGTTCCGGATCCAGTGTTTTCAGCTATATAGGATGGGCAGCCGCCGCCGCAAAGGCGGGGATCGTCTCAGACCGTCAGGAAATCGGTGAGCACCCAAACCGCATCCGAGCCTGCGACGAAGCCGCGGTAGTCCAGCACCGCCAGTCCGGCGGGCGGATAGCCGCCCGGGATCGCCGCCACCATGCGGTCGGCCCCGATGAGCGCTTCCAGCACCTCTTCCATGGTCGGATTGTGACCGACCAGCATGACCGAGCGGCTGTCCTTCTGCCCGTCGAGGACGGCGAGGTAGGTGGCGAGCGAGCCGTTGTAGAGTTCGTCGATATAGACCGGCTCGATCGTCTCGCTGACGGCGCGGCGGACCGCTTCGGCCGTCTGGCGGCAGCGGATTGCCGTCGAGCTGACGAGGAGGTCGGGGCGGTAGTTCCGGTCGGCCGCCTTGTCGGCGACGATCTCCGCCTCCGCAAAGCCCTGATTGTCGAGCGTGCGGTCGAAATCGTGCTGTCCCGGCTCCGCCCAGCCCGATCTGGCATGACGCAGCAGGTAGATGCGGGAAGGAGGAGGCGTAATCGTCGTCATGCCCGGCGCCGAAACTTGGAAATTCGAAAGGATGGGTACCTGTCGGACGGGGCCTCGTCAACTGCCCCCGATGTCCCGGAATAATCCCGCACAAGCCCGTGACATTAGACGGAACGACTATGGCGGCTACAAATAAAAGCTTAAAAAATAGCCGTTTAGATGATTTCTGTGACAGTTTTAAAAATGCTTTAATGCTGGCCCGCAAGGCTTGAACCGCCTGGGGCACATGGGATATAGAGGCGCCGCATGAGATGTTCTTCAGGAGAATCGCGTTGAGTGAGAAGATCGATCTTAGCAATTATGTGCTCTCGGAAGACGACGAGTTCATGAATGCAAATCAAAAGGCGTATTTCCGGGCCAAATTGATTGCTTGGAAAAATGACATCCTGAGAGAAGCGCGCGAAACGCTGGATCATCTGGCAGAAGAAAGCGCAAATCATCCCGATCTCGCCGACCGGGCCTCCTCCGAAACCGACAGAGCTATCGAACTTCGCGCCCGCGACCGCCAGCGCAAGCTGATTGCCAAGATCGACGCCGCCCTCCAGCGCATCGAAGACGGCACCTACGGTTACTGCGAGGAGACCGGCGAGCCGATCGGCCTCAAACGCCTCGACGCCCGCCCGATCGCAACCCTGTCGATCGAAGCGCAGGAACGCCACGAGCGCCGCGAAAAGGTCTATAGGGACGAATAATCTCGCAACTGCCCAAAACCAATTCAGAAGGCACGGGGTCTCCCTGTGCCTTTTTTATTGGTCGGATGAGGAGGAACACGCCGCCTCGCTCACTTGTCGCGGGTGACGGACATCTCGCCGAAAATGCGAGCGACTTCCGCCTGCAGGGAGGGTTCGGGCGTTGCCCCGGTAACCGGCGGCACCGAAGGATCGCGCGGCAGCGTCTGGCGGTTCGCCTGTCCGGAGGCCGCGGCCTCGCGGGCGGCGAGGTTGTTGGCCATTTCCTGTTCGAGGATTTTCTCGAAGTCGCTGCCGAGCTGTTTCGGCTTCTCCGCGGCGGTCTGCAACGCGGAGGGCACGTTTGCGGGGTTGATGGGCACCACGCGCGGCTCCGGCTCCTCCTGAAAGACACGGCCCCGGGCTGCATCGAGCACCTCGGCGGCGTTGTCGAGCGAATGGGCGGCGGCATTGGCGGCCGCCAGGGCTGCGATCGGCCGCAGCGGTTCGGGCCTTACGTCGGGCGTCTGGGAAACGGGGACGTCGGACCTGGACGCGGATAGCGGTTCTGAGGCCGGCGGAAGAGGCCTGGAGGGTGCAGGCGCGCTCGCCGGCTGCACCACGCCGGGAACGGGAGCCGTAGCGGCCGAAGCGGGACGAGGCGCCTCCCGTGCGGCAAGGCTTTCCGCTGCCGGCTCGATGCGGGGTTCCGGCGGCGCCGGACGCTGGGCCGGAGCGGCTCGCGGTCCTGCAGGCGGCATGGCGGAGAAGGGGACGATATCCTGGGATTCCGAAACCTCGGAACGGCTTGCGGCGGACGCCGATGCTGCCCGCGTACCGCCCGTGGCGGTCGAAATCCCGCTCTCGATGACGATATCGGTCGGTCCGCCGATCATGATCAGGTGTTCGACATTGTCGCGGCGCACGAGAACGAGGCGGCGGCGCGTATCGACCGCAGCGGCATCCAGCACCTGCAGCCTCGGCTGACGGTTCTTGCCGCCGCGCACGAAAGGCGAGGGGCCGTTGCGGCCGCGGATCATCCACAGAACGCCGATCAGCAGGAGGAGGCCGACGCCGACGCCGACGATGGCGATCACGAGGCGGCTGCCATAGGCGCTCAACAGATCTTCGAACATTTTTGCCACTCCTCATGTGAACGCTGCCGTAAAAGACGACTTTTTTCCCGCCGAGGCAAGCCGCCGGTCGTCATTCTGCAGAGCTGAAAATACAGAACGGAATGGCAAAGATAGGTCACGCCGGCAAACTGTCCCGGGTTTTATGGACTTGCGGAGCTTTTTGCTTCATCTGCAACTTGCTAAGAAGGAATCGCGGGATTTTCGTTCCCGGGAATATCCATGGCCGGGGCGCCGGCCGAAATGCGAGGAATTGATGACGAAGTTGCAGCAAGGCGGCAACTACGAAGCGCCCCTGGTGGATCGCGGTTCGCGCGGCGGCACCATCATCCGGATCATTCTCCTGGCGCTTGTGCTCTGCGGCGTGGCCGCGGGTTTCGTGCTGTTCCAGCACGCGCTCGACAACGAAGTCGTGCTCGGCCTTCTCGGCATCCTCGCGATGGTGGGCATCTTCTTCCTGGTTTCCTCCATCATCGGCTTTGTCGAGGTGATGCCGCAGTCCCGCTCCGACGAGCTGGCGCGCGGCTTTCTCGCCAATCATCCCGACGGCATCCTGATCACCGATCCACGGGGCCGCATTCTTTACGCCAATGCCGCCTACGGCCGCCTGACCGGTGCGACCAGGGCGAGCAACGTGCAGTCCCTCGAAGCGCTGCTGTCGAAGACCCGCGAATCGACCGAGGCGCTCTACCGGCTGACCGCGGCGCTGCGCGAAGGCCGCGAAGGCCACGAGGAGTTCCGGCTTCTGCAGCCGCTCGGCCGTGCGACGGGCAATGGTTCCGGCGCCCACTGGTATCGCCTGAAAGCGCGGCTGCTGGGGCCTGCCGGAAAAGGTCAGCTCGATATCTGGCAGATTACCGACATCACATCGGAACGGGAGGACCAGGAGCGGTTTTTCCGCGAGTTGCAGAACGCCATCGACTATCTCGATCATGCCCCTGCCGGGTTCTTCTCCGCCGGCAAGAAGGGCGAGATCTTCTATCTGAACGCCACGCTGGCCGAGTGGCTCGGCATCGACCTCACCAAATTCGTGCCGCGTTCCACGACGATCGCCGATCTCGTGGCGGGCGAGGGCATGGCGCTCATCCAGTCCGTGCAGGCGGCCCCGGGTCTCGATCGCACCGAAACGCTTGATCTCGATCTGCGCCGCGCCAACGGCCAGAGCCTGCCGGTGCGGCTGGTGCACAGCGTCAGCGCCACCCGTGACGGTGCGCCCGGCGAAAGCCGCACGATCGTGCTGGCGCGGCCGAAGGGCGGCGAGGGCGACCAGTCGGCCTCCGCCATGCGCTTCACCCGCTTCTTCAACAATACGCCGATGGCGATCGCCTCGGTCGACGGCGGCGGAAAAATCCTGCGCATCAACGCGCCGTTCCTGAAACTGTTTGCCGGGGTCGTGTCCCGCGACGAGGTAGAGGCCGGCGCCGATCTCGAGCGCATCGTGCACGAGAATTCCCGCCAGCAGCTGATGCAGGCGCTCGCCGCCGCCAAGGACCGGCAGGGCGACATAGCCCCGATCGATTCGCGTCATCCGGGCGACGAGAACCGTTACGTGCGCTTCTACGTCAATGCCGTCATCGACGAGAGCGACGAGGCTCCGGAAGAGGCGGCGATCGTCTATGCCGTCGAGACGACCGAGCAGAAGGCGCTCGAGACCCAGATGGCGCAGACCCAGAAGCTCAACGCGGTCGGCACGCTGGCAGGCGGCATCGCACACGACTTCAACAACGTGCTGACGGCGATCCTGCTCTCCTCGGATCATCTTCTTTTGCAGGCGCGCCCTTCCGATGCGAGTTTTGCCGATCTGATGGAGATCAAGCGCAACGCCAATCGCGCGGCGGTGCTGGTGCGTCAGCTTCTCGCCTTCTCGCGCAAGCAGACCATGCGTCCGGCGGTATTGAACCTCACCGATGTCGTGGGCGACCTGCGCATGCTGGTCGACCGGCTGATCTCCGGCACGAACGTGAAGCTGGAAGTGGATTACGGCCGCGACCTCTGGCCCGTCCGCACCGACCTTTCGCAATTCGAGCAGGTGCTGATCAACCTTTGCGTCAACGCGCGCGATGCCATGCCCCAGGGCGGCACGATCCTCATCAAGACCCGCAATGTCTCGGCCGGCGAAGCGGCCGGTTTCCATCAGGCGGACCTGCCGGCCGAGGATTTCGTCATGGTGGAGGTTTCCGACACCGGCACGGGCATTTCGTCCGAAATCATGGACAAGATCTTCGAGCCCTTCTTCACGACGAAGGAAGTGGGCAAGGGGACGGGCCTCGGCCTTTCCATGGTCTATGGCATCGTCAAGCAGTCTGGGGGCTATATCTATCCGGAATCGGAAGTCGGCCGCGGAACGAGCTTCCGCATCTTCCTGCCGCGTCATGTTCAGGAAACGCCGGCGGTGGTGCAGGAGGCCGCTCCCGCGGCCGGTTCTTCGACCGAACAGGCCGCCCCGCCGCCGGTCGTTTCCCCGCCGCCCGCCGAAGACCTCGATCTGACCGGCAAATCGGCGGTCGTTCTGCTGGTGGAAGACGAGGAGGCGGTCCGGCGCGGCGGCAAGCGCATGCTGGAAACGCGAGGCTATACGGTACATGAGGCGGGTTCGGGCACCGAAGCCCTGGAGATCATGGAGGAGCTTGAAGGCAAGGTCGACATTGTCGTTTCCGATGTCGTCATGCCTGAGATGGACGGACCGACGCTGCTCACCGAGCTGCGGAAATCCTATCCGGATCTGAAATTCATCTTCGTCTCGGGCTATGCGGAGGATGCTTTTGCCCGCAACCTGCCGGCCGACGCCAAGTTCGGCTTCCTGCCGAAGCCGTTCTCGCTGAAGCAGCTCGCCGTGGCCGTCCGCGAGATGCTCGATTCGGACTGAGGGCCGCGCGTTTCGCCGGATTTCCCATGCCGCTGCGATTCGTCTCGGAATTGCCGCCAAGCGTTGTTTTCCTTAGCGGATTTTCCACATGCGGCAGAGCGTGAACATCACCGGAACGAAATCGGAATAATTATTTTAAGTCAATCTGTTGGTCAGGCATTGTCAAATGAGAACAAACAGGGTACATCACCTTTATCGGCTGCTTCATTGCTTGCGCGGCGGCAATAACCTAAAGGTGGGATCACATGGCACAGAATAGTTTGCGGCTCGTAGAGGATAAAGCGGTGGACAAGAGCAAGGCGCTGGAAGCGGCACTGTCGCAGATCGAACGATCCTTTGGAAAAGGATCGATCATGAAGCTCGGCTCGAACGAGAATATCGTCGAGATCGAGACGGTCCCCACGGGTTCTCTCAGCCTCGATATCGCGCTCGGCATCGGCGGCCTTCCGAAGGGGCGCATCGTTGAGATCTACGGTCCGGAAAGCTCGGGCAAGACGACGCTCGCGCTGCAGACGATTGCCGAATCCCAGAAGAGGGGAGGCATCTGCGCCTTCGTCGACGCCGAACATGCGCTCGATCCGGTCTACGCCCGCAAGCTCGGCGTCGACCTCCAGAACCTTCTGATTTCCCAGCCGGATACCGGCGAGCAGGCGCTTGAGATCACCGATACGCTGGTCCGCTCCGGCGCGATCGACGTGCTGGTCGTCGACTCGGTCGCGGCGCTGACGCCGCGCGCCGAAATCGAAGGCGAGATGGGCGACAATCTGCCGGGCATGCAGGCCCGCCTGATGAGCCAGGCACTGCGCAAGCTGACTGCCTCCATCTCGCGCTCCAACTGCATGGTCATCTTCATCAACCAGATCCGCATGAAGATCGGCGTCATGTTCGGTTCGCCGGAAACCACGACGGGCGGCAACGCGCTGAAGTTTTATGCCTCGGTCCGCCTCGACATCCGCCGCATCGGCCAGGTCAAGGAGCGCGAGGAGGTGGTCGGCAACCAGACCCGCGTCAAGGTCGTCAAGAACAAGATGGCTCCTCCCTTCAAGCAGGTCGAATTCGACATCATGTATGGCGAGGGCGTCTCCAAGACCGGCGAATTGATCGATCTCGGCGTCAAGGCGGGTATCGTCGAAAAGTCCGGCGCCTGGTTCTCCTATAACAGCCAGCGCCTTGGCCAGGGCCGCGAAAACGCAAAGCTCTTCCTGCGCGACAATCCGGAGCTCGCCCGCGAGATCGAAATGTCGCTTCGCCAGAATGCCGGCCTCATCGCCGACCGCTTCCTGCAGAACGGCGGTCCGGACGCCGACGACGGCGACGCGGCTGCCGAAATGTAATCGGTTCCGCCGCACTCGGAGCTTCTCCGGCCGCTTGCTTTTCGAGCCGGCTGCCCATCGAAAGATGAGCGGCCGGTTTCTCGTTCGTCTGGACAGCCGGGAGCGCGGGCGATACAAGCCTTTGGTTTTCGAATAACAGGACCGCATCCGGCGGTAAAAAGGGCGTAGCATGAGCGGCGTGAATGAAATCCGGTCGACCTTTCTCGACTATTTCCGAAAGAACGGACACGAGGTCGTGGCCTCCAGTCCGCTGGTGCCGCGCAACGACCCGACGCTGATGTTCACCAATGCCGGCATGGTGCAGTTCAAGAACGTCTTCACGGGTCTGGAGAGCCGCTCCTATTCGACTGCGACGACCTCGCAGAAATGCGTTCGCGCCGGCGGCAAGCACAACGATCTCGACAATGTCGGCTATACGGCCCGCCATCTCACCTTCTTCGAGATGCTCGGCAATTTCTCGTTCGGAGATTATTTCAAGGAACGGGCAATCGAACTGGCCTGGAAACTGGTGACCGAAGGTTTCGATCTTCCCAAGCACCGGCTGCTGGTGACGGTCTATTCCGAGGATGAAGAAGCGGCCGTGCTCTGGAAGAAGATTGCCGGTTTCTCCGACGACAAGATCATCCGCATTCCGACCTCCGACAATTTCTGGCAAATGGGCGATACCGGCCCTTGCGGCCCCTGTTCGGAAATCTTCATAGACCAGGGCGAGAACGTCTGGGGCGGTCCGCCCGGCTCGCCGGAAGAGGATGGCGACCGTTTCCTCGAATTCTGGAACCTCGTTTTCATGCAGTTCGACCAGACGGCGCCGGGTGAGCGTATGCTCCTGCCGCGCCCGTCGATCGACACGGGCATGGGCCTCGAGCGCATGGCCTGCATTCTTCAGGGTGTCCAGAGCGTGTTCGATACCGACCTGTTCCGCACGCTGACCGGGACCATCGAGGATGTCATGGGCGTCAAGGCGGAAGGCAGCGCCAGCCATCGCGTCATTGCCGATCATCTGCGCTCCTCGGCTTTCCTGATCGCCGATGGCGTTCTGCCGTCGAACGAAGGGCGTGGCTATGTTCTGCGCCGCATCATGCGCCGCGCCATGCGCCATGCGCAGTTGCTGGGCGCCAAGGAGCCGGTCATGTACAGGCTCCTGCCGGCGCTGGTGCAGGAAATGGGCCGGGCCTATCCGGAACTGGTCCGCGCCGAGGCGCTGATCTCCGAAACGCTGAGGCTGGAAGAGACGCGCTTCCGCAAGACGCTCGAACGCGGCCTTTCGCTTCTCTCCGACGCGACGAACACGCTCGGCAAGGGCGACATGCTGGATGGCGAGACGGCCTTCAAACTCTACGACACCTACGGCTTCCCGCTCGACCTGACGCAGGATGCGTTGCGCGCCCGCGAGATCGGCGTCGACCTGGCCGGCTTCACCGATGCCATGGAGCGCCAGAAGGCGGAGGCCCGTTCGCATTGGGCAGGTTCCGGCGACAAGGCGACCGAAACCATCTGGTTCGAGCTCAAGGAGAAGTTCGGCGCAACCGAATTCCTGGGCTATGACACGGAAACGGCCGAAGGCGTCGTGCAGGCGATCGTACGCGAGGGCAAGGCGGTCGACAGCGCTTCGGCCGGCGATCAGGTGCAGATCGTCGTCAACCAGACGCCGTTCTACGGCGAATCCGGCGGTCAGATGGGCGATACCGGCGTGATCGCTACCGACGATGCGAAGCTCAACGTCACGGACACGCAGAAAAAGGGCGAGGGCCTGTTCGTCCATACCGCGAAGGTCGCCGAGGGCACGCTGAAGGTCGGCGACGCCGTGGCGCTGACGGTCGATCACGAGCGCCGCTCGCGCCTGCGGTCGAACCATTCCGCCACCCATCTCCTGCATGAGGCGCTGCGCGAGGTTCTCGGCACGCATGTCGCGCAGAAGGGATCGCTGGTCGCGCCCGAGCGCCTACGCTTCGACGTCTCGCATCCGAAGCCGATGACGGCGGAGGAGCTGCAGAAGGTCGAGGATATGGCGAATGCCATCGTCCTGCAGAACGCGCCGGTCAACACGCGCCTGATGAGCGTCGACGATGCGATCGCTGAAGGCGCGATGGCTCTGTTCGGCGAGAAATACGGCGACGAGGTCCGTGTGGTCTCCATGGGCAAGGCGATCGAAGGGCCGAAGGCCGGCAAGCCCTATTCGGTCGAACTCTGCGGCGGCACGCATGTGAACGCGACGGGCGATATCGGCCTGGTCCGCATCCTCGGAGAAAGCGCCGTCGGCGCCGGCGTCCGCCGCGTCGAAGCCGTGACGGGCGAAGCGGCGCGCGCCTATCTTGCCGAGCAGGACGAGCGTGTGAAGACGCTTGCCGGCGCGCTGAAGGTGCAGCCGGGCGAGGTGGTGTCGCGCGTCGAGGCACTGATCGACGAGCGTCGCAAGCTCGAGAGAGAGCTGGCGGATGCCAAGCGGCGGCTTGCCATGGGCGGCGGTGAGCGCGGCCCGGCCGGAGATGTCCGTGAAGTTGCCGGCGTCAAGTTCATGGGCAAGGCGCTGACCGGCATCGACGCCAAGGACCTGAAGGGGCTTGCCGACGAAGGCAAGGCAAGCCTCGGCTCAGGCGTGGTGACCCTGATCGGCGTTTCGGAAGACGGCAAGGCGAGCGCGGTCGTCGCCGTGACGCCGGATCTGACCGGCCGGTTCAGCGCCGTGGATCTGGTGCGCGTCGCCTCCGTGGCGCTGGGCGGCAAGGGCGGCGGCGGCCGGCCGGACATGGCCCAGGCCGGCGGTCCCGATGGCGCGAAAGCGGACGAGGCGCTGGAGGCGGTGGCGGCCGCGCTCGGCGCCTGACGATTGATCGGGGAAGCGGGGTGCAGCCCGCTTTTCGGTTTTTGAGGAAGACGAATGGGCATGAATGCCAGGTTTGAGGATGAGCTGGACGAGGCCGTCGAGGGTCTCGTGCCGGCGCTGTTCCGCGATGCGCCCGGTTCCGTCTCGTTCAACAAGCTGCGCAAGCGCCTGCTCCGGCAGGTGCGTCAGGCCTTCGACGATTTCGGGATGCTGAAGGGGCAGAAGCGCTGGCTGGTAGGGCTTTCCGGCGGCAAGGATTCCTATTCGCTGCTCGCCGTGCTGCTCGACCTGCAATGGCGCGGGCTGCTGCCGGTCGAGCTGATCGCCTGCAATCTCGATCAGGGTCAGCCGAATTTCCCGAAACACATCCTGCCCGATTATCTTGCCTCCATAGGCGTGAAGCACCGCATCGAATATCGCGACACCTATTCCATCGTGAAGGAAAAGGTGCCGGAAGGCGCCACCTATTGCTCGCTCTGTTCGAGGCTTCGGCGCGGCAATCTCTATCGCATTGCCCGGGAGGAGGGGTGCGATGCGCTGGTACTCGGCCACCACCGCGAAGATATCCTCGAAACCTTCTTCATGAATTTCTTCCATGGCGGGCGGCTTGCCGGCATGCCGGCGAAGCTGCTGAACGACGAGGGCGATCTGATGGTGCTGCGTCCGCTGGCCTACTGCGCCGAGGACGATCTCGCGAAGTTCGCTGCCGCCATGCAGTTCCCGATCATTCCGTGCGATCTCTGCGGTTCCCAGGACGGCCTGCAGCGAAATGCGATGAAGGAGATGCTGGCCGGGATCGAAGCGCGTATGCCGGGGCGCAAGGATGCCATGCTGCGCGCGCTTGCCCATGTAAATCCATCCCATCTTCTCGATCCGAAACTTTTCGATTTTTCCGGCCTCGAAGCCGCCTCCAGAACCTGAGACTTTCCAAGATGACCCTTCCGCTCGACGTGACGAAGCTCGCCGACCTTTTGCGCCTTGCCGCCAAATCCGAAATTCTGCCGCGCTTCCGCAGGCTCGCAGACGGCGACGTCCGTGCAAAGAGCGAGCCGGTCGATCTGGTCACTGAAGCGGATGAGGCCGCGGAACGGTTGATCCGGCGCGAGGTCGAGGCAATGGCGCCGGGCGCGCTCTTCGTCGGCGAGGAATCGGTGGCCGCCGATCCGGCGCTGCTCGGCAGGCTTGCGGATGCGGATTTCGCCGTGGTGGTCGATCCGGTCGACGGCACGTTCAACTTCGCCTCCGGCATTCCTGCCTTCGGCGTCATGGCGTCCGTCGTCTGGAAAGGCGAGGTGGTGGCAGGCATCATCTACGATCCGATGGGCGACGACTGGGTCATGGCGGAAAGGGGCGCCGGCGCCTTCCTCAGACGACCGGACGGCGAAGCGATCCGCCTTTCCGTCGCCCGCTCCGCGCCGCTCGAAGCTATGGTCGGCATGGCTTCGCCGGCATATTTCTTCGGCGACGTGCGCGAGCGCATCCTCGGCAATCTGGCAAAGGTCCGTTTCTTTGCGAACTATCGCTGCTCGGCGCATGAATACCGCACCTTCGCGGGCGGTCATGTACAGTTCGTGCTCTACAACAAGCTGATGCCCTGGGACCATCTGGCCGGCACGCTGATCGCGGTCGAGGCCGGCGGCTACGCGGCACGGTTCGACGGCTCGCCGTACAGGCCGAGCCATGTCGATGGCGGGCTTCTGCTCGCGACCGACAGGGAAAGCTGGCAGATGCTTCGCCGGGAGATCATCGGCTAGAGTGCTTTCCGGAAAGCACGCTGCGGCAAGCAGGCACGGTCGGCCGGAAGAGCGCGGCGTCGCGCTCAAAAGCCTGCCCGGCCGATCACCTCCGCGGACACGTCCCGTTCCGCGGAGGGCGGGATTTCATATCCGCGGATTGTGCGGCTGGAAGAGTTCACCCTTTTCGCCGATCAGCACGAAGATCAGGCCGATGATGGACACGGCGAAGAAGCCGGCGACCAACGGCAGGGCCGTGCCGTTGAAGGCCTGGCCGATCACGACACCGATGATCGAGCCGCCGACCGTGCTCATGAACCCGAGCACGGAGGAGGCGGTACCGGCCACATGGCCGAGCGGTTCCATGGCGAGCGAATTGAAATTCGCGCCGATCCAGCCGAACTGGAACATGGCAAGCGAAAAGAAGGCGAGGAACAGCAGGACGGGCATGGGCTGCGGTCCGAAGACCTGCACCAGCAGCCACAGGAAGGTGACGAGGATGAACCCCATGAGCGAGCCGTGCGACAGGCGCCGCATTCCGAAGCGTCCGACAAAGCGGGCGTTCAGGAAGGATGCGGTCGACATGAAGATCGCAACGGCCGCGAAGGCAACCGGAAACCATATGCCGAGCTCGTAGATGCCGACATAGATCTGCTGCGCCGAATTGATGAAGCCGAACAGCGCCCCGAAGATGAAGGTGCTGGCGATCGTATAACAGAGCGCAATTCGGTTGGTGAGCACGATCCGGAAGGCGTCGAGGATCGACGACACGGTGAACGGGCGCACATCGGCCGGATCGAGCGTCTCGGGCAGGCGGGCATATGTCCAGAAGCCGATCGCGAGCGACACGATGGCAATGAAGAGGAAGATCAGGTGCCAGTTGCCGGCGAACATGATGAGCTGGCCGGTGCCGGGCGCGATGATCGGCACGATCATGAAGACCATCATGATCAGCGACATGACTTCGGCCATGGCGCGTCCGCCATAGACGTCGCGGACGATCGAGACGGTGATGACGCGGGTCGCTGCCGCGCCGGCACCCTGGATGAAGCGAAGCGCGAGCAGGGCGCCGAAGGAGGGGACGACGACGATGCCGATCGAGCAGATAATGTAGATGCCGATGCCGAACAGCATGGGTTTGCGGCGGCCGAAGCGATCCGAGAGCGGCCCGTACAAGAGCTGGGCGATGCCCAGACCGAAGACATAGGAGGAGACGACGTATTGCCGGTGGTTTTCGTTCTCGATGCCGAGCGATGCGCCGATTTCCTGCAGTCCCGGAAGCATGATGTCGATCGCGAGCGCGTTGAGCGCCATCAGCATCGCCATCATTGCGATGAATTCGGCCCGGCCCATTTCACGCAGTCGGGGTGCGGTCGTTTGTGAAGGATTTGTCACAGCGATTTCCTAAACAATGGCAAAGGCGCCGTTGGGAGCGGCGCCTTGAAAAGGTCTTCGATTTTGAGCCCGGCCCTAGGTCCGGGATGTTTCAGGCCGCGCCGCGGACGGCGATTCCCTGTTCCTGCAGGTGAGTCTGCAGCTCGCCCGATTGGAACATTTCGCGGACGATATCGCAACCGCCGACGAACTCGCCCTTCACGTAAAGCTGGGGAATGGTCGGCCAGTTGGAATAATCCTTGATGCCCTGGCGGATTTCGGCGTCGGCGAGCACGTTCACGCCCTTGTAGTCGATGCCCAGATAATCGAGAATCTGGACGACCTGGCCCGAGAACCCACACTGCGGGAACTGGGGAGTGCCCTTCATGAAGAGAACCACATCGTTCGTCTTCACTTCGTTGTCGATGAAATCGTGAACTCCGCTCATATCCTATCCTTTCACATGCGGTTTCAAGGACCGCTGCGCTGCATTATTCCCCTTAGATAGCAACCTGTCTCCCGGAATTCCAGCAGAATAGTCCGACGCCCGCGGTTGTCGCCCGACATCGCAGCGGTTTTCCTCGGAGGCGGATCAGCGGCTGCGCTGCCTGCTGCGGCTTGCAGTCGTCCGCCGGCGGCTAACCTGCTTCCTGGCGGGTTTTGCCGCACGGGTGCGGGTCTTCACGAAGCGTCCCGATGTCGCCGAGCGCGTCTGCCGCTTCTTCCGTTTGGTGGCCGTGCGGCCATGGGACTTCTTCAGAAGCTCCTTCATGGCGGTCTCTACGATGCCGGTGACGAGTTCGTTAATCAGGCTGGACATCGCCGTATCAATCCGAAGGAGCCGATGTCTGCAATGCCAGCGCATGCAGAACGCCGCCCATATTGCCCTTCAGCGCCTCGTAGACCATCTGGTGCTGCTGCACGCGGCTTTTGCCGCGAAACTGTTCCGCCACCACTTCGGCGGCATAGTGATCACCGTCACCGGCAAGATCCCGGATGGTGACCCTGGCGCCGGGAATGCCCGCCTTGATCAGATCTTCGATTTCGCCGGGTCTCATAGCCATGGTGTCTTCCCTTTTCTCCGCCGCGGAATCGAAACCGCGGAACCCTTGTTTTCGACAGAGTGCCTCAAAGCCGCTCCGTGGTCAAAGCGGGATCGCACAGCTTTCGACCGTTTGCTTTCGATCAGGCCATGAAGGCCGGGAACCAGCTTTCATGCGCGTTGGCAAGATCGGTGACCGGCACGTCGACGAGATCGTCGATCACCAGCCTGTCCCCGGAAACGGTTCCGAGCGGGCGGAAAGGCACGCCGGCGCTTTCGGCGCTCGCCTGCACGAAATCGGCAAGGTCGGCGGGAACGGCGATCACATAGCGGGCCTGGTCTTCCCCGAAGAGCAGGGCATGCGCGGGACCGCGCTGCTCGTTGAGCCTCACCTTCATGCCCTTGTTGGAGGCCATGGCCATTTCCGCAAGCGCGACCGCAAGACCGCCCGATGAAATATCGTGGCAGGCGCTTACCTGACCGTTGCGGATGATCGAACGGACGAAATTGCCGTTGCGACGTTCGGCGGCGAGATCGACCGGCGGCGGCGGGCCGTCGATCGTGTCGAGGATGTCGCGCAGATAGATCGAGGAGCCGAGATGGCTGCCGTCCGTGCCGATCATGATCAGCCTGTCGCCTTCTCGTGCCGAGCCGATCTTTGCCATATTCTGCCAATCGGGCAGGAGGCCGACGCCGGCGATCGTCGGGGTCGGCAGGATCGCGACGCCGTTGGTCTCGTTGTAGAGCGAGACGTTGCCGGAGACGATCGGGAAATCGAGGGCCTTGCAGGCTTCCCCGATGCCTTTGATGGCGCCGACGAGCTGGCCCATGATCTCCGGCTTTTCCGGATTGCCGAAATTGAGGTTGTCTGTCGCCGCAAGCGGCTCGGCGCCGGTGGCGACAAGATTGCGCCAGCATTCGGCGACCGCCTGCTTGCCCCCTTCGAACGGATCGGCTTCGACATAGCGCGGCGTCACGTCGGAGGAGAAGGCGAGCGCCTTGGTCGGATGATTTTCGACGCGCACGACCCCGGCGTCTCCGCCCGGACGCTGCAGCGAATTGCCCTGGATCAGCGTGTCGTATTGTTCCCACACCCAGCGGCGGCTCGACTGGTTCGGGGAGCCCACCAGCTTCAGCAGTGCTTCGTTGTAGTCCGCGGGAGCGGCGACCTGAGAGGCGGGCAGCGGGGCGCGGCCGCTCGCCTGCATCCAGGGCCGGTCGTATTCCGGAGCCTGGTCGCCGAGTTCCTTGATCGGCAGGTCGGCGACTTCTTCGCCCTGGTGGAGGACGCGGAAGCGGAGATCGTCGGTCGTCTTGCCGACGATCGCGAAATCTAGGCCCCATTTGACGAAGATCGCCTTGGCTTCCTCTTCCTTTTCCGGCTTCAGCACCATGAGCATCCGCTCCTGGCTTTCCGAAAGCATCATCTCGTAGGCGCTCATGCGGTCTTCGCGCACCGGCACCTTGTCGAGGTCGAGTTCGATGCCGAGGTCGCCCTTGGCGCCCATTTCGACGGCAGAGCAGGTGAGGCCGGCGGCACCCATGTCCTGGATAGCGATGACCGCGCCGGTCGCCATCAGTTCGAGGCAGGCTTCGAGCAGGCATTTTTCGGTGAAGGGGTCGCCGACCTGCACGGTGGGACGCTTCTCCTCGATCGACTCGTCGAATTCGGCGGACGCCATGGTGGCGCCGCCGACGCCGTCGCGGCCGGTCTTGGCGCCGAGATAGACGACGGGCAGGCCGACGCCCTCGGCCTTCGAATAGAAGATCGCATCGGTGCGGGCGAGGCCCGCCGCAAAGGCATTGACGAGAATGTTGCCGTTGTAGCGCGGATCGAATTCCACTTCGCCGCCGACCGTCGGCACGCCGAAGGAATTGCCGTAGCCGCCGACACCCGCGACGACGCCGGAGACGAGGTGCTTGGTCTTCGGATGGTCCGGCGCGCCGAAGCGCAGGGCATTCATCGCAGCGACCGGGCGCGCGCCCATGGTGAAGACGTCGCGCAGGATGCCGCCGACACCTGTCGCAGCACCCTGATAAGGCTCGATATAGGAGGGGTGGTTATGGCTCTCCATCTTGAAGACGACGCAGTCGCCGTCATCGATATCGACGACGCCGGCGTTTTCGCCCGGTCCCTGGATGACGCGCGGTCCTTTCGTCGGCAGCGTGCGCAGCCACTTCTTCGAGGACTTGTAGGAACAATGCTCGTTCCACATGGCTGAGAAGATGCCGAGTTCCGTGAACGTCGGCTCACGGCCGATCAGATCGAGAATCCGCTGATATTCGTCGGGCTTCAGGCCATGCGAGGCGACGAGTTCGGGAGTGATCGCGATGCTGTTCGGAATGGTCATGATCTTCTCTGGATTGAAGGGCCGAGCTTGGCCGCTCTTTAACGCATGTGAGGCAGGGGCGCGACAGGAAAATGCCTGCACCCTCGACATCCGGCGATTTCCTCACAGGAGGCGTTCAGAATTTGTAGCCCAGCATGACCCCGGCATGGCTCAGGCCGTCGTTCGGGCCATCGCAGAGCTCCGCATGGGAGGAGTGCTCGACCTGCGCGGCGATGCGCCAGTTGTCGGTGAGCTTGAAGCCCGCTGCCGCGTATTCGTGAAAGAGCAGGCGGCAGCCGAGTGCCGGACCTGATCCGCCGTCGTCATCGAGATCGCCGTCGTGAATTGCTCCGCCGACACCCACTTCGAGAAACAGCCGATCGGTGAGGTCGGCGGTCCACGATAAACCGGCATAGACCTGGCTGGTCTCGTCGGCGGTGCTCAGACTTCCGCCCACATGAATTCGCGGGCGCAGGAGCTTGTCGATGCCTTGCGCTTCGTCATGGCTCCAGGGATCGAAGAAGAGCATGCCCGTCGCAAACACGCCGTCTTCATGATGCCCGTCATCGATCGAGGCAAGCACGCCGAAGCGGGCCTCATCGAATATCGGTTCCTGTGCGGTTGCCGAATTGAATGTCGCGGAGAAGAGCGCTGCGGTCAGTGCGGACGAAAGGAAAACACGACGGCAACGGGATTTCATCAGCATGTGCCCACCTCACCGAATCGCCTGGCGATCATCAATGATTGGTAGGATGGGAAGAGCGCGGCTGTCCATGCCTCGCTTAAGCTGTATCAGGGGGGATATTCAACGGTTGCGGGATGCATGCGGCGGGATCGTCTTTCCCGCTGCGCCGTCAGCAGCCGTTGGCGCCGCCTGCCCAGCGCAGGACGTCGCGCCTGATCCGCTCGCCTTCCGCACCATTCATCAAGGGGCCGAAGGCGTCGAGGCGGGCGGGATTTCCTTCCGCCTGCACGACCAGGACGGGGCGCGATTCAGGACTGTTGCGCGGAACGGCGAGGATGCGCGGACGCCCGGAAAAGGAGTTGAGCTCGGGCGCCAGCCGATAGGGTTTGAAGGCCGCATCCTGCGATTTGAACCAGCATGTGTTGGCGGCGAGCGCCACGCGCTCCATGGTCGGCAGCGCAGCGCGATTCTGCGCCGGCGCTTCGCGTCCCGATTGGCAGGCCGAAAGGATCAGGCCCGCAACGGCAACGGAGAGGACGGCGGGCAGGCGAGGAGTAAACGGCATCAAAGCGTCCTGATCTGGTTTCCGCAGGATTAAGGCAGGGCGACCGACTTAGGCGGATGCGGCGACCACATCGAGCGCGGAGGCGAAGAGGCCGCGCCCGTCGTTGCCGCCATGGGCTGCCTCGATCAGGTTTTCCGGATGCGGCATCATGCCGAGCACGTTGCCGCTTCTGTTCATGACGCCGGCAATGTCGTTCAGGGAGCCGTTCGGATTGGTGCCCTCGGCATAGCGGAAGACGATCTGGCCGCTGTCTTCCATGGAAGCCAGGGTGTCCGCATCGACGAAATAGTTGCCGTCGTGATGGGCGACCGGGCAGCGGATGATCTGGCCTTTTTCGTAGGCCCGGGTGAAGTCCGTCTCGGCGTTGACCACTTCGAGCTTCACTTCCTTGCAGACGAATTTCAGCGAGGAATTGCGCATCAGGGCGCCCGGCAGCATGCCGGCTTCGACCAGGATCTGAAAGCCGTTGCAGACGCCGAGCACCTTCACGCCCCTGTCGGCCTTCTCCTTGATCGCCTGCATGACCGGCATGCGCGCCGCGATCGCGCCGCAGCGCAGATAGTCGCCGTATGAGAAGCCGCCCGGAATGACGATGAGATCGACGTCATCCGGGATAACGGTCTCGGTCTGCCAGACGGTGACCGGCGCGTTGCCGGAAATCTTGGTGAGCGCGGCGATCATGTCGCGATCGCGGTTGAGCCCGGGAAGCTGAACGACGGCGGATTTCATGGATGCGGTTCAAACCTTGCCTGTGCCTCGGCAAGCTCGCGCAATTCGAGGCGGTTTTCGATACGGTCGAGACGATTTTCAATGTGCCCAACGGTGACGCGCAAATTGTTGACGCCCCCCTGCAGCACGTGAAGTTGTCCTCTCAAGGTCATGTGGTCGGCGCGCAATTCGCTGATCGCAAGATCGACCTTGTCGAAGCGCTGATGAAGCTTCTTCAAGAGCTCATACATCAATTCACTCGTGATCTCGACCATTTCCTACTCCGCAACCGTCAGTCGAGAGCGATAGTATAGTTCTCGATCACCGTGTTTGCCAGAAGCTTCTCGCACATCGCCTTCAGGTCTTCTTCGGCCTTGGCCTTGTCGGCGCTTTCGAGCTCGATGTCGAAGACCTTGCCCTGGCGCACATGCCCGACGCCGGAAAAGCCGAGGCTGCCGAGCGCCCCTTCGATGGCCTTGCCCTGAGGATCGAGAACGCCGTTCTTGAGCGTGACCGTCACGCGTGCCTTGATCACTGATCCACCCCTTGGATTACTTGACGAGAACCGGTCCGGTGCCCCGGATCGGCTCGTTCTCATTGATGATGCCGAGACGGCGCGCCACTTCCGAATAGGCTTCCAGAAGGCCGCCCATATCACGCCGGAATCGATCCTTGTCCATCTTTTCCCGGGTTTCGATGTCCCAGAGGCGGCAGCTGTCCGGAGAAATCTCGTCGGCGAGGATGATGCGCATCATGTCGCCTTCGAACAGGCGGCCGCATTCGATCTTGAAATCGACGAGCTGGATGCCGACGCCGAGGAAGAGGCCGGACAGGAAGTCGTTGACGCGGATGGCGAGCGCCATGATGTCGTCGAGCTCGGCCGGGTTCGCCCAGCCGAAGGCGGTGATGTGCTCCTCGGAGACCATCGGATCGGCAAGCGCGTCGGACTTGTAGTAGAACTCGATGATCGAGCGCGGCAGGACCATGCCCTCTTCGATGCCGAGGCGGGTCGAGAGCGAACCGGCGGCGACATTGCGCACGACGATCTCCAGCGGAATCATCTCCACTTCCTTGATCAGCTGCTCGCGCATGTTCAGCCGGCGGATGAAATGCGTCGGAATGCCGATCTTGTTGAGATGGGTGAAGAGGTATTCGGAGATGCGGTTGTTGAGAACGCCCTTGCCGTCGATGACGTCATGTTTCTTCTTGTTGAAGGCGGTGGCGTCGTCCTTGAAGAACTGGATCAGCGTGCCTGGCTCCGGGCCCTCATACAGGATCTTGGCCTTGCCTTCGTAGATACGGCGGCGACGGT
This sequence comes from Neorhizobium sp. CSC1952, assembly GCF_030378245.1. NCBI lineage: Bacteria > Pseudomonadati > Pseudomonadota > Alphaproteobacteria > Hyphomicrobiales > Rhizobiaceae > Neorhizobium > Neorhizobium sp. CSC1952. Next base: position 4,369,207 of record NZ_CP128416.1, on the reverse strand, counting down.
TCATGATTTCTTGTCTCGTTTGTTGGCGCCCCTTGCAGGCGCAATGGATGATGTTCGAGCGGTCCCTTATCGGAAAAGAACGGGTTTCACAATGCAGGCCTCCAAAACCTTGACCTAGCGAGAACTCCTGACGAAAGCGAACAGGAATCATTCGACATCAGATTACACGGATTCTTGAAGTTTTTTGCTCCGGCAACGGCGGTGTCCTGTCGGAAGGGACAGTAATGAACAAGAAAAGCAGGGGACCATGATATTCCGCTCTTTGTGATCGGGGTGGAGCCCGCAGAGACAAATCCGCCACGGTCGGACCTTCAATCCAGGCACGGTTCCCGCGCAGCAGGCCGACGATGCGTCGGATCGCGCATTGCCACTTGCCGCCAGCCATGCCGAATATCTGGTGATTTCCAGTCTCACCGGCAAGGTTTCCTGCGACATAGCCACCAAATTGCGTCATGATTTCGGCGTGGCCGGCGCCGCCGTTTTCGATCGCGGACCGCCGACCGGAATCCGGGGTGGGCGATCCGCGTCCCAGGGATCTTGGCATCCATCAATTCCGTGAGAGATTTCGCTTCTGCAAGCGCCGCAATCGGCGGCATGCCGATTGCGCTTCGCTTATCTTTTGATTAAGGGGTCCAGGCAAAGTCACTTTTGGGAGACCCGAGATGAGCGGCATCAACGATCGCGAAAAAGCCTTCGAAAACAAGTTCGCCCTGGACCAGGAGTTGAAGTTCAAGGCGCTCGCCCGCCGCAACAAGCTTGTCGGCCTCTGGGCGGCCGGTCTGCTCGGCAAGGCGGATGTCGAAGCCTATGCGAAGGAGGTCGTCGTCGCCGATTTCGAAGAGGCCGGTGAGGAGGATGTCTTCCGCAAGCTCCGCAAGGATTTCGATGCCGCCGGCGTTTCGGTCTCCGATCAGGATATCCGCACCAGGATGGTCGAACTGCTGGCCGAGGCGGTCACCCAGATCGAGAACCAGTAAGCGGCATCCTTGATTTCATGACGGGCCGCGTCCGGCAGGGCGCGGCTTTTCCTTTGGGCCGCGGGAATGGGCTGGCCGCGGCTCGGAGCCTTCCCCGGCCTGGAGCCGCCCAATTCTGGCAAGACGCCAGCGGCCCGAACGGATGAAGTCCGGAAGGCTGGACCGGGGCATCGGTCTTGCGAGCGCATAGCCCTGCAGCACGTCGCAGCCGAGATCGCGGAGGATGCGGATTTGCTCCGCGGTTTCGACGCCCTCGGCAATGACCCGGATATTCAGGGACCTGCCGATCTCGATGATGGTTCCGACCAGTTTCCGCTGCTTCTGGGATTGGCTGACGAGACGGACGAGCTCTCGGTCGATCTTGAGCGCCCGAGGATTGAGCCGCAGCAGGCTGATGATCGAGGCATGGCCGGTGCCGAAATCGTCGATCTCGATGTCGATGCCGAGTCTCCTGATCCGCGCCAGGGTCTTCATCACCTCCTCGTCGCAGTCGTCGAAGAAGATCGATTCCAGAAGCTCGAAGGCGACCGTATCCGGCTCGATCCCCAGCTTCCTGAGTTTTCGCGGCAGCGACGCATCGCGCAGCCGCCGGTAGGAGACGTTGACCGAGAGTTTCGGGATCGAGAGGCCTTGCCGCCGCCATTCGCGGAAATCCGCGAGCGCCTTGTCGAGGATCATGCCGTCGATTGCCGGGACGACGTCCAGTTCCTCCGCGGTTTCCAGGAATTTCACGGGTGAGAGCAGGCCGTGTTCGGGGTGTACCCAGCGGGCCAGCGTTTCGACGCCGACGATCTCAAGCGTCCGGGCGTCGAACTGAAGCTGATAGAAGGGAACGAATTCGTTGCGCTCCAGGCCGAGCAATATCTCGTCCGACATGCGCCTGGTGCTGATGATCTCCTTCTGGGTGTCGGCCGAGAAGAATTCGTGCCGGTTGCGGCCGTTGTTCTTGGCGCGGTAGAGCGCGATATCGGCATTCAGGAGGAGCTGGCGCGCATCGGCATCCGCCGCCGCCTCGCATGCGATGCCGATGCTGGCGCCGAAACGGCAGTCGTGCCCTTCGTAGGAGACCGGCTTTCGCAATTCTCTGATGATCCGCTCGGCGAGATTGGAGAGTTTGCGCGGCGACCCCTGGAATTTCGAAAGGATGACGAATTCGTCGCCGCCGACCCGGGCTACGAAATCGCCCTTGCGGATGGTCCCCTTCAGGATCTTGGCCACGTGCTTGAGCATCATGTCGCCGGCGCTGTGACCAAGCGTATCGTTGATCTGCTTGAAGCGGTCGAGGTCCACGTGGAGGATGGCGATGCCCTGTCCGTCGCGGACGCATTCGGCCGCAACGCGGTCCAGCATCTCGTCGAGGTAACGCCGGTTCGGCAGATCGGTGAGATGGTCGTGCATCGCATTGTGTTCGATGCGGCTGCGGGCGGCTTCGAGCTCGCGGTTGCGCGCCTCCGCAAGGGTCTTGGCCCGTTCGAGCTCGCGATGAAGCATCACATCGGCCGTGACGTCCCAGTTTGCGCCGACCATCTTCCGGTGGCCGTTGCCGTCCGTGAAGGACATGGTGCGCGTGCGCACGATTCGCTCCGAACCGTCCCGCAGGATGACACGATATTCGTCGGAGAAACGTTCGCCATCGCGGATATGCGCCTGGACGTTGGCCTGGACGCGCGCCGCGTCGTCGGGGTGCAGGAAGCTTTCCCACAGGCCGCCGATGACGACTTCCTCGCCTTTCTGCAGGCCGTAGATGCGGAACATCCGCTCGTCCCAGTCCACTTCGCCGGTATCGAAGTCGGATTCGTAGACGCCGATCCCGGAAATCTCGAGCGCCATGTCGAGCCGCCGCGACATCTTCGCCATGGCTTCTTCCGCCGCCTTGCGGGCGGTGATGTCCGTATCGGTACCGACGACGCGCGTGGCTTTGCCGTTGCCGTCCCATTCGATGCAGGCGCCACGGCATTCGATCCAGATCCAGTGGCCGTATTTGTGGCGCTCGCGGTACTCGAAGACCGCATAGGCCGGATCGCCGGCATTCTGGCGCTCCATCGCGTGGACGACCCGGTCCCGGTCGTCGGGATGGACGAGGTCCAGCCATTCCTGCGTGCTGGAAGCGAGCTGATCCTCCGGCGACATTCCGCGGATCTGACGCCATACCGGCGAATAGTATTTCTGGCCGGTCGCGTAATTATGATCCCAGACGCCCGAGGCGGAACTGACCAGCGCATTGTTCCAGCGGCTCTCGCGCTCGGCAAGCTCCTCGATTTGTCTCTTCTGCGCGGTGATGTCGGCAAAGTGCAGACAGAAAAGGAGCTGGCCTTCCATGCCATGGCCGAGCGGCACGATGGAAACGAGCGCCCATCGCGGGAATCCGCCGGGATCGACGAGACGCAGTTCCAGCCGTTCCGTCAGGGAGCCGGCATTCAGGGCGTCGAGCCTTTCATCGAACGCCGCGATGTCGTCGGGATGAAGCAGGCCGGGAAACAGGGAGGGAGACGATCGGTCCAATCGCGCCGAAAGGTCTCGTTGGTGAGCAGCAGGGTGCCGGCGTGATCGATTGCCGCCAGAGGCAGGGGAACCGCCTCGAAAACCGCCTCCAGCACGCTGATCATGCCCCCGGTTACGGGCTCTGACGGGCGTGAGAGGACATTGGACGGCATCGGCACGACTAAGCTCACCGCAAAACGAGTGCGGACATTAGCAGGTGCCCATTAAGCTCGGCTTAAAATTGCAGTTCAAATTGCGGCACCCCGAAAATACGGGGAAAGCCGTTTTCATGCGTCTTCAGGGTTTCAGCCGGCTCAGGAATCGGGCGAAGACCATCGTGCCTTCCGGCCAGGGGCCGTGGCCGGATTCGGCGTTGATATGACCCGCTTCTCCCGCATCGACGAGCAGCGAGCCCCAAGCCGCCGTGATGTCGTCGGCATGCTCGAAGGAGCCGAAAGGATCGTTGCGGCTGGCGACGGTCAGCGAGGGAAAGGGCAGGGGATCGCGCGGGTAGGGGCCGAAGGTCATCAGGTGTTTCGGCCGGATTTTGGGGTTGTCCAGTTCCGGCGGAGCCACGAAGAAAGCGCCGGCGACCCGTTTCCTGAACAGCGGAATGGCATGGATCGCGGAAGGGATGCCGAGGGAATGGGCGATCAGCACCACCGGGCGGATGGAGGCATTCACTTCCTCGGCGACCCGCGCCACCCAATCCTCCCGGACAGGTTTCGACCACTCCGCCTGCTCCACGCGGCGGGCGGTGGCAAGCTTCGATTGCCACCGTGTCTGCCAGTGGTTCGGTCCGGAATTGGTGTAGCCGGGGATGATCAGGATATCGGCTTCGGAAGCTTTCATGCCGCCTATCTGTGTTCGCTGGCCTGTAACATCAAGCTTCGCCGAAGACGCGCTTGAAGATCGTGTCGACGTGCTTGGTATGATAGCCGAGGTCGAATTTTTCGCGGATATCCTCTTCGGAAAGCGCCGCGCGGACCTCCTGGTCGCCGAGCAGTTCTTCCAGGAAATCCTTGCCCTCTTCCCAGACCTTCATGGCGTTGCGCTGCACGAGGCGATAGGCGTCCTCGCGCGAGACGCCGGCTTGCGTAAGGGCAAGCAGCACGCGCTGCGAATGAACAAGTCCACGGAACTTGTTCATATTCTTCATCATGTTTTCAGGATAGATGAGCAGTTTGTCGATGACGCTCGTCAGGCGCGCCAGCGCGAAATCGAGCGTCACGGTCGCGTCCGGACCGATCATGCGCTCGACGGAGGAATGGGAAATGTCCCGCTCATGCCAGAGAGCGACGTTTTCCATCGCCGGCATCGCATAGGAGCGGACCATGCGGGCAAGGCCCGTCAGGTTTTCGGTCAGCACCGGGTTGCGCTTGTGCGGCATGGCCGACGAGCCCTTCTGGCCCGGCGAGAAATATTCTTCGGCCTCCAGAACCTCGGTGCGCTGCAGGTGGCGGATCTCGATCGCCAGCCGCTCGATCGACGAGGCGATGACGCCGAGGATCGCGAAGAACATGGCGTGCCGGTCGCGCGGAATGACCTGCGTCGAGACCGGTTCCGGCTTCAGCCCCATGGCGGCGGCGACATGTTCCTCGACGCGCGGATCGATATTGGCGAAGGTCCCGACCGCGCCGGAAATCGCGCAGGTCGCGATTTCTTCCCGGGCTTCGAGCAGGCGTGTCTTGTTGCGGTCGAATTCCGCATAGGCCTGGGCGAGCTTCACGCCGAAGGTGGTCGGTTCCGCATGGATGCCGTGGCTGCGGCCGATCGTGACCGTATCCTTGTGCTCGAAGGCACGGCGCTTCAGGGCCTCGAGCAGCTTGTCTATGTCGGCAAGCAGAAGGTCCGTGGCGCGCACGAGCTGCACGTTGAAACACGTGTCGAGCACGTCGGACGAGGTCATGCCCTGGTGAACGAACCGGCTGTCGGGGCCGACGAATTCTGCAAGGTGGGTCAAAAAGGCGATGACGTCGTGCTTGGTGACGGCCTCGATCTCGTCGATGCGCGCGACGTTGAACTCGGCCTTGCCGCCCTTTTCCCAGATGGTTTCCGCCGCCGACTTGGGGATCACGCCGATTGCCGCAAGCGCATCGCAGGCATGCGCCTCGATCTCGAACCAGATGCGGAACTTGGTCTCGGGCGACCAGATGGCGACCATTTCGGGCCGGGAATAGCGGGGGATCATTGGCTTTCGGCTTTCTCAAAGAGTGTCGGGGCCGCTGTAGCAAGAAGCGGCACCAAGCTCAAGTTTTGGAATGGCGAAAGGCGATCAGGGTGCGGTCTTGATCGGGATGGCGATCCAGCGGCCGTCCTGTCCCTCGAACCCGGCGCTCAGGACCATGACGAGCGCGACCTCGACCGTCGCACCTCCCATGGCCGTGCCGCTGACGATGCCGCCGAGCCGGTAACCCGCGACGCAGCCTCGCGAGGACGGGATGCGCTGGTCTTCATGGACCACGTCATCGGCAGGCTTTCCGTCCCGCTCGGTGAACCGCAGGCGGAAGGAAACCATCTTCTCGACCATGCCTTCGCAGCGCGGATCGAGCGCCTGCGGAACCTCCTCGAGCACCAGCGTATCGGGTTCGCCGACCGGCGGCAGGACGGGCACGCTGCGGTAACGCAGCTTGTGCGGATCGCTGTCCACTTCGGTGACCGGATTGAAGGCCACGAGTTCGCCCGGATGATTGGCAAGCTCCCGGGTTTCGATCACCGTTTCCGCGTCGTTCTGGACCTGCCAGCGCGCCTTGGCGATCGTCGCACCGTCTTCTTCGAGCCGGACCCGGAACGGTGTTCCGGGCAGGTAGGTATCCTTGGCAAGGTCGAGCGCGTAGATATTGGCGTAGGGGAAGCCCGAGCCGTCCTGGATGCCGTATTCCTCGTAGGCGAAGACCTGACCGTCGGCGGAAAATCCGATCGGATGGATGCTGGAGATATCGGCTCCGGACGCAGAACCGGCAAAGAGCATCGCCGCACATGCCGGAACCGAAGATCGCAAGCTCGACATCATCTGCGCCCGTCCTTGGCGGCGGTTTTGAGCCGTGCGATTTCCGCCGGGGCTCTCAGTGCCGCGATATTGTTCCGATAGGCCGCGATTCCTTCGCCCTTGTAAACCGCAGAGCCGGCGACGAAGACATTCGCGCCCGCCGCGGCGGCTGCGCCGATCGTCTCCGCCGTGATGCCGCCGTCCACCTCGAGCTCGATCGGCCGGGCGCCGATCATCGCCTTGGCGGCGCGGATCTTCTCCAGCATCGCCGGAATGAATTTCTGTCCGCCGAAGCCCGGATTGACGCTCATGATCAGGATGAGATCCACGTCGTCCAGGACATTCTCGATCGCCGAAAGCGGTGTCGCAGGATTGAGCGTGACGCCGACCTTCTTGCCGAGCGACCGGATCGTCTGCAGCGAGCGGTGCAGATGGGGGCCCGCCTCGACATGCACGGTAATGCTGTCGCAGCCCGCTTTCGCGAAGGCTTCGAGATAGGGATCGACAGGCGAGATCATCAGGTGGCAGTCAAAGAAGGCCGTCGTATGGGGACGGAGCGACTTGATGATATCGGGTCCGAAGGAGATGTTGGGTACGAAATGACCATCCATGACGTCGAGATGCACCCAGTCCGCACCCGCTTCCACGGCATCGCGCACTTCCTGACCGAGTTTCGAGAAATCGGCGGCAAGAATGGATGGGGCGATGCGGATGGGCAGGGTCATGGCTCGAAAAGTCTCCGGTTTGATCGGCGTCTCTAGCATTCCCGCTTTGCGGGAACAATCGTCACTCGGTCGCCGGGTGGGACAGGGAAAAAGCCGATCCGCGCCATTCGAGCAGGCGGAATGGGTTTTCCCTCAATTCGTGGTGCTCATCGAAAGCGATCGGGCCGATGGCGGTGTTGAAGGAACCGCTGCCGATGGCTTCCGCCACAGGCCGGCGGCCGGCGGCCAGGATCGCCTGATGCGCGAGTTCGGCGGCGGCATGGGCCTGCAGCATGTATCCGTCGGGGTCGAGGTTCCTGGCACGCAGCGCTGCGACCGCCGCCGCGGCCGAGGGCAGGGCCGCATAGTCCGGAAGTGCGACGGCGAGTACGCCGTCGCGCAGCGGCACGGGACGGTTGGCCGCCCGCATCGCATCGCCGCCGATGAGCGTCAGGGGAATGCTTTCCGAAGCCGCGTCGCGGGCGATGATCGCCATGTCGTTGCGGTCGCCGCCGACGAAGACATGCGTCGCACCCGCCTTCGCGAGCCGGCGTACCAGCGCCACCTGCTGTTCCTGGCCGGGACGGAACGTGTCGGTGAAAACAGGGGTGATGCCCGCCGGCTCCAGGTGCTGGCGGATGGCGCTCGCAAGTTCTCGGCCGTAGATCGTGCCGTCCTCGACAAGCGCGATCGGCTCCGCCTTCCAAGCGCTCAGGATGGTTTCGGAGAGCTTTTCCGCCTCGTCGCCATCCACGGGCGCAATGCGGTAGAAGGGCCAGCCGTTGCGCAGCGCATCCTCCATCAGGATCCTGGAGCGGACGGAAATGCTGATGGCCGGAATCTGTGCGGCTTTCAGTTGCGGCAACGCCGTTGACAAGGTCTCAACGCAGAGGAAGCCGATCGCAACGACTGCCTTTGCATCCATGAGATTCCTGGCGACGGCGGCGCCACCGCTTTCTTCGCAGTTCTCATCGATCTCGACGATCGTATCGCCGGCCGTCTCCGCCGCCGCGCGCGCGCCCTGGAAGACCTGGGCGCCGAGGGATGCGTAAGGGCCGGAACGGGGCGCCACGACGCCGATCACCGCCGCCGATGCCGTTCCGCACGCGAGAAACGAAGCCAGCAAACCGGCGATGATGAAACGTCGTGCTGTCATGCTTTTCCTGAAAGTCTTGGCTCAGGCCACATTTAGCCCTCCTGCCGCGAGCGTCAAAGAGAATCGGCCATGGGATGTAAAAAGCCGCAACCGACGTGGACATCAAGTCTCTTTGCCACCATATCTCCAATAGGAATATGGGGCTGACATGGTCCCGCATGCCCGTGACGCCCCTTGACGAGATGCCTTTGCCGGACCATTCCTTTCTCGATCCCGCCCTCTACCGCGACGGCATGGCGCGCTATGCCGGCCATGTCCAGGTGGTGACGACGGAATTCGAAGGGGTTAGGCGCGGCGTCACGGTGACGGCGGCCTGCTCCGTCTCGGACAATCCGCCGACCCTGCTGGCCTGCCTGAACAGCAGCAATGCAAATAACGCGATCTTCGGCAAAAGCGGCATCTTCGCGCTGAACTCGCTCGCGGCGCATCATGAAGCCCTGGCGACCGCGTTTGCGGGCCTGAGCGGCGTGCCGGCCGAAGAGCGTTTTACGCTCGGCACCTGGACGACGCTTGCAACCGGCGCGCCGGTGCTGGCCGATGCGGTCGTGAGCTTCGATTGCAGACTGACCGACATCAAGCAGGTCTCGACGCATTTCGTGATGTTCGGCGAGGTAAAGGCGATACATTTCGGTGAGGCACGCCCCTCGCTCATCTATCTGGACCGCGGTTTTCGCACACTGTAGAACGCCGATTGAAGAAGGTGTCATATGCCGGACGAAAGAAACACAATCCCGCTGCCCGGATCGATCGACGAGACGATCGCGCTTCTGGGGGATAAGGATTATCTTGCCGGCCGATCGCTGGCGACGGTGATCTTTCTGGCGCTGAAGATGAAGCGGCCTCTCTTTTTGGAAGGCGAGGCGGGGGTCGGCAAGACGGAGATCGCCAAGACCCTTGCCAGGGCGCTCGGCAGGCCCTTGATCCGCCTGCAATGCTACGAAGGCCTCGATATTTCCTCCGCCGTCTACGAATGGAACTATCCGGCACAGATGCTCGACATCCGGCTTGCCGAAGCGACGGGTGTCAAGGACCGCAAGGCGCTGGAAGCCGACCTTTTTTCCGAGCGGCATCTGATCCGCCGCCCGGTGCTGCAGGCGCTGGGGGAGAAGGGCGGCCCGGCACCGGTCTTTCTGATCGACGAACTCGACCGCACCGACGAGGCTTTCGAGGCCTTCCTTCTGGAAGTGCTGTCGGATTTCCAGGTGACGATCCCCGAACTCGGCACGATCAAGGCGGCCGAGCCGCCCATCGTCGTCATCACCACGAACCGCACCCGCGAGATTCACGACGCCTTGAAGCGCCGCTGCCTCTATCATTGGGTCGACTATCCGGATGCGGCGCAGGAATTGGAGATCATCCGCCGCAAGGTGCCGCAATGCGCCGAGACGCTGTCGCGGCAGGTCGTGGCCTACGTCCAGAAGCTCAGGACGCTCGACCTCTTCAAGAATCCCGGCGTGGCGGAGACGATCGACTGGGCGACGGCGCTGACCGAACTCGACCGGATCGCGCTCGATCCGGAAACGATCGCAGATGCGCTCGGCACGCTTCTGAAATACCAGGACGATGTCGCGCGCATCAAAGGCGGCGAGGGCGAACGGGTGCTGAACGAAGTCAGGGCGGAACTGCTGGCTGCTGGGTGAGACGATGGCTGCTGGGTGAGACGATGGCTGCAGGGTTTGACGAGGATGGAGCGATGGTTTCGGCCGGTGACGGGCGGCTTGCGGATAATCTCGTCTATTTTTCCCGCGTGCTCCGGCGCGCCGGCTTGAAGACCGGGCCGGCCACCGCAGCGGATGCGATCGCCGCCGTCGATGCGATCGGCATCGGTTCCCGCGAGGAATTCCACGCAGCGCTCTCGGCCGTCTTCGTCAAGCGCCACGAGGATCAGCCGGTCTTCGATGAGGCCTTCAAGCTGTTCTGGCGTTCGCGCGACCTCGTCGGCAAGATGATCGCGATGATGTCGCCCAAGGCTGCCGACAATCGCGAACGGGAAAAGCAGAGGGCCGGCGCCACCCGCGTCAGCGATGCGCTCACCGCCGACCGGCCCGAAAATCCCGGGCGCAAACCGCCCGAGATCGAAGTGGATTCGCGCTTCACGACGTCCGCCAGCGAGGTGTTGAAGCGCATGGACTTCGCCCAGATGACGGTGGCGGAACTGGCTCAGGCGAGACGCGAGCTCCGGAAGCTGGCGCTGCCGCTCGATCAGGTGACGACCCGCCGGTTCCGGCCATCGGGCCGTCCGCCGAGGATCGATCCGCGGGCAACCATGCGGCAAGCCATGCGGAGCGGCGGCGATCTCATCCTGCCGCGTTTCCGGCAGCGCAAGATGGCGCCGCCGCCGCTGGTCGTGCTCGCGGATATTTCCGGCTCCATGAGCCAGTACACGCGCATCTTCCTGCATTTCCTCCACGCGCTGACGGAAAAACGGACGCGGGTGCATACCTTCCTGTTCGGCACGCGGCTCACCAACGTGACCCGGCAGATGCGCCGGCGCGATCCGGACGAGGCGCTGACCGGCTGCACGGACGCCGTGCGCGACTGGTCCGGCGGCACGCGGATCGGCGCGACGCTTGCCGAGTTCAACCGGCTCTGGTCGCGCCGCGTGCTGGGGCAGGGCGCCGTGGTGCTGCTGATCACCGACGGGCTGGAACGCGAAGGCGTCGAGGAACTGGAAAAGGAAATGGACCGGCTGCATCGCTCCTGCCGGCGGCTGATCTGGCTGAACCCGCTACTGAGATTCGACGGCTTCGAGGCGAGAGCCCGCGGCGTGCGCGCCATGCTGCCGCATGTGGACGAATTTCGCGCCGTTCACAATCTGCAGTCGCTTGCCGATCTTGCGATTGCATTGTCGGATGATCATACAAAAGCTGCGGACCCGCGGCGATATCTGGATATGAGGAGGGTCGCATGACTGTTTCCGGAATATTGGATCCCTTGACCACCGCGCAGAGCTGGAAGGAAGCCGGTCGCGAGGTGGCGATCGCCACCGTGATCGACACCTGGGGCTCGGCGCCGCGGCCGGCCGGCAGCCATCTCGTCATCGACGGCGAAGGCAATTTCGAGGGCTCGGTCTCCGGCGGCTGCGTCGAGGGCGCGGTCATCACCGAAGCCCTCGACGTGATCGCCTCCGGCGCGCCGAAGATGCTGGAATTCGGCGTTGCCGACGAAACGGCCTGGCGCGTCGGCCTGTCCTGTGGCGGCCGCATCCGCGTCTATGTGGAAAGGCTCGGCTGATGCAGCTCGAAGCATTGGTGAAATTGAACGCCGCCCGGCGCGACCGCAAGGCCGCTGTCGTCGTGACGGATCTTTCCGATGACAAGGTGCAGGTCATCCTCGAAGGCGATGCGGTGCCCGGTCCGCTCGGTGAGGAGGTCGTAAAGGCTTTCCGCAGCGGCAAGGTCGGCACGGTCGATGTGGAAGGGCAACCGCTTTTTCTCAACGTGCACCTGCCGCCGCCGCGCATCGTGGTGATCGGTGCGGTGCATATCAGCCAGGCACTGGCGCAGCTGGCGCCGGTCGCGGGTTACGACCTGACGATCATCGATCCGCGCACGGCCTTTGCGACCGAGGAACGCTTCGAAGGCGTCGAACTCATCGCGGACTGGCCGGAGGACGTGCTGAAGGATCGTCCGCTCGATGCCTATACCGCGCTTGCGGCCGTGACCCATGATCCGAAGATCGACGATTTTCCGCTGTCGGAGGCGCTCAGGGCCGGCTGCTTCTATGTCGGCGCGCTCGGCAGCCGCAAGACCCATGCGAAACGCGTCGAACGTCTTAAAGAGTTGGGCCGCACCGACAACGAGATCGGCCGCATCGCCGCTCCGATCGGGCTTGATATCGGCGCCGCAAGCCCGGCGGAGATCGCGCTCGCGACGCTTGCCCAGATCGTCCAGGCGTTCCGCCGCCGCGACCTCGTCACTACCGGGTGACCGCGATGCGATACGGAACATTTGAGCTCGGCGAAGCGGAGGGCACGGTACTGGCCCACAGCATCCGCTTGCCGTCCGGCCGGGTGCCGAAAGGGCAGGTGCTGTCGCAAGGCGATATCGTCCGGCTGTCGGAGGAAGGTGTCGCCTCCGTGGTGGCTGTCCGGCTCGACCCGGGCGACATGCTGGAGGACGAAGCGGCAGCGACGATCGCCGGTGCGATCGCGCCCGACAATCTACGCTTCTCCGAGGCGACGACCGGCCGGGTCAACATCTATGCCAGGGTCGACGGCCTTTTTGTTGCCGACAAGGCGGTGGTGGACGCGCTGAATCGCATCGATCCGGCGATCACGCTTGCCTGTCTCGCGGATCATGTCGCGGTGCGCGCGGGTGACATGGTGGCGACCGTCAAGATCATTCCGCTGGCGGTCGGCGGCGACAAGGTCGCGCAAGCCGTCTCGCTTCTGTCGGAAGCGGTTGCTTTCGAGGTGAAAACCTTCCGTCCCCGAGCGGTGACACTGGTCGCGACCGAGCTTCCGTCGCTGAAAGCCTCGGTCATGGACCGCACGGCCAGGCTGCTGGAGCAACGGCTCGCGCCATCCGGTAGCCGGCTCATAAAAGAGATCCGAATCCCGCATTCCGCCGATCGTCTGACCGAGGTTCTGCGAGAGCTTAAGTCTCGGGAAATTGATGAGCCGGCTATGGTTATCGTCTTCGGCGCTTCTGCGGTGGCCGATGCGGACGACGTGATTCCGGCCGCCATCCGGCGTGCGGGCGGCGAGGTGGAGCAGGTCGGCATGCCGGTCGATCCCGGTAACCTGCTGGTGCTCGGCCGGATTGGCGAGGTCCCGGTGCTTGGCGCGCCGGGCTGCGCCAGGTCCCCCAAGGAGAACGGGTTCGATTGGGTGCTGAACCGGCTGATGGCGGGCGAGACGCCGACCTCCTTCGATATCACCGGCATGGGCGTGGGAGGGCTGCTGATGGAAATTCCGACCCGGCCGCGACCGCGCGATGCGACGGCGGAGAAGAAGGTGACATTGTCGGTCGGAGCGTTGCTGCTTGCGGCCGGCCAGGCGCGGCGCATGGGCAAGGAGGGACCGCACAAGCTGCTTGCCGAGTTCGGCGGCGTGCCGCTCGTGCGACGCAGCGCCGAGGTCCTGTCGGCCTCGCAGGCATCGCCTGTCGTCGCCGTCACCGGACATCGCCGCGAGGAGATCGAAGCGGCTCTCGCCGGTCTCGATATCCGCCTGCATTTCAATTCCGGCTACGCCTCGGGCATGGCGGGTTCGCTGGTGACCGGCTTTTCGGCGCCGGAACTGGCCGAAAAGGATGGTATCCTCGTCATGCTGGCGGATATGCCGGGTGTCACGACGGACCATGTGAACATGCTGATCGCGGCCTTCCGCGAGGCGGGCGGCGGTGTGGTGGTCCGCTCGGTGTCGGAAGGCAAGCGCGGCAATCCGATCATCCTGCCGCGTGTCGCCTATGATGCCGTGCTTCGACTCGAAGGCGATGTCGGTGCGCGCGCCATCATTGAAAATTCCGGTCTGTCGGTCATCGATGTCGATATCGGCCCGGCGGCCCATCTCGATGTCGATACGCCCGAGGCGGTGACGGCTGCGGGTGGCGTGCTGAGGGGGTAGCTCATGGACAATGCCGGCATCGAGGAGATGTTCGAAGGGCTCGGTCCCGTTTCGATCCGCCGCATGTTCGGCGGCAAGGGCATCTATCATCAGGGCTTGATCGTCGCGATCGATCTGCGCGACGAGATCATGCTGAAGGCGGATGACGTGAGCGCGCCCGAATTCGAAGCGGCCGGAGCTCGTCAATGGACCTACGAGAACAAGAAGGGCACACCGGTTCCGATGCCCTATTGGTCGGTGCCGGAGGCAGCCTTCGACGATCCGGACGAAATGCGGAAATGGGTGCGGCTTGCCTTCGAAGCGGCAGTAAGGGCGAACTCGAAGTCCTGACTGCAGCACGAATCATCGCTGCAGTGCGAAATCTAGCGGCTTGATCCGGAAACTAAGGGAAGCTTATTATTGCTTCGTAGTGGGGACGTGGGTGTCGAATCTCTCGACCGGGTAGCGTCCGGGAATAAGAACAAAATAATTTCATGAAGATAGCCGCTTCGGTTTGCCGGGGCGGCTTTCGTTTTCATTCATTTCAAAAGATGCGCGAAAGCTTTTGCCGCAAAGGCAGACAGCGGCTGCGGCAGGCCGCTGAGATCGAACCAGCCGATTTCCGACAACTTGTCGGGTTCGGCAAGCGTCGGTTCGCCGGAAAAATCGCGCGTGATGTAGATCAATGAGATCCAGTGCTGCCGGTCGGCCTCGACGATCTCCTCGACCGTGCAGAGATAATCGACCTTGCCGATCCTGAGGCCGCTTTCCTCTTCCGCTTCGCGGCGCGCCGCCTCGGAGGAGGGCTCCATCAGGTCGACCTTGCCGCCGACAATGCTCCAGAACCCGGTTTCCGGCGCCTTCAGGCGGCGGCAGAGCAAAACTCTGCCGTCTTCGCGCAGAATCACCAGCCCGGCACCGACGCCGGGAAAATCTATGCCGGGTTTTGCAGACATGCGAGCGACCTTGGGATCAGCCCTTGGCGTTGGCGACGATCAGCATGAAGGCGGGAATGTCGTCGCCGAAGCCGACAGGGGTCGGGCCGTCGTCGTGATCGCGGTGGTAACGGGCGCGACGCTCGCGATTGTCGTCATTGGCAGGGTTCGGCCGCGTGTTGCGGTTGCCGCCATTGTTGTGCGGCTTCCTGTCTGCCCTGCGCTCCGGTTTCACGTTTTCCACTCTCGACTCCACGAATGCCTCTTCGGCCTCGATCTGATTATCCTGACTTTTCGTGTCAGCCCTGTGACCCGAATTGCCGCGCCCCGAATCACTGCGCCCCGAATCACCGCGCTTGCCGCGGCCGCGCTCCTTATCACGATCGCGGCCCTTGCGGCCACGCTCGTTGTCGTGGCTTTCCATGGGCGCCGGGAGCGCAGAGAGATCGCCGTTCTGCCATTCGACTTTTTCGCCGATCAGCTTCTCGATCGCATCGAGATACTTCGTATCGGCGCGGGTGACGATGGTGAAGGCGCGGCCCGAACGGCCGGCGCGGCCCGTGCGGCCGATGCGGTGGACATAGTCTTCCGCATGGATCGGCACGTCGAAGTTGAACACATGGCTGACATCCGGGATGTCGAGCCCGCGTGCGGCGACGTCGGAAGCAACCAGCAGCTTGATATTGCCGTCCTTGAAGTTCGCAAGCATGGTCATGCGCGAGCGCTGATCCATGTCGCCATGCAGCGCGCCGACGGAGAAGCCATGGCGCTCGAGCGAACGGAAGAGTTCGGAGACGTCCTTCTTGCGGTTGCAGAAGATGATCGCGTTCTTGAGCTCGTCCTGCGCCTTGATGAGATCCCGCAGCACGGCGCGCTTCTCGTAATCCTTGTTATGGGAGGCGACGAGGCGCTGCGTCACGGTCTTGGCGGTCGAGGAGGGCTTTGCGACTTCGACGCGTTCCGGATTCTGCAGGAAACGGTCGGCAAGCTTCTGGATCTCCGGCGGCATGGTGGCCGAGAAGAACAGCGTCTGCCGGGTGAAGGGGATCATCTTGGCGATCCGCTCGATATCCGGGATGAAGCCCATGTCGAGCATGCGGTCGGCCTCGTCGATGACGAGGATCTCGACGCCGGTCATCAGGAGCTTGCCGCGCTCGCAATGGTCGAGAAGGCGGCCGGGCGTCGCGATCAGCACGTCTGCGCCGCGCTCCAGCTTGCGGTCCTGGTCCTCGAAGGAGACGCCGCCGATCAGCAGCGCGACGTTGAGCTTGTGGTTCTTGCCGTATTTGTCGAAATTTTCAGCGACCTGCGCGGCGAGCTCGCGGGTCGGCTCCAGGATCAGCGTGCGCGGCATGCGGGCGCGGGCGCGGCCCTTCTCCAGAAGCGTCAGCATCGGCAGGACGAAGGAGGCGGTCTTGCCCGTTCCGGTCTGGGCGATGCCGCAGATATCGCGGCGCTGCAGCGCATGCGGGATTGCCCCTACCTGGATCGGCGTAGGGGTCGAGTAACCCGCGTCGGCGACCGCGGAGAGGACTTTCTGGCTCAGGCCAAGATCAGCGAATGTGGTCAAAGGGAATTCTGTTTCCGTTCCGGTTCTATGCGAACACTATGCAAGTCGGCACAGGACAGGCCGACGACTGGCCGCGACATAGGACCAAAAAGCCTGAAAGTCAAGGAAAACAGGGCGATTGGGCTTAGGATTGGTGAACGAAGACGGTAAAGGTCGAAGCCGGCTATTCTTCAGTGGCAAAGAATTGTCCGATGCGAGGGCAATCTCTTCAGTTGAGATAGGTCGTGAGCTTCATGCCGGCATTGAGAAAACGGCTGGGATCGACGGGGTTTCCATCGCGGCGCACTTCATAATGCACATGCGGGCCGGTGGAGCGGCCGGTTGAGCCTGCCCGGCCTATGACGTCGCCGGCGGAGACCATATCGCCCTCCTTGACGAGGATTTTCGACATATGGCCGTAGCGGGTGGCGATGCCCTGGCCATGATCGATCTCGACCAGATTGCCGTAACCGGCCGAAAGACCGGCTATCGTTACCTTGCCGGCGCCGGTCGCCTTCACCGCCTGACCGGTTTCGGCCTGAAAATCGATGCCGGCATGCAACGCCAGGCGACCGAGGAAGGGATCGATGCGGTTGCCGAAGCGGCTGGTGACCGCATGGCCGGGGGCAGGATTGCCGAAGGGAAGGTCTCGCGCGGTCTCGCGCACGCTCTCCAGCCGGGTGAGCGCGGCGTCAAGCTCGTCGAGGGAGGCGTCGAAGGCGTTGGTATCCGTTTGCGGCTCGACATAGGGGCCGCCGACGCCTTCGCCGGCGCTAGCGCCGGCATTCGCCTCGGAGGCCACATCCACTCCCGTCCGCTTCAGGATGGTGGCGATCGCGTCCGCGGTCTGCGCGGCTCCCGTCGTCAGGTCGGCGATTTTTGCGAGCTGCTGCTTCTCGATGTTCTTCAGGGACAGCGTCACTTTGGAGAAGACGCGATCGGCCCGGTCGGCCATGTTTTCGCGCAGCGGCGCATAACCGAGGGCACTCGTCGCATCGAGAGGCGCCGCCGAATTCTTGCTCGAAAGAAGTTTTTCGATCGCCTGGATGCCGCTGCCGCCGGAAAGTGATGCCCGGCGTTCTCCGGATGCCGGCTGCAAGGCGGTGGGAGCGATCGTCTCAGGTGCCTTGAGGCCGGATTCCTCTGCGCGGTTCAGAAGCGATCCGAGCTTGCCGTGCCGGTCGAAGAGGGTGTTCTGCTGTTCGAGGAGCTTTTCGACCTTCTGTTCGACAACCTGCTGGTCGAGGAGCTGGCGGGACGTGATCCGGTCGAGCTGGGCGCGCAAAGCCGCAATCCGGTCCTCGTAGTCGTGCTGCATCCGCGCCTGGCGCGCCATGGTCGCGCCGATCAGGTCGTCGCGGATGACGAGATAGGACGTGGCCGCGAGATAACCGATCGCAAAGACGCCGAAGAAGCAAAAGGTAAGGGCCGCCATCCATGGCCGGATGGTCATGTGGCGGATCTTCTCGCCGCTGGCGAGGATGAGAACGTGGCGAGGCGCACGTTTCCCAAACACCCGGTTTTCGGTTCCCTTCGCCACGTGCTGCCCCCTGAGATGCGACTCCTGACGTCGCTGACCCATGGCCGGATTACACACGGTTATGGTTAACCAATGCTTTACTTCGACGGGTCAGGCATTGCTGGTGGAGGTGAGCGAACGGTAGAAAGAGGGCGTCAGCCCCGCCTCGGCGCGAGCGATATCGTTGAAAGGCGCCTTCAAGGAGCCGCGGAAGTTGGCGCGTACGAGCTGCTGGAAGGTGGCGGCCGGGTCCTTGCGCTCGCGGGCGCAAAGAAAGCGAAACCACTTCGCCCCGATCGCCACATGACCCTTTTCGTCGTTGTAGATGACGTCGAGGATCGCGGCGGTTTCGAGATCGCCGCTCTCGCGCATCTTCGCCTGCAGGGACGGCGTCACGTCGAGCCCGCGCGCTTCGAGAATGAGAGGCACGACGGCAAGCCTGGCGGTCAGATCGTTGCGGGTCGAATGGGCGGCCTGCCATAGTCCGTCATGGGCGGGCATGTCGCCGTAGTCGGCGCCCATCTCGTTCAACCGGGCTCGGACCATGCGGAAATGCTTGGCCTCCTCGAAGGCGACCTGCATCCAGCCGTCGAAGAAGGAGTTCGGCACCGGCTGGGTTGCGAAACGGGCGACGATGTCGAGCGCCAGATCGACGGCATTGAGCTCGATATGGGCGATCGCATGCAGGGTTGCGATGCGGCCGTTGACCGTGTGGAGCGAACGCTTCCCGACCGCCTTCGGCGGCACGAGTTCCGGCTTTTCCGGGCGGCCGGGCCGCTCGGGCAGCGGCGGATCGAGCGGCGAGCGCAGCGACAGGCGGCGCTCGAACCAGCGGGTGGCGGTTTCCTGCGCCAGCCGCGTCTTGATGTCGAGATCGGCCGAAAGAATCGCCGTGGTTGCGCCGCCCCTCAACGAGGTGATCGAAAATTCGTCCGACATCAGGATATACGCGTCCCCGTTCACAACGCCTTGAGGCTTTCCAGAACTTCCTCGGCATGGCCTGCGACCTTCACCTTCGGCCAGATCCCGGCGATTCGCCCGTCTGCGCCGATCAGGAAGGTCGTTCGCTCCACACCCATATAGGTGCGCCCATACATCATCTTCTCCTTCCAGACGCCGTAAAGATTGGCAAGGGCCGTGTCCTCGTCGGAAGCGAGGATGATCGAGAGCCCATGTTTCTGGGCGAACTTGTCGTGTTTCTTGACCGTGTCCGGGGATACCCCGATGACGGCAGCTCCCGCTTTTTCGAATTCCGGGAGGAGGCCGGTGAACGAGATCGCCTCCTTGGTGCAGCCCTCGGTATCGTCCTTGGGATAGAAATAGAGAACGACCGGTTTGCCGGAAAATTGTTTCAAGGACACGCGGCCGCCGCCGTCGCGGGGGAGTTCGAAGTCGGGAGCGGTGTCTCCGATCGCCAAATGAGGCATGGATTTCCTTTCTTTTGCCGGTATCTTGAGTGATTGTCGCCGCAATCGGTATATACTGGCCCGCGCGACGTCCAGATCACTCCCGAATATGGAAAGATAGTTTCAACCTGATGGCGGAAATTCGCGGAGAAAGGGTCAGTTTCAGCCGGAAAGACATTGTTCCGCTGCACGAACTTCCCTCTGCAAAGACGGAAGATCCGATCATCGTCCATTGTCCGCCGCCGCGTTCGCGGGTGAAGCGATTCGGCAAGACGGTCGTGCTGTTCGTCATGCTGGTAATCCTCGCGATCGGCAGCGCCGTCTTCGCCATCGAAAGCGGCGTGGCCGACGGAACGCTTTCCGCACGCGCCCAGAGCGCGCTCAACGATGCGATCGGCCCGCGTTACGCAGCGTCGGTCGGTTCGACCGCGATCCGTTTCGATTCGGGTTTTCGCCTGGCGCTGGAGGCCCGCGACGTCGATATCGTCGAACAGGCGACCGGCCGGCATCTGAGCCGGACCGGCGCCATGCGCATGGCCATCGACCCCCTGGCGCTTCTGGCCGGCCGCATATCGATCAAACACATGGAGGCGGAACATATCCGGCTCGATACGGCGCAACTCCCCTCCGGCGATCCGCTGCCGCTCTCGGAAGTCCGCATCGACGCCATGCCCGCGCTGCTGGAACAGGCATTCCAGCGTCTCGACGAGGCGCGGGGCCTCATCGAACGCACCGGCACCGGCTCGGTCAGCATTTCAGGCATCGAAATCCTGCTGCCGGCGGCACCCGGGCGGACGCCGACCACTCTCGTCGTGGACGATCTCAACCTGACCCGCAGCGCCGAAGGCGAGGTGGAGATCAACGGGGCGATCAGCCTGAACGGCCGCAAGGCCGTGCTGACGGCTGCGTCGAAGACCGTGGAAGGCGTTACGACATCGCTGTCGGCGAAGCTCACCGGTCTGGAGGTGACACCTTTCCTGTTGCAACGCACGGAAGACGGCGCGCCGCGCGAAGGGATCGAGGGTTCGCTCGATCTCGACCTTGCCGCCGTCCGCGCAAGGGAGACGACGAAGCCCGCGATCACCGCAACGCTCCGCCAATCTCCCGGTCACTTCTATTTCGACGGGCTCCAGCAGGTCTTCACCGGCGCCGAGATCAACATTTCCTACGATTTCGCCAAGAACTCGATCGAGCTCCTGCAATCGGAAGCCCGCTTCGGGCCGACCGTCCTGCCGTTCACCGGCGCAGTGATCGATCTCAGCAGGCTCGATCCGAATGACGCGCGTCTCGGTTTCGGCCTCGATCTCCTGATCAGCGGCGGCACCGCCACGGGCGCCACGGAAAGCGAGCAGCCGGCACGGTTCGATCTCAAGGCGACCGGCCGCTATCTTTCGGTCGAACGGGAGCTGCAATTCGACGAAATGGGCGTGTCCAGTCCGCTTGGGAGAATGGCCGGATCGCTGAAGGTCCGTTTCGGCAGCGACTCGCCCGAGATCAGCTTCGGCGCGCAATTGCCGCATATGGAGGTGACCGGCGTCAAGCAGCTGTGGCCATTCTGGATGGCGCGAAAACCGCGCGAATGGGTCATGGACAACATGTTCGGCGGGACCGTGACCAACGGCTCGATCGCGGTCTTCATTCCCGCGGGCCGCATGAAGGGACCCGGAATTCCGCTGGAGCTCGATGAGAACGAGCTGCAGATCGGCTTCGATCTCGCGAATGCGCGAATGAATCTCCCCGGCGACATCCCTCCGCTTCGCGACATCGACGGCCGGTTCACATTGAACGGGCAACTGCTGCAGGTCGATGTCGCCCGCGCGGCCTCCTTCTTCCCGTCCGGCCGGTTCGTCGCGGTGGAAGGCGGCCGTTTTTCCATTCCCTCGACCTATGCCAAGCCCTTGATGGCGGATCTTTCGCTGAAACTTGCGGGACCTGCGGACGCGGTGACGGAGCTGGCGAATTTCCAGCCGATCAATGCGCTGAAGGGAACCGAGTTCAAGCCGGAGGATTTTTCGGGAAATGCGCGCGTCGACCTCACCGCGCGCATGGGCCTGATCAATGCCCATAACCCGCCGAAGCCGACCTGGAACGCCCATGCCGAGCTCGACCACGTCAATCTCGGTCCGGAATTCTCCGGCCGCAAGATCAGCGCGCTGGACGGCACCCTGGACATCGATACCCAGACGGCGAGGCTCGTGGCCAACGGCAGGATCGATGACGTTCCGGCCGACATTACCCTGGTCGAACCGGTCGATGCCGGATCCGCGACGAAGCCCGAGCGGGTCATCAAAGCGGTCCTCAACAACGATCAGCGCGAAAAGCTGGCGCCTGGCCTTTCCGACATGATCGACGGAACCGTGACGGCGCAGCTGACGCGCATCGACGCAAGCCGGCAGGCGGTCTCGCTCGACCTGAGCCGTGCGGCGCTTTCCGTGCCGTGGCTCGGCTGGACCAAGGGGAGCGGCATTCCGGCGAAGGCCCAGTTCGAGCTTTCGGAGGATGGCGGGCGCAGCGATATCCGCAATTTCGAACTGTCAGGCGACGGTTTCGGGGTAAAAGGCAGCCTCTCGCTCAACGGCGATGAATTGACATCTGCCGAATTCTCCAATGTGCAGCTTTCGCCGGCCGACAATTATGCCGTTGCCGTCAAGCGCGCCAAAGGCAGTTTTGCCGTCTCGATCACCGGCTCGGTCATGGATATGCGGCCGATCATCACCAGGCTGCGGGCAGGCGGAAAGGGCGGAAGCGGAGGCAGAAGCAGCGACGACGGCGACGCGAGCGTACGCGCCAAGCTGGGTCGCGTGATCGGCTTCAACGATCAGACGCTTTCGAACGTCTCGCTTCTGTTTTCCAGCCGCAACGGCGATATCGCGACCGCCGATTTCTCCGGCGTGACGGATAGCGGGCAGGCGGTCGTCAGCCAGATGAACCGCGGCGATACGATCTCCGTCACCAGCGGCGATGCGGGGGCGGTGATCCGCTTCGCGGACCTTTACGACAACATGCGCGGCGGGCTCCTGAACCTGAGGCTGAAGGCGCAAGGGGACGCCTGGGCAGGTTCCATCGATCTGCGCAGCTTTTCGCTCGTCAACGAGCAAAAGCTCCAGTCGCTGGTTTCGACGCCGGACCAGGAGGGGCGCAGCCTGAGTTCGGCGACGAGGCGGAATATCGACGTGACCTCCGCCAAATTCCAGCGTGGTTTCGCGAGCCTTCTCTACCGCGGCGGAAGCCTTGCCGTGGAAAACGGCGTGGTGCGCGGCGAGCAGATCGGCGCGACGTTCCAGGGCCTTGTGCGGGACGGCAAGGGCAACATGAACATGACCGGTACCTTCATGCCGGCTTACGGGCTGAACCGCCTGTTCGGGGAGCTGCCCCTGATCGGCGCCATACTCGGCAACGGTCGCGACCGCGGCCTGCTGGGCATCACCTTCAAACTGGAGGGGGCCTTCGACAAGCCGCGCTTGACCGTCAATCCGCTGTCGCTGATCGCCCCCGGCATCTTCCGCCAGATCTTCGAATTCCAATGAAAAGGGCCGCAGAAGCGGCCCATTCCGATCTTCCTCAACGTGTTGCCGGATCAGGCCGGACGCACCAGGATATGCTTCTTCTTGCCGAGCGAAAGCTTGATGACGCCGTCGCTGGTGACTTCGCCGGTTCCGATCACTTTTCGCTCGTCGCTCACCGGCTGGTCGTTGATGCGCACCGCGCCACCCTGGACGTGGCGGCGGGCTTCGCCGTTCGAGCCGGCAAGCCCGGCACGCACGATGAGCGTCAGGAGGCCGATGCCGGCATCGAGCTCGGCAGAGGGCACCTCGACCGACGGCAGGTTCTCGGAAAGTCCGCCTTCCTCGAAAGTCTTGCGGGCCGTCTCGGCGGCTTCCTCGGCTGCGGCACGGCCATGCAGGATTGCCGTCACCTCGGTCGCGAGGAGCTTCTTGATCTCGTTTACCTCGGCGCCGCCGAGCGCCGAAAGCCGGGCGATCTCGTCCATCGGCAGCGTCGTGTAGAGCTTCAGGAAGCGCGGCACATCCGCATCCTCGGTATTGCGCCAGTACTGCCAGAAATCGTAGGCCGACAGCATCTCCGGGTTCAACCAGACCGCGCCGGTCGCGGACTTGCCCATCTTGGCGCCCGACGACGTGGTCAGCAGCGGCGAGGTGAGGGCGAAGAGCTGCGGCGTCCCCATGCGGTGACCGAGATCGATGCCGTTGACGATATTGCCCCATTGATCCGAGCCGCCCATCTGCAGCCGGCAATCGTACCGCTTGGCGAGTTCCACGAAGTCGTAGGCCTGGAGGATCATGTAGTTGAACTCCAGGAACGACAGCGACTGCTCCCGGTCGAGACGGGTCTTGACGCTCTCGAAGGAAAGCATCCGGTTGACCGAGAAATGCCGGCCGACATCGCGCAGGAACTCGAGATAGTTCAGCCCGCGAAGCCAATCGGCATTGTTGATCATCAGCGCGTCCTTCGGGCCGTCGCCGTATGCGAGGTAATTGGAGAAGACGCGCTTGATCGAGCCTATGTTGCTCTCGATCGTGTCGATGGTCATGAGCTGGCGTGCTTCATCTTTGAAGGAGGGGTCGCCCACCATGCCGGTGCCGCCGCCCATCAGGGAAATCGGCCGGTGGCCGGTCTGCTGCATCCAATGCAGCATCATGATCTGGATCAAGCTGCCGACATGCAGGCTCGGCGCCGTCGGGTCGAAGCCGATATAGCCCGTTACGGTTTCCTTCGAAAACAGTTCATCGAGACCGGCCTCGTCGGAGACCTGGTGGATGAAGCCACGCTCGTCGAGCGTGCGAAGGAAATCGGACTTGAACCTGGACATGACCTATCTCTGCGGGATGTGTGTTTTATGGATATGGCCGCGCCTCTAGCACTGTTTTTGCCGGCAATCACTTCAAAAGTGATGCTGGGAGGAATCAGCGCTTTGAATGAAAGGGCGGCACCTCTCGGCCTCCTGTCGGTCCGGCGGGACACGACGTCCCTGACGGCATTGATATTTTAGGCATTAACGTTTTCTTGTTCATGCGCTTTTAACATCCGGTCCGGACGCGGTAACCAGGGGTGGCGTGCAGGATTCCTGCACCGGTGGGTGATGAACGGGGCGGCCTTTTTCCTGGCGGTGAATTTCATCATCGCCATTTCCTTTTCGCTGGTCTTTGCGGTGGTCTCGACCCGCAGCCGTTCGCGGAGCGCCGCCCTCTGGTTTGCGGCAGGTTTTGCCGTTGCCTCGCTTTCGGCACTCTGCGAACTGCTGGTCGCCTACACGGACATCCCCAAATTCTGGGCGATCGGGGCTTTTTCGACCGTGCTTACCGGCATGATCCTGCTGAGGGGCGGCGTCGGCGAGCTTTACGGCCGCAAAATCGACCTGAGGAAGGCGGTCGGCTTCCTGTTGGCCGGCATCTTCCTCGATATGCTGATCTATGACCTGCCGCGCGGAACCGCCCTGCATGCCTTTCCCTATCAGACGCCTTTCGCGTTCGTTATCTTGACGAGCGCCGCTGCCGTCTTTTCGTCCACGCGCCGGCTGACGATCGATCGGGCGCTCGGCGGCCTGCTTCTGGTGACCGGCCTGCATTTTTTCGCCAAGGCCGGCCTTGCAGTCGTTGCAGGAGCGGGGACGACCGCCAAGGATTATATCCACACGAACTATGCGCTGATCTCGCAAAGCGCGACCGCCGTGCTCATGGTCGCCGTGGGATTGACGCTGCTGTCCGTGCTCGTTCTGGAGATCATGGCGGACGAGCGCAGCAATTCGGAAAAGGACTCCCTTTCCGGCCTCGCCAACCGCCGCGGTTTCGAGAACGGCGTGAAGGCGGCGCTCACGTTCGCACCCAACGACCGGCACGCGCTGATCCTCTGCGATCTCGACCGTTTCAAGAAGATCAACGATACCTACGGTCATCACGGCGGCGATCTGGTCATCCAGGCTTTCGGCGATCTTTTGCGGGCGAGTGCCGCCAAGAGCGCTGTGGTCGGCCGTGTCGGCGGCGAGGAGTTTGCGGTCTTCATGCCGAGCACGACACCGGAGATGGCGGCGCTGTTTGCTCAGGCATTGAGGGGTGGGACGATGGGGATAGCGGTGAGCGCGCTTCCGTCCTCCTTCACCGTGACGGCAAGCTTCGGCGTGGCTGAACTCGCGCCCGGAAATGATCTCGCTTCCGCCATGCGCGATGCCGATGCCGCGCTCTACGAAGCCAAGCGCTCCGGCCGCAACTGCGTCAAACAGGCACGCCGGCAGGGGGTGCTGGAACCCGCAGGGATCAAGGCCGTGAAATGAAACGGCCGCAAAAGCGGCCGTCGGGACTGGTCGTTTCGGGTTTCGCTCAGCGAATGCGCTTGGCGGCCGGTTCCGGCACCAGCTCGCCGTTCAGGCGGCGGTCGAGATAATCCTCGCATTCGGCCATCAGCGTCTCCACATGGCCGTTGAAGAAATGGTTGGCGCCTTCGACCATGCGATGGGTGATTAGGATGCCTTTCTGCGTCTTCAGCTTTTCGACGAGGGCATTGACGTCCTTCTCGGGCGCGACCTTGTCGGCATCCCCGTTGATGATGAGGCCCGAAGACGGGCAGGGGGCGAGGAAGGAGAAGTCGTAGATGTTGGGCTGCGGCGCGATCGACATGAAGCCTTCGATCTCTGGACGGCGCATCAGAAGCTGCATGCCGATCCAGGCGCCGAAGGAATAGCCCGCGACCCAACAGCTCTTGGAATCGGGATGCAGACTCTGCACCCAGTCGAGCGCGGAGGCGGCATCCGACAATTCTCCGGCGCCGTGATCGAACTCGCCCTGGCTGCGTCCGATGCCGCGGAAATTGAACCGGAGCGTCGTGAAGCCGCGCTTCTGGAACATGTAGAAGAGCTGGTAGACGATCTGGTTGTTCATCGTTCCGCCGAATTGCGGATGCGGGTGCAGGATGATGGCGATCGGGGCGCTTTTTTCCTTGGAGGGCTGGTAACGACCTTCCAGGCGGCCGGCGGGGCCGTTGAAAATGACTTCGGGCATCTGTACTCCGGTCAACGTGCTCAGGTTCCAAACCGGCCGATCGCGTCGAGTTTGACTTGACGAAGCCGCTCAGCTTTTCTAAAACACAGTTTAGAACCATTCGAAATTGTGGGCGCCCTGCAAGCGGCACCCGATGCGATGTCTCATAAGGCAAGGCTCAAGGAAATTTCAAGGAAAATGCGGGCCTCCCGCCTGCAGACGTGGAACTCGACCTCTATCTAGGAACGGAACTGAAACAGGCAATGGCGATCAACCGCATATATCTGGATTGGAACGCGACGGCGCCTCTGGCTGCGCCGGCGCGCGCCGCCATGCTGGATGCGCTTGAATTGCCGGGTAACGCCTCGTCCGTGCATGGTGAAGGCAGAGTGGCCCGCGCCGCCGTCGACAAGGCCCGCCGGCAGGTGGCCGCGCTCGTCGGGGCCGAGCCGACGCATGTGACGTTCACGAGCGGCGCGACGGAAGCGGCGAACCATGTGCTGACGCCGGAGTTCCGCATGGGCCGGGCGCCGCTGACGATCAGCCGGCTTTACGTCTCGGCAATCGAGCATCCGGCGATTCGCGAGGGCGGTCGCTTCGATACGGCTGACGTAACGGAAGTGCCCGTCACCCGCGACGGAATCATCGATCTGGCGGCGCTCGAAAACCTGCTGGACGGCCATGATCGCAATGCCGGCCTCCCAATGGTGGCCGTCATGCTGGTCAACAACGAGACGGGCATTGTCCAGCCCGTGGCGGAAGCCGCTGCGCTGGCTCATGCCCATGGCGGCTTGATGGTGGTGGATGCGGTTCAGGCGGCGGGTCGCCTTCCGGTCGACATCAACGCGCTCGATGCGGATTTCCTGATCCTCTCGTCCCACAAGATCGGAGGGCCGAAGGGCGTCGGCGCACTCGTCTCCCGCGGCGAAGCCTTGATGCCGAAGCCGCTGATCCGCGGCGGCGGACAGGAAAAGGGACATCGTTCCGGCACCGAGAATTTCCATGCCGTGGTCGGCTTCGGCGCGGCGGCGGAAGCGGCGCTTGAAGGCCTTGCGGAGCGCAATGCCGCCATCGGCGTGCTGCGCGACCGGCTGGAAGAAGGCATGCGCCGGGCCGCGCCGGATGTCGTCATTCATGGTACGGCAGTTCCGCGCGTGGGGAATACCTGCTTCTTCACCTTGCCGGGCCTGAAGTCGGAAACGGGACAGATCGCCTTCGATCTCGAAGGCGTCGCGCTGTCGGCCGGCTCCGCCTGCTCCTCGGGCAAAGTGGGCGAAAGCCATGTTTTGACGGCCATGGGACACGATCCGAAACTCGGAGCGCTTCGGATTTCGCTCGGTCCCGACACGACGCAAGAGGACATTTCGCGGGCGCTCGCCGCCTTTAGCAAGATTGCCGCTCGCCGAAGACCGGCGGGCGAAGCCGCATGAGCGGCCGGTAAAATTGCGGAAGCGCAAATTTCCGCTTGCCAAAAGGTGTGAAAACCGCCTTCTGGCGCCTACATAAGGGTGGCAGTTGTCCCCCTGACAAGATGACAGAATTGCCGGAATTTGAACCGGCAAGATTTGGAGAATGAGCATGCCTGCTGTCCAGGAAACAATCGATCAGGTCCGTGGGATCGATATCGATCAGTACAAATACGGTTTCGAAACCGTCATCGAAGTGGACAAGGCTCCCAAAGGTCTCTCGGAAGAGATCATTCGCTTCATTTCGGCCAAGAAACAGGAGCCGGAATGGATGCTGGAGTGGCGCCTGGAGGCCTATCGTCGTTGGCTCACCATGGAAGAGCCGACCTGGGCGCGCGTCGACTATCCGAAGATCGACTTCAACGACATCTATTACTACGCCGCTCCGAAGAACGTCACCGGCCCGAAATCCCTCGACGAGGTCGATCCGGAGCTTCTGAAGACCTATGAGAAGCTCGGCATTCCGCTGAAGGAACAGGAAATCCTGTCCGGCGTGCAGAAATCGAAGGTCGCCGTCGACGCGGTCTTCGATTCGGTCTCGGTCGTGACGACCTTCAAGGAAGAGCTGAAGAAGGCCGGCGTGATCTTCATGTCGATCTCCGAGGCCATCCGCGAACATCCGGAACTCGTGAAGAAGTATCTCGGTTCGGTCGTTCCGGCCTCCGACAATTTCTATGCGACGCTGAACTCCGCCGTCTTCACCGATGGTTCCTTCGTCTTCGTGCCGAAGGGCGTGCGGTGCCCGATGGAGCTGTCCACCTATTTCCGCATCAACGAGAAGAATACCGGCCAGTTCGAGCGTACGCTGATCATCGCCGAGGAAGGCGCCTACGTCTCCTATCTCGAAGGCTGCACGGCGCCCCAGCGCGACGAGAACCAGCTTCATGCGGCGGTCGTCGAACTCGTGGCGCTCGATGACGCCGAGATCAAGTATTCGACCGTCCAGAACTGGTTCCCGGGCGACAAGGAAGGCAAGGGCGGCATCTACAACTTCGTCACCAAGCGTGGCGATTGCCGCGGCGCCCGTTCGAAGATCTCCTGGACCCAGGTAGAGACCGGTTCGGCGATCACCTGGAAATATCCGAGCTGCATCCTGCGTGGTGACGACAGCCGCGGCGAGTTCTACTCGATCGCCGTGTCCAACGGCCATCAGCAGGTCGACAGCGGCACCAAGATGATCCATCTCGGCAAGAACACGTCGAGCCGCATCATCTCCAAGGGCATTTCCGCCGGCCGCTCGAACAACACCTATCGCGGCCAGGTATCGATCCATCGCCGTGCCGAGAACGCCCGCAACTTCACGAACTGCGACTCGCTGCTGATCGGCGACAAGTGCGGCGCGCATACGGTGCCTTACATCGACGTGAAGAACGCGTCGGGCAAGGTGGAGCACGAGGCGACCACATCGAAAATTTCAGACGACCAGAAGTTCTACGTCATGCAGCGCGGCATTCCGGAAGAGGAAGCGATCGCGCTCATCGTCAACGGCTTCGTCAAGGAAGTCATCCAGGAACTGCCGATGGAATTCGCCGTCGAAGCCCAGAAGCTGATCGGCATTTCGCTCGAAGGTTCCGTGGGCTGATGGCCCGCTGTCCGAATATCGCGCTCTGACGCGTCACCGAATAAATCCGGAAGGATAAGAATTATGCTTGAGATCAAGAACCTGCACGCACGTATCGCCGAGGACGGCACCGAGATCATCCGCGGCCTGAACCTCACCGTGAAGCCCGGCGAGATCGCCGCGATCATGGGCCCGAACGGCTCCGGCAAGTCGACGCTTTCCTATATCCTCTCCGGCCGCGAGGATTACGAAGTCACCGAGGGTGACATCCTTTATAACGGCGAGAGCATTCTGGAACTCGATCCGGCCGAGCGCGCCGCCAAGGGCATCTTCCTCGCCTTCCAGTATCCGGTGGAAATCCCGGGTGTGGCCACCATGCAGTTCCTCAAGGTGGCGATGAACGAGCAGCGCAAGGCGCGCGGCGAGGCGGAACTGACGACGCCGGACTTCATGCGCCGCGTCAAGGATGCCGCCGAAAAGCTGAAGATCGACCAGGCCATGCTGCGTCGCCCGCTGAACGTCGGTTTCTCCGGCGGCGAAAAGAAGCGCGCCGAGATCCTGCAGATGGCGTTGCTTGAGCCGAAGCTTTGCGTGCTCGACGAAACCGATTCCGGCCTCGACATCGACGCGCTGAAGATCGTCGCCGACGGCGTCAACGCGCTGAAGTCGCCGGACCGCGCCACAATCGTCATCACCCATTACCAGCGCCTGCTCGATTACATCGTGCCGGACACCGTTCACGTTCTCTACAAGGGCCGGATCATCCGCTCCGGCGACAAGGCGCTGGCGCTCGAGCTGGAAGAGAACGGCTATGCCGACATCATCGGGGAAGCGGCGTAAGCGCCGAGGAAGGATGTTGTCATGAACATGCAGACGACAATGCGCCTGACGGCCGCCGAAACCGCTTTGGTCGAAGCCTTCGGCGCCCAGTTCGGCGAACTGCCGGGCGACGGCACGGTTGCGGGCAAGCGCGACCGGCTTCTGGACGATTTGAAGAAGGCCGGTCTTCCGACCCGCCGCATCGAATCCTGGCATTATACGGACCTCAAGAACCTGCTGCGC
This sequence comes from Neorhizobium sp. CSC1952, assembly GCF_030378245.1. Lineage (NCBI taxonomy): Bacteria > Pseudomonadati > Pseudomonadota > Alphaproteobacteria > Hyphomicrobiales > Rhizobiaceae > Neorhizobium > Neorhizobium sp. CSC1952. The sequence continues at coordinate 4,338,862 of NZ_CP128416.1, read as the reverse complement.
ACCGTTCCGGATGCGGTCTCGGTACCGGCGCTCGATCCCATCGCGCCCGTCGTGGAGGGTTCGCAGGTTCTTTCTGTCCTGCAGGGCGAAGCCGCTGCCAAGCCTTCGATTGAAAGCCTGGACATCGCGGCCTTCAAGGAAAAGCTCGCCGACGGTTCGGCCGCCGCCGCCCTGACGGCGCTCGACAGGGACGATGCGATCGGTCGCATCAACGGCAGCTTCGTGCGCGACGGCTTTGCGATCACGGTTCCCGCCAATACGGAACTGGAAGAGCCGGTCGAGCTCCAGGCGCTGCATGGCGCCGGCCAGATCCACACGCGTTTCCCGGTCTCTTTCGGCGCATCGTCCAAGGCGACGATCATCGAGCGTCACCGCGCGGTGACCGAAGGCGCCGCGCTGGTGTCCTCGATCAGTGACATCGCGCTGGAAGACGGTGCGGAAGTCACCTGGATCATCCTGCAGCAGCAGGGCGCGGCCGACACCCATCTCGGCCAGATACGCGTCGAACTCGGCGCCAATGCAAAGCTCAGGCTCTTCGTCGTCAATGCCGGCGGCAAGCTGGTGCGCCAGGAGCTGCGCATCAACGTGGAAGGCGAGGGCGCCGAACTGACGCTGCGCGGCGTCAACCTGCTCGGGGGCGAAAGCCATACCGACGTGACACTGGTGCTCGGCCATAACGTGCCGCACACCAATTCGACGGAGATCATCCGCAACGTCGTGTTCGACAAGGCCAGCGGCGTCTTCCAGGGCATGATCCGGGTCGCGCCCGATGCCCAGAAGACCGATGCGAAGATGTCGTGCAACACGCTGCTGCTCACCGATGACGGCGATTTCTCGGCCAAGCCCGAACTCGAAATCTTCGCCGACGACGTCGTCTGCGGCCACGGCGCCACGGTCGCCGATATCGATCGCAACCATCTCTTCTACATGATGGCGCGCGGCGTTCCGGAGAACAAGGCGCGTGCGATGCTGGTCAATGCCTTCGTGGCGGAGATCGTCGAGGAGCTGGAAGACGAAAAGCTGGTCGAGGCGCTGGAAGGCGTCATCTCGGCCTGGCTCGAGAAGCACGCCTGAGGTCGCTGACGAGAGCGACTGATCTTTCCATCGTCATGCTCGGCCTTGTGCCGAGCATCCACGACGGTTGATACGGCTGCAACGATAGGAAAGGGTCTGACATGGACCAGACGACACCAGTGACCGCCTATGACGTTGACGCCATAAGGCGGGATTTTCCGATCCTGTCGACCATGGTGCATGGCAAGCCGCTGGTGTACCTGGACAATGGCGCCTCGGCGCAGAAGCCGCAGGCGGTGATCGACGCGATCAGGCACGCCTATTCGAGCGAATATGCGAATGTGCATCGCGGCCTGCATTTCCTGTCGAATGCCGCGACCGAGGCTTACGAGGCGGCGCGCGAAAAGGTGCGCCGTTTCCTGAATGCCGGCTCGGTCGACGAGATCGTCTTCACCAAGAATTCGACGGAAGCGATCAACACGGTCGCCTATGGCTGGGGCATGCCGAAGATCGGCGCGGACGACGAGATCGTCGTGACGATCATGGAGCATCACTCCAACATCGTGCCCTGGCATTTCATCCGCGAACGGCAGGGGGCGAAGCTCGTCTGGGTGCCGGTCGACGACGAGGGCGCCTTCCATATCGAGGATTTCGAGAAGTCCCTGACCGAGAAGACGAAGCTCGTGGCGATCACCCATATGTCGAATGCGCTCGGCACGATCGTTCCTGTGAAGGAGGTCTGCCGCATTGCGCATGAGCGCGGCATTCCGGTTCTGATCGACGGCAGCCAGGGCGCCGTGCACATGCCGGTCGATGTGCGCGACATCGATTGCGACTGGTACGTGATGACCGGCCACAAGCTCTACGGCCCTTCGGGCATCGGCGTGCTGTACGGCAAGATGGATCGCCTCAAGGAGATGCGGCCGTTCCAGGGCGGCGGCGAGATGATTTTCGAGGTGGCGGAGGATAACGTCACCTACAACGATCCGCCCCATCGCTTCGAAGCCGGCACGCCGCCGATCGTCCAGGCGATCGGGCTGGGCTATGCTTTGGACTATATGGACAAGATCGGCCGGGCGGCGATTGCCCGCCATGAAGCGGACCTTGCGGCCTATGCGGCCGAGCGGCTCAGGGCGATCAATTCGCTGCGCATCATCGGCAATGCGCCCGGCAAGGGCGGCATCTTCTCCTTCGAGCTCGCCGGCATCCATGCCCATGACGTCTCGATGGTGATCGACCGCAAGGGGGTCGCGGTCCGCGCCGGCACGCATTGCGCCATGCCGCTCTTGAAACGCTTCGGCGTGACCTCCACATGCCGGGCATCCTTCGGCATGTACAATACCCGCGCCGAAGTGGACGCGCTTGCGGATGCGCTGGAATATGCGCGCAATTTCTTTGCCTGAGGAAGCTTGTGATGGCTGTCGATGAAACGGAACCGAAATGGGACGCCCGCGAAGGGATCATCCAATCCGCCATTCCGGCCGATGAACTGGCCCGTTTGAGCGACGACATCGTCGCGGCGCTGAAGACGGTCTACGATCCGGAAATCCCGGCCGACATCTTCGAACTCGGCCTCGTCTACAAGATCGATATCGAAGACGACCGCATGGTGAAGATCGTCATGACGCTGACCGCTCCGGGTTGCCCGGTCGCCGGCGAAATGCCCGGCTGGGTGGAAAACGCCGTCGGCGCCGTCGAAGGTGTTTCCGGCGTCGAGGTGGAGATGACTTTCGATCCGCCCTGGACCCCCGACCGCATGTCGGAAGAGGCTCAGGTCGCCGTCGGCTGGTACTAGCATGATCCTGAAAAGCTGTAGACTTTTCAGATGAGATCATGTGGCTAGCTGGTATTGATCGGTTAATTGGCCGGTACTACATTGATTCCGATAACACCGGGCCTTGAACCCGGCTGTGGAAGGAGAATGAGCTCATGGGCTTCGCAATTATGACGATGACCGATGCCGCCGCGACGCGCGTCAAGCAGATCGTGGCCAATTCCGGACCGGACGCCAAGGGCATCCGCGTCGGGATCAAGAAGGGCGGTTGCGCCGGCATGGAATACACGATCGATCTCGTCACCGAACCGAACGCCAAGGACGATTTGATTGAACGCGAAGGCGCGCGGGTCTGGGTCGAGCCTTCTGCCGTGCTTTATCTCCTCGGCACTCAGATGGATTTCGAAGTCACCAGGATGCGCTCCGGCTTCACCTTCGTGAACCCGAACCAGACATCGGCCTGCGGCTGCGGCGAATCCGTCGAGCTGAAGCCGGCGGACCTCGCAGCGCTTGCCAAGCAACGCGAAGCGGAAGCACGCGTCTGACGCGCTGGTTCGTCCGTCATCATCCTCGGACTTGTCCGAGGATCTAAGCTATTCAATATATTAGGCCGTTGCAGATCCTCGGGGCAAGCCCGAGGAGGGCGTACCAAATGGGCCTTCTCGCCTATTTACTCACTCGTGCCGAAGCGCTTCGATCGGGTTGAGCTGTGCTGCGCGACGGGCGGGAAAATAGCCGAAGACCATGCCGATCGCCGCTGAGAAGGCGAAGGCCAGCAGGATGATCGTCGGGCTCGCCACGAAGGGCACCTGCAGGTAGCTGACCACGCCGAATGCGAGCGTAAGCCCGGCGACAATGCCGGTCACGCCGCCGAAGATAGACAGCATCACGGCCTCGACGAGGAACTGGGTCAGCACCTGGCGCTCCAGCGCGCCGATCGCCAGCCGAATGCCGATCTCGCGCGTGCGTTCGGTCACCGACACCAGCATGATGTTCATGATGCCGATGCCGCCGACGAGCAGGCTGACGGCCGCGACGGCACCGAGCAGGCCGGTGAGCAGGACGGTGGTGCCCGTCATGGCGGCGGCGATCTGCGACATGTCGTTGACCGAGAAATCGTCCTCGCGGCCGATCGCGATGCGGCGGCGTTCGCGCAGCAGGCTTTCCACGTCCGACTGCACCTTGGCCGTCGAGACGCCGTCCTGTGCCGAAAGAATGATGCTGCTGATCGTCTTCGTGCCGCCGATCCGCCGCTGGTGCAGTTTCAGCGGCATGACGACCGTGTCGTCCTGGTCGTCGCCCATTCCCGATTGCCCCTTGACGGCGAGCACGCCGACGACCGGGCAGGCGACATTGCTGACACGGATGTTCTGGCCGACCGGATTGGCGGAGCCGAAGAGCTCCCGGCGTACCGTTTCCCCGATGACGCAGGCGGCCTGGCTGCCGCGGTCCTCGTTCGGCAGGAAGCTGCGGCCGAGCGACAGATCCCAATCCTGGGCGATCAGATAGTCGTTGGTCGTGCCGATCACGCTGGTGGAGTGATTGGCTCCCCCGGCGATGACGGTGGCCGTGCCGCGGTTCACCGGGGCCACGGCCCTGAGGCCGCTTACCTGCTCCTGGATCGCCAGAATGTCGCTGTCGGTGAAGCGTTTCGCTTCCGTGCTCGCCCGTCCGGGACCCCACTGGCCGGGGCGCACGAAAAGCGTGTTGGTGCCGAGGCGGGAAAGCTCCGACTGGACGCGGGCCGTCGTGCCGTTGCCGACGGTCACCATGGCGATCACCGCCGCGACGCCGATGACGACGCCGAGCACGGTCAGGAAGGAGCGCAGCATGTTGCGGCTGATGGCACGCCAGGCGAGTTTTGCCGTTTCAAGAAACACGGTCCGGCTCCTTCACTTGGGCCTGGTCGGAAGCGAGACGGCCGTCGACGAAACGCAGCAGGCGTTTGCCATAGGCGGCGATATCCTCCTCGTGGGTTACCATGATCACGGTGATGCCGTTCTCGCGGTTGAGCCTGGTTATCAGCTCCATGATCTCGATGCTGGTCCTGGTGTCGAGATTGCCGGTCGGTTCGTCGGCAAGCAGCACGGCGGGGTCGGTGACGATGGCGCGGGCGATCGCCACGCGCTGCTGTTGGCCGCCGGAAAGTTCCTGCGTCGTATGACCCTCACGGCCCTTCAGCCCCACCTGTTCGAGGGCTGCGAGCGCACGCTGGCGGCGCTCCTTGTGGTCCATGCCGCGATAGACGAGCGGCAGTTCCACGTTCTCGACGGCGGAGGTGCGGGCGAGCAGGTTGAATCCCTGGAAGACGAAGCCCAGCATATGCCGGCGCAGCAGGGTGAGCTGCGAGCGGTCGAAGCTGCTGGTCGGAATGCCCTGGAACAGGTATTCGCCCGAGGAGGGCACGTCGAGACCGCCGATGATGTTCATGGCGGTCGATTTGCCGGATCCCGACGGCCCCATGATCGACACGAATTCTCCCCGCGAGATGGAGAGGTCGATATGGTCGAGCGCCCGGATCGTCGCTTCCCCGCGCCCGTAGAATTTCGAGACCTGCCTGAACGTGATGAGGGGAGGGAGCGTCATGGCGTCTCCTCTCAATTGGCCCGCGCGACGGCATCCGTGATCAGCAGATCGCCTTCCTTGATCTCTCCGGATTTCAGCACCGTGAACTGCCCGTCGGTCGGACCGGTCTCGACCTGCACGCGCTCCGGAACGCCGTTGCGCAGCACCCAGACGGCGCGGCCGGCAGCCGAGGCCTCGTTGCCGCCGCGATTGCCGCGCGGGCGGGGCGGCGAAAAGAGGCGGCTCAGGAGATCGCCGCGGCCGCGCGCGGTCGTCGGCGGCGAATAGCGGAGCGCCGCATTCGGCACGAGAAGCGAATCGGAGACGGATTGCACCGTGATGTCGGCCGTCGCCGTCATGCCGGGACGCAGGAGAAGGTCTGCGTTGTCGACGGTCAGGATCGCCTTGTACGTGACCACGTTGGACACAGTCTCGGAAGCGAAGCGTACGGCCTCTATGGTGGCGGGGAAGCTGCGTTCCGGATAGGCGTCAACGGAGAATTTCGCCGTCTGGCCTTCCCGCACCTGGCCGACATCCGCCTCGTCGACGGCGACCTGCAGCTCCATGCGTCTCAGGTCGCCGGCAATGGTGAAGAGCACCGGCGCGTTGAGCGAAGAGGCGACCGTTGCGCCGGGATCCACGTCGCGGGTCAGCACGATGCCTTCGATCGGCGAGACGATCTTCAATTTCGACAGATTGACTTCGGCGAGCCGCAGGTTGGCTTCGGCGGAAAGCACCGAGGCCTCGTTGATGGCCGTGGTGGCAAGCGCCGAATCGTAGGCGTATTTCGCCGCGTCGAGTTCCTGCTGGCTGGAAATGCGGTTGCTGACGAGGCCCGTCAGCCGGTCGAGCGTGTTCTTTGCCGAAGCGGCTTCCGCTTCCGCCTTGAGCACGTTGGCCCTTGCGGAGGCAAGCTGGGCCCGCGCGCTCTGGACGTCGGCCTCCTGCTTGTTGGTATCGAGTTCGGCCAGCACGTCGCCTTGCTTGACCGCGCTGTTATAGCTCACGTTGACCTTACGCACCGTGCCGGACAGCTCGCTCGATATATCCACCTGATCGGTCGGCTGAACCGAGCCGGTTGCGGTGACGATGACCGAAAGACCGCCCTGCTTCACCGGCTGTGTGGTATAATCGTAGCGCGGCCCGTTATTGCCGAAATAGGAATAGCCGCCGACGGCGGCGATCGCGAGAACGACGACCAGAATCGGCCAGAAGAACCAGCGGCGCTTGTCGCGCCGGCCTGAGGCCGCCAGGATCGCGGCAAGATCGGGCGTGGCGCTCGTCTTTGCTGCCGGGTCCGGTGTCTTCTGCACGTTCAAGGTCATGTCCTTCTCTTGATGATGATCAACTGGAGGCTCCACCGCCGCTTCGCCGTCATGCGGCGCAAATCCGCCGGAAGCATGGTCATCGCGGATTTCCCTATGGTCCCAATGACATGAAATGCGTGTAGGAGATACTTAAATATCGGTAAGGTGGTGCCGAAGCCCGAGGTGGCAAGGGCGGTGCGATCATACCTGCCGGTATGCATCGATATCTCGGCTCATGCGTTGTCGCAGCGCAAGGAAGGAGATTTCCCATGATCGATGCTGAAAGAATCAAGGAACATGCCGAGGTCATCGGTGCCGATGGAGTTCATGTAGGAACCGTCGACCGTATCGAGGGTGGCCGGATCAAGCTGACGCGGAAGGATAGCGGCGAAGGCAGCCACAAGGGCCACCATCACTTCGTCCCGCTCGATCTCGTCGTGGATATCGAAGGGGACACGGTACGGCTCTCGGCCGACGGCGATGTGGCGGTCTCGTTCGAAGAGGAAGAAGGCGGCAAGTCCGTCCATTGAAAGAAAGCCGGCGCATTGGAAGGCGCCGGCTTTCGCCAGGTTTCTCAACGCTGATCTATTGCGTCGAGCTCGGAACGCCGAAACGTTCCGGCAGGAAGGCGGTTTCCGACGGCGGTCCGCTGAGCCGGTCGGTTTTTGCGGCCGTGGTCGGGTTTGCCGGATGCATAAGAAGGGCGACCACGAGGCCGCCCGCGATCGCCGATCCCAAGGCGATCAGGGCGTTTCGGAAGTTCATGGCAATCACTCCTTATCGCCATGAAACGTTCCAGCGAATCCGAAGGTTCCGGCCGGGGACCTGAACCTTCGGATCAATCTCTCGTGAAGAGCGCTCAGGTCTTTTCGCGGGCCGTTTTCAGGGCTGTCGCCCACCAGGAAAGATCGTCCAGCATGGTTTTCACGCCCGGTTCGAGATGGGTGAGATCGGTCAGATTCTTTTCCTGCTGCCACACCGCGAAGAAGTCGGCGCCCTGGATGTGGACGCCCGGGCGGGTCGGGACCATCTGCAGCTCCACGGCGATGTTGCGGAGGTGCTCCACGGCCCGCGCGCCGCCGACGCTGCCGTAACCGACGGCCGCCGCCGGCTTGCGGTTCCATTCGTTGTAGGAATAGTCGAGGGCGTTTTTCAGCACCGCCGTGATCGAGCGATTGTATTCGGCGACGATGAAGATGTAGCCGTCGAATTCCGCGACTTTCTTCTGCCAGCGCCGGCCCGTTTCGTTCTCGGTCGGAACCCAGGCGTTGGAAGCCTTCTCGTTGAAGAACGGCAGCGGGAAATCGCGGAGGTCGACGATCTCGAACTCCATGTCGTCGCGCTGCGACGCCGTATCGTAGATCCACTTGGCCGGCTTTTCGCCGAAGCGGACATCGCGCGTGCTGGTGATGATGATCGCAATCTTGGGCTTGGCCATGAAATCTCTCGTTTTCGGAAAATGATCTTGGAGGTGGCGCTGGGGAATATGGTTGCAGGATGGGAATGGTCAAGCCGGCGAAGAGGCTGCGGCAGGCCGGCGGCCGGTATCCCCGATCGCGGATACCGACCTAGTTCTTTGCCGAAAGCTCCGCCGGCGAAGCCAGGATGTCGACCTCACCGAGCGACTGATCCTTGTATTTGAATGCCAGGATGCTGAGCACCGAGAAAACGAGAATGACAAAAATAATTCGCATCAAGAACTCCTTCGGCCATACTAACGGTGCGGATAGTCGAAGGTTCCGGTGCAGGTTGCTTCAGAAGAAATCGTGCGGCTTAAGTTTTTCGGCAGGTATTGCTTCTGCGTTTGCCGGCTCTCCTTTTTGGAGCATCCGCATCGGCGCTGTCTGAGCCGAAAATCCGGCAGCGCCGATGCGGAAAGACTGTCCAGACCGCTCAGCCGACGGAGAAGGGAACCGCCACGAAGGTCTGGTTGTCGCCGCGTTGGATGAGAAGCAGGACCGATTTCCTGCCGGCTCTGCCGGCTTCCGCGACGGCGGTCTTGGCTTCGCCCGCGGATTTGACGGGCCGCTGATTGACGGAGACGATGACGTCTCCGGGCTGCAGGCCCACATCCGCCGCCGGCTTGTCGGGAGCCACGCTTTCGATCACCGCACCGCTTTCCCGGCGCGGCAGATTGAGCGCCTGGCGGATATCGGGCGTGAGATCGGCAAGGCCGACGCCGATCGTCGGGACACGCTGCGCGGCCGGGCTCGACTTGTCGCCGCTGGCGGCGGAAGCTTGCTTCTGGTCGTCCTGATTGCCGCCGACGGTGATGTTCAGCTCCTTGCTTTGCCCCTGACGCCAGACGGTGAGGCCTTCCCTGGAGCCGGGCGCGAGGTCGGCGACCATGCGCGACAGGTCCCTCGGCGACTTGACCGCCTGACTGCCAAGCGCCGTGATGACGTCCCCCGTCTCGATACCCGCACGGGCGGCGGGCGTGTCCTCGCTTACCTTGGCGACCAGCGCCCCTTCCGGCCTGCCGAGGCCGATCGCGCTTGCGACATCGGCGGTCACCGGCTGGATTTGCACGCCGATGAAGCCATGTTCGATCGAGCCGTCCTTCATCAGCTTGGCGACGACCTTCTGGGCCTGGTCGGAGGGAATGGCAAAACCGACGCCGACGCTGCCGCCGTTCGGCGAGTAGATCGCGGTATTGATGCCGACCACCTTGCCTTGAAGATCGACCAGCGGGCCGCCCGAATTGCCGTGATTGATCGGCGCATCGATCTGGATGAAATCGTCATAGGGGCCGCTGTGCAGGTCGCGGCCGCGGGCGGAGACGATGCCGGCCGTGACGGTCGTGCCGATGCCGAAGGGATTGCCGATCGCAAGGATCTGGTCGCCGGCATTGAGTTTGTCGGAATCGCCCCAGACAATGGTGGCCAGCGGCTTGGGCGCGTCGATCTTGACCACCGCAAGATCGGATTTGGCATCGGCGCCGACGAGTTTCGCGGGCAGCTCCGTGCCGTCGTCGAGGGTTACCTTGATGCTCGTCGCATTGTCGATCACGTGGTTGTTGGTGACGATATAGCCGTCCGGGGTGATGACGAAGCCGGAGCCGAGGGCTTCGGCGCGTTCTGTCGGCCGTTGCGGCATCTGGCGCGGGATCGGAATACCCTGCTGGCCGAAGAACTGCCGGAACTGCTCGTCGAAGGGCGAATCGTCTCCGAAGAGCGAACTCTCGTCGGAGCTGACATTCTGCGCCTTCATCGTGGTGGTGATGGTGACGACGGCAGGCTTGTCGGCCGAAACGATCGGAGCGAAGGAGCCGCCTGGGGCGGTGATGCCGGAGATGGGCGGCGCATCGGTTGCGGCATGGGCGGCGCTGGTGCCCAGGACGACGGGCATCGCAAGCGGAACGGCGACGATTGCGGCTCCGAGAAGTGCTGCGATACGATGTTTGCGGAGGATATTGGACATGATGATCTCCTTTCATCTGCCGGTGCCCGGTACGCCGGGAGGCGGCGTTGCGGGCAAGAGGGATCAGGACCGCGGAGAGCCTCCGCAGCCGGTGGGTAATTGGTTGAGATTGGCGGGCGAGGAGCGAGCGCGGCTTGCCCGTCGAAGGTCGGCTTTATCCGGGCGGATGCCGTGGCGATTCTGCCGGTCGATGGCTTATTGGAACAAACGAGCGCACGGCGCGCCTCCGACTGTGATCTCAGAGGTTTCGGCGGGCTGTCTCATACCGTCGCGTCGCGGCACGTCCCTGCCGCCGGCGGTATTCAGCCTCGATGTGAAATTACGCTTTCGATCCGCAGCAGTCAGCTTAACAATAAATAAGGTTCCAACGCCGGGGTTTGCCGAATTTCCGACCCAATCTTAACCCTCAGGCTGCAAGCTTGAGGAAGAACATTCCATATCTTCAAAAGGTTAGATCATCCGTGCTCGACGCCGTGCACCCGCAGATTGCCCGGTAGGAACCTGACTTATCTGTAACAATGTCGCTTCGCGGGAAAGATGAAGGATTTTTAAGGTGGTGAGAACGCTGGGATTCGAACCCAGGACCTACTGATTAAAAGTCAGTTGCTCTACCGGCTGAGCTACGCTCTCCCGTGGCCGCGCCGGAGCGCGTCCCTGAAAGTGCGCGGAACATATGCAGGCGACACCTTGCGGTCAACCCGCAAAAACAGCAAAAATGCGGCGTCTTGACGCTTTTCCCCGCCCGGAGCGAAAAGGTGATTGGCATTCGGGGCCTTGGGCTATTACCTGAGGCACAGCCGCGGGCGCCGAAAAGCCCGTCAGCCGGAGCCACACGTGTCGATTGCCGAAATATCCCTCCTGAGCGCGCTTCTTGCCGGCGCCCTGTCGTTCCTCTCCCCCTGCGTTCTGCCGCTCGTGCCCCCTTATCTCTGTTATATGGCGGGCATTTCGGTGGATCAGTTCCGCGGCGGTGGCGATGGCGGTGCGGCGGTCGTCGATTCGGGGAACGGCACGCGCAAGGCGGTGCTGATGTCGGCGCTCTTCTTCACGCTCGGCTTTGCGACGGTCTTCGTGGCGCTCGGCGCCGGAGCCTCGACGATCGGCGTGCTGCTTCGCCAGCATCTCGATCTTCTCTCCAAGATCGGCGGCCTGATCATCATCGTCATGGGTCTGAATTTTCTGGGCGTGTTCCGGATCGGCCTTCTGGCGCGCGAGGCACGCTTTCAAGGGGGCGGGCAGCCCGCGACGCTTTCCGGCGCCTACATCATGGGCCTTGCCTTCGCCTTCGGCTGGACGCCCTGCATCGGTCCGGTGCTCGGGGCCATTCTCGGCGTGGCCGCTTCGCGCGATACGGTGGGCGAGGGGGCGACGCTGCTCGCCATCTATTCCTTGGGGCTCGCCGTGCCCTTCTGGATCGCCGCCGGCTTTTCCGGTGCCTTCATGCGGTTCCTTGCCCGTTTCCGCCGCCATCTCGGCATGGTCGAGAAGGTCATGGGCGTTTTCCTGATCCTGACCGGCCTCGCCTTCATTTTCGGTTTCGTCAGTTCCGCCGCGATCTGGTTCCAGCAGACCTTTCCAATCCTGATGCAAATCGGCTAACGGGAAGGCTCCTTCCAACACGGCCCGGCTTCGGGCAGGGGAATGATGGCCGATATCGTCGCATTGCTGCTGCCCTTCTTCGGGCTGATCTTCATTGGTTATCTCGCCGCAAAGGTCATCAAACAGCCGGCCGAGGCGCTCGGCTGGATGAATACCTTCATCATCTACGCGGCCCTTCCGGCACTTTTCTTCAAGCTCGTGTCGCGCACGCCGGTGGAGCAGCTGACGCGGGCCGATTTCATCTTCGGCGAAATCGGCGCGACCTATCTGATCTTCCTCGTGCTCTTCCTGATCGGCTTCTTCATTCGCCGCAACTCGTTTGCCGACTGCACCATCCAGTCCTTCGCAGGAGCCTACGGCAATATCGGCTATATGGGGCCGGGCCTTGCGCTGCTCGCCTTCGGCGAAGCGGCGGCAGTGCCGGTGGCGCTGATCGTCTGCTTCGAGAACGCGGCGCATTTCATCGTCGCGCCGGCAATGATGGCGATGGCGGGCGGCGACAAGCGCCCGCTCTTGCAGGTCGTTACCGATATCGCCCGGAAAGTGGCGCTGCACCCCTTCATCATCTCAACGGCGCTCGGCTTCTGCTTCGCCGCCTTCTCGGTCCAGCCGCCCGAGGCCTTTCGGCGGCTGGTCGATTATCTCGCCCAGGCCGCAGCGCCCTGCGCGCTCTTCGCCATGGGCGTCACGCTTGCGCTTCGGCCGATCAGGCGCGTGCCGGCGGAGATCGGCTATATCGCCGTCTTCAAGCTGATCGTCCTGCCGATGACCACCTACACGGTGCTTTCGGTGATCGGCAATTTCGATCCGGTCTGGATCTATTCGGCGATGCTGCTTTCGGCGCTGCCGACGGCAACCAATGTCTTCGTCATCAGCCAGCAATACGGCATCTGGCAGGAAAGGGCCTCGGCCAGCATCCTGATCATCACTGCGGCCTCGGTACTGACGCTACCGGTTCTGCTCTACCTCATCCATTCCGGGATGCTACCGCCGGACCTCGTTCCGTAGGCGCAAGGCGTCGATGACGGCGCGGAAGCCGCGGCCCGGCTCGATCCCCTCGCGCATCAGCAGGTTGCGGAGCGGCGGCGCACTGGTGAGAATGTGCAGGCCTGCGGCCCGCAACATCTGCACGGGCAGGAAATCCGAAAGCAGCGAGCGGTTCAGGAGATCGACGCCGAAGGTGCGGCTCATGACGTCCGGACGGCGTCGGCGATTGAAGCGCTCGCCCGCATCCGCCGGGATCGGCCGGTCGCCCATGGCGGCCAGCAGTTCCGTGAGCGCGATGATGTCGCGCAGCGAAAGGTTGAGGCCCTGCGCGCCGATCGGCGGAAAGGCATGCGCGGCTTCCCCGATCACCGCCAGCCGCCCCTTGCCGAACCGGTCGGCCATCAGACTGGAAAGCGGCCAGACTTGCGGCGCCCCCTCGACGGTCACCTTGCCGAGCATCGATTGCATCCGGTCTTCGACAGCCCGGGACAACTCCCCGGCAGGCAGTTCGACAAGGCGCTGCGCCTCCTGCGGCTTGACCACCCAGACGAGGCTGGAGCGCGAACCGGGCAGGGGAACCTGCGTGAAGGGCCCCGTTTCGGTGTGGAATTCGGTCGAGACATTGCCGTGCGGCAGCGTGTGGGCAAAGTTGAGCACCAGCGCCGATTGCGGATAGGACCAGCGGCGCACACCGATCCCGGCGGCCTCGCGGGTCTTCGATTTCCGGCCGTCGGCACCGATGACGAAATCGGCGGTAATCGTCGATCCATCCGAAAGCGTGATGGCCGCCCGTTCGTCGTTATAATCCAGCATCCCGACGCTGTGCTCCAGTTTGATGATGTTGGGTTCGGCCGAGACGGCGGCATCCAGTGTCCTGGAAAGGGCCCGGTTGGGGATGTTGTAGCCGAAGGCGTAGAGCCCGACATCCATGGCGCGGAACTGGGCCGCCGGCGCGCGCAACAGCCGCTTGGTGCCGTCGATGATCTGCATGATGGAAAGGGGCGCCGCCGACGGCGCTATGTCTTCCCATAGGCCGAGCCGCTCCAGGAACCGGATCGACTGGTCCATCAGCGCCGTGGTGCGCTCGTCGGTCCTTTCGGATGCGGGAGCGATGAGCGCCACCTTGCGGCCGGCGCGCGCGAGCGCCAGGGCCGCGACCGATCCGGCCAGTCCTGCGCCCACCACGGCGATTTCGAAATGCTGCATGTCCGTCGTCCTGCTTGCGAATGTCCGTGACGGATTAACTAGAACTTCCGCGCGCGCATATCCATGGGGCATCGCGGCGCAGCATAGAAAAAGCAACGCTTTAGGCGGATGGAAAGGGTCAAGCCGGTTGCAAAGCATGCGGATTGGCCGCATACGTCGGGGATGAGCGAAAGGCGGGACTGACGCGTGATCAGGCGAATCTTCAACTACCGGAACGTTCCCTATGCGGAAATCCGCGCCTTCTCCGTTCATCTCCTGACGGCCTCGGGTTCCTTTCTTGCCTTCCTCGGCGTTGTCGCGGCGGCCGAGCATCGTTTCGTCGATATGTTCTGGTGGCTCGGCCTGGCGCTGCTCGTCGACGGCATAGACGGGCCGATCGCCCGCAAGGTGCGGGTCAAGGAAGTCCTGCCGAACTGGTCCGGCGACACGCTCGACAACATCATCGACTATGTCACCTATGTTCTGTTGCCGGCCTTCGCTCTCTACCAGAGCGGCATGATCGGCGAGCCCTGGTCCTTCCTGGCCGCCGGAGCGATCGTCGTCTCCAGCGCGGTCTATTATGCGGACATGGGCATGAAGACGGAGGAATATTTCTTCTCCGGCTTCCCCGTGGTCTGGAACATGGTGATCTTCACGCTCTTCGTCATCGATGCCAGTGCAACGACCGCGATGATCCTCGTATCCGTCTCGGTCGTCCTCACGTTCCTGCCGATCAATTTCCTGCATCCGGTCCGGGTCAAGCGGCTGAGGCCGCTCAATCTCGCCATATGTCTCATATGGTGTGCGCTGGGCGGCTATTCGCTTCTTCTGCATTTCGCCACACCCGGCTGGGTCATCTGGGGCGTGGTCGCCAGCGGGATCTATCTGTATTGCATCGGCGGCGTGCTGCAGCTCTTTCCCAATCTCGGAAAATAGTTGGACCTTGTTTTTCTCCCTCGTCTTTCATGTTGTGCGAAGCAACAAAAACGGTATCAATATGACAGACGCGCGCTGAGGCTTTAAGTCTTGGGAAGCGTTCGGAAAAACAATGCGCTGCCATGCCCGCGAAGCCTCGTGAGAAGGTGGGGCAAAGGCGGCAAACAGGGGGTTCTGTGACGTTATCCGATGACCCGGCGGCCGTTCCGCTCTTGTCGGTTCGAGGTTTGACCAAGCTTTTCGGCAGCTTTGCCGCGTGCAACGCGATCGATCTCGATATCGCGCCGGGTGAAATCCATGCGCTTTTGGGTGAAAACGGCGCCGGCAAGTCGACGCTGGTGAAAATGCTTTTCGGCGTCCTGCAGCCGAGCGCCGGACAGATCCTCTGGGAAGGCATGCCGGTGACGATCGCCTCGCCAGGCGGGGCCCGGCAGCTTGGCATCGGCATGGTCTTTCAGCATTTCTCCCTGTTCGAGGCGCTGACGGTCGCGGAAAACATTGCGCTGTCGCTCGATCCGAAGATTTCGCTGTCGAGGATTTCCGAGGAAGCCGCGTCGCTTTCCCGGGCCTACGGTCTGCCGCTCGACCCGAAGGCGCATGTGGCCGATCTTTCCGTCGGCGAGCGCCAGCGCATCGAGATCGTCCGGGCGCTGCTCCAGAACCCCAGGCTCATCATTCTCGACGAGCCGACCTCGGTGCTGACGCCGCAAGAGGCCGACCGGCTGTTCGAAACGCTGTTCAAGCTCAAGGCCGAGGGCCGCTCGGTTCTCTATATCAGCCATCGGCTGGAGGAGGTGCGGCGCATCTGCGACCGCGCCACCGTTCTGCGCCACGGCAAGGTCACGGGAGCCTGCGACCCGAAGCTGGAAACGCCCGCCTCGCTCGCACGCATGATGGTCGGCTCGGATGTCGCGGAGGTGCATCGGGACGACGGTGCTGCACTTGGCGATATCCGTATCGAGGTCAGCAACCTTTCGGTGCCCGCCCGAACGCCCTTTGCCGTCTCGCTCAAGAACATTTCCATGAAAGTCCGCGCCGGCGAGGTGCTGGCGGTCGCGGGTGTGGCGGGCAACGGGCAGGGCGAGCTCTTCGATGCGTTGTCGGGCGAATATCCGGTCTCCGAGGACGAAGCGATCCGCATCCGCGGCAAGGCGGTCGGCCGCATAGGCATCAGCGGCCGCCGGCTGCTCGGCGCGGGCTTCGTGCCGGAAGAGCGTCATGGCCATGCGGCAGTTTCCGCCATGGCGCTTTCGGACAACCTCCTGCTGGCCCGCAGCCAGTCGGACAAGCGGGCATTTCTGGCAGGCGGCGTCGCGTCGATCATCCGTCACGACGCTGTCCGTTCCGCGACCCGCCGCATCTGCGAGGCGATGGATGTCCGCAAGAGCGGTGAGGACCCGCTCGCCGGTTCGCTTTCCGGCGGCAATCTCCAGAAATTCATCGTCGGACGCGAGCTCGACCGCCAGCCTGCGGTCCTTGTCGTCAACCAGCCGACTTGGGGCGTCGACGCAGGCGCGGCAAGCCGCATCCGCCAGGCGCTGATCGATCTTGCCAAGGCGGGTTCGGCGGTGGTGGTGATCAGCCAGGACCTCGACGAGATTTTCGAAGTGGCGACCAATATCGCGGTGATTTCGGAAGGCAGGCTCTCCGAACCGCATCCGGCCGGCACGCTGACGCTGGAGCGCATCGGCCTGATGATGGGCGGCATTCACGAAAGCCATTCGATATCGGACGCGGCGCCTTCCAGGCCGGAGGGCACCTATGCGCATTGAGCTCGAAAAGCGCGCCCGTGTCTCGACGCTGTTTTCGTTTCTCTCGCCGCTGCTGGCGCTGGTGCTGACGCTCGTCTTCGGCGCCATCATGTTCTGGTTGCTGGGAAAAAGCCCGCTCAACGCGCTCTATGTCTATTTCGTCGAACCGCTGCTCGAAATCTGGTCGCTGCACGAGCTTGCGATCAAGGCGGCGCCTCTCATCCTGATCGCGGTAGGCCTCTCCGTCTGCTACCGCTCCAACAACTGGAACATCGGCGCGGAAGGCCAGTTCACCATTGGGGCGATCACCGGCTCGATCCTGCCTGTGCTCTATCCGGAATGGCATTCGCCGATGATCCTGCCGCTGATGCTGGTCATGGGTATGGCGGGCGGCGCGCTTTATGCCGGAATCCCGGCGCTTCTGAAGACGAGGTTCAACACCAACGAGATCCTGACGAGCCTGATGCTGGTCTATATCGCCGGGCTTTTCCTCGACTGGTTGGTGCGTGGTCCCTGGCGCGATCCGCAGGGGTACAATTTCCCGCAGACCAAGAGTTTCCAGATCGAGGCGGTGCTGCCGGAAATCCTGTCCTCCGGCCGCGCCCACTGGGCCTTCGTCTTCGCGATCGTCGCCGCCGTGGCCCTGTGGTTCATGATGCGCTTCATGCTGAAAGGGTTCGAGGTTTCCGTGCTCGGCCAGTCGGAGCGGGCAGGGCGCTTTGCCGGCTTCTCCGCCCGGCGCATGGTGTGGTTCTCGATGCTGCTTTCCGGCGCGCTCGCGGGATTGGCTGGCATTTCCGAAGTCTCGGGCTCCATCGGCCACGTGCAGCCGGTGATTTCCCCCGGCTACGGATTCACGGCGATCATCGTCGCCTTTCTCGGCCGATTGAACCCGCTCGGCATCATTGCCTCCGGCCTCGTGCTGGCGCTCACCTATCTCGGCGGCGAGGCGGCGCAGCTTTCGATCGGCATTTCCGACAAGGTGAGCCGCGTCTTCCAGGGGCTGCTGCTCTTCTTCGTGCTCTCCTGCGACACGCTGATCCACTACAGGATCAGATTGGTCTTCGCACGAACGAAACCGGCGGAGGTGACTGGCTGATGTTCGAGGCGATCCTCCTGACCGTCATCACCGCGTCGACGCCGCTGGTCATCGCAGCCCTCGGCGAGCTGGTGGCGGAACGCGCCGGCGTGCTGAACCTCGGCGTCGAAGGCATGATGATCATGGGTGCGGTCTGCGCCTTCGCGGCAGCTCAGCTCTCCGGCTCGCCTTATATCGGCATCCTTGCCGGCATCGTCGGCGGGGGGCTGTTTTCTCTGCTTTTCGGTTTCCTGACCCTGACATTGGTCGCCAACCAGGTGGCGACGGGTCTCGCGCTCACCATTCTGGGGCTTGGTCTTTCGGGCCAGCTCGGTGAGGCTTTCGTGGGTCTGCCGGGCATCAAGCTGCAGCCGATCGTCATCCCGCTGCTCTCCGACATCCCGTTCTTCGGTCGCGTCCTGTTCAGCCAGGACCTGATCTTCTACCTGTCCGTGACGCTCGTCATCGGCATCAACTGGTTCCTGTTCAGGAGCCGCAGGGGTTTGAAGATCCGGGCGATCGGCGACAACCATGCCTCCGCCCACGCGCTCGGCATCAACGTCATCGGCGCCCGGTATCTGGCGGTGATGTTCGGAGGCGCCTGTGCCGGGCTTGCCGGCGCCCAGCTTTCGCTGGTCTATACGCCGCAATGGGTGGAGAACATGTCGGCCGGCCGCGGCTGGATCGCGCTTGCCCTCGTGGTCTTCGCCTCCTGGCGGCCATGGCGGGTGCTTGCCGGCGGTTATCTTTTCGGAGCGGTCGGCATCGGCCAGCTGCATGCGCAGATACTGGCGCAGAACCTCGGCATCGTCATCCCCTCGCAATTCCTGTCCGCACTTCCATATGCGGCTACTATTGTCGTGCTGATCATCATTTCGCATAATCGCCGCACGACGCTCATCAACACGCCGGCGTCGCTCGGGAAACCCTTTGTCCCCGATCGGTGACCGCGGCACCACAACAAAACCGTCTTCAAGCCAATAGAGGTCAGGAAATGAAGAAATTGATTATCGCCCTTGCCGCATCGGCCGCCTTGCTTGGCGGGTTCGTGACCGGCGCCGAGGCACAGGAAAAGACGAAGGTCTGTTTCATTTACGTCGGTTCCCGCACGGATGGCGGCTGGACGCAGGCGCATGAGATCGGCCGCCAGGAGCTTCAGAAGGCGCTCGATGCCAAGATCGAGACGCCTTTCCTGGAAAACGTGCCGGAAGGCCCCGATGCGGAACGCGCGATCGAGCGCATGGCCCGTTCCGGCTGCGCGCTCGTCTTCACCACCTCTTTCGGCTTCATGGATGCCACCATCAAGGTCGCCCAGAAATTTCCGGACGTGAAGTTCGAGCACGCGACCGGTTTCAAGGCCGCGCCGAACGTTGCCACCTACAATTCGCGCTTCTACGAGGGCCGTTACATCCAGGGCCAGATCGCCGCGAAGATGTCGAAGAAGGGCGTGGCAGGTTACATCGCTTCCTTCCCGATCCCGGAAGTGGTGATGGGCATCAACGCTTTCGAACTCGGCGCCAAGTCGATCAACCCGGATTTCAAGCTGAAGGTCGTCTGGGCCAATACCTGGTTCGATCCGGGCAAGGAAGCCGATGCCGCCAAGGCGCTGATCGACCAGGGCGTCGATATCCTGACGCAGCACACCGACACGACCGCGCCGATGCAGGTCGCAGCCGAACGCGGCATCCTCGCTTTCGGCCAGGCTTCCGACATGATCGCCGCCGGTCCGAAGACGCAGTTGACCGCGATCGTCGACACCTGGGGTGCCTATTACATCAAGCGGACCCAGGCGCTGCTCGACGGAACGTGGAAATCCGAGCAGATCTGGGACGGCCTGAAGGACGGCATCCTGACCATGGCGCCCTATACCAACATGCCGGACGACGTGAAGGCGATGGCGGAAGAAACCGAAGCCAAGATCAAGTCGGGCGAACTGCATCCCTTCACCGGCCCGATCAACAGGCAGGACGGCACGCCTTGGCTCGCCGCCGGCGAGAAGCCGCAGGACGGCGTCCTCCTCGGCATGAACTTCTATGTCGAAGGCGTGGATGACAAGCTGCCCCAATAAGCTTTGATGGAACTGAAGCGAGGAGGGCGCCGGTCGGCGCCCTTTTTGTTTCGGTTGCACACAACCCGTTTATCGCGCTTCAAGGAAGTTGCTGATATGAAGCGGCCAATGCCGAGAAGGAGATTCCCGATGAGCCGTTCCTGCCTTGCCGTCATCCTCGCCGCCGGCGACAGCACGCGCATGAAATCGTCGATGTCGAAGGTGCTGCACAAGGTGGCTGGCCGGCCGATGATTGCGCATGTGATGGCGGCGGTCGCCTCGACCGGCGTTTCCGACGCAGCGCTCGTGGTGGGGCGTGATGCGGAAGCGGTCGTCAAGGCGGGCTCCCTGGACGGCGTTTCGGTGGAGGCTTTCCAGCAGACGGAACGGCTGGGAACCGGCCACGCGGTTCTGGCCGCCAAGGACGCGATCGCCCGCGGATATGATGATATCCTCGTCGCCTATGGCGATGTTCCGCTGGTCACTCCGGCGCCTTTCGCCGCGGCGCGTGAAAAGCTGGCTCAAGGCGCGGATGTCGTGGTCATCGGTTTCCACACGGACAATCCGAACGGATACGGCCGCCTGCTGGTCGAAGACGGCGAGCTCATCGCCATTCGAGAGGAGAAGGACGCGACGGACGAAGAACGCAGGATCACCTGGTGCAACAGCGGGCTGATGGCGATCGACGGCCGCAAGGCGCTGTCGCTGCTCGAAAGGATCCGCAACGACAACGCCAAGGGCGAGTATTACCTCACTGACATCGTCGAGATCGCCCGCGCGGCCGGCGGCAGGGTGATGGTTGTCGATGCGCCCGAGACGGAAGTTGCCGGCTGCAACAACCGGGCCGAGCTCGCGGTCCTCGAGAGACACTGGCAGGAGCGCCGCCGCCAAGAATTGATGCTCTCCGGCGTCACCATGATCGCGCCCGAAACCGTTTTCCTTTCCTATGATACCGAGATCGCCCAAGACGCCGTGATCGAGCCGAACGTCTTTTTCGGACCTCACGTGACGGTCGAGAGCGGCGCGGTCATCCATTCCTTTTCCCATATCGAAGGTGCCCATATTGGCGCCGACGCGGAGATTGGCCCGTTCGCACGCCTGCGTCCTGGCGCGAAGCTGCTCGTGCATGCGAAGGTCGGCAATTTCTGCGAGGTCAAGAATTCCGAGATCGGCGAGGGCGCCAAGGTCAACCATCTGACCTATATCGGCGACTCCTTCGTCGGACCCCGCGCGAATATCGGCGCAGGCACGATCACCTGCAATTACGACGGGGTGAACAAGCACGTGACGCGGATCGGCGCCAACTCGTTCATCGGTTCGAATTCCTCGCTGGTCGCCCCGGTTTCGATCGGCGACGGCGCCTATATCGCATCGGGCAGTGTCATCACCGAGGACGTCCCGGCGGATGCTCTCGCCCTTGGCCGCGCGCGTCAGGAAGTGAAGCCCGAACGTGCCAAAGTGATCCGGGAACGGGCACTTGCTTTCAAGGCCGCTAAAAAAGCGGGTAAATAAACAACCGCGTCTTAACCGGCGACCGTTACTTTCAGACATCGAAAGTGACCGGCGGGCCGATTGCGGAAAGCTTGCAATCGGCTAGGAATCCGCCCGGGTTCAACGAAGCGGAGAGGGTCTTTCATGTGCGGGATTGTCGGTATCGTCGGCACGGAACCGGTGGCGTCGCGACTGGTCGACGCGCTGCGGCGGCTCGAATATCGCGGCTATGATTCCGCCGGCGTTGCCACCATCCACGGCGGGAAGATGGAGCGCCGCCGCGCCGAGGGGAAGCTTTTCAATCTCGAGAAGAGGCTGGATGCGGAACCGTTGCCCGGCACGATCGGCATCGCACACACCCGTTGGGCGACACATGGCGTACCGAACGAAACGAACGCCCATCCGCATTTCGTGGACGGCGTCGCAGTCGTCCACAACGGCATCATCGAGAATTTCTCCGAGCTGAAGGACGAGCTGCTCGCCGACGGCGCGGTTTTCGAAAGCCAGACGGATACCGAGGTCGTCGCGCATCTGCTCGCAAAATATACGCGCCAGGGCCTCGATCACCGGGCCGCCATGCTTGCCATGTTGAACCGCGTTTCGGGCGCCTATGCCCTCGTCGTGATGTTCGAGGACGATCCTGGGACGATCATGGCCGCCCGCTTCGGGCCGCCGCTCGCGATCGGCCACGGCCGCGGCGAGATGTTTCTGGGTTCGGATGCGATCGCATTGTCGCCCTTCACCAGCGAGATCACCTATCTCGTCGATGGCGATTGCGCGATCATGACCCGCAAAGGCGTCGAGATCGTCGATTATTCCGGCAAGCCGGTAAAGCGCCGGAGCCAGGTGTCCCAGGCGGCCGCTTTCCTGGTCGACAAGGGCAACCACCGGCACTTCATGGAAAAGGAGATCTACGAGCAGCCGGAAATCATCTCCCATGCGCTCGGCCACTATATCGATTTCGCCGCCCATACGGTGAAGGCGAACGATACGGCGATCGACTTCGGCAAGGCGTCGGGACTGGCGATCGCCGCCTGCGGCACGGCCTATCTTTCCGGTCTGATCGGCAAATACTGGTTCGAGCGCTATGCGCGCCTGCCGGTCGAGATCGACGTGGCCTCCGAGTTCCGTTACCGCGAATTGCCGCTCTCGCCCTCGCAGGCGGCTCTCTTCATCTCCCAGTCCGGCGAAACCGCCGACACGCTCGCTTCGCTGCGCTATTGCAAGGATCAGGGGCTGAAGATCGGCGCCGTCGTGAACGTGAAGGAATCGACGATCGCCCGTGAGTCGGATGCGATCTTCCCGATCCTCGCCGGACCGGAAATCGGCGTCGCTTCGACCAAAGCATTCACCTGCCAGCTCGCTGTGCTTGCGGCGTTGGCGATCGGCGCCGGCCGCGCCCGCGGCACGGTGTCGGCGGACGACGAGAAGGCGATGGTCAGACATCTGGCCGAGATGCCGCGGATCATGAGCCGGGTTCTGAACGACGTGCAGCCTGAGATCGAGGCGCTGTCGCGCGAACTCTCCCGCTTCAAGGACGTGCTTTATCTCGGCCGCGGCACGAGCTTTCCCCTTGCCATGGAAGGGGCGCTGAAGCTCAAGGAGATTTCCTATATCCATGCGGAAGGCTATGCCGCCGGCGAGCTGAAGCATGGGCCGATCGCGCTGATCGACGAGAACATGCCGGTGATCGTCATCGCGCCGCATGACCGGTTCTTCGAAAAGACGGTCTCCAACATGCAGGAAGTGGCGGCCCGCGGCGGAAAAATCATCTTCATCACCGACGAGAGAGGGGCGGCCGCCTCGAAGCTTCCGACCATGGCGACCATCGCGCTGCCGAATGTCGACGAGATCATTGCGCCGATGATCTTCTCGCTGCCGATCCAGCTTCTCGCCTATCACACGGCCGTCTTCATGGGAACCGACGTCGACCAGCCGCGCAACCTCGCGAAATCCGTCACTGTGGAGTGAGGACACTCCGCTTTTTCTTGCATCGCAGTATCGCATCCGGCATTGTCGCATCGAATGGATGCGGCAATACTCAGGTAGTTTAGGGAAGTGGAATGAGCGACAGTCCAGAGCGAATATCGCTGGCCGGCCGCCTCAGGAATAACTTCCTAACCGGGCTGATCATCTGCGCGCCCCTGGCCATCACCATATGGCTGACCTTCACCTTCATCGACTGGGCCGACAGCTGGGTCACGCCCTACATCCCGCAGCGCTACGATCCGCAATATTATTTCAACATCACCATTCCCGGCACGGGACTGGTGATTGCTGTCGTGTTCATCACCATCGTCGGCTTTCTCGGCAAGAACCTGATCGGCCGGTCGATCGTCAATTTCGGCGAGTCCATCCTGCACCGGATGCCATTGGTCCGGACGATCTACAGAAGCGTCAAGCAGATCCTCGAGACGGTCCTGAAGGAGCAGTCCACCTCCTTCAAGAAGTGCGGGCTGATCGAGTTCCCAAGCCCCGGCATGTGGGCGCTGGTCTTCATTTCCGGCGATGCTCAGGGCGAGATCGCGGCGAGGCTCAATGCGGAAGGGGAGGAAATGGTCGCCGTCTTCATGCCGCCGACGCCCGTTCCGACGGCCGGATTCCTGATGTTCGTGCCGAGAAGCAAGATCGTCATGCTCGACATGACGCCGGAGGAGGGGGCAAAGCTCCTGATCTCGGGCGGCCTCATCGCTCCGGAATACAAGCCGGCTGCGGGTGCCCCGACCGCGGTCCTGCCTCCGCCCGTCGTTCCGGGCTGATCACCCCGCCCGGAGAAACCGGATCGCCTCGTCGCGGCGGTGGAGGTAAAGGAGTACGCGCATGTTCCGGCCGCGCTCGCCGGTGAGTTCCGGATCGCGTTCGAGCAGATAGGCGGCGTCCTTGCGGGCAATTTCCAACAGGTCGGCATGTGCTTCGAGGCTGGCGATCCGGAAGCCCGGCGTGCCGGACTGGCGGGTGCCGAGCAATTCCCCTTCGCCGCGCAGTTTCAGATCCTCCTCGGCGATCAGGAAGCCGTCCTCGCTGTCGCGCAGGATCGAGAGCCGCGCCCTTCCGGTTTCGCTCAAGGGTCCCTTGTAGAGCAGAATGCAGGTGGAAGCCTCGTCGCCGCGTCCGACACGGCCCCGCAGCTGGTGCAGCTGGGCGAGCCCGAAGCGTTCCGCATGTTCGATCACCATGATCGTCGCATCCGGCACGTCGACGCCCACTTCCACGACGGTGGTCGCGACCAGCAACCGCAGCTCGCCTTTCTTGAAGGCGGTCATGACGGCATCCTTGTCCGGCCCGCTCATCCGGCCGTGTATGAGCCCCACATTGTCGCGGCCGAGTTCCCTGGCGAGCACCGCATGGCGCTCCTCTGCCGACATGAGATCGGAGACATCCGATTCCTCGACCAGCGGGCAGATCCAATAGGCTTTTTTTCCTTCATCGATCGCGCTCCGGAGCCGGGAAACGATTTCGCCGATCCTTTCGGTGGGGATCGTCACGGTCTGGATCGGCTTGCGGCCCGCGGGTTTTTCCGTGAGCTTGGAGACGTCCATGTCGCCGAAGGCCGCAAGAACCAGAGTGCGCGGGATCGGCGTCGCGGTCATGACGAGCATATGCGGCGAAATGCCCTTGGCGGTGAGCCGCAGGCGTTGATGCACGCCGAAGCGATGCTGTTCGTCCACGACGGCGAGCATGAGATTGTGATAGTTGATCGTATCCTGGAACAGCGCATGGGTGCCGATGACGATCTGCGCCTCGCCGGAAGCGATCCGCTCGACGATCTGGTCGCGTTCGCGCCCCTTGGTACGGCCTGTCAGCACTTCCACCGTGACGCCGGCGGAAGCCGCGAGCTTCGAAATCGTCAAAAAATGCTGGCGGGCGAGGATTTCCGTCGGCGCCATCAGCACGGCCTGGCCGCCGGCTTCCACCGCAGCCGCCATCGCGAGCAGTGCGACGAGCGTCTTACCGGCCCCGACATCGCCTTGCAGCAGCCGCAGCATGCGTTCGTCGCCGGCCATGTCCTTCAGGATGTCGTCCACTGCGGCTCGTTGGCTAGGCGTCAGCGAGAAGGGCAGTCCCGCAATGATCTTTGCCGCGATATCGCCCTTCACCCGGATTGGCTGGCCGGGTACCTTGCGAAGACGCTGCCTGACCAGCGACAGCGATACCTGGCCGGCCAGGAACTCGTCATAGGCGAGCCGGCGGCGTGCCGGAGATTGCGGATCGATATCCGTCTCGTCGCGCGGATCGTGCAGCCGTTGGAAAGCTTCCGTTACGGAAGGAAAGTCTTGACGTAACGTCAGATTGGCATCCGCCCATTCCGGCAGATCTGGCAATCGCGCGACGGCGCCGTCGATCGCCTTTCGCAACACCTTGGATGAAAGACCTGCCGTCAGCGCATAGACGGGCTCGATCAGCGGCAGGTTTTCCGCTTCCGAGGACTTCACGATGAAATCCGGATGCACCATGGAGGGGCGGCCGTTGAACCAGTCGACCTTGCCGCTCACCATCACCATCTCGTCGATCGGCAGGGATTTCTCTAGCCAATTGCCCTTGGCGTGGAAGAAGGTGAGCGCCAGCTCGCCGGTATCGTCGTGCAGGAAGACGCGATAGGGCATGTTGGACTTGCCGCGCGGCGGCGGCTGGTGCCGGTCGACGCGGCCCTCGATCGTGACGATCGCGCCCTGCGGTGCCAGCGCGATGCCGGGACGATTGCGCCGGTCGATCAACGAATAGGGGGCGTGGAAGAGCAGGTCGACGACGCGGCAGTCGTCCGGATCTTCGCGCCCGGTGACGCGGGCGATCAGCTCGGCAAGCTTCGGCCCGACGCCGGCAAGCGAGGCGACGGGCGAAAACAGCGGATCGAGGATGGCGGGACGCATGAGGCGCAAATTGCGTCAAGTTTTGCCCACTTGGCAAGGTGACGGGGACGGAAAAGCGTCTTATATGAACCGCAAACAAGGACATCGACATGACAGGACTAGCGCGCACGAGCGCGGATCTCGACCCGCGCCGCAGGCGCATTCTCTATCGCTGCTGGCATCGCGGCATCCGCGAGATGGACCTCGTATTCGGCAGCTTTGCCGAAGCGGAGATCGGCCGCCTTTCGGATGCGGAACTCGACGAGTTCGAAGCGATCATGGGCGAGGACGATCACGATCTGCATGCCTGGATCACTGGAGCTAAGCCGCTGCCGGAACACCTTCGGACGCCGCTTTTCGTGCGCGTCGCCGCCTATACGCCGGATTTCGACCCGGTGACCAAGGCCTCCCTCGAAGCGAGGCTTGGAAATACCCGATGAATTCTGGCCAGATGATCCCCGGATTCGATGCGAAGAGGATAGCGGCTGCGCCAAGCCCGCTGACGATCGGCAACGTGCCGCCCGGCATGGAGCCGCTGCTGCTGGCGGAGCTGGCGCGCGCCGGCCAGCCGGTCGCCTATGTCATGTCCGACGGCCAGCGCATGCCCGATCTCGAGCAGATGCTCTCCTTCGTCGCGCCGGAGATCCCGGTCCTGACGCTTCCGGCCTGGGACTGCCTGCCCTATGACCGCGTCTCGCCGAGTGCGGATGTCTCCGCAAGGAGACTGGCGGCGCTGTCCGGGCTGATCTCGCATGCCAGGAAGCCGCATGCGGCGATCGTGCTCGTCACGGTCAATGCCATGCTGCAGAAGATCGCTCCGGCCGACATTATCGAGAGCCTTGCCTTCTCGGCCAGGCCCGGCAACCAGGTGCGCATGGACGACATCGCCGCGCGGCTGGAAAGGAACGGCTTCGAACGGGTGGCGACCGTGCGCGAGGTGGGCGAATTCGCCGTACGCGGCGGCATTCTCGATGTCTTCGTGCCGGGCACGGAGGAGCCGGTGCGGCTGGACTTCTTCGGAGACACGCTGGAATCGATCCGCTCCTTCGACCCGGCCAGCCAGAGGACGACCGGACAGGCGCGCTCCCTCGATCTCAACCCGATGAGCGAGGTGACGCTGACGCCCGACACGATCAGCCGTTTCCGCAAGAACTACCTGTCGCTTTTCGGCGCCGCGACCCGCGACGACACGCTTTATCAGGCCGTCTCCGAAGGCCGCCGGTATGCGGGAATGGAGCATTGGCTGCCGCTTTTCTACGACAGGCTGGAAACCGCCTTCGACTATCTCGAAGGCTTCCGGATCGTCACCGACCATACCGCCCGCGAGGCGGCGAACGAGCGCTCCAAGCTGGTCCTTGATTATTACGAGGCGCGGCGGGATTCGGGCAGCCAGGGAAAAGGTGCCGCGGCACAGGCCGCACCCTACAAGCCGATCTCGCCGGGTCAGCTTTATCTCGACGGCAAGGCCTTCGCCTCGACGCTCGATGCCGTCAACGCGCTCCGCCTGACGCCTTTCAACGAGATGGATGCCGAAGGTCGCCGGGTGGTGACCTTGGAGGCGCATGCCGGCCCGCGCTGGGCCAAAACCCAGGCCGAGGAGAAGGATCGTGACGAGCGCGTCAACGTCTTCGATCTCGTCGTCAAGCACATTGCCGACAAACGCGCGGAAGGCACCAAGGTCCTCGTCACCGGCTGGTCGTCCGGCTCGCTCGATCGGCTGCTGCAGGTGCTCGACGAGCGCGGCCTGAAACGCATCAGGCCGATCGAGAAACTGGCCGATCTGGAGATGCTGGAAAAAGGCGAGGCGGCTTCGGCGGTTCTGAGCCTCGAAGCCGGCTTCGAAACCGGCAATGTCGCCGTCATCGGCGAGCAGGATATTTTGGGCGACCGCATGGTACGCCGCGGCAAGCGCCGCAAGCGCGGCGCGGATTTCCTGACCGAGGTCGCCGGCCTCGACGAAGGTTCACTCGTCGTCCATGCCGAACACGGCATCGGCCGTTTCGTCGGCCTCGTGACCATCGAGGCGGCCGGCGCGCCGCGCGCCTGTCTTGAGCTGCACTATGCCGACCAGGCAAAACTCTTCCTGCCGGTCGAAAACATCGATCTTCTGTCCCGCTACGGCTCGGACGCGGCGGAAGCCCAGCTCGACAGGCTCGGCGGCGGCGCCTGGCAGGCCCGCAAGGCCAAGCTCAAGAAGCGGCTTCTCGACATGGCGGACGACCTGATCCGCATCGCCGCGACCCGCATGACGCGCCGCGCGCCGATGCTGACGACGCCGGAAGGGCTCTATGACGAATTCGCGGCCCGTTTCCCCTATGACGAGACCGAGGATCAGGCGAACGCCATCGACGCGGTGCGCGATGATCTCGGCGCCGGCCGGCCGATGGACCGGCTCGTCTGCGGCGACGTCGGTTTCGGCAAGACGGAAGTGGCGTTGCGCGCCGCCTTCTTCGCGGCGATGAACGGCGCCCAGGTCGCGGTCGTCGTGCCCACCACGCTGCTCGCCCGCCAGCACTACAAGACCTTCAAGGAACGTTTCCGCGGCCTGCCGATCACGATTGCCCAGGCCTCCCGCCTGGTTTCCGCCAAGGAGCTTGCCCAGACCAAGAAGGACCTCGCCGAAGGCAAGGTCGATATCGTCGTCGGTACCCATGCGCTGCTCGGCGCCGGTATCAAGTTCGCGAACCTGAGCCTGCTCATCATCGACGAGGAGCAGCATTTCGGCGTCAAGCACAAGGAACGGCTGAAGGAACTGAAGAGCGACGTTCACGTCCTGACGCTGTCGGCGACCCCGATCCCGCGCACGCTGCAGCTCGCCATGACGGGTGTTCGGGAATTGTCGCTGATCACCACGCCCCCTGTCGACCGCATGGCGGTCCGCACCTTCATCTCGCCCTTCGATCCGCTCGTCATCCGTGAGACGCTGATGCGTGAGCACTATCGCGGCGGCCAGAGTTTCTATGTCTGCCCGCGCGTCGCCGATCTGCCGGAAATCCAGGCCTTCCTGCAATCCGACGTGCCGGAGCTGAAGGTCGCGGTCGCGCACGGCCAGATGCCGGCAGGCGAACTCGAAGACATCATGAACGCCTTCTACGACGGCAAGTATGACGTGCTTCTGTCGACCACGATCGTCGAATCCGGCCTCGACGTGCCGACCGCCAACACCCTGATCGTCCACCGCGCCGACATGTTCGGCCTCGCACAGCTCTATCAGCTCCGCGGCCGCGTCGGCCGTTCCAAGGTGCGCGCCTTCGCGCTCTTCACGCTGCCGGTCAACAAGCCGCTGACGGCGACGGCCGAACGCCGGCTCAAGGTGCTGCAGTCGCTCGACACGCTCGGTGCCGGTTTCCAGCTCGCAAGCCACGACCTCGACATCCGCGGTGCCGGCAACCTGCTGGGCGAGGAACAGTCCGGCCATATCAAGGAGGTGGGCTTCGAGCTCTACCAGCAGATGCTGGAGGAAGCAGTCGCGGAGGTGAAGGGTGACGACGAGATCACCGATACCGGCTGGTCGCCGCAGATCTCCGTCGGCATCACCGTGATGATCCCGGAAACCTACGTGCCCGACCTGCATCTGCGCATGGGCCTCTATCGCCGCCTCGGCGAGCTCTCCGAGCTTCCGGAAATCGACGGCTTCGGTGCGGAAATGGTCGACCGGTTCGGCCCCATGCCGCCGGAGGTTCAAAACCTGCTGAAGGTCGTCTACATCAAGTCGCTCTGCCGCAAGGCGAATGTCGAGAAGCTCGATGCAGGCCCGAAGGGGATCGTCGTTTCCTTCCGTGACAAGCAGTTCCCGAACCCGGCGGCGCTTGTCGGCTACATCGCCAAGCAGGGAACGCTTGCGAAGATCCGGCCGGACCAGAGCGTGTTTTTGACCCGCGACCTGCCGTCGCCTGAAAAGCGGCTTACCGCCGCCGCCCAGGTGATGACGCAGTTCGCGGAACTGGCGAAGACGTGATCACGCCTTTGGCTGATCGGATGCTTCGGGCGCAATCACGGCGGACGCCTGTGCGTCCGGCGCGACCGCGACGGGCAGCGGGACATTGCGGACCCGCTCCCGCTGAAGCGTCAGCAGGCCGGAGCCGCATATCAGCAGGATGCCAAGGAGCATCGGAAGATCGACATGGTCGCCGAAGACCAGATAGCCGAACAGCACGGCCCAGATCATCTGGCTGTATTGCGTCGGGCCGATCATCGCGGCCGGCGCATAGTTTGCAGCCTTCATCAGGAGAATGGCGGCAAGCGCCGCCAGCAATCCGAAGCCTGCAAGATACAGCCACTGTTCCGAAGTGGGGATGCGGAAATCCGCAACCATCAGCACGCCGCAGATGACGAGAACGCCGAGAACGCCGGCGCTGTACATCGAGATGTTCTTTTCGGTCGGGCCGATGGCGCGATAGCAGATGATCGAGATGGCGCCGCTCAGACCGCCGAACACGGCGCCCAAATGGCCGATCGACAGTTCGCGAAAGCCGGGCCTCAGGACGATCAGCGTACCGATGAAGCCGATGACCACCGCGCTCCAGCGCTTGATGCCGACCTGTTCCTTCAGGAAGACGACCGACATGATCGTTACGAAACAGGGCAGCAGGAAGATCAGGACGAAGGCTTCCGCCATCGACAGATGGGTGAAGGCGACGACGCTGCCGATCGTGCCAGCGGCCTGGGCGACGAAACGAAGCAGCCATAGCGCGCGGTTCGAGGTGCGGAACGCATCCGTGACACGGTCGCCCGGCTTCATCAGGAACGGAAATCCCGCAAGGCCGAAGACGGCGCCGATGAAAGACGATTGATAGGGGCTGAGCACGCCATGGATCATCTTCACGCTGGCATCGCTGAAGGCATAGGCGGCAAAGGCCGCGAAGGCGAGCATCACGCCCTTGAAAGCCTGATCAACCCCTTTCGGTTCGGCCATGATCAGATCATGCCCTTGCGGGCCTCGGCCTTCAGCTTGGCGATTTCGCGCAGCGCGTTCGCAAAGACGTCCGGCGTCTGCGCGCCGCTCACCGCATATTGTCCGTCGATGATGAAGAAGGGCACGCCGGTGACGCCCATCTTCTGCGCGGCGTCGATCTCGGAAAGCACCGTGTCCTTGTCGGCGTCGGTCTTCAGAAGGTTCTCGACGACCTTGCGGTCCATTCCTGCGTTTTCGGCGATATCGGCGAGGACCGTATGGTCGCCGACATTGCGGCCTTCCTCGAAATTCGCTTTGAAGAGCGCAGTCGCGACCTTGTCCTGGACCTCGCGGCCTTCCATCATCGCCCAGTGCAGCAGGCGGTGCGCGTCGAGCGTATTGGGACCGATCTTGATCGCCTCGAAATTGTAGCGGATGCCGACCTCTTCCCCGAGCTTTCTCAGTGTCGCATGGGCGCGTTCGACCGCATCCTTGCCGCCGAGCTTGGCGGCAAGGTCGGCCTGATGATCGACGCCCTCCGGCGGATGGTCGGGATTGAGCCGGTACGGCCGCCAGTTGATGTCGACGCCAACCTCATCCTGCACGTCGGCAACGGCGAGTTCGAGACGCGCCTTGCCGAGATAGCACCAGGGGCAGACGATATCCGAGACTATGTCGATGGTTACGCGCTCCATGGCGGCGTCCTTTCTTCGGTGAACCCGAAAGAGAGAGGAGTTATTGCGCGCGTTTATCCCACCAGGTGTTGAGCTGGTAGCCGTAAAGCGGCAGTGTCTCGGGATAGCCGATATAGCTGCGCCGCGCCACCCATTGTTCCGGGATGTGGTAGAGCGGTACCATGTAATGGCCGGAAATCAGCATCCGGTCATAGGCTCGCACCGCCGCCTCGAAATCCTCCTCGCCGCGCGCCGCCAGCATCGCGTCTATCAGCCTGTCGAGGTCGGGATCCGCCGTACCGGCGAAATTGAAGCTGCCCTGTGCATCGCGCGCGGCGGATCCCCAGCGCCCCAGCTGTTCGATGCCCGGCGAAAGCGACGCCGGATAGGATTTCATGATCATGTCGTAGTCGAACTTGAAGGATCGCGCCTGGTACTGCGCATCGTCGACGGTGCGGATCGACATGTCGACGCCGATCATCCTGAGCGTTCGCTGATAGGCGATCGCCAGCTTCTCCTGGTCTATGGTCTGGGTCATGACCTCGAAGGCGAGCGGCCTGCCCGCCGCGTCCGACATCCTGCCGTTCTTGATCGTATAACCGCCTTTCCGCAGAAGATCGACCGCCTGGCGCAGGACCTTGCGGTCGGCACCGGAGCCGTCGGTCTTCGGCAAGCGATAGGTTCCGTCGAGTACGGCAGGTTCGATCCGGGCCTTGGCCGGGCCAAGGATCTTCAGTTCCCGATCGTCGGCCGGCTTGCCGAGCGAGGTGAGGGGGGAATTCTGCCAGATGCTCTCGGTACGGGTGTAAGCGCCTTCGAACAGGTTCCTGTTGGCCCATTCGAAATCGAAGGCGAGCGACAGGCCGGCCCGTACGTTCACGTCGGCAAAGACCGGCCGGCGGGTGTTGAAGACGAAGCCGAGCATGCCGGTCGGCAGTTGCGGCTTGAAGGCATCCTTCACCACGTCGCCGTTCCGGACCGCCGGAAAATCATAGGCCCGCGCCCAATGGGTCGGGCTCCCTTCCAGATAGATGTCGATCTCGCCCTTCTTGAAGGCCTCGAACAGCGTGTTTTCCTGCAGGAAATATTCGACCGTGATCTGATCGTAGTTGTCGAAGCCGATTTTGGAGGGAATATCCTTCCCCCAGTAATCCGGGTTGCGCTCGTAGACGATGCGCTCGCCGGGCGAGACGGATTTTATGCGATAGGGGCCGGAACCGATCGGCGGTTTCAAGGTCGACTGGTCGAACGTGGCCGGGTCGATGACGTGCTTGGGCAGGATCGGCGTAGCCGTCGCGAGAATCAGCGGGGTTTCCCGATCCGCTTTCTCGCTGAAGGTGAAGCGGACGCCGTGTTCGCCGACCTTTTCCATCTTCTCGACGGCCGCCAGCCGGTTCGAAAATGGGATGCGGCCCTTGTCGCGCAGAAGTTCGAACGAGAAAATCACGTCGTCGGGAGTCACCGCCTGACCATCCGACCATTTGGCATCGGGATTGAGATTGAACTGAACGAAGGTGCGGTCTTCATCCCATTCCACGCTTTCCGCCAGGAGGCCGTAAAGCGAGAAGGGTTCGTCGGCCGAGCGCACCATCAGCGGTTCATAGATGAGGTTTCCGAAAATCGTGTCCCACACCCCCCGGGCAGTCGTGCCCATGCTTTTCAGGATGAAGGGATTGAGACTGTCGAACGTTCCGACCACGCCATAGGTCACTCTGCCGCCCTTCTTCACGTCCGG
This sequence comes from Neorhizobium sp. CSC1952, assembly GCF_030378245.1. Lineage (NCBI taxonomy): Bacteria > Pseudomonadati > Pseudomonadota > Alphaproteobacteria > Hyphomicrobiales > Rhizobiaceae > Neorhizobium > Neorhizobium sp. CSC1952. Next base: position 4,305,558 of record NZ_CP128416.1, on the reverse strand, counting down.
GTTCACATAGGGGAAATGCTGGTAGTCCGGGGCAAGCGCGGGACTGCCGTGCATGGCGATCGCGTGCAGCGGCTCGGCGATTGCGGGCGTGCTCATCAGGAGTGCGGCGATGACGGGAACGAAGCGTCGCATGGGGCTCATGGTGGTGGAATCCTCACTGATTCGCCCGCAAAATAGCGCATGCCGGCAGGGCCACCAACCGCAGCAATGCGCAAAAGAGCGACCGCCGGCGTTAACGTCTTGTCAAAAATGCGAAAGGAGGGCTGGATATCGACGCGTGCCCGATGTAACAGGGTGACCGGACGGGCGGGTCATTCAAATGCCTCATTTGACCGACAGGTGACGGGCAGGAATGACACCCCGAGGGATTTGACCGGCGTCGGCCGCACCCAACGGATTTCAGGAGACGGATTTCGTTATGATGTTCAAGGCAACCCAAGTTCTGCGGACGGCGATGTCCGTTCTCGCTCTCTCGATCGGCGCGAGCACGCTGCCGGTTGCAGCCCTTGCACAGGATGCCGCGGCTCCGGCCGCCGGTGCTCCGAGCGCTCCGCTCGGCTGGTTCAAGACCTGCACCAAGCAGGACGACAGCGATCTCTGCGTCGTGCAGAACATCACTGCAGCCCAGAACGGCCAGCTGATCACGGCCGTTGGCCTGATCACCGTCGAAGGCAAGGTCAACCGCAAGATCCTGCAGGTTTCCGTGCCGACCGCGCGCCTCGTGCCGCCCGGCATCGTCATGCAGATCGATGGCGGCAAAGGACAGAAGCTCGATTACGTCGTCTGCCTTCCGGACAAGTGCACGGCGGAAGTGCCGCTGACCGATGCGATGATCGCGAGCCTCAAGAAGGGCAACGAAGTGATCTTCACCTCGATCAACTTCCGTCGCGCGCCGAACCCGATCAAGATTTCGCTCTCGGGCTTCACGGGTGCTTTCGACGGCCCGGCCATGCCGCAGGAGCAGATCGCCCAGAGCCAGCGGAGCCTGGAAGAAGGCATGCAGCGCAAGGCGGAAGAGACGCGCAAGAAGCTGGAAGACGCCCAGAACGCCGCCAAGCAGGGTCAGTGATTCGGGGCTTGAACCCAAAACCGAAGCCCGGCCTCGTGCCGGGCTTTTTGATTCCGGATACAAAAAAGCGCCGGCTGGAATGCCGGCGCTTCTGAAGCTTCCGATGGATCGTATTAGTGGGCCAGGATGATCTTGGGCTTCAGCTGGCCGGACGGACCGCGATCGAAGATCTGATAGACCTGCGGGTTGCGCAGCGGTGCGTCGCTCTCGTCGTGTTCCAGGTTCTGCTCCGAAACATAGGCGACATATTCCGTTTCGTCATTCTCCGCGAGGAGATGGTAGAAGGGCTGGTCCTTGCTCGGCCGGATTTCGGCGGGAATGGCATTCCACCATTCTTCGGTATTGGCGTATTCCGGATCCACATCGAACACGACGCCCCGAAACGGAAAGACTTTGTGGCGGACCACCTCTCCGATGGTAAATTTAGCGTTGCGTTGTTTCATGGTGCGATGTCCTTTCGCATCCTAATGTGGGAACAAAATTCTCCGACATCAAGAGAGTAATGCGGGCGGACGCCCATCGTTCCACCGGATAGACTTAAGGATTTCTGAGCTTTCGCGGTCTTGCGGTGGCAAGTATCACGCCGCCGAGAACGAGGACGATGCCGAGCGCATGGTAATACTCGAATTTTTCGCCGAGAAAGATGACCGCCATGACGATCGAGACCGGCGGCATCATATAGAGCGTGATACCGGCCGTCGCGGGTCCGAAGATGCGCACCGTGTGCTGGAAGCAGAAGAAGGCGGCAAGCGATGCGAAAAGAATGATGCCGGCGATCTTCGACCAGGCCGATGCCGTTTTCGGCAGCAGCCCGCCGTGAAGGAATTCCCATAGGGCCGGCGGCAGCAGGAGCAGAGAGCCGGAAAAGGCGATGAGGCCGAAGAGCGAGAACGGCCGGATCGTCTGCGCGGCGGGCCGGCGCAAGAGGACCGAGTAGATCGCAAAGGCGATCGCCGCCACCAGGATCCCGAGATCGCCGAGATTGAACTCCATATGGGTGAGGGCCGCGAAATCGCCGCGCAGGACGATCGCGGTAACGCCGGCGAAGGCGACCGCCATGCCCGAAAGCTCGCGGCTGCCGATCCTGCGCCCGGAAAACAGCCATTCGAACAGGATGATGAACAGCGACGACGTCGTGTAGATCAGCGTCGCATTGGAGGCCGTGGTCAATGTCAGCGCCCAATAGACGAAGCCGCTGCAGATGCTGATGCTTAAGAACCCGAGCCACAGCCAGAGCCAGGTATGTCTCTGCACGAAATTCCAGGCGGCCGGCCAATCGAGATAAAGCACCGGCACCATGATCAGCGCCGATCCGGCCCAGCGGATGAAGGCGGTGATGAAGGGGCCGATTTCTCCGATCACCCCGCGTCCGAAAATGAGGTTGCTCGAAAAGAAGACGGGGACAAGCGCGAAGATCAGCCAGTCGAGGGCGCGCGGCTGCGGCGTGTTCGGCGAGGGCATGGGGCACCGGAGGGACGTGGAAGAGGCAGGGCCCCAAAATGGCGAACGGCGGGCTTTCGAACCCGCCGTTCCAGAGAAGGAGGCGCGGCGACCGCGCCTGATCGGATCAGGCCGAATAATACATGTCGAATTCGACCGGATGCGGGGTCATTTCGAAGCGCATGACCTCCGTCATCTTGAGCTCGATATAGGCATCGATCTGATCGTCGTCGAAGACGCCGCCGGCCGTCAGGAACTTGCGGTCGCGATCGAGATTTTCGAGCGCCTCGCGCAGCGAGCCGGAAACGGTCGGGATCTTCTTCAACTCCTTCGGCGGCAGGTCGTAGAGATCCTTGTCCATGGCCTTGCCGGGATGGATCTTGTTCTTGATGCCGTCGAGGCCGGCCATCAGCATGGCGGCGAAGCCGAGATAGGGGTTTGCCAGCGGGTCGGGGAAGCGGACTTCCACGCGCTTCGACTTCGGGCCGGAGCCGAATGGAATGCGGCACGACGCCGAACGGTTACGGGCCGAATATGCCAGGAGAACCGGCGCTTCGTAACCCGGAACGAGGCGCTTGTAGGAGTTCGTCGTCGGGTTGGTGAAGGCGTTGATCGCCTTGGCATGCTTGATGATGCCGCCGATGTAATAGAGGCAGCTCTCGGAAAGGCCCGCATATTCGTCGCCGGCGAAGGTCGGCTTGCCGTCCTTCCAGATCGACTGGTGCACATGCATGCCCGAGCCGTTGTCGCCGAAGATCGGCTTCGGCATGAAGGTCGCGGTCTTGCCGTAGGCATTGGCGACCTGGTGAACGACATACTTGTAGATCTGGATCTTGTCGGCGTTGCGCACCAGCGTGTCGAACTTGACGCCGAGCTCGTGCTGGGCTGCCGCCACTTCGTGATGGTGCTTTTCCACGACCACGCCCATTTCGGAGAGCACGGTCAGCATTTCGGAGCGCATGTCCTGCAGGCTGTCCACCGGAGGAACCGGGAAATAGCCGCCCTTGACGCGCGGACGGTGACCGAGATTGCCGGTCTCGTAATCGGTGTCGTCGTTGGAGGGCAGTTCGGAAGAGTCGAGCTTGAAACCGGTATTGTACGGGTCGGCCTTGTACTTGACGTCGTCGAAGACGAAGAACTCCGGCTCGGGGCCGACAAAGACGGTGTCGCCGATGCCGGAAGCCTTCAGATAGGCTTCGGCTTTCTTGGCGGTGCCGCGTGGATCGCGGTTGTAGGCTTCGCCCGAAATCGGATCGAGGATGTCGCAGAAGATGACCATTGTCGACTGGGCGAAGAACGGGTCCATGTGAACCGTCGCCGGATCCGGCATCAGCACCATGTCCGACTCGTTGATGGCCTTCCAGCCGGCAATCGAGGAACCGTCGAACATGACGCCGTCGGCGAACATGTCCTCGTCGACGGCTGAAATGTCCATGGTGACGTGCTGCAGCTTGCCGCGCGGGTCGGTGAAGCGCAGGTCCACGAACTTGACGTCGTTTTCCTTGATTTGTTTCATGATTTCGCTTGCGCTCGTCATATGACCTTCCTCGATGTAAGATGACGATTGTGAGGCCCGGGCCGGCGGCCTGAGGCGGATTAGATGGCGTCTATGCCGGTTTCACCGGTGCGGATGCGGATGACTTCCTCCACGTTGGAGACGAATATCTTGCCGTCTCCGATCCGTCCAGTCTGCGCGGCATTCCGGATAGCCTCGATGACCGCATCGGCATTCTCGTCCGCCAGGACGACCTCGACCTTCACCTTCGGCAGAAAGTCGACGACATATTCCGCGCCGCGATAGAGCTCCGTGTGGCCCTTCTGGCGGCCAAAACCCTTGGCCTCGGTCACGGTGATCCCCTGCAAGCCGACTTCCTGAAGGGCTTCCTTCACCTCGTCGAGCTTGAAAGGCTTGATGATCGCTTCGATCTTTTTCATGAGAAACTATCTCTCCGCTTCTCCCTTGAAGCAGGCCTCTACCCGCTCGGCCATGCCAATGCAGATATCGTGCCAAACTCCGGCGCCACATTCAAAAAGATAATGCGATTTTGCACCAATTCCCCGCATAAGCGAGGGGCTCGTGGCAAAAATGTTTCCGCTTTGCCCGGATATTGTGCGCCGAAGTCCAAAAATCGGATTTTCTTGTCGATTTTCCGAAAGTTGAGCCGGCGTAAATCCGAATAGCGTAGTGGTATAAATTTAATCATTTGCTTAAATTTTAATCTGATTGTGTACCGGAAGGACGCTTGTTTTCCGATCATTCTTTCCGTTCAATAGCGGGATGAACCTTTCGCTCGACCATATCCTTTTGACGCCCGAAGAAATGGCCGCAGCGGACGTCGCGTCGGCCCGGTCCGGCATCCCGTCCTTCGACCTGATGGAGCGGGCAGGGCAGGCGGTCGCAGCCGCCGCGCTCAAGCATTTTCCCGGTGCGCTCCGCTTCGTCGTGCTTTGCGGCCCGGGCAACAATGGCGGCGATGGCTACGTCGCAGCACGGGCGCTTGCCGAAGCCGGTGCATCCGTCGCCATCTTTCATATAGGTGATCCGGGAAAGCTGAAGGGCGATGCCGAACAGGCGCGCGGCCTCTGCCGCCTGCCATCCGCGCCGCTGGAGAACTACCGGCCGCAAACCGGCGATGTGATCGTCGATGCCCTCTTCGGCGCTGGTCTGACGCGCGCCGTGCCCGATATCGTCTCGGGTGTGATTCGTGCGGCCCATGATCTGGATATCCCCGTCCTTGCGGTCGATCTTCCTTCCGGCCTCTGCGGCCGGCGGGGCGTGCCGCTCGGCGCGGCCTTCCGGGCGAAGCGCACGATCACGTTCATGACCCGCAAGCCCGGTCATCTTCTGCTGCCGGGCCGGGCGCTGTGCGGCTATGTCGAAGTTTTCGATATCGGCATTCCGGCCCGCATCGTCCATTCCGTCGCCGGCAAGATAAGAGAGAATGCGCCGGCGCTGTGGCAGGGCCTCCTGCCGGAGCCGGCAGGGGATACTCACAAGTACCGGCGCGGACATCTGGCAGTCTTTTGCGGGCCGGCAGGCAGGACGGGAGCCGCACGGCTTTCGGCAATGGCGGGTTTGAAGGCCGGGGCGGGGCTCGTGACCGTCGTTTCCCCCGGCGATGCCATGCCCGTCAACGCCTCTTCGCTCACTGCGGTCATGCTGCATCAGGTCGATACGGCCGGAGATCTCGAAAGCTGGCTGGGGACCGCGAAACTTGCCGCCTTCGTGCTCGGGCCGGGCTTCGGCATTGGGGAAAAGGCCCGGAAGTTCGTGCTGGCGCTGAAGGACCGGCCGCTGGCGCTCGACGCCGACGGCATCACATCTTTCAAGGACAATCCGCAGCAACTGTTCGATGCTTTCGCAGGCGGCGAAACTCGTCTGGTGCTGACGCCGCATGAGGGCGAATTCTCCCGGCTCTTTTCCGATCTCGCCGCGGACGAAAACCTGAGCAAGGTGGAGAAGGCGGCAAAAGCCGCAGAACGCGCCCACGCCGCGATCGTCTACAAGGGCGCCGACACGGTGATCGCGAGCCCCGACGGCCGCACCCGCATCAATGCCAACGGCCCGCCCCGGCTTGCGACGGCCGGCTCCGGAGACGTGCTCTCCGGCATGATCGGCGCGCTGCTCGCCCAAGGCATGCCGGCTTTCGAGGCGGCCGCGGCGGGCGTCTATCTGCATGGCGAGGCGGCCAGGCGGGCGGGCAGGGGAATGACGGCCGAAGATCTTGCCGCCCATGCGGGCGTCGGGGTCGACGCCTAGTCCTTGCCTTCCAGCAGTTCGCGCATCGCGATCGCGCCGTAAGGCGCATTCACCTTCCCTTCATGGATGAAGAAGGCAAAGACATCGCGCGGCTTCTTCTCGACCTTGCGGGCTGCATCGATCAGCGGCAGGTCGTCCGGCACGTCACCCTCGGCCCAGGTTTCGAGCCGCTTCGCCCAGGCCTTCATATCTTTTTCCGGATAGCAGGTCTTGATGTCGTCCGACCCCTTCTGCAGACGGGCATAGACGAAATCCGCCGTCACGTCGGCGACCATCGGATACTCGAAATGATCGGCACAGACCGGTGCGATACTGTATTTGGAAAGCAGCGCGACAAATTCCGGCACCTTGAAACTGTCGTGACGCACTTCCACCACATGGGTCAGCTTCAGCCCGTCCAGCCTGTTCGGCAGCAGTTTCAGAAAGGCTTCAAAATCGTCCGGCTCGAATTTCTTGGTCGGCGCGAACTGCCAGAGCAGCGGACCGAGATGGTCGCCAAGCTCCGTCAGGCCCTGGCCTAGGAACTTCTCGATCGATTCCCCCGCCTCCGCCAGAACCTTGCGGTTGGTGGTGAAACGGCTCGCCTTCAGCGAAAATATGAAGCCTTCCGGCACGTCGGCCGCCCATTTCGCGAAGGTTTCGGGCTTCTGCGAACCGTAATAGGTGCCGTTGACCTCGATGACCTTGAGCTTGCTCGCGGCATATTCGAGCTGCTTCTTCTTCGGCAGTTTTTCCGGATAGAACGTGCCTTCCCACGGCTCGAAGGTCCAGCCGCCGATGCCCGTCCGAATAGTGCCGGCTTTGGTCATAAACTCCTCCCGATGCGGATGACTATTCCGCCGCTTCCACCTTTTTTGCCGGCCGGCGCTCCAGCAGCTCTTTCAGGAACTGGCCGGTATAGGACCGCTTTTCCTTGACGATCTGCTCCGGCGTGCCTGCCGCGACGATCTCGCCGCCGCCCGTGCCGCCTTCCGGACCGATGTCGATGATCCAGTCGGCCGTCTTGATGACTTCGAGATTGTGCTCGATCACCACCACGGAATTGCCCTGGTTCACCAGCTCGTGCAGCATTTCCAAGAGCTTGGCGACGTCATGGAAGTGCAGGCCGGTCGTCGGCTCGTCGAGGATATAGAGCGTGCGGCCGGTCGAACGTTTCGACAGTTCCTTGGCTAGCTTGACGCGCTGCGCCTCGCCACCCGAAAGCGTGTTGGCCTGCTGGCCGACCTTGATATAGCCGAGACCCACGTCGAAGAGCGACTGCAGCTTGTCGCGCACCGCCGGCACCGCGGAGAAGAACTCGACGCCTTCCTCCACCGTCATGTCCAGCACGTCGGCGATCGATTTGCCCTTGAAGGTGACGTCCAGCGTCTCGCGATTGTAGCGCTTGCCGTGGCAGACGTCGCAAGTGACGTAGACGTCCGGCAGGAAGTGCATCTCGATCTTGATGACGCCGTCGCCCTGGCAGGCTTCGCAGCGTCCGCCCTTGACGTTGAAGGAGAACCGGCCGGGCTGATAGCCACGCGCCTTGGCCTCCGGGAGCCCCGCGAACCAGTCGCGGATCGGCGTGAAGGCGCCGGTATAGGTCGCCGGGTTGGAGCGCGGCGTGCGGCCGATCGGCGACTGGTCGATGTCGATCACCTTGTCGATGAACTCGAAACCGTCGATCTTGTCGTGTTCGGCTGGAATTTCCCGTGCGCCCATGACCCGACGCGCGGCCGCTTTGTAAAGCGTCTCGATCAGGAAGGTGGACTTGCCGCCGCCGGAAACCCCGGTCACCGCCGTGAAGACGCCGAGCGGCACGGATGCCGTGACATTCTTCAGATTGTTTCCGCGCGCGCCGAAAACCTTGATCTCCTTGCCCTTCTTCGGCTTGCGGCGTTCGGCCGGCACCGGCACGCCGAGCTCGCCCGAGAGATATTTGCCGGTCAGCGACTTCGGATTGGCCATAACCTCGTTCGGCGAACCCTGAGCGACGACCGTGCCGCCATGAATGCCGGCGGCCGGTCCGATATCGACGACATAGTCAGCCGTCAGGATCGCGTCCTCGTCGTGCTCGACGACGATCACCGTATTGCCGATATCGCGCAGGTGCTTCAGCGTGTCGAGCAGCCGGGCATTGTCGCGCTGGTGCAGGCCGATCGACGGTTCGTCGAGCACGTAGAGCACGCCCGTGAGGCCCGAGCCGATTTGCGAGGCGAGCCGGATGCGCTGGCTCTCGCCGCCGGAAAGCGTGCCTGAATTCCGGGACAGGCTCAGGTAATCGAGGCCGACATCGTTCAGGAACCGCAGGCGCTCGCGAATTTCCTTCAGAATGCGCACCGCAATCTCGTTCTGCTTGGCATTCAGCTCGGCAGGCAGCACTTCGAACCAGTCGCGCGCCGCCTTGATCGACATGTCGGTGACTTCGCCGATATGCAGCTTGTTGATCTTGACCGCCAGCGCTTCCGGCTTCAGGCGATAGCCGTTGCAGGCCGGGCAGGGGGCCGCCGACATGTAGCGTTCGATATCCTCGCGCGCCCAGGCGGAATCCGTTTCCTTCCAGCGGCGTTCGAGGTTCGGCACGATGCCTTCGAAGTTCTTCACCGTCTTGTAGGAGCGGGCGCCATCGGCGTAATGGAACTCGATCTTTTCCTCGGTCCCGTGCAGGATCGCCTTCTGCGCCTCCTCGGAAAGCTCGTTCCAGCGGTTCGAGAGCTTGAAGCCGAAGGTCTTGCCGAGCGCCTCCAGGGTCTGGTTGTAATAGGGCGATGTGGATTTCGCCCATGGCGAGATCGCCCCGTCGCGCAGCGTGCGGGCAGGTTCCGGCACGATCAGCGCCTCATCGACCTTCTGCTGCGAACCGAGGCCGTCGCAGGTCGGGCAGGCGCCGAAGGGGTTGTTGAACGAGAAGAGCCGCGGCTCGATTTCCGGAATGGTGAAACCTGAAACCGGGCAGGCGAATTTTTCCGAAAACAGCACGCGTTCATGCGTCTCGTTGAGCGACTTGTTGGCCGAACCGCCGGCTGCGGTCTCCTCAGGCGGCAGCGGCTTGTCGGCGAATTCCGCGACCGCCAGCCCGTCGGCGAGCTTCAGCGAGGTTTCGAGACTGTCCGCAAGGCGCGCGCCGATATCGGAACGCACCACGAGACGGTCCACCACCACGTCGATATCGTGCTTGTATTTCTTGTCGAGCGCCGGAACGTCGGCGATCTCGTAGAACTGGCCGTCGACCTTGACGCGCTGAAACCCCTTTTTCATCAGGTCGGCGAGTTCCTTCTTATACTCGCCCTTGCGGCCGCGGATCATCGGCGCGAGGATATAAAGGCGCGTCCCCTCATCGAAGGAAAGCACGCGGTCGACCATCTGGCTCACCGTCTGGCTTTCGATCGGCAGGCCCGTCGCCGGCGAATAGGGCACGCCGACGCGGGCGAAAAGCAGGCGCATGTAGTCGTAGATTTCGGTGACGGTGCCGACGGTCGAACGCGGGTTGCGCGAAGTCGTCTTCTGCTCGATCGAAATCGCCGGAGAAAGCCCGTCGATCTGGTCGACGTCCGGCTTCTGCATCATCTCCAGAAACTGCCTTGCGTAGGCCGAGAGGCTTTCCACGTAGCGGCGCTGCCCCTCGGCATAGATCGTGTCGAAGGCGAGCGACGATTTGCCCGAGCCGGAAAGGCCCGTCATGACGATCAGCGAATTGCGCGGCAGATCGAGATCGATGCCCTTCAAATTGTGCTCGCGCGCACCACGTATGGAAATGGTCTTCAGTTCACTCATCGTCATACTCATCGGGGGGAGGATCGAAGGTCCTTATGTAGTGATTGATGCGCGCGTGTCGAGACGAAACTGCTGCGATGCAGCGCCGTTCCGAGTCGGTTGACAGCACTATAGGAATAAATTAGAACAAATAAAGAACAAATTTGCCTGTGGATTAAAAATCATCGGCACCCACCGGATCGGACCGATGGGTTAAAGTGCAGGGATTGGTTTAGGGCCGCGGAATGCGGCGGACAAGGTGAAAATTATGGCTGGTAGCGTGAACAAGGTCATCCTGGTGGGAAATGTCGGAGCCGATCCGGAAATCCGCCGCACCCAGGACGGCCGGCCGATCGCCAACCTGCGAATTGCGACCTCCGAGACCTGGCGTGACCGCAATTCGGGCGAGCGCCGTGAAAAGACCGAGTGGCACAACGTCGTCGTCTTCAACGAAGGGCTCTGCAAGGTTGTGGAGCAGTATGTGAAGAAGGGGGCCAAGCTCTATGTCGAGGGCCAGTTGCAGACCCGCAAGTGGCAGGACCAGAGCGGCAACGACCGCTACACGACGGAAGTGGTGCTGCAGGGCTTCAACTCGACCCTGACCATGCTGGATGGTCGTGGCGAAGGCGGTGGCGATCGTGGCGGTTACGGCGGCGGTGGCAGTCGCGTCGGCAGTGATTTCGGCGGCGGCGACGATTTCGGTGGCGGTTATGGTGGCGGAAACGACTACGACCGCCGGCCGTCCGGCGGGGCGAACCGTGGCGGCGGCGGCAACCAGCCGCCGGCCGGCGGCAATTTCTCGCGCGATCTCGACGACGACATTCCGTTCTGATCCGGGCGCTCCGGTCTGCCGTCGGGCATCCATTGTGTTTCGATATTCGGGGAAAGCGTTCGCGCTTTCCCCGAATGCGTTCAGGCGGCTGCCTTGTCGGCCAGCATGGACACCATCACGTCGGATTGCGACAGGATGCCGACCAGCTTGTTGTTCTCCCGCGTCACCGGCAGGTAATGCAGGCCTTGCTCGGCGAAGATGATCATCGCGTCGGCGACCGGCGTATTGGGGCGGACGGTTTTCACCGGCGTCGTCATGATGTCCTTCACCGTATCGTTCGGAGCGCTCGCGCCCGATAGAACAAGCCGCAGTCGCTGGCCGAAGCCGATTCTCGGCCGCCCGTTGACCCAGTGCGCCTTGTCGAGAAAATCCGTCTGGGTGACGATGCCGACGACTTCGGCGCGGTCGTTGGTCACCGGCAGGGCCTTGAAATGGTGGGCGCGCATCAGGTCGTGCGCTTCCTTCAGCGTGTTGTCGGGCGCCACGGCCACCACGTCGCGCGACATGATGCTGGCGCAGTCGAAATAGCCGGCGCGGCGGCGATAGGATCGCAGTTCCGTGCGCCGCAGGATCGTTTCGAGATCGTCGCGGTCGATATCGAGGAACTCGTCATATTCCTTCAGCACGTCGTCCAGGTCCGCAGAGGTGAAACCGATGCGCTGAAGGGGGGCAGGATCCTTGGTGCCGTGGTCGGTCGACAATCTCACCGCGTGCGGATAGCTGCGGCCGGTCAGGTTGTTGAAGATCAGAGCCAGCACGACGAGAGCGAGCGAATTGCCGGCGACCGGCCACAGCACGAAACCGTAACCCAACTCATGGATGGCCGGCCCGCCGAGCACGGCGGTGAGCGCGATCGCGCCGCTCGGCGGATGCAGGCAGCGGAACGTCATCATCGCCGCAATCGCCACGCTGATCGCTACGGCCGAGGCGAGGAACGGATCGCCGACGACGAGCGCTACGGTGACCCCGACGAGAGCCGAGACGATATTGCCGCAAAGGATCGACCAGGGCTGCGCGAGCGGGCTCGAGGGAACGGCGAACAGCAGGACGGCCGAGGCGCCCATCGGCGCGATCAGGGCCGGAAGCGACGCATCGGCCCGCAAAGCGAGGCTCCCCGCCAGTCCGGTCGCCAGGATGCCTATCAGGGCGCCGAGGGCGGCACGCAACCTTTCCCTGGGACTGACGGGCATGGTGTCGGGCAGAAGCCGCTGCAACATATGTCGCATTGATGCAAAACCTTTGATTCCGTTCGGTGCGCCGGCTTTTAGCAGAAAACGCCGATCCGTCATGCGGTTCTTGCAGCTTTCACAGATTGAACGCCGAGCGCACACCGTCGACCACGAACTGGACCGAGAGGGCGGCGAGAATGACCCCGAGCAGGCGGGTGAGAATGGCCCGGCCGGTGACGCCGAGGAACCGGTCGAGCCGTTCGGCGACCAGGAGGGTGACGTAGACGAGCGCCATGATCAGCGCGATGACGCCGATCAGCAGCGCCCGGTCGGCGGGGCCGGGGAACGTGCCGGCGAGCAGCACCGTGGCGGAGATCGCGCCCGGCCCGGCGATCAGCGGCAGGGCGAGCGGAAAGACCGCGATATTGTGAATATGGTCGATGGTGATTGCCGTCTGCGAGGTCTTTTCCTTCCGTTCCTGGCGCCGTTCGAAGACCATTTCGAAGGAGATCCAGAAGAGCAGCATGCCGCCGGCGATGCGGAAGGCGCCGATCGAGATGCCGAGAAGCCCGAGCACGCTCGAGCCGAAGAGCGCGAAGACGGCCAGTATGCCGAAGGCGATCAGCGAGCCGCGGAAAGCGACCTGGCGGCGCTGAGGCGCCGTCATGCCGACGGTGAGGCCGAGGAAGACTGGGGCGAGCCCCGGCGGATCGAGTGTCACGAGCATCGTCGTGAGCGCATTGATCAGCATGTCAGGCGTTGCCATATCTTCCCCCGTCCAGCTGCAATTCTTGCAGTCTCGTGCGAAGATTGTTAGGACAGGCGCGCGGTTTAGGGAAGCCCGCAACGGGCTTTTGAAAATAAGGCGTCATCCTGCCAAAGATGCCTGGAAAACACCGCAAAAACTGTTCAAAACCATGGTGGAAATTGGCGCTCGGAACCGCTTTCCGCTATAAAACAACCAACTGATTCCGAACAGAGATCGTGATCCGATTTGACTGAGCAAAGCACACCCGGCGGCGGAAAGCTGCCTCCCGGCATCGAACCCATTTCCATCATGGAAGAGATGCAGCGGTCCTATCTCGATTATGCCATGAGCGTTATCGTGAGCCGCGCCCTTCCGGACGTCCGCGACGGATTGAAGCCTGTCCATCGGCGCATCCTTTACGGCATGTCGGAACTCGGCATCGACTGGAACAAGAAATACGTCAAATGCGCCCGCGTCACCGGGGACGTGATGGGTAAATACCATCCTCACGGCAACCTGGCGATCTACGACGCGCTCGCCCGCATGGCGCAGGATTGGTCGCTCCGTCTGCCTTTGATCGACGGCCAGGGCAATTTCGGCTCGATCGACGGCGACCCTCCGGCGGCCGAGCGTTATACCGAATGTCGCCTTGAAAAGGCGGCCCATTCGCTGCTCGACGATCTCGACAAGGAAACCGTCGATTTCCGCGACAACTATGACGGCACGCTCTCCGAGCCCGTCGTGCTGCCGGCGAAGTTTCCGAACCTGCTCGTCAACGGTGCGGGCGGCATCGCGGTCGGCATGGCGACCAACATTCCGCCGCACAACCTTGCCGAGGTCATCGACGGCTGCATCGCCATGATCGACAACCCGGCGATCGAGCTGCCTGAGCTGATGCAGATCATCCCCGGTCCGGATTTCCCGACCGGCGCCCTGATCCTCGGACGTTCCGGCATCCGATCGGCCTACGAGACGGGCCGCGGCTCGATCATCATGCGGGGACGGGCGACCATCGAGCCGATGCGCGGCGACCGGGAGCAGATCATCGTCACCGAGGTTCCCTATCAGGTGAACAAGGCCGCGATGGTCGAGAAGATTGGCGAACTGGTGCGCGAGAAGCGCATCGAGGGCATTTCCGACCTGCGCGACGAAAGCGACCGCCAGGGTTATCGCGTCGTGATCGAACTGAAGCGCGACGCCAATGCGGAAGTGATCCTCAATCAGCTTTACCGTTATACGCCGCTGCAGACCTCCTTCGGCTGCAACATCGTGGCTCTGAACGGCGGCAAGCCGGAACAGCTCACGCTGATCGACATGCTGAAGGCCTTCGTGTCCTTCCGCGAGGACGTGGTGAGCCGGCGCACGAAATACCTGCTGCGCAAGGCGCGCGAGCGCGCTCACGTCCTGGTGGGGCTGGCGATCGCGGTTGCGAACATCGACGAGATCATCCTGCTGATCCGTCGCGCGCCCGATCCGCAGACGGCGCGCGAACAGTTGATGACCCGTCGTTGGCCGGCTCAGGATGTCGAGGCGCTGATCCGCCTGATCGACGATCCCCGCCACAAGATCAACGAGGACGGCACCTACAACCTGTCGGAAGAGCAGGCCCGCGCGATCCTCGAACTGCGTCTTGCCCGTCTGACGGCGCTCGGCCGCGACGAAATCGGCGACGAGCTCAACAAGATCGGCGCCGAGATCAGCGATTATCTCGATATCCTGTCGTCGCGCCTGCGCATTCTGACGATCGTCAAGGACGAGCTTGCCGCCGTACGCGACGAGTTCGGCACGCCGCGCCGCACGGAAATCCTCGAAGGCGGTCCGGATATGGACGACGAGGATCTTATCGCCCGCGAGGACATGGTCGTCACCGTATCGCATCTCGGCTATATCAAGCGCGTCCCGCTCGGCACCTACCGGGCCCAGCGCCGCGGCGGCAAGGGGCGGTCCGGCATGGCCACGCGCGACGAGGATTTCGTCACGCGCCTGTTCGTGGCCAACACCCACACGCCGGTGCTGTTCTTCTCCTCGCGCGGCATCGTCTACAAGGAGAAGGTCTGGCGCCTGCCGATCGGCACGCCGCAATCGCGCGGCAAGGCGTTGATCAACATGCTGCCGCTGGAAGCCGGCGAGCGCATCACCACGATCATGCCGCTGCCTGAGGACGAAGCGACCTGGGATAACCTGGACGTCATGTTCTCGACGACGCGCGGCACCGTCCGCCGCAACAAGCTGTCGGACTTCGTGCAGGTGAACCGCAACGGCAAGATCGCCATGAAGCTTGAGGAGGAGGGCGACGAGATCCTCTCCGTCGAGACCTGCAAGGGGCCGAACCTCGACCTCAGCGAGCCGGGCGACGACGTGCTTCTGACGACGGCGCTCGGCCAGTGCATCCGTTTCCCTGTCGATGACGTCCGCGTTTTCGCCGGCCGCAATTCGATCGGTGTGCGCGGCATCACGCTCGGCGAGGGCGACCGCATCATCTCCATGACCATCGTCGGCCATGTGGATGCGGAGCCGTGGGAGCGTGCAGCCTATCTCAAGCGCTCGGCCGCGGAACGGCGCGCCGCGGGCGTCGACGAGGAGGATATCTCGCTGGTCGGCGAGGAAGTCACCGAAGGGGGACAGCTCTCCGACGAACGCTACGAGGAGCTGAAGGCGCGCGAACAGTTCGTGCTGACTGTCTCGGAAAAGGGTTTTGGAAAGCGTTCGTCCTCCTACGACTTCCGCACCTCGGGCCGCGGCGGCAAGGGCATCCGCGCCACCGATACGTCCAAGACGGCGGAGATCGGCGAACTGGTGGCGGCCTTCCCGGTCGAAGAGAACGATCAGATCATGCTCGTCTCCGATGGCGGCGTGCTGATCCGCGTACCGGTCAACGGCATCCGCATCGCCAGCCGCGCGACCAAGGGGGTCACGATCTTCTCCACCGCCAAGGACGAGAAGGTCGTCTCGGTCGAGCGCATCAGCGAGCCGGAAGGCGACGAGGAAAACGGCAATGGCCTGCCGGAAGAGATCACGGCCGAGACCGGCGATCTGGGTGCTGCTCCGGAAGAAGGAGCGAATGACGAGGGTGCGGCTGATTAAGCCGCATCTCTTTCGGCAGATCAACGAACTGAAAAGCCGGAGGACGAAAGTCCTCCGGCTTCTGTTTGAACCGGGCGCGACGGGAATCTGCGAACCGGTCCGCTACCGTAAAATCGTCAGAATGCGCTGTGGCGGCGCGCGAAATCCCTGAAATCCTTCATGTCTTCGCGCTCGCGGCGAAGCTCGGAAATCGTCGAGGCCACGGATGCCACGAACATGATGCTGATCAAACTTGCCAATACAGTCAACGTCACGAACATGGTCATCCTTTCTTGTCCGTATCCGCCTCAGTAATAGGAAAGATCGGTATAACGACCCGTCACCTGCGGATAATTCAGATCTGTCAACTCGGATTTATCTTGATAAAGGGTTACTGTTGCCGTCAGCATCACAGCGATCATTGCCGTCCACACCAGATTGATCATGGTGATCTTGTCCGGCATGATCGTTTTCCTTCTCGCGATCATCTCCGTCTGTCCTTCTTGTTTGCCTGAACGCGCGTCGCGCAAACAGGTTCCACCGCATTTTGAGAGAGACTTATCCGGATTGCTCTGAAGCGTCCTTGAATGCTTCGTTCATCTGGCGTTCAGAATTCGAACCGTTTCAAGGCTCGTCCGGAGTGAGGAAGAAAAGCACGACCTCGATGAAAAGCGACAAGGCAACAGCGCCTATCACCACCACGGCCAGCATCTTCCTGTTGTTCTCCCGCGATACGGACGGGTCTTCGTGCCCGCCACGATGCCTATGAAACCATAGTGCCGCTGAAACGCCCTTGAACGGGCCGTTCATCTCTCGTTCAGAATAGGGAGCCTTGCGGCGGCGGAACTTCCGTGACAAAAGGCGCAGAAAATTTTAGCTGCAACAGGTCCGGACCCGGCATGACGACTGCTTTTTACCCCGGCTCTTTCGATCCGATGACGAACGGTCATCTGGACGTGCTCGTGCAGGCGCTGAATGTCGCCGACGAACTCATCGTTGCGATCGGCATTCATCCCGGCAAGGCGCCGATGTTCTCGTTCGAGGAAAGGGCGGATTTGATCCGTGCTTCGCTCGAAGAGGTATTGCCCGGACGCGCGGACAGCCTTTCCGTCGTCGCCTTCGACAGGCTTGTCGTCGACGCGGCCCGCGAGAGCGGTGCCACGCTGCTGATCCGCGGCTTACGCGATGGCACCGATCTTGACTATGAAATGCAGATGGCGGGCATGAACCGGCAGATGGCGCCCGATATCCAGACCGTCTTCCTGCCGGCGGGCGTCGCCACTCGCCCCATTACCGGCACATTGGTCCGGCAGATCGCTGCCATGGGCGGCGATGTCAGCGCTTTCGTGCCCGGCGCGGTCCTCAAGGCCCTCAACAACAAGCTGAAACGCTGATCGTTTCCGAACCCCGGAGTTCCGCATGAAACTGTTTCGTCTCGCCGCTGCCGGCGCTTTTGTCTTCGCTTCGATGATCCTGCCCTCCATCGCTTCGGCCGACACGCTCACCATTCAGCTGAAGGATGGTCCGGTGGTGATCGAGCTCATGCCGGACGTGGCGCCGAAGCATGTGGCGCAGATCGAGGCGCTCGCCGCCAAGGGCGCTTACGACAACGTCGTCTTCCATCGCGTCATCGACGGCTTCATGGCTCAAACCGGTGACGTTCAGTTCGGCAAGGAAGGCGGCCCGAACTACAATCCGGCCCGCGCCGGCACGGGCGGCTCCGATCTTCCGGACCTGCCTGCGGAATTCTCGAAAGTGCCGTTCGAGCGCGGCACGGTCGGCATGGCGCGCGCCCAGGATCCGAATTCCGCCAATTCGCAGTTCTTCATCATGTTCGATGAGGGGGCTTTCCTGAACGGCCAATATACGGTCGTCGGCAAGGTCGTGTCGGGCATGGAGTTCGTCGACAAGATCAAGCGCGGCCAGGGCGGTAACGGCGAAGTGACCAACCCCGACAAGATGATCAAGGTCTCTGTCGGCAAGAAGTAATGAACCAAGGCGCTCAGTCGGACGACGTGTCCGCCGCCTCGAAAGGAGAAGCAAATGGCCGAGATCAAGGATCCGGAAAACACCCTCATCATGGAAACCAGCAAGGGCAAGGTCGTCATCTCGCTCCTGCCGGACCTGGCGCCGGGCCACGTCGCCCGCATCAAGGAGCTTGCCCGCGAGAAGGCCTATGACGGCGTCGTTTTCCACCGCGTCATCGCCGATTTCATGGCCCAGACGGGCGATGTGAAGTTCGGCAAGCAGGGCGCCGAAAGCTTCAATCCGGCCCGCGCCGGCATGGGCGGTTCGGACAAGCCGGACCTGAAGGCCGAGTTCTCCGCCGTTCCGCATGTGCGCGGCACCTGCTCCATGGCCCGCTCGCAGAACCCGAACTCCGCCAATTCGCAGTTCTTCATCTGCTTCACGGATGCCCCGTGGCTGAACAAGCAGTACACGGTCTGGGGCCAGGTCATCGAAGGCATGGACAATATCGACCAGATCAAGAAGGGTGAGCCGGTCAAGGATCCGGACTCGATCGTTTCGCTGCGTGTCGCAGCCGACGTCTGACCCGATCTGAATTCATGGCCCGCTCCGCTTTCGGCGGGGCGGGTTTCGCTTTTCTGGAAGTTCAAGCCCGAATGCGCGTCGATCTGTTCGATTTCGATCTGCCGGAGGAAAGCATTGCGCTGAGGCCCGCAAGCCCGCGCGACAGCGCCCGGCTGCTTGTCGTCCGTCCGGATGGGGAGCCTGTTCTTTCCGATCATCGCGTGTCGGAACTGCCCGGCTTTCTGAAATCGGGCGATGCTCTGGTCTTCAACGATACCAAGGTCATTCCCGCCCAGCTCGAAGGAATCCGCCACCGGGAAGGGGCGGGCGGCCAGCAGGTCTCCGCGACGCTCCACATGCGCACCGCGCCGGATATCTGGAAAGCCTTCGCCAGGCCGGGAAAACGCATCAAGATCGGCGACCGCATCGAGTTCGGCCACGGCGGAAACGCCTGCCTCCTCGGCTCGCTTGCCGCGACCGTCGAGGAGAAAGGCGAGGGCGGCGAGGTGACGCTGCGCTTCGACCTGTCCGGCCCGGCGCTCGACGAGGCGATCATGGCGGTCGGCCATATCCCGCTGCCGCCCTATATTGCCGCCAAACGCCCGGAAGACGACCAAGACCGCAAGGATTACCAGACCATCTATGCGCGCGAGGAGGGCGCCGTCGCGGCCCCGACGGCCGGGCTGCATTTCACGCCGGAACTGTTCGCTGCGCTCGACGCAGCCGGCATCGAACGGCATTTCGTCACGCTGCATGTCGGAGCAGGCACCTTCCTGCCGGTGAAGGCCGACGACACCGAAGATCACAAGATGCATCAGGAGATCGGCTATGTCAGCGCCGAGACGGCCGCACGGCTGAATGCCGTGAAGCGGAGGGGCGGGCGCATCGTTTCGGTCGGCACGACCTCGCTGCGGCTGGTCGAAAGCGCTGCCGCCGAGGACGGAACGATAAAACCCTGGAGCGGCGCCACCGGCATCTTCATCACGCCCGGCTACCGCTTCAAGGCGGTGGACATGCTGATGACCAATTTCCATCTGCCGCGCTCGACGCTGTTCATGCTCGTTTCGGCCTTTGCAGGGCTTGAGACGATGCGCTCGGCTTACGCCCACGCGATCGAAGCCGGCTACCGCTTCTATTCCTACGGAGATTCCAGTCTCCTTTTCCGGACCGACAAATGACCGAAACCTTCCAGTTCAATCTCAAGAAGACCGACGGCGGCGCGCGCCTTGGCGAGGTCACCATGCCGCGCGGAACGATCCGCACGCCCGCCTTCATGCCGGTCGGCACGGTCGGCACCGTCAAGGCGATGTATCTCGACCAGGTGCGCGATACCGGCGCCGACATCATTCTCGGCAACACCTATCACCTGATGCTTCGTCCCGGGGCGGAACGCGTCGCGCGCCTCGGCGGGCTTCACAACCTCATCCGCTGGCCGCATCCGATCCTCACCGATAGCGGGGGCTTCCAGGTCATGTCGCTCTCGGGTCTGCGCAAGCTCGACGAGAAGGGCGTCACCTTCAAGAGCCATGTGGACGGCAGCCTGCACCACATGTCGCCGGAACGCTCGATCGAAATCCAGGGGCTGCTCGGCTCCGATATCCAGATGCAGCTCGACGAATGCGTGGCGCTTCCCGCCGAGCCCAAGGAAATCGAGCGCGCCATGGAATTGTCCCTGCGTTGGGCCGAGCGATGCAAGATCGCTTTCGGGGATCAGCCCGGCAAGGCGATGTTCGGCATCGTCCAGGGGGGCGACCAGCCGGACCTGCGCATCCGTTCCGCCGAAGGCCTGAGGGAACTCGACCTCAAAGGCTATGCGGTCGGTGGCCTCGCCGTCGGCGAGCCGCAGGAGGTGATGTTGCAGATGCTGGAAACCACGCTCCCGGTCCTGCCGTCCGAAAAGCCGCGCTACCTGATGGGCGTCGGCACCCCGGACGATATCCTGAAATCGGTCGCCCGCGGGATAGACATGTTCGACTGCGTCATGCCGACCCGCTCCGGCCGCCATGGTCTGGCCTTCACCCGCCGCGGCAAGGTCAACATCCGCAATGCCCGCCATGCGGAGGATTTACGGCCGCTCGACGAAGAATCTGCATGCCCGGCGGCGCGGGATTACTCGCGCGCCTATCTGCATCACCTCGTCCGCTCGGACGAGGCGCTCGGCGGCATGCTGCTCTCCTGGAACAATCTGCACTATTACCAGGACCTGATGAAGGGCATCCGCCAGGCGATCGCCGAGGGCCGTTTTGCGGATTTCTACGCCGAGACCCAGGAAATGTGGGCCAAGGGCGACATCGACCCGGTCTGAGGGCAGCGGTGGTAACTAGATGCCGGTGCTGGCGGTGTTGCGGATCATCCGGACACCGTCGACCTTGTAGCTTCCGTCATCCATCAGCCGCATCTGGTAGATGGCGGTCCAGTCCTTGCCTTCGCGGGCGCTGATCATCACTTCCTGCAGCACCAGTTCGCCGCCGCCGATCAGTTTCGAACGGCCGAAGGCGTAGTTGCCGGCGTGATAGACCGGCTCGTAGCTCTTGCGCACCATGTCCAGAAACTGATCCTTGCTCGGATAAAGGCTGCGGATGCTTGGCGAGGCGAAGGAATAGGCCTTTTCCGCATCGTTGCGCAGCAACGCGGCGATCTGGCCGGAAATGACGGCCTGGGCCTCTGCGACCGGATCTTCGGCCTTTGCAGCGGCGAAGGAAAAGAGAACGAAACTCAGAACGACATAAGGAAATCGAACGGGCATCGGGGTTCTCCAGGAGCGGGCACGAAGAGGCTAGCGCCTTTCCGGCAAAGGAGAAGATGGCTCGATGCGAATTTTCCGGCGATGCCGTTTACATGGACAGCAAATCTGAATGATTACAGGATGATGACGTGTGGGTCGCTGAGAGGCCGAAACATGCACTTTTCCGTGAATTTTCCTCCTGCGGCGGCGCAGGGCAGGGTCCCGTTATCATCGCTTGCCCGTGACGCCTCGCGCTGGCAGGAATGCAGCCGGGAGCCTTGATTCGCCCGGACTGCCATTTCGATGAAAACCCTTCTGCCGCCGGCCTTGCTTTATTTCAGCAATGCCATCCTGTTCGTTTCGCTGTTCACGCGCCTGCCGGCCATCCAGGCCTCCATGGGCATAGACAAAGCGGCTCTCGGTCTCGCGCTCCTGAGTGCGCCCGTCGGCACGTTTGTCGCCCTGCCGCTCGCCGGAAGGATTACCGACCGGTTCACGCCGCGGCTGACGGCATTGGTCACGCTGCCGGTCTGCGCGGCGCTGAGCCCGGCCCTGACCGTTCTTCCGGTCGGCGGCTTCGCCGTCTGCTTCTTCCTCTTCGGCTTTTTCCGGACGATCTTCGACGTTGCCGCCAACATGATCTCCGCCGGCATCGAGCAGCGCACGGGTACGAAGGTTCTCGCCCGCAGTCACGGCTTCTGGTCGGTAGGTCTTCTGGTTGGATCGCTATGTTCCGGTTTCCTGGCGGAGAGGGCGGTCGCGTCCTTTTCCCAGCAGGTCATGGCAGCCGGTTTCGTCATCGCTGCCTGCCTGCTCGTGTTCTGGATGACGCCGAAGGACGTCGCGCCGGAACCGCAACCGGATCGCAAGCGTCCGGCCTATGTCCTTCCGGACCGCACGATCATCCTGATCTGCGTCATGGTCTTCGGCCTGTGTATCGTCGAGGGCGCGATCTACGACTGGGGCATCTTCTTCCTGCGCGAGGAACTTGAGGCCGATCCGGCGATCGCCGGTGTGCTCTATGCCGTTTTCACGGTCGGCATGGGGCTGACCCGGCTTTCCGGCGACATGCTGCGCGACAGTTTCGGGCCGGTGGTCCTGGTGCGCGCCTCGGCCGTTTCGGTCGCCGCCGGCATCGTGCTTCTCGTGACGACGCCCGGGCTGATGCTCGCCGGCCTCGCGCTTTTCCTGATCGGATGCGGCGTGGCGCTCGCTTTCCCGCTGGCCGTCTCGACGACGATCACGCTCGGCAAAGGGCAGCCGTCGGAAAACCTTGCGGCGCTGGCGCTGACCCTGATGCTTTCCACCATCGGCATTCCGCCGCTGCTCGGTTTCATCGCGGAGCATGTCAGTCTTGTCGCGACCTTTCTGGTCCTGCTGCCTTGCGTGCTGGTCAGCTTCCTGATGGCCCCGGTGGCGGAAGGTCGGCGCCTTTCTCTGTTTTCCCGCCGTGGTTAGCTGTGGGGAAATCGGGCAGGGGTGCGGTCTGCCCCTAATTGGCCATAAGAATGCATAATGGGTTGAGCCCGCGGGCCATAGCCGTTACGACAATGAAACTGACTTGCCGAAAACAGGTGACACTGTGATCGACCCTTATGAGATGCTTGGTGTTTCCCGCGAGGCGGATGGCGCAGCCATCAAGTCGGCCTATCGCAGGCGCGCGAAGACGGCCCATCCGGACGCCGGCGGCGACGTCGACCTGTTCGGCAAGCTGAAGACGTCCTATGAGCTGCTCTCCGATCCCGTGCGCCGCAAGGTCTATGACGATACCGGCTATGATCCGGAACTCGCCGATCCCAAGGATCTGCAAGGTCTGGTGATCCTCGAAACGCTGGTCAACGAGGTCATTCTCGACGAGCGGGAACCGGGCAGTTTCGACCCGGTTGCCGCCATACGCCGCAAGCTCACCGACAGGATCGTCAACGCCCGCTTCTGTCAAAGCTATTTAAAGATGTGACAAAGTAGGCAACTTAGAAATGCGACGTCATCCTATTCCTTATTACTGTGTTTGCAAGTTGCTATATTTACAAAGTACGAAGACGCAAGCCGCCGGCCGGGTGGAGCTGGTCAGGATTGCGTAGCCCGGTCGGCGGCGGATGGCTCTAGCTGCAAGATAAACTTTAGCTTTGACACCCCGATCACTCCGCCGCTTTCAGCTGCGCAAGGGCTTGCTGGCGTCGGGCGATGACCACGGGATCCTTGGTAAAGTCCGTCTTGCGGCCAGGCTTCGTGCCGCGCTTCTGGTAGCCATTGCTCTGGCTGCCGTCGCGAATGCCGAACATATGGTCCGTCTGGCCGGTGCGGCGCGGCCCGCCCTTACTGCGCTGCTGTTGGCGCCCCGCCTGCAGCTCAGCCACGATCGAAAGCATGTCATCCAGCCGTTTGTTATCGACCACCTCAGGGCGATGCACCGAGCGCAGCGTGTCGAAGGTTCTGTAGGGCAGGGACGTCCCCTCATGGGTGATCTCGAGGCGGCCGTCGGGATAGTCGCAGACAATGACCTTCTTGCCGGCGAGCGCCGTGGCGAGGTCGGTCGGATCGAGGATGAACATCACCTTGTCATAGCGCAGCGTCAGCGACTGCGACAGCTTGCGGATCTCCTTGCGGCACATGGCGCCATCGAGGTTCTCATGCGCGGCAAACGGCCGATGCATGTCCTTCGGATTGCGCGGCGCCTTGCCAAAACGACGATTGAAGTCGGCCATGAACTCCGGCGCATAGGCATTTGCCGCCGCGATCGTGTCGATGCCGCGCAGCCGCAGTTCCTTGACGAGGCGATCCTGCAGCGTCTGGTTGGCGCGCTCGACGCGGCCCTTGGCCTGCGGGGTATTGGCGCAGATGATGTCGATGTTGAGCTCATAAAGAGCCCGGCCGAACTGCGTCAGGCCGCTGGTTCTGTCCTTCTTGGAAGCATGGGTGGTGCGGAAGATGCCATGCTTGTCGCTGTAGAAGGCAATCGGCTTGCCCCATTGCTGCAAGTAGGCCTTCGTCGCGTGCAGATAGTCGAAGGTGTTCTCCGAGGCTGCAAAGCGTAAGTGCAAGAGCTTGCCGGTGGCATCGTCGATATAGACGAGCAGGGCACATTTGGGACCGCGGTTCTCGAACCACCAATGATGCGAGCCGTCGATCTGGACGAGTTCGCCGAAGCAATCGCGCCGGCCGCGCGGCTGGAAAACCCGCTTCTTGCGTTCGCGGCGCGACACCCAGATGCCGGCTTCCATCATCCACTGCCGCAGCGTCTCCTTGCTGACGGCAATCCGGTGGCGTTCGAGCAGCTTCTCGGCGGCCAGGGTTGGTCCGAAATCCAGGTAATGCTCACGCACCAGGTCGAGCACCAGGTTGCGGAAATCCTCGCTGTGACGCCGGTTGCTCGGACGGCCGCGCTTCTTCGAGACGAGACCATCGGCGCCGGCCAGGTCATAGGCCTGCAACAGCCGGTGGACCTGACTGCGGCTGAGACCGAGCAACGCGGCCGCCTCGACGACGCTCAGGCTGCGCCCGCGTATCCGCTGGATCAGTTCAAGACGATGCAATTCCTTCTGCGACATGGTGATCAAACAAGACATGACGACTCCGAACGCTCACGGTCTCAACCACGCTTCACGTCGCCAGTCTTCCTTCCAAACGTTGACGTTTGACCAGCATCCCGAGAGGCGACGACTGTCGCATCTCTAACTGGCTCATATGTCGCATCTCTAAAATGCCGATGGATCAATACAGCGCATGCGCATGGGTATAAAGCACCGCATCGACCCGCTGCACGTTGGCGGCGACCATCTGCTGGCGGAAATCCGGTCCGGTATCGACCACGACCACCGTGCTGCCGCCATCAGGCCCGATTTGCTCGACCATGAAAGCCGCGCGGGTCCGGTAATTTTTCGGATTGCCCGGATCGCAGGCACCCCAATCGCCGTTCGGTCGCGGCACGCCGGGCGACGACGAGCAGCCAAGAATGGTAAAGCGCCGCCGATACCGCGCCACCGCTCAAAGCCTCGGCATTCTGGAGAAGATGCGAAACGCATTCTCCGTGGTGATCCGGGCGATCTCTTCATAAGCCACGCCCTTGCATTCGGCGAGCACCTCGGCCGTATTGACCACGTACGAAGGCTCGTTGCGCTTGCCGCGCCAGCGCTTCGGCGCCAGATACGGCGCATCGGTCTCGACCAGCAGCCGATCCATGGGCACGGTTTTGGCTATGTCCCGCAGATCCTCGGATTTCGGAAAGGTCAGAATGCCGGAGAAGGAGATATAGCCGCCGAGCTCGACGCCGGTACGGGCAAGCTCGGGACCGGACGAAAAGCAGTGCAGAATGAAGGGGAAGGCCCCCTTCCCGCTTTCCGTGGTGAGGATCTCGATCATGTCCTCGTCGGCACTGCGGCTGTGGATGACGAGCGGCAATTGGGTCTCGCGCGCCGCTGCTATATGACGGACGAACCCGGTCTTCTGGTCGGCCGGCGTTTGCGTATCGTAGAAATAGTCGAGCCCGGCTTCGCCGATCGCGACGATCTTTTCATGCCGGTTGGCAAGACGCACCAAGTCTTCCGTCTGGACGTCCAGCTCGTCGCCGGCATTGTTCGGATGCGTGCCGACGGAGCAGAAAACCGACGGATATTTCTCGGTGATCGCCAGAAGGCCGTCGAGTTTGCGCACCCGGGTCGAAATGGTCACCATCTGCGTCACGCCGGCCTCGTGGGCACGCGTGATGATCGCGTCGCGCTCGTCTGCGAAATCGGCAAAATCCAGATGGCAATGGGTATCGATCAGCATGAAAAAGCCTACGAGGTCGTTTCGGGCGCCACGTAACGCGGGAAGACCGGCTGCGGTGCTTCGAGAGCCGTGCCCGGCTTCAGGCGGCCGGCTTGGCCAAGCGCCGCAAAGTCCCGGCTGTCGGCCGGCACGGCGACCAGATCGAGCAGCTTGGCAGACGATTCCGGCATGAAGGGCTGCAGCAGGATGGCGATCTGGCGCACCACTTCGGCCGTCACATAGAGCACCGTGCCCATGCGGGCCGGGTCGGTTTTCCTCAGCACCCAGGGCGCCTGGGCGGCGAAGTAGCGGTCCGTGTCGGAAACGACGCCGATGATGGCCGCGAGCGCCCGGTGGATGGCCTGCTTGCTCATTTCCTCCCGGCAGATGGCGATGAGCCCGTCTGCCGCGGTGAGCAGTTCCTCGTCCGTGTCGGTAAGTTCGCCGGGCTCCGGAATGCGGCCGTCGCAGTTCTTGACGATCATCGACAGCGAGCGGCTGGCGAGATTGCCGATACCGTTGGCGAGATCCGCATTGACACGGGCCGCGATGAGCTGCTCGTTGCAATTGCCGTCCTGCCCAAAGGAAATCTCCCGGCAGAGATAATAGCGCACGTAGTCGAGCCCGAACTTTTCCAGAAGCTCGAACGGATCGACCACGTTGCCGAGCGATTTCGACATCTTCTCGCCGGCGTTCAGCACGAAGCCGTGCGCATAGACGCGTTTCGGCAGCGGCAGCTTGGCCGACATCAGGAAGGCCGGCCAATAGACGGCGTGGAAGCGGATGATGTCCTTGCCGATGATGTGCACATCCGCCGGCCAGTATTTGGCGCGCGGGCCTTTCGGGTCCTCCAGATAGCCGGTGGCGGTGAGATAGTTGGTCAGCGCATCGACCCACACATACATGACGTGCGCGGGGTCGTTCGGTACCTTGATACCCCAGTCGAAGGTGGTGCGGGAAACGGACAGATCCCTGAGGCCGGATTTGACGAAGGAGATCACCTCGTTTCGGCGCTCGTTCGGGCCGATGAAGTCCGGATTTTCCTCGTAGTGCTTGAGCAGCTTGTCGCCGTAAGCCGAGAGCCTGAAGAAATAGCTCGACTCCTCCACCCATTCCACCGGCGTGCCCTGCGGCCCGTAGCGCACGCCGTCGCGCACCTCGGTTTCGTTCTCGGCGTAATAGGCCTCATCGCGCACCGAATACCAGCCCGCATAGGTATCCTTATAGATGTCGCCGTTATCGGCCATGAGGTTCCAGATGTCCCTGGAAGCCTCGTGATGGCGCGCTTCGGTCGTGCGGATGAAATCGTCGTTCGACGCGTTCAGCAGTCGGCCCATGCCGCGGAATTCGGCGGAGTTGCGCGCGGCGAGCTCCTCCGGCGTGACCCCTTCCGCACGCGCGGTCTGCTGCATCTTCTGGCCGTGCTCGTCGGTACCGGTCAGGAAGAAGACATCCTTGCCGTCGAGGCGCTGGAAGCGCGCCATGGCATCCGTCGCGATCAGCTCATAGGCATGGCCGATATGCGGCTTGCCGTTCGGATAGGAAATCGCGGTAGTGATGTAATAGGGCGTCTTGTCGGACATGGGGCACTCGGGCACTTGATTTGTTCATGCCGCTCTTAGCGCATGTTTCGCGGATGCGAAACACAAAGTTCCTCGATGGGGTTCCCTCGCCTAGCGTCGGGCGGCTTCAAGGATCGAGAGGATCGTCTGCTTGCGGTCGAGGTTGTAAGCCTGCGCGATGGTGATCTTCTCGCCTATGTCGCTGACGAGCTTTGCCTGCCGGTCGGCGGTCGCAAGATCGCCGCCAAGCGCTGCCGCGCGGGCCCGGGCCACGAGGTGGTCGCTCAGATGCTCCAGGAAGAACCCGAAGATCACGTCGCTCTCCTTGCCGGACAGCACGTCGGCCAGCCGGTGCATGGCCTTGCGGGCCGTCGGGCCTTCCGCGGCGATCACCTCGTCGAAGGCGGCGATGATCTCCGTACCGCCGTAATTCAGGAGCTTCAGCGCCTGCGAGACGCTGCCCTTCCCCATCGAGAGCACCATTTCCTCGGTCTTGCCGCCGTCGAGGGGCATTCCAAGTCCGGCCAGCGCCTTCGCAAGATCGCCGTCACTCAGCGGTGACAACTTCAGCGGCTGGCAGCGGGAACGGATCGTCGGCAGGAGTTTTCCAGGCGCATGGGACAGGACCAGGAAGAGCGCCCGCCGCGGCGGCTCCTCGAGGATTTTCAGGATGGCATTGGCTGCGTTGCGGTTGAGATCGTCGGCGGGATCGATGATGACGATCCGCCAGTTGCCCGTGCCGGAGGTCTGGGAGAAGAAATGCCCTGCCCTGCGCACCTCGTCCACGGTGATCGCTGTTTTTGTCTTGCCGGTCTTCTCGTCCACCGGCCGGGCCAGATGCAGGAGATTGTGCGAGGCACCGGAGGCGATCTGCCGGCTGACCGGCGAATCCGGATCCGGATCGGCGATATGATCGGGCGCTGTCGCGGGATCCGGATGGGTGAGCACATGATTGGCGAAGCGGAAGGCGAGCGTCGCTTTGCCGATCCCTTCCGGGCCTTCGATCAGGATCGCGTGGTGGCCCTTGCCGGAGCGGTAGCTGCGGGCAAGGAAATCCTCGGCGGCCCGATGGCCGTAGAGATGCGGATTGCGTGCCGGCGGCATGGCGCCGTCGAGAATGCCCGGGGTTTCCTCGCTCATCCGACGGTTTCCGTGCTGGCCGCCCGGGCGGAGGGGAGTTCGCGCACCAACGGTTCGACGATCGCGAAAATCTCCTGAGCGATCTCCTCTTCCGGGCGCTCGGCATTTACCACCCGGCAGCGCTCGGGCTCGGCCTCCGCGATCTCCAGATAGGCCTCCCGGCGCTTCTCGTGGGTCTCGATCTCTTCACGCTCGAACCGGTCCGGGGCGTTCTCGGCACTGCGCTTGCGGGCGCGCTTCAGCCCCACTTCGGCCGGCAGATCGAGGATCAGCGTGCAATCCGGCATCACGCCGTTGATCGCGATGCGCTGCAGCGCCTCGATGAAATCCGGCTCCAGGTTGCCGGTAACGCCCTGATAGACGCGCGAGGAATCGATGAAGCGGTCGCAGAGCACGATCGCGCCGCTTTCGAGCGCCGGCCGGATCACCTCTTCGACGTGATCGTTGCGCGCGGCGGCAAACAGGATGGCTTCCATGCGCACCCCGAATTCCTCCGCCGCGCCGGAGAGAAGGACGTGACGCACGGCCTCCGCCCCCGGCGAGCCGCCCGGCTCGCGGGTCATCAGCACATCATGGCCGCGCCGGCGCAACTGGTCCGCCAGCCGGCGAATCTGGGTGGATTTGCCAGCCCCCTCGCCGCCTTCGAAAGTCACGAACAATCCGGAATGTTCTGCCACGCGTGTTTCCGCATTCACTTCTTTATCGGCTTATAACGCATAAGGGTGCGCTGCGAAACAACGTCTCGATGCTAAAGCCAGAAGAACATCAGTTCCAGGAGAGCATCGGTCGCCTGGCTGGTAAGGCTGCCCTGCCCGACCGGTTGCGCCGTCACCAGCGGCACTTCCCGCACCACCCGGTCTCCTGCGGAAATTCTCAATACGCCGACATCCTGCCCTTCGGCGACCGGCGCCCTCAGTGGCCAGCGATAGACGATCCGCCCACTCAGTCGCGCGGGATTGTTGGTCGGCATATAGATATCGACGGGTTCTTTGGCGACGAGATCGACATAACGCGACGTGCCGCCGTAGACGCTCGCCTGACCGATCACCTCACCCTGGCGGAAGAGCACCTTGGTCTCGAATGAGGAAAGCCCCCATTCCAGCACCCTGCGTGCTTCCTCTAATCTCTCCTTGTCGCTCGCAAGGCCGCCCATCGCCAGGAAGAGCCGTGTGCCGTCGCGCTCCACCGAGGCGACCAGTGCGTAACCGGAACCCTCAGCAAAGCCGGCGCCCAGGCCGTCGATGCCGATATTGAGCGCCATGAGCGGGTTCTTGTTGCGCTGGAAAATCCTGTTCCATTCGAAATCCGGTTGCGCATAGAGCGGATAGAACTCCGGATATTCCCGATGGATGTGACGTGCGAGCTCCACAAGGTCGCGCGCGGTCGTGTGACTCTCGGCATCCGGCAGTCCGGTGGAATTGCCGAAGACGGAACGGGCAAGGCCGAGATCCTTGGCGCGTGCCGTCATGCGGGCGGCGAATTCCGCGTCGGAACGGGAAATGCCCTCGGCCAGCACGATGCAGGCGTCGTTGGCATTCTGGATGATGACGCCCTTGACGAGGTCCTCGACGCGAACCTGCGATTTCAGCGCCGCGAACATGGTGGTCGTGCCGGAAGGCGCCCCGCCGGTCCGCCAGGCATGTTCGCTGACGGGATAGACCGTGTCCGGGCTGATCTCGCCTTTTTTGATGGCGCTGAAGACGACCTCCATCGTCATCAGCTTGGCAAGCGATGCGGGCGGAAAGGTCTGGTTTTCATTGGAAGCGAGCAGCACCGTGCCGGTCTTCGCCTCCACCATGTAGACCTGTTTGGCCTTGGTGACGAAACCGGGCGAAGGCTCCTGCGCATTAGCGGCTCCGGAGAGCCGGGCGGCTGCAAGGATAGCCAGGCAAAGGAGGAGCAGAAGGCGTCGCATCATCACCACAGACCGTTTCATTCCCCTGCGTAGCAGTGCCGATTGCGGGCGGCAATCGGCACGAGGCTCAACGCACGGGCTTTTGAGCGGGCCTCGGAGCTTCGAGGATCATGTTGCCGAACATGACCTGCGGGGCTCGCGGCTGGGGTTCCGCGACATATCCGGTCGCGGTGTTCCGCGTCGGTGACTGGACTGCCCTCGCCTGCGGTTCGGAGGAGTAGACCGCCGCGACGGTCCTGGTCTGCTGACGGACCTCGTTGCCCATCGGGCGTTCGATCGGCATAGGGCCGATCTGCGGCAGCAGCGCGAACTGCTCGAGAGCCTGGAATGCCTGTGTCGCGGCCGGCGCCTGCGCCGGACCGCTCGGCGTGCGTCCGGCAAGCGCGACCGGCGTCGGCATGGCGGAACCGTAGCTCTGAAGCTGATCGCCGAGCGGCTGGTTCGAGGCGACCATGACGCCGGTCGCGATCTGCCCTTCCGGCCGGAACGACGGCAGGCGGTCGCCCTTGCGGATATAGGATGCCATCAGGAACGGCATGTCCCTGCCATCCATGCGTGCGCGGCCGGCATACTGCACGTTGACACGCGCCGTGCCGGTCCGCTTGATATCGAGCAGATCGGCTGTCTTGCTGGAGACGTCGATGATGCGGCCCGGATGATAGGGCCCGCGATCGTTGACGCGGACGATGACCGACGAACCGGTGTCCAGATTGGTGACGCGCGCATAGCTCGGCAGCGGAAAGGTCGGATGGGCGGCCGACAGATGGTCGCTGTCGTAGACTTCCCCATTGGCGGTGAGCCGCCCGTGGAAGGCCGAGCCGTACCAGGAGGCGAGGCCGTTCTTGTTGTAGTTCGGATCCTCCTTCGGAACGTAGGTCTTGCCCTTCACCTCGTAGGGCTGGCCGACCATGAAGCGGCCGCCGCCCTTCGGCACCGCCTGACCTTCGCGGACAACCCGCGGGCTGGCCTTAACGCCATATTCCTTTTCGGAGAAATATTCCTTGCTGCGGGGCTTCTTCTTCGGAGCCTCGGTCGTGGCGCAAGACGCCATCCCCACGCAGACCATCGTTATTCCGAGCCATTTCGCACCCAGCGAAAGCTTGCCGCCACTCAAACCCAAACTCGTCCGTCCTATGCCGCTTTCGCCGCGACGAGCAGTCGACAGTCCTCGTTACTGTCCCGCTTTTCGCAGCCATTGAACCGGTTCGGGACATACCCCTATGCCGCCGAACTCAACAGGGTTTGAGTTTTGCCGGCAAAATGGCAACAATGCGAACGAAATCGGGCGGATAGATAAACTTCTACCGATTATGGTTAACCGTCGGTTCATGCTGGCGGGTGGCAAGCGGTTTGGAGGTCCCTACCCCGCCATTATTTGGAATCGACTTCCGCGTCATCATGCCAGCGGGTCTCGAACGACAGGTTGCCGGTAAGCACAGCCCGGCCTCGTTCGTCGCGCACCGTGACGCCGATCGCCCCTTCTGCGGTGCCCGGAAGCTCTTCCGAGGCGATATCCACGAGGATCCGGCTCACTTCCCGGGTGATTTCCTCGCGAGTAGATACGTCCAGGCCCTGCTCGTCGCGAACGAGGCCGCTGCCGTTGACGAGATCGAAGAAATATCGCGCCATGCCGTTCTTCCCGCTTCATGCAACGCACCGAATTGCCGGCCCGGGATTTTGTTCCTCCTCCGGTGGTCTCCCGGTTTGATAGCTCTATATGATCTTTCCCCAAACCTTGTCGGCACCTGAACTCAACCGAGGAAGAACGTGATCGAATCCCTGCTTCTCAATCTCGGACAGCACGACGTTTTGACTGAGGGGGAGCGGGATGTACTCGCACACATCATCGGCCGGGAGCGACGGTTTCCGGCGGGCGAGGATCTGGTGGTCGAAGGGTCCAGGCCGGGCCACAGCAGCCTGCTCATCGATGGCTTCGCGGCCCGTTACAAGCTGACGGCGGAGGGGACGCGGCAGATCACGGCGATCCATGTCGCCGGCGATTTCGTCGACCTGCATGCCTTCCTTCTCAAGACCATGGATCACGGCGTCGTCGCGCTGTCCGCCTGTCATGTCGCCTTTGCCGATCACGCCGAACTCAAGCAGGTGACCGAACGCCATCCGCATCTGACCCGCATGCTCTGGCTCGATACGCTCGTCCATGGCTCGATCCACCGGGCCTGGATCGTCGCCATGGGCAGGCGTTCCAAGGCCTCCCACCTCGCCCATATCATCTGCGAACTTTACGTCCGGCTCCAGGTGGTTCATCGCGTCAGCGGCTGGAGCTTCTATCTGCCTCTTTCCCAGGGCGAGATGGCGGATGTTCTGGGGCTGTCGCTCGTGCACATGAACCGCGTCATCCAGATGCTTCGGCGGGAAGGTCTGATTTCGTGGGTCAACCAGACCGTCACGATCCTTGATTGGGAGCGATTGAAGGAGGTCGCGGAATTCGATCCGACCTATCTCAGCCTCTCGGTGGAGCCGAGATGAGGATTTTGAAGCGAAATGATCTCCTTTGGTTGACGCCGAAATGCGGCCGGCTATAAAGCCACAGCCGAGCAGGAAGAGTGTCCGAGTGGTTTAAGGAACCGGTCTTGAAAACCGGCGTGCGGGAAACCGTACCGTGGGTTCGAATCCCACCTCTTCCGCCAAACACCGATAGCCCTCTAGGCGTGATATTGCCGCCTATCGCCGCATCGCTACAGGCGGTGCTGACAACCGCCGATTCCACGTTACAGTCCTATATATCTTGAAGATTGGCAATGACTGCAACCGACCCGTTGCGGACGTTGGCGACAGTGCGACTAATACCGAAGAGCCGACTTTGACCGTGTTCATCGCGGCTCTTCCGGTATCTCTCAGGGATTAGGCGATACTGACGACGACTGTTTGACCGGATCAGAGCGACAGCCGAACCTGCAAATCGTTAAGGAGCCACCGGCCGGCCGGGCCAGGTTCATGGTCCGCCATGCGGGCGGCGTAGATGGTCAGGGCGTCTGCCGGGTCACGGGCATCTTCGGCCAGCTCGAGCCGAACCAGATCCCCGGCTGCGAGATGATCGGCAATCAGATGCTCCGGCATCCGGCACCAGCCGAAGCCGGCCAGCAGGAAATCAAGTCTGCG
This sequence comes from Neorhizobium sp. CSC1952, assembly GCF_030378245.1. Lineage (NCBI taxonomy): Bacteria > Pseudomonadati > Pseudomonadota > Alphaproteobacteria > Hyphomicrobiales > Rhizobiaceae > Neorhizobium > Neorhizobium sp. CSC1952. Next base: position 4,272,005 of record NZ_CP128416.1, on the reverse strand, counting down.
GCCGAGGTCGACAAAGCGCCACCGCGTGGCGCTGGCCAGGCCGTAATTGTTCGCTTCCCGATCGACGGGATCGGACAGGACCAGCTGGATATGGCGCTCCAGGTCGTCGCGGGTTGCCGGACGACCAAGCGCTGCCAATGGGTGTTCGGCGCTGACCACGGGCGTCAGCGCCACGCGCAGCAGTGGCGAAGCCACGACGTCCTCGGGCACCACCGGCAGCAGCAGGCAAAAGGCCAGTGCGACGTCGCCGCTGCGCAAACGACGCAGCGCCCCGCCCAGGCCCTCGGTCGAGAAGCTGACGGCAAGATGCGGATAGGCCTGGTGCAGCGCGCGCAGGCTTTCGATGAGGGGAGCGGTGGGCACCAGCGGATCTATGGCCAGGGCAAGCTCGGGCTCGACCCCGCCTCGCGCCCCGGTCGCGACGGCCTCGAAGCGTGCCGCGCTCGAAAGCACCAGCCGGGCCTGATCGACCAGAACCCGGCCCGTTTCAGTCAGGCGGGGGCGATGGGTGCTGCGGTCAAAGAGCTGGACGCCCTGAGCGGCTTCCAATGTCGCCACCGACTGGCTGATTGCCGATTGCGCACGGCGCAATTGCCGCCCGGCCGCCGAAAAGCTGCCGGCATCAGCAATGGTCACCAGGACGCGCAATTGGTCGAGGCTGAGGCTGCCGATCATGATCCATCACATTAGCCGATAGAGATAATCACTTTATTATCGCTCCCGCCGCTAGATGGAAAGCCTTATATCGTCTGCATCTGTCACGGCTGTTTAGCCCAAAACCTTGAGGACGCCATGCCCAATCTTCTCGTTGTCGAAACCAGCGCGCGCGGCGAGGCTTCGATTTCCCGTCAGCTGACCAAACGCCTTGTCGCCAATTGGCTCGAGGTGCATCCGGATGGCGCAATCGTGCGGCGCGACCTGGCCGTGGATGCGCTGCCGCACGTGACCATGCCGTGGTTGTCGGCCTATTTCACGCCACCGCATGCCCATACCGCGGACATGGCCGAGCAACTGCGTCTCTCGGACGCGCTGGTTGCCGAATTGCTGGCAGCGGACGAGCTTGTCATCGCCACGCCGGTCTACAACTACAATATCCCGGCCAGCCTCAAAGCCTGGATCGATCACATCGTGCGCAAGGGTATAACGCTTGGCTTCGACGGCAAGGGGCTGCTGATCGGCAAGAAAGCCACCGTAGTGCTGGCGTCCGGCGGCATCTATGGCGAGGCCTCGCCCATCGACCACCTCAATTTTGCCCCGCGATACCTCAAGGCCATTCTCAACGTCCTCGGCATCACCGACGTGAGGGTTATCCATGGCGAAGGTGCCAAGGCCGTGGATATGGGTGAAGCAACGATGGACACGTTCATAGACGCCGTCATTCCGAAGCTCGATAGCGCCGCGGCAGCCTGATTGATCGGGAGTACGCGGCGCCCCGATGGAGCCCGCTTGCTTCCACCGAGTTCAGGCATGCCGCAAGATTGCCGCTGCCCGTCGTCGCATCTTGCCTTCGGATCACTGTTCATGCCGAGAAACAGAACGTGGTCACGCTCGTCCGGTTTGGCACTCTTCCTTGCAATAGCTGACCGTCCGTGCCTTACTTTTGGAGGGCTATAGCGTAGACGGAGTTCTCCGTTTCATCGTTCGCGGTCCGCCATTTGCCGCCGATTGCCCTCTATGGCGTAATATTGCCGCCTATCGCCGCATCGAACCGGTCACTCCCGACAAACGCTCCAGCACAGAACGAGCTTCATGGTCCCGTAAGGCCGCCCAGCGCGTCTTTGGCTCCCAACCCCCTGAAGATGAGTGCTATTATCCTCGCCGCCTGAGCATCCCTCCCGGGATGGGATGGAATCTGCCACAGTACGCCGAGAAGCATCAAGACATCGTCGGCATTTGCACCGTGATCGATCGCACCCGCGGCCTCACATGCAGCGATGAGCGAGCCCACCGCCGACACCATTTGCTGATAGGCCTCGCGTTGATCATCCTCAGAAGTGGCCCCTTGCAGAAGTTTTGCCACTCCGCGTTTCATTGCGCTGGAATCGGCTAGCTGGGCACACCATAGACGGAACGCCTCAAGCGGAGGATGCCCTTGCAAAAGTGTCGATGCGAGAGCCGCAAGGGCGCTGATCTCCTTGCGATAGATGGCCAGGGCCAGAGCTTCCCGCGTCGGGAAGTGGCGATAGAGTGTGCCTTGCCCAACTCCGGCTGCCTTGCCGATAGCGCTGAGCGGGGTTTCGGGATCGGCGGTCAGGGCCTCCCGTGCCACCGCAAGTATGCGATCACGGTTTGCGCGGGCGTCTGCCCGCAATCCATCCTCTTCTACAGCCATATCGCCTCTTGACTAAACGGACAATTGTCCGTTACGTAGCAGCAAGCGGACACTTGTCCGAATATAGCGAATGTGGAGATGGACATGCAATATGCCAAGCTCGGCCGGACGGGCCTCGATATTTCGCCTATCTGTATCGGCTGCATGGGGTTCGGGGATCCGTCGCGCGGTTACCCTTCCTGGTCGCTCGACGAGGAAGCAAGCCGGCGCCTCATTCGCCACGCCCTTGAGGCGGGCATCAATTTTTTCGACACCGCCAATTTGTATTCAAATGGTTCCAGCGAGGAGATCCTCGGGCGGTCACTGAAGGACTTCGCGCACCGCGAAAACGTTGTGATCGCCACCAAACTCAGCGCACCCATGCGCGACGGACCCAATAGTATAGGGCTATCGCGCAAGGCGATCATGACCGAGGTGGATATGAGCCTCAGGCGCCTGGGTACGGACTATATCGACCTCTATCAGATCCATCGTCGTGATCGCACTACCCCCTGGGAAGAAACGCTCGAGGCCCTGAACGATGTCGTCAAGGCGGGCAAGGTCCGGTATCTCGGCGCATCGTCCATGATGGCCTGGGAATTCGGCAAAGCGCTATATTTGCAGAAATCCAACGGCTGGGCCCGCTTCGTGTCGATGCAGGACACCTACAATCTCCTCGACCGCGAGGAAGAGCGCGAGATGCATGCGCTTTGCATCGATGAAGGGGTGCAGACCATCGTCTATAGCCCTCTCAACCGTGGCCGGCTGGCCCGGCCTTGGGGAGCGATCACTGCAAGGGCGGAAACCGAAGCGGTCTATAATCTGGGTGCAGCCACTGCCGACAGCGACAAGCTGATTGTCGATGCGGTGGGGGCCATCGCGGAAGAACGGGGCGTCGGCCGGTCCATAATCGCGCTTGCCTGGTTGCGCCGCAATCCCGTTGTGGCGGCTCCGATCGTGGGGGCGCTGAAAGCAGAACATATTGACGATGCCGTGGCCTCCCTATCGATCAGCCTCACCGACGACGAGGCGGCAAGGCTGGAGGCACCCTATACGCCGCGGCTCGACCATCAGGGAGTGTCCGACCCGGCCAGGCTGCGTCGCGCAGCTGAAGCAGCCACAGGACACAGCATCAGCCGCCTCCCAGTTCGTGAACTGGGCAAGGCGACATGAACCTTGCTCGTTCTGGCCACCTGCATGTCCATCTTCGGAGGTGGTCAGCTTTCTGCATTTCACCGCCGGAAACTGACTGTCCGCTTTACGCCCCATTGTAGCCATTCGCTCGCGCCCCAATCGGGCTATAGCGTAGACGTAGTTCTCCGTTTCTTCGTCTTCGGCCCGCCATTTCTGGCGCGATCCGTAATGGCAACTAGTCTTTCAGACGCTTCTCGAAATCACGAATGGATTGTTCGATCCAAGGCTCGCGATATCCGGCGGTATAATCGATTTCGGTAGACCTTCCGCGCTTCTTCCAGAAGAACAATAGTCGTTTCAGGATCGCCATCATTCGCGCTGCGCCCTCATTTCCGTCTGAGAGAGACCCGACCCGTGTCTCGCTTGATCCACGCGCCGGGTCTCCGCCGCAAGGCGATGCGGCGATTCCGAATTGGCATCCGCTAAATGAACGTTTGCTGAATGGCCTTAAAGAGGATCGAGCCGGCGGCATGGCGGCGAGTCCGCTCTACCTCCTGTGACCGGCAGCTTGGAACTATCGCCTGAAAGGCAGGTTGCGACATGAATGACGTTCAGGAGCGCAACCCATGAAAGATACCGAAACCCCGACGGGCCTGTCGCCCTCGGCCGATCATCCCGCGCAGAAGAGAAGGAAGATGCGCGCCGGCCGAGGACTTGCCCTGTTCATCGCGGGCGTGGCCGCTGCGGCATTCGCCGTCTATCTCTTCGTTGTCGTCTACGGACTTGTCGCAGGCACTTGAGAGAAGGCGCCACCCGCCAATATGCGGGGAGGAGCCCTCCCCCCCGGCCTTTATCGATGCGGATCCTGCAGATTGCGCGCGCCGGTGATCGCTCCGCAGGGTCGCTTTGCGCCGATTCAGGTCTCGAACTCGCGCGGCCGGCCGGGACCGGCGATGAGCCCGGCTGCAGCGACTGACGGCGTCCATCAAGCTCGGCGCAAGCGAACATTCCTATCGTCCCGTCGTCCGGAATGATCCGGTAGCGATTGGAGACAATGATATGTCGAACGAAACCACTCCGATAACCCAGCCTTCCGAACAGGCGATCGCGCTGTTCCTGCAGGAAAACGACCCTGACAGGCTGACCGACATCCTGGTCGAGGCGCTTTACGAAGCCTTCCGCACGCTCGAGGACGAGATCAGGCTCGACACCGTGCATTGACGCAGCGTTAGGTTCCGTAACGTGAGCCACATGGCTGACCGATATCCGCGGCCGATGTCTGCTTTTTCCGGTCAATCGAATCGGGAATAGGGATTTGCATTGTTCTCATTTTGTTCTATCATGAGCCATGCAAATCGCCTTCGACTTCGGAGCTCCCACGGATATCGCGCTGATGCGTGCAGGACTGCGTTCGGCCTTTGCCGGCTATCGGCCCCATAACATCCGTGAGCCGATCGGCCAGCTGATCAAGTCGATGATCAGCAGCCGCACGAAGGACGAGGTTTCGCTGAAGGCCTATCGGAGGCTGGTCGAATGTTATCCGCGGTGGAGCGAGCTTGCCGGCGCTCCGGTTCCCGACATCGAGCGGGCGATCAATGACGTCACGCATGCGAAGGACAAGGCCTCTTATGTCAAGGAGACGCTCGGCCTGATCGCGAGAGACCATCCGGATTTCGATCTGTCTTTCCTGAAAGAGCTTTCCGTTCCGGAGGCCCTGGCCTGGCTGCAGGCCTTACCCGGCGTCGGTCCGAAGGTTGCCGCCTCGACGCTGAATTTTTCGACGCTCGCCATGCCGGCCTTCGTCGTCGATACCCATGTGCTGCGCGTGCTGGCCCGCTTCGGCGTGGTCGGCCCGCGTGCCGACATCGCGGCCGCTTATCACGCGGTCATGGCCGCGGTGCCGGATTGGACGGCATTCGAGCTGTCGGAATTCCATGTCCTCAGCAAGCGTCTCGGGCAACTCTCCTGCCGCTTCGACAATCCGCACTGCGGGGAATGCCCGCTCAGGCAGCATTGCCGTTTTGCCGGCTCCGCCGTCGGCGCACGGATATCCCATTCCCCTCTGCCGGCAGACCGGCCGCTTGTATTTCCGGGCCGAACGTGATTGCGGTAAGACATTTCCCCTCCCCACGGATTCGCGCCCATGCCCACTACCGCCATCCCCTTCCTCACGATCGGCTTCCTGATCCTTTCGAACGTATTCATGACATTTGCCTGGTACGGGCACCTCAAATTCGAGAACAAGCCGCTCTATCTCGTCATTCTGGTCAGCTGGGGCATCGCCTTCTTCGAATATTGCATGCAGGTGCCGGCCAATCGCATCGGCTACGGCTATTTCAATGCCGCGCAGCTGAAGACCATCCAGGAGATCATCACGCTTTCGGTCTTCGTGATCTTTTCCGTGCTTTATCTCGGTGAAACCATCCACTGGAAGCAGATCGTCGGCTTCGGCTTCATCGCGCTCGGCGCTTTCTTCATCTTCACCAAATAGCCGCTCCCGGGAACCACCGCGCCATCGGGACGTTCGGATCGTCGTGGTCTCAGGTGGTGCGATGAAGAAACATGCGGGCAATATCCGGATCGGCATTTCGGGCTGGACCTACAAGCCCTGGCGCGGCGTGTTCTATCCCGAAGGCCTGCCGCAGAAGCAGGAACTGACCTATGCGGCCCAGCACTTCCGCTCGATCGAGATCAACGGCACGTTCTACGGTCTTCAGCGTCCGAAAAGCTTTGCCGCCTGGTACGACGCGACGCCGGACGATTTCGTTTTCGCGATCAAGGCCTCGCGATACATCACCCACATGCGCCGCCTCGTCGATATCGAAACGCCGCTTGCCAATTTTCTGGCTTCCGGCATCCTCCGCCTCGGCAGGAAGCTCGGTCCCGTTCTCTGGCAGTTTCCGCCGCGGATGGCGTTCGATCGGGACCGCTTCGAGGCCTTTCTGAAACTGTTGCCGAAGGACACCGAGGAAGCTGCGGAACTGGCGCGGAAACACGATTCGCGCCTCGATGATCGCGCCTATGTCGAGACCGATGCGAAACGGCCGATGCGCCATGCGCTGGAAATCCGCCATGACAGCTTTCGCTCTCAGGAGTTCGTCGACCTGCTTCGGGAATACCGGGTGGGGCTGGTCGTGGCCGACACCGTCGAATGGCCGCTTCTCATGGATCTGACGGCCGACTTCGTCTATTGCCGGCTGCACGGTTCTGAACAACTCTATGTGAGCGGTTACGACGACAAGGCGCTCGACGATTGGGCGCATCTGATCCGGCAATGGGTCAGGGGCCGCGATCCGAGGGAAGCGCTGCGTGTCGGCCCTCCCTCCCCGCCGCGCGCCCACGGGCGGGATGTCTATGTCTATTTCGACAATGACGTGAAGGTTCGCGCCCCGCGGGACGCCGAAGCCCTCGCGAACCGCCTGGATGCCGGCCCTGCTTCGTCGGCCGCAAAGCCCGCCAGGCGCGCGTGAAACATCATCATTCGCTTTTCCGCGGGCATGCCTTCATTTCCGTCTCGGTTTGATTTAGAGACAGTCCTTCGATCCGCCGCTTGAAGGCGGCAAGACTGTTTGCGCAAGACTGTTTGCAAGGTGTGTTGATCCATGCTCGATTCCCTCAGAGACGCCGCCCGCTCCTGGGTCGCCAAGGCGCTGCTTCTGCTTCTGGTCGTTTCCTTCGGCGTCTGGGGTGTCTCCCACACGGTGTTGACGACGAACAGCAACACCGTGATGACCGTCGGGGATCAGCAGATATCGACTGAGGAATTCCGCCTCGCCTATCAGCGCCAGATCGCCAATCTGAGCCGCCAGTTCGGCACGCAGCTCACGGCGGAACAGGCCCGCGCCTTCGGCGTCGAGAACGAGGTCTTCGCCCAGCTTGCCGCCGGTGCCGCGCTCGATCAGCTTTCAGACGACATGAACCTCGGCCTCTCGGAGGACCGGCTCGCCAATCTGATCGCCGAGGATCCGGCCTTCCGGGGTGTCAACGGCCAGTTCGACCGCAACCTCTTCACCTCCAGGCTGCGCAATGCCGGCATTCGGGAGGATGACTATATCAAGGAGCGCAGCAAGGTCGCGGTCCGCAGCCAGATCGTCGAGGCGGTCTCCGACGGCTTCAAGCCGCCGCAGGTGCTTGTCGACGCATTGAAGACCTATCGCGACGAAAGCCGCACGGTCGATTATCTCCTGCTCTCCAACGCCAATATCGATCCGGTCAAGGCGCCGGCCGATGACGTGCTCGCGGCCTGGTTCGAAGGCGTGAAGACCCGCTATCGCGCGCCGGAATACCGCACCTTCGCCTATGTGAAGCTGCAGCCCGCCGACATTGCCGATGCGTCCGCGGTCACCGACGACCAGGTGCGCGCCGAGTATGAGAAGAGCAAGGACAGCTACAAGACCCACGAGACCCGCACGATCGAGCAGCTTCCCTTCCCCGACAAGGAAATGGCCGAAGCGGCCGCAACCCAGCTGAAGGACGGCACGGCGACCTTCGACCAGCTCGTCACCGATCAGGGTAAGACCGCCTCGGACGTGCTGCTCGGCGATTTCACCAGGGAAAACCTTCCCGATCCGGCTTTCGCGGATGCCGCCTTCAAGGTGGCGGCGAACGGCGGCACCACGCCGGTCGTCGACGGTGCGTTCGGTCCGGTCATCCTGCGCGTCACCAATATCCGCCCGGAGACGGTCCGTTCCTTCGACGAGGTGAAGGAGGACATCCGCCAGCGGCTTGCGGTTTCCTCCGCGTCCCAGGAGGTCCTGAGCGTTCACGACCGGTTTGAGGACATGCGCAGCGGCGGCACCACGCTTGAGGACACGGCCAAGGCCCTGAACCTCAAGGCCGTCACCGTCACGGCCGACGCTTCAGGCAACAACGAGCAGGAACAGCGGATCACCGACCTTCCCGCCTCCAACCAGCTCCTGGGCGAGGTCTTCCGCACCGAGCCCGGCGCCGATACCATTCCGGTGAACCTCGGCAATGACGGCTATGTCTGGTTCGAGGTCCGCAACATCGTGCCCGAACGCGACCGTCCGCTGGCCGACGTACGCGACAAGGCCGTTGCCGATTGGACCGCCGACCAGCAGCGCCAGGCGCTGGCCGCCAAGGCGAACGAGCTCAAGGGCCGCCTGGACAAGGGCGAGACGCTGGCGGCGATCGGCGGCGAGCTCGGCCTTGCCGTCGAGAACAAGCAGGGCCTGCGTCGCGGCGCCGAGGACGCGATCTTCGGCAACGAGGCGATCACCGCGGCCTTCGCCGGTCCGGTCGACACCACCGCCACTGCGCTCGGTGCGGATGGCGAAAGCCGCCTGCTGATGAAGGTGACCGCCGTCGATCAGGCGACGACCGATGCCCTGTCCGGCGACGAGCAGTTGCAGCGCATGGCCGATGCTACCGGCGACGACATGCTCGACCAGATGGTCAACAGCCTGAAGGACAGCTACGGCGTCTCCATCAACCAGGCAGTCGTCAATCAGGTCATGCTCCAGTGACGGGTAAGGATGAGCCGCGTATGCCTGAGCTGAAACCTCTTATCGCCAAGGTCGCCAACGGCGAGAGCCTGAGCCGCGAGGAGGCGCGCGACGCCTTCGATATCCTGATGTCCGGCGAGGCGACGCCGTCGCAGATCGGCGGCTTCCTGATGGCCTTGCGCGTGCGCGGCGAGACGGTGGCGGAAATCGCCGGCGCCGTCACCACCATGCGCGCCAAGATGCTGCCCGTCGAGGCTCCCGCCGACGCGATCGATATCGTCGGCACCGGCGGGGACGGGCTCGGCACCTATAACATCTCCACCCTCGCCTCGCTGATCGTCGCCGGCTGCCGCGTCCCGGTCGCCAAGCACGGCAACCGCGCGCTGAGTTCGAAATCCGGCACCGCGGACACGCTGTCGGTGCTGGGCGTCAACCTGGAGATCGGCCCCGACCTGATCTCCCGCTGCATCAGGGAAGCCGGCATCGGCTTCATGTTCGCGTCCATGCATCATGCCGCGATGCGCCATGTCGGCCCGAGCCGCGTTGAGCTCGGTACGCGCACGATCTTCAATCTCCTTGGGCCCCTATCCAACCCGGCCGGCGCCAGGCGCCAGCTTCTCGGCGTCTTCGCCCCGAAATGGCTGGAGCCGATCGCCGAAGTGCTGCGCGATCTCGGCTCGGAGACCGTCTGGGTCGTGCATGGCGACGGCATGGACGAGATCACCACGACCGGCGTCACGCAGGTCACCGCATTGGAAAACGGCAAGATCCGTTCCTTCGAGCTGACGCCGATGGATTTTGGCGTGCAGCCTGCGACGCTCGCCGAACTCAAGGGTGGCGATGGCGTAGCGAATGCTGCCGCCTTGCGCGCCGTGCTCGGTGGTGCGAAGAATGCCTATCGCGACATCTCGCTCTGCAATGCGGCCGCCTCGCTCGTGGTCGCCGGCAAGGCTGAGACGATTGCCGACGGCATGCGGCTCGCCACCCGCTCGCTCGAAAGCGGCGAAGCGGCGGCCGCGCTCGATCGCCTGGTCGCCGTCTCGAACGACAAGGATTGAGGTCATGACGGATATCCTCAAGAAGATAGAAGCCTATAAGCGCGAGGAGATCGCCGCCGCCAAGGCAAGCCTGCCGCTTGCCGAGTTGAAGGCGCGTGCCGCCGATCAGTCCGCGCCGCGGGGTTTTCACCGCGCATTGAAAGCCAAACAGGACGCCGGCACTTTCGGCCTTATCGCCGAGATCAAGAAGGCCAGCCCGTCCAAGGGCCTGATCCGCCCCGATTTTGATCCGCCGGCGCTCGCTGCTGCCTATGAAGCGGGCGGCGCCGCCTGTCTTTCGGTGCTCACCGACAAGCCGAGCTTCCAGGGCGCACCGGAATTTCTGACGGCCGCCCGCAACGCCTGCTCGCTGCCGGCGCTGCGCAAGGATTTCATGTTCGAGACTTATCAGGTCTACGAGGCCCGTGCCTGGGGTGCGGATTGCATCCTTCTCATCATGGCATCGCTTTCGGACGGTGAGGCGCGCGAACTCTACGACGTTGCGGCCGAACTCGGCATGGACGCGCTGATCGAGGTGCATGACGAAGAGGAAATGGAGCGGGCGTTAAAGCTTCCCTCGCCGCTGATCGGCATCAACAACCGCAATCTGCGCACCTTCGAGCTCAGCCTGGAGACCAGCGAGAAGCTGGCGCCCATGGTGCCGGCCGACCGTTTGCTCGTCGGCGAAAGCGGCATCTTCACCCATGAGGATTGCCGGCGTTTGAAACAAGTCGGCATCAACACGTTCCTCGTCGGCGAAAGCCTGATGCGCAAGGACGACGTGGCTGCGGCGACCCGCCTGCTTCTGACCGGCGAGGCCGCCACCCTGGCGGCGGAATGATGTCGGGCCTCACCCATATCGGCGCCTCCGGCGAGGCGCATATGGTCGATGTCGGCGACAAGGCCGAGACAAGCCGCGCGGCGACGGCCGAGGGCTATGTCCGCATGCTGCCGCAAACGCTGGCGCTCATCCGCGAAGGCAATGCCAAGAAAGGCGACGTCATCGGCACGGCGCGGCTCGCCGGCATCATGGCCGCCAAGAAGACGTCGGATCTCATCCCGCTCTGCCATCCGCTGATGCTGACGAAGGTTTCGGTCGAGATTGCCGAGGATGAGACGCTTCCCGGCCTGCGCGTTATCGCGACGGCAAGACTCACCGGCAAGACCGGCGTTGAGATGGAGGCGCTGACCGCCGTTTCCGTCGCATGCCTGACGATCTACGACATGGCCAAGGCCGCCGACAAGGGTATGGAAATCGGCGGCATCCGTCTCCTCGAAAAGACCGGCGGCAAATCCGGCACCTATCGCGCGGAAGACCGATTGGAGGGCTGAGCCATGGCATTGCTGCCCGTCGCAGAAGCAAAAACCCGCCTGCTCGACAAGGCGGACCCGATCGAAGCGGCAGAGGCCGTGCCGCTCGGCGAGGCGAATGGCCGGGTGCTGGCAGCCGATGTCGAAGCGCGCCTCACCCAGCCGCCGTTCGACGCTTCCGCCATGGACGGTTATGCGCTGAATGCCGCCGATGCGCCGGCTGTCGGCTCGGAGCTGACAGTCATCGGCAGCGCTGCCGCGGGCCATGCTTTCGAAGGCGCGCTCGGCAGGGGCGAAACCGTGCGCATCTTCACCGGCGCGCCGCTGCCGCAGGGAGCCGATTCCATCCTCATCCAGGAGGATGCCGAACGGCTCGAGGGCGATCGCATCCGTACGAAGTTCGAAGTGGTCAAGGGCCGGCATGTGCGCCCGCGCGGCCAGGATTTCGCCGAGGGCGAGGCGGTGTTGTCCGCAGGCACGGTGCTGGATTTCTCGCACCTGACGGTCGCGGCCGCGATGAACCGTCCGGAGCTTTCCGTCCATCGCCGTCCGCGCGTCGCCATCCTTGCGACCGGCGATGAGCTGATCCAGCCCGGCGGCACGCCCGGCGCGGCGCAGATCATCGCCTCCAATACGTTCGGCATTGCGGCCCTGGTGCGCGACAATGGCGGCGAGGTTCTCGACCTCGGCATCGTCAGGGACCGCCAGGCGGATATCGCGGCCGCGATCGAAAAGGCCCGCGCCGCCGAGGCCGATGTTCTCGTGACGCTTGGCGGCGCTTCGATCGGCGACCACGACCTCGTCCAGGCGACGTTGAAGGGGGCTGGCATGGAACTCGATTTCTGGCGGATCGCCATGCGGCCGGGAAAGCCGCTGATGGTCGGCCGGCTCGGCGGCATGCAGGTTCTCGGCCTGCCCGGCAATCCGGTCGCAAGCCTCGTCACCGGCATGCTCTTCCTCGAACCGCTGGTGAGAAAGCTCGCCCGCCTGCCGGAGAAACACCGCGAGGTGCAGGGCGTCACCGCCAAGGCGCTCACCGCCAACGATCAGCGCCAGGACTATCTCCGCGCCCGGCTCTCGAAGGATCGCGACGGCAATCTGATGGCTGAGGCCTTTCAGAAGCAGGATTCGTCGATGATGAAGATCTTCGCTCATTCCGACGGCCTCATCATCCGCCCGCCGCACGCGCCGGAACTGCCGGCCGGCTCCCCCTGCCCCATATTGCTGCTTCGGCCCTGAAGGTGCGCCTATCCGGATATTCGATGGCCACCTATCGATTCGATAGGCTAGGAGCGCGCGACCGCAGCCGCTAAACCTTCGATCTCGTCTCGCCGGAACGTTCACGCCCATCAAATCCGTCTCGTCGGCTGCGCTCCAAGCTCATATCCGAAATTCATATCTGTAAACTGTCAGGAGGTTTTACATGTCCAACCCGAAAATCGGCATCATCGTCGGCACCACCCGCCCCACCCGCTTCGCCGACAAACCGGTCGAATGGCTGACGGCGCTCACGGGGGAGCGCAGCGACCTCGATTTCGAGGTGGTCGATCTGCGCGACTATCCGATGCCGTTCTTCGAGGAGCCGGTCTCGCCGGCCAGGACCCCTTCCTCTCATCCGGTTGCCCAGAAATGGGCGGCGAAGATCGCCTCGCTGGACGGCTATATCTTCATCACCGCGGAATATAACCACAGCATTTCCGGCGCGTTGAAGAACGCGCTCGATTACGTCTATCCGGAATTCGTCCGCAAGCCGGCGACCTTTGTGGCCTATGGCGGTGTCGGCGGCGCCCGTGCGGTCGAACAGCTCCGCCTGATCTGCATCGAACTGCAGATGGCGGCGCTCCGCGCGGCGGTGCATATCTCGCGCGATCAGTTCGCGGCCGTCTTGCAGGGTGAAAAGACGCTTTCGGATTTCGAGGTGCTGAAGCAGCAGGCGACCCTCATGCTGGACGATCTCGCCTGGTGGACGAAGACGCTGAAGGCCGGCCGCTCGTAAGCCAAGAAAGTGCGGGCTCTCAGGCGGCGATTCTCTCTCTGCCGCGGGCAGCCCTACAGGTCCGAGGCTCCGGAAAGGCCGGTGGTCTGGGTATAGCGCGCCCGCGGCCGGATCAGGTGACCGCCTTCGATCTGTTCCATGGCGTGGGCGAGCCACCCGGTGGTGCGCGATAGCGCGAAAATGACGAGCGGCGCCTCTTCGGGAAGCGTGAACGTGGCGGCAAGCGTCGCCAGCGCGAAATCGATATTGGCCGGTTCGCCGAGCAGCTCCTCTCCGGCTTCCGCGAGCGAGCCGTAGATCGCCGGCGCGTCGAAACTCGCCATGAGGGCTCGCGCGCGCGGATCGCCCTGGGGATAGAGCCGGTGACCGAAGGCCCTGACCGCTCCCTCCGAGGAAAGGGTTGCGCGGATAGCCTCGCGCACCCCGAGCGATGCCGCCTGTTCGGTGAGCCGCGTCACGCTCAGCCACGCGCCGCCATGCCTGGGGCCCGTCAACGCGGCCAGTCCCGAAAGCGTCGCTGCGGAAAGGGCGGCACCCGACGAAGCGGTCACGCGGGCCGCAAAGGCGGAAACGTTCAGCTCGTGCTCGGCTGCCAACACCAGCGCCTTGCGGATCGGCTCAGCCGCCTCCGGCCGCTGCCAGCCCGATGCCAGCCGCTGGTGCAGCGGCAGGGGATCGCCGCGCCAAGGCGCAAGTCCTGCTGCGACGGTCGACAGCACGCGGGCGGCCTCGGCCTTGAGAACGGCAGCGCTTCGGCCGAGCGCCGGCAGGTCGGTCGTCACGCGCGCGGCAAGCCCCATCAAGGCTGCCGCCATGCGCGATACACCACCCTTCCCTTCGACCACGCCGACACGGACCTCTCCGGTGTCCCAGAGAAGCGCGGCGATCTCCTCCAGCGTCGCATGTCCGGTAAGCTCGACCGCATCGCGGCCGCGATAGAACAGTTTCCCATCCGAGATCGTCGAGATGGATGTGGGCAGCACGGGATCGCCCCAGCGGATCGCTTCGGCCGCCACCGCCGCCGATTGCCGCCGCCCGGCGTGGCGCTCCGCCAGCCGTTTCACGTCGTCGGCCTGATAGAGGCTTCGCCTTGGGTCGGCCGGATCGGGCTTCGCACGAATGCGCCCGCGGCTGACATTGGCATAGAGCGTCTGCGATTTGGTCCCAAGAAGGGCGAGCGCCTGTTCGGCGGTGATCCAGAGCGTGTTCATATTGATCGATTGCATCAAGATTGACGTCAATAAGACTAGGGCCGATCATCTCTCCCGTAAAGGAGAAACCCTCATGAATAACGGACTTGAAGACGTCGTCGCCGCCGAAACCCGGCTGTCGGACGTGGATGGAGAAGCCGGCCGCCTGATCATTCGCGGCATATCCCTGGACCGGCTCGTCGGGCGCGCGACCTATGAGGATACGGCCGCCCTGCTGCTCGACGGCCTGCTGGACCGGCCCGTCACGGTGAGCGACCTGAAGGCGCGTCTCGGCCGCATGCGCGCCGAGGTTTTCGCCCATATACAGGCGATGGACGAAGCGCTGTCGAAACTGCCGCCAGTCGATGCCATGCGGGCTCTGAGCGCGAGGCTGCCCGATGGCGAGGATTTCGAGACGGCGCTCCGGCTGCTCGCGGCACCTGCCGTCTTCCTGCCGGCCGTGCTGAGGCTGCAGAAGGGCGAGGCGCCGGTAGCCCCCACACCCGCCCTCTCCCAGTCCGCCGACATTCTCGCCATGCTGAATGCAGGCCTTCCCTCCAGGGAGCAGGTGGCGGCGCTGGATGCCTATCTGGTGACGATTTCCGACCACGGGCTCAACGCCTCGACCTTCGCTTCGCGCGTCGTCGCCTCCACCAGGGCCGGCCTCACCTCTTCCGTGCTCGCGGCGATCGGCGCGCTCAAGGGACCGCTGCACGGCGGTGCGCCGGGACCGGTGCTCGACATGCTGGAGGCCGTCGGTACGGAAGCCGACGCAAAAGCCTGGCTTGCCCGGGCGCTGGATCGCGGCGAGCGGCTGATGGGCTTCGGCCATCGGGTCTATCGCGTGCGCGATCCGCGCGCCGATGCGCTGAAAGGCGCCCTGAAGCCGCTGACCGCAACCGGCCAAGTCGACCGGGACCGCATCCGGCTTGCGGAAGCCGTCGAGCAGGCGGCACTTGCCATCCTGAAGGAACGCAAGCCGGACCGCCCCCTCGACGTCAATGTCGAGTTCTACACGGCCCTGCTGCTCGATGCGCTGAAATTCCCGCGCGAGGCTTTCACCGGCGTCTTCGCGATCGGCCGCACGGTCGGCTGGATCGCGCATGCCCGCGAACAGTCGCTCGAGGGACGGCTGATCCGTCCGCGCTCGGTCTATGTGGGACCGATGCACCAGGCGGCGTAGAGAGGCCGATTACATCCGGACCGACATCCCACCGTCGACGGTCAGCACATGGCCGTTGACGAATGAGGCGGCGTCGCTCGCGAGGAAAAGCGCAGCACCTGCAATCTCCTCCGGCCGGCCCCATCGCTCAAGGGGCACACGCCGGCGCGCGAAAGCGATCATGTCCGGGTTTTCGGAAAGGGCGGCGTTGGTCTCGGTCGCGAACATGCCCGGCGCGATTGCATTGCTCGTCACACCGAATGCGCCGTATTCGACGGCGAGACTGCGCACCAGGCCGGTCATGCCCTGCTTGGCGACCGGATAGACCGCGTCGCCGGGCATCGCCATGTCGCCGATGATCGAGGTGACCGCGATCAGCCGGCCATGACCCCGCTCCTTCATGATTTCCGCGGCATCGCGCGACAGCGAGATCGCCGAAAGGAGATCCGTCCGGATGAGGTCCAGGATTTCGCGGTCGTCGAACGCGGCGAGCGGACGTCTGTCGCGGGCGCCGACATTATTGACCAGGATATCGAGCCGGCCATGCGTTTTGCGGATATCCGCGACGACGGCCCGCCCCGCATCGATATCCACCACGTCGAAGGCCGCCGCCTGCGCCTTGCCTCCGGCTTTCGCGATCGCGGCAACGGCCTTATCGAGCGTTTCGGCAGTTCGTCCTGTCAGAACCACGTGGGCGCCCGCTTCGGCGAGAGCCCGCGCCATCTCGAACCCGAGCCCTCTCCCGCCGCCCGTGACCAGAGCGACCCGTCCGTCCAGGGAAAATCTGTTGAAAATGCTCATATCAAACCCGCCCGATGAAATGCCGCGATCCGAGCACGTCACCGGCGGGAATGCAAGCCATGCCGCGCCCTTATCAGGCGCGGAGAAATCGCCGCAAAAAACATGGATGGAAGAGCCGCCTCAGCGGCCGGCCGGTTATACCAGACGGCTCTGCTCCAGCGCCGCTTCGATGAAGCTCGCAAAGAGCGGATGCGGGTCGAGCGGCCGGCTCTTCAGTTCGGGATGGTATTGGACGCCGATGAACCAGGGATGGTCCGGATATTCGATCGTTTCCGGCAGCAGGCCGTCCGGCGACATGCCGGAGAACACGAGGCCGCAGCTTTCCAGCCGGTCCTTGTAGTCGATGTTGACCTCGTAGCGGTGGCGGTGACGTTCGGAAATGTCGGTCGAGCCGTAGATGTCGGCGATCTTGGTGTCCTTCTTCAGCGCCGCCTTGTAGGCGCCGAGGCGCATCGTGCCGCCGAGATCGCCGGAAGCGCTGCGCTTCTCCAGCTCGTTGCCCTTCACCCATTCGGTCATGAGGCCGACCACCGGCTCCTTGGACGGGCCGAATTCGGTCGACGAGGCCTTCCCGATGCCGGCGAGATTGCGCGCCGCCTCGATCACCGCCATCTGCATGCCGAAGCAGATGCCGAAATACGGCACCTTCTTTTCACGCGCATAGCGCGCCGCGTTGATCTTGCCCTGCGAGCCGCGCTCGCCGAAACCGCCCGGCACGAGAATGCCGTTGACCTTTTCCAGATAGGGCGCCGGATCTTCCTTCTCGAAGATTTCCGACTCGATCCATTCGAGCTTGACCTTGACGTGATTGGCGATGCCGCCGTGATGCAGCGCCTCGATCAGCGACTTGTAGGCGTCCTTGAGGCCCGTGTACTTGCCGACGATCGCGATCGTCACTTCGCCTTCCGGCGTGCGGATGCGGTTGCAGACCTCTTCCCAGGGCTCGAGGCGCGGCTTCGGCGCCGGTTCGATGCCGAATGCGGCCAGCACCTCGTTGTCGAGGCCTTCCTTGTGATAGGCCATCGGCACGTCGTAGATGTTGGCGACGTCGAGCGCCTGGATGACGGCGGACGGACGCACGTTGCAGAAGAGCGAAAGCTTGCGGCGCTCCGCTTCCGGGATTTCCCGGTCGGCGCGCACCAGCAGGATGTCCGGCGCGATGCCGAGCGCCTGCAGTTCCTTGACCGAATGCTGCGTCGGCTTGGTCTTGAGCTCGCCGGCCGCCGGAATGTAGGGCATCAGGGTCAGGTGCAGATAGACCGCGGTGCCGCGCGGCAGGTCGTTGCCGAGCTGGCGGATCGCTTCGAGGAAAGGCATCGCCTCGATGTCGCCGACGGTGCCGCCGATCTCGCAGATGACGAAATCGTAGTCCTCGTTGCCTTCGGTGACGAAATCCTTGATCTCGTTGGTGACATGCGGGATCACCTGGACGGTCGCGCCGAGATAGTCGCCGCGGCGTTCCTTGTCGATGATGTTCTTGTAGATGCGGCCGGTGGTGATGTTGTCGGTCTTGGTCGCCGAACGCCCGGTAAAGCGTTCGTAATGGCCGAGATCGAGGTCCGTCTCCGCCCCGTCGTCGGTCACGAACACCTCGCCGTGCTGCGTCGGGCTCATCGTGCCCGGATCGACGTTCAGATAGGGGTCGAGTTTTCTGAGCCGCACCCGGTAGCCCCGGGCTTGCAGCAGTGCTCCAAGTGCCGCGGCCGCAATTCCTTTTCCGAGGGAGGAAACCACGCCGCCAGTGATGAATACATATCGCGCCATGGGAGTCACCGGATACCTTTTCATTCGTGATTCCGCCAGCACAAATTATCCGCTTCTAAAAAAACGGCTGTGGAATCTTCTCAAAATAAAACCGGCAGGCTTTTGGCCTGCCGGAGCGTGAAGCTTTGACCCGGGCCTTACTGGCCGGTCGGGACACCCGAAGGCGCGGCCGGAGCGGCAGGCTCAGAAGGTGCCGCCGGCGTCGCACCCGCTGCCGGAGCATTGCCGGTCGCAGGCGCTGCGGGAGCCGGAGCTGCCGCGCCGGCACCGGACGGAACGCCGTTGTCGGAAGGTGCGGGGGTCTGTGCCGGCGCCGGACCGAGCTGGTCGAGAATGCCGCCGCCCTGACCCTGCTGTCCCTGCGGGATGCGGTTCAGGATGTCGCTCGGGCGGCTTTCGTAGCGAGCCAGGATGCCGAGGGCCAGCGAGGTTATGAAGAAGAGCGTCGCGAGGATCGCTGTGGTGCGGGTCAGCGCATTGGCGGTGCCGCGCGCCGACATGAAGCCGGAGCCGCCGCCGATGCCGAGCCCGCCGCCTTCGGAACGCTGGATCAGCACCACGCCGACAAGCGCGAGCACGATCATGAGGTGAATGACGATCAGAACGGTCTGCATATCAAAATCCATGCCTCCGCGACGGGAAGCAACAATGAGGTTGGCGGCTCTTTACATGAGAGCCGCGCGCATTCCAAGCCCTTCTGAAAGCTTTAGGCAATCAGCTCTTCATAGACCCGGTAGATGGCGAGGAAATCGGCGGCTTTCAAGCTCGCGCCGCCGATGAGAGCGCCGTCCACGTTCTCGACACCCATCAGCTCCCGTGCATTTCCCGGTTTGACCGAGCCCCCATAGAGGATTCGCATGCGCTTGCCCTCTTCGCCGAAACGCATGACGAGCTCGGCTCGCATGAAGGCGTGAGCGATCTTGACGTCCTCGACGGTCGGCGTGACGCCCGTGCCGATCGCCCAGACGGGCTCGTAGGCGATCACGGTATTGGTCGCCGTCGCCGCTTCCGGCACCGAATTGAAGATCTGGCGCTTCAGGACGTCGAGTGTCTGGTAGGCGTCGCGTTCGTCCGCGGTTTCGCCGACGCAGATGATTGCCGTCAGGTCCGCTCCGTAGGCGGCTTCGGCCTTGGCGCGGACAAGGTGATCGGTCTCGGCATGGTCGGCGCGGCGCTCCGAATGCCCGACGATGACATGGGTGCCGAAGCAATCGGCGATCATCTCTGCCGAAATGTCGCCCGTGTGGGCGCCGGAAACGCTCTGGTGGCAGTCCTGGCCGCCGATCATCAGCGGACTGTCGGTCGCAAGCGCGGTCGCGACATAGATGAGCGTAGCGGGCGGGCATATCAGCGCATCGACCTTTTCGGACAATGCGCCCCGGACGCCTTCGGCCATGGCCTTGATTTCGGTCAGGGACTCGCGGGTGCCGTTCATCTTCCAGTTTCCGGCAACGAGCGGGCGAACGTCGGGCGTCATCGGCAGATATGTCCTCTCTCTATTCGGTTTTTACCGTCGAAAAACCGGACCTCCACATATACGGGAACCTGTTTAGACGCATCCAGCCTAAATTGGTACGCAAAAGACGGGTCTTGGTTCAAGACTTTGGTTAACGGCTGCCTCGTCAGCCGGCGGAAAGCAGGAAATTCAGCACCTTCCGCCAGTCGACCATGCGGATCGGCGTGCCGTGGCTGCCGGTCTCGAAGAGCGTGAAGCGGGTGGGATAGCCGCTACCCTTCAGCTTGCGATAGACAGCCTCCTGCTCTCCTGCCTTGTAGACGCTGTCGGCGCTGCCGTGGGCGAAGTAGATCGGCACCTTGCGCCTTGCCAGGGCGCTTCCGGGCAGGCCGGGATCCGGCGGGCCACCGAGCAGGACCATGCCTTTGAGATCGCGCACCGCCTGACCGTCACGGCTGATCCCTTCGCAGATCAGGCCGCCCATCGAGGCGCAGGCGAGGATGACCGGCCCTCCTCCGGACTGTTCACGGGCATAATGGATGAGCGCCGCGATGTCGGCCACGCCTTTTTCACCAAAGGACGTGACGCTCGGCGAATAGTAGTTGCCGCCACCGGCGACGGCGAGGTTCTTCAGCCGGTTGAAATTGCCCCCGAACGTGTAGTCGTTGACACCGAGCCGCCGGTCACCCCCGCGGCCATGGATGAAGATCACGGTGAAGGCGGCGCCCTTCGCCTGCCCCACCCTGGTGACATCGAGCCTCCGGTCGGAAAGATCGAGCGTCTCGTTCTCCTGGTGGCGCCGCACGCCGGGCGAGACATAGGCGTCCTTGACGCGCCGCTCCGGTTCCCGGTCGCGGCCGTTGATGTCGCGCATCTCCTGATAATCGATCACCTCATAGGCGCCGCCGTCGGCAGATTTCAGCACCGTTTGACGGGAAAACAGGTCGTCCTTGAACGGCTTGATCGGACCTTCCTGAGCGGCTGCAGGCAGCCCGGCGAATGTAATAAGACCTGCAAGAACCGCACCGGAGACGAAATGAATTGTGGACATGATTTCTTTCATCGGTCTTCCACGGCCGTTGAATCTTGCTATTGCGATACCGGCAAAGCATTGCTGAAAAACGGCCGTTTCCTTGCGGCATCGCGAAAAAGCCCGCTTTCTGGCAGAATCGCGAGTGATTCGAAACAGCATGGGATGGATATGGCTTCCTCCTCCGCACCCCGACAGGTAGTATCGACTGAGCCGATGGATGACAATAACGACCTTTTCGCAGACCTGCCTCTGACGTCGAAGCCGGTCGCCGTCGAACCCGCGCCCGCCGCCCGGGCCGAGCCTCCGGCGCAGCGCCCTGCCCCGTCGCAATCGTCCGGTGACGACTATGGCGCCTCCTCGATCCGCGTTCTGGAAGGCCTCGAACCGGTGCGCATGCGCCCGGGCATGTATATCGGCGGCACGGACGAAAAGGCCCTGCATCACCTCTTCGCGGAAGTCATCGACAACTCGATGGACGAGGCGGTCGCGGGCCACGCGGACTTCATCGAGGTGCATCTCGATGCCGAAGGCTTCCTGACCGTCACGGACAACGGCCGCGGCATTCCGGTCGAGAACCACCCGCAGGTGCCGGGCAAGTCGACCCTCGAAGTCATCATGACCAAGCTGCATGCGGGCGGCAAGTTCGACGGCAAGGCGTACGAGACGTCGGGCGGCCTGCACGGCGTCGGCGTTTCGGTCGTCAACGCGCTGTCGGACCTTCTGGAAGTCGAGGTCGCCCGCAACCGCAAGCTATACCGGCAGCGTTTCTCCCGTGGCGTTCCGCAGGGCGGGCTGGAACAGCTCGGCGACGTGCAGAACCGGCGCGGCACCAAGGTCCGCTTCCATCCCGACCCGCAGATCTTCGGCGAGCACGCGAAATTCGATGCCGGGCGCATCTTCCGCATGGCGCGCTCCAAGGCCTATCTCTTCGGCGGCGTCGAGATCCGCTGGAGCTGCGATGCGGGCGTCGTGCCCGCCGGCGGCGAAATCCCCGAAAAGGCCGTCTTCCATTTCCCGGGCGGCCTGAAGGATTATCTTTCCGCCACGCTCGGCAAGGAATTCACCGTCACCCGCGAAATCTTCGCCGGCCGCACGGAAAAGACCGGCGGCCACGGTGCGCTCGAATGGGCGATCACCTGGTATGGCGGCGATCCGCAGGTCCATTCCTATTGCAATACCATTCCCACACCCGAAGGCGGAACGCATGAGGCGGGGCTGCGCATCGCCCTCACCAAGGGCCTCAAGAACTATGCCGAACTGACGCAGAACAAGCGCGCCAGGGAAATCACCACCGACGACGTGATGATATCGGCGGTCGGCATGCTATCGGTCTTCATCCGCGAACCGGAATTCGTCGGCCAGACCAAGGACAAGCTCGCCACCGTCGAAGCCCAGCGCATCGTCGAGAACGCGCTTCGCGATCCCTTCGACCACTATCTCGCCGGCAATCCGGCGGAAGCCGCGAAGCTTCTCGACTGGGTCATCGAGCGCGCCGAAGAGCGCCTGCGCCGCCGCAAGGAAAAGGAAGTCAACCGCAAGACGGCGGTGCGCAAGCTGCGCCTGCCGGGCAAGCTTGCCGATTGCTCGCAGAATACGGCCGAAGGCGCCGAACTCTTCATCGTCGAGGGTGACTCGGCAGGCGGCTCGGCCAAGCAGGGCCGCAACCGCGCCAACCAGGCGATCCTGCCGCTGCGCGGCAAAATCCTCAATGTCGGCAGCGCCAGCCGCGAAAAACTCTCCGCCAACCAGCAGATCGCCGACCTGATCCAGGCGCTCGGCTGCGGCACGCGGACGAAATACCGCGAGGAAGACCTCCGCTACGAGCGCGTCATCATCATGACCGACGCGGATGTCGACGGCGCGCATATCGCGTCCCTGCTCATCACCTTCTTCTATCAGGAAATGCCGGAGCTGATCCGCGGCAACCACCTCTACCTGGCGGTGCCGCCCCTCTACAAGATCACGCAGGGATCGAAGACCATCTACGCCCGCGACGATGCGCACCGCATCGAGCTGATGGAGACCGAATTCAAGGGTCGAGGCAAGGTGGAGATCAGCCGCTTCAAAGGTCTCGGCGAAATGCTTCCGGCGCAGCTCAAGGAAACCACCATGGATCCGGCGAAGCGCACGCTCCTGCGCGTCGAGATCGACGACGTGGATTTCGAAGGCACCCGCGAGGCGGTCGACAACCTGATGGGCACCAAGGCGGATGCCCGCTTCCGCTTCATCCAGGAGCGCGCGGCCTTCGCCGAAAACCTGGATATCTGAACCGGTCGTTCGGGTTAGCGCCAGCCCTTTCCATCCCCCTTGGGTCCCCAAAGGGCCTCATCAGGAACGTTTGCATCTACTTCCGGTTTTAACCGGAGGAAGATTTCATATTTCTATCGCATCTGCCGTCTAGGTCGTAAGCTTCCCTTTAAAGGCTGGCGCTTACTCTTGTGCCAGGAAGCCTCATAAGCCATATGATGGCGGAAACGGAAAAGGATCAGTGGTGAGCGGAAATAACGATCGCAAAGGACCGAAGGAGCCGCGCTGGCTTGGACCGGTGGCGCCGAGCAGGGTTGCGCTCATTCCGCCCATTTCCGCAGCGCGCTGGCTCCTCGTACTCGTCGCCATCGCAGGCATCTATTTCTTCCACGGCTTCGTCGTACCCGTGCTCGCCGCGCTCGTCATCGGTTTTGCGAGCTGGCCCCTCTACCGCGAATTGCTGCGCCGCATCGGCGGCAACACGACGCTTGGCGCCACGCTCGCCATCATCTTCATCCTGACGTTCCTCATCGTGCCGATCGGCATTGCGATCTCCTACACGATCGGCGAGGTGCGCCAGTGGATCGTCTGGGCGGCCGAGGTGAACCGTTTCGGCGCGCCGCCGCCGGCCTGGATCACCGGCCTTCCATGGATTGGCGAATGGCTCGGCATCCAGTGGGTTCAGCATGTCGGCGCCCCCGGCGCGATCGGCGAACTCATCCAGATCGTCAGCGGCGCCAATATCGGCAACATCTATCGCGCCATCGTTGCGGCCGGCGACGGTGCCTTCCATCTCGTCCTGACGCTGCTGTTCATGCTGATCGCGCTGTTCTTCGTCTATCGCGACGGCGGAGCCTTCAGCGAGCAGATAGACCTTCTCGGCGAGCGCATCCTGCCGGCCCGCTGGGGGCGCATCTCGCGCGTCGTCCCCGCCACGATCAGTTCCACGGTGACGGGCCAGACGCTGATCGCCATCGGCGAAGGCATCGTGCTCGGCATCGCCTATTACATCGCCGGCGTCCCCTCGCCCGTAACCCTCGGCGTGATCACCGGCGTCATGGCCCTCATTCCGGGCGGTGCGCCGCTCTCCTTCACGTTGATCTCGTTCTATCTCGTGGCGAACGGTTCTTACTTCGCGGGTGCCGGCCTGTTCTTGTGGGGTTCGGTGGAGCTCTTCATCGTCGATAAGACGCTGAGGCCGCGCCTGGTCGGCGGGCCGATCAAGCTGCCTTTCCTGCCGACCTTCTTCGGCCTGGTCGGCGGCGTCAGCACCATGGGCTTCCTCGGCCTCTTCATCGGTCCGGTGCTGATGGCCCTCCTCGTCTCGATCTGGCGCGAGTGGATCCGTGAGGTGAAGATGGCCGAAAGCACCGAAGTGGAATCGGCCGATCTCGCCAAAGGCCCGGCCGTCCAGGATCTTCCTCCCGAGGTTCCGGTGGTCAGGAAAGCTTCTTCTCCATGAAGATGCTGAGCGGATCGGGCCGGTAGTTTCCGAACGGCCCGATCTCCGTAAATCCGTAGGCGCGATAGAGGCCGATCGCTTCCGGTTGGCGGATGCCGGTCTCCAGCCGGATCGCTGAAAGGCCGAGTTCGCGGCTCCGTTTCAGGATCGCGTCCATCAGCCGTCTACCAAGCTTCAAGCCCCGCGCCGGCTCGTCGACGAACATGCGCTTGATTTCCGCCGTGCCGTCGTCCGCTTTGACCAGCGCACAACAGCCGAGCACCGCAGCGCTGCTCCGCGCAACGAAGAAAGAGACGCCCGGCTCCTCCAGGCTCGAAACATCCACCATATGGTTGCTTTCAGCCGGATAGAGCGAAGCCGCGTAGGTGTCCGAGAGTTTGAGAAGCCTCAGCACCTCAGGCTGGCGAGGCGGCTCGAGCGCGATCGTCACGGTCATCGGCATTCTCCTTGCTCTGGCATGTTGGCTACCCGATTACAGGACGAAGAACGCGTTTGAAACCGCCTTGATCGGGCCAAGATTGCACATTCTAAGTCGATCACCATCATCCAGGGGACGACATGAACGCCGCACTCATCGTCATGACCATTCTCGGCTGCGACGACGCCGGAACCGATTGCCACTATATAGCGACCGCCGAGAACCGCTGGCCGACCATCGAAATGTGCGATGCGGTTTCCGAAGATCAGCTTGCCGGCTATGTGAGCCAGCCCTACCCGATGATCATCGCCGTCTGCCAGAAGCCGGAAACGACGGAGGTCGCAAACGCACCGGTGCCGCAGGCAAAGCCCGGCGCGCCTGCGTCTGGGCCTGCTCCGCAAGCGGCCCCAGTCACGCTTGAGGTCACGCCGCAGGAAAAGGAAACCTTGGCGGAGCGTGCGATCCACCGCGTCAAGGCCGTTCTGCCGACGACGGAAGGCGTGAAGACGCTGATGGTCAAGCCGGTGCGTCTCGTAGAGGATAGCTACTCCTGGGTCGCCAGGAAACTCCAGCGCTGAGCCGGCTCACGCCGCCAGGAAGAGGTCGCTCGCGTAAGACCGCGCGCTGAACCGCACTTCCATCCGGTGCAGTTTCTCGACCATGTCGAGAAGCTCGGAAACCGGCGAGAGCGGCATGCCCGGCCGGTGATATCTTTCAAGCAGCCGGGCCGATATGCCGCCGGGTACGCCGCTTGCCGCAGCCTTTCTCCAGAGGAGAACCGCTTCGACGAAGACGACGGCGATATCGCGGCCAAGGCCCGTGGCTTCGAAGAGCGCCCGCACCGCATGCATGCGGCCGGTGGCAAGGATCGCCCGCACGCGGCGGTCGTCGAGACCGGAGAGCGATACCATCGCACCGGCGAAGAAATCCACCTTGCCGGTGCAGAGCGTGTGGATCAGGAAAGCGGGGGTGAGACGCCCCGCCGTCCGCAGGTGCTCGACCAGCCCGGCAATCTCCTCCTGTGGCACCGTGCCGGCGATCGCGACGGTGGCCGCCTCGCCGGCTTCGCGGGTCACCCGGTCGATCCGCGCCGGCGCCATGATGGTGCGTACCAGACCGGAATTCGCCAGCGCCGCCGTGATATGGCTGACGAGCATATGGCGAGCATCCGCAGGCAGGTTCTCCTGCTCCAGCAGCAGGTTGCGGATGTCGCTGCGATCCCCGAACCGCTCGGCGATCCGCCGCAGCGAAACGCGGGTGATCGAAGCGGTTTCGTTTTCGAGCAGGATGGCCACCTCCGCCTCGTCGCCGATCTCGGCGATCGCGGCAGCGACGCCGCGCGAAAGAAGGGGCCGCGCGGCGATCAGTCCGCGGGTCAGGTTGTCGCCCCGCCCGGCGAGATCCACGAGGTCGCTTTCGGTCAGCACAGGCGAACGGGTGATCACGGTGCAGGCGATTTCCGGCTGATCCTCGGCAAGCGAGACGATGACCGCGCGCGGCGCATCGGGCGAATCGGCAAGCGCTTCGGCCAGAGCCAGCCGCACGCGCGGCGAAGGATCGTCGAGCAGATAGGTCATAGCGAGCGCAGCGGCCCGGTGCTGCTCTCCCGCCATCGGCGAGTGGAGATAGGCTCGCCCCAGCGCATTGGCAGCCTTGGCCCTGTCGGCCACCCTTGCGGTTTCCGCCCAACGAAGAAATGCTTGTACGATCACACCCAGCCCCGATAACACATGCCAGTAAACACCTGACCGGTTGAGGCCTACACTAGGGCGGAAAAGTTTAAGATTGGTTCACCACGTTTGTTAATCATGCCGAAGTCTTTGAAATCACGTTCCTGGCTGATCGTCGAACCGTCGGCCGCCCCGGCAGCGGTCCAGTCGGCCGGCGCGGACAGGATCCTGCTCGATCTCACGGGCTCGTCCGTGTCGTGGCAGGCGGTTTCGGAATTTTCCAAAGCGTGGTCGGATATGGAGCCGGACCAGCCGCTCTCGTTCCTTTTGCCTCCCTTCCTCTCTGGACGAACAGAGACCGCTGCCGGGAATGCAGTTCGGGCGGGCGCGGTCTCGGTCTTTCTTTCCGGAGCGCACAGCGGTGCCGAGGTTCAGAGGTTGGATGTGATCCTCCGGGTCGAGGAGATACGGGGTGGCCACGCCCCCGGCGGCACGGCGATTGTCGCTCTGGCCAATGCCGCCGGCATGCTTGCGGCTGCCAGCTTCGAGCGCTGCAGCAGGCGCCTTCGGGGCATCGGGTGGGAAGCCCAGGGCGGTCCGCTGTCGGATACCGCCCGCCTCGCCCGCGCCACGATCGGGCTCGCCGCCTCCGCCGCCGACGTCGTGGCCCTGGATGCCGTTTCACCGACTGGCGACGATGCCGCCTTCCGGTCCGAATGCCTTGCCGCGCGCGAAAACGGCTTTGCCGGCAAGCTCAGCCGGCAAAGCCGCCAAATTCCGATCATTAATCATGTTTTTGCAGATCAGGCTTCTGCGCCCGTCGGCCGCACCATTTCGAAGACGTCGGAACCTCCGTCGGCATAGTCCCGATAGCCCATGCGCGCGATCGGCCGGGCAAGGCTCATGTCGATCCGGCCGTTGCGAAGGATTTCCTCGCTGATATGGATGCCGATCACCTGCCCGAATACTATGAAGGCCTCGGCCTCCTCGCCGTCCAGACCCTTCGGCTGGATTATTTCGGTGACCCGGCACTCGAGCGCCGTATAGGCTTCCGCGACGTAGGGCGCGTCGATCAGCTCGGCCATCTTCGCCGTCAGCTCCGCCAGGTCGAATTCGCTGACCCCATAGGCGACCGCCGCCGAGGAGGCGTTCACCTTTTCGGCGAGGTGACGGCTTGCAAGGCTGGCTGTGAAGACGCCGGTCTCCTCCGCGTTCTTCAGGCTGTGCTTGCGTCCGCTGGAGGAGAACATCACCAGCTTCGGCCGGTCGGAGACGGCGTTGAAGAAGGAATAGGGCGAGAGATTCAGCGATCCGTCCCTGCCCTTCGTGCCGATCCAGCCGATCGGCCGCGGCGCGACGATCGCCTTGAAGGGGTCGTGCCTCAGCCCGTGCTGGTTGGTGTCGGTCGTGTAGAACATCACGCTTCGCCCGCGTAGGTGACGATCTCGGAAAGCACCGGCCGCGGACGGTCGGGCGTCGGGAAATCGCTCGAACCGATATGAATGAAGCCTGCGACCTTCTCGCCGGGCTTGATGCCGAGCAGAGCGAGTGCCTCGTCGTCATAGGCGACCCATTCGGTACGCCAGTTGGCGACATAGCCGTGGGCGTTCGCCGCCATCAGCATGTTGAAGCAGAGCGCGCCGGCGGAAAGCACCTGCTCCCATTCGGGAATTTTGACGTGCGGCGCAGCGGTGCTGACGACTGCCACCACCAGCGGCGCACGCGAAAACCGCGTCAGCTCCGCTTCCCTGGCGGCTTCCGCCATGTCGGGCGTCTTCTTCAGCGCCAGCGCCAGGAATTGTTCGCCGAGCCGCTTCCGCACCGCGCCGCGATAGACCACCAGACGCCAGGGCGCCAGCTTGCCGTGGTCCGGAACGCGCGTCGCGAAGGTCAGAATCGCCTCCAGCTCCTCCTGCGACGGCCCCGGCTCCTTGATCTGGGCAACCGGTGTGGAATGCCTGTCGCGCAGAAAATCGGTGAGTTTAACATCATTTTGCATGGTCAAAACTTTCTTTTGGGGCTTGTGCGGTGGCGAGGTCTTGAAATTGCCTTGGCATTGGTCTTCAAGTGCAGTCTCGAAAAAGAAGAGTCAACCGGTACAGAACAGATGTCAGGCACTTCCTTTGGGCTACGCTGGACCTTGGCAGGAGCGCTGATTCTTGGCTCTGCCTTCAGCGCGTTTGCCCAGGAAGACGCCTTCAAGAGCTTCCGCCAGCTCGACAGCACCGGCAAGATGCCGAAGCTCAATGCCTTTTCCGCCGTACCGGCCGGTCCCGCCGGCACGGCTGCCAAGGACGTGCTGTTCGACGCCAGGCTGACCGCCGACGGCGAGGTGATGCAGGAAGGCCTCGCCTGGCGCGTCTTCAGCCCGATTGCCGGCGATGACGGCAAGCTGCCCCTGGTTGCCAGTTCCGAGGGGGGCTCGGCGGCCTTCCAGCTCATGCCCGGCGACTATTTCGTCAATTGCGCCTTCGGCCGCGCCGGCGTCACCAAGAAGCTTACCGTCCCCGCGGACGGCAGCGTTCCGAAGCAGACGCTGGTGCTCGACGCAGGCGGCTTCGTGCTGAATGCCGTGGCCGGCGCCGACCAGCGCATTCCGCCCAACGAACTGAGCTTTTCCATCTATTCGTCGGAAGTCAGGGAAAACGGCGACCGGGCGCTGGTGATGTCCGACGTCAAGCCGAACACCGTCGTCCGGCTCAATGCGGGCACCTATCACGTCGTTTCGGAATATGGCGACGTCAACGCGGTCGTCCGGGCCGACATCCAGGTGGAGGCCGGCAAGCTCACCCAGGCGGTCCTGCAGCACCGGGCGGCGCAGATCGCGCTCAAGCTCGTCTCCCAGCCGGGCGGCGAAGCCATCGCCGATACCGCCTGGTCGGTCCTGACCGCGGCCGGCGACATCGTCAACGAAAGCGTCAGCGCCTTCTCCACCATGGTTCTGGCGGAGGGCGAATATCTCGCCGTCGCCCGTAACAAGAACAAGATCTACCAGCGCGAATTTACGGTCAAGGCAGGCCGCAATATCGAGGTCGAGGTGCTGATGCGCGAGACGCCGCAAATGGCCGGTTCCGCGAAAGCGCTGAGCGACAGGAATTAGCCGATTCCGATATCCGGCATCCTGCCTGATTGACCCGATCGCCGGGGAGACAGCGCCCGTGTGACGACAGGCGCTGTCGAGGATTGTCAGGCGGCAGCCTTCTTGGCTTCGAGCCGGCGCAGGATGTCCGGCGGCGTCGCTTCATGGGCAAGCGAAGCGACGGCTTCCTCGAGCTTCATCGAAGTCTGCGCCTGCGAGCCGAGACGGCGGATGTTGACCGAACGCTCCTCGGCTTCCTTTTTGCCGCAGACGATGATGACCGGCACCTTGGTGACCGAGTGCTCGCGGATCTTGTAGTTGATCTTTTCGTTGCGGAAGTCGGTCTCGACGATCATGCCCGCCTCGCGAAGAGCCTCCGCCACCTCGCGGCCGTAGTCGTCCGCATCCGAGGTGATCGTCGCCACCACGACCTGCAGCGGCGCGAACCACAGCGGCATATGGCCGGCGAAGTTCTCGATCAGGATGCCGAGGAAACGCTCCATCGAGCCGCAGATGGCCCGGTGGATCATCACCGGCTGGCGCTTCTCCGAATTCTGGTCGATGTAGAACGCGCCGAACCGTTCCGGCAGGTTGAAATCCACCTGCGTCGTGCCGCACTGCCATTCGCGGCCGATCGCATCCTTCAGCGTATATTCGAACTTCGGCCCGTAGAACGCGCCCTCGCCCGGCAGGATGCCGGTCTTGATGTTGTTCGACTGCGACTGGATCGTCTTCAGCACATCCGTCATCACGCTTTCGGCACGGTCCCAGAGCTCGTCCGTTCCGACGCGCTTGTCCGGCCTGGTCGAAAGCTTGATGGTGATCTCCTCGAAGCCGAAATCCTTGTAGACCGACAGGATGAGCTCGTTGATACGAAGGCACTCGGCAGCCATCTGCTCATCGGTGCAGAAGATATGGGCGTCGTCCTGCGTGAAGCCGCGCACGCGCATCAGGCCATGCAGGGCGCCGGACGGCTCGTAGCGATGCACAAGGCCGAATTCCGCAAGTCTTATCGGTAGTTCTCGGTAAGACTTGAGGCCGTGCTTGAAGATCTGCACGTGCCCCGGGCAGTTCATCGGCTTGAGCGCGAAGACGCGCTGGTCCGCTTCCTCGTCGTCCGGATGGACGAAGGCATGGGCGGATTTCACCGCGAACATGTTCTCGTTGTACCAGCCCCAGTGGCCGGACGTCTCCCACAGCGATTTGTCGAGCACCTGCGGCGCGTTGACCTCTTCGTAGGTTCCCGCGAGCCGCCGGCGCATATAGGCCGTCAGCGTCTGGAACATGCGCCAGCCCTTGCCGTGCCAGAAGACGACGCCCGGCCCCTCTTCCTGGAAATGATAGAGGTCCATTTCCCGGCCGAGCTTGCGGTGGTCGCGCTTTTCCGCCTCCGCCAGCACGCGCAGATACTGGTCGAGTTCTTCCTGGCTCGCCCAGGCCGTGCCGTAGATGCGGGTCAGCATGGCGTTGTTCGAATCGCCGCGCCAATAGGCGCCGGCCACCTTCATCAGCTTGAAGGCCGTGCCGATCTGGCCGGTCGACGCCATGTGCGGCCCGCGGCAGAGGTCGAACCAGTCGCCCTGGTGGTAGATCTTGACGTCCTGGCCTTCCGGGATCGCGTCCACGAGCTCGACCTTGTAGCCCTCGCCCATGTCGGCGAAGACGTTGCGGGCTTTCTCGCGCGGCCAGACTTCTTTGGTGAACGGCTTGTTGCGGGCGACGATCTCCTTCATCCTCGCCTCGATCCTCGGCAGATCCTCGGGCGTGAAGGGCCAGTCTTCCCGGGTGTCGGGATGGACGCGCTTGAAATCGTAATAGAATCCGTTCTCGATCACAGGCCCGATGGTGACCTGCGTTCCCGGCCAGAGCTCCTGCACGGCTTCCGCCATCACGTGGGCGGCGTCGTGGCGGATCAATTCCAGCGCGCGCGGATCGGTGCGGGTGACGATTTCGATCGACCCCGTGGCTACCGGATCGGCGAGATCCTGCACGGTGCCGTTGATGGATACCGCGACCGCCTTCTTGGCGAGCGACTTGGAAATGCTCTCGGCAACGTCACGGCCGGTCGTTCCGGCGTCGAATGCGCGGACGGAACCATCGGGAAATGTAAGGGAAACGGATTGGGACATGTCTTTCTCCTGTCCAGTCCCGCCAACGAATGCGGGTGGTGACAAAATGGCCGGTCAAAGGGTCGGAATTGACCGGCTGCGAAACGGGCTGCGTGATAGTGCGTTTCGGACGATTAGTAAAGCTGCGGGCTACGGGTGATGCCGCCAGTAGCGCCAGGGTGTCCACCAGTGCTGATGGGCAGCCAACATCTCCGGCACGGGATCGAGGCCGCCGGTGCCGCCCGGCCCACAACGCGCGACGCGGAAGAACGTCATCCACCCGCCGGGCCAGAGCCCGTGCCGCGCGACCGCCTCGTAGCCGTATTCGGAACAGGTCGGGATATGCCGGCAGGCATTGCCGATGAAACCCGAGAGCGTCAGTTGATAGAACCTGATCAGCCCCATGCCGAGGAGCCGTCCGGGTGTCTTGCGGAACGGTCCCGGCCAGTTGCGCGAACGATTGGCGCCTGGTTGACTTTGAGAATGCCCGCAGTCCGGAGCGTCGCACATTACGCTTGCTCCGCTGTTGATGATGACAGTCGATCCCTTACGACGTGCCGATCCGGCCCCCCTCTGCCCTGCCGGGCATCTCCCCCACAAGGGGGGAGATCGGATAGCCGCATCGCTTTTGCCTTATCGCCGGCGGCGCGCCCTGCTGAGGATGAAACGTAAGAGGCGAAAAGAAGCCGGCTCCCCATGTGATCTCCCCCCTTGTGGGGGAGATGCCCGGCAGGGCAGAGGGGGGTATGCATAGGCTGATTGCTCATCCGACTTTCGCCAGCTGCTTCGCCTCGATCTGGTCGATTGCGTCGACCACCGCCTCGAAGGTCAGCATGGTGGAGGGATGGCGGGCCTTGTAATCCTTGACCGGCTTCAGGTAGCGCATGTCTTCGAAGCGGCCGTCCGGCCCCTCGCCGTCTTCCTTCAGCATGGCGAGCATGTCCTCGCGGGCCTTGCGGATTTCGGCGGCCGTGGCGCCGATCACATGCCGCGCCATGATCGAGGACGAAGCCTGCCCGAGCGCGCAGGCGCGCACCTCATGCGCGAAATCGGTCACGGTGTCGCCCTCCATCTTCAGATAGACGCGTACCTTGGAGCCGCAGAGCTTCGAATGTTTTTCCGAACTCGCATCCGCATCCGGCAGATTTCCCGCGTGGGTTATGTTGCCGGCGAATTCGAGGATCTTGCTGTTGTAGATGTCGTCCATGGCGGCTCGCGCTTTAAGCCCCGTCGTCGTTTGAACACAGCGTCACGTCCGGCGGGCTACCATAAAAAGGTTCCTGACATTATATGTGATCTGGAGGCCGGATCATCAAGAAAGGATGTTTTCACGAAATCCTCTCGAAATCGGAATAGGATATCTTGTAAAAACCTCCGCCGAGGATCAGATAACGCCGGATTGCCTAAAAATCAGCCGCGGCTGCCCGTGTGCTGGTCAGTCAGTGAGTAGAGCCAGTCGGATGCGGCCTTGAACCGCATCAGGAGACGATAGATGGATGCCATTGTGAAGAATTTCCCGGCTTCGAAGGAGAAGCAGGCCCGTCCCACGCTGCAGGAGGCCGAGGAAGCCGTCCGCGTCCTGCTCCGCTGGGCAGGCGACGACCCCGCCCGCGAAGGCCTGCTCGATACGCCGAAGCGTGTCGCCGCGGCCTACCGCGAACTGTTTGCCGGTTACGAGCAGTCGCCGGAAGAGGTCCTCGGCCGCACCTTCGAGGAAGTTTCGGGCTATGACGATATCGTGCTTGTGCGCGACATCCCGTTCTTCTCCCATTGCGAACACCACATGCTGCCGATCATCGGCAAGGCGCATGTCGCCTATCTGCCGAAAGGCCGCGTTCTCGGACTTTCCAAGATCGCCCGCGTCGTGGAGATTTTCGGCCGCCGTCTGCAGACCCAGGAAAACCTGACGGCGCAGATCGCCAATGCCATCGAGGAAACCTTGAAGCCGCGCGGCGTCGCCGTGATGATCGAGGCGGAGCACATGTGCATGGAAATGCGCGGCGTCCAGAAGCGGGGTTCGCAGACGATGACGACGACGTTCTCCGGCGAATTCAAGACGAACGCGGCCGAACAGGCGCGCTTCTTCACGCTCGTCCGCAACCGCTGACCGGCGGAGTTTCAAATGCCGCTCACCTTTGAAAAGCCCTCCGCCGACAAGGCGGAGCTGGAGGGCGCGGGTGCCTTCACGCCCCGCTTCGATGCGAACGGACTGGTCACGGCCGTCGTCACGAATATCCGCGACGGCGAGTTGCTGATGGTGGCGCATATGGACGCCGAGGCATTGGCGCTGACCATCGAGACCGGGATTGCCCATTACTACAGTCGTTCGCGCCGCAAGATCTGGAAGAAGGGGGAAACCTCCGGCAATCTCCAGACCGTCCACGAACTGCGCACCGACTGCGACCAGGATGCCGTCTGGCTGAAGGTTTCCGTCGCCGGGCACGATGCCGCCTGCCATACCGGCCGGCGCTCCTGTTTTTATCGGGTCGTAAGAAAACGTGACAGCGATGCTGTCCTTGAAATCACCGACAACGAACGCCATTTCGATCCTGATGCCGTCTATTCGGACGGGGGAACCAAATAAGAACTGCCCCGTTTTTCGACACGCAAGCGTCGGATAAACGATTTCGAAACCTGTCGGTGGCTTAATCCGCAGAACCAGGGGTTGTTCAGCTTTGGAGGTTTTTGTCGATGCTGAACTGGAGTTGGAATCGTCGCGATCCGCAGGCGGCGCCTGCTGAGGCCGGCGGAACGCAGGTTCTGGCCCCCATCCCTCCACAGATCGTCGAAGCCCCCCGCAAAGCAAAACTTGCCCTCGCCCTCGGCGGCGGTGCCGCGCGTGGCTGGGCCCATATCGGCGTGCTCCGCGCGCTGGACGAAGCCGGCATCGAGGTCGGCATGATCGCCGGCACGTCCATCGGCGCCCTTGTCGGCGGCTGCTATCTCGCCGGCAAGCTCGATGCGCTCGAAAATTTCGCCCGTTCGCTCACCATGCGACGCATCGCCGGCCTTCTGGATCTGACGATCGGCGGCGGCGGCCTCCTCGGCGGCATGCGGCTCACCAAGCGCATGCAGGAGCATCTGGAAGGCCTGACGATCGAGGATCTCGACCGCCCCTTCGTCTCCGTTGCGACCGAGCTCCATACGGGCCATGAGGTCTGGATCTCGAGCGGTTCGCTGATTACGGCGCTGCGCGCGTCCTACGCCCTGCCCGGTATTTTCGAACCGGTCAACTGCAACAACCGCACGCTGGTCGACGGTGCGCTCGTCAATCCCGTCCCGACCTCCGTCTGCCGCGCCTACGAGCAGCCGCTCGTCGTCGCGGTCAACCTGAATTACGACATCTTCGGCCGCTCGGCGGTGGTCAAGCACAATGCCAGCGTCCAGCCGGTCGATAACGGCCGCCGGAAAGACGGGATGCATGTCGGGGTCACCGGCACGATGGTGCAGGCCTTCAACATCATCCAGGAGCGCATCTCGCGGGCCCGGCTTGCCGGCGATCCGCCGGACCTGGCGCTGCATCCGCGTCTGAGCGATATCGGCCTTTCGGAATTTCATCGCGCCGGCGAGGCGATCGACCGCGGCTACGACGAAACCATGTCGCAGATCGCCGCGCTGAAACGCGTGCAAGAAGTGTTCGCCCGCTGATTTTTGCGGGCGATTTTGCCTGTTGGAGAGGCTTCCTCGAACGATCAGCCGGCGATATAGGCCTTGATCTGTTCGGCCTCGAGTTCGATCTCGCGGATGCGCGACTTCACCACGTCGCCGATCGAAACGATGCCGGCGAGCTTCCCGTCCTTTTCGACCGGCACGTGGCGGAAGCGCCCGCCGCTCATCATGCCCATCAGTTCGTCGACGGTCGTTTCTTCCTTGCAGCGCTGCACGTTGGTGGTCATGGCCGACCTGACCGGCTGACCGAGCACGCCGGGGCCTTTGCCCGCGATCGCGCGCACCAGGTCGCGCTCGGTGAAGATGCCGGCGATCCGGCCTTCCGCTCCCGTGACCACGACCGCACCGATCTTGTTCTGGTTCAGGATCGCTGCGACATCCAGCAATGTCTTGTCCGGATCGACGGTCACCACATTGCGCCCCTTCGCATCGAGCATGTTCTTGACGACTATTGCCATGGCTCTCTCCTCGCAACCAAGCTTGGCTCGGGCGCCGCTCCTCCTCCCAAGGCCGCGGTTCCCTCGCGCAGGAATTGTTTCCTGCTCCTTTTGAAGGATAGGGCGAGGTCAAAAACAGATCAAGGTTGTGTAAGCGGCATGCGGCTCGGCGGAACGGGATCGAAGAAGCCGAAGAGCAGGAAGCCGAACAGGAAGCCGCCGATATGGGCATCCCAGGCGATCGGCCCCATATCCGCCCCGAACAGCGTCACGCCGAAGGCGATCAAAAGATTGCCGATGAACCACATCGCCGTGAAGATGACCACGGTGCGGTTCCTGAAGGAGCCGAGGATGGATTGGCGCGGATAGAGATGGCCGTGCGTCCGGTCGTAGCCTCGGCGTGCCGGAAAGGCGAAGCGGCAGGCGGCGCCCATCAGCGCGGAAACGACGCCCGACGCGCCGATCAGCAGCGTTTCGTTGCCCCAGTTGATCAGGGCATGGAAAAAGGCGGATGCGACGGCGGACAGGATCCAGAACAGCACGTAGCGAAAGGTCCCGATGCGCCGGACGACCGGCGCTCCGAAAGCCATCAGCCAGAGCGCATTGAAGAGGAGATGTTCGATGCTGCCGTGCAGGAGCGAATAGGTGACCGGCGTCCAGAGCCAGGCAAAGCCCTGCTCTTCCAGCGGATAGGCATATCGCAGCGGCGCGAAGGCGAGATTCACGACGAAATACGCCCGCGCATCCTCGTCGAGCAGGTATTCCTGGATGACATAGATGCCGGCAAGCAGCGCCAGCGTCACCACCAGGCTCTGCGGCAGGTTGAACACCGGCTGGGAAGACCTGCCGTTCTCCTCCGTTTCCTCCCGTTCATCCGCCTTGTCCGGCTCGCGGTCCATGCCCGTTCCTTTACGTTTCCCATCCCTCGTCCGGAATGTTCCGACAGCCATATAGGAGTGGCCCGCCGAAGGAAAGCATCGCACGGTGGTGTGTAACAGGCCCCTTACGGTTGAGGATTTCTTAACTCTAAGCCGCCGTCCGTGGCATGGATTTCGCTGAGAACCGGGAAACGGTCGTGCATGAGGCGCGGCCTGCATCAAAATGTGACAGGTGATGACGTAATGCGGAATGAGGCAAGCCGGAGAATTTTCGACTATTGGACCGATCTGAGGGGGAATCGTGCGGCGCCGCTGCGCACCGAAATCGATCCTGCGGCGCTGCGCCATCTTCTTCCGCATCTCTTCATCGCGACGATCGATACGGACGGCCGTCCTGTTTTTCGGCTGGCCGGCACCCGCATCTGCGATCTCTTCGGCCGGGAATTCCGCGGCGCGGCCTTCGCCGAGGCGTGGCTCGAAGACGACCGCCGACCCCCTATCGGGATCGTCCATGACGTGATCCGCCACGAGCAGCCGGCGCTGCTCGATGTCGGCATATCGGACGGCGACGTCCGGCACGATTACGAGATGCTGCTGCTGCCGGTCCGCTCTGCCGAAGAGGCCGGAAGCGACCGTGTTCTCGGTGCTCTTTTGCCGCACGATGCGTCATATCCGGCGACCCGGATCCCCGCCGCCGGCCTGTCCCTGGAGAACTGGTCCTTCCTCGAAGGGCATGGCGCACCTTTCGGAGCGTCTCTCACGGGTGACCGCCACGGCGTTGCCGAGATGCTGCGGCGTCTCCTGCCGGCCCGTTTCTTCCCCGAGAGCAAGGCATCCTGAAAGGCCTCGAGAAACCGCTTCCGTGCCGCGGCGAAAAATCTTTGTTAACTGCGATGGGTTATCTCTTCGGCTGGATTTCCAAAGAGAAAAAGCCCCTCTCAAATGTATTCGTTTCAGCCGGCCCAGCCTCAGTCGACGCAGACCATTCCCGCCCCGCGCACATTCCAGAGGGTATCGGTCAATATCGCCGGCCGGCTCATGCTGGCGAGCCATGAGGAATTTCCCTGCACGGTGCTGGACATGTCCCCGGGCGACGTCACGTTCGCCTGTGTCGGCCGCCCTGCCGTCGGCGAGCGGGTGATCGCCTATCTCGATCATATCGGGCGGCTGGAAGGCGCCGCGACCGGCCTGTCGAACAACGGCTTTGCGATGGCGATCGCCGCGACGGAGCGCAAGCGTGAAAAGCTTGCGGCCCAGCTCACCTGGATCGCCAACAAGCATGAACTCGGCCTGCCCGAGGATCGCCGCCACGATCGCCTGACGCCGCGCAACACCCGCTGCGAGATCGCGCTCGACGACGGCCGGCGTTATGCCTGCCGCATCATGGACCTTTCGCTTTCCGGTGCGGCGATCGATATCGACATCCGTCCGGCGATCGGCACCTCCGTCCGTCTGGGCAATATGCGCGGCCGCGTCGTGCGGCACTTCATGGAAGGCGTCGCGATCGAGTTCAACTCGGTTCAGTCGCGCGAAGCGCTGACGGAATTCCTTTAAGGACTACCCTGTCCCGGCATCGTCGCCTGCCCGGCAAGGCCTGTTCCTTGCCGCCGTTTCAGTATCGGACAGGCCCCGGATGCCCCTCGCCTGTACCAAAACGGACTTTTTTCAAAAAAATTTGTGCTCTTTCGGCACTTTTTTCCGATGCCGAAATCGCCCCGAACCGCCGTTTTACCCCCTGTCCGCAGACAGGCTGAGGCGCTCCTTTTCGAGATAATCCATGCTCGGCACCGCCAAGAGGAGGTATCCGCCGAACTCCGAACCGGTTTTGGGCGCTCCTTGAAAAGCGTTTATTTCCAGTGGGATAAATGAAATTTCGGATCGCGGGCTAGGGCAAATAGCTTGCATTTTATGAAAATTAAGCTCGAATTCTGTTCGAGTTTGACGAAAATTCAAAGCGTATTCTAGCTGCTTTTTAGGCAAATTGAATTCAAATAAGATATTGATTTTACTGCGAGATTTTGCGGTCGCTCAAGCCCTTCATGGCACAGTTCTTCCCATAACGGGGAGACAAGAAAATGAACTGCCTCAAGGGACTGGGCCTCGCTGCCGTCACCGCCGTCATGGCGATCTTTTCTGCCGGACAGGCCTTCGCCATGCCGCCCGGCGCCATGCGCGTCATCGGCCAGGCCAACCCGCCGCTCGGCCATTACGAGTTCTGCCAGACCTATGTGAGCGAATGCGCCGCGACCTATAAGGATGCGGGCCCAATGACGCTGACGGAGGACAAGTGGCGGACGCTGCTGGACGTCAACTACACCGTCAATTCCTCGATCACCCCCATGACCGATCAGGAGATTTACGGTGTCGAGGAGCGCTGGGCCTATCCCCGCACCGTCGGCGATTGCGAGGACTTCGTCCTTCTGAAGCGCAAGATGCTGATGAAGAAGGGCTTTCATCCGTCCGACCTGCTCATCACCGTCGTGCTGCAGCCGAATGGCGAGGGCCATGCGGTCCTGACCGTGCGCAGCGACCGCGGCGACTTCGTGCTCGACAATATGCGCAACAAGGTCATGCTGTGGTCGGACACGGAGTATACCTATCTGAAGCGTCAGGCGAGCGACAATCCGGCCCGCTGGGTAAAGCTTCAGGACGGCCGCGCGACCGCAGTCGGCTCCGTCGGTCAGTAACCCCCAAAGGAGCGGGAACCGGCGACCGGTCTCCGCTCCTAAGATGCCGGGCTGCACATCTGCAGACGGTTGCCGAAGGGGTCGTGGAAACTTGCGAACACGACGTAACCGTCGAATACGACCGGTTCCCCGCATGCCACGCCCCTGCATCGGAGTTCGTCCACCGCCGCATGGCAGTCCTTGACGTTGAGGACCACCGTCGTTCCCGTCGAAGGTTCCCAATCCGGCCCTGCCAGCGTCACCGCCAGATTGGCATCGCCTCCCGTCGAGAATTCGATCCACCCGGCGTCGGGCAGATCGTAAAGCGGTTCGCCGAGGCCGAGCGTGTCCCGGTAGAAGAGCCGCGCCCGCTCGAGATCGGTGACGGAAATCGACACCACGTTGATTCCATGGAAAAGCTGCACCTCTTCCTCCCTGCGCAACCCGCCGTCGGGCCGGCGCCGTTTACGAAGCGTTAACGATAACCCGCCAGATTGCCGCTTATCGCTCGCCCGCGTTCCGTATCCCGTTCCTGTTCCATTTCGGGCACGGCGAAGCTTTCCGAGCGTAAGAACATGGAGCGCGCGTCATGGCAGGTCCAGCCCCCGCCCCGCCGGTAGCCGAAGAGGCCCCGCTGATCTCCAGCCGGTTCCTCTACCGGATGACGGCGGTCATCGCTGTTCTCGTCGTCCTGACCGTCGCGATCGGCGTCGGCGGCCAATGGTTTGGGCAGCGCATCGCGCTCGCGGGACATACGGACAGTACCGAGGAATTGCTGATCCAGATCGGCCAGGACGAGCTCAGCCTCCCGGCCAACACGATCCGCTTCCGCGACCAGCGCCAAAGCGGCGTCGCCGAACGCGTCGACCTTTACCTCACCTGGCCGGAACTCAAGGGCTACAGTGCCGAAATGCGTCCGCGGTTCGACGATATCGCGCAATCCTCCGCGTTGATTTTCCTGCAGTTATCGCAAAGCACGATGTCGCGGGACATGTCCGGCCGTCTGGAACCCATCTATTCCAAGCTCTTCGAGGGCGGGCCGCAGCCGGTGAATTTCGGGCTGACGCTGCACCGGCTGCGGCCCGATTCCGGCTACGGTAACGAGATCGTGTTGACGGCATCGAGGCCGGATGCCCCGGACTATGTCGTGCGCTGCCTTCTCCCCGGCCCCGGCGGGAAACCGACCAGCGGAGATTGCCAGCGCGACATCCATATCGGTCAGGACCTGACGGTACTCTACCGCTTTTCCAGCGCGCTTCTGAAGGACTGGCAACATATTGATGCCGCAGTTCGGCTTTTTGTCGAAACCCGGCTGGCGAAATAGCCACCACGGACGGGTCGGGTTGATGTCTAGGCTGATGCTTAAAATGCAGCATATCCAAGCAAGCTGCTGTTCATCATAAACCTCTTGGTAACGCTATTCCCCTAGATTTGGGACTGCGGCCGTGACGGGGGCGCGTCCGGGCGTGGTAAATGTGATGCAAGCGATGAGTGCGGCAGTGTCGAAAACGATGTTACTCGCCTCCTTTTCCAAGGATGGCACAACGGTTCCGGGACGTTTTCTCGGTTATCTCTTCACCCTGGTTCTGGCGGTTTCCATCTTCTCGGCGCCTGCGGAGGCTGCCCCGAAATATGCCGGGATCGTGGTCGACGCCAGTACCGGCAAGGTCCTCTATGCCGAAGACGCGGACGGCCTGCGTTATCCCGCATCGCTCACCAAGATGATGACGCTTTACCTCACTTTCGAGGCGCTTGAAGCGGGTCGTATCGGTCTCGATACGAAAGTGCCGGTGTCCGGCAATGCCGCTGCCGAACCGCCCTCGAAATTGGGCGTCCGCGCCGGCGGTTCCGTGACGGTCGACCAGGCGATCCGCGCGCTCGTCACCCGATCCGCCAACGATATCGCCACCGCGCTGGGCGAATTCCTCGGCGGTTCCGAGGACCGTTTCGCCCAGATCATGACCCGCAAGGCCCGGGCGCTCGGCATGACGCGGACCACCTACCGCAATGCCCACGGCCTGCCGAATACCGCCCAGATGACGACGGCCCGCGACCAGGCCCGGCTTGGCATGGCGCTTCGTCAGCACTTTCCGCAATATTATGGTTATTTCGGCATCCGCAGCTTCAACTTCGGCAAGCAGGTGATCGGCAATCACAATCGCCTGGTCGGCAACGTGAAGGGCGTCGACGGCATCAAGACGGGCTATACCCGTGCCGCCGGCAGCAATCTCGCGACCTCCGCCCAGCTCGATGGACGTTCGATCGTCGCCATCGTGCTTGGCGGACGCTCCAGCGCCGCTCGCGACGCCACGATGCGAAAGCTCGTCGCCGAATATCTGCCGAAGGCTTCGCGCGGCGGCAGCGGCAACCTGATCGCCCAGGCTCCGGCTGCTGCAGCGCCCGTTCCCGCAGCGCCGGTCAGGTCCGCTTCGGCTGTCGCGGCTGCACAGTCCGATGCGCGCCAGATGGCCGCTCTCGACCTGCCGAACAGCGGCCCGATGCCCGGCGCACGCTATGGCGAACAGCCGGCCGCTGCGGCCGCTGCACCTGCTCCGGCAGTCGCCTCCGCCTATGCCGCCGAGCCGGCTCAGAAGAAGGTCATTACCCAGGCGATGAATACGGCGATGGCCGGTGTCGCAGCCGTGCCGACCCCCGCGCCCGAGTATATCCCGGAGCGCACGGAAAACGTCGTCGCCCGCCGTACCGGCAGATCGACCGTCGATGACGTCACCACGGCCTCGACCAGGGCGGCGGCTTCGGTGACGCCGAGCGGCTGGGTGATCCAGATCGGCGTCTCGCCCAATCCGAAAATGGCTCAGGATCTCCTGCAGAATGCGCAGGATAAGGGCGGCAAGGTACTGCGTTCCGCCAAACCCTTCACCGTCGCCTTCAACAACAATGGCGAACAGATTTACCGCGCCCGCTTCGGCGGCTTCGACGACCAGAAGACGGCCGTGGATGCCTGCAACGCCCTCAAGAAGAAGGGCATCAGCTGCTGGGCCTCGCTCCAGTGAGCGGCGGAGAGCGCTCGATACGAAAATATCTGCGCCGGTTCGCCGGCGCGGTGGAATCTCGAAAGTAACGCGTAGACGGGGTTTCCGATGGCAGTGAATGAAAACAGTGTGGACTTCGCCTTGACGGCCATGCCGAAAAGCAGGGCCAAGGGTGTTGCTCTCAATCCGCTTCATGAAGCGGCCATGCGGCTCGCCGGTCTGGGGCTCAGCCGCTCCAAGGAAAAGACGCGCGATCTGGTCGCCATGCTGCTCAGCCACGGCGCCCGCGCCTGGCGCCATTCCCAGCCGGAAGCGCATATCCACCTGCATATCGGCATCCGTTCCGGCCGCGCGCCGGTCCGCCTCAAGCTTCGCTGATCGGGATTGTTTCAAACTCGCTTTGAAATGCCCTACAGCAACCCGAGCTCGGCGAGTTCGCGCCGAAGCTCTTCCGGCAGCGCCGCAACGCCTTCTCCGAGTTTGCCGAGGTCGCGCGGCGCCTCCTCGTCCTTCAGGTAGCGCCATCCCTGAAACGGCCGCTTCGGCTGCGGCGCGGTCTCGATGACTTCCGGCCCGAGGACCAGATGGCAGCGCTGAATTCCGTCGCCGCCCGTGAACGTCTCGATATTCAGAAGCTTCTGGCGCGCCATGACCTGGCCCTTGATCACCCAGTAGAGCGAACCGTTTTCCAGAAGTTCGTCGACGCGCTTCGGCACCATGCGGGTGGTATGCGTGCTGTGCGGTTCGAGGCCGGCGGCAATCGCGTTGAGCGACCGTTCGGCCACCCAGTCCCGGAGGTCCTGGATCGAGTCCGCGCCGACGCAGAGTTTGATCAGATGTAGAGCCATCTTCTGGTTCAAGACCCAACCGGGCCGCGCGTCAAGTCCCTGCTCCCTTGCTCCACAGGGGTCAGCATTCGACGACGTTGACGGCGAGGCCTCCGGTCGAGGTCTCCTTGTACTTTTCGCTCATGTCGTTGCCGGTCTGGCGCATGGTCTCGATACAGGCGTCGAGCGGCACGAAATGCGTGCCGTCGCCCTTGATGGCAAGAGAGGCGGCAGTCACCGCCTTGACCGCGCCGAGCGCGTTCCGCTCGATGCAGGGCACCTGCACGAGGCCGGCGATCGGATCGCAGGTCATGCCGAGATGGTGTTCGAGCGCGATCTCGGCGGCGTTCTCGATCTGCTCCGGCGAACCGCCCATCACGGCCGCGAGCCCCGCCGCGGCCATGGCGGCGGCCGAACCCACCTCGCCCTGACAGCCGACCTCGGCGCCGGAGATCGAGGCATTGTGCTTGATGATCCCGCCGACCGCCGCCGCCGTCAGCAGGAAGTTGCGGATGTCCTCATCGGTGGCATCCTCGTGGAAATGCAGGTAGTAGCGGATTGCCGCGGGGATGACGCCCGCCGCCCCGTTGGTCGGTGCGGTGACCACGCGCCCGCCGCCGGCGTTCTCCTCGTTGACGGCCATGGCATAGACGGAGAGCCAGTCGTTGGCGAGCAGCGGGTTCAGCCGGTTGCTGCGCCATTCCTCGTTGAGCTTGTCGTGGATCGCTTTCGCCCGGCGCTTCACCTTCAGCCCGCCGGGCATGATGCCGTCGACCTTGAGGCCGCGATCGATACAGCTCCTCATCGCCTCCCAGATGCGGTCGAGACCGGCATCCAGTTCGGCCGCGCTCATCCTGGTCTCCTCGTTCGCGCGCTTCATCTGGGCGATCGTCAGGCCGGAGCCGCGGGACATGTCGAGCATCTGCTTGGCGGTCGAGAACGGATAGGGTACCCGCGCGTCGCTCGACGATTTCTTCGGCATGCGCATGGCTTCGAGCTCGGTGTCCGTCACCACGAAACCGCCGCCGATCGAATAATAGATGCGCTTCAGGAGCAGCCGTCCGTCCCGGTCGAAGGCGGAGAAGCTCATGCCGTTGGCATGGCCCGGCAGCGGCTGCTTCTTGTCGAAGATGAGGTCGGTCTTCGGCTGGAACTCGTAAGGGGGATGGCCGGGCGGCGTCACACGGCCGGTCCGTTCCACCTCGTCGATGATGGCGTCCATCCTGTCGGGATCGACGCTTGCCGGCTCCTCGCCCATCAGCCCCAGGATCACCGCCCTGCCCGTCCCGTGGCCGATCCCGGTGAAGGCGAGCGAACCGTGCAGGCTCACCTTCAGCGCCGCGACATGCGCGCCGGCCGGCCGCGGCCATTCGGCGGAGAGGATCAGCGCCAGGAACCGGTTGGCGGCCGACATCGGCCCCATCGTGTGCGAGCTGGAAGGGCCGATACCGATCTTGAAGACATCGAAGACGGACAGGAACATGGGAATCCGCAAGAACAAACAGGATGATCGCAAGGCTATGCCAGGCGGCCCGCGGGTTCAGGCGGTTGCCCGACATCCGGTTTGACGGCCGCGACATGACCCTAAAATAGAAACGGCGCGGTACGAATACCACGCCGCAAGGAAGAATTTCAGGAATTCGACCGCTAAAATCAGAAGGCGCCGAAGAGATAGGCTAGTGCCATGGCGCCGGCAAATCCCGCCAGCGCCTTGAAGGTGACGCTCCAGCAGGATTTCTGGGCAGTGCTTTCCATGTTGTCTCCGGGTTCTTGTCGCATGA
The DNA here is from genome assembly GCF_030378245.1 of Neorhizobium sp. CSC1952. NCBI lineage: Bacteria > Pseudomonadati > Pseudomonadota > Alphaproteobacteria > Hyphomicrobiales > Rhizobiaceae > Neorhizobium > Neorhizobium sp. CSC1952. The sequence goes on along the minus strand of NZ_CP128416.1, from coordinate 4,227,110 downwards.
ATAAACGTCCGCTTCGGACTGTCGTGGATAACGGTCTATTAAAATTCCGCGTTCCCCGCAATGCAAAAACGGCGGAACCATGGCCCGGGATCGCAAGCCCGCCATATTTGTTAACGGCCGGCCCGCGCCGGGGTTCCTGCCGATCCGGGAGGACTTGCCGCGGCAGCCGAAACAAAGCATGACGAAACGAACGTCGACCCTTGAGTCCCCGGTGAAGCCATGACGATCGCAGACTACATAGCGCTTGCCCTCTTCGCCCTGCTCTGGGCCGGCTACTCCTGGGTGACGGCCGGCTCGGGGGCGCGCTTCTTTCCCCGCGCCAGCCTGAACCGGGCCATGGCGGAGCGCCGCAGGCTGTGGATATACAATTCGCTCCGCCGCGACTTGAAGATGATCGATACTCAGATTCTGGCCGGCTTACAGAACGGCACGGCCTTCTTCGCCTCGACGTCGATCTTCGCGATCGGCGGCTGTTTCGCCCTTCTCGGCGCGACGGAAAAGGTGGAGGCCGTCTTCAGCAACCTGCCGATGGTCGCCTATGGCGGCCGCACCGCCTTCGAGATCAAGGTGGCCGGCCTTACCTTCCTGTTCGGCTACGCCTTCTTCAAGTTCGGCTGGTCCTACCGGCTCTTCAACTACTGCACCATCCTCTTCGGGGCGCTGCCGATGATGCACGACACCAACCTCGATCGCGCCGCCGCCGAACGGGCCGCCGATCAGGTCGTGCGGATGAACAGCATAGCCGCCCAGCACTTCAACGCCGGCCTCAGGGCGCTCTTTCTGTCCGTCGGCTATCTCGGTTGGTTCGCCGGGCCCTATATGTTCATGGCCATGACCCTGTTCGTGATCTTCGTGCTCGTCCGCCGCCAGTATTTTTCCGAGGCAAGGCTGGCGCTCATGGATCGTGACGTTCCGTAATGCAGAAAGACCGCCGGAAAGATTGCCAGAAAGACCGATTGTGACCGTTGCCGAAAATCAAAATCCCGCTTTGCGGACGCCCCGCATCACGCTCATCGATACCCTGCGCGGCGTGGCGCTCGTCGCCATGGCGACCTATCACTTCACCTGGGATCTGGAATTCTTCGGCTACCTCGATCCCGGCACGGCAACGCAAGGCTTCTTCCGCATCTATGCCCGGTCGATTGCCAGTTCCTTCCTGTTTCTCGCCGGCGTCAGCCTCGTGCTGGCGCATGTCCCGCATATCCGCTGGCATTCCTTCTGGAAGCGTTTCGCCATCGTTGCCGGCGCGGCCGCGGCGATCAGCATCGCGACCTTCATCGGCTTCCGCAACGAGTGGATCTATTTCGGCATCCTGCACAATATCGCGGTATCGAGCCTGGTCGGGCTTGCCTTCCTGCGCCTGCCCGCCTTTGTGACCGGGGCAGTCGTTCTACTGATCGCCGCCGCGATGGTCCTCGACTATGTCCTCCCCGGAGTGCTGGATTCGGCGGTTTTCAACACCCGCTGGCTGAGCTGGCTCGGCTTTGCCGAAATCCCGCCGCGTTCCAACGACTACGTGCCGCTCTTTCCGTGGATTGCCGCCCTGCTGGCCGGTATCGCCGTCGCCAGGCTCGCGATCGCGCGCAACTGGCTGCCGCAGCTTGCGGCCTTCCAGACGAAACCGAACCTTCTCTCCAGGGCCGGCCGTCATAGCCTGATCGTCTATCTCGTCCACCAGCCGGTGCTGATCGCGCTCGTCTATCTCTTCTCGCTCGTCTACCCGGCTCCGCCGCCGGACCCGCGGGTGGGCTACACGCTGAGCTGTGAAGCCGGCTGCAACGGACAGACGAACGATCCGGGCCTTTGCCGGCGCTTCTGCGGCTGCACGGCCGACAGGCTGATCGCCCAGTCGCTGATCGTGCCGTTGCAGACCGGCGCGATCGCCCCGCAGGACGACCGTGTGCAGGCGATCGCCGAGGAATGCTCGATCGGCGCGCAACTCTCCGACGGAAATTGACGGTCAGGTCCCGACGCCGATTTCGGCGAGCCGCGTCAGGCAGGCTTCCTCGACATTGTCGAGCTCGGCCAGCGTATCGTCGATATCCTTGCGCTTCTGACGCAGGTCGTCGCGCTTCTCGTCGATTCGCTTCATCAGGAGCTTGAGCTGGCCCATCTCGCCCGGCGGCTCCTTGTAGACCTGGATGATCTCGCGGATCTCGGCGATCGTGAAGCCGATCCTGCGGCCGCGCAGGATTTCCTGGATGAGCCTCCTGTCGGCTGCCCGGAAAAGCCGCGTGCGGCCCCGGCGCTCCGGATGGATGAGCCCTTCGTCCTCGTAGAAGCGAAGCGTGCGGGTGGAAACCCCGAATTCTCGCGTCAGCTCGGTGATGCTATAATATTTGTTCACGACCATGTCCTGCTACCTGAAGCCAAAATAATTGACTTTTACGTAACAGTCAATTTTTGGCCGTTTGGCATCCGTTCAGTTCAGGAGCCAGAGCGTCGCGAGCCCCAGAAACGAGAAGAAACCGGTCGTATCGGTGATCGCCGTGACGAAGACGGCGGAGGACACGGCCGGATCGGCGCCGGCCCGGTCGAGCAGCAGCGGGATCATGATGCCCGCCATCGCCGCCGCGAACATGTTGATCAGCATGGCGGTGGCGATCAGCCCGCCGATATGGATGTCGTGGAACCACAGGCCTGCCACCGTCCCGACGAGGCAGCCGATCACCACGCCGTTGATAAGGCCGACGCCGGCCTCGCGGCGCGCGACGCGCCAGGCGTTATGGATGTCGAGATTGCGGGTGGCGAGTGCGCGCACGGTCACGGTCATCGTCTGCGAGCCGGCGTTGCCGCCCATGCCGGCGACGATCGGCATGAGGATCGCCAGCGCCACCACCTCTTCGATCGTCGCCTCGAAAAGCGAGATCACCGAGGCGGAGATGAAGGCGGTGAAGAGATTGATCAGCAGCCAGGGCACGCGCGAACGCGAGGTTTCGGTCACGGAATCGGACAATTCTTCATCGCCGACGCCGGAGAGCCGCATGATGTCCTCTTCCGCCTCCTCCTGGATGACGTCGACCACATCGTCGATCGTCAGCACGCCGACGAGCCGGCCGTTCTCGTCCACGACGGCGGCGGACAGGAGGTCGTATTGCTCGAAAAGCTGGGCGGCCTCCTCCTGGTCCATGTCGGCGGGGATCGGATAGTTCGTCTCCCGCATGATCGTCTCTATCTTCACCTGACGCTTGGTGCGCAGGATCCTGTCGAGGTCCACGACGCCGAGCAGCTTGAAGGTCGGGTCGATGACGAAGATCTGCGTGAAACTCTCCGGCAGGTCCTCTTCGTCGCGCATGTAGTCGATCGTCTGGCCGACGGTCCAGAACGGCGGCACTGCGACGAATTCCGTCTGCATGCGGCGGCCGGCCGACTGCTCCGGATAGTCGAGCGCGCGGCGCAGCCGCACCCGCTCGGTGAACGGCAGCTGCGCGAGGATTTCTTCCCGGTCCTCCTGGTCGAGGTCTTCGAGAATGTAGACGGCGTCGTCCGAATCGAGATCGCCGATCGCCGCGGCGATCTGCGCGTTCGGCATCTGGTCGACGATTTCCATGCGGATCGCTTCGTCGACTTCGGTAAGCGCCGTCAGGTCGAAGTCGTCGCCGAGCAGCTTGACGAGCGCCAGGCGCTGGTCGGGCAGGATCGCTTCCAGAAGGTCGCCGAGCTCGGATTCGTGCAGCCGGGCGACATGCTGGCGCAGGAAGAGAACATCCCGGTCGGCGATCGCCGCCCCCACCATCGCCAGGAAATCGGCGCGGATCGACCCGTCCTCGGAATAGATGTCGTCGCCGGCTTCGTCGGTCTTGGTGCGCAGGCGGTCGTCTTCGCCGATATCGCTCATCTGCCGCCCTCGCTGCTTGCATCCGACAAAAGGAAGATGGCGGCAAAAAGCATATTGTCAACAACCGGATAGCTCAATCCGGCGCTATTGCCCGTGACGCCGGTTTTCCTGCTAGAACAATTGGCGTTGCGGGTCCAGCCCGCACCCTGAAATGGCCTGGAAAATCCCGGGAAAATCCCTGGAAAATCCAAGTGCAAAAGACCGGAGGAAGTTCGAAAATGACCGTCCGCACCATCCTGAAATATCCCGATCCGGGTCTCTCCGAACCTTGCGGACCGGTCGAGGCTTTCGACGCCGCCCTCGGCACCCTCGCCCACGATCTCCTCGATACGATGCGGGCGGCGCCGGGCGTCGGGATCACCGCCGCCCATATCGGCGTCTTCACGCGCCTCGTGGTGCTGGAGCTCTCGAAGGAGACTGGGCCGCGCTTCTACGCGAACCCCGAAATCCTCTCGTTCTCGGCAGAGACCATGCGGCATATGGAGGGCAGCGTCTCCATGCCGGGAGCAACCGAGGAGGTCGAGCGGCCGCGAAAGATCCGCTTCCGCTACCAGGATCTCGGAGGCGCCTTTCACGAGGAGGACGCGGAAGGTTTTTATGCCGTCTGCATGCAGCACGAGATCGACCAGCTCGACGGCGTCTTCTGGCTGAAGCGGCTTTCCCGGCTCAGGCGCGACCGCCTGATCCGCAAATGGGAGAAGGGAAAATAGGTCCTCGGCGCTGAACCAAAATCGGTTTCAACCGTTCATCGCTCGTCGCAAGGAGGAGCTACGACCATGAATGCAACCGCAGACAAGACCGCAGCCGAACTGGAGCGAAAAGTATCCGAACGCCTGGCAGGACTGCCGGACGTGGATGCCTCCCATATCGAACCGCATGCCGAGGGAACCAAGGTCATTCTCGAAGGTTCTGTCGATACCGTGTTCTCCGCCCGCAAGGCGGTCTTGAGCGCGGAAACCGTGGATGGCGTCCATGACGTCGAAAGCCATCTGACCCTCACGGGAAGCAAGGATCGCCCATCCGCGGGCCATTGAAGAAAACATTGCCCGGCGCATCGCAGGTGCGCCGGGAGCCGGCTGAAATGAGGAGACGACCATGCCCGCCAAGCGAAAGGTTGACGACATTTCCCGCGAGGAGGATTTCCGCGACTACGACGACCGCAATATCGACGAAGGCTGGCCCTATGACGATGCCTCGGGCGCCGGTGCGCGGCCGGTCGACAACGCGGCCTATGGCGAACCCGCCGCCAATTTCGACAGCGAGCGCAACCGCGGCTATCACGTCGACGAAGCGGATTTCGACGGATTGGAAGAGCGCGTGGTCGACAGTGCCTTTCCCGGCACGGACGGGCTTGAGGAATCCGACGACCTGGAGGAGCGCATCACCGATTCGATCGAGAACCTGCACGTCGTCCCCATGGATGCGATCGACGTGCATGTCGACGGCGACAAGGCGACGATCGAGGGGGTCGTGGACGATGCCGCCGCCTCCCGCAAGATCGTTCGGCAGGTTCAGGACGTCCCGGGCGTGCGTGTGGTGATCAACAATCTCCGGCTTGCCGGCGTCGACAGCCGCATTCCCGACGACGACTAGCCGATTTCGACGGAGAATTCGGGCGAGCCCTTCAGCGTATTGCTGACGGTGCAGATGTCTTCCGCCATATGGGCGATCTCCGTCTTTTCCAGGGGACTGAGATCGCCTTCGACCGTCAGCTTCACGATGAAGCGTGTGATCCGGGATGGCCCGCCCTCAGCCTTCTCGCCCGTGACATGCGCCCTCACCTCTGCAAGCCTGTCGAGAATGCCGAGCTTGCTCGCGGCGATCCGGCCGCTGAGCACGAGGCAGGCCGCGAGCGAGGAAAACATCAGATCGAGCGGATTGAAGCCCTGCTCCGAGGCGCCCGTCACCACGTCCACCTGGCCGTTCGTCTCGCTTGTCACCTGCGGGTGACCGAGGCGGCCGACCACCGCCGTCGCACCGATCGGACGCGTCTTCACTTTCAGTTCCACCATGGAATCGCCTCCTACCCTTCCGAAACGGTCGGCCCGAATATTTCTTCGAAAGCCTCGCGCAGCCTGATATCCACATCCGCCATCATCACCGGCAGGCCGAGATCGACGAGGCTCGTCACGCCATAGGCGCTGATGCCGCAGGGCACGATGCCGGAAAAATGCGAAAGGTCGGGATCGACATTGAGCGACAGGCCGTGGAAGCTCACCCAGCGCCGCAGCCTTATGCCGAGCGCGGCCACCTTGTCCTCGGCCATGGAACCGTCCGGCAGAAGCGGCTTTTCCGGCCGGCGCACCCAGACGCCGACGCGGTCCTCGCGCCGTTCGCCGCGCACGTTCATCATGTCGAGCGTGCGGATGACGAGTTCTTCCAGCGCCGCCACATAGGCGCGCACGTCCTGCCGCCGGCGCTTGAGGTCCAGCATCACATAGGCGACCCGCTGGCCCGGGCCGTGATAGGTATATTCGCCGCCGCGACCTGTGGAAAACACCGGGAATCGGTCGGGCTCGATAAGATCGGCAGCGTCGGCGCTCGTGCCGGCGGTGTAGAGCGGCGGGTGTTCGAGCAGCCAGACCAGTTCGTCCGCGTCGCCGTCGGCGATCGCCGCGACTTCGCGTTCCATTTCGGCGACCGCCTGCTCGTAAGGCACGAGCCCGTCGGAAATCCGCCAGCGCACCGGCGCAGAACCGGGCTTCGGCAGCATGGCAAGGGTAAGATCGGTGCGTGTCAGCATGGGAATTCTTCTGGCAAAAACGATGGAAGGCGGCAAGAGGCGGGCTTTCCGGCCGCTTCCATATAGGTATTTCGCTTTCGGATTTTTATCCTTCAAAAATCTGTCACGGCACACTTGTGCCCGGGAAATCGTTTTGCTACATGCTGCCCCGCCGGCGCAAATCGGCACCTACCACGATGCGGTCGTGGCGGAATTGGTAGACGCGCAGCGTTGAGGTCGCTGTGGGGCAACCCGTGGAAGTTCGAGTCTTCTCGACCGCACCAAAAGAAACCCGCTTCGGCGGGTTTTTTGTTGTCCGGACCTCGATGATGCCGCTGCCCGGATATCCCGCTTGAAGAACGACGATGCCTGTGGTTGAAAACGCCGTTCCTCGAAAGCGCGCCGGCATGCCCCCTTCCACACCTGAAAACCCGCTCAAGGGCATGGCCATCATGGCCACCTGCATGGTCGTGCTGCCGCTGATGGACGCGATCGCCAAATACATGGCGACCTTCGAAGCCATGTCGCCCGGACAGGTGACTTTCTACCGCTTCTTCTTCCAGCTCGTCTGCATCCTGCCCCTGGTGTTCTTCACGGGGACTGCCGTCTTCAGGGCGAAGCGCCCGTGGATGAACCTCTTCCGCGGCATGCTGCATGCGGCGGCGAGCCTGATGTTCTTCGTCGCGGTCAAATACATGCCGCTCGCCGACGTCTTTGCGATCTATTTCGTCGAACCCTTCATGCTGACCATGATGTCGGCGGTCTTTCTCGGCGATAAGGTCGGCTGGCGGCGGTGGCTGGCGATCGTCGTCGGTTTCGGCGGCGCCATGATCGTCATCCAGCCGAGTTACGCGATCTTCGGCTGGACTGCGCTGCTGCCGGTCGCCTGCGCCTTCCTTTACACCCTCTACCTCTTTCTGAACCGGGCGATCGGCGAAGCCGATTCGCCGCTGGTCATGCAGACCATGGCGGGCGTCGGCGGCACGCTTTTCATGGCGGTGGCGCTCGGCATCGGAAACGGCATGGGCGCCACGGACTTCACGCCCTCGCTTCCGGCCTCCTTTCTCGGGCTCTTCCTGCTGATCCTGCTCGGCTCGATCTCCGGCTACATGCACCTGCTTGTCGTCCGCGCCTTCCGCCTGGCGCCGCTCTCGCTGCTGGCACCCTTCCAGTATTTCGAGATCATCTCGGCCACGGTATTGGGATATGCCCTTTTCGGCGATTTCCCCACGGCTTCGAAATGGCTCGGGATCGTCATCATCGTCGCCTCCGGCCTTTTCATCATCTGGCGCGAACGTCTCAAATCGAGGCAGGCCGAAGCGGTTTAACGGTTTCCTTGGCCGCGGGTTAACGCCGCTTCTTTTCCGACCCTCAACTTCTCTCCGGTAAGACCCACATCAGAGTTTCATGATGAAACGGAGATGGAAGATGAGCGGATTCCGCTTTTCTTTTCCGGCATGTGTCGTCGCCGGGAAGGGTCGGATCGTGGCCGACGATATTTTCATGCTGCGCAGATATGCGTTCCCGGACGGCATCCGCTCCTGCGAAGACGTGCTGACCCTGTTTGCGATCCACGAATCCTCTCCCGAGCGCAGCTCCGAATGGACGGCCTATTTCGTCGAGAGCCTGACGGCCTATCTCGTCCACGGCACCGAACCTGCGGGCATTATCGACGAGGCGAAAGCCGGCTGGCTGATGCGCACGATCGCGGCCGACGGCGCCGTCCGCTCGGCTCCCGAGCTCGAATTTTTGCTGCATGCCATGGAAGTCGCATCGGAGGTGCCGGAAAGCCTCTCTGCCTTCGCGCTCGATCAGATCCGCCTGGCTCTCGACCCGGACGCACGCGGGGCCTATCACGCGAGCCGGCCGGCGGCCGAAGGCATCACCGCTCACGATCTTGCCTATGTCTGGCGCGTACTGCGCGGCGCATTGGAACGAGGCCGGCTGATGCTCTCGCCGCTCGAGGCACGAGTGCTGCGCGAGATCGATGAGCTCGCCGCTCCCTCCGCCCACCATCCGGCCTGGCGGGAGATGATGGAGGCGATCGTCACTCCCGACCAGCCACGGGAAGCGTTGCGCTCGGAGCGCTGGTTCATTTCCGAGGGGCGGCTTTCTGTGGATGAAGGTCTTGCCGCCTGAGGTCGAAGATGGGCGGAAGGCGGGGCGGAACGGCTTCCGCCGGCATCGGTTGCGCCTATGCCGTTGACATCGCGGCGGAAACCGGCTCAAAGGCCGCATGAAGACCGATAACCCCCTCCTTCCCCTGGGCTATTCCGCCGTTCCGCCCGGCAAGCTCGCCACCGTCGTGACCTGCCTGGAGATGTTTGCGCCGCCGCCCGCGAAACCCGCGCCTGCAGCGGATCCGTCCCTGGCGCTGGAACACTGGCAGTCGCCCGATATCGAAAGCTATCGCGCACTGTTCCGCGCCGTGGGCGAGAACTGGATGTGGGTGTCGCGCCTTGCCATGGCGGACGAGAACCTCGCGGCAATCCTCAACGATCCCAAGGTCGAGATCCATGCCCTGACGGATCGCGGGCGTCCCGTCGGCCTGCTGGAACTCGACTTCCGGCAGGATGGCGAATGCGAACTCGTGTATTTCGGCCTGGTTTCCGATGCGATCGGCAAGGGCGCCGGCCGGTTCCTGATGAACAAGGCGATAGAGAAAGCCTGGGCCGGACCGATCCGCCGCTTCTGGGTGCATACCTGCCATCTCGATTCCCCTCAGGCGTTGCAGTTCTATCAGCGTTCCGGCTTCAAGCCTTACGCTACGATGGTGGAAATTCTCGACGATCCGCGCCTCACCGGCCTGCTGCCGAAGAGCGCCTCGACGCACATACCCCTCATCGAGCCGTAAGCCTCTCGTGTTTTTTTGCGACTTGCGGCGTCCGGTTCCGGCTTGAGCCGCAGCCCTTGCCTGTGCGAAGGTCGCGCCGAATCTGGAAGTATCAGGGAGAGAACATCATGGATGTCCGTGCCGCCGTCGCCGTCCAGGCAGGAAAACCGCTTGAAGTGATGACCGTGCAGCTCGAAGGCCCGAAGGCCGGCGAGGTGCTGATCGAAGTGAAGGCGACCGGCATCTGCCACACCGACGATTTCACCCTGTCCGGTGCCGATCCGGAAGGCCTCTTCCCGGCCATCCTCGGCCACGAAGGCGCCGGCATCGTCGTCGATGTCGGCCCCGGCGTCACGTCGGTGAAGAAGGGCGACCACGTCATTCCGCTCTACACGCCGGAATGCCGCGAATGCCCTTCCTGCCTCAGCCGCAAGACCAACCTCTGCACCGCGATCCGCTCCACGCAGGGACAGGGCCTGATGCCGGACGGCACCTCGCGTTTCTCGATCGGCAAGGACAAGATCCACCATTACATGGGCTGCTCGACCTTCGCGAACTACACGGTCCTGCCGGAGATCGCTGTTGCCAAGATCAATCCGGACGCGCCCTTCGACAAGGTCTGCTACATCGGCTGCGGCGTCACGACGGGGATCGGCGCCGTCGTCAATACTGCGAAAGTGGAGATGGGCTCGACCGCCATCGTCTTCGGCCTCGGAGGCATCGGCCTCAACGTCATCCAGGGGCTCCGCCTTGCGGGCGCCGACATGATCATCGGCGTGGATTTGAACAACGACAAGAAGGCCTGGGGCGAACGTTTCGGCATGACCCATTTCGTCAACCCGAAGGAAGTCGAAGGCGACATCGTGCCCTATCTCGTCAACATGACGAAGCGCGGCGCGGACCAGATCGGCGGCGCCGACTACACGTTCGACTGCACCGGCAACACGAAAGTGATGCGCCAGGCGCTGGAATCCTCCCATCGCGGCTGGGGCAAGTCGGTCGTCATCGGGGTCGCCGGCGCCGGCCAGGAAATCTCCACCCGTCCCTTCCAGCTCGTCACCGGCCGCACCTGGATGGGCACCGCCTTCGGCGGCGCCCGCGGCCGCACCGACGTGCCGAAGATCGTCGACTGGTACATGGAGGGCAAGATCGAGATCGACCCGATGATCACCCACACCATGCCGCTCGAAGACATCAACAAGGGTTTTGAACTGATGCACGGCGGCGAAAGCATCCGCTCGGTCGTTATTTACTGACCCGAACCTATGGACTGGCCGAAGAATTGGAAGCTGAAGCTGAGATACGGAAAGCGAAAACAGCTTTCCGTCATTTCACGCTAATTGCCAACGACGAGATTATTGAAGCCAATCCAGATTTTGGTACGACGGCGGGAGCAGCGGCCTTTTTCACGATCCATGCCTGGGCTAAGGATAGCGAGGAGGCCACCGATATGCTCGTTACCATAGGTCCTCAGGTGGGTTTTAGTGCGATGGGACGTATCTATGTTTACGTGACGGATCCTCAACAGCCACCTCGCGAAAACCCCCATGGCTACGGCCTGAGTTTCCATCAGTATCAGCGCGGCTGATCCCATGCCCCAAATCTACGTCGATGCCGATGCCTGCCCCGTGAAGCCGGAGATCCTGAAGGTCGCGGAGCGCCACGGCCTCGAAGTGACCTTCGTGGCCAATTCCGGCCTGCGTCCATCGCGCGATCCGATGGTGCATAACGTCATCGTTTCCGGCGCCTTCGACGCAGCGGACGACTGGATCGCAGAGCATGCCGGGCCGGGCGACATCGTCGTCACCGCCGACGTGCCGCTCGCCGGCCGCTGCGTCTCGAAGGGTGCGCTGGTGACAGGTCCCGCGGGCCGGGTATTCGACGAGACCAATATAGGCATGGCGAGCGCCATGCGCGATCTCGGCGCGCATCTTCGCGAAACCGGCGAGAGCAAGGGCTATAATGCCGCCTTCTCGCCCCGGGACCGGTCGAAATTCCTCGAAACGCTGGACCGGCTCTGCCGCCGCGCCAGATCAGGTCCGTAGGAAAGCGGAAGCTCACCATGCCGAACCCGTGGCACAGATTGAAGCATCAGCGGCATGGTCCGTTCTTCGCCGGCGCCGTCATATCGCTCGTCTGCCTGCCCTTCCTGCTGTTTTACGTGCCGAATCTCGCTCCCGGGATCGCCGCGATCGTCTTTTTCCTCATCTATCTCGGCATGATGGCCGCGCGTATCCCGAAGCTCGACGGTCCCATGCTGAGGCAGAAGGGCCAGAACACGGATGAGCCGGCGCCGGTCATCCTTGCCGTGACGCTGCTTGCCGTCGCCGTCGCCGTGGTCTCGCTCTTTGGGGTGCTCAATCGGGATCGCCCGGCAGGCCTCGCGGAAATCTCCCTGGCCTTCGCTTCGGTGGTTCTCGGATGGCTGACCATCCACACCATGTTCGCCCTTCACTATGCCCATCTCTACTGGCGGCCGGACGAACAGCGGCGCAAGAGCGAGGCGAAGCGCGGCGGCCTGGATTTTCCCGAAACGGACGAGCCCGGCGCCTATGATTTCCTCTATTTCTCCTTCATCATCGGCATGACCGCCCAGACATCCGATACCGCCATCACCACCGCCGAGATGCGCAAGATCAATCTGGTGCATGCGGTCATATCCTTCTTCTTCAACACCGTGCTCGTGGCCGCCGCGGTCAACACCGTGGTTTCGCTCGCCGGCTGAGCTTCAGGGAGATTCCATATGAAAGTCCTGTCCCAGAATACCGCCTTCGGCGGAATGCAGGGCGTCTTCGCGCATGATTCCGAGGCCTGCAAATGCGAGATGACCTTCGCCGTCTTCGTGCCGCCGAAGGCGATCCATGAGCCCTGCCCGGTCCTCTGGTATCTCTCCGGGCTGACCTGCACCCACGCAAACGTGATGGAAAAGGGCGAGTACCGCCGGCTTGCCGCCGAACTCGGCCTCATCGTCGTCTGCCCGGATACGAGCCCGCGCGGCAACGACGTACCCGACGAACTCACCAACTGGCAGATGGGCAAGGGCGCCGGTTTCTATCTCGACGCCACCGAAAAGCCCTGGGCCGAACACTACCGGATGTACACTTACGTCACGGAAGAGCTGCCGGATTTCGTCAGCCGCCATTTCCGCATGGACATGAGCCGCCAGGGCATTTTCGGCCATTCCATGGGCGGCCATGGCGCCATGACCATCGCGCTGAAGCACCCGGACCGTTTCAGAAGCTGTTCGGCCTTCGCCCCCATCGTTCAACCGTCCACCGCCGATTGGTCGGCTCCCGCTTTCGAGAAATATCTGGGCTCGGACAAGGCTGCATGGCGGCAGTACGACGCCTGCGCGCTGGTGGAGGACGGCGCCCGCTTCCCGGAATTCCTGATCGACCAGGGCAAGGCGGACGGATTTCTGGAAAACGGCCTGCGGCCCTGGCTGTTCGAGGAGGCGGTGAAGGGAACGGATATCGGTCTGACGCTCAGGATGCACGAGCGCTACGACCATTCCTATTACTTCATCTCGACCTTCATGGACGATCATCTCCGCTGGCATGCGGAACGGCTAGGTTGAACAGTTGAGTTTCGTTACCAGGCAATATATATTGTATATGCATGGACATTCGGTGGTCGGACGAGAAGAATGATCTTCTTAAGCTGAAATTCGGTTTCGGCTTTGAAAGGATCATCATAGCGTTGAGCGACGGGAAACTGTTGAGTGATCGCCACCATGTCAACGAGGAACGTTACCCGCATCAGCGGCAACTGATCATAGAGATCGAAGCCTATGCCTTCGTCGTCCCTTATGTCGAAACGGAAGACGGGATTTTCCTGAAGACCTTCTTCCCCAGCCGCAAGGCCACCCGCGATTACCTGAAAGGTGAGGCCCCGTGAGCAAGAACAAGATGGCCGAAGAGTTGAGCGAAGACGAAATCATCGCGCTGTCGGAAACCGATGGATGGGCACCGGTCGGTGATCTTGATGGACGCAGGCGATTCTGGCAGGAAGCCGCGCGTAACACGATCGAGGGCAAACGCCAGCGTATATCGATCTCGATCCCCGAAAGGGATCTGGCACGCCTGAAAGCAAAGGCTCTCGAAGAAGGCATGCCCTATCAAACTCTGATCAATTCGATCCTGCACAAATACGTTTCCTGATCCTCACGGAAACAGCGCGTTCGCGATCGCCGGCCGGCGCGGGCCGTCGAGGCGGAATTCGCCGGCGATGCGGTCGGCGATCCTTTCGGCGAGCTGCCGGTCCGCCTCCTCCGCATCGAGCAGGAAAACGGAGGTCTTGAACGTCCCTTCGGCGATCGGCTCGCCGCTGGAAACGGAGATCGCCTGGACCGTGACCGTCGCCTCGTGCCGGCTGCCGATCAGGAGCGGCATATGCGACGCCCTGTCGATACGCACGGCGATGATCGTCCGCGGCAGCATGGTCGCCCGCACGGTCGCGCGGATCGCCTCGTCGACCAGCATGTCGGTGGCGATCACCAGCGCCCGCGGCACGTCGGGCCGCGCGGTGACGAAGGCGCCGCGCACGTCATAGAGCAGTTTTTCGCGTGCTTCGCCTGAATCCGGCATGCGGAAGGCCATCAGCGGCAAGGCGGCGAGCACGATAAAAGCAAGGCGGAAGACACGGCGGACCATCGAGAAACCCGGGGAAAACGGTGCTTCGCGATGTTGCGCCGGTTACGGTTAGGGAAGCCTTAAGCCGGGCCGCGCAATGCGAGAAAAACTGCCGCCGCCGCCTGCATCTCCTCGAGCCGCTTGGCGCGGCGATGTTCCGCTTCCGCGTCCGTCCCCCAATGCTCGTTGGTCCAGTCCTCGTCGAGATGGGCGAGCGCCCAGGCCTCCTCGGCCGTGATCCGGCCTTCCGCAAAGGCGAGCGCCAGAAGCGCCGAGCCCGTCAGCGACGTGACCGTATGGATGACGGCAAGCTCGATCGGCGTGTCGTATTTCCGGAGCGTCACGGCGAAGGCGGCGATCGCCTCCTTCGGCTGCTCCTGCGGCATGACGCCCTCGATCAGGATGAAGCGAGCGCCGAGCTCGTTCGCCGCCCAGTCGATGATCGGGTCCCATCGCTCGTTCTGCCGGATGACCAGATTTTCCGGCCCCTCGGCGCGGTAGCAGAGCATGTCGCTTGCCGAGAAGCGCAGGATGTCCTCGAACACGGCTTGGCTGTCGGCGGCGATGCCGTCGATTGCCGTGTTGACGAGACGCGTCACCGGCATGGTGCGCGGATCGATGACCTCCACCTGGCTCGCCCATTCGTCGCGCAGCAGCTCGGCAAGCCTGGCATTCGGAGCGACAAGCCCGTTCTTCGCCGGCGTCTTCACCGGCCGCCCATCCAGATGGATGGCGTGACCGCCCTCGCCTTCCGAAACCGAGACTTCCTTGTAGAAGCGTTTCGGCAGCGGCTTCTGCATCTGGATCTGCGCCCGCCGCGTCGGGTCGGCATGGCTCATCGCTTCGGAAGGATCGGGAAAAATCTCACGCATGAAAAACCTCAGCCGATATGGGCGAGAATCTCGCTCGGATGATGGACGACGGCGTCGGCTCCCGCCTGTTTCAATTCGTCCGCCGAGGCATAACCCCAGGAAACGCCGAGCGCCTTGGCGCCGGCCGCCTTTGCCATCTGCATATCGTAGATCGCATCGCCGATGACAAGGGTGTCGGCCGGCTTCATGCCCGTCTCGTCGCAGCATTCCGTGACCATTGCCGGATGCGGCTTGGAGGGGCAGTCGTCCGCTGTGCGACCGACGACGAAATATCTGTCGAAACCGTGCGTCTCCATGACGAGATTGAGGCCGCGCCGCGACTTGCCGGTCACCGCCCCGATCAGCAGACTGTCCCGCGGGCCGATTTCGTCGATCAGCTCGCGGATGCCGGGAAACAGCGGTTCCTTGAAATCCAGGTCCTTGCGGACGACCGCGAACAGCGACTTGTAATAGGCCATCATCTCGACGTCCTCCCCGTCCGCATGCTCCTTGCCCTGCATGCGGGCGATCGCGATGTCGAGCGTCAGGCCGATGATCGCCTTCGTGTCGGCGAATGTCGGTTCGGGCTTGGCGAACTGCGCGAAGGTCCGGCGCATGGTTTCGTGGATGAGGCCGGCGCTGTCGACCAGCGTGCCGTCGCAATCGAACAGGACCAGTTTCATTCTTCGTCGCCCTTGTCGCCGTCGGCCTGATCGAAGCCGAGCAGGTTCCAGCTCTGCACCATATGCGGCGGCAGCGGCGCGGTGACCTTCAGGCGCCCGCCGGAAGGATGCGGAATGTCGATATGCCGGGCATGCAGATGCAGCCGCTTTTGGATGCCGCCCGGAAAATCCCAGTTCGAATCGTCGATGAAGTATTTCGGGTCGCCGATGATCGGATGGCCCATATGCAGCGCGTGGACGCGAAGCTGGTGGGTGCGGCCGGTATAGGGCTCCATTTCCAGCCAGGCGAGCCGCTGCGCGGCCGTATCGATCACGCGGTAATAGGAAACCGCATGGTCGGCGCCATCCTCGCCGTGCTTGGCGATCCGCATCCGGTCGCCGTCTGGCGTCTGCTCCTTGACGAGCCAGGTGGAGATCTTGTCCTCGTGCTTGCGCGGCACGCCCTTCACCAATGACCAATAGGTCTTCTTGGTGTCGCGCTCTCGGAAAGCGGCCGTCAGCTTCTGCGCCGCGCCGCGGGTGCGGGCGATGACCAGCACGCCGGACGTGTCGCGGTCGAGACGGTGGACCAGCCGCGGCTTCTCGCCCTTCTGGTTCACCCAGGCGTCGAGCATCTTGTCGATATGGCGGGAAACGCCGGAACCGCCCTGCACGGCAAGCCCCGCCGGCTTGTTCAGCACGAAGACCTTGTCGTCCTCATGCAGCAGCATGCGCGCCAGAAGCTCCGCATCGCCGGAATGCTTGAGCTCCTTCGAAGCGATCGGGCCGGTTTTCCTGGCATCCGTCTCCATCGGCGGAATGCGCACCATCTGGCCCGGCTGCACGCGGGTGTCGGATTTCACCCGGCCGCCATCGACGCGCACCTGGCCGGAACGCAACAGTTTCTGCAGCGCGCCGAAGCCGAGGCCCGGATAATGGACCTTGAACCAGCGGTCGAGGCGCATGCCCGCCTCGTCCGCCTCGACGCGGATATGCTCGATGCCTGCCATCAAGTGTCTTTCGTAATTCCCTAGGGTCAGCCCTGCCCTTTAGAGCATTGCCCGCCCGAGCGCCAGCCCGGCAAAGACCGCCCCGAGAGAGACTGCCACGCTGGCGACGATATAGGTCGCGGCGATGAACCCGGCGCCGCGCTCGAACAGCGCCACGACATCGAGCGAAAAGGCCGAGAACGTCGTGAAGCCGCCGAGGAAGCCGGTGACGATCAGGAGCCGCATTTCCGGGGAAGCGTTGAGCCGGCGGGCGATGAGTTCCGCCAGGAAGCCGATCGCGAACGAACCGACGACGTTGACCGTGAGCGTGCCCCACGGGAAATTCGGACCGAACTGGCGCAGCGTCCAGACGCCGACGAGATAGCGGAGGACGGAACCGGCCGCCCCGCCGATGGCGACGATAAGCATGTTGATCATGGGCACCTGTGTAATACGGCCGGAAAAATCGTCAAATCGATAAAATGCCGCGCTTTTGTTTAAAGGGGAACAAATCGGGTTCTGCTTACGTCTTTTCTATAGACAAGGAGTGGCGACACGCGACATGACACTGGTGGTCAGCATATCGGCGAATACCGCAGCCATGGCCATCGAGGCCCTGAAGCCCGGCCGGCGCATTTCGGCCAAGGACCACGTCGCCGATATCAAGGCCGATGCGGACCGTAACGCACGCCGCGCCGAAAATGCCGCCGAGCCCGGTGATGTCGAACGCATGTCTCCCGCCCCGACGGTCTCCCTGGACCTTCTGGCCACCGGCCAGCAGCCGCGCCAGCAGGCGACGCTCGATCAGGCGCAATCCGCCTATCGCGATCTCGACGACTGAAGGTCGCCTTTTCAGGCCGCCACGCCCCGGATATTCCCCCGCCCGTCTTCCCGGCGGGCTTTTGCGTTGCGGTAGTAGCGGATGAAATCCGGAGCCGGCAACGGCTTGGAAAACAGCCAGCCCTGGCCGAAGTTCACGTCGCGTGCCTTCAGGTAGTCCGCCTGTTCTTCGGTCTCCACCCCTTCCGCGACGATATGCAGATCGAGCGTCTTGGCCATCTCGATGATGTGCGAGGTCACCGAACTCGTCGCGCTGTTGCGGCCGATCGTATCGATGAAGGATTTGTCGATCTTCAGCGCATCCATCGGCAGGCCTTGCAGATATTGCAGGCTGGAATAGCCCGTGCCGAAATCGTCGATCGCCACCGCATGGCCTCTCTCGCGAGCCCGGGCCAGGGTTGCGCGGGCGGCGTCGATATCGATGAAGCCGCGTTCGGTCGCCTCGAGCCAGATCTGCCGGGACTCGATCTCCGTTCCGGCGAGCCTGTCTTCGAGAACGTCGAGCGCGCGCCCCGACGTCACGTCGGCGGCGGAGAGATTGACGGCCACATGCAGCGAGCGGTCCATTCTGAGCAGCGCACCGAGTTCGGCGATGATCGCCTCGATCACCTGATCGGTGATCGGCAGGATGAGCCCGCTCTCTTCCGCCAGCGGAATGAAGAGGTCGGGCCTGACCAGCGATCCGTCCGGCCGCTGCCAGCGCACCAGCGCTTCGGCGCCGATGCAGGTCCCCGTCTTCAGCTCGACGATCGGCTGGTAGTGGACGATGAACTCGCGCTTGCGCACCGCGATCGAGAGCTCGCCGAGCGGCGACAATCTCTTTCGCGACAGCCACGCCACGATCCCGACGATGAAGATCGCGATGAACGCGCCGACCGGCAGCAGAAGGAACTGTTCCTCGCGCAGCTTGGCGGCAAGGTTGGCACGCGGCTCCATGGCGATCGCGATCAGCCCTCTGTCTCGCGCGACCGCATAGAACGAGGAAGAGGTCATGCCCTTCCGCGGCTCGCCGCTGCTCAGCGTTTCGACGAGCGCCGGATCGGGCGAATTGAGCTTGCTGATCAGCAGGCCGTCCTGGTTTGCAAGCGCCAGCGAAATGTCGTCCTCCACGAGGATGTCGACGAACCGGGCGGGGTCCATGAGCACGCTGTAGCCGCCGTAATGCAGCGCCATCACAGGGTTTCCCATGCTGGCGGCAGGCTGCACGTGCGTCGTCACTTCCAGACCGTCCGGCGTCACGTAATCGACCGGCGCCTTGTTGACCTCGCCCTCCTCCACGCCCCAGGAGGTGCATTTCAGGCGTCCGTTCTCGATATAGCCGACTTCCGCGACCGAGGGCGTATTGAAGGCGATCACCCGCATGCGGGCGATATGCTGAGGCGAACAGGGCGCCAGGCGCGGATAGGCGAGCGAATCGAGCGCCAGCTTGGCGTCCTCGAAAGTCCTGCCGGCGCGCATGATCGTCTGCTCGGCCACCCGTTCGAGATTGTCCTGCTGTTTCTCGACCGCGATCGTCCAGGAAATATAGGCCATGGCGGCAATCGGAACGATCGCACCGAGGAGGCCCAGGAGGATGGCCGCCGCAATCACGCGAGAACGCCGCAGTTCCATTGCCGAAACCTTTGATGAAGGGTCGTGCCTCAGTCATCGCGGATTTCTGTTAAGATTTCTTGCTGCAACTCGATCAGGTTGTATCGAAGCAGACCCTGAAACCCGGACCGTCGCCACGTGACGACAGGGCGGAGATATGCGATCTTTGGATTTTGAAGTACAGCTTCAGACATCATGCGGATTTACCTGTCTAATCCTGCATAATCTTCTCGCTTATGTGGTAGCCTGTCTTTCAACGGAGCATCCCCCATGACACAGGAAATGTCACAGGAAATCCCACAGGCGACCTCGCAGAAAACACCCCTTCTCTTCCTCGTCACCGGCGTCAGCTCGGGGCTCGGCAAGGCGATCGCAGGCACGGCCCTTGATGCCGGCCACAAGGTCGTCGGCACCGTCCGCCGGCAGGAAGACGCCGCCGCCTTCGAAGCCACCGCACCGGGCCGCGCCATGGCCATCCGTCTCGACGTGACCGACACGGGCGCGATCGCGCCGGCGGTCGCGAAAATCGAAAAGGAGATCGGCCCGATCGACGTTCTCGTCAACAATGCCGGCTATGGCCACGAAGGCGTGCTTGAGGAGTCGACCATGGCCGAACTTCGACATCAGTTCGAGGTCAACACCTTCGCACCGGTCGCCTTCATGCAGGCCGTGCTTCCCTATATGCGTGCGCGCCGCGCCGGCCGCATCGTCAACGTCACCTCGATGGGCGGCATCATCACCATGCCCGGCATCTCCTTCTATCACGGCAGCAAGTTCGCGCTGGAGGGTATCGGGGAATCGCTCGGCAAGGAGGTCCGCGAGCTCGGCATTTTCGTGACGGCCGTGGAGCCCGGCGGTTTCCGCACCGACTGGGCCGGTCGCTCCATGGTCCGGGCCGGCCGCAGCATTGCCGACTACGACGCCATCTTCGATCCGGTCCGCGAACGCCGGCAGGGTTATAGCGGCAGGCAGGCGGGCGATCCCATCAGGCTCGGCAAGGCGGTGCTGGAACTCGTCCGGTCGGAAAATCCGCCTGCGCACCTCCTGCTCGGCAGCGATGCGCTCCGCTTGGTTCGCGACAAGCTCGCAAGCCTGAACGCCGAGATCGAGGCTTGGAAGGACGTCTCCGCCTCGACCGATTTTCAGGAGGCCTGACATGTCCGAAGCTCCGCTGGAGGGTCTCGAAGCCTTCGTCACCGTGGCTCGCCTGCGGAGCTTTTCGGCCGCCGCCACAAGGCTTTCCATTTCGCCTTCGGCCGTCAGCCAGGCGGTGCGGACGCTGGAACGCCGGCTTGGCGTCGCTCTCTTCCATCGCACGACGCGCAGCGTCAGCCTGACCGAGGCCGGCGAGGCTTACCTCGCCCGCGTCGGGCCTGCCCTGCAGGAACTGACTGCCGCGGCGGCGGTGATCGGCGAGAATGCTGCCGAACCGTCCGGCCTGCTCAGGCTCAACGTGCCCCGCTCGGCCTATATGATCGTGCTGCAGCCGATCCTCACGGAATTTCTGGAACGCTACCCGGCAGTCGATATCGACGTCGTCGTCGACGGCGCCAGGGCCGATATCGTCGAGGGCGGTTACGACGCCGGCATCCGCTTCGGTGACCTCATCCAGAAGGACATGATCGCCGTGCCGGTCGGCCCGCCGATCTCGGCCTTTGTCGTCGCGTCGCCGGACTACCTGGCCCGCTTCGGCACACCGCGGCATCCGCGCGACCTGCTGCAGCACCGGCTGATCGCCTTCCGGCCGACCAATACCGGCCAAGTGGAGAAGTGGGATTTCGAAAGGGATGGCGAAAAGCTCGTCCTGCCGGGCACCGGACGGCTGACCTGCAACGACCTTGCGGCGCTCACCCAGGGCGCGCTGGACGGGCTCGGCGTGAGCTATCTGATCAATGGCCATATCGACGACCTGCTCAAACAGGGAAAGCTTGTCCGACTGCTGGAGGACTGGAGTCCGCCGCTTGCCGGCTTCCATATCTATTTCGCCGACCGCCGCCATGTGGCGCCGAAACTCCGGGCCTTCATCGATTTCCTGAAGAGCCGGAAATGGGCGGCACCTTCCAATCTCGACGCCTATTTCCGGGCGAAATCCGGTTAAGGCCTGCCGCCGGCGAAACGCAGCGGAAAACCGTCGAAACCCTTGATCTCCTTCAAAACGAAGGTCGTCTGCATCTCCTTGATGCGCGGCAGCCGCCGCAGCGTCGACATGGCGAAATCCGCATAGCTGTCGAGATCGGGCGAGACGACCTGCAGCAGGAAATCGGCGTCGCCTGCGATGCTGTAGCAGGCGACCACCTCGTCGAGGCCGATAACCTCGGCGGCAAAAGCCTCCGCCTCCGCGGCGCTGTGACTGTCGATCTTCACGCGGATGAACGCGAGCACGCCGAGACCGATCGCCTTGCGGTCCAGCACGGCCTTGTAGCCCTGGATGACGCCCGTCTCTTCCAGATGCCGCACGCGGCGCCAGCTCGGCGATGTGGAGAGCCCGACTTTCTCGGCAAGCGCCTGATTGGTCAGGCGGCCGTCTGTCTGCAGGGCCTCAAGGATTCGCACATCCGCCGGCTCGATCGTGTCAGCCATAAAAGTCTACCCGCTCTTCAGGATAAAGAGGTAGCTTCTACCAAAACGGCCGGAAAGTTGAAAGGAAAAGGTAAGATCGATCTGCCGATCCGGAATAATCTCCCGGCATCTTTTTCACGAGCCTCCTCCGAGACATGACCGACGACATCCGCATCGCCATCATCGTCAATCCCGCTTTGCCGCTGGGCCTCATCGCCAATACGGTCGGCGCCGTATCGATCGGCCTCGGGGCCAGACTGCCGCAGCTCGGCGCCCGGCAGCTGACCGACCGCGGCAGCCGCACCATCGATATCTCCTCCAACCGGCCCGTGCCGATCCTGCAGGCGGAGACCGATGTGATCCGGTCGCTTCTGTTGCGAGCCTTCGACCAGCCGCAAGAGCGCGCCATCGTTCCCTTCCCGGCCTTCGCCCGGTCGCTGCACGACTACAAGGATTACGAAGCCGCCTTCCCCGGCCGGGATCTCTCGCAGGAGCCGATCGACGGCCTGGGCCTCGCCGGCCCGTCCAAATGGGTGAAGTCGCTGACCGGCAGCCTGAAACTGCTACGGTAGAACGCAAAAAGGGCCGCTCCTCGAACGGCCCGGATCGCGTTCAATTGTGCCGGTGGCCGGCAGGCCCCGCCGCCTCGACCGGCAGCGTGATGTCCACCGAACCGGCCTTCTCGAAGGTCAGCGTCACCGGCACGGTTCCGCCCTCCTTGAAGGGCTCCTTGACCTTCATGAACATGAGGTGCAGCCCGCCGGGCGTCAGTTCCACCGTCTTGCCGGCGGGGATGGCGATGCCGCCGTCAAGCTTGCGCATTCTCATCACCTGGCCCTGCATGGCCATCTCGTGCAGTTCCACCGTGCCGGCGACCGGCGAAGAGACCGAAACCAGCATGTCGTCGGCCTTGCCGTTGTTCTTCACGGTGAAATAGCCGCCGCCGACCGGCTGGCCCGGCAGCATCGCCTTCGTAAAGGCGCCGGTCACGTCGAGATCGCCGACCTTGACGACGGCGTCATGGCTTGCCGCCGCGCCGCCCATGTCCATGCCGGCATGCTCGTCGTGGCCGCCTGCCGTTTTCGCGGTCACCGCGAGCACCGGCGCCGGGCTCTTGAGCGAATGCGGATCGGCACCCTCTGGCGCGACCTGGTCCCACGCGACCTTGCCGTCGGTGCCGCAAAGCTGCGTCGCGGGAAAGGCCAGCGTCTTGCCCGCCGCGATGCCGGAGACTTTGCCCTGGATGTTGAACGTGTCGTAATAGGCGTCGGCCAGGTTGCCGTTCTTCCAGCGGATTTCCACCGGACCCGAGGTCACCTTCGTGCCGTGGTCGTCATAGGATCTGGCATAGTCGCCCTGGATGATTTCGAGCTCCCAGCCGGGCTTCGGCTGCGGCTTGGCAAGAACGAAGCCCTCCGGCAGTTTGACCTGGAATTCCGTCGTGGCCTTGCCGTCGCAGCCATGCGGTACCTGCAGCGAGATCACCGAGGTGCTTTCCTCAGCCACGCTGCCGTTGACGAATGTGACATGTGCATGCGCCTGCGTGATGCCTGCAGCGGCGAAAAGGCCGGAAAGCGCAAGTTTGGTGATGGTCTTCATGGAGTGTCCCCTTCCGGTGACAGCGTGCTTTGGCTGTATCGACCGGGATTCGATTGATCTCTTGGATGAACGGCAGGATCAGATCGAAAGCGGCGGCGCGCGGGATTTCGGCCGGGCGACGGCGGTCGTACCGAGCAGCTCGGAGAACTCCCCGAGCGGATTGGCGAGCGAGGCGCGTTCGCCGGAAAGCCAGGCTGCGTCGTCCGGCGGCGGCAGGATCACCGAGGCGGCCAGCAGGCAGACTTCGCAAAGCGGCCTTGCCGCCGGTGTTTCGCGCCCGTGGTCGCCGTCGGAGCAAATATCCGCGAACGTGCCGTCCGGCAGCCGGTAGGCTTCGCTGTAGGAATCGGGCGGTGCCGCCGCCTGGACCGGCTGGTGTGCGAAGCCCAGCCCGAAGAGCAGCGCGGCGCAGAAGATGCGCACCAGTTTCGCCGCTGTCGAAAGCCTCGCCATCGTTGTCTCGCCTGTCTTGACGGCACTCGAATAACGCAAATGGAGACAAAGCGCAAAAGCGTTTTGTCGCGCGCCGGAGCACCGGCGCCGTTGCCCGTTGCATTAGGTCAAATCGCATTTGCTGCGCTGCGACAGAAATCGTGTCCTCCGCGACATGGGGGGCTTGCCAAACCGTCAATGAGGCCGATAATGACGGCCAGACTCGCTGGGAGAAGCCGCTTCGATGCGGTGCCGAAGGAGCAACCGCCCCGGAAACTCTCAGGCAAAAGGACCAGCGGGCACCGACAGGAACTCTGGAGAGAAGCTTTGCTTCGAGCAAGGCTCGCCGAAGGGATAACAATCTCAGGCGACAAGGACAGAGGGGGCTCATGAACCGGCGCGGCGACGCGTCTGACACTGAGCCGGCGCCGGTCAAGCGCCAGACCTGGAGGCGTCCTTGGACGATCAGATTCTCAAGCAAACCCCGCTGCACGCCCTTCATCTGTCGCTCGGCGCCAGGATGGTGCCCTTCGCCGGCTACGACATGCCGGTGCAATATCCCGCCGGCGTGTTGAAGGAACACCTGCATACCCGCGCCGCCGCCGGTCTTTTCGATGTCTCCCATATGGGCCAGGTGATCGTCCGCGCGAAAACCGGCACTTATGAAGATGCGGCTCTGGCGCTCGAAAGCCTCGTGCCGGTCGATATCCTCGGCCTGAAGCCGGGCCGCCAGCGCTACGGCTTCTTCACCGGCGAAAACGGCGGCATCCTCGACGACCTGATGATCACCAATCGCGGCGATCATCTTTTCGTCGTGGTCAACGCGTCCTGCAAGGAGGCGGACATCGCCCACATGCGGGCACGTCTTGCCGGTTGCGACGTCTCCCTTCTGGAGGATCGCGCTCTCCTCGCCCTTCAGGGCCCGCGCGCCGAAGGGGTCCTGGCGGCTCTGTGGCCGGACGTGACGGACATGAAGTTCATGGACGTACGCGACGCTCTCCTCCACGATGCGCCCTGCATCGTCTCCCGCTCCGGCTACTCCGGAGAGGACGGTTTCGAGATTTCGGTTCCGGCAGACCAGGCCGAACAGATCGCCAAAGCCCTGCTCGAAGATCCCCACTGTATGCCCATCGGCCTCGGCGCCCGGGATTCGCTCCGCCTCGAAGCCGGCCTCTGCCTTTATGGCAACGACATCGACACGACCACATCGCCGGTCGAAGCCGGGCTCGAATGGGCGATCCAGAAGGCGAGGCGCCCCGGCGGCGCCCGCGCCGGCGGCTATCCGGGTGCTGCCCGCATCGAAGAGGATCTGGAGAAAGGTCCGGTCCGGCGTCGGGTGGGCCTCAAGCCCGAAGGAAAGGCGCCCGTGCGCGCCCATGCCGGACTGTTTGCGGAGGATTCTCCGGAGTCGCCGATCGGTGAAATCACCTCGGGCACGTTCGGGCCGAGCACCGAAGGCCCTGTCGCCATGGGCTACGTTCCCGCCTCGCTTGCCGAACCGGGGACCCGGGTCTTCGCCGAGGTGCGCGGCAAATACCTGCCCCTCGTCGTCACCGCCCTTCCCTTCATCACCCCGACCTATAAGCGGTGACACCATGATGGTCGTACCAGCCGCAGCCCCCCTCTGGCCTGCCGGCCATCTCCCCCACGGGCGGGGAGATTGGATGGGCGCACCGGCTTCCCCGACCACCCGCGCCCAAGAGAGGCGAGGCTTTGCCGCCGGCAGGCCGGAGGTGGGTATCCCCGCGAACGCCGAACCAATCATCCACATCACCTTTCCAGAGAGGACCTCCCCATGCTGAAATTCACCGCCGAACACGAATGGCTGAAACTCGACGGCGATGTCGCCACCGTCGGCATCACGGCGCATGCCGCCGAACAGCTCGGCGACCTCGTCTTCGTCGAATTGCCGGAAGTGGGCGCCGAGCTCGCCAAGGACGGCAATGCCGCGACGGTAGAGAGCGTCAAGGCTGCCTCAGACGTCTATTGTCCGCTGGATGGCGAAGTCACCGAAATCAACCAGGCGATCGTCGACGATCCTTCCCTCGTCAACTCGGACCCTCAAGGAGCCGGCTGGTTCTTCAGGCTGAAGCTCAAGAACGCCTCCGACGCCGACGCGCTGCTCGACGAGGCCGCCTACAAGGAGCTCATCGCATGAGCGACCAGTCCGATTTCCATTTCACCGACTACCAGCCCTACGACTTCGCCAACCGCCGCCATATCGGCCCTTCGCCGGCCGAAATGGCGGAAATGCTGAAGGTCGTCGGCTATCCGACCCTCGACAAGCTGATCGACGCCACCGTTCCGGCCTCCATCCGCCAGGAAGTGCCGCTCGCCTGGGGCCCCGCGCTCACCGAACGCGAGGCGCTCGACAAGCTGCGCGATACGGCCAACAGGAACAAGGCGCTCGTCTCGCTGATCGGCCAGGGCTATTACGGCACGATCACGCCGCCGGTCATCCAGCGCAACATCCTCGAAAACCCCGCCTGGTACACGGCCTATACGCCCTACCAGCCGGAAATCAGCCAGGGCCGTCTCGAAGCGCTCCTCAACTTCCAGACCATGGTCTGCGACCTCACCGGCCTCGATGTCGCCAACGCCTCGCTGCTCGACGAGGCGACCGCCGCCGCCGAAGCCATGGCGCTCTGCCAGCGCCAGGCGAAATCGAAGGCGACCGCCTTCTTCGTCGATGCCGCCTGCCATCCGCAGACGATCGCGCTGATCGAGACCCGCGCCGCACCGCTCGGCTGGACGGTCGTCGTCGGAGACCCGATGACCGATCTCGACCCGGTCGACGTCTTCGGCGCGATCTTCCAGTATCCCGGCACGCACGGCCATGTCCGCGATTTCTCCGGCCTGATCGCCCGTCTGCACCAGACCGGCGCGGTCGCGGCCGTCGCCGCCGACCTTCTGGCTCTGACGCTTCTGAAATCGCCCGGCGAGATGGGCGCCGACATCGCCATCGGCTCCTCGCAGCGCTTCGGCGTGCCGGTCGGCTACGGCGGCCCGCATGCGGCCTACATGGCCGTCAAGGATGCGCACAAGCGCGCCATGCCCGGCCGCCTCGTCGGCGTCTCGATCGATGCCCGAGGCAACCGTGCCTACCGCCTGTCGCTGCAGACCCGCGAGCAGCATATCCGCCGCGAAAAGGCGACCTCGAACATCTGCACCGCGCAGGTCCTGCTCGCCGTCATGGCCTCCATGTACGGCGTCTTCCACGGCCCCGACGGGCTGAAGGCGATCGCCCAGCAGGTCCACAAGAAGGCCGTGCTGATGGCCAAGGGCCTCGAAAAGCTCGGCTACCGGATCGAGCCGGACACGTTCTTCGACACGATCACCGTCGAGGTCGGCCATATGCAGGGCCTCGTCCTGCGCGCCGCCGTCGCCGAGGGCGTGAACCTGCGCAAGATCGGCGAAACGAAGATCGGCATGTCGCTCGACGAGCGCACCCGCCCCGCGACGCTGGAAGCCGTCTGGCGCGCCTTCGGCGGCGATTTCAAGGTTTCCGATTTCGAGCCGGAATACCGCCTGCCGAACGCGCTCCTGCGCAAATCGGCCTACATGACGCATCCGATCTTCCACATGAACCGCGCCGAAAGCGAGATGACCCGCTATATCCGCCGGCTCTCGGACCGGGATCTCGCGCTCGACCGGGCGATGATTCCGCTCGGCTCCTGCACGATGAAGCTCAACGCCACGGCGGAAATGCTGCCGATCACCTGGCCGGAATTTTCCGACATCCACCCCTTCGCCCCCGCCGACCAGGCGCTCGGCTACAAGGAGATGATCGACGATCTTTCCCAGAAACTCTGCCAGATCACCGGTTACGACGCCTTTTCCATGCAGCCGAATTCCGGCGCTCAAGGGGAATATGCGGGCCTCCTGACCATCCGCAACTACCACATCGCCAACGGCGACGCGCACCGCGACGTCTGCCTCATCCCGACCTCCGCGCACGGCACCAACCCCGCTTCCGCGCAGATGGCCGGCATGAAGGTCGTGCCGGTGAAGGCCAGGGATAACGGCGACGTGGACCTCGACGATTTCCGTTTGAAGGCCGAGCAATATGCGGAAACCTTGTCCGCGTGCATGATCACCTATCCCTCGACGCACGGCGTTTTCGAGGAGACGGTGCGGGAGATCTGCGAGATCACCCACAGGCACGGCGGCCAGGTCTATCTCGACGGCGCCAACATGAACGCCATGGTCGGGCTTGCCCGTCCCGGCGACATCGGCTCCGACGTTTCCCACCTGAACCTCCACAAGACCTTCTGCATCCCGCATGGCGGCGGCGGCCCCGGCATGGGGCCGATCGGCGTCAAGGCGCATCTCGCCCCGCATCTGCCCGGCCATCCGGAGAGCGACGGTCGCGAGGGCGCGGTCTCGGCCGCCCCGTTCGGTTCGCCGTCCATCCTGCCGATCTCCTGGTCCTACTGCCTGATGATGGGCGGCGAAGGCCTGACGCAGGCGACCAAGGTGGCGATCCTCAACGCCAACTATATCGCGGCAAGACTGAAGGGCGCCTATGACGTGCTCTACAAGTCGGAGGCCGGCCGAGTCGCGCATGAATGCATCATCGACACGCGCCCGCTGAATGCCACGGCCGGCGTCACCGTCGACGACATCGCCAAGCGCCTGATCGACTGCGGCTTCCATGCGCCGACCATGAGCTGGCCGGTCGCCGGCACGCTGATGATCGAGCCGACCGAGAGCGAGACCAAGGCGGAGATCGACCGTTTCTGCGATGCCATGCTGGCGATCCGCGAGGAAGCCCGCTTGATCGAGGAGGGCCGCATGGACAAGGCGAACAACCCGCTGAAGAACGCCCCGCACACGGTGGAGGACCTGGTCGGCGAATGGGACCGCCCCTATTCCCGCGAACAGGCCTGCTTCCCGCCCGGCGCCTTCCGCATCGACAAATACTGGTCGCCGGTCAACCGCATCGACAACGTTTATGGCGACCGCAACCTCGTCTGCACCTGCCCGCCGATGGAGGCTTATGCCGAGGCGGCCGAGTAGCGGCATCGGTCTCACCCGGCTCATCCTTCGCACCCTTCTCTCCGCCCCGACGGGGAGAAGGGTGCAAGACGGGACGGATGTGATAAATGGCTTTTCGTGCCCGCGGACAAGATAGGAAGGATCGGTGATGGAAGAGCACCCGAACGGCAATTCTCTCTGGAACAAGGTGTTCGACACGGATTCGATCACCGGCACGGGCCGCTTCGTCCTGCTGATCCTCGTCTTCATCGTCATCGGCGGCGGCCTCTCCTGGCTCGTTGGCTGAGGATCGGCGATTGAAAATTTCATGGGCTCTGTCGGATGGGCAATGTCCCGTCCGTCCTTAGCGTCGTACGCTCCACCAATTCAGAAGGATCACGACCATGCCCAACACCATACGCCTGCACCGCGTCCTGGCGGCCAGCCCGGAAAAGGTCTATCGCGCGTTCATCGAGGCCGACGCGCTCGCCAAATGGCTTCCCCCGAACGGCTTCACCTGCACCGTGCATCACTTTGAATCGACAGTCGGCGGCAAGTTCAAAATGTCCTTCCGCAACTTTACGACAGGCAACAGCCATTCGTTCGGCGGCGAATATCTCGAGCTCGTTCCGGGCGAGCGCCTGCGCTACACGGACAGGTTCGACGACCCCAACCTGCCCGGCGAAATGGAAGTCACCGTGACGTTGAAGAAGGTTTCGGTCGGGACCGAGATGGATATCACGCAGGCAGGCGTGCCGGACGTCATCCCCGCCGAGGCCTGCTATCTCGGCTGGCAGGAGTCGCTGAAAAACCTGGCGAGGCTCGTCGAGCCGGAAATCAACGAGTAGCGCGTTCGGGATCGATCACCCTTCCGCGGAGCATTTTCTTCCCGCGGGTGGGACGAAGGGGAGTTCGTGCCGATCCAGCCCCCTCTGGCCTGCCGGCCCTCTTCCTCCCCAGGGGAAGGGCAATTGCATATCAGCAAGATATGCTGAGGCCTCTATGGACTGACGAGGCGGCGGCGCGCTCTCCCCTTCTCCCCAGCGGGGAGAA
Organism: Neorhizobium sp. CSC1952; assembly: GCF_030378245.1. Classification (NCBI taxonomy): domain Bacteria; kingdom Pseudomonadati; phylum Pseudomonadota; class Alphaproteobacteria; order Hyphomicrobiales; family Rhizobiaceae; genus Neorhizobium; species Neorhizobium sp. CSC1952. The sequence goes on along the minus strand of NZ_CP128416.1, from coordinate 4,197,534 downwards.
GGTGGTCCGCAGGGCGGATGAGGGGGGCGAAGCCAAAATACAGCGATGCCGCGCCTGCCGCGTGCGCACCCCCTCATCGCCTCGCTTTGCTCGGCACTTCTCCCCGCTGGGGAGAAGTGGGCGCAAGCCGAACTGGCTCGGTTCCTCCATATGCGATTGCCCCCGCCCGTGAAGGAGATCCCAAGCAGCGCGCTCTTCCCTTCTCCCCAGCGGGGAGAAGGTGCCCGCAGGACCGGATTAGGGGGGCGAAGCCACCATCGGTCGATGCCGCGCCTGCCGCGTGTGCACCCCCCTCATCGCCTCGCTTTGCTCGGCACTTCTCCCCGCTGGGGAGAAGAGGGAGAAAGCCGATCCCGCTCGGTTCTTCCATATGCGGCATGCCGAATAGCGCGCTTGTTCTTCTGAGGAAACCGCCGCCCCATCCGATCTCCCCCCTTGTGGGGGAGATGCCCGGCAGGGCAGAGGGGGGTGCGGCGACATCCCCGGCACTGATGGATAAAACGCAAACCCGCCTCAGCTCTATCAATCACTTGACCTCTTTCTCATCCCCGCCCTCCCGCCTCATGCCTACAATCCCCCCGTCCCGCATCGGATACACCGGAAGGCGTTCCGGCGAGGCGGGGCCGGCGCGGGTGTTGAGGGGAAGACGCAAAGCCTCAACCTCCGGGTTCGCGGAAAATGGTCTCCCTCCGGCGACACGGGGAGAGGTGACGGGCAGCGGACCGGCCCATCGTCTCTTGATGCCCGAAAGAGCGCGCCGGGCGTGCCTGTGCGGCACACAGGGTGGCCGAACGGATGGTTTCGCCGGACTTTTCTGTCCGTCCGCGTAAAGCGGAGAGTCCGGCGGCGGCGTCATGGATCGTTGGCGATAACTCGGTTCGCCCGGGGTCCATGCGGCATTCTCGGGTTTAACCCGAGGAGAACACCGTCCGGGAAGGCCAAGGCAGAGGGACCGAAGTCGCGGATAAAAACCGCCGAACGGGGCGCTGAGAGGTGTCACCTGTTAAACTAACATAAGAGGCAGCTTTCAGCGCCCCGTCCGACTTGAAAATCTCAAGATCGCCAAGGGAAAAGTGTGTCTTGAAATCATAGGCTTTGTCGATGAGGGAACGCTTGCCCCTACCCCGCCAGCCTCTTCGCCCCGCCATCGATATCAACCGCTGCAAAGGCTGCGGCGATCACCTCGACGCCTGCCCCCGGACGGGTCGCCTCGGCGGAGAGGATCTGGCGGAACCGGCGGGCGCCGGCAAAACCCTGGAAGAGCCCGACCATGTGGCGGGTGACGTGATGCAGCCTTCCGCCGGACGCGATCACCTCGTCCGCATAGGCCATCATGGTGTCGCGCAACGCCAGCCAGTCGACGTTAGGGGTTTGAACCCCTGTAGGACCCGAACCTGTGACCAGCTCATCCACTCCCGCCAGCAGCCCCGCATTCTGATAGGCGGCGCGGCCGAGCATCACCCCGTCCATCACCTTGAGGTGACCTGCCGCCTGGTCGAGGTCGGCAATGCCGCCGTTGATGCCGAGGAAGACGCTAGGGTTCTCCCGCTTCATCCGGTAGACGAGCTCGTAGTCGAGCGGCGGAATTTCGCGGTTCTCCTTCGGCGAAAGCCCCTGCAGCCAGGCCTTTCGCGCATGGATCCAGATCGCGTCGGCACCGGCCCCGATCATCCGGGCGAGGAAGTCCGGCAGCACGTCCGTCGGTTCCTGCTCGTCCACGCCGATGCGGCACTTCACCGTCACCGGCACGGTCGAAACCTTCTTCATCGCACTCACCAGATCGGCGACATGTCCGGCATCGCGCATCAGGCAGGCCCCGAACGTGCCGGACTGCACCCGGTCCGACGGGCAGCCGACATTGAGGTTGATCTCGTCGTAACCGTAATCGGCGGCGATCCGGATCGCTTCGGCAAGCTTGCCCGCGTCCGATCCGCCGAGCTGCAGCGCCACCGGATGCTCCTGAGCCGAATAGGCGAGCAGTCTCTCGCGCGGCCCGTGGATGATCGCATCCGCCACGATCATCTCGGTATAGAGCACCGCCTCTTTCGAAAGCTGCCGGTGCAGGAAACGGCAATGCCGGTCCGTCCAGTCGATCATCGGAGCGACTGCGAAAATCTTCTCACCGTGCCTCAGCGCGTCTGCGTACATTCGAATGCCTCTGTTGCGTGGTTCTCATACAATGGTGACAAGTTTTTTGCCAGTTTCCGCCTGGCGAAAGGATTGGGGCTAGGATTGAGGGGCGAATTAAGAGACAAAGACATCCCTGTCTTCATTCACCTTCTTAGGATGCCTCCCATGCTCGCGACCGTGATCCCCGCTCCCGAAACCGTGCTTCTCGACGTGGAGGGCGCAAAGGAGCGGTTTCCGGTGCGGCGGGTCTATTGCGTCGGCCGCAACTATGCCGACCACGCGCTCGAAATGGGCGGCGATCCGTCGCGCGAACCGCCCTTCTTCTTCCAGAAGAATGCCGACAATCTCTATAACGGCAAGACTTTCCCCTATCCGCCGCTTTCGAGCAGCGTCCATCACGAGGTGGAACTGGTCGTGGCGCTGTCGGCCGGTGGCGCGGATATAGCGGTCGGGGACGCGCTTTCCAAGGTCTACGGCTATGCGGTCGGCATCGATTTCACCCGCCGCGACCTGCAGGATGTGGCCAAGAAGATGAGCCGTCCGTGGGAGGCGGCAAAAGCCTTCGAGAAGTCGGCGCCCGTCTCCGCCCTCGTCCCGGCCTCGAAGATCGGCCATCCGCGGGCGGGCAGCGTCTGGCTCGACGTCAACGGCCAGCGCAAGCAGTCCGGCGATCTCAACCAGCTCATCTGGAAGCTGCCGGAAATCATCGCCGAACTGTCGAAGCTCTTCGTGCTGGCGCCGGGCGATGTCATCATGACCGGCACGCCGGCCGGCGTCGGCCCGGTCGTCAAGGGCGACAAGGTCGCCTGCGGCATCGAGGGTGTCGGAAAACTGTCGCTGACGGTCGCCTGACCTCGGATTTGGGAGGAAACCATGCCGCTTTACGCTCTCGGAGAATTCAAACCGAAGCTCCCCGCCCCGGACCGCTACTGGGTGGCGCCGGATGCCACCGTCATCGGCAAGGTGGAGCTCGGCGAAGATGTCGGCATCTGGTTCGGCTCGGTGCTGCGCGGCGACAACGAGCCGATCACCGTCGGCGCCGGCTCGAACATCCAGGAAGGCGTGATGATCCACACCGACCCGCGCTATCCGGTCAGGATCGGCAGGGATTGCACCATCGGCCACCACGCCATCATCCATGGCTGCATCATCGGCGACAATTCGCTGGTCGGCATGGGCGCGACGATCCTGAACGGCGCCAGGATCGGCAGCAACTGCCTGGTCGGCGCCAACGCGCTGGTCACCGAAGGCAAGGAATTTCCCGACAATTCGCTGATCGTCGGCTCGCCCGCCAGGGCCATCCGCACGCTGGACGAGGAGGCGGTCGAGAAGCTGAGGCAGTCGGCGGTGCGCTACGTCGAGAACTGGAAACGGTTCGCCCGCGATCTCCGTCCGCTTTAAGCGGCGCCGAGTTCAGGCGGCACAGGAACTGCAGACCCCGCGAATCTCGATCGTTGTCTTGGCCGGCTTGAAGCCCTTGCCCTTCGCCCAGTCGCCAAGGCGATGGTCGACGGCGTGATCGTGGAATTCGAACACGTGGCCGCAGCTCTCGCAGATCGCGAACGCGACCGTGCCGTGGCCGTGCCCCTTGGCGCAGCAGTCGCTTTCGGGATGGGCGCAGGCGACGAAGGCGTTCAGGCTCTCCAGCCGATGCACCATGCCGAATTCGAGAAGCTTGTCGAGCGCCCGATAGACCTGCAGCGGCGCCCGGAAACCGTGGTCGCGGAGTTTGTCGAGGATCGTATAGGCGCTCATCGGCGCATCCGAACGGGTCAGCACGTCGAAGACGAGCGACTGGTTCTTGGTGAGCGCCGGTGAAGATACTGGTGCGTTCATCATCGCACTCCTGTGTTGCCGGCCCTGTCGGCCGTGTTTTTTCCCGCTGTCGGGATGAGGCTCAGAATGAAAAGTAAGAGCGCCGCGACCACGATGGAAGGGCCGGACGGCGTATCGTAGGTGAGCGAGCCGAACAGGCCGCCGACGACGGCGACGGCGCCGATCAGCGATGCGGCGACGGCCATGATCTCGGGGCTGGCGGAAAAGCGCCGCGCCGTGGCGGCCGGAATGATCAGCAGCGCGGTGATCAGCATGATGCCGACGATCTTCATGGCGATCGCGATGACGAGCGCCATCAGGAGCATGAAGAGGAGCCGCGCCTGCGCCGGCTTCATGCCTTCGGCTTCCGCCACGTCCTCGCTGACGGTGGACGCGATCAGCGGACGCCAGAGAAAGGCGAGTGCTGCGATCACCAGCGCGCCGCCGCCCCAGATGAGCGCGATGTCGGTGCGGGTGACGGCAAGAATGTCGCCGAACAGGAAGGCGACGAGATCGATGCGCACCCAGGTCATGAAGGCGACCAGCACGAGGCCGATCGCCAGCGCCGAATGGGAGAGGATGCCGAGCAGCGCGTCCGCCGAAAGCGACTGCCGCCGCTGCAGCATCAGGAGCAGCAGGGATACGGCCACCGCGACGCCGAAGACGGAAATCAGGAGATTGATCTCGAAGAAGAGCGACAGCGCCACGCCGAGCAGTGCCGAATGGGCCATGGTGTCGCCGAAATAGGCCATCCGCCGCCAGACGACGAAACAGCCGAGCGGACCCGCCGTCAGCGCCACGCCGACCCCGGCGATGAGGGCGCGTGTGAAGAAATCGTCAAGCACGATCGTCCTCCCTGCCTGGGCCTGCCGCATGATGGGCGTGGCCTTTGTGCTCGTGAGGATGGTGGTGATCGTGCGAGTGATGCGAATGATCGTGATGCTCGTGAGGACGGTGCCCGTCCTCGGGATGATGTCCGTCGCCGGGATGGCAATGATCGGTGATCGAGCCGTCGCCGTGCAGGACCCGGCCGTCCGGCAGATGGGTGTGGTCGTGGTGATGGCTGTAGACGGCAAGCGAGCGCGTGTTGCCGAAGAGCTTCAGGTAGTCGGCGCTCTGGCTGACGGTTTCCGGCGTGCCGCGGCAGCAGATATGGCCGTTGAGGCAGATGACGGTATCCGTGCCGGCCATGACCATGTGCAGGTCGTGCGAGATCATCAGGATGCCGCAGCCGGTCGAGTTGCGGATCGAGCGGATGAGGTCGTAGAGCGCGCTCTCGCCGGCGAAATCGACGCCCTGCACCGGCTCGTCGAGCACCATGAGGTCCGGCTTGCGGGCGATCGCGCGGGCAAGCAGGGCACGCTGGAACTCGCCGCCGGACAGGTGCCGCACCTCCGCGTCGATGAGATGCGGTATGCCGGTGGCCTTAAGCGCATCCGTCAGCTCCCCGTCGGGAAGTGGACCGGTGAGCCGCATCAGCCGCCGCACGGACAGCGGCATGGTCCAGTCGATCGCGAGCTTCTGCGGCACATAGCCGATACGCATGCCGGAGGCCCTGGTGACCGCGCCCTCGTCCGGCCGCAGCACGCCGATCGCCAGCTTCGCGGTCGTCGATTTGCCGGCCCCGTTCGGCCCGATCAGCGTCACCACTTCGCCGCGGCGGATCGAAAAATCGAGACCGCGCACCAGCCAGCGGCCATCGCGTCGGATGCCGGCATTTTCGAGCGAGACGAGCTGGCTTTCGCTCCGAAGGGCCGCGGCCCTGTTGGTCATCAGCATGTTTTTCCGGAATCCCTGTTGTCACTGGCTATGACACACGTTATAGCATAACGCAATTGATGTAATAACATTACAGATCAATGCAAGGACACGGCATGAATCTCCCTGCTCTTTCCCTTTTGTCCGCCACCGCCCTTTTCGCCGGCGCGGGCGCTGCTTTCGCGGCGCCGGACGTCGTGGTCTCCATCAAGCCGATCCATTCGCTGGTGGCCTCCATCATGCAGGGCGTCGGCGAGCCGAAGCTGATCGTCGCGGGAGCCGCCTCGCCCCATACGTTCTCCCTCAAGCCCTCCAACGCTGCGACGATCGAGAGCGCCGATATCGTCTTCTGGGTCGGGCCAGGCATGGAAGCCTTCCTCGAAAAGCCCCTGGAGGCCCTGGGTTCCAGGGCCACGGTGGTGGAACTCGAGGATGCGCCCGGCCTGGAAAAACTTCCTTTCCGCGAAGGCGGTGCCTTCGAGGCGCATGACCACGGCCATGAGGGCGAGGCGGCACATGAACATGGCGGCCACGATGAGGAACATGCCGAAGGCGAAGGTCACGAGCATGAGGGCCATGAGCATGAGGGTCATGAACACGAACACGGCGCCTTCGACACGCATCTCTGGCTCGATCCGATGAACGCCAAGGCGATCGCCGCCGAGATCGAGAAGACGCTGGTCTCCGCCGACCCGGCGAATGCCGCGGCCTACCAGGCCAATGCGGCGGCGCTGATGCAGAAGATCGACGCCTTGGACACCGAATTGAAGGCGACCGTGGAGCCCGTCAAGGACAAGCCCTTCATCGTCTTCCACGATGCCTACCAGTATTTCGAAAAGCGCTACGGCGTGAGCGTGGCGGGCTCGGTCACGGTCAGCCCGGAAACCATGCCCGGCGCCGACCGGATCAGCCAGATCCACAGGAAGGTGACGGAGCTCGGCGCGACTTGCGTCTTCGCCGAACCGCAGTTCGAGCCGAAGCTGGTGGCCGTGGTGACGGAAGGAACGCCGGCCCGCTCGGCAACGCTCGACCCGGAGGCGGCGACGCTGAAGGAAGGTCCGGACCTCTATTTCGAGCTGATGCGCGGGCTCGCAAGCTCGATGAAGGATTGCCTGTCTCAGGGAACGTGAACCGGCAGGAAACGCCGGCCGGCCGCATGGTGGCGATCGATGCGAAGTCTTGCGGGCGCTTGAAGGCAGCGCCCGCAGACAGACTTGCCCTTAGCGGGAAGCGATGATGCTGGAGATCACACCGGTGGCGATGCCGACCAGCAGGAAGTCGTTGTCGACCTTGACCCAGTGGTAGCCGCGCGGCGGCGCCGACAGGCGATAGCGGCGGTAGTCGCGGATCTCGGCCATGCGGCGCCGTTCGGCCGGGCTCATGCGGTGACCCTTCACCCAGCGATGCTTGTGGACGACGACCTTCTTCTGCACATGGACGCGCTTGTCGACCCGCTTTTCCACGTGCCGGGAACGGTCGGGGCCGTGGCGCCAGTCCTGCGCCTGCGCCATGGGAGCGGCAAGAACGGTTGCGGAAAGAAGGATGGCAAAGAACTTTTTCATCGGGTGTCTCCTCGTGTTGACCACGCCCGGAAACTAGGCCCCGAATGATGAACCGTATCTGAACCGCGGAATTACATTTCTGTAATGAAATTATGACGTTCCGTTAATTTTTTGAAGCGAGGCACCGCTGCTTTAACGCACCGTCAACGGAGCGGCCGAGGCGAGGCGATTCGCCCTCCCGAGTATCGAAAGCGAAGGGCGTGCTATCCATCCTTCTCCCCGCCATAACGGGGAGAAGGTCGCTGCAGGGTATGAGGGGCAAAACCCCGTTTACCGCTTACCGCTGTGGCCCCTTTCGCTCGGCCGAGGCGGCCCAGAGGTTGATGTCGGCGTCTTTCGCATAGGTGTCGATTTTGGCAAGCTCTTCCGGGGTGAAATCGAGCCTGTCGAGTGCCTTCACGCAATCCTCCACCTGTTCCGGCCGGCTGGCGCCGATCAGCGCGGTCGTCACCCGGCCGCCGCGCAGAACCCAGGCGATCGCCATCTGCGCCAGCGTCTGGCCGCGCTTTTCCGCGATCGCGTTGAGCGCATTGAGGTTGGCGATATTCTTTTCGTTGAGGAAGGCCGTGCGCAGAGACTTGCCCTGCGCCGCGCGGCTGTCCTGCGGGATGCCGCCGAGATATTTGGAGGTCAGCATGCCCTGCGCCAGCGGCGAGAAGACGATCGAACCGATGCCGAGGTCGTCGAGCGTGTCGAGAAGGCCGTCCTCCTCGACCCAGCGGTTGATCATCGAATAGCTCGGCTGATGGATGAGGATCGGCGTGCCGAGTTCCTTGAGGATCGCCGCAGCTTCGCGGGTGCGTTTCGAATTGTAGGACGAGATGCCGACATAGAGCGCCCTGCCCGACCTGACGATATGGTCGAGCGCGCCGCAGGTCTCTTCGAGCGGCGTCTCCGGGTCGAAACGGTGCGAATAGAAGATGTCGACATAGTCGACGCCCATGCGCTTGAGGCTCTGGTCGCAGGAGGCGATCAGATATTTGCGGCTTCCCCACTCGCCGTAGGGACCGGGCCACATATTGTAGCCGGCCTTGGACGAGATGATCAGCTCGTCGCGGTATCCGCGAAAATCCTCGCGCAGGATCTGGCCGAAGGCGAGTTCGGCACTGCCGGGCCTGGGACCGTAATTGTTGGCGAGGTCGAAATGGGTGATGCCGAGATCGAACGCCTTGCGGGCGATCGCGACCTTGCGCTCATGGGGCGTGTCGTCGCCGAAATTGTGCCAGAGGCCGAGCGAGATCGCCGGAAGCTTGAGCCCCGAACGGCCGCAGCGGTTGTATTTCATGGTTTCGTAGCGGTTTGCCGCCGGTTGCCAGGTCATGATCGAAGTCCTCCGGATGAAATGCGGCGCGGAAAAGCGCGCCGCATTCATAGAGCAATTCCGGGCAAGGTGGGAACCGGTTTTCCCGTTCGGCAGTCAGCGCAGCAGCGCCAGCGCCTCGTCTATTCCGAGCGCGGCGGGCTGGGTGCAGGTGGTCGTGAGCTCCACGAACCGGTGTTCCTCGCCGGATTTCAGGATCGAGGTCATGACATCCACGCCGTGCAGCGTGCGCTCCAGCGAGCAGCGGGCATCGCGCCCCTCGATCAGCGCCATCGCCATGTCCGCCAGACCGGCCGTGCGGTAATTGGCGCGCGGCCCCTGCGGGCTTTCCTGGTTGAGGATGCCGAAGGGGTGGTCCCAGGGTTCGAGCGGCTCGATGGTCTTGTTGCGGCCGCTCGCCTCCACCACGCCGCCGAAGAAGTTCGGGTCCGGCACGAAGAGCGAGCCTTCGGTGCCGTAGAGCTCCATGTTCGCATGGCGGTGCGACCAGACATCCCAGCTTGCCGACAGCGTGATGGTGGCACCGTTCGCGAATTCGAGCAGGGCGTGGATATTGGTCGGCGTCTCGACGGGGATCACCTGCCCCTTGAGCGGCTCGCTGGTAACGGTGCGGGTCTTGTTCGCCATGGATGTGAGCGCCGCCACCCGCTTCACCGGCCCGAGGAAGTTGATGAGGTTGGCGATGTAGTAGGGCCCGAGGTCGAGGATCGGCCCGCCGCCTTCCAGGAAGAAGAAGCCGGGGTTCGGATGCCACATCTCCATGCCGGGGCTCATGACATGGCAGGTGCCGGAGGTGATGCGGCCCACGCCCCCCTCGTCGATATATTTACGGGCGAGCTGATGGGCGCCGCCGAGGAAGGTATCGGGGGCGCAGCCGACGGAAAGCCCCTTCTCCTTCGCGAGCTTCTGCAGCGCCTTGCCCTCTTCGAGCGTGATTGTCAGCGGCTTTTCCGAGTAGACGTGCTTTCCAGCTTCGAGGATCGCCCTGGAGACGGAGAAATGCGCCGCCGGGATCGTCAGGTTGACGATCACGTCGAGCTCGTCATTGTCGAGCAACTCGGCGATCGACTGCGCCTTGACGCCGTATTCCTCGGCGCGCATCTCGGCCGCCTCCTTGTTGAGGTCGGCGCAGGCAAGCACTTTCAGCCCCTTGAAGAGGGGCGCCAGCTTGAAATAGGTGGTGGAAATATTGCCGCATCCGATGATGCCGACGCCAAGTTCCCTGGACATGAAAAACTCCGGAATCTTCTGATCAATAGGTTTTGAAGGAGGCGATCGAGCGCGTCAGCAACCGCTCGACATCCTTCGGATTGTCGTGTTCGAGCACGTAATGCCTGGCCGGCGTTTTTCTCAGCGCCGCCATCAGGTCCTTCCACGGCACCGTGCCGTGGCCGACATCCGCCCAGCCGTCCTCGTCGGCATTCTCGCCGGCCGGCGCGATGTCCTTCACATGCACGGCCGAGATGCGCTTGCCGTAGCTCTCGATCCACGCATAGGGATCGGCGCCGCCCCGGATGAGCCAGGCGATATCCGCCTCCCAGGCGAGATCGGGGCCGCCGGCCAGGATCTGCTCCTGCGGCGTCGAACCGTCGGCAAGCGCCTTGAACTCGAAATCGTGGTTGTGCCAGCCGAACGTATAGCCGGCGTCCTGATACCGCTTGCCGGCTTCCTGCAGCCGCCGGCCGAAGGCGAACCAGCCGGCGGCGTCGCCCGGCCGCTGGTCCGGCATGAGGAATGGGCAATAGATCGCCTCGATGCCGAGGATTTTCGCGATCCGCAGAGCCTGTTCCGGCTCCTTTTCGAGGAGGTCGAGGCCGAAATGGCCGGTCGGCATGGCCAGCCCGTTGGCGTCGAGCTCGGCGCGCAGCGCTTTCAGGCCGGCCTCGTCGAGCGTCGCGTAGATGCCGCCGTAACCCTCGACTTCCGAATAGCCGGCGCGGGCGACGAGTTTCAGGATATCGGAAAGCGGCGGGAAATTGCGGGCGCAATAGAGCTGAAAACCGAGCTTCGTCATAGGCTTCTCCTCGAAATGGACCTTTAGCCTGCCGCCTGGCAGGAATGGAGGTCGTAGATGCGGAATTGCGGGGCCGTGCCGCCCGGCACGGCGGGAGTGAACGTGATGCGCCGGCTCTCGCCGGCGGCCAGATCGAAAGCGTTGTCGGAATAGCGGCCGGGCGTGGCGCTCTCGATCAGCACGAAGAGCGCCAGTCCCCTCGCCTGCACGAGCAGGTCGAAAGCGCCGTCACCTGCGGGCGACACGGAAAGTTCGAGACCGGCAGGTTCGAGTTCCAGCGCCTTGTAGGTGCCGTGGACATAATGCCCCTCGCCGCCCGTACCGTCGGAAGCGGTGAAGCTCCAGGCAAGGATCGAGGCGGCAGGAATGTCCGAGGCCGGCAAGGTCAGGACGGTCACCGCGGCATCCGGCGTGCAGACGGCTTCGACGCTTCGCAGCCGCGTGCGTTCGCCCTTGAGCGTGAGCAGCGAGAGATTGATGGTGACCGTGACGTCCGCGGGCGTGTCATTGACCAGTGACAGGCGGATTTCCCGTCCGTCCTCCGACGGGATGGCCGCCACGGCGACCGGCTGGAAGAAGCGCCGGGCCATGTAATGCAGCATCTTCCAGCTTCCGCCGTAATCGAGGCTCGACCAGGAGGCGACAGGCCAGGTGTCGTTGAGCTGCCAGTAGAGCGTGCCCATGCAATGGGGTTTCAGCGAGCGCCAGTAGTCGACGGCCGTCTTGATCGCGATCCCCTGCTGCACCTGGCTCAAATAGACGAAATTCGGAAAATCCGCGGGAAAGCGGAAATTGCGGAACATCGTGCCGGCGATGCGCTCGTTGCCGCCGGCATTCTTCTGGTGATGCTCCATCACCGGCGAGGCGATGTTCATGTCCTTCGCCGCCGCGTAGGTCTCGATCACTGGCAGCGAGGTATAGGACTGGAAACCGAATTCCGAGCAGAAGCGCGGCCGGACCGAACGGTAATCGTCGAACGGCTTGTTCTCGTGCCAGACCGACCAGTAATGCATGTCGCCGGAGCCGTCCGCATGCCAGGCATCGCCATAGTCCAGATAGCCGGAAGCCGGGCTCGACGGCCACCAGATCGCTCCGGGCGCGGCCTTCTTCACAGCCTGTTCGATCGTGCGGTTCAGCCGGTCGTAGTTGACGAGATAGCGGTCGCGGTTCTCGCGAGAATCCGGAAACCAGTTGAGCGCGCCGACCAGTTCGTTGTCGCCGCACCAGAGGACGATCGAGGGATGCGAGCTCAGCCGGCGGACCTGATAGTCCACCTCCGCCTCGACGTTTTCGAGGAAATCCGGCGTCGAGGGATAGAGATTGCAGGCGAACTGGAAATCCTGCCAGACCATCAGGCCGAGCCGGTCGCAGAAGTCGTAGAACCAGTCCGCCTCGTAAAAGCCTCCGCCCCAGACGCGGATCATGTTCATGTTCGCGTCGATCGCCGAGCGCAGCAGGTCCTCGGTCTTTTCCGGGCTCGTCAGCGAGAAGAGCGCGTCGGCCGGGATCCAGTTGGCGCCGCGGCAGAAGATTTCGCGGCCGTTGACGCGGAACGCGAAGCGGCTCCCGGCCTCGTCCAGATCGGTCAGGAGTTCGACGGTGCGCAGACCGACCCGGCGGACGATCGTCTCGGATGGGATATCGACCTCCAGCCGATACAGCGTCTGGTCGCCGCTACCCGCCGGCCACCAGAGTTTCGGCTCTTCGATATGGAAGACGTGAGTGATCACCGTTTCGCCTGGGCCTACGCCACAGTCGAGTCTGACGCGCTCGCTGCCGAACGAGAGGTGAACCGGCAGGATACCGGGCTCCTCGGCATGGAACGTCACGGTCACATGGAGGTCGACCGCACCGCCGTCATGTCTCTGACTGGTGACGACATGTTCGATGCGGGCGGTTTCGAGCTTCTTCAGCGCAATCTCGCCATAGAGGCCGAGCGGCGCCAGCGCGATATTCCAGTCCCAGCCGAAATGGCATTGCGGCTTGCGCAGCATGTTTCCGTTGGGAATCGGGCAATTTGCGGTGGAATAGGGAATGTAGAAGGGCTGCCGCGCCTGGCGCTCCGCCCCTGCCGTAATGCTGGAGCGGAAGAGGATGCGGATCGTATTCCTGCCGGGCTTCAGTGCCTTCGACACGTCCGGCCGGTAGCGGCGGAAGCAGTTGTCGGCTTCCAGAACCGCGACGCCGTTGACGAAGACGGTCGCAACGGTGTCGAGATAGGTGATGTCGAGATACCAGGACCCGTCCGGATCATCGAGCGTGAACTGCCGCTCGACCGCCCAGTCCTCACGAGCGACCCATTGCACCTCGTTCTCGTTGCGGCCGAAATAAGGGTCGGGGATGATGCCGGCCGATCTCAGCGCGCTGTGCACGTCGCCGGGGATGGGAATCTCGGTGCGATGCGTTCCGGTTGCGGAGGTAAGCTGCCATGTGCCGGAGAGGTCGATGGATGTCATTGGATCTGTCCGGGAAAGCTATGGCGTGCCGTGTCCGCCCCCCTCTGGCCTGCCGGCCATCTCCCCCACGGGTGGGGAGATTGGCTGGGAGCCTGCTCACCGCTCCCATCGCGAGCGTGGGGGATGGCGAAACGTTGCCACGAATCGATCTCCCCCCTTGTGGGGGAGATGGCCGGCAGGCCAGAGGGGGGTAACGCTTGACGCGACCGCAACCGACCTAGGCAAAACTGGCACCAGCGCAACATCAAATCCGCTCTTCCGTCTCGGCATCGAAAAGCGAGGCCATGGTCATGTCGAAGGCGAGGCGGACCTTGGCGCCGACCGCATAGCGCCGGGCGCCGCCGATGCGTACCGACAGCGTATGGCCGGCATGTTTGAGCCAGATGAGGTTGTCGGCGCCCATCGGCTCCTCGATATCGACCACCGCCTCGTGCACCTCGCCGCCGGAAATGTCGCCGTCCACCTTGATATGCTCCGGCCGGACGCCGAGGATGACCTTGCGTCCCGGGGCGAGCGGCTGCGCGGCGTCGTAGCCGTCGAGCGAGAAGCTGGTGCCGTTGGTCCTGAAGACCGGGCGACCGCCCTCCTCCGCCAGTTCGCCCGTCAGGAAATTCATCGACGGCGAGCCGATGAAGCCCGCGACGAACCGGTTCTTCGGCCGGTTGTAGATCGTCACCGGATCGTCGAGCTGCTGGATGACGCCGCTCTTCATGATGGCGATGCGGTCGGCGAGCGTCAGCGCCTCGATCTGGTCGTGGGTGACATAGATCATCGTGTTCTTGAGCGCCTGGTGCAGCCGCTTGATCTCGACGCGCAATTCGGAACGCAGCTTGGCGTCGAGGTTCGAGAGCGGCTCGTCGAACAGGAAGACGTCCACGTCGCGGACCAGCGCGCGGCCGATCGCGACGCGCTGGCGCTGGCCGCCGGAAAGTTCGGCGGGCTTTCGCTTCAACAGCGGTTCGATCTGCAGGATGCCGGCGGCACGCGCCACCCGGCGGTCGATCTCCTCCCTCGCCATCTTGGCGACGCGCAGGCCGAAGGAAAGGTTCTTCTCGACCGTCATCTGCGGATAGAGCGCATAGGACTGGAAGACCATGCCGATGCCGCGGTCCTTGGGCTCTTCCCAGGTGACGTTCCTGTCCTTGATGAAGATCTGGCCCTCGGTCGGTTCGAGGAGGCCGGCGATGCAGTTGAGCAGCGTGGACTTGCCGCAGCCGGAGGAGCCGAGCAGCACCAGGAACTCGCCGTCGCGGATGTCGAGGTTCAGGTTTTCCAGCACCTTCACCGAGCCGAATGAAAGCGACAGTTCGCGGATGGAAACGCTGCTCTTCGGGCGGAGGGAAACAGTGTCGTGCATCAGGCTTTACCCTTTGACTGCGCCGGCGGCGATGCCGCGGACGAAAAGCCGGCCGGAGATGAAATAGACGATCAGCGGAACCGCGCCCGTCAGCAGCGTGGCCGCCATGTTGACGTTGTATTCCTTCACGCCCTGGACCGAATTGACGATGTTGTTGAGCTGCACGGTCATCGGATAGGTATCCGGCCGGGTGAACACGACGCCGAACAGGAAGTCGTTCCAGATGCCGGTCACCTGCAGGATCATCGCCACCACGAAGATCGGCAGCGACATGGGCAGCATGATCCGGAAATAGATCTGCCAGAAACCCGCTCCGTCGATGCGCGCCGCCTTGAAGAGTTCGACCGGAAGCGAGGCGAAATAGTTGCGGAAGAGCAGCGTCAGGATCGGCATGCCGAAGATGGTATGCACGACGACCAGCCCGGTGAGCGTGCCGTAGATGCCCATTTCCCGCAACACGATGACGATCGGATAGATCATCACCTGATAGGGAATGAAAGCGCCGACGATGAGGATCGAGAAGAAGAGTTCAGCGCCCTTGAACCGCCAGTTGGCGAGCGCATAGCCGCTCACCGACGCCACCGCGATCGACACGACGACCGACGGCACGAGGATGCGCACCGAATTCCAGAAGCCGCGCGAGAGTCCGTCGCAGTTGAGCCCCGTGCAGGCCTCGGCCCAGGCCTTGACCCAGGGCTCGAAGGTGATCTCCAGCGGCGGCGAGAAGATGTTGCCGAGCCGGATTTCCGGCATTCCTTTGAGCGATGTGACGACCATCACGTAGAGCGGCAGGAGGTAATAAAGGGCCGCGACGATCAGCGTGCCGTAGAGCATGACGTTGCGGCGCGACAGGACCCGCCGCGGCTTGCGGCCGCGGGGGCCGGAAGCAAGGCGCGATGAAACGGCATCGATGCCTGCCACGGTCGTGTTGAGGGTGGAAATGTTAGCCACGCTTGCGCCCTCCGAACTCCAGATAGGCCCACGGAACGATGATGATCGCGACGGTCAGCAGCATCATCGTCGAGGCGGCGAACCCCTGGCCGAGATTCTGCGCCTGGAACATGTAGTCGTAGACGTATTTCGCCGGCACTTCGGAGGCATTGCCGGGACCGCCGCTCGTCTGGGCGACGACGAGGTCGTAGACCTTCACGATGCCGCTCGCGATGATGACGAGCGTGGTGATGAAAACCGGGCGCATCATCGGAATGACGATGAGGAGGTAAGTCTTCCACATCGGGATGCCGTCGACCCGCGCGGCCTTCCAGATGTCCTCGTCGATGCCGCGCAGGCCCGCAAGCATCAGGCACATGACGAGGCCCGTGCCCTGCCAGAGCGCGGCGATCAGGATGCCGTAGATGACGATGTCGGGGTCATAGAGCGGATCGAAGCTGAAGCCGGTCCAGCCGAGCGAGCGGACCACCGACTGGATGCCGAACTCCGGATTGAGAACCCATTGCCAGACGAGGCCGGTGACGATGAAGGAGAGCGCGAAGGGATAGAGGAAGATGGTCCGGAAGGTGTTTTCGAAGCGGATCTTCTGGTCCATTAGGGCCGCCAGCACGAAGCCGATGACCAGGCTGAAGATCAGCGAGAGAATGCCGTAGATCGCCAGATTCTGGATCGAGATGATCCAGCGGGAAGAGGCCCAGAGCCGCTCATACTGGTCCAGGCCGACGAAATTCAGCCGCGGCAGGAGCCTCGAATTGGTGAAGGAATAGATCACCGTCCAGAGCGTGCCGCCGAGAAAGATCACGCTGGCGACCAGGATCATCGGAATGGACGCGATCTTGGAATTGAGATTGCGGAACAGATGGTTCGGCCGCCCGGCCGCTGCCTGTTTGACCATGCTGGGCCATCCTCCGTTGAAGAAAGAAGCTTGGAAGGAGCCGGCCGCCGCCGGCTATGGGGCAGCCGTCATGCTGACGGCCGCCCCCGCACGACGGGAGAGATCAATCGGCAGAGCCGATGATGTCCGCGAAGCGCTTCTGCGCGTCTTCCGGCGTGATCGAGGCACTGGCGAAGAACTCGGACATCAGGTCCTCCTTCTGCTTCTGCGTATCCTGCGACAGCAGCTGATCCGTGCTGGTCACGATGTTTCCCTTGGCGATGATATCCAGCCCCTTCTTCATGCAGTCGTTGGCAGCAGCGATATCGACGTCACCCCGGATGGGGACCGAACCCTTCTTCAGGTTGAAGGCAACCTGCACCTTGGGATCGACGATGGTTTCGGCCAGGATATCCTGCGCCTTGGATTTCGCTTCATCCTTGAGGACCGGGAAATAGAAGGCATCGCCGCCGGTCGTCAGATATTGGTTGAGGCCGAGGCCCGGCAGGCAGCTGTAATCGGTTCCGGCCGTCTTTCCCGCGACCTGGAACTCGCCCTGCGCCCAATCGCCCATGATCTGGCCACCGGCCTTGCCGGTGATCACCATGTTGGTCGCCTGGTTCCAATCCTGGACATTGCTGCCTTTGGCCATCTGGCGGGCCTGGTCCGCGGCGGCGAATATCTTCGCCATCTCGGGACCGGCGGCGACCTCCTCGTCCTTGTCCTTGTAGACCTTCTCGTAAAGCTCCTTGCCGCCGATCGAGATGGTCAGGGTGTCGAAGAGGCCGTTCGCCTGCCAGGGCTGGCCGCCCAGCGCAAGCGGCTGGATGCCTGCCTTCTGCAGCGCCGGCGCGGCGGCGACGAATTCATTCCAGTTCTTCGGCACGGGGACGCCGGCCGCCTTGAACGCGTCGTTCGAAAGCCACAGCCACTGCCAGGAATGGATGTTGATCGGCGCGCAGTAGATCTTGCCGTCGATGGTGCAGGAATTGAGCAGGCTGATCGGACGGATGACTTCCTTCCACTTGCCCTTTTCCGCCACCTCGGTGAGGTCGCGCATCAGGCCTTCCTGCACCAGCTCCTCGGCCTGCCGGCCGTGGTTGAACTGCGTCGCACCCATCGGGTCGCCGCCCGTGATGCGGCTGATCATGATCGGTCGCGCGGTGCTGCCGGCACCGGCGATCGCGCCGTCGATCCACTTGTTGCCGGTCGCATCGAATGCCTTGGCAAGTTCCGCAACGGCTGCGGCCTCACCTCCGGACGTCCACCAATGCGTCACTTCCAGATCAGTCGCATTCGCGAGGCCGAAAGGCAGCGCGACCGTCGCGGCCAAGGCGGCCGCCATTGCACGGAAATCCATGAGTTCTCCTCCCTCACTGAAACGTTGCCGTAAAAACGTAGGCCAATCGCAAAAAACGTGCAACCCGTTTTATCGGAAAAAATTCGTGATCCGAGAAAATACAATCAATGGGAGAATACATGACCCGCCGGAAGAAACTGCGACAAACGCACAAGGCCTCAAAATACGCGATTTATCGAATGCCTTGCCCACATATAGCTTTCTTGCATTCGCAATTGCAAAATTCGATTTCGCATCTGCGTTGTACAACTTCTGGAAAATGCATTTTTCAAAAATCCGAAATTCCACTCGACATTTTACCTCTATCGTTACAGTAAATACCCTCTGGAGAGAATATCGGGAGGAATCGCGCCGTTTTCAGGCAAGCTTCGGCTCACTATAGTGACGGCCTGACTCGGGCGGTGGTGACGAATGGACGACAGTGGAAGATCAAGGACAGGCGCATCAATCCAGGGCGCAGGTCGGGCGCGTCCCACCTTGAAGACGATCGCCTATATGACGGGGCTTGGCATCACCACCGTCTCGCGGGCCTTGAAGGATGCGCCGGATATCGGCGCGGAGACCAAGGAACGTGTCCGGCTGGTCGCCAACCAGCTCGGTTATCAGCCGAACCGCGCCGGCGTGCGCCTGCGCACCGGCAAGACCAATGTCATCGCCCTGGTCCTGAGCATCGACGAGGAGCTGATGGGCTTCACCAGCCAGATGGTGCACGGCATTACGGAAGTGCTGGGCGGCACGCAATATCACCTGGTGGTGACGCCGCACTCCTTCGAAAAGGACCCGATGGTGCCGGTGCGCTACATCCTCGACACCGGTTCGGCGGACGGCGTGATCATCTCACGCATCGAGCCCGAGGATGCGCGGGTACGGCTGATGACGGAACGGAACCTCCCCTTTGCCACGCATGGCCGCACGGACATGGGCATCGAGCATCCCTACCACGACTACGACAACGAGGCTTACGCCTACCAGGCCGTCCGCAAGCTGGTCGAGAAGGGCCGCCGGCGCATCGCGTTCCTGTCGCCGCAGAGCCGATTCTCCTTCTACATCCACAGCCGCATCGGCTTCGAGCGCGGCCTTGCGGATTTCGGCGCGACGGAAGTGCCGATGGGGCGCGTGACGAGCGAAACGCCGTTCGAGGAGACCCGCGCCTATGCGGAGCGGCTGATGCGCTCGGCGGAGCCGCCGGACGGGATCATTTCGATCAGCGGCTCAGCAACGATCGCGCTCGTGGCTGGCCTCGAGGCGGCTGGCAAGAGGCTCGGCGTCGATGTCGACCTCGTGTCGAAACAGTCGGCCGAGTTCCTCAACTGGATCCGGCCGGAAATCTATACCGTCAACGAGGATGTCCGCCAGGCCGGCCGCGAACTTGCCAAGGCGGTGATGGCCCGCATAGACGGCGTCGCGCCCGAGCTCCTGCAGAGCATCAGCCAGCCGGTCTGGTCGAAGATGGCGCCCGCGGACTGAACGGCTCAGGGCTGAAACGAGACGCCCGCCGGAGAGGCGGGCGTATTCTTTTCACAAGGGATCGAAGATCAGGCGTTGTTGCCGAGACCGCTGCCCCACGGGCCATGATGCCTGTCCACGCCGTCGAGACGGTCGAAGCCATGGGCGCCGAAGAAATCGCGCTGCGCCTGGATCAGGTTCGCCGTGCCGCGGCCGCGTCGGTAGGCGTCGAAATAGGAAAGCGCCGAGGCGAGCGCCGGAACCGGCAGGCCGGAAAGCGTTGCATAGGAGACCACGCGGCGCAGCGCGCCATCGGTTTCCTTGACCATCTTCGCGAAGGCCGGCGTGACGATGAGGTTCGCCACATGCGGATCCTTGGTGAAGGCGGAGGTGATCTCGTCGAGGAACTGCGAGCGGATGATGCAGCCGGCGCGCCAGATCTTGGCGATCGTCGGCATCGGCAGGTTCCAGTTGTATTCGGCGGAAGCGGCGGCCATGACCGCGAACCCCTGCGCATAGGCGCCGATCTTGGCGGCCAGCAGCGCGTTTTCGAGATCGGCGAGGAAGGCCATGCCGTCTTTCGGCCTCTCCGCGACCTTCGGCAGGCCGAATATCTTCTCGGCGGCGGCGCGCTCTTCGCGCTGCGACGAAAGGATGCGGCCGGCGACGGCTGCTTCGATCGCAGTCGCGGCGACGCCGAGGTTCTGCGCCTCGATGACCGACCATTTGCCGGTGCCCTTCTGGCCGGCACTGTCGACGATGACGTCGACCATCGGCTTGCCGGAAATCGGATCGGTCGCCTTCAGAACCTTCTCGGTGATCTCGATCAGATAGGAATTGAGACGGCCCGTATTCCAGCGGCCGAAGACATTGCCGATCTCGGACGCGCTCATGCCGAGGCCGTCGCGCAGGATGCCGTAGATTTCGGCGATCATCTGCATGTCGGCATATTCGATGCCGTTATGGATGGTCTTGACGAAATGGCCGGCGCCGTTTTCGCCGAGCCAGGCGACGCAGGGTTCGCCGTTGAACTTGGCGGAAATCGAGGTCAGCACTTTCTCGACGCGCTTCCAGCTCTCTTCCGTGCCGCCGACCATGATCGACGGGCCGTGACGGGCACCCTCTTCACCGCCGGAGACGCCCATGCCGATGAAGGTCAGGCCGCTGTCCTTCAGATTGTCGAAACGGCGCATCGTATCGCGAAAATTCGCGTTGCCGGCATCGATCATGATGTCGCCGGGCGAAAGATAGGGCTTCAGGAGCTCCATCTGCTGGTCGACCGGATCGCCGGCCTTGATCATGATGATGATCGGCCGCGGCGGGCGGATGGCGGCGACGAATTCTTCGAGAGTCTCGCAGGGCACGAGCTGGCCCTGCAGTTCGCCGGCCTCGGCATAGAACTTGCGGGTCGCTTCCGGAGTGCGGTTGAAGACGGCGATCCTGTTGCCTTTTTCGGCGATGTTGAGCGAAAGATTCGAGCCCATGACGCCGAGCCCGATAAGGCCGATTTCTGCCTGTTCCACGGATGTGCCTCCATTTGAAGATTCGAGGGTGTTGTCGCACTCATATAGTTCGACGGCAAGGCTGAGGCGACATTAAACGATTAAATTTCGATGACACTGCGTCTTCCCACGGATGACGGGGCATGCCGTCCGGCTTTGCCGAAACGATGCCTTGCCTGTGCCCATATCGGATGCGACAAGGATCGTCATGAGTGCCGCCGCCAAGACAGACAAGACAGACAAGACAGATATGCCGGTGCTGGCCATGTGCGCTGGCACCTATCGCGAGCAGCCGGCGACCGGCCGGCTCGCAAGGCTCTTCCGCCGCGTCTGGTCGCACAGGCTGCCTGAGCATTCCGCAGGAGGGACGGCAGTCGTGCCTGACGGTTGTTCGGACCTGATATGGACGGGCGGCCGGTTGATGGTGATCGGCCCCGACCGCATCGCCGCGTTCCCGGCCCTGCCCGCCGGAGAGACGGTCCTCGGCCTGCGCTTCAGGCCAGGCGCCGCCTTGCGCTGGCTTGACATTCCGCTGAGCGAGCTCGTCGGGCGGTCGGTGCCGCTGCGGGACGTGCGAGGTGATGTCAGAGCGATCGAGGAACAGCTCGCAGACGAAGCCGACGCGGGACGCAGGCTGGCACGTCTTTGCGCCTGGGCAGGCGGAGAGGCAGCCGCGGCGATTGATCCGCAGGGTGACATGGAAGCGCTCTTCAACCGCCTGAGCCGCGGGACGCTGCACGACTTCTCGGCAGGTGCGGCACTCGGCGAGCGCACCCTGCGGAGGCGAAGCCGCGACCATTTCGGTTACGGGCCGAAGACGCTCGAGCGCGTTCTCCGCCTCCAGCGTCTCCTCGGCCTTCTGCAAAAACCTGCATCGGACAATCTGGCTATTCTGGCCTACGAGGCGGGCTATGCCGATCAGGCTCACATGAGCCGGGACGTGAAGGAACTTACGACGCTGACGCCGCAGGACATTCGCCGGCAGCTCTCCGCCTGATTGTCCGTTTTCTTCAAGAAACGGCGGTCCTTTTCCTATAAGCCTGCGGGAAATGGAGGAACGACCATGACGACCATGCCCGCCCGTATCATTCACATGAGCATCGAAAGGCCCTGGCAGGAGGTCTACGCCTTCGCGTCCAACCCCGAGAACATGCCGCTCTGGGCCTCGGGACTGTCCACCAGCCTTGACCGCGATGGCAACGACTGGATCGGCGACGGCGGGCCGCTCGGCAAGGTGCGCGTGCGGTTCACTCCCGGCAACCCCTTCGGCATCCTCGACCATACGGTGACGATGGAAAACGGCCTCGTCGTGGAAAATCCGCTGCGGGTGATGCGAAACGGCGACGGCGCGGAAATCATGTTCACGCTGCTGCAGCGCCCGGATCTCGACGACGCGGCTTTCGAATCGGACGCCGCTCATGTTCTCAAGGACCTGAGGACGCTGAAAGAACTCATGGAACGGAAGGGATAGGAGGCAACTCATGGGAGCCAGAGGAGCGGATCGCAAGATCGACTATATCGAATTCAATGTCGGCGACATCGAAAGAGCCAAGGCGTTCTACGGCGCGGCCTTCGGCTGGACCTTCACCGATTACGGACCGGACTATTGCGAATTCCAGGACGGGCGGCTGACCGGCGGCTTTGCGAAATCCGGGAATGTGAGCGCCAAAGGCGGCGCGCTGGTCATCCTCTTCGCGGATGATCTCGAAGCCATCCAGGCAAAGGTCGAGGAAGCCGGCGGCAGGATCGTCAAGCCGATATTCGCCTTCCCCGGCGGGCGCCGGTTCCAGTTCACCGACCCAGAAGGATATGAGCTCGCCGTGTGGTCGGATAAATAGGGATCATGCCGCTGGACGCCGCCTGCGGTCGGCCGTCTCCTGCATGACCAGGAGCGCGCCGATGAGCTGCGACGACCCTGAAACGCAGGGCGACATGCGGCAGCGGATCACGACGGTCCGCCCGTCGATCTGGTCCGCATAGGTGAGCGAGATGCTTTCGCCCTCGAAACAGCGGTCGAGAGCCGGCTTGAACTCGTTCTGGAAGCGGTGGATGCCGACGAATTCGGCGATATGCCGGCCGATCAGCGCATCGCGCGGCAAATCGAGACGGCGGGCATTCGTTTCGTTCGAATAGAAGATGCGGTAGCCCGGCGCGATCACCACGATGCGGTCGGAAATACGGTTGAGGAGCGCGTCGTCGAGAAAGCCGTCGGCCGTGGCATCGGCGATCACCGAGGTTTCCGTCGGTTCCGGCGCCGGCCGGCGGTTGAGCGAAAGGCCGGTCTCGGGAACCACGTAGCGCTCGACCAGCATCTGCAGCAGATGCCCGTTGCGGCGCACGCAGCCGCCGTCGTCCGCCTCCTCGTTCAGCAGATCGAGGGCGAACCGGAACTGCGCCTGGATGCTGGTCGCATCCTTCCCCTGGCTCGAAAAGATGGCCAGCAGCAGCGGGTCAAGCTCGCGGTCGAGCGCGGCGGTCGCCTGTGTGTCGTTATGTTCGATCGCCTGCCGAAGATCGGCATATTTGAACCAGAAAAGATCGATCAAGGCCTGCAAAGAACCACCCCTCTCCTTGTCCGGAGATAACGCCGACCTCCCCCGAGATCGATGTCTCCGTCATTTGATGCGATTCACATTAATTTTTTTCTCAAAATCAGACCCCATTTGTGGCCGATGACTTAATGCAGAATGTCCGGCCACGCAATCCGGAGATGTAATCAGATTCTGCACATCCGCAGATTACAGCCGTCCCTTGATATGCCAGCGATCGTGATACCAGAGCCACTGCTCGGGGTATTCCCGCACCCAGCTCTCCACCTTGTCGTTCAGCACCTGCGCGGTGCCCTGAACGTCGAGGTTTCCGTTTGCATCCCGGGGCAGTTCGATCTTCGGTTCGATCTCCAGCCGGTAGCGATTGTCCGGCAGGCGGATGCAGCGTGCCGGATATACGTCCGCATTGAATTGCCGCACGAGCTTGGCGAGCAGCGGATTGGTCTGCACCGGCCGGCCGAAGAACGTCGTCTTGAGCCCTTTCCGGAATTTCTGGTCGACCAGGACACCCACGCCGCCGCCCGCTTCCAGCCGGCGGGCGAGCGCGAAGGACGAGCCGGCATGCGACGGCACCAGCTGACCCATGCGGCTTGCCCGGAAGTCGAACACCTTCTCGGCGATATAAGGATTGTTGGGCGGCCGGAAGAGCACCATCACTTCCAGGCCGAACGCCTTGCCTGCAACCGGCAGAAGCTCGAAATTGCCGGTATGGGCGGTGAAGACGATGAAGGGGCGCGGATTGTCGCGCAGGTCGAGGAAGATCGGTATGCCCGACACTTCCACCCTGCCCGGCTTTTCCTGGCCGGGATCGAAATCGAACAGGCGGTCTAGGAAGACGTATTCGGCGGCAAGCCGGCCCATATGGCCCCAGCTCGCGATGGCAATCTCTTGAAGCTCTCCGTCGGTCTTTTCCGGATAGGCATTGCGCAGGTTGACCAGCATCAGCTTGTGGCGGCCGAGCTTCGGACCGATGCGGCGCGCCAGCCGGTCGGCGAAACGGATCGCCGGATCGGCCGGAAAGACCTTGAGAAGATTGAGAAAGCCGAATGCGATCTGCGCCACCAGCCATTGCTGGAAGTTTCGCAGCGCGATCGCGATCCGGACGATGAACATCTTCACGGGCAGGCGCCTCAATCCATCCTGAGCACGATCTTGCCGAAGACCTGGCGGGTTTCCATGCGCTCCAGCGCCTTGTCGATCTCGTCGAAGGTGACTTCCGTGTCGATGACCGGATGGACGATCCCCTGGGCCATCTTCTGCATGGCGTCCGCCATGTTCTCCATGCGGCAGCCGAAGGAGCCGAGCAGCTTCAACTGCTGCTGGAAGAGCATCATCAGGTTCATCTCGGTCGAGACGCCGGAGGTCGAGCCGCAGGTGACCAGCCGTCCGCCGCGCTTGAGGCAGAGCATCGAGCCCGCCCAGGTATCCTTGCCGACATGTTCGAAGACGACGTCGACGCCCTTCTTCTTCGTCAGCTTGCGGACGACGCCTTCGAAGCGGTCGGTGCGGTAGTTGATGACGTGATCGGCGCCGAGCGCCCTGGCGCGCTCGATCTTGTCGTCGGAACCGACCGTGGTGATGACCGTGCAGCCCATCTTCCTGGCGAGCTGGATCGCCGCCGTGCCGATGCCCGAGCCGCCGGCATGCACGAGGATCGTCTCGCCCGGCTGCAGCTTGGCGTTGTCGAACAGCATGTGCTCGACCGTACCGAAGGTCACCGGTGCGAGCGCTGCGCCGACCGCATCGACGCCGGGAGGTGCCGGCACCAGAAGGCGCGCCGGCAGGTTGGCCTTTTCCTGCGCGAATCCGTCGAGGTGGAAACCGTGCACCCCGGAGACGTTTTCGCACAGATTGTCGCGCTTCTCCCGGCAGGGCTTGCAGAGGCCGCAGGTGCGCGCGCCGTAGATCGACACGAGCTGTCCGGGGAGAACGTTCGATACGCCCGGACCGATCGCTTCCACCACGCCGGAGGCTTCCGCGCCGATCGTCAGCGGCATCTTGCGCTTGGCGAACGCCATGCCGCGCCAGCCCCAGACGTCGATATGGTTGAGCGCGACCGCCTTCACGCGGAGCGTCACCTCGCCGGGGCCGGGAGCCTCGGGTTCGGGAATGTCCACGGCCTCGAGCTTGCGGTCGTCGATCAGTTGCAGAGCGCGCATGACTTTATTCCTTTCAGATCCACCAGACTGACGAGGACTTTGCCGCATACCCGTCGTCATGCTCGGGCTTGTCCCGAGCATCTGCTAACCTTCATTTTGCTGACGTTGGTAGATCCTCGGCGCAAGGCCGAGGACGACGTCCCGATTTATGGCGCTGGCCTTAGACCGGTTCCAGCGCCATGACAAGGCTGGCGTTCTGGCCGCCGAAGCCGAAGGAGTTGGAAAGCACCGCTTTCGGTTGCCCGTTCCGCTTCTCGTTCGGCACCACATCGAGCACGATCGTCGGATCGGGATTGGTGTAGTTGATCGTCGGCGGCAGCGTGCCGGTGAGCATGGTCTGGATCGAGAAGACGGCTTCCACAGCGCCGGCCGCCGTCAGCGTATGGCCGATCATCGACTTGTTCGACGAGACGGGGATGTCCTTCAGGCTGTCGCCGAAGACGGCGAGCATGGAGCCGTATTCCATCTTGTCGTTTTCCGGCGTCGACGTGCCATGCGCGTTGATATAGCCGATGCCGCTTTCGTCCATTCCGGCATCCGCGAGCGCTGCACGGATCGTGGCGATCGCCGGGCCGCCGTCCGGCGAAGACCGGGTGCGGTGGAAATGGTCCGCCTTCTCGCCGCACCCTTTCAGGATGCCGAGGACCTTGGCCCCGCGGGCGATCGCGGACTCCAGCGATTCGAGCACCAGCGTCGCGGCCCCTTCGGCGATGACGAAGCCGTCGCGATCCTTGCTGAAGGGCTTGGACGCCTTTTCCGGCGGATCGTTCTGGGTGGAGAGTGCGGAAAGCAGCGAGAAGCGAATGAGCGCCTCGGCGCTGACCGAACCGTCCGTCGCAACGGTCAGCGCGCGGTCGGTGCGGCCCTGGCGGATCGCCTCCACGCCGAGCTGGATCGCGGTGGCGCCCGACGCGCAGGCCGTCGACAGGGTCACGGGAAGTCCGCGCGTGCCGAACGTATCGGCCAGACGCTCCGAGATTGAGCCGAACTGCACGGCTTCGAGGAAAACCGGATCGGGGCGCTCACGCATGGCGGTCAAAAAGCGGTCATAGGCGTCGCCCTCCGCCCTGGACGGCGGGGCGCGGTCGGCAAGCGCAAAACGATCGCTCCACTCGGGCTCCACCGGCGGCGCGGCCAGGAAGAGCGGGCCGTCGAAATCGCCGGAAAGCCCTGCCTGGGCCAGTGCCTCGGCTGTCGTTTCCCGCGCGAAGGCGAAGGAGCGTTCGACGGAATTCTCCGCCGGCACCTTGATGAAATCGACCGTGCCGCTGATCCTGGTGGAAAGCCCTTCCGTCGGAAAGCGGCTGACCTTGTGGATGCCGGACGTGCCCGATGTCAGCGCTGCCCAATTGTCGGCAAGCCCCTGTCCCAGCGACGTGATGACGCCCATGCCGGTGACCGCGACGATCGGGCGGCCGAGATGATCCTTGAAGCGATTGTCGCTCATGATTGCTCCTTTACGCCGCAGAGAGGACCGCGAGGCCCTCGCCGCGCGTATAACCGACCGTCGTCACCACCGCATGCTTCGCGGGAGCCGCCATCGGCTTTTCGTTCCGGGCATCGAATGTGGGAACGCGGGCCGTGCCATCCAAGCTGAGTGCCGCGAGCGCAAGACCGAGCGGGAACTGCGCCTCCATGCCGTGGCCGGTGACGCCGCCGTAACCGCGGATCGGTGCGCCGGCGAACGCCTGCTCCAGAACCGCCTTTTCGCGGGATGCGAGCTCCACAAGCCCGCTCGCGCCCGAGAAGACGACCGTGTCGTCTTTCGAGAGGCCGGAAGCATGGCCGGCAAGGCGGGTCAGGCGCTTTTCGAGCCGCCCGTCATCGCGAGTACCGCGATCGCCTTCGATCGCGTCGATCACGGCGTAGACATGCGCGCCGCGGGCCTCGGCATGCGCGCGCGATTCGAGCACCAGGAAGGCGCCGACCGAACCCATGATCATGCCGCCGCCGTCATCGGCCGAGCGCGACCAGAGCGGATGCCAGTCGCCGGTCGCATGCGCCCGGATGCCTTCGACGAGCAGAAGAATGTCGGCACGCTCGGCGACAAAGGCGCCGCCGACCAGGCAATGGGTCGACTGACCGGCCTTTATCCGGTGGAAAGCCGTCTCGACCGCGGAAATGCCGGCCGACTCCTCGCCCATGAAGGTGCGGGACGAACCCGTGACCTTATGGACGATCGATATGTTGCCGGCCACCAGGTTGGAAAGCTGCGCCAGAAACAGCGTGGGCCTGAGCTCGGTCGTCAGCTTTTCGTTCAGAAGCATCTCGCGGTCGTTGCGCTTGAGCGCCTCGTCGACGATCAGGGAATCGACCTTGATGTCGCGCTCGCCGCCGCCGGCCGCGACGATCATGTCCATGGAAGCGCAGGCTTCCGCATCGGTCTTGAGGCCCGCATCGTCGAGCGCCAGGCCGGCGGAAAACACGCCGAGCCTCTGCCAGTTCTCCATCTGGCGCTGGTCGCCGCGCTTTGCGATCTGCGCTGACCAGTCGATTTCCGGCATGGGATGGACCGGATAGGGCGCGAAACGCTCGGTCTCGACCTTCGGCGCCCCCACATCCGCAGACGACAGGAGAGCCGCATGCGGTTCCTTGCCCACGCCCTGGCAGGTGACGATCCCGACCCCGGTAATCACGACATCATTGTCAGACTTCATCATATCCTCTTTGCCCATCGGCCCGGATGAGAAAGCTCTCGGGCAATTCCTGGAAAAGCGCGAGCCGGTTTTCCGTCCGGAACTGCGTCAGATTTAGACGCTTGCGGCGAGCGCGTCCATGAGGCCGACCTCTTCCGCACGTGTGCGGACGACCGGCGCCAGCGGGATCTCGCTGAAATTCATGGTACGCAGCTTGAGCTGCGCATCGCAGACCCGTTTGCCGGCGCTCGAAATCTTCGCCTTGGTGACGGCGTAGCCGGACCCCTCGTGCTCCAGAAACGCCTCGATGTCGAGCACGGCATCCGGTTCGACGAAAGTGCGCATCTTGGCACCGTCGACCGACATCAGGAAAGGCATGGCGGCGAAATCCGTGGCGGCGAGCACCAGGAAGCCTGAGGCCTGCGCCATGGTTTCGATCAGCAGGACGCCCGGCACCAGCGGCATTCCGGGAAAATGCCCCTCGAAGACCGGGCTTTTCGCCGGCACGACCGAGCGCGCCTTGAGGGTTTTCGCCTTGAGATCGACCGCTTCGACGCGGTCGATCATCTGGAAATATTCGAGCAGCATAAGATTGCCGGCCCGGGAAGATCGGTGACGATCAGCCCTTTGCCGCCTTCAGCTCGTCGATCTTGGCACAGAGATTCTTGAGGACGAAATATTCCTCGGTCGAAACCTTGCCCTCGTTCACTTCCTGCGTCCACTGTTCCAGCGGAATCTTGATGCCGAATTCCTTGTCGATGGCGAAGACGATATCCAGAAAGTCGAGGCTGTCGATGCCCAGGTCATCGATCGTGTGGCTTTCCGGCGTGATCGTTTCGCGATCGATTTCGCTGGTCTCAGCGATAATGTCGGCAACTTTGTCGAATGTAGCAGTCACGCCCATGTCCTCTGAAGAATAAGAAATCAAAGTTCCACATAGGGAAATCGATCCCAAATGCCAATGGCCTCGTTTTCCCGCTTGAAAATTTGCGTCGGAACTGTTGCCTAAACAGCAATTGCCCGATCAGGCAACAGAATGGCGGCCGTCCACCAGCGCCGCGCGGATAGCCTCCAGCACTTCCTCCGACCGGACGTCCGTGCAGACCCACTGGCTCGGCTGCCCGTCCCAAGGGCTGCCGGTGAATTTGCGGCCCTGGTCGGGCGCCTGGATCGTCGCGCCGTCCGCGATACCGCCGCACACGACACGCACGGCGCCGCCGCGCAGGGTGAAGAGGTCCGGCCGCACCAGATAGACGCAGGCCGCGCTGTCGTGCACGGCCATGCCGGCGATGCCGACCCGGCTTTTGTAGAACTCGATGTAATATTGCGACAGGTCGGACAGAAGCTTCACGGACCGGTCGCCCGATTTCACCATCACGTCGAGATATTCCGCCGTCATGATCGTCTTCATCGTCACGTCGAGGCCGACGATCGTCACCTTCCAGGGGGTCGTGAAGATGATGTCGGCAGCTTCCGGGTCGCCGTGGATGTTGGCCTCGGCAGCCGGCGTCACGTTGCCGATGACGTCGAAGGCGCCGCCCATGACGACGACTTCCTTGACCAGGCCGGCGATCTCGGGATCGGCCCGAAGCGCCAGCGCCAGGTTGGTCATGCGGCCGACGGCGACGAGCGTCACCTCGCCGGGATTGGCGCGTACCGCATCGATGATGAACTGGTAGGCCGGCCGCGGATCGAGCGGCAGGTCCACCGTCTCCGGTACGCCGATGTTTCCGAGTCCGTCGGCGCCATGCACCACCGAGGCCGCACGGTCGTCACGGCGGGACGGATCGATGGTCTGCGCGGCGCCTTTCGCGATCGGTGCGGAAATATCCCATTCCTTATGCAGAAACTGAGCATTCCGGGTCGTCAGATCAACGCCGACATTGCCGAAGACGGTCGTCACGCCGAGGAGATCGATTTCCGGATGCCGGTGCAGGAAGAGCAGCGCCATGGCGTCGTCGACGCCGGGATCCGTATCGAAAATGACCTTGTGCATGTGCTTCGTCCCCGTGTTCGACGGTTTTCAAGGTCGCGCACAATAGCGGCAAACGGTCGGAGCGCAATCCCCGCCGGGACATGACCGCCTCCGGGAGAACGCGGGTTGCGTCGCCGCCCGTTCGATGCGAGAAGCGCCCGCCCCTCCACGGGGGCGTCCTTCCGCTGACCGGGTTTCCCCTTGAACGACCTCGCTTCCCATCTCGTCCTGCTGCTTTTTCTGGCTGCCTTCTTCGCCGGCTTCGTCGATTCGATCGCCGGCGGCGGCGGGCTCATCACCATTCCGGCCATGCTGATCGCCGGCATTCCGCCGCTCGAATCGATCGCGACCAACAAGCTGCAGTCGCAATTCGGCTCGGCTTCGGCGACGATCGCCTATGCCAGGCGCGGCCATGTGAATCTCAGAAAGCAGCTGCCGATGGCGGCCATGTCGCTGGTCGGAGGCGCGGTCGGCGCCACGCTGGCCTCTCTGGTGCCGGCCGACTGGCTGGCTGCGGCAATCCCTTTCCTGCTCGTCGCAATCGCCGTCTTCTTCGCGGTGAAGCCGAACCTCGACGACATGGACAGTCACCAAAGGGTGACGCCCTTCGTCTTCGGGCTGACGGCGGTGCCGCTGGTCGGGCTCTATGACGGCATGTTCGGTCCGGGCGCCGGGTCCTTCTATATGCTCGGCTTCGTCCTGCTCGCAGGCTTCGGCATGCTGAAGGCGACGGCGCATACCAAGCTCATCAATTTGGGCTCGAACTTCGGTTCCTTTCTGGTTTTCGCGGCGACCGGTTCGATCCTCTGGAAAATCGGCCTCTTGATGGGTATCGGCCAGTTTCTCGGCGCCCAGGTCGGCTCGCGCATGGCGATGCGGAACGGCGCGAAGCTGATCAAGCCGCTGCTGGTCGTCTCCTGCCTTGCGCTTGCCCTGAAACTGATCGCCGATCCGTCCCATCCGGTGCGCGTCTGGCTCGGCTTCTAACCCTTCATTTTCAGGGGCAGGCCTGCGGCGACGAAGAAAACCTCGTCGGCGACGGCGGCTATGCGCTGATGCAGCCGGCCCGCATGGTCGCGGAATTCCCGCGCCATCCTGTTTTCTGGCACGATGCCGAGCCCGACCTCGTTGGAGACGAGGATGAGACGGCCGGAGAGAGCGCCGGACGCCTTCACAAGCGCAGCGCCCTCGGCATCGACGTCGCGCCCCTCCATCATCAGATTGGTGATCCACAGCGTCAGGCAATCGACCAGCACGACCCTCCCCGGCGCATCCGTTTCGGTGAGATGCGCCGCCAGATCGAGCGGCACCTCATGCGTCACCCACCCCTCGCCGCGATCGGCCCGGTGGCGGGCGATGCGCTCACGCATCTCGTCGTCATAGGCGCGGCCGGTCGCGATGTAATGCCGTTCCAGGCCGCTTTCCCTCGCAAGGTTTTCCGAAAAACCGGATTTGCCCGAACGGGCACCGCCGAGGACGAGCGTGAGATGACCGGAGCGTGTCATGAAAGGAGGAGGCCTGCTCCAGAGGGGACCGGACGATTCGTAGACAAGAGAGGCGTCCGGCCCTGTTGATGATGGCTCTGGATTCGCATTGCCTGGAAATGGTGCAGGCTTTGCAGGCGAGAGTCAATCGGTACGCGCCGCGCCGCAGCCCGACATCCCTTGCGGCGCCTGCTGCTGCAGCGCGAATCGACGACAATCGGAAGGTGAAACCGTCCCGGGCCGGAACATCGGGACCCGCCATCGGACGCAAGGGCAACCGGTACGCACTACCTAATCCGGTGCCGAGGGCGAGCTGACCGCCCGCACGGAAATCAATAGCGCGACATTCTTACCGGATGGTTATTGCGCGCCGTAAGTCACGCGAATTTCTCTCTTTTCATGTTTTTCGAGAATTCCGCGACGGCGGAACGGAACGGAGCGGTTGCAGGATACCGCATCCGACCGCCAGATCTCGCCGACGATGCGGCCAGGCTCTCCCGCACGTTGTAGCGCATTGAGGCTGCCGATAAGACGAACCGGCGAAGCATGCTGCAAAAAGAGCTGGAACTGCCCGCACCGCGCGTTTGCCGGCCCCGGCAGATTGATTTCTGTCGGCGAAACCGTACCCTGCCGCTCAGGCTGACACATAAATGCGCGGTATCCGTGACAAGGGTTTCGCAGACGCGAAAAGACGCGCCGCGCCTTCGTTACGGATGACCGAGCGGACATCTGCCGAGGTGGGCGCCGCAACGACGAGACTGGGAGGTCTTAAAATGAAAAAACTCCTTGCTTCCGCAGCCCTCGCAGCCGGTCTTTACACCTTCGCAGGCTCCGCGCAGGCCGATTGCGGCTCCGTCTCCGTTGCGGAAATGAACTGGGCGTCGGCAGGCATCGCCGCCCATGTGGACAAGATCGTCCTCGAAAACGGCTACGGCTGCACCGTCGCCCTCGTCGCGGGCGATACGATGCCGACCTTCCTTTCCATGAACCAGAAGGGCCAGCCGGACGTCGCGCCGGAATTCTGGGTCAATTCCGTGCGCACGCTGCTCGACAGGGCCGTCTCGGCAGGCCGGCTGATCGTCGGAGCCGAGATCCTCGCCGACGGCGCGATCGAGGGCTGGTGGATTCCGAAATTCGTGGCCGACGCCCACCGGGACATCAAGACGGTGCAGCAGGCCCTCGCCCGTCCCGAGCTCTTCCCGGCCCCCGACAATCCTTCCAAAGGCGCCATCTACAACTGCCCGACAGGCTGGAGCTGCCAGGTTTCGACCGCCAATCTCTACAGGGCGCTGGGGGCTGAGGAGAAGAATTTCGAGCTTGTCGACACGGGCACGGCCGCCGGTCTCGACGGCTCGATCGCCAGCGCTTTTGAAAGGAAGACCGGCTGGCTCGGCTACTACTGGGCGCCGACCGCCATCCTCGGCAAATACGAGATGGTGAAACTCTCCTTCGACGTGCCTCACGACAGGGCCGATTGGGACGCCTGCACCGCCGTGCCGGACTGCCCGAACCCGAAGGTCAATTCCTATCCGACCTCGCAGGCCTTCACGCTCGTCACCAGGGAGTTCGCCGAGAAGGCGGAGGTGGCGATGGACTATATCAAGAAGCGCAAGTGGACCAATGCGACGGTCAACAAGATCCTTGCCTGGCAGACGGAGAACAAGGGCACGAACGAGGATGCCGCCCGGCATTTCCTGAAGACCATGCCGGACATCTGGACCCCCTGGATTACGCCGGACGTCGCCGAAAAGATCAAGGCGTCGCTCTGAAACACAGCTTGGAGGCCAGCTTGCCCCTCCGTGTCGCAGCTGCGCCCCCCGTATGTCGCCCGAGGTGGCGTAGCCCGTCTGCCGCTACGCGATACTTCCGGCGCGGATTCTGCTAGGATTTGCCTCTCGCGCCCGGAAAGCCATGCCGGGCAAGGGCGATGAACCAGAAACAACAAAGGGGAAACCATGGCGAATTGCAGCTTGGTGCCGGATGTCTTCCATGACGTTCCGGTCAGCGCCCGCGCAGACATCCGGAGGTGATCCATGGCTAGTCAAGGCATCGAGATCAAAGGCCTCTACAAGATTTTCGGCAACCGCGCGCGCGACTACGTGGACGCGGTCAAGGCCGGCATGACCAAGGCGGAGCTCAACGAGAAGCACGGCCACGTGCTCGGGTTGAAGGACATCAACATCTCCATGCCGGCCGGCGGCATCACGGTGGTGATGGGGCTTTCCGGCTCGGGAAAGTCGACACTGATCCGCCACATCAACCGCCTGATCGAGCCGACCGTGGGCGAGATCGTCTATGACGGCGCCGACGTCTGTCGGATGAACGAAAAGGACCTGCGCGAATTCCGGCGGCACAAGACGGCGATGGTGTTTCAGAAATTCGCCCTTCTGCCGCATCGCACGGTCATCGAGAACACGGTCTACGGCCTCGACATCCAGGGCGTGCCCCGCGCCGACAGCGTCAAGCGCGGCCAGTACTGGATCGAACGCGTCGGGCTTGCCGGTTTCGAGAAGCACTATCCGAACCAGCTTTCCGGCGGCATGCAGCAGCGCGTCGGGCTTGCCCGGGCTCTCGCCAACGATGCCGACATCCTTCTGATGGACGAGGCCTATTCGGCGCTCGACCCCCTGATCCGCGTCGACATGCAGACCGTGCTGCTCGACCTGCAGGCGGAACTGAAGAAGACCGTCGTCTTCATCACCCACGATCTCGACGAGGCGCTGAGGCTGGGCGACAAGATCGCCATCTTGCGCGACGGCCAGGTCGTGCAGCAGGGCACCGGCCAGGAGATCGTGCTGTCCCCGGCCGACGACTACATCACCGCCTTCGTCAAGGAGGTGAACCGCGGCCGCGTCATCCGGGCGAAAACCGTGATGCGGCCGCTCGAAGGCGCACCAGACGGGCTGCGGCTTGCCGGAAGCGCGACGCTGGAGAGCGCCGCCAAGCGGATGACCGAAGCGGGGCAATCCCGCGCGGTCGTCACGGATGAAGACGGCGCGCCGGTCGGCACCCTCGACCTTCCGACCATCATCGCCGCAATGGTCACGCCGGCCGGCCATGAGACGGAGAAGATGGCGGCGGAATAAGAGACATGTGTGTCGCGCGCAAGCGGATGATCGCAAGTTGAAATCATATAAAGAAATCTTTATATGATCGACTTACACCCTAAGGAGCGCGTGAATGCCGACCGCCGACGCACTGACCGAACTTCTCCGCGAAAAAGGCGTGCTGCTGGCCGACGGCGCGACCGGCACCAATCTCTTCGCCATGGGGCTCGAAGCCGGCGAAGCGCCGGAGCTCTGGAACGAAGCGGCGCCGGACAAGATCGAGAAACTGCATCAGGATTTCGTCGATGCGGGCGCCGATATCATCCTCACCAATTCCTTCGGCGGCACGCGCCATCGGCTGAAGCTGCACAAGGCGGAAGGCCGGGTGCACGAACTCAACAGGCACGCCGCCGAGATCGCCCGCAAAGTGGCGGATGGAGCCGGCCGCAAGGTGATCGTCGCGGGTTCCGTCGGCCCGACGGGCGAACTGCTCATCCCGCTCGGCGCGCTTTCCTACGAGGATGCGGTCGCGGCTTTCGCCGAACAGATCGAAGGCCTGAAGGCCGGCGGCGCCGATGTGGCGTGGATCGAGACCATGTCGTCTCCCGATGAAATCCGCGCGGCGGCGGAAGCAGCCGTCATGGTCGGCCTGCCCTATACCTATACCGGCTCCTTCGATACCGCCGGCCGCACGATGATGGGTCTCGACCCCAAGGATATCCACGGCGTGGCGAGGGATGTCGGCAGCGGACCGGCCGCGGTGGGCGCCAATTGCGGCGTCGGCGCTTCGGATATCCTGTCGAGCCTCCTCGACATGACGGCTGCCGATCCGGATGCCATCACCATCGTCAAGGGCAATTGCGGCATTCCGGAATATCGCGGCGCCGAGATCTTCTACTCCGGCACGCCGCCGCTGATGGCCGAATATGCGAGGTTAGCCCGGGATGCCGGCGCGAGGATCATCGGCGGCTGCTGCGGCACGTCCTGCGAGCATCTTGCCGCCATGCGCAGGGCGCTCGACGATTACATGCCCGGACCACGTCCGACGATCGAGGAAATCGTCGACAAGATCGGCCCGCTGCGCAATAAGACCGCCAGCGAATCGGGCGGCGATTCCGGTCGGGAAAGACGCCGCCGGCGAGGCTGAAGCCGAGGACGACGACATGGCGAGCATTTCCCCGATCGGCAGCCGCGAGACGGTGGCGGAAAGCCTTGCCGGGCTTTCGTCCGAACACCAGGGCTGGCTGGCGCTTCTCATGGAAAATCCGGCCTCCGACGATCTGCTGCTCGACGGCCTTCATCTCTACCTCGACCAGGCATCGGAAGCGCGGTTCCTCAATTCGCTGAAACTGCAGAAATGCGGGGAATGGATCGGCAATACCGCCCCTGCCCGACTGCAGATCCGGCTGATGGAAGCGGCGAAATCCAGCCAGCATTCCGCCTATCTCGCCTTCCGCGAGGGGCTGGCGAAGTCCGGCGGGCTGGAGCGCGCCTATCCCAAGGCAAGCATCTAGGGCGCCAGAGCCGCCATGTGAAATCTCAACTGCTCCGGCGAGTAGCGGAATTTCTCGCCGACCGGACAGGCATTGCGCGCCAGGCAGCCGGAGCTCACGCAGGTCCTCCCGCCGCTCTCGCTCGCGAGATAGGTCCGGCAGGCCGGGAGGTCGAAGCCGCTCAGGCCGACCGCGCCGGCGGGACAGGCCGTCAAGCAGGGTTTATCTAAGCAGCGATCGCAGGGATGAGTGCCCCTCCTGATCGGGCTCTCGACCGCGAACGGAAAGGCCAGCGCCCCCCGATAGCCGTGCCAGAGCCCGTATTCGGGATGGATGAGAATACCGAGCGGCGACAGTCTCAGTCCTTCCGCCTGCATCGCCCACCGCTGGAACGGCTGCCAGGGCGGATCGGACGGGAAATAGACGGTCGCACCGAGCGTCTCCGCAACCGGCCGGATCAACTGCTTCGACCAGGTATCGAGCGGATCGGGACCGTCATATGTCTTCTGCCATCGCGTGAAGGCAGGCCAGATCGAGCCGCCGACATTGCCGAGCAGGACGACGGACGAGGCGGGGGAGCCGTCCGGCTGCAAAGGTCCCTCGCCTGCCGGGAAGTTGACGACCCCGCGGGCATGGATGCCGTGCGGTTCGAGCGCCGCCGAAATCCGCCGCAGGATGGTCGAGGGGCCGCTCCCAGGGTTCTTCAACGAGGCCCCTCGTATTTGTAATGCGGCCGCCAGACCCCTTCCTGGATGAAGTCGGCGACCAGCCTGGCGCCGCCTTGCTCCCTGGCGGCCTCGGGCTCTCTTCAGGTGAAGGCGTCGGGCATGGAATCCTTGCGGTCCCTGATGAAGGCCAGAAGCGCCTCGTCGATCGCCGGATCGAGCGGCGGGGCCTCGTAGGAATCGAGCCAGGCACGGCAGAGCGCGTTGGCGCGCTGCTCGATACGCTTTTCGCCCTCGATCTCCCACTGCTCGAACGAATTGTTGTCGGCGAGCGGCGAGCGGTAGAAGGCGGTCTGGAAATGCGCCTGCGTGTGGGTGCAGCCGAGATAGTGGCTGCCGGGCCCGACTTCGCGGATCGCATCGAGCGCCTGCCCTTCTTCGGAAAGATCGACGCCCTGCGCCATCTTCTGCATCATGCCGAGCTGGTCCTGGTCGATCATGAATTTCTCGTAGGACGACACGAGACCGCCCTCCAGCCAGCCGGCCGCATGCAGCACGAAATTCGTGCCGGCGAGCAGCGTCGTGTTGAGCGTATTGGAGGATTCATGCGCGGCCTGCGCATCCGGCACTTTCGAGCCGCAGAGCGAACCGCCGGTGCGGAACGGCAGGCCGAGACGGCGCGCGAGCTGCGCGGCGCCGTAGGAGACCAGCGACGGTTCGGGCGTACCGAAGGTCGGCGCGCCCGACTGCATGGAGATCGAAGCAGCGAAGGTGCCGAAGAGAACCGGCGAACCCTTGCGGATGAGCTGCGTCAGGGAAGCGCCGGCCAGCACCTCGGCGAGGATCTGCGACAACGTTCCCGCAACGGTGACCGGGCTCATGGCGCCCGACAGGATGAAGGGCGAGACGACCGAAGCCTGGTTGTGCCGCGCATAGACCTTGAGCGCACCGAGCATGGTGCCGTCGAAGACCATCGGCGAGTTCGCGTTGATGAGGTTCAGCGTCACGCAATTGTTCTCGACAAACTCGTCACCGAAGACGATCTTCGCCATGGCGACCGTATCCTCGGCCCGTTCCGGCGCGGTGACCGACCCCATGAAGGGTTTGTCGGAATATCTGATATGGCTGTAGACCATATCGAGATGCCGCTTGTTGACCGGCACGTCGACCGGTTCGCAGACCGTGCCGCCGGACGAGTGCATGGACGGCGCCATGTAGGCGAGCTTCACGAAATTGCGGAAGTCCTCGATCGTCGCATAGCGGCGGTTGCCGTCGAGGTCGCGCACGAAGGGCGGGCCGTAGACCGGCGCGAAGACGGTCGCGTTGCCGCCGATATGGACGTTACGCTCGGGATTGCGGGCGTGCCATGTGAATTCCCTGGGCGCGGTCTTCAGGAGCTCGCGGCAAAGCCCTTTCGGGAAATGTACCCGGTGGCCCTGGACGTCCGCACCGGCCTTTTTCCAGAGGTCGAGCGCCTCGTCGTCGTCGCGGAACTCGATGCCGATTTCCTCAAGGATGAGATCGGCATTGCGCTCGATGAGCTGCAGGCCCTCCTCGTCGAGTACTTCATAGACGCCGATCTTGCGGGTGATATAGGGCAGCGACGGACCGGGGCCGCTGCCCGCGCGCGCCGCGCGGCGGCCTGCAGCGCCCCGTTCGCCGCGTCCCCGTCGTCCCGCGCCGCCTGCCGGTTCCGTTTCTCGGGTCAAATCGTCCATGATGCTCCTCGCCTTCACGCCGCCCTGTGGGCATTTCTCTGATGCGCCATGCTAGGCTCATGCGCAAGCCGAACCCTGCCTCTCTGCGTCACGGGTTTGCGCAGGACAGACATTCAAGCTCCGGCAAGCTCCGGCAAACTCAGCCAAGCTCAGGCCGCACCGTCGTTTTTCCGACGCGCCGCTGTCGCATACGAAGGAAATCGCGAAACAATTTGCAGGTACAGATATTCGAAGACGGTGAGCGTCTGATTTGCCGATCCCCGCGAACGTGAAGGGAAGCATTCCATGTCCGACGACGAAATCATCCTTTCGGAACTTTCCGACGAGGAACTCGTGCAGCAGATGCACGACGACCTCTATGACGGATTGAAGGAGGAGATCGAGGAGGCGACCAACATCCTGCTCGAACGCGGCTGGACGCCCTACGACATCCTGACCCAGGCACTGGTCGAAGGCATGCGCATCGTCGGCATCGATTTCCGCGACGGCATCCTCTTCGTGCCGGAGGTGCTGCTGTCGGCCAACGCGATGAAGGCCGGCATGGCGATCCTCCGCCCGCTGCTTGCCGAAACCGGTGCGCCGAAGCTCGGCAAGATGGTGATCGGCACGGTGAAAGGCGACATTCACGACATCGGCAAGAACCTGGTCGGGATGATGATGGAGGGCGCCGGCTTCGACGTGATCGACCTCGGCATCAACAATCCGGTCGAAAACTATCTCGATGCGATCGAACGGGAAAAGCCGGACATCATCGGCATGTCGGCGCTGCTCACCACGACCATGCCCTACATGAAGGTCGTCATCGACACGATGAAGGAAAAGGGCATCCGGGACGACTATATCGTTCTGGTGGGCGGCGCGCCGCTCAACGAGGAATTCGGCAAGGCGGTCGGCGCCGACGCCTATTGCCGCGATGCCGCGGTCACCGTCGAAACGGCGAAGGACTTCATCCGCCGCAGGCACAACAGCCTCGCCGCCGGAGCCTGACCCCCGGCAGCGAAGCTGGTCATCCGTCCATCAGCGGGCGGCGCGATCGACGCGGCGGCCGGCGTCCTGGGTGGCGTCAACGGCATTCGCCGTATCCTGTCCCATGCCGCGGATCGTGTTGCCGCAGGAGGAAAGCGAAACCATCGTCGCGAAAAGAGCGGCGATCACCGTGACTGTCTTGGCCGTCATGATAGAATACTCCCATGGATATGGATCGGATTGTTCCGGAAGGTGAACCTCCGGTGGAAAGCGGATTTCCGGCGAAGGAACGTTCAAATCGCGAAAAAGTTCACGTGATCGCGTGCGGAGCGATCGCGCGGGAGATTCTCGCCGTCTGCCGCCAGCACGGCCTCGACCATATCGACCTCAATTGCCTGCCGGCCATCTGGCATGCCTATCCGCAAAAGATCGTGCCGGGGCTGGAAAAGGCGGTAGCCGAGGCCCGGGAAAACGGCTTCGAGAAGATTTTCTTCGCCTATGCGGATTGCGGCACCGGCGGCGATATCGACCGGCTTTGCGAACGCGAAGGCATCGCCCGCATCGAAGGGCCGCATTGCT
The DNA here is from genome assembly GCF_030378245.1 of Neorhizobium sp. CSC1952. NCBI lineage: Bacteria > Pseudomonadati > Pseudomonadota > Alphaproteobacteria > Hyphomicrobiales > Rhizobiaceae > Neorhizobium > Neorhizobium sp. CSC1952. The sequence continues at coordinate 4,157,717 of NZ_CP128416.1, read as the reverse complement.
ATTCCTTCTTCGCCGGCAACGAGGCCTTCGCAGATAGGGCCGACGAGGACCTGTTCTCCTTCTTCCTGACCGATTTCCTGGCCCGCCAGTTCGAGGCCTTCGTGATCGAACCCTTGGGCCTCGACAGGCACCCGGAGCTGAAGGCCCTCTATTTCGGCAATTACCGCAAGCTTGTCTATCTCAGCCAGGAAGAGGACGAGGCCCTGCAGGAAAAGGCCCGGGCGGCGGCGGCCTATCTCGGCCTCGACTACGAATACCGATTCACCGGCTACGGCGACCTCACGCAAGCGTTACGGTCGGCTTAACCGTTTCTTTTCGGCTTCCGGCAAAGAGTGCGGCCCTGCGCTTAAGCGGGGTGGCACATGCAGGACCGGAATTCTTCTCGGATCGTGGTGATGACGGCCGGCGGGACCAACCCGCAGGTGATGATCAATGCGCTCGCGAAACATTTTCCCGACCTGCACGTCATCGAGGAGGAACCGGAATCGAAGGGGACGCTGCTCAAGCGCCGGGCCAAACGCTTCGGCTGGCTCACCGCCTTCGGGCAGCTGGCAACCATGGTCGCCTCCAGGCTCGGCAAGAGCGTCGCCGCAAAGCGCACGCAAGAGATCGTCCGCGACCATGGCCTGTCCGCCGACCCGGACCCGGCGATCCCCGTCGTCCGTGTGCCGTCCCTCAACGATCCGGCCTGTCACGCAACGGTGACAAAGCTGCAACCTGCGGCGGTCTTCACCATTTCCTGCCGCATCCTGTCGCCGGCGAAGCTTGCCGCCATCCCCTGCCCGGTCATCAATTTCCACGCCGGCATCAACCCCATGTATCGCGGCCAGATGGGCGGCTACTGGTCGCTCGTCGAGCGTGACGAGAAGAATTTCGGCGCGACCGTGCATCTGGTCGACAACGGGATCGACACGGGCGGCACGCTCTATGAGAAGCGGCTGACGCCCTCGCGGGCCGACAGCCTTGCCACCTATCCGCTGCTGATGACGGCCGCATGCATCGATATCAGCGTCCAGTCGCTCGAGGATGCGGTCAACGGCACCTTGAAGCCCTACCAGCCTCAAGGCGCCTCGCGCTTGCGCTTCCCGCCGCCGATCTGGACCTGGCTCTATCACGGCATCGCCAAGGGCATCTGGTAGACGCGTCGTTTTTTGCTCTGTGCGACGTCGTGGCAAGCGCAGTCCCGGGCGCTCGGCCCGTGCATGCTGCGCGTCAACAAGGGAGCAAGTCATGGCCGACCGCATCATCGTCTACTGGCGGGACATTCCGGCGCAGGTGATCGTCAAGAAGGGCCGCCAGACCGCCAAGCGGGAGCTTTCGCTGCGCTTCACCGAGGCGATCGACATGTGCGCCATGCGGACCGGGGCTTCCGAGACCGACGACTACCTCGCGGAATGGCGCAAGGCGGATCCGGTGCCTGTCTCCGACGATCTGGAGGCCGAGGCCGACAGGGCGGCGGTCGAACTGGAGGCGGCCTATGACAGGGAACGGCTCGTCGCGCTGGTGAAAGCCGGCGGCCGCGAGAGCGCCTGACGCAAACTTTGAGAACAATCATCTCGGGCCCCAGAAAAGCGCCCAAAGGACCAGGAGCCAGGAATTAGATGACCCGCACCATCGTCGCATCCGCAACCCGCGAGGTCGTGATCGGCTTCGACCAGCCTTTCTGCGTGATCGGCGAGCGCATCAACCCGACCGGCCGCAAGAAGCTGGCGGCGGAAATGGTGGAAGGCAATTTCGACGCGGTCATCAAGGATGCCCTGGAACAGGTCGCCGCCGGGGCTACCATGCTCGACGTCAATGCCGGCGTGACCGCCGTCAACCCGAACGAGACCGAACCGCCGCTCCTCGTCCAGACGCTGGAGATCGTCCAGAACCTTGTCGACGTCCCTCTCTCCATCGACTCCTCCGTCACGGCGGCGATCGAGGCGGCGCTGAAGGTCGCCAAAGGCCGGCCGCTCGTCAACTCCGTGACCGGCGAAGAGGAGAAGCTCGAAGCGATCCTGCCACTCTGCAGGAAATACGACGTGCCGGTGGTGGCGATCTCCAACGACGAGACGGGTATTTCCATGGATCCGGACGTGCGTTTCGCCGTCGCAAAGAAGATCGTCGAACGCGCCGCCGATCACGGCATCAAGGCGCACGACATCGTCGTCGATCCGCTGGTCATGCCGATCGGCGCGCTGGGTTCGGCGGGCCTGCAGGTCTTCGCGCTGCTGCGGCGGCTCCGCGAAGAGTTGAAGGTCAACACGACCTGCGGGCTTTCCAACATCTCCTTCGGCCTGCCGCACCGGCATGGCATCAATGCCGGCTTCATCCCGATGGTGATCGGCGCGGGCATGACCTCGGCGATCATGAACCCCTGCCGGCCGCAGGAAATGGAGGCCGTCCGCGCCGCAAACGTGCTGAACGGCACGGACCAGAACTGCGGCACGTGGATCATGACCTATCGCGACTACAAGCCGGCCGAAAACGGCGCTGCGGCATCCGCCCCTGCCCTGGTCAATGGCGGTCGGCGTGGCGGGCGTGCGGCGAGGGCTGGCGCTGCAGCACGGATGGAGTAGAACGCGATCCAAACCGCGTGAAGTGACCAAATGAACGATACCCGCATCCACCCTCTCGTCCTCTTCATGCCGTCCGGCAAGCGCGGCCGGTTTCCGGTCGGCACGCCGGTGCTGGATGCCGCGCGCCAGCTCGGCGTCTATGTGGAGAGCGTGTGCGGCGGACGGGCGACCTGCGGGCGCTGTCAGGTCTCGGTGCAGGAAGGCAATTTCGCCAAGCACGGGATCACGTCGTCCGACGATCACCTGTCGGCGATCGGCCCCAAGGAGGAGCGCTACGACCGCGTCCGCGGTCTGCCGGAAGGCCGCCGCCTCTCCTGTTCCGCTCTGATCCAGGGCGACCTCGTCATCGATGTGCCGCAGGATACGGTGATCAATGCGCAGGTGGTGCGCAAGGCCGCCGACGAGCGCGTCTTCGACCGCAATGCGGCGATCCGCATGTGCTACGTCGAGGTCGAAGAGCCGGACATGGAAAAGCCGCTCGGCGATCTCGACCGGCTGAAGGCGGCGCTTGCAGCCGACTGGCATTTCGATGAACTGGACGTGGACTTCCACCTGATCCCCAGGGTTCAGTCGATTCTGCGCAAGGGGGAATGGAAGGTCACGGCGGCGATCCACAAGGACGGCGAGGACGACCGCCCTCGCCTGATCGCGCTCTATCCGGGCCTCAAGAACGAGGCCTACGGGATCGCCTGCGACATCGGTTCGACGACGATCGCCATGCATCTGTCGTCGCTGCTCTCGGGACGCACCGTGGCATCCGCCGGCACGTCCAACCCGCAGATCCGCTTCGGCGAAGACCTGATGAGCCGCGTCTCCTACGTGATGATGAATCCGGACGGCCGCGAGGCGATGACGGCGGCGGTACGGGAAGCCCTGAACGGACTGATCGACAAGGTCTGCGTCGAAGGCGGCGTGTCCCGGACGGACATTCTCGACAGCGTCTTCGTCGGCAATCCGATCATGCATCATCTTTTTCTCGGCATCGATCCGACCGAGCTCGGCGGCGCGCCCTTCGCGCTTGCCGTCTCCGGCGCCGTAAAGGTGAAATCGTCCGAGACCGGTCTGTCGATGAACGAGGGCACCCGCACCTATGTGCTCCCCTGTATCGCCGGTCACGTGGGGGCGGATGCGGCGGCTGCGACGCTTTCCGAAGGTCCGCACCGTCAGGATGAAATGATGCTGCTGGTCGATATCGGCACCAATGCGGAAATCGTGCTTGGCAACAGGACCCGTGTCCTCGCCGCCTCCTCGCCGACCGGCCCGGCCTTCGAGGGCGCGGAGATTTCGTCCGGCCAGCGCGCGGCGCCTGGCGCCATCGAACGCGTCCGCATCGATCCCGTGACGCTCGAACCGCGTTTCCGGGTAATCGGCGTGGAGCCCTGGTCGAACGAGCCGGGTTTTGCCGAAGCGGCGGCTGCGACCGGCGTCACCGGCATCTGCGGCTCGGGCATCATCGAGGTGATCGCCGAGATGTATCTCGTCGGGATCATTTCCGAAAACGGCGTGGTGGACGGCGCACTTGCCGGGCGCAGCCCACGCATCCTGCCGAACGGCCGCACCTTCTCTTATCTGCTGCACGACGGCGAGCCGCTGATCACGGTGACGCAGAACGACGTGCGCGCCATCCAGCTCGCCAAGGCGGCGCTCTATGCCGGCGTGAAGCTTTTGATGGACAAGCAGGGCGTCACCGAGGTCGACCGGATCGGACTGGCGGGCGCTTTCGGGACGTTCATCGATCCGAAATATGCGATGGTTCTCGGCCTCATCCCCGATTGCGATCTTTCGAAGGTCAAGGCCGTCGGCAATGCGGCCGGCACAGGCGCCCGCATGTGCCTGCTCAATCGCGGCTATCGCCGCGAAATCGAGGAAACCGTCCGGAGAATCGACAAGATAGAAACCGCCCTGGAACCGAGATTCCAGGAGCATTTCGTCGCCGCCATGGCGCTGCCGAACAAGATCGATCCCTTCCCCAACCTTTCGGCCGTGGTGACGCTGCCGGAGCGCAAGGTGCTGGCGGATGCGGCCGGCGAAGGCGGCGCCCGCAGGCGCCGCCGATCCCGCGATTGAAGGATCAGGCCGCCGCGGCGACGAAGGAGCCGAAGGCCTCGCGAATGCTTTCGGCCACCGCCTTGGCGGGGTGGGAAAGCTGCGGCGCGGTCAGCAGGCGGATATCGAAGCTGATGAGTTCCGGCAGGCCTTCCTTGGGGCCGAGGATCTGCATGTCCTCGGTCACATAGGACAGCGGGAAAGGCGCGATCGCAAGGTCGGAGACGACCGCCGCCCGCTGCGCCATGGTATGCGCGCTCGCATAGGCGACACGATAAGGCCGCTTGTGCTTCTCCAGTTGGGAAATTGCATCCTGCCGCCAGACGCAGCCGTCTTCCCAGACGGAGATCGGCAGAGGATCGCGCAGGTAGGCCGTGCCGCATTTGGCGCCGGCCCAGACCAGCTTTTCGGTATGGATCACCTCGCCGATTGTCGGGAACGGCCGCGTCGCGCAATTGATGAGGGTCAGGTCGAGCCGCTGCTCCTCGATGCGCTTGCGAAGCTGGATGCTCTGGTCGACCATGACATCCACCATGATGCCGGGAAATGCCTCGCCGAAATGCTTGAGAACCCGCGGCAGGATGCGCTCGGCGATATCGTCCGGCGCCCCGAGGCGGACCACGCCGGAAAGCTCCGGCATCACGAAGCGGGAAACGGCCTCGTTGGAAAGCGCCAGCATGCGCCGCGCATAGGAAAGCAGCATTTCGCCATGCTGCGTCAGCGTCACGGAACGGGCATCGCGCAGGAAAAGCGTCGTCTTGAGCTGCTCCTCGAGCTTCTTGATCTGCATCGAGACGGCAGACGGCGTGCGCAGCACCGCATCGGCCGCGGTAGAGAAATTGCCCGTCTCGGCAATCGCCACGAAAGTGCGCAGCACGTCATTGTCGAGCAACGGAAGCGGTGGGCGGAACGGGACGGTCATCGCGGACTCCATTCAAAAAAACTGAACTTAAAGACCATATCATTTCGTTTGATTGAATGTCAAACGCGGAGCATACTCCAAATCATCGGAAGCAAGCGTCGATACAGAACAGAATTTCATGAGACGCATAACTTGCATCCGATTGATTGATGGATTGACAGCGCCCATGCTCCCGATTGGCGCTGTCCCATGAACACCCAAGGAGAACCGTTATGACCATGATCACCTATCAGGGGAGCGAGCGCTCGCGGGTTCGTCCGTCATCGTTCGTCTCGACCATCCGCCCGGCCCTGCTGATCGCGCTGAAGCTGCGTGACGAATGGAGCCGCCGCAAGACCGAAAAGATGCTGGAAAGCCTTCCGGCGGAGATTCGCAAGGACATCGGTTGGCCGACGCCCAATGCCCCAGCCAACCGCCGATAAACCTCCCGGCACGGCCCGCTTTCGATAGAGGAAGGCGGGCCGCCCCGCTTCCCGCGCCGCGCCTCCGGCAAGCGGCCTGAACCGACCGCCGCTGCGACACGGCCATGTCGCAAAAATATTACCGGCTTGTCGTCAAAAGCCCTTCTCCGTTACTTTCTTCCATGCCAATGTCGCTTTTGAAGTAAAAGCGGGCCGCAACGCACGGCCACGGCAAGGGGAAGACGGACATGGATATCACCAGCACATACCCGGCGAAGAAGCGTTCTCTCGTCTTTTTCCTCGTACCGCATTTTACCATGCTGCCCTTTTCGGCGGCGATCGAGACGCTCCGGATCGCCAACCGCATGCTCGGCTATTCAGCCTATACCTGGCGGCTCTGTTCCGCCGACGGCGAGAAGGTCTCTTCGTCGAGCGGTATCGGCATCGAGGTCAATTCCTCGCTCGCCGACGAGCGGCGTTACCTTTCCGGGGAAAACCGTCCCAACATGGTGATCGTCTGCTCCGGCATTTATGTCGAGGAATTCAACAACAAGTCGGTGAACGCCTGGCTGCGCGAGACCTATAACCGCGGCATTGCGGTCGGCAGCCTCTGCACCGGCGCCCACGTGCTCGCCCAGGCGGGTTTGCTGAACGGCAAGCGCTGCGCCATCCATTGGGAAAACCTGCCCGGATTCGCCGAGGCCTTCCCGCAGGCCGAAGTCTACGCGGATCTCTACGAGGTCGATTCGAACCTTTACACATGCGCCGGCGGCACGGCGTCTCTCGACATGATGCTGAACCTGATCGGCCAGGATTTCGGCGAAAATCTCGTCAACCGGGTCTGCGAACAACAATTGACCGATCGGGTGCGCAATCCGCACGATCGCCAGCGCTTGCCGCTGCGTGCCCGCCTCGGCGTCCAGAACGCCAAGGTGCTCTCGATCATCGAGCTCATGGAAAACAACCTCTCCGAGCCGCTGTCCCTGGTGGAAATCGCCGACGATGCCGGCCTTTCCCGCCGCCAGATCGAACGCCTGTTCCGGCAGGAAATGGGCCGTTCCCCGGCCCGCTATTACCTGGAGATCAGGCTCGACCGCGCCCGGCACCTGCTGGTGCAGTCCTCCATGCCCGTCGTGGAAGTGGCCGTCGCCTGCGGTTTCGTGTCCGCCTCGCATTTTTCGAAATGCTACCGCGAGGTCTATAACCGCTCGCCCCAGCAGGAGCGTGCCGAGCGCAAGCTCAACATGAATACGTCGCGCACCGGCGTGGTGGTTTGACCGTCAAACGGGTGGCGGCCGGTCAGCCGGCTGCCTGCAGCGCCACCGTGCGATCCGAAAAGACCCGGTTGCGGCCGTGGTTCTTGGCCATGAACAGGAACTGCTCGGCCGCGTTGAGATAATTGTCGAAGGTTTCGGGGCCGCGGATTTTTGCCAGCCCGATCGAAACGGTGATCGAGAAATCCGCCGCGCCGGCTTCGAGCCGCATGGCCGCGATTTCAAGCCGGATCTTTTCGCAGAAATCCATCGCCGCGGCGCTGTCGAGGCCGACCAGAAGCAGGCCGAATTCCTCGTCGCCCAGACGTGCCACGAGATGCCGGCTGCCGATGCAGGCGGCTTCGAGCCTTGCGGCAAGCGCCTTCAGGACGCGGGCGATGGTTTCCTCGTCATGGGCAGTTTCCAGACGCCGGAAATGGTCGATGTCGACGATGGCGGCAGCGCAGGATATCCCCTGAGAGAGGCTTTCCTCGACCAACGGTTCGCCGAGGCGGTAGAATTCCGTGAGGGTAGGAAGGCCCGTCAAGGGATCGGCTGTCAGGGCGGCCGCGTCCGCCCGCGCCGGCGAAGGCGCCGACCAGCCGTAAGTCAGGCGCTCCGTCTCCCGGAAATGCTGGCTCTGAATATAGGGCATGCGAAGTTCCTTACGGTCAGGCGACGCTCTTGACCGCCGGCTCCTTGCCCTTCGACTGCATCGACCAGATCTGGATCAGCGTGTCGAGGTTCTGATTGACGCGGCAATAGAATTCCTCGTCGATGAACGGCCGCAGCATGAAGTCGTTGCCGCCGGCCTTCAGGAACCGGGCCGACAGCAGCCGGTTCGAGGAGGACGAAACGCCGATGATCCTGAGCTCGTGGGACCCGCGCACCGAGCGGATGCGGCGGGTAAGCTCGAAACCGTCGATGTCCGGCATGTTGTAATCGGTGACGACGAGGCCAATATCCGGGTTCTTCTTGAGAATCTCCAGCGCCTTGGCGCCGCTCTCGGCCGTGCTGACGCGGAAATTGTAGCGTTTCAGGCGGCTCGACAGCAGAGCCCGCGCGGTCGGGCTGTCGTCGACGATCAATACGTGGTGGCGATGGTTGGTCAGGAACCGGCAGACCGATTCCGCCAGCATCTCGACCGCGAAGACGTTGTCCTTCAGGATGTAGTCGACGATGTCCTTGGTGAGCAGCTTGTCGCGGGTCTCCTCGTGGAACGTTCCCGTGAAGACGATGGTCGGGATCGACAGGTCGATCAGATATTCAAGGGCCTCGCCGTTCTCGGCGCCCGGCAGGTTGATGTTGGAGATCGCGAGCGTCACCGGCTCGGTGGAGCGGTCGTAGGCGAGCTGCAATTCCTCGAAATTGCGGCAGACTTCGGTCTCGATGCCGAAAAGCTCCTTGAGCCGGGTGCCGATCATCGAAGTGAAGACGTTGGAATCCTCCGCAAGCAGGATGCGGGAATTTGCCAGGGATTGGCCGGAATACTGCATCCCGGAAATGCCGAGGAATGTCATGGTGCCCCTATCAATAAAATATTGTCCCCTCTCCAAAACCCTTACTGAAAACGATTTGCAGAACCGTTAATCCGAGCACCGATCGGCCTGAAAAACGGCACGGGCGGCCCGAAAGCCGCCCGCTAACGTCAATGATTTCTTACTTTTAACGCGTCTAGGCCCTGAGCGCCGCATTGTCAGGATCGAACGGGCTCTCGGGAATGACGCTCGCGTTGTAGAGCGTGCCGAGGATCTTGATCTTGAGCCTGGTGCCGGTCTCGGCATAGCCCGGCCTGACCATGGCGAGCGCCAGCGACTTGCCGATGCGCCAGCCATAGGCGCCGTTGGTGGCGCGGCCGATCAGCTCGCCGGTCTCGTTGTAGATCGCTTCCGATCCGCGGGCGTCGACGTCGTTGGCCCCTTCGACGGCGAGCGTGCAGAAGTTCCACTTGAGGCCGTTCTCCTTGTAGGAAAGAAGGCCCTGCCTGCCGAGGAAATCCTTGTCCGTCTTGATGAAGCGGTCGAGCCCGGATTCATAGGCGTTGTATTCGATCGACATCTCGCGCGGGATGAGCCTGTAGGATTTCTCGACCGACATCGCCAGCATGGCGCGGATGCCGAAAGGCTTGATGCCGAACTCGGCGCCCGCCTCCATCAGCTTGTCGAAGATGTAGTTCTGCATCTCGATCGGGTGATGCAGTTCCCACCCGAGCTCGCCGACGAAATTGACGCGCAGCGCATGGGCGCTGGCCGCGCCGACAGAAATCTCCTTGCCGGAAAGCCAGGGGAAATCCTTGTTCTCCAGGCTCGTGCGGGTGAGCTTCTTCAGCACCGCGCGGGATTTCGGACCGGCAAGAACCAGGACGCCGAACTTCTGGGTGATCTGGGTCAGCTTCACCGATCCGTCGGTCGGGGCAAGCTTGCGCAGATAGTCGTGGTCATGCGCCTCATAGGCGCCGGCGGAAACGAGGTAGAAGCGATCCGGCGCCCATTCGTAGACGGTGAACTCGGAACGCACCCCGCCGTCCTTGGTGAGCAGATGGCAGAGGGCGATGCGGCCGCGCTTCTTGGGGATCGCATTGGCGAGGATCGAGTCGAGGAAAGCACGCGCGCCGGGACCGGAAACCTCCATCTTGGCGAAGGCCGACATGTCGAGAACGCCGGCGTTCTCGTGCACGTTCTTGATCTCGTTGCCGACATGGTCGAAATAGTTGGAACGGCGGAACGACCATTTTTCGACGATCCGGCCATCGTCCAGCGGCGGCGCATGGTTGTGGCTGGTGATGACGTCGGCCCCGACGCCGAGTTCCTCCTTCGGCACCTCGTAGCCTTCCGGCACGAACCAGTTGGCACGCTCCCAGCCATAGACGGAGCCGAAAACGCCGCCGAGCTTCTTCAGGCGATCATACACGGGGGTAGTCTTCAGGGGACGTGCGGCGGCACGCTCCTCGTCGGGATAATGCATCGTGAAAACATTGGCATAGGCTTCTTCGTTCTTCTCGATGAGATAGCCTTCCGTTGCGTAAGGCCCGAAGCGGCGGGGATCGACGCCCATCATGTCCACGGTCGGCTCGCCGTCAACGATCCATTCCGCGAGCTGCCAGCCGGCGCCGCCTGCGGCGGTGATGCCGAAGGAATGGCCCTCGTTGAGCCAGAAGTTCCTGAGACCCGGCGCCGGGCCGACGATCGGCGATCCGTCCGGCGTATAGGCGATGGCGCCGTTATAGACCTTCTTGATGCCGACTTCGCCGAAGGCGGGCACGCGCGCGATCGCGGTTTCGATATAGGGCATCAGCCGGTCGAGATCCTCCTGGAAGAGCTCGTATTCGCTCTCGTCGGAAGGCCCGTCGACATAGCAGACGGGCGCGCCGACTTCGTAGGGGCCGAGCAGCAGGCCGCCGTTTTCCTCGCGCATGTACCAGGAGGAGTCCGACTCACGCAGCACGCCCATTTCCGGCAGGCCCTTCGCCTTGCGCTCCTGCACCGCCGGATGGGGTTCGGTGACGATATACTGGTGCTCGACCGGAATGACCGGGATGTTAATGCCGACCATCTCGCCGGTCTTGCGGGCGAAGTTGCCGGTACAGGAGATCACGTGTTCGGCGGTGATCTCGCCCTTGTCGGTCGTCACCTTCCAGAGGCCGTCCGGCTGCTGTTCGATCGCTGTGACCGTCATGTTTCGGTAGATCGTGGCGCCGCGATCGCGCGCTCCCTTGGCGAGCGCCTGGGTGAGATCGGCCGGCTGGATGTAGCCGTCGTCCGGATGCTGGATGGCACCTAGGATGCCGTCGGTCTCGCAGAGCGGCCAGACCTCCTTCACCTCATCCGGCGTCAGGATATTGACCTTCACGCCGATCGTCTCGGCGATGCCGGCATAATACATAAACTCGTCCCAGCGGTCCTTGGTGCGGGCGAGGCGGATGTTCGAGACCTTCGAAAAACCGACATTCATGCCGGTTTCCTCCTGCAGTTCCTGATAGAACCGCACCGAATACTTATGAAGCTGCCCCACCGAATAGGAGAGGTTGAAGAGCGGCAGGAGGCCCGCCGCATGCCAGGTCGAGCCGGAGGTTAGCTCCTTGCGCTCGATCAGGACCGCGTCGCTCCAGCCCTTCTTCGCCAGGTGATAGAGCGTCGAAACGCCGACCACGCCGCCGCCGATCACCACCGCCCGTGCATGTGTCTTCATGGAAATGAACCCCTCTTCGGCTTCGCTTCGCCGCGTCGAACAATTTCGGCGACTATGCAATTCCGGCAGGCAGCCCAAACGCCTGATTACGACATGGCGCCATCCAGCCCGCGACGGTGGCGTCGATGGGTCCGGAGAGGGCTCTTATGCGCCTCCCCGCATGTCGCCCTCCTCCGGCAGGACCGGCTTGCCGCGGTGGAAGACGATCTCCTGCTGCGGGAACGGAATATCGATCCCCTCCTCCCGGAACCGCTTGAGAATGGCGATCCTGAGGCCGTTTCGGATCCTCAATCCCTCGCCCATGTCGGCGAGATGGAAGCGCAGTTCGAAATTCAGCGACGAAGGTCCGAAGCTCATGAATTCCACATGCGGCTCGGGGTTGCGCAGCACTTCCGGCACCTGGTCGACCAGTTCGAGCAGGATGTCGATCACCTTCTGCGGCTCTGTATCGTAGCTGACAGAAACGGGGATTTCCGAACGCCCGATCTTGTTGCGGTGCGTCCAGTTGCCGACCGGCGAATTGATGAGATCGGAATTCGGCACGATGATCGACTGCTTGCGGAAGGTCTCGATCTCGGTGGCGCGGACCGAGATGCGCTTGACGATGCCTTCCGTCGCCCCGGTCACCACGTGATCGCCCACCTTGAACGGTCGCTCGACGAGCAGGATCAGACCGGAGACGAAGTTCGACACGATATTCTGCAGGCCGAAACCGATGCCGACCGAAAGAGCCGAAGCGACGAGTGCAAAGCTCGACAGATCGATGCCGGCGGCCGAAACGCCGACGATCACCGCAAGACCGACGCCGAGATAGCCGATGCCGGTCCTGACCGAATTGCGCACGCCCAGATCCACCTGGCTGCGCGCGAGAACGTTGCCGTCGATCCATTTCTGCACCCAGCGGGTGACGATGAAACCGATGCCGAAGAGAAGCAGGCCGCCCAGGATGCCGACGAGCGAGATCGAGATGTTGCCGATGCGGATCTCTGTGAAGAAGTTGTAGATCCAGGCCTCGATATCGGCGATCTGGAAGCCCCAGGTGAGCAGGATCAGCGGGATGCCGAAGAGCAGTGCGAAAGCATAGATGCCGAGCCCTGCGACGAGCCCCGCCTGGTCGAGCGCCACTTCCTTGAAATTGAAGCGCTCGGCAAGCCTTCGCCCGGCAGCCGTGTCGGTAAAGGCCCCCTGTTTGGAAATCGCCTTGCCGGAGAGAAGCCCGACATAGATGAGGACGATGGCGGCGCCGGTCAGCACGATCTGGGTCGAGGCGAAGCGCGCCAGGCCCACATAGCCAGTCAGCACCGCAAGGATGAGCAGGCCGCCCATGACGCGAAGCAGCAGCGAAAAGAACCGGGGCCAGGCGCCTCCCGGCCCGTCGGGGCTCTCGTCTTCGACAAGCCGGGGCCGGACGAAGGAGATCGCGATGAGGATCAGCCCCACGATGACGGAGGCGAGCAGGCTCTTGACGATGGTCAGGACCAGCGGCGAATCGAGCGCCTCGCTGATGGCGCCGAGCAGATAGTCGAGCCCGTTGACGACCGCCATGGCGAGCACGGCAACCGTCAGGAAACGCGCGCCCCGATTGGTGATTCGCACCAGCCGCCATTCCGGTTCGCCCGGAGCGAGAACGCCATAGGTGAGCTTCCAGACGAAATAGACGAACCAGACGAAGCCGAAGAAGGTGGCGATGATCGGCGCCACGTCTGGCCGCAGCACGTTGAAGCCGTCGAGGAAGAGGAAGGAGGCGACGAGGAAAGCCGCAAGCGACACCGTCTGAATGACCGTCGACCAGAACGCCACGGAAAGTCTTCGGATATAGGACGGCGTCTCCTGCTCGTAGCGGCGGATGAAGCGGCCGAACAGCCGGTAGCCGCCCGACAGGAACAGCATCGCCGCGCCGAGCGACAGAGCGATCGCGCCGAGCAGTTGCAGCTTCTTGAATTTCCAGACGAAGCCGATCCAGCTCCCAAAGGTCGAGCCGAAATTCCGCACTTCCGTGGTGATGGCATCACCGGCCTCGGCGAACAGATCGCCCGAGAGCTCGGTGTGTCGGAAGAGCGTCTGGGCAAACAGCGTGCGGCGCAGATTGGTGATCGTGTTGGCAAGCTGCGTGGCGCTGTTCGACAGATTGTTGGCATCCTCGACGATGAGGTTCAGCTCCGAACGTTCGTTGAGAAGCCGGCTGCGTTCTTCCGCCACCGCCGGCGCCTCGGGCGGCTGCCCGGCGGCCGGCGCGTCGCCGAGGCTCGTAAGCCGCGACTGGATCTGCTCGACACGCGTCTTCATCGCATCGGCGATGGCCTGCATCGCGCCGACGATCTCCTCGGCCTGGACCCTCAGCTCGGCAAGACGCGCATCGTCCTGCGCATCGCTTTCCACACGGCCGCGGAAAGTATTGAGCTGCTGGCGGATCGCATCGATCTTGTTGCGCATATCCGCATTGATGGAATCGACCGTTACGTCGGAGGCTGCCTGCGGCTGCGCCTGCGCTGCGGCGGATGTCGGATGGAAAAGCGGGGCGGCGAGGACCGCGATCAGGAAAGCCGCAATGAACGCACGGGCGAAGCGCCGAACGATGGAGGGGCCGGTCGTGAAAGTTTCTGCCAAGTTTCTGCTCTTTATCTTTCGATCGGATTCGCCGGCGAAGGTAGAGCGACTTCTGGGCGAAGAAAAGGAAGGTCTCACTCGGATCGTACGAATTGGAACAATCGACGGAACCTGGAACATTTCCCCCGCGTTACCTTTTGCCAATATCAGACAGGAGAGCAAATCATGGAAGGTGCAGGGGTAGGCTGGATCGCAGCCATCATTATCGGGGGTATCGCGGGCTGGCTCGCGGAACAGTTCATGAAGAGCAATATGGGCATCCTCATGAACATCCTTCTCGGCATTGTCGGAGCCATCATCGCCAATGCCATTCTCGGCCTTTTCGGCGTCGTGCTCGGCGGATGGATCGGCTATCTCATCGCCGGCTTCATCGGCGCCTGCATCCTGATCGCGGTCGGCCGGATGATCCGGCGCTAGCGCGTCCTCAGAAACCGGCGCCGGGCCTGGAAAGATACTCCAGCTCGGCGGCGGTCGATTCCCGTCCCAGGATGGCATTCCGGTGCGGAAAGTGCCCGAATTCGCGGATCACCGCCCGGTGACGTTCTGCATAATCCAGATATTCCGGATCCCCGAGCATCGTGAAGAGCTCGACCGAACGGTCCTGCTCGGCAAGGTTTTCCGAATGCTCGAAGGGCAGATAGAAGAAACAGCGCTGCTCTGCCGGAACAGCCATGTCGGCCCCGGCCTCGATGGCGAGCTTCGCCTCCCTTAACGCCAGCCAGTCGGTCGCGAAGGCGAGCGGCGTGCCGCGATAGATGTTGCGCGAGAACTGGTCGAGCATGATGACGGCAGCAAGCCGGTTTGCGGGCGACGTCCGCCAGGCGTCGAGCTCGCCGCGCGCAAGCGAAAGATGCGTGGCCGCGAAGTGCTTGCGCATGGCCTCGTCCAATGCCTCGTTCTTCTCGAACCAGTCCTTGCGGGTCAGCTCCTTGAACCAGAAGGAAAACACTTCTTCCGGCGTTTTGACGTCTGCTTGAACCATGGGCATCTCCTCAGTCGAGGCGGAGCTTGGAAATATCCATTCCGAGCATGCGGGCAAGCGCTTCCACGACCAGATTGTGATCTTCCCGCTGCGGCAGGCCAGACACGGTTACCGCGCCGATGCAGCCGACACCCGTCAGGCTGATCGGGAAACTGCCTCCATGCGCGGCATAATCGGAGGAGGATAGCCCGAATTTCGCCTCCAGGGTCGTATCCTGCTGGGCAAGCTTGCAGCCGATCGCATAGCTCGACTGGAAGAAGCGCAGCACAAGATTGCGCTTGCGGCGCACCCAGCCCTCATTGTCGGCGGTGGAACCCGGCAGGGCCGCATAGAAGGCAGGCATGGAATGCAGCCGCACGTCGATCGCCACACCGAGCCCGCGCTCCGTCGCCATCTGGCGAAGCAGCGATCCGAGCTCCCAGGCGGTGGTGAGATCGAAGCGGTCGAAGACGAGCGCCTTCTCCTGCTCGGCGATGCGCCCGATATCCTGTTCGATGGCCATGCTCGTCATTCCTCGCTTACCACAGCGCGGGCATTGATGACGGCAAAGAAGGCGAAAGTAAAGTTCTGCCGCCTATTCGGCGGCCGCAAGCGCCTGCTGGGGGAAGAAGGCCGCGAGCTCGTCGACGGCAAAACCGATCCGCTGCTGCAGCGCTTCGGAAACGACGCGATAATCGGAAAAATCCCGGTCGGAGGCATAGACGGCGGTCGGCAAGGTATGGGCCGTGAAGAAACCGAAAAGCGGCCGCAGCTGGTGCTCGACCATCAGCGCGTGGCGGTCGCCGCCGCCGGTGGCCGTGATCAGGATCGGTTTGGCACGGAGCTGTTCGGGATCGATCAGATCGATGAAATGCTTGAAGAGCCCGGGATAACTGCCCTTGTAGGTCGGCGAGCCGACGATCAGGAAATCGGCTTCGACGACATCTTCCAGCACCCTTGCGGCATTGCTGTCGAGATCGCTCTGGCGCTGCGCCAGGCCGAGCGACGGCCCCACATCGGTCAGGTCATGGACCTGCGTCTCGAAGCCATAGCGCTCGGCAGCGATCGCCGCGATATGGTTGACCAGCGCAAAGGTCTTGGAGGGACGATTGTAGCTGCCCGCGAGCCCGACGAGTTTGAAGGCCATGCAAGTTCCTTTCCGCGCAATGACTTGACTGAGATTAGCGCCGGCGCCCCGACATGAAAGCAAGGAACCTGCCTGAGATGCGCGGCCAGGAGAAAATAATGCTAAAGCCCCGCCCGATCACGCGATGCGGGCGTAGGGGGGCGCCCTCCGGGCGATCTCGGCGGCGACCGTTTCGGCAAGCGCCTTGGCCTGGACGCGGATATCCGGCACCGCCGTGATCTCCCAGAATTGGCCCGCCGTGAGCGCGCCTGCGGCGAAAAGACCGGGCTGCGGTCGCCCCTGCGGATCGAGAACGCGGGACTGCGGATCGACGGAAATGCCGAGCCCCAAGTCGTCCATGGCGATCATCCGGCGGTCGCGCATCGCCGTGAGCAATGGCGAATGGCCGATGCCGGCGCGCTCCATGCCCGTGCAATTGACGACCCAGTCCGCATGGAATGCGGCGATGTCCCGCCTGCCTCTCCTGCGATAGTGAACGCTTGCGCCGCTACCCTCCTTTTCGATCGATCGCAGATAGCCCGCATGCACCGTCACCGTGCCGTCCTTCATAAGCGCGTCGAAACGGGTGAAAACCTCCGGCGCGATCCGGTGGCGGTGGATGTTCCACCAGGCAAGCGCATGACGCAGGAAGCGGCCGCGCTGCTCCGTGCCGAGGCTTTGCCAGAGCGCCTGCGTCTGCGGCCTCAGGCCGTCGATCACCGCCCGCCAATCGGCGCCCTTGTCGACCTGCCGGCGCAGTGCACGAAGGAGAGTGCTGATCTCCCGGCTTTCCGGCAGTTCAGGCGGCACGGGTGCGGCACGCCGGGCGGAATGCGGATGCGGCACCAGCCCGCGACGCGACAGGACGTGGATACGGCCGCGATGCCCTTGGGCACGCAGCGACAGCACCTGGTCGATCATCGTCAGGCCGGAGCCGAAGATACAGATCTCGTCGGTCCGCCCGACCCGCGAAAGCCAGCCGAGCCGCCACGGATTGTCGATGATGCGCGGACGAGCCGCCTCATCGACGCGATCCTTGGGCAAGGGCAGATCGGCATTACCCACACCGAGCGCCAGGATGACGTTGCGGGCCTTCAGTTCGCCGGTATTGTCGAGGCAGAAGACGAGGCCGTCGCTCTCGCACTGAACACACGCGGTTGCCTTCGCCTTGACGAAATCCACCCGCGCCCGCCGCTCGCGCGGCCTCAGAAGCGAAGCCAGCGTGTCGCGCAGATAGAGCCCGTAGTCGCCGCGCGAGGCGAAATCCTCGGCGAAGGCCGCCCTGCCCTGACGGCGCAGCCATTCGACGAAATCGTCCGGACGGTCCGGAAACACGCTCATGCGCGCCGCAGGTACGTTGAGGCGATGCAGGTAGAATTCGGTACGGTAGGCCGTGCCCCGTCCGAAGCCCGGATCGTCGCCGATCACGGCGATGGAGGCGGACGACGGCAGGAAGCGCAGGAGGTTGATTGTGAGGGCGATTGCGGAAAAACCGGAACCGACGATGGCGACGTCATAGGTCATCAAGCACACACTCCCCGTCCGTTTTTTGAAGGTTGGGCGAAAGGGTCGTCTTGGAAGCCCGCAAGCGTTTTGAACCCGTTTGCGGTGGTCGCTTCAATCTCGATCAGGTTACTAGAGATTGGCATAGAGTAAAGATGTTTTCCGCTTCATCCGGCGTCGCCATTCCGGATGGAGGCCTGCCGCTGTGAAAATACGGGGTGGCGGAACCACGGCGGAAAGCGCGGCGGACCTCGTAGCCATCTCGAAAACTCCTCCGTTTGACCGGAGAGGATAACCGGAAACCTAGAGCGTTTCCTTGTTGGATTGAAGCATTCTGTTGGCTCAAACGGAGTCGGATGGTCGACCGGCTGGCGCAGGTCGTAGCCCCGCCCTACAGCCGAGCCAGCCGGTCGATCAGGCGGCCCGTTTCAGCCAACCCGCAGGGCCGGGCATCTTTCCGCCGGGATCAAAGGCGATCGGCTCGGACGTACCAACGGGTATGCCCTTCGCCAATCGCCTTTGCCCCAACGAAAACCTGCTCCGGCAGAATGCTTCAATCTAACAAGGAAACACTCTAGGCGCTTGGTTCCGCCGGTTCCCTTCAGGATCAAGGCAGCAGTTCGTGGATGGAGGTCAGCAGCTTCTCGTGCTGATAGGGCTTCGGCAGGAAGACGGTATTGGCCGGCAGAAGCATGGGATCGAGGTTGACCACGCCGGACGTGATGATGATTCCCACACTCGGGCGTATGGCGCGGATGCGCCGGGCGAGCTGGATGCCGTCCATGGAGCCGGCCATGTTGACATCCGTGAAGACGATATTGATATCGGGCCGGTTGCGGAACAGCACCATCGCCTCGTCCGCATTGGCGGCTTCCAGCACCACATGCCCGACTTCCTCCAGCGCGTCGAGCGTGGTGAAGCGGATCAGCGGCTCATCTTCGACGATGAGCACAACGGCCTTTTGCGGCATGGACATCTCCTTGCAGATCGCGCCTGGCGGTATCGGGAAGAACCGGCCTGCCTTCGTCGAACGGCCATATAGGAGAGTGGCGGGATTGCGGCAAGCGGAAGTGAACGGAGGTAAACCCGGGCCATTGCTGATATCTGCTGCGCGTCCCGGTCGCCACAGCCTGTTGCACAATGGATAATGGCATTTGACAGAGCGCAATTTTTCGCTTGCCAAGGCCGCTGAAATATCCTGTACCAATGCCCCACGAAAATGTGACTGGAAGCGAATTCCAGGCCCGCCATCCAACGTCTACTCAGGTTTGCCTTCATGATGGAACTCTTCACCGCGGCCGGTTTTGCGGCCCTTCTCGAGGTCATTGCCATCAACCTCGTCCTCTCGGGCGACAATGCCATCGTCATCGGCCTTGCCGCTGCCGGCCTTCCGCCTGCGCTGCGCAAGAAGGCTATCCTCTTCGGCATCTCCGCCGCGACCGTGCTGCGCATCGTCTTCGCAGCCATCACCTCCTACCTGCTCGGCATCGTGGGCCTCCAGCTCCTCGGCGGCGTGCTGCTCGCCTGGGTCTGCTGGAAGATGTGGAGCGAGCTTCGTGAAAACGACGCTGACGCAGCCCATGCCGGCGCAGCGGAAGCCGCTGAAAACACGCCGCAGAAGACGTTCTTTCAAGCCGCGACTCAGATCGTCGTCGCCGACGTCTCCATGTCGCTCGACAACGTGCTCGCCGTTGCCGGCGCCGCGCAGGAGCACTCGACCGTGCTCATCATCGGCCTCGTCATCTCGATCGCACTGATGGGGGTCGCCGCCAATTTCGTCGCCAAGCTTCTCGCCCGCTTCCGCTGGATCGCCTATCTCGGCCTCGCGGTCATCGTCTACGTCGCGGCCACCATGATATACCACGGCATTTTCGAGGTCCTGCCGCTCATTCAGGGCGCCTGATCTCTTCGAACCTACGCAAAAGCCCCATCCAGGCCCTGCCCGTGCCGATCGCACAGGCAGGGCTTTCTATTTTTGCTGAAAAAACTTGCTTTTGATCAAGAAAGAGAGGGAATACCATCAGACTGTCATACGATAGACCGAGGTTGAGTCTGGCATGCGATTTCTTCGAGCAATTTCTATTCTTCTGACATTGGCGGTGATCGCCGCCGTCGGGTTTCTTCTCATCGGATGGCGTTCGGAGATCCCTCCGGATAATCAGGCAGCGAACGCCCAATATCCTCCCGATCTGGTCGCCAAGGGCGCGCAGCTCGCCGCGGTCGGAAACTGCATCGCCTGTCATACCGAGCCCGGCCAGGAAGCGTTCGCCGGCGGGCTCCCGGTTCCGACGCCGTTCGGCACGCTCTATTCGACGAACATCACGCCGGATCCGGAAACGGGGATAGGCCGCTGGAGCGAGGCTGCCTTCGTCCGCGCCATGCGCGAAGGGGTCGACCGGGAAGGCAACCATCTCTATCCGGCCTTCCCCTACGACCATTTCACCTGGGTGACGGAAGAGGACAACAAGGCGCTCTACGCCTTCCTGATGACACGTGAGCCGGTCAAGGCGACCGCGCCCGCCAACGACCTCGTCTTCCCGCTGCAATTCCGCCCGCTTCTCGTCGGCTGGAACCTGCTCTTCCTCCACGAAGGAGGCATGCAGCCGGATACGTCGCAGAGCGAGGAGTGGAACCGCGGCCGCTATCTCGCCGAAGGGCTTGGGCACTGCGGCGCCTGTCATACGCCCCGAAACGCATTCGGGGCCGAAGACAGAAATCGTCATTTCGGAGGCGGGGAAGCGGAAGGCTGGCAGGCCTATGCGATCAACGCCAGCTCTCATTCGCCGGTCCCGTGGACCGTCGACAGCGTCGCTTTCTACCTGCGCAACGGCTGGCATGAACTGCACGGCGTCTCGCGCGGCCCCATGGCGGAAGTCACGGGCAATCTCGGCCTTCTGTCCGACAGCGATATCCGCGCGATTGCGACCTATGTCGCCTCCGTCATGGGCGAGCCCTCGCCCGAGCGCAAGGAGAAAGGCGAGCGCCTGACCCGGAGCTTCGGCAATGGCGGCGCCAACATCACCACGGCGGCGCTCGACGAGAACAAGGCCTCTGCCGACCTCTCCGCACATCCGGGAGCCGCGATCTACGGCGCGGCCTGCGCCACCTGTCATGAGAGCGGCAGACCTCAGCCCTATGGCGGCCTGAACTTCGCGCTCTCCACCGCCGTCAACGCGCCGAACCCGCAGAACATCGTCAATGTCGTGATGTTCGGCCTGCCGCCAGGGGACGGCCAGCCGAGCGCCGTGATGCCGGCTTTCGGCAATACGCTCAACGACCAGCAGGTCGCCGACCTCCTCGGCTATCTGCGCGCCCGCTTCTCCGATCAGCCCGCCTGGACCGGACTGACCGATCTCGTCGCCAAAACCCGCTCCGGCGAATATCCAGTCACCGTGCTGGCCTCCGACGGCATTGAAAGAGCGCCGAAGAATGTCGGCGCGAAGGAGTAGACATGACCATCACGCTTAACGTCAACGGACAGAACCATCAGGTCGATGCGGAGCCGGATACGCCGCTCCTCTACGTGCTGCGCGACGATCTCGAGCTGAATGCCGCGAAATACGGCTGCGGCCTCGGCCAGTGCGGCGCCTGTACGATCATGATCGACGGCAGGGCGGCGCTCTCCTGCGTCACACCGCTGCTGGTCGCCGAAGAGCGCGAGATCACCACGGTCGAAGGCCTCGGCACGATCGAAAACCCGGGCCCGATCCAGCAGGCCTTCATCGAAAAGCAGTCCGCGCAGTGCGGATATTGCATCGCCGGCATGATGATGAGCGCGACCGCCCTTCTGAAGCACAACCCCAAACCGAGCGACGACGACATCCGCTCGGCGCTGCGCACCAATCTCTGTCGTTGCGGCACCCATATGCGAATCATGGCCGCCATCAAGCGCGCCAGCGAACTGATGGAACAGGCGGCCGTTCCGGCTGCCACGAACAGGAGTGCCGGCTGATGGACACGTTCAACAAGGCCGAAATCACCCGCCGCGGTCTGCTCGCAGGCACCGGCGCCCTCGTCGTCAGCTTCTCGGTGGCAAACGCGCTCGCGCAGCAGCCGGCGCAGCCTCCGGCAGCCCCTGCCCCGGCCAAACCGCCGGCTCTACCCGGCAGCCTGAACACCGATCGTTTCCTCGACAGCTGGATCCGCATCGACGCCGACGGCAAGATCACCGTCTTCACCGGCAAGGTGGAACTCGGCCAGGGCATCCGCACGCCGCTGATCCAGGTCGCGGCCGAGGAACTGAACGTGGAACCCGGCGATATCGAGCTCATCACCGCCGATACCGCCCGCACGCCGGACGAGGGTTTTACCGCCGGCAGCCAGTCGATGCAGAACAGCGGCACGGCGATCCGCAATGCCTCAGCCCAAGTGCGCGAACTGCTGATCGGTCAGGCCGCCACCCGATGGAACCTGCCGGCGGACCAGCTCAAGGCCGAGAAGAAGACGATCGTCGCGCCGGACGGCCGCTCGATCGGCTATGGCGAACTCGTTGCGGGTGAGTTCCTGCATGTCGAAGCGCAGCCGCAATCCAGACTGAAGACGCCGGACCAGTTCAGCGTCATCGGCCGCGATCTGCAGCGCGTCGACATTCCCGGCAAGGTCACGGGCGGTGTCGCCTACATCCAGGATCTGAGGCTAGACGGCATGGTGCACGCCCGCGTCGTGCGTCCGCCGAGCTACAGCGCTACGCTGAAGAACCTCGATGCCTCCGCCATCGAGGCGATGCCGGGCGTCATCTCGGTCGTCCGCGACGGCGACTTCCTCGCGGTCGTCGCCGAGAAGGAATATCAGGCGATCAAGGCGATGCGCGCCCTGGAGCAGGCGGCCGAGTGGGACGAGCCGGCCAACCTGCCGGATCAGGCGATCCTTCCCGCCGAGCTGGTCGCCATGGAAGGCGATATCGGCACGGTCGCGGAATCTGGCGCGCCGGCCTTCCCCAACGGCCCGACCTTCGAGGCGACGTTTACGCGCCCCTACATCATGCACGGTTCGATCGGTCCCTCCTGCGGCATCGCGATCATGAAACCCGACGGCACGATGGACGTCTGGTCGCATACGCAGGGCGTCTTTCCGGACCGCGAGGCGATCGCCCAGATGCTCGGCCTGCCGGAAGACAAGGTACGGGTCATCCACGTGGAAGGCTCCGGCTGCTACGGCCACAACGGCGCCGACGATGCCGCAGCGGATGCGGCCCTGATCGCCGCCAAGGTTCCGGGCCGTCCGATCCGCGTTCAGTGGATGCGCGAGCAGGAGCACATGTGGGAACCCTATGGCCCCGGCATGGTCACGAAGATCAAGGCGTCGGTCGGGCCCGATGGCAAGATCGACAACTGGGCCTATGACCTCTGGAGCAATTCCCACGGCACGCGCCCCGGCGACGCGGGCTCGCTGCTGGCGGGACGGACCAAAGGCAATGCGACGCCGCTCAAGCTGCCGAAGCTCAGCATCAACCCGAACGGCAACGGCGACCGCAATGCCGATCCGCTCTATGCGATCCCGAACCGCCGGATCCTCTGGCACTTCCTGCCGGACATGCCGCTCCGCGTTTCGGCGCTTCGCGGCCTCGGCGCCCAGCCGAACGTCTTCTCGATCGAAAGCACGATGGACGAGCTGGCGATCGCCGCAAAGACCGATCCGGTCGAATTCCGGCTGAAGCATCTCACCGACAACCGGGCCGCCGACGTCGTGAAGCTTGCGGCGGAAAAATTCGGCTGGGGCAAGAACGAGGTTCCGCGCGGCCACGGCGTCGGTTTCGCCTTCGCCCGCTACAAGAACCACGCGGCCTATCTGGCGATCGCATTGGAGCTGCAGGTCGAACAGGAGACAGGCCGCGTCCGGGTCATCCGTGCGGTCTCGGCGATCGACAGCGGCCAGGCGGTCAATCCGGACGGCATCAGGAACCAGACGGAAGGCGGCATCCTGCAATCGATCAGCTGGACGCTCTACGAGGCGGTGACCTTCGACCGGACCCGCATCACCAGCACCGACTGGTCGAGCTATCCGATCATGCGCTTCGCAAGCGTGCCCGATACGGTCGAGGTGCATATCATCGACCGGCCCGGCACGCCGTTCCTGGGAACCGGCGAGGCGGCGCAAGGCCCGACATCGGCGGCGGTCGCCAACGCGGTCCGCAACGCGATCGGCAAGCGGCTCTTCGACCTGCCGCTGACGCGGGAGCGGGTGAAGACTGCGATCGGCGCCTGACCGCTGCACCGAATCGGGACGGAGCCGTCAGGCTTTCGTCACCAAGACTTTGACTTTTGGCGGGTTCCCATTGAACATGTTCGCCGAGCAAAGCTACGTGGGCTCCCAGCCGGCATGATGCCGGTCAGGGGCTCGCGGACCCCCTTCTCGAGAGAGTTGGTGAGCCCCGTCCTAATCAATGAGAGCAGACCTTGAGCCATAGTCACGACGACCATCATCACGATCATGACGATCACACCCACGTCGACTGGCGCGAGCACGGCGTCAAGGTCATTCCCGGCAATTCGCTCGATCCGAACACGGCCCAGACGCCCGGCATGAACCGCGCGACCGCGATCAACAATGCGCGGGCGGGCGCCGAGAAGATCTGGGCAGGCACCGTGACGATCCACGCCAACGCCAAGACCGGCGCCCATCACCACGGCGACCTCGAGAGCATCATCTACGTGGTGAAGGGCAAGGCGCGCATGCGCTGGGGCGACAATCTGGAATTCGTTGCGGAAGCCGGTCCCGGCGATTTCATCTACGTGCCGCCCTATGTGCCGCACCAGGAGATCAACGCCAGCCGCGACGAGACGCTCGAATGCGTGCTGGTGCGCTCCGGCCAGGAGCCGGTCGTGGTGAACCTCGACATCGAGCCGGTCGAAAAGCCGGAAGAGGTTCTGTGGAAGGACCCGATTCACAAGTGACGGCCAGAGACTGCGGGCAATGGCTTGCGGCGGCAAACATGCCGATTTCGGCCCGGAATGCCGTGAGCGTCGGCAATGCTGCCGCAATCCGGAACTAGGTTCGCACCGACTGGAGATTGACCGCCTTCAGGCTCTCCTTTAGAAGGCGGCATTCCGTTCCGAAGCAGATGCTTCGGGAATTTTAACGCTCCGGAGCTGATGCGGATGGCGCCGTTTCCGCAGGATAGGCGGACGAGAAGCGAACGTGGCGGGGATCATCTCCTGTCGCGGTGGCCGGTCTTTGCCGCAGCCCTGCTGATCGCCGCGCTCTTCGGTTTGCTCTCCGGCGTCGTGAAGGACGTGCAGTTCCCGCGCGGCGTCCAGTCTGCCGACAAGAGCACGGACGCGCCGCACCTCTCCAAGCGGGAGCCGCTGAGGGCCGTCGTCTCCGCCGATCGCAAGGATGCGGCCGGCGCTCATTGGCAGGCTGGCAACGGCGCCCTCGCGCCTCGCTCCTTCGAAATCGCCTTTCCGCATTACGCCTCGGTCGTTGCGCCGAGACCGTCTTCCAATCCCGCCGCCTTGTCTTTCTGGCCGGGATCGCTGCCGCGCGCACCGCCCGCTGGCGCCTGAGGACGGCGCGCTTCGGCGCTTTCACGAATAAATGCATACCGCCCCTGACCGCCTGGAAGCGCGACGCGGGCTCAGCAGGATTAGAAACATGAGAAATTCCCCGTGGTTGGTGGCGAGCTATGCTCTCATCATCTTGATCGGCATCCTGGTGGCGTTGCCGAACGTCATCCCGCAGTCGGCGCTCGACCGTCTTCCCTCCTGGTTGCCGCATAGCCGCGTTTCGCTCGGTCTCGACCTGCGCGGCGGTTCGCACCTCGTGCTGGAAGTGGACCGTGCCGATCTGATCAACGAACGCGTCCAGAGCCTGCTTCAGGATGCGCGCCGCGTTCTCCGCGACAAGAACATCAACACGTCGGCGATCCGCCGCTCCGGCGATGCGATCACGGTCGCACTCCGCGATCCGGCCCAGCGCGCCGCCGCCGTGACCGAGCTGCAGACGCTCGCCAACCCGGTCGGCTTCGGCACGACCGTGGGCGGCAGCGATCTTTCGATCACCACGCCCACCGACAACACGATCTCGATCGCGCAGACGGATGCGGGCATCAATTCGCATATTACCGCAGCCGTCGAGCAGAGCCTCGAGATCATCCGCCAGCGCGTCGACCAGGTGGGCGTCGCCGAACCGACGATCCAGCGCGTCGGCTCCGACCGTGTCCTCGTCCAGCTCCCCGGCGAGCAGGATCCGTCGCGCCTTCGCCAGCTTCTCGGTTCGACCGCGAAAATGAGCTTCCATCTGCTCGGCCAGCAGGGCCAGCCCGGCGTCACCATGCTCGCCGACGAGGGCGGCAACCAATATCCCGTGCTTGACCGGGTCGAGCTCTCCGGCGACCGGCTGACGGATGCCCGCGCCGCCTTCGACCAGCAGACCAACGAGCCGGTCGTCAACTTCCGCTTCGACAGTGCCGGCGCCAACCGCTTCGCCCAGATCACCCAGCAGAATGTCGGCCGGCCGTTCGCGATCGTGCTCGACAACAAAGTACTGAGCGCCCCTGTCATCCGCACGCCGATCACCGGCGGCTCCGGTCAGATTTCCGGCGGCTTCACCGTCGAAGAAGCCAATACGCTCGCAGCGCTCCTGCGTGCCGGCGCCCTGCCCGCCAAGCTGACCGTCATCGAGGAACGCACCGTCGGCGCCGATCTCGGAGCCGACGCCATCGAGATGGGCATTTTCACCGGCCTCATCGGTTTCGGCCTGGTCGTCGCCTTCATGTTCTTCCTCTACGGCGCATGGGGCATCCTTGCCAATGTCGCGCTCCTGATCAACGTCATCCTGACCTTTGCGGGCCTGACCCTGATCGGTTCGACGCTCACGCTGCCCGGTATCGCCGGTATCGTACTCGGCATCGGTCTTGCGGTGGATGCCAACGTTCTCATCAACGAACGCATCAAGGAGGAAACGCGAAAGGGCCGCAGCGCCTTCGCCGCGATCGATGCGGGCTTCAAGCGCGCCTATTCCACCATCGTCGACAGTAACGTAACGGCGCTTATCGCAACCGTGCTGCTCTTCTGGTTCGGTACGGGTCCGGTCCGCGGCTTCGCCGTCACGATGGGTCTCGGCATCGGGATTTCCATGTTCACGGCCGTCTCGATCGTCCGCGTGGTGATGATCTACATCGCCGCCCGGCAGAAGCTGAAGAAGATCGACATCAAGCCGCTCCTGCCGATCAACCTCATACCGGACGGCACCCAGATCCAGTTCATGAAGGGTCGCTTCATCGGTATCGGCGTGTCGATCGTGCTGTCGCTCGCCTCGATCGTCCTCTTCATCACCCCCGGCCTGAACTACGGCGTCGATTTCCGCGGCGGCATCCAGATGGAGGTCGTCACTCAGCAGGAAGCCGATCTCGCGGCCTTCCGCTCCGGCCTCGGCGAACTCGGCATGGGCGAAGTCGCGTTGCAGGAATTCGGCGGCAACAACCGCCTCCTGGTGCGCGTCGAACGCCAGCCGGGCGGCGAAGAAGCCCAGACGGCGGCGGTCGAGAGGCTGAAGGCGGAAGTGGTCAAGATCGACCCGAGCGCCAAGGTGGAGCGTACCGAAGTCGTCGGTCCGAAGGTCAGCGGCGAGCTTGCCACCGCCGGCATCCTTGCCGTCGTGCTCGCCTCGCTCGCCATGCTCGTCTATATCTGGGCGCGGTTCGAATGGCCCTTCGCCGTCGGCGCGATCGCGACCCTCGTCCTCGACGTGACGAAGACGATCGGCTTCTTCGCGCTGACCGGTCTCGACTTCAACCTGACCGCCATCGCAGCGCTCCTGACGCTGGTCGGCTACTCGGTCAACGACAAGGTGGTCGTCTACGACCGCATGCGCGAAAACATGCGGCTCTACAAGAAGATGCCGCTGCGGGAGTTGATCGACCGGTCGATCAACGAGACGCTTGCCCGAAGCCTCTACACGTCCTGCACGGCCTTCCTCGCCATGCTGCCGATGGCGATCTGGGGCGGCAGCGCGGTGGAAAGCTTCGCGATCCCGATGGTATTCGGCATCGTCATCGCGGCCTCCTCCTCCGTCTTCATCGCTGCGCCGATCCTGCTCTTCCTGGGCGACTGGCGTACGCGCCGGAAGGCGCATCAGGCCGAGGCTGCCGACGAAACCGTCATCGACGAAGGCGAGCGCGCCAGCCGGGCCTGACCGCCGATACCCCAAGATTCCGGAAGGGCGGACGGAAGTCCGCCCTTTTGTTTCGCCTTGCCCAGGTCCAGCCATGCTCGATTTCGCCGCCTATGCGGGGCTCTTTTCCGCAGCCTTCATCGCCGCGACGATTTTCCCGATGCAATCGGAGGCGATCCTTGTCGGCCTGATCCTCACCGGAAAATATTCGCTCGCCGGATTGCTTCTGGTCGCCACGGTGGGAAACACGCTGGGCGCCGCCGTCAACTGGTTCATCGGCCGCGGCATCGAACGGTTCCGCGACAGGCGCTGGTTTCCGGTGACACCGGAAAAGCTCGAAAAGGCCCAGGTCTGGTACCGGAAATACGGGAAATGGTCCCTGCTATTGAGCTGGCTGCCGATCGGCGGCGACGGCGTCACCGTGGCGGCCGGCGTTCTCAGGGAGCCGCTGCCGACCTTCCTCGTTCTCGTCTTCATCGGCAAGGGAATACGTTATCTGGTGCTGGCCGCCGCCACGCTCAGTCTGTTCTGATGCCGCTGCCTTCACCGCCGAAATCGCCGAGCGTTTTCCAGAAATCGGCAAAGAAACGGTGTGCGAAGGTTTCGAGCGAGACGCCCGGCGGCTGCTCGGCCCAGCGTTCGCCGCCCACCCGCAAGGCACCCATCACGACCGCCGCCAGAAGCCGCATGCGCTCCCGCTCCTCGTCGCTGCGGCTGCGGGCCTTCAGCGCCTCGGTGAGCTTCGCTTCCAGCTTGGCGTATTTGAGCTGGTCCCTGGCTCTCAGCGCCGGCGTGCACCGGATCAGCTCGCCGAGCTTCAGCGCCCTCTCGTCGGCGGCCGACACGACGGCGCTCACCAACCCGTACTGCACCGCCTGGACCGCCGGCTCGTCGGCCGGCCGCGAGGCTATCGCCTCCATCATCCGATCCGCAAACCCGTCCTGCCAGGCAAAGACGACGTCTTCCTTGGAAGGGAAATAATCGAAGAAGCTGCGCTTGGAGACATCCGCTCGTGCGGCGATGTCCTCGATCGTCGTCGCGTCGAATCCCCGTTCGAGGAACAGTTCCATCGCCGCCTGTTCGATGCGCTCGCGGGTCTGTCGGCGTTTTCGTTCGCGCCTGCCCTCGGTCTCCGTAATTCCTGCTTTCGTCATTCCACCCGTTTTCGCTCACTCACCCGTCCGGCCGGCATCCGGAATCGGGCCCGCCTCCGCTCCGCCGCCATATTTGGGACGCTCGCGTGTCAGGTCGAGCGGTTTGCGCCGGGAAATCCTGTAGACGGCGGCCGGCGGAATATTGCGCACCGTGTGACCGATATGCGTTGCCTTGAGGCCGAGCCGGTCGAGGATCGGCCGCGGCACCGGGCAGCGCGGCCCGTAGGTGAACTGGTAGAAGGCGCCGCCCGGGCGAATATAGGTGAAGGCGCCGCCGAGGATCGCGGTTATCTTGCGCGGCGACATGGACAGCAGCGGCAGGCCGCTGATTACCGCCCCCACCGGTTCGCCCTCGAAGAGATCGGCATGGCCGAGTTTCGCGGCGTCCATCTGCAGCACCCGCGCCTGCGGGAAACGCCGCTGAAGGCCGGGGACGAATTCCGCGCCGTATTCGATCAGCGTCAGATCGGATTCGGCAATGCCGCGGGCAAGCAATGCGCGGGTGAAGACGCCTGTCCCCGGCCCGAGCTCGATGATCGGCCCGTCGACCGGGGCGATCTCCTGGGTCATGAGCCGCGCAAGGGAATCGCCGGAGGGGGCGACGGCGGCAACACGCAGAGGATTGCTGATCCAGGAACGGAAGAAATGCAAGAAATCGGAGAAGGCGGCGTCGGCTGTCATGGTCAGAGACTCACCATTTTGAAAATGCGATCGAGTATTCCGCCGAGCTTGACAGCCTGCGTGGCAATTCCAAGGCATAAACAACCTCCGTTTTGAAAAATGCTCCGCCTGGGTGCAATATTTTGCCGGTGCGCGGCAATGAAGCGGTACTTAGTGAATTATTGCATCGAGTGCAATATTATCACGAAAATGTGCCTCCAGCGACAACCCCTGCAGCAATCAGGCATCATCATCTTCGTCGAGGGAACTCGCGGCCTCTGTTTTCATTGAAGGAATTGCGGGACGAAAATCATTTCAGGAGGAGTCTGATGAAAGAACCGGTCGCGGAACTGGGCGAACAGGAGACGGAACTCAACCGGGTCATGGGACCGGGCCTGCTGCTCCTCTTCATCGTGGGCGATATTCTCGGCACGGGCATCTATGCCCTGACGGGTCAGGTGGCCGCGCAGGTGGGCGGCGTCGTGTGGCTACCCTTCTTCATCGCCTTCGTCGTGGCGCTGCTGACCGCCTGCAGCTATCTCGAACTCGTCACCAAATATCCCCGCGCCGCAGGTGCCGCCCTCTACACGCACAAGGCCTTCGGCATCCACTTCGTCACCTTCCTGGTGGCCTTTGCGGTCATGTCGTCGGGAATCACCTCGGCGGCCACGGCGTCGCGCGCCTTCGCCGCCAATTTCGCGACCTCGCTCGGCATGGACGTCGGCACCTGGGGCGTGCCCTTGCTTGCCATCGGCTTCATCGTGCTGGTCGGCGCGATCAATTTCCGCGGCGTCGGCGAGAGCGTGAAGATGAACGTGCTGCTGACCGTCGTCGAGCTGACCGGTCTCTTGATCATCATCGGCATCGGCTTTTGGGCGATCGCCGGCGGCCAGGGCGACGTATCGCGCGCCTGGACCTTTGCGACGCCGGAAGGGAGCGGCGTCTTCTGGCCGGTGATTGCGGCCACCACGCTCGCCTTCTTCGCCATGGTCGGCTTCGAGGATTCGGTCAACATGGCCGAGGAATCCAAGGAACCGAGCCGCATGTTTCCGAAAGTGCTGCTGACGGGCCTTGCGATTACCGGGGTGATCTACGTGCTGGTGGCGATCTCCGCCATCACGCTTGTACCGGCCAACGAGCTCGGCGAGGGCGAAACGCCGCTGCTCAAGGTGATCCAGGCCGGAGCGCCGGGCTTCCCGATCGGCATCTTCGCCGTCATCACCATGTTCGCGGTCGCCAATTCGGCACTGATCAACATGATGATGGCGAGCCGGCTGATCTACGGGATGAGCCGCGAAGGCGTGCTGCCGGGAGTTCTCGGCAAAGTACATGCAAGCCGCCGCACGCCCCATGTGGCGATCTTCTTCACGTCGCTGCTCGCGGTCGCCCTCGTCCTGTTTGCCGGCGGGGTGCCGGCCCTCGGCGGCACGACCGCGCTTCTGCTGCTCTGCGTCTTCACGATCGTCAACATTGCGGTGCTGGTGCTGCGCAAGGACAAGGTCGAGCACAGGCATTTCCGCACGCCGACCGTTTTGCCGGTGCTGGGCGCCATCTCATGCGCCTTCCTCGCCGGTCCCTGGACCGGCCGCGATCCGGTCCAGTACGTGATCGCCGCCTGCCTCATCGGCCTCGGCGTCGTACTCTGGTTCGCGACGATCGGCATCATGCGCGCAGCAAACCAGACGGCTTGAGCAATCAGGCCTTGAGGCGAACCGACAGCCGTCCGTCTTCGGAGATATGCGGCACGACCTCGAGATAGCCGGGTATCCTCGGATGCCCGGTTTCGATCCGATGGGAATGGGTCGCGGTGATCACCATCACGTCCGCCCCGGCCGCCTCGCCCGCCTGAATGCCGGCGAGCACGTCCTCGAAAACCAGCACGTCCGACGGGCTGACGCCGAGCCTTTCGGAGCCCAGGATATAGCCTTGCGGATTGGGCTTTCCGACGGTGACGTCTTCGGCCGTCACCATGTAGCGGGGCTCGGGAATGCCCGCGGCGCCGAGCCGGCGTTTCGCCAGTTCGATCGGCGAGGACGTGACGATCGCCCAGCGCTCCGGCGGAAGCGCGGAGAGGAACTCCACCGCGCCCGGGATCGGCACGACGCCGTCCACATCCTCGATCTCGCCGCGCAGGACGAGTTCCGCTTCGGCCACCGGATCGATCCCCGGCAGGTTCAATCCGCTGATCGTGTCGATGCCGCGCTTGCCGTGCATGGTCGGCAGGAATTTTTCCACGTCGAGCCCCATCGCGGCGGCCCAGCGGCCCCAGACCCTTTCGGCGGCGGCGATCGAGTTCAGGATCGTTCCGTCCATGTCGAACAGGAAGGCGGCATAGGTCTTTTCGGGAAGAGAAAGTGCGGTGGCGCGGGAGGGCACGGAAAATTCCTTTGTCGTCGTCGTGGCTCCGACTCGGAAAATTGGTCGGAAAAAACTGCGTCTCTCCGAGTAATTGCTGCGGCGTCGAAAGGCAAATCCCCGCACATGGATTGGCCCATGAAAGCCCGCGCAGGCGCAGCTATCTAAATCGCGAATGCATGAACTGCGAAACGGCAACGCCGATCACGATGCCGACCGCTATGCCGATTCCGATATTGTCGAAGATGGCTGTACCGAGCACCGTACCAAGCCCGACGCCCACGGCTATTCCCGTCGCTATGGTCATGGCCTGATGATGACGCCAACCGATGGCGAGACTTTGGCAGGCATTCTTGTGTTCGTACATCGACGCGGTAGAAATGGCGACCGACGCCAACAAGGGAGGTGGTCTTGGCCGAAGTCTCTGCTCGTCATACGGATCTTGCCGATCGCGGCGTGCTGATCACCGGCGGCGGATCGGGCATTGGTGCAGCGCTTGTGGAAGGCTTTGCCGCGCAAGGCGCCAGGGTCGCCTTCATCGACATTGCCGATGATGCCAGCCGCGGTCTTGCGGCACGCGTTTCGGAAAAAGCCCGCCATTCCGTTCATTACCTGAAAGCCGATCTCAGCGATGTCGCCGCGGCGAAAGCGGCGGTCGATCGCGCAGCCGAAATACTCGGTTCGCTGTCCGTGCTGGTCAACAATGCCGGCTGGGACGACCGGCACGATCTGGAGGCCGTGACGGAGAAGTATTGGGACCAATCCCAGGCGATCAACCTGAAACAGATGTTCTTCGTCTCGCAGGCCGCCGTCCCGCATCTGCGCAAGGCCGGCGGTGGCGCGATCGTCAATTTCTCCTCGATCGCCTATCTGCTCAACATGGGGGAAATGCCCGCCTACACGACCGCCAAGGCCGGCATCGTCGGACTGACCAAAAGCCTTGCGGGAAAGCTCGGGCCGGAAAACATCCGCGTCAACGCCATCCTGCCCGGCATGATCGTCACCGAACGCCAGAAGACGTTGTGGCTGAAGGAAGAGGATATCGCCGCGATGATCGCCCGCCAGTGCCTGAAGCGGATCCTGGTGGCCGAGGACCTTGTCGGCCCCTGCCTGTTCCTCGCCTCGAACGCCTCCGCTGCCATGACGGCCCAGACGGTCGTCATAGACGGCGGAGCGCTCTAAAGCAATTCCAGGAAAAGTGTGTAGCGGTTTTCCGTCCGGAATTGCGTAAAACAAAGCGATGGAAACGGAGTTGCCGCGCGGGTCCCCGGTGGAAAGAACCCGCGCGGCCTGGAGGCCAGCTTACTCCGCTGGAGAGAGAGCGGGCGCCGCCTCCGTGCCGTGCTGCCGCAGGGGGCGGCTGCCGGTAAGCAAACGTGCCAGCATGTAGAAGACCGGCGTCATGAAGATGCCGAAGAAGGTCACCCCGATCATGCCGGAGAAGACCGCGATGCCCATGGCGACGCGCATCTCGGCACCGGCCCCCGTCGAGACGACGAGCGGCACGACACCCATGATGAAGGCCATCGACGTCATCAGGATCGGACGCAGGCGCAGCCGGCTCGCCTCGACCGCCGCCTGGAACGGCGTCCGGCCTTCGAACTCCAGCTCGCGGGCGAATTCCACGATCAGGATCGCGTTCTTCGCCGATAGTCCCACCAGCACCACGAGCCCGATCTGGGTGAAGATGTTGTTGTCTCCACCTGTCAGCCAGACGCCCGTCAAGGCGGCGAGCACGCCCATCGGCACGATCATGATGATCGCCAGCGGCAGTGTCAGGCTCTCATACTGGGCCGCGAGCACGAGATAGACGAGCAGCAGCGCCAGCGGGAAGACGACGATGCTCGAATTGCCGGCGAGGATCTGCTGGTAGGTCAGGTCCGTCCACTCGAAGTCGATGCCGGAAGGCAGCGTCTCGTTGAGGATCTTCTCGATCGCCGCCTGTGCCTGGCCGGACGAGAAGCCCGGTGCCGGCCCGCCGTTGATGTCGGCGGACAGGAAGCCGTTGTAGCGCGTCGTGCGTTCCGGCCCGGTCTGCGCATCCACCTTCAGCAGGGCGGAAAGCGGGATCATCTGGCCGGACTGCGAACGGACCTTCAATTGGCCGATATCCTCCGGCTTGGCGCGGAACTTCGCATCCGCCTGCACCCGGACGCTGTAGGTGCGGCCGAAGGCATTGAAGTCGTTGACGTAGAGCGAGCCGAGATAGATCTGCAGCGTTTCGAAGACGTCCGTCACCGAGACGCCGAGCTGTTCGGCCTTGGCGCGGTCGAGGTCGGCATAGAGCTGCGGCACGTTGATCTGGAAGCTCGAGAAGATGCCGGCGAGTTCCGGCGTCTGATACGCCTTGGCAAGAACCGCCTTGGCCGCTTCGTCGAGTGCCTGGTTGCCGAGGCCGGCCCGATCTTCGATCTGCAGCTTGAACCCGCCCGTCTGGCCGAGGCCGTTGACCGGCGGCGGCGGGAACATGGCGATGAACGCATCCTGGATGCCGGCATATTTCTGGTTCAGCGCCATGGCGATGGCGCCGCCCGAAAGCTCCGGCGTCTCGCGCTCCTCGAAATCGTCGAGAACGGCGAAGACGATGCCGGCATTGGAGCCGATCGTGAAGCCGTTGATCGACAGGCCGGGGAAGGCGATCGCATGTTCGACGCCCGGCTGCTCCATGGCGATGTCGCTCATCTGCTTGATCACCTCTTCCGTGCGGTCGAGCGTGGCGCCGTCGGGAAGCTGGGCAAAGCCGATCAGGTACTGCTTGTCCTGCGCCGGCACGAAACCGCCCGGCACCGCATTGAACATGCTGTAGGTCGCACCGACCAGCGCTAGGTAGATGATCATCACCAGGCTCTTTCGGGAGAGCAATCCGCCGATCGTCCGGCCGTAGCCGTTGGAAGCGGCTCCGAAGGCCCAGTTGAAGCCGCGGAAGAACCAGCCGAAGACCGCGTCCATAAACCGCGTCAGCCAGTCCTTCGGCGCATGATGGTCCTTCAGAAGAAGGGCGGCAAGCGCCGGGGAAAGCGTCAGCGAGTTGATCGCCGAGATGACGGTCGAGATCGCGATCGTCAGTGCGAATTGCCGGTAGAACTGACCGGACAGGCCGGAGATGAAGGCGAGCGGCACGAAGACGGCGACAAGCACCAGCGCGATCGCGATGATCGGGCCGGAGACTTCCTTCATGGCGCGATAGGTCGCGTCGCGCGGACTGAGCCCGTTCTCGATGTTGCGCTCGACATTCTCCACCACGACGATCGCGTCGTCGACGACGATGCCGATCGCCAGCACGAGGCCGAAGAGCGTCAGTGCATTGATCGAGAAGCCGAAGGCATACATGACCGCGAACGTGCCGATGATCGATACCGGAACGGCGATCAGCGGGATGATCGAGGCGCGCCAGGTCTGCAGAAAGAGAATGACGACGAGAACCACGAGCGCGATTGCTTCGAGCAAGGTATCGACGACCTTCTCGATCGAGGAGCGTACGAACTTGGTCGTGTCGTAGACGATCTCGTACTTGACGCCCTGGGGCATCGCCAGCTGCAGTTGATCCATGGTGGCGCGGACGTTGTCTGCGATCTCGATCGCGTTGGAACCCGGTGCTTGGAGAACCGCCACGGCGACCGCCGGACGGCCGTCGAGCAGCGAGCGCAGCGTGTAGTCGGCAGCGCCGAGCTCGATGCGGGCGACGTCACGCAGCCTGGTGATCTCGCCGTTCTGACCGCTCTTGACGATGATGTTGCCGAATTCCTCCGGCGTCCGCAGGCGGCCCTGGGCGTTCACGTTGAGCTGCAGGTCGACGCCCGGCTGGCTCGGCGATGCGCCGATGATGCCGGCTGCGGCCTGGACGTTCTGCGACCGGATCGCGTTCGAGATGTCGCTGGCGGCAAGCGAGTGCTCGGCCGCCTTCTGCGGGTCGATCCAGACGCGCATCGAATAGTCGCCAGCGCCGAAGACCTGAACCTGGCCGACCCCCTCGATGCGGGCGAGCCGGTCCTTGACGTTCAGCGTCGCGTAGTTGCGCAGGTAGGTGATGTCGTAGTTGTCGGCCTCCGACACGAGGTTCACCACCATGATGAAGTCCGGCGAGCTCTTGACGGTGGTGATACCGAGGGCGCGGACCTCCGCCGGCAGGCGCGGCTCGGCCTGGGAGACGCGGTTCTGCACGAGCTGCTGGGCCTTGTCCGGATCGGTGCCGAGCTTGAACGTGACGGTCACGTTCAAGACGCCGTCGGACGTCGCCTGGCTGGACATGTAGAGCATGTCTTCGACGCCGTTGATCTGCTCTTCCAGTGGCGTCGCCACCGTTTCGGCAATCACGGTCGGGTTTGCGCCGGGATAGGTGGCGCGCACGACGATCGACGGCGGCACGACCTCGGGATATTCGGAAATCGGCAGTGCGCGCATGCCGATGAGGCCCGCCACCACGATGAGGATCGACAACACGGCCGCAAAGACGGGCCTGTCGACGAAAAACCTGGATATATTCATGTCAAAGCCCTCTCTCCGGGGTTGAACAAGAAACGGAAAGCGCCCGTCCCGCAGCCGGGCGGCTGCAGGCGACAAAGGCGATTGATGTCTTGCGAGAGCTGGCCGGCAGTGCCGGTCAGCGGGTTACTTCGTTGCCACCTTGGCTTCGTCCTGCGGCTCCACCACCGCACCGGGACGGATGCGCTGCAGGCCGTTGACGACGATGCGGTCGCCCGGGTTCAGGCCCTTTTCGACGATCCGCTGGCCGTCGACTGCCAGGCCCAGCTCCACCTGCCGGTAGGCGACGGTATTGTTGGCATCGACCACGAAGACGAACTTCTTGTCCTGATCGGTGCCGACGGCGCGCTCGCTGACCATCAGATGGTCCTGAGCCTTCGGCTGGCCCATGCGCACCCGCACGAACTGGCCGGGGATCAGACGACCGCCGGGATTGTCGAAGACGGCGCGGACGCGGATCGTGCCGCTGGAAGCATTCACCTCGTTGTCGATGAGCTGCAGCTTGCCACGGATCGGCGTGCCGTTGTCGGCAAGCGTATTCACCTCGACAGGCACCCGTTCGATCGCCGGAACGCCGTTCTCGACGGGGAGATCGGCGAGCGTGCGGGCCACCAGCTCTTCGCTGGCATCGAAGCTCGCATAGATCGGGTCGGAGGAAACCAGCGTCGTCAGAACGGCGGACTCCGAACCTGCCGCCACGAGATTGCCGACGGTGATCTCCAGCCTGCCGGTCCGGCCCGAAATCGGCGCGCGGATCTGCGTGTAGCCGAGATTGAGCTGCGCCACCTTCAGCGCCGCCTGGGCGGACTGGAGATTGGCGAGCGCCTCGCTGCGGGTGCTCTGGCGCTGGGCGAGATCACTCTGCGAGATGGTGTTCTTGGCCGCGAGATTCTTGCCGCGCTCGAGTTCGGTCGCGGCAAGCTCGACCCTGGCTTCGGCGGAGGCCACCTGGCCTTCGGCCTGCGCCACCGCCGCCTGGTAGGGCTCGGGATCGATGGTGACGAGCAGGTCGCCCTGCTTCACCAGTCCACCCTCGCGGAAATGCACCGATTGAATGGTGCCGGCGACCCGCGGGCGGATCTGCACGCGATCGACGGCTTCCAGCCGGCCGGAGAACTCCTGCCAGGTGGTAACGTTGCGCGGCTCGACGGTGGCGACCGTCACGGGAACGGCCGGAGCCGCGGCTGCCGCTGCCGGCGCCGCATTGGCGCCCTGCGGCAGATCGAGATAGACCGAGGCGCCTGCGATCAGCGCAGCCGTGCCCAGTCCGGTGCCCCACAGGGCCCAGTTCCTGATCTTCGATGTCATCGATACTCTCCTTACGGCCTTGGGAGGAGGCCGTTAGCTTCCTTTAAATACAATATGTTACGCACTTAATTCCTGGACGAAGCCGGTGAATTCGGCGCAGAGCGTCCTCATCCATTTCCCGTCGCCGTCCTTGTATATGCCCGTCCAGCCGCAGCTCGCCGGGAAAACCTTCTTTCTGACCGACACGCCCGCGGCTGCGAGCCGTTCGGCGTAACCGATCGTCTCGTCGCGCAGCGGATCGTCCTCCGATGTCACGACGAGTGCCGGCGCGACACCCGAAAGCCGCGAACAGAGACACGGCGCGGCATAGGGGTGCTGGAACACGCAGGCCGTACGCAGGTAATGGCTCCAGCCGTCCGACCAGCGCTCCCGCATGCCGATTTCGTCGGCCTTGCGGAAAGACGTCGTCGCCATCATCGGGTCGATCATCGGCGACAACAGGATCTGGCCGCTGAGCTCGCCCGGCATCTGGTCGCGCGCCTTGAGCGCCACCCCGGCGGCGATATTGCCGCCCGCCTCGTCGCCGGCGATGAAAAGCCGCGATTTCGCGCTGCCGAACTGCTTGCGACGGCTGGCGAGACAATTGAGCGCCGTGAAAGCACATTCCATCGCCTGCGGAAACACGTTGTGCGAAACGCTGCTATAGTCCGCTTCGAGGACCACGGCCCCGGTTTCCGCAAGCGCCTTTCCGATCGGCCGCTCGCTTTCGCTCCGGCCTTCGTCCAGAAATGCGCCGCCACGCAGGTAGAGTACCAGCGGCGGCACCTTGCCCGCAACGGCGCCTTCATAAAGACGCATGGGCACAGGCGGCTTCACCGACCTGTCAAAAGCGATATTTTCCCACTGCGCCGTCATTGAAAAATCCCGTGCGGCACCCTTATTGAAGAGGAGGTGCTTGCCGTCAATCTTGAACCTGATATTATTGTTCGAGAGAATT
Source organism: Neorhizobium sp. CSC1952 (assembly GCF_030378245.1). Classification (NCBI taxonomy): domain Bacteria; kingdom Pseudomonadati; phylum Pseudomonadota; class Alphaproteobacteria; order Hyphomicrobiales; family Rhizobiaceae; genus Neorhizobium; species Neorhizobium sp. CSC1952. Next base: position 4,119,140 of record NZ_CP128416.1, on the reverse strand, counting down.
CCCACAAGTTCACGGAATTCGGCAACACTATTCCAAATTCAGAAACAATGCTGCAATGCAGCGAGGAAGCTCAGATGGATCAGCTTTCAGCGATGCGCGTTTTCGTCCGCGTGGTGGAGACTGGCAACTTCACCCGCGCCGCAGCGACGCTCAATATGCCGAAGACGACGGTCACCAATCTCGTTCAGAGCCTCGAAGGGCATTTGCGCACGACGCTGCTCAACCGCACGACCCGCCGGGTGATGGTGACGACCGACGGCGCGCTCTATTACGAGCGGGCGACGCAGATCCTCTCCGAACTCGATGAGCTCGACGGCAGCATGTCGAATTCGCAGACGCAGCCGTCCGGACGGCTGCGGGTGGAAATGGCCGGCGCCTTCGCGGACCTGCTGGTCGTCCCGTCGCTTTGCGACTTCCACCAACGCTATCCGCAGATCAGGCTGGATATCGGCGTCGGCGACCGGCTGGTCGATTACATCGCCGAAAACGTCGATTGCGCGCTGCGGGCGGGGACGCCGACCGACCAGTCGCTGATCGCCCGCAAGGTCGGCGAGCTCGGCATGCAGGCCTACGCGGCCCCTCTCTACGTCCGCAACGTAGGAATACCGGAACATCCGAAGGACTTGGAAGGGGATCATTTTTCCGTCGGTTACCTGAACGCCCAGTCGGGGCGCGTGAGGACGCTGGAATTCCGCCGCGGCGATGAGGAACTGGAGATTACGCCGCGTTATATCGTCTCCGTCAACGATGCCCGATCCTATGTGAACGCAGCGGTCTCCGGCATGGGCATCGTGCAGTCGCCGCGCTTCATGGTGCGGGAAGCGGTGGAGAAAGGCGATCTCGTCGAGGTGCTTCCCGACTGGCATTGCGAATCCCTGCCCCTCTACATCGTCTATCCGCAGACCCGGCATTTGAGCAACAAGGTCCGCGTCTTCGTCGACTGGCTTGCCAAGCTCGTGCAGAATTTGAAGGTCGAGGACAATCGCGAGCAGATCCGCAAGGCGAGCTGACGTTAAGCCGAGAAATCATGCGTCCCACCCAGGAATTTATGCCTCGACTCGTTCCGGGGTGATAAAGCCTTCTCCGGGAATTTTGTAATTGGAATAGTCTGAGCATGACGCGTTGGGGACATGTCGCAATCGCCGTACTGGGCGGCATCGCAGCCGCTCTGCATGTCGGCAAGGTACCGCCCGCCATTCCCTTGCTGCGCTCCGAACTCGGCATGGATCTGGTCGCTGCCGGCTGGCTGATGGGGCTGGTGAGCGCGCTGGGCGCGGCCTGCGGCTTCGTCATCGGCCGCTTCACCGACTACCTGACCCATCGCCGCTCGATGATCCTCGGCCTGGCGCTCCTCATCGCCGGCAGCCTGATCGGGGCCGCGACGCTCTCCGAACTGCTGCTTTTCGCAAGCCGCGTCCTGGAAAGCGTCGGGCTCATCATGGTTTCCGTTGCCGCACCCGGCCTGATCGCCTCCTCGATCGATCCGCGCGACACAGGCCTTGCACTGGCGCTCTGGGGCGTATGGATGCCGGTCGGCGTTGCGGTCATGATGATATTCTCGCCTTTCCTCCTGCCGGGGTTCGGCTGGCAGGGCTCCTGGGTTTTCGCTGCCGTCCTGAGCCTCATCCCCATGCTCGCGCTGATGGCGATGAAAACGGCGCAGCCGCAGCCCGCTGGGCAGCCTCCGGCATCCCTGCCGGCCTCCGTCAAGCTCACCGCATCCCGCCCCGTTTCCTGGATCCTCTCGGGCATTTTCGTCGCCTACAGCGCGAGCTTCATGTCCGTCTTCGGCTTCCTGCCGACGCTGCTGATCGAGGAGATGGGGATCGGTCTGACGGCCGCCTCCATCATGACCGCGCTTGCGGTGCTGGCAAACGGCGTCGGCAACGTGTTCGGCGGCGTTTTCGCCCGCTGGGGCGCTCCGCGCTGGATCCTGATCGCCGGCCCCTGCGTGATGCTGGCGCTGACGGCCTTCATCGTCTTCGGCCATAGCTTTCCGCTCTGGATGCGCTATGCCGCTTCGGTGCTCTATGCCGCCTCCGGCGGCGTCCTGCCGGCGACCATCATGGGTTCTCTGCCGGTCTATGCGCCGCGCCGCGACCTTGTCGGCACGTTCAGCGGCTTCGTCATGCAGGGTTCCAACATAGGCCAGGTCTTCGGACCGATGCTGCTCGCCTCGATCGTGGCCGCGGCCGGCTGGCAGGGCGCCCCCTATTACATCGCCGGCGCAACCGGGCTTGGTTTCGTGCTGGCGCTCCTCCTGCGCCAGACGGAACGCCGGATCGCCGCGGCGCGTCCCAGGACGGCATGAGGCAGGCTGGCTTGCGCTGCAAAATCCGTTAGTCTCCCCCTGGCCAAACAAGGGGAAGCAGATCATGAAACATCACGTCGCCGCGTCGTCGAAAACCTGCGCCTGGGGTTACTTCGATCCCGCCCGAGAGCCCGTACTGACCATCGAGAGCGGCGATACGGTGGTGATCGAGACCGTCTCGGGTCCGCCGGAGGTGCTGCCCGGAGAAGGCTTCTCCATCCTTCCCGAACATCTCGAAATCCACGAGAATTGCCGGCCGATCATGCAGGGCCATATCCTGACCGGCCCGGTTGCGGTGCGCGGCGCCAGACCCGGCCAGGTGCTCGAGGTCAAGATCCTCGATATCGAGCTCCGCCAGGACTGGGGCTACAACGTCATCCGTCCGCTGGCCGGCACCCTGCCCTATGATTTCGAGAATACGCGGCTGTTGACCATTCCGCTCGACAAGGAGAGGAATGTCGGCCGCCTGCCCTGGGGACTCGATCTGCCGCTCGCACCCTTCTTCGGCGTCATGGGTGTCGCGCCCCCGCCGAACTGGGGCCGCATCACCTCGATCATGCCGCGTGCCCATGCCGGCAATATCGACAACAAGGAACTCGTCGCCGGCACGACGCTTTATCTGCCGATCTTCAACGAAGGCGCGCTCTTCTCCTGCGGCGACGGTCACGGCGCCCAGGGCGACGGCGAGGTCTGCATCACCGCGATCGAGACGGCGTTGCGCGGCACGTTCCAGCTCACGGTACGCGACGATCTCGATTTCGTCTATCCCCGCGCCGAGACGCCCGCCCACTACATCACCATGGGCATGGACCCGGACCTCGATCAATGCGCCGTCATGGCTCTGCGCGATATGATCGTGCTGCTCGGCGAAAAGGGCGGCCTGTCGCGGGAGGATGCCTATACGCTGTGCAGCCTGGCGGGCGACCTCAGGATCACCCAGACGGTCAACGGCTGCAAAGGCGTCCACATGATGATGGCGAAGAAGCTCGTCCACGCCGCGTGAAGGCATCAGCCGTAAGGCGATCGACACTGACGGCGCGAACTTCCGTCAAAAGGTTGATAGCTGTTGTCCTCGACGCGGTAGGAGCGGTAACGGGCAAAGCACCATTCCTCATGCGCTCCGACGGGCGTATCGCTTTCGATCATTTGCGGATCGGTGTAATCGGCGACGTCGTCGGCTGGCACCGTCTCGTCCGGAACCGGCTGCAATTCGTCATGCCGTATCGGTTCTTGCCGCGGATCGTCCGGTGAAACTGCGGCCATACCCGGCCCGGCGCCGGGCGGCCGGCATTGGCGGCGCGCCCCGCTATAAGGCTGATAGCTGTTGTCCTCCACCCGATAGGAACGATAGCGGGCATAACACCATTCGGCATGGGCGGGACTCACCATGGGAGCAGGCTGCGGCGGATTGCGGAAACCGGCTGTCCTCGGGTCCATGTCTGCCGCGGGCTTCGGATTGACCGAACCCGTCACAATGTCGTCGATTGCCGCATTCCCTGCTCCCGCATTCGGCGCTGCGGCAGCACTCTGCTGGGTGGGAGCCTGCCCGGGCACCTGAACATCGGGCTTCTTGTCGGCGTCCGGGACGGAACCCGAAGGCGTCGACGGCGCAACCCGCTCGTAGCGTTGTTTGGACGTATCGACCGGCTTCGGGCTGGTCGTCCAGAGGTCCGGCGTATCCATGTTGGCAAGGCGGTGCGGTTCCGGTTCGGCAATCACATTGGCGGTGATGATGACGCCGCTCAAGAAGACCAGCACCACCAGTACAAGGCTTGCCAAAAGCAGAAGGACAGGCTTCACGACACGCTCCGCATTTCGCAGTCAAATGCCGACGATGCCACCGCAGTTCCCGGGAAATGGATAAAAGCCACCTGATACGGATCACAGATAGTTGCAGCGCGATACGATGACGCTTCAAATCTTTGAAACTTCAGCCTATTTAATTCAACCCATACCTTCTATAGAGGTAAAATCCGAGCGCTGATTTTTTTCAGCGATCAGGCAAAGAATTTTCGCAGAGCCGCTAGACAAGCTGAACGAACCCCTTTATACGCCCCTCACACCGCTAGCGAGGATGCCTCGCCGCAGACGGTTCGGGTGATTAGCTCAGTTGGTAGAGCAGCTGACTCTTAATCAGCGGGTCGTAGGTTCGAGCCCTACATCACCCACCATCTTTCCCACCACTTAGATGGTCACCAATGTGGCTAGTCTATTAATATTTCGCGATACGAAAATTACAGATCGAGCGTGCCTTCCGCAAGCTTGACCGCCTGCCCGCCGATGCGGGCTCTCGCGATCTCCGCATCCTTCACGTCGATATGCAGATAGATGAAGGACGCTCTCCCGATCTCGACGCCCTGCTCCACGAGGACCGGATGATGGCCGTCCGGCAGCGCATCGAAATGCCGGATCGCGCCGGAAAGCGCCGCGACCGCGGCGCCCGTTGCCGGGTCTTCGGAAATCCCCATGTCCGGAGAGAACATGCGCGCATGGAACTTCGCCTGATGATGCACGCCCCCGCGGCAATAGACGTAAGCCGAAGCCAGCGAGCCCTCCACGAACGGCGCCGCCTTCACCCACAGGCAGGGATCGAATTCCAGGTTCTGCACGGTTGCGAGATTGTGCAGCGGAATCATCAGGAAAGGCACGCCGGCGCTCCAGATCGACGCCACGTGATTCTCGAAACCGATATGGCTCGCCTTGACGCTCAACGCATCGGCGATACCCTGCCGGTCGAGGGGAAGATCGATCCGCGCCGGCTTTCTCGGCAGGTCGAATTCGGCAAACCCTGCCTCGCCTTTGCGAAGCCGCACAGCGCAGCGTACCGGCCCGACATTCTCCTCCAGCACGCAGACCAGGTCCATATTCGCCTCACGGGCGCCGTAGTCGCGTTCCGCGAGCGCCACGGCCGTACCGACGGTCGGATGGCCGGCAAAGGGCAGTTCCCTGCCCGGCGTGAAGATGCGCAGCCGCGCCGCATAGGCCGCGTTCGTGGAAGGCTGGATGAAAACCGTCTCGGAGAGGTTCATCTCTCTCGCGATTTCCTGCATGGCCTCATCGGCAAGGCTGTCACCGTCGAAGATCACCGCCAGCGGATTGCCGGAAAGTTTTTTGTCGGTGAAGACATCATAGATGCAGTAGCGACGGGCCAACGGCACCTCCCCCTTAATTTCGATGGCGCCAAACTGCCCGAGCGGCCCGCCTGGCGCAACCCCGTTCATCGCGGTTTTTGTCCCTCGCCGAAATACCAGTCCAGAACGGGCAGCATGCCGACATTGTAGGGATAAGCGGCGTGATCGGCCGAGCGGATCGCCACCGCGCCGGCGATCTCCTTGTCTTCCGCCACCTGCATATGCCGTTCGATCCGGGCGATCATCTCTTCCGCCGTCAGCTCGAACCGGAAGAGACGGAAGAGCGTCACGGCCCGCCTGTAATGGGCGACGTAATAACCGTCGCTGCCTGTAGCGTCGTGCAGGTCTATCCCCGTCTCCTCCAGCACTTCGCGCCGCATGTTGCGTTCGGGGTCGCAATGGCCGTCGACAACATCCTCGGGTTCGAAGGAGCCGCAGGCGAAATAGACCATGCCCGCATTCGCCGTGTGTTCTCCCATCCGGATCGCCACCAAGGCCCCATCGCGGGATTCGAGAACGGGATAGGCATAGATGTGCAACCCGCCCTGCCGCTCCGGCTGCTTGCGCCACCACAGGAAGGTGGAAAAGGGAATGACATGGCCCTCGCTGAAGATCCCGTCCTGACCGAGGCCGATCCGCATCTGGAGGATCATCCGGCCGTCGAACAGAGCAGGATTGGCGGCAATCTCCTCCCTCCAGTTCTCGGCGATGGCTTCCCGTTCGGCCAGATGGAGCGGATGCTCGCCCGGCAGGATGCGCATCTTCACCCGATCGACGTGAAAGACGGCCTTCTCCGGCGGCCAGCCGGAAAAATCCTCCGAAAGTTCGACGGTCATTTCAGCTCCAGCGACATGACGACGGGGCAGTGATCCGACGCCTTCGGCCGGTCCCAGCCGATTCGTGGAAACCGCTCGACCTCCTGCCCCGGCGGGAAGACGGTACGGTACGGCTGCCCGCCGCGAACGATCTCCGGAACGCTGTCCGGATTGCGCTCGGCGAGCGCCGGGGAGAGCCAGATGTAATCGAGCTGGCAAAGATGCTGCTCCTCGGGCCCGCGGGCGTGGTAGAGCGTCCAGCGGTCCATCACGTCGCGGCGCCCGATCGGGTTCACGACAAATCCGTCGTGCGAAAACACGTCCAGCGCGCTCGCCTCTTCCCGCCTCGGCTCGAAGCGATAGCCTTCGCGCCGGGTGCCGATCACCTGCACCTTTTCCTGATAGTCGTTCATGTCGCCGCAGATGGCGAAATTCTTGTCCGCCGTCCGGCCCTTGCCGAACCGGCGCTCGATGATGTGCCGCACCGCCTTCGCCTCCGCGATCCGGATCGCCATCGTGCCGGTCCGGCCATCGCCGCCCTCGCGGCCGTTGGTCATCGACTTGAAATGCACGACATAGAGCGAGAACGGCCTGCCGCCGATCTTCAGGTCGATCTCCAGGCAATCGCGCTTGAAGATCTTGTCATGCGGCTGGCTGGTCAGCGCCAGCTCCTCGTTGAACAGGCCGAGGTCCTGATAGGTCAGCATGGCGTGGCTGCGCACGTCCAGCACCTCGATCCTCTCGCCGCTGCGGGTCTCCTCGCGCATCAGCACTGCCACGTCGATGCCGCGGGAATCATTGCCCTCGACGAGATATTTCTGCCGGTAACCGTTGCCGACCATGCGGTAGAGATAACCGTATTCGAAGGCCTCCAGTGCCGGCATGTTGTCGACCTCCTGCAGGCAGAGGATGTCGGCATCGGCTTCCGCGATGGCAAGCGCCGAAAGCTGCCGCGTATCGTCCGTCTCCGCGATCAGGCGGGCCTGTTCGAGCTGCTGGTAGATCGCCTTGTCCTGAACGTCGTAAAGCCTCAGCACACGATCCTGCCGGAGCTGGTTGCGCCAGCCGGAGAAATCGAAACGCGTCATCAGGTTTTCGATGTTGAAGGTGGCAAGGCGCAGCGGCATTCGACGTTTCCCTGTTTTGGTCGGCACCATAACCGGCACGCGGCAGCGTGGCTACAATCTCCAGGCGGAGCGGATGACGATCGAAAGCGCCTCTCCGACCTTGACCGGCCGGCGGCTGAAGGCGCGAAGCGCCTGCCCGTCCGGAAGCGAAAGCCGCAGCGCGTAACGCTCACCCTCGAACAGAACGGAAAGAACGGTGACGGCCGCGCCTTCGGCCGCGATCTCCACGTCCTGCGGGCGCACGAGGATATCGGCGCGCGGTGCATCTCCCTCCGCAGTCAGCAGCCTCTGCACCGCCGGCCAGTCAAGAAGCCTCTTGTCACCCTCTGGTGACGGAAGCGAAAGGATCGCCCCCTGCCCGACTAGCCCGCCAACGAGGCGGCCTTCCGGACGCGCATAGATCTCCTCCGGCGTCGCGACCTGCAGCAGCCGGCCTTCCGACATCACGGCAACGTCGGTCGCGAGCGCCATCGCCTCAGCCTGGTCATGCGTGACGTAGATCATCGTCGCGCCCGAGCGGGCATGGAAATCGCGAAAGGTCTCCTCCATCTCCTGGCGCAGATGCCGGTCGAGATTGGCGAGCGGTTCGTCGAGCAGCACGACGTCCGGCTCGGTGACGAGGCAGCGGGCGAGCGCCACGCGCTGGCGCTGCCCGCCGGAAAGATCGGCGGGTCGCCGGTCGGCGAAACTTTCGAGCCTCACGGCAGAAAGAGCCTCCTTCACCTTCCGCTGCCGTTTCTCGCCGGAAATGCCGCGCACCTTGAGCGGATAACCGACATTCTCGGCAACGCTCATATGCGGCCAGAGCGCGTAGGACTGAAAGACCATCGCCATGTTGCGGTGTTCCGGCGGCACCATGTCGCCCGCGTCGGCAAGCAGCCGTTCACCGAGCAGGATCGAACCGTCCGTCGGCTGCTCGAAGCCGGCGATCATCCTGAGCACCGTCGTCTTGCCGCAGCCGGAAGGACCGAGGAGAGCCAGGAAGCCGCCTTCCCGTACTGTCAGCGACACATCGTTGACCGCCGGCCTGCCGCCGAGATCGAACGTCTTGGACAAGCGGTTGAGGATCAGCTTCGCCACGGCACCACACCTTTCGGCAGTCGTTTCGCCATTAGCTCCAGCGCCAGCATCATCACCACGACCATGATGACGACGAGCACGGAAAGGGCCGCGGCGAGGTTGAAACTGCCGCTGTCGTCGAGATTGTAGATCGCCACCCCGAGCGTCTGGGTGCCGGCCGACCAGAGGAGCGCCGAAACGGTGAGCTCGTTGCAGGCGATCAGGAAGACGAGGATCACCGAGGCGCCCGCGGCCGGCGCCACCAGCGGCACGAGAATATCCGCAAGCCGCCGGCCGAACCCCGCGCCGGAAAGCCTGGCCGCCTCTTCGAGCGACGGATCGAGTTGCCGGAAGGCGCTGACCACCGGCTTCAGGCTGACGGCGAAGAAACTGGAAAAATAGGCGATCAGGATGATCCAGATCGTCCCGTAGATCGAGATGCCGACGATGGGGATGGGCGCCGCGAAGAGCAGGATGAAGGCGACCGCCAGCACGATGCCGGGGAGCGCGTAAGGGATCTCGGCAAGCGCCGAGAGAGCCGGCGCAAACCGGCTCCTGCCGCGCACCAGGAAATAGCCGGTCAGCACGGTCACCACCAGGAGACCGAAGGCGGTGGCGAGCGACAGCGTGATGGAATTGGTGAACGCGGTCCGCGTCACCGCCTGCCGGAAAAGGATTTCCTCGTAAGCCTTGATCGTCACGGTCGCCGGACTGAGCGGCACGCCGTAGGCCGGCGCCAGCGAACTTGCGACAAGGGCGGTAAGCGGCATGACGAGGATCACGAAGATCGTCAGCCAGAGCGCCATCTCTACCGGATACCGCCACCCGCCCAGCCGGAACACCGCCACCTGCCCCGAGAGCCCGATGACGCGATAGTCGCGGCCGCGCAGGACGCGCTCCTCCACGCTGAGCCCCACGACCGAGAGAATGGCGATCATCCCCGAGAGAAGCGAGACATCCGCAAAGGTGCCGGGACCGAAGGCGGCGAATTTCGAATAGATCAGCGTCGGCAGCGTGTAGATCGATGCGGGAATGCCCAATATCGCCGGAATGCCGAAATTGCCGACGCAGGAGACGAAGGCGATCGCCGCACCCGCGGCAAGGCCTGGCAGAGAGAGCGGCAGGACGACATCCTTCAATACCTGCCATGATGAAGCGCCGGAAAGCCGTGCGGCCTCCACCGCATCGCGCGGCAGCGCCAGCAGCCCGGCCCTGAGCGAGAGATAGACGAGTGCCGCGTTCTGCACGCCGTAGAGCAGCGCTATGCCGCCGACGGAATAAAGGGGCTGGGGCGATCCCAACGGCGGTGCAAGCCCCAATGCCTTCAGGAGCGCGCTCGACGGACCGGTCATGCCGATCCAGGCAAGCGCCGTCACCTGCGGCGGGATCATCGTCGGCAGCATGAACAGGAAGCCCAGCACCGCCTTGCCGCGGATGTCGAACAACGTCAGCAGCAGCGCGAAGCCGCCGCCGAGCAGGACCGCCGCGATCATGCCGAAGAAGGACGTGGTCAGCGTGTCGTAAACCGCCTGCCAGAGCGCCGGATCGGAGAGGAGCTGGCGCGCGCCGCCCTGCATGGCAGACGCGATGCCGGTCGCCGCAAGCCGCCCCAGAGGCAGCACGCTCAGACAAAAGATCGCCGTTACGACAAAGGGAAACAGCCAGCGTGGCTGGCTGTTTCCCCGATTCCCGGATTGTGCCATGAGGCGCTTATATCAGCCTTTGATGCCGAAGATATCCGCGAAGGTCTTGACGTCCTTTTCGGAGCTCTTGAGCGCTTCCGGAGCATTGATCGGCAGGACCTTGATCTGGTCGCGAACCGGATAGCCGGCCGGCAGGTCGATCCCCTTGCGGGCCGGGATGTAACCAAGCTTGACGGCGATCTTCTGGCCGTTCTCGGACAGAAGATAGTCGATGAACTTCCTGGCGTTGTCCGCATGCTTGGTGGAGGCGAGGATCGCGGCCGGCTCGGTGACGGCGGAGACGCCTTCCGTCGGGAAGACGAACTCGACGGGCGCACCCTTGGCCTTTTCGCGGAGCGGCATGTAGTCGACGACCACGCCGTAGGCCTTCTCGCCCGAGGCGACGGCTTTCAGCACGGCGCCGTTGCCGCCGGAAGCGACCGCACCATTGGCCTTCAGGTTCTTGTAGTAATCCCAGCCGAGGCTGGAGACGCCTGCGAGCGTCTGGGCATGGATGAGCGCCGCACCCGAAGCGAGCGGGCTCGGCATGGTGACGAGCCCCTTGGCTTCCGGCTTGGCGAGGTCCGCCCAGCTCGTCGGCTTCATCGCCGCCTGGGTGTTGTACATGATGCCGGTGGTGATCAGCTTGGTGGAGTAGTAATAGCCGTCGGCGTCATAGAGCGCGGCGTCGAAATTGGCGGCTTCCGGCGACTTGTAGGCCAGGAGCTGACCGGCCTGCTTCATCCGCTCCAGCGTCACTGTATCGGCGATCAGAAGAACGTCGGCGACCGGGTTGCCCGCCTGGATCTCCGCGTTCAGCTTGGCCATGATCTGCGGCGTCCCGTCGCGAACCCACTGCACGTCGAGGCCGGGATTGAGGGCCTTGAAGCCGTCCACCGTGGCCTGCGCATCCTCGTTCGGCTGGCTTGTATAGAGCACGAGGTCGGCGGCTTCGGCGGCGCCGGCGATCATGCCGAAGGCCACGAGGGCCGTGAAAGCGGAGAGAAGGTTCTTCATCGGAGGTCCTTTCGAGAACGTATGGTCCGCTTAAACACAGTCACCTAACAAGTATATGACAGAGGAAGCCTCTCCACAGGCGCCTGTAAGTAAGGCGAAAGGCTCCTGTCCCCGGATGGAGACAGGAGCCTTGGTGGCTTTGGCTTCGCCGGCGTCAGGCCGCGGCCGGAACGGCGTTGGCGATCAGCCTGCCGAGGCGCTGGATGCCCTCGTTGATCATCGCCTCGTCGGCGCAGGAGAAGGAAAGGCGCAGCGTGTTGGCACCCGAGCGGTCTGCGAAGAAAGCCTGGCCCGGCACGAAGGCCACCTTCTCCGTCTCGATCGAACGGGCGAGCAGGTCGGCGCCATCCATGCCGGCCGGCAGCGTCACCCAGACGAACATGCCGCCTTCCGGCTTCGTCCAGTTCGTGCCCTTCGGCATGTATTTGGCAAGTGCGGCCAGCATCGCATCGCGGCGCTTGCTGTAGGCGGCCCGGATCTTGGCGACCTGGGCGTCGAAACCGCGCGAGGCGACATGTTCGATGGCGATCTGGTTGATCGTCGAGGAATGCAGGTCGGCCGCCTGCTTCATCAGCACGAGCTTGCGGATGACCGGCATGGCGGCGACCACGAAACCGACGCGCAGCCCCGGCGCCAGCGTCTTCGAGAAGCTGCCGCTGTAGATCGTGCGGGTGTTTTCGATGCCGCCCTTGCGGGCGATGTCGAGCGCCAGGATCGGCGGGACCGCCTCGCCATCGTAACGCAGGTGCTGATAGGCCGCGTCTTCGAGGATCGCGATATCGAGTTCGTCGGCAAGGTCGAGCAGCTTTTCACGGCCGGCCCGATCGACCGTCTCGCCGGTCGGATTGGCGAAATCGGCCGAAAGATAGGCGAATTTCACGGCGCCGCCGGCCTTGGCCGCCGTCTCGCGATAGGCATCCGGCGTGCGGTTGCCGAAGGAGAGCTGGTCGTAATTCGGCTCATAGGCGTTGAAGGCCTGCAGCGCGCCGAGATAGGTCGGCCAGGTGACGAGCGCCGTGTCCTTCGGCGACAGGAAGAGCTTGCCGAGATAATCGAGCGCCTGCTGCGAACCGGAGGTGATGAAGACGTTCTCGACCTCGCACGGGATGCCGATCTTGACGATCTCGCCGCGGATCCATTCGCGCAGCGGCTTGTAGCCCTCGCTCACCGAATATTGCAGCGCCGAATTCACCTGCGCGCCGGAAAAAATGTCCGAATAGGCCTCCTTGAAGGCCTGGTCCGGAAAGAGCGCCGGATCGGGAATGCCGCCGGCGAACGAAATGATGTCCGGCCGCTCGAGCAGCTTCAGGAGTTCGCGGATTTCGGAGGCGCGCATCCGGCCGGAGCGCGTCGCGAAGATATGTTCCCAATCAAGCACGGGATGTTTCCTCTTATTTCAATTTTCTATGTCCGATCATTACAGAACGATCGACAGGTCAGCAATACTGACCTATTGGTCTGCGGCATATTTTTCGATCACATTTTGAATCTAAACCAACACCGTGAATGAATGAAGGCCGGAGCTTGTGCCCCGGCCTCCAAAAAATATCTGGCTGTCGCGAAAAGCTTAGTTGACGGTCTTGTCGACGAGCTTGTTCTTGCCGATCCAGGGCATCATGGCGCGGAGCTTGGAGCCCACTTCCTCGATCTGGTGGGCGTCGTTGTTGCGGCGGATGCCCTTGAAGCGGGCCATGCCGGAACGGTATTCCTGCATCCACTCGGAGGTGAAGCGGCCGGTCTGGATGTCCTTCAGCACGCGCTTCATCTCGGCCTTGGTCTCTTCCGTGATGATGCGCGGACCGGTGACGTACTCGCCCCACTCGGCCGTGTTGGAGATCGAGTAGTTCATGTTGGCGATGCCGCCTTCATAGATCAGGTCGACGATCAGCTTCACTTCGTGCAGGCATTCGAAATAGGCCATTTCCGGTGCATAGCCGGCTTCCACCAGCGTTTCGAAACCGGCGCGGATGAGCTCGACGAGACCGCCGCAGAGAACGACCTGTTCGCCGAAGAGGTCGGTTTCGCACTCTTCCTTGAAGTTGGTCTCGATGATGCCTGAACGGCCGCCGCCGACGCCGCAGGCATAGGAGAGCGCCAGTTCGAGCGCGTTGCCGGATGCATTCTGGTGAACGGCGACGAGGCAGGGAACGCCGCCGCCCTTCTGGTATTCGCCGCGCACCGTGTGGCCGGGGCCCTTCGGGGCGATCATCACCACGTCGACGGACGCCTTCGGCTCGATCAGGCCGAAATGGACATTGAGGCCGTGCGCGAAGGCGATCGCCGCACCGTCACGGATGTTCGGAGCGATTTCGGCCTTGTAGATGTCGGCTTGCAGCTCGTCCGGGGTCGCCATCATCATCAGGTCGGCCCACTTGGCGGCTTCGGCGACGGTCAGCACCTTGAAGCCGTCGGCTTCCGCCTTCTTGGCGGTCGCGGACCCGGCCTTCAGCGCGATCGCGACATTCTTGGCACCGGAATCCTTCAGGTTCAGCGCATGCGCGCGGCCCTGCGAGCCGTAGCCGATGATGGCGACGTTCTTCGCCTTGATGAGGTTGATGTCGGCATCCCGATCATAATAAACGCGCATCGTTTTTCCTTCCCTATGCGTGTGTCGGTTGGTGTTTTTCACCGTCCAGCGAAAGCGCTGAGCGCATCCGCCGATTGCTTCTGCGTGCCGTGCAGCGTCAGGAAGGCGTCCACGGCCTTCTGCGCCTGGCGCGCATTGTCCTTGAGGCCGGGCTCCCCGAGCAGCATGCGCACATGCAGGTCGGAGACGATCAGGCCGTAAAGCGTGTGATAGGCGGCATCCGCATTGTCGAAACGCAGGAGCCCTGCCCGCTTGCCCTGCTCGATCAGTGCGATCGCGCGGCGGTCGATCTGGCGGCGCCCATGTTCCAGCAGCAGCTTGCCGAGCTTCGAGCCGTCGCGGCTCGATTGGCCCACCGCCAGCCGGTTGAGCGCCAGCGATACGTCGCCCGCCAGAACCTCCAGGAGGTCACGGGCGAAAAGTTCGAGATGGTCGCGCAGCAGATCCGCCGTCAGCCGCTCACCGGGGCGCTCATGGGTGCGCACCTTGCTCGCCTGATAGGCGATCATGGCGGACAAAAGGCCGTCGCGGTCGCCGAACCACTTGTAGAGGCTTTCCTTGGAGCAGTTGGCGGCGCGCGCCAGGCCCGATGTCGTCAGCGCCTTTTCCCCGCCCTGCACGAGCAGCCGAAGCGCCTGTTCCAGAACGGCGTTCTGGCGGGGCGAAAATTCGGGCATCTCGGCGGAATCGGGTCTCACTGCAAACATCCTCTTTGCGTACCGTACGGTACGGTTCTGCCCGTATAAAGCATTCGGCGCCGCCGTCAAGCCTGTTTTGACGCGCCGCTTTATCTTCAGCGAATGTGAATAGGTTTACGGGAAGAGCGAGCGTTATTCCGCAGCGACGCTGTCGCGGATCGCTTCCGTGTCCCGCGCAGGCGACAGACCATAGAGGCGGCTGTATTCCCGGCTGAACTGCGAGGGGCTCTGATAGCCGACGCGGTGGCCGGCATTGCCGGCATCGAGCCTTTCCACCAGCATCAGGCGGCGGGCTTCGTGAAGCCTGAGGCGCTTCTGGTACTGAACCGGTGTCATGGCGGTGATCGTCTTGAAGTGATGATGGAAGGACGACGCGCTCATGCCGACCTGTTCCGCAAGATCCTCGATACGCAGCGGCCGCGCGAAATTTTCCCGAAGCCACGCGATGGCGCGGGCGATCCTGTTGCCCTGGTTGTCGGCGACGGCGATGTTGATCAGCTGACCTCCCGCCGGCCCGGTGAGGATGCGGTAGAGGATTTCCTGCTCGATCAGCGGCGCCATCGCCGCGATGTCTCTCGGATTATCGAGCAAACGCAGCAACCGCACCGCCGCGTCGAGAAGCTCTGGCGTCGCATGGTTGACGACGATCCCGCGCTGGCCTCCGGCAGGCGCGGGCGGCCGTTCCATATCGGCAAGACTGAGCAGATTGAGCAGCCTTTCGCTATTGACGGCGAGCGTCAGGCAGAAATGCGGCGTCTCCGGGCTCGCCTCCACGACGCGCCAGACGACGGGAAGGTCAAGCGATGTCAGGAGGTAGTGGCCCGGTCCGTAATTGATCATATCCGTTCCCAGCTCCACGCTTTTCGCACCCTGGATGACCATGGCCAGGCAGGGACGGTAGCTGCCATGGCAAGGCACGCTCGGCGTGGAGCGGCGGCTGATCGCGAGGCCTTCGATAGCCGTCTGGTACTCGCCGTCGCCGGACGTGAAGCGGGCTGCGATCGACGCTATTTCCTGATAGGGTGTGAACGGCAAGGTCATGGGAAACCTCTTCTTTCCAGGTGGCACGGCTTGATGCTGCTGCTATCTAAAATGCCTTTGCCCCTCCGCAAATAGCCGTCCCGCTCACTTTTGCAGGATCGTGCAAGAAGATAGCAGGATCGATCTAACGCTCTTGCCCGTCTGGGAGGCATAGTCCGCCTCGTCCAATTCCCTCCCGAACCAACAGATGAATGGAGCTCTCCATGGCTATTGCAAGAGGCTATGCAGCAACCGACGCGTCGAAACCTCTGACGCCCTTTACCTTCGAGCGCCGCGAACCGAATGCCGACGACGTGGTCATCGACATCAAGTTCGCCGGCATCTGCCATTCGGACATCCATACCGTCCGCAACGAATGGAAAAATGCGGTCTATCCGATCGTTCCCGGTCACGAGATCGCCGGCATCGTTTCCGCCGTCGGTTCGGCCGTGACGAAGTTCAAGGTCGGCGACCGCGTCGGCGTCGGCTGCTTCGTGAACAGCTGCGTCGGCTGCGCCACCCGAGACCTCGACAACGAGCATTACATGCCGGGCCTCGTCCAGACCTACAACGACTTCGAAGTCGACGGCAAGACGCGGACCCAGGGCGGTTACTCCGACCATATCGTCGTCAAGGAGGGCTACGTCATGTCCATCCCGGACAACCTGCCGCTCGATGCCGCAGCACCCCTGCTCTGCGCCGGCATTACGCTTTATTCGCCACTGCGCCACTGGAATGCCGGTCCCGGCAAGAAGGTCGCGATCGTCGGCATGGGCGGCCTCGGCCACATGGGCGTCAAGCTCGGCGCAGCCATGGGCGCGGATATCACGGTCCTTTCCCAGAGCCTGTCGAAAAAGGAGGACGGACTGAAACTCGGCGCCAAGGAGTATTACGCCACCAGCGACGCAGATACCTTCAAGAAACTCGCCGGCACGTTCGACCTGATCATCTGCACGGTCTCCGCGGAGATCGATTGGAATGCCTATCTGGGCTTGCTGAAGGTCGACGGAACGATGGTTGTCGTCGGCATTCCGGAAAACGCCATTCCCGTTCACGGCTTCTCGCTTGTTCCAGGCCGCAAGAGCCTGTCCGGGTCGATGATCGGCTCGATCAAGGAAACCCAGGAAATGCTGGATTTCTGCGGCAAGCACGACATCGTCTCCGAAATCGAGAAGATCGCCATCCAAGACGTCAACGAAGCCTATGAACGCGTCCTGAAGAGCGACGTCCGCTACCGCTTCGTCATCGACATGGCCTCGCTTGCGGCCTGACGGCCGGCGGGTCTCGCACGGCAGCGTCTCCCGACGGCTGCCGTGCGACGCAGTCATGCCCTGCGGCGACCCGGCACAGAGGCCTTGACACGGAGCAGCGCCAGAACCGTCACGCTGGCCATGCTGAACGTGTAGGCGATCAGCGGCCACCCCGTGCCGCCGTCGAGCATGACCACGAATGCCGTTCCGGCGACGCCAACGATAATGCTCTGGAGGCAGAAATGCAGGGCGACCGCCGAACCGGCGGCATCGTTGAAATCCCGCAGCGCGCCATTGGCGGTGACCGAGGTCGTGACGACGATCCCGACTGCGCAAACCCACATCGGCGGGATGAACGACCAGAACGAAGGCCCAAGGCAGATCTGCCCGAGGAACAGCAGGACCGCACCGCAGATCAGCAGCACCATGCCTCTCAAGGCGCTGCCGCCGATCCCCCACCGTTTGACGAGCTGCTTTGCGAAACGTGTCGTCACGATCATCGCCGCTGCGACGGTTGCGAAAGCCAGGCTGAATTCCAGCCCCGAAAAGCCGGCATTTCCCATCAGAACCCGCGGCGCCGTCGAGAAGAACACGAAGAACGAGCCCATGGCCGTTCCGAAGCCGAGAGTATAGGCCCGGAAGGCGGGGTTCTTCAGGATCGGCCCGAATGCGGTGCCGTGAGCGCCGGGCCGGAGCACGCGCGTCTCGTGCCAGCACGGCAGAACGATCGGGAGCATGGCCAGGGCAGGTATGCCGAGAGCAAGAAACACGCCCCGCCACCCGAATTCCTGGGCGATCACCGCGCCGGCGATGGGACCGAGCGCCGGCACGAAGGCGAGCATCGCATTCATGAGGCTGTAGATGACGACGCTCTCCGGCTTTTCCGCATAGACGTCGCGGATCGTGGCGAACAACGCGACCAGCATAGCCGATGCACCGATCGCCTGCAGCAGCCGCAGCGCCAGAAACGGAACTCCGGATGAGGTCGCCGCAAGAGCAAGGGACGCGATTGCAAAGATGAGGGCGCCGGCAAGCAGAACCGGGCGACGGCCGAGGCGATCGGACAGAGGTCCGAACAGAAGCTGGCCGACGCCGAGCACGATTATATAAAGGGTCAACGTCAACTGGATCACCGTCGGCGTTGTCCCGAGGATGCCGGGCATCGCCGGAACGACCGGCAGGTAGATATCCATGCCGAGCGAGGCAAGCAGGTTGAAAGGCGCCAGAAGCATGAGTGCAACCGGCAGATTATAGGTCCACGCAGGTGGGTTTCGGGTAGGCATGACAAAGCATCCGTTCAAATGAAGATGACATTTGACGGCTTGTCTGCGCGAGAAGATGAGACTGGAACCGGACAGACAGCCGCAACAACAAAGGGCGTTGCTGCGGCTTAACGGTCTGACTGTTTGGGTCCCATGGTTCCGAACTTTCTGAAAAACGGCGAGGCCAGCTTGCGCCCGCTGTAACAGGTCGGCGAGAGAAGCACAACGCCGGGCGATGGTCCTGGTGGGCATTCCCGAACATGCCGTACCCGTGCATGCCTTTTCCATCATCGCCGGCCGCAAGAGTCTGTCGGGTTCGATGATCGGCTCGATAGGCCGTCCCGGCTGAAATGTGGAGGAGCCGCTTGCAGGAACCCGTTGCAAGCGGCTCTCTTCTTTCGGGAACCTGTCGAATTCGATTGCCGCAAAAGTCCGGTTTTGCGATCCTGCCAACAGTCACTTTCATCGACATCGAGGAGAAGCGAGATCGGCTATGAAAACGGTAACTGCCGGCGTTCTGGAAGTCGCATACTTTGAAACAGGGCACGGGAATGGATTGCCGACCATTCTGCTTCATGGATTTCCCTATGATGCCCATGCGTATGACGACGTTGCCGAACGCCTGGCATCCCTGGGCCATAGATGCATTGTCCCCTTTCTCAGAGGCTTTGGACCGACACGCTTCCTTTCGGCCGAAACTCCCCGCTCCGGTGAGCAAGCGGCTCTAGGCGCGGATCTACTCGCTCTGATGGATGCACTTTCGATCGGAAACGCCGTTCTTGGAGGATATGACTGGGGCGGCCGCGCCGCCTGCATCGTCGCCGCTCTCTGGCCGGAGCGCGTACGCGGCCTGGTCAGTTGCGGCACCGGTTACAATATCCAGAATATCGCGCGGGCGGGAAACCCGGTCTCGCCGGAGGAAGAGGCTCGATATTGGTACCAGTATTATTTCCACTCGGAGCGCGGCAGAAAGGCATTACGGCAAAATCGCCGCGATCTCTGCCATTTCATTTGGAAACTATGGTCTCCGACATGGGCCTTTGAGAGCGAAACCTTTGATCGCACCGCCGCGGCTTTCGATAATCCCGACTTTGTCGAGATCGTCATTCATTCCTATCGCCATCGCTTTGGGGGCATTTCCGGGGACCCCGCCTTACAGGCGATAGAGGCCGGTCTGGCAAAGCAGCCGCGCATTGCAATACCGACCATCGTCATGCAGGGCGCCGATGACGGGGTCGATCCGCCCCCTCCCGTCGATCACGATGCGGAGCATTTCACTGCTTCATATGAGCGGCGGATCGTTGCCGGTGCGGGCCATAACCTGCCGCAGGAAGCTCCCGGCGAATTTGCAACCGCGCTCCATTCTCTCGCGAAGAGTTTCTGAGCAATCTCCCCGGACCGCCGCTTCACATCACGAAAGCTCGCCCTCGTCAAACTTTTGACGCGCGGCCTTCACGGCCGGATGATTGTCCCCGGCCCATTGCAGAACCTTGGAAAGCGGCTCGAAAAGCGAATGGCCGAGCGCCGTCATCCGGTATTCGACGCTCGGCGGCTTGGTCGGAAAGACTTGCCTGTCGATATAGCCGTCGCGCTGCAGGTCGCGCAGCGTCTGCGTCAGCATCCGCTGGGAAATGTCCGGTACCAGCCGGCGCAGCTCGCCGAAGCGATAGGGCTGGCGCGCCAGAGCCTCCAGAAGCAGGGTCGACCATTTGCCGGCGATCCGGTCGATCACGTCGCGAACCGGACAATTTCCCGCGTCCCAACCGCTCGTGCCGCATTCCTTTCCATTGAGGTGAGGCTTCTCTGCCGCATGCAGGTCCATGGGTGGTTCCCTCGAAGTAACGATCTCCCTAAAAACTGCCCCCTTTACACGGTGAAGTCAATTCCTATTCTAGTGCTAGTCTCTTTTTGAGACCAATATTCAGCACCGCGCCGATAGTGCCGGCCCATTGGTAGAAAGGAAATGCTCATGACCAAACTTCTCGTCACCGGCGCCGCGGGGCAACTCGGCCGCGCGGTCCTGCATCACCTTCTGGAGACGTCGAAGGTCGCGCCGGGGAACATCGTTGCGGTCAGCCGCAATCCTGAAAAGCTTTCGGAATTCGCGGACAAGAGCATCGAGACACGCGCTGCCGATTTCGATGACGAGACCGGCCTGGTGAAGGCGTTCACCGGCGTCGATCGCGTGCTGATCGTCTCGACGGACGAGCTGGCAATTCCCGGCAAGCGCCTCACGCAGCATAGGACGGCTGTTTCCGCGGCGGCCAAAGCCGGTGTCGGGCACATCGTCTACACATCCATGCCGAACCCGGACAGATCGCTGGTCAGCTTCGCTCCGGACCATCTCGGCACCGAGGAAGCAATCAAGGCGAGCGGCATTTCCTATACGATCCTGCGCAACTCCTGGTACGACGACAATTACCTGAGGTCGATGCCGCACAATCTGCAGGTCGGCACCTGGTATACGTCCATGGGGAGCGGCAAGGTTGCCAACATTACCCGCGACGACTGCGCCCGCGCGGCTGCGGCGGCCCTCGCCGATCCGCCGGCCGGCAGCCGGATACTCACCCTGACGGGTCCGGAATCGCTCACCGCGGAAGAAATCGCGGCACGCGTCTCCAAAGCGACCGGCAAACAGCTCGACGTGGTGCATGTCACCGACGAGCAGCTCGCCCACGGCCTGACCGGCGCGGGCCTGCCGGATTTCGTGGCCACGATGCTGGTTTCGGCCGATGCCAACATCCGCGCAGGCAACTTCGACCTGGTGACGGACGACTTCGAACAATTGACGGGCGCAAAACCGCAGGACCTGGTCGCTTACTTCGAGGCACAGAAAGCGGCATTGACTGCCTGACGCATGGCGACCAGGATTGCAAATCTAAAGAATCCGATGTAATTAGATCAATAATCTAATTTTGATCCATATCGGAGAAAATGATGCGCAAGATCGGCCTGATCGGTGGGATGAGTTTCGAAAGCACTTCCGTCTACTACCGCCTGATCAACGAAATGGTGCGGGATCGCCTTGGCGGTCTCGCCTCCGCCGATCTTCTCCTCCACTCCGTCAACTTCGCCGAAGTGGTCGAGATGCAGAAGGCCGGCCGGTGGGACAAGGCGGCCAGGCATCTCGCCAGAAGCGCTGTGAGCCTCGAGGCCGCCGGCGCCGAATGCGTGCTGATCTGCACCAACACCATGCACCTCGTCGCCTCCGAGGTCCAGGCCGCCGTCGACATTCCCCTCGTCCACATCATCGACGAGACGGCCAGAGCGCTGAAATCCCGGGGACTGAAGCGCCCGCTCCTGCTCGCCACCCGCTATACGATGGAGCACGGCTTTTATACCGAGCGGATGAAGACGCTCGGCATCGACGTCATGGTGCCGGATGCCGACGACCGCACCGACATCCACAACATCATCTTTGGCGAACTCTGCGCCGGCACGGTGCTCGATGCGTCGCGCCTGCGGGCGATCGCCATGATCGAGAGGGCAAAGGCCGAAGGTGCCGACAGCATCATTCTCGGCTGCACGGAAATCTGCCTTCTGCTCGACCCGGAAAACCTGCCGCTTCCCTGCGCCGATTCCACGGCGATTCACGCCCGGGCGGCCGTGGATTTCGCGCTGGGCGAAAACACGATCGATCAGGTCGCTGCTTAATTTATTTGACGCAGTCCAATAAATATTGGACAGAGTCTCCTAGACAGGAGATTCTGCCCATGACCGCGCCCGAAACCATCGAGACCATTCGCGCCTTCAACCGCTTCTACACGAACAAGATCGGCGTGCTCGCCAGGGATTATCTGGCGACACCCTACACCCTCACCGAGGGGCGCATTCTCTATGAGATGGGCGCCCGCGAGCGCGTCTCCGCAACGGAACTCAACCGCGATCTCGGGCTGGACCCTGCCTATCTGAGCCGCATCCTGAAGAAGTTCCGCGAGGCGGGCTTCATCGAGAGCGAACCCGACCCCTCCGATAAACGCAGCCAGATCCTCAATATCACCGACAAGGGACGGGAGATCTATGAGACGCTCGGCGAACGCTCCCGTCAGCAGATCGCCGACGACCTCCGGAACGTCGACGAAACCGGACAGGCAAGGCTGATCGGCGCAATGCAGGCGATCCGGGCGACCCTCGATCCCTCCACGGCAACCCCGCCCGCGCCCGTCATCATGCGGCCCTACCGCATCGGCGACATGGGCTGGCTCATAGAGGCGCAGGCCACGGCCTATGCCCGGGAATACGGCCTGAACGAAAAATTCGAGGCGCTGGTCGCGGAAATCGCCGGCAAGTTCATTGCCAATTTCAATCCCGAACGCGAGCGCTGCTGGATCGCCGAACGCGACGGACGAAGAGTTGGCTCCGTGCTTGTGGCGGATGGCGGCGGCGATACGGCGAAACTGCGCCTTCTCTATCTCGACCCGTCCGTCCGCGGCCTCGGGCTCGGCCGGGCGCTGGTCGAACAATGCATCAAGTTCTCCACCCTGGCCGGCTACAGGAAGCTGTCGCTCTGGACCAACGACATCCTGACGGCGGCGATCCATATCTACGAAAAGACGGGCTTCAAGCTTGTCTCCGAGGAGAGACATGCGATGTTCGGTCCGGAATGCAACGGCCAGACCTGGGAGCTTGACCTCGCCGAGGCAAAACTTTCAGCCGCTTAGATCGTCTGCCCGCAAGCGCGGCGGAAGCGGCGTACGGTTTCCGCCATGCCGTATTCCAGCGCATCCGCCGTCAGTCCATGGCCGATGGAAACCTCGGCAAGCTTCGGGATGCGTTTGACGAGCGCCGGCAGGTTGGCCACCGTCAGGTCGTGGCCCGCATTGACGGCGAGCCCTTCCGCCAAGGCGGCGTCCGCCGTCTGGCCGAGCTTTTGAAGGATATCCGCGCC
The DNA here is from genome assembly GCF_030378245.1 of Neorhizobium sp. CSC1952. Classification (NCBI taxonomy): domain Bacteria; kingdom Pseudomonadati; phylum Pseudomonadota; class Alphaproteobacteria; order Hyphomicrobiales; family Rhizobiaceae; genus Neorhizobium; species Neorhizobium sp. CSC1952. Next base: position 4,096,293 of record NZ_CP128416.1, on the reverse strand, counting down.
GCGCTCCGGATTGTCGTAGCAGCCGCCGTAGGGTCCCGTATAAAGCTCGATCCGGTCCGCCCCGGTCGCTCGCGCCAGCTTCACCACCTCGACATCGCCGTCGCCATCGGCAAACAGCGACACGCGCATGCCTTTCTTTTTCAGCCGCGCGACGATCGGCTTTAAAAGTTCCCCCTGCGCACGGAAATCGAAGCCGTGGTCGGAGGTCGCCTGTGTCGGATCGTCCGGCACCAGCGTCACCTGCTCCGGCTCGATCCGCTCGCAAAGCGCCAGGAAATCCTCGCTCGGATAGCCTTCGATGTTGAACTCCGCCTCGGGGAACTCGTCGTCGATCAGCGCGCGGATGACCGGCAGGTCGGAAAAGCGGATATGCCGCTGGTCGGGGCGCGGATGCACGGTCAGTCCCGCAGCGCCCGCCTGGAGCGCGATGCGTCCCAGTCCCTCGACGCTCGGCCAGGGCAGATCGCGGCGGTTGCGCAGCATCGCGACGGCATTGAGGTTCACGGAAAGCTTGGTCGGCATGGCGATATCCCGTCTTCAGAAATCGCCCCGCTTTTAGGCCATGCGCCGGCAGATGGCCACCGGATTTGGACAATTGCATCCATCAAGAGTTTTCATAGGCGGAAATCGCCGATGGCCGGGACTATCATTTTCCGAAATTCTAAGTAACGTATTGCTAATGGAATTTGCCGGATTGGCCCGCCGGGCCTGGCGCGGAGGCGCACCGAAGGAGGCAAATTGACCAAGGAAGCCATTCCGCAGGAAGAACGCCCGATACGCAGCGACGCCGGTGGGCCGGGACCCGAAGACGGCATCTCGGCCGCCTCCGGCCATGCCGGTTTTCTGCCGCAGATATCCCTCCCGTTCGAAACGCCCGGAAAGCCGGTGGCGATCGCCGAAATGGCGGACCTGTTCGGCGTCACCCACCGCACCCTGCATTTCTACGAGGAGAAAGGCCTGCTCGCCGCAAGGCGCTCCGGCACAATGCGCGTTTACGGCGCCGCAGACATCCGGCGCATGGCCGTCATCAATGCCTGCCGGGAGATCGGCATTCCGGTGGCGGTGATCCAGGAGCTGATGGAGGAACTGGCGGCCGCGACCTCGCAGGCCGAAGCCGATGATATCTTCCAGAGCGCCCTGGCGCGCCGCAAGCGCGAGCTGACGGCGGACATATCCAACATCCACCGCCAGATGCAGCAGATCGAAACCCTGCTGAGCGGCGAGGAAGAGACGCCGGGAACCTCCAGGCCCGCTCCGCCGTCGCTGACCGACATGGAAAAACGGTGCCTCGCGCTGATGGCGGAAGGTTATTCCGCACCGCGCATCGCTCGCGCTCTCAACCTCGAATTCGAGACGCTCAGAGAGATGGAGGACGGCATCACCGGAAAACTCCAGGCGACCAACCGCTACCAGGCGGTCGCCAAGGCGCTCCTGCTCGGCATCGTGCAGAACTGATCAGCGCACCACGGTCAGCGTTTCGGCGGCGCGCGTGATCGCGGTGTAAAGCCAGCGCTCGCGGGTGTCGCGGAAGGCGAAGCTCTCGTCGAACAGCACGACATTGTTCCACTGCGATCCCTGAGCCTTGTGCACGGTCAGCGCATACCCGTAGTCGAACTCGTCATAGCGCTTGCGGGTCGACCAGGGAATTTCCTCCTCGCTCTCGAAGGCCTGCTTCAGGAGCTTGATCTTGGCCGCCCCCCGGTCCATGTCGTCGTCTTCCGGACGGATCATCAGGTTGATGCCGGGCTTCACCGTCTCCCGCGACGAACTCATCACCTGCCAGAGCGAGCCGTTGAGCAGGCCCTTGGCCGGATCGTTCCGGAGGCAGACGAGCTTGTCGCCGGATTGCGGATATTCCGCGGTAAAACCCTTCAATTCCCGGAGCCGCTGGTTATAGCGCTTGCGGGTCCTGTTGGTGCCGACCAGCACCTGGTCCGCCTCCAGCACCAAGGGCTGCGTCACCTCGTTGCGGGAGATCACCTTGGCGGTGCCGTAGTCGCCATACATGATCTCCTTGCCCTCGCGAACGTCCATCGCGAGCCGGATGATCGGGTTGTCGCGGGCCTGGCGATGGATTTCCGTGAGCAGGTAATCCGGCTCCTGTTCGGTGAAGAAGCCCCCGCCGGAAACGGGCGGCAACTGGCCCGGATCGCCGAGCACCAGGATCGGCGTGCCGAAGCTCATCAGATCCTTGCCGAGCGCCTCGTCCACCATCGAGCATTCGTCGATGATGATCAGCGCCGCCTTGGCGACAGGGCTCTGGCGGTTGATGGAAAACATCGGCGAGATGGAGGTCTTGCCGGTTTCCTCGTCTTCCACCGCCTCCTCGCCGCGCGGCCGGTAGATCAGCGAATGGATGGTCTTGGCGTTGCGGGCGCCGCGCGAGCGCAGCACCTGCGCCGCCTTGCCGGTGAAGGCCGCGAAGAGAACGTCGCCATCGACATGCTCGGCGAAATATTTGGCAAGCGTCGTCTTGCCGGTGCCCGCATAGCCGAACAGCCGGAAAACCTGGCTGCGTCCCTCCTTCAGCCATTGTGAAACGGCCTTGAGGGCCTCGTCCTGTTGCGGTGCGAATTGCATGGCGAGGACTTGGCAGGATTCGAAAGGAAATCGCAACCGAAAAAGAACGAAAGATGAATCGAAGCCGGGAAGCGCCCGAAATTATCGCCTTCGGCCTTGCTCCTCTTTTTGCTGCGTGCGGAGGAATTCCTGTTTCGCCAGAACCAGCTGCTCCAGCCGGTCGGTGCGGGCTTCCCAGATCGCCCGCTGCTCGGAAAGCCAGAGCTCCAGCATCGCGAACCGCGCCCTTTCCAGCATGCAGGTGCGCACCCGCCCCTCCTTGCGCGTGCGGATAAGGCCGCGCTCCTCCAGGAAGCGGATATGCTTCATGAAGGACGGCAGCGCCATGTCGAAGGGCACGGCAAGATCGCCGATGCTTGCGGGCCCATGACCCAATCGTCCGAGCACCGCCCTTCGGGTCGGGTCGGCGAGGGCCTGGAAGAGATCGTCCAGCTGCTTTGAATGGTTTTCCATAAGGCTAAGTATCATTTTTAAAAACTTAGCTCAAGGGCTAAGTGTGGAAATCTTGGAAAATCCGAAGGCTGGACGGAATAAATATACTTGTTGCGGTGTCTTGGCATTGGCGGCCGAGAAAACCCGCCGTTCCAAACCAGGGAGACACCCATGAAGACCTTCATCCTTGCGCCTTTCGCATTCGCAGCGCTGACCACGGCAGCCTTTGCCGCTGGGCCGTTCAAGACCGTCAGCAGCGCCAAGGGCGACGTGCTTGCCGGCGAAAAGGGCATGACGCTCTACACGTTCAGGAACGACAAGCCCGGCACCTCCAACTGCTACGACAAGTGCGCCCAGAACTGGCCGCCGGTCATGGCCGCTTCCGATGCGAAGGCCGATGGGGCATATTCGATCGTGACCCGCAAGGACGGGTCCAAACAATGGGCCAAGGACGGCATGCCGCTTTACTACTGGGTCAAGGACACCAAGGAAGGCGATGTCACCGGCGACGGCGTGAACGGCGTTTGGGATGTCGCAAAACCCTGATCATCCCGGCTCCTCTTCGGGCCAAGGGGAGATGAAGGCGCGGGAGGCACAGGCTCCCGCGCCGCTCTCCTTCGAGGCACAGATCCTCGCTCTCCTGCCGCAGCTCCGGCGCTATTCGCGCAGCCTGACGCGATCGGACACGGAGAGCGAGGACCTGCTGCAGGACTGCATCGAAAAGGCGCTCGTCAACCGGACGCAATGGCGCGGCTCGAATTTCAAATCCTGGGTCTACAGGATCATGACCAATCTTCACCTCAACGCGCGACGCCTGAATGCGCGGCGGCCGTCCGTGGGGATCGAGGATGCGGAGGGCCTGGCGGCAAGCCCCGGCGTGGATGATCCGCTGGAAAAGAACCGCCTCGTCCAGGCGCTCGAAACGCTGCCGAAGGATGCGCGCGCCATCCTGATGCTCGTGGTCGTCGAGGGTTACGCCTACCAGGAAGTCGCCGACATGCTCGAAATCCCTGTCGGCACCGTCATGTCGCGCCTCTCGCGGGCGCGACAGGCCTTGCGCGAAAAAATGCGGGAGGAGAACGTCATTCAATTGCGGAGACCCCGATGACCGAAGCCCGATCCGTAACCGAGGCGGACCTGCACGCCTATGCCGACGGCTTCCTCGACGAGGCCGGCCGCGCCCGCGTAGAGCGTTTCCTGGCAGACAATCCGGAAGCGGCGGAAATGATCGCCGCCTGGCAGGCACAGAGCGACGAATTGCGCGCCGCCTTTGCGCCTTACGAAAAATCCAAATCCTTCGATATCCGGCTGCTTTCCGTCGGCTTTGCCAGGCCGGCGGCCCCGCCCGGGCGGCGCTTCGCTCTGGCTGCGGCGGCCGTCCTTGTCTTCGCGCTTGGCGCGCTCGGCGGCCATTATGGACCGCGGCTCTTCGAGCGTCCGGAAATCCGTCTCGCCTATACGGAAGTCCTGCCGCGGGAAGCCCGCAATGCCTTCCTCGTCTATGCGAACGAAGTCCGCCATCCCGTCGAGGTGTTTGCCGACGAGGAGACGCATCTTGCCAACTGGCTCGGCAAGCGGCTTTCCATCGCCGATCTCAAGGTCCCGAACCTGCAGCCGCTGGGTTTCAAGCTGGTGGGAGGCCGGCTTCTGCCCGTCGGCGGCAAGCCGGGCGCGATGTTCATGTACGAGGACCAGACCGGCCAGCGCGTGACGGTCCTCGTCGGCCGCAACAGGGAAAACCGGACGACGAGCTTCCGCTTCGCCTCCGCCAATGATGTCGAGACCTTTTACTGGATCGACGGCGAACTCGGATATGCGGTTACCGGCGAGATTTCCCGCGATATGCTCCAGAAGATCGCCGAGGAATGTTATCGGCAGTTTCCGTCCTGAGGCTGCAGAACCTTTACCGCAGCGGATCGTTGGCAAGCTCGATCGGCTTGCCGTGCGGCGTCGCCTCCGCCGCCCGCTGCCAGCTCTGTTGCAGAGCTAGAATGGTCCCGGCGTCGGCGACGCCTTTCTTCACCAGGAGACCGGAGAGCGCCGCGACCCAGCAATCGAAATAGTCGCTGCCGTCTTCGGCACGGCCCTGCCTGCGCACCTCGGCCGAAAGTGCCTCGGCCCATTCGCCCCAGGTGAACAGGCCCTTTTCGTGCAGGTGCACGGCCATGGCGAAGGCCTCCGCCGCCCAGGGTTCGGGAAAGACCGGGTCACCCTGCGGCGACTTCGGGAGCCCCGCTGACTGCGCAAGCCCGGACGGAACGTCACACGTGCTCAAGGTAGCTCTCCCAGGCATCGATCGAGACGGTGAGCATCGGATCGGCGCCCTCGCCCCAGATCTCGCCGCCGTCGAAGACGACCGTATAGACCCATTGCGGGTTCTCGCCTTTGCCATGGGCGTTGTCGTCGGGAAAAACGTAAGATCCTTGGACCGCCTCCACCACGCCCGTCCTGGCGCGGGCGTAGCGGGGCAGCCGCGTGTGGGTGGCGGGGTTGAAGTTCTTCGTCCGCACCTTGTCGCCCGGCTGGAAGAGCGGTTCCGTTTCCACAGGTCTGTCGCACGGCCCGCCTCTGGCAAGCCCGCCCGGGACCATGTCCGCCGTCAGGATGCGCTTCGGCTTTGCGGGCTCGATCTGCTTATGGCCGGCATCGATCTCCGCGCGCGTCGCGAACCCATGCCGCTCCAGCAGCACTTCCAGCGCCCGCGTCCATATCTCGTAATAGCTCGCTGCGAGATAATCCGCCGGGGGCACGTTCTCGCGGGCGTGCCGGCTTTCGTCGATCGACCACGCGCCGAAGGCACCGCAGGAAAGCGTGAGCCCGAGCGCCCGCTTCTCCCATTCGGCGTGAAAATAGGGCTCGTCCTTTTCGGGAGAAACCAGTCCGAAACCCATCTGACCGCCGAGATCGTGAGGTCCGTTCATGGCCTTTTCTTCCCGGATTCGGCCCTCGCAATCGCCGTGCCGATCATCGCGTCGCGGCTGACGAGCTTGGCGAGTTCGTCCTCGCTCATACCCTCCGTCCCCTCCGGACGTTCGGGAATGACGAGGTAGCGCAGTTCCGCGGTCGAATCCCAGACGCGGATCTTCTTGGTCTCCGGCAGCGTCAGCCCGAATTCGGCAAGCACGCCGCGCGGATCGATGACGGCGCGCGAGCGATAGGCCGGCGCCTTGTACCAGACCGGCGGCAGGCCGAGCACCGACCAGGGATAGCAGGAGCAGAGCGTGCAGACGACGAGATTATGCGTATCCGGCGTGTTGAAGACGGCGCGCATATGCTCACCCTGCCGCCCGGCATAGCCAAGGCTCGCGATCGCCGCCGTCGCGTCCCGCTTGAGCCAGCCGGAAAAATCCGGATCGTTCCAGGCTTTGGCTACCACATGGGCGCCGTTGCGCGGACCGATCTTGGTCTCATAGGTTTCGACGATGGCGTCGATCGCCGCCGGATCGATCAGGCCCTTTTCCGTCAGCACCGTCTCCAGCGCCCTCACCCGCGCCTGCATGTCGGTGTAGCGGTTGTCGTGGTGGTGCCCATGATTGTGGTCGTGATCGTGATGATGATGGTCTGCGGACATGACGATCTCCTTCACTTCAACATCGGCCAGAGGCTCGCGACAAGCAAGACCGCCATGGTGATGTTGAACCACTTGAGCCTCGCCGGAACGGAAAGCCACTCCCGCAGCGCCGAGCCGAAGCCGGCCCAGGTGGAAACGCTCGGCACGTTGACGGCGGCGAATGCGATGCCGACCAGCAGCACGGTCCGCAGATAATAGTCCGGATCGGTATAGGTGGCCATCGCCGTCACCGCCATGACCCAGGCCTTGGGATTGACCCACTGGAAGGCGGCCGCTCCGAGAAACGTCATCGGCCCCGCGCCTGCCTTGCCGTCCGAGAGATTACGCGACGTGCCGATCTTCCAGGCGATCCAGACCAGATACGCGCCGCCGGCGAATTTCAGCGCCGTATAGACAGCCGGCAAGGTCTGCAGCAGCGCACCAAGCCCGAGACCGACCGCAATCAGCAGCGACAGGAAACCCGCGCCGATGCCGAGCATGTGCGGAACAGTCCGGGTGAACCCGAAATTCACGCCGGATGCGAAAAGCATCATATTGTTCGGCCCCGGCGTGATCGAGGTCGTGAAGGCGAATAGAACGAGAGCCAGAAAGGTTTCCAGCGACATGATGTCTCCCCAGGCGCCAAACGGACCCCGAATCTCTCTGCCGCCTCTTTTGCGGGCGGCTGAATGCCGGTGATAGGATCGTTGCCGACGATCCGCAAGAGGAACTGAAAGCTTGGCGCGAGGCCATATCCCGGTAGTATGAAGCTTCCCGCAAGCGACAGGTCGAGGTTTTCCGATGCCCGATATTCCTACCGTCACCCTGCCCTCCGGCGTTTGCGTCCCGGCGCTCGGCCTCGGCACCTGGAACATGGGCGAGGAGAGCCGAAAGGCAGGCATCGAGATCGAAAGCCTGAAGTGCGGCCTCGACCTCGGCATGACGCTGATCGATACGGCGGAAATGTACGCCGAAGGCGGCGCCGAAAAGATTACGGCCGAGGCGATCGCCGGCCGTCGCGACGAGGTGTTTCTGGTCAGCAAGGTCTATCCCTGGAACGCCGGCCGCAAGGGCGTGGTCGAGGCCTGCGAGCGCAGCCTGAACCGGCTGAAGACCGACCGGCTGGACCTCTACCTCCTCCACTGGCGCGGTCAGCACCCGCTTGCCGAAACCGTAGCCGGCTTCGAGGAATTGCGCCGCGCCGGCAAGATCGCCGCCTGGGGCGTGTCGAATTTCGATCTCGACGACATGGAAGAGCTGATGGCCGTGCCGGAGGGGAGGAACTGCGCAGCCAACCAAGTGCTCTACAATCTCTCCCGCCGCGGCGTCGAATACGATCTTCTCCCCTGGTGCCAGGAACGCGGCATCGCCGTCATGGCCTATTCGCCGATCGAGCAGGGCCGGCTTCTGAGGAATGCAGACCTGATCCGCATTGCCAAGGCCTATCAGGCGACCCCGGCGCAGGTGGCGCTCGCCTTCCTTCTGGAACGCGACGGTGTCGTCGCCATTCCGAAATCCGCCAATCCGGATCGCGTCGCGGAGAACGCCGAAGCGGCCGACCTGGACCTGAGCGAGGAGGACTGGAAAGCCCTGGACGCCGCCTTCCCTCCGCCAGCGCAAAAACGTCCGCTGGACATGCTCTAATCGAGAGCGAGCCGGTTGCGTTCCGCAACGAGCGTATCGATCGCCCGGAAGACGTCGATTTCTTCCCAGGTGGCGGTATCGCGGTAGGAGGGATAAAGGCTGAACGTCGCCGCGGCGAGATGATCGACGCTCGGCCGCGCCACCCTCCTCGGCAAGGCCTCTCTCGACGCCTCGCCCAGCCGGTCGTCGGTCAGACCCCAGCCCGCATAGAAGGGCGCGCCGTAACATCGCACGGGGATGCCCCTGAGCAGCGCATCGAGGCCGAATTGGCTCGATACGGTCCAGACCTCGTCCACCGCTTCCAGAACCGAGGCCGCCGAGACGGCATCCGCGAGCAGGATCACGCCGGGCGTCCCGGCCGCCTTCTCGGTGAGATATCCCTTGCGGAAACCGGCCATCACGTCCGGATGGGTGCGTACCACGCACTGGACACCGCTCGCGACCGCATCCTCGAGCATCCGTGCAAAACTCTCGGGCGACCCGCCCGACATGGGCACGGAGACGTCGCCGAACACCTGGTCGACGAGGAGAACCCGCCGCCGCGCGGTGCGCTCGAGCTTCGGTTCGCGATGCGGTAGGTTGTTGTATTTCGAGAGCCTGTTTGCGACGAGCGCCTCGCGGATACTCGCTCCGAGCCCGGCCACGTCCATCTCGACCGAGCCAGCTATCAACCCCTCCAGCCGGGAGGTTTTCGACGCATCGACGGGCATGCCGAGATCGTCGACGATGATGGAAATCGGCAAGGCGTTCCCCTTGCCGAGACCGACCGACCGCAGATAGCCATCCTCGATATACCAATAGGGCAGCCGCCGGAACCATGCGATGCGGCGGGCGAGCTTGGCAGCGGAGCGACCGCCCCAGAAGACTATCCCCTTGATTCCGGGCGCGAAGGCCGATTCCAGCTCCCGAAGCCCGAAATAATGCTTCAGCCAAGGCGTCGGCCGCGTAACGTAACGGGTGGCGCCGAGGCGCATGCCGGCGGGAGGGTACCAATCTTTCGTCAAGCGTGTCCTAGCCTCGCCAACCGATGCGCCGGTCCCGAAGGATCCTACATTCCCTGCTGGCCGCGGTTCATCGCGGCAATCCCCGTGCGGCAGACCTCGATCAGCCCCAGCGGTTTCATGATTGCCACGAACTGGTCGATCTTGGAGGATTTACCGGTGATTTCGAAGATGAAATGTTCGACCGTCGCATCGACCACCTTGGCATGGAAAGCGTCCGCCAGGCGCAGCGTCTCGGCACGGCGCTCGCCCTGGCCGACCACCTTCACCAGCGCCACCTCGCGCTCGATCGGGCGCTCCTGCCCGAGTTCGCGGGCCCGCACGGTCAAGTCCAGGACCCGATGGACCGGCACGATCCGCTCGAGCTGCGCCTTGATCTGCTCGAGCACCGTCGGCGTGCCGTTGGTCACGATGGTGATGCGGGATAGGTGCGCCTCGTGCTCCGTCTCCGAAACCGTCAGGCTTTCGATATTGTAGCCGCGGCCGGAAAACAGGCCGATCACGCGGGCGAGAACCCCCGGCTCGTTGTTGACGAGAACCGAAAGCGTATGGCTTTCGGCTTTCGCCGTCTCCGGTGCGATGAAATAAGCCGATCCCGTCGGTTGCTGATGCGCATTCATGGTCTTAAGTCCGTTTCCTCAGAATTCCATTCAGGACGCCAGCTCCACGCTGACGCGATCGATATGTTTGTTGGCCAACCGCACAAGATCGCGGTCGAAAGTTACGAAGACGCCTTGGAGAGCACCACACACATGCACCGCGTCGGCGAAACCCATGCCCTCAGCGAAGGCACGGATTGCTGTCGATACGGCATCTGGACTGTCGAATTCGACCATGTCCAGCGCTACCAGTCCGTCAAAAAGATCCAATATCGTCACCCGGCTGTAGTTGAGTCGGCTACGCAGAACCCATTCCGTCTCGAGCAACGACTATTCTTTTCATCCCACCTGCGCCGGACTCCTCGGCAATAGCTTCGCTGATCATTTCATCGGTGATAGGAGGACCTTCGTATCTGGGGATGCGCTCGATAAATTCCTCGAGCGTCAGCTTCTTCGGCGCGTCCTTCTTCTCGACAGGCTCTACCAGTTCCAGAACGATGAGCTTGCCTTGGTCGACTATCTCGAATTCGGCACCGTCCTCCAGTCCATGCGCGTCACGCAGGGACTTCGGAATGACAATCGCACCATCCTTCATTTTTGCTCTGGCCATGGCTCCTGCCTCCGAAGGGGATGCGATCAGTCTAACGCATCCCCTTCGTTTCTCAAACGAGCTGCCGCCCCTTTGCGTCGATCGCGCTGGCAACCGCCTCGTCGGTCGCCTCGTCCGGCAGCAGCATCTCGTTATGCGCCTTGCCCGAGGGGATCATCGGGAAGCAGTTGGCGAGGTTCGCCACGCGGCAGTCGAAGATCACCGGCTTCTTCACCGCGATCATCTCCTCGATCTTCTGGTCGAGTTCCTTCGGATCGTCGCAATACATGCCGACCGCGCCGTAGGCTTCCGCGAGCTTGACGAAATCCGGCATCGCCTCCGTATAGGAATTCGATAACCGGTTGCCGTGCAGAAGCTGCTGCCACTGGCGGACCATGCCCATGTACTGGTTGTTGAGGATGAAGATCTTGACCGGCAGATTGTACTGGATCGCCGTCGACATTTCCTGGATGCACATCTGGATCGAGGCATCGCCGGCGACGTCGATGACGAGCGAATCCGGATGCGCGACCTGAACGCCGATCGCCGCCGGGAAGCCGTAGCCCATGGTGCCGAGGCCGCCGGACGTCATCCAGCGGTTCGGCTCCTCGAACTCGATGAACTGTGCCGCCCACATCTGATGCTGGCCGACTTCGGTCGTGATGTAGGTATCGCGGTCCTTCGTCAGTTCATAGAGGCGCTGCAGCGCATATTGCGGCATGATGACGTCGTTGGAATTCTTGTAGGAGAAGGATTTGCGCGCCCGCCAGCGGGCGATCTCCTGCCACCAGTCGGCGGCCTGATCCTTGGCCGGCTTGTGCGGCAGCGCCCGCCACAGGCGGACCATGTCTTCCAGAACGCTCCCGACATCGCCGAGGATCGGAATATCCACATGGACGTTCTTGTTGATCGAGGACGGATCGATGTCGATGTGGATTTTCCGCGAGTTCGGCGAGAACGCGTTGATGCGGCCCGTAATGCGGTCGTCGAAGCGCGCACCGATGCAGACCATCACGTCGCAATCGTGCATCGCCATGTTCGCCTCGTAGGAGCCGTGCATGCCGAGCATGCCGAGCCAGTTCTTGCCCGAGGCCGGATAGGCGCCGAGGCCCATCAGCGTCGAGGTGATCGGAAAACCGGTGAGCTGGACCAGCTCGCGCAGCAGACGTGAGGCTTCCGGACCGGAATTGACGACGCCGCCGCCGGTATAGAGGATCGGCCGGCGGGCCGAGGCCATCAGCTCGACGGCCGCCTGGACGGCGCCGAGATCGCCGTGCGTCTTCGGCTGGTAGCTGATGTTGGCAGCGATCTCCGGCTTCGGCGTATAGGTGCCGGTCGCGAACTGGATATCCTTCGGAATGTCGACGACGACAGGGCCCGGACGGCCGGTCTGGGCGATGCGGAAGGCTTCGTGGATGATCGCAGCGAGCTCGTTGACGTCCTTGACCAGCCAGTTGTGCTTGGTGCAGGGCCGGGTGATGCCGACGGTGTCGCATTCCTGGAAGGCGTCGGAACCGATCAGCGTGGTGGGAACCTGGCCCGAGATGCAGACCAGCGGAATGGAATCCATCAGCGCGTCCTGCAGCGGCGTGACGGCATTGGTGGCGCCTGGTCCCGACGTCACCAGCATGACGCCGACCTTGCCGGTGGAGCGGGCATAACCTTCGGCCGCATGGCCGGCGCCCTGCTCGTGGCGGACGAGGATGTGCTGGATCTCGTCCTGCTGGAAAATCTCGTCGTAGATCGGCAGAACCGCGCCGCCCGGATATCCGAAGATGTGCTCGACGCCATTGTCCCTCAGCGCCTTCAGAACGATCTCCGCGCCAGTCATCCGATTATCTGGCATCCGGTTATCTGGCATCTGGTTATCTGCCGTCTCGTTGTTGCTGTCCGTCATTGTCTTGGTCCATTTCGCTGCTGGATTTTTACCGGCGGCTCCTCCGAGCCGGATTGAAGGCATAAAAAAAGGCCCCTTTTGAGGAGCCTGTCTTTCCGCGCATGGGTGGCTGTCGCCGGATGGTTACACCATCCTGCCCATGCGCGTTCCCACCACAATAAGAGCGATCGAGATTTTCATGGCGCGAAGTGTTAGCCGGACAAATGCCATTCGTCAACGCCGCTCTGCACCAAAAAATGCCATCCGCCTGATTTTGCAGTGCTGTATCCCCCGGAACCGCCGCCTCCCTTACACGAGTTGTTAAGCCCCCGCGGCTATAGTCTCCCCGTTTGGAGGGTAGCGACCTGACGGATGAGCCATGACCCGATCCGCCACCCCAATGACAGGGGCTTGAAGCTTGCTGAACAATGACCTCCATCGCTCCGTCTCCGCCGGAGAGCAGGATCGCCGTGATCTCCATAAACCCGGCAACCGCATGCTGGGACGGGTCGTTGCCTGCAACGGTTCCCACGCGACCATTTCCGCGGTTGCCGAAAACGGCGAGACCGACCTGACGGAACTCTGGTCCGTCGGCCGCCTGATCTCGATCAGCGTCGGCGAAAACCGCGTCGTTGCGCTCGCCTATGCGATGAAGACCGGCGACGGCAACTGGGGCGAAGGCGAGAACACCGGCTTCCATATCGAGGTGGAACTGCTCGGCGAAGTTCGAAAAGGTCCGGACGGCCGCGACGAATTCTCCCGCGGCATCTCGCGCTATCCCTATCTCGGCGCCGTCGCGCACCGCATCCGCGCCGCCGATCTGCTGCGCATCTACGATACCGGCAAGAGCGATACCTGCGTCATCGGCAAGTTGACCCAGGACGAAGCCATCGACGCGACCATTCACATTCCCTCGATGCTGTCGAAGCATTTTGCCATCGTCGGATCCACGGGCGTCGGCAAGTCGACTGCCGTCTCACTGCTGCTGCACAAGGCCATCGAGGCGGATCCGAAGCTGCGCGTGCTGATCCTCGATCCGCACAACGAATTTGCCGCCGCCTTTCCGGAACATGCCGTCGTCATCGACACCGATACGCTCGACCTGCCCTTCTGGCTGATGCGGCTCGAGGAGTTCGCCGAAGTCGTCTTCCGCGGCCGCCCGGCCGCGTCGGAGGAACTGGATATCCTGCGCGACCTCATCCCGGAGGCGAAGCGCGCCTTCCGCGGCGGCGATTCGTCCCTGATGCGGCGCGCGACCGAAAAGAGTTCGATAACGGCCGATACGCCGGTGCCCTATCGCATGGCGGATCTGCTTGCATCGATCGACGAACGCATCGGCCGCCTGGAAGGCCGCAGCGACAAACCTTTCCTTCGCTCGCTGAAGATGCGCATCACGTCGGCCATCAACGACCCGCGCTATCACTTCATGTTCTCCAACAATACGATCACCGACACGATCACGGAGACGATCGCGCATATCTTCCGCATTCCCGGCGGCGACAGGCCGATTTCCACGTTCCAGCTCGCTGGCATCCCGTCGGAAGTGGTCAATTCGATCGCTTCGATCCTCTGCCGCATGGCCTTCGAACTGGCGCTCTGGAGCAACGGCGCCATTCACACGCTGGTGGTTTGCGAAGAGGCGCACCGCTACGTACCGGCCGATCACAATCTCGGCTTCTTCCCGACCCGCCAGGCAATTTCGCGCATCGCCAAGGAAGGCCGCAAATACGGGGTCTCGCTCGGCGTCATCACCCAGCGCCCGGGCGAACTCGACCAGACGATCCTCTCGCAATGCTCGACCCTGTTCGCCATGCGGCTTTCCAACGACCGCGACCAGGAAATCATCAAGTCGGCGATCCCGAATTCGTCGATCTCGACCACCAGCTTCCTCTCCTCGATCGGCAACGGCGAAGCGATCGCGTTCGGCGAAGCGATCGCGGTACCGATGCGCATGAAATTCGCCCGCGTCGAGAGGAAATATCTGCCGAAAGCCAACGGGACTGCCGCCAAAGGCTCGGAAGACACGCCGGATACGGTCGATCTGCGTACCGTCGTGGCGCGCATGCGGGCCGTCAGCGGACCGGATATTTCCGCCTTCCAGCAGAGCTATAGCGCCGCCAATCCGGCCTTTTCCGACAATTCCCTTGTGGGGGAAGAGACGGACGACGAATTCCCGCCGGCAAGCGATACGGAACTCGAACGGTGGGAGCGCGAACTCCGCGCGAACGGCCATGTGACGGCGAATCCGGCGCCCGCACGGCAGAACGCGCAACCGGAACCCTATCGGCCGGACATGCTGCCGCGCCCGCCGATTTCCGAATCTCTGCTGCCGCCGCGCCCGGACCGGTTCGCGGACCTGCGCCGGGAACGGTCGGCCGACACGCCGCAGCCGGCCTTCCAGCGTCCATCCTTCCCCGAAGGGGCGCCGCGTCCCGGCTCCCTGCTCCGCCGCGAAGGTTCACTCCGCGACAGCCTGCTGAAGAAACCGCTCGGCAGCCTTTACGACAAGGAATGACGGACGCGTCAGCCGACGCGCTCCCAGCTCTCGTCCATCTGGTTGCGAAACCATGTCATCTGCCGCTTGGCATATTGACGGGTCAGCGCCGAACCGCGCTCGACGACCTCTTCCCGGCTCATGCGGCCTTCCAGCATGTCGGCGATCTGCGCCACGCCGATCGCCTTCATCGCCGGAACATCGGGTGCCGGGCGCAATGCAAGAAGCGCCCTCACCTCATCCACCGCACCGCTCTCCAGCATCTTTTCGAAACGCCGGTCGATACGTTCGTGCAGGATTTTCCGCTCCGGCAGGACGACAAGCTTTTTCGCACGCGCAGGATCGATCACCATCGGCCCCTGCCTGCCTTGAAAGTCGGCGATCGAGCGTCCCGTCTCTTCAAGCACCTCCAGCGCCCGGACAATCCGCTGCCCGTCTTTCGGCTCGAGGCTTCCGGCAACCGGCGCATCGCGCCGGAAAAGCTCCGCATGCAGTGCCTCCGGCCCGTCTTCCTTTAGCCGCAGCCGCACCCGGCAGCGGATATCCTGCGAAATCTCCGGCATGTCGGACAGGCCGCCGGTGAGCGCCTTGAAATAAAGCCCCGTTCCGCCGACGAAGACCGGGAGACGGCCTTCCGCACGAAGCCTCGGCAACAGGTCCTGGACGTCCCGCAACCATTCGCCGGTCGAATAGGCGCGCGTTGCCGGCACGTGGCCGTAAAGAAGATGCGGCACGCCTTCCATTTCGTCATCCGAAGGCCGCGCCGTCAGGACCCGCAGCGTATCGTAGACCTGCATGCTGTCCGCATTGACGACGACGCCATTTTTCTCCCGCGCCAGACGAAGCGCAAGCGCCGACTTGCCGCTCGCCGTCGGCCCGGTTATCAGGATCGCGTCCACATCGTCGATAAGGTCGGTCATCATATGGCTTTCGTTGCCACGCTCATTGCCCATCCGTCAAATCCTGTTCTGAACGCGAGGCTCGGAGAACAAGCGGCGGAGGGCGTAAAAGCCTCCGGCCTCTATTGGCTGGCCGACGGCATCGCCTGCGATATCGCACTGCGCGACGACGCGGATATCAGGGCTGCCGAAGCCAATCTCGGCGCCGTCATTGCCGGTGCGCCGATCGATCTCGTGGTGCAGGACGCGGAAACGCGGCGGAAGAGATTCCTGATCGCCGACATGGATTCGACCATGATCGGCCAGGAATGCATCGACGAGCTGGCCGATGTCGTGGGTTTGAAAGACAAGGTCGCGGCGATCACGGCGCGCGCGATGAACGGCGAGATCGCCTTCGAGCCGGCGCTCAGGGAGCGCGTGGCGCTGCTGAGAGGCCTGCCGATCACCGTGGTTGACGACGTCATCGCCAAGCGCATCACGCTGACCTCCGGCGGCCCGGAACTGATCGCCACCATGAAGGCCAGGGACAATTACACCGCCCTCGTCTCGGGCGGCTTCACGGTCTTCACCAGCCGCATCGCCGAAAGACTGGGTTTCGACGAGAACCAGGCGAACATCCTGATCGAAAAAGACGGCATCCTGACCGGCGAGGTGGCCGAACCCATTCTCGGCAAGCAGGCCAAGGTGGATGCGCTTCTCGCGATCGCCGAAAAGCTCGGCATCTCGCCGGAGGATGCGATCGCCGTCGGCGATGGCGCCAACGATCTCGGCATGCTCGGCATCGCCGGCTCGGGCGTCGCACTGCACGCCAAGCCGACAGTGGCGGCGCAGGCCAAGATGCGCATCGACCACGGCGACCTCACCGCACTCCTCTACATCCAGGGCTACCGCAAGACGGATTTCGTGACGAGCCAAATACAACCCTGACGATTGACAGATTGTCTGGAAAACCACACCATCTGCATTGAAGATCATTGCAAAAATGGTATATTCAATGACATGGACGATTGAGTTTCTGAACACCGATGTAAAGGAAAAGCTTTATTCGCTCCCTTTGGATATGCGAGCTGCCTTCGAGCGAATTTCCCACCTTATCGAAGACCATGGCCTTGCGGGAATGCGTGAACCCTATGTGAAGCACCTCGAAGGGCCAATTTGGGAAATGCGATTGAAAGGGCGTGATGGAATTGCCCGTGCAGCGTATGTCACAGTGAAGGATAGACGCGTGGTAGTCGTCCATGTTTTCAGAAAGAAAACCCAGAAGACACCACGCCGCGACATCGAATTCGCGCTGAGGAAAGCAAAGGAAATCAAATGACAAAACGAGAGAGCCTGCTTGCTCGTGATGCCTTTGAAGAGTGGCGCAAGGACCCGGAATATCTCGCGGCCTACGACGCCCTCGAAGAGGAATTCGCTCTCGCCGAGGCCCTGATCAAGGCGCGTGCCCAGGCTTCCATGACGCAGGAGGACGTTGCCAAGGCCATGGGCACGACGCAGGCGGCCATCGCCCGGCTGGAAAGCGGTCGCACCATGCCCTCGACGCGTACTCTCCAGCGTTTTGCGGATGCGACCGGCACAAAGCTCCGCATCCGTTTCGAAAAGCCGAAATCCTCCTCGCGGGCTTCGAAGGCAAGCTAAGGACGCCCGCAATGATCATCCTCGAAACCGAGCGCCTGCGGCTCCGCGACTGGCTCGACAGCGACCGCGATCTGTTTCGGGAGATCAATTCCGATCCGAAGGTGATGGAATTCTTTCCGTTCCGGCGGACCCATGAGGAGGCGGACGCCTTTCTGGCGAGGCTGAACGACACGATCATCGAGACGGGGCTCGGCTTCTACGCGCTGGAGCTCAAGCAGACGCGGGAGCCCATGGGCTTCTGCGGCCTGTCGCTCGCCAACATGCCGGATGTCTTTCCGCCCGAGACGGTGGAGATCGGCTGGCGGCTCGCCACCCGCTTCTGGGGCAACGGCTACGTGACGGAAGCCGCCCGCGCGCTCCTCGACTTCGCCTTCGGCGAAAAGCATCTCGAGGCGGTGGTCTCCTTCGCGGTCACCGACAACCACCGCTCGACGGCGGTCATGAAGCGGCTCGGCCTGCATCGGGTCGCGAGCCTCGATTTCGATCATCCGCGCGTCCCCGACACGCATCCGCATCTGAAGCCCCATGTCGTCTACGCCGTGACGCGGGACGAATGGCTGCGCCAGAAACACAAAGCCGGGCGCAGCGGATAGCGTTACTCCAGCGGCAGCGCCACGAAGCGCAGGTTGCCGGCGGGATCCGCGATCATCACATGCGCATTGCGGCGGCCTTCAGACTTCAGCATGTTGATCCGCTTCACCACGTCCTCGGGGTTTTCGACGAAATCCTGCGCCACCTCGACGACGACTTCGCCGACCTTCAGGCCCTTCTGGGCGGCGGGCGAATTGGGCTCCACGGCGGTGATCACCACGCCCTCGACGCTCTCGGCGATGCCGAAGCTCTTGCGGCGCTCCTCATCGAGCGCGGCGAGCGTCATGCCGAAAGTCACGGCCGGCCCCTGGTCCGCCCCTTGATCCGTCTGGCCCTGCTGATCGCCGGGCGCACCGTTGTCCGGCGCCGTCATGTCGTTGCCCTGGTCCTCCGGCAGCACCGGCTGACCGGCATCCTCCTGCGGCTCGGCGCTGTCTTCGAGCCGGCCGAGCGGCACCTTGACGGTCTGCTCCTTGCCGTCGCGCAGGATCACCACGTCGACCTCCTTGCCGACCGGGCTTTCCGCCACGATGCGCGGCAGGTCGCGCATCTCGTTGACCGGCTGGCCGTCGAAATTCAGGATCACGTCGCCGGCCTTGATCTCGCCGTTCTTGATCGGACCTTCGGTCACCACGCCGGAAACCAGGGCGCCGCGCGCCCGGTCGAGGCCGAGGCTCGCCGCCACGTCGTCGGTCACGGGCTGGATGCGCACGCCGAGCCAGCCGCGGCGCGTCTCGCCGAATTCGATCAACTGATGCACGATATTCTCGGCAAGCTCCGTCGGCACGGCGAAACCGATGCCGATCGAGCCGCCCGAGGGCGAGATGATCGCCGTGTTGATGCCGATGACCTCGCCGCGCATGTTGAACAGCGGACCGCCGGAATTGCCCTTGTTGATCGCCGCATCCGTCTGGATGAAGTTGTCATAGGGACCGGCATTGATGTTGCGGCCCCGCGCCGAGATGATGCCCAGCGTCACCGATCCGCCGAGCCCGAACGGATTGCCGATCGCCATTACCCAGTCGCCGATGCGCATGCGGCGGGAATCGCCGAACCGCACGGCTTTCAGCGGCGTCTTCGGCTCCACCTTCAGCACGGAAAGATCCGTCTTGGTGTCGGTGCCGACCAATGTCGCCTTGAGCTTCGAGCCGTTCGGGAAGACCACCTCGATGTCGTCGGCGCCTTCGATGACGTGATTGTTGGTGACGACGAAACCCGAGGGATCGATCACGAAGCCGGAACCGAGCGAGGAAACCTTCTGGTTGCCGTTCTGGTTGCCGGGGCTGTCGAAGAAATCCTCGAAGAATTCCTGGAAGGGCGAGCCTTCCTGGATCTGCGGCTGCGGACCGGCGCCCTGGTCCTTGACGCTCTGCGACGTGGAAATGTTGACCACCGCATCGAGCAGGCCCTCGGCGAGATCGGCGATGGAGGCCGGCCCTGCGGGAGTTATCGGGCCGGGTGCCGGCGGCGGGTTGATGTTCGGAGACGGGGTCGGCGGCACCGGCAGCATGGCGCCTGGATTGGCGGCGGGCGGATTGGCGCCCTGACCGGGAGCGGGCGGTGCCGGGGTCTGGGCGATCGCCTGCAAGGGTCCCGCCAACACGGCCAAGGCCGCCGTCAGCACGACGGAGCGCTTGAGGGACGATCGAACCGAATGAGCCATCTGGCATCCTCGCTGTTGGATTTTCCGTCGCCAGGGAGCGGCGCTCACCCGGGCAGGTTATTGGAGCCTTTGAATCGGGCGGAGTTTCGGCAGAGCATAAGGCGGAATGAGAACGGGGGAAATTACCTTTTCGTGAGATCGCGCAGCCCTTCGGCCCGGTAATGCGTGATCCCCAAAATGGCGGGGGCGGCTTTTTCACCGCCCCCGGTCCGTGTCGGTCAGTTTGCGGGCGCCGCGGGCGCAGCCGGCGGCGCGGCAGGGGCAGCCCCCTGGGGAGCCGGCGCTCCACCCGACGAATTGAAGAAACGGAAGAATTCCGAATCCGGTGTCAGCACCATGGTCGTGCCGGTGTCCGAAAGCGAGGCGACATAGGCCCGCATCGACCGGTAGAACTCGAAGAAGGCCGGATCGCGCTGGAAGGCCTCGCCGAAGATCCTGTTGCGCTCGGCATCGCCCTCACCGCGCAGGATTTCGGAATCCCGCTGCGCTTCGGAGACGAACTCGACCACCTGGCGGTCCGCCACGGCGCGGCGCCGCTGGCCTTCTTCGTTACCGCGGGCACGGATCAGCTCCGCTTCCGCAAGACGTTCGGCCCGCATGCGCTGGAAGGTCTGCGCCGAGACTTCCTGCGTCAGATCGGTCCGGCGGATGCGCACGTCGCGGATCGTCAGGCCCAGCGTCTCGGCTGCCGCGTTCAGGTCCGCATGCACTTCCTGCATCATCGAGGAGCGTTCGTCGGAAAGCGCCGCGGCGAAGTTCCTGAGACCGTAGACCCGGCGCAGCGCCGCATCGAGACGGGTGCGAAGACGCGATTCCGCCGCCTCGCGGTCACCCGATACGGTCTCGCGGAAGCGCCGCGGATCGCTGATCGAATAGACGACGAAGGCATCGACCTCGTAGAAGGCGCCGCCGCGCACCTGCACGCGGATATTGTCGAGATCGAAGCGCAGCGCCCGGTCCTCGACATACTGGACCCGGTCTGCGTCCATGAAGCCGAAGGGCAGCTTCAAATAGATGCCCGGCTCGCGCTTCACGTCCTGGATCTGGCCGAAGCGGACGACGATCGCCTGCTCGCGCTCGTTGACCACGAAGACCGAGGAATAGATGAGCAGAAGGACGACGGCGAGGCCGATGAGGATGGCCGGAAGTCGATTGGAGTTCATCGTGCGGCTCCTCCCTGCTGGATCGTCTGCTGCCGGTTGATCTCGTTGAGCGGCAGGTAGGGAACCACGCCCTGCTTGTCATCCAGGATGATCTTGTTGGAGTTCTTCAGCACCGCTTCCATGGTTTCGAGGAAGATGCGCCGGCGCGTGACTTCGGGCGCATTGGCATATTCGTTATAGATGGAGACGAAACGTTGCGCCTCGCCCTGCGCCTCGTTGACGACCCGGTCCTTGTAGGCGGAAGCCTCTTCGCGGATCTGGGCGGCCTGGCCGCGCGCCTGGCCGAGTTTCTGGTTGGCGTACTGGTTCGCCTCCTCGACGAAGCGGTCTTCGTCCTGTTCGGCGCGCTGCACCTCTTCGAAAGCGTCGGCCACTTCACGCGGCGGCGCGGCGTCCTCGATCGGCACGGCGTTGATGGAAATGCCGGAACCGTAGGTGTCCATCGTGCCCTGGATGATGCTGCGCACCTCGGTCGAGATGCCTTCGCGGTTGTCGCGGAAGATGTCCTGGGCCGGACGGCGGCCGACGACCTCGCGCATGGCGCTTTCGGAGACCTGCTGCAGCGTCGAGGCCGGGCTTTCCAGGTTGAAGAGATAGGCCTTCGGATCGGTGACGGTGAACAGCACCGAGAATTGCACGTTGACGATGTTCTGGTCGCCGGTCAGCATCCAGCCGGCATTGGAGCTCGAACCCCGCGCCGCGCCGATATTCTGCTGCTGCTCCGTGACCTTGACGATCTCGACGGTTTCGAACGGCCAGAAGTGGAAATGCAGGCCCGGCATGGAGATTTCCTCCTTCGGGCGGCCGAAGCGCAGTTCGACGCCGCGTTCGTCCGGCTGCACGGTATAGATGGACTGGAAGGCCAGAAACGCCAGGATCACGACGAGCACGATCACGAAGGCGCCGCCGTTGAAGCCGCCGGGCATGACGCCGCGCAGCCGGTCCTGACTGCGCCGGATGATGTCTTCGAGATCAGGCGGGCCGCCGCTGCCGCTGCCTCCGCCGCCGCGCGGGCGGTTCGGTCCCTGCCCCCAGGGTCCCTGATTGTTACCGCCACCGCCGCCCCAAGGGCCGCCGCCGCCACCATTCTGATTGCTCCAGGGCATCAAAACCTCTTTGTTCGTATCGCTCCCAGGCCTCGACCTTGCCGTGTGTCGGCTGTCCGGCCATTGCCCGTTATAGGTATGAGGAGGCCTGCTTTCAACGCAGCTTCAATAACTTCCCGTTGTTCGGTAACGAAATGTTTCAGTTTGCCGCAGCTCTGCGGACATAAGTGGCAAAACGGGTCGGATAGCTGTCCTTCTCGCCCGCCGGGACGGCGACTTCCTCGGTCTTCTCGAAGACGGTGGGATCGATCGCCGGAAAGAAGGTGTCGCCGTCGGAAATCTCGGTCTCGACATGGGTGATGCGCAGCATGTCGGCGATCTTGATCGCCTGGGCGTAGATCTCGCCGCCGCCGAGCACATAGATCTCGTCGGCGCCGCTCTCGGCCGCCTTCAGCCTTGCGATCTCTATCGCCTCGGTGAGTGACGCAGCCACGTCGACGCCCTCGTAGGCGAAATCGGAATTGCGGGTGACGATCACGTGCGGACGCCCCGGCAGCGGCTTCCCACCGAAACTGTCGAAGGTCTTGCGCCCGACGATGACCGGCTTGCCGAGCGTCAGCGCCTTGAAACGCCGGAGATCGGTCGAAAGCCTCCAGGGCATGTCGCCTTCCCGGCCGATGACGCCGTTTTGCGAGACCGCGGCGATGATGACGAGTTTCGGCTTGCTCAAATCGCCACCGGGGCCTTGATATGCGCGTCGGCCTGATAGCCTTCGAGCGAAAAATCCTCATAGACGAAGGAGAAGATGTCCTTCACGGCCGGATTGATGCGCATCGTCGGCAAGGGTTTCGGCGTGCGGGTGAGCTGCAGCCGCGCCTGCTCGAAATGGTCGGAATAGATATGCGTGTCGCCGAGCGTATGGACGAAGTCGCCGAGCTTCAGCCCGGTCACCTGCGCCACCATCATGGTGAGCAGCGCATAGGACGCGATGTTGAAGGGTTTTCCGACATCATCAATTTTTTTCATAACTTGGTACCGAAAAACGAGTCATTTCCTATTGTCGGCCTCCGCTGGTGATAGTCAATTCGTTCAATCCAAATTTGACGCTTGAGAGTTGACTCCTACACCGAGCCTGTTCCCTGTTCGATCCCCCAGAGGGGAGCGAACCGCCCGAAGGGCGCTTCTTGATGTTCCCCGTCCCGATAGCTCTCGCACGACATGTAAGGAGGAGCTTGTCACCCGCCAGGGCCGGAACGAAGTGGAGGACGCAAGCGTGCTTGCGTTGACTAGCTTCTCTGTCATGTCAGGCTTTGCGCAGGGTCGGTCCAACAGCCACGTCTTTGTGTCATGCTAAAAATCTCGATTACATGGGATTCTTAAATCTTCTGGACGAACTAAGATGATCAACCACGTCGCCAAGCACGGGTCAAGTTTTAGCCTGTTGGGCATAACATCATGCTACCGGGGCCGTATCATCGTCCTCAACATCATCGTTTATGGTCCAAAGTCTCTCGAAGAGAGACTTGGCCCTCTTTCCTTGAACAAGCTCGCCCACTCTCCGAACGTAGTCATAGTTGCCGCGTTGCGCGGTTGAAAACAGGCGTAAAGCGGGCTCCATACTGGTTCGAACGCTTTCGTCCGACGCGCGAATGAAGTCGGCGACTATGCTGCGCTTTAACTCGAGGAACGCGTCCGTCACCGGAATTAACCCACCCTCTAAAGCGGGACGTAGAACGTATCGGATAAGGTTCTCCTTTTCTTGCCTCGATTTCTCACCTTTCTGGATGACGTTGCGCAAGATGGAAGGGAATAGACGGATAGCTTCCGAGATGGTTTCGATTGTGGTGGATTTGATCCCCTCACGGATCATCCGGTAAAACTCCAGGTGATAGCCTTGGTCGATCACACTCATGATCGTATCGTAATCCGAGTCTGGGACTTGCGTTATCGAACCATCCAGCGTGCCAAGGATGAACTGAAGGAGCGCATCCCTCACCCCTGTCGACGTCGGAATGTACCCAGAGGATTTCGCCTTCTCTAATAGGAGCTTTAGATTTTCCTCGCCTGACGAGAAGCTGTCTAACCAGTTCTCCGTCGTGATTTCATTGAGAAGGACATCTGCCCGCTCATGGAGCAGTTTCCACTCGGTCGAAGAAAAATTGGCGGTGTCTATGAGAATTCCCACTGGGAAGTCTGCGACAGCAATTTTGGGTAGATCGTCAACGCGAACCTTGCTGCCCAATTTCGGCAGCGCGTTCTGAAATTCGCTGCCGAGCACTTTTTTGATATAAGCGTATTGTTTCAGCAGGTCCGTCGCCGCAATCCATGGCGGCGTCTCCCGAGAGAAGGCGGCACTCACCACTAATGATACCAAGGAGTTATCTGGTTGGGTAATGCCATAGGCGCTCCATCGTGGAATCCGATAGTGCATCACCAGCTTATCCACAAGTAGGTCAAGTTGTTCCTTTACCAGAGGCAATTCGCCGGTAAGGAGTTTATAGAACCACGCGAATTCTTCCTGGGCACCCACCACTCGTTGATTATTAGGTAGCGTTTGCATTGGTTGAGCAAGCTTTCCCCCCACAAATAAGTCGCCAGCCAAAAAGATAGCATGAGCGATCCCGGCGTCGGTCAAATCTTCAGAATATGCGCTGTGGAGGTTTTTATAGAAGGTAGCGTCCGCGAACATGTCGGCGAGATCGACTTCCTTAAGTTTCGGCAGCGATGTGTAGGACCTGCTCGCGCTCAGAACGGGCAGCCTTTCATGGAATTGATCCAACTCCGTGTCGCTGGTAACCAATGATTTGGCCACAGTAGTGGATATGGCGTTCCACTGCTCGTCATTGATTATCGCGGCGCTCTTGAAGCTGGCGAATGCCGGGATACAATCGATCGGCTGTGCAATCGCTATTGTCTCCAAGAATGTTGGATCGGACGACAAATCGAGAACGGGCTTTGCAACTTGGTTTAGTTTAATGGACGAAGAAAAAGCATCGGTTGCGAATCCGAAAAGGAATGTCGGGCTCGACGGCAATGCAACCTTCTTAAGTGAGGGGGTGATTTGGATGTCGGGGTCCACAGAGGCGACAGTCGCTGCGGCTTCCGACAGAAACTTTAGGAATGCCTTACCTTTTGCTTGGTCGAGTTTGTCCGCGCCCAATCCATTCAAAGCGGTGGTAAAAAGATGCTCCAAAACGATTAGCCGGTCAGAGGGTGCACACACAGTCAAGAGCTTCTGGACGCGCCCTGCGTCCCGTCCCAAGGCAATCTCAGAGATCCCCTGGAAAGCCGCGACGGTGGACTTTCTTAGATGGGAAGCGCCTTCTCCCTCATACACTTGTAGGAGGTCGGAAAAGTTGCTTATTGCTAAAGCAAATTTTGCTGAGCTGCGCCATGCCGAAGCGTTCGCGACGAAAACATCGTTGACACGCACGCCAAAGCCGGGCGATTTCGAAAGTGCAAGCAACTGATCTGAAGAATCGGAGTTTGCAGCAGTTTCGATCTCACCGTCCAGAAGGAGCTGAAAGGCGAGTTCGGGCTCGACATTGAATAAGATCGCAGCAAGATTTTTCTCAAGATCTTTATCGGCAGCTAAGGATCGAAGATGTTCATCGATGGTGGCATAATCGGCCAGTGCAGCAGGATGATCTTCGAGCGTGTCCTGCAACGCTAGATAAACGCCAACGGTCGGCAAAGGGACACGCCCGGCGTGTAGGGAATAGAGGCCGCTAACTTCATTTATATATGAGATCACTTGGCGAGGGGTGGCTTTCCCACCACCGCGATCTATCAACATGTTGAAGATCAAATATACGCGGAACAGAGCGTCGGCGTCGCTGAAGTCCGGCAACGCAACTCGAATCTTCTGGTCGAAGAACTCCCTGGTGTTAGACATAACCGGCGGAGCGACGTTTAAAATTTCGTCAAACGTCTTCGAAAACAGCTCTCTTTTGCGCAAGAGGGTTAGGCTATTGTTAGTGTTCTTGTCTTTATCCGCAGCAACATCAATATGCCGCCGGTCATAAGGGACGATTGCGATTATCTGACTGTAGCGCTCAGTTGCGCTGTCGGAATGTGTCCGTGAAAAAATCGAACGGACTAACGCCCAATATTCGCCGATTTCGTCGGGTGGTAGCCTGTCGATGTTATCCAGTACAATAATAACTTTGGATCGATCATCTTGAACGGCTGCCAAAATTTCACGAAGCACGGACTGAAACTCGAAGTCGTTGGGGTCGGTCTCGCGAATGTACTGCGTGACCTTTTGGTGCTCGTACTGCTTGGCCCCAATCAAGAGTGTCTGCGAAAGTGCCAAGCGGAACCTCCCCAGTCGGTTTTTGCCGGATGGGCTTTGTCTCTTATATTTAGCATATGCCGCCAAAAACGTCGTAGCTAGAAACGCATAAATCAGGAACATCGGCCAAGAATACAAGAACTGGTCTTCCTGCT
This sequence comes from Neorhizobium sp. CSC1952, assembly GCF_030378245.1. Taxonomy (NCBI): domain Bacteria; kingdom Pseudomonadati; phylum Pseudomonadota; class Alphaproteobacteria; order Hyphomicrobiales; family Rhizobiaceae; genus Neorhizobium; species Neorhizobium sp. CSC1952. The sequence goes on along the minus strand of NZ_CP128416.1, from coordinate 4,070,079 downwards.
TAGCCGAGACAAATGCGTCGAATACAGATTTCGTCCATAGGACATAGATTGGAAGGAATGGCACTGCTAAAAGTAACACTATACCATATATATCAAGATTTAGCTGATTATTGCTATCAACCTCTCGAATCTTCCCTTTGATCTTGCTTTCAATTTCCCGTAACTTTTGTGACTTCTTTGGAAAGGTGATATGCGCCCAAGCAACTAGGTGCTCTAAAAACGAGCGACGAAACGCCGAACCCTGGGACTTCCATATATCGAAGGTGAAGAAATGGAATTTGACTTTCCCATTTCCGTTCGCCTGGTGGAGCTTTCGCTCAGCGATACCGACAACACTGGATTTCCCACTTCCCCATGGCCCGTCCAATCCAATGGCCCGATCAGCATCTTTAAAAGTCTTGATCGCTGAGACTAAAGCGTCGGCAGTTCTTTCGTGGCCTTTGCCATGGAAAAGGTCTTCGTTCGACGGCTCATCTAGAAGAATTTCTCTACGCATTTCCTTGGCGGTCATTCGCAATCCGTAGTGGCATGTTGCTATCTCGGCATCAGCTAAGAACTGATTTGCGCTGTCTGCAATATGTAAAGTCGTACGCTACCCGGGTTTAATATCTATATTGCAAGTTATGCACAGATCGTCTGCCGCAATGTCGCTTTCAGCCTTTGCGTCGACAAGCGACGCCAGCTCAAGCGTTACCTCCGCGTCCTATCGCACGGGATAAGCCATCAACTGGATTGGTCAATTTCTATGAAGCAGATCGACATACCGGCGCAAAAAGAAATCCTTTGGCATCGCCTGCGGACCGATTTGAAATCGTTGGTACCGCGGTTCGACAACGATGATCTTTTGCTCTGCCCTACCTGTTGCCGTCCGCTCGGTTTCGATGAGTTCTCGGTAGAGCACATCGTTCCAAAGCAAGCTCTTAGGTGCGACCCTGCAAATGTACGCCAGGCCATCCCTCAGAATGAGCGGAGTGGCTTGACGTTGCTATGCCAGAAACCACTGGTGATCAAAGGGAAGCGCGTTCCAGGCCACGGCTGCAACAGCTGGAAGGGCAAGCACTTCGATCCCTCCCTCCGTGAATTGCTCGGGGCCGACTTTCAAAAGGCGAGGATCAACACTCGGCACCAAGTCTCGTTATATTCCGCCGGTTATCTCGCGCTATTCCGACAGTTTGGCTATCAGATTTCCTTGTCTCCGGCCGGACTGCTCTCTCGCCGCCAGTTTTTCTTTCCCAACACGTTTCTGCCGGATGTGCCTCTTAACTGCCAGATGATTCTGGCTGGAGAGCGGAGATCGGAATTCAACGAGGATGAAAAGGCCTATTGGTGCGAACCGTTCAACATTAAAATTGACGACCAGACCGCCCTGGTCGTGCTGCGAAATATGGGATTTCGCGTCCCGATATCTCGCGACCCTACCCAGCCTCTGGCTCGAATACTTCCTTATCTTCCGTCGAAGTTCAAATTTCGACCTGATCTCACAACGGTCTTCGAATAAGCGACGATTGGCTTGTACGTCGGTCGGAGGAATGCGGTTGGAGCGAAATTATCGGAATAACCTAGAGCTTTATTGGGAAGACATCCCAGTGGTCTCGGGGATGACGGAACTCTGGATCCTATTCCAGTTGTCCTGATCTCAACCGCGCGGACTCTAAAGTCGATGTAGCGAATCCCTTCTGTTCTTCGCCATCCGCTGCATTGTCTTGAGCGCGAGGGAGCTCCTCTTCGTCTCGTACTCGTCGAAGGGCCGCATAAAACGTACCGTGTTTTCGTGGCCATCGTATCGGAATGACAAGGACGTAACTGTTCCAGCAATGAGGGCTGCGTTAGGCGGAATTCCTGCCATCCCACATGATTTCCACTTTCCCAAAGATACGAAACAGGCCGAACGCAATGATCAATTCAAACAGGTCTTGAGAACCCTGATAGAAGAACGGATTAGGAAGTTGCAGTATTGAGACCGTGGTCCTCATTTTTCGGCTATATTACAAACGCAGCCTTCGGCAGCGACTTGTCCGATCTCATCGCAAGGCCCGAACCACAATCCATTTCTTAAACCGGTGACTCGATACAACGCGGAACAGCAGGGCGATCCTGGAGTAGCCGTTGAGGTCGCGATACGATTTGCCGGAGTGAGCAACTCGCAAAGTCGTTTCGCCCAGCGCAAAGTGCAGCGCACCTCAAGGTGACGTGATGGCGCGAGGCTGACGCTCCAAGAATTCCTTTGCGACCGCCGCGATGGAGACAGCATCCAGCTCGGTCATTTCCGCGAACCGCCCTCCCCAGCCTAAAGCGCGCTCTTTGATTTTCGCAGCCGCAACCTCCACAGAAGCATCCTGCTTCGATATCGAGTGCGGCGGTATCGGCTCCGCCTTCCTTACAACTGCTTCGGGTTTCGGATGATCGGAGACGAGGTTAGTCAAAGGCTTGGCCAGAATACCGAGCCCTGCAGCTGAAGCTCTTTCCAAAGCCTCTGTCGCCACCTCCCCGATTCCGAGCAATGCGGTACCGTTCGATGGCGCTTTTCCGACGGAGCCATCCGGACGATGGAAGCGCAGTTTTGGCGTGAAGAGCACGAGATCCGCGCCGCGCCACGCTTCCCTGAACCAAGGCGCACTTGTGCGGTCGGGTACCAGTGCAATCCCGTTCCCATGGCTAAAGAACTTTTCCAGCCATGGCACGAGACCATTCCGTCCGCCAAACGGCGGATTCATCCAGATGAAACCTTGCCAGTCTTGCTCAAGACTTCGTTCATCGATGAAGTGCAAGGCCGGAACGAAGGTCTTGATCCCCTTCGGCGATGCCACGTCGAGATCGAACACCGCCCCGAGCGCGTCGAAAACATGTTTTGGTGTGTACCACTCGTCAGATGCACCTGGTTGATCCCAATACGCCATCAGATCAGTATGCCCCTAGGCGAATCGATGCTGTCATGGTCCTCCTCGTCGGAGGCTGGCTCAATGCCCGCTTTCTCGTTCGGGACCCAGGTCCAACTCATGACGAAAGCTCCATCGTCGCCCCGGGACACGACTGCGTCCGGATCGACTTCCAGATCGTCACTCGTTGCGACGGCGTCTATAAATGCTTGGGCGTCCGGATCAGCAGGTTCTCGCAGCTTTTCGGCGACAGTTCCCTCCGGCATGAGAGCTAGTATTTCTCTTACTTCCGTATCTTTCAGATTGAACCACATGGTCAGATTCCGCATTGCACTGATGATAGCGTCAATCATGAATCTGTCGGCCGCAACCCACAAAAATATCGCGCAATCACCCCTACGAAGGGGATGGCTCATGAGTCGGATTGTTATAATCGGATCTACTGACGGCCTCGGGCTTGCGGCGGCTCGACTCTCATCAAGCAACGTGATGAGGTCGTCGTTCACGCGCGGTCAGAAAACCGTGCGGCGGCATTTGACCACATGCGCCTCCAATGCTTCGGCATCGTTGTCGGCGACCATTCGAGCGAACTTCGCTGGCGACGAAGTCCCATAGCTGTTGCAGCGGTAACCGCGCGCAATTCACTCCGTCCGTCTCCCTGATGACGTGCTCCCTTCGAATAGGACCGTTTCCGGCCGGAATTTTCCAACGATAATGCCTCGATGGGAGAAGGAGAGTTCCAATGAAGACATCGAAGTTTCAGAGGCACAGATCGCGTTTGTGCTGAAGCAGGCTGAAGATGGCACGGCGATCGGCGAGGTCTGTCGAAAGGCGGGAATTTCGGAAGCGACGTTCTACAACTGGCGCAAGCGCTATGCGGGTCTGATGCCGTCGGAGGTGACGCGGCTGCGCCAGCTCGAGGAGGAGAACGCCAAGCTGAAGCGGATCGTGGCCGCCAGGTCATTGGACAAGGCAATGCTTCAGGACGTGCTGTGCCTTCTTCCAACCAGATAGTAACAGCGCCGACGATGATTCCTCGTGTCGAGGAAATCATTGAACCGGAAGCCTGATCTGCTGCTGTGGCGGCGGCCTGCATTGCATCGGCGAGGATGTTTCTGATCGCTTGGATGTTATCCCGGCGCAGTTCCGTGTCATCGTCACCCGACGTCCAAAATACGCCTGCCGTGCCTGCACGGACGGCGTCTCCCAAGCTCCAGCGCCTGCGCGACTGATTGCCGCTGGATTGCCGACCGAGGCGACTATCGCACATGTGCTGGTCTCCAAATATGCCGATCACATACCTCGGTATCGCCAAGCCCAGATCATGAGCCGACAAGGCGTTCGATCTTGACCGCTCGACACTCGCCGATTGGGTCGGTCGAGCAGCATTCGAACTGCGTCCGGTCTTCGACCCTCTGATTGCAGACCTGAAGCGGTCGACGAAGCTCTTCATGGACGAGACTCGTGCGCCGGTCCTTGAACCTGGCTCCCGCAAGACCAAGACCGGATACTTCTTGGCGCTGGCTCGTGATGACCGACCTTGGGGCGGAGGTGCGCCGCCAGGTGTGGCCTTCACCTACGCACCCGGTGGTAGCGGACACCATGCCGAGCGGAAACTGCAAGGGTTTACGGGCATCCTCCAGGTCGATGGATACGCCGGATATAATCGGCTAATCGCCCAGGGTCCTGTCGGTCCCGACATCCAGCTTTCCTATTGTTGGGCGCATGCTCGTCGCAAGCTGGTCGAGATCACGCGCACCGGGTCAGCGCCCATTGCCGAGGAGGGTGTAGGGCGGATCGGCGAACTCTATCGGATCGAGCCCGAGCTACGCGGGCTCCCCGCAGAAGCTCGCCTCGCTGGGCTGCAAGAACGATCATCGCCATTGATTGCCGACATGCGAACCTAGCTCACGCAGCATCGCGCCCGCGTCGCTGGTAAATCGCCGCTCGGCGAAGCGCTTTCCTACATCGCCAAATACTGGGATGGCCTCTGCATCTTCCTGACCGACGGCCGGATCGAGATCGACAACAATTCCGTGAGCGGACCATTCGGCCGATAGCATTAAATCGGAAGAATGCTCTCTTTGCGTGACACGATGCGGGAGCGGAGAACTGGGCGACCATCGCCTCGCTGTTCGCTTGGAGGTGCCAGAAGTTGCCCTTCAAACTGGTGCGTCGCAGTTTCAATCCTTATCGCGACTACCATAATTTCAGAGACTTAGTTGGATTTTGGCCTCACCCCCAAAACTTGGGGAGCAGCAAGGGAGCGTTAGAGCACCGAAGAAGGCCGACTAAAATGAATACCGCCACCACCGCCAGTGTGAGGGACAGCGATAGCGGCACCTTATCCCGCCAGAACGTGAATTTTTTTTGCTCGTCGATCCACTCTATTTGGTGCTGCCAGAAGAATTTATAGTGAGCGTACCAGTCGCTAAAAAGGATTTGCTTCGATTGGTTGGAGCTGAACACCTCCGCCTGAAGCGCATCTAGGTGCTGTCGATAGGCCGTAAGGTCGTCGCCTTCCGCCGTCGCCTGCACGTCGCGATAGAGGTCGCGCAGCCGATAAAACAACGCGGTCAGTCGCTCCCCTTCTTCGCAACAGGCGACCTTGTTGTGTTCGTAGTGCGTAATCATCAACGTGACGATGCCAAATGCGACCATCGTCGCAGCGATCCACTTCGCGTTAAGCGGCTCCCAGATAAGCGCATAGAGGCCTACCAACAGGGAGAGGAGCCCGAGCCCGCCGGGAACCTTCTGCACAATGTCGTGCGTGGCAAAATTCTTCTTCGCTCCAAAGCCGACGTTGTAGCCCGTCTCAGCAATGCTCCGGAGTAGACCCTCCCTATTCATCGTAATCCTCTTGATTCGCGCTTATCGGCACGTGGATGCGGTCGGTCGCTACGACAACGCCGTCAACGAGGGCATAGCACTCAACAATGTGGTCACCCTTGAAATTTGTGCGCTCGACTTTCCTCTTATGCCCATCGTCCCTCACGATTTGACCTCTAATGCAGTCGCGCTTGATTGCCTCCTGGCCCCGATTGAGCACCTTCCAAAATAAACCATAGGAACCAGCGATATCCGTCTCAACCACGGAGAAGGTGAGCTTCTTGCGCGGTATCAAGAGCGCGCCGTTGCGAAGCATTTCACTGAGTGACGCGGGGCGAAAGCCGCTCTGCTCAACCTGGCAATCGATGCTGATGTTCTTTCGAATGTCGATGGCGGCGAATACCTCGTCGGGGAACTCCTCCGTCATGCGAACAGCGTGGCCCGCGCGATCTGTAAGCGCAGCCTTCTGCATCTTCTCGGCGGCAGGGAACAACCGCCCATATACTGCGCGCCACTTGTCGTTCTGGTGGTCCTTGCCCTCGGCCTCGATAGCCTTGAGGCAGAGCTCGTAGGCCTTCTTTGCCTTCCGCTGAAACTGCTTTTTCACCTTAACGCGCTGGCCGCTCCCCAGCGCTGCGAAGTAGTCCTGCTTGGGCAATTCCTTGAGATAGGCAAAGAAATCACGGCTCATGTAGTCGTAGTAAAGATAGCTCTTGTCGTCATATTCGCTGGTAGATTTGAGAAAGTTGTGCGCCAGCGTGTCGATCAGCAACCCACCGATCCCAACGCCGTGCTTGTTCTTCCAGGCGCGAGCCATCTTGCAGAGTCGCCTGAGGTTGTCGTTCTTTTCGGCCACAAACTCCGACATGGCCTTAATCTCTTCCCGAGGCTTGGTTATTTTCCAAGCCCCCCCATTGTAGGTGTCGGGATATTTGAAGCTGCCGTCGTCCTGCTCAAATACTGGCTGGGCCTCCACGGTGAAATTAGAATAGACGGCTTGAACAACGAGCCGATCCACCCGGATGGTCGTCTTGGGATAGCGCGCGCGGATGGCGGCGGCGACATCGGACAGCAGCTTTGACTGACCGCCGTTTTTGTAATTGTCCCATTCGCCCTTCGGCATGATGTAGAGCATATCCAGGTCGGAGATGCCCTTGATAGCAGTATGTCGTCCGTAGGAGCCAACTTGCAGGGTATTGGCAGTCTTCGATTCCGAATCGCGGAATTTCTTATTGAGCGCGCAGGTAATTTCCCCATACCGATCTGAGATCGCTTGGGCGTTGTCGACGGCAAGGTTGCTGAGAAACTGCTTGAATGTGTCTGCTATACTCAAGCCCCCACCCCCGGTTGTGCTATCGCCCTTTCGTAGGTGTAGAGCAAAACGGGACGATCACAATGATCCCGTTCGAAGCATTCACATAAATTTCGAGGCACTTAGCACGACCGCGTCCGCCAGCGGGCAATTCAGTTTCGGAAAAACCGCTACGGCAAGTTAAACAACCGAAATGGGGTCGGGGTATGCCGTTCATTAACGCACTAAGAGATGTCTGCAATTGGCGCTTTGTTGCCGTCAATGCTGCGGCGGTAGCTTTCGGAACGGCCCACCGCGCCTGGTCAACGTGCGAGGAAAACACCGCTTACTGCCTATCCGGCCGACGTCATCACCAAAATCGTCAATGGCCACCCGAATAGTCAGCTCGACGACCTGTTGCCTTGGGCCTACGCCGACCAGCCAGAAACCAAGCCCGTGGCCTGAGAACACCGCTTAGATGAATGCTGTGCGGGCGGGCGCTCGAAGGCCGCAGCGGCGATCTTAAACGTCAATATGCGTCAGCTTGTTCGGGTTTTTGACGATATAGATCGCGAAAATCTTACCGTCGCGAATGCCGAGAGCTGTTGTTTGCAGCACACCATTTGGATCAAGGCTTACATACCCGGGCAGGCCGCCAATAGTTGCGGTTCGCAGCAAGGTGGGCGGAGTCGCGGCCTTACGCTGAGCGGAAACGAAGAGTCGCAGTGCACGTTCCAAGCCGCGGATGACTTCTCGGAACGCCAGCACCTTGCCGCCGCCGTCGCTATGTATCTCGACATCGCGCGCGAGCAACGCCGAAAGCGCGGTGACATCGCCGTCACGCGAAGCAGCAAAAAAAGCGCGCGCAATTCCATCAGCCTCTGCCGCCCCGACGCTGTATCGTGGTCGTGCATTCTGAACATTCTTGCGCGCGCGAGAAGCAAGTTGCCGAACGGCGGCAGGTTCACGATGAAGCACGACCGCGACCTCGGTCAGCGCCACGTCGAACACTTCGTGGAGCAGGAAGGCCGCTCGTTCTAGCGGCGAAAGTCGCTCCAACGCTAACATCAGCGTCACAGTGACATCGTCAGCAATGGCTTCTTGCGCATCAAGAGGCTCGACCAAAGGCTCTGGTAGCCATGGGCCGACATAGATCTCGCGGCGCGCTCGCGCCGACTTCATCCGATCAAGGCATAGTCGGGTGACGATGCGAGTGAGATAGGCGCTCGGAATACGGACTTCGTCTTCAACGCGTATCCAACGCAACCACGCATCCTGCACGACATCTTCCGCCTCCGTGATCGACCCTAGCATCCGGTAGCTCAGACGCAGCAAGCGTTTGCGATCAAGTTCGAATTCTACGGTTCTTTGGTCGCTAAGCGGCACATCAGCGCTCGCTTCATTGGCCATCCCCCCCTCGCGGATGTCATGAGACCGGTCCGTTGCGTTCCTGCCGTTGTGCCACATGCCACTTTCCTCGCACTCGCTCGCCTGACCCGTGGACGAGCGAGTTCGTGCAAGTGTGACATGGCACATGCCAAAATAAAATCAGGTCGAGATGTCACGCCTCCCATCGCCGCGTCGTCACTCGAGCAGCGCCGCGTGTTGGCGCGATTCACAGGAGACCATCATGAATATGACAACGCGCCTCAACTGGTACGAGGTAGCACCCGCTGGAGCCAAGGCCCTTTTCGGCGTCCATCACTACGTCACACACAACACGAATTTGCCTGGGGAACTTATCCATCTCGTGTTCCTGCGCGTATCGCAGATCAACGGCTGCGCACATTGTATCGACCTGCACACCCGCGATCTGTTGCAGACCATGGCAGCCGACAAGGTCGCTCTGGTCCCGGTATGGGAAGAGGTGCCGCATCTTTTCTCCGAACAGTACCGCGCGGCGCTGGCCTGGGCCGAGGAGGTGACGCTTGTCAGCGAGACACATGCTTCTGACCGAGCCTATGCTGCTGTCTCGGCAGTTTTCGGGCCTAAAGATTTGGTAGACCTCACAATCACGATCGCAGCTATGAACGCCTTCAACCGTCTAGGCGCGCCATTCCGACTTCCGGTGAAGGCGCAGCCCTGAAAACGCGCTGGCGCTGTTGCTTAGCCACGACGGCACCACTGTGCTTATGGATCGGTTGCTTGCAGGCCCCGCTGGCTTCCAGCTTTACGACCGGGATGGGGTCGAAACAGCTCCTTCATCAACCCGCAAAGGCTCGTCCCGGTCGGTGCATTCATGCCATCAATCAAGCAGCGATAGTAATCGGAGCGATCTTTCGCGCTTAGTCAATGTGGGAGGAAAACACCGCTTACAGTTAGGGCTTAGTTGCGCAACAAAACGCCGAAACGGCTGGTGAAGGCGAAGCTGCGGGAAGACAGGACGGAGGCGACGAGATGCAACCAGACCTGGGCAATGGACTTCGTTCACGATCAGCTCGCGACCGGAAAGAAGCTGCGCGTTCTGACCATCGTCGACATCTGGTCGCGCTTCTCGCCAGCTGTCGACCCCCGCTACAGCTATCGTGGGGAGGATGTCGTCGCCACCGTCGAACGGGTCTGTCGCGAACATGGCTATCCGCAATCGATCCGGGTTGACCAGGTCTCCGAATTCATCTCCCGCGACCTCGACCCGTGGGCCTATCAGAAGGATGTCGTGCTTGATTTCTCGCGGCCGGGCAAGCCGACCGACAACTCCTTCATCGGGTCGTTCAACGGGAAGTTTTGGGCGGAGTGCCTGAACACCCACTGGTTCCTCACGCTTGACGACGCCCGTCAGAAGATGGAGCATTGGCTTAGAGACTACAACGAGGTCCGTCCTCACAGCGCCATCGGCAACAAGCCGCCGATATCGCTCATGAACGGCTCCGGCGCATCCCATCCCCCATGAGTTCAAGCCCGAGAATCCTCCAGCCGGGCGGTCCAAAATCCGGGAGCACCTCACTGATACGACGGACTCTATCAGATTTGGAGAAAGTTCAGGGTCTCAGGTGACAACTCGTGAGTTTTCGTTGAGATCGGTAGAGAACTTGCGGATGGTCGACCTTCGCTTGGTCAACCCAAAACATCGTTTAATCGATCATGCTGTCGGAACCCTTAGTATCGCCTTCTGGGTACATTGAGAGGATAGCGCGATGAGAACCGTAGTTTTGGGCTCGAGCGGATTGATGGGCAGCAGGATAGTGGGGGCTCTGCAGCGCAGCGGGGTCGAAGTAGTAGAAGCGTCCAAAAGTACGGGCGTGGATGCGATCACAGGCGAAGGACTTAGCCAGGCTCTCGCGTTTGCCGACACCCTTATTGATGTAACCAATTTTGGCTCCTTCGGCGGCAACGATGCCCTTCAGTCCTTCAAGCAAGCCGGATCCAACCTGCTCACCGCCGCGCGAGATGCCGAAATCCAGCACTATATCGTCCTATCCGTTGTCGGAGCCGATCAGCTGGTCGAGAACGACTACTTCCGAGCAAAGCTGGTCCAAGAAAACCTCGTTCGGTCGTCCGGCGTACCATATACAATTGTTCGATCCACCCAATTTTTTGAAACACTTGGAGGCATAGTAGACGCTTCCGAAGTTGATGGAGCGTTGGCATTGCCCGTAGTCGACCTCCAGCCGATCGCCGCCGACGAAGCGGCAGCGATCATCGCGCGCGTGGGCCAACAGAAAGCAAAATATCGCACTGTTGATCTCGGAGGCCCAGAAGCCAGCCAACTTTGCGATCTAGCCCGAGAGCTCCTAAGCGCACATCAAGATAACCGTGCCATTGTTTCCAGCCCAACAGCTCTGTATTTTGGGGTTGCACTGAGGGGCAACGCCCTTTTGCCAGCGAGACCGTTCGCGTCAGGCACCGAGACCTTTCACGACTGGCTTTCACGAGGCCTGCAGACATAGCAGCGAGGACGAAGGAGAGCATCTTCTTCCTCCCTTAAGTTCACTATCTAGACACTTCGGGATGCAAGCTCGTCCGCGCTCACTTAGGCTGCCAATCTGCCCGGCTTATGGCAGCGGCCGGAGCTATACGCGGGAATGGAGCTTTGGAGATGGTTTCGGTACTGATCATGGTTATCATCGTGAAAGCACTTGACTATGGTGCGTTTCATCCGCTCGACCTGACCGTTGGCCCCTGGAGGTTTCGACTTTGTCAGTCGGTGTTCGATGTCGAGGGTTTGGCAGGCGCGGACGAACGGATCATCGCGCCACATAGCTGTAGGCTTTGAGCAGTTTTTCGGCAGATCGGCAAACTGGATCCTGTTGTTCATTTATAGGAGGACGTTAATCGCATGGCGCGCAGGTCCGCATTTGATATTGCTTTTCATGATTTGAGGACAGAATTCAATCCTACTAGTAAACGCGCAGCCTTCCTTGATGACATCAAATGGCAGTTGGAAGAAGACCCGGACATCTACGATATCGTAAGAAAGCGGCGGTCATCCATCCAGTACCTTGCCGTCTCATTCGACCGAAAGGTCAATGACGTGGGTTTCTCGTATGGCGATCTAGATTTGGTCCTAGTCGCCTTGGACGCGGCGGCCGGTGGATCGGGTATACGTAAGCCCGTCAATCAGATGCGCGTCCTACGCTGGAATTCAACGAAACGCGACCTAAGGCGCGTCTTGCAATATCTTGCCAAGCTGAACCCACAAATCAGGACTCGGAGCATGCTGATCTTACCATTCCCGATGCCAGTCGTCGGTCGCGGTTTGGTGAGCACGATCTATAAGAGCTGATGGTTCCAGCCTACTGCGCCCTTCTTTTTTGGGTGCGGTCGTTCCCGGATCTGTTGAGTACGACCGGCGCTATCGGCGACGCGTTTCGTCGCCGATAGCGATGGCGGCCTAAAATTTGTACACGCAATTTTCCGCTTGCACCATTCGCCGCCGCGGAAGACCCTATTCATGAAGAACGGGGAGTATTCATATGCGTATCATAGAAGAGCTTAGAGAATTAGCGGCCGGACACGTCGTCTCGAAAGATGTCCTCGATCGGCCCGGGTATGCAACCTCCTATAGAGATACATTGTGCGAATTTATCCATGCTTTTGAGACCGGCATCGATCCGAAGAGTATGTTACTCCGTCCGCGCGGCAACAATGTTCGAAAAGCGCTGTTGAACGCTTTGGACGAACTTGTACGCACGGGGCCGGTTCTTCATCACGACCATAGCCGAGCCGCCGGTACCATCGCTCGGCAATGGGATCGTTCAGCCTGGCTTGCGGCGCTCGCCCTCGCGCGGGACACACTGCAACAACTTTCAGAGGCAGATCATCGTAAACAAGGCTGCGAAACATCGGTGATCGCGAGCCGGAGCGCCATCAATGTAATTGCAAGCACGCTTCTGTCGATTTCCGGTGGGCTCGACATACCGGATCCAGGGTCCCGGTCGGCGTTTGCCGGTGCGGCTCCTTAACTTTGGCCCTGATGGTTAGAAAAGCCCGGAGCCCCGGGACTTTTCGCTCTCGACCCACTGTCGATACTCTTTGAGTTGCTCCAGAAGAGCTTCCGCATCCGAAAGTCGCAGCGGTCGAACGTGGCACCCGTCTCACCCAGATGCGCTTTCAATTCGTGTACGATTTCCACCATACGCCTTACTCCTGACGCACCAGGAGATAGCATCAGCCCTCATCGGTATCTCTTGGCACTTGCTCTCCATAACGCCGGGGCTCCGATGGAGCGAAGGTTGCCCTGCGCAGGTTCGCCTTTATTTCAGATATCTATCACCCCGGCCATAGTGGGGGTAATCAGCCGCCGTAGAAATCCACGGACGTAGGCCCGCAGATACGTGTGACGCTTTGGTTGTCAGGTCTGGATGGCGGTAAACGTTGCCCGAGCCGAATGAGACAACCGACTTCTCGAACTTGCTTGACGGTGTAGGTAGTCCTTTTAAGCCGCCTGAACATTTCGCGCCGTGATGACTTACGACGAGATACTCGACCGGTTTGTTGAAGCCGGTTGGCAGCGTCGGATATGCAGCGTCTCCGGTGAGTAGCGCACGCTTACCACTTGCCAGATTTGCTACCACTGCCAGCCCAGTGTCATTCACATTTCCTGCGGTGCCCAAGCATTCAGCTACCGAAACTGCCGCGGAGTTGTAGGCGTGCCCGGCTGGCCAAACATGAAGCCCACCCCTCCTCGCTATAATAAGGGCCAGCCGGGCGGCCCCTGGCCCCAGCTTCTGAGACGGAACAATCCACTTCGCGTCAAGCAGCGCCGGGATCGAATACGGGGCATGCAAGTGGTCCCAGTCGAAGTGCGACAGAATAACGGTTTGCTGTTTAGCTGGTTGGATATTGATCGATTTCGGTGCCGTATGTCCGTTGAAGGAGATCGGGAGACCGGTGTCAAAGTGGAGGTAGGCGTCACCATCCTTGGTCAAGAAGGATGTGAAGCACGCTTGGCCCACGTCACGAACGACAATGGTTTCCGGCACTTGTATCTGCGCCAAAATCCCGTCGAGGACGGTAGTGTCAGATGATACCGTCGCAACCTTGGAAAGCTCTGCGATGCTCTGGGGAAGCTTTTGCCTGCTTGCCGCCGCGCCGAGGCTGCGAGGTCTTGGCCGGTCGGATGGGTCTAGCGGATCCTCCAGTGGCAATCCGGATATTGTCGAGCCTCGTGACTGATCATAGTAGCCGGTCGGCCCAAGCTGAGCATGCCAGGACATCAACCCTTTATGGAGGACGCCCGGCTCAAGTTCCAGGTGATACCATCCGCCAATGACCGGGGGTGATCCAAGGACTTCGGAGAAACGATGAGGCGTCGTTACAATCCGCACCAGACCGAACGACCAGAACTCCCGGCCGTCGAAGAGTTCCTTTTTTACATCGGTCGCCAGGTCAACCGAGCGCGCATCAATGCCGTCGAACTCAAAGGACGCACGACGATGTGGCCGATCACTGAGGAAATCGATGCGGGAAAGTCGAGCGTATAAGCTCCGCCGAGGAAATTCTTTAAGATATCTTGGCGTCGGAATATCGATGAACAATGTAACCATACCCCCTGCTCAAACGAACGTTGGGCAGTCTTAGATGACACCTTGAAGATTGGGAATTAGTCTCTCTTGTAAGCTAAACCGCCGAGCAGCTGTCAACCATCCTTTGAGCGCGTGTCCGGCTTCTTCTCGTTAGGCTTACGACGCCGAATGCCTGGGCCCTCCCCGGCGTTTTCGTGGATAAAGACAATTCCTTGCTCTTCCAGCGCAACCTTTATCTTCTCGAGCGTCTCAATAGTCACCTTTTCAGGCGTTGTTTCCGCCTTGCGCAAAAACGGCACCGAAATCTTCAAAAGACGCGCCAAATCTTCCTGCGTTAAGCCAGCAAGAACGCGCGCAGCTCGGAGCGTTGAAGGATCGAATGACAATGCCATCCGTCCAAAAACATCTGCGCCAGGAAAAATGTCAACATAGCTTGCATTTTCCAAACGATAACTTCTACAAAGCAATTCTTCGTTTGCATTTTCGAAACGAATCACGCTTTTTTGTGTGAAATTCTTTCTGTTTTCGAACCCACCGGAGAATCAGCAAATGGATTTCACATCAACGTTCTACTCCGACGGTCTTCGGGAGATGGCCGCAACGTATCGCACGCTAGCGGCAGATCTCACTTCTTTGGCCGACGGGCACCTTCCCCATCCAACGGTTATGATTGACGACTGGATAATCGTGAAGCGTGCAGTTCCTTGTCTACTTGGTACGATGAACTCTCACCCATCAATCCACGACGGCAGAGGCGGCGTTACATCGGAGCTGATCTATATTGATCAGTCTCTCGGCATCGCCCGCACGACCAATCGCTGGTACAGCCTTGGCTCGCTCCTGGTGCAACAGGAGCACCAGTCGTGACCGAAAAATATGACAGCGAGCTGCTCGACGCAGCCATCGCCGCAATGATGCAAGCTGCGAAGAGAGTCGATGAAGTGCGCTCCAAGATGCCACTGAGCTTTCGGCGAAACGCTGCCTTCCAGGCTCTTGATAGAGGTCCCCGCCTCTTCCTGGAGTGCTGCGCATTCATCCAACTGTTGAAGCGGGTTCCAGCCTTTCTGAGCGCGCGCACCTTCGTCCTAATCGTAAGAGTGCCGCGAAACTGGGCTTTGGAAGATCTTGAGGCCGTTTCAGCCCTGTGCCTCGGATCGACAGAAAACCGGCCTTCCCATTTTGCTGCATTCACCCATCCCGAAAGAAACAAGAAGGGCAAATGGGAAACTGTTCCTAAGGACATGTTGAGAGCAAGCAAGATTATCATATTTGCGAATATTGGTTCGAATCTCCACCCAGTGATCGAGGCCATGGCGGACGCAGTCATGGACCTGGAACCGATGCAGGATGCTCATCTTGATGGCTTGGCGCGTTTGATGAATGCCGGAATACTGACAGCCGATCAGAAAGAATTTTTGCGCCAGCAAGAGCCCGCCTTGCTTGACGGCATTTTCAGAAGCGGGCGGCGTGCCTCGCTTTCTATCGAACGCCTGCGGCGTCAGCGAGTTCAGGTGGCGTCAGCCAAAAACATCCTCCCGATGCAGGCGTTCGGAGAGACCGGTCGTTGGGGCACGCAGCTGAAACACGACCTCTCTGCTTGGCGTCAAGGCAAGCTCTCCTGGGCAGACGTAGACCGGGGCATTCTCTTGTACGGTCCGCCAGGAGTAGGCAAAACAACATTCGCCTCGTCGCTCGCCGTTGAATGTAACGCCCATTTTGTCCCCTGCTCGTTGGCCAAATGGCAGTCCCGCGGACATTTGGGAGATCTCCTAAAGGCCATGAATGCTGATTTCAACGAAGCACGGGAGATGGCTCCTGCCATCCTCTTCATCGATGAAGTCGACGCGGTCGGCGACCGGCGCAGGTTCTCAGGCGATAACTCTCAATACTGCACGGAGGTCGTGACGGCCCTGCTCGAAGCAATTGATGGATCTATCAGCCGCGAAGGTGTGATTATCGTGGCCGCAACCAACTTACCGGATCGACTGGACCCCGCCCTCACTCGTGCGGGTCGCCTGGAACGGCATGTCGAAATCCTTGCGCCATCCATCGACGACAGGATCGCCATCCTTGAATTTTATTTGCCCGAGCTATCCGGCGATCTGTCGGTTCGAGACGCAGCGGAAAAACTACCTGGATACACGGGTGCCGATCTTGAGTACCTAACCAGACAAGTGCGCCAATTCGCACGCATAGACAATCGTCAGGTTCAACCCGCCGACTTGGAGCGGGCGTTGCCTAAGCGCCCTCGCCTTACCGAGCAAGAGATTTGGCGGGTTTGTGTCCACGAAGCGGGCCATGCGGTCATCGCGAAACTGTTGGACGTTGGTGAGATATTTTCGGTTGAAGTTTACGCATTCGACTACATCGCGAACGACAACCGCTATTCTCATGGAAATACGAAGGTCCGTCAGCCCACTTCGGCGCTGAAGACCGCGACCGCCTTTCGGGCGGAAATAGCTGTCGGCTTGGCTGGCCTTGCTGCGGAGGAGATCATCTGCGGAGACCGCTCAACATCTGCTGGTGGTTCGAATGAAAGCGATCTCGCCTCGGCAACGGAGATAGCTGCCCGCATGGTAGCGACTTTCGGCATGGGCACGGTAATAAGCTTCATGCCCATCCACCTCGTGGACTCGTCTGATCCGGGCTTTCTGGAACGACGGCCGGATCTACGGAAGGAGATCGGCACTATTCTGAGGGCTGAATATCGCAAAGCCAAAGAGGCCCTGAACGCTCACAAACCCATTCTTCTGCAACTCGCCCATGCTTTGAAAACGGAGGGAAAGCTGAACGGTCCGAAACTGGATGAGCTTCTTCGCCCGCTCGACAAAAGCCCGTCAGGTCGGTCCGAAGATTTGGAGCATGCCGATAGTCAGCAAGCGGTCTAATCCATCACGCCCACACTCCGAGGCACCAGGTTGCGTATGACGAGAACGACCGCACGAGCATCCTCCTCGCTCATTGAAGCGAAGGTTCCACCCCATTCCCGGCAGCGTAATCGCAGCTTATCAGTTGCGCGTCGTATCTCGTCCTCGTCCGAGACGGCATCAACTTGGGTCTCGGCCTTGGATTGCAAAGCATTCTTCCTCAAAAACTGACTGTCCCTCGTGATGGTTGAGCCGCCACGACATTGCGACGGCAGGAGCCGGGCAAGCACCGGGACGCAGTGGCTCTCACGTGTTGCTGAGACCTACAGCAGGTGTCGCGCACCCGCTGAACTGCCCGATGCACCAGATACCCGCGATGGTTTCGCCCTCAGGGTCGGCTTCCGACCGGTGCCACTGAAACCAGAAATCACTGCTGTTCGTGAGATCACCATCGGCAAAACTTCGGACTCCAGGCCGTCCATCGAAAGCCAAAACTTCGCGGCATCTGAGAGGTTAACGACGCTGAGCTCGAGGTATTCGACAACTTCCGCTACGGACGAACGCCCGCCCTTCGTTATGTAGCCTGTCACCTGGAGAGCGACGTCCAAGGGAAATATCTTCAGGGCGACCTCAGGGTACGCGCCAGTCGGACGGAGGAAGTCCTGATCTACGATTGGTTCCTGCTCGATAGCGACACGGACATTTTCATAGAGGATTGGTCGCATTTGCGTCCCTCGCCGAATGGGCTCAATGTTCAAATCTGGAAATATTGTGAACGGCGAGGTGCCGCAAGGGGCAGTCCACCGGACATCGGCCAAATCAAAGGATGAGCCCGCGAAATATGTCCACATTCGCTTGGCGCTTTCTTCGTCATTTGCGGGGACATATGCTTTGGTGGTCAGATTTAACTTCGCCTCGAAAATTGTCATGCTAAATTTCCAACTGCAACTATTCTAATGCTCAGCTGGATTTTTCCGTCCGTCAATTGCAAACCTTAAAAACCATGCTTCATCAAGTTTGAAGCATTGCGATATGCTCGCCTCAGCCGGAACGCTCCTAATTGTTTGGCTATGAGCTAGCCCAGATGAGGCGATCAGGTGACAATGGTGGGGTTAACGTCACACGGAAGTTCTCTGTCAAAGTCGGCTAAGGCGAGGTCTGCGTCGAGATCGGCCAAAAGGGTTTGAAAAGCGAGGATGTGTTTTTTCACCAGTCTGGAGCTCTCCAGAAATGACCTTCGGTGGCTTGGAGTATTAGAGGCTGCATAAATTTCTGACCGTCTAGCGAGTAGGTAGTCGTGAGCCTTGACGATGGAAACATTCAGGTCAACGAGGAGAGATTGAGACGCGACTGCTGCAGGTGTGTTCTCTCCGGAACTTGTCTTATTGATCGAGCCCCGAGTAGCTTGCCAGCTGCTGGAGCCCTCGTACAGATACGCGTCCGTGTCCTCGCACTCCGGCTCCCGATAGACTGGTAAGCAGTCGATCACATCTCCCAAATCATAAAACAGGACGATACCGTATCCGTGATCGGCCGCGTGCTGGATGACAGAATACAAGTCGGAGAACGGCCGCTCGGTGTCGGCGTAAACATCCCCATCTACATGAAAAAACCAGCCAACATCCCGATATGGTCCGCCCAGGATTGGCCAGTCCATGCAGTCGGTGGAGGACAGAAAGGCATTTGTTTCGTTGGAAAGGTGGGTTGTGCTGACGACCAGCATGGTGGGGTTACTCATTACGGATATTCCTGACGCGATACAAAAATGTTCGCGTCACCACTCACCGCCGTCAAGCGTAGATCGCTGGAGACTGTTGTGTACCCGAACGGAGGTTGATCAGGACCGCTGCGATTGGAACGCGCTCCAGGCTCTCAGCTTTTGGGTATTGGAAACTATCGTTGTGCTGCAGTTCGGAAACGAACGTCAATTCCTGCAGGTTCGTGGTGTTGCGCACTGTTGTCTCATGCAAAGGCGTGCTGCCTACTTGCCAATGCAGAAAAAGGAGACCGGCAGACGCCAAGACGACATAAAATTACTTCGAGTTTCGAAGCATTCTTCGTCTCTAAATAATTCGAATTTCGAACTGTTTTCGATGCCGCGTGTTGTGAAAAGTTAGTGGACTTCTTTCAGAAGTGAGTGGACTTCCGGATTCGGCCACGGCGTTTCCGCCATAACATCATACAGTTAACGAGGTTTAGAAATTTGGGAATCTATTGAATCCAGAAGGCTCTATATCCGCCGTCCACCGCGCGTCGATGCCGAAGTGGCTTAAAACCTTCGCAAGAGACTCAGTAGCTGCGAACGAGCGGGACATCGTCGCCCTTCTCAATGAAAGTTCCTCGATTTCACCTTCAGAGTGTCAATGTGGAGGTCCGGGATATAGATGTCTCTCGCCTGCACTGCAGGCTTGCGATTGTCACGCGGATCCGGACCACCACCATATTTGACCTGATCACCGCGTCCGTGAGGAAGAGGAAAGTCCCCGTCCCGTTCGCCAAGGCTCGACAGGTCAGCCGAGAAGTCAAAAAGCTTCTGGGCCACGAGGTGCACGACCTCGCCTTCCCGCTGGATTTTCCCGTGGATGCCCATCATGCTTGCGGTCATCAGGACCCTTCTCTGTTTCTCGAACAAGGACGGCCAGACCACAGCGTTCAAAATGCCAGTTTCGTCCTCAAGCGTCAGGAACATCACACCCTTTGCGGATCCGGGTCGCTGACGAACGAGAACCAGCCCTGCGGTCCAGAGCCATCTGCCATCGCGCTCGCCCATCGCCTCGGCACAGGTGACTATTCGTTTGGCTTCGAGCTCCTTTCGGAGGAAAGACATCGGATGCGCCCGCAGGGTCAGCCCCGTATGGGAATAGTCCTCAACGACCTCCCTGCCCTTGGCCATCGATTTCAGGGTTACCTCAGGCTCCTGCATCTCTGCCACGGTTTTTGCCTCCCGCTTAGCGGCCACCGCCCACAGTTCGAGCGGCTCGTCGCGAAGAGCTTTGATGTCCCAGAGCGCCTGACGGCGTTCCAGTTTCAACGACGGCAGGAAGGCATCCGCATCGGCGAGCTTGACCAAGGATGCCGTCGGCACACCGGATCGACGCCACATGTCGTCGGCACTCCCGAATGGTTGGTCGGCACGCGCGAGGACTATGCGCGCGGCATCAACCTGGGACAGCCCCTTGACCACACGCATGCCAAGCCGGACCGCCAAGCGGTCGGTGTCTCCGATCTTTTCCATAGTACAGTCCCAACGAGACGCGTTCACGCAGACAGGCCTGACCTCGACACCATGTTGGCGGGCGTCGGTTACGATCTGCGCAACAGAGTAAAATCCCATGGGCTGGCTGTTGATCAGTGCGGCACAGAAGACATCGGGATGCCAGCATTTCACCCATGACGATGCGTAGGCGATCAGGGCAAACGACGCTGCATGGGATTCCGGGAAGCCGTAGCTTCCGAAGCCTTCAAGCTGCGTGAAAGTCTTCTCCGCGAATTCCCGCGTATATCCATTGGCGACCATCCCGTCGACGAGCTTGTCCTTGAATTTACTGACTCCGCCCGTGAACTTGAACGTCGCCATTGCACGGCGCAGCTGATCGGCCTCACCCGCGGTAAAACCCGCGCAGGTCATAGCCACCTTCATGGCGGACTCCTGAAAAAGTGGAACCCCGAGAGTTTTTCCAAGAACGGCTTCAAGTTCTGGCGTTGGGTACTCGACCTTCTCTTTTCCCTCACGGCGGCGGAGGTAAGGATGCACCATGTCGCCTTGGATAGGTCCGGGCCTGACAATCGCCACTTGCACCACCAAATCGTAAAATGTCCTCGGCTTCAGACGCGGCAGCATTGCCATCTGGGCGCGAGATTCGATTTGGAAAGTTCCGAGGGT
This sequence comes from Neorhizobium sp. CSC1952, assembly GCF_030378245.1. Lineage (NCBI taxonomy): Bacteria > Pseudomonadati > Pseudomonadota > Alphaproteobacteria > Hyphomicrobiales > Rhizobiaceae > Neorhizobium > Neorhizobium sp. CSC1952. The sequence goes on along the minus strand of NZ_CP128416.1, from coordinate 4,049,368 downwards.
ATCTGCCCGACGTATCATCGCGTAAGTGCGCTGGTCCTCCTGCGGAACGTCGGCAAGTCCCATAGGCAATGCCTTGTGCTCGGCCAGCAGCTCGAACGACCTGGACATGCACGACAGCATGCCCAGAGCCAGAACATCCACCTTCATGAATTTCAAGGCTTCAATGTCGTCCTTGTCCCATTCGACGACCTGCCGATCCTTCATGGTCGCCGGTTCGATCGGGACTAAGTCGTCCAAGCGGTCTTGGGTCAACACGAAGCCACCAGGGTGTTGGCCGAGATGGCGGGGCGCGCCCATCAACTGCCCGGCCAATTCAAGAGCGAGGCGGAGACGGTAGTCAGAACCGTTCATATTGTTTTCGCGGAGCTGTTTATCGCCAATTCTGTCTGACCACCCCCAGACGCCAGATGAGAGCTGACCGATTACGTCTTCGGGAAGGCCGAGGGCTTTGCCGACATCGCGGAGAGCGCCTTTTGCCCGATAACGAGTGACCGTAGAGCAGAGCGCAGACCGCGAGCGCCCATACGTCTCATAGATCCATTGGATGACCTCCTCTCGCCGGGAATGCTCGAAATCTACGTCGATATCCGGAGGTTCATTGCGCTCCATTGAGACAAAGCGTTCGAACAGCAAATCACTGCTTTCCGGATTGATGCTCGTGATCCCCAGGCAGTAACAGACGGCCGAGTTAGCGGCACTGCCCCTACCTTGGCATAGGATATTTTTTGACCTCGCAAACCTGACGATACTGTAGACGGTCAGGAAGTACGGCGCGTACTTCATGAGACGGATCAACTCTAGTTCGTGAAGGATGGCCTTGCGAACCTTGGTAGGGATACCTTCAGGATAGCGGTCGGCGGCTCCTTCCCATGCGAACTTCGTCAACGATTGCTGGGCGTCGAGCCCCGGAACAATGGCTTCTTCCGGATATTGGTATTGGAGTTCGCTCATGTCGAACGTGCAGCGATCGACGATCTCGCGTGTTCGCGCCAGCGCCTCAGGATATTCCGAGAAGAGACGATGCATCTCCTCGGGAGCCTTGAGATAACGGTCCGCGTGGCGCTCCCGGTCGAACCCTACGCTGTCGATGGTCGTGTGATTTCGAATGCAGGTGACAACGTCCTGAAGCTGGCGACGGCTGGAATCATGAAAAAGTATATCGTTGGTGACGACGGTCTTGATCTTATGACGGGCTGCGATATTCGAGAGGTTGTGAAGTCTCAGGCGATCATTTGGCCGTCGGCGAAGACAGAGACTCACGTAAGCTCTGTCGCCGAAGGTAGCGGCGACTTTGCGCAGCTGCCCCGCATAGATGTCGTCGGCCTCATCGGGAACCAAGACCGCGAGAAGCCCCTCGCTATATGCCTCAACATCCGGAAAACCGAGGACGCATTTCCCTTTGCCGCCTCGGGATTTTCCCAGAGACAGCAGGCGCGTCAGCCGTGAATAAGCGGGCCGGTCCGTCGGGTAGACCAGGATCGACATGCCGTCGGTGAGGTCGAGGCGACAACCGACGACCAAGCGGACACCCGTTGTTTTCGCGGCTTCCCACGCGCGGACAATACCAGCAAGACTGTTGCGGTCCACGACTCCTAAGGCATCGATACGCAGCGCAGCCGCTGTGGCGAACAGTTCGTCGGCACTGGATGCACCGCGGAGGAAACTGAAGTGGGTGGTGACCTGGAGTTCCGAATATTTCATCCGAAAACCCCGTGTAGAAACCATTTGTGCGAGCCGGTTCCAGCATGAACGCCATCGCCAGATCGATATACCCACAACCGTTCACCTTGTTCGTCTTCGACGACGAAGTAGTCGCGGACGGCCTCCATCTCTTTGGGCCGCAGCCACCATTCTCCGAAGATGCGTTCCGGGCCATCCGCGCGGACGATGCGCCTGCGTTTACCCCGCCATGTAATGACGACGGGCGGCTGGTCCGGCAGCACGGCCATGGTCTCGATCTCCTCCGGGCGCGCGAGGAGTCTTGACGGCCGAGGCCATTTGACGGCCCAGTCGGTTCCGGTCGCGTCGGCCATAGGCGCAACCCTCATCACAGACCGCTCTGGGACATCGGAGGCCACGGGTATCATACGATACAGGCGCTGACCGCGATTACCGAGAATGTCGATAAGCGGTGTTACATCAACCACCTGCTCTTCAACCAAAGACGAAATGATCTGCCGTTCTTGCAGAGGTTCCGCCATCACCGCGACGAGGATCATCTTCTCGATCCCATAGCCAGGATCGATTTTCTCGATCTGATCACACAGGAGCTTCGACAGGCGACCGGGGTCACGGACGGGCTGAGCGAGGCCAGATCGCACAGACTGCCTCGTGTTATCCACCCTATGGATGATAAGGTCCGAGCGCCTGACACCTAGACCTCGCTCCTCAAGCTGAGCGGTCAGCTGGACGACCAGACGACGCAAGTATTTGGATATAGTTTCGGGTGCGCCGATCGGTTCCTGGAAGGTGCGGGAGACTTCGATGAGTTCTGGCGTGCGTAGCGGCTCAATCGGTTCAGCCAGCCTTCCGAAGAGCTGGTCAATCCTTCGTCCGACTTCGGGGCCGAACCGCAACGTCAGCGGTGCTCGGGGCATCGCCGACAGCTCGCCGACGGTCTCGACCCCGAGAACGCGGAGGGCATGGATAATGTCCGAAGGCAGGCGAAGGCAGTGGATCGGCAAACCGGTCACCGCCTTGCTGACGCCGCCAACTGGAACAACCGTGGTCTCCGCCGTTGTGAGGCGAGTGATGGCATGGGCAGCTCCCCACGTATCGGCTACCGCGGCCCGCGCAGTTAGGCCACGTCCACGAAGCATGTTCACGAGGCCTGAGATCATCATCGTCTCGCCGCCGCGGAGATGATCCGCACCTTCCGTGTCCATGACCAAACCATCCGTACCGTCTAAGGCAACGATAGGAGAGTATTGCCGGAGCGCCCAGAGACCCAATCGTTCAAGTGCCGCGGCGTCAGCGGCCGGGTCAGCGTCGATCATCGTCAGGTTCGCGAAGGCAGCCTGAGCCTTGCTGGCGGCCATACCGACGCGGACACCGGCCTTGCAGGCGGCGGCATCAATGGCGGACACCGAACGCTTCACTCCCGACTTCGAGATGACGACGAGAGGCTGGTCAGCTGGCACAGCTGCGTCCCCATGACGACGTATTCGATCCGTCGACAGATACGGGAAGTAAACACACACGACCCTTGGCATCACAGGCACCTATCTCGAACTCAGCACACTCGCCCGCCTTTACTCTCATCAACTCTGCCAACCATCTCGCTCGCCCGATGCCTGCCGTTGGCAATGGCTCAGACGGCAGGACATTTATCCGCCATCTGGTCATCGAGGCCGTAGGGTTCCCGAAATCCGACGCCTCTGTCTGCCGACGCCACCTCCTGACGACCAACCCCATCGTCCCAGTCTTCTCGGCGGCAAGCTGAAGCCGACGGGATTGCGTCATCGGTAGCCTCACCAGTTCACCTACGACGGACGCAAGGCCGCCAAAGGAAAGCCCCTCCTCCATGGAGGCTAAAACATCGTCTTCCCTGTCACTTTCGCAAAAGATGACGCGGTCGGGGTGCAGCCCCGCTTGCGACAGCGCAGGGGCGAAGAGGTCTGGACGGGTCAGACACCAAAGAACTTTCCCTTTCGATCTCGCGGCTATACCCGCAGCGAACAGAGCGGCTGCGGCCCCGTCGACCGTTCCTGCGCCACCCCCCGCAATCTCGTGGACCGCGCCATATGACAGTCCGCCGCCTGGAAGACGCGCATCTATTTCGGGAACTCCGAACGGCAGCACGATGGCCTTCCTTGAGTTGGTGCCTTCAAGATGCGCGATCCGATCCCGAAGGTTGTCTATTACCCGAGAAATCCGGGCATGCGTCATTGTTCACGGACCTCCTGTGGTTCGCGTAGAGTGGTGGACTTCATGTCCTATGAATGTCTATGTTCTCCTTCTGTTCCCTCTCAAGGCGTGAGTCAAGACGCCCGAAAACAGCGTTTTTTTCACGAAAGACTACTCGCCCCACGAATAGGTAGATGAATCAGGGCTCTAAATGCCTCTGTTAAGTAAACAACGGCGTCGAATATTTTCTGGATCTTGTCGGCCTTGTGGCGCATCGCGATGAACTTGGACTACGCTGTAATGCCACATCGAGTTCGTCGAGTGTAAGTCTGCCACAATACGGCTAACTTGAGCGCCAAGCGCTTTTGCGCGGATCGTATTGATCGGTGTCAAGCCTAACTATCCGCCGAAAGATCGCGATAGCCAACCACACGATGTTCTTCAAACGCCAAACGCGCCGACGACTGGGCCAATGACCTAGAATGCCTCTAATCCTGAACTAGCACATCGGCAATGGAAGCTAAATACGACTAAGTTCAAAAGTCAAATATAGCCCCATCTACACCGCCTAACGTCCAATAATCTTCGTTATTGGACGTCAGTATTTGAGCTCATAATTTTTATGCGAACAATGGATTTTTTTCGGTAACGTTTGAGACTATGACTGCCTTCGTATCTAAATACATAGGCGCAGCAATATATTTCCATGAACCAGCCGCTCGCTTACCACCAGCCCGAGCGCTTATAGGTCATCGGGGTGGGGCCGACATTGGCTGCACGTGACTGCCGTCTTTAGATTTCCGCACCCCATGTTGAGATGGATGCATGCGGACGTGTCCTCAATAAGCAGGTCCTGGACGAGCAGAAGGAAAATTTTCCTCCAGAACCTCGTGGGCTCTTGTCGCGCTCCAACAATTCAGCCCACAATTGATTATCGGCAACTTCAGCCACGACAAGCTCGTCGGGCTGCCCTAATTCACCATGAAATTTGTCTCTCTGGACGGCGTCCAAGCCGAACCTCTTGGTCAATTCTTTACCCCGGAGCATGTAGCCCAATCCCTCGTCCGCTGGGTTGTCTACGACCCCGGCGATCGTCTGCTCGATCCGACTTGCGGTGACGGTGCGATTGTCCGATATCATCCGAATTCGAGGGGCATTGAACACGACCCGTTCGCGGCATTGCTTGCTCGGGAGCGAGCACCAACCGCCACAATCGACAACACCGATTTCTTCCAGTGGGCTCTGGACACCAGGGAACGGTTTCCTTGCGCAGCTGGGAACCCGCCTTTTATTCGCTTCCAAAAGTTCAAGGGAAAAACCAGAATTGCCGCCGAGGAGATTTGCGCAGCGCAAGGCGTGAAGCTTGGCAGCCTAAGTTCGACCTGGGCTGCCTTCCTGGTTGCAACAGCCAGCCTCCTTGAGGTCGGAGGGCGAATGGCTTTTGTCGTTCCCGCCGAAATAGGTCACGCCCCCTACGCTAAGCCAATTTTGCAGTATCTTGTCGAGCACTTCCGGACCGTTCACGTTGTCGCCGTACAAAGAAAGCTTTTCCCTAAATTATCCGAGGATTGCTGGCTTCTCCACTGCGACGGCTTTGGCGAGCGGACAACCCACATCGAGTTCACCAAAGTCAGCAGCTTTGAGCCATGTGATCGTCCGCCACCTTCCGACGAGCGGGTCAGTTGGCGTGACCTTGAAATCAATTGGCAGGGTCGCTTGCGGCCGTTTCTAATATCGCGTGACTGCCGGGCGCTCTACCAGGAATATAGCCTGCGTTCAGGCACGGAGCGTTTTGGAGACTTCGCGAAGATCGGCATTGGTTATATCAGCGGAGACAACGACTTCTTTCACCTGTCCCCAACCTCCGCACGTTCACTTGGCATTCCCAGCGAGTATTTGCTTCCGACCGTACGGAGAGGCGAATATCTCCAGACCGATGCAGTAAGAGAAGGTACCATCAACGAATGGATGATTAACGACGAGCAATGCCTTCTGCTCAATCTCCCAGCGGGACCCGTGCCGGACTCCGTTGCGAAATATCTGGACAGTGACCGCGGCCTTATCGCTCGAGCTCGGTATAAGTGCCGGTCCCGCGCAGCTTGGTATTCTGTCCCAGGCGTCATTCGGCCGGATTATTTCCTACAGTATATGTCGGGTGCAGAGGTCCGGCTCGCGCGCAATGAGGTCGGGGCAGTATGTACGAACAGCATTCTCGCGGTGAAAATCATCAATCCGGCTTCCGCGACGTTAAGGTTGCCAAGTTGGGGATCGGATTTCGTAAAGCTGAGCTGCGAGCTTGAAGGCCATCCCCTTGGCGGAGGAATGCTCAAGCTCGAACCAGGGGAGGCTCGGCGGGTGGTTTTTCCGGCTCTTCGCTCCACCGAGAACCAGGGTGTCATTCAGGAAGCCGTCCGAACTCTAAGAGAGTGGCGTCATACGAAATGCTAGTCTCTTGCCCGGTCCAGGCGCAAACGGCTGAGAGTGCGGTGCGCAGGATTCCAGTGATAGCGAAATCTCGGTTCACGCCGACGATATCGCTCCAACGCGCGACGTGTTTTTGGCCTCCAGCCACGGTACCCCCAGCATTCCCACGGCCGTTGTCACCATCATGAAGTACGCAGGAACAAAAGCATCCCCAGTCTTCGAAATCAGCAGTGTCAGGACTAACTGCAGCGACGCTCCGAATACGCAGACAACCACCGCGTAGCTTATCGACAGCCCGGTGCTTCTCACCGCAACGGGCAACGCAGCCATCATCGCACCGAAGCTAGCTCCTCCACTTAACATCGACAGGAATGGGAGGGCAGTGCTTACGAGGATAACACCATAAAGAGACCCCTCTGCGGCCCAGAAAAGCGGATAGACCGTTATCAATAGGATGGCGCGAGATATGTAGATGACAGAGCGCGAACCATGAACATCAGCGAGGACTCCGCCCGCCACCGAGCCGATGCAGATGAAGAGGCCGACTAGGCAGGTTGCCAGAAAGGACATCTGCGCGGGCATTTTGAGCGCGGTGAGAATGTATGTGTTCATATAGGCGCATACGTAGACGGCAATCGTACCGAAGGCGATCTGGGTTACGATAGCTACCAGGACCTTCGGATACCCCACCACCAAACCGATCATATCCTGGGTGACCTTCCGTTTATCGTGGCGGTCAGCAGCAGACAGTGTTTCGGGCATCCTCCGGCGGAGGACCAGAGCGATCAGCAACACAGCAGAACCTATCAGAAAGGGAAGCCGCCAGCCCCATCCGACAAGAGGTTCCGGGGGCATCGACGCGCTGAGTGCTAAGCCGAATACCCCCGCAAACATCGTCGCCAATCCTTGAATGGCTGGCTGCCAGCTGGCGTAGAGACCGCGCCGGTTCGAGGGAGCGAGCTCGTAGACGAGCGCGGTCGAAGGACCGACTTCCCCGCCAAAGGCAAAGCCCTGTGTCAGACGGGCGATCACCACTGCGACCGAAGCGAAAATGCCGACCTGTCCGTAGCTCGGCATCAAGGCTATGATCAGGGTGGCGGCGGCCATCAAGGTCGCGGTCAGTACGAGAGCCGAGCGCCTTCCCCTTCTGTCGGCATAGGCACCCATTATCAAACTTCCGAAGGGTCTAGTAATGAACCCGGCACCGAAAACCGCAACGGCGGCAAGCACTTCGAGCTGGGGGTTAGAGTTCGGGAAAAACGTATGACCGATCGCGAATGCGTAAATCCCAAATAGCGTTACATCGTAGAACTCGATGCCACTGCAAACAATGGCTGCCACTGCCCCTCGGAAAGAAATGGCTGAACCGTGCTTGTCAGGTTCTGTCGCAGACATCGCCGCCTCCGCTCTCGTCGACTCGATCAACAGAATTCCTGGCGATGACTCAAGGTAAACCCTCGTTTAGGTTGATTTGGCGAACTTGCCCAATTCCCTATCCGTGCGAATTCTTTGCGGCGACACCCTTAAACCAAACGGCCGTCACGAGGACGGCCGCGACTCCAAAATGGAGCGCTGCTGGACACGATCAGGTCCGGATTGTGAAGTCGACATCAACGCTTGCTTTGATAGCGTTCGAATAAGGGCAGATTCCATGCGTGACCTCGACAAGATGCTTGGCGTCTGGTTCGCTCAAACCGGGTAGATAAACGTCAAGCGCTGCCGTAATGCCGAAACCACCTTCAGAGCGTGGACCAATTCCAATGGTGGCGGAGACCGTCGAGCCCTCGGGAACCTTTGACTTCAGCTGCGATGCGCCAACCCGCAATGCGCCAAGGAAGCAGGCGGAGTAACCGAGTGCGAAGAGCTTTTTTGGGTTCGCGCCGTCTCCGCCCGATCCGCCAAGCTCTCTCGGAACGACAAGCTGCAGTTCGAGCGTACCGTCGGCGAGCGCGGTTTTACCGTCGCGCCCTCCTCCGGTCGCTGTCGCGCTGGTCTTATATTTTGCCTGGACTGACATGTTCTCTCCTTTCGCCGACAAGACAAGGTGAAGAACAATCCATTGGCCCGGTTCTGTCGAGGGAAACCTAGGTATACCTGTGCCACGTGAATGGCTGGATTGGTGGTTCTCAGCTTCCCAAGGAGGAGAGGGCCGCCTCCGAGATCACCCGTTACGTACGCATCATTGACGGGAGATGTTATTGATTTCGTTGGCAATGAAATCGCACATTGCCCGCACCCTTAGCGGTACGGAACGACGAAACCCGTGCAACGCGTTGAGCGGAAGGGAGGGCAGCTCCAGCTCGGGAAGCAGCTGCACCAGACGGCCAGCTTCAATATCGTCCGCCACTACGAACTTCATGAGATGGGCGACGCCTATACCATGCAAGGCGGCAGCCTGCAGGCCAAATCCGGAATCACACTCAATCGGTCCGCCCGGTGCAATCCTGCTTCCGTTCGAGAACAGGACTTCGAATGGTCGGCCCGGGACGTAGTATTTTGCAAAGGGCAACCTAGCTAGGTCTTCGATGTTCACCGGATTGCCGTAACGCTCCAGAAGCGATGGAGCCGCGACGAGCACCATCTCCATCTCGGATAACTTCCTTGCGATCAGTTCGCTCTCGGCGACACGGCCGACGCGAAACACGACATCGTAGTCTTCGCGGATAACGTCCACGAATCTATCTGTTACTCCGACGACGATGCTCAGGTCGGGATGGCTCGCGGCGAAGTCTTTCAGCAAGGCGTCCATCACGACGCGTGCAACCTCGCTTGGAAGACTGATTTTGAGTCTACCGGAAAGCCCCGTTTGCCCCCCAACAATATCGCCCGCGGCTTGCAGCTCCCTCAGCAGCGGTGCCACGCGATCAAAAAACAGCTGCCCGTCGGAGGTAAGCACGAGAGCACGCGTCGACCGCAAGAATAGACGCACGCCGAGAACCCTTTCAATGCGTGCGACGCTCTTCGAAATGGCCGAGGGTGTTGTCGCCATATGCCTTGCCGCAGCGCTGAAAGACCCAGTTTCCACTGTCCTGACGAAGGCAATCAAGTTGGCTGTTTCGGTGAGTAAGTTAGTCATTTGAGCCTGGAAGGAAGAGATCCTGTGCCAATTGGAGTTCTAATGAGGGTCGGGAATGCAGCTTACTTACCGTGCATTACAACGGAGTAAGAAGGCAATGCAGAAGCTGAAAAACAAGGTTGCGGTCATCACGGGCGGGAACAGCGGCATAGGCAAAGCTACCGCCGCCATGTTCGCCAGAGAAGGAGCCCAGGTTGTCATTACGGCACGAAGGCAAGATGTCCTGGAAAGTGCGGTTCGGGAGATTGGACATGGCGCGCTTGGCATTCAAGGTGACGTGGCTGATCTGGAACATCATGCGGCGGTGGCTTCGAAAGTTCGAGAGCTTTTCGGAGCGGTTGACATCTACATCGCAAACGCGGGGATCATCAACCTTACTACGGCCGACAAAGTAACACCGGATGAATACGACAAGCATTTCGCGGTGAATACCCGCGGAGTATTTTTCGGGGTGCAAGAAATCCTTCCCGTTATGAGGGACGGCGGCAGTATTGTGATTACGAGTTCGCTTGCCGCCTCCAAAATTCTGCCCAATCACACTCTGTATGCCGGGACGAAAGCCGCGATAGCTGCATTCGCCCGCAACTGGGCATTGGAGCTGAGAGACCGGAAGATTCGTGTGAATATCCTGAGCCCGGGGCCAACAGACACAGCAATCCTCAGCAAGTTGGGTATCTCAGACGGGGACCGGCCCTCCCTTGAGGCAGAGCTAGCACGCACCATTCCTGCAGGTCGCCTTGGGACGCCCGAGGAACTTGCAAACGCCGCCTTCTTCCTTGCTTCTGACGCGGGAAGCTTCGTCAACGGAATTGAGCTGAACGTCGACGGCGGCATGTCTATCACGTGAAAGGATGAGAAGATGAGCAAATTGAACCAGGAAATAGTAGAGTTCATTGATCGGCTCGCGGACACGGGCAGCCACTATCGAATGGACGAGATGGACGATCTTTACACCGATGATCTCGGCTTTCTCGTTCTGACCGCTGAGGGTGAGGTGGCGCGCTTCTCGAAGTCCGAGATGTTCGCCGAATTCCGTTCCCGCCGAGACGCTGGAGAGGAACCACTGTCGACAGAAAAACGTATCCTCCACATTGAGGAGCAAGGTAACCAAGCAACTGCGCTTCTCTACAGGAGAATGAGCCAGCATGCAGATGCTGCCCTCTATGAACTGCGTCTCGTGAAGAAGGACAACGGATGGAAAGTCGCGGGAGAAACGGTTCTCCCGTGGCCCGACCTTTCTTCAGCCAAAGGCTTCCTTCCGCCTAGAGCGCAACCACAACGTTGATCGGTGCAAGGTCGCGCGACAGCAGGGTCACCTTGGCCCCGCTGTTGCGTCGACCCTGCGTAGCCGCAGCTAAAACTAGGGATCCACACAGCGTCAGGTTAGTGAGGCGACTTCCAGCACAGCGTCTGCGAAGGCCAGTGGCGCTTCCTGGGGCAGGTTATGCCCAACACCTTTCACGACCCGATGAACTCTTTTAGCAGAGAACTTGTTCGCGGAGGCGGTTCCGTCGGTAGCGGCCACGACCCCGTCGGAACCACCGTCTAGGGTAACAGTCGGCACGGTGATGACAGGTTGTTGAGCAAGTCGCCGTTCCAGTTCCGCATACTCAGGGTAGCCCGGCGCGCCACCCAGACGATGACGGTAGGAATGGATCACCACATCAACGTAGTCCAAGTTCTCGAAGGACGCCGCACTTCGCTCAAAGGTTGGCTTGTCGAAGCGCCAGGTAGGGGAATTGTCATGCCACATGATCTCGGCAATTTCTTTTCTATGCGCCTCCAGACCCGCCCTGCCCCGCTCAGTCTGGAAGTAGAACTGATACCAGAATCCGCGCTCCACCCTGGCAGGAGCGGGCTGCGCCGACTTCGCGATATCCTGGATCAAATAGCCGTTGACGGAAACGAGGCCTGAGCATCGGTCAGGCCATAGAGCCGCGGCAACGCACGCTGCCCTTCCACCCCAGTCGTATCCCGCGAATACCGCCTTCTTGATCTTCAGGGCATCTACAAGGTCCAAGAGGTCTCGTCCTATAGCGGCTTGTTGCCCCGCGCGCGGAGTATCTGCGTCAAGGAACCTGGTGTTACCATGCCCCCTCAGGTGCGGTACGATAACGCGGAAGCCTTTGGATGCCAAAAGTGGCGCAACCTCGCGGTAGCTCTGGATGTCGTATGGGAAGCCATGCAGGAGGATGGCTGTTGGTCCGTCTGAAGGACCGATTTCATAGTATCCCACTTCCAGGACACCTGCTTTCACCTGTTTCGGGGTCCCGAGGGTGTCTGTCGTCATGTCGTTACCTTCGGCCGCTACAGCGGCTCTCGATAAGGAGAGTGGCAGAGAGGCGGCTGCGGCACCAGCGACGCCAGCAAGCACCAAGCTTCGGCGGCTTATCGTGCTGTCGTTGAACATTCTTCTGCTCCTTACATTGCCATTCAGGTGCGACGCTAAGCTCATGAGCCCACGCACCGGCGAATTCAATCTCGGCGAGCCGCGTCCTCGATCAGACGGGTAACCTTGATGGGATTGGAGACCATCACGACATGCGAGCCGCCTTTCACCACGACAGTGCCCTTGGAACCTGCTCGTTCCGCCATCCAACCTAACGCCTTTGGGGGAATGTTCTTGTCGGCGTCGCCGTACACGAACCAGGAAGGAATTGATTTCCAGGCAGCACTCACCGACGGTTCAGAAAGGGCTGCCTCAATTATAGGGCGCTGGGTTGCTGCCATCAGGTCGGCCTGGGCATTGGATACATCAGCGGCGAACTGCTCGTGGAACCTGGACTGTTCAATGTATAGGTCTTTTTGGCCTCCTTCCAGAACGACGGGCTTGGCCAACGCCGAGGCTAAGGTACTGCCGGGAAACTTGCCCGACAGCTCAGCCGCCGTTTCACCGCGTTCCGGAGCGAAAGCCGCCACGAAAACCAAAGCTTTGACATTGCTCTTGGGAACCGCCGCGTCATTGATGACGGAGCCGCCATACGAGTGCCCGACCAGAACAACCGGACCCTCAATCCCGGCGACGACCCGCCGGACATAGTCGGCGTCGAATTTGACGCTACGGAGAGGGTTTGCCACGGCTACCACGGGAAAGCCGTCCTTCTCTAGCTCGCCGATGACACCATTCCAGCTCGAAGCGTCAGCGAACGCCCCGTGCACAAGCACGACAGTGGGCTTTGCGTCAGCAGCGAGGACAGAACCTGTCGTTGCGCTAAGAAACGCGGCAAAGAGGTTCGCCTTGATTACCTTCATCATTTTCGCATCCTTCCATTTTCAGGGCGCTATCAACTTTCCAGCCGACGCCCGGACAACCTTGCGGTCATCGGTGTGACCTTTCGTGCGCGGCAGGATTGAGCATGCTGCTGCTCGTGCAAGCTTCTGTGATCACGGACAATTCGTCTGGTCACACCTTGCAATTTAAGCATCTGCTGCCGCCGGGGCAGCTATACGGTGGTATGATCCGTGCTAGTTGCAGGCACGCGAAAATGTTGAGCGTGATGCTAAGGGTTCCCAGTCACAGCCTCTGTCAGACTTGCCAGCAAAGGTGGAGAGAGGCGTCTCCGTCCGGCCGTCCCGAACGTTTCCACTGGATCGGAGCGTCCGTATCGACACCTCCGCGGCCCTGCTTCGACAACAATAAATTGCCAACCTGGATTGCCTGAATGCCCTCAAGAGACTTCGCAACAACGGCTCAGCGCGCAGGGACGCTAGCTTGCTACCATCGGACGGCGTCTTCCGAGAACTCCGTGATCTTCGGTATTTCGGCCGCCAGGAAGTCCACCAGAGCGCGCACGGCAGGCGGAAGTCCTTCTCTGTGCGGCATCACTGCGGACATTCGGGCGTCCGCCGTGATCCAGCCCGGCATGAGCTGAACTAGCCTGCGGTCGGCCAGTTCGTCCTTACATATATAGCCCGGTAGCGCCGCGATCCCGAGATCGGCACAGGCCGCTTCCTTCAGCGCCACCATGTTGTTGCTGAGAAATCTCGGATCAACGGCGATCTCAAGCATGGTGCCGTCACCGTTCTGCAATTTCCAAACACCAGTGGTTCGGCCGACCATCGAGATCGTCTCATGTCGGACCAGATCCTCAGGCGCGATCGGAGTACCCTTGTCTTTCAGATAGCCGGGACTGGCGAAGAGACACCATGGCACTCTCGCGATCGCGCGCTGTACCAATCCGGAATCCTGTAGTGGCGTCACATGCCCTCGTAGGGCGAGATCGAAACCTTCACCGACAATATCTATCAACCGATCGGTCGTGATCTCTACAATTCGCACCTTAGGATACTTGTTGAGGAAGGTTGGAAGGAGGTGCTTTAGGGCAAACTGCGCGATCTCGACCGCAGTAGTTATACGAATGGTCCCGCTGGGTTCAGACACCCGCTGTCGTACGGCCTGTTCCGCCAGGTCGGCTTCACGGAGGACCTGCGTTGCGTAACGGTAAAACTCGGTGCCGACTTCAGTCATGCCGAACTGTCGCGACGTCCGGTTAAGGAGGCGAACGCCAAGGTTCACTTCGAGTTCACGCATGCGATGGCTTAGTGTGGACTTCGGCAACCGGAGAAAATTTCCGGCCGCCGTGAACCCGCCTCGATCCACGATTTGAACAAAATAGTAGATGTCACGTAAGTCGAGCATCAAGACTCCTGCCAGACGCCAATCTTGCAGGTCTCGCGAACGTTCGCAATCCTTGCGGCAGCCTGCAGGACGGTGCGGTTGACCGCGCCCTTATTGAACGAAGTCTGCGACTTCTTCCAGCGGAAGCTTTTCTATGGCCATATTGTTCTCGGCCCGGCTATTGTCGGCGTACCCGAGAGACATGCCCGCGACCACCATGTCAGTGTCGGGAATCCTAAGTTCTTCCTTCAGCAAAGGATGCTGGAGAGACCAGATCTGCTGCGCGCACGTGTCCAGACCTCGTGCCTTGGCGGCCAGCATGATGTTCTGCAGGAAACAGCCATAGCAGATAAAGCTTGCCCACTCCAGCCGACGGTCCATGGTGAAGATTAGGCCGACGGGAGCGTTAAAGAAGCGAAACTGGCGCTCGACGTCCTTTGCGCGCCCATACCGATCGCTACGGGGCACCCCCACGGCGTCGCCTAGCTGCCCACGGAACGTGTTGAACCTGCTCAAGTATGGTTCGTGTAGCGGCTGGGGGAAAAACGGGTACTCCGGCGCTAGTTTCTCCGGTCCAGCACGAAATATCTCTACCGCTTTCTCCGTAATCCTATCCCTTGATGGGCCCATGAGAACATAGCAGCGCCAAGGCTGCGTGTTGCTGGAGCTGGGTGCGTACCGGGCGATGGACAGTATCTCCCGAACGACATCCACCGATACCGCCCTGTCGAGGAAACCTCGTTTAGCCGTGCGGTCTTTCATCACCCGGTCCACGAAGTACGCAGCGGAGGCCTGATCGGTTTCTGCACGCTGGATCGTTGCGTTCATTCTCATTCCCCTTCTTGTGCTCTTACGGCACTACGAGAGTACGAGAACCAGCCTCGATGAAAAGGCGCAACGATTGCACGCATCGTCCAATATCGCGAACGCCGACATTATCGGAGGTCGGCTCTACGTCTGCACATCCTGCAGCAGGTCGATCCATCCTGGTTGGTTCCTCACGGAGCTGAGCCAGCGGGCAATGTTCTGGAATGGCCGCATATCAAATCCACCTTCGTGGGCCAGCGACACATAGGGAAAAACCGCCAAATCGGCTAAGGAGTAGTTTTCTCCGACGAGCCACTGGCGACCCTCTAGACAGCGGTCGAGTTTTTCCAGAGCCGCGGTGCCCTCCGTCAGCATCCGCGCCATGTCATCGACTTTTGCTTCGGCCAGTCCCCTGATGCGGTACATCCGCGAAAGGGCAAGGGGTTTCTGGAGATCGGCCTGCTCGAAAAACATCCAGCTATGAACGTCCGCCCGCTGCAGACGATCGTCGGGAAGCAACGGAGACCCTTCCGCTAGGTAGAGCAAGATTGCTGCAGACTCGACGATGGTGGTCCCATCATCGAGTTCCAGCACCGGAATTCGTGAGAATCGGCTCTTCTGGACGAATGAAGGCTCCCTGGTATCGCCGCGTTCGAGATCGAGCGTCACCCGTTGGAACGGCGTCCCCAGGTGGCTTAAAAGAAGCCTGACCTTCCATGAATTACCAGACAGGCGGCTGTCATATAGTCGTAGCATCGAATGGATCCGTCATATGAAGATCCATTGATAACGTCTTCCCCGGCCCTTGGCTATCACTTCGCAAGGGCTGAAGACCTGCGGCCCAAAGCCGCTTGTTGGAGTCATCTATGATGAGGACATGCCAACGGAGTCTGTCCGGACTGAGGATCACCAATCGAGGTTCTTGCGCTCCAAAGCTCGGGGAACGGCAGTTCTTCCAGCGTTGGTGTCAGCCACGCGATGCCTTCGCTTCCGAAATACGCCATTCGCTTGCCGAATGTCCGACGCGTTGCCATCAGGTGATGGTATTTCCAGTTGGTGAACTCTTCGGCGACATCCGCGAGGACCTCACCGAGATCCTTCAGGTCCTCGTCACACGAAGCATATACTGCTTTCCATGCCTCCTCCACTTCGGGGGAACAGGTCGATGGCGAAGCAGGGTTTCTGGTGAGGACGTCGGCGGGAATAGCGAAGCCACGCCGTGCAAGGTAGGCGATGACGTCATCGTAGAGGCTGGGCTCCGCCAGAACCTTCTCAAGCTGCCTCATGCGATGAGGCTGCGGCTCGAAATGTCTCAGATGCTCCGCTTGCTTGATGCCCATCAGGTAAACCATATGCCGGTAGGTCCAGCCTTGAAGAGCCGTGTCTTGACCGTGTTTCTGCACAACCTTTGAAAGCATCGACAGGAGGTCGGCTGGAGTCATCCAGGCAATTGACTTCCATGTCGCGTTAAGCGGGGCATGATGCCCCACGACCCGCCGTAGGGTGCGGACAGCTTCACGGACGTTGTTCTGCCTAAGCTGCTGCTGCGCTATCTCCATCTCTTTAATGATCAACATCCAACACAGCTCGGAGATGTGGACGGTGACGATAAACCCGTACTCCCCCGGATGATCACCCACCGTCTGCTGAAGGGAATGCAACTCGTCTACCTTTAGCCATGCGCTATAGGGGGTATGGCCTTCAGGTGTGCCTGCGGGCCAGTTCCTGCTCTCGAGGTGATTAATCATCATTGGTCCTCCTAGTAGTCTGATGTTCTTGCCTGGCAGAGTAATCTTTCCAATGCGGCCGCGACCCGCAAAAGGCCGCCATCGGAGCCCGGACGCCCCACAATCTGCAGACCTACGGGCATGGATAGCGCGGGATGCGGCATCGGGATGCTGACGGCCGGACACCCGGAGAGATTGAAAGCGCAGGTGTATGCCATAAGCGCTTCCCGCACAGAACCATCCCACCATTCGATGGACACGCTAGCTGTGCCTCTTTTGGGAGCAATGCATGGGGTGGTTGGAAGCAACAGGAATTCTGCCTCCTGAAAGAGACCGAACAAGCGAGCGTTAAATTTCCTCCGGCGTTCCTGTACCGCCGCATACGAGGAGAGTGTTAAGCCTTCTGCGGCCGCTACTCTGTCAGCCGTCTCCTTCGAGCAGTAACGCCGCAGGAAATCCATCCCGTGTCGCATCAGATGTACTGCTGAAGCTTCGAACCGCACCGTTGACGCAAAAATTTCATAGGCTTCAGAAGTGACAACTCCGCCGCGCGCGGGAAGCAGTTCGTAGCGGCTACTCACCTTGTCCAAGGCTGCCTGGAAGGCCAATGCAACTGCACGCTCCGCTGGCACGGCCGCGTCCTCGTGAGCCGAAGCGAAGGAAGGGCTGGCATCTGCGAGAAGCCCGGAGAGGTCAATACCGCATGCCTCCGCGATGATGCTCACGTCCTCAACCGTAACGCCAAGGATGCCGACGTGGTCAAGTGATGGGGAAAGCGGAAAGACACCTTCCACGGGGACGGCTCCGTAACTGGGCTTGTAGCCGACGGTGCCGCAGAGCGAGGCTGGAATCCGAACAGAGCCTCCCGTATCCGTTCCAAGTCCTACCCGAACCGCTCCGGCTGCGATAGCGGCGGCCGCGCCTCCGCTTGAGCCGCCAGGTGTACGAGACCCGTCGAAAGGATTGAGGGTGTCGCCCAGCGCCGCGCTCTCCGTCGTCACGCCCCACGCGAATTCATGTGTTGTCGTCTTTCCGACCACGACTGCGCCTTCGCGCCGGAGGCGCTCAACGACAGCCGCATCACGAGACGGGACGTGACCAAGATAGGCAGCCGAGCCGTACCCCGTTTCCATACCTCGCGTGTCGATCATATCCTTCACGGCTATAGGAAGTCCCTCCAAGGGTCTCTGCCGTCCGGAGCGGAGCCGCGCGTCCGAGGCGTCCGCCTCATCGAGTGCGGTTTTGGAGAGGGTCGAGAAGGCATTGATCTTCCCATTGCATGTTCGAATGCGCTCGAATGCCATTTCTGCGGCGGAACGTGCGGTGAGCATTCCTTCGCGTAGCGAAAGCAGCAGTTCACTAACGGATCGATCCGCAGGAAGAAGGCCATCCGAACCGTTGTTTTCGACAGCGCTCACCACATCGCCTCCAAGAGCGGCAGCAGCTTCTCCTCCGCCCCGGGACCGAGGTCACGGACCTCGTCAGGGTAGTTTTCCTGCAGAAGAGACGCGACATCGGGCAGTGCCTCTCTCGCTAGCCTAAGGTCGCTGAGGGTGGAAGGCAGGCCTAAATGTTTCACCGTCTGGGCTATAACCCGGGCCAAATACTCTGCCGGGGCAGCTGCATTCTCTTCCGGCGCGAATGGGCGCAGTTTGCTTCCATAGAACGCTGACGTAGCGGACATGACCGGCGCAAGGGTGACACAGGAGGTCATGCTATGGGGCAACTCGAAAGTCCCGCCAAGTATGTGGCCGATGCGATGGCTAAGGCCGTAGACAACCGACGCGGGGTAGAAGTAGCAGTGCCACGCGCTGAGCTGGAGCGCGAGAATATCTTCTAGCGTCACCAGTCCCTTCGCTAACGCGTCTTCCGTTTCCAGCTGCTTCGGCCAATTCCCGAGAACAGACAGGAACCTGCGAACCCCTTGAGCCGCCAGGATCGCATGCGGATGCTCCGTTCCCACTTTCCTCATTCCCTCAAGTGCGTGGTCCATCCCTTTGATGGCGGACGAAAGAAGGAGTGGTCTGGGCGTTCTCCGCATCAGGTCGGGGTCGATGATTACGTGTCGAGGCGTCGTGTCCCGCACAGCGTAGCTGCGCTTGAACCTAGTCCCTCCACTCGTCTCAGTTATCCCGAAGTAGTGAGAGAATTCCGATCCTGATAGCGTGGTGGGAAGAGCGACGATAGGGAGGAAACTTCCCGTTCCCAGGTGGTGCGCGTGCGAGACGGCCTTGGCGGCGTCAAGCACGGACCCTCCGCCGCAAGCAACTATCAGACCCGCTCCTGCAGATTTTGCAGCGCCCAGCGCAGCCTCGACGGCGAAATCGGGAACATGCGGGGGGAAATCCAGATACCTTGAACATGTCTTCCCAAGCCCAGGCGCGACAGTTTCCTCCAGTACGTTTACCAATTCCGGGATGCTGAATAGTATCGGTTTCTGCGTGAATTGTTCTCTGACCTGGCGCAACGCGGGCGCAACTACATCCTTTCCCCAGATCACCGATGACTGGGGAAGGAAACGGATCTCGCTCATCTGGGCTCTCCCCTGCTTAGTGACCGAAACGCTTAGTTTAAGGTTGGACTGGCACTGGAGCTGGGCGGAACGCTATATGGCGTTCGATAGCGGTGCGATCGGCCTCCTGGTCTTCAGGCAGGCACAACTTCTTGCCCAACTGGCCCGGCTCCTCATCAAGGGTAAACTCGCTCGGGGTCGACAGCGCGCAAATGTGGCCATCCGGATCACGGAAGTAAAATTGCTGCGCGTAGGGAGTTGCCTGGATTTGGGAGACGCTTACGCCGAGACGGGACAGTCTTCCGTGCTGGTCCGCAAGCGCAGCGTCATTTTCGACATTTAGCGAGAAGTGGTGAGCCAATCCGGTACCCAGCCTCCCCGGCTTATAGCCCGGTAGGCCAAAGAAAGTCAGCACTGAGCCCGGCGAGAGGTCGTCGTCGCAACCATAATAGAAGTGGGTGCCACCCTTCTCGTCGAGATAATCTGTCTTCTTGATCAAGTGCAGCCCGACCGTCTCGACGAAGAACTTCTCGGTCCGCTCAGCGTTGCTGGAAACTGAGGTGATGTGATGGAAGCCGCGGAGCGCGAAGTGCGGAGTGATCGTCTCCACAGGCTCTGGCCAGGTTTCTGACGCCACCGAGAGTTCGTCGCGTCCCCCGATAAGGTTCTCCTTTGGTTGCGGGCGAAATCCCGAGCCCAGAACGGCCTCGTCGTGGCCAAAGCCTGGCTCGCTGGTTGCGATTTCGATGATCGCTCCGTCCGGGTCGCGGAGGTAGATGGCGTGGAAATAGTGGCGGTTGTAGGGGCCAGTTACGTGAATCCCGTGATCAGTCAGGCGGCGCTTCCACTTAAGAAGTCCGTTTCGATCAGGCACATGCAGCGCGAGATGGTGGTTGGTACCAGCGCCCCACCGACCCCGCGGATCTCCGGCCCGAGGAGAGGACACGCCATCAGCAGCTTGCTGAGGATCGACGAAACCGGCCTCAGGCATCATGTAGAAGATGGGGTTCCATTCAATGTAGGTGATCGTCTCGCGCCGCTTTTTTTCGCCAGGATGTTCAGCGAAGCCGAACGTGATCACGGGCAAGCGGTTGTCGAGATTGTGGACCGTTCTCTTGACGACTGGCAGACCGAGCAGTTGGGAAAAGAACTGCTCGGTACGGCGGATATTCGCGGACACGAAGGTCTGGCTGTTAACGCCTTTGATGATCATCTCATTCATTGTTCCACCTCTTTTTAGTTGTCTGGTTTAGGCCGAAAGCCGTTCATCTTCAGCCGAAGCTCTGGCCTCGAGCAGGGCGCTGGCCACGTGGGCGACACGGTGGCCTTGGTAGCGAGCTACCGCGAGGTCAGCCTCGCCTGGAGCCACCGTGTCCCGAGCCGAAACGTGCGTCGCGCCGTAGGGAGTACCGGCCGCAAACATGGATGGATCAGAGTAGCCAAGAGGGACGATGATCAGGCCGAGATGAGCCATCGGTCCATACAGCGACAGGAGCGTCGCTTCGTTTCCTCCATGCTTGGAGGAAGTAGACCCGAACACCGATCCAGCCTTTCCGTTAAGCTTGCCCTGCATCCAGAGGCCCCCTAGCCCGTCGATGTAAGCTTTCAGTTCCGAAGAGACGGATCCGAATCGGGTAGGCGTTCCGAAAACGATCGCGTCCGCCCAGTCGGCATCCTGCTCCGTGGGAGCTTCGTACTTCTCGTTCATCGCATCAGCGGCCACGCCCCACCCCGGCACGGACTCCATGATCTCCCGCGACACCAACTCCCGGGCGCGCCTCAACCTGACTTCTGCTCCATTTGAACGCGCCCCTTCCGCTATCGCATTGGCGAGGCTTTCCGTTGATCCATTGCGTGAATGGAATACGATCAACACCTTGGGCATCTTCACTCCTGACTAAGCATACGGGTACGATCGGTAGCGCGATGCTGCCGTCGGTTGCCCGTTTCGGTTCTAGGTTGACGCGGCCACCAGGGCCCGCAAGTCGCCGAGTTTACGCAAATGGGAGTAAGGCGGAAGCCCGTCCTGCAAGACCCACCGTCCAACCGATTGAACGATCCCACGACGGAAGAATGCGAAAAAGGCATTGCAAACGCAGCAACCCTCATCTCGGTCGCATCACCGACACCCGGCGATTTTTCTCAGGAAGGAGGCAGCCCGTTCAAGCGTGAGGGAAGCGCGGCGGCAAAATAGGCAAAGGAGTGTCAATGTTACTGATTGACACTCCTTTGCCTATTGAGGAGCTTACTCGGTTACGACGAGAGCGGGAGATCCATCACGTTTGCGCCAACATCGACTGCGAACCTACCCGCGCACTTGGCCTGAGAACGCGATCCACCGGACGAGCTCAAGCATTCCCGGCACCCCGGTGGAAGGGCTTGAGTAGAGAATCCAGAAGCGGGGCATTTCGGTTGAACTGGTTGAGCATCCGCGGAGCGGTTTATCTGCGGGATGTCTACAGGTCGCCACTCAAAAAGCCGCGCCCCACCTGAGCTACCGTCTTTGAATATATCCTTGTCAAGGGCTATGGCGAAGTCTGCATGGATCGGATCGCAGAAGCCTATAAAAAGCATCCTTTGATGCCAGGTCGTGACAGCGGTGCTGTACTTGACTTCAATAAGCGCCAGGGTGCCATCCCAATGTGAGTGCTTCAGAGGATTTCTATCCGCCTGAAGTGCTCGGTCCGAATAGGCGTACACCTCAGGCAGAAGAAAGAAGCTGTCGATTTCCCGGCAGGTATCCTGGCCATCCTCCCGCACCAGTTCACTTTCAGTGTTGATGGAACCGCTGTGATAGTCGCGACGATACGCCTTCCCAACCACCTCGAAGCTTCTGTAGCAAAAGGCATTGCGGAATATAACGACTTCCATGGTACCCCTCACGTTGTCCGAACGACGGAGTTTCTGCATCCGCTCTCGCAGATCCATGGCGTACTCGCGGTAAGAAGTGGTGGTCATGGTGCTGCCCTTCGCTAGGTGATGGTAGGGACCGACGGCCCTAGTGCGATGGACAGGTTCCGCCGCTCCCGTCGGGGTCATCACGATCATAAGCGGACGGCGTGCACGTCCAAGCTATACATCCGTTTGCTTAAATTGCCTGGTGACGAACAGCCACCAACATGATGCGAGGTCCGGGTTTGCCCGAACCTCGCTGGATCAGTCGGATGCATCGGCAGGACGGTGCGTGCATCATCGAGTACCGTCAGCCATTTAGCGCAGGCGGACGCGTAATTTGGCGTCGACTGCTAGCGGTTAATAGTCCCAGAAGACCGGTACCCAACGAAAAGCTTCGCCGGAGACAGCCACTCGGCCGATAGAGGGGAACGGCAGATGGGTTGCCACCAGCAGCTCGCCCGTCGCCGCTAGTTCCCGCAAAAGATCAACGCGGACGCGGGCTGCCTCTTCAGGGTCGTGCTCGAAGCCGTTATGCCACTCTGGCTGATCGAATCCGACCGGAAACACAGCGTCTCCGGCGAAAGTTAACGCTTCGCCACCAGACGCCAAACGGATCACGCAGTGTCCTGGTGTGTGTCCGCCCGTGCGACGGGCCACTACTCCAGGTGCTACCTCGTACTCGTCATCGAACATCCGAAGCTGGTTGTGGTACTCGTTCAGAAAACGCTTGGAGGTCGCCTTAAGCGCGTCCGGGAAACCCTGCGGCATGTTCGTTTGGGAGAAATCGGGGGCTTCCCAGAACTTGACCTCGGAGGCCGCCACATGGATCTTCAGGTCGGGGCGTAGCCGTTCCTTAACGCCTTCGACGAGAAGCCCGCCGATGTGGTCCATGTGCAAGTGAGTAAGCACCACGTCGGTTACGGATCCGAGATCGATATCCGCGGCTTCCAGCCGCTTTACCAATTGCCCAGCCCTCGGCAAGTGCAAGTCCGGGTCCAGCCCAAGTCCTGCATCGACGAGAATAGTCTGCTCGCCGCTACGCACCACCACCGCATTCAGCGGCCAGTCAAATGCATCTGGCGGAAGAAACATGTTCTCCATCCATGTCGCCCGCACAGCGGGATCGGCGTTGTGTCCCAACATCTTAGTTGGGAGCGGCAGCACTCCATCGCTGACTACCATAACGTCAATCTCGCCAATCCGCAGCGCGTAGCGCGACGGAACGAGCTCCTCGGCACCCGATTTACCGGGATGAAAGGTGTTGTCCGAGGGAATATTTGATTGCGAGGTAAGGGCTTTTGCTTCTGACTGCGACATGACGCACTCCTTTTGCGTGGAAACTAGCCTGCCACCTTCCATCCGGTAGAACGCTGACATCGCATACGTGAGGTGTTTCCGCGCTCGAACTTGATCTGATCATTGCCGTCCAAGCGCTTCTCGGTGACGGCTGTCGTCAACTTATGTTCGCCCTCAAGCGCCGATAATCCAAACTTAGGTTTAGGAGTGGCGTCTACCGCACAACACCTTTGCCTTCATTCCTCAAGCAGGTCGGACGCCGGTTGCGTCGAAGCGCTTCTACTCAGTTGCGCAGAGCTATGCAGACCCAATACGACAAACCAACGTATAACTATTGCCGAGGCAGGGGCGGGCTTATCTTGTGAACGTCGCCGCTCTGATCCCCCTCACTATCGGCGGCAACCTCCGGTCCCGCCGCCTCCCCGGCCGGAGTAGCGGATCTCTCTCCGCTCAGGCCGCCCCTTAAATCGGGGCGGCCTTTCTTTTCGAGCGGATCTCCAGCAATGCCCCCTCCCCGCCTGACTGACGATGTGTCCAGTTGCGCCCACCTTGGCTCCCATTGAACAGGTGATTGGATTGCCTGCTGGCTAAAGCGTCTTACTATTAGCGATATCAGGCGTCGGCTATATTGGATTGAGCAAGAGAGGTGCCAGCACTGGCCAACCTTTGAGTCGACGCCACAGGCCTTGTTTGGATCATACGCCGCTGATTAGCACTCGTCTCCCAATGGCCTCCCCGATCAGCCGTGTCAGGACCGATCTTTTCCTTCAGGAGCCGTGCCAAGTAAAAGGCCCTTAGTGACCGCATAGCAGCATGGAATAGCCGTCGATCTCGGGGCCAGTCACACGCGGCATCTTTGGCACCAAAGGGCGGGCAACTACATAAACGCGAGCAGACAACCGCTGGAGAGCGGCTGTCTGTAGCCGGGAACGCTTTACTTCAACCCGGCCTTATCGAGGCCAAATGCCTTGTCGGCAGACCCGGGTACGGCTTTGACCGCGATGCTAACGCGGTTCCAGGCATTGATCGCCATGACCTGGAACGTCAGGTCGGAGAGCTCCTTCTCCGAGAACTGCCCGCGAACCTTCTCATAGAGATCATCCGCAACGCCTCCGTCTGATAGCTTCGTAAGCGCTTCAGTCCAGGCGAGAGCTGCGCGCTCGCGAGGGCTAAACAACGTCGAACCCCGCCAAGCGGCGACGTGGTGCAGGCGTAGCGGCCGTTCCTCGTGCATCCGCGCTTCTTTGGAATGCATGTCCAGGCAGAAGGTGCACCCGTTGATTTGCGACGCCCTGATGTCGACTAGGTCCAGGATTGACTGCTCGATAGAGCCCTTTTTGATTTCGTTGCTGAACGCCATCAGACCCTTGAAGTGCTCAGGTGAAAGTTGAGCGTAGTTAAGCCGCTGTGTCATGTTCTGTCGTCCATCTCAAAATATTTGTTTGCAGGGGAGCCCAACATCGTATGCGTTTAGGCGTAAGGATGATGGTGCACATTAAAACCCTATTGTAGCTATACGTCTGTTGGGGAGGTGCGACGGCGAAGGGAGTTCCGGTTGCCGCAGTCCGAATTTCCACGCGCTAAAAAGCAAGATTCCGAACCCAGCAACAACGATGGGCGAACCGAAGTGCTGACGCTATGATGCGAAAGATATCGAACCTACGAGGCCAGGGGATCACCGAAACAGCTTCTACCCACCTGGACGGTTCGCCATCGAGGTTTGGAAGATCGACTACGGCCGAGAAGCAGCGACAAGCGGCGCGGCCATATGGCCGACATCTGCGATCATACGACGTGTATGTCACCTCACGCATCGACAACTTGGATTGGATTTGAGCATATGCCGCCGAGAGCTCCAGACGCTTCCATCACAACAAGGGGTTCCTTCCAAGGGGCCCATGTGGGCGACGCTCGCTTTCACTCTTCCGCCTGCACCACCTTCAGAACCTAGCATGTCTCGACTGCCCAGACCGACACCGAATACTTCGCGGGAGCGCCCTAACATGCAGCACCCGCCATTGGTCGCAGTTATCGACGACGACGAATCCGTTAGGGAGTCCCTCCTCGATCTACTTGAAGTATTCCGCTACTCGGCAGTCACTTTCGCGTCGGCCCGCGAATTTCTTGAGTCTCCGCGTCTTGCCGATGCCGACTGCCTCCTCCTTGATATTTCAATGCCGGAAATGAACGGCGTCGAGCTCTACAACGAATTGAGACGGCGGAAAAATCATAAACCCGTCGTGTTCATGACAGGACATGCGCAGCACGCGGTTATCAATGAAGCAAGACGCGCTGGCACATGCTTGTTCAAGCCATTCACCAGCAACGACCTTCGCTCGGCCCTAGAAACTGCGGTCAACTCCTAACGGAACGATCTCAGGCAGCATCCGCGACCTCGACCGTCGGCAATGTGAAGAAGAAAGTGGCCCCTCGCTCCGAATTGTTTTCGGCCCACAAACGTCCTCCGTGTGCCTCGACTATGGACCGGCAAATCGCCAGACCCATGCCCATTCCCTCCCCTTTGGTCGTGAAGAAGGGTTCGAAAATTCGATCAGGATTCTGGACACCCGGTCCGCTGTCTTTGATCGCAACCTGTAGCCATCCTGCCACCTCTTCGGCCGTGACCTCGATCAAGCGATCGTCCTGGCGGGGGTCCATTGCCTCCATTGCGTTCCGAACAAGATTTACCAATACCTGCTGGATTTGGATCCTGTCGAGTACCGCCTCGGGAAGATGTTCGCTAACGGACGCTTGCACCCGGACGCTTCGCCGTGCCGCCTCCTCGGCCATGAGTTCCCTTGCATCCGCGACGACCGCCGCGAGTGACGTTGTCGATTTGGCCTCGTTAGAGTGCCTGAACAGAGCACGTATTCTAGTCACGACAGCAGTTGCGGTGTTAGCGCTTCTGATAACTCGCTCTAGTGCCCTCTGGGCACGCTCCAGGTTCGGCGGCTCCGCTGACAGCCATTGCTGGCAAGCATCAGAACTCGATAGCAGAGCCGCGAGCGGCTGCCCCACTTCGTGCGCGATCGAAGCCGTGAGTTCCGCCATGCTGGCAGCCTGGCTCGCACGAGCAAGATTTCGTTGTGCGAGGCCTAGTTCCTCCTGGGCACGGATCAAATCGTCGATATCCAAGCAGACACCATTCCATTGTACGATTTTGCCCTCCTCGTCGAGCATCGCCGCCGATCGAGTTTCAACCCAGCGGTAGGTACCGTCAAAACGTCTGAGGCGGTGTTTCATTACGTAAGGAATGCCCGTGGAAAGCGACCGAGCATAGCGCTCCCTCACAGCCGGAAGATCGTCAGGATGAATGATGGCCGCGAGCGTGCCCTCCAGTCTCGTAGGGCCGATGTTGTCCTTGTCCTCAATATTGAAACCGAGGAACTCACGGAGCCTCTGGCTTCGGTAGATTGGCTTTCCTTCTGGAGTGCTGCAATAAATCAAAGCAGGAAGAGTCTCGACGAGCCGTTGAAGCGATCTCTCCCTTTCTCGCAGCGACTGCTGCACCTTCATCTCGTCGTCCACGTCGATCGTCATGCCGAACCATTCGGAAATCTCACCGTCTCGGGCATGAAGGGGCTCAAACCGACCATCGGTCCAACGATAGGATCCTTCCTTATCCAGTCTACGGTAGCGTACGGAGAAGGCCTCACCGCCCATTGTGCCCCGTCGCATCTGTTCTGCGACTTGAGCGACTTCATCGGGATGAACGCGCGACAATACGGCCGCCGCCAATTCTTCGCGGGTCGTGATCGGACCGCCCAGGTCTTCGAGGTACCGCTGATTGATGTAGGAGAGCCTACCATCTGGTGTCCAGCTGCACACGTGCACCGGGAACGCACCGACCAGCCGCTGAAGGTGCCATTCGCTACGCTGCAGTGCCTCCTCCGCGTGCACCTGATCGTCAATGTCGTGACATAGCCCGTACCATTGTGTGATCCGGCCCTCGCGGTCACGCATCGCCACAGCTCGACTCGACATCCATCGAAACGTTCCGTCTGAACGCCGCAGTCTGTACCTCGATTCAAAACTATCGCCCGTGAGTAGCGACTGCTTCAACGCCTGCCCGAAAACGGTGTGATCATCGGGGTGGATGGCGAGGTTTATCATAGCCTCCAGACGACTTAGTCCCGGCTTCTCGATTTGCGGAACGTCAATCCCGAGATACTCAACCATTCGCGTGTTGAAGAAGTTGGGTTCGCCATCCGGTCCGAGCCGCCAAATGTTGCTCGGCACCATGTTGACCAGTTGCAGGAGTTCTCGCTCACGCTCGTGGAGTGCCTCCATGGTTTTACGCTGTACGTCGATGTCTATCGATGTCCCATACCAACCGACAATGTCGCCGCTTCTGTCCCGTACACAACGAGCCGCGCTACGGGCCCAAGCATACCCGGTCGTTCGGCGAATACGGAACTCAGCGTTAAAAGGGTCTCCAGTGCGCAGAGATCGCAGCCAGCTCTCAGTCACTTCGTTACGTTCATCAGGATGGAGGAGCTTTGCCCAGGCGGATACGCCGTCCGCAATGGATTCATTTAGCTGTTCCGGCGTGAAGCCGAGGGTCGTCTGCGCGAAGATGGGCAGGTATATCCACCTTCCTTCAGCGTCGAAGGCCCAGCCGTTTCCGAAAAGGTTCTCGATTTTTTTCGCTGCAGCGACAGGTTCGGAGGGGTCACGAGGCGCGGTGTCTGTCCACGCAATCCGATTTGCCGAGGTATCAAGTTCATCAACCTCAACCGCTAACTTGGTTCCTGGTTCTGACCTGACTTTGTTCCACTGCAAACTGCCATCAGGTTGGCGCACGCGCAGGCTCATGACCTGCGTGACGTCGGTCCAAAACGCGCGCGAAGAGGCGAACGCAGCAGCCTCCCGATCGGCTTCATGAATCATGACGCCGGTATCAGCCTCGCTCGCATCCTGTCTCGACTTCCTCGATGGGGTCAGAGGGCGGCTCGACTGTGGTGTGACCGTATCTGCCTTCGAGAACGTAATCGCCCTTGCGATGCAGAGGGCGGCCGCGCAAAGTATCGTAAACGATATTGCCTGCTGTCTTACTACTCCCTGAAAGAGGACTGCCGTTCCAGCAAACACGATCAAGCCAGCGAGAAGCAGGACGTTCGCAATTTTCAGGTCACCCCGGCGAGCAAAAAGTAGGACAATCGTGAAAAGCGGTAGGAAACCCAGGATCGAGGAACCAAACCATAACGTAATAATCCCGATCGCCAGGGCCACTATGAGAAGGAAGGTGTGCTGTGCCTTTCGAATAACCATCCCAGCCTCTATGGCGCGCACCACAAACCAACCGGGCGCTTGAAGCGTATCTTTGCTTGAAGACTACCTAAAACTGTCACAGCCGCGACCGCAAGCGCTACGGCCGCTGTCACCTCACCGAGTATGTCATTTATGGTCAATTGTGGAGTGACACACCAATAGGCTCGAAGGCGGTCACGCCTGGTAGTTCGGCGGCGAGGAAGTCGACAAGTGAACGAACCGCTGGCAGCAGGCCATTTCTGTAAGGCATGAGCGCGCTCATCCGAGCATCGGCGGCGATCCAGCCGGGCAGAGTTTGGCGAAGTCTCCCCGCCCTGATCTCCTCTCGGCAAATGTAGCCTGGAAGAGCAGCGATCCCGAGGTTTGCGCACGCTGCCTCCCTGAGAGCAATTAAGTTATTGCTCAGGAACCTTGGCTCGATCGCCACCTCGGCTATTTGTCCCGGTAGTCCGGTCAGTCGCCACATTTCGGCACCGTGTCGATCCATTGCGAGAGTTGAATGATGGGCCAAGCTGTAAGGATCACAGACCTCGCCTGCCTCCTCCAGGTACTCAGGGCTGGCAAACAGAAGCCATGGGACGCTAGCTATACCACGCTGTATCAGTGCCGAATCCTGAAGTGGCGATACATGCCCCCGTATCGCCAGATCGAAGCCCTCGCCCACCAAATCGACGAGCCGGTCGGTGGCTATTTCGACTATCTTTACCTTTGCGTGCCTCTTCAGAAAGACGGGGATGAGGTCACGCAGCGCGAACTGAGCGATCTCGACTGCTGTCGTTATCCGAACGGTTCCACTGGGTTCGGTCAGCCTCTGACGAACAAACTCCTCCGCCGCCTCGGCACTGTAAATCATCTGAAGCGCATACTGGTAGAATTCAGAGCCCACGTCAGTCATCCCGAACTGCCGCGATGTCCGATTTATCAGGCGCACGCCTAGGTTCGTTTCCAATACTCGCACCCTGTGGCTTAGGGTCGATTTCGGAATCCTTAAGCTTTGGCTAGCGGAGGTGAACCCTCCGCGGTCAACGACCTGCACGAAGAAGTATACATCCTTGATATCAAGCATCGCCAATAACCAAATTCACACCACCTCTGAGCAAGACGAAGGCTCGTACGCCTCGGATGATCCAAGCCGATCAGATCACGGTTGAACAGGAATTCAGCCGCGCACAATTGATGTCCTCGCTTGATCGAGACAAGACAAGTAGATTTAACACCGGCTAGTCCGAAACGGAAAAAAACGAAGAGACTTTAAGAGGCGGCAGACACGCCTGGATCTTCGGAGGATTCGGCGAAAATCGAAGCTGGATCGATCTCGTATACCGTGGCCCGAGTGATCGCCCGGGCGTCTGTGTTCCGCGAGCACTGATCTTGCGGCTCCAAAGCGCCAATAGTATCACCTGGTGCAAGCCGAATGTTCTCATCGTCAGCCCCGCGAACCTCAACGACTCCCGTCCGAATTACAGCAAATCGATTGGTTAGCTTTTCCCCGGCCTCATATGATTTCAACACGGCCGAAGCAAGCAACCTGTCCCGCTCTTCCGGTTTCAAGCGAGAAAGTTCGGTGGTCGATCCGAGCAATGAGCTAACAGGGCGTACATCTTTCTTCGGCGGTGCTTCTAGTACGGCCTGTGTAGCGGGAGGAAGCGAGAGAGAGATATCGTTCGCGACGCAATGGCGGTAGACGAGATCGACAACTTCGTTGCGCGCCGAAACCCGCTGCGACGGACTCCTTACTTGAAAGAGAAGTTGAATTTCGATTGCGGCACCATTGATGCCAACGAGCGAGACGATCGGCGGGGGATTGTGCACAATAGTATTGCTGCCGTTTACAACCTCTTGCATGACCGCAAGAATCAGGTGCGGTGATCGGTTTGGCACGATGTTGACGGGCAGTACAATCTGATGGGTTTCATCGGGCTTGCTGACATTGGTCAGGCTCTGCTTGGCCAGTACGCTGTTCGGGAGAACGACAACGTTATTTGCGCTGGTCAGTAGATAGGTTGATCGCCAGTTGCTTGCGATAACCCTTCCTTCACTTCCATCGCCGAGCAAAATCCAGTCGCCAATTGCATACGTCCGGCCGAGCGTGAGCGCCACGCCCGAGAACACGTCCCCTAACGTATTTTGTAGCGCTAAACCGAGGATGATCGCCACCACACCTGAAGTCGCGAGCAGCGTCGCGATCGGCGCGCCGAACACAAATGCTAATATCGAAAGGAAGACACCGAGGTAGACTATGGCGACCAGGAGATCTTGCACAAGTCTCGCTTCCCGAGGTCTGCGGTCAAGGACGATGTAGATGCGGACGAAACCGATCGTTGCCCAAGAAAGGTGAGTCCACCACAAGATCTTCGCGGACACCACCAGCGCGCTGTTTTCGTCAAAATGGGGCGCTTCGAACCGGAAGGGAACCACATCAGCAAGATGAATAGTCAGTGACATGCCAAGAAAGCAAATTATCTGCGCTAATAGCCGCCCTGTCGGCCGATTTCGGCCCTGGAAGTGCCAAACGATTATTCCCGCTACACCAAGGACAACAGTAGCTATGACGAAGAGATACGCATGTTGCGGCATTGCGACGGCACCTGTGAGATAGTCGCGCCATCTGGCAGGCCAATTTTCCTACCCCGATGTGTCGCGATGAATTGCGGCAGGCTACAGCGAAAATTTCAGCGGGGGCACCTATCCATTTGGTAGGTGCTGCGGGTCGAATACCGAACAAATCCGGCTGCTATTCATAAGAGAGGAATGCAGAAGCGATCCGCTCAACTATCGTCCGAATTTTTGGACGCAGGTTCCACGGATGGGATGCTTTCGATACGTCTCACGACTCGCCATTTTCGGACCCAACACAGGCGTCGCCAAGCCGCTGAAGGAGAAGAGGATGCACAGCTCAAAATCTACTGGTCGTATCTACGGCCGGTCCGGCGGAAGGCATGGTCGGAGGCGCAACGAATAGCGCGGGTTCCTGAAAGGGCAGCTCTTTGATCGAAGTTGACCATCAAGATTGATTAGAAAATTCCATGCTGTCGAAAATCCAAGAGAACGTACATCTTGATTTGCAGGTCGCAGAGGCGGTCAGCGAGTGTGTAGTCGTCTATGATCAATTTGGACAGATCGTCTACTGGAACCACGCCGCGCAACTGCTTTATGGGCGGTCTAAGGCCGAGGTGCTTGGTAAGCACGGCAAAGATGTCTTCACGAATCCAGGTGCCAATCCTGATTGGGCCGAACTTGAAAGGGTTGGCCTTTGGGAAGGGATAGTCCACCGAACCGATAGTGAGGGAATGCCAGCCCTGGTGCACATAAGGGTGCGGACGGCACGGGATCGCAATGGCAACAACGACAAATATATAGAGTGCGGTTCCATTGCCGACACCAGCAACGTCGAACTGCAGCCCGATGGCCTCCAGAAGGATTGGCTCGCCGTTTGGCGCATCGACGCCTCGCTCGCTGCGACAGCGCTTCATCAGCTTGAAGGACGACTGGGACCAGATCGTATTGAACTAACAGACAGGGATTTCGCACTCATCGCCGAGCATCTCCAAGTCATTGATCGTAACGCGACCGCCGCGAAGTTGTTCGCCGGAAATGAGATAGCCGAAGCGGCCGTTGGGGAAAGTGCGTATACCTCTTGGCCGAAGAAGCATCGGGATAGATTGCTCCAGATGACAATCAAGATGCTATCGGGCCAAGCTGCTGATCAGACGATCATTCGGGAAACGGTGGATAAAGACGTCCTCGCAGTTTGGCGCGAGGGCTCGAGGCATGCGACCACCATTTCCGCGTGCGTACAAGGCTCCTGGAGAGATTTGGAACCCTACTGGGACCTTGCGGCCAGTGAGCAGCGATATCGGAATCTAATAGACAATGTGCCCCTTCCGGTCTGGCAGGTAGACGCACGTGTAATGACTGGCGTTATTGAACAGCTGAAGTACGCAGGCGTGACCGATATTGGCGTCCACCTCCGGGACCACCCTGATCTCGTTGCTTTCTCGAGCGAGGCAGTCGTTGTCACGGATGTGAACGAAAGTGCGATCAAACTCTTTAAGGGCTCTCGCAAAGAGGAATTTATAAGCGACGTCAGGTATATTTTCGCTGGTACTCCAGACGCTGGGGCGCGTGTTGTCATGGCCCACTTCGAAGGCGGCCGCAACTATAGCGAACAGATGAAAATCCTCACATTCGACGGAGAACTCAGAGACGTCCTGTTCTACGTCACCTTTCCGCAGTTTCCGGAGAAGCTCGACAAGACTTTGATCATAATGATCGATGTGACGGAACAGCGACGACTCGAACAACAATTTCGAAAAATTGAGGCGGATCTCGCCCACGCTGCGCGCATTTCCGCTCTCGGCGAGCTCGTAACATCCATAGCACATGAAGTCAGGCAACCTCTTTCTGTTGTAGCTACGGATGCCGAGACGGCACTTCAATGGTTGATGAGAGACAACTCGAACCTCCCGAAGTTGCAGGCAATCATCGGGCGGATCCAGACAAATGCACACCGCGCCAACGAGGTTATTAGCCGGGTGAAGGACATGGCTGTCAAAACCGATCCCGCCCGATCGCTTGTCAATGTTAATGACATAATACGCGAGGGGGTGCTTCTCGTGCAGCCCGAGAGCATCGCGCACCGTATCACCATCGGCATGCGGCTGCATGCCGACCTTCCGCAGGTTCTTGGCGACAGGGTGCAAATACAACAAGTTATAGTAAATCTCCTCATCAACAGCATTCACGCGATTACTACCCACGTCGGTCCGTCGCGGGATATTATGATCACGACCTCAGCAGATCTCGATGGAATGATCCTGGTATCCGTCGTGGATACGGGTGGCGGCATAGCGCCCGACGACATTGAGCGAATCTTCGACGGATTCTTCTCTCGAAAAGCTGAAGGGATGGGAATGGGTCTAGCTATATGCCGCTCCATCATAGCCAATCACGGAGGCACGATCACTGCTCGGAACAACGGCGCGGGCGCGCAGTTTACTGTAGCTCTGCCCCTGCCCGCACAAGCGGAAAGCGAGCCGGGTTTCCGACCACCTGAATGGTCTGCCGCCACATAGCAAACGTTCGTTTACTTGCCCAAGGAAGCGGTGACGATAAAATGAAGCCTGGACGTGAAGTCTATTTCGGTTGGAGGACCGCTTATGGCACAAGCTGCTGCCCGCGACCCTAACGCTGCTTGCTCGACCCATCAGGTCGTACACATCGTCGAAGACGACGAGTTGCTTCGATCGTCCCTACTGGACCTTTTCCAAGCTAATGGAATAGAGGCCGAGGCCTTCGAAGACGCGGCAGCGTTCTTTTCCCAAGTATCTCGCGCCACAAGCGGTTGTCTTCTGGTTGACGTTCGCTTGCCAGGTGTCGGGGGAATCGACTTCGGAAGGCAGCTCAAAGCATCAGGTTACGACCTCCCCTTAGTGTTCATGACAGCTTACGGCGACGTGGCCACAAGCGTCGTTGCGATGAAAACGGGCGCTGTCGACTTCCTGCAGAAGCCCCTCCTTACCCGCGAACTTCTTGATGCAGTAAGCGCTGCTTTCGCGATCGACCTGGAAAATCACCAAAGACGTCTGTTTCAACAAGCGGTCAGGGAGCGCGCTGCGACCCTCACGCGAAGGGAGGACCAGGTAATGCGCCTTGTAGTGTCGGGGCTGATGAACAAGCAAATTGCCTTTGAACTCGGGATCAGTGAGATCATGGTCAAACTGCATCGCGGCAGCATGATGCGGAAAATGCAGGTAACCTCCCTCGCCGAGCTCGTTCGGCACTCAGTCATACTTCTCTAACCAACTGAGTAACGTCGCTCTTCCATAAACAGATCACCGCGGGGACAGGACCTCATGGTCTATACTAGGATTTTATTTTAATGCAGCAGACAACAAGCAAAACGGTGGCTATCGTGGATGACGACCAGTTCCTCCTGGAATCATTACACGACTTCTTCGATGCGATGGGAATCGAAAG
This sequence comes from Neorhizobium sp. CSC1952, assembly GCF_030378245.1. Lineage (NCBI taxonomy): Bacteria > Pseudomonadati > Pseudomonadota > Alphaproteobacteria > Hyphomicrobiales > Rhizobiaceae > Neorhizobium > Neorhizobium sp. CSC1952. Next base: position 4,014,917 of record NZ_CP128416.1, on the reverse strand, counting down.
CTGGACCTACAATTCCGCGGATGAATTTCTGAAATCTGGTGATATTCCGCGCGTCCACTGTGTGCTCGCTGACGTAAAGATGCCGGGCACCAGCGGGCTTGAGCTACTGGAACAACTTGTGAAGCAGAACGGGCCTCCGGTCTGCTTGATGACCTCGTTTGCGGATGATCGGACCAAGCGAGCGGCTGAGAGGGGCGGTGCCATTGGTTTTCTCGAAAAGCCGATCAGCCCAGCAGCCCTTCTTGCGTTGATTTCATCGTCCGGAGGTCAATAGGAGACGGTTCCGCCGCAAGCTGGGCGCGAGCTGGCGGCCTCAAATGTCGTGTATCTCGAAGGTTGAGGCCATTCTTTGAGGGATCACACGCTGCAGCCTAGCATGCGGGTACTTTCGCGTCAGGATGTCGCGAGTATGTTCGATGGTAGCGTTCGAAGCCTTCGCACCAACTATTACTGAGGTAACAGCTTCAGTCGGAAACGACCGTAGATGAATCTTATCTTGCCCAATGTCGACGGTCTTTTCGATTTGTTTCATTGCACAGTTGATGCGCCATTCGCGTTCGTACGCCCAGTCCGCCCCTTTCGATGACAATGCGGCTTGCAGATCATCAAAAAGCTCTTCGTTCTGCTCATCCAGATACTTAATCTTCTGCAGCTTCGACTTTCCCTTATCGTTCATAAACCAAGGGTGGGCAGTGTCGAAGGCAACGACCACACCCGTGTGATTTCCGCCGTAGTGAGCCCACATGGTAGCGATGTCGCAGCGTTCGGATAGTGAGAAGCACATCAGGATCGAGCCAATATCGGTCAGGAACTCTTCTGGTGTCTTGATCATATCAATACCACCTAGGAACTTGTCGACAAACTCGCTCATCTGACTGCGCATGAAATTGTCGAGAGACAGGCCAAATTGTTGCCGAAACATCTCCTTCACCTGAGAAGTCGGCACCTGGATGCCGCGTTCGGCAAGGTTTGAACGCAACTCCTTCTCTATGTATTCGGGCGTGACCATGGCCCTGATTGCGCGCTGCATGATCTTGATGAGCTTCGGACCTGCAAAGTGCCGAAAGGTTTTCCGAACCTCGAAGCTGTCATTCGTGTCTAGGAGATGCGTAAATCGGACCATTCCCTGTTCGAGAACCCCATCGATACGATCCGCCACCATATACTTATAAAGAATTGGCGGCGGTGATTCGGAAATTTTGAAGTCTTCGGGGTCGAAGATATCCGGAATGGCACTAGGATCAGACATTATCGCTCTCACGAATCGGGTTCTTGATCCAGTATTTCAGGGTCGCCTTTGATGATGCAATGGCTTCGCAACTTCCACGAACTAGAGGAACTCCTGGTTTAAAAAAAGCTCCTAACCTCCCATTTCTTAATCTCTATACCGCTAAACGCCAACTCCACTCAGCGAGCGTCTCAGATCTTGGTCAGCGATCGATGCGTTGGAGGCATCAAGCTCCGAGCCGTACGTGTGCCTATTCGTCATCTCATGCCTGAGAATGCCTTTCTGAGTTCAGTGGCGAAGATCTCCGGCTGTTCCCACGCAGCGAAGTGGCCACCGCGTGGTGCCGTGCTCCAGTAATAGAGATTTGGCCAGGCCGCTTCAGCCCATGAACGCGGCGTGCGATAGAACTCTCGGGGAAAGATCGTTGCTGCCATAGGGAGATCAATTTGACCCGCCGAGTAGTTGGAAAAGCCGGTTCTGAAGACTTCCCAATAAAACCGGGCTGATGAACCAGCCGTGTTGGTGAACCAGTAAAGGGAAATATCGTCGAGCACCGCATCGATCGACAGCGCGTCCTGGATGTTTCCATTGTTGTCGGACCAGGATTGCAATTTCTCATAGATCCACGTGGCTTGGGCTACAGGTGAGTCAGCCAATCCGTACGAAAGGGTTTGGGGTCGGGTTCCCTGCTGGAACGCGTAGGCGGAACCTTCGCTGCCGAGAATTGACATGTCCTCCAGCGCCTTTTGCTCTTCCGCACTAGGATCAACTGGCGGTTCCATCGGGAACACGAGAGGGAGGTTCACATGCGCGGCGATAAGCCCGCTCGGTTTGCGCTGCGCCAGACGATGCGTGATCAGCGAACCCCAATCTCCGCCCTGGGCAACCCACCGGGTATAACCAAGCCGTTGCATCAATAAGCCCCAGGCGTCAGCAGTGCGCTCGGCATTCCAGCCGGAGCCGGAAGGTCTGTCTGAGAACCCAAAACCGGGAATTGATGGTATTACAACATGAAACGCATCTTCCGCCCGGCCACTATGCGACGTCGGATCCGTGAGAATTTCGATCGTGTCAAGAAACTCAACCACCGATCCGGGCCACCCGTGCGTCATAATGATTGGGAGGGCGTTCTGATGTTTGGACTTCACGTGGATGAAGTGAATGCCCAAACCATCTATTTCAGTACGGAATTGCGGATACTTGTTGATGCGGGATTCGAATTTTCGCCAGTCATAATGTTTAGCCCAATAATCCACCAGTGCTTTGGCATCATGAAGCGTGGCACCTTGGCTTCGATCACCAACCGTCTCCTGGTCGGGCCACCGGGTGCCAGCCAACCTGCTCTTTAGATCATCAATAGCCGCCTGCGGAATCTCAACGGTGAAGGGCGTGATTTGGGATGAGGCTCTCGGCAGAGTGAGACCTCCGGAGCTCGCTAACATCGTATTGGGCGCTGTTAACGTCGCGCCTACAGCTGCGATACCGCCGAGAAACCTCCTTCGGCTCTGTGAGTTCAAGGCATTCCGATCGGTAACGAGCTGATGGTGCATCGAATTTAATCTCCAAGATATGACAGATGCTGAAATGGGGCACGACGGGCGGTCTCGTTTATCGACCCTAGCAACGTATCCTCTCAGCAGCTGGGATTTAGTCACGTCGGGGCGAAATCATTAGACGGATCACGGACACAAGACTTGTGCCTACCGGGCGTACCCTGCCCTCCGCCAACGGCTCGGCGTTAATTTATACTGCGAGGCCGAGAAATTGGCGTTGGACGCGGCGCTGTCGAAAGCCTCTTGGGCATTGGCTGGAAAAATGGGTCCAATCCCTCCTTTCCCAATCAATTTGCGGCAGCCCAGCACTTAGCCGCTTAATAACTCTTCAAGAAGATCTGCAAACCTATAGATCAACTGAAATTATTCTATGTCGTATAAACCTGGGTATCCACCAAACGCACGTATAGTTCCTCGAGCTAACCCCAGCCGCTAGCCTAAGCTGTCACTATGCCCCTGAACCCTGGGCATGATCGTGGCGTATTGGCTATCGAACGGAGAAGCTGAAATGAAGAAGGAAGAACTGATTACCAGCCGCCGCAAGGTCATGACGGGAAGCGTTTCGCTCGCCGCCGCCGCAGCGGTCGGATCAAAGGCTGCAGCTGCTGAACCGGGAAAAGGATCGCAGAGCGTAGTGGGCGAGACTGGCTATGTTACCACCAAGGATGGCGTGCACATTTTTTACAAGGATTGGGGACCGCGGGACGGTCAGCCCATCGTTTTCCATCACGGATGGCCTCTAAGCAGCGATGATTGGGATAACCAGATGCTCTTCTTCATGAACAAGGGCTATCGGGTAATCGCGCACGACCGCAGAGGACATGGTCGATCGAGCCAAGTCAGAGACGGGCACGACATGGACCATTACGCTGCGGACGTAGCGGCCGTTGTCGAACATCTCGATCTCCGGCAAACCGTTCATGTCGGCCATTCGACCGGCGGCGGCGAAGCCACTCGTTACACCGCCAAGCACGGCAAAAATCGCGTTGCCAAACTCGTACTCATTGGTGCAGTCCCCCCGCTTATGGTGAAGACTTCGGCCAATCCTGGCGGTCTTCCAATCTCGGTATTTGACGGCTTCCGTCAGGCGCTCGCCGCCAATCGGTCGCAGTTCTACTTTGATGTCGCGAGCGGTCCCTTCTACGGTTTCAATCGCGAAGGCGTGACGGCATCTGACGCCATGATCCAAAACTGGTGGAGACAGGGCATGACTGGAGCGGCGAATGCCCATTATCTCGGCATCAAAGCTTTCTCCGAAACTGATTTTACGGAAGACCTCAAGGTCATCTCGGTTCCGACGCTCGTGTTGCATGGTGACGACGACCAGGTTGTACCTGTGGCGGACTCAGCTGAATTGTCCGCAAAGCTCCTCAAAAAGGCTGCGCTCAAGATCTACAAGGGATTACCGCATGGAATGGCTACAACTCATGCCGATATCATTAATGCCGACATCCTGGATTTTCTGAAAGCATAAGAAGGCTAGATGGGGGTGCTCTAGGGAGCACCCCCCGGCCGATTAACGGCCTAAAGTTTCCCGCCTAACGCTCACCCCCCCTGCGCGCGTGCTATATAGATCACCGTGGCCGGACTAACATCTGGGCCTTTTGCTCTCCTCGACCGCCTTGCGACCAGCGTCATTCTTCCAGAATGATCACGCCAGAAAGACACACTGAGGGTCCAGCGCACGCTACGGCGGTCACGCATCATCCTGCTGCCGACCCGTTGAAGCTTCAGCCTTGGCCCGTGTTTCGCCCACCGCGTTCGCTACTAGACGCTTTCCCCCCTTGCTGGGGATTGACCAGCCATAAGTGGCAGCGCCAACTCCATCTTAGCTCGACTCAATAACAGTTCGAAAAGGGAGTGAGATGTCAGCTAGTTCCATTACGTCGCAAGATCTGAGCATTGGGCAGATATTTCAAAATTTCTACAGAGTTCCCGACTACCAGAGGGAATATGTTTGGAGCGAGTCTGATGCGAAAGGAGAACGCGGGGAAGAGGTCGAGCAATTCCTGAAGGATATCCTGAGCGAGTTCGAGCAGGCGACAAAAGACGGTGCACCTGAGTATTTTATTGGCACGATCGTTGTTTGTCCGGGCGAGGACTCGGTATTTGACTTAATCGATGGGCAGCAGCGTAGCACAACCTCCTTCTTGACCCTTTGTGCCCTGCGAGATCTGCTCGTGGAACTCGGGGAGACTGTACCCAGTACCCTTGCGGGACAAATCGCTGCGCAAGATACGAACTGGCAAGGCGAGACGAGGGAGCGCATGCGCCTGGATCTCCAATATGAAGATGCAAGCGGCGTTTTAGTTGAATATGGAGAAGGCCGAGGCAAAAATGCGCGAAGGGAAGGAACTCGCTCTATAAGAAATCTCGCCAACGCCTACGACACCATTCGCGAGTTTCTCAGCGTTCAATTTCCAAGTGATGCCAACGGCCTACGACGCTTTCATGGTTACTTCACGAACAAAGTGAAGCTGATCCGGATAGAAACCCCCAACGTCAGCCGCGCACTCAAAATTTTTGAGACAATCAATGATCGTGGCGTTGGACTCGACGCCATGGATCTGCTGAAAAACCTCCTCTTCATGAAAGCAAAGCAGAGTGACTTTGGGAAGCTGAAGGACGTTTGGAAGGGCGTAACCCAAGCAATCTATGATGCGCGTGAGAAGCCTCTTCGGTTCTTGAGATACTACCTCTTGGCGACCTATGACGTCGACGCAAAGCTTCAGGAAGAAGACATCTATGACTGGCTTACACGCAACGAGGCTCAAACCGGTCACGGTATCGATCCGATTGGGTTCGCGGAACGCTTGCGGCAAAGCGCTTTAGCCTACCAAAATTATTCCAGAGGACGAAACCCTGCGGGCGGCGCGGACCATGGCATCTACAACACGCGGCTCCTTGGAGGCAGCGCGGTAAAAACCCATTACATCCTGCTGCTGTCAGGTCGGCATCTTGCTCCAGACCTTTTCGAACGTCTGACCCGTCAGATTGAAGAGACGATGTTTGTATGGCTGATCGCCGGGGTAGCGAGCAAGGACTACGAAAGAGTCATCGTTCAAGCGGCGCGGAACCTACGCCGCGCGACGGATGCCGCGACATTCGCGAAGTTCGAACAGGAGTTCCTCGTTCACCAGAAGTCTCTCAACATGCAGATGTTTAGGAACGCGCTGCTTAGGCTCCATACGTACGATCTTAGAAAGTTCAGGCTCCGGTATTTGCTGGCGAAGCTCACTCGTCATTTTGATGTTCTAGCCTACGGTGAGGCTGGCCGTGAAAGTCTGTCGCATTACATGGAGGCCAAAAACGACATCGAGCACATTTTGGCTCAAGGTGCCGACGATGATGCGAAACTTGAGTTCGGAGAAGGTGCGGACTCATTTGAGTTGATACAGCGGCTCGGCAATCTCATGTTAATCGAGGCATCCTTGAACAGGGTCATCAACAATCGCCCCTACTCCGAAAAGATCGCGACGTACCCTTCGTCACAGTTCTTGCTGGCCCGCTGCCAAGCTGCCCCCCTCACCATCGGCGTAAACGACAGGATCACCCGTGCGATCCAGAAACTAGATCCCGCATCTTCTTGGGACCGCTCAGCTATTGACCGTCGGCAACAGTGGATTGCCGATGCTGCGCTCGAAATTTGGGGCGTTCCGAGCCCCAATCCTAAAGCAACTAGTGAGTTCGAGATGCTGATCCCGAGTCCAAATCCATGACCGCACGAGAGGCATCCCAGTGGGGATACAGGGCTCTTCGAAACCTGGCGAGCTTGTGGTGGTGGCGATCGTTGATGCCCCTCAGAAGACAACACATACGAAGTTCCGCTTCCAGCAAGCGTTAAGGCTACGCTGCTTTAGTGCACTATGAATCGAAAGCGGCAACCCTGTATTCGGGCTGCCGCTTATCCGTACCCACCTGCTGCCGAAGCAGGGCCTTATCTAGAAGTTTTGGCTTAGCGCGCCGGGGGTGGCGTTGCCGTTTTAACCCATTCGGAGAACAACGTCTTCCCGAGCCGTGCACCGTCCGATGGCATGAGAGTCTTGTCGTCCAGACGAACACCGAAATAAGGAGTTTGGCTGTCGATAACAATCTCGCGGTTGTCGCCGATCTGACGCATGTACTTTTCAACCGCATCGGAGATACGGATCGGCTCAGGACCAGCTATTTCGGCCATCCCATCGAGAGGCTTACCCAGAACGAAGTCAACAAGCGCGTCTGCGACGTCATCCGAGTAGATCGGCTGCATCATAGCAGGGGAGAGATGCACTTTATCACCCTGAGCACCAGATTGAGCGATGCCGAACATGAACTCAAAAAACTGTGTTGAATGGACAATAGTGTAAGGAATGCTAGCTTCCTTGATGAGCTTTTCCTGGGCGAGCTTCGCGCGAAAATAGCCGCTACCCTGCAAGCGATCAGTTCCGACGACGGAAAGCGCTACGTGGTGCGTGACGCCAGCGGCAGCCTCTGCCGCCAGAAGATTACGACCAGAAGACTGGAAAAACTCCATGACTGCCTTGTCTTCGAAGGATGGAGAATTGGCCACGTCCACCACAATTTGAGCGCCAGCAAGAATCTCTGCCAGCCCCTCACCTGTGACAGTATTGACGCCAGATGCAGGCGAAGCGGCGATGACATCATGCCCCTTTGCCTGCAGGCGCTGGACAAGCTTTGACCCGATTAGGCCCGTACCACCAATGACGACAATCTTCATTTTTGCTCTCCTTTAGATGATTATGACGGGTGCCACACCGACGCCGATGCAACACATTCCTTAGTTCAACTCAGCCTTGTCGAGCCCGAGAGCTGTATCGAATGATCCTGGTACGGTCATGAAGCCAGCGTTGACGCGGGTCCAGGCGTTGGCAGACATGACGACGAAGGTCAGGTCAGACAGCTCCTTTTCACTAAGCTGCGAGCGAACGCGCTCGTAGATGTCATCCGGCACCCCAAGGTCAGGAAGCTTCGTGAGGATTTCTGCCCAGGCCAGCGAAGCGCGTTCGCGCGGAGAGAAAAGCATTGACTCGCGCCAGGATGCGAGGTGGTAGAGCCGGAGCTCCCGCTCGCCGTGGAGCTTGGCTTGCTTGATATGCATATCCAGGCAAAAGGTGCAGTTGTTAAGCTGCGCGACGCGTACGTTCACCAGATCCCGAATGGATTCTTCAACGACGTTGTCCTTTGTGGCAGTCACGAATTCCATGAACTTCTTCATGATATCCGGAGATTCCTTCGCGAAGTTGATGCGCTGTGTCATTGCGTTTTCCTGAGTTGGGAGTGAAGAACCGGTCGCCTGCATCGGGCTACCCTGAGCAACTCTAAGCGATCACCCATCGGGCGATAGATAAACGTAGGTTTAAGTGGTCACAGTGCGCGACAGCTACGATCTCAGGTGGAATGACGTAGCGGCATAGTCCCGCTTCAGGATTTTAACGAAGGCTTCCGACATGCCGTTTGACTGCGGACTGGCCACCGGCGTGAAGCAAGGCGTCAGATTGAGCGCCTGTGCAAAGAGCCTCGTATTCCTCGCAGTGTAAGCTGAGCCATTGTCCGAGAAATGCTCGATTGCGTGCGGGACTCGGGTTGCTGCGAACCGCTTCTCGACCGCCTCCAGCATCATATCGCGCACGTCTGAGCCCGAGATGCCTGCGTTGGCGACCGCCGTCCAGGCAATGATCTCGCGGTCGAAGACATCGATGATGAAGGCGAGACGAATGACCTCGCCATTCCAGCAGGTGAACTCCAAACCGTCGGAGCACCAGCGCAGGTTCGAGCGCATGACCATGACCTTGCCGTCATGGATGCGGCCCTTGCGAACGGCCGTATGCTTCTCGCCTGGTTCGAAACTCTGCTCAATGATTGTCAGCTTCTGCTCGGTTGTCCACCGCCTGCGGCGGACATCGCCCGTCAGCAATTCAATGTGTCGGTACTCGTTAGACATAAGCCTATACCCAAGCCTGTGCTTGGGCCTTTCTGCTTATGCCGACTGTCCGGTCGAAACGGGGGGCAGTTCACGTCGTTTCGAGATCCTGAACCACGGTTCATACCGTCCATCTTGTCTGATGGAGAGCCACACCCTAGGTGGAGCGGATGTGATCTCTAGATATCCTTCTGCTCTCTGTCAGCCGTAAGGGTTTTCTGAATTATCGGCAATGTAAAAGAAAAGCTCGCGCCTTTGGGCTCATTCTTTTCGACCCAAAGTTCGCCGCCGTGCGAAGTAACGACAGAGCGACAAATCGCTAGGCCCATCCCCATCCCATGCTCTTTTGTAGTAAAAAACGGCTCAAATATTTTTGCAGAGTTCTCAACCCCTTGGCCTGTGTCGCTGATTGAAGTGAGAACAGAATTGCCTTCACGGCGTACGCGCACAGTTAAGACCCGATCGTCGCCACTCGCTGCGATCGCTTCGATGCCGTTTCGCATGAGATTGATAACCACCTGTTGGACCTGAACACGATCAACTATGAGCATTGGAAGATTTTCTTCCAGATCTACGTCAAGTTTTATTCTGTGTCGCTGAAGATTGCCGGAGAGTAGCTCTCTTGCCTCCCCAATGAGCTCAGATAGATCAGTAGGGGCTCGGGCTTCGGGAGACTGGGCAAATAGTGCACGGATCCGCCGAACTATGTCTGTCGCAGACTTACCGCTTCGAATGATGCGTTCCAACGTTTGTTGAGCACGACCTATATTTGGAGGGTCTGAAGCCAGCCATAGCTGGCATGCCTCGGAGCTTGAAAGGAGCGCAGCTAGCGGCTGAGCTACCTCATGGGCAATAGAAGCGGAAAGCTCTGCGAGATTTGCTGCTTGGCTTGAACGCGCAAGATTTTCTTGCGCTACGCGCAACTCTTCCTGGGCGAGGACCTGGTCGTTGACGTCAAGGGATACCGCGTACCATTCGATAATCGCCCCTTTTGCATCACGTATCGGTTCTGCACGACTGTCCATCCACCGGTAGACACCATCGTAGCGCCGGACACGATATCTGATTGCGAGGCGCTGACTGGTCGCCATTGCTTCCCAGATTGATGTGCTAAGTCTCTTTAAATCATCTGGGTGAATAGCCTCTCTTACGACATTGAGGGTGGCTGTAGGATCGTTCACCAACTCCTCTCCCAACGCGAAGAAATCGAATGTGGCTTTACTGATGAATGTTGGATGCCCCTCGCCATCGAGCCGCATTATGTGGACCGGCACCATATTTACGAGTTGTGACAGTTCTTGTTCACGGAGTCGAAGTGCAGCTTCGGTTTGTTTATAGACGGTGATGTCGATAGACATGCCGTACCATCCGGTTATGCGCCCCTGTTGATTTCTCGTTGGCCTCATTGCAACTCTGTGCCAGCCGTACTCTCCGGTTGAGACCCGTCTGAGACGGTACTCGTTGTTCCAATGCTCGCCGGTTATCAAACTGTGTCGGAGAGAGATGGCGACGCGCTCATACTCGTCCGGGTGAAAGATATGTTTCCACCCCAGATCGCCACCCGAGAGAAAATCTTTGGATGTGAGACGCTCATTCATCTGTTCAAGGGTCTGGCCAACAGTCGTTTGTGCATTCGGGGTCGCGTACGTGAAACGTCCGGCCGTATCCATTGACCAACCCGTACCGAACAATGTTTCCAACACCAGCGCGATGCGCGCAGCTTCGACTGTTTCACCGACCGACTCTGCTATTGACCAAGGTAGATGCTGTGCTGAGATTTTAGCCGGTGTATCGCCTGCAATATCGTAACCCGGTTCAGCTCTGAATTCGCTCCAATCGTAATCACCTTCTGATTGCAGTCTTCTGTAACGGACAATCTGGGGGAATCCGCTCCAGAACGCTCTGGATGAAGCCTGACTCACCACATCTCTGTCTTCAGGATGGACGGTCTTCAAGAATTTTTCATTCAACGAGTGAGGCCCTGGCTCACTTTGCTCTCGCGATACGTCTTTTGTGGCACGTTGTCGCTCTGCTGAGTGCGCGATAAACAAGGCGCTTATACATAAAGCGGTGATGAAGAAAGAAGTCCACGATTTGGTTTCGAGGCCCTTCCACCCCAGCCAATTGATTGATATCCCGCTAACAAGTGCTACGCAGATAACAACGGTAAGGATGACCATCGTGCGCCGGTTGGCATAGAGTCCAATGGCAACGACTGCCAAAAGAAGTCCAATTTCGTTGGTTGTCAGCCAATAGAGCAAAAAGCCGATGATGCACCCTAAGATGAGAAATGCTCGGCGCACGTGATCGGGCTCGGGCTTATCCGTCATACTATCCGATCTCATTTATCCAACGAGAATGCATCGGCGCGCACGTTCATAGTCCATCGTCCTTAAAGGCCTGTAGCGCGTTATCAGTTTGCGTTTACTTTCGGCAAAATGAATGTGAGAAAAAGTACGCCAGCAATCAGGAAAAGCGAGCCAATGATCGGACTGTCGGGGTCGTGTTGGTAGAGCGTTGTGCCAACCACGGGCCCGATTGCCGAACCGAGTCCTCTTGCTGCCATGTTCAATCCGCCGATTTTACCCTGTGTACCTTTACCACCAAGCAGGCTAATCGCACCGAGTATCGCCGGTGCCAAAAAGCCGACAGCAAGCCCGATGATCGCCATTGCCAGGCACATTTCAAGTGTATCGTTTGCGGGCAGCAGCATAATTAGGCCGATGAAAATACCAATGCTGCCAAACTGCAGCATTAGAGTTGGTTTCCAATTTCGCCGGGTAGCGATCAGTACCTGTGCTGCGCAAACCGCGATGACTCCAACTGTTAGGACTAATCCCGTTTGCGATGCGGCAGACCCGCTATCGAAACTAAACTTGTCTATTAGCCTAAGCGCGAAAATTGGTGGCACCGTCGTGTAGCATGTAAAGCCTACGAGCGTGATCAGCAAGTACGGCCAAATCTTGTGTACGGGAACTACAGATTCGGCCTTGGAGATTGCCATTCGTGTGCCATTCGTCGGCAAAAAGGCTGCCGCACAAACGCTTGCCAGCACTCCAAACACGGCAATTGTTGCGAAGCCAGAAACGACACCGTATTTGCCCGTGAGCCAGAGGAGCGCCGAACCAACCAAAGTACCGGCACTAACCACAGCGCTCAGGGTTCCCATCCCGCTAACACGACGCGAGGGCAAAGTGTAATGTGCCATCGATGCCTGTGCCACGGGTATGAGAGCCGCTCCAAAAACGGCTTGGATCAGCCTCGCGACACCAAGTGCAGTTCCAATCATGGAAGCTGGTAACAGTATCCATTGACTGATAATTACCGCCATCGCGGCGGGGCCAAGCGTTACCATTGGCACGGCAACGAGCAGCATCTTGCGTGGGCTCAATATCTCGGAAACGTAACCCCAGAATGGAGCCGCGATGACCCCGATGAGTGCGCCACCACCAAGAATTAGTCCAGTCTCGAGTTCGCTGAGGCCGAGTTGTCTTCCTGCCACGGCGAGACCTCCAGTCATGAAGCCGTTCGCCGATGTATAGATGACTACACCGAATAGCATTGTCGCGACTTCACGTAGAGAGTAGTTTCGCGGCATCTCAATCCCGCTGATGTTGCCCGTCATCTTTCGTTATTCACCTCATTGTTAGATTTTATGTTGCCAGGAATTTGTCGCGTCGATTGACGAAATACTCGATGCACTTCAATTTCATGGTCTTATTCGCTCAAACAACGAAGTCCCGGACAACTTTAGAACGCACCGTTAGTATGACGGATACGCCGATTAACGTTCCTAGAGTTTGCTCAACTTACGTCGATCGTATCTATTCACGCTATTCAGACTATTGTCATTCGCAGACTTATTCACGTTTGGCATCCTATTAAGGCACTCAGGCTAGCCAAACGTTGGTTTTATATGAACCGTTGACGATTTGAGGCTCTCAGGTTCGTTTTCAATGCCTGGGAGTTTGCGATGCATTTTGGTGTTTTAGCCGCCCTGATTTGTTGGTTTCCGCGCAGAACTGATGGAGTGGATGGCCCCTCCCGTCGGCCACGCCGCGTCGTGAGAACTTCCAACGTAGTCTCCATGTAGCTACTTCTCGTCGCTTTTTCATGAAAGCTCGATCACGCATCAGACGGCAGTGGGCAACGTGGGGTGGAACAGCGGTTACCTTGGCTCTGTCGCGAAGAATTCGTTGTTCGCTGAAGTTTCCGCCGTACCTCGCGAACCTTGCTGAGCTATGCTGACCGTAACGGCAGGGTAGACCTACCGCTCACACCAAGTCGTGGCGATCCGGAAGCCGTGGTGCGGTTCACCCGTTCTGTGCGGGTTCAAGGTAGCTGACATGGGGGGCTGCTTAGCGTTGTCTCGCTGCCACAAAGGCCCCAGTTGGAGCTACGCCGCCTGAATGCGGGGAGGCTCCCCCGCGACCCGCTGCAACTGCTCGACACACCGCACCAGCGCGGCCAGAGAGCGGCATTGCATCTTCCTCATTACGCTCATCCGATGCAACTTGACCGTCATTTCGCTGATACCGAGCTCGAATGCGACCTGCTTGTTCATTAAGCCGCTTACGACAGCGTGCATAACTTCTTTTTCTCTCGGCGTCAGCGTGTCAGCCAAGAGGCGGATCTTATCGAGTTCTTCATCTGCTTTGCGCCGCTCTGAGTCCAGCTGGATGGCATGCTCGACTGCTTTCAGAAGCTCCTGATTGGCAAATGGTTTGGTGATAAAGTCACTAGCTCCCGCCTTCATCGCCTTGACGCTCGTGGGTACATCCGCATAGGCGGTGAGAAAAATAACTGGCAGCCTGCTACCCATGGAGATGAGCTGACTTTGAAGATCCAGGCCACTACCGCCCGGCATTCGCAGATCAACTACCACGCAGCCTGGTGCTTTTGTGTCGGCTAGTTCGATGAATTCAGTCCCGCTCGCGAACCCAGATGCGCGCTTTTTCGTCACCATGAACAGATCAAGCAACGCCTCCCGCATTTCCAGGTCGTCGTCAACAACGTATACGATAGGTTCGGCGGACATTTCTATTCCGGCCTGAGCGCTTTGCATCGTGTCGCCTCAATATCTGAAAAAGAGCTCACGTTTTCGCGCCTCTTTCCCACGTTCATATCTCTATTCAACCGCGTCCGTTTCATATCACCGATTTTCTGATAACCAGTGCTCTATATCACAAATTCAAGTCATATGGGACCAAACCTTGGTTTAGGTTCCCAGCGGTTCGCTAATGTAGAACCCCCGAAAGCTTGAGGCGATAGAAGGGTGGCTCGGTACTAGCACGCTGCCTGAACAGCAGCTCGCCACTTGCCGTTCAAGGGTGCATCTGATCTTCCAACGCGCTATTTGGACCGCCTGGTCCGTGCGGATGTTCCGAACTGTACGAGTGCGTTGTTTTTTGAATGTCACCGATGGCCTGGTTCCCGTCCATTCCATAAAACGAGAAATGAAGGCCCCAGTACGAAGCGCAGAAAACAACCAGCGCAGTAGTGAGGCCGATCGGAATGTTCACCAGCCTGCGCTTGAAGGATGTCATGAGATCCACACCTGAACGCTGATCAGCCGACACTGCAATTAAGATTGCCATGATGAGCCCGTGACCGATGAGGTCCACCCGGCCGAATGGCCAGACCGCGGCTGTAAAAATTACGAGGAGGGCGATAGCAGAGAGTCTGCGGATCAATGGCGTCCAAAGCAGACCAAATCCCAGTGTAAACTCCGTAACTCCCGCCATTGGGATGAACACATCACGCGGCATCCCGAAAGTGAGGAATGGCTTCTCGACAACAAGCGGATAGAACCAGCTAGGGAAGGCAAACTTCTCCAGACTAGACCACATCAAAGCTATTGCCAGCCCCCAACGAAGCGCTTCAAAGCGGCGCGACCGAAGATTTTCATTGCTCATTGGTTCGAGGATCAGGTATCCGGCTACGCCGAGCCCTAGTGCAAGGTAGTCAAACAAATGAAAGAGCTCGTAATCACGTAGCGCAAAGATCCAGAGGGCAACAATACCGGCCCCAGCTATCGGCATGGTTGGGCGAAAGAAGATGCAGCACGCGATCACGAGCTGCAACCAAGAAACCCATTCCGCGGGCGTCTTCAGATCAGGTGTGAGATAGACGCCGCCAACGGCGAAGATTGCAACAAAGAAAGCGGCAATGATCGACCTGATGTAGTCGTCTTGCCGCCTCCAGAGCGGGCCGGTGGCATAGTCGAGCCCCTGAATAATGCTGGCTCCGTATGAACTGCGTTCGATCACTCGAGCCAGCATGAAGAATAACAACACAAGGCCGATGCCAACCCAAAACCAAAGGTCATGCAGGGTGCGCGTAACTGATTCGGGCGGAGCCCCCACAATAAAGGGGGCGAACCATTTCACATGAGCGGAGACCGAACTCGGGAGCAAAACGATACCAGCCGCGAACGGCATCGTGATCACAAGGCATCGCGATGTCTTGAACATGACTCTGCTTTCTTTTGGCTAGGACCACGCGTTGCCTGTGCCCGCCGAACATTCTGACCGACAACGACGTAGTGTTTGGCTGCCGATGGAATGATTGGTGGGTAGGTCGCTTAGTAACCGCATGGCCGATGAACCAGGCGGGCGAGTGCTCGACGCGATCATCGGTACTGAGTGTCAACGACAAGGCAGAAGGAGACGCCCTCCCCCTCTGCTGTCTTATCAAACGCCTGCTATCGCCATCTCCGCATTGGAGCTCGAGCGTTTAGCCTGAGCGAACGCCCACCACGTTGCTGCAATTCCGAACAACGCAGGCAAGCTGACTGCCGGAAAGTCGCGTATGATGACCGACGACGAGCAAATACCGACTGCCACTTCCCACAGATGGAAACATCCATGTGCAATGAGCCAGAGCGTGGCGGCGGCCCAGAGCTCTATACGCCGGTTGGGCTTGAACAATCCCACGGCGAAGGCGGCCGCAACGAAGCCCTGGATGATGCCAATGTCCCGGATGAAATGCTGGTTAAACATACCGGTATCGGTTACCCCCGGTACGAAGTAGTACCAGCTTTCCGGATCGTAAAGCATGTGAATGGAGAGCCAACCCGCCAAAAGGATGTTGAAGCATACCATGGCGTACACGCTGATTTTCACCGCTCTCATATCTATCTCCTGCCGTTGAAATGATTGGAAACGTAACACCGAGGTTCAAGCGACACCTCCCAAACCATGGTTTAGGACCCCCGCGAGGTTTCCCTGTCATCGTGCGAACAAGGACCTGATTGAGAAAGGGGAGCGGCGGCGATGGCCGGACCTCCCATCACGAACGCAGATAGGGCCGGTGATACTGAGCCGAAACCCATTTGAGATGGAAAATAGCGGCTTATGTTCCGAATCCACGGAGGATTATGGTCGGCAAGACGAACGCCCGCTCCTTCACTCACCTTGTGGTGACATACGAAATCTTCAAATTCAGAACTGCTGTTTCGCCTTCGACGATCCACCGAGACGAAACGCATAGAATTTCCGCAGGCCACTAAAACGAAAGTTTGCGTCGTCCCTTCCGCATCGAAGGGTTAACTTTGCGGCACCTTGCCTACCCGACGGATGGCGGCGGCACCAGTGGCCTGATGACAGCTTTTGCCGACACTCCTCGCGTCGTGAGAGGCCGAAATCGTTTCGGAGATGCGATGTCTTACGAGTTCGGACCCTTTCGTTTGGTACCCGCCGAGCGAACCCTGGAGAGGGACGGTTCCTCCGTAGCTATTGGTAGCAGAGCGTTTGATTTGCTTACTGCTCTTGTCGAGAACGGCGGCGCTGTTGTCAGCAAGAAAGACCTGCACGCGCGCGTATGGCCGGATATGGTTGTGGACGAGGTCAGTCTGCGCGTTCACGTATCCGGTCTACGGAAACTGCTTGGAGAAGCGAGTGGCGGAAAGCAGTACATTACGAATGTTTCCGGACGGGGCTACGCTTTCTCAGTTCCCGTCCGTCGAGCACCTAGTGATGCAATTCCCCCAAGCATCTTACCCGACGGCGCGACATCCGTTCTTCCTCCTCTCCTTTCGCGTATGGTGGGACGCGAGCATCTAGTACAGGACATCGCGGAGCGGCTGCTACAGTGCCGCTTCTTAAGCCTCATTGGACCGGGCGGCATTGGGAAGACGACCGTTGCGGTGGCGACAGCTCACGCGGCCCAAGCCGAATTCTCCCACGGTGTGGTCTTTGCGGATCTTACTACGATCGTGGATGGTGACTTGGTCGCATCCGCTATCGCTAATCTTCTGGGAGTTCCCGTAGCTTCCCGTGACCCAACCTCAGATATCACCTCTGTCGTTCGGCAGAAACGTCTTCTGTTGGTCCTCGACAACTGCGAGCACATCATTGATGCAGTCGCCCGGTTCGCCGAACACGTTTTCCTCGAATGCCCGGAGGTCTATCTCCTCACGACTAGCCGGGAGACTCTGAGGGTCGAGGGGGAGCATGTGCTCGTCGTCCCGCCGCTCGAAGCACCGCCCGAAGGACATCCTCTCAGGCCGGAAGAAATGCTGGCCTTTCCAGCCGTTCGGCTGTTCGTAGACCGAACTTACGCCAGCGGCGGGAGCCTCGAACTGACCGCGGAGGAAATTTCTGTGGCGGCGAGTATTTGCCGACGCCTAGAAGGAGTTGCTTTAGCCATCGAGCTTGTCGCGGGACGCGCAGGCGTCCACGGCCTGCTACAAATGCCGGACCTGCTTGACTATCGATTCGGACTCTACTGGCAAGGCCGTCGCACGGCGTTACCTCGTCATCAGACTATGGCGGCTCTGCACGACTGGAGTTACAACCTTTTAAGCGACCGGGAAAAGCTGGGTTTCAGAAGACTTGGCTGGATAGTCGGCGAGTTCAGTATTGACGCCGCCATGGCCATCTGCGGCTTCGATGATATCGCGGAAGCCTCACTTATGATCGAAGGACTCGCCGATAAGTTCCTACTCTCACGATTCCTCAGCCAGGATGGGACCCGTACTTATAGGATGTCTGAAACCGCCAGGGCATATGCCCTAGAGAAGCTGCAGCGGTCACAGGCAAATGAATTGCGAGAAACAGCTCTCGGGCACGCGAGGTATCACTTGCGTGTGTTGGAGGATGCCATCGGCAAAGCCGATACGTTTCGTCTAACCGGAACCCCGGCTTCACATCGGAAAGCTCTTCCCAACATAAGACTTGCTCTGCGGTGGTGCTACGACGACGAGGCGAGCGTCGAGACTGGAGCTCGCCTCGCCGCAGCGAGTGCACCTGTTCTCCTTGAGCTCTCCCTTCTCGATGAGTGTCATAGATGGACCGCACTCGCACTGGACCGTCTCCCGGCAGAAATGGCGGGGTCCGTTGAAGAGGCCCGCCTCCAGCAAGCGCTTGCCGTCTCCGGCATCATCGTCCGGAACGGCAATAGCAACGTTTCCGAAGCATTCTCCCAGGCCCTTGCTATAGCGGAGCGGATAGCCAACGAACGGATGCAGCTTGACATCCTTGCTGGTCTCAACATTTTCGAGATGCGCGCCGGGAATTGCTACAAAGGCCTTGATATCGCGCTAGAGAGCCAGCGGATCGCGAGCGTCAAGGACCTGGAGGCTCGTAATCTTGTCCAATGGATGCTTGGGGTTGCTTTCTCCTATTCCGGCGACCTGAAACGGGCCTCAGAGCATCTCGACGCGAGTTGTTCCGACTGGCGGTCCGAGCCTGTGAGATTCAATCTCTGCGTCTTCACCCAGCGTATTCGGGCTTACGTCCAGTTCGGCCGAGTGCTTTGCCTGCAGGGCCACGGAAGTGCGGCTAGACGCTACGTATTGAAGGCGATTGAAGATGCGTCGGCGTACGGCCACCCGATTCCTCATTGCATTGCCCTTGCATACGCTGCCTCTACCCTCATCTGGCTTGGGGACTGGAATGATGCGGCGGACTTGGTGATGAGATTACGCACCATCGCTGGAGAAAATTCCTTAGCGGCCTTCAGCGCTGTTAGCAAAGGCCTGGAGGGAGAGCTGGCCGTTCGAAAGGGGCTCTCCGACGTCGGTGTTCCGTTGCTCGAAGAAGCGCTCGATATCATGACGTCCGAAAACCACCACCACATGATTGTCAGCTTCCTTGCCGCGCTCGCCGAAGGTTTGGCGCGAACGGATCGATATGACCGGGGCAGAGCCACCCTTATCGAGGCATTTCGCGTGGCTGAGGCTAGCGGCGAAAAATTCCAGATCGCAGAGATGTGTCGGCTACAGGCGGTGCTGGCTCTCCAAAGTGAGGGCCAGCCAGTTGAAGAAGCTCGGAAACATTTGGACCGGGCGTGGGATCTCGCGTGCGAACACGGAGCCCTGGCGTTCCAGTTGAGGGTCGCTCTTACGGCGCGACACTACCCGCAACTCTTGAGCGACAGCGTCCCGAATGTCGAAGAGGTTTTGGCGCGTTTCGTATCCGACGAAGACAGCCACGATATCAGGTTGGCGAAATCGTAGATCCGTCACGTTGCCACTGAGCCCGCAGCAGTATCTATGCTAGCTCGGGTGTTTAGCGGCTCCCGGGCGATCTGCTGTGGCCTCGGCAACGCGTCGAGGCTCATCAGCAAGTCCGCGGCTCTGATTTGCGACCATGAGCCGCGGACGAAGTTCGATGTCTTGAATAAACTGCTCTTAGTTCGGACGGGTTGCACCCTCGTAGTAGTCGCCGCTATCGATCTTCGCTTCATCGCCTTGAGCGGCCTGGAAGCTCGGCACAGATCCGGTGCTATCGTGGCTGATTGCTGCTTCCGTCTTCTGCTTGGAGGCACCTTCGTAGTAGTCGCCTTCTGCAAACGACACGCCGGAGAATAGCGGCATTGCAACGACGGTGGCGATGACAGCTGTAGTTACTCTAGTCATATTAGACTCCTTTCATAATTCGCCGCTGGCGAGCGCCAGTTCGGCTGGCGGTGGTGAGGTCTCGTACGGAAAGATCCGTCGAGATTTCAGAGAGACCTTGCTCTGAAACGGAGCGACCCCCGGACGCGGGTCGTGTCTGTAATTTTTCGAGGTTCAGCCCGCTGCCTTCTTCGACATGATCGGAGACTTTGAGCGAACCAGGATTGAGAAACTTGCCAATGATGATCTTCGACGTGATCAGAACTGGAGCTGCACCAACGAAGAACAGTGCGACAGCAAGGAAGGCCGTGTCGAAGGCGACTATGCTCGCCTGTCTTGTAACCTCTTTCCCGAGAGTTTGAACGGCGGCGTCAGCGGCTGCACTCGCGTCCAATCCGCGCGAGGCGAGGCTGTTCATCAAAAGCGCAATACGATCTGAGACGGCAACGCGGCCTGGGACGATGTAGGTTACGAGCACGCTTTTATTCAATGCGGTTTGATGATCAAGCAGAGTCTGCAGGGCAGCGACGCCCAGGAGACCGCCCGTTTGGCGACCGACATTGAAGAGACCCACGCCGTACGCCATTTGCTGCTCCTCAAGATCGGGCAGCGTGATCAGCGTGATTGACAAGAACAGGAAACCAAGTGCAAGGCCCCGAAGGAGGATAGCTGGCATCAAGTCGGGAAAGCCGCTTTCACCGGTAACGCCAGAAAGCATCCACATAGCTGCGATGAAGCAAAGAATGCCGAATGGAACGGTTACGATTGGAGGAAGCCCACGCCGCTGCACCAGAAACGTGGTCAAAAGCAGCGTTGAAATAAACATGAGTGTGCTTGGAAGCAGAAGCATTCCCGCTTCGGTAGGCGTCATCCCGATGATCGAGACGGCGAAGGTTGGTATAAGATAGGCGCTGCCAAAGAGCGCGAACCCTGCTGCGAAGCTTGCGATGAACCCGAACGCAAATCCGCTATTCCGAAAAATTGTGAGATCAAGAACCGTGTCAGGCTTCTTCGTATTGAACTGGTAAACGAGGAACAGGAGCAACGCGAAGCCACCAACAATCAGCAGATGCGCGATCATCGGTTCTTCAAACCAATCCCATCGACTTCCCTGATTTAAAACGTACGTGAGGCAAAAGGCAGCTCCGGCAAACAAGACCGCTCCAAGCCGGTCAAACTTCCCTTCGCCAATCCGCTCATCCAGGCCTTCCTTGGTAAAAGCAAGGAGGATCAGGGCTCCCATGCCGATCGGCACGATGCATAAGAATATCCACGACCAGGACAAGCTGTCGACCAACCATCCTTGCATGTACGGAGTAAGCGTAGCAGGCGCGACAACTGCGCCGATAGCAAAAATGCACTGTACAATAGGTTGATGTGAACGGGGAAACATCAGGAACAGCATTGTCTGTCCGCTCACTAGCAAGCCCCCTCCCGCTGCGCCTTGAAGCAGGCGCAGCACAGTGAGAGCGTCCAGATCCGACGTTATGGCAGCCGCACCACAGACGACCGTCATGGTACCTGTTGCGGCGCGAAGGCAGCTTAGTGGCGAAAGCCGAGCCATGAACCACGGCGCGAGGATATAGGCCACAAGCTTGGCGGCGGTGTATCCGACGTCCAAACGCGCCAACTCATCGGATGTCGCATAGGTATCGCCAATAATATCGAGGCGGGCAGTAGACAAAACGGTACCAGCAACTGCTTCCATCAGCGCGGCAAGCACGACACCGGCTACAAAGAGTATGGCAGGCGCACTGTTGCGGGAGTCTGGTAGGGTAGCGACATGACGCGGATCGATTACCTGCACGGTCACAACGCGCCCTCCCCTGCGGAGGTTTTAATCGCTACTCGAGCAGACAAACCTGGGACGAGATGAACGTGAGAAGGGACATCAGTGAGTGTGATCTTCACAGGCACTCGTTGTACGACACGAACGAAATTGCCTGTCGCATTGTCAGCGGGAATCAGGCTAAAGGCCGCTCCGCTGCCCGGTGCAAGACTATCAACGACGCCAAGCACTTCCGCATGGGGATAACCGTCAACAGAAACACGTACCGGCTGCCCAACGCGAATATCCTCAAGCTGAGTCTCTTTGTAGTTCGCGACGATCCAGACATTGTGGACAGGAACAATATCGAGCACGGGGGCACCCGTGTTCACTAGTCGGCCGACCCGGATTTGACGGTTGCCAACGACACCGTTCACCGGCGCGCGCACGGTGGTGTTGTCTAGATCAATCTGCGCCAAAGTACGTGCAGCCTCAGCTTGAGACAGCGCTGCTCGGGCAGCGTCTCCTTGAGCAGCCAGAACCTCTAGTTTCCTCTGCTGAGCCTGAATGGTGGCTTTCGCTGCGCTGACGGAAGCTTCAGCCTGTGCAATTCCAGCTTCGCTCTCCTCGAACTTTGCTTGGCTGACGGTGCTGGTGCGTACTAGCGACTGGTTGCGATCAAAGTTTTGCATTGCCAGTGTCTGGGTGGCGAGCGCAGACCTGAGTTGAGCTTCACCTTGCGCGATAACTGCTTTCTGGAGGCGTGCCTCGGCTTCAAGGTTCAGCAGGGCGGCACGGGCAGAAGCGATATTTGCCTCTGCTTGCGCAAGCCGAGCCTTGTAATCCTTGTCATCGATCTGAAAAAGAACGTCCCCTGCCTGGACGGTCGCGTTATCCGCCACACTCACCTTGAGAACGTAACCTGTAACCTTGGGGGCCACCGAAGTTATCTCGGTACGTACGTAGGCATTATCGGTTGTCTCCTCAAAGCGGGCTGTCGTCAGCCAATGCCACCCCCATGACCAAGCAAGCGCCACGACGAGGACCGCTAAAGCCCCTAGAATTCCAACTCTTATAACGCTTCGCATTGTGAGGATTCCGTTTGGTACTGGTCATTACCATTGACAAATACGGTAACGTACCGTACCAGTCAAGAGGCTCTCAAAAGGATGAACAGAATGGATGCATACAGGGGCAAGAGATTGTCTGCCGCAGAACGGAGGACGGCAATCCTGCAGGCCGCTGCCACAGTCTTCTTCGAGCAAGGCTATGCAGCTACAAGCATGGACGCCATCATCGAACGAGTTGGGGGCTCGAAACGAACCATCTATAGCGAGTTTGGGAATAAGGAGGGGCTGTTTACCGCTCTTGTTTCTGAGGGAGCAGATAAAGCACTCGCCGCACTGGCTGTCGAAGAAATCGGTGGCCGTAATTTGCGGGAGACTATGCTGGAATTCGCTCGAAGACTTGTTGAGGTCTATATGTCGCCTACTATGATCGGCGTGTACCGTGCGATCATGGCCGAGGCCTTGCGGTTCCCGGAGCTTGCGAAAGCCTTCTATGATCGTGGTCCAGGTCGTGCCGCCATCCGCCTCGCCGAGGTTCTGGAGGAGGCAAAGAAACGCGGTGAAATTGACGTTGACGATTGCAGGTTGGTTGCCGACCAGTTTGCGGGAATGCTGCGCGACAATATCCACCTTCAAGTTGTTCTCGGCTTGCGCCCACCTCTTAGCCCTAGCGAAACCGAGAGAATGGCGCGGTCGATAGTGAGTATATTTCTCGACGGCCTTCAATACAGAGCGGGAAAGCCTGATTGAGCTATATGCCAGCATCGTGAGGTTACTCTCAATGCGGTCGTAGGCCCGGGCATCTGGTGCGGAGGTCTTCGCTTCAGCCAAGACCTCTGGCAGGCAGATCTGCGGAGTAGCCGGGCTTCTCACCTGCGTTTTCCGATACATGGCGAGCTCCTTCGCATCTTGGGCGTCGTCTACGAGAGAGGTTCACATCAAGGTCCGCTATCCACGGAGGTTCGCTTCCGAAAAAGGGGGCTCGTCAAGGAATATATCCGCGCCTATTGAGCGATCGATATACTTGAAGACCAAGATGCTGAGGATCGATGCCACCATCGCCGCAATTATGAAGCGCATACCTCTTCCCTTTCCGTCCAGGTAGTTTCGTCGTCTTGGCAGCACTTTTACTGTTAGTCGCGCCCTCCGGAGATTTACCAATAGAGGATCACGTCCCCGGAGGACCGGAAAGCCAGTCTGATTACTGTCGGAAATCTAGTTCAACCTATATGGTGCAGGAAGCTATACGTTGGTGTTGATGATAGGCATCATGTATCTGATGCGAGCTTCCTTAGGGAGACGGACGCGAGGATTTCAAAGCCAACCTATTTGATCCATGCGGCTCAAGTGCCTTGCGATTCTGCGCGGGAAAACGACATTTAAGGTGGTGATCGAGAGCGATACGTTTACAACGCCGCATTACTTCCACTTCGGACGCCATCCGCTTCTTAAGCTGGGACATAGTCGCGGCTACCTTGACGGCGTGTTTGTTAGAAAAGAACCCTGTGGAGAGGAAAACGGCACGACTTTCATATTCCACTGTGACGGGGATGGGGTTGACCACTCTACAGCCGATTTAGCCGCGGTGCTCAGGGCGACCACTGCTTATGTAGGTTTTTGGATAGCGGACTCAGAAGCGCATGAGCTACATCCTAGACATCGGCGTTGGGGCGACACAGACCTTGCGGCTAGTTGGACCGTCAAACCCGCCTTGCGCTTCACGGCGGCTGCTATGCGCATGCTTGACAACTTAGACTTGAATACAGAATTCGGCGTGATGAGGCTCTGAGCAACTGCAGAACGCAAACAGGCGGCTGTGGCGCGTCACTGAATTTGTCAATGCGCCTTCAGATGACACCACGGCGGCCCGGCAGCCTCTTCCGGGTGAAGGCCTTGAGGCTTCGGAACCCCGATACGCCGATTGCGGTCATTCACCCGTGAGTCGATTTCGGCATTCTCCCCAGCCTCGCCGTACCGAAGAGGCTTGCCACAAGATCTCGGATTTTCATTTCGGCTTCGGCGTCGGCAGTTCCAAGGCGACAGTATGACGACAAGGCCATGCTCGACTGCACTTTGGCTGGAAGCCGTAGCCACCGTCTTCCTCGATAATGATCAATCGGCTTGAGGGCCGGGCATGGTGTAGGTGTCAGGGTGTGACTAGCGGGCCGATAAAATCGCGATGTCCATTGATCAGCACAGCCGGGATCTCCTAGCTCTCGGACACCAGAACATTCCCACATTTGCGCATTCTCGATTCGTCGTTATGAGGATTGCTGGGTCACTTACCCCGTTTGCTCTGTCCGTAATTTCGCTTCCGGGGGTTGTACGTGTGCTGTTTCTCTGGCGCAGCTGCCGCCTCTTCAGGTTCCGGAATCGCGCCTGCGAGGACCATCAAATTATCTTGGTCGGCAGGAAAATTTATTGGCGAGAATAACATGTCTCAAACCGAAATCTTCATCAATTTCATGATTGAAATATGGCGCGGGCTAACTGCGATTTCACGGTCACGCTCGGTCGCTGACGCGAACACTTGGCGGACTATGATAACCTTGGGGGAAGCGTTTGAACTATTTAGAAGACGCCGCACATGCGGTTGGTTCGGCAATTTTCATTGCTGTGCTCTTCACGCGATTGCGACACTCTCTGGCAGCATTTTCTCTATACATGCTATTGACTGGAGCCGTAATCTTTTACTTTTCAGGGCCACACACGCTGACGCAGACATTGGGCGTCGCCTTTATCTGCGTGTTGGCCCTAACCATCAATTACTTGGTGAACAGAGGATTCGTGGCCAAAGTCGCAGAGGCCAAAGGATCGGAGATAAAGCACCTCAAGATCGACGTCGATGATCCCCGTTTCTTGATGATTATGCGGTTGTGGGTATTCACCTTACTTGTAACACTCACAATGCGCCGCTTCATCGTCCAGGGCGTACCTCTGGTAACCCAAGAGTTCTATGTTTCTTGGGGCGTCAACGTGGCATTCTTCACCGTGATCGGCTTTGCGGTAGCTTTGGTTTCACTTCGCCTACCACATAGAGAGGATTTCAAAGATCGTATTGGATTCCTTTTTGCTGCCCGGGTGGAAGCTGACCCAGAACTTCGTAACGCTGCACTTGAGCATCTCAGTTCCGACATCAAGAAATTGGGATTTGTTAGCTCCAGGACTGAGCGGAAAATAACGGTCATTGAATACAATCCCGATTATGATGCCTATCGAGCTTATGTCACTGTTAACACGACTCTGGTCAATCTCTTCGGTGACGTAGAGGCTAAAGACGACACCAATTTCGAAATTAGGCCCGATAAGTTCGAGGAAGGCAAAGGTCCAGTTCTGGCTGGACAAGTCATTTCCTTAGTAGTCGACGGTACGGAAAAAATCAGCAGCGGTCCCCTCAACATCGAGCTTAACAGCAGCAAAAAATTCAAAGAGGAGTTCACTGTTGGAAGAATGGAAAAATGCTTCACTTTGAAGTATTGGGCTTGGTTCAAAACCGAAGAGCCCGCCGCCTTCACCTCACGGCGTTTTTGCAGGTCGTTTTCCGTCACGATCGTCAATCGAATGAAAGATGATGCCTCAGGCGAGGTTACGATAAACCGACTTAGCAACAACCAAAAGCTACCGACAGTTCTCCGGTACAATGAGAAGACGGTGGTTCAAGAAATAGATAATATGCAGCCCGCCAAGCGGTATGAGCTCTTCAAGTTCGATAGGCCAGCCGCTAAAGCCCTTGATTCAAGCGAGAATTCGCCTATTGTTAAAAGCGAAGCGGACCCGTAGTTACTCTACGGCCACTGGCGTTAGGGTTTGGAGAGACGGAAGGAGATTAGCATGTTTAAGAGTGACGAAATCGGCATCTAACGACTAGAAGGAGGCTTGAGGCCTCCTTTTTCATGTTCTCTTTCTTAGACATGGGGACAGCCCGAACGCCACGCCGCAAGGGATAGATGTGCGGGGGGTAGGTTGCTAGCGTCGCCGCCGCTGCTCAGCACATCTATAAACGTTCTGGTTTCATGTATCGCGACGCTGCTATGGGTAAACATCGCATCCCCGTCAGCCGATGCTACGGGATCGTGAGTGCGGTAGTGCTCAAGCGCAGCCTGCTTCTGGGCCCGGGAAAACTTCGGCGCGCGAGCCACAGAACGAACGCGCAGGTCTCAATGCTGCTCGTGTTCGCGGTACCAGTTCCTAAGCGCATTCTTGGTCGGATAACCCAATTGGCGGATTGTCGCCTTAACCCGCTTGCCGAGCTTGATATACAGCTCGACCGCGCGAATTCTGTCTGCATGGGAATACATGAACCACCTCCTGGTGGTCTAAGTTTTCGTCTGCATCCCCCCGGGGTCAATTCTCAGCGCAAATCAACACCCGCTGCTTTGCGAGCTTTGTTCCCGCTCCTTTTTTAGCGTAGCTGGCATGCACCTCGGTCTGTGCTTTCGTATAGCTAAGCCCTTGTATAACTCGGAAAAAGCCGCTCCCCGTACGATAGTCTTCTCGTCAATGCAGGAAATGCTTCCTGCCAAACAGGAGACACGAAAAATGAAAATCCTCATAAGCGTACTTACCCTCGCCGGGTTGTCGGCAACCTCTGCTTCCGCACTTGAGCCCATCCCGGGCAGCATCACCTACGGTGGCCAACCGCACTCCAGGCTTCAGAAGGCACCGGTCGGAAGCGTCGTTACTCATGACTTCTACAGCGGCGGTAACCGTTACCGCGAGATCTACCTCCTTCAGCCCGATCGTTCACTGAAACTGACCGACCGATCGCAGTCTAGCAATCACTAAACAAGATGTCAGTCGCCGATGGCAGTTCAACGCGACGACGTGACTAGCGTTACGAGAGCGTCCCTCTGGACCAGGCTCACCGAGAGCCTGTTATCCCGCCATCGATCTCAGCAACTCAACGAGCATACAAATGTCTGCTCTCTCTTATCAAAGGAAGTCCGTTATGAACATCATGAGCGTAACAGCAGCGACATTCGGAATATTGTTTGCGGTTACCACAACCGTTGCTGCTCTCCCGGTTGACAGCGGCGATTACTACGAAGGCATCGATCGCAACTCGGCGGCCGACGACGTGGCAAAGCATAGTTTCGGCTATTCCGGATCGATCTCCCGCGTCGTGGGCCCCACCAATGTCACGAACCGCAGCCTCCCCGACTCTGGGGACTACTACGAGGGAGCAGTACGCCCAAACTGAGCGATCTTCAACACAATGAACTATGGCTCGCTCGCAAGTTCACGACTTGCAGCGGGCCGTCCTAGCAGAAGCCCAAGATCATGAATTGTCGCGATCAGGGGCCTTGTTTACGGCTGTTTGCTTTCAATGTCAGATAAAGAATCCAATAAATCACAAGTTCAGGATATGTGGGAAGTGGCCGAATATTGCATTCGGGTAGGAATTGACGAAACCCAGCAAAAGCGGTTGGTACAACTGCTCGGCCGATATGCGTCAAGTCACGAACTGCAGATGAATGTCCGCCGCCACATCCGCCTCCGTTGAGGCGGAGTGACAAGATGAAATTGGCTTCGTCGCAATGTACTTCGCTATAGGCCACACTCACAAGGTTCGGTGAGTGTCTGACGTATGGGAATCACATTCGCGTTCAACTATTTGTAGCGATCATCCTTTCACTGACAATCCAAAGCCTTTCTGCAGCGGTGTCGTCGATAGCCCATTTATTAACGCCAAAGCGTGACGAGCCGTCCTCGGGCGTCACCGAGGCGACATCGCAGTTCTCGCAATAAACACCTCCGAGACTAGCAAGGCGTGGACTTGTCGCGCACCAAACGGCGGTCGCGGCTCCCTGCTCTGCGTTCTTAAGATCCCGCTCCGGATCTACGATCACCCTACCCTGGTCATCGTAGACATCGAACTCCTTGATCTCGTCCTCAGTGAGATGCCGAGCCAGCGGCCCGAGGACCGTGCCGGGATGAAGCGCGAAAGCTCGTATTCCTTGTCTTTCGCCCCGTTTGTCTAGAGCGACGGCAAAAAGCACGTTCGCAGTCTTCGATTGGCCATACGCTATCCACTTGTTATAGGGTCGCCGTTCAAAGTTGATGTCGTCGAAATCGACGGGCGCAATTTGGTGCCCCCCGGACGAAACACTTACAACCCTGGAGCCATGGGCCTCTGCTAGGGCTGGCCATAGTTTTTTGGTCAGATGGAAATGACCAAGGTGATTAGTCGAGAACTGCGCTTCGTACCCGCGACTATCGCGCATCAGCGGAGTCGCCATGATGCCTGCGCTGTTGATCAGGATATGGAGGGCCCTTCCCGAAGCCAGAAACCGCTCAGCAAAAGCCTCGATCGAGGCCGCGTTCATCAGGTCAAGCTCATCTACTTCGGCGTTTTCTATGTTTGCCACCGAAGCTAACGCTCTCGCGGTGTCTCGCGCGGGAATGACGACGTTGGCTCCCGCTTCTGCTAATACACGGGCCGTTTCCAGGCCCAATCCGGAGTAACCACCGGTCACGATTGCCGTCTTACCGGAAAGATCGATACCTTTGGCTACCTCTCGGGCAGTCGTCGCAGCTCCATAACCGCTGTTTAATGGTGCCTGTTTCAAGTTCGCCATTGCTGTCCTCGCTTTATCTACTCTTGACTGGACATTACCTAGCGACCATGAGACGATCAACGCAGTATCGTCTGAGAAATTATCGCAATCGTCTGATGAACGACTCCCTTTCCAACATCCTGGATTTGCTTGAAGCGAAGAGCTATGTTTCTGTCGGACTGAGCGCAGGCGGGAACTGGTCGGTTCTGACCTCATCATTCGATGGTCTCAAGTTCAACGCGGTCGTCAAAGGCGAGGCATGGCTTAAGACCGCCGATATGCAGGAAGGACTCCTGCTGCAGCAGGGTGACTGCTTTATCCTTACCCGGTCCGTCTCCTTTGTCATGGCCAGCGACTTGGATCGCGAGCCCGACCTTGCTTCTACAGTTTTTGCGAACGTGTCACAGGGTGTTGCCAAGTACGGACTATCTGAGGAGTTTCTCGTCATCGGAGGCAAAATGACCATAGACGAGAGCTTAGCGCGGCCACTTTTGCAGGATCTTCCGACGCTCATTCACATTCCGGCAGACACACCTGGCTCCAATTCTATTGCGTGGTTGATCGATAAGCTCGCTGGAGAGATTGAACACCCCTTGGCTGGGTCGACTTCTATTCGCTCCCATTTGTTGCACGTGCTAATAGTGGAAGGCTTTCGAGCATTTTTGACTGCTAACCAGCGCATCGGATCCGGCTGGGCCGCGGCGCTGCGCGATCCTCGAATCGACAGGGCCATGGCCGCGCTTCATTCTGAACCAGGCAAGCAATGGACGCTTGTTCAGCTTGCCAACATTGCGGGCATGTCGCGAGCGAATTTCGCCCTGCGATTCAAGACTCTCATCGGCACATCTCCGATGGAGTACCTCTCGGAGCTGCGGATGCAGCTTGCGAGCCGAGCTCTGCGGCGAGGCGGCCAAGCGATCGGCGACATCGCGAATGCCCTCGGGTTCAGTTCCGAGAGCGCATTCAGCGCGAGGTTCAGGCAGCACTACGGCCACTCGCCTCGCATGCACAGACAGGCGAGTACCTTGCTTTAGCGGAGCTTTGCTCGCCGTGTACGTGATCCCATTACAGGTTTCGCAGCGTGGCGTTCATCTTGTTCCCCTGGTACCCTTTTAAGTGTCAGCCCGCCTCTAAGAAGGCAGTGTCCAAGAACAAGACTCCCATTCAGCGGGACGCGGGTGAACGGAGCGGAAAACGGCATCATGGCGGACATCAATCGCCGATCAGCAGGCTGCAACGGTACTTCGAAGAACCGAGGATGTACTATATTTTCAGCGGCGCGGGCTGTTTTGGATGAGCGGACGCACGGTGCAAAAAGACTGACCTGCGACCTATCTATGATCCTCCGGCTATCCAGAGTATCCAGCAGGTCGACATCCCTCACTGCCCAATGCGTCCGATGGCCTTCGAGTTCGCGAGAGCCCAGGCGGATATGCCAGGGAGAAGAGACGTCCGCGCTTGATGATCGAACACCTGTTTCGGTTCGATCCAGACACGTCCGGCGCATCAACATGTGAAAGAGGCCATCCAAAAGCCGATCTCGATTGATGCGGTTCCTAAACTCTACCTCAACTTCACCATCGCCCAATCGGATGACGCCACAGCGATACTTGCGCGCTAAGCAGATTGCCGATCCGAGAGAGGCTCAGAACCTTCATAGGTGTACGCAAGTATGCTGGTGCGCGTTTGTCCGGGCGTTAAACATTATGGCTGACAGACCGCAGGGCTAGCGCCCCGCCTCCAACCTTCACTTCTTTCGCAAGAGGATGCCTATGTCTGCGCCCGCCACACACGAACACGCCACTAAAATCTCCCCGATGCATGCCGAGGCTCACGAGAAAATCAGATACGATCTGTCAGAAATGGCAGCCTCCTTTGCGAAATCGAACGGTCTTGAACAGTTGAACATAACCAGCCTTAGCCGGGCCTCAGGCATCAACCGACTCGCCGAAGAAGGTCACATCGAAAAAGCGTCAGATGCACTTCCGAGTCCAGCCAGGACAAGAAAGGAACCATCCGCATGTCGCAATAAAGTGCTCCCGTCTGGTGAGCTCACACTTGACGAACTCCTGAAAGACCCACTCATCGCAATGGTAAATAGGGCAGACGGCGTCAACTGGCGGTCGTACGCCCAGCTGATGCAAAGCGGGGCTAGGGTCCTTGGCGGGCGCGTTTGACTAAATCAGATAGGGCCCTCTGGCTTCGAAAGCTCGAATTCAGATGAGCGAATGGGGTTCTTGATTGAAGTCGCATTCATCAGAACGGCGGACACCATCTTTGCCGACAAGACCCCAGGTAAAACTGGCTGCCCTCTGAAAGCGGAATAACGGTTCAGTCCAGCGTCGCATCGCTCGACGGCTGACGCTGGAACTGCTTTGTTCAGCCAATCGGTTTCTCGATAGTTCCACGGGTCACGCGGAAGACCGAGCCAAAAGCTTGAGTGTACTCCTGCTCGTTCAGCTGGCCCTTCCCGTCCTTGTCGAGCTCGTTCCACGTCTTTTGGACATCTTCGATCTGCGGCTGGTAGCCGTTCGGTCGGCGCTCCATCTTGTCGTCGATGTACTCCTGCCGCGAGACAATTCCATCACCGTTGGTGTCGTCGCGGTTGAAGTTGCTCTCCGCCAACTTGGCGAGGAAAGCGGCTACTACCTCATCGTTGACCGGAGTTCCCCCACTGACCCGTGGAATCGAACTCGCCTGCTCTTCGGGAGTACCGGAGGCATCTTTTGATTTGGTTCGAGGCATAAAAAGCTGGTGAATTTCGGAAGCTGATCCTACGCGCATGGAATCTCCCTTTTTTGTTTGCATTGTTCCAGTGCGACAGAGATCTTGTGTGAGGCTTGACGATTTGCGCCTAGCATCGGGCATTGGCTTCAATTTTTAGGCAAGGAGTCCTTCTTTGCCTTTACCGGCAGTGGGACATGAAGCCGATTCATATACGCCTCCACGCCAGCCAGTATAGCCGTTGTCATCAGCGCGGCGATCAGAGCCCATTCAATCCAAAACATGACCGTATCCTTTGCTGTTGGTTGGTGAAGAGTTGGATACGCCTATCAATGTTGATGCGTACCAAGGCCATCCAACCCTTCGGCGAAGGTAAGCGCTACTGGAGGGCTCTGATAGATATACGTATAGTAACACTCTGTTCGCGCATTGCCGGAACAGTAGATCCGCCAAAACGTCTCAGACGGGACATGGATGACTCGATAGATCAGTCCGCTCGATACCAGCCTTACGTATACTTATAGCCCCTTCTTTCTCGACCTATGATCAAAGTGGCTGTCGAGGATCTGCCGGACATATAGCCACTCCGCGACAAGCATCGGCATCGGGATGGTCATCGCGCCTCCGTTCCTGCTGACACCACTTCAACGCGACCAAAGATCAAAGGCAAGACCGTGAAATCAACCAGTTTTCAAACCATTGCCGGTGTCACCGTTCCGGCGACCGACGTCGTTCAAACGGCGTTCGAATACGCGCGCAGACGGTATGAACCTTATCTGTTCAACCACGTTGTGCGCTCGTGGCTGTTCGCTGTCAGGATAGCTGACATTCAGGGCATTGAGCATGACAGGGAGGTCGTGGCGTTGGGCTCCCTGTTGCACGACATCACATTGAACGAGAGTTTCGTGGGACCCCGGAGGTTTGAGGTAGAAGCGGCTGATCTGGCTCGCGCGTTTGCGATCGACAATGGACTAGACACGCGCCGCGCCCAGCTCATCTGGGACAGCGTAGCCCTGAACTCGACGCCTTCGATTGGCTTGTTTAAGGAATCTGAGGTGGCCCTTTGTACGGCGGGAATAGGACTGGACGTGGTGGGGTTCCAGTATGAAGTCATTCCTGCGGCTGAGATACAATCGATCATAAAGTTCTTTCCGCGCCTTAAAATGAAGCAAAAGATGATCCGCTGCTTCTGCCACATGGTCGAGAGCGCTCCAGGAGCCAGTTACGGCAGCTTTCTAGCAGACTTCGGTCACCGTTACGTCGCAAAGTATTCAGCGCCGTCCGCAGTGGACATGGTGCTCGAAGCTCCTTTCGAAGAGTGACCGGGCGGCTGCGTGGCTCTGCTCGCGCCATTCGAGGGCAATGTCTCTTTTGCCCGCACGCGGCCATCCCTATGGAATAGTCATAGTGAAAACTTTCGTGGTGCTTCAGTCTACCTCATTAGTCCAGCACGCCTTAGCAAACTCATGTATAGCTGCCCTGAAGGTCCTCCCTGCGGTAGTTTTCAAGCGTCGCCTCCCCTCCTCCCGAACCTGCAAGGCGACACGCTTCGGTCATGCCCCTCCCAATCCGAAGCAGCGGAGAAGCTCCGCAGGCCGCCCCTTTCGGAGGGGCGGCCTTTTTCAACCGATCGCTACAATTCATGTCGTGGACGACAACCGCTTAATCCTCTGGCGCGCTGACGGAACTTGTCTGCCTTTTCCTGTCTTACTGCACAACTAGCCCGCCTTCGCCCGCCTCGGCGCAAGTAGCACAGCCGACGGCCTTCAAAGATCACTCGGGGCTGTCGACTCCCCAGCTTTGGAGCGAACTCGCGAACACGGGAGTCATACTGACATGCTCGCAATCGAGGCAGAACTCGCTTCACGAGGAGAGACCGCCTCAGGCGAGGAGTACCTCGGCCGCGAGACCAGCTCCCTGGTCGGCAATCATATGTGGGAAACGACCGCGACTGCTTTCGCACAGGCTCCACGCTTCTTCCAATCCGCTGGCGGCCCATACTCCGATCCAAACGGATTAGACCGAGATGACGATAGGTTTGCGTGCGAATTTGCGGCAACTATCCGAACCACTGCCGCTCGCTATAACAGCGACGCAAGCCTAGAATGCCTAGCACCAGCAGGATCACGTCCAGAAGCGGATGCTTTGTGAGCCCGCGCGGAGGGAAATAGCTCCGCATAGGACTACCGCGCTTCCGGCATTCCAATCCATTTAGGAGCGACTGGGACGCGCGTAGTCGTGAGCTTATCGATTAACATCTCCGGAGAAGATTCGCAGAGTAGGATTTCTCGGTGAACAGACTTTAGAAAGTGCTCGGTTACAAGACTGTCCAGAAAACCGTTCAATCCATCGAAGAACCCGTCTACGTTTAGCAGGCCGACCGATTTGCTGTGGAAGCCCAGCTGTGACCATGTCCACACTTCAAAGGCTTCCTCCAGCGTACCTATCCCACCCGGCAAGACTGCGAAACCATCTGACAGGTCGGCCATCATCGCCTTCCTCTCGTGGATTGAGTCAACCAGATGCAGCCTGGTCAATCCGCGATGTCCCACTTCCTGATTTGCAAGCTTTCGGGGCAAGACGCCAATGACCTCGCCGCCTTCGTTGAGCGCGGCGTCGGCGACGGCCCCCATCAAGCCGACAGAAGCACCGCCGTAAACTAACCCGAGGCCTTTTCGAGAGATTGTCCGGCCCAAGCTCACGGCAGCGTTCCGATAAGTCTCCGATCGACCAAAACTTGATCCGCTGAACACACAGATGCGCATGAAATGTTCCTTCAGGTAAATTGCAGCAAAGCGTCTGAAAGCAGTCGGACTGCCACTTCGCGTCTATAGATTTCAGTCGAGCGGTGATCGTTGATCGGAGAAATCTCTTTGACGAGAAATTCGCTCGCGCGTTCTAGGTTGGGTTGGTTGATGGCCTTGCCCAAGAGAAAGCTCGTGGTTGTCGGGCACGTCATCGGTCTCGGTCCCACAGCACCAAAGGCCAATCGCAGGTACTGGATGATGCCATTTTCTATTTTGACCACCATTCCCAAAGAGACTTTGGAGATGGCCTGAGCACGTCTAGGTCCAACCTTCCGGAAGAACTGGCGAACGTCAGCACCACGAGGCTGACGCGAAATCAAGATTCCCGTGATCAACTCCCCTCGGCGGAGCGACGTGCGGCCCGGCCCGGTGATAAAATCAGCGAGGGACTCGCGGCGCTGATACGCTTGATGGGAGATTTCCAGTTCTACACCCAGCGCACTCAGCGCGACCAGACCATCACCTGCAGGCGAGGCTGTCGCGATGTTCCCAGCTAGTGTACCTACATTGCGAACTTGAGCGCTGGCGACAGTGCGTGCGGCTTCGATGAGCAATGGCGCTTCCCGCATCACGTCTGCGTTGCACAGGATATCGGTCCACGTGACGAGCGGACCGATCACCAATCCCTGATCGGAACACCGAATGACGGCCAAACCGGTTTCATTAAGTCTAGTAAGGTCGAGAAACCTTTTATCGACAAGATCATGCTCGTGCCGAACCAACAGGTCGGTTCCACCGGCAATCGGAATGATGCCGGAATCGGCGGCCAATCGGGAAAGCGCGTAAGTAAGCTGCATGTCCCGCCTGGTCGTGACCACCAGGGGCGTCTTCCGTTCGGTCGGGATCGTCTCAAGTGCTTGGCGAATCTTGGCATAGCCGGTGCAACGACAGAGATTACCTTCAAGAGCGGCATCGAAACCGTCAGGCAGACCGAGTGCCACCTGTCCTGCCGCGGCGACAACGATACCGGGCGTGCAAAATCCGCACTGGACCGCGCCAGCTGTGATCATCGCACGCACTACATCTCGGCCTATTTCGGTTTCAGCCACAAACTCCACGGTTCGGACATCGTGTCCTTGGGTCGAAGATGCCAACTGAAGACAGGCGCAAATAGGCTTGCCATCCAGTAGTACCGTGCAAGCCCCGCATTCTCCTTCGCCACAGCCAAGTTTAGCACCGCTAAGACCAAGCTCGTTTCGTAGCACCTCCAATAGGGTTTGATTGCCTTCGTGCGTTTCATGAACGACGCCGTTGACCGTAAACATTGTCATGGCCGCTCTCCTTTCGCGAAAGGAAGGAGGGTTTCGGGACGGACTGGAAACACATCGAAACGCCGACCCGTTAGAGAGGCCAGAGCGTTCGCAGTGGCCGCAGCTACGGGTGTCAAACCAACTTCGGCGATACCACGTACTCCAAGCGGATTAGAGGGGCTTGGGGTACTGTGTAGAATCGTGCGTAATTTCGAGGGCACGTCCCGGATCGTTGGAATGATATAACTGGAAAGGCGGTCGTTCAGCACCATTCCGTCCTGAAGCGCAAGTTCTTCGAATAGAGCGAAGCCCAGACCTTGTGCGAAGCCACCCTCGACCTGCCCGCTGACACCATCGGGATTAATCACCTGGCCGGGATCGAGATATGTCTCCGCCTCCTCAACGGTGACTGCTCCTGTGACCGTATCGAGTGCAATGCGCACCAACTGGATGCCATAGGCGTAGTCGATGTGCGGCGCACCGATAACAAGACGCTGACGCAAGTCAGGCGAGTAGTGGGCCGTTTCTTCGATCTCTCCGTTCTCGCCCGCGTCGATCCGTTTCCGAACGGCACGCGCAGCCAACAGCACCGCACTTCCAGTCACCGCAACGGATCTCGAGGCGTTGGTAGACCAGGCGTTCATTTCGTCGGTCGAGCCGTTCTTCAACCGGACCGCATTCAACGAGCATCCGAGCGTGTCGGCGGCGATCTGCATGAACGCCGTTGAATTACCTTCTCCAAGATCGGGGGCGGAGCAGTCGAGAATAAAGCCGTCGTCCTTGTCCCGCCGAATGGACACAGTGGAACCTTGCTCGACGCCCGGCCCAAGCC
Organism: Neorhizobium sp. CSC1952; assembly: GCF_030378245.1. NCBI lineage: Bacteria > Pseudomonadati > Pseudomonadota > Alphaproteobacteria > Hyphomicrobiales > Rhizobiaceae > Neorhizobium > Neorhizobium sp. CSC1952. Next base: position 3,978,371 of record NZ_CP128416.1, on the reverse strand, counting down.
CAAAACCCTGCCATACAAATGCAAACCCGGTTGCACGCCGGACGCTTCCATTGGTCTCCGGCGGGCTACGAAGAACGCTTTCGCGTGCTCGTTTGGCCAACCCATGTAGGCTAACATCCGAGGTGACGATATGGCCTGCGCCTGCACGGTCACCCTTCTTAAGGAGGTTGTGGCAACGAAACTCAAGAGGATCACACCCAAGTTTTCCGGCCAACTCGTCCATCGCCTGTTCTATGCCGAGGATAACCTGCGGATTGCCGAAACCGCGGAAAGCGGATGCGTTCCCATTGTTCGTATGCACGACCCGACCGCTTATCTCGGAGGCAGCGAACCTATACGGTCCCGGTGCATGTTCCGCAGCAAGTGTCAGAACGCTGGGCCCGAGAGTTCGGTATGCTCCGGTGTCCACTAGAATGTCAGCTCGGAAAGCAGTCACTTTGCCATCAGAGTCCGCTCCAACCTCCACTTCCACTTCGAAGCGATGGCGCTTAACCGAAAACGCGATGCTTTCACTCCTGTCGTAAGCCATGCGAGCCGGACGACCTGTGTGCATCAAGACAAGCGCGAGAACGGCTTGGACATTGAGATCCTCCTTTCCTCCGAACGCACCGCCCATGGGCGGGTGCTTCACCCAAATCCGATCCTCCGGCAGATCTAGGATCATCGCCAACTGTGACCTGTCCGCAAAAGGGTTCTGCCCGCCGCATGTGATACAGACCCTGCCCTGTTCATCGTAGAATGCGATGCCTGCCTCTGTTTCCAGATAGGCATGTTCCTGGCGGCCAGTAGCGTAGGCAATTTTTACCACATGCGCCGAAGCGGCCAGAACCGCCGGAACATCCCCGAATCCAAGGCGCAGTTCCGAACAGAGATTTCCGCCTTCATGAATATGAGGCGCATCAGCACCGAGCGCTTTTCGCGGGTCGAATAGTGTTGGGAGATCGACATATTTGACATCAATTTTAGCCAGTGCTGACCGCGCCTGTGCTTCAGTCTCGGCTGCTACGATCGCAATTGCGTCTCCGCAGAAACGAACAATTTCTTCACACAGCACCGGCTGATCAGGCGTCACGAGACCAAACCTGTTGATGCCCGGAACGTCGCGTGCGGTAAGGACACAAGCCACTCCTGCCGAAGAAAGCGCATCCTTCACTTCGATTCCAGCTAACCGCGCGTGCGGGCGAGAGCTTCGTAGAACCTTGACGTGAAGCATGCCTGGCAGAGACAAATCTGATGGATAGCAAAATGCGCCACGCGCTTTGTCATAGGCATCCCATTTGACGACGGATTGTCCGATCATACTCATGGTCTCCAACATAAGTTCGATGATACAATACGATACGTAGCGAAGCAATATAAATCGATACGCGGCGTTGCGAAACTGTCGATTACCTATACAGTGGGTTCAGATGGATATGACGAGGTTAACTGTGGGAGAGACTAAACAAGCAGGCCGACCGCGCAGGGAGGAAATCAGCGAAAAAGCACGCGGCGCGGCAATACGCCTGGCGCGGGAATTGGGCGCGGAAAAAGTCACGATGGAAGGCGTCGCTTCACAGTCAGGGGTCGCAAAGACAACGCTGTATCGGCGCTGGCCCAGCGCCCCACATCTCGTTATGGATGCTTTTCTTGCGGATCTGCATCCTCTGATCGCCTACCGCCACGGCGAAACGCTGCGCCAGACCCTGATCTACGCGCTGACGGACCTTGCCTCTGCTCTCGATAGCAAGCGTAGAGAGCTCCTGTGCCATCTGATTGGAGCGGCTCAGTCCAATTCCCAGCTACGTCAAGCTTTCTGGGAAAGCTGGATACGCCCCCGTCGGGAAGAGGGTTTGAAAGCAATGGCGGCGGCGGGTGTGATCCGCGAAAGGGGGGAGGTCATCCTAGATTTGCTGTTCGGCGCATTCTACTACAGGATGTTGATACCCTATGCTCCGATCGACGCAGAATGGATCAAAGCCATTGTTGGTAATGTTCTTCCGGACGAAACCCCAGAGAAATAAAAGGTTCAGCAAATCTTCGGTGTCTTCGCGTCTCCGTAAATATCCGGATGCGGCAGCTTGTGCCGACGCCATCGCTATCTTCGGTCACGGACGGCAGACAGACAGGGTGCGCAGACATGATCATGGCATTCTGTTCATTCAGCTCTTAACGGAAACCAACGGTTCTTAACATGCCAGCCGCCTCTTCCACGGGGTATGATCCAGGCAAATTGTTTCCGAGGAGCCACGATCAATGAACTCGCAACTTTCCGAAGCGCGGTGTCAACCAGCCACTTCTTGGGCCCTTCCCCCGGCGGTCGTAGCTTTCCTTCAGGCTGTAAACAACAGCGACGTCGTCCAAATGTTGGAGCAATTCGCCGAAAGCGCGGTCGTGAACGACCAATTCGAAGAGTTTCAAGGAAAATGTTCCATCGAGGATTGGAGCAGGCGAGACGTCATCGGAATGAACATGAACATCTCGGTGTCGGATGTCCGGCAACGGCCCGCTGGTGTAATCCTCACAGCCGAGGTTAAGGGAAGTTTCGAAGGATACGGCCTTCCCGAGCCACTCGTCCTGCTGTTCTACGTTACCCTTCACAACGAGCAGATCGAACAGTTGATCATATTGCGTAAGGCTCTGTGAGGGTCACCCGCAAGTGATTGTAAGCCTACGATGATGTGAGCGTAGAGCTTAACCAACCCACGAGCACCTGAGCGGCGAGCAGAGATATCCCCTGCTCGCCGCTTAGCGTTTCGGGGTAAAACAAGGCCGAGGCGGTGATGCGGTTACACCTAAGGGTCGTCGGCTCGGAAACATACAAAGACGCGCCGTTACCGCCTTCTCATATCAGCCGCGCGATCCCTGGGTCTGGGACGCCATCCTGTCCGTAGCACGCTGTCCCCCCGCCCTTCCCGATTCCGCACCGCTAACAATCGGCAACTTTTAGCGCGGCATAGGTCAGCCATCGGCACTTCCAGCACGACCGAACACCAACATTACTTCGCAAATCAAAACACATCTGAACTCGCTCGGCGCGCCGATGTCTACCAAAGTTCATGGGCTACCGAAACACATTCACAACTCGGAGAATAACGCCATGGAACTGCAAACCGCGACGACAACCGAAGGGTTCGACATCTTCCGCGAGGCGACCGCGTTCATCATCGACGGCGACCCACAAACCCGGCTCTCACTTTTGCGCCTCTTTACCGACTACGGACTGGAGGCTCAGGCTTTTGACGATCCGCGTGATTTCCTGGCATCGGTGGCCGACGACGCTCGCGGATGCATCGTCCTTGGAAGCAGCCTTCCTACCGGGTGTGGCCTCGACTTCCATGATCGGCTCTGCCAGCTGGACATCAATCTGCCAGTGATTTTCATCAGCCAGGATAACGATGTTCAGAAAAGCGTCAGGGCTATGAAGGCTGGCGCAGTTGACTTCCTCCTCCAACCACTCGATCGCGGCGAAATTCTCAACGCAGTGAATTACGCACTTAAGAAAGATGCGGAGCGGTTTGCTGCCGTGTCGGCGCGCCGAGCGGTTCTTTCGAGGCTAGCGACCCTCACACCAAGGGAAACGGAGGTTTTTGAAGCCGTGACCAGCGGGCTGATGAATAAGCAGATCGCCTACAATCTCGGAGTTAGCGAGATTATGGTAAAGGTGCACCGCGGCAAAATGGTCCGGAAGATGAAAGCCCGCTCCGTCGCCGAACTCGTTCGAATGCACGAAATCACACGCGATGGAGGCCGCGCACAGGAGCGGCAGTCGTTCAGAATCGTTCATTGAACGACAGTATCCTTGGCTCGATCGTGGCGTACATTCGCCCGATCGCGGCCTATCGAACACGGAAAAGGCGACATCACGTTGAGCCGTTCTTTGCGGGCCCTGACATCAGGCTATCACGGGGGGCCGACTTGAAGCGTCAGACGCCGCTCACTAAGTTGGCCTGGGCCCGACGGCTCGGTGCTCCTACGGCGAGCGCCGACCACGCAGTGTTTTCTTTTTGAATATCTATCAAACACTAGCATGCCAGAATTGAGGAAAAGAAAGAATGAGCGAGTTAGTTCCGTCGACGGTGAACATTCAATCGGTACGTCTGTTCGAAGACGTGCACCACTATTGCACCTACGCTGATGGTCGTGTCGAAGAAGGATGGGGCCTCGCATGGGTGGCTGCAACGCTGGAGAAGCATTTCGATGGTGACCAGGGCAGCGCGCTGCAGTTTTTCGGACGGATCCACGAGTTCGTTAGAGACAATCAAGTTGAGGAGGAGGATCAGGTCAGCGTGGAGATCAGACCGGATGGTGAAGTGGTCAACATCGAGATCCGGCGTAAGGGGCACAAACCGATCCGGTATCCAAACGATTTCATTTTCTACGAGTCCACGCTGTGGGCTTTCGAGCCGGTTGAAGAGACCGTGGCTGCCTGACCGCCGGACCATCCTCGCTGAGGTTCTCATCGGCGACATCGCACTGTGCTACATTTAGCATTGGCGAGGTCTATTCCGATGAGGTCCGTCTGCGGCGTCTCCGACGATGGGGAGAACGGCGTGAAGTGGTCGCCATGCCGTGTTTCGTTCCGAACTCTCTCTGTTCCTATCCCATGACAATAGGTGCTTTTTGAAAGCTTGGATCGTCAGTGACCTGCACGTCGCCCACGCGGAGCGTTTGCCTGCGAACTCGATTGAAATCCCAGATGCCGATATTTGCCTATGTGCTGGCGACGTCGCTGGTTTCATCCAGATGTCACTCGACTTCCTCGTGACGCGGGTCGAGCCGATAATGCCCGTGCTCATGGTATTGGGCAATCATGATTGCTACGGCAACACGATCGACAACGCCCTTGCGACTGCCAGGAACCTTACCGAAGGAACACGGATTTCGGTCCTGGAAAACGAAACCAAAGTCTTCGGAGACGTGCGCGTTGTCGGTGCAACGCTATGGACAGATTTCGAGATTGAATGGGGCATCAAAGAGGAGGTTTCGTTGCCGGATCGTCGAAAGATGGCGATTGATGTCTGCAAACGATACATGGTGGACTTCCGCGAGATATTCCGTTCCGACTGGCACGAAACCGGTATGCCGGGATTGCTGATGGCCCGAGAGCTGATCACTCGCCACGTTACCAGCCGAGCATTCATCGAGGCGCAACTCGCGAAGCCGTTTCACGGCACGACAGTCGTGCTCACGCACCATGCGCCATCGCCAAGATCTCTGGATCCGAAGTTTCATGGGCAAGAAACCAACGCGGCATTCGCGTCGGACCTCACACCGACAATCCGGAATGGAAAGCCCGACCTATGGGTCCATGGCCATATCCACCGCTTCATCGACTATTACGAGGGTAGTACCCGGATCGTCTGTAACCCGCGCGGATATCCATACGAGCGAGAGAAAAATGGTTTCCAAGCGGGTTTTGTCATCAATATCTAGCCAAACAGTAAGTGACGCCCACCGTCAGAGAGGAGAAAAAATGTTCTCAGCGGTGATAGCCTCGATCCCTGCTGTTCATTCAGTGGATACTTCGTTGTAGCGCTGAGGTACACGGACTCTCAGGCCAACTGCGGGGTTCTCCAAGGCGCAGAACAGGAACGCGAGACTATGGATTTTGCTGCCCGCGCAGACCAGCAGCACGCTCGCCCCGGGCAGATCGCTCACCGCGGAGATCCAAACCCTGCCCTTAGCTGTCTAATGCGCAGAAAACTGCGACGCCGCACCAAACGAGGCATCCACCGACCGCAGGAACAATGCTTCAAAGAGTATGCGGTAAATTTGCTGTTCGACTAGCCAGGATCAACCGGCACATTGGATATCAGCGGGTGCGTCCCTCCCCGGACAGTCTACGCTTACATCAAATCTTGCCGTTGGACGTCCGGCCTCCAGCCGCACGTGAAGCCTCCACTCACGTACGCTGTTGTGATGTGCAGTTGCTGCCGCAGGTGATCACGGTCCACCAGGAGCGTCGAGATCGCGGCGTGCAAGTCCGCGAGAACGCCGGTTTGCCCGTCACATCACAGGCCTCCTTCGCCAATCGTCCTCAACTCTCAAGCTACGGAAAATCCTTGACTTCGCAGCAAGTATTAGACCGTCCAGGTACCTATTTTCTTGGCTGTATAGCCGGTCAAACGCCCGAATGTAGACATCAACCGCCTGAGCGAGTTCTTTCATCGCAATGTCGCATTGGACCCAGTTCTGGTTTGACTCTAGCTTCACATACTCCACGCCACACGCGAGATTGTACGCGAACTCGATATCATCCTCGATTTCGAGGTTTGCGCTGTGTAGGGATCGCTGGCGGAGCCGCTGATCGCAATCCATGATCATTGTCGTGAATTTTTCTGGTGTCGCCGCAGTGAACTCAGGCTCGTCCAAAAGGGCCTCGTGCCCACTTCTTGCGAAGTCGCTGTCATCGCAATTCTTCGAAAATGGTGGAGCCTTATAGGTTGAAAGCACGGTTTCCTTGTCGTGCGTAGGTAAGGGAAGCACGGCACCGCCCTCATGGAAAAATAAGTGTGTTGCTCCAGAAAACGATTGACCAAGAACGAGGTCGATTTCGGGCGTTCCGTGATCAGGCACTTTCGAAGATGATCGTGTCTCGCACTGGATTAACAGGCCGCCCTCGAATGGAGCACACGCATAGTCCATTTTGAACCTATCGCTCCGGAATAACCACTCGACGGCAAAGGGTGAAAGATGAAATAGGCTGGCTTCGAAAACCTTACGCGGCATGAGGAACGGTTCATATGGACTTCACTGGGTATGATGCTCAGCTGAATACGCGGCCTTGGCAAGCCAAAAAAATGACATTGCCTAATACATTTATGAATCGCCTCCGCCCTCCACGGCCCTATTCACAGCAGGCACATGGCCAGACACCATCAACTGGAATCGGTAGAAACTACGTTCGAATACCAATGAGTTCACGCAGTTGGTCCTGCACATCTCCCAATAGGTCTATGGCCTCTGAGACTTTTTCCCCTTCCAGCAACCTGGCGACCTCGGCCAACCCCGCATGGGTCTCAAGGCGAGACTGCATCTGATTGACGAAGCTTTTGAGCGATTGGGCCCGAGACTCGGCCGAGCGGACTTCGAGCTCCCCGTCCTTGGTTTGGCGCTTTTGTAGAATGTCGTGCAGATAGGGCATGAGCGAGACCGGATGTAAGTGGCCCATATCCTTCGCAGCCATCACAAGCACAGTTTCTTCCCAGTTCGAAGTGGGATCGACGTAGACGCCACCTTCCTGCAACCTATCCAGTTGCATCTCGATCTTCTCGGTGATGAATTTAGCCCGCAAGCGATGGATGTTGGCCTTCTTGATGCCAGCCTGCTTGAAAAAAGCTCTGAAGATGCGGGTAATGCTATCCGTAACCAGCGCATCGCCTGTCCGTTCGGACAGAAACACGAAGTTGTCGTTACGACAGGTCCCACCCAGAGCACTGTTGACAATGTCGAGCCGTTCCGGATCACAAGCGATGTATTCCGCCGTACGGAGTGCGAGATCGTCGGGAACGCGCAACATGCTTCGGCCACGGTTCTTACGCTCGACCCAGACTTCGAACATCTTGGGACTGCCGTCATCCGAGAAGAATGCGCTGATATCATCGAACGGCGGCAGATCGCTCTCGCGGACCTGGACGATTTCGCTCACGCGAGCGCCGGTGAGTAGCGCCCAGTCCATTATCAGCCGGTTACGGACCCTGTGACGCCCCTGGGTTTCGACAATCTCCCCCAGCTGAAGAACTTCGGACGACGTCGGAGTATGTCGAGCACCATAGGTACTGTGCTCGGCTCCGCCCGTGAGTGTAGACACCCACTTCACATACGCTTGACCATGCCGCCCGGATACCGACACCTGCTCACTGGATATAGGGAACACATAATCATCCGGCAGATCACTATATTCGCCCTTAGGCGCTGTCTGGACATGATTTGTCAGTAGGCCCCTGCCATCGGCCCACTTGAAGAAGTCGTGGACCGCGGAGAGAACCTCGTCACGGCGCTTCGTCGTGGATCGACCGTCGCTCTCCATTGCACCCTGAAAGGCAAGCAGAAAGTCATCATCGACTTGATGGTATTGAACGCCGTGCGTACGTTGAAACCGGCGGAATTGCCGGAGCTTCTTGACGGTTTCTTCGACGCTGGAGGTGCCATTCTTTACGCGAAAGGTGAGATGTCGTGCATAATCCGCAACCCACTCATCCATCCCGTCTTCCCAAACGAGCGTCGGAACAATTTTCGTCTGCGCCTTGACGGCTTGGGAGATCGTCACGGGAACGCGCAAGATCCGCCCTGTCGACTTTCGTCGGAGAAAAACGACGTTTGTATCATCGTACGTTCGACGCTCCGTCGGAACCATCTTCTTACGATGCTTCTCTTCCCAGACATTCAAGGCCTTTCGGAGCCGAACACTGGTCGTTAGCGTCGAGACGGAGCAATGGATCCTTTCCGCGAACCAAACGCGTGAAAACCGGCCTCTATAGGAGGGAACATTGGCCGGATCGCACGTGCGGAGGAGCTCACTTAGACGGCTGAGTAATACCTTACTCCGCGCCTGATTGGACGCTGGGAGATTCTCGTCGAACCCTGCGTCCTTGGCAGGCGTCGCCTCGACGCGAGCGATGTCGAATGGGTTTAATTCGATATCCATAGATCATTCGACCACGTGAAGGACGCCGGTTTTCGCCGCGAGTAAGCGGGTGAGCTGCGCGTTATCCTGCTCAAGCTTCGCCTTCTCGGCTCTCAGCCTTTCAGTGGTCTGCCGCTCTATTTTCAAACTCAGCTCCGAGGACACAAGCGCTTCTCTGGTTTGTTGAAGCTGGGTGACGGTAGCTATCAGTTCGGCTTCAAACTCCTTGGCTTGGCTTTGCGCGCGGTAGGTCCGGGTCGCCTGAGGAACATATACACGCTTGTTTTCAGGGGCCGGGACTGGTGCGGGAACATTCGCTTGGTTTCGGGAAAGCTTCCGGACCTCCGCCTGGGGTTTGAGCTGGGCGATCAGAGCTTTGATCTCCTGAACAATTTTCCCGTATTCAGGGCTTCGCGTGTTGAAGTACGTCTTCGTCCCGACACCACTGATGCCGAACTGCTCGCACTTCCATCCAACGGCGGCACTCTGCGTCTTCGGGTACTCGATTCCGTTCGGTACACCCGTCTCGACCCAAGTCGTGAAAAGAGCCTTGATCTTCTCGAATTCTGGCATCTTGGACATCTATTTTGCTCCCTGCCCTCCATGTCCCGGCGGGCCGCGCCTGTCACGCGGCCTTGAGGTCCTCCAAGAACCCCGTGATTTTGACGACATTCGCGGCCTGCAACGACGCGAAGATCGAATTGCCGTACTCTGCGGATGCCTGGGCACTGGCAGACATCGCCTGCGCTTGTTCTTCGATATAGGCAATGTTCTCGGGGCCGATAAGGGCGAACGGGCATTCTGGGCAAACGGTCGGCCCGGCCGCAGCGAAGTCCGGTCCGACATCATTGTCATTGTACCCAGCCGCCTTCCGACAGGCCGCCTTTTCGCAGCCCTTACGGTTACGTGGGCACGAGCAAGTCACCCAGAGCTTCGGGGTCAAAACGAGCTGGTTTTTCCTGATCTGCCGGACCACAGCCCCTTCAGTTATTTGAAGATGGCGCACTACGGCTGCCCCCGCAGCCTCGCTGACAACCTTGACCTGAGAAGAGAACTTTTCACGCAGACGCTTGACCAACGTGGTCAGACGCTTGCCCATTGGACCCTTATAGGTGACGCGGCCATCAACAATTTCCCTGGCGATCTCGATCTGATGGTGCCAGACCTCCTGGTCCCAGAGCTTGTGAATGTCTGGATCCAACGTGACGTAGTCGTTCGTCATCCTAGAATCGAAATGGCGAAGATGATGGGCGAGCGTCTTGATCTTGCCCCTGTAGCGATAGAAGAAGATGACAGCGAACAAGCGGCGGAATTGTCTGGTGACCCAAGTCCACGTCTGGGTTTTCTTCGTGTTGTCGTTCGCATACTCGCGGGCACCAATCGATTCCGCGAAAGTATCCAAAAGGTTCTCGGGATACAGATTGACAACCTTGTTTTGCGCGATGTCGTGGAACTGAAACAAGTCAGCATCCGGATCGACCTCACTATCAGGAGTGAGAGAACGCACCGCGTTGAACGCGCGAGCCACGAGGCCTGGCACCGGAATCCAGGTCCACTGGCGTTCGGTCTTTTCGATGTAGACTTTCATCCACCAGCCGTCGCTGTCATTGCCAGCAGTGCAATCGCGTCGAAGCATTTTTATCTCTTCTGCACGACGAGCGGTGAAGGCTGCGATCAGGATGTAGGCTGCGGTGACGATGCTTCGCACCTGTGTGCCAACCTCCAACGCTCGCGCATACCATCCCTCACTTCCGCGCGAACTGAGAGCGTCATGATAGGACTTAACGACGTGGTCAACATGGTCCACCAGGTAGCGTGTAGTGTTTTCCAGGAGGCGCATGGCTAGTTCCGGGGGCGGAACAGGTGTTCTGGTGGTGCCCCGGCCCAAGTTGAATGCACGCTGCGCCGCTCCTTCTGGAAACGGTCGAAACGAAATTGACGTCGCTTCGATGAAATCGCGCAAAGCGAAGAGACCCTCGAACAGCATTGTGACAAGCTGAACGTTCTGGTTTGTGATCGGCTCGTCTTTAAGCGCAGCGAGCGAAACGATGGTCTTTCCGTTGATACGCGCGGTTGCTGCTTCGATTTCGGAACGGACCTCCGGCAGAGCCCATTTCGGGGGCAGGTTGAGATTGAAAATGACATCCGCCTCGTGAAAAGCGTCCCGCGTTCGCAGCTCGGGAGGCACGTCTTCCCAGCTGTGATACTGCCCCAGCATCTTCCTCACCAATGCCGATGCACCGGTGAGCCCGTCGACGCCAAATGCGGCTTCTTCACAAATGATATCGATGTCGATAGAGGTCAGGGCCGCGAAGGAATAGAAGCCCCTCGACGTGAGACCGTAGCAAAGCCTCAGCATCGTTTCAGCGTACTGCTTATGCCTGTAAGCATCGTCGAAGCGCGTGTAGTTTCCAGCGCGAATCCAGAAGAGCAGCTCTTTCGCACTATTGTAAAGTTCAGTGTGATAGATGAGCGACCGTCCATCTGCCATCCGGACGTCGAAATCGACTGTTTTTTCGTCGCTTCCACAACCCGGTGAGTCGCCTAGCACCCACTTTGTGTCTTCGTAAGCGCTCAGCCAGGCGCGTCGGCGGTCTTTCGGGTCTACTGCTTGGTGACGTTTACCAAGAGGCTTCGCTAGCAATTGTACCGGCATCAGAAAAGCCTCATCGGTTGGAAATTCGGGTTCGCAATAATTTTCTCGGAGATAGCCGTAGCCGCCTTCCATACCGGGCCAAACGTGCTGCGCATCTTCACCTCAACGGCATCAACGAAGCACAACCAAGGAAGCCACACACGCTCCCACCGCTCCGGTTGATCACGGATCCAATCCCCTTCGACCAATCGTAGGGAATGCTGCCAGATTTGCAGAATTGCGATCTCTTCCTTCTTGGCGATGACAATCAACTGCGGACAATCATTCCAGCAGTCAATCGAAGTGCACACTGCGCCATCGTTGCCAGGGCGACCTTTCTGGTTTTTGCAGAGCGTGCCCAGGCCCGTCTTCATGACGGACTCGATACGGCGAGCCATGCCATCGACGTCAACACCCAGTATCTCGTGGGCGTTCTCAATACCGCTGACGACGGCGGTCTCAAGCGCATGGTGGAAGTGGTAGATCTCGGTATCGCGCAAAAACCTCATCGGATACTTGTTGACGTAGCCCTCGTGCACCTGCAGGCTCTGCTGTCCCATCGCCCTCGATAGCCTCGTGAGCCCCCCAGCCTCCAAGGCCGCCTTCAGCAGGACGGACGGTCTGATCATGTTCGGGGTAAGCGTTAGGTTTGCCAGCTCCGGGATCGTCTCGATCAGCCGCTTGAACGCCGCGCGATACGTAAACTCCTCAATGAGCTTGATCTCTTCACCAACGCCACGGGAGATGAAAAGCTGCTTTCTGGTCTCTGGATCCAATTCGGGAATTCGGCCCACGGCCTCTTGGAGCCACTTCATGGCCTTCACCGCCTCGCACCGATCCTCCATGACAGCGAAAATCGGTTTGCCGCCTGCACGAGCCTTGTAGCCTGTCACTTTCGAATGATGCGGCTCCTCAGTCGTTTCAATGCAATCGAAATAAAGCGTGCGACCGACGGAGACGTTGCTGCCGGATTCCAGGAGGTACAGTGTGAGAACCGCGGCCATCGTATCCTGCGAAGGGATCAGGTAGGCCTGTAACGTCTTCGCTCCGCCATACTTCAGGGCCCTCTTTTGGAAAAATTGACCCTCGGAACGTCCATCCTTGTTGGACGGATAAATCCAGTTATACCGGTCGGCCACGACCCTCAAGAGGTTTGCAATGCCCTGGTCACGGTCATGCACGTCGGGGAAATGCTCATGCAAGAGCCTCACCCGAACGGGTTCGCTAATCCTTCCCTTTCGAACGATTACATCGAACAATTCCCCAGGGTCTTTCCCCCGCTCGAGCAATTCCTGCCCGTGCTCCAGAAGCCGCTGGCCCTCCTGCACCATTGCCCATGCGGCGTTCCTGATAAGGGTAAGACGGCGTTCCAACACACGCAGGATCAACGTGGCCGGATTATCAGCCGCCGTAAATTGCTCCCTCTCAAGCTCCTCGCGAAGAACCTTGTTGAAATCACTTTGGTCAAGGCTACTCAATTCGATTTGTCGAAGCTCGGCCGCCTGCTTGAGCATTGAAGTCGCAAACATCAGATAGTCGTCGACGTGAGGCTTCGAGCGCTTTCCGTCTTGGCTTTCGACTGCTTCGGCAACAGTCTTGCCGTGGTTTTTTTTATCGCTTCTATATTGGATCAGGTACAGCGTAAGCGATGGAAGAATGGAGTCGGCGCTCAGCTTACGGATAATGCCGTTCGTGACGCTAATCTTAGCATTACATGTGTCCGTGTTTTCGTTCGCTGCTCTGAGGTATTCTCGATACTCCTGCGCGGCCATCGTGAACTCGCGGCGCAAGGAATTTGGACGAACTCCGTTGCCCAGACCGTGGAACAGAGACCGGCAGTATTGCGAGCCGTGGCCAGCCAAGAACGCAAACAGTTCGATCAAGCTCGCAAAACAGGTTTTCGCCTCCTCCTTCTTCTTAGTCCGGTACAAGCGTTCGAAGCAGGTTTTGGCCCGGATAGCATACGTTTCCGGCCAACCTTGCTCAACGAGGCATCGGAACTTGAATATCCGGCCGCCCGCAAAGGCAGTTAGTGGATCCTCCTCCAGGCTCTTGACTATACCAATGTCGGCGTCACGCAGGCGCTCCGCAAAAGGGAAGCGTCTGAGGTTTCCTTGGGGGATTCTAATGAGTTTCGCGACTTCTTTTCGGTGTATCGAACGGCCATCTTTGCTGACCGGAGGATCGTCAGCAAGTATCGCTTCGAGGGCCTCAAGTCTCTCTCGTATTGGACCGGGAACGTATCCCGTGGACCTAATGCGGTCGTCCATCTCCTCCATAACGGCCCCAATTCTCGGGTAACGAAGAAAGATCAACGTGTTTTGCGGCAGACCAAAGTGATCGGTAAATTGCTTACGGCTGACTTTGCCATCTCGTGTTTCGAGTGTTCCAGCATCGAACTGCTCTTCCAGCCAAGAGCGCATGGCGGGAATATTGGCTTCGTGAACAGACTCTTTGCCGCCAACGGCATCTTCGTAGTCAACCAGAATAGGCAAATAAGGCACAGTTGCTGTGCCACTCAGCCCAAGTTGACTTGTAATTGCCCGACGACTGATTTTTCCGCCCCTGCTCCGCTCCAAACCACCGCTCACAAGCTGCAGGTTCAGGATCCGAACAATCGCTCTCGCCGTACTGTCGACTGCGTAATGCTGGTGCTTCAGAAGCTCAGGGTACAGTGAAACGACATAGAGTGCCGCGTCGTCCATCGGCTCGCCGTGCTCGGGATCCGCTCCGAACTTTGGCGCGTCCGGCAATGACGACAGCGGCTCGACATGCTCCAATACAGCCTCGTAGGTTTCGAGGATGTATCTTAGATGCCCGAGCATTCCGTGGGTTACACCCACCTTCTGAGCGAAGAAGACGCGACTGATTTGCGTCGGGTCGCGTTTGGAGCGAGGAATCCGTCCCGCATGCAGACACTCGTTGAGGCAAGCAACCAACTTACCTTTTGTCGTTGTTGGCCGATAGTTCTGATGAGCGGCAAGTGAAGGAAAACGTGCGATCAGGTCGCCACACGGTTCCACGCCGTGCCCCGATGAAGCTCGTTCTTCATTGTCCAGAGAGGCAGTGATGTCGCATTGTGACGCTTCTCCGGCGAAGAGTTCATGCATGTCGCCCGTCTCCGGCACGAGGTTGGGAAGCCCAGACTGAAGATCGAGCGAAGCCCGGGTGAGTGTTCGCGTCGGAGCGAGGTCGGCTGAACCAATGTCGTTCCGATCGGAGGGAGCAGACTGAAGCTGCCTCCCAAAATTCCGTGCATCTTCTACGAGAACTTCCGACGACATCTGTGCGTTGACAACATCCGAGAACTCCAGCTGCGCGTTGTCCGCGAGGCGGCTTCTTCCTTTGATATCTTGACCTTTTTTGCGCATACGTTCGCCCTGTCCCGGATCGACACATCCAGGCCTAAGTTTCAGTTGTTTACAATTGGTATCAAATTGCCGGTTGCATTCCGCGCGCAAGCAAGCGACCAGTACCAGGACGGGTCGATTAGCTTTTGCTAATTTTCCGGTATGCTTTCCAGACTCCTAACGAAGTCACCGTTTCAGCTCACCAGAACCTGGATCGCCTTTTGATGTATGGCACCCTCGTCGGAGACGGTGCTGTATCAAACGGCCACCGGTGCCTCGATTGCCGGATGTGGATCATAACCCGTGACCTCGAAGTCATCGATTGTGTAGTCGTCGATCGATGCTGGTCGTCTCTTGAGACGAAGCTTCGGGAACGGTCTGGGTTCGCGGCTTAGGATTGTCCGTGCCAAGTCAAGGTGGTTCAGATACAGATGGACATCGCCACCGACCCAAATGAGCTCGCCTGGGACCATGTCGACCTGCTGCGCAATCATATGTAGAAGGGCCGCTTCCTGAGTCACATTGAATGGATTCCCCAAGCCAACGTCGCAAGATCTCTGCCCAACGAGAAGGCTGAGCTTGCCGCGCTTTCCAGCGCTCGCATCGGTCAACGCGCTCGGGTCCGTATTGCCATTTGCGCCTTCCCCCATCTCACTGACGTAAAACTGGTAGGTCATATGACACGGTGCCAACGCCATCTGATCGAGTTCAGCGACGTTCCAGGCGTGGAACAACATCCTGCGGCTGGCCGGGTTCGTCCGCAGTGTCTCAATCAAGGTCGCGACCTGATCATATTCGACCCCGTTCGCAAGCCAACGTCGCCATTGCTTGCCATAGACCGGACCAAGGTCACCCCATTTGGCGGCAAAGTCATCGTCAGCGAGAATCTTCGCTTCAAAGTCTTTCTGCGAAATGTCCTCGCCCGTCGCCTTTCGATATTTGTCTAGCGGCCAATCCGTCCAAATATTCACGTTCTCACGAAGCAAGGACTGGATGTTGGTTTGCCCCGTCAGGAACCAGAGCATCTCCTTCACAGCTGTTTTCCAATATACGCGCTTCGTCGTGTAGACGGGAAAGGTCCCGTCAGACAGATCAAACCGCATCATTGCTCCAAAAGTGGAGAGGGTTCCGACACCTGTTCGGTCGATCCGGCGATCACCCTTTTCGAGGAGATGCTCTATCAGGTCGAGATATTGATACTCGGGATGGCGAGGCATGTTGTGCAATTCCTATGGCGTTAGAAACAGTCTGACGACGGCCGGAAAAACGCGCAAGTCATCAAATGCATTCTCGCCGTGACCGGATCAAATTGGAGCGAGTACCGATACCGGAGAGGAAGACGGGATAACCTTTCGGAACCAATTAGTTAGTCCCGAAGATACAGACTTGATGTCGGAAAAGAATGGCACACCGAGAAAGACGTCGCCGGAGCGCTGGTAGAGCTGGCAGGAGAGTTTGCCGTCGGCCACGTAGAACTGGAACAGGCAGTGGCAGGGCGGCAGCGCCATTTCGTCGACAAGCGCCGGGTTCCAGGCCGAAACGATATGCCGTCGGGAATTGGGATTGACCTTCAATCCCTCGATCAACTGGGCGATCTGGTCGACATGGCGGCCGTCCGGCGCCGGCCAGGAGCGCCACTGGGCGCCGTAGACGGGACCGAGATCGCCGTTCTCGTCGGCCCATTCGTCCCAGATCGAGACGCCGTTTTCCTTGAGGTAGGCGATGTTGGTATCGCCTTTCAGGAACCAGAGCAGCTCGTGGATGATCGATTTCAGATGCAGCTTCTTGGTCGTGAGGACCGGAAAGCCCTCGTTCAGGTCGAAGCGCATCTGGTAGCCGAAAACCGACCGCGTGCCCTTGCCGGTGCGATCGCCGCGGTCGATACCGGTTTCCATCACATGCCGGAGAAGGTCGAGATATTGTTTCATGGGTCAGGCCGCCGATTCCATAATCATGGAATTACATAATAGCACAGGACGGCCCGACCAATCTCCTCCCTCGGCTTTCCCCGAGATTTTACCGGAAACGCTCAGAGCGTATCGAGCTTGCCGAGCTCCTTGGCGACCAGATAGTAGAAGGTCACGCGCGATTTGGTCCTGTCGGCGGCCATGGCCTTGGCGGCGGCGTTGACCGCTTTGTCGGCCGCTTCGCCGTTGACGCCGAGCTTCTTGCCGCACCAGTTGGCCTTGACCCGCTCGAGCTCCTTCTCGTCGCTCGCCGAGACGAGCGAAGAATCCCGGTTGCGCAGCGCGATGCCGAGATGCTTGACGATCTTGCCCACCACCGCCTCGTCGGCAGCGCTGTCATACTTCTTCACATCATCAAAATATTCGCTCATGTCCCTCTCCTCTAAAAAAGGCGCCCATTTCAGAGACCCCTAACAAATGTTGTTGTAGAAGCGATTGCGAATGTTACGCAACCCCTTTTCATACGCGAGGGAAAATCCTATATGAGGGATGCCGGACACCCGTCCGGCTATGGCAATAAACGGTCGGTGCAATAAACCTATTGGACCCGGGGGCGGTACCCGGCGCCTCCACCAAAAACCGGTCACCCAGGACCGGCTTCTGATGGGGGCGAAATAGGATCGACAAGGGTGTAAAGATCGAACTTTTGCTCGGCATGATACCACCGTTATCGGGTCAAAAAGTGTAGTTGCAAACGACAACAACGCTAAGGAATACGCTCTCGCTGCCTAATGGCGGTGCGGGAATTCCGCTCTGAAGTCCTCTTGGTTAGCACCTTGAGGCGGGGTCCGAAGGCACCTGGCAACAGAAGCCTTCACCTTCGCTCCCCAGTCGAATACTATGGAACTGACTCGGATCGTGAGCGGGGCTTTCCCGCATCCGGTCGGCATGGCATAACGCGTCTGACTAAAAGACGAGAGAATGGGAAAGACAGGACCGTATGGGGCAGGATCATATCCGTTACGATATTCTGGCGCAGGACGCGCTGCGCGGCGTCATCCGTAAGGTTTTGTCCGAGGTCGCGGCGACCGGCCGCCTGCCCGGCGACCACCATTTCTTCATCACTTTCCTGACCGGCGCCCCCGGCGTGCGCATCTCGCAGCACCTGAAGGCGAAATATCCCGAACAGATGACCATCGTCATCCAGCACCAGTTCTGGGACCTCAAGGTCACCGAGACGCAGTTCGAGGTCGGCCTCTCCTTCTCCGACACGCCGGAACGTCTGGTCGTGCCTTTCAACACGATCCGCGGCTTCTATGATCCCTCGGTGAATTTCGAGCTCGAATTCGAAGTGCCGCTGTCGGAGGAGGACGACAGCACCTCCGCCGAGATCACCGCCATTCCGGTCGAGGCCGTCTCGAAGCCCGCGGAAGCCGAAGCCAAGACCAAGACCGACGAGGAAAAGAAGCCCGGATCGGTGGTTTCTCTCGATTCCTTCCGCAAGAAGCAGTAGCGCGGAGGCGCTATCCCCATGAGCGCCGAGATCGTCAACCTGCGTCAGTTCCGCAAGGGCAAGGCCCGGCTCGAAAAGGAAAAGGACGCGGAGCAGAACCGAATCACCTTCGGCCGCAGCAAGGCGGAAAAGTCGCTCACCAAGGCGCGCAACGAGAAGGCCGACAAGGCGCTCGATCAGGGCCGGCTGGAAAATCCCCGCAAGGAATGACATCCGGACACCCGTTAACCCTCTGTTAGCCAAGCCCGGACCGGCCAGCTTGACGGCGAAGGCGCGGCGGTTTGAATAAGCGCGCATTTGTTCCCGACGGCCGGAGAGCTTGTTGATTCGTAAACATTCCGCGACGCTTCATGGTCATCGCACCAGCTTTTCCCTCGAAGACGAATTCTGGTTCGAACTGAAGGCGATCGCCGTTCAACGCGGGATCAGCCTCGCAAACCTGATCGCGGAAATCGACGATCAGCGCGGACCGGACAGCAATCTTTCCTCGGCGCTGCGCGTCCATGTGCTGATCTGGCTCAAGAAGAAGGCGGCTTGAGCCTTCGGGCCGGCATGCCGTCAAATCAGCGCTGGACGCCCGGCAGGTTCGGTACCTCCGGTGGAAGGATTTCCGGCAAGGTCTGGCGCAGGGCGCCTTCGGTGGGCGGCACGATCAGCTGCGGTTCGCTGTTGTTCTGCCGCTGGCGCTCCTCCTGCGCTGCGCGGGCCGCGGCCTGCTGCCGCTGGCGTTCGGCCTCCGCCGCCTGCCGGGTCCGCTCCTCGGCCTCCGCCTTCTCGCGCGCCGCCTGCCGTTCGGCGGCCTGAAAATTGTAGAGCGCCGCTTCGCGACGCAGACGCTGTTTTTCCAGGACGCTCGCCTGCAGCGTCTCGACGCGCCGCCGCTCCTGCTCGAAGGCGCGCTGCGACAGGAAATTGGTCATGGCCGCGATGTCGATGTGTTTCGCGGGTGCGGCGAGATCGCCCGAATAGTCGAGCCTCACGGTCGGATCGCCGCCCGCAAGCCCTTCCTCCCCGGCATCGTAGGTGATGGCGAGCCCGGCGCTCATGCCGTCTTCCAGGAGATCGAAGCGGCCCTCCCCCAGAAACTTTGTCGTACCGGCCGAAGCGGCGATATTCTGGGCCCGGGCCTCGCCCGCCGTGATGGTGAAGGGAATGGTCACGTCGCCGATGTCGACGCCGCCCCGATGCACCAGGCCGGCGACGAGCGGCCGGACCTTGTCTTCCGTCACCTCGCCGCCGAGCTTGTCCACCTCGGCCATCAGCGGCTTCAGCGCGTCGGCATTGATGCCGCTGACGGTCAGCCCCTTCAGCCGCAGCTCGGCCGAACCGCTGGCCGCGCCGAGAAGCTCGGCGAGATTCCGGCCGGTCGATTCGGCGGAAAGGTCGAAATCCAGCTTTCCGCCAGCGACCGGCTTGCCCTGAGCCTTCCAGACGAGCGGCGCGAGATCGGCATCTTCCGCCGAGAGCCGCATCTGCAGAAGCCCGCTGCCGTCGCCGTTCGACATCATCACGCGGCCGGTCAGTCTTCCGCCCTGCCAGCTGCCTCCGGCATTCTCGATGGTGATCCCGCCGCTGCGATGGGTAATTTTTGCGGAGAAATCCGCCACGTCCCCGAACGCGCCGGTGCGGAAGAGGCCCGCATTGACGTCGAGGGCGACATCCGTATCGCCGAAGATCGGCGAGCCGAACGGTTTCGAGGAAAAGGCGCCGGTCGCAGGATCGCTGGTGGCGCCGAAGACCGCCTCGCCAAGCCAGGCGAGGTCGAGCGTATCGACCTTGAGGGAACCCGAGGCCGGCAGGCCCGGCGCCTTCCGGTCGATGGCGATCTCGCCGCCGAAATCGTTGTCCGCCACAGCGCCCTTGAGCCCCGCGACCCTGACCGCATCGGTGGTCATGGCGACATCCGCGTCGAGCGTGACCGGCAGGCCCGTTCCGAACTGCGGCAGACCGATGCCGTTCATCAGCAGATAGGGCTCCAGATCGGCGCTCTTCAGCGTCACGTGGCCGCTGCCCTCGCCAAAACCCTCGTTCCGGAGGTTCACCTCGCCCTTCGCATCGAAGGAGGTCCGGCCGGTCGCAAATGAGAGCCCGGCTTTCGCCGCTCCTTCGGAACCCTGTTCGATGTTGAGCGCGAGCCGTCCCGCCCCGTCTCCGTCGAATGGCAGCGGATCGAGCCCCGCCTGGCCGAGGAGAACCCGCGCCTCGGGATTCTCAAGCGACGCATCGAGCGTCATGCCGGTGCCGCCCGTCAGGTCGAGCAGACCGGGAAGCTTGAGGTCGCCGTTCACCGTGCTGCCATTGGACTTGCCCTTGAGCGCGACCTCCACTCCGCCGGTATCTCCGTCGACCGAAAGGTCGGCGGTCAGGTCGGTATTGGCGAACCACGCGGCGTTTCCGGCAAGCCGCCGCAACACCGGATGGGGCGGCAGCCGGTCGCGCAGCATGGCGAGGAATGCCGCCGGATCGGCGGAGCGGAAGCTCAAGGTGCCGTTGCCGGCATAGGAAAGCAGCGAGCCTTCCACCCTGCCCTTCGCGGCGATCGTCGCCCCCTCCACATCGCCGACAGCCAGCCGCTCCAGCGAGAGCACGCCCCCGGCCATGGTGAAGGCCGTATCGACATTGTCGGCGGCGACCCCGAAGGCCGTAAACCGGTCGGCCTTCAGCGTCGCGGCAACCCGATGATCGAGCACGTCCTGCCCCGCATCGTCGCCCGTGAACAGCGAAGCCAGCGCCCGCATGGCGTCGATATCGATCTCGTTGCCGGCAAGGCTCACCGAAAGGTCCGGCACGTGCCCTTGCTGCGACTGGCGCTCCAGCCTGCCTCTCAGCGTCGCCGGCCCGATCGCCAGTTCGAGCGTTTCGAAACGCTGCAGCTCCGGCGTCAGGTTGACCTTGGCCGAAAAGCCGGCGGAGCGGAGCTGGCGGATTTCGGGCGCGACGCTTCCCGACAGCCAGTCCGCAAGCCCGGACGGCTGGTTGGAGGCGACCAGCATATCGCCGACGAAGGAGAACCGGTCGCGCAGCACGAGGCTGCCCTTGGCTTCGAGCTGGGTGCGGCCCGGCAGGGTCGCCACGACGTTGTCGACCGTCCAGCCGCGCCCGGCGGGGCGGACATCGAGCCGGATGTCGCGTATGGTCGTGTCGTTCACCACGATCGCCGGCAGTTTCAGGCTGGCGCGGCCCGGCACCTGCGGGATCGGGATCGATGCCGCCATCTGGATGAAATTGTTAATGCGGCGCTGCGCAGATACGGCGGGATCGCGACCGGTCTTGGTCTGGACGCCCTCGCCGATCTGGTTCACGTCGATCTGCTGGCCGTCGGCCGTCAGCAGGAATTCCGGCTTCTCGCCGGTATCCAGCGTCGCCTCGCCGGTCACGACATAGGGATTGCCGGCCGCTCCGATCTCCAGCCGGTATTCAGGTATGCGGATGCGTTCGTTGGTGAGTTCGAAACCGCCCTTCATCCGTGGTCCGGGAGGCGGCGGCGTGACCGGCTCGGTCTCGTCCTCCTCCTGCAGGATAGCGAGGGAGAAGTTGCCGTTATAGGCCGACTTGTTGTCGGCTAGCGTCAGCTCGCCGTCGAGATTGAGTTCGACCGGCTGCGCGTCCGGCCAGAGCCTCAGCCGCAACGGCATGCGCCTGGCTTCACTGTCGGCCGTGCCGCTCGCGAGGCTGAATCTCGCCTCGTAGCCGTCGAGTGTCGCATTGCCCTCGCCCCGCCAGGGACCGCGCAGCGACGCGGCGGAGAAATCGGCCGAAAGGCCGGTGATCTGCCGCGACTGGCCGGACTGTTCGTCGATCAGGTCGATCTCGCCGCCGCTGACATGGATGTCCTCGATGACCACCGTGCGGGCGGGGATCGCCGCCCGGCTGCCGCGCATCCAGTCGAGCGTGCCGTCCGGCAGCACCCGCAGGCGCGCCTTCGGCTCCTCGATGCGCATGTCGAAGATGCGGGCCTCGCCGGAGAGGAAGGGCGCAAGCTCCATATCCATGGAGAAGCGCGCCACCTGCACCAGCGGCTGGCCGTCGGTATCCGTACCGACCCTCACGTCATGCAGCGTGACGGAGGGAAACGGCAGTATACGCGCATCGACGGCACCGTGGACGGAAACTTTCTTGCCGAGGATGCGGCTTGCCTGGTCCTCGAAGCCGACGCGGAAATTGGACCAGTCGACGAAGAACGGCGCGAGCAGCGCCGTGAACAGCGCCACAACCACCAATCCGCCGAATGCCACCAGGATGCGTCCAAGCACCGTTTCGTCTCCCTGGATCCCGCTAAGAGACTAGTTCCATCGGGCTCCGAGGCAAGTCAAGCTTCGGGGAGCATCTCATTCGGCGCTCCGGAAGATCTTGCCCGGATTGAAGATACCGTCGGGATCGAAGCTCTTCTTGACGGCGCGCATCAGATCGACCGCGCCGCCGAGCTCCTCCTCCAGGAACGCCATCTTGCCCTGGCCGATACCGTGTTCGCCGGTGCAGGTGCCGTCCATGGCAAGCGCCCGCCGGTTGAGGCGCCCGATGAAGGCCTCGACCCTGCCGACCGAATCCGGATCCTTGCCGTCGAAAAGCACCAGTACGTGGAAGTTGCCGTCGCCCGCGTGACCGACGATCGGCGCGAGCAGCCCCTCCGCGACGATATCGGCCTGGGTCTCGGCGACGCATTCGGCAAGCCTTGAGATCGGCACGCAGACATCGGTCGAAAGCCCGTCGAGCTCCGGCGCCAGCGCCCGGCTCGCCCAATAGGCATTGTGCCGGGCGTTCCAGAGCTTGGCGCGCTCCTCCGCGTTGGCGGTCCAGAGGAATTCGTCGCCGCCGCATTCGGCGGCGATTTCGGAAAACTGCGCCGATTGCAGCGCCACCGTCTCCTCCGTGCCGTGGAATTCCAGAAAGAGCGTCGGCTTTTCCGGATAGGAGAGCTTCGAATAGGCGTTGCAGGCGCGCATCTGCACGTCGTCGAGGAGTTCGATGCGGGCGACGGGAATGCCCATCTGGATCGTCATGATGACGGCGTCGCAGGCGGCCTTGATCGTCGGGAAGGCGCAG
Organism: Neorhizobium sp. CSC1952; assembly: GCF_030378245.1. NCBI lineage: Bacteria > Pseudomonadati > Pseudomonadota > Alphaproteobacteria > Hyphomicrobiales > Rhizobiaceae > Neorhizobium > Neorhizobium sp. CSC1952. The sequence continues at coordinate 3,955,315 of NZ_CP128416.1, read as the reverse complement.
ACCCCGCCGCCGATCTTTTCCGGGATGCCCTGGAGGCGCAGCGTGATCGAGGTGATGACGCCGAGCGTGCCTTCCGAGCCGACGAAGAGCCGGGTGAGATCGTAGCCGGCCGAGGACTTCTTGGCGCGCCGCGCGGTGCGGATCTCCTCGCCGTCGGCGGTGACCACGGTGAGCGACAAGACATTGTCCTTCATCGTGCCGTAGCGCACCGCATTGGTGCCGGAGGCCCGCGTCGCCGTCATGCCGCCGATCGAGGCGTTGGCGCCCGGATCGATCGGAAAGAACAGGCCGGTGTCGCGCAGCTCCCGGTTCAGCTCCTCGCGGGTGATGCCCGGCTCTACCGTAACGTCAAGATCGGCGGGGCTGACGCGAAGCACTTTGTTCATGCGGCTGAAATCGATGGAGATTCCGCCCGACGGCGCGTTGACCTGGCCTTCCAGCGAGGATCCGGTCCCGAAGGGAATGACCGGCACGCGGTGGGCGGCGCAGGCCTTCACGACCGCCTTCACATCATCCGTGCTTTCGGCGAAAACGACGCCGTCCGGAAGCTGGGCCGGCAGATAGGTGGTCGTATGCGCGTGCTGCTCGCGAAAGGACTGGCCGGTCTGGAAACGCTCGCCGAAGGACTGTTTCAGGATGCCCAGAACCGTCCTGATGCCCTCTTCGTTGCGAAGGCCCGTCTTCACGTCCCTGACTGCCATCACCATTCTCCTCATGATACTGCGGAAATTGGTTAGGCGACGGGTCCGGCTTTGTCCAGAAATAACGACAGCCCCGGGTTCGACCTCGGGACGGACACCGCCCTTTGCCCTCGGATCAAGCCCAAGGGTGACGAAAGACAGAATGCTCCCTTGGCGATCCGGAAATTTTTCAAGTCGGACGGGGCGCTGAAAGCTGCCTCTTATGTTAGTTTAACAGGTGACACCTCTCAGCGCCCCGTTCGGCGGTTTTTATCCGCGACTTCGGTCTCTCTGCCTTGGCCTTCCCGGACGATGTTCTCCTCGGGTTAAACCCGAGAATGCCGCATGGACCCCGGGCGAACCGAGTTATCGCCAACGATCCATGACGCCGCCGCCGGACTCTCCGCTTTACGCGGACGGACAGAAAAGTCCGGCGAAACCATCCGTTCGGCCACCCTGTGTGCCGCACAGGCACGCCCGGCGCGCTCTTTCGGGCATCAAGAGACGATGGGCCGGTCCGCTGCCCGTCACCTCTCCCCGTGTCGCCGGAGGGAGACCATTTTCCGCGAACCCGGATGGTGAGGCTTTGCGTCTTCCCCTCAACACCCGCGCCGGCCCCGCCTCGCCGGAACGCCTTCCGGTGTATCCGATGCGGGACGGGGTGATTGTAGGCATGAGGCGGGAGGACGGGGATGAGAAAGGGGTCAAGTGATTGATAGAGCTGAGGCGGGTTTGCGTTTTGTCCATCAGTGCCGGTGGATGCCTGCCGCCGCACCCCCCTCTGCCCTGCCGGGCATCTCCCCCACAAGGGGGGAGATCGGATGGGGGCGGCGGCTTCCCTAAACGACGAGCGCCGCTATTCGGCATACCGCATACGCATACGGGGGACGGAGCGGGTTCTGCTTGCGCCCTCTTCTCCCCAGCGGGGAGAAGTGCCGAGCAAAGCGAGGCGATGAGGGGGTGTACACGCGGCAAAACACATCACCCGATGGTGGCTCCGCCCCCCTCATCCGCCCTGCCGGGCACCTTCTCCCCGCTGGGGAGAAGGGGAGAGCGAGCCGCCGCCTCGTCAGCTTCAGGCGTTCTTCGCTGCAATCGGTTCGCTGGTCAATTGCCCGCTACTCCGCGGCGAGCAGCGGTTCTTCCTTGCCCTTCTCTTCCGTATCCGAGTTCTCCGCCTTGCGGCGCGAGGCATGCGCGAGTTCCTGATGCAGGCGCTGTTCCTCGTGCACATGCGGCTTGGCGAAGCGGGCGATCAGGAGATAGGCGACCGGCGTGATGAAGAGGGTCACGAGCACGGCAAAGCCGAGGCCGCCGACAATGACCCAGCCGAGCGCGATGCGGGCTTCCGCGCCGGCGCCCTTGGCGAGAACCAGAGGCACGCCGCCGATGATGGTGGCGATCATCGTCATCATGACCGGGCGAAGGCGCATGGCGCAGGCGGTCTCGATCGCCTCCCGCACCTCCGCCCCGCGGTCGCGGAGCTGGTTGGCGAATTCGACGATCAGGATGCCGTTCTTCGCCATGACGCCGACGAGCAGCACGAGGCCGATCTGGCTGTAGACGTTGAGGCTCGAGCCCGTGAGCACCAGCGCGATGGCCGCACAGGCAAGCCCGAGCGGCACGGTGGACATGATGATGAGCGACGACAGCACGCTTTCGAACTGTGCGGCGAGCACCAGGAAGATGATGGCGATCGCAAAGCCGAAGGTCAGCAGCATGGCGTTGGAATTCTCGCCGAGCGTCTTTGCTTCCGCCATCGGAATGAGCCGCACGCCGGCCGGCAGCAGCGGCTGGGCGAGCGCCGTCATTTCCCGGACCGCGTCGCCGAGCGCGACGCCGTCGCGAAGGCCCGACGAGATCGACACGGACGCAAGGCGCTCCTCGCGGTTGAGCTGCGGCGCGACGGCCCCTTCCTTCAAGGTCGCGATGGTCGACATCGGCACGATCTTGCCGTCGCCGGTCTTCAGGAAGATGTTTTCGAGATCGGTCGGATCGTCGATCGGCCGCGTCGTCGAGGTGAGCTTCACCGGCAGCGCGTCGCCGGCGACGAAGACGTCGACCACCGAACGGCCCTCCAGCAGCGACTGCATGGCCGTCGACAGGCCCGTGATGTCGATGCCGAGGTCGGAGGCGCGTTCGCGGTCGATCGCGACGGAGAGCTGCGTCTGGGTCGGCTCGTTGGTGAGGCGGGGCGTGTCGAAGAGCGGGCTCTTCTCCATTTCCGACACGAGCCTCTGGGCGGTCGAGGTCAGGACGTCGTAATCGTTGCCGACCAGCGCCATCTGCAGGCCGTTGCCGGCGCCGCGGATCTTCAGGCTGTTCGACTGCATGGCGAAGCCGCGGAGCGCCGGCACGCGCTGTGCCGCGGCGTTCACGTCCGCGGCGATCTCGTCCTGGCTGCGGGTGCGCTCGTCCCACGGCGCCAGCGTCAGGACCATGAAGCCGCTGTTGGTGTTGCTGCCGAAGCCGGAGATCGAGAAGATGTTGCGGATTTCGCCGGAATCGCGCAGCGGCTTCAGGTTCTCCTCGACCCGCTGCATCTGGTCGCGCGTGTAGTCGAGGCTGACGCCCTGCGGCGCCGTGAGGCGCAGCATGACGGTCGCGCGGTCCTCGCGCGGCGTCAGCTCGTTCTTGACGAGGCCGAAGACGTTGTAGGCGGCGATCGCGAAGATCACCGAAAAGACGATGACGACGAGCGGCGCGTTGAGGCAGTACCGCAGCGTGATCGCATAGACGCGGGCAAAGGCGCTGCCGAAGGCGCCGAGCAGCCCGTGATGCTCCTTGATCGGCTTGGTCAGCATGCGCGAGGCGAGCATCGGGCAGAGCGTCAGGGCGGTGATCGACGACAGGGCCACCGAGAAGGCGAGCACGAAGCCGAATTCCTTGAACAGACCGCCGATCTGGCCGGGCAGGAAGGAAAGCGGGATGAAGACGGCCGCGAGCGTCGCGGTCGTGGCGATGACGGCGAAGAAGACTTCCTGCGTGCCGAGCACGGCGGCGGCGCGCGGCCCCATGCCTTCCGCCCGTCGCCGGACGATGTTTTCGAGCACGACGATCGCGTCGTCCACCACGAGACCGGTCGCCAGAACGATCGCGAGCAGCGTCAGGATGTTGATCGAGAAGCCGACGAGGTAGATCGCCACAAGCGTTCCGATCAGCGCCACCGGCATGGTGAGGCCCGGAATGAGCGTCGCCCGCCAGTCGCGCAGGAAGAGGAAGATGACGACGAGCACGACCGAGGCCGACAGGATGAGCGCGATCTCCACCTCGTGCAGCGCGCCCTGGATGAAGATGGCGTCGTCGCCGGTGATCGCGATGCGCGTGCCTTCGGGCAGCGTCTTCTGCATCTCGTCCACGGCCGCCTTGACGCCGTCGGAAATGTTGAGCGTGTTCGACTGCGCCTGGCGGATGATGCCGAGGCCGACGCCCTGCACGCCGTTGGCGCGCAGCACCGTGCTGCCGTCGTCCGGGCCGAGCGAGACGGTGGCGACGTCGCGGACGCGCACGTTCGGCGCGATCAGCACGTTCTCGAAATCGCGCGGCGTCGTCAGGTTCGCGGTGGCGCGCACGACGATATCCTGGCTGGTGCTTTTCAGCGAACCGGCCGGCACGTCGAGCGCCGCGCTTTGCAGCGCCTTGTCGACATCGGCGACGGTGAGGCCCCGGCCGGCAAGCGCCGCCTGGTTCACGTCGACGCGGAACACCTTGTCCTGATCGCCGTAGAGCTCGACGTCGGCTACGCCTTCGACGGCCGCCAGGCGGTCGACGATCTCGTTGTTGACGAGCTGGGTGAGGTCCTCCATCGAGAGCGTCGAGGACGTGACCGCCAGACGCATGATGGCATCGGAATCGGCATCCGCCTTGACGATGCGGGGCTCGTCGGCATCGTCCGGCAGCTGGTTGACGACGCGGCCGACGGCATCGCGCACGTCGTTGGCGGCTTCCGAGAGATCGACGGAATCGGAGAATTCCATCGTCACGCGGCTGGAGCCGAACTGCGACTGGGAAGACAGCGCCTTGAGGCCGGAGACGCGCGCGACCGCGCCCTCGATGACCTGGGTGACCTCCTGGTCCATCGTCTGCGGCGAGGCGCCGTCGTAATTGGTGCGGACCGTGATGACCGGCTGGTCGACGTCGGGAAGCTCGCGCACCTCGACGCCCGCAAGGGCGGCAAGGCCCGCGACGACGAGCAGCGTGTTCAGAACCGCGGCAAGGATCGGCCGGCGGACGAAGAGCGCGGTGAAGCTCTGGCCGGATTTCTCCCCGCCACCGCCGTGCTCTGGTTTTTCTTGGCCGGCGCCGCCATGGCCGAAGCCCGGAAGGTCGATCTTCATTGGCTCGCTACCTCTGCCTTATCCGGCGCGCCGAAGATGCGCACGGGCGCCCCTTCCCTCACGCGCTGCAGGCCTTCGGTCACCACCCGGTCGCCCTCGTTGAGCCCCGCCTCGACGAGGACCGCATCCGGATTGCGCTGCACGACGCGCACCCGGGTCTTGACCGACTTGTTGTCCTGGACCAGCCAGACATAGGAGCCCTCGCCGTCCCATTGCACGGCGAGCGGATCGACGGACGGGTATTTCTCGCCCTCAAAGCGCATGCCGACGTTGAAGGCCATGCCGGCGCGCAGGACGTCGTCGGGATTTTCGACGCGGGCGCGGATGCGCATGGTGCGGCTTGCCGGATCGACGCGGTTGTCGATCGCCTCCACCTTGCCCGTAAAGACCTGGCCCGGGCGGGCGATGGAACTCGCCTCGACCGCCTGGCCGGGTTCGATGGCGACGGCGAAGCGCTCGGGCGCCCAGAAATCGACGAGGATCGCCGAACGGTCGTCTATGGTGACGATGCTGGTCTGGGTCGTGACGTTGTCGCCGATATTGACCGCGACGATGCCGGCAATGCCGTCGATGGGCGCAACGATGTCGCGGCGCCTGAGGTTGAGTTCGGCGGTGGAGAGCGCGAGCTTCGCGGCCTGTTCGGCGATCTGCGCATCGAGCACGTCGAGGCGCGAAACGGACTGCAGGTTCTTGTAGGAGGCGGATTTCTCCTGGGCGCTCTTCAGCGACACCTGCGCCTTGTCGCGCTCGATGATCTGCTCGTCGTCGTCGAGGCGGGCAAGCACCTGGCCCTTCACGACCTTTTCGCCGGAGCTGACCATGATCTCGTGGATCGTGCCGGCCGCCTGCGGCATGACGACGACGGACTGGATCGCTTCGCCGCTGCCGATCGCCGTCAGACGGTCGTTGACCGTGCCGGTCGCGACGGGCTCCACCACGACGAGCGTCGCGCGATTGCCGCCGCCCTGGCCCCGCTGGCCACCCTGGCCGGCGCCGCTCTGGCCTTGGCCTTGGCCCTGGCCCTGCTGCCGCGCCGCGGCATTGGTGTTGCCGGCCGTGCCTATAGCCGCCGGCTGGGCCTGTTCGGAACGGATGGCGGCGATCACCTCTCCCGGCACGCCCATCTTGGCAAGCGTCTCACCGGCGCTCGGCACCATGAAGACCCAGAGACAAAGCCCTGCAGCCAGAACCACGATACTGAGCAGAAGCTGTTTCCAAATCCGCATTCACTTCTCCGGTTGAGGCACGCGCGGGCCTATTTGCGAAGGAGTATCCTTTTTTGCCGATGTACAAGCAATGGCTGATCGGCATTCTTACGAAATTGTAATTTCACAAGATTTTGTAGACTTTTTGACTGCCCCGACCGCCTCCGTCTGCCTATCGGGAGGGCAGAACCCGGTCCTTTCCTGGGCGATCTGCATCAACTTACCACAATTTAGCCTCCCCTTGTGGAGAGACTGGGAATAAAAGAGGAACATTTTCTGGTCTTTCGGGTCCGAATCATTACATTGGCCGCATGAGTAACAGTTTCGACGACATCCCGTTCTTCGACGAGGAGCCGCAGCCGGCGCCGCGCAAAGGCCCCGCCCCGACCCCGCCCGGCGCAGGCGGCGGCCTCGGGATTGCGGCGCGCGCCATGGCCGCCCGCGACCAGCACCGCGCCCCGGACTATCTCACCGGCCTCAACCCGGAGCAGCGCGAGGCGGTCGAGACGCTGGACGGCCCCGTCCTCGTGCTCGCGGGTGCCGGCACCGGCAAGACGCGGGTGCTGACGACGCGCATCGCCCATATTCTGGCGACCGGCCGGGCCTTCCCCAGCCAGATCCTCGCCGTCACCTTCACCAACAAGGCGGCGCGCGAGATGAAGGAGCGCATCGGCGTGCTGGTCGGCGGCGCGGTCGAAGGCATGCCCTGGCTCGGCACCTTCCACTCGATCGGCGTGAAGCTTCTGCGACGCCATGCGGAACTGGCGGGACTCCGCTCCGATTTCACCATTCTCGACACCGACGACGTGATCCGGCTGATCAAGCAGCTCATCCAGGCGGAAGGCCTGGACGACAAGCGCTGGCCGGCCCGCCAGTTCGCCGGCATGATCGACACCTGGAAGAACAAGGGCCTGCTGCCGGCCGATATCCCGGAAGGCGACGCCCGCGCCTTCGCGAACGGAAAAGGCCGCGAGCTCTACGCCGCCTACCAGGCGCGGCTGAAGACGCTGAACGCCTGCGATTTCGGCGACCTTCTGCTCCATCCGATCGCGATCTTCCGCCAGAACCCGGATATCCTGAAGGACTATCACGGCAGGTTCCGCTACATCCTCGTCGACGAGTACCAGGATACCAACACGGCGCAATACATGTGGCTCAGGCTGCTCGCGCAGCGGCCGAAGGGAACGCCGCAGAACGTCTGCTGCGTCGGCGACGACGACCAGTCCATCTACGGCTGGCGCGGCGCGGAAGTGGACAATATCCTGCGCTTCGAGAAGGATTTTCCGGGCGCGAAGGTGATCAAGCTGGAGCGCAACTACCGCTCTACCGAACATATTCTCGGCGCCGCCGGCCATCTCATCGCCCATAACGAGGGGCGGCTTGGAAAGACGCTCTTCACCGACCGGGTCGATCCCGACGACGAGAAGGTGATGGTGCATGCCGCCTGGGACAGCGAGGAAGAGGCACGCGCCGTCGGCGAGGAGATCGAGCGTCTGCAGCGCGGCGATGCCGACGGCAAGCGGCATGCGCTGAACGACATGGCGATCCTGGTGCGCGCCTCCTTCCAGATGCGCGAGTTCGAAGACCGCTTCGTGACGCTCGGCCTCAACTACCGCGTGATCGGCGGCCCCCGCTTCTACGAGCGGCTGGAGATCCGCGACGCGATGGCCTATTTCCGGCTCGTCTGCCAGCCGGCCGACGACCTCGCCTTCGAGCGGATCATCAACACCCCGAAGCGGGGCCTGGGCGACACGACGGTACGCTACCTGCACGACTATGCCCGCGCCCGCGACGTGCCCATGCTCGCGGCATCCGCCGAGATCATCGAGACGGACGAGCTGAAGCCCAAGGCGCGCAAGGCGCTGTTCGACGTGGTGCAGAGTTTCAGGAACTGGCAGCAGCGGCTGGAGACGACCCCGCATACCGAGCTCGCCGAGCAGATCCTCGAAGAATCCGGCTATACGGACATGTGGAAGAACGACAAGTCGGCGGAAGCCCCCGGCCGGCTGGAAAACCTGAAAGAGCTCGTCCGCTCGATGGAAGCGTTCGAGAGCATGCGCGGCTTCCTGGAACACGTCTCGCTGGTCATGGATGCCGAGCAGAACGAGGACATGGATGCCGTCTCGATCATGACGCTGCATTCCGCCAAGGGCCTGGAATTCGACACGGTCTTTTTACCCGGCTGGGAGGAAGGCCTCTTCCCGCACCAGCGGGCGCTCGACGAGGGCGGCCGCGCAGGCCTCGAAGAGGAACGCCGCCTCGCCTATGTGGGCATCACCCGCGCCAAGCGGCGCTGCCACATCTGGTTCGTCTCCAACCGCCGCATCCACGGGCTGTGGCAATCCACCATGCCGTCGCGCTTCCTCGACGAACTGCCGCAGGCGCATGTGGATGTCGCCGTATCCGAGAGCAATTACGGCGGCTATGGCGGGAGGGGCGGCTACGGCCAGTCGCGTTTCGACAAGGCCGATCCCTTCGCCAACTCCTATTCCACGCCCGGCTGGAAACGCGCCCAAGCCAACCAGACGGACGCCACGCGCGACAACTGGGGCACGCGCTCGGGCCATGCCGTGGAGCGCATCGGCTATGGCGAAAGCGGCCCGCGCGGCCGCACGATCGAGGGCGAGCTGGTGGCGAAATCCGTGGCCGACACGCCCTCGCAATTCTCCATCGGCGACCGGGTGTTCCACATCAAGTTCGGCAACGGCAATATTTCGGCGATCGAAGGCAACAAGCTGACGATCGATTTCGACCGGGCGGGTCAGAAGCGGGTGCTGGAAGGGTTCGTGGAGCGGGTGTGAGTGAGATGGCCGGCGATCTTTCTCCGAGACTGAGATCGATTGTGGACACTCTACCTCTCCGCCCCGACATGCACGTCCTCGAGATCGGTTGCGGCCCGGGTGCCGCGGCCAGGGAAATCGCCCGCCGCATCGGCACCGGTTATGTGCTGGGAATCGATCGCTCGGCTGCCGCGATCCGGCAGGCGATCGGCGGCTCGGAAGCGGCATCGCGCATCCTGCGGTTCCGCCGCATTGCTGCTGAAGATTTTGAACCGGAACCTGGTGAAGCGCCTTTCGACCTGATCCTTGCAATACGGGTTGGGGCACTGGACGGCAGGCATCCCGAAGCCGGCAGGCTGGCTGCGAAGCGGCTTTCCCGGGTGATTTCACCAAGCGGAGCGCTTTATGTGGATGGACAGCGAAGGTCCCTCGAAGCCTATCTCTAACCGGGGCAGGCCTCGGCCTCATCCTACTGCTTGACTGCAAAGCCCCTTCACCGGCCGTTCCAGCGCCTTGGCAAGACCGGCCGCACGAACCTCCTGTCGAGCCAGACCATTCCCGCGCCCACGACGAGATAGCCGATGGCGATCGCGGCGGCGTTGAGGAAGACCTGTGTCCAGCCGAGATTGCCCGCATCGAGGAACGGATAGGCATATCGTCCCTCGATGGTGCCGCGAATGGCTGCGTAGACGAAATAGAGAACCGGATAGAGCATCCACTGGAACGGGGCACGGAAAGACAGCGTGTTCTTCGGCACGAGAGACAGCCAGAACAGCGGAACCAGGACCGGATTGAGCCTGTGAAGCAGGAAATTCGCGAGAGCCCCGGCGCCGCTGAGCTCGCGCAGTCCCTGCAGCAGAAGGGCGAAGACGATACCCACCAGCATGATGCTCAAGGCCAGCCCGCCGGCCGCCCAGGCATGGCCGGGACGCAAGCCTGCGATGGCGACATGCGTAAACAGCAAGGCGACCAGGAAATTCGTGATGATGGTGAAATAGCCGAAGATCGCCCAGATTGCGGGCAACAAGGTCGCGCCGTTCGACATGATCGTATTCAGCTCGATCAGGATGCCGACCCATGCCGAAACGGCGATCACCGCCGCGAATATGCGCGACAGAATAGACGTGCGTACCGGAAACATCAGCACCTCCCCTCACCGCATGGTCAGCCCGCCATCGACGGCGTACCGGATATTCTTTCCCGCAATCCGGCTCATCCGCCCGCCTTCATACCCGGGCCTTCAATTGTCGGGAATGCGCCTTAGATATGCCCTCGGCCGGCGTCGGCAAGCCGATGACGAAAGTTTGTCGGACTGCGTGGCCGGGCAAACCCTATCTTGTCAGGGCTCCTGTCACCCATTACCTCACGCATGGAGATCGTTTGGGATCCGAGGGAGGAATTCATGAAAGCTATCGTCACAGCACCCGGCGGACTGGATGCCCTGAAGCTTGTCGACCTGCCGGACCCCGGCAAGCCCGGACCCGGAGAAATCCGCGTCGCGCTGCATGGCAGCTCGCTCAACTATCACGACCTCGGCGTCGCGAGCGGCAGGACGCCGACCGATAGCCGGATTTTGATGGCGGATGGTGCGGGCGTGGTCGAGGAAGTCGGCGAAGGGATGACGGAGTTCAAGCCGGGCGACCGTGTCGTCTCCTGCTTCTTTCCCGACTGGCAGGACGGCCCGCCCCTGCCGGGCGGATTTTCGCGTGTCCCGGGTGACGGTATCGACGGCTTCGCGGCTGAATATGCGGTACGGCCGGCGACCGCCTTCACGCTGGCGCCGAAAGGGTTCAGCCATGTGGAGGCGGCGACGATCACCACCGCAGGCCTGACCGCATGGCGGGCGCTGGTCGAGATCGGCAGGCTGAAGGCCGGCGACACGGTGCTGGCGCTCGGCACCGGCGGCGTCTCGATCTATGCGCTGCAGCTGGCAAAGGCGATGGGCGCGCAGGTGGCGATCACCTCCTCCTCCGACGAGAAGCTGGAGCGGGCGAAAGCCCTCGGCGCGGATTTCACGGTGAACTACCGGACCCATCCCGAATGGGCCGGGAACGTGCTCGAATGGACCGGCGGCCGCGGCGTCGACCACGTGGTGGAAGTGGGCGGTCCGGGCACGCTCGGCCAGTCGATCCAGGCGGCCCGCATGGCCGGCAGCATCACCATGATCGGCGTGCTGACCGGTGCGCGCGGCGAAGTGCCCACCGCAGCCCTTGCGGGCAAGCAGATCACCCTTTCAGGCCTCATCGTCGGCAGCCGCCGGCAGCAGCAGGATTTCGTCCGCGCCCTCGATACCGGCCTCTTCAAGCCGGTGATCGACAGGGTGTTTCCGCTGGAAAAGCTGGCCGACGCCTTCCGCTACGAGATGGGCGGCGGCCACTTCGGCAAGATCGGCATCGAATGGTGACGGGCCGGGCGGAGGTTTTCCTTGCCGAAAATCCCTGCCCCATCTACCTCTTGGGCTACACCCAAGGGAGCGGCCGCATGTTTCTTTCCAACCAGGACGTGATCGAACTCACCGCATGGCGGCGGAAACTGCATGCCATGCCGGAGGTTTCCGGCGAGGAGATCGCAACCGCCGCAGAGGTCCAGGGCTTTCTGGCGGATACCGGGCCGGACCGGGTGATCTCCGGCCTCGGCGGCACCGGCATCGCCGTGGTCTACGACAGCGGCGCGCCCGGTCCGACGGTGATGTTCCGCGCCGAGCTCGACGCGCTGCCGATCGAGGAAACCGGCACGCCGGAGCACCGCTCGCGAATTCCCGGAAAGGGCCACATGTGCGGCCATGACGGCCACATGACCATGCTCGCGGCCCTCGGCCGGCAGTTCGGCCGCGAAAGGCCGAAACGCGGCCGCGCCATCCTGCTCTTCCAGCCGGCGGAGGAGACCGGCGCGGGTGCCGCCGCCGTCATCGCCGACGGGAAATTCGCGGACCTGACGCCGGACTACAGTTTCTCGCTGCACAACATGCCCGGCCTGCCGCTCGGCCATGTCTGGCTCAAGGACGGCATCGCCAACTGCGCCTCGCGCGGGCTGAAGATCGTGCTTTCGGGCCGGACCGCGCATGCCTCCATGCCGGAAACCGGCATCTCGCCGGTGCCCGCCGTGGCAAGGCTGATGCCGGCGCTGACGGCCCTGAGCAAAGGCAGCATCGCGGCGGAGGACCTGGTGCTCGCAACGGTCACGCATGCCGCGATCGGGGAGCCGGCCTTCGGCATCGCGCCGGGCCATGCGGAGGTCTGGGTGACGCTCCGCGCCATGACCGACGGCGAAATGGAGGCGCTGGTCGCCGCCGCCGAGACGCTGGTGAGCGAGATCGCCGCGGAAGCCCGGCTCGAACATGCCCTGGAATATCACGACATCTTCGTGCATTCCGAAAACGATCCGGAGGCCGCCGCGCTGCTGCGTGCCGCGCTGGAGGCGGAAGGCGTTCCGCACGAACCTGGCGAGACGATGCGCGGCTCGGAGGATTTCGGCCGCTTCGGCTCGGTCTCGAATTCGGCGATGTTCTTCCTCGGCGCCGGCGAGGACATACCGAACCTGCACAACCCGAACTACGATTTTCCGGACGACCTGATCCCGATCGGCACGCGGATTTTTGCGCGCGTCGCCAGGGATATCCTGGGGTGACGAGATGGGGCATGGTGCCTGCCGACGTCAGAGGCAGGTCGTCACCCCAACTGCGATATGCTTAGGCTTGGATCCTCAGGACAAACCCGAGGATCTACACGTGGGAGATATGAAGCCCCTCACCCGGTGGAATGGGGAAACGGTGGCGGCGGGAGCTCCCGCCGGAACCCGATCAGGCGTCCTTGCCCTTGAAGAGCTTGGCGAGGAAATTGTCGCCGCCGCCGCCGCGACCCGGGCGCCTGCCGTCCCATTTCGGCACGATCACCATATGGGTGATCTCGCCGCGCTGGAAGGCTTTCAGGAAGCGGTCGTATTCGGCAAAGGCGACGCAGCCGTGCGAATCGCCCCGCACGCGCAGCAGAAAGCTGTGGGCGAGGAGGCCGGTGCGTCCCTGCGGCGCCTTGCCGTCCACCGGCGTCAGGCGGATGGCGGCCACGCCATGGAACAGCTTTTCGCGCATGGAAAGCTTGTAGGTGCCGGGCGGCGTCGGGCCGCGCATCTTCACATGCGTGAATTTCGGGTTGTCGCGCATGCTGCCGATGCCGGAATGGGCTTCGAGCCTGGTGCCGTTCGGCAGGTGGACGACGGCGTTGCTGATGTCGTAGACCGCCACCTTGGCGCCGATGCCCGGCCAGCTCGGCGCGGACGGCGCAGGCGCAGCCGGCGTCTCGCGCATCGGATTGTCGGGTTTGGCGAAGGCGAGTGCGGTCGGCTTGTCGTCGTCGCCGGCCCTGCCCGGCTTCTGCGGCGCGACGGCGGCGATCGCGGCCAGCGCATTCGGTTTCGCCGGCTTTGCATCCGCCGTCGCCGTCGAGGGACGGATAACCGGCAGGGGCCCGGCCTTCGGCAGGTCGTAACCCGGCACGGGCGCTTCGACGATCGCGACGGCTTCCTCTTCGCCGGCATCGTCCTCGACGGCGGTCTCTTCGAGCGCTGCCATCTCGACCGGCTTCATGTCCTTGAGTTCGGCGACCGTGGTGGCCGGCGCGGCATCCTGGATGAGATCGGGCATGGTCTCGCTGCCGCGCGGCGCGACGACGACGAGGTTTTGCATCGCCGGAGCGAGCGCGGCGCGGATGGCATCCGCATCCGGACGGATTTTCGCGAGCGAGGCGAACTGCTGCTCGTTCTCGGCATGGCGGGCGGCCATGGCTAGAGCGGCGTCGAGCATCTGCCGGACGCTCGATCGATCCGGCTTGCGCGCCTCGAGCGCCGCCACGTCGGCCCCGGAAAGGCGCCCGCCCTTGGGATCGGCCGGCGTGCTGCCGGGCAGACGGGAGAATTTCGAGACCTCGATCTCGCGATCGTTGGAGGCGATCGGGACGGCGGGAGCGATCGGCCGTGCCAGCGCCGTTTCGAATTCGACGTCGGAGGCGGATTTGACGGCCGTCGCCATGGTGACCACGGAAGCGCCCACCAGGGCGGATACGGTGAGACCGATACCGAGGGCGACATTCGTCAGGAGAGAGCGGGATTTCTTTCGGCGAGGCGGTGCCTTACGTGCCTGTTTGCCATTCGCGGAAGCCTGGACCGTACGCGCCATCACTCGTTACCCGAACCGTTACATACACCGGCGGAAACCGCTTGCGCGAAGCCGCCAACACAACCCCGGCGAAGTGCGCGCAGAGAGGGAATCTGCTCACTGCCGCCGAAGGACTGCAGGTGAGGATGAACGATTATGGTAACCAATGTCTTTACGCCGCCCCGATTTGATTTCGGTGGTGCGCATAAAAGCGCATGCCGCCGGAAGTTAAGCCGAAATATGGCGTTAACGTGTTTGTGATATGCGAAAGGGTGACAGTCAAGAGAAGAACGGTCGAGCGACAGCCAGGATTCCGGCCCGTGTTGCCTCACCGCCTCATTTCGGCAACGATTTCCCCGACCGAGCGGCTGGCGCAGGCCTGACGGCTAAAGGGCCCAAGCTCTTCGAGCTTGATCCCTCCGCCCATGATTGGCATTTTATTTCGGCCAAGGTTCGGAGGAAGACCGATGAAAGCTCTGCTCCTGATCGACATCCAGAACGGCTTCTGCCCCGGCGGCAATCTGCCGGTCGCGCATGGCGACGAGATCGTGCCGGTCGTCAACCGGCTGATCGACGACGGCGGCTACGATCTGATCGTCGCCTCCCAGGACTGGCACCCGGAAAACCACGGCAGCTTTGCCTCGCAGAATCCCGGCAAGAAGCCTTTCGAGATGGGCGAGCTTTGCGGCAAGCCGCAGGTCATGTGGCCGGACCATTGCGTGCAGGGCACGCCGGACGCCGAATTCCACCCGGACCTGAATGTCGAGGCGTTCGACTACATCCAGCAGAAGGGCGACAATCCCGCGGTCGACAGCTATTCGGCCTTCCGGGACAACGATCAGGCGGCGCTGACGGGGCTTGCGGGCTATCTGAGGGCGCAGCAGGTGGCCGAGATCGACATCTGCGGGCTTGCGACGGACTATTGCGTAAAATTCTCCGCGCTCGACGCCGTCGAGATGCTGCCGGAGGTGAAGGTGCGCTTCATCGAGGATGCCAGCCGGGGCATCGATCCCAAGGGGGTGAAGAGCGCCATTGCCGAGATGAAGGCGAAAGGCATCGGCATCGTCAAGAGCAAGGCCATCCTCGCGGACTGACCGGCCGAGCAAACGGCAGCCGCCGACAGTTCAGCAGAATCGATCGTTCCATCAGCCCAATTGAATTGCGCCGCCCGCCGCACGGTTCTAAAGCCGGGGCGGAAGGATTTCTCGTATGAACAGCAGTGAATTTTACGCGGGCCTGAAGGGCGGCATCGTCGTCGCGCTCTCTTCGGCGCCTTTCGGGATATTGTTTGGCGCCATTGCGGTCGACAACGGAATTTCGGTGCTGGAAGCGGCACTCATGAGCGCCACCATCTTCGCCGGCGCGAGCCAGCTGGTGGGCATCGAGCTCTTCGGCCATCATGTCGCCGCCTGGCTGATCGTGCTGTCCGTCTTCGCGGTCAATTTCCGCCATGTCCTCTATTCGGCGGCCATCGCCCGCTTCATCGGCCATTTCACGCCGGTCCAGAAATTCTTCACCCTCTTCCTTTTGACGGACCCGCAATTCGCCGAAAGCGTCAAGCGCGGCGAAAGCGGCCGGGGCGTCAGCTTTCCGTGGTATATCGGCTTCGGCGTCGCGGTGTATTTTCCCTGGCTCTTCTTCAGCGTCGTCGGCGCCTTTTTCGGCAAGATGATGGGCGATCCGCGCGCAATCGCGATCGACGTCCTGCTGCCGGTCTATTTCCTCGGCCTGGTCGTCGGCTTCCGCCGCAAGCCAGGCTTCCATCCGGTTGTGGCGGCAAGCGCCCTCGGCTCCGTCTTCGGATACCATTTCGTGGGTTCGCCCTGGCATGTCAGCATCGGCGCGGCCGTCGGGGTCGTCGTGGCGGCACTGCTGCCGCTGCCGAAGGAGCGCGTGCCGGTAACCGCCGCCAGCGAGGTGGAGACCTGACATGGCCGAACCGATCTCGATGGACATGGCGTTCCTGATCTTGGCCGCGGCGGTTGCGACCTTCCTGACCCGCATCGGCGGCTATGTGCTGATCAACAGGATGAAGACCATCCCGCCGCGGATGGAACAGGCGCTGAATGCCGTGCCGGCGGCGGTCCTGACCACGCTGGTCGCGCCCGCCTTCTTCGACGGCGGCTGGGACGTGAAGATCGCCATGCTGGTGGCGCTCGTCGTCAGCCTCAGATATCCGGGCCTGCTGATGCTGATGGCCGGCTGGGCGGCGGCGATGATCTGCCGCCACCTCCTGGGCTTCTGATATCAGGCGAGCGGCTCGGTCGCCTTCACCAGCCAATCCCTGACGGATGCGTCGTCGATGAGCGGCATCAGCTTCTCGCGCACCGCCGCGTGATAGGCATCGAGCCAAAAGAGCTCTTCCGCCGTCAGCAGCGCCGGCAAGACGAGCCGCCGGTCGATCGGGCACCAAGTCAGGGTCTCGAAGGAGAGCATCGGCTGGTCGCCGCCCTCGATCTCCTCCGCCGCCTTCACGTAGATCAGGTTCTCGATGCGGATACCGAAGGAGCCGGGGCGGTAATAGCCGGGCTCGTTGGAGAGGATCATGCCGGGCAGCAGTTCCTGGGTCGAGAGCCGCGAGATGCGCTGCGGTCCCTCATGCACGGAGAGATAGGAGCCGACGCCGTGGCCCGTTCCATGCGCATAGTCGCCGCCGGCCTTCCAGAGCGCGATGCGGGCGAGCGGATCGAGATCGCAGCCGCGCGTGCCCTTCGGGAAACGCGCCGTGCTGATGGCGATCATGCCTTTCAGGACCAACGTGAAGAAACGCCTGCGATCCTCCGGCACGGCGCCGACCGCGACCGTGCGGGTGATGTCGGTCGTGCCGTTGATATATTGCGCTCCGGAATCAATGAGGAACAGCTCGCCGGCTTCCAGCTTGCGGTTCGTCTGGCTCGTCACCCGGTAATGGATCACGGCGCCGTGCTCGCCGGCACCCGAGATCGTTTCGAAGGAAATATCCTTCAGCGGGTTCTGCATGCTCTGGCCGACCCGGGTCCGGGCCGCCTCCAGCGCCTTCACCGCATCGATCTCGGTGATCGTGCCGGGGGTCTGGACGTCGAGCCAGTGCAGGAATTCGACCATGGCCGCACCGTCCTGCAGATGCGCCTTCGCCGAACCGTCGAGTTCCGCCTTGTTCTTGCAGGCGCGCGGCAGCTTTGCCGGATCGCCCGCCTCGACCACCTGCCCCCCGGCGGCATCGATCGCCCTGGTGAGCGCGAGCGGCGTCAGATCCGGATCGACCAGGATCTTCGCGCCGTCCTTCGAGAAGGCCGAAAGCCGGGCCAGGAATTCCGACGGCGGGCGCTGGACGGCGAGCTGCGCCAGATAGGCTTCCTGTTCGATGCCCGTCTTGCGCTTGTCGAGGAAGATTTCCGCCTTGCCCTCGGCCGGAATGATCGCGCGGGAAAGCGGATGCGGCGTGTGCGGCACGTCGTCGCCGCGGATGTTGAAGATCCAGGCGACGGATGTGGGATCGGCGATGACGACCGCGGCAGCGCCCTTTTCCTTCACCTGCGCAGAAATTGCGGCAATCTTCTCGCTGGCGAGCGTGCCGGCATGGTCCAGCTTCTGGATCGAGACGGAGCCAAGCGGCTCGGGGGGGCGGTCTGTCCAGATTTTGTCGAGCGGGTTGAAGGGCAGCAGGACGAGCGAGCCGCCGATCTCGGCAAGCGCCTTCTCGAGCCGGCGCACTTCCGCGCCCGCATGCAGCCAGGGATCGATGCCGAGCCGGAAACCCTTCGACGCATGGCGCGGCAGCCAGACATGCGGCGGCTCGTTGACGAGATCGCCGCCGGTGAAGACCGTGCCGTCCACCTGTTCGGCAAGCTGGGTCACGTAACGTCCATCGACGAAAACCACCGCCTCACGCCGCGTGATGAGCGCAATGCCCGCCGAGCCGGTGAAACCGGTCAGCCACGCGAGCCGCTCGGCGCAGGCCGGCACGTACTCGCCCTGGTATTCGTCGGCGCGGGGCACCAGAAAACCGTCGATGCCGAGCTCGTCGAATTTTGCCCGGAGCGCATTGACGCGGTCGCGGCCGAACTGCGGGGCGGATTTCACTTCGAAAGACTGAAACATGGGCTGATGATCCGGACTTGTCTTTATTCCGAGAAGGCTCTGATTCCGAGAAGGTCGCCGCATGTTAGCCGATGTTGATCGGACTAGGCCAGCGGTAGCGGCAAGTGCCGGCCGATTGTGCAATTGCCGCCCTGCTATGGATCGAAAAGCGGCGTCCCATGCGCAGAACGCATACCACCTTTGAGCGAAGCCCTCTCACTGTGCGGTGCAGCAAAGATTATATAAGAATCATCGAACGGGCGCCGAACAAGGCCCGTTCCAAAAGGACACGTCAACATGGCCTCCTCTTTCTTTCGCAATGCCTTGAACCGCATGGTCGAAGCTCGTGAGCGTCAGGTCGCCCGCTATGTCAACGGCGCGCTTCTCAACCTCGACGACGAAACGCTGAAGGGCCTCGGCACCAGCCGTGAAGAACTGCGCCGCAAGGGCGCTGCAAACTACGTATTCTGAGCAAGGGCCGGGGCGGTTCTCCTCCTCCCTCACTCGCACCGGCTTTCAGGATACGGGGCCCGCTTGAGCATCCTCCTCCCGGCTCGCGGGCACGATCAATCCTAAGATTGATCGGCAAGGCGACACCTTTGGTGTCGCCTTTTTGCTGTCCGTCGTCCAGAATCCGGAAGCCGCCTCCTTGTTGCGGCGCACAATATCTCAACCATGACGCAAGTGTATCGTCACCCAGCCGTTGCGCCAGATGGTCCGCACATGGCGGAGCCTCGCCCCGTTATAGGCGGCCAGCACCTTCCAGCGCTGCTCGGCCAGGATGCCTGAGAGGATGACCGAGCCGCCCGGCGCCAGGTGGCCCGCGAGCTGCGGCGCCATTTTCATCAGCGGCCGTGCCAGGATATTGGCGATGATGAGGTCGAACGGTCCTTCCTGACGGAAAGCGGGCGAATGGAAGCCGGGCGCCGTCTCGAGCCGGATGCCCGAGGCAATTCCGTTGCGGCGCACGTTCTCCTTCGCCACCCGCACGGCGACCGGATCGATATCGGTTGCGAGCACCGGAACAGGCCTGAGCTTGCGCACGGCGATCGCCAGCACGCCGCTTCCCGTCCCGAGATCGAGTGCGTTGCGGACCGGACGGGCGCGCAAGACCTCCTCGATCATTTCCAGGCAGCCGGCCGTCGTGCCGTGATGGCCGGTGCCGAAGGCCTGGCCCGCATCGATCTCGATGGCGATATCGTTCGCCTTCACCTTGCCGCGGTCATGCGAGCCGTGGACGAGGAAACGCCCTGCCCTCACCGGCTTCAGGCCTTCGAGCGATTTGGCGATCCAGTCGATATCCGGAATCACTTCCCTCTCGATCGCCGCATCCGGAAAGGCGTGGCGGATGCCCGCCGCCATCCTGTCGCGGACGACCTCTTCCTCGTCCCTCATCAGATAGACGGAGGCTTCCCAGATATCCTTCTTCTCATCCACTTCGGTGGTGGCGATGGCGTAATCCTCCTCGCCGAACACTTCCGACAGGATGTCGAGGATCTGCGCTGCCCCCTTTTCGGTGGACGTGACGTAAAGGCGGATTTCGCTCAAGGGAATGTTCTCTCAGCTATCGACGGATGGCCGAGAGGATTGCCACAGAAGGGCCTTCGGCTTCAACCGCCAAAGGTGTCAGCCCTTGATCAGATTTTCGAGCTTTTGGACGGCGACATCGGGATTTTCGCCATAGGCGATCGTGCCGGCGAAACGTCCGCCGTCGTCGAGCAGGAAGACGGACGCCGTGTGATCCATCGTGTAATCGCCGTTCGGATCCTTCTCGTTGACCGGAACCTTCTTGGCATAGACCTTGAAGCCCTTGATCATTTCGTTGACCTTTTCCGGCGGACCGGAAATGCCCTTCACCCGGTCGGTGACATTCGAAATATACTGGCCGAGCAGCTCCGGCGTGTCGCGTTCCGGATCGACGCTGACGAAGAAGCCGTTGAGCCTGGTGCCGTCCGGATCGACCTTGTGCAGCCAGCCATTGAGCTCGAAAAGCGTGGTGGGGCAGACTTCCGGGCAATGGGTGAAGCCGAAGAAGAGCGCGGTCGGCTTTTCCTGAAACGCCTTTTCGGTGATCGGCTGGCCGTTCTGGGCGACGAGCTCGAACGGCACGCCGAACGGCCCCTCGGCAAGCTCCTGCTTCGAGCGCGTCACTTCCGTCGTCAGCCAGACAAGCACGCCGGCAAGCACGACGACCGCAGCCCAGAGGGCGGCACGAAAGGTCTTCATCGGAATTCTCTTCACGTTCACGCCTTTTCGGCGATCAGGCCTCACATTGTTCCACGAGCGATAGACCCGAAGAGGCCGAGATGCAATTCAAGAAGCCGTTCTCGAAGAACGTCGCGCTGATTTGTCCCACGGGGCGGGCATTCCTCAGAAGCACCAGGAAAGGCCGCGCTCGCCGAGCGCCAGCAGGATGGAGGAGCCGTGCAGCAGCCAGCCATAGAAGGCAACGCCGGCAATGCCCAGCAGGAACAGGCTGACGGCTGCGATCAGCGGCAGGCGCTGGCTTGTGACGATGCTCCGGCTCATGGCGCCATTCTAAGGCCAATCCGTCCTTTCCGGAAGAGCCTGCGATCCCCGGCGCAATTAGCGGAAGATTAATCTCTCTCTGAGACGCTGGAAGGAGCGAAACTGGTTCGATGAATCGATCCGGCGATCGGGAATGCCGAGGCAGCGCGCCGGCGGCATCCGCGACAAGCCGGCGAGGCGGAACCACGAAAGACATGACGTCGCCGAGACCGGCTCATCGATATGCGCCGGGAAGGACGCGCTGACAATCAGCGATCACGTTCACGCGAACTTCATTGTCTGCGCGCGAACAATCGACCGGACTGACAGAGATCGACACCGCGATCGGCCAGGAAAACCTGGCGATGCGACGGACGCGGATCCTCAGACAAATGGAAAGAATTCTGATATGACGAACGCCATCAAGCAATCCGGCGCCTATCTCGAAATCGTCTCCTTTCATCTCGGAGACCAGGAATTCTGCATCGACATCATGGCGATCCGCGAAATCCGCGGCTGGGCGCCGGTGACCCCGATGCCGCACACCCCACCCTACGTTCTGGGCCTCATCAACCTGCGCGGCGCGGTGATCCCGGTCATCGACATGGCCTGCCGCCTCGGCATGAAGATGACGGAACCTTCCGAGCGTTCGGCGATCATCGTCACCGATATCGCCGGCAAGCTGGTCGGCCTGCTGGTCGAACAGGTATCCGACATGATGACCATTCGCGGCGAGGACCTGCAGCCGGCGCCGGAAATCATTCCGGAAGCCCAGCGCGCCTTCTGCCGCGGCATCGTGGCGCTGGAAAAGACCATGGTCTGCTTCCTGAACCTCGATACCGTCATCGCCGACGAACTGGCCCGCGAAGCCGCCTGATCTTGCAGCGCAAAAAGATACTCGCGATCTTCCGCTACACGCCAGCGTCGCGGAAGATTAAATCCATGTAATTATTACATAAATTTAAGAATTCCGCCACGGAACCGCCGTGCCGGCATGCGAGTTCTTCCGTCGCAAAACGCCCAACCGAACCGATCCAAAACTCTTCGGCTGGTTTTCGAAGATAGGAGAATGACCATGAACAAGGCTTTTGCTCTCGCAGTCATGATGTCCGCCGCAGCGATGGGAAGCGCCCATGCCCGTGAAATGGGGATGGCGGTAAAGCCCGCCACCGACGTCGCCATCGTCTATACCAATCCTGA
The DNA here is from genome assembly GCF_030378245.1 of Neorhizobium sp. CSC1952. NCBI lineage: Bacteria > Pseudomonadati > Pseudomonadota > Alphaproteobacteria > Hyphomicrobiales > Rhizobiaceae > Neorhizobium > Neorhizobium sp. CSC1952. The sequence goes on along the minus strand of NZ_CP128416.1, from coordinate 3,933,397 downwards.
AACGCCCGACGTCGCCCGCCAGCTGGACATCCCCGACACCATCCTTCATCCGAGCCAGCCGATGATCCGGAAGGCCCAGGCGGAGATCCGCCAGGATCCGGCGCTGCATGCCGCGCTCGTCAAGCAGGATGTCGAACTCAACAATGTCGTTGCCATCGACACCGCCGCCGACGGCAGCAGGATCGTCTACGTCCGCTGACCGGACCTTCACGAATGCTTCAAAACCGGGTTCGCCAGTCGGACCCGGTTTTTTCATGCTCATTGTCGAGTGCCGGCTTTGCCGATTTCGTTCGGGAACCGGAACCGCATCGCCGCGACCGACCTCTTACTGAGGCTTGCCCTTCGTCCAGGTCACCTGCTGACCGTAGAGCGGGACGGTGGAGATCGCCATCTTGGCGGAGCCTTCGACGACCTGCCGCGAATGGGCGAGATAGATCAGGGTGTCGTTCGCCTTGTCGTAGATGCGCTTCACGAGAAGATCCTTCCAGATCAGCGAACGGCCCTCGCGAAAGACCTCCTCGCCGCCCCTGGACAGGTCTATCTCGCCGATCTCGATCGGCCCGGTCTGGCTGCAGGATATCGCGCTGTTGGACGGGTCCTCGAACCAGTTGCCCTGCTTCAGACGATCGATGATCGAACGGTCGAAATAGCTGACGTGGCAGGTCACGCCCTTGATTTCCGGATCGGTGATCGCCTCCACGACGATGTCGTTGCCGATCCAGTCCACGCCGACCTTGCCGACTACCTGCGCGGCGGCGGGAATGGACAGAAGGCCGAGCGACAAGACGGCGGCGGATGCGAGGCTGGTGAGGCGGTTCATGGGCTTGGGCTCCGGTAAACGATCCGTGATCTGAGATAAGACGCGCCGGCGCAGTTGCAAGCCGGGTCGGAAGCCGAAGCGGCCGGAAGCCTCACTTGAGGCGGCAGGTGCAGGGCGCATAGCCGCCGGAGAACAGCCGGCCGACCTTCATGCCGATCGCCGCCGGAATGTCGCGGACATGCGGCACCTGCAGGGATTTGGCGATGGCGACCGTCGCCCTCGCGCAGATCGCGGCATCCTCCGCCGCATTGTGATGGGCGAAGCGGAGGCCGAGATGCGCCGCGAGCACATTGAGCTTGTGCGAGCCGAGATGCGGCCATGCCTTCTGCGCCATCTTCACGCTGCAGAGATAGGAAAGCTCCGGATAGCTCTGCCTGTAGAGATCGAGGCAGGCGCGCCAGACGCTGAAATCGAAGGCGGCGTTATGGGCGATCATCGTCGCCCCGCGGAAATCGTCCGCGAACTCGTCCATGACTTCGGGAAACTCCCCCGCATCCTCGACATCTTCCGGCCGGATGCCGTGTATGGCGACGTTGAAGGAGGAAAAGCGCATGTCCTTCGGACGGATCAGCCGCTCCTCCACCCGCACGACCTCGTCGCCTTCGAGCCAGGCAAGCCCGACCGAACAGGCGCTGCCGCGCTGCTCGTTGGCGGTTTCGAAATCGATGGCGATGGTCTTCAAGGGCTAATTCCGAACAGAGATGGACCAACTTCTATAGTCCGCAATCCGATTCGGCAAAGACCGATGGCATCCCGTCCCTTGACGCCAAGCCGTGCCTCTGGCTTCATGTCGCGCATGACCAGTTCCGCCGCCTGCATGCATCTTACCGTGACCATTCACCCCACAGGGTGCGTGGCGGTTTTGGCTCGTTAGCCGGTCATCCGTCCACCAACCCTGCCGGAGCTTAGGCGGGGTTCGGTGTTTCCGCTCTGCCTCGGCCTGAAGACCAAGGAGAGCATTCATGCAAGATTTCGATATCCCGCCGCCTCTTGATCCGGACGCGCGATGGCCAGACGGCTTGTCGATCCGCGCACGCACGCCCGCCGATGCCGCTGCGATCGCCGCCTTGCACAATCTGCCCGGCTACCGCTACGGAACGCTGCGGACGCCCCACCACACGCCGGACGAGATCCGCAAGGGGATCGAGAATCAGTCGAGCAATTCCTTCAGCCTCGTTGCCGAGCAGGATGGCAGGATCGTCGGCGATTGCGGACTGACCCGCTTCGCCAATCACCGCCGGGCCCATGCCGGCAGCATCGGCATGGGGGTCCACGACGCCTACCACGGCCGCGGCATCGGCAGCGCGCTCATCGGCGAAATCCTTGCCATCGCCGACCGCTGGCTGAACCTGAAGCGCATCGAGCTGACCGTCTATACCGACAACGAACCCGCGCTGGCGCTCTATCGGAAATTCGGCTTCGAGGTGGAGGGACATCTCAAGGCCTTCGCCTTCCGCGACGGCCATTATGTCGATGCCTATTCCATGGCACGGCTGAGGACGTGAGCCTTACCCGGCGATGAAGGCCAGCCATTCGTCCTCGTCCATCACCTGGACGCCGAGTTCCCTCGCCTTGTCGAGCTTGGAGCCGGCGCCCGGACCCGCTACGACGAAATCGGTCTTCTTGGAGACCGACCCGGCCACCTTGGCGCCAAGGCTTTCGGCCCTTGCCTTGGCTTCGTCGCGCGTGAACTTTTCGAGCGAGCCGGTAAAGACGACCGTCTTGCCGGCCACCGGGCTGCTGCTTGCCGCGATCTGCTCGGCGGCCTGCGGCGTCACCTCCTTCAGGAGCCTGTCGATCACCTCGACATTGCGCGGCTCCTTGAAGAACTCGACGATGGCGCGGGCCACCACTTCACCGATACCTTCGATGTTGTTGAGGTCCTGCCATGCCTCGCCGGAAAGGTTTGCAGCCTCCTTCATCGCCGCTTCGAAGGCTTCATAGGTGCCGTAGGCGCGCGCCAGAAGCTTCGCGTTCGTCTCGCCCACATGCCGGATGCCGAGCGCGTAGATGAGGCGGTGGAGCGCGATGTTCCGCCGCTCGTCGATCGCATCGAACAGCTTCCTGACGCTCACCTTGCCGAAACCCTCGATATTCTCGAGCTTGGTGAGCGGTGATTCCTCCTGCCGCTTCTTCAGCGTGAAAATGTCCGGTGCGGTGCGGATCTGCAGCGCCGGGTCCTCGCTCTCGAAGAAGAAATCGATCTGCTTGGCGCCGAGCCCCTCGATATCGAATGCGTTGCGCGACACGAAATGCTTGAGATGCTCGACCGCCTGGGCGCGGCAGACGAAGCCGCCGGTGCAGCGGGTGACCGAATCGAGCTTGCCGGTCTTTTCGTTCTTCTCGCGCACGGCATGGCTGCCGCAGACCGGACATTTCTTGGGGAACTCGTAAGGCACGGCGTCCGCCGGCCGCTTTTCCATGACGACGTCGAGCACCTGCGGGATGACGTCCCCTGCCCGCTGCACGATGACCGTGTCGCCGATGCGGATGTCGTGCTCGTCCTCGCGGATGCGCTCGCCGGAATTGCCGATGCCCTTGATGTAATCCTCGTTGTGGAGCGTCGCATTGGTGACCACGACGCCGCCGACCGTCACGGGCGTCAGGCGCGCGACCGGTGTCAACGCGCCGGTGCGGCCGACCTGGATGTCGATCCTCTCCACATGGGTGAAGGCCTGTTCGGCGGGAAACTTGTGCGCGGTCGCCCAGCGCGGGCTTCGCGACCGGAAGCCGAGGCGCGCCTGCAGGTCCAGCCGGTCGACCTTGTAGACCACGCCGTCGATCTCGTAATCGAGGTCCGGCCGCTTCAGCCCGATATCCTTGTAATGGGCGATGATGTCCTCGACCGCGAAGAGCCGCTTCATCAGAGGATTGACCGGGAAGCCCCATTCCCTGAACTTTTCGACCATGCCCATCTGCGTGTCGGCCGGCATTTCCGACATGTCGCCCCAGGCATAGGCGAAAAATCTCAGGTTGCGGCTGGCGGTGACCCTGGCGTCGAGCTGGCGCAGCGACCCGGCCGCCGTGTTGCGCGGATTGACATAGGTCTGCTTGCCTTCCGCCGCCATCTTCTCGTTGAGCGCCAGGAATTCGCTCTTCGTCATGTAGACTTCGCCGCGCACCTCGACGACGTCGGGCACGCCCGCGGGCAGGCGATTCGGAATTTCCTTGATGGTCTTGATGTTCTCCGTGACGTTCTCGCCGGTCGTACCGTCGCCGCGGGTGGCGGCATTCACCAGCCGTCCGTTCTCGTAACGGATCGACATGGACAGCCCGTCGATCTTCGGCTCGGCGGTGAACGCGATCGAACCGTCCGGAAGCAGGCCGAGGAAGCGATAGACGGAGTTGACGAAGTCGCGCACGTCCTCGTCCGAAAACGTGTTGTCGAGCGACAGCATGGGCCTCGAATGGGTGATCGGCGCGAAGGTCGGCAAAGGCGCGGCGCCGACACGGATCGAGGGACTGTCGGCGCGGATGAGCTGCGGGAACCGCTTCTCGACCGCATCGTTGCGCCGCTTCAGCGCATCGTATTCGGCATCCGAAATCGCCGGCGCATCATGGCCGTGATAGAGCTCGTCGTTTTTGGCGATCTCCGCCGCCAGATAGGCAAGCTCGGCGGCTGCCTGTTCCTCGGTCAGGTCTTCGACGGGCGTTTTTTCGGCAGGCATGCGGGTCCACTCCTCGGGTAGAGGATTCGTTTTGTAGAGCAATTTTTGTGGATGGGAAGGGTGGAAGGAACTGGAGAGGGCGTGCCGTGTCCGCCCCCCTCTGGCCTGCCGGCCATCTCCCCCACAGGTGGGGAGATCGGCTGGGCGCGTCGGTTTCCTCAAACAATGAACGTGTCATCGACAGCCGCAAGAAGCGGCGCAGCAGCCGCTGGGTGATGTGAGGCGGGAAGGCCATGCCGCTTGTGATCTCCCCACCTGTGGGGGAGATGGCCGGCAGGCCAGAGGGGGGCGGACACGGCACGACCTCTATTAGAAACCGGAGCCCTACCCGTTCCCCGCCAGCAGCCGCTTGGCAGCCGCGCGCGCCTCGTCGGTCACCGAGGCGCCGGCGAGCATGCGGGCGATCTCTTCGGTGCGGTGCTCGGGGGCCATGGTCGCGACACGCGTGGCGATCTTTTCCGAGCCTTCCGCCGCCGGTCCCTTGGAGATGAGGAGATGTGTGGCCGCGCGCGCGGCCACCTGCGGCGCGTGGGTGACGGACAGCACCTGCACCTTGTCGGAAAGCCGTTTCAGCCGCTGGCCGATCGCATCCGCGACTGCGCCGCCGACGCCCGTGTCGATCTCGTCGAAGACCAGCGTCGGAGCCGAGCCGCGGTCGGCAAGCGCCACCTTGAGCGCCAGCAGGAATCGCGACAGCTCGCCGCCGGAAGCGACCTTCATGATCGGTCCCGGGCGGGTGCCGGGATTGGTCTGGACATGGAATTCGACCGTGTCGATGCCTTCGGCGGTGGCGGTTTCCGGATCGGCTGCGACCTCGACCATGAACCGGGCGCGCTCGAGCTTCAGGGCCGGCAGCTCGGCCATCACCGCATCCGCCAGCGCCTCGGCGCCGCGTCGGCGCTTTTCGGAAAGCGCGGCGGCAGCCTGGTCGTAATCCGCCTTTGCGGCTGCCGCCAGCTTTTCGAGCTCGGCAAGCTTCTCCTCGCCGGCATCCAGATCGGCGAGGTCCGCGACCATTTTTTCGGCAAGCGCCGGCAGGTCGGCGACGGCGACGGAATATTTGCGGCCGGCGGCACGCAGCGCGAAAAGCCGCTCCTCGACCCGCTCCAGTTCGCGCGGATCGAATTCGGTTTTCCGAAGCGCGGCCTCGACCTCCATCTGCGCGTTGGAGAGATGGTTGAGCGCGGCGTCCAGAAGCTCCACCGTCTCTTCCAGAAGACCGGGCGCTTCGTGGCTCTTGCGCTCCAGCCGCCGCACCAGCGAGGCGATCAGCGGCACGGGCGAGGCATTGCCGTTCAGGAATTCGGAAGCCTCGGAAATGTCGCCGGCGATCCGTTCGGCCTTCTGCATGCGGGAACGTTCTTCCGCGAGCTCCTCCTCCTCGCCGTCGCGGGGCGCCAGCGCCTCCAGTTCCTCGACCGAGGCGCGGATGTAATCGGCCTCGCGGGCTGCAGCTTCCACTTTGGCCCTGTGCGTCCTGAAGGCGCGTTCGGCGTCCTTCCAGGTCCGATAGAGGCCGGAAAGCTGCAGCGCTTCGTCGCTCAGGCCAGCGAAGGCGTCGAGCAGCGTGCGGTGGGCGTCCGTATCGATCAGCGCCCGGTCGTCGTGCTGCCCGTGGATTTCCACGAGAAGCTGCCCGGCCTGGCGCATCAGCTGCACGCTGACGGGCTGATCGTTGATCGACGCGCGGGTGCGTCCATCGGCCGACTGGACGCGGCGGAAGATCAGGTCGCCGTCGTCATCGATGCCGTTGTCGCGCAGGAGCCGGCGGGCGGCGTGGCTGCCGGACACGTCGAAGACCGCGGTCACCTGCCCCTTCTCCTCGCCGTGACGCACAAGGCCGCCGTCGCCGCGACCGCCGAGCGCCAGCGACAGGCTGTCGAGAAGGATGGATTTGCCCGCCCCCGTCTCGCCGGTCAGCACCGAGAGGCCGGTCTCGAAGGCAAGATCCAGCCGCTCGATCAGAACGATATCGCGGATCGACAACTGGATCAGCATGCCTCAGACCTTATGCGCCGATGAGCTTGGCCCCGGCGCGAGAAATCCACGAACCGCGATTCTCGCGGGGTTCGACACCGCCCGTCTGCAGCAGCTTGTAGGAATCCGCATACCACTGGCTGTCGGGATAGTTCCGGCCGAGGACGGCAGCGGCGGTCTGCGCCTCCTCGACGATACCCATGGCGTAATAGGATTCCGTCAGGCGCGCCAGAGCCTCTTCCACCTGGTTGGTATTGGAATACTGCTCGACCACGTTGCGGAACCGCCGGATCGCCGCAAGATATTCCTTGCGCTCCAGATAATAGCGTCCGATCTGCATCTCCTTGCCGGCGAGCTGGTCGCGGGCGAAGCGGATCTTGGCCTGCGCATCCTCGACATATTCCGAATCGGGATAGTCGTTGATGACCTTGTTCATCGCGTCGATCGTGCGGACGGCCGCGCGCTGGTCCTGCGTCACATCGGCGATCTGGCGCGCGTAGGAAAGGCCGACGAGATACTGCACATAGGCCGAATCCGCCGAACGCGGATACTGGCTCATATAACGGTTGCCGGTGGTGATCGCCTCCTCGCTGCGGCCGAGACGGTATTTCGTGAAGGTGCTCATGACGAGCGCCTTGCGGCCCCATTCGGTGAACGGGTTCTGCTTGTCGATCGCGTCGAACTTGCGGCTCGCCTCGGTCAGGTTGCCGGCCTTCATGTTCGCAAGACCCTGATTGTAGAGCGTTTCCGGCGGATCGGTCTCCATGCCGAGCTTGGTGATGTCGATATCCCGGTCCGATTGGCAGGCGGTGATTCCAAAACCGGCGCCGATAAGTACCAGCGAGACCAGCGCCATCCGTGCCGTCTTGCGCATTCCAACAGACCTTACATGGTTCATTCGAGAGTTCCTGATCGTCCCGCGCACTGAAGCCCCTGCCCCGATGAGGCCGTTCTAGCCATAAAAGCAAAAGGAGAGCAACGCAATGATGGCTCAATAATGCATTTTTGTGGCATCGACCGGTGTTATCTCCAAAAGAAAAGGCCGCCTCCGAAGGAAGCGGCCAAGTCTACCGGGTCAAATTTACTCAGGCGAACCAGGGCGTCAGTTCCGGCATGCTGACCGGAACGAATTCCCCTGCCCGCACGCGCGCCGCACGCGACGACGGCGCTTCGACGACTTCGTAGGCCGTCGGATCGCTCATCAGCGCTTTCAGGGCATTGGCGTTCATCTTGTGGCCGCCGCGATAGGAACGGTAGCAGCCGATGAACTGCGCGCCGGCGAGCGCCAGATCGCCGACGGCGTCGAGCGTCTTGTGACGGACGAATTCATCCGTGTAGCGCAGGCCCTCGACATTCACCACCGTGTCGTCGTCGGAGATGACGACCGAATTCTCGAGCGAGGAGCCGAGCGCGTAACCGGCAGCCCAGAGCCGCTCCACATCGCGCATGAAGCCGAAGGTGCGGGCCCGCGAAAGCTCCCGCTTGAACGTCTCCGCCGTCAGATTGCCTTCCCACTTCTGGCGGCCGATCATCGGCGAGGAAAAATCGATCTCGACCTCGAAACGGGTTCCGTCATAGGGGCGGAATTCCGCCCAGGAAGCGCCGGAATCGATGCGCACCGGCTTCACGACGCGGATATAGCGCCGCTTGATGCCGAGGTTGACGATGCCGGCCTGCTCGATCGCTTCGATGAACGGATAGGAGCTGCCGTCCATGATCGGCATTTCGCCGCCGTCGACCTCGACCATGACATTGTCGATGCCGAGCGCATAGAGCGCGGCCATGACATGCTCGATCGTGGCAACCCACTTGGCCGGCGAACTGCCGAGAACGGTGCAGAGGTCGGTCGGTCCGACCTGCGAGGAAACGGCGCGATACTCGACCGAGCTGCCGTCCTCGAAAAGGCGCGTGAAGACCACGCCGGTGCCGGCTTCGGCAGGCTGGAAGGTTATGGAAACGGGTGCTCCGGAATGAACGCCGATACCCTTCATGGTCACCGGGGCGGCGATGGTGGTCTGGAAACCGAGCAATCCAATGGTCATTCTTATTGCCTTCTTATCGCCGGATCCTCAAAGTACCGGGATCCGGAATTCCTGACGCCTCTTCAATCGGCCGATCACGTGAATCGGTGGTCCCTTCGGGCGTCTTTCAGCGTTCTTCATACGCAGCCATCCGGCACAATCCAAATCACTGTTCGTTTCGGATTGTTACGTTGTTAACTCCGCGTCTTGATTGATAAAACGCGCAACGGCCCGGATCGGTGATCCGGGCCGTCTTCACGTTTCGTGACCGCAGTTAACTCAGCTGGACTGGCGCCGCAGGAAGGCCGGAATTTCGAGCTGGTCTTCCTCGTGATGAGCCTGCGGAATGGCGCGGCCATGGTCATCGAGATTGCCGCGGCGCGGTGCGTAGAGGCTTGCTTCCGGCGACAGCGGACGGCGCTGCTGCGAAGCCTGAGCAGGCGCCGGAGCGGTCATATCGGAGCTGACCGGCTCTTCCTCCTCCCGGCGCCCGAGCGAATTGGTGATCCGCTTCAGGAGGCCCATAGGACCGCGCTCTTCCTGCACATGCTGGACCGGCTGGGAGCGACGATCGAGCTCCGCCTTCACCACCGGCGGAAAGTCCTCGACCTTCGGCATGCGCACCGGCTCCACGACCGGAGAAAGCGGCTCGTGATGCGCCGGCTGCGCCATGCGCGGAGCGGGCTGGTTCATCGCCGGGGCCTGATACGCATGAGCCTGGACCGGAGCCGGCTGCGGGGCCGGAGCAGGACGGCTTGCAACCGGCGCCGGAGCTTCGGCCGGAGCGGCTGCGAAGATACGGCTCTGCGGACGGAACTCCTCCTGCAGCGGCTGCGGAGCGGCCGGCTGGGGTGCCGGAGCGATGCGCGGCGGTTCGGCGATGGCGAGCTCGCGTTCCATCTCGGCTTCCGCCATGCGGATCGTCTCGGCGATCGGGTCGATGGCCGGCTTCAGGACGGGTGCCGGGGCGGCCTGCATGACCGGAGCGGGCTGCTGGACGACCGGCTGAGCCGGAGGAATGGCGGCCGAGGGGCGGACGACCGGCTTGGCGGCGGCGCGCATTTCGGCGGCACGGATATCGACCGAGGCCGCGCCGCGATCGATGCCGGTCGCGACGACCGACACGCGGATCAGGCCTTCGAGCGCTTCGTCGAAGGTCGCGCCGAGGATGATGTTGGCGTCCGGATCGACTTCCTCGCGGATGCGGGTCGCGGCTTCGTCCACTTCGAAGAGGGTCAGGTCGCGGCCGCCGGTGATGGAGATCAGGAGGCCCTGCGCACCCTTCATCGACGTCTCGTCGAGCAGCGGGTTGGCGATCGCCGCTTCCGCAGCCTGCATCGCACGGCCCGGACCGGAGGCTTCGCCGGTGCCCATCATCGCGCGGCCCATCTCGCGCATCACCGAGCGGACGTCGGCGAAGTCGAGGTTGATCAGGCCTTCCTTCACCATGAGGTCGGTGATGCAGGCAACGCCCGAATAGAGGACCTGGTCCGCCATGGCGAACGCGTCGGCGAAGGTCGTCTTGTCGTTGGCGATGCGGAAGAGGTTCTGGTTCGGGATGACGATCAGCGTGTCGACGGACTTCTGCAACTCCTGGATGCCCGATTCGGCAAGCCGCATGCGGCGCTGGCCTTCGAAATGGAAGGGCTTGGTGACGACGCCGACGGTCAGGATACCCTTGGAACGGGCGGCCTGCGCCACGACCGGGGCGGCACCCGTGCCGGTGCCGCCGCCCATGCCGGCGGTGACGAAGCACATATGCGTGCCGGCGAGATGATCGGAGATCTCGTCGAGGCATTCTTCGGCGGCGGCGCGGCCGACTTCCGGCTGGGAGCCTGCGCCGAGACCCTCGGTGACCTGAACACCCATCTGGATGATCCGGTCAGCCTTGGTCATGGTGAGCGCCTGGGCATCCGTATTGGCGACAACGAAATCGACGCCTTCGAGCCCGGCCGTGATCATGTTGTTGACGGCGTTGCCGCCGCCCCCGCCGACGCCGAACACGGTAATCCGAGGCTTCAGCTCGGTAATATCAGGCTTCTGCAGCTTGATGGTCATTGCACCCGTTCCTTCTTTTTCTGGCCGCATCGCCGCCGGCCAATTCATTGCAACTCTTCTCTGAAGCGGTGGGCACAGGCCCCCGCATCAAAAACTCTCCTTCAGCCACTGGCCCACACGGGCCAGCCGACCGTTGCCGCTGCCGAACGAAGCCATCAGCCCGCCCTGCGAGGCATGCGTTTCCATGTCCGCGACCTGCGGATAGATCATCAGGCCGACCGCCGTCGAAAAGGCCGGACCCTTGGCCGCCGCCGGAAGACCGGAGACGCCCATCGGACGGCCGATCCGGACATTGCGCGCCAGGATGCGGCGGGCGGTCTCCGGAAGGCCGGTGAGCTGGCTTGCGCCGCCCGTCAGCACGACGCGTTTTCCGACGATCGGACTGAAACCCGATTTCTGGATGCGGTCCCGAATCAGCTCCAGCGTCTCTTCGATGCGGGCCCGAACGATTCGGGTGACCAGAGAACGCGGCACCTGGATCGGCTGATCGCGATCGTCCTCGCCGATCGGCGGAACCGCGATCACGTCACGCTCGTCGGCACTGTTGCCGATCGCCGAACCGTGCACGACCTTCATGCGCTCCGCATCCTCGATACGCGTCGAGAGGCCTCGCGCGAGGTCGGTCGTCACATGATGGCCGCCGAGGCTGATGGCGTCCGTATGGACGAGCTTGCCTTCGGCGAAGACCGAGATCGTCGTGGTGCCACCGCCCATGTCGATCGCCGCGCAGCCGAGCTCCACCTCATCATCGACGAGAGCCGCAAGGCCGCTGGCATAAGGTGTCGCAACCACGCCCTCGACCGAAAGATGCGCGCGATTGACGCAGAGTTCGAGATTCTTGAGCGTCGCCCGCTCGGCGGTCACCACATGCATGTCGACACCCAGCTCGTCGCCGAACATCGCCAGCGGATCGCGAATGCCGCGCTCGCCGTCGAGCGAGAAACCGGTCGGCAACGAATGCAGGATCGCCCGATCCTGGCGCAGCGACTGCTGGCTCGCCGTGACCAGAACCTTCTTCAGGTCCGCCGCTTCCACTTCCTGGCCGCCGAGATCGATCGTCGCGGTATAGACGTCGCTGGCAAGCCGCCCGGCGGAAACGTTGACGATCAGGCTGTCGACGGTGAGGCCCGCCATGCGCTCGGCGGCATCCACCGCAAGCCGCACGACGCTTTCCGCCGCATCGAGATCACCGATCACGCCGGATTTCACGCCGCGCGACCGCTGATGGCCTATGCCGATGATCTCGATATTATGGGTGCGGCCCGGCAGGACCTCGCTTTCCTGGCGCGGCGTCAGGCGGGCGATCATGCAGACCACCTTGGTCGATCCGATGTCCAGGACGGACACCACATGCGAACGCTTGGAAGAGAGCGGCTTCATGCGCGGCAGGCCGAAATGGGAGGAACCAAAAACGCTCACGACTGCTCTCCCAGCTTCTTCAGGGCCTTGGTACGCGCCTCCAGCGCCTGCCGGCGGCGCTCGACGGCCTCAGGGGTAAGCCGTATGGTCGTGCGGTCCTCCAGACGCAGGTCGATCGCGGCGACATCGCGCTGCAGGACGCTCTGATCCTGTTCGAGGCGGGCAAGCACTGTGAGCGCCTTGCCGATATTGGCCTCGGGCAGCTTCAATACGATGCCGTTGTCGAGATGCAGATCCCAGCGGCGACCGGCGACACGCACATAGGCCTTTACCCGGCTCTTCAGCTCGGGCCACGCGGACATCTCGTCCTCGAAGGAGGCGGCGGCGGTTTCGGCGTCGCGGCCGACGAAGAGCGGAAGCGAGGCGAACTTGTTGTCGCGCAGCGGCGCGATCACGCTGCCGTTCTTCTCGATCAGGGAAAGCTCAGCCCCATGCTGCCAGATGCCGAATGCCTGGCGCTCTTTCAGCATGACCTCGATCGTCCTCGGATAGACCTTGCGGACCTCCGCATACTCGACCCAGGGAAGCTGGGAGAGCTTGCGGCGGGCGGCGTCGATATCGAGCGCCACGAGCGAGGTCGTTCCGTCGAGGCCGAGAAGCTGGAGGATATCGATTTCGGACGTCTGCTCGTTGCCGGAGACGCGCACATCCTCGATCGCAAAGCCGACGGCCGCCGTCGTCGCCTGGGCGACCTCATGGCCGTGACCGCCCAATGACATGCCGTAAAGCCCGACCGCCGCGAAGAAACCGAACGCCGACACGGTGCCCGTGTGCGGCGGAATATGGATGCGGCCCGTCGCGAGGCTGACGCAGAAGCGCACAGCCCGCCGAAGCGGCCGCGGAAGAACACGGCGTTCTTCCATACCGACATAGGAAGCCTCGGAACGGCCGCGCGGTCCACCCGCTCTATTGCCGATCAACGCAAACACGTAGCGTCCTCCACCATCCAACGGACGAGCTCACCAAACGAGTGGCCGGCATGCGCGGCCATTTCGGGCACCAGCGATGTCGGGGTCATTCCCGGCTGCGTGTTGATCTCGAGCCAGATAACCTCGCCGTCCTCGGAGAAGCGGTCGTCGTAGCGGAAGTCTGAGCGACTGACGCCCCGGCAGCCCATCGCCTGATGCGCCTTGAGCGCCAGTGTTTGAATCTTTTGGTAAATATTCGGTGAAATCTGCGCCGGAATGACGTGTTTCGAACCACCTTCGGCATATTTCGCGTCGTAGTCGTAGAAGGCATGGCTGACGGGCACGACTTCCGTCACGCCGAGCGCCACGCCGCCCATGACGCCGCAGGTGAGCTCACGCCCATAGATATAGCGCTCGACAAGCACCTGCTCGCCGTAGCGCCACTCGGAAGAGCCGATGACCTGCGGCGGATGGGACTGATTCTCCTGGACGATCACCACACCGAAGGACGACCCCTCACGGACCGGCTTCACCACATAGGGCGGCTTGATGGGGTGGAGGTTTCCGATCTCGAACCGGCTCATCACCTTCGCCTCGGCGACCGGAATGCCGGCGGCCCTGGCGACGTGCTTGGCCTGATGCTTGTCCATGGCAAGCGCGGAGGCCAGCACGCCGGAATGCGTATACGGGATCTCCAGGTATTCGAGGATGCCCTGGATCGTGCCGTCCTCGCCGAAAGGCCCGTGCAAGGCATTGAAGGCGACATCCGGCTTGAGTTCGGCAAGCACGGCCGCGACGTCCCGGCCGACATCGACGCGGGTGACGCGATAGCCTTCGCCCTCAAGGGCGTCGGCACAGGCATTGCCCGAGGACAGGCTGACAGGCCGCTCGGAGGAGAACCCTCCCATCAGAACAGCCACGTGCTTGTCGCTCATCGATCACTCCTGAAAAAGATTTCACTCTACGCCTCGGCGCCTTGCGCCAACCTTGTTTCCGCAGGCGATTCCCGCCGGATATAAGGCATGCCTGCATTAGTGCCCGAATATAGTTAACAAATCGTTTACTTTGATTAATCCAAGAAACCAACAGCATGAAAACAAAGGAAAAATCGAATCGGAAAAGGTTAACGCGAAACCCTGTCTCCCTGGACGAAAGCGCGTGACGCAGACCGTTGATCGTTTTCCCGCGGCAGCATTTCATGAGGCAGGAAAGCAGCTTTTTTGCCGATCATTGCGGATTTTCGGTTTCAGCGGCCAGAAAATTACGCTATTGCCCTCCCCGGCCTCCTATGAGCCTTGAAAGAAACCTTCTTTGAATGGAATCAGCATGACAAACGCGATACCTTCCGTATCGCCGTCCGCTGAGCCGTTAGAGCCTGTTGCATCGAATTCCCCTGCACGAGTCCTGACGGCCAGTCTGGTCGGCACGACAATCGAATTTTTCGATTTCTATGTTTACGCGACCGCCGCGGTCCTGGTCTTCCCGGCCCTGTTCTTCCCAAACAGCGACCCCACGACCGCGCTTCTTGCATCCTTCGCCACCTTTTCGATCGCCTTCTTCGCCCGCCCGCTCGGCGCCGTGGTGTTCGGTCACTTCGGCGACCGTATCGGACGCAAGACGACGCTGGTCGCAGCCCTGTTGACGATGGGCATTTCGACCGTGGTGATCGGGCTCCTGCCGTCCTACGACACGATCGGCGTCGCCGCTCCGCTGCTGCTCGCGCTCTGCCGTTTCGGCCAGGGCTTCGGTCTCGGCGGAGAATGGGGCGGCGCGGTGCTGCTCGCCACCGAAAACGCGCCGGAAGGCAAGCGGAGCTGGTACGGCATGTTCCCGCAGCTCGGCGCGCCGGTCGGCCTGTTCCTGTCCTCCGGCGTGTTCTGGATCCTGCTGCACTTCATCTCGCAGGAATCGCTCCTGAGCTGGGGCTGGCGCGTACCGTTCCTCGCCTCGATCGTGCTGATCGCCATCGGCCTCTGGGTGCGCCTCTCGATCACCGAAACGCCCGACTTCCAGAAGGCGATCGACAAGCATGAGCGCGTCGAGGTGCCGGTCGCGGAACTCTTCCGCAATCACAAGCGCAGCCTGGTGCTCGGCACTTTCGTGGCGCTCGCCACCTTCGTGCTCTTCTATATCGGCTCGGCCTACCTGCTCTCCTACAACATCAAGGTGCTGCAGATGCCGTTCATCGAAGCACTGGAAGTGCAACTGCTCGGCTCCGTCGTCTTCGGCATCTTCATCCCGATCATCGGCAAACTGGGCGACCGCTTCGGCCGGCGGGAAATGCTGATCCTGACGACCGTGCTGATCGGCATCTTCTCCTTCTTCCTGCCCGGACTGATGACCGGCGGCGAAGCGTCGATCTTTGTGTTCGTCACGATTGCGATGGTGCTGATGGGCATGACCTACGGACTGATCGGCACGGCGCTCGCAGCGCCCTTCCCGACCGCCGTCCGCTATACCGGCTCGTCCATCACCTTCAATTTCGCCGGCATTTTCGGGGCCTCGCTCGCCCCCTATATCGCCACATGGCTCCAGGCGAATTACGGCATGACCTATGTGGGCTACTATATGGGCCTTTCGGCCGTGGTGACGCTCGTCTGCATCCTGCTTTCGGGCAAGGACGAAGTCTGACTTCGCAGTTCACAAGAAGAAAGGCCGCGAAAGCATTGCTTCCGCGGCTTTTTTTACTTCGAGAATTGAACTATTCCGTCGTCGCGCCCTGAAACGGCTTCACTTCGCGGCCGGGCATGAAGATGCCGAGTCGCTTGATCTCCCATTCGAGCTTGATGCCGGCGTGTTCGAAGACCCGCTGGCGGACCGTCTCGCCGAGATATTCCAGGTCGTAGCCGGTCGCATGGCCGATATTGATCATGAAGTTGCAGTGGAGCGACGACATCTGCGCGCCGCCGCTCATCAGGCCGCGGCCGCCCGCCTCGTCGATCAGCTTCCAGGCCGAATGGCCTTCGGGATTCTTGAAGGTCGAGCCGCCGGTCTTTTCCTTGATCGGTTGCACGGTCTCGCGATGCTGGCGGACCGCATCCATCTCGGCGCGGATCTTGGCGCGATCCTCGGGGTAGCCTTCGAAGACGGCATGCGTGAAGATCAGGTCCGCCGGGGCGGCCGAATGGCGGTAGCTGTAGCCCATCTCCGCCTTCGAGAACACGTGCTTGTTGCCCTTGCGGTCGACGGCATGAACCTCGGCGACCCGGTCGGCCGTCTCGGTGCCGTTGGCTCCGGCATTCATGCGAAGCGCGCCGCCGATCGAGCCCGGAATGCCGTAATAGAAGGCGAAACCGCCGATCCCGTTGTCCATGGCCATGGCGGCGATATGCTTGTCCGGGCAGATGGCACCGGCCTGGATGCGGTTCTCGCCGACGAGGTCGAGGCCGCCGAACCCCTTGGCCGAGAGGCGCAGTACGACGCCAGGAATGCCGCCGTCACGCACGAGCAGGTTCGAGCCGACGCCGACCACCGTCAGCGGCACCTCCTCCGGCAGGATCTGCAGGAAGGTGACGAGGTCGTCGATGTCGTGGGGCTGGAACATGAGCTCGGCAAGGCCGCCTGCCTGAAACCAAGTGACGCGATCCATCGGCGCGTCCGGCGTGAGGCGCCCGCGCAGTTTTTCGACGCCAACTCCCAACGACGCCAGAAGCTTTTCCCCATTCACCTGTTTCATTTCCTATCGTCCCGATATGCTTTCCAGTTCCTTCGGCAATGCGGCCGCCCACTGCGTAATATTGCCAGCCCCCAGAAGAACCACGAAATCACCCGGTTTAGCAATGCCCGACACAATCGAAGCGAGTTCCGTGGGCGACGCCATGTACCGCGCGTCGCGATGGCCGCCGGAGCGGATGCGGGCCACCAGCGCCTCGGAATTGACGCCTTCAATCGGCTCTTCGCCCGCCGCATAGACCGGTGCGAGGATGATGCTGTCGGCATCGTTGAAGCAATTGGCGAAATCCTCGAACAGGCTCGAAAGACGGGTATAGCGGTGCGGCTGGTGCACGGCGATGATGCGGCCCTGGCATGCCTCGCGCGCTGCCTTCAGCACCGCCTTGATCTCCACCGGATGGTGGCCGTAGTCGTCGAAGACGGACACGCCGTTCCAGGTGCCGGTGAGCGTGAAGCGGCGTTTGACGCCGCCGAAGGCAGCCAGCCCCTTGCGGATGTCCTTCTCCGAAATGCCGAGCCGGTTGGCGACGGCGATCGCGGCGGTGGCGTTCGAGATATTGTGGCGGCCGGGCATCGGCAGCGTCAGATCCTTGAAACTGAAGACCCGTCCGGTCCGGCGGCGACGGATTTCCACATCGAAGACGGACTTGGTGCCTTCCATGCGGACGTTGAAGAAGCGGGCGTCGGCCTGCGGGTTCTCGCCATAGGTGACGATCTTGCGGTCCTCGATGCGGCCGACGAGGGCCTGCACTTCCGGATGATCGAGGCAGAGCACGCCGAAGCCGTAGAAGGGCACGTTCTCGACGAACTGCCGGAAGGCCGCCCGCACCGCGTCGAAATTGCCGTAGTGATCGAGATGTTCCGGATCGATATTGGTGACGACCGCGACATCGGCGGGAAGCTTGAGGAAAGTGCCGTCCGATTCGTCGGCCTCCACCACCATCCATTCGCCCTCGCCCATGCGGGCATTGGTGCCGTAGGCGTTGATGATGCCGCCATTGATGACGGTCGGATCGAGCCCGCCGGCTTCCAGAAGGGTGGCGACCATCGAGGTGGTCGTCGTCTTGCCGTGCGTGCCGCCGATCGCGATCGCATTGCGGAAGCGCATCAGTTCGGCGAGCATCTCGGCGCGGCGGACGATCGGCAGCGACCTTTCGCGCGCGGCGACGAGCTCCGGATTGTTCTTCTTGATGGCGGTCGACACGACGACGACTTCCGCATCGCCCAGATTTTCCGGCTGGTGGCCGACGAAGACCGGGATGCCCTTGTCGCGCAGGCGCTGGACGTTGGCGCCATCGGCCTGATCCGAGCCCTGCACCTTGTGGCCGAGATTGTGGAGCACCTCGGCGATGCCGCTCATGCCGATCCCGCCGATGCCGATGAAATGAACGAGCCCGATGGCCTTCGGCATCTTCATGCCCGCACTCCCCTGTCCTGCAACATCGTATCTGCCGATGTCTTGAATTCCGTAACCGATCTGCGCTCGGCAATAGCGACGACCATGTCCGCAAGCAAGCTTGCAGCGTTCGGATGCCCTGCCGTTTTCGCCGCCGCGGCCATTTTCTCCAGCCGGTCCGGCTCCTTCATCGCCGCCGAAATGAGGGAAGCAAGCTTCTCGGGGGAAAGCTCCGATTGCGGCACGACCTGCGCACCGCCCGTCGCGACGAGCGCCGCCGCGTTGGCCGCCTGATCGTGATCCAGAGCATGCGGGTAAGGCACGAGAATGGCCGGGCGGCCGATCACCGCGATTTCCGAAACGGTCGAGGCGCCGGAGCGGCAGACGACGAGATGTGCCGTCGCAAGCCGTTCCGCCATGTCCGAGAAGAACGAGGAGATATCGGCCGGCGCCCCGAGTTTCGCAAAGCAGGAGGTGACGCGATCCTTGTCCTCGGGACGCGCCTGCTGGGTGACGGCGAGGCGGTCGCGCTCGGCCTTGTCGAGCAGGCTCAACGCCGTCGGTACGGCGGAGGAAAAGAACTGCGCGCCCTGGCTGCCGCCGAAGACCACGAGGCGGAACGGATCACTGCCGCGGGAGGCGACGTAGGGAATGTTCGAAGCGGCGAGCACTGCGGGACGCACCGGGTTGCCGGTCGTGACCGTCTTGTCCGCATAGGGGCCGTCGCTCTCGGGCAGGAAGCCGCCTGCGATCGCCTGGACCTTGGCCGCCAGGGCTTTGTTGGCGCGACCCATCACGGCATTCTGCTCGTGGATCATCGACGGCACGCCCATCGAGGTCGCAGCCATCAGCGGCGGCACGGTGGGATAGCCGCCGAAACCGACGACGGCGAGCGGCTTCAGCCTGCCGATCAGCCGGCGCGCCGCTCTGAGCCCGGTCCAGAGCTTCCAGCCGGTGCGGATGACAGCAACCGGGTTCTTGGAACCCAGGGTCGCGGAGGGCACCACATGGATTTCCTCGGCCGGAAACGTGCCTGCGAACCGTTCCGCCCGGCTGTCGGTGACGAGATGGACGGAATAACCGCGCTCGCGGAGCTCGTAGCCAAGCGCCTCGGCCGGAAACACATGGCCGCCGGTTCCTCCTGCGGCAAGCAGGATGATGCCTTTGGTCATCGAGACGCCTCCACCCTACACCCCCCTCGTCCTTCGGACCTTCGTGACATCTCCCCCTCAAGGGGGGAGATCAAAGGGAGGATGCCGCACTGGCCATTTGCCGATCTCCCCCCTGGAGGGGGAGATGCCCGGCAGGGCAGAGGGGGGTTAACTTGAATCATCTTTATCACTCCGCCGGCACGCCCGAGGCGACCCGGAACAGGCTTCTCTCCTGCGCCCGCTTCTCGGGACGGTGGCGCGTCAGCGCCAGAACGAAGCCGGCCGTGACGCAGATCGCGATCATCGACGAGCCGCCATAGGAGATCAAAGGCAGCGTCATCCCCTTGGCCGGCATCAGTTCGAGGTTGACGCCGATATTGATCAGCGACTGCATGCCGATCTGCAGCACCAGGCCCGCGACCGCAAAACGGTTGAAGTCGTTGCGCTCCTTGAAAGCGTGGTTGAGGCCGCGCAGCACGACGAAGGCGAAGATCGCCACCAGCGCCATGCAGAAGATAATGCCGAATTCCTCCGCGGCAACGGAGAAGATGAAGTCCGTATGGCTGTCCGGCAGGATGCGCTTGACGATGCCTTCGCCCGGTCCCTGGCCGAACCAGCCGCCCTGGAGAATGGCCTCATGGGCAGTCTCGATCTGGAAGCGGTCCCCCTCGCCGGTCAGGAACTTGTCGAAACGCGCCGTCACGTGCGGCAGCATGTAATAGGCCGCGACGATGCCGCCGGCGCCTACCCCGCCGAGCAGGAAAATCCAGAGCCACGGCATGCCGGCCATGAAGAACATGCCGCCCCAGACGACGCTGGTCAGAATGGTCTGGCCGAAGTCCGGCTGGGCGACGAGCAGCGCCGCAACGATGCCGAACAGGATGATGGCGAAGAGGTTGCCCGGAATTTCCGGCTGGCGCGCGTGTTCGGCAAACAGCCAAGCGCAGACCACGACGAAGGCCGGCTTCATGAATTCCGATGGCTGGATGGAGAAGCTGCCGATGCCGAGCCAGCGGCGCGAACCCTTGACTTCGACACCGAAGAACAGCGCCAGCACCATCATCGCCACGGATATGACCAGCAGCACGATCGCGGTGCGGCGCACCTGCCTCGGCGTCAGGAAGGACAGTCCGATCATCACCGCCAGCGACGGCAGCAGGAAAATCGCGTGGCGTTCGACGAAATGGAAGCTGTCGAGACCGATGCGCTCGGCCACCGCCGGCGAAGCGGCGAAGGAAAGCATGAAGCCGAGGCCCATGAGGAGCACGAAGGCAGCGAGGAAGAAACGGTCGATCGTCCAGAACCAGTCTGCGAGCGGCCCACGATCTGCGCGGCTTACCATCTGTCAGCTTCCCCTTCCGTCCCGATCAACCAAGGTCGATCAACATCGTAACGCCGTCGAGTGCTGCGACATGGCCGACGAAGGCATCGCCGCGGACCTCGAAATTCTTGAACTGATCGAAGCTGGCGCAGGCGGGCGACAACATCACCGCGGACGGCGTGGCGTCGGCGCTCGCGTCTTCGGCGGCGTGGGCGACGGCCCTTTCCAGCGTGCCCGATATTTCATAAGGCACCGCCTCTCCGAGGGTCGCCGCGAAGGCCGGCGCCGCCTCTCCGATCAGGTAGGCTTTGACAATACGCCCGAAAAGTGGAGCAAGGCTTACGATCCCGCCCTCTTTCGGCAGACCGCCCGCGATCCAGTAGATGCGGTCGTAGCTGGAAAGCGCCGGAGCGGCCGCATCCGCATTGGTGGCCTTCGAATCGTTGACGAAGACGACCTGGCCGCCGCCCTGGTTCGTCAACCGGCCGACCGGCTGCATGCGATGCTTGAGGCCGGGGAAGGATTTGAGGCCCGCACGGATGTCCTCCGCCGACACGCCGACGGCGAGGCATGCGGCGATCGCCGCAGCGGCGTTCTGGGCGTTGTGGCTGCCTTTCAGCGTCTGGATGCCGCCGAGATCGACGAGCGTCGACGACGCTCCGCCATGCACTTCGACGATCCGGGTGCCTTCGGCATAAAGGCCATCGGCGACGACGCTGCGCTTGGAAATCCGCCTGACGGCGACGCCGGCACGCTCGACGCGGTCGGCGATCAGGGCGCTGTAGGAATCGTCGACGCCGATCACCGCCGTCCGGCTGCCGGCGACCAGCCGCTCCTTCACGTCGGCATAGTGCTGCATCGTGCCGTGGCGATCGAGATGGTCGGGCGTAAGGTTCAAGAGGATGCCGGCGGTCGGATCGAGCGTCGGCGCAAGATCGATCTGGTAGGACGAGCACTCAACGACGAAGTAGCGCTCCGCCTTCGGCGGATCGAGCGTCAGGATCGCTGTGCCGATATTGCCGCCGAGCTGCGTATCGCGTCCGCTCGATGTCAGGATATGGGCGATCAGTGCCGTGGTGGTCGACTTGCCGTTGGTGCCGGTGATGGCGATGAACGGGCAATCCGGCGCATGCGCGCGCCGCTCGCGGACGAAAAGCTCGACATCGCCGATGATCTCGACACCGGCCGCCCGGGCGAGATCGACGCTCCAATGGGGCTTCGGATGGGTGAGCGGCACGCCGGGTGACAGCACGAAGGCGGCCTGCGCCGGCCAGTCGATGGTGCGCAGGTCGGCGGTCGCGATCCCCTCGCCCGCCGCCTTCGCGACGCTGTCCGGATTGTCGTCCCAGGCGACGACCCTCGCGCCACCGGCGACGAGCGCTTTTGCCGTCGCAAGGCCCGAGCCGCCGAGCCCGAAGAGCGCGACCTGCTTGTCCCGGAATGTGGTGACGGGGATCATCGTGGCGTCACCGCAGCTTGAGTGTTGAAAGGCCGAGCATCGCCAGCCCGACGGCGATGATCCAGAAGCGGATCACCACCTGGCTCTCCGTCCAGCCGAGCTTTTCGAAATGGTGATGGATCGGCGCCATCAGGAAGACGCGCCGGCCGGTCATCTTGAAGAAACCCACCTGGATGATGACCGAGAGCGTCTCCATCACGAAGAGGCCGCCGATGATCGCCATGACGATCTCGTGCTTGGTGGCGACGGCGACGGAGCCGATCAGGCCGCCGAGCGCCAGCGAACCGGTATCGCCCATGAAGATCGCGGCCGGCGGCGCGTTGAACCAGAGAAAACCGAGGCCCGCGCCGATCACCGCGCCCAGGATGACGGCAAGCTCGCCGGTGCCGGGAACGAAATTGATCTGCAGATAGTTCGCGAAAACCGCGTTGCCCGCGAGATAGGCGATCACGCCGAACGACGCGGCTGCGATCATCACCGGCACGATGGCGAGCCCGTCGAGACCGTCGGTCAGGTTCACCGCATTGCCGGCCGCGACGATCACGAAGCCGCCGAACAGCACGAAGAAGATGCCGAGATTGATGAACAGGTCCTTGAAGAACGGAAAGGCGACCGAGGTGCCCAGCGTCGGATTGGTCGAGGAGCCGGTGGCGACCGCCATGCGCATCATGAAGAAGACGGCGATGCCGGCGATCACGAATTCGATGGCGAGGCGGGCCTTGCCGGAAAAGCCCTTGTCCGTCTGCTTCGTGACCTTGAGGTAGTCGTCGTAAAAACCGATTGCACCGAAACCGAGCGTCACCAAAAGCGTGGCGACGACGTAGATGTTGGAAAGGTCGGCCCAGAGAAGCGAGCCGCCGACGATGCCGGCGAGGATCATCAGGCCGCCCATGGTCGGCGTGCCGGCCTTCTTGAAATGGGTCTGTGGCCCGTCGGCGCGGATCGGCTGACCCTTGCCCTGACGGACGCGAAGCGAGTCGATGATCATGGGACCGAAGAGGAAGACGATCAGGGCCGAGGTGAAGAGGGCGGCACCGGTCCGGAAGGTGATGTATCGGAACAGATTGAAAAATTGAAGTTTATCCGCCAGTTCCACAAGCCAGATCAGCATTCAGGGCCCTTTCTCAAGCCGCGTCTTATCAAGATTGGCGCCCCGTGTCGGAAAACGCCGGATAGTTGTCAAGAAGTGCGGCGACGATCTTGCCGAAGCCGAGCCCGAGCGACGACTTCACCATCACCACGTCGCCGGGAATGACCGAGCGCACGACGAAATCGGCAAGCTCCGAGGTCTTCTCGCGGTATTCCACCTGGACGCTGTCCGGCAGCGCGTCGCGCAGCGCCGCCATCTCCGGACCGGCAAGCCAGACATGTTCGATGCCGGCGGCGAGCAGCGGGCCTGCCAGTTCCTCGTGCACCCTGCCGGAGAATTCGCCCATCTCGAGCATGTCGCCGAGCACGGCGATTCGCCGGCCGGTCAGTTCGGGCGTCGCGGACGCAAGCAGCGCGATCGCCGCGCGCATGGAAGCCGGATTGGCATTGTAGCTTTCGTCGATCAAGGTCAGGTGGCCTTCGCTGATACCGAGCAGGTGGCGCTCGCCCCTGCCCTTCACCGGCTTCAGCGCGGCAAGCGCCTCCATCGCCCTCGCCATGTCCGCCCCGACGAGCAGGCAGGCGCCGAGCGCCGCCATGGCGTTTTCGGCGATATGCCGGCCGGGCGCGCCGATGTGGATTTCCGACGTCTCGCCGCTCAGCACGGCCCAGACGGTCGAGCTCTCCGCATTGCCCTCGAAATCAGCGAGGCGGAAATCCGCCTTGGCGTGCTGGCCGAAGGTATAGATGCGGGCAATGCCCGCCTCCTGAGCCTTCTGCTCCAGAAAGCCGAATTGCCCGATATCGCGGTTGAGGATCGCCGCACCGCCCGGCTCGACGCCTTCGAAAATCTCGGCCTTGGCGGCGGCGATCTCCTCGAGGTCCTTGAAATGGCCGAGATGGGCGGCGGCGATCGTGGTGATCATCGCCACATGCGGCCGCACCATCTTCACCAGGGGCCGGATCTCGTCCGGATGGTTCATGCCGATCTCGAAGACGCCGAACTCGGCATCCGCCGGCATGCGCGCCAGCGTCAGCGGCACGCCCCAATGATTGTTGAAGGACGCGACGGCCGCATGCACCTTGCCGGAGGGCGCCAGCACGTGCCGCAGCATCTCCTTCGTCGTCGTCTTGCCGACCGAGCCGGTGACGGCGACGATCCGGGCATTGCTCCGCTCGCGCGACGCCACCGCAAGCCGGCCAAGCGCTGCCAGCACATCGTCGACGACGATCATCGGCGCGATCAGACGCCCGAGCGCCGGAAGCTTCGCCTCGCTGACGACGATGAGCGAGGCGCCGTTCGCAACCGCCATGCTGGCGAAGTCGTGGCCGTCGACGCGATCGCCCTTGATGGCGAAGAAGGCCTCGCCTTCCCCGATCGACCGGCTGTCGATGGAAATGCCCGTAATGCCTTCCGGCAGCGTGCCGATCGGCCGGCCGCCTATCACGGCCGTCATATCCTCAGAGGTCCACAGAAAGCTCATGGCTTCAGCTCCTCCAGCGCCTTGCGCACTTCCACATGGTCGGAAAACGGCAGGACCGTGGTGCCGATCGTCTGGCCTTCCTCATGGCCCTTGCCGGCGACGATCAGCGTGTCGCCGGAATGCAGCATCCTGACCGCCTCGCCGATCGCCTGCGCCCGGTCGCCGATTTCGATCGCGCCGGGTGCCGCCGCCATGATCTCAGCGCGGATCACTTCCGGCACCTCGGAACGCGGATTGTCGTCGGTGACGATGACGACATCGGCAAGCCGCGTCGCCACCTCGCCCATGATCGGCCGCTTGCCCTTGTCGCGATCGCCGCCGCAGCCGAAGACAACGATCACGCGCCCCGTCGTGAAGGGGCGGACGGAGGTCAGGACGTTTTCCAGCGCATCCGGCTTGTGGGCATAGTCGACATAGGCAGGCGCGCCGTCCTTCGTCTGGCCGACGAGTTCGAGGCGGCCGGAGGCGCCTGTGAGCCTTTCGAGCGCGGCCATCGCGACCGAAGCCGGCACGCCGGTCGACATGGCAAGGCCGGCCGCGACGAGAGCGTTGGCCACCTGGAAATCGCCGGCGAGCGGAATGTCGACCTCGAATATCTCGTCGCCGAAATGCACCTCGGCCATCTGCCGGTGGCGGAAATGCTCGACGCGCTTGAGAGAAAGATAATCGCCGCGCCGCCCGACGGTGCGCACATCGAGAGCCGCCGCGGTCGCCGCACGGATCGCCTCGTCGGACCAGGCATCGTCGGCGAAGATCACGGCCGGCGCGCTCTTCGGCAGCAGCGTATCGAAAAGCCGCATCTTGGCGGCCATGTAGCTCTCGACCGTCGGATGGTAGTCCATATGGTCGCGGCCGAGATTGGTGAAACCGGCGGCCGACAGCCGCACGCCGTCGAGCCGGCTCTGGTCGAGACCGTGGCTTGAGGCTTCCATCGCCGCATGGGTGACGCCTTCCGCGGCCAGTTCCGCAAGAAGTTTCTGAAGCTCCACCGGATCGGGCGTCGTCAGCGAGCCGTAATCGTTGCGGGTCGGCGAAACGACGCCGGTGGTGCCGATCTGCGCCGCGGCATGACCGGCATGCGCCCATATCTGGCGGGTGAAGGAGGCGACGGAGGTCTTGCCCGCCGTTCCCGTCACCGCAACCATGGTTTCCGGCTGGGCGCCGTAGAACCGGGCGGCGGCGAGCGCGAGAAGCCGGCGCGGATTGGAAACCGCGAGAACCGGAATGCCGGTTTCGGCAGAATGGGCGGCGATAGCCGCGACCGCACCGCGCGCGGCGGCATCGCCGATATAGGCCGAGCCGTCGGCCTTCGAGCCTGCAAGCGCGGCAAACAGCATGCCGGGCTTCACCTTGCGGCTGTCGGAGGAGAGGCCTGTCACATCGAGATCGCCCGCCGGCCCCGCCATCAGCTCGGCTATTTCCGGAAAGTCCTGACCGGCAAGGTCTCGCAATTTCATCGACTGATTGTCCATTCTGAGCGTCGTCCCGTCGTCCCCACGAATCGTCCGCTCAAGTTGTTATCGCTCAATAAGACACGAGCAGGGCAGAGCCGTCATTGCCGAATTTCGGCTTTACACCGAGAATAGGCGCTGCGCGGCTGATGATTTCCTTCACCATCGGCGCGGCGGAGGTGGCCGCGAGCGCCGCGCCGTTGCCCTTGTCGGTCTTCGGCTCATCCGAGAACGTCAGGACGACATATTGCGGATTGTCCATCGGAAAGGCCGCCAGGAACGCGTTGAAGTTCTTGTCGTGCGCGTAGCGCCCGTTGACCACCTTGTCGGCCGTGCCCGTCTTGCCGCCGACATCGAAACCGGCAACGCGCGCATTCCTGCCGGACCCGTTGATGCCGTTCCAGTCGAACAGGAAGCGCATGTCCTTGCTGGTCGAAGGCTTGAGCACCTGGGCCGCCACCTTGTCGGCCTCTTCACGCGTGCGCGGCAGGAAAGTCGGCTCGATCAGCTTGCCGCCGTTGACGAGGGCCGCACCCGCGACCGCGGTCTGCAGCGGCGTCGTCGAGACGCCATGGCCGAAGGAGATGGTGATCGAGTTGATCTTCTTCCACTCGCGGGGCTGGCTCGGCTGCGCCACTTCCGGAAGCTCGGTCTGCATCTTCGTCAGGAGACCGAGCTTGGTGAGGAAATCCTTGTGGCCTTCGATACCGACGGTATCGGCGATCTTCGCGGTGCCGATATTGGAGGAATACTGGAAGATTTCGGGAACGCTGAGCACGCGTCCCTTGCCGTGGAAATCCTTGATGGTGAAGCCGCCGATGCGGATCGGGTAACGCGCGTCGAACGTGCTCTGCAGGTTCATCTTGCCGGAATCGAGCCCCATGGCGATGGTGAAGGACTTGAAGGTCGAGCCCATTTCGAACGTGCCGTTCGACATGCGGTTGAACCACCCCTCCTCGCCGCCGGCGACCGGATTGTTGGGATCGAAATCCGGTGCGGACGCCATGCCCAGTATCTCGCCGGTGTGGACGTCGAGCACGACGGCGCCGGCTCCGATGGAGCGATACTTGATCATCGATTCGGCCACCACGTCGCGGACAATCGACTGGACGCGCAGATCGATCGACAGCTTGACCGGCTCCAGCGGCTGGCTCGACGTCATGCCGACGGCCGCGAGGTCCGCAAGACCCTGGCTGTCGACGTAACGCTCCATGCCGGCGACGCCGCGATTGTCGATATTGACGTAGCCGACGACATGCGCCGCGGTCGGACCGCCCGGATAGAAACGGCGCTTTTCAGGCCGGAAACCGATGCCCGGAATGCCGAGCGCGAGAATCTGGCTCTGCTGCTTCGGCGTGAGCTGGCGGCGCAGCCACTGGAAACGGGAGTTGGACTTGAGCTTCGAATAGGTCGATCTCACGTCGAGATCGTGAAGCACGGTCGAGAGCTTCTCGATGACTTCGTCCGCGTCGACGATCTTGTGCGGCTCCGCGAAGAGCGAAACCGTGCTGATATCGGTCGCCAGCAATTCCCCGTTGCGGTCGACGAGATCGGGCCGCGAAGCCATCAGCCGGTCGGCCGGCAGGATGCTCGACGTCGTCAGCGGCTGCGCCACGCCGTATTGCACGAGGCGGCCGCCGATGACGCAGTAGAAGATGGCGAAACCGGCGATCAGCAGACCGACGCGGTTCCTGGCCTGCGCCGACTTGCGCTTGCGGGTGCCTTCGAAAGACGCCGCTTCCGAGACGCGGCCGCGGCTGCCGGAGGAGAAATGCGCCCGGCTCTTCAAGACCATGATGCGGGACAGAAAAGACATCAGCGGTTCACCGATCCTGTGGAGATAGCTTCAATGGAACCGCGCGGCAGCGGGACCGGGATTTTGGGGGCGGGCTTCGCCTTGGCGGCGGCAACGCCCTTCAGAGCCGCCGCAACCTCGCTGTCCTTGCCGGCGATGATATCCTCGATCGTCGTCTCCGGCTGCGGCAGCGCCGACCTCATCATCGGCAGTTCCTTCGGCATGGCGAGCTGGGTGGGCTCGGTCGGCGCGAGAGACAGTTCGGAATTGTAGACATTGACGAGCCGGTGCAGGCGGTTCGGCTGGGTCAACAGGGCCCAGTCCGCCCTCAGGAGCTCGATCGTGTCCTTTTCCAGCTTGATTTCCGACTCCAGCCGCCGGACTTCCGCGAGCTTCTCGTCGGCGCGATGCTTGATCGTGTAGGTGACGACGGCGGCTGCCGTCATGATGCCGATCAGGACGAGATCGAAGCTTCTGAGCATTCCTTACGCTCCCATCTTTGCGAGGCTGGCGAGGTCGGGCAGATCGAAAATGGACATGTCGGCGGCCCGCGGCGGTGCGGCGGTGCGGATGCCTGCCCGCAGCTTCGCGGAACGGGCGCGCGGATTGGCTTCCGCCTCCTCGTCGCTCGCCGCGATCATCGGCTTGCCGAGCGCCTCGAAGATCACGGGCTTGGCCTCGACCATCGGCAGGTGGCGAGAACCGGAAACCTTGCCGGAGCGATCGGCGAAGAACTGCTTGACGATCCGGTCTTCGAGCGAATGGAAGGTGACGACGACCAGCCGTCCGCCGGGCTTCAGAACCCGTTCGGCCGCAAACAGCGCCTCGGCGAGTTCGCCGAGCTCGTCGTTGACGAAGATGCGCAACGCCTGGAAGACGCGCGTCGCCGGATGGATCTTGTCCTTGGCCTTGCGGGGATTGACCGTCTCGATGAGGTTCGCGAGGTCCCGCGTGGTGGCGAAAGGCTGGGAGGCGCGGCGCTTCTCGATGGCGCGGGCGATGCGGCCCGCCTGCTTTTCCTCTCCGAGGAACCCGAAGATACGGGTGAGATCGCTCGCCTTGGCGCGATTGACGACATCGGCGGCCGAAACGCCGTCCTTCGACATGCGCATGTCGAGCGGTCCGTTCTTCTGGAAGGAGAAGCCCCGCTCCGCCTCGTCGATTTGCATGGAGGAAACGCCGATATCGAATACGACGCCGTCGAGCCCGCCCTCAGGCGCATGGTCGGCAAGCCGCGAGAACTGCGAATGGATGAGTTTGAGCCGCCCCGAGGAAGCATCGGCCAGAGCCCGGCCAGCCGCGATCGCCGTCGGATCGCGATCGAGCGCGATCACGTCGGCGCCGGCAGCAAGAAGAGCGGACGTATAGCCGCCCGCACCGAACGTGCCGTCGAGGATGAGCCTGCCGGGCCGGGGTTCCAGCGCCCGGACGACCTCTTCGAGGAGAACCGGGATGTGGCGAACCGGTCCGCCTTCGGGCTCGGTTGTTCCGTCGCCTGGATTCGCCACCATCCCTCTCCTCTGTTTCATGAAGGGCGCAAACCCGAACGCCCCTCTCTCGCCGCCGCCTGCGCCTCGTGAAACGCCTGCGGCTGCCACAACTGAAAATGATCCGAGCGCCCGACGAAGGTCACTTCCGAGCCGATTCCCGTGAAGTCGCGAATGAAATCCGTGACCATCAGCCGGCCCTCCGCATCGAGCCTCATGAAGACGCCGCCGCCATGCACGAGCAGCGACATCCGGTTCGCCTCCGGCGAAAAAGGATCCACGGAAGCGATCTGCCGCTCGTAGCGATCGAGCAGATCCGGCCCTCCGACGCTGATCGCCGGATAGATGAAATCCTGGAGACAGTATAGCTCCTGGATTCCCCGCTCCGAAAGAACCGAACGGAAGCTCGCCGGCACGGAAACCCGTCCCTTCGCATCGATCCTGTTCGTCGCATTCGACAGGAAGCGGCTCATCACGCCAAACATCCGCCCCGTTGCAGTTCAAGACGAGACCCAGCCCGCCTACGCACGCCGCACCGAATACGGCTTCGCCTTCCGGATGGACGAAAACCCACCCGGCCCTGCGACCGATACTCGGGGATTGGAGGGCGCTTATTCGCCCTTGTGCAGTGCAGTTTTGGGATACCATGGGACCATATGGGCGTCAATGGGAGAAGCCCCGCCTGCCGCTCCCAAACCGGATTTATTTATAAGCCGTTAAGTTTAACAAAGGGTTATTGGCGCAAGCGGAGAAACCGGCTCCGCAGACCGCCGCAAGTGAATCGCGCGGGCCTCTCAAGACGCTGCAATAAAAGGAATTTCAGGACTAAGGCAAGGAAGGAGCGACCGGAAACGGCGCCCCGAAATGCGCCATTCGCGCAGCCGGAGAGATTTAGGCCTAGCCCCTCCCTGGGGCCGATATAGAGAAACGCCAGTTGGCCTGTAAGCCGGGTTCTGTATGGCTCCGGTGCAGGCACCGGAACGTGGCAGCCATTCATCTGGGACGATGCTTGCGCATCGCCTCACGCAACCCACCCGGATGACTGGCCCGGAAACCGGCTGTAGCCCGCGCTTTCGCTTGGGCCCGCGTCATCCCTATTCGGTCTTGCTCCCGGTGGGGTTTACCCTGCCGCCCCTGTTGCCAGCGGCGCGGTGGGCTCTTACCCCACCCTTTCACCCTTACCCCGCCATTTCAGCCGCTTGAGGTTTCCAAGCGGTAGAAAAAGCGGGGCGGTTTCCTTTCTGTGGCACTTTCCCTGGGGTCGCCCCCGCCGGATGTTATCCGGCACCGTGTTTCCGTGGAGCCCGGACTTTCCTCACCTCACCGCCTTTCGGCACTGGTGAAGCGCGGCTGCCCGGCCAACTGGCATGCGGTCCATAACCGACATGGGCGTTGAAGGCCAGAGTCTACAGGTAATTTGCCGAAAAATCCGCAGAATAGGCGTCGTCCACGATCCGGCCGTGGAAAATCAGTTCCGCACCCAGCCTGCCGATCTCGTCGGAACTCTTGGCCGCCGCGCCGCAGCCGCCGCTCAAGACGCCGATACGGTCCGCCTCGGTCATGGCGATCGCCGGGTAGCCTGTCGGCGTGAACGAGGTGACGCAGGCCGCCATGGACGAACGGGAAAGATCGAGCGTCGGCATCAACCGGGTCATAATCTCGGTGAGCCGCCGTTTCGTGCTTTCGCGCCCGCCGGAACGGAACGACGCACGCACCTCCGGCTCCGTCGGCAGCAGCAGATCGTCCGGATCCCCGCCGATCTTGAGATAGACCCTGCCGTCGGGGTAGCGCACGGGCGGCAGAAGGTAGATGCCGTCCTCGCCTTCACGCCACTTCCAGATCAGCGACGGCACCCTGCCCCAGACATCCATCGCAGCCTCGTCCACCTCGAAGAAGGCCACGGTGCGGGCATAAACCTTGAGATCAAGACGCCGCGGCAAGAGATTCTCGTTGATGGAAAAACCGCCGGCGGCGACCAGGACCTTCTCGCCCGAATAGATGTTGCCTTCGGCGGTCGTGACCGTGACGGCATCGCCTTCCTGGCGCACGGAAGAAACGGTCTCCGGAATGATCGCCGCGCCTTGCCGCCGGGCAAGCTGCGCCTGCGCCTTCACCAGCCGGCGCGGGTTGATATGGCCGGCATCCTTCGGCTCCCACACCCCCTCGCTGCCGTCAGGGAAGGAGAAGAAGGGAAACCGGTCTGTCAGGTCGGCGTCCGCCAGCGTCTCGGTCGCGACCCCGAGCCTGCCCGCCGCATCGAGAACGTTGCCGACATAGGACGGAGCGCCGCCCGTCCGTCTCGGCCCCACCAGCAGGCAGCCGGATTCGGAGTAGAAATCGATGCCGCTTTCGGCGGCGATCTCGCCGTATCGCGCAATGGACCGGTTGGCGAGGCGTGCCCAGACGGGATCGGGATCGATCGTCCTGGTGATGCGCGCCTCGTCGTAATGGCTGGCGAAGACGCCCTCATGCCGCGTGTAATCCGCCGGCTCGCCGGGACCGATCAGCGCCACGCCTTCGGTCCATTTGGAGAGGTGGCGGGCCGCGGCCGCACCCATCATGCCCCTGCCGATAACGATATATCTGAACCGTGCCGTCATGCCTGCCCTCTTGATTCCGTCGGCTCGAAAATGCCCGTTTCCACGAAGCACTTCCAGCCGTTTTCCGGAATCAGGATGCCGCAGGCGAAAGCGACGCGGTCTGCTCCGCGGGCTGTTCGGCGGGACGTTGCGTATCCTTCAGGATCGCCTCCACCCGATTGCAATAGCGCCTGGAGATCGGGTTCATCCGCGTCGCGCCGTGGCCGGCATTGTATCGCAATATGGTGCCGCAGGTCTTGCCGCCGCCCCGTTCGTGGGCGCCTGCCAGATATTTCATCCCGTAGCGGATATTCGTTTCCGGATCGTAGAGACCGTAATCCGGCCCTTCATATCCCATCAGGCGGGCCGTTGCGGGCTTGATCTGCATGAGGCCGATCTCACCGGCCTTGCCTTTCACCGTCGGGCGGAAATTGCTCTCGATCTGGACCACCGCATTGGCGAGCTCGACCGGCACGCCGTATTGATCGGCATATTTCTCGATCAGATCCGCATAATGAACCTGGCGAAGCAGGCGCTTGGCGGCATCCGTGGGTGCGGCAAAACTGGTCTCGCGCGTTTCCCATGGCGTGATCAGTGGTTTGGTATAAGTTCTGACGGTATCGTCCTGAGCGCGCACGCGTTCGGTATTCGCGGCGAGCAAGGCAAGACCCGCCGTGACAGCAACAGCCAATTTTTTCATTGAATAGGAATGTCTCCGGACTAGCAGGTCCGCGGACATTCACACGCAAACATCCTCTCACCGCACCGCCGGATGGACGGCGCGGTGTTCACCGAACCTGATCGTTTATCTCTGCAACCCCCGTCCACACTGGCGGCTGCGTTAACCAAGTTCTTTAGAACGAGATAATAAGGACAGGATGTGGCACGGAAAAATTTTCTGATTTTATGGCGAAATCCAGGGGCGAAGAGGTACGTTCGACCTAGCTGTATTTCGGCATCGCCTTCAGCAGCCGGTGCAATGTGTCGATGGTCGAGAAGTCGGCGATCCCGTCGACCAGTTGCGGCCGGAAATGGCGCTGGAACGCCTCCACCACGCCTTTCGTTCGCTCGCAGAAAATCCCTGTTATCTCAATGTTATAACCATAGAGAGACAGCATCGACTGCAGCGCTTCGATGGGCTGGCCGCTCTCACCGAGCTGGAAGAAGCGGCCGCCGCTGATCGGGGTCGGATCGATCCAATGACCGACCCCGCCGGCATGCAGTTTTTCCCAGGGGAAATTCTCCCCCGGATCGACCTTGCGGATCGGCGCCACATCGGAGTGCCCGAGCACTCTCTCCGGCGGGATATTCCACCTTGCGCCGCAATCGCGACACAATTCGGCGACCGCCTCGATCTGCTTGTCGGGAAAGTCCGGCAGGCCTCCGGGATGGCCGGGATTGGCGATCTCGATGCCGATGGAACAGGAATTGATGTCCGTCTCGCCTGCCCAGGAGCTCTTGCCCGCATGCCAGGCGCGGCGCCCCTCCGGCACGAGCTGCACCACGCGCCCATCCTCATGGACGAAATAATGGCTGGAAACCTGGCTTTCCTCGCGACAGAGCCAGGAGAGCGCGCCGTCCGCGGTTCCCATGCCCGTATAATGCAGGATGATCATGTCCGGCTTTAGCCCGCCGGCACGTTCGCCATGATTGGGGGAAGGTCTTACCGATGCGCCGGCATAGTCGGCGGCAAAGACTGTCATGCGGCGCGGCGCTCTTTCGCAATCGCCGCATAAGCGGCGTTGAGGGCCGCCATGCGTTCATTGGCGGCGGCATGCAGCGCGACCGGCACGCCGCGGGCGATCAGCCTGTCGGGATGATGCTCGGAGACCAGCAGCCGGTATTGCTTGCGGATCTTTGCAAAATCGTCTTCGGGCGACACGCCGAGCACAAGATAGGGATCCGCTCCGTCGAGATGCACGTGACGCGCCATGATGCGGCGGAAATGCGCCTCGTCGATCCGGAAGATCTCTGCGATGCGGGCGAGGAAGCCGAGCTCCTTCTCGTGCACCAGCCCGTCCGCCTTGGCGATGTGGAACAGGCCGTCGACCACGTTTTCCAGCATCGGGCAGTTTTGGGAAGCGCCGGAACCGCAGAGGCCCGCGAGCTTCATCGCATAGGCCTCGTAACCCGCGACGTCCTGGCGCGCGAGGTTGTAAAGCCGCGCCACGTTGCGCGCCTCCTCGTCCGGAAAATCGAAGATCTGCTGGAAAGCCCGGACTTCGGCTTCCGTCACGATGCCGTCGGCCTTCGCCATCTTGGCGGAAAGGGCGATGATCGCCACCGAAAAGGATACTTTCCGGCGCGTTTCCGGATCGCCTTCGAACAGCGTGCGGATCGCCTCCACCACGCGGCCGAGCGTGTTTCCAGCCGCGTCGCCGATCGCGCCGAGCAGTCGTTCCCAGAGGGAGGAAAATTGGAGACAGGCGAAGTCGAAAATCATCACCGCAATGGACCAGATTATCCGGGGGATTGCAAGGTGGCGGACGGTCCATCTCGGATTAAACTATGTTCATGTTTTCCGAACAATCACCGCCGTTCACCAACGAGTTACCTCCCTATCCGGCACAATCCGCCCTGCCCGCCATCCTCGTCTTTCCACAGGCCGGGCACGGCCGTCGCCCGGTTGAATCGATTATATTCCCCCGTCTGGAGGCTCCGAGGCGAAGTTCCGGTTTTTCTTGAGAAATTCACTTTACAGGCGGTCATCTCTGTCGCATCCATTCCCTCGGTTTTGAACTGCACGCGTATGCGTCAAGGAGGATCGATGGCCAAACAGAAAGTAGCAATGCTCACCGCCGGAGGCCTTGCGCCCTGCCTGTCGTCCGCCGTCGGCGGCCTGATCGAGCGCTATAACGACATCGCGCCGGAGATCGAGATGGTCGCCTACCGTTCCGGCTACCAGGGCGTTTTGCTCGGCGACCGCATCGAGATCACGCAAGACATGCGTGAGAAGGCCTATCTCCTGCATCGTTACGGCGGCTCGCCGATCGGCAACAGCCGCGTCAAGCTCACCAATGCCGCCGACTGCGTGAAACGCGGCCTCGTCAAGGAAGGCGAAAACCCGCTCCGGATTGCGGCCGAACGCCTTGCGGCCGACGGAATCACCATTCTCCACACGATCGGCGGCGACGACACCAACACGACCGCCGCCGACCTTGCCGCCTATCTCGGTGCCAATGGCTACGACCTGACGGTCGTCGGCCTGCCGAAGACGGTCGACAACGACGTCGTGCCGATCCGCCAGTCGCTCGGCGCGTGGACCGCGGCGGAAGTCGGGGCCTATTTCTTCGACAACGTCTCGAACGAGCAGAGTGCCGCACCTCGCACACTTGTGATTCACGAAGTGATGGGACGTCACTGCGGCTGGCTTACCGCCGCGACCGCGCGTGCCTATATCCAGAAGACCAGGAACAACGAATATGTCGAAGGCTTCATGATGAACACGGCGATGAAGAACATCGACGGCCTTTATCTGCCGGAGATGGCCTTCGATCTCGACAGGGAGGCCGCCCGCCTCAAGGATGTGATGGACAAGCGCGGCTTCGTGACGCTCTTCGTCTCGGAAGGGGCCTGCCTCGACGCGATCGTCGCCGAGCGGGAAGCCGCGGGCGAGACGATCAAGCGCGACGCTTTCGGGCACGTGAAGATCGACACGATCAATGTCGGCAACTGGTTTCAGAAGCAGTTCGCCGCCCTTCTCGGCGCCGAACGCTCCATGGTCCAGAAATCCGGCTACTTCGCCCGTTCCGCCCCGGCCAACGTCGACGACCTGCGCCTGATCCACAGCATGGTCGACCTTGCCGTCGAGAGCGCCCTGAACAAGGTTTCGGGCGTGACAGGTCATGACGAAGACCAGAACGGAAAACTGCGCACGATCGAATTTCCGAGAATCAAGGGTGGAAAACATTTCGATCTGACGGCAAGATGGTTCGGCGAGGTGATGGACCATATCGGCCAGACCTTCGAAACAGCGTAAGACGGGAAAATGACGGACGCGCCGGCGGCGTTCGGGAGGAAATGGGATGACGGCTGAAATCTGGCTCGCTTTTGCCGCGACCGCGTTCGTTCTCGTCCTTCTACCCAGTCCGCTTGCCTGCCTGACCGCCAGCTTCTCGCTTCAGCGCGGCCGCCGCACGGCGGTCGCCACGGTTCCGGGGCTTGCCGCCGGATTGTCCGTCGCCTTGATCGCGGCACTCATCCCGCTTGCGCTGGCGGCCCTCTATCTGCCCGGACTGCTGGAAACCATATCCTGGGCGGGTATCGCCTATCTGATGCTCTACGTGCTGTGGTCCTATCAGGATCCGCGCATTTCCGGCCCGATCGCCGACAACGACAATCTCCCCGAATGTCGGACGGCACGGATTTTCGGATGTCTCTTCGGCAAATCCGCCTTCGGTACGCGCTATCCGGTCGTGCTTGCCGCCGTAGCGGCTCAATTCATCGACCCCGGGCTTCCGCTTCTGCCGCAGCTTCTTGAAATGCAGGCCACATTCCTGGTCTGCACGGTGCTCGCCGCGGGTGTTCACGTCTTCTTCCCCCGCCGCGTGCTCGGCCGCAAACGCCGCGCCGCCGCCCTCAACCCAGCCTCGCGCAAGCCTCAAACGCGATTCATCTCGCGGCGCGCGGTCACGGCCGGTTATCGCCGGATCGCCGCCTGACCTTTCGGCAGGCCCGCACCGTCTTGCCGGACGTTGCCCAATGGGTTAATGAAAATTCTCTTTCGGTGGCGTTTGGGCGGACTGGGGTAACCATTTTTCATGAAAGCGACCCAATGGCGATAATCCGACTCCTCGGCCGCGGGACCGCGGTAGCCTGTGCCGTTTCCTCCGCTCTCGTCGGATGTTCGAGTGTCGATCCCGAGCAGAAGCTTGCGGCGACGCAGACCGCGGCTCCGGCGGGGCAAGCGGCGCCCACCCAGACAGCATCCGCCGATGGGCAGCTGATCATCCAGTACAATTCCAATCTTCCGGGCAACCAGGCTCAGCCGGCACCTGCCGCGGGCCAGATCGCGGGAACTCAGCCGGCTTCCGGCACGCAGCCGACGGTCGCGCTTGCAAAAACCGCACGGCTTCCGGTCCCCGTTCCGCCGGCCGCGGAAGCCGCTTCGATCCAGACGGCCGCGATGGCATCTCCGACCATGGCGCCGCTCGTCGCCTTCGCGCCCGCACCGGCTTCGGCGGCCTTCCCCGCTCCGCCGGCGGCACCCGCGACATCCACCAACGTGGCACCGCCCTCGCCTGCCCCTGCGACATCCACGATTCTTGCCGCCTCCAAGGACGGCCGTCTCACCTCTCCGGTGGTCGCGCCTGCCGTGACGGCAGGCAGGATCCAGCCGGATGCAGCCCAGGCGATCGCGCTCGACGAACCGGAGCTGACGCCCGACATGGTGGCGCTGCAGTCGGTCGTCCCGACGCCACGGCCGGACACTTCGACGCTTGCCTATGCCGCCCAGCCGAAGGCGGTCGCCGCCGTCTCGGCGATCGACAGCCGCATGGATTTCCCGCCGGCACCCGGCGATCCGCTGCCGGCCACAGCAGCCGATGCGCCGCCGGAATTGAAGAAGCTGATCCATCGCTACGCGGGCTTGTACGGCGTGCCGGAATCCCTCGTCCATCGCGTCGTGCACCGCGAGAGCCGCTACGATCCCAAGGCCTATCACAAGGACGGCTATTGGGGCCTCATGCAGATCAAGTATGCGACCGCCAAGTCGATGGGCTACGAAGGCCCGCCGAAGGGTCTGCTCGACGCCGAAACCAATCTCAAATACGCGATCAAATATCTGCGCGGCGCCTGGCTCGTCGCGGACAACAAGAACGACAACGCCATCAAGCTCTACGCGCGCGGCTATTATTACGACGCCAAGCGCAAGGACATGCTGCACGTCCTTGAAAAATAAGGAAGCTCGACAACGGTACCTCAGGGTGCCGCTGTTGCTTTGGCGATTTCCGCAACAAGCTGCAGGGGGCTGTAGCGCTCCCAGCCAGGCGTCAGCCCGAGTCGCACCACGACGAGATCGAGCGACGGCACGACGATGACGTTCTGGCCGTCATGCCCGTCGAGGAAAAACGCGTCGGCGGGAATCTCGCCGCTGCGGACCGGCAGCCAAGTCTGCATCTTCGAATAACGCCCGCTCGACGTTCGGTTCGGCTCGTGCATCTCGGCGACGAAGCCTCCCGGAAGGATGCGGTTGCCGTTCCACACGCCGTCATGCGCCAAAAACAGGCCGAGCCGCGCCCAGTCGCGCGCCGTGGCATACATGTAGGAGCTGCCGACGAACGTGCCGACGGCATCCGTCTCCATCACCGCGCTCGTCATGCCGAGGGGCCCGAACAGCGCGTTGCCCGGGTAGGCGAGCGCGGCCGCCTTGCCGCCGATCCTGTCCATCCAGATCTTCGACAGCATCACGCCGACACCGGAGGAATAGTTGAAGCGCGTACCGGGATCGGCTTCGAGGGGCTGGTCCGCGGCGAAATTCGCCATGTCCGGCTCGAGATAGAGCATGCGGGTGACATCCGCGACCGTGCCGTAATTTTCGTTGAAGGCAAGCCCGCTTTCCATCGCAAGCAGGTCGGCAAGCCGGATATCGTTGCGCTGGTCGTTCCGCCATTGCGGGAACAGCCCCTTGTCTTCGAGAGACACCTTTCCGTCACGAACCAGCGTGCCGATGATCATCGCAGTCACCGTCTTGGTCATCGACCAGCCGAGAAGCGGCGTATCCTTCGAAAAGCCCCCTCCATAGGTCTCGCCGACGATCCGCCCGCCCTTGACGGCGACGACCGCCCGCATGCCGGGACCGGTAAGGGCAGCGCCTGAAAGAAGAGCCGCAACCTTCGGATCGGACTCGATTTTTCCGCCTTCGGGCCAGAGGACGGCTTCATCGATCGCGACCGGGGCGGAACGCGCCACATTCAACGGAGCCGGCGCGTTGCCGTCCGGCGTCACGGAGCAGCCCAGACCCTCATGGTAGACCGCGTCATTGCCGGCGATGAAACCAAGCAGCGCCGCATGTACCCGCTTTTCCGGCTCGTTCACGGAGACATCCATCAGACGCAGAAGCGGATGACCCGGCGCCTGGACGTCGACCGCCAGCACCTCCTCGCTATCGCGCCCCGCGATGAAGACGTTGGAGCAGACGATCTTGGCGGCATAGCCGCTGCCGACCCGGAGCAATTCCGGGGGGGATGTGTAGAGCCAGATGAAAAGCCCGATCAGGCCAATGGCAATGACGCCGAAAACGATCCTCACAATCCGCATCAACAGCCGCATGCCCGTCTCCCGTTTCGCGGCCGCATGCAATCAGGAT
Source organism: Neorhizobium sp. CSC1952 (assembly GCF_030378245.1). Classification (NCBI taxonomy): domain Bacteria; kingdom Pseudomonadati; phylum Pseudomonadota; class Alphaproteobacteria; order Hyphomicrobiales; family Rhizobiaceae; genus Neorhizobium; species Neorhizobium sp. CSC1952. The sequence continues at coordinate 3,894,336 of NZ_CP128416.1, read as the reverse complement.
TCTCTGCCCGGCGGAAGGGGGCTTCGGTGATCTGCGGCGCAATCTACGGACCGGCCACAGGCTGCGTCATCAATCTGTAGCACGAGGGGTTTACACGCCCTGAAACTCTGGACAGGCGGGATTCGACCATGGCGGATATTGCACAGGAAGCCGGTTTTCGGAAAAACCAGAAGCTGAAGGATGCGCTTCTGCAGCATAAAGCACTATCGCGGCAAGGTTTTTCGGAAAGGCTTTTCGGCCTCCTGTTCTCCGGCCTCGTCTATCCGCAGATCTGGGAGGACCCGGATGTCGATATGGCGGCGATGGAGCTCACAGGCGGTCACTCGATCGTGACGATCGGCTCCGGCGGCTGCAATATGCTCGCCTATCTCTCCCGCTCGCCGAAGAGGATCGACGTCGTCGATCTCAATCCGCATCACGTGGCGCTGAACCGCCTCAAGCTGGCCGCCTTCCGCCATTTGCCGGGCCATGGCGATGTCGTGCGCCACTTCGGAATGGACGGGATAGGCTCCAACAGCAGGAGCTACGACACGTTCATCGCGCCGAACCTCGATGCCGCGACGCGCGCTTACTGGGAAAGGCGCTCGCTCTCCGGCCGCCGCCGGATCGAGGTCTTCGACCGCAACATCTACAAGACCGGCCTGCTCGGCCGCTTCATCGGCGCCGGGCATCTGATCGCCCGGCTGCACGGCCTCGACCTCACCGAAATGGCGAATGCCCGTTCGCTGCGCGAACAGCGCCAGTTCTTCGACGACCGCGTCGCACCGCTCTTCGACAAGCCGCTGATCCGCTGGGTCACCAGCCGCAAGAGCTCGCTCTTCGGTCTCGGCATCCCGCCGCAGCAATATGACGAGCTGGCAAGCCTCGCTTCCGACGGCTCGATCGCGCCGGTCCTGCGGCAGCGACTTGAAAAACTCGCCTGCCACTTCCCGCTGCGCGACAACTATTTCGCCTGGCAGGCTTTCGTACGCCGCTATCCGAAGCCGGAGGAAGGCACGCTGCCGACCTATCTGAAGGCGGAGAACTACCGCGCCATCCGCGACAATGCCGAACGCGTCACGGTCCATCATGCAAGCTTCACCGAGCTTCTGGCGCAGAAACCGGCCGCGGCCGTGGACCGCTATGTGCTGCTCGACGCGCAGGACTGGATGACGGACCAGCAGCTCAACGACCTCTGGTCGGAAATCACACGGACGGCCGCTCCGGGTGCGCGCGTGATCTTCCGCACCGCTGCCGAAAAGAGCGTGCTCGACGGCCGCCTTTCGCCGGCCCTGCTCGATCAGTGGACCTATCTCGAAGAGCGTTCCAGCGAGCTCAATCTTCAGGACCGCTCGGCGATCTACGGCGGCTTCCACATCTATGTGAGAAAAGCCTGATGGCGGCGGATATGGCCAGCGCTTCCCTCCCCGGCGATCACGCCGAACGCATGGACCGGATGTACCGGTACCAGCGCCATATCTACGACATCACCCGCAAATATTACCTCTTCGGCCGCGACCGGACGATTTCAGGGCTGCATGTGCCGCCCGGCGGGACGCTGCTCGAAGTCGGCTGCGGCACGGGCCGCAATCTGCTCCTTGCCCACCGGCACTATCCGACGGCAAAGCTCTTCGGCCTCGATATCTCCGCCGAGATGCTGGAAAGCGCCCGCGCGAATTTCCGTGCCAAGCCGGTCACGCCGGATTTCCAGGTGGCCGATGCCACCGACTTCAAGGCTGAGGATTTCGGCGTCGCGGGCTTCGACCGCATCCTGATCTCCTATGCGCTGTCGATGATTCCCAATTGGGAAAAGGCGGTGGATGCCGCGCTTGCGGCACTCGCACCGAACGGTTCGCTGCACATCGTCGATTTCGGTCAGCAGGAACGGTTGCCCCGCTGGTTCGGACGGTTGCTGAAGGCATGGCTCACGCGCTTCCATGTCACACCCCGACCCGACCTGCATGAAGTGCTGGAGGGCAAACTTGCGGCGGCGGACGCCGACATGATCTTCGAGGAGATCGGTCGGGGTTATGCCTGGCATGCGGTCATCCGCCGGCGCGGCTGAACCGGCCGGCCTTCGCATTCCGAGCATGAACCCTCTTGCCCTAACCGATTTTTTACGACGTTATGGTGAACATGGAGTTCGTGCCTCCGTCGTTCAGCGTCCGCGGGCAAGAGGCTTCCTGTATCGGCATCAACACGGGACATCCATGCCTCGGCTCCTTCTAGCCCTCCTTGCGACCGCCATGCTCGCCACGGGCTGCACGTCCACCGATTACGACCTGATGGAGACGGCCTCGGTCAAGGGGATGCGTTTCAAGGATACCGATCCGCAGGATTTCGGCAGGAACCATCCGGGCCGCCATGAGGTCCACGGCATCGACGTTTCCAAATGGAACGGCGACGGTATCGACTGGGCGACCGTGAAGAAGTCCGGCATCGCCTTCGTCTTCATCAAGGGGACCGAAGGCAAGGACCGCATCGACCCGGCCTTCGAAAAGCACTGGCGCAATGCCGCAGCCGCCGGCATCCCTCACTCCGCCTACCATTTCTACTATTTCTGCTCGACGCCGGAAGACCAGGCGGACTGGTTCATCGCCAACGTGCCCAAGGAAGCGAACATGCTGCCGCCGGTGCTGGACATGGAATGGAACCATGCCTCCCCGACCTGCAAGCTGCGGCCTGATCCTGCAACGGTGCGTGCCCTCATGCAGCGCTTCATGGATCGCATCGAAGCCCATTACGGCAGGCGGCCGATCATCTATACGTCTGTCGACTTCCACCGGGACAATCTGGTCGGCGCCTTCGACGGCTATCATTTCTGGCTGCGCTCGGTTGCCGCCCATCCGGGCGAAATCTATGCCGGCCGCCGCTGGGCCTTCTGGCAATATACGTCGACCGGCGTGGTGCCGGGCATCAGGGGCGAGACCGACATCAATGTCTTCGCGGGCACCGCCAAGGCCTGGAAGAGCTGGCTCGCGGCCGCCAGCGACAATAAGACCGTCGCCTCTGCCGAGTAGCTATCTGGCGCCGCGTTGCGGGTTGCGATAAAAACTGCGCCAGCCGCATCATCGCCCACGTTTCGGTCACAAATCTTTCGGACATGGGCGACGCTTTTATTCACACTGGAACCGTCGAATGTCCGCTGCTCTTGCCCGTCGCCTTGCCCTTGCCTCCGTCATCACCGGCTGCCTCGCCTCCACCGCACTCGCCCAGACGCCCGCGCCAAGCTGCGGCGGCGATCTGGGTGCCTTTCTCGAAGGCGTGAAGGCCGAAGCCGTTGCCAAGGGCATTCCCGCAAGCGCCGCCGACGAAGCGCTGGCCGGCGCTGAGATCGACCAGAAGGTCCTTTCCCGCGACCGCGCCCAGGGCGTCTTCCGCCAGACCTTCCTAGAGTTCTCGCAGCGTACCGTCAGCCAGGCGCGCCTCGATATCGGCCGCCAGAAGCTGAAGCAATTTGCCGAAGTCTTCGACCGCGCCGAGCGCGAATTCGGCGTGGCACCCGGCGTGATTACCGCCTTCTGGGCGATGGAGACGGATTTTGGCGCCATCCAGGGCGATTTCAACACGCGCAACGCCCTGGTGACGCTCTCCCACGATTGCCGCCGTCCGGAACTCTTCCGCCCGCAGCTCATCGCGCTGATCGAGATGGTCCAGCACGGGGACCTGAACCCCTCGACGAATACGGGGGCCTGGGCCGGCGAGATCGGTCAGGTACAGATGCTACCGGAAGACATCATCGCCTATGGGGTGGACGGTGACGGCGATGGTCACATCAACGTCAAGAGCAGCGCGCCGGACGCCATTCTGACGGCGGCGAAATTCATCCAGAGCCTGGGCTTCAAGGCCGGCCAGCCCTGGATTCAGGAAGTGACGCTGCCGGATAACCTGCCGTGGGAGAGGTCCGGCCTCGGCAACGAGATGCCCGCCGGCGAATGGTTCAAGCTGGGCGTCACCCCGCGCGACGGCAACACGAATTTCGGCGACCTGCCGGCCGCCCTCATCATGCCTCAGGGCCGCAAGGGGCCCACCTTCCTCACCTACCCGAATTTCGGCATCTATCTCGAGTGGAACCAGTCCTTCATCTACACGACGTCGGCAGCCTATTTCGCCACCCGGCTTTCCGGCGCTCCGCCCTATCTGAAGGGCACGCCGGAGGCAGGCCTCGACGACGGCGGCATGAAGGCGCTGCAGGCCAAGCTCGAGGCCCTCGGCCACAATGTCGGAAAGATCGACGGCATTCTCGGCTCCGGCACGCGCCAGGCTGTCCAGAAGGAACAGGCACGCCTTGGCCTGCCGGCGGACGGCTGGCCGACCCAGGCGCTTCTCTCCGCCCTCTGAGCAGGTCCACCGCCTCCACAAGTTTCGGGTGGCGACTCGCCTCCTTTGCGGATACCCGTTTCCGATGTGAGGGAGAATCCGCATGACGGCCGCCATCAATCCGAAACCCAGCGCCACGGCCTGGGCGCTCATTCTGCTGCTTGGGCTGATCTGGGGCGGATCGTTCTTCTTCGCACGCATAGCCGTGCTGGAAGTGCCGCCCTTCACGCTGGTTTTCCTGCGCCTCTTCCTCGCAGCACTTGCCCTGCACATCTATCTTCACGGGCGCCAGGGACTTTATGATTCGCTTGCCGCACATTGGCGGCCCTTCATGGTCATGGGCTTCGTCAACAACGCCCTGCCCCACACGCTGATCTTCTTCGGCCAGACGGAAATCGGCGCCGGCCTGGCCTCGATCCTCAATGCAACGACGCCGGTCTGGACCGTGCTCATCGCCAATCGCTGGACGGCGGACGAAAAGCTGTCGGCCGCCAAGCTCGCCGGCTGCTTGTTCGGACTGGCAGGCACGGCTGTGCTGATCGGGCCAAGCGTTACGTCGGCCGCATCCGCACCGCTCTGGGCGCTCGTCCTGCCAGTGCTTGCGGCCGTCTCCTACGGCATTGCCGGAACCTATGGAAAACGCTTCCGCCACCTGCCGGCGCCGGTGTCGGCAACCGGACAGCTGACCGCCTCGACCCTGATGATGCTGCCCGTCTCGCTGATCGCCGATCAGCCCTGGACGCTGCCTGTGCCGTCCACCCATGCGGTGCTGGCGATCCTGGCACTGGCGCTGCTATCGACCGCCTTCGCCTATCTGCTCTTCTTCCGCATCCTGGGCATGGCGGGCGCCACCAATGCCTCTCTCGTGACGCTCGTCGTTCCTCCGAGCGCCATTCTTCTGGGCGCGCTCTTCCTCGGCGAGCGGCTGGAATCGACCGATCTGGCAGGCATGCTGCTCATCGGTCTCGGGCTCGTCCTGCTCGACGGAAGGCTCCTTCGCACCCGCAGCAATCGGCCCGAAAAAGTCTCATAGATGAACAGCACCCTCACGAAATATGACTGAAATTAACAATCATACATCACTTTTTAACGCTTCGAGCCTTATCATTAACGATAGAATTATTTCGTATAATCAATATCTTATAAAAAGATGAAGCGAAGTTGACGTCGTGTTGGACGGCGCTGCAGCATAAAATCCGCTTTCCAATCGACACAAAAGCGACATACACTTTAACGGTCAACGCAAGGAGGCAGACATGGGACGTACATACTCTCTCAATGTCCTGATAGTCGGTGCGGCGTTCGTGTTCGTGGTGTCAATGCTCTTCATCTGAGCACCGCGCTTTCCCTTACTACAGGTCGTGATCTGGCATCCGTGACCGTTTGATAATCAGCACTTCCAATAAGACGCATGCTCACTTTTGAGCATGCGTTTTTTAATGCCTCGAGGCATCTCAGGCAGCGGCCGTCCGCGCGCCGCGGAACTCGCCGCGTCCAAGACGCTGCAGCACGGCCGAGACGAGCGTTGCGCGGTTCATCGTATAGATATGGAAATCGTGGATGCCGCGCCGGATCAGGTCCTCGATCTGTTCGGCAGCGATATCCGCAGCCACTTCGGCACGCTCCTCGGGCTTTTCGTCCAGTCCATCGAGGCGCGCATCCAGGAATGCCGGGACGGATGCCCCGCAGCGCCGCGCGAAACGCTTCAGCTGGGCGAGGTTCTGGATCGGCATGATGCCCGGCACGATCGGGATGGTGATTCCGGCTGCCCGCACCTTTTCCAGGTACCGTTCGAAGACGTCGTTGTCGAAGAAGAACTGCGTGAGCGCCCGGTGCGCCCCGGCATCGGCCTTGCTCTTCAAGGTTTCGATATCGGCTGCGATGTCCGGGCTTTCCGGGTGCTTTTCGGGATAGGCCGAGACCGAGATATCGAAATCACCGTATTCGACGAGGCCGCGCACCAGATCGGCGGTGCGGGAATATCCCTGCGGATGCGGCGCATAGGCCGTGCCGACGCCGGTCGTCGGGTCGCCGCGCAGCGCGACGATGCGGCGGACGCCGGCGGCACGGAAATCCTCGATGACCGCGCGGACCTCCTCACGGGAGGCGTCGACGCAGGTGAGGTGCGCCGCGGTCGGCAGATCCATCTCGCCGATCATCCGCTTGACGGCGGCAAGTGTCGGCTCCTTGGTGGAACCGCCCGCGCCGTAGGTCATGGTGATGAAGTCCGGTTCCCAGACCGAAAGCTGTTCGACGGTCTCCCAGAGCTGCCGTTCCATCTCGTCCGACTTCGGCGGAAAATATTCGAAGGAAACGCTGAAAGGTTCGCGGAGGGCGGTCATTGGTCCAGCTCCCTTAGAGGACGGTTTGGAATTCTGCGGAGGTCGGATTGGCGATGAGCAGCCGGCGGTCGCGGGCAAGCCAGACGGTGGCCGTCAGTGCGCCCTCCTTGCCGGAGCCGAGATCGATCGCCTGCTCGACTTCGAGACCGACCTTCTCAAGCCATTCCGCCATCACCTGGTGGGAAAAGCCAAGGCGCACATGGGCGTGTTCGTCGCGCAGGTATTCGAGCGTATGCGGCGCCAGATCGACGATCAGCAGGCGGCCGCCCGGACGCAGCACGCGCGCGGCCTCCGCGATCGCCAGTTCCGGCTGATCCAGGAAGTGCAGCACCTGGTGAATGGTGACGAGGTCGAAATCCTGACCTTCGAGCGGCAGGTTGAGGATATCGCCATGGCGGACCGAGGCCTTGACGATGCCCGATTTGTCGAGATTGGCGCGTGCGACCGCCAACATATCGCGGCTCGCATCGATGCCGATGGCGTGCCGGTAATGGTTGGAGAGAAGCTGAAGAATCCAGCCCGTGCCCGTACCGAGGTCGAGAAGCGTGTCGATCGGCGTCGTGCCGACCAGCTTGAGCAACGCAGCCTCGACGGCCGCGTCGCTGACATGCAGGCGCAGCGCATCCCATTCGGCGGCATTGCGGCTGAAATAGGCCTGGGCACGCTCCGCGCGCAGGCGCTTGACCGTCGAGAGCCGTTCGCTGTCGCGCAGGAGCACCGGATCATCCTCGGACGCAGCCGCAAGCAGCGTCCGGACGAGGGTCGCCGCCTTTCCTTCATGCTTCAGGCGGAAATAGGCCCAGGCACCCTCCTGGTATCGGTCGATCAGGGCCTCCTCCCCCAGAAGCTTCAGATGCCGCGAAATGCGGGGCTGCGATTGCCCCAGGATTTCCGTAAGATCGGTGACGGTGAGGTCGCTGGCCCCGAGCAGGGCAAGCAGACGGAAACGCGTCGGCTCGCCCGCAGTCTTCAGAACATCCACCAGGGTATCGAGCGCCAAACCCATGAAGCCATATCCTTATCCAATCAAGATATAAAGATATGTTTATATGATTTCGCGAAGCCGTGCAAGCAATAACTGTTTGAGCGGCATGGGATAAACAAAGAGGGCGGCCAAAGCCGCCCTCACCGTCATCCTTGCCAATCGAACCGTCCGGATCAGAATTCTTCCCACTCGTCCGCGGACTGGGCAACAGCGGTATTGCCATGTGCGACCGGCGGGCGCGACGGAGCCGGACGGCTCGCCGGAGCCGCGGCCGGTCGAGACACCGGCGCCGGCGCTGCCGGAGCGCGCATGCGCGCGGCGGTTTCGCGGAGCTGGCCCGACGGGCTGTTGCCGAGCTGGAAGTGCGACAGCAGATCGCTGAGCTTGGCGCTTTCCTGGGCGAGCCCCGCACCGGCGGCGTTCATCTCCTCCACCATCGCAGCATTCTGCTGGGTCGACTGGTCCATATGGTTGACGGCGGTATTGACCTGCGCGAGACCGACCGATTGTTCCTGCGCCGCCGTCGCGATCGCATCCATATGACCGTTGACGGTCTGCACGAGCTGTTCGATGACGCCCAGGCCTTCGCCCGTGTCGCTGACGAGCTTGACGCCTTCCGAGACGGCGACTGCCGAGTTGGAGATCAGGCCCTTGATCTCCTTGGCGGCGTTTGCCGAACGCTGGGCGAGTTCCCGGACTTCCTGCGCGACGACGGCGAAGCCCTTGCCTGCCTCCCCGGCGCGGGCCGCCTCGACGCCCGCATTGAGGGCAAGGAGGTTGGTCTGGAAGGCGATCTCGTCGATCACGCCGATGATCTGGCCGATCTGCTGGGAAGACTTCTCGATGCGCTCCATGGCAACGACCGCATTGCGGACCACCTCACCCGACTGATCGGCGCGTGTGCGGGCGTCGCGGACGATATCGCGGGCTTCCGAGGTGCGCTTGGAGGTCGCGACCACGTTGGCGGTGATCTCTTCGAGCGCTGCAGCCGTCTCCTCCAGGGAGGCCGCCTGCTGTTCGGTACGCTTGGAAAGATCGTCCGAAGCATCAGAGATCTCCCGCGAGCCGCTGTTGACGGTCGCGACGGAGCTGCCGACGCTCAGAAGCGCGTCACGAAGCTGGCGAACCGAAGTGTTGAAGTCGTGGCGGAGGCCCTCGAACTGCGGCGCGAAGGCTTCGTGAACCTCGCAGAGCATGTCGCCGTCGGCGAGACGGCGCAGGCTTGCGGCGAGCGCCCCGGTCGCCTGGTTGAGACGCGCCTCGGCTTCCGCCTCCGCCTGGCGCTGCAGTTCGAGCCGCTCGATCTCCGAGCGGCGGCGATTGGCTTCCGCCTCCGCTTCGAGCTCGCTGTTGCGGATGGCAGCCTCGCGGAAGACCTCGACGGAGCGGGCCATGTCGCCGATACCGTCCGTCCGGTCGGCATAGGGAATGGCCTCTTCGGTATTGCCGCCGGCGAGGCTCGCCATGCGATCGCCGATGCCGCGGATCGATTTGGAGAGGCCGCGGACGACAAGGAAGCCGAAGCAGGCGACGATGGCAATCAAGCCCAGGAGCAGACCGCTGATCGTCCAGAGGTCGTTGGAAGCGGCCGTGGCCTGGCTGTTGGCGAGACGCACCAGTTCGCCGGAAGCCTCATCGACGCGGTCGGCAGCAAACAGCCGGCGCTTTTCCATCGCGTCGATCCAGCGATCATGGTCCGTGCCGGCAGGAGTATAGGATTGCAGCGCATCGAAGGTCTTCAGGAGGTTGGTTGCGAAAGCGCCCTCGGGAGTGCTCCAGAAGCTATCGAGCTTCGCCAGCACCGTCGGCGTCAGCGAAGAACGCATGTGCTTCTCGTAGATACGCACCTGCTGGCGGCCCTGGACGTAGCGGGCGATTTCCTCGGGCGTCAAAGTGCCGTTCCTGGCGAACTGCTGCCCCATGCGCGTCACGATCGCATAGCCGTTGTTGATCTGCACCAGCGCATGAATGCCGTCGATGGCGCGCGCCAGGCCGCGGTCCGCCGTCATGTTGGCGACGCGGGCCACGGTATCGAGCGTCTGCTGCGACAGAGGCGTAAGATATTGCGCGGTCAAAAGCGGGTTCTTGTCGCCGGCATCGATCTTCGCACGGAATTCCGCCATGCGGCTGAACCGGTCTTCCAGTCCGGCGATCGCCTCGTCGAGGCCGCGATCGGCCAGGCCCTGGGCCTTGATGTTCGCGTGATTGTCGACCAGCATCTTCTCGACCGCATCCACGCGGGCACGCGCCGCGCCACGCTCGGCAGGCCCGGCGTAGCTTTCGGCGGAAATCGCATTCATCATGCTGCCGGCCGGCGCCACCAAATCCGCAAGAATCCGCGCCTTGTCGAATTGCTTGTATTTCTCATAGGCATTCAACCCGAGACCCACACCCAGCACGATCGTCGCGGCGGTGGGTATGACGGCAAGAAGCGTCAGCGATGTACGGAAAGGCAAGCGTTCAATCAAACGCAGCATGAAATCGATCCTCAAAATAAGTCCGTCTTCATGACGCGTCGAAGGCCCGACAAGACATGGACCTCCCCGAGGCAGAACTACGCAAGAACCTTTGCGAATGTATTGCCCCCTGACAAGAAAGAATCCCCCGCAATTCCTGGGGGTCGAAGATTTACCCTTTGCTTACCGCTTCAAAATGCAAAACCCCGGCGCCGAGCCGGGGTTTTGTTCAGGCGAGACTGAAGAAATCAGCGGGTAAGGCGCTTGTAGGTGACCCGCTTCGGATTGACCGAATCCGCGCCGAGGCGGCGGATCTTGTCGGCCTCGTAATCCTCGAAATTGCCTTCGAACCATTCGACATGGCTGTCGCCCTCGAAGGCGAGGATATGCGTGGCAAGGCGGTCGAGGAACATGCGATCGTGGCTGATGATGACCGCGCAGCCCGCAAAGTTCTCCAGCGCATCCTCGAGCGCCGACAGCGTTTCCGTATCGAGGTCGTTGGTCGGTTCGTCGAGCAGGATGACGTTGCCGCCGGCTTTCAGCATCTTGGCGAGATGCACGCGGTTCCGCTGGCCGCCGGACAGCGTGCCGACCTTTTGCTGCTGGTCGCCGCCCTTGAAGTTGAAGGCGCCGCAATAGGCGCGCGAATTCATCTCGTGCTTGCCAAGCTTGATGATGTCGTTGCCGCCGGAGATCTCCTCCCACACGGTCTTGTTGCCCTCGAGCGAATCGCGGCTCTGGTCGACATAGCCGAGATGAACGGTGTCGCCGATGCGGATATCGCCGCTATCCGGCTTTTCCTGGCCGGTGATCAGGCGGAAAAGCGTCGTCTTGCCGGCGCCGTTCGGGCCGATGACGCCGACGATGCCGCCGGGCGGCAGCTTGAAGGTGAGGTTTTCGAAGAGCACCCGGTCGCCGTAGCTCTTCGAGATGTTCTCGGCTTCGATCACCACCTGGCCGAGACGCTCGCCGACGGGGATGATGATCTGGGCTTCGCCGGGACGCCGGTCCTCGGCGGCCTTGACCAGCTCGTCATAGGCGCGGATACGGGCCTTCGACTTCGCCTGGCGGGCCTTCGGGCTCGATGCGATCCATTCCTGCTCGCGGGAAAGCGCCTTCTGGCGGGCGGCCTCCTCACGGCCTTCCTGGGCCATGCGCTTGGCCTTCGCCTGTAGATAGGCCGAGTAATTGCCTTCGTAAGGGATGCCGCGGCCCCGGTCGAGTTCGAGGATCCAGCCCGTGACGTTGTCGAGGAAGTAGCGGTCGTGGGTGATCATCAGCACGGCGCCGGGATATTCGCGCAGATGCTTTTCGAGCCAGGCAATGGTTTCGGCGTCGAGGTGGTTGGTCGGTTCGTCGAGCAGCAGCAGGTCCGGCTGCGACAGAAGCAGCTTGCAGAGGGCCACGCGGCGTTTCTCGCCGCCCGAAAGATTGTCCACCGAAGCGTCGCCCGGCGGGCAGCGCAACGCGTCCATCGCCATCTCGACCTGGCTTTCGAGGTCCCAGAGGTTCTGGCTGTCGATGACGTCCTGCAGCTTGGCGCCCTCTTCCGCCGTCTCGTCGGAATAGTTCATCATCAGCTCGTTGTAGCGGTCGAGGATCGCCTTCTTGTCGGCGACGCCTTCCATGACGTTGCCCATGACGTCCTTCGACGCATCGAGCTGCGGTTCCTGCGGCAGGTAGCCGAGGGTGGCGCCTTCGGCGAGCCAGGCTTCGCCGGTGAATTCCTTGTCGAGCCCGGCCATGATGCGCAGCACGGTCGACTTACCTGCGCCGTTCGGACCGAGGATGCCGATCTTCGCATCGGGATAGAAGGAAAGATGGATGTTTTCCAAAACCTTCTTGTTGCCGTAGGCCTTGTTGAGGCCGGCCATGTGATAAATGAATTGACGTGCCATTGGATAAACTGCTCCGCGGGGGATCTTCCGTTTGCCGCTATGTAGTGCATCGAACCGAAAAGTGTGAAGCGCTTTTCGGAAAAATCCGATGGGAAGCCAAGAAAATTGCGCATAAGTGGATGCGAGAGGGTCGGGAGGACAGAATGTTTGGCGAAACGAGGCGGCTGGAAAACCCGACGGGCGCCAGCCTCGCCTATCACTATCAGCGGGCGCAGGAGCCGCAGCGCGGCATCCTCGTGATCTCTCACGGGCTTGCGGAACATTCCCGACGCTATGAGGCCTTTGCGGAGAAGATGGCCGGGCACGGCTTCCATGTCTATGCGTTCGACCATCGCGGCCACGGGGAAACGACGGCGCCGGACGCGCCGATCGGCCGTTTCGCCAGGCGCGGCGGCATACAGCTGGTTCTGGAGGACGTGAAGGCGATCCGCGACATGGCGGCGGAGGCTTCTCCCGGCCTGCCGGTCCTGCTCTTCGGCCACTCCATGGGCGGATTGATCGCTCTTAACGCTGCCATCGACTTTCCCGACAGTTTCGATGCGATCGCGGTCTGGAACTCGAACTTCCATCCAGGCCTGGCCGGTCGCGCGGCCCAGGCCCTCCTGCTGGCAGAGAAGGCACTGAAGGGTTCCGACGTGCCGAGCGGCCTCCTGCCGAAGCTCACCTTCGGCGCCTGGGGCAAATCCATCCCCGGCCACCGCACGGAATTCGACTGGCTGAGCCACGACCGCGATGTCGTCGACGCCTATATCGCCGACCCGCTCTGCGGTTTTAACGCCAGCGTCTCGCTCTGGCTCGACCTTTTCGAACTGACCTTCCGTGCCCCAAAGCTGATCGGCCGGCTGCGGAAGAACCTGCCGATCCATCTGATCGGCGGCGCCGAAGACCCGGCGACCAACGGCGGCCGCGAAATCCTCCGGCTTTCCGAACATTTCAGAAAGAACGGCTTCTCAGATGTGACGGCCAAGGTCTGGCCCGCCACGCGACACGAGACGCTGAACGACACGGTGCGCGCCCGCGCCACCGCCGAATTCGCCGCCTGGGCGCAAACCGCCCTCTCCCCGCCGCCGGCCGCTGCACTGGAAACCGCTCAATCAGAAAGGAGCCAATCGGAAAGGGCCCAATCGGAAAGGGAATGAGTTCATGACATTTATTCAAGTGCTTCCGGCCCGCCGCGCCGCTATAGGAAATCCATGAGTTCGCCGCCTGCAAGCCTTGCCGCCCAGCCTGCCGAGACCCGAATCGTCCACGGTCTCGGCCTGATGGTCCTCGCCATGCTGGTGGCGCCTTTCATCGACATCTTTTCCAAGCTCGCGACGGACACTGCCTCCCCCACATTCATCACGGCCGGCCGCTTTGTCTTCCAGGCACTGTTCATGCTGCCGATCGTACTGTGGAACGGATTGTGGCGCGTCTTTTCGTGGCGGCTGAGCTTCTATCACATGATCCGCGCAGCGGTGATCACGCTCTCCATGATCTGCTTCGTCGCGACGCTCGCCGTGATGGAAGTTGCCGATGCGGTCGCGATTTTCTTCGTCGAACCGATCATCCTGACGGTGCTTTCCAGCATCTTTCTCAAGGAAACCATCGGCTGGCGTCGCTACACGGCCTGTGCCGTCGGCTTTCTAGGCGCATTGGTCGTCATCCGCCCGAGCTTCGAAGAAATCGGCTACGTGGCGATACTGCCGATCGTCACCGCCTTCGGTGTCGCAATCTTCGCGCTGCTGACCCGGGCGCTGGCGCTTCGGGAGGACCCGTGGTCGATGCAATTCCAGATGGCGCTCTGGGGCATTCCGATCTCCGGCCTGCTGCTTCTGATCGGCGACCGGACCGGCATCGCTTTCCTGGCGCCTTCCATACCGGACGGGCTGACGCTCACCTGGCTCGTCTGCGTCGGCGCATTCGCCGCCCTCTCCGGCATCCTTGCCGTCTATGCCTACCGTGCTGCCCCGGCCTCCGTCATTGCGCCCATGCAGTATTTCGAAATCGTCTCGGCAACGCTGTTCAGCTGGCTGGTCTTCGGCGATTTTCCCGACCCGATGAAATGGCTCGGCATTTCGATCATCATCGGCTCCGGCCTTTACATCATCTGGCGGGAACGCCGCGCGGCTTCGTCGAAGCCCGTGACCGGCACCGCCAAGTCAACCGTGGCTCCATGACATGAACCAAACGAGCAAGAAACCGCCGCTTTCCGGCATCCGCGTCATCGAGCTTGCCCGCGTGCTCGCCGGCCCATGGGCAGGGCAGATGCTGGCGGACATGGGGGCAGACGTGATCAAGGTGGAGAATCCGGACGGCGGCGACGACACCCGCGCCTGGGGACCGCCCTTTGTCGAGGGAAAGAACGGCGAGAACCTCTCGGCCGCCTATTACCATTCCACAAACCGCGGCAAGCGATCGATCGCCGTCGACCTGAAGACCGAAGAGGGCAAGGAGATCGTCCGCCGCCTCGCGGCCACTGCCGATGTGCTGATCGAGAACTTCAAGCTCGGAGGACTGGCGAAATACGGCCTCGACTACGAGAGCCTTCGAAAGATCAATCCGAAGCTGATCTATTGCTCGATCACCGGCTTCGGCCAGGACGGCCCCTATGCCAATCTGGCCGGCTATGATTACATCGTCCAAGGCATGTCCGGCTTCATGTCGATCACCGGAGAACCTGAAGGCGAGCCGATGAAGGCAGGCGTCGCCATCGCCGACATCTTTACCGGCATCTATGCCGTGACGGCGATCCAGGCCGCGTTGATCCATGCCATGAAGTCCGGCAAAGGGCAGCACATCGACATGGCACTGCTCGACGTCCAGGCCGGCATCCTCGCCAATCAGAACATGAACTACCTGATCTCGGGTATCGCACCGGAAAAGCTCGGCAACGCGCATCCGAACATCTCGCCCTACGAGGTCATACCGACGCAGGACGGTCACCTGATCCTCGCGGTCGGCAATGACGGGCAGTTCCGGCGGCTCTGCCGCATCCTCGGCATGGAGGCAATCGCCGACGACGAGCGTTTCGCGACCAACAAGGCACGCGTCGCCAATCGCGGCGAGGTTCGCCGGCTGATCCTTGCGCAGACAGCGAAATGGAAAAAGGCCGAACTGCTCGCGGCCTGCGGCGAGAATGCCGTACCGGCCGGGCCGATCAACTCGATCGCGGAAATGTTCGACGACCACCAGGTCAAGGCCCGCGGGCTCAGGATCGACCTGGAAGCGGCGGACGGCACGGTCATCCCCGGCGTCCGCAGCCCGATCGTCTTGTCCGAGACGCCGCTCACCTATCGTCGGCCGAGCCCGGCGCTCGGTGAGCATACGGCGGACGTGCTGGCCGAACTGGAAAATATCGAAACGAGGGGGAAGCAGACATGAAGAGCGCCACGAAAACCGGAGGGCAACTCATCGTCGAGGCGCTGAAGGCGAACGGCGTCAAACGCATTTCCTGCGTTCCCGGCGAAAGCTATCTCGCCGTGCTCGACGCGCTTTACGAGAGCGGCATCGGCGTGCTCGTCTGCCGCCAGGAAGGCGGCGCGGCGATGATGGCCGACAGCTGGGGCCGGCTGACCGGCGAACCCGGCATCTGCATGGTGACCCGCGGCCCCGGCGCGACCAATGCCTCGGCTGGCCTGCACGTCGCCCGACAGGATTCGATCCCGATGATCCTCTTCGTCGGTCAGGTCGCCCGCGACATGCGCGAGAGGGAAGCCTTCCAGGAAGTCGAATATCGCCGCGCCTTCACTGAATTCGCCAAATGGGTGGGCGAGATCGACGACGCCCGCCGCATTCCGGAATTCGTCACCCGCGCGTTTGCGGTCGCCACTTCCGGCCGGCCCGGCCCGGTCGTGCTGACCCTGCCGGAAGACATGCTGGTCGAGGAGGTGGAAGCGCCGGAAGCCCAGCCGTATACACGGATCGAAAGCCATCCCGGCAAAAGCCAGATCGACGCCTTCGAAAAGGCGCTGAAGGAAGCCAGGCGGCCGATGTTCATCGTCGGCGGCACACGCTGGAGCGAAGAGGCACATAGGGACTTTGCCGACTTCGCCGCCCGCTTCCGGGTGCCGGTCGGCTGTTCCTTCCGCCGTCAGATGCTGTTCGACCACCTTCATCCTTCCTATGCCGGCGATGTCGGGATCGGCATCAATCCGGCGCTCGCCAGGGAGATCAAGGAGGCGGATCTTCTCGTACTGCTCGGCAGCCGCATGTCTGAAATGCCGTCGTCGAGCTACACGCTGATCGACATCCCCTATCCGAAGCAGAAGCTGGTCCATATCTTCCCCGATCCGGAGGAACTCGGCCGCCTCTACCGCCCGGATCTCGCGATCTGCGCGGCGCCGGCGGAATTCGTCGCCGCCCTGAAGGAGCTGGAAGCACCCGCCTCGCCGGCCTGGAGCGAGCGCACGGGCGCTATGCACGAGTCCTACCTCAAATGGTCGAAGCCGCCGGAAGACGGTCCGGGGCCCGTGAAGATGGGGCCGATCATGACGTGGATCGAGGAGAACGTGCCGGACGACGCGATCTTCACCAACGGCGCCGGCAACTACGCCACCTGGCTGCACCGCTTCCATCGTTTCCGGAAATACAATACCCAGTCCGCCCCGACCTCCGGCTCGATGGGCTACGGCTTGCCGGCGGCGGTTGCCGCCAAGCAGCTTTTCCCCGAGCGCGAGGTCGTATGCTTCGCGGGCGACGGCTGCTTCATGATGCACGGGCAGGAATTCATAACCACCGTGCGCTACGGACTGCCGATCATCACCGTTCTCGTGAACAACGGCATCTACGGCACGATCCGCATGCATCAGGAGCGCGAATATCCGGGACGCGTCAGCGCGACCGATCTCGTCAATCCGGATTTCGTGGCCTATGCGCAAGCTTTCGGCGGATATGGCGAACTGGTGGAGAGGACGGAGGATTTCGGCCCTGCCTATCTGCGCGCCCGCGCCAGCGGCAAGCCCTCGATCATCGAGGTCAGGCTCGATCCGGAAGCGATCACCCCGACACGGACACTGACGCAGATCCGGAATAAGGCCTAAGAAGACAAAAAGCCGGCCTATCAAAACGATGGCCGGCTTTCTTGATTCGGCTGACGTCACGTCAGAGTGCTGCCGTGACGATGAACTCGACCTTATATTTCGGCGCGGCAAGCTTGGCTTCGCTGGTGGCGCGGGCCGGCGGGTTGGCGGGGTCGATCCAGGCTTCCCAGACGGCGTTCATCTCGCCGAAATAGGCGATGTCCGAGAGATAGATGATTGTCTGCAGGATCTTCGTCTTGTCGGTGCCGGCGGCGGCGAGCAGGCGGTCGACTTCGGCCAGCGCGTCCTTCGCCTGCTCGGTGACGGTCTCCCCCTCGCCGACCTGACCGGCGAGATAGACCGTGTTGCCGTGGATGACGGCGCCGCTCATGCGGGCGCCCGGCTCGATGCGCTTGATGCTCATGGAAATGCTCCTGAAATGAAATGAGCTGCGGAAGAGGCCCCATGCTCGAACGCACGAGGCGGCGAAAAATCTCAGCCGCGGATGTGCTGGCTCTTTTCGTAGATCGCCGTCGAGCGGGCGCCGGAGCGGCAGAAGCCCAGCATCGGGCGCGGGAACTCGTCGAGCGCGTCGACCATGGCCTGCACGCCCTCGGCATCGACGCCCATTCGGCCGACCGGAATATGGCGGATGTCTAGGCCGAGTTCCTCGGCCCGCGCAGCGATTTCGGCGTAATGCGGCTGGCCCGGCTCTTCGTCGTCGGGGCGATGGCAGACGATGGACTTGAAGCCCATGGCCTTGATCTGGTCGAGGTCCTCGACGGTGATCTGACCGGTGACGGAATATTCGTCGTTGATCTGTCGGATATCCATGGTGCAACCTCCGTTCATTGAGGGGCAAGCATTACGATGGCGCCGCAAGGGCGTCAATCACGGGGACGGCGGGAGATCAGCCGAAGCTGAAGCGCAGGCCGTATTCGATGCTTTCGCCGGGTTTCAGCAAACCGAGCTCGCCCTTTTCCGCAAGCTCGTATCGGCTGGCGCCGCGATGCGAGACCGGCTCGATGCCGAGCACATGCGCCGGCGCTTTCTGGTTGCGCCAGATCTGGAGGTGCGGCAGCGTATCCGCCCTGAATTTCACCTTCAGCGTCAGCCCGCCGATGGCGGCGATCGGGCCGAGCGCGATTTCCGCCCACGGCTCGCCGGCCCCTGCCGCCGGGACGCAGAAGACGCCGCCGGGATCCTTGCCGAAGGTCCACGGAAAGCCCCCGCCCTCCAGCATCTTTCCGGTGAGCCGGACATGATCGTCGAACAGCCAGGCGCCGATATTCATATGGTACATATGCACGGGCGCGAACGGCTTCCTGCCCGTATTGATCACCTTGTCGGAGAGGCTCACCTCGCCAGTCTCGCCGTCGATGCGCCAATGGCGCTCGAGCAGCGCAGGCTCGCCGGTCGCCATGGTGACCCGCACGCGGGCGCGGCATTCGGCATCATCCCCCTGCGCATCCCAGAAAAGGATTTCGGCGGGATGCGACGAGAAGGAGCCGTGCAGCGGATATTTCCTGCCGTCTTGCCTCGCCTCGATCGGTTCGGGATGGCGGATATGATCCGGACCGCAGGTGAAAAGAAACCCTTCGAGCGAGTGATCGATTCGCGGATCGCCGTCGTCGGGGATAGCCCGGCCCGGAGAGAGGTCCGTGTCGCCGACGAAACAGCCGCCGATATCGAGTACGGAAGTCTCGTCGAGGAAAAGCTTCGGACCGTTGGCAGCGGAAAACGCCTTCATAATCATTCCCTTCACGGTTTCGTCAGCGCTTTTACCCGATCGTGATGCGAATTTAACGATAGGTTCATTACGAATTCACTTTTTCCACACTACCGTCAAATTTACTTTGTCTGTGGCGATAGGCACACGGGGCGGGAACGAAGAGCCGATTTCCCGATTACGTGTGAGAGAAACAAGGAAGTCGGTGAGATCGTGAAGCGCCTAATTTTCGCAAGCGTCAGCCTCGTCGTTGCAACCGCGGCCCAGGGCATCACTCCTGCGGAAGCGCAAAGCCGGTACGACCGTTATCCCTCCGAAACGATCCTCGTCGCGCCCGACGGGGCCATTCTCGATTACATCCCCGACCGCAACGTGGTCATCAGCCGCGACGGCATGGGCAGACGAGTATTCATCGATCGCTATGGCAATGTCGTGGCGACGGAGATCCGGCAGGAAACCTACCGGCCGGCCCGAGCCGACGAATATCCTCCGGCTCCCGGCGGATACCGCAATTTCCGCGATGCGGGCGGCTACCGGGACGGCTACGGCTATCGGGACTACCGCGAATACCGGCCGGGCGAACCGGGCGCCGTCACCGGCGCGATCCCCGGAGAGGGTTCGGTGACCCGCATGCCGCTCGACGATCAGCCGATGCCCGGCATGGATTCCGGCTATCCGCAGGAAGCATCGATCGAGCCCGATCAGCGGTTGCAGGAGCCGCTGCAGCCGGAGAAGCCGATCATCGCAGTGACCAAGAAGCCGCGGGCCGAGATCGCGGCGCTCCAGGTCTTTCTGGATCGCGAAGGCATCTCGCCGGGGGTGATCGACGGGCATCTCGGCGACAACGTCAACAAGGCGATCGCCGCCTGGCAGGAAATGACCGGCGAGACGCTCGATCCCAACAATTCCGAAGACATCATGCAGCGCCTGACCTATTCCGGCGGCCTGCCGATCATAGATTACACGATCACGGCAGCCGATGCCGCCGGCCCCTATGTCGCGGCCATCCCGGAAGACTATGCCCACAAGGCGCAACTGCCTGCCATGTCCTACACATCGGTGACCGAAAAGCTCGCCGAGCAGTTCCACATGGACGAGAACTATCTGAAGGCGCTCAATCCGAATGCGGATTTCACGATCCCCGGCACGATCATCAAGGTCATCAACCCGGGCCAGCCGAAGAAGGGAGAGGTAACCCGTATCGTCGCCGACAAGAGCAAGAAGCAGGTCTTCGCTTACGGCGCCGACGGTCACCTCATCGCCGCCTATCCGGCGACGATCGGCTCGACCGACACGCCTTCGCCGACCGGAACACATGCCGTCGAACGCATCGCGCTCGATCCGGGCTATACCTACAATCCCAAGATCAACTTCAAGCAGGGCAACAATGACCAGATCCTGCAGATTCCGCCGGGCCCGAACGGTCCGGTGGGCAACGTCTGGATCGCGCTTTCCAAGCCGACCTACGGCATCCACGGCACGCCGGAGCCGTCCAAGATCGGCAAGACGAACAGCCACGGCTGCGTGCGCCTGACCAACTGGGATGCGACGGAACTTGCCAAGATGGTGAAACCGGGCACGACCGTCGAATTCGTCGAATAGGCGCGGCGTTTCGCGAACCTCGCCGACTGCACCCAGCGCGCTTGTTTCCCCAAAGCAAACGCGGCCGGTACTTTCGAGCCGGCCGCGCGGGAAAATCCTGGGCTGAACAGGATTTGGATGATCCGCCTCAAGCGGCGTTGCGCCCCAATCCGAAGAGGCGGGATGCGGCGGACCGGGTGATCTTGACCGGCATCAGGCCTAAAACCTCTTTCGCGAAGGCACCGGCATTCTCTCTCGCCTTGTCGAGATTGCTGACCTTCGCCGGATCGAGCGTATGAAGCGTGCCGCCGGTCTCGAAAAGCTCCTTGAAGGCGATGCGTTCGCCGATCGGCGTGTCCAGCACATTGACGCCACGCGCGGCAAGCAGGCCCTTGATGGTCAGCAGGGCCTTGGTGGTGACCATGGAAGTCACCCGCGTCAGAACGACGGAATGGGCGATATCGAGATTGGCCTTGTCCTTGAGGAAGGAAAGGAGATCGAGGATCTGCGCCGCCCCCTTGGCATCCATGGCGGAACCCTGAACCGGGATCATCACATGATCGGAAAGGCCGATCGCGGTCGTGACGATCGCGTCGCGGGCTCCGGCAAGATCGATGATGAAATAATCGGTGCGCGGCGCCAGCTCGCGCAGATGACACTGGAGCGATGCGACCGTGACCTCGGAAACGACGTCGATATTGCGGACGGGACCGGAGATTTCGCACCATTGGCTGATCCAGCGCTGCGGATCGGCATCGATGACGGTGACGCGAAAGCCCTGATGGGCAAGTTCGGTGGCGAGCATGAGTGCCGCCGTGGTCTTTCCGGCGCCACCCTTGGCATTGGCAAAGGAGATTACAGGCATTTTCGGTCCTCGAAGGGTCGCGAGCCGCATCGCTCGAAGGACACCGAAGGCATGGTGTCAGGAAGGCCATCCTTCGCCAAGCATGGTTAACGAATTGTTAATTTGAACATCGTGAAAATCAGCAAGGAGATTTAGCGTCCACCTTCAAGATACGGAAAGACCAGGAGTTTTTCCTCCTGGTCTTCGTCGATGCAAACTCACCCGAATTCAGAAGCAGTCGAGGAAAAGCGCTTTCGTGTTCTCCAATGTCATCGGGACGGGATTGCCGCCGCAGCTCGGATCTTCGATCGCCATGGCCGTCAGTTCGTCGATTCGATCCGGTTTGATCCCCATGGCCGTGAGGTTCTCCGGCACGCCGAGTTCCGATCGCAGCGAAAGCACGTAGTCATAGAAACCGTCGAAGCCGCCCGGAATGCCGAGATAGGCGGCCGCACGCGCGATCTTCTCCTCGATCGCCGGCCGGTTGAAGCGGAGCACCGGCGGCATGACGACCGCGTTGGTCATGCCGTGATGGGTGTTGTAGACCGCGCCGATCGGATGCGAGAGCGAGTGGATAGCGCCGAGCCCCTTCTGGAAGGCGACCGCCCCCATGGCGGCTGCCGACATCATGTTGGTGCGCGCTTCGAGATCCGCGCCGTCCCTGTAGGCCCTAGGCAGGAATTCCTTGACCAGCCGCATGCCTTCGAGCGCGATGCCGCCCGACATCGGATGATAGAAGGGCGAAGAATAGGCTTCCAGGCAATGGGCGAACGCGTCCATGCCGGTGCCGGCTGTGATCGCCTTCGGCATGCCCATGGTGAGTTCCGGATCGCAGATGACGACGCCCGGCAGCATCTTCGGATGGAAGATGATCTTCTTCACATGCGTTTCGGAATTGGTGAGCACCCCTGCCCGGCCGACCTCCGAGCCCGTGCCGGCGGTAGTCGGCACCGCAATGATCGGCGCAATCTTCGAAGCGTCCGCCCGTGTCCACCAGTCGCCGATATCCTCGAAATCCCAGACCGGCCGCGTCTGGCCTGCCATGAAGGCGATCAGCTTGCCGAGGTCGAGGCCGGAGCCCCCGCCGAAAGCCACGACGCCGTCGTGACCGCCCTCTTTGTAAGCCTTGACGCCGGCTTCGAGATTCTTCTCGTTCGGATTCGGATCGACCTCGGAGAAGATGGCTCGGCCGAGACCGGCATCGGCGAGGACGTCGAGCGCATGGGCGGTAATCGCCATCGAGGCCAGTCCCCGGTCGGTGACGAGCAGCGGCTTCTTCAGGCCCAGCGTCTTGCAGGCATCCGCCAATTCCTTGATGCGCCCCCTGCCCAGCTTGACGGCGGTCGGATAGCTCCAGTTCGCGACGATATTCATTTCGTGACCTTCTTCAGGTGATAGGATTTCGGGCGGGTCAGGTTGTGGAAGCCGAGGACGGAGAGCGAGCCACCTCGCCCGGTCTCCTTGACGCCGGTCCAGACGAGCGCGGGATCGAGATAATCGGCGCGGTTCATGAAGACCGTGCCGGTTTCGAGCTCACGCCCGATCTTCGCCGCCCGATCCGCATCCTTCGTCCAGAGCGAGACGGTAAGACCATACCGGCTGTCGTTCATCAGGCCGATCGCCTCTCCGTCGTCCTTCACTTTCATGATGCCGACCGCAGGCCCGAAGGTCTCCTCGCGCATGAACGGCATGGAATGATCGACATCGACGAGGATCTGCGGCGCGAGATAGGCACCGCCGTCGTCGGCCGGGAAAAGCTTCGGATCGATGAGCGCCCTGGCGCCCTTCGCGACGGCATCGGCGATCTGCTCGCGCACCACCTTGGCAAACCGCTTGTTGGCCATCGGCCCGAGCGTCGTGTCCTTGTCGAGCGGATTGCCGAGCTTGTAGTTCGAGACCCAGGCGACCGACTTCTCGACGAAATCGTCATAAAGAGACTCGTGCACATAGATGCGCTCGATGCCGCAGCAGCACTGCCCGGAAT
Source organism: Neorhizobium sp. CSC1952 (assembly GCF_030378245.1). Classification (NCBI taxonomy): domain Bacteria; kingdom Pseudomonadati; phylum Pseudomonadota; class Alphaproteobacteria; order Hyphomicrobiales; family Rhizobiaceae; genus Neorhizobium; species Neorhizobium sp. CSC1952. Next base: position 3,871,218 of record NZ_CP128416.1, on the reverse strand, counting down.
TGTAGGTCGCACCGTCCATCAGCACGTCGACGGCCGCGTCGAGATCGGCATCCTCCGTCACGTAGCCGGGATCCTTGCCGCCGAGTTCGAGGCCGATGCCGGTGAAGGTGCCGGCGGCGGCCCGCTCGATCGACCGGCCGCCCTCGACCGAACCCGTGAAGTTGATGAAGTTGAAAAGCCCCTGCGAAATGAGCTTCGCCGTCGTCTCGTGGTCGAGGAAGAGGTTCTGGAAGACATCTTCGGGAACGCCGGCCTCGACAAAGGCCCGGACAAGGCGCTCGCCTACGAGCAGCGTCTGGGACGCGTGCTTGATGACGACCGCATTGCCGGCCATCAGTGCCGGCGCGACCGTGTTGATGGCCGTCATGTACGGGTAGTTCCAGGGCGCGATGACGAAGACGACCCCATGCGACTCGCGCTCGATGCGACGCTCGAACGTGGCGCTGTCTTCGATCCGGATCGGCGCGAGCGCCTCCGCGGCGATCGACGCGACATAGTTGGAGCGCTCGTTGAACCCCTTGAACTCGCCGCCGTAACGCACCGGCCGGCCCATCATCCAGGCAAGCTCCGGCACGACCTCGTCCGCCATCTCGTTGAGACGGGCGACGCCCTTCAGCACGAGCTGGGCGCGCTCTTCGAGCGGCCGCCTGGCCCAGGCTTTCTGCGCCCTGCGGGCGCGGCCCACGGCCTCTACCGCATCTTCCAGCGGCATTGCCGGACGTTCGGCATAGACCGAGCCGTCGACCGGCGAGATACATTGGATCATCGTCATGTAAACCTACTCCAGCAGATCAACAGGCCAGCGTGCGGACATGCCCCGCCGCGCCATAAGCAAGGATCGCGCGATCGCGCGTAATGATAGTCAGGTCATGCTCCCGCGCAGTTGCGATCAGGATACGGTCGATAGGGTCTTTGTGGGCCAGTTGGGGCAGAACGGAGGAGGCAATGAATATCTCAGCCGAAACATCCTGTTCCCCAACGTGAGCGCCGGATAGAAAGTCCCGATACCATTTCAACGCGGACTTCGTTTCCGAAATGCGCCCCCGTGCGACGAGCATCCCCATCTCCCATGCGGTAACCGCCGAAACGAACACGGGTATATTCTCATGCCAGGCACGGCGAAGTGCAAATCTGGCTTCTTGCGCTAACGGCTGTTTTTGAGTGAGCCAGATTACTCCGCATGTGTCGATCAGGTAGCCGCTATTCATTATAGAGCTTCTCGCCCCATTCGAAATCCATCGGCTCGGTAAGATCGACGCCGGGCATGACGGTAATCGTGCCTGCCATGCAGCCAAAGATGGGATGGTCGGGAAGATCCTCCACCGGGACATCCTTGGCCGGGGAGCCGAACCCGGTCGAGTACGCTTTCTGCTTTCGCTCCTCAAAACCGGCAGTCGGGTGGCCACGATGCGCTGCTACCTCTTCAACGCTTACACCGAAGATGCGCGCGATCTCGTCCTGCTCCGCGGCAGTCATGCGACGGTTACCTCTCAACAGATGGGTAACTGCGCTTCGGTGACGATTGAGGTGACGCGCCAAATCACTCTGGTTCATATTTCGCTTTTCAAGCTGTCCAAGAAACCAGTCCGTATCGATCGGGTATTTTTGCGCCATGAGTCGAGACTCCGTCCAACACGTTAGGAAATCCCACAGTGTTGCGAATTTCTATATCAAAAACGCAACAAAATCGCAACATCACGCCCTTTCGAAACCCCTCGCCACTTCCCAGTCCGTCACGCGGCGGTCGTATTCCTCCTGCTCCCAGAGGCCGGCCCGGACATAGTGGTCGATGACGTCGTTGCCGAAGGCCGAGCGCAACATTTCGGAGCCGTTCAGGATGCCGATCGCGTCTCGCAGCGTCCGCGGGATCTCCCGCACACCCTTGCCGCCATAGGCGTCACCGACGAAGGCGGGCTCCAGCTCCATCTTCTTTTCGATGCCGTCGATACCGGCTGCGATCAGCGCCGCCATGGCGAGATAGGGATTGAGGTCGGAGCCGCCGACGCGGCATTCGACGCGGATGCCTCGGGTAGCTTCGCCGCAGAGGCGGTAACCAGCTGTGCGGTTGTCCTTCGACCAGATGGCCTTGGTCGGGGCGAAGGTGCCGGCCATGAAGCGCTTGTAGGAATTGATGTAGGGCGCCAGGAAATAGGTGATTTCGCTCGCATGGGTGAGCAGCCCGGCCATGTAATGCTTCATGGTCTCGGACATGCCGTGCTCGCCGGCTTCGTCGAAGAAAAGCGGCGTCGCGCCGTCTGCGCTCCAGAGAGACTGATGGATGTGGGAGGAACTGCCGGCGGCACCGTAATTCCACTTGGCGAGAAAGGTTACGGCCTTGCCCTTTTGCCAGGCGATCTCCTTGCAGGCATTCTTGATGATGGCGTGGCGGTCGGCCATGGCGAGCGCGTCTGCGTAGCGGACGTTGATCTCCTCCTGGCCGGCAGATGCCTCGCCCTTGGAGTTCTCGACCGGGATGCCCGCGCCCTGCAGGCCGGTGCGGATCGCCCGCATCACGTCCTCTTCCTTGGTCGTCTGGAAGATGTGATAGTCCTCGTTATAGGCGCTGGCGAGCTTGAGATCGCGATACCCGCCTTCGCGGGCGCTGTCATAGGTCTGATCGAACAGGAAGAACTCCAGCTCGGTCGCCATGAAGGCCGTCATGCCCATGGCCTCAAGCCGCTTCACCTGCTTCTTCAGGATGGCGCGGGGGGAATGCGGAACTTCCTCATGGGTATGATGGTCGAGCACGTCGCAGATGACGAGTGCCGTGCCTTCGAGCCAGGGCAGCTTCCTGAGCGTCGAGAGGTCCGGTTTCATCGTGTAGTCGCCATAGCCCTTTTCCCAGCTCGTCGCCTTGTATCCGGAGACCGTCTCCATCTCCATGTCCGTGGCGAGCAGGTAGTTGCAGCTATGGGTCTCCTTGTAGGCGCTCTCGACGAAATATTCCGCCTGGAAGCGTTTGCCCATCAGCCGCCCCTGCATGTCCACCTGGGCGGCAATGACAGTGTCGATACGCCCCGCGGCGACATCGAGCTTCAGATCGTCGAAAGAATAACTGGCAGCCATGCCCTGCATCCGTTCCTTTGAAAATTAAGGGAGGCGCGGCCTTACGGCCGCGCCGGAAAATCTCAGACGAGCGATGCCGCCTGCTTGTGCTCCATCGCGAATTCCTCTTCCGGCGAGAGGATCAGGCGGTGGCGGCCGACGATCGCGAAATAGGCGATCGCGACGGCGAACCAGACGATGACCCACAGCACGCCCCTGGTGAAGTTCGGATCCTGGATCTGGTAGAGCAGCGTGACCACCGCGATGACGATCGTCAAGACGGCGCCGGGAATGCCGAGCGGCGAACGGAAGGGCCGCTCGATGTTCGGCAGCTTCTTGCGCAGGATGATGAAGGAGATCGCCTGCATGATGTAGGAGAACATCGCGCCGAAGACCGCCATATTGAGGAGCACGCTGCCGATGACGCTGCCGCCCTGCTCCGCGCCGAGCGAGAACCAGATCACCAGCATGACCGCCAGGCCGACCAGTGAACCGGTGATCATCGCGATGTAGGGCGTCCTGTAGGTCGAATGCGTCACCGAAAGCGCAGTCGGAAAATAGCCGGCACGCGACAGCGAATAGACCTGCCGGCCCTGCGCATAGAGGATCGTGTGGAAGCTGGCGATGAGGCCGGTCAATGCCACAAGGCCGAGAACCACGACGCCGCCGTCGCCATAGACCGCCTTGAAGCCGTCGAGCAGCGGCTCCAGCGACGAGCCGAGATGGAAGGAACCGACGCCCGGCACGGACGGGTTGAGCAGAACGATCATGAAGGCCGAGACCATCAGCGTCACCATTCCGAGGATGATCCCCTTCGGCATGTCGCGCTTCGGATCGACGGATTCCTCCGCCGCCAGCGGAAGCTGTTCGATCGCCAGGAACAGCCAGACGGCGAACGGCAGCGTCGCGAGCACGCCCGAGAAGCCGAAGGGGAACCACGAGCCGTTGCCTTCCGGCAGTTCGACCGCCGCGCCATCCGGCCCGGCCCCGATATTCAGCGCCCAGCGGGAGAAGTCCATGCTGGGGATCGCGCTGATCCAGAAGAACACCAGAACCGCCAGCGAGAGGATGGTGATGACCAGCGTCACCTTGAACGAGAGCTCAAGGCCGAAGACGTTCAATGCCAGGAAGATCGCATAGAAGACGATCCAGATGAGCGGCGAATAGGCCGCGTCGAGTCCGAAGATCGAATTGACGTAGGCCGTGATGAAGGTGACGATCACCGCCGGCGTCAGCACGTATTCGACGTTCTCGCAAAGCCCGGTGATGAAGCCGCCCCACGGCCCCATGGCGGTGCGGGCGAAGGAATAGGCCGCGCCCGTATGCGGCAATGCCGGGCTCATCTCGGCGATCGAGAACGTGAGACCGAGATACATGATGGCGATGATGATGCCGGCGACCAGCATGCCGCCCCAGCCGCCCGTCGAGAAACCGAAATTCCAGCCGGAAAAATGGCCGGAAATGACCGCCCCGACGCCAAGCGCCCAGAGCGACCACACCCCTGCATAGCGGGAGAGCCCGCGCTTTTCGAAATAGGATGCGTCCGCCTTCTTGTAGCTGACGCCCGCAGATGAACTTTCCATGCCCTTCTCTCCTGATCAAGAAAACGGGCGGCCGGCCGTTCTGGCCAGCCCCACCCCAGTCGACATGTCCTGGCACCGCCCGCTTTTTTGTCGGTGTCGGCGCCTCGCAGCTTTTACTGCTCCCTCTGTCCCCTTTTCGGGGTCTTATCCTTGAACGTCTGCGAGGCTTTCCCGCAGCAGTCCTGTCAGAAAATCGGCCGCGACCCCCTGGCCGGTTTCGTCCGCTATCAGGTCGTTCCTGATCTCGATCATCACGTTCAGAAGCCCGGCCGGCAGGGCATGGGCTTCCAGCGTATGGGTGACGCCGTCCGCCGGACCATAAGGTTCGTTGCGCTCGACGCGATAGAGATGCGTATCGGCCGCGGCTTCCAGCATGCGGTCCGCAAGGCGGCTGTCGGTATCGTGCAGGATGCCGATCTCGACCGGCCGCTCTCTGCCGAAATAGACCGGCGTGAAACTGTGGACGGTGACGAACACCGTCCTCTGTCCCCGCCTCCGCCGCGCTTCGATCTCCTCGCGGATACGGTCGCGGAAGGGCATGTAAAGCGCGGTGGTGCGCCGCGAACGCTCGGCCTCGGACAGGTTCTCGTTGCCGGGAATACGAAAGACTTCGGAGACATCCCGTATCGCGGCCGGCGATTCCGGCGGCCGGTTGCAATCGTATATGAGGCGGGAGAACCGCTGGTAGATCAGCGTCGCATCGAGGCTCTTCGACATCAGCCTGGCGACCGCCAGGGCCCCGGGGTCCCAGGCGATATGCGAGGCGAGCGCCTCCTCCGAAAGCCCGAGATCGCCGTAGCGCTCCGGCAGCCGCCGCGATGCATGCTCGCAGACGAGAAGCACCTCGCCCCTGCTCCTGGCGTTTTCCACGGCGACGGGTTCACCGTCCGCCTCCGTGAAAAACTCCGACTGAACCAGCATGACCGCGTTCCAAGGATGACTAATTTTGAATTAAGAAGAGAATTCTTCACTTTTCGATCGCCGTCAACGTGAATCTGAAAAATTCTCTTCAAGTCCACCGTTGACTTCTCCGGAGAAACGAATGTTAATCTTCCGCGGTAAACCGGCGCAGACCGGAGGGAACAGCTTTCGTGCCAACAACAGCACGCACCGTATCGGATGTCATTCGTGTTCGTTACGACAGCCTGACGCGCGCGGAAAAACAGTTGGCGGACAGCCTATTGGAGAACTATCCGGTGTCGGGGCTCGGCAGCATCACTGTCATCGCGGAGAATGCCGGCGTCTCCACGCCGACCGTCGCGCGCATGGTCCAGAAGCTGGGCTACAAGGGCTATCCGGAATTCCAGTCGCACCTGCATCAGGAACTCGAAGCGACGATCTCCAATCCCATCGCCAAGCACGACCGCTGGGCTTCCAACGCACCGGGAACGCACATTCTGAACCGTTTCGCCGATGCCATTACAGCCAATCTGCGCGACACGCTTTCGGATCTCGACACGACGACATTCGAGGGCGCGGCCGCACTTTTGCGTGACCGCAGCCGCAACATCTATTTCGTCGGAGGCCGCATCACCGGGGCGCTCGCGGAATATTTCTTCACCCACATGCAGGTCATCCGTCCGAAGACGACACTGATCTCCAACAATTCCAGCTCCTGGCCGCAGCACGTGCTCAACATGAGTGCGGGCGACGTGCTGGTGATCTTCGACATCCGCCGTTACGAGCAGGAGATGGCGACGCTGGCAGAGACCGCAAAGGCCAACGGCGTCGTCATCGTCTTGTTCACCGACGTCTGGGCTTCGCCTGTCGCACAACACGCCCGGCACACGTTCAAAATGCGCATCGAAGCGCCCTCCGCCTGGGACTCCTCGGTGATCACCCTCTTTGTCGTCGAAGCGCTGATCGAGGCGGTACAGAGCGCCACATGGGAGGAAACCCGCGAACGCATGAACTCTCTCGAAGGCCTGTTCGAGCGGAGCCGCCTCTTCCGCCGCCCGGGCCGTCAGACGCGCCCCGACTAACCATCGAAGACGCAGGAATACCCCGGAAAATCGGGAGCTTATGAGCAAATGCTCACGATCCGGGCTGTCATATACGATACATGAACTGGCTCTACGAGTCGCGCCCGAACGATCCGAACCACACGACCTGAACCCTAGGAGGATATCGTGCTCAACAGGACCCAACGTCTTCTTTCGATGACGACCGCCATCGTCATCGCTTCCGCGAGCCTCGCGGCCGCCGAGCCGAGCGCCGAACTGATCGCAGCCGCCAAGAAGGAAGGCACGCTGACCACGATCGCCCTGCCCCACAACTGGTGCGGCTACGGCGACCTGATCGCCGCCTTCAAGGCCAAATACGGCATCGAAGTCAACGAACTGAACCCGGATGCCGGCTCGGGCGACGAAATCGAAGCGATCAAGGCCAACAAGGGCAATACCGGCCCGCAGGCCCCCGATGTCATCGACGTCGGCCTCTCCTTCGGTCCATCCGCCAAGGCCGAAGGCCTTCTGATGCCCTACAAGGTTTCCACCTGGGATACGATCCCGGACACAGCCAAGGATCCCGAGGGCCATTGGTACGGCGACTATTACGGGGTGCTCTCCTTCGTGGTGAACACCGATATCGTGAAGGAACTGCCGAAGGACTGGGCCGACCTGAAGAAGCCGGAATTCGCCAATGCCGTAGCGCTCGCCGGCGACCCGCGTGCTTCCAACCAGGCCGTCCAGGCCGTCTATGCCGCCGGTCTCGCCGCCGGCGAGAAGGATGCTGCGAAGGCCGGCGAAGCGGGCCTCTCCTTCTTCGCTGACGTCAACAAGGCCGGCAATTTCGTTCCGGTCATCGGCAAGTCCGCCTCGCTCGCCCAAGGCTCGACCCCGATCGTGATCGCCTGGGACTATAATGGTCTTTCCTGGCGCGACAGCCTGAAAGGCAATCCGCCCCTCGAAGTCGTAGTCCCCGCCTCCGGCGTCGTCGCCGGCGTCTATGTCCAGGCGATCTCCGCTTTCGCTCCGCACCCGAACGCCGCCAAGCTTTGGATGGAGTTCCTCTATTCGGACGAAGGCCAGCTCGGCTGGCTGAAGGGCTATTGCCACCCGATCCGCTTCAACGATCTTGCCAAGAACAACAAGATCCCGAAGGAACTGCTCGACGCTCTGCCGCCGGCAGCCGCTTACGAAAAGGCCGTCTTCCCGACGCTCGCCGAGCAGGAAGCAGGCAAGACCGCGATCACGACCAAATGGGACAGCGTCGTCGGCGCCAACGTCCAGTAATATCCCGAAAAAGTCTCCCCGCCGTTCCGCGGGGAGGCTTCTTCCTCCTCCGGCAGAAGCCAGCGCCCATGAGCACCGCCACCATGTCCCTCATCGACCGCCGCACCGTCGTCGATTGGCTCGGCATCGCGCCGTTCATGATCTTCGCGCTGATGTTCCTGATCGTCCCGACCCTCTATCTGGTGACGGGCGCCTTCTTCACGCCGGACGGTTCGTTCACCTTCAAGAACATCGCAGATCTCTTCACGCCATCGATCATGAGCGCCTACTGGATCAGCATCAAGGTCTCGGTGGCGTCCGCGCTCGGCGGCGCGCTGATCGGCTTCTTTCTCGCCTGGGCGATCGTGCTCGGCGGCGTTCCCGCCTGGGTGCGCTCCGGCCTGCTCACCTTTTCCGGCGTCGCCTCCAACTTCGCGGGCGTGCCGCTCGCCTTCGCGTTCCTGGCAACCCTCGGCCGCACCGGCCTGGTGACGGTGCTGCTGCGCGACTGGATCGGCTTCAATCTCTATTCGACCGGCTTCAACATCCTCTCCTTCTTCGGGCTGACCATCACATACATGTTCTTCCAGATCCCGCTGATGGTGCTGATCCTGACGCCGGCGCTCGACGGCATGAAGAAGGAATGGCGCGAGGCTTCCGAAATCCTCGGCGCCTCGACCTGGCAATACTGGCGCATGGTCGCGCTGCCGATCCTGTGGCCGAGCTTGATGGGCACGACGCTGCTGCTCTTCGCCAATGCCTTCGGCGCGATCGCCACGGCCTATGCGCTGACCGGCTCCTCGCTCAACATCGTGCCGATCCTGCTCTACGCCCAGATCCGTGGCGACGTGCTGCACAACCCCAATCTCGGCTATGCGCTGGCGCTCGGCATGATCGTCATCACCGGCATCTCCAACATCCTCTACATCCTCTTGCGCATGCGCGCCGAACGCTGGCAGAAGTGAGGGGGCAGAAATGAAGACGAGCAGGGTCCTTGCCTGGATTGCCATCGCCATCGGCGCGATCTACTTCTTCGTGCCCCTGATCGGCACGTTCGAATTCTCGCTGCGCATGCGGCGCGGCGAATATTCCTTCGACGCCTATCAGTCGGTCTTCTCGGATATCCAGTTCCAGCAGACCTTCGGCTTCTCGATGCTGATGGCACTCTTCACCATCATCTTCGGCATGCTGCTCGTCGTGCCGACCGCCTATTGGGTGCGGCTGCGCCTGCCGCAGGTGCGTCCGGTGATCGAATTCATCACGCTGCTGCCGCTGGTGATCCCGGCGATCGTCATCGTCTTCGGCTATCTGCGGCTCTACAATTCGTCATCCTGGCTGCCGTTCACCGGCTCGGTCGGCGGCACCAACACTCTGCTCGTGCTCTCCTACATGACGCTGTCGCTGCCCTACATGTACCGCGCGGTGGATACCGCCATGCGCGCGATCGACGTGCGGACGCTGACGGAGGCCGCCGAAATCCTCGGCGCCAAATGGCCGACCATCATGTTCCGCTGCATCTTCCCGAACGTCATGTCGGGCGTATTGTCGGGAGCCTTCATCACCTTCGCGATCGTCATGGGCGAATTCACCATGGCGGCGCTTCTCAACCGGCCGGCATTCGGTCCCTATCTGCAGCTCGTCGGTGCCAACAAGGCCTATGAGCCTTCGGCGCTCGCCATCATAGCGTTTGCGATCACCTGGCTTTCGATGGGCCTGCTCCAGCTCGTGACCCGTTTCAGCAAATTGACGCCCTCCCGGCCCTAAGGAATTTTCTCGATGTCGTTCCTCGTCCTTGAAAATATCAAGAAGAGTTTTGGGCAGACGCAGGTCGTCAAGGATTTCGACATGTCGATCGAAAAGGGCGAATTCGTCTCCTTTCTAGGCCCGTCCGGCTGCGGCAAGACGACGGTGCTGCGCATGATCGCGGGCTTCGAGACCCCAAGCGGCGGCAGGATCAGCATCAACGGAAAGGACCAGAACCGGCTGAAGACCAGCCAGCGCAATATCGGCATGGTCTTCCAGGCCTATGCGCTGTTTCCGAACATGAACGTCTTCGACAACGTCGCCTTCGGTCTCAAGGTCGCCGGAAAGCCGAAGGCGGAGATCGAAGCACGCGTGAAGGAGATGCTGTCGCTGATCCGCCTCGATCATCTTGCCGATCGCTATCCCTATCAGTTGTCGGGCGGACAACAGCAGCGCGTGGCGCTCGCCCGCGCGCTCGCCCCGAAACCGCAGGTGCTGTTGCTCGACGAGCCGCTTTCGGCGCTCGATGCGAAGATCCGCGTCTCGCTGCGCGAGGAAATCCGCCAGATCCAGAGCCAGCTCGGCATTACCACCGTCTTCGTCACCCATGACCAGGAAGAGGCTCTGTCGATCTCCGACCGCATCGTCGTCATGAACGCCGGGCGCGCCGACCAGATCGGCACGCCGTCGGAGATCTACAATCACCCGGCTACCCGGTTCGTCGCCTCATTCGTCGGCACGCTCAACATGATCGAGGCGACCGTGGCCGATCCGGCAGCCAATACGGTAAACGTCGGCGACAATGTCGTCAGGCTGCGCGAATCGGTCGGCGCGCTGAGGGCCGGCGACAAGCTGTCGATCGCGCTGCGCCCGGAGGCCGGCTCGCTTTCCGAAAACGCCAAGGGCGATACCTCGCTCACCGGCAAGGTGGTCTCCTCGCATTTCCTCGGTTCGGTCATCCGCACCAAGATCGATGTCGGCGGCAACCGGATTTCCTTCGACATGTTCAATGCGCCGGATGCGGTCATGCCGCAGGCGGGCGAGACCGTGACGCTACGCTTCAACGCCAGCGACTTCCTGATCGTCCGGGATTGATTCTGACGGAGCCTGGAACGCTCGCCCGTCATCCTCGCTACGAGCCCGAGGACGACGGCGCCAAGGGTCAAGCCGCGTCGTCCACCGCATCCCGCTCGGATGCCGGCGTATAGTTGAGCACCGGCCCGAGCCACCGCTCGACTTCCTCCACCGCCATGCCCTTGCGCTTGGCATAGTCCTCGACCTGATCGCGCTCGACCTTCGCCACGCCGAAATAATAGGACGCCGGGTGGCCGATATAGAGACCGGAAACGGAAGAGCCGGGCCACATGGCGTAGCTTTCGGTCAGCTCCACGCCCGTCGCGGCCGTCGCGTCGAGCAGGCGGAAGAGCGTCGCCTTTTCCGTATGGTCGGGCTGCGCCGGATAGCCGGGCGCCGGGCGAATGCCGCCATAGGCTTCCGTGATCAGTTCTTCGGACGAAAGGTCCTCGTCCGGCGCATAACCCCAGAACTCCTTGCGGACCCGCTCATGCATGCATTCCGCGAAGGCTTCCGCGAAACGGTCGGCCAGCGCCTTGACGAGGATCGACGAATAGTCGTCGTTCGCGCGCTCGAAGCGTTCCGCTATCGCGACTTCTTCGATACCCGCCGTCACCACGAAGCCGCCGACATAGTCTTCAAGCCCGGTCGCCCGCGGCGCGACGAAATCCGCAAGCGCCACGTTCGGCCGGCCGTCCCGCTTCGAAAGCTGCTGACGCAACGTGAAGAAGGTCGCAAGTTCCTTGTTTCGGCTGTCGTCCTCAAAGAGACGGATATCGTCGCCGACCGCATTGGCCGGCCAGAAGCCGATCACCGCCCGCGGCCGGAACCATTTTTCGGCGATGATCTTTTCGAGCATGGCCTGGGCATCCGCATAGAGCTGACGCGCCGCCTCGCCCTGCTTCTCGTCCTCCAGGATCGCCGGGAAACGGCCCTTCAGTTCCCAGGTCTGGAAGAAGGGCGTCCAGTCGATATATTTCGCGAGTTCGGCAAGATCGTAGGTCTCGAAGACCTTGGTGCCGAGGAACTGCGGCTTGGTCGGTTTGTAGTCCGACCAGTCGAGCTTTTCGGCGTTGTCGCGGGCGCGGGTGATCGAAAGGCGGGTCTTCTCGGCCTCGGAACGGGCATGCGCCGCCGCCACCTTGGCATATTCCGCCTGGATCGTGCTGACATAGTTCGCCTTCGCATCCGGCGAAAGGAGCGAGGAAACGACACCGACGGCGCGGCTGGCATCGTTGACATAAACCGCCTGCCCGCGATCATAGCGCGGATGGATCTTGACCGCCGTATGCACGCGGCTGGTGGTGGCGCCGCCGATCAGCAGCGGAATGTCGAAACCCTGCCGTTCCATCTCGGAAGCCACGTGCACCATCTCGTCGAGCGACGGCGTGATGAGGCCGGAAAGCCCGATGATGTCGACTTTCTCGGCAATCGCCGTTTCGAGGATCTTCGTCGAGGGCACCATGACGCCGAGGTCGATGATCTCGTAGTTGTTGCAGGCGAGCACGACACCGACGATGTTCTTGCCGATGTCATGCACGTCGCCCTTCACGGTCGCCATCAGCACCTTGCCGGCGGACCTCTTCTGGTCGCCGCCGTTGAGGCGTTTTTCCTCCTCCATGTAGGGCAGCAGCACCGCAACCGCCTGCTTCATGACGCGGGCGGACTTCACCACCTGCGGCAGGAACATCTTGCCGGAGCCGAAGAGGTCGCCGACGACGTTCATGCCGGCCATCAGCGGGCCTTCGATGACGCTCAGCGGCCGGTCCGCGTTTTGGCGGGCCTCTTCCGTATCCTCATCGATGAAATCGGTGATGCCGTTGACCAGCGCGTGCGACAGACGCTTCTCGACCGGCCATTCACGCCACGCAAGGTCCTGCGCCTTGGCTTCCTTGGCCCCGGCGCCGCGATAGCGCTCGGCAATCTCGAGCATACGCTCCGTCGCATCGTCGCGGCGGTTCAGCACCACGTCCTCGCAGGCCTCGCGCAGCTCCGGCTCGATGTTCTCGTAGATGGCAAGCTGGCCGGCATTGACGATACCCATGTCCATGCCCGCCTGAATGGCGTGGTAGAGGAACACGGCGTGCATCGCCTCGCGCACCGGCTCGTTGCCGCGGAAGGAGAAGGAAAGGTTCGAAACGCCGCCCGAGACATGCACGAGCGGCATGCGCTCGCGGATCGCCTTGGTCGCCTGGATGAAGGCGAGGCCATAATTGTTGTGCTCCTCGATGCCCGTCGCCACCGCAAAGATGTTCGGGTCGAAGATGATGTCTTCCGGCGGGAAATCCGCCTCCTCGGTCAGGAGCTTGTAGGCGCGTTCGGCAATCGAAACCTTGCGCTCGAACGTATCGGCCTGCCCCTGCTCGTCGAAGGCCATGACGACGATCGCGGCGCCATAATTGCGCAAGAGCTTCGCCTGGGCGATGAACTTCTCCTCGCCTTCCTTCATGGAGATCGAGTTGACGACCGGCTTGCCCTGCACGCATTTCAGGCCGGCCTCCATAATCTCGAACTTGGAGCTGTCGAGCATCAGCGGCACGCGGGCGATATCCGGCTCGGCGGCGATGAGGTTCACGAACTCGACCATTGCCTTTTCGGAATCGATCAGGCCTTCGTCCATATTGATGTCGATGACCGCGGCCCCGTTCTCCACCTGGTCGCGGGCGACCGCGAGCGCGGACGTGAAATCGCCGGCGGTGATGAGCTTGCGGAATTTCGCCGAGCCGGTGACGTTGGTGCGCTCACCGACGTTCACGAAGGGCACGTCCTTGGTGAAGACGAAGGGTTCGAGACCAGAGAGCGCCATGAACGGCTTGTGCTCGGGCACCTCGCGCGGCTTGAAGGACGCGACGGCATCCGCGATAGCGCGGATGTGTTCCGGCGTCGAGCCGCAGCAGCCGCCGACGACGTTGACAAGACCTTCCTCGGCAAAGCCGCGAATCTGGCGGGCCATGTCGTCGGGCGTCTCGTCGTAGCGGCCGAATTCGTTCGGCAGGCCGGCATTCGGATAGGCCGAGATGAACGTGTCGGCGACGGCCGAGAGTTCCTGCAGATGCGGGCGCATCGCATCGGCGCCGAGCGCGCAGTTCAGGCCTATGGTGAAGGGCTTCGCATGGCGCACCGAATACCAGAAGGCCGACGGCGTCTGGCCGGAGAGCGTGCGGCCGGAAAGGTCGGTGATCGTGCCGGAGATCATCACCGGCAAGTGGATGCCTTTTTCGGCGAAACGTTCGGCGCAGGCGAAGATCGCGGCCTTGGCGTTCAGCGTATCGAAGATCGTTTCGATCAGGATGATGTCGGCGCCGCCGTCGATGAGGCCGTCGAGCTGCTCCCCATAGGCGAGCCTGAGGTCATCGAATGTCACAGCCCGGTAACCGGGATTGTTGACGTCGGGAGAAATGGAGGCGGTGCGGTTGGTCGGGCCGATCGCGCCGGCCACGAAGCGGCGGCGGCCATCCTCCTTCTCCGCCCGGAGTGCCGCGCGCCGCGCCAGCCGCGCGCCGTCGCGGTTGAGATCGTAGACCGCATTCTCCATCTGATAGTCGGCCTGGGCGATGCGGGTCGAGGAGAAGGTGTTGGTCTCGATAATGTCCGCGCCCGCCTTGGCATAGCGGTAATGGATTTCCTCGATCGCCTGCGGCTGCGAGAGGATCAGAAGGTCGTTGTTGCCCTGCTGATGGCAGGCGCAGCCGGCGAACCGATCGCCGCGGAAGTGATCCTCGTTGAAACCAAGTCCCTGGATCTCGGTGCCCATAGCGCCGTCGATGATCAGGATGCGCTCCCGCGCCGCGGCCTTGAGCGCCGCCAGGATTTCCGCGCCATTGCGGCGGGAGGCTTCGGGGCCGAAGAGTTCATCGAACATCGCACATCCTCATGCTTCGAGATAACTCAATAACCGCATAAACATATCTTTATGTCAATATATAACTGAAGCGACTTCTGGCATAAGAGATCGCGCATCGAATAGCCGATGACAGGAAACCGGTCGGGCGCTATAGGCGTTGGAGAACGTACCCATTCAGCGATTTTAGAGGTCTCCATGAGTGACAACGGTCAGACAGCCGCCAGCTGGGCGAGCCTTCCCTATCATCGGCGCTGGCTTCTGGATCAGGCCGACGGCCTCTTCGATTTCTTCCAATACCGGGCCATGAATCCGAAGGGCGGCTTTTTCGATCTCGACGATCAGGGCTCGCCGATCGGCGGCGTCAATCCGACCCGCGGCATTCACGCCTCGGCCCGCATGGTGCACTGCTTCTCGGTCGGTTACCTGCTCGGCCGTCCCGGCGCCGGCGACATCATCGATCACGGCATGCGCTATCTCTGGGAGCGGCATCGCGATACGCAGCATGGCGGTTATTTCTGGCAGGTAAACGATGACGGCGCCGTCGATTCCGCCAAACAGGGTTATGGCCATGCTTTCGTGCTGCTTGCCGCCTCCTCTGCCAAGGTGGCCGGCCACCCTCTCGCCGACCGCCTGCTGGCCGACATCACCGAAATCCTGGACACGAAATTCTGGGAAGCCCGCCACGGCGCCATCGCCGAGGAATTCAACCGCGACTGGTCGCCGATCGAAAGGGGAAACTATCGCGGACAGAACTCCAACATGCATCTCACCGAAGCGCTGATGGCGGCTTTCGAGGCGACCGGCGAGATGGCTTATCTTCAGAAGGCCGAGAGCATCGCAGACCTGGTCATCCGCCGGGCGGCGGGCAGCGTAGGTTTCCGCGTCGCCGAGCATTTCGACACGGAATGGACGATCGACAAGGACTATTACCATCCGGACGAGATGTTCCGCCCGGCCGGCACGACGCCCGGCCACTGGCTGGAATGGGCGCGCCTCGTGCTCCAGCTCTGGGCGCTTGGCGGCAGGAAGCATGCCTGGATGCCCGATGCGGCGAAATCCCTCTTCGTGCAGTCCATGTCACTGGGTTGGGACAAGGAGAAAGGCGGCTTCTTCTATACGCTCGACTGGCAGGACAGGCCGGCCAAGACCAACAAGCTCTGGTGGCCAATGTGCGAAGGGGCCGCGGCCGCGCATTTCCTGAACGAGCATCTGCCCGCGGACCGTTTCTACGAGGACAGCTATCGCCTCATCTGGGGCACGATCGCCAACCGCTTCATCGACCACAAGAACGGCGGCTGGCACGAGGAGCTGACCGAAGACCTCGTTCCGGCGCATACGCTCTTTCCCGGCAAGGGCGATATCTACCACGCGCTGCAGGCCTGCCTCATCCCGCTTTTTCCCGCAACCGGCAGCCTGACCAAGGTCATCGTCGACGCCGACGGCCGCATCTGAGCGCATTGCGGCAAGTCCTGCCTGCGGCTTGAAAGCGAAGGCCGGTCACGTCCCCGTGCGGGACGTGACCATGGCGCGGATATGGGTGGCGAGCAGATCGTAGTCGTAAGGCTTGGTGATCAGTGCGGTCTGCCCGAGCGCTTCGGCTCCCGGCACGCTCCGGTCGCCGGTCGCGAAGATCACCGGCAGATGCGGCAGCGCTTCCCGCACTTTCAATGCGAGATCAAGCCCGCTCATTTCCGGCAGATGCACGTCGGTGACGAGAATGTCGACCGGATGGCTGCCCACCGCATCAAGCGCTTCCCTGGCCGATCCGGCCTCCACGACGTTCATGCCGAAATCCTGCAGGAAGTCCGCCGTCGAAATACGGATCAGCGCCTCGTCCTCGACCAGCAGCACGGTGATCGGCAGATCCCGAACGGCAGGTTCCTCTATGACGGGAGCCGCGGCAGGCGTCGGAGAACGCTCCGGCGGGCGCGGCGGCGCTCCTTCCCGGCCCTGTTCGATCACCTGCCTGATCTTTCGCGCCAGCGCCTCGCGCGTATAAGGCTTGCTGAGCAGGTTGACGCCGGGATCGAGCCGCCCGCCATGGACGATCGAGTTTTCCGTGTAGCCCGAGGTGAACAGGACGCCGAGATGCGGCAGCCGTTCCTTGGCCTTCTTGGCGAGATCGCGGCTCTTCAGGCGGCCGGGCATCACCACGTCGGTGAAGAGAACATCGATCGGCACGCCGCTCTCGATGATCGCCAGCCCGCTATCGGCATCCTTGGCTCTCAGGACCCGGTAGCCGAGCTCGGTGAGCAGGCTGACGGTGATCTCCCGCACCGCCTCGTCGTCCTCGACCACCAGAACGGTCTCGTTTCCGCCGGAAGCGGTGCCCGCCGAGCTCTCGGCGACCAGATCCTCCTCCTCCATCGATCGCGGAAGATAGATGCGTACGGTGGTTCCGTTTCCGGGTTCGCTGTAGATCTTGATGTGGCCGCCGGACTGCTTGACGAAACCGTAGACCATGGAAAGGCCGAGGCCTGTCCCTCTGCCTTCCGGCTTGGTGGTGAAGAAGGGATCGAAGACCTTTTCCAGGACGTCGGGCGTCATGCCCACACCGGTATCGGTCACGGCAAGCATCACATATTGTCCCGCCTTCACATCGAAGGCGTGGCGCGCATATTCATCGTCCAGGAAGGCGTTGCCGAGCTCGATGGTCAGCTTGCCCTGCCCGTTCATCGCATCGCGGGCGTTGATCGCAAGGTTGAGAAGCGCGTTCTCCACGTTGCTCGGGTCGACCAGCGTGTTCCAGAGCCCGCCGCCGACGATCGTGTCGATCTCGATCGCCTCGCCGAGACTGCGCCGCAGGAGATGATCCATCTCGCGGATCAGGCGGCTCAGGTTGATGACCTTGGGCGAAAGCGGCTGACGCCTGCCGAAGGAGAGAAGCTGCGAGGCCAGCCGTGCGCCGCGCGAAGCGCTGGCCAGCGCACTGTTCAGCCGCTTTTCGGCGATCTCGTTGCCGGCGACTTCACGGCCGAGAAGCTGAAGGTTGCCCGTGATGACCTGCAGCAGATTGTTGAAGTCATGGGCAATGCCTCCGGCCAGGTTGCCGATCGCTTCCATCTTCTGGCTCTGGCGAAGCACCTCCTGCGTCCGTTCGAGCTCGATCGTCCTTTCCTCCACGCGGTGGCCAAGCGTGGCCGCCAGGTCCGAAAGCTGTGTCTCCGTCTGTTTCTGCTCGTCGATATCGGTGTTGGTGGCGACCCAGAGCGTTATATCGCCGGCGTCGTTCCTGATCGGCACGGCGCGGGTGATGAACCAGCGGTAGACGCCGTCGTGGCGACGCACCCTGATCTCCGTCTCAAGCTTGTTTCCCGTGCGCAGCGCTTCGCCCCAGGCCGCGGCGATCCCCGCCGAATCGTCCGGGTGCAGTATGTCGGAGCGCTTGTCCCTGTCGAAATAGAAGGACTCCGATCCGCTATAGGCGAATATCTGATCGTTGCACCATTGCATCCGGCCGTCCGGCGTCGCGGTCCAGACATGCGTCGGCAAGGACTGCGCCAGCGTCCGGAAACGGTCCTCGTTCTCGCGCGCCGCCTCCTGCGCGCGACGAAGCTGGGTCACGTCGTGTCCCTGGACGAAAATGCCGCTCACGGCACCGTCCCGATCGCGGATCGGCTGATAGACGAAGTCGAGGAAACGCTCCTCCGGCGCGTCGCTGCCCGGCGGCTGCAGAACGACGCGGGCGGCATGGGCGCTATAGGGCGTACCGCTCCGGTAGACCTGATCGAGCAGCTCGTAAAAGCCCTGGCCGGCGATGTCCGGAAGGGCTTCGCGCACGGTCTTGCCGATCAGATCCTCGCGCCCGACCAGAGCCCGGTATGCCCCGTTGACGATGTTGAAGACATGTTCCGGCTCGCGCAGCACCGCCATGAAACCCGGCGCCTGCTCGAACAGCATGCGCAGATATTCGCGTTCCTCTCCAAGTGCGATATTCTCTCCCTGAACCGCATCGGCGCGGCGCATCAGGTCCGTGTGCACCTGCAGCGAGCCGTCGCCGGCCAGCCAGCTGCGCAGCAGATGCAGTTCCGTCACATCCACCGTATGCTGCAGGATGAAGGTGATCTCGCCGTTCTCGTCCTTGATCGCCGTATGCGTGGCGCTCCAGTAGCGATCCTCCAATTCCCCGTCGGAACCGGTGATCGGATAGGGAATGAGGGACAGGTGATCCACCTCCCCTGTCGAAAGCACCTTGGCGAAGGATTGGCGCAGCAGCCTGCCCGAAGCCGAATCGGGATCGCTCGGGAAAGCATCGAACATGTTGCGGCCGAGAAGCTCCTCACGGCTGCGCCCCGTGACGGCAAGATAGGCATCGTTCATCCCGACGAGCCGCAACTCCCGGTCAAGAATGACGTAGGGATTGGGCGAGAGATTGAACAACTGCTCCAGGTCTATGGTGGAAAGCTCCGTCACTCGGAACATGCGCCGCCCCCGATGCAATGCGGCATCAGGTTATAAGGCTTCGGCATTCATTGACAATTGAAATCAAGAGAAAACCTTCCGGACGGACATCCGGAAGGCGATGTCGCAGAGATGCCGCATCCCAGTCGATCGGGCCTCACTTCGGAAGATAGTAGCGGCCGCGTTCGTCGCGCTCCAGGCCATTTGGACGGAAGGTGTCGAGTTCGCGGACCACTTCGCGGCCGTCGCGGCTGCCGACCGCGGCCATCAGTTCCTCGAAATGCTTCGGGCCGTCCTTCAGCGCCGCCTCCAGCGACGGGAAGCGCTTGCCCGGATAGGAGGGCGCCTGGGGGGTGACGAGTTCCCAGCTCTGGGCATGCTGCACCGGCCAGGTGAGGTCGTAACCGGCCTTGGCGCCGGAACGCGCGCCGTGCAGCGACGGATCGAGCGGCGACAAGCGCACGCCCGTCGCGATGACGAGGTCGCGATCGGCCTGGAAACGGGTACCGAAGGCCCATTCCATCTGGCTGTCGTCGAAGATGTCGATATCCGGATCGACGACGAAGACGTTCTTGACGCCGACGGCGCCGAGCACCGCATAAAGCGCCGAACGGGCCTCGCCCGGATAGGTCTGGCGGATGGAGAAACGCATGCTCATCGAGCCGCCGGCTGCGACCGGGGCGTAGACGGCGACCGGCTGACGCACGACCTCGCCGAGGATCTTCCAGACGTTCATCTCCATGCGCAAGGCTTCGAGATTGGACGTATCGGTGAAGTCCATGCGGTTGCCAGAAATCGTCGCGGTCTGGAAGAGCGCATCCTTGCGGTGGGTGATGGCCGTGACGTGGAAGACCGGATTGGTCTTCACCACACCATAATATCCCAGATACTCGCCGTAGGGACCTTCCTTCTCGACATAGCCGCGCTCGTCGAAATAACCCTCGATGACCATTTCCGCATCGGCCGGAACCATGATGTCGTTCGTCACGCACTTGACGACCGGCAGCGGCGCGGCGCGAAGCGAGGAGATCAGCTCGAGCTCGTCGACCGGCTCCTTCATCGTCGCGGAAACCATGTCGATCGGGTGGCAGCCCACCACATAGGCGACATTGAGGCGCTCCCCGCGTCCCGAGGCCGCCATGTACATGACGCGCAGGTCGCTCGGGGCGATCAGGTCGACGCCCGCTTCCTGGGGACCGCGCAGCATCAGGCGGCGCATGCCGCAATTGTAGCGGCCATCCTTCGGATCGATCGTGTAGTCGATCGTCGCGGAGATATAGGGCGCGCCGTCAAGCGCGTGCTGCACATGGACCGGCAGCTTGAGGAGGTCGGCATCCGTACCGGTGAGCACGACCTGCTGCACCGGGGCCTCGTCTTTCGAAAGCTTGACGAGTTCGGGCTTCAGCGACAGCCGGCGGCGCATTTCGAGAGCGACCTCGCCCGCGGACACGCCGAAGGCCTTGGCGAGACGCGACCGGCTGCCGACGACATTGCCGACCAGTTGCTGGCCTTCCGGTCCGACATTCTTGAAGAGGACCGCCTTCGGATTGTTCTGCAGGATAACCGCCACATCGGCCAGATCGACCTTCTCCTCGCGGATCTCCAGCTCGTCGGCACCCAGCGCGTCGACGAAATTCCTCAGCCGAAACCGGTCAAGATCGAGCGCGGCGGCGGATTTGGTTGTGGTGTTGACGGTCATTCTGTCCTCTCCCGAAAACGCGTTTTCTGCGTGCCGTGTTTTCTATCCAGAACAGTTGATTAAATCAAATATAATTATACAATGTCGCATCAGGTCGCATTGGGAGACGCGACCGACCGGCTCGATGCGACGTCCGGTCATTCACAGGGAGGGACTTTATGCAGAACATTACACGTCGTTTCATGCTTGCGGCTTCGGTAGCCCTTGCGGGCACCGCCTTCGGCCTCTCGCCGGCCGCGGCGCAGGCGGATTATCCGAGCCAGACCATCAGCATGATCTGTGCTTTCCCGGCAGGCAGCGGTGCCGATGTCATCGTCCGCTTTTTCGCCGAGAAGATCTCCAAGCTTTCGGGCGCGACCATCATCGTCGAGAACAAGCCCGGCGCCGGCGGCAATATCGCCGCCGAATATGTCGCCCGCGCCAAGCCGGACGGCTACACGATCTTCTTCCATACCGGCAGCGCCATCGCCGGCAACATGCACATGTTCAAGAAGCCGCCGATCGATGTCGTGAAGGACCTTCAGGTCGCAGCGACGATCAACAAGCAGCCGCACATGATTGCCGTTCCGGTCTCGAGCCCGATCAAGAACATGAAGGAACTGACCGAATATCTGAAGAAGGAAGGCTCGAACGCCAGCTACGCCGTCAACAACACGTCGGGCAAGGTTCTTGCCGCCATCTACAAGCAGGAAGCCGGCCTGGAAACGGTCGAGGTCTCCTATAAGAGCAGCGCCGATTCGATGAACGACGTGATGAGCGGCGCGATGGCGTTTGCCGCCCAGGATCCGGTTTTCTCCCTCGCCCAGCTTCGCGAAGGCCGCTATCGCCTGCTGGCGGTCAGCTCCGGCAAGCGCATTCCCGGCGCCCCCGAGGTTCCGACGATGACCGAGGAAGGCTATCCGATGGACCAGGTCGGCTGGTTCGCCATGATGGTTCCATCAGAGACACCGAAGGAAGTCGTCGCCAAGATCAACGGCTGGACGAAGGAAGTCCTCGGGCAGGACGACGTCAAGAAGTTCGTGACCGACCAGGGCGGCGACATCTTCGTCAGCACGCCGGAAGAAGGCCAGGAATATCTCAAGAAAGAGGTCGCGGCCTGGGCCGATTACGTCAAGATCGCCAACATTCCGCAGCAGTAAGACGGCCATTCGCTCCAAAACTTTAAACGGCGCCTCACGGCGCCGTCAGCTTGATGACAAACCTCGCCTCTTGTTCGGCGTCATCCTCGGCCTTGTGCCGAGGATCTATAAACGTCAATGGTTTGCAGATGCTCGGGACAGGCCCGAGCATGACGATCGGAGATTTTCGAGCCTTTGTCAGCAGTCTGACGGCGCCTCACGGCGCCGTTTCTATTTCATAGGTCGTTTCGACATCGACCTTTCGCTCATCGCTGTGAAAGAAAACCACCCTTCCCGGCAGCCGCCGCTTTTCAAGGTTGCGCTTGACGATATATCCAAGCGGATATATCGATTGAAAATTCCCGTCAATGCGGATACGAGGGAGCCGGAGACCTATGACCATCCTTGGAATGAATATCGTGCCGGAGCCTTTGCTCCGCGAGAAGGTCACCGAAGCCATTCGCGCCTCGATCGCTGCCGGGAACCTGGCACCCG
Organism: Neorhizobium sp. CSC1952; assembly: GCF_030378245.1. Classification (NCBI taxonomy): domain Bacteria; kingdom Pseudomonadati; phylum Pseudomonadota; class Alphaproteobacteria; order Hyphomicrobiales; family Rhizobiaceae; genus Neorhizobium; species Neorhizobium sp. CSC1952. The sequence continues at coordinate 3,849,004 of NZ_CP128416.1, read as the reverse complement.
GACAAAAGCTGGTGGAACGGGAAATCTGCGGCGAACTCGGCATCAGCCGCACCGTCCTTCGCGAAGCCTTGCAGCATCTGGAAGCGGAGGGACTGATCGTCAACCGCTCCCGGCGCGGCCGCACGGTGATCAGCATCGGACGACGGGAAGCCGCCGAGATCTACGCGGTCCGCAAGGCACTCGAAGGGTTGATCGGCACCGGCTTTGCCGACAACGCAACCGCCGCGCAGATCAAGAAACTCAAGGCCCATCTCCAGTCGATGCGAAGCAGGCAGCCGCGCGATGCCTTCGCTGCCGGGCAGCAGTTCTTTGCGATCATGCGGGACCATTGCGGCAACCATGTCGCCGCCGATTTCGCCCGCCAGCTCGACGGCCGCGTGATGATCCTGAAGCAGCTTTCGACCTTCCAGAATATTCCCTATCAGGAACGGCTGCAGGAGCTCGACGCCATCGTTGCCGCGATCGAAACGCGCAACGGCAAGCTGGCAGGCGAGCTTTGCATGAGGCGGATCGAGAGATTGTCGGAAGGTGTCGTCAATCTCATGGAGGACGCGGAGGCCATGGCTTCCTGACGGATCAGCGGCCACGGTCAGACCTGCTCTCGTCTAGCAGTCTGCGCGATCGCGGGCCGGTCGTTGCATAGGCGAGCTATGTCAGATGGTCTGCCCTCGCCACGTCTCGCTGATCCGGCGGATGGCCTGCAGCAGGTTGGCGGTCGGCGGCGTCATCAGGCCCTTCTTGCGGCGGTAGACGCGAAATGTCCTCTGCCAGTCGAGTTCGGGCACGTTGACCCGCGCCATGTCGCCGCGTTCGACTTCCTCGCGCACCAGCGGCAGCGGCATCCAGCAGAACAGCGCTTCCGACAGAACGGCCGCCTTCAGCACCGGAACCGAACGGGAGATGATCGACGGCGCATTCGGCTCCAGCGCATTGTCGTGGAAACGGCGCTGCCATTCGCGCACGGTCGGCGTTCCCGGCGGCGGCAGGGCCCAACCGAATCCGGCAGCCTCGGCGAGCGTCACATGCTGCCGCCCGATGATCGGATGGTCGGCGCGTGCGAAGACGGAGACGGTGTCGTGCATGATGTCCGGCGTCGCGATGACGATATCGTCGTCCAGATAGGGCTCCGGGGAGATTGCGATGTCGATCATCCCGCCCTTCAATCCTTCCAATACCCGGTCTTCGAGATCCTCGATGATCTGGTACTGCACCTCCGGATGCTCCTTGCGCATCTCGCGGATGACGGCGATGACGAAGCCGCTGACGACGCTCGCAACCCCGCCGATCCGGACCACGCCGCGGCTCGCACCCCGCATCTGTCGGATCACGTCGGTGGCGTTGCCGATCTCCGACACCACCAGTTTCGCATAGGGAAGCAGCGCCTCGCCGAAGACGGTCGGCACGACGCCGCGGGTCGTGCGCTCGAAGAGCGGCACTCCATAGCTTTCTTCGAGACGCTTCAGCATCCGGGTGATCGCCGGCTGGGTCATGTTCAATGCGGAAGCGGCCGCACCGAGGCTTCCACGGCGTGCGCATTCGAGCACGATCTGGGCTGATCGAACATCCAAAGTCATGCCTTTATGTAATGGATTTTTGGAGATTCTTCAATTCCAAGACAAGGCGCCATCTGCGACATTGATAGGGCACGATACGCGCTCAGGATGCATTCCTGAAGGCCGGGAGGAGGCCTCAAGCATGAACAAGATGACGCGGGATTTCCTGTCCGGCAGCACGAAGCTGCATGGCCAGACGGTCAGCGAAGCGGTTTTCGATTTTCTGAGGCAGAAGGGCATCGACCGGATATTCGGCAATCCCGGTTCCACCGAGCTGCCGATGTTCATGAACATTCCGGAAGATTTTTCCTATGTGCTCGGCCTGCAGGAATCGATCGTAGTCGCCATGGCGGACGCCTATGCGCAGGTGAGCCGCAAACCGGCCTTCGTCAACCTGCATTCGGCCGCCGGCCTCGGCCATGCGCTCGGCAATATCTATACGGCCTACCGCAACCGCGCGCCGCTGATCATTACCACCGGCCAGCAGAGCCGCGAACTCCTGCCGCACGACCCCTTCCTGTTTGCCGAGAGCCCGACCGATTTCCCGAAACCTTATGTGAAATGGGCCTGCGAGCCCGCCCGCGCCGAGGATGTGCCGGCGGCGATCGCCCGGGCCTACCATATGGCGATGCAGGCGCCGCGCGGCCCGGTCATGGTCTCCGTCCCATTGAGCGACTGGCAGGCGGAAGCCCGGCCGATCGCCATCCGCGACGTGGAGACGGTAATCAGCGCACCGGCAGAAGCGCTGGACAGGCTCGCCCGGGAGTTGAACGAGGCGAAGGAGCCGGTGCTCGTCGTCGGCCCCGGGGTCGATCTCGACGATGCCTGGGATTCGGCGGTCCGGCTTGCGGAAATCCTGCAGGCCAAAGTCTGGGTGAGCCCCCTTTCCTCGCGCTGCAGTTTTCCGGAGCGGCATCCGCTCTTTGCCGGTTTCCTGCCCGCTTTTCAGCCGAAACTCGCGCAATGTCTCGGCAATGCCGACCTCGTGCTGGTCCTCGGCGCGCCGGCCTTCACCTATCATTTCGCCGGATCCGGCCCGGATGTTCCGGAAGGTGCCGAGCTCCGGCTCATCACCGACGACCCGGCACAGGCGGCAAATGCCGTCACCGGCAATGCGATGGTCTCGAACCTTCGCGCAGCCGCCGAAGGCCTCGTCTATCGTTTGCGCTGCCGGCCGCAGCGCACCGACGGGCCGGCGCGCGTCATTCCCCGGCTGAAACAGCCGAAGGGCATCACCCAGGAATTCTTCTACCAGACGCTCGCCGATGTCCGCTCGCCGGAGAGCATCGTCTTCGAGGAGGCGCCGGGCGGCCGCGACGCGCTGCACGACTTCTTTCCGATCGAGCGGCCGGGCGGCTTTTTCGCCACCGCCAGCGGCGGCCTGGGTTACGCCCTGCCCGGCTCCGTCGGCGCCGCGCTGACGAAACCGGAACAGCCGGTCATCGCGGTGATCGGCGACGGGTCGAGCCTCTATTCGATACAGTCGATCTGGTCGGCCGTCGAATATGACGCGAACCTGCTGATCGTCATCCTGAACAACGGCGGCTACAAGGTCCTGAAGGCCATTGCCGAGAAGACCGGGTCCGGGCGCATCGACGGCGTCGACATCGGCCACATGGATTTTGTGAAGGTCGCGGAGGCTCAGGGCTGCAAGGCCGTCCGCTGCGACGAGGGAGAAGAACTGGCATCGTGCCTGCGGTCCCTTCTCGGGATGAAAGGGCCGCGCCTTTTGGAAGTCATTCTATCAGAGGAGGAGACTGAAATGAATGTCGCTGTCAGAAACGAGAAAGTCCTGAAGACCCCGGAGAAATTCTTCATCAACGGCGAATGGGTGACCCCGTCCGGAACCGGCAAGCTGGATGTCATTTCGCCCGTCACCGAGGAACTGCTGCTGAGCTATCCGGAAGCGAGCAATGCCGATATCGACAAGGCCGTGGCGGCCGCCCGCGACGCCTTCGACAACGGCCCCTGGCCGCGCCTGAGCAACAAGGAGCGTGCCGGCTATCTGCGCAAGGTGGCCGAACTGCTCACCGCCCGCCTGGACGAGATCGCCAATGCCTGGACGACCCAGGTCGGCGCACCGATCTTCCTGACCAAGAAGCTCGTCGGCCAGAACCCGGGCCTCTTCACCTTCTATGCCGACCTGATCGAGAAGGACGACTTCGTCAGTCACCGTAAGCGCGCCGACGGCGGCGAAGTCCGCGTCGTACGCGAGCCGGTCGGCGTCTGCGCGGCGATCACGCCGTGGAATGCCCCGATGGTGCTTCTGAACTACAAGGTCTCGGCGGCACTCGCCGCAGGCTGCACCATCGTCGCCAAGCCTTCGCCGGAAACCCCGCTGGAAGCCTATATCCTGGCCGAATGCATCGAACAGGCAGGCCTGCCGAAGGGCGTCTTCAACCTCGTGCCGGCCGGCCGCGAAGGCGGCGATTATCTCGTCCGCCACAAAGGCATCGACAAGGTCTCGTTCACCGGCTCGACGATTGCCGGCCGGGCGATCGCGGCCGCCTGCTCCGAGCGCCTCGCCCGCTACAGCCTGGAACTCGGCGGCAAATCCGCAGCCGTGCTCCTGGATGACGCCGATTTCGCGAAGGCGCTGCCGAGCCTGATGGTCTATTCCATGCCGATCACTGGTCAGGTCTGCTTCTCGCTGACCCGCATCCTGGTGCCGGAATCCCGCAGCCGAGAATTCACAGACATGTTCGTCGGCGCGGTGAAGAACATCAAGGTGGGCGATCCGGCCGATCCGACCACCCATATGGGACCGCTCACCATGGCCCGTCAGCTCGCCCGCGTCGAAGGCTATATCGCCGCCGGCCGTGAAGGCGGCGCGAAGATCGCCTGCGGCGGCGGCCGTCCGGCCGGTCTCGACAAGGGCTACTTCATCGAGCCGACCATCTTCACCGACGTGACGATGGACATGAAGATCGCGCAGGAGGAAATCTTCGGTCCGGTCGTGTCGATCATCAGCTACAAGGACGAGGACGAAGCCGCGAAGATCGCCAACGATACCATGTACGGCCTCTCCGGCGCGGTCTTCACCGCCGATCCGGAACGCGGCTACGCCTTCGCCCGCAGAATGCGCACCGGCAGCGTGACGGTGAACGGCATGATCGTCGACATCCATCATCCCTTCGGCGGCTTCAAGCAGTCGGGCATGGGCCGCGAAGGCGGGCCGGAGGGTCTCGAAAACTATTTCGAGGTCAAGACGATCCACATGGCCTGAGGGTGATCCATCCTATTGCATGAGATAAAAAGGCCGCCGGGATGAAATCCGGCGGCCTTTTCCCCCTCGGTACTCCGGTGGATCGTTGATCAGAGCACTTCGAAGATGAAAATTCTTACGAAATTGGCCATGCGCTCGCCGGTGCCGATGAACATGGTGTGGTTGAGCCAGGCATAACGCGGATCGCCCGTCTGGAAGCGCGGATTGGTGCGCATGTAATAGAGCGCCGGATCGACCGTCTCTCCTGCCGCGAGCCGCGCCAGCACCTCCGGCGGCCCGTGCCGGAAACCGAAATTGCGGATGTCGATCATCGCGCCGTCATGGGTCTCGATGACATAACGGGTATCGAGCTCCGCATAGCCCGCATCGTAGACGTTCTGCCAATCCGCGCCGAGATCGAGGATGCGACCCGAAAGGCGCTCCCCTTCCACGGTTCCGCCGATGATCGGGATGATCCGCCAGCGACCGCCCGGGCCGCCTCCCTTCTCGATCGGCGGGCCGAGGTCGGCACGGATTTCGCAAAGCGGTCTGAGGCCGGGAGCCTGCATCATCTCCTCCTATCGCATTGTCGTCGGCAGCCAGAGCGCGATCATCGGGAAGATCACGAGCAGGATGAGGCGGATGATATCCGTCAGGATGAAAGGCATCACCCCGCCATAGATCGTCGTGATCTTCACATCCTTGGCTATCGAATTGATGACGAAGACGTTGATGCCGACCGGCGGCGTGATCATCCCGAGTTCGCAGGCGACGACGATGATAACGCCGAACCAGATCGGATCGAAACCGAGATGGACTATGACCGGAAAGACGATCGGCACGAGCAGGATGATCATCGCCATCTCGTCCATCAGGGCACCGGCGATGAAAAAGATCAGGAGGATCAGCGCCAGCGTACCATAAGGCCCGAGATCCATGGCCACCAGGAACGCCGTCAGCTTCTGGGGCGACTGGGTGATTGCCAGGAAATAACCGAACAGGATGGCGCCGATCAGCACGCTGAACAGCGAGACGGAGGTGCGGAGCGATTCCACCAGGCTCGCCATGATGAGCTTGGTGTTGAGCCGCCCGCGCAATATGCCGATCACCATGGTCAGCAACGCGCCCACCGCCGCCGCCTCGGTCGCGGTGGCGACGCCCAGATAGATGACGCCGATCACCGCGATGAAGAGAAGCAGCACGGCCCAGACGTCGCGGAGCGAGGCGATCGCCTCCTTCAGGTCGAAGGTCTTGCCGGGGGGCAGTCGCTTGCCGTGCGCGATCAGCACGGTCGCCATATACATGAGCGTCGCCATGATGCCCGGGACGATGCCCGCCATCAGCAATTGACCGACATCCGTCTCGGTCAGAAAGGCATAGACCACCATCATCACCGACGGCGGGATGAGGATGCCGAGCGTGCCGCCGGCGGCGATCACCCCCGTCGACGTGGCATCCTCATAACCGGCCTTGCGCATTTCGGGCAGTGCGATGCGGGTCATGGTCGCGGCGGTGGCGATCGAACTGCCGCAGATCGCCGCAAACCCGGCGCAGGCGGCGATCGTCGAAAGCGCAAGGCCACCCCGGAACTGCCCGAGCCAGGCATTGCCGGTCCTGAACAATTCCCGCGACATGCCGGAATTGGTGGCGAACACGCCCATCAGGATGAAGAACGGCACCAGCGTCAGGTTGAAATCGGTGATGACGCGGATCGGTGATGTGGTGAGAAGATTGAGCGCCGGGGCAATGCCGCGCATGGAAGCAAAGCCGAAGACCCCGACGAGCCCCATGGCGACACCGAGCGGCACGCGCAGCCCCATGAGCACGAACATGGCGACGAAGCCGCCGATGGCAACGAGATCAGCGGTGTTCATACGCCATGGCCCTCGAGCGGATTGGGTTCCTCTGATTTGCGGCGCAGGAACGGCACCACGGCCGTCGTGATGACGGCCGATGCGCAGCCGAGCCAGATCAGGCCGATGAGTGGCCATACCGGAATGCGCAGGTCAAAGGTTGCTTCGTTGCTGCGATAGGCGCTCGTCAGGCGGAAGAACATCATGTAGGCGAGCATCGCCGTGAACGCGAGCAGCGAGGCCCAGGCGATGAAATCCAGGACGCGGCGCCCCCTCGGGCCAAGCGGCTCGTAGAGCAGGTCCACCGCGATATGCCCGCCGCGATATCCGAGCGAGGCGAAACCCCACATCATGCAGGCCCCGATCAGATAGCGGGAAAGGTCGAAGGAATCCGGTATCGCCCAGGAGAAGACGTAGCGGCCGACTGTGGAGGCGACGATCAGGATCGTGCACAGGCCTAGCAGAAGACCGGCGATCATATCGACAGCTTCGCTGAAGCGTTCGAGATATCGGTTCATGGCACAAGCTCGAAATACGAATGAGGGGAAGGACGGGCACCGCAACGGCGCCTGTCCCGGTCGGCCTGCCGGACGTTTACTTCACGTCCGCATTGTACTTCTTGAGCGTCTCTTCAAGGCTCGCCCAGGCGGCTTTGGCATCGATCCCGGCCTTGGTCGCGGCCGCTTCCCATTCGCCCTGGAGCGATGCGGTCGCCTTCTTCCAAAGCTCCACCTCATCGGGCGTCGGCTTGTAGAACGTATGGCCGCCCGCATCGAGCATCTTCTGGCGGCCTGCCGCTTCCGCATCCGCCCATTTGCTCGCCATCTTCTCCGCCCATTCGGGCGTGCAGTGATCGTCGATCACCTTGCGGTCCTGCGGCTCGAGCCCGTCGATCTTGTCCTTGTTCATCACGAAGGCGAAGGTCGTGACGTAGAAGGGCATGTCGAGATGGTGCGTCGTCACGTCCTGCAGTCCGAACGTGTAGATCGAGTTCCACGGCGATGCGGTCATGTCGGCCGCTCCCTTGGAGATCAGTTCGCGCATCTCGCCGGCCGGCACCTGCACGGAGGCTGCCCCCAGCGAGTTGACCAGACGGGCCATCGTGGCATGCGCCGGGCGGATGTTCTTGCCCTTGAGATCGGCCGGGACCTGGATCGGCCCCTTGGTGCCGTGCAGCGTGCCGGGGTCATGGATATGCACCATGCAGACATAGACGTCGCTCATCTCCTTGCCGGAATACTGGCGATACCATTCGTCGAGCGCCCGCGAGCCCCCTTTGGCATTGGAGATCAGGAACGGAATCTCGCCCGCGGCGAGGATGGGGAAACGGCCCGGCTGATAGCCCGGGTTGATGAAGCCGATATCGACGATACCGTCACGCGCCATATCGTAATGGTCGGGCGCCGCACCGAGCTGCGAGGCCGGATAGATGGTGATGCTGATGCGTCCGCCGGACGCCTCGCTGATCGATTTCGCCCAGGGCTCCATGCCGCCGGGTTGCAGGGCATGGGTGGCGGGCACCCAATGCGACAAGGTCAGTTCCACTTCGGCGGCCCGTGCAGCTGTGACCGGCGCCGTGGCGGCCAGCGCTGCGAGGCAGGCCGAAGCAAGCAATGCCTTCAGTTTCATGCGTTTCTCCTCCCGTTGAAAATGAAGTCGGCGGGGCTCCCTCCCCGTCCGGTCAATGAGCTGTTCGCACCCTCTCGTTAAGGAAGAAGGCTGCAAGCGGACATCGATCTGGTGGCCGAAACCGAACTTGCCATAGGCATGGCAGACGCAACTGTGATGACCAGTTGTGTATACATCGATCTCCTCCCATGCCCGATTTACCACGACGATCCGTTCTCCCTTGAGATCGCCTGTTCGAGCATTCGAATTTCAACACATTGCAGCGGAAACGACAAGTTGTCATTTGGGTTCGGGATGCAAAAATCAGGCATCCTGAGATTTTTCCGAGAGGCTCTTCACCCCGGGTTCAAACTGTTTAGAATGATACAGTACGACGCTCGTGCATACATGGGAGCCGGCCGGAGGAATGTAGCGCGACGGGAGGCGCCGCGCCGAGGGAGACGTGGCTTGACCGCCCGTGCGGCCGGCTGGGATTGCATGACCGCATCACGACATCCGGAGCGGCACGCTTCGCTTCATCGGTGCGGAGATCAGGGAGGAAGACAGAACATGGATGATCTCATCACGCCCGCCGGCAGGGCCATTGCCGAGCTCAAGACCGTTCTCGGTGACCGGCTGGTGACATCGGCCTCGGTTCGCGACCACCACAGCCACGACACGTCGCGCCTGAAGCCTCACCTTCCCGATGCGGTGGCCTTTCCGCGCACCGAAGAGGAAGTGCAGGCGATCGTCTCGGCCTGCGCCGCACATGGGGTGCCGGTCGTGCCGTTCGGCGCCGGCTCCTCGATGGAAGGCCATACGATCCCGATCCGCGGCGGCATCTCGCTCGATACCCGCGAGATGAACCGGATCGTCGAAATCCGTCCGGAAGATCTGCTCGCCGTCGTACAGCCGGGCGTCACGCGCAAGCAGCTCAATGTAGAACTGCGCGAGACCGGCCTGATGTTCTCGGTCGATCCCGGCGCGGATGCCTCCATCGGCGGCATGGCCTCGACCCGCGGCAGCGGAACCACCGCCGTGCGCTATGGCACGATGCGGGAAAACGTTCTGGCTCTCCGGGTGGTGACACCGGACGGAACGGCGATCCAGACCGGCTCGCGGGCGCGAAAATCCTCGACCGGCTACGACCTCACACATCTCTTCGTCGGCGCGGAAGGCACGCTCGGCGTCATCACCGAGCTTACCGTTCGCCTGCATCCGATTCCGGAAGCGGTGTCATCGGCGATCTGCTCCTTCCCGACGGTCGCGAATGCCGTGGAAGCCGTGATCGAAGCCGTCCAGTACGGCATTCCCGTCGCGCGCGTCGAGTTCCTGGACGAGGTGGCGATCGCCGGCGTCAACAACTATTCGAAGCTCACTCTTCCCGTCGCGCCCACGCTCTTCTTCGAGTTCCACGGCACCCAGGCCTGGGTCGAAGAGCAGGCACGCCTCGTCGAGGAGATCACCGGGAGCCACGACGCGATCTCCTTCCGCTGGACCGCGGACGCCGACGAACGCACGAAACTCTGGCAGGCCCGCCACGACCTCTATTGGGCGACGAAGGCGATCATCCCCGGCTACGATCTCTATACCGGCGATATCTGCGTGCCGATTTCGCGGCTTGCGGAAAGCATCGTCGCGGCACGCGCCGATATCGATGCCTCGTCCCTGAAAGGCCAGATCATCGGCCATGTGGGCGACGGCAACTTCCATACCGCCTATCTGATCGATCCGGACAACCCCGCGCATCTTCAGGAGGCGGAGGAAATGTCTGACAGGCTCGTCGAGCGTGCGCTTGCGGTCGGCGGCACGGCGAGCGGCGAGCATGGCATCGGCATGGCGAAGCAGAAATTCATGCGCCGGGAACACGGCAAGGCGGTCGACGTGATGAAGAAGATCAAGGCCGCGCTCGATCCGCTGGGCATCATGAATCCCGGCAAAATGGGGGACGCCGGGTGAGATCAAAAAGGGCAAAGTTCAACCGGCCGTCATCCTCCAGCTGTCCCGAGGAACTATCCACGTTGATCGAAGGTTTATTGTCCGGAGAAGCCCGGGGTAACGCAAGCAATTATCCTCACTTATTCGGCGTAAAGCCTTGCTCTGCCATGCAAGCGCGGAATGTACTATCTGACGCAGCTAGACCAAGTATCCACAACCGTCCTGCGACCACTCGCGTTTCGGCTGCTCGACCATTGCAGATGCTTTTTGCCCGCTCAAATCTTGCATCCTTGGTACTCGGCGATGTTTCCGACCATTCAGCGCTTGAACTGGTATTGCACGCCGAAAGTAGTGGGATAACAATCAGCAAGCAGATTTGCGCCATACTCCTCATGCTCTAGACCTCCCCATGCCCTCGATCGATTGATAGAATTGCATGGGATTGTCCGAACAGACAAGATGACGAGCCTTCCTCCTTTTCCCCATAACGAAAAACGGCGCCCGAAGGCGCCGTTCCCGTATTGGCCTTGGGAGGCAGTTAGACCTTTTTGGTGCGCCAGCTTTCGGCGTAGTTCTCGCGGGCTTCGCGGGCATAGGGCGTCGGCGAAACGCGGACGCGGATCTCCGCCTGCTTGTGCCCCTTCTCGATCGAGGTCTTGTCGGTGCCGCCATTCGGCTCGCCCCAGATGAGCGTCAGCACATCGCCTTCCTGGATATCCGGATCGACGACGCCGAGCGACAGCATGCAACGCTCGTTATAGCTGTAGCCGTTGAACATCGACATGCCGACGACCTTGTCGCCATGCATGATCCGGTCGGCACTGGAGGAGGCGTAGTTCGGCTGCGGCAGATCGATCCACTTGTAGGCCTCACCGCCCGGCACGAAGTTCGAGGCGATGACCTTCATCACGTCCTCGGCATTCCACTCGAAGGTGACCTTCTTGCGCTGCGGCTTGCCCTTCATCGCTTCGAGAGCGGCACGGCCGACGAAGTCATGGTCGAACTTGATGTAGATGCCGTAACCCAGCTCGTACGGGTTGACGTAATAGTCCTCGATATTGTCGGAGACGAGGCTGCCGCCGATGGAGCCGGTCGCTTCATAGCTGTCTTCCGTCAGCCAGTCGCGGTAGCCCTTGAGCTCCTCGCCGGTATAGATGGCCGGCAGCGGCGATGGGATCCAGCCGGATTCGAGCGTGTTGGTGGAATAGGCGCGCGCACCGACGAGATAGAGCTCGACTCCCGCATCCTTGGCCGCCTTGACGATGATGTCGCGCACCTCGTCCTTCTCGGCATAGGGACCCCAGATTTCGAGACCCGGGGCGCCGGCCATGCCGTGGCGCAGTGCCTGGACCTTCTTGTTGCCGACATTGATCCAGTCGACGTGGAAGAACTTGATGTCCGGGATCGGGCCGCCGTTCATCTTCTCGAAGATCTTCGGCGCATCCGGACCCTGGATCTGGAACCGGTAATGGACGCGGGTGACGAGCTTGCCGTCCGGACGCGACGGAGACCGCGGGTCATGGGTGAGCTTGACGTTGTGCTTGCCGAGCGAGGCGTTGTAGCGCAGCCAGTTGGCGGTCGGCGCACGGCCGACGAGTACGAACTTCTGTTCGGTCTCGCGGAAGATGATCATGTCGCCGATGACATGGCCGGCCGGCGTCACCGGGACGTAATGCTTGGCGCGGTTGGTGTCGAAATTGGCAAAGCTGTTGATCGCCAGGCTTTCGAGAAATTTCGCAGCGTCCGGACCTTCGACGATCAGTTCGTCCATGTGATGCGACTGATCGAAAAGAACGGCAGACTGGCGCCATGCGACCTGTTCGGTGCGCCAGTTGGAAAATTCCGGGGCAACGACCGGATAGATGTACATGCCGATGCGCGAATTGCGCAGCATCTCGACGGTATTGCCCTTCTCTTTAAGGATCTGGGTCAGATTCTTGAGCATTTCTCCTCCTCACTCGATTGTGCCTGTGGTCCCGGGCGCAAGTCCACCGTCGCCCGGAGCAATTCATCGAGACCATCTATGTATACATAAACGAGCCGGCAGCCAATTAGAAATGGATGAAGGTCATAATTTCCTTGCAACTCGCGCCGGTCGATAACGGACGTGTACACACGACGGATGAAGAATCCTTAATTACGGACCGCCCAGGCCGCGTCCGAAGGTGCCGCGACCGTGACCGGCCGGCCGATGCCGACATCGGCAAGCGAGGGCGTTTCCACATGCAGCGTCTGGGCCGGAGTCTTGACCATGATCGAACGGTGCGGGCCCCGGAAGATCGCCTGTGAAATCTCGCCCGACCAGGAAAGCCCGCCGTTCACCGTGCCGGTCTCCCGGATATGCAGGTTTTCCGGCCGCACCATGACGGTGACGTCAGCACCCTTCGGCATTTCGCTCGCCGCATGACATTCGCCGGACCACCCCTGCCCTTCGACATCCAGCTTGTAATACTGGCCGCCGTTTGGGCGACAATCCCTGACCTTCGCATCGAGCAGGTTCGGGGTGCCGAAAAAGGCCGCCACCTGTCGGTTTTCCGGCCTGCGGTAGATGTCTTCCGGCGCGCCCACCTGCAGGATCTTGCCGCCATGCATGACGACGACCCGGTCGGAGAGCGCCATGGCCTCCGACTGATCGTGTGTCACGTAGAGCGCGGTGATCTTCAGCCGCTGCTGGAGCTGGCGGAACTCGTCGCCCATCTGGGTGCGCAGCCGCGCGTCGAGGTTGGAGAGCGGCTCATCGAGAAGCAGCACCTCCGGCTCGAAAACGAGGGCGCGGGCAATCGCCACGCGCTGCTGCTGACCGCCCGAAAGTGCCGGCGACGGGCGCTCCGCATATTGCTCCATCTCGACGAGCCGCAACGCGTTCATGACCCGATCCTGGATTTCCTTGTCCGGGCGGCGGCGGATGCGCAGCGGATAGGCGACGTTGTCGAACACCGTCATGTGCGGCCAGATCGCATAGGACTGAAAAACCATCCCGAGGCGGCGCCGCTCGGAGGGCACGAAATAGCCCTTGTCCGCATCCGAGACCACATTGTCTCCGATCGAGATGCGCCCGCCGGTGTTCTTTTCGAGCCCCGCCACCATGCGCAGCGTCGTCGTCTTGCCGCAACCCGACGGCCCGAGCAGCGTGACGAATTCGCCGCTCTTGATCTTCAGGTTCACGTGATCCACGGCCGTGATCGCGCCATACATGCGGGTCACGTTTTCGAGCGTTACCGAAGCCATATTTCTCTTCCTTGCCGAGCGCGGATTTGGAAATCCGCTGACTGAAAAATCGATTGGTGCCGGCGGCCGCAGCCGCCGGATCGGGTTCAAAGCTTGCTGATGCGGGCCTTGATGAAGCGAAGCTGCACCCAGCGGAACAGGATGACGAGCAACATCATCATCAGACCGATGACGCTCACCTGTTCGGCATTGCCGTTCGCCCACAGTTTCAGGAGCACGACGGCCAAGGTCTCCGAACCGACCGAATAGAGCAGGATCGATGCGGACAGCTCGCGCATGATGCCGAAGAAGGTGAGCACCCAGCCGACCGCGAAAGCGGGCCAGGCGAGCGCCACGAGGATGCGCCAGAGGGTCTGCAGCCAGCTTGCGCCGTGAACGCGGGAGCATTCTTCCAGATCGTAGGAAAGCTGGTGGTAGGAGCCCGTCATGACGCGCACGGCGACCGGGGTTCCGAGCGCGATATAGGCAAGCAACAGCGCCCAGATGGTCCCGTAGATCGGGATCGGCCCCGGCAGCATGGCAAACGCCCAGAGGAAGCCGACGCCGAGCACCATGCCGGGCATCATCCAGGGAAGCCAGGCCATGCCGTCGATCAGGCTGCGGCCCCGCCACTTGGTACGCACCGAGATATAGGCGACGATCGCACCGAGCGCCATGGTCGCGGTCGCGCCAAGCAGGCCGAGCACCATCGTGTTACGCATAGCCCGCCAGAATTCGGAATTCGAGAAGACCGCCCTGTAATGCTCCAGCGTCAGCATGTCGTAGGTATAGAAACCGAAGAACCGGAAGAAGGAGCCGAGCAGAAGCTGGCCGACCGGCAAAACGACGGTGACTAAGAAGAAGAGCACACAGATCGCGAAGGTCACCCAACGCCAGGGGCCGAGTTCCATCACGTTCGGACGGAACCCCTTGCCGGTGACCGTCTGGAAACTCTTGCCGCGCAGGATCGCCCATTGCGCGATGACCAGCAGGAACATCAGCCCCATGATCGCGAAGGAAAGCGAGGTCGCGTACTGGTAATCCGGTGTCGCGCGGTGGTTGATCGACTCGTAGATATCCGTGGTGATCACCTTGATGCCGGCCGGCAGGCCGAAGAACAGCGCCGACTCGAAGGTCTCGATGCCCTTGATGAAGCTCAGCATGAAGGAACTGGTCAGCACCGGCAGCATCAGGAGCAGCGTGACCTTGCGGAAGGTCGTCCAGCGCGAGGCGCCGCACATGCGGCTCGATTCCTCGAGCGACGGGTCCATCGCCCGGAATGCATCGACCATGAACAGGAAAAGGAAGGGGATCGAATACTGGCACATGTGCCAGATGACCCCGCCATAGGAATAGATGTTGATCAGCGGGTCCTGGGCACCGGTGAGCCAGCGCCACACCATGTTGATGACGCCGACCTGCGGATTGGCGAGCATGCCCCAGGCCATCGCCGTCAGGATCGGCGGGATGAAGAAGGGCAGCGTGATCAGCACTTCCAGCGTCCCGCGGAACGGCGTGTCGGTGCGCGCGACGATCCAGGCGAGAAACACCGCGATCGTCAGCGACGGAATGGTTTTCGCAAGCGAAATGCCGACCGTATTGACCAGAACGATGAGGTTCTGGGTCGTCATGATCGAGCGGTATCCGTTGAGGTTGAACTCGCCGGCCATCCCGGGAGGCGTCGAATGCAGGCTGCCGTAAAGCAACATGGAGAGCGGATAGATCGTCAGGAAGCCGAGGATTAAGATCAGCAACAGCATGCCGATCAGGCGCGTCAGCGAGCCGCCCGAAAAAGCGCGCGTAATGGCATTGCCGCCGAGAACCGGCGTGGTGTCGTTGATATCGTCCAGGGAGCGATTATGGATAATCGTCATAAGGATCCTCGCTGCTCCAATGTCATGGGAAAGCGCCTCCGCCGGATCGTATCCCGGCGGAGGTGCTGTAATATCACTTGAAGATGTCCTTCGACTTCGCGAGCATCTCGTTCTGGCGGGTCGTGTCCGTCGTGCCGTAGAGCTTGGCTTCGGAAATCGCCTTGACGTCCGCCGGCAGGCCCTCGGTCATGCCGTCAAGCACGGGGCCGTAGCCGAGGCTTGCGTAGATCTTCTGCACGACCGGCCCCTGCAGGAAGTCGAGATAGAGCTTCGCGGCGTTCGGATGCGGTGCCTTCTTGAGCAGAACGTTGCCGTAAAGGACATACGGCACGCCCTCTTCCGGAATGATGAACTTGACCGGGAGACCCTTGAGATCCGAAAAATCGGTCAGGATGACCGGCATGTAGATCGAATATTCGCCGCGGGCGGTGCGCCGCTGCGATTCGCGCTGGTCGCGCGTGAAGGAGAGCTTCTGGGCCGCGACCTTCCTGGCATAGTCCTCGCCGATCCGATCATGGGTCGAGAAGAACCAGAGATAGCCGGCCCCGATCGCACGCGGATCATCGGAGAGAATCTTGCCCTGCCATTTCGGATCGGCAAGGTCCTTCCAGCTCTTCGGCTCGTCCTCCGGCTTGACGAGGCCGGTATTGACCATGATGCCGTAAGGAATGGTCATCACCGAAGCCATCGGCACCTTGAGCTTGAACCTGTCGTTGATCTTCTGGGAATTCGGCGTCACCGGCAGCGGATCGACCGACTTGTCCTCCTTGTCGTAGAGCATCGTCTGCCCTTCGCTGGTAAACATCACGTCGGCCGCGAAACGACCGGCCGCCTGCTCGACGCGGACACGCTCGCGGATTTCGCTGGCGCGCGCCTCAAGGATCTCGACGTCGATGCCGTATTCCTTGGTGAAGGCCTCGGCGATCGCCTTGGTGCTCGGCTGGCCTACAAGGGCGGTATAGAGGACGAGCGTGCCCTCCTTCTTGCCCGCTTCGATCACTTTCTGCCATTCGGCATCCTGCGCGTGAACCGGCAGGCCTGCCGCCGCCGCGATGGCAATGCTGCCTGCGGCCGTCAGAAAAAACCGGCGCGACCAATTGCGAATGGCCGAAGTCCTGAATGTCGTTCTCGTCACGTATCTCTCCTCCCTGGAACCGACGATGGGGCGCGATGGCGAATTGCGACATCGACGCTGAAACTGCCTGCGGCCACCCTGCCGCAATGTCCTTCTCCACTTGACGGCACCGTTTTCCCGGACGATGCCGTCGCCTCCGCCCGCCTGAAAGGCCATGGCGGGATTTACGTCCTGTCAGTGTCTACCGTTCCGGCCTGGACCAGGTCGATCTCGCGCACCCGCAGTGACAAGCTCCCTGATACGTACCGCGCGATACGGCACGAAAAGCTTTCCGTTCGGGCAAGATCGGCATCTGCCAATTGAAACTCCCTAATTCCGAATTCCGACCCAACACCTGTCTTTTCCGCCACCGGAACGGCGGCGCAGGGCACCGGAATTTCCTCCATTGCTAGATTGACCTTTTCCCTTGCAGTGGAAAAGCACCATTTTTTTACATTCACTTTTCTCGAAAATAGAAAGATGAATCGTGGTAGCTTTCCTGCGGAGGACCGCCCTTTCGGGCGGCTTGGGAGACTTAAAGCATTGGATACGCTCATCAATATTCGTACGTTTCTGGCGGTTGCCAGATCCGGCAGCTTCTCGGCGGCCGGCCGTCATCTCGGTGTCGCGCCGTCCGTCGTGACGAAGCGCATCAGCCGCCTGGAGGACGAAATGCGGGTGAAGCTCTTCGTCCGCTCGACCCGCCAGCTCATCCTGACGGAAGTCGGCGAACGTTACCTGCCGCGCTACCAGTCACTGGTGAAGGAGATAGACGATGCGATCAGCGGCGCCGCCGCGGTTGCCCAGCGCATCGAGGGACATCTGCGCATCAAGGCGCCGACGACGGTGACGATCGCTTTCCTCGCCCGCATCCTTAGCGACTTCCAGCAGGAAAATCCCAACGTCACCATGGACCTCGCCCTGGTGGACCGATCCGTCAACCCTGCGGAAGAGGGATATGACATCGCGCTTGGGGCGCTCCCCGCCTCCTATTCCAACGTCATCGACGAACCGCTCTGTCCCTATCCGCGGAAGCTCTGCGCCGCCCCGTCCTATCTCGAAAGCCGCGGCATCCCGAAACATCCCCGCGATCTCGTCAACCATATCTGCCTGACATTTCATGCTACGGGCTCGACCTGGTCCTTTCTGAGCCCCGGGGGACCGATCGATGTCGAGGTGCGTTCCGCCTTCAGCGCCAACGATACGCAGATACTCCACGACCTGGCCTTGCGCGGCCGCGGCATCGCCATGGTGGCAAGCTATGTCGCCGAGGAATCGATCCGAACCGGCAAGCTGATCGAACTCATGCCGGACTATCCGGTGGCGGAACTCTGGCTGAAGGCGCTGATTCCCCAGACCCAGGCCCGCAAGCCCAGTGTCCGGGCGGTGATGGACTGGCTGAAAGTCCATATGCATGCCTCGCTGGTAAGCGGCGACAGGCCCGGCCGCGACGCCGCATCTTTGCTCTAGGAGAAAAAGCAAAGGCCGTTCAGCTTTCTCGTTTTGCGAAAGCCGCTCGGACGAAAAAGAGTATTCTCACTCGCTCGACCGCCCCTTACCCTTCCAAATCGAGGAAACGCATCGCTGATGCGATGAGCGGCAGCCGCCTGAAGGGTACCGCTCGGGAGTAAGGCTTCTGCCTGCCGCTGAGGAAGTGGCGGCCGAACAGACAGGGAGGTTTGCGCGGTGGATACTGCTGTGATGCAGCGGAACCCGGTGCTTTCGCAATTGGGCGCGATTGATTGTGACGTTCACCCCGATGCGCCGCAGCGTGCGGATCTGATGCCCTATTTCGACGATTACTGGCAGGAGATCATGGTCTCCCGCGATGTCGACCGGCTGGAACTCACCAATTTCCCGACCCGCAGCAAGCCCTTCTTCCGCGAGGACTGGAAGGCGACGGAAGGAAAAGGGGTCGAGAAGCTCCGCAAGAACCTGCTCGACCCATTCGGCCTGAAATACGCGATTCTCAACTGCGTCACCGGCGTTCATGCGATCTACGATCCCTACCTCGCGACGGCGATTTGCCGAGCCACCAATGACTGGCTGAAGGCGGAATGGCTGGACCGGGATCCGCGCCTGCGCGCCTCGCTCGTTCTGCCGATGCAGAACCCCGAAGCGGCCGTCGAGGAGATCGAGCGGTTTGCCGACGACAAGCGCTTCGTGCAGGTTCTGGCGCTTTGCATGGGCGAAATGCCCCTCGGCCGCCGCCTCTACTGGCCGGTTTACGAGGCCGCGCAACGTCACGGTTTCACGCTCGGCGTGCATGCCGGCAGCACCTATCGCCACGCGCCGAGCCAGAGCGGCTTCCTCTCCTACCTGGCGGAGGATTACGTCCACCAGATCCAGGGCTTTGCCGCCCAGGTCGGCAGCTTCGTCGCCGAAGGGGTGCTCGGCAAGTTCCCCGGCATGAAGATCGTGCTGATCGAATCCGGCGTCTCGTGGCTGCCCGGCCAGATGTGGCGGATGAGCAAGGATTGGCGCGGCGCCCGCATCGAGGTGCCCTGGGTGAAGGAGCCGCCGGCATCGCTGATCCGCCGCCAGATCCGCATGACCACGCAACCTTTCGACGCCCCGCGGGACCCGAAGGAGCTGGAGCACATCATCGAGCATCTCGATGCCGACGACATGCTGCTCTTCTCCACCGACTATCCGCATGCGCAGTTCGAGGGCGACGCCGCCATTCCCGCGGGCTTCCCGGAACGCCTGATTGACCGGCTGGTCCGGGAGAACGCGCTCGCCACCTATCCGCGGCTGGAGGGCTAAGCCATGAATCAGACCATTCTGGAAAAGGACACCAAAGCCGAAGCCAAGCTCGGCATCGTCGATTGCGACATCCATCCGGCGCTCGGCACGCCGGGCGAGCTTGCGAAATTCCTGCCCGCACGCTGGCGCGACCATCTGGCGGACTATGGACAGCGCAGCGCCAACCCGGTCGTCGGCACCCTTCCCTATCCGCGCATGACGCCCGGCAACGGCATGCGCCGCGATGCCTGGCCTCCGAACGGCGGGCCGCCGGCCTCCGACCTCGCCTATCTGCGCGAGCAGCTTCTCGATCCGCTTGGTATTGAATACGGCGTACTGCAGCCGCTCGCGGCCGGTTCCTCGACGCTGAACCAGGAGCTCGGTGCAGCCATGTGCGTCGCCGTCAACGACTGGCAGATCGACAAATGGATGGCCCCGGAACCGCGTCTCAAGGGATCGATCTGCGTCACGCAGGAGGACGTCCCCTCCGCGCTCGCCGAAATCGAAGCGCGCTTCGGCGACACGCGTTTCGTGCAGATCGCCATTCCGCCGCGCACAATCGAACCGGCCGGACGGCGGCGCTACTGGCCGATCTACGAAGCGGCCGAACACTACGATCTGCCGATCGGCATGCATTCCGCCGCCTATGGGCAGCACACCAATAGCGGCGCAGGCTGGCTGTCCTTCTATATCGAGGAACATTACGCGTTCTCGCACAGCCTGCAGAGCGTCGTGACGAGCATGATCTTCGAAGGCGTTTTCGAGCGCTTCCCGAAGCTGAAGCTCGTCGTCGTCGAAGGCGGCTTCGCCTGGGCCGCACCGCTGATGTGGCGGCTCGACAAACAATGGGAACGGATGCGTTCGGAGGTTCCGCATGTGAAACGGCCGCCATCGGAATATCTCCGCGAAAACGTCTGGTTCACGACGCAGCCGATCGAGGAGCCGGAGAACAACCGCCATCTGCTGGATACGCTGCGGTGGGTCGGCACGGACCGGCTGATGTTTTCGACCGACTATCCGCATTGGGATTTCGACGATCCGCGCTACGCCTTCAAGGTGCCGCTGTCGCCGACCGAACGCGCGCAGATCTTTCGCGAAAACGCAAAAGCCGTCTACCGCCTGCCCTGACCCGGAGCGCCCCGCATGAATGAAATGATCAGATCGTTAGGCAAGGAATCGAGGCTTTCGACGGTCGGCGGCATAGACTGCGACCTGCATCCGGCCTCGCCGGCAACGACGACGCTGCTCCCCTATCTCGACGACTATTGGCGCGAGACCTTTGTCATGCGAGGCGTCGACCGGCTGAGCCTGGCGATGACGTCCTCGCCGGCCCGCGCACCGATCAACGTCCGCGCCGACTGGAGGGCGAAGAGCGGTTTCGCCGGCGACACGCTGGAGACGGTCCGCTCCCAGGCGCTCGATCCTTTCGGCACGCGGCTTGCAATCTGCAACGTCCTGCACGGCTCGATGATCATGCATTCCGACGACATGGCTGCAGCCCTTTGCGGCGCGGTCAACGAATGGCTGGCGCGGGAATGGCTCGACAAGGAACCGCGCCTGCGCGGATCGATCATCGTCTCCGCCCAGAATGCCGAGCTTGCCGTCGCCGAGATCGAGACGCGCGCCGACGACAATCGTTTCGTGCAGGTGCTGATCCTCGCCCAGAACGACGAACCGCTCGGCCGCCGCCGCTATTGGCCGATCTACGAGGCGGCCGCCCGCAATAAGCTGCCCATCTGTATTCATGCCGGCGGCAGCAACCGCCATGCGCCGACCGCAACCGGCTGGCCGAGCTTCTTCGTGGAAGCCTATGTGGCGCAGGGTTCGATCTTCGAGAGCCAGTTGCTCAGCCTGGTTGCCGAAGGCGTCTTCCACAAGATACCGGAGCTCAAGGTGGTCTTCGCCGAGAGCGGCTTCACCTGGCTTCCCTCCTTCTTCTGGCGGGCCGACAAGACCTGGCGCGGCGTCCGCGCCGAAACGCCTTGGGTGACCGAACAGCCGAGCGACATCGTCAAGCGGCACGTGCGCTTCACGCTGCAGCCGGTCGAGGCCCCGCTGGAGACCGACGCTCTCGTTCGAACGCTGGCCCACATCGACTGCGACGACATCCTGCTGTTCTCGACCGACTATCCGCATGCCCAGTTTGAAGGACTGAACGCACTTCCCGCCGCGCTCGGGGAAACGCTTGCCCGCAAGATCATGATCGACAACCCGCTCGCCACCTATCCGCGGATCGCCGCGGATTTCGGAAAGGAGGTCTCGAAATGACAGAAGCGCAGACACTCGAACGCCCGGTCGGGGCAAAGGCCAAATACAATCTGATCGATTGCGACATCCATCCGTCGATGAAGACGCCGGCGGAAATGCATCCGTATCTGTCGCAGCGCTGGCGGGATCATCTGGCCACCTATGGCGGCCATACCCGGCAGGGACTTGCCGAAACGCTCTCCCATCCGCGCATGGTGCCGGAAGTCTCGCGCGTCGATTCCTGGCCGCCGGCCGGCGGACCGCCGGGCTCCGACCTGCCCTTCCTGCGCGAACAGCATCTCGACGGGCTCGGCATCGACATCGGGGTGCTTGTGCCGCTGCGCTTCAACGCCAGCGGCCAGCGCCATCCGGACTTTGCCGCCGCGATCGCCACGGCCATCAACGACTGGCAGGTCGGCAAATTCCTGGAGCCGGAACCGCGGCTGCGCGGCTCGATCATCGCCACACAGGAAGATCCGGCCAATGCCGTGGCAGAAATCAACCGCCGCGCCTCCGACAGGCGCTTTCTGCAGATCCTCCTGCCGCCGCGCTCCATCGAACCGCTCGGCAAGCGCCGTCACTGGCCGATCTTCGAGGCCGCGCTCAGCCATAACCTGCCGATCTCGATGCATGTGGGGGGCATCGGCGGCCACCAGGCCACCGGCGCCGGCTGGCCTTCCTACTATATCGAGGAGCACCACAGCCAGGTGCAGACCATGCAGGCGATCATCGCCAGCCTGATCTTCGAAGGCGTCTTCGAGCAGTTCCCGGACTTGAAGGTCTCCTTCGTCGAGGGCGGCTTCTCCTGGGTACCGGCCTATGGCTGGCGCATGGACAAGGCCTGGGCGGCCATGCGCGACGAGGTTCCGCATGTGAAGCGGCCGCCGTCCGAATACCTCAGACAGAACATCTGGTTCACGACCCAGCCGATGGAGGAGCCGAACCCGGCCAGGAACCTCACCGATACGCTCAACTGGATCGGCACGGACCGGCTGATGTTCTCGACCGACTATCCGCACTGGGATTTCGACGATCCCCGCTATGCCTTCAAGGTGCCGCTCACCGCGGCAGAAAAAGCGGCGATCTTCGCCGGAAACGCTGTCAACTTCTATGGATTGAACTGAGAATGGCTCGTCACGTCGTCGCCAAGGTCGATGAACTCGATATCGGCAAATCGAAACTGGTGAAGGTCGCAGGCCGCGACATCGCCCTCTTCAACGTCAAAGGCGAGTTCTTCGCCATCGCCAACCGTTGCCCGCATGAGGGCGCCGACCTCTGCCGGGGCCAGATGGTGGGGCTCGCCGAATCCGACGAACCGGGCCAGTACCGCATGACGCGGCACGGCGAGCTCGTTCGCTGCCCCTGGCACGGCTGGGAATTCGACATCCGCACCGGCAAATCCTGGTGCGACCCGGCGCGCACGCGGGTGAAAAGCTTCGACGTCTCCGTCGCCAGCGGCGGAGCGCTCGTGGAAGGTCCCTATCAGGCCGAAACCTTTCCGGTCTCCATCGATGAAGACTACGTGGTCGTGGAGATCTGAACGTCCATCAAGCGAGCACTCCAGGGAGGAGAATAATGTCGTTTATCCGGAAATTGACCGCATTCGCGCTCGGCGCAATGCTCGCTGCACCTGCGCTTGCGCAGGATGCCCGCTGGGACAAGGTGGTGGAAGCCGCCAAGAAAGAAGGAACGGTCACCGTCTACAACTCGCAGCTCGGCGCGCCGAATTTCGTCGCCGTCATCGAGTCCTTTCAGGAGAAATATGGCATCAAGGTCGAGTCGCTGGACGTGCGCGCCAGCGAACTCACCGAACGCCTGCGCTCCGAACAGACCGCCGGCCGCTACCTCGCCGACATCCAGATGCACTCGGCGAATTCGATCGAAACGGGCAAGGCTCAAGGCATTGCCGTCGAACCGCTCGGCAATATCCCGAACGTCGCCAATATCCGCGACGACATGAAGAAGGAAGTGACCGACGATCATGTGCCGGGTTTTCTGCAGGCCTATGGCATTCTGGTGAATACCGGCCTCGTGAAGCCGGAGGACGAGCCGAAGAGCTGGAAAGACCTTGCCGACCCGAAATGGAAAGGCAAGATCCTTTCCGACGACATGCGTCCGCTCGGCTCCGGCGGCACCATGTTCGTGGTCTTCAACAAGTCCTTCGGCCAGGCGTTCAACGAACAGCTCGCCGAAAACAAGCCGGTCTTCAGCCGCGACCTGCGCAACGACGCCCGTCGCGTGGCCCGTGGCGAATATCCGATCTACATCCCGCAGATGTTCGCCTTCGCCAACGATTTGCAGGGTCTGCCGATCAAGGTCGTGGTCCCGGAGGAAGGCGTTCCCTATGTCTCGATCCACTTCGCGATCATGAAGAACGCGCCGCATCCGAACGCGGCCAGGCTCTTCATCAACCATTTCCTCGAGATGGAATCGCAGGTCACCTACGCCAAGGCCTGGATGCTGCCGGTGGTGAAAGGCGTGGAAGATCAGCTGGACCCCGAATCCAAGCGCTTCGCCAGCGCAAAGCTGCTCGGCACCCGCGAGCTGGACGAATACGGTCCGATGATGGATCTTGCCAAGAAGATCTATCCATAAGGTCGGGCGACCCTAAAAACATCCTCTCCGGATGGAAGAAACGGTGTGTCGCCCGCGCGGTTTGCGATACACCGTCCGCATCGCGCATAAGGTAAGCCCCCGCCACGACCTAAACCTTTCTATCGCAAAGGAAATGCGCTTCCACCCGCCCGGTCGACGAGAATTTGTTCCCGAAGGCATGGAAGTGAAATTTCCTGCCTGTGCGGCGGACGATTTCGCTGGCAATATCCTGTTCGAAAAGCTGGACGCAGGAGAGAGCCATGACGATCGCCGACCTATCCCGACGCACTCTTTTACAGGCGGGCGCCGCCCTCCTCGCCTCGACGGCGCTCCCGACTTTCGCCCGCGCCCAGAATGCGCCTTCCGGTGGCCGCCTCATCGTCGCCGCCGATTCCGAGCCGAAGAACCTCAATCCGGCGATCGTTGCCTCCAACGGCGTTTTCTTCGTCGCCAGCAAGGTGGTCGAGCCGCTCGCCGAAGCCTCGTTCGAGGGCAAGGACGGTCTTTCTCCGCGTCTGGCGACCTCCTGGGAAGGCTCTGCGGACGGCAAGTCCGTCACCTTCAAGCTGCGCGAAGGCGTGAAATGGCACGACGGCAAGCCCTTTACCTCCGCCGACGTCGCCTTCTCCGCCCTCAGCATCTGGAAGCCGCTGCAGAATCTCGGCCGCCTCGTCTTCGCCAATCTCGAAGCCGTCGACACGCCGGATGAAACGACGGCGGTCTTCCGCTTCTCCAAGCCGACGCCGCTGCAGCTCATCCGCAACGCGCTGCCGGTCGTCAGCAGCGTCGTGCCGAAGCACGTCTATGAAGGCACCGACATCGGCGCCAATCCGGCCAATGTGAAGCTTGTCGGCACCGGCCCGTTCAAGTTCACCGAGTACAAGCCGGGCGAATATTACCGCCTGACCAGGAACGAGGATTATTGGGCGGAGGGTGAGCCGAAGCTGGACGAGGTCATCTTCCGCGTGCTGCCGGATCGTGCCGGGGCCGGCACGGCGCTGGAGGCGGAGGAAATACAGCTTGCTGCCTTCTCCGCCGTGCCGCTCACCGATCTCGACCGCATTTCCAAGGTGCCGGGCATCAAGGTGATTTCGAAGGGCTACGAGGCGCTCACTTACCAGCTCGTGGTGGAGATCAACCATCGCCGCAAGGAGCTGGCCGACCTGAAGGTACGTCAGGCGATCGCCCATGCGATCGACAGGAAATTTGTCGTCGACACGATCTTCCTCGGCTACGCCGCCGCCTCCACCGGTCCCGTGCCGAAGAACGCGCCGGAATTCTATGACGCCGACGTACCCACCTATGATTTCGACATCGCCAAGGCCAATGCGCTGCTGGACGAGGCCGGCTACAAGAAGGGCGCCGACGGCACCCGCTTTTCGCTGAAGCTTCGCCCCGCTCCCTATTTCAACGAAACGAAGCAGTTCGGAGACTACCTGCGCCAGGCGCTGGCCGCCGTCGGCATCGACGCCCAGTTGGTGAATGCCGATTCCGCCGCGCATCAGAAGGCGGTCTATACGGATCACGATTTCGACCTGGCGGTCGCGCCGCCTGTCTTCCGCGGCGATCCGGCGATTTCGACCACCATCCTTGTAAAATCCGGAACGCCCGCCGGCGTCCCTTTTTCGAACCAGGGCGGGTATGCGAACAAGCAGCTGGACGATATCATCGCCAAAGCAGCCGAGACCGTCGATACGGCAGCGCGTACGGACCTTTACCGCCAGTTCCAGAAGCTTGTCGCGGCCGACCTGCCGCTGATCAACGTCGCCGAATGGGGCTTCATCACGGTGGCACGCGACACGGTGCTGAACGTCTCCAACAATCCGCGCTGGGCGGTATCGAACTGGGCGGATACCGCGCTGCAATCGTGATAGGGTCGCTCTCCAGCAACCGAGTCCCGAGGCCTCAAGCAGCGTGAACCGTGCCCTTCGATTGATCCGGCGCCGCGCGATCAGCAGCATTCCCGTGCTGCTGATCGTCATCGTTCTCACCTTTCTGCTGCTCGAATCGGCCTCCGGCGATGCGGTCGACGCCTATCTGCTCTCGATCGGCGGCGGGGACGCTACGGTCGCGCAATCGCTGCGGCAGGCTTACGGCCTCGACCAGTCCATGCCGGCGCGGCTCTGGCTCTATGTCTCGTCGCTGGCGAAGCTCGATCTCGGCTGGTCGGTCGCCTTCGGCCGGCCGGTGCGCGACCTGATCCTCGAACGCCTGCCGAACACATTGCTCCTGATGGGCAGCGCCACGGCACTCTCGTTCGGGCTCGGCTCGGCGCTCGGCATTCTCGCCGGCGCGAAACCGGAGAGCCTGCGGGACCGAGCGCTCTCGACCGTTTCCCTGATCCTTTACGCGATCCCGAGCTTCTGGCTCGGCCTGGTGCTCAGCATCATCTTTGCGGTACAGCTTCGCTGGCTTCCCACCTCCGGCATCGAAACCATCGCGTCGGGAAAAACCGGCCTCGCCCGCGCTGCAGACATCGCCGCACATCTCGTGCTGCCGGTCGCAGCACTTGCCCTCATCTACATGGCGCTCTTCCTGCGCGTCACGCGTGCCGGCATGGCGGAGGTCTGGCGGCTCGATTTCGTGCTCTTCGCGCGCTCGAAGGGGCTTTCCCGCGCCCGCATCGTGCTGCGCCACGTGGCGCGCAATGCATTGCTGCCGCTCGTGACCATGCTCGGCCTGCAATCGGCCGCCATGCTCGGCGGCAGCGTCGTCATCGAAAGCATTTTTGCCATCCCCGGCTTCGGCCGCCTGGCGCAGGAGGCCGTCAGCGGTCGCGACGCACCGCTCCTGATGGGCATCATCGTCGTCAGCGCCGTGCTCGTCATCTGCGTCAACCTGGTGGTCGATATCGTCTATGCCGCGCTCGACCCGCGCGTGGGCGCCTCGGAGAGCGGCTGATGAGGTTGATTCGAAATCTCATCAGAACGCCGGAAGGCGTGATCGGGCTTGGCATTTTGGCTCTCCTGGTGCTGATCGCTCTCCTCGCACCCGCGCTCTCTCCCGGCGACCCGCTGAGGATTGCCGCGCGCCCGCTGCTCCCACCCTTCACCGACGTCAATTTCCCGCTTGGCACAGATCGTCTCGGCCGCGACGTGCTTGCCGGCATCATCCACGGCACACGCACCTCACTTGCGGTCGGGATCGCAGCGGCGCTCGCCGCGATCGCAATCGGCCTCTGCGTCGGGCTGGCGGCCGGCTTTGCCGGAGGGCTGGTCGACGAAGCGCTGATGCGTGTGGTCGATGCTTTCCAGATCGTCCCGAGCTTTCTGCTGGCGCTCGCCTTCGTCAGCGTCATCGGCGCCTCGGTGCCCGTCGTCGTGCTTGCGATCGCGCTCGGTGCATGGGCCGATCCGGCGCGGCTGACACGCGCCCAGGTGCTCTCGATCCGCGAACGGGATTATATCGCGTCGGCGCGGGTGATCGGCATGCATCCTGCTGAAATCGCCTTCAAGGAAATCCTGCCGAACGCGCTGCCGCCCGTTCTGGCGCTCTCCGCCATCATCGTCGCGGCTGCGATCCTCACCGAGGCGGCCCTCTCCTTCCTAGGCCTCGGCGATCCGAATGTGGTCACCTGGGGTTCGATGATCGCAGAAGGCCGCAATATCCTGGGCTCTTCGCCGTCGCTGTCGATCTTTCCCGGCATTGCGCTGGTGGTGACGGTCGTCGGCGTCTATCTCTTCAGTGAAGGCCTCACCAATGCGCTTGCCGGACGAAGGAGCGAAGCATGAGCGTGCTTTGCGAAATCGGAAACCTTTCGGTCACCTATCGCGGCCAGAAGATACCGGCGCTGAAAGGCATCGACCTTGACGTCATTGCCGGGGAGCGCCTGGCGATCATTGGCGAAAGCGGCTCCGGCAAAAGCACGTTGGCCCGTGCCGTTGCGGGGCTCTTGCCATCCGGCTCGGTGACGAGCGGCGGAATGCGCTGGTCGTCTGGTCATCCGCTTCAGCCCGGACGCGATCTCGGCTTCGTCTTCCAGGACCCGTCCGCCAGCCTCAATCCGGTGCTGACGATCGGCGAACAGGTCGCCGAAGGCGCCCGCCGGCATCTCGGGCTTTCATGGAACAGGGCCTATTCCCGGGCGCTGGACATGCTGGAACGGGTCCATATTCCTGAGCCCGACAAGGCACTCAAGGCGTTTCCGCATCAGCTTTCGGGCGGCCAGCGCCAGCGGGTTGCGATCGCGGCCGCACTTGCGGCAAAACCCGGCTTCCTCATCGCCGACGAGGCGACCAGCGCGCTCGACATGGTGGTTCAAGCCGAGATCGTCTCGCTGCTCGACGAGCTCGTCCGCGAAGCCGGGATGACCCTGCTCTTCATCACGCACGACATCGCGCTTGCGTCGGGCTTCGCCGACCGGGTGGCGATCTTCAAGGATGGCTGCCTGGTCGAATCCGGCCTGACGGCCACCGTCCTGGCGACGCCTCAGGAAACCTATACGAAAGCGCTGATCGCCAGCCACCGCGATCTCTCCACGCCGCCCCTTGTCCGTGAGGTGGCATCATGACGCTGCTGTCGGTCGAAAATCTCTCCAAACGTTTTTCCTCGGGCGGTCGCCAGGTCGCAGCGCTCCACGATGTCTCCTTCATGCTTGCGGCGGGGGAGACGCTCGGGCTCGTCGGCGCCTCCGGCAGCGGAAAATCGACCCTTGCCCGCATCCTCATGCGGTTGATCTCCGCCGATGCCGGGAGGATCCGCTTCGACGGCGAAGACTGGCTTGCGCTTACCGGACCTGAACTGCGTCGCCGGCGTGCGAAAATGCAGATGGTGTTCCAGGACGTGCTCGGCGCCTTCAACCCGCGCGCCACGGTCGCGTCCGTGCTGGATGATCCGCTGCGCATCCACGGCATCGTGCCGAAAAACGAAAGACCGAAGGAGATCGCCACGCTGCTCGACCGCGTCGGTCTGCCGGCGAGCTATGCGGAACGCTCCATCCGTGAAGTCTCCGGCGGCCAGAGGCAGCGGATCGCGATCGCCCGCGCCATCGCCACCCGGCCGTCGCTGGTCGTCCTCGACGAAGCCGTCTCGGCGCTCGATGTCTCGATCCGGGGAAAGATCCTCGAACTGCTCGTCGAGTTGCAAGAGGAGCGCGGTATCGCCTATCTCTTCGTCTCGCATGATCTCGCCGTGCTGCGCGCCGTCTCGCACCGGATCGCCGTTATGGATGCCGGGCGCCTGGTGGAAACCGGAACCGCTCGCCAGGTGATCGACAATCCGCAATCCTCGGCAGCGCGGGCGCTGATCGCCGCCGTGCCGCGCTTTGCTACCGGGACATCTGCCGGAATTTCGGAAGGACACGACTCATGACGCTTGACCGCTGGCATCCGCTGAACGACGTGCCCGCCTTTCCCGCCGCCCGCTACGCCTCGGTCGCCGACAGGATCGGCAGGATCTTGAAGACACGCAACGACGTGCTGCTGATCCAGTCGGAAGCGGTCGTGGCGCTGGAAGCAGTCGCCGCGAGCCTCGCGCGGCCGGGCCTGAAGGCGGTCAACATCGTCACCAGCCTCTACGGCGGCTGGTTCGGCAACTGGCTGCGGCGAGGCGGTGCCGATGTCGTCAGTCTCGCGGCCGAGCCGGCGCGTCCCATAGAACTTGACGCGGTCGAGGCGGCGCTCAATGCCCATCCGGACGTGAGCGTTCTTGCCCTTGTGCACGCCGAATCGGCAAGCGGCATCCGCAATCCCCTGGAAGAGATCGCGACGCTTGCGCGGGCCCGCGGCATCGTGACGGTGGTCGATGCGGTGGCTTCGGTCGGCGGCCATGCGCTTAATGTCGATGAACTCGGCATCGACATCGCCGTCATCGGCCCGCAGAAGGCGCTGGCTGGTCCCGCCGGACTTTCGGCCATTTCCGTCAGCCCGGCCGCCTGGGAGCTGATTTCCAGGCAAGGCGGCCCAAGAGATTCCATTCTCTCGCTTATCGACCAGAGGGCCTGGCTCGACACCGGGCGCGGCGTGTTGCCGGGAACCACCGCGCCGCTGGAATTCTTCGCGCTCGAAGCGGCCCTGGATCGGGTCGAGGCGGAAGGCGTAGATCAGATTGTCGCCCGGCATGTTCGCGCCGCGAGGGCGACACGCGCCGCACTGGCCGCCTTGGGTGCCGAGTTGTGGGTGGACTCCACCAAGGCGTCGAACCTGGTGACGACCGCCGGACTTCCGGCCGGAGCCGATATGACCGCACTCCTCGCCGTTGCCCCGCGCGTCATGGAGCTTTCCGCCGGCATCGGACCGGGTGCCGAACGGCTGGTCCGGCTGAACCATACCGGCCGGCGCGCCCGCTTCGACAGCGTGCTCGGCAATGTCACGGCTTTCGGGATGGGCCTGCGAAGGCTCGGCTTCAAAGCGGATATCGCCGCAGCGGTCGATGCCATCGCCCTCCACTACGGCGACTGACTACAGCATCGTGCTTACCGAAAATCGGAATCGATTTTCGGTAAGCACGATGCGTAGATTCAATAAGTTAGAGCGTCCTTTGTGCGTCCGTTCGGACGCACGGCGCTCTAAAAGGCTTTCCCGATCAGCCAGTCGCGGGCGATGGCCTCGTCCTCGGGACCGATGCCGTGGTTCGCATCGAGCTTTCGCGCCGTAACCTCCGCGCCCGCCGCGCGAAGCCGGTCTTCCAGCTCGGCCGCGAGAGACCCGTAGAAATCGTCGGTCGCGCTGAGCGACAGGACCTCGGCATCGGAAAGATCGACCTGCGGCCTTGCCTCCAGGCAGTTCATGGAGCGCAGCAGCACGGCCTTGCGGATCATTCCGGGATGAAGCTGCATGACCGCGGCGATCATGTTGCCGCCGTTCGACCAGCCGACGAAAGCCGTCCGGTCCGGGTCGACGCCATAGGCCGGGCCGATATCCTCCACGAAGGCGGCGAAGGCTTCCGCTTCGGAAGCAATCTCCTTCTGGTCGAACGTCGTCTCGGTGAAACGGCGGAAGTAGCGTGGATGCCCCTCGTCAGTGGACCGTCCCCGGACGCCGATCAGCATCGCGTTGGGCGCAGCCTTGCGCCCGAACGGCAGCATGGTCGTCTCGTTGCCGCCTGAGCCGTGCAACAGGACCAGCGTCGAACCGTCCCATTCGTCCGGCATGTGGATGCGATGCACGAAAGGCAGGTCGCGATAGGTGATGCGCTCCTCGCCCGGCAGGCCGAATTGCGGCAGCATGACCCGGAGAACGTCGTGGTCCTCCTTGAAATGCGCGGGGATGAAAAGCTTGCTGCCGAGTGTCTCCAGCGGCTCGTCGATCGTAAAACCGGGGCCGTCGGTCGCAAGCTCTATCAGCGTGCCGGCCGGCTCACGCACATAAAGCGAGTAGAAATAATGCCGGTCGTGTATGTTGATCTCGCCGCGATCTTCCGTCTGAAGAGCCACATGCACCGCCTCCACATGGGCCCGGTCGGGGGCCCGGAAGGCGATATGGTCGATCGTCCCGGTGCCCGGCGCGGCGGTCCAGAACCCGCCGGCGTCACGGATGTCGACGATATCCCGCGCTTCGGAGATCAGCCGCTGGATATTGCCCTCCCTTGGCCCGGGCGTAAGCCCCATGTGGCGGGTCAGGAAGTCCGCGGTCTCGTCCGGTTTCTCGGAAAGGACCGTTGCGCCGCGCAGCCGTCTGATTGCATCCGCCTCCGCAATCCCGCCGCCCTGCCACCAGACCCAGGGTGCCGTCTCCTCGACCCCGACCAGCTTGACGATGATGCCGTCCGGATCGGTCAATCTCAGCACTGTTTCCCCGAACTCCTGAACCGGACCGCTGAGCTTGACGTTGAACTGCAACGCCCGTGTCAGCCAGAAGCCGATCGCCTCCGGCGCGATCGAAAAGCTGATCTCGCTCGGCGCGCCATGCCCGACCCGCCCCAGCGAGCCATCCTCCCAGGCAAGGAAAGTCACCAGAGAACCCGGCGAAGCCGCGCCGTCGCCGTAGAACAGGTGGAGCTGGCGGGCGTCCTCGAACCCCGCCGTCCGCTTGACCAGCCTCAGCCCCAGGAAACCGGCATAGAAATCCACGTTCGCCTGGATCTTGCGGGTAATGGCGGTGATGTGGTGCAGGCCGCTCGTCATGAAGAGATCTCCTAAGCCGCCTGGACGGTCTTGATGCGCTCGATGCCGCCGACGATCGGGGCGAAGTCCTGCCAGACCCCTTGGGCGCCCTTCTGCCATTCCTCGAAGGCTTCCGGCTTCAGGAGCTTACCACCGTTCTTGAGCGACTGCTCGACGGACTTCGCTTCGTCCTCGACGATGAGCTGGTTGAAATAGGCGGCACCTTCACGGGAGGCGTCGAGGAACACGGCTTTCTGCCCGTCGTCGAGCTGGTTCCAGAAACCGGCGGCGTAGAAGATCACGCCGGACGCCCAGATATGACCCGTCTCCGTCATGTAGGGCACGACCTCGTAAAGCTTGAAGCCCGCATAGGCCGACTTGGTGAGGTCCATCGCGTCGGCCACACCGGTCGACAGCGCATTGTAGGTCTCGGTGATCGGGATGCCGACCGGGGCGGTGCCGAAAGCGCTCCACAGCTTGGTGTGCAACGGGCTCTGGATGACCCGGATCTTCTTGCCGTTGAGCTGCTCGGGACGGGTGACCGGCTCCTTGGTGAGCAGATGCCGGGCGCCATAGTTGATGAAGTCCCCGACCACGAAATTCTGGGCTGCGAGCTTCTGCTTCAGGTCGGCGCCGATATCGCCGTCGACCGTCTTGCGGACATGGTCGTCGTCGCGAAACAGGAACGGCAGGTCGAGGAGTTGCAGCTCCGGCACCCAGCCGGATAGTGAGGAGACGGTGGAGAGGCTGGCGTGGATCGAGCCGAGGCGCGCGCCTTCGGCGACTTCCTTCTCGCCGCCGAGCGCGCCGTTCCTGACGATGTTGAACCTGAACTGGCCGGGCAATCTGGCCTCCACCAGTTCACCGATCTTCACCCAGATCCTGGTCTCCGGCTTGTCGTCGCCGAGCAGCGAGGCGACGGTGATCGTCGTGGTGCGGGCAGCTGCGGTGCGAACGAACGCGGGTGTCGCAAGAGCGGCACCGGTTGCGGCGGCGGTCTTCAAAAGCGTGCGACGGTTGAGGTTTTGCATGTCCAAGGTCCCCGAAACAAGAAGCGTTAGAAGATGACAGCCCAGGCGCAGAGGATCGCCAGGGAAACGAGCAAAGCGAAAAGGTAGGGCACGACGGCGCGGAAGAGCGCGGTTGCCGGAACGCGGGTGACGCCGCTGACGACGAAGATCAGCATGCCGAGCGGCGGCGTCAGCCCGTGGATCATCAGGTTGACGACGAGGATGACCCCGAAATGGATCGGGTCGATGCCGGCGGAAACGGCGGCCGGCAGCAGGATCGGCCCGAACAGCAGGATCGCCGCGCCGATATCGAGCACCAGGCCGACGACCAGCAAGATGACGTTCGAGAGAACGAGAACCGCAAGCGCGCTGCCGCCGAGCACGGTCACGAAGTCCGAGACGAGGCCTGAAACGTCGTCGACTGCGAGCAGGAAGGCGAAGGGACCCGCCGTACCGATCAGCAGGCCGATCGCCGCAGCCTCCGTCGCCGCCTGCCGGAAGGAGGCAAGCAGCGAACCGAAGCCGAGCCGCGCCCAGCCCCCCAGCAAAAGCGTGTAGAGCGCCGCGAGCGCTGCCGCCTCCGTCGTCGTGACGATGCCGATGCGGATGCCGATCACCACGATGATGCCGAGGCCGAAAGCAGGAATGGCGGAGACGGCCGCCTGCCAGCGATCTCCGGCCGTCACGCGCGGCTCGGTCGCCTGTTCCCGCACCGTCAGGTGGATGGCGACCGCCAGGCAGACCGCCATCAGCCCGCCGGCGAAGAAGCCGCCGACCAGCAGCGAACCGACCGATAGATTGGTGGCGGCAGCCAGGATCAGGAAGGCGATCGAGGGGGGAATGACATTGTCCAGCACCGATGTCGCCGCGATGATGGCACCCGCCCGGGCAGGCGGATAGCCGTGCCTGACGAGTTCAGGCTGGAAGGTCGAGGCTCCGAAGGCGGCATTGGCGACGGACGATCCGGACGCGCCGGAGAAGAGCACGCTGGTGAGCAGCGTCGTCTGCGCCAGCCCGGCGCGGCGATGGCCGACCATCGAGGCTGCGAAGCGCACGAGCTGGTTGGCGACGCCGGAAGAGGTCAGAAGCCCGCCGGCGAGCAGGAAGAAGGGGATGGCAAGCAGCAGGAACTTCGACATGCCGGTGACGGTGGTCGAGACGATCGCCGGCTCCGGCAGGCTGCTGCCGAAGGCGATCGCCACATAGGCGGCGGCCAGGAAGGCATGCGCCAGCGGTGCGGCCAGCACCAGGCCGAGCGCCGCCGTCAGCGCCAGGAACAGGCTCGGCGGCAATCCGCTGTCGACGAAGATGTCCGGCACGCCGAAATAAACCGCCGCGCCGATCGCCAGGGAAACCGCGATGCCGAGGGTCCTGCCGTCGGCGATCCGCTGCAGCAGCAGAACCAGGAGGATCAGCCCGCCACCCGCCCCGAGAAGGCCGAAGCGGATCCATTCCGGCACGCCCAATGTCGGCGAGACGCCGCCGAGCATGGTCATGATCTCCGCCCCGCCGAAGACCAGGATCAGCGCTGCGACGACCGTGAAGACATCCGCCAGCACCCGCGCCGCCGGTACCAGCCGCGCGGGCAGAATGCGCACGAAAACGTCGAGCCGCATCGCCAGCGCGCTGTTCAGGCTAAGCGGAGCGGCGAGCGAAATCAGCGCCACATGCAGCCAGATGCCGAGGTCCTCTGAACCGATCAGGCCCGTATTGAAGACATAGCGCAGCAGCACGTTCACCAGAACGACAGCCAACAGCACCGCAAGGATAAGCGCCGCAAGCGTGCCGAGAACCGTTTCGACAGCCCTCAATGCGACGACGATCAAGCGAGGGCGGAAAACCGGCGTAGCGATGTCCGGTTGACTGACTGTCACCATTCCAACTCCGGCACGAGCAAAATACATCCGACCGCCATGTCGCGATCGGAAAACCCGCCGGCGCAAAGGAAAATGCCCGCCGGTTCTGCCTTTTCGCCCAGTCGGGAAAATTCCTCAAGCACGGATATGCTGAACACGCGCCGATGGTGGAAATTCCATCGTCACACCGGCCTGAAAAAGAGGCAACGATTGCCGCGTTTTTGACCCAAATCTGTTGACTGATCACCTTCGTTGTGCACGCTAGCTGGTGCACGAATCTTCATCTCATAACCGCCGTGTTCCCGGATAAGCTTTATCCGGGCCAGTGATTCATTTTTGGAATAAAACCGTGAGCAGCGATGCGACAGTTCGCGCCGCGAAGCCTTCGGCTTCGCTTGCGCTGGTGAAGGCAGCAGGCTGGGGCAAGGGCCTCTCGATCCTGACCCGCATCACCGTCATGGCCTTCCGCCACCCCTGGCAATCGGGCTTCGCGATCGGCGCGACCCTCGTCGCCTCCACTTTCCAGCTCATGATCCCGCAGCTTCTGGGACAGGCGGTCGATCACACGCAGGTGTTTTTGACGGGCGGCGATGCCGGCCAGGCGGCGCAGGATGCGTTGCTGACCACCGCCCTCCTTCTGCTCGGCGCAAGCGTGCTGCGCGGCATCTTCACGCTCATCCAGAACTATTACAGCGAGGCGGTCGGTCACCACATGGGCTACCGGCTGAGGCTCGCCTGTTACGAGAAGATCCAGCGTCTTTCCTTCAGCTTCCACGACAGCATGCATTCGGGCGACCTGATCACGGTCGGTCTGCTCGACCTCGAA
Source organism: Neorhizobium sp. CSC1952 (assembly GCF_030378245.1). Classification (NCBI taxonomy): domain Bacteria; kingdom Pseudomonadati; phylum Pseudomonadota; class Alphaproteobacteria; order Hyphomicrobiales; family Rhizobiaceae; genus Neorhizobium; species Neorhizobium sp. CSC1952. The sequence continues at coordinate 3,813,332 of NZ_CP128416.1, read as the reverse complement.
GGCGTGCGCATGTATTTCTCGACAGCCCTGATACGCATGGTGTTGCTCACCATGCTGATCGGCATCGGCGCCTATCTGCTGCTCTCGACCGATCTCGTGCTCGGCCTGCTGGCGTTGAGCTTCGTGCCTTTCGTCGGCTGGCGCTCGTCCGTCACGCAGCTTCGCCTGCGCGCCACCTGGCTCGACCTCCAGGAGCGGCTTTCGGTTCTGACCCGCGTCATGGAAGAGAATCTCGGCGGCATCCGTGTGGTGCGCGCCTTTGCCGCCCAGGAACACGAACTCGACAAGTTCGAAACCGCGTCCAAGAGTGCCGTATCGCTGGCGCATCGGCGCGTCGGCATCCGCGTCGCCAATACCAGCGCCATGACCTTCTCCTTCTTCGCGGCGATGGGCCTCGTGCTCTGGGTCGGCGGCGGCAAGGTGATGGCCGGCGAGATGACGGTGGGCACGCTTACCTCCTTCCTCACCTTCATGACCATCCTGCAGATGCCGGTGCGCCAGCTCGGGCTGATGGTGAACGCGTTTGCCCGCGCCTCCACCTGCGGCGCCCGCCTTTTCGAGCTGCTCGACCTCGACCTCGCCATCAAGGACGAGAAGGACGCCAGGGAGCTGAAGGTCACCGACGGCACGCTGCGCTTCGAACACGTGGACTTCGCCTATCCGAGTGCCGAAAAGCATCAGGTGCTGACTGACATCACATTCGAAGCCAGGCGCGGCGAGACGATCGGCATCGTCGGTCCGCCCGGCAGCGGCAAATCCACCCTCGCCCACCTGATCCCCCGCTTCTACGACGTCACCGGCGGCAAGATCACCATCGACGGGCAGGACATCCGCCACGCGACGCTGCAGTCGCTGCGCCGCTCCGTCGCGGTCGTGCAGCAGGATTCGTTCCTGTTCACCACGACGATCGAGAACAACATTGCCTATGGCGACCCCTGGGCCAAGGAAGCCCGCATCGAGCGCGCCAGCGAAAGCGCCCAGCTCCACAATTACGTGCTCGGCCTGCCGACCGGCTACGGCACGGTTGTCGGCGAGCGCGGCGTCTCCCTCTCGGGCGGCCAGCGTCAGCGCCTGTCGATCGCCCGTGCGCTGATGCTCAGACCCGCCGTGATGGTCTTCGACGACTCGACCGCCGCGATCGATGCCGGCACCGAGCAGCGCATCCGCAGCGCCATGCGCAGGTATGCCGCCGACCGCGTGACGATCATCGTCGCCCATCGCCTGAGCTCGCTCATGCATGCCGACCGGATCCTGTTCATGGAAAACGGCAGGGTCGTCGAGAGCGGCACCCATGAGGAATTGCTGGCGCTCGGCGGCCGCTACAAGGCGCTTTACGACCTGCAGGTCCGCCCTGGCGACGAAGTGCTGACGGCCTGAGGAAGGAATAGATACATGGCCGAGGAACTGGAAACCGAACGCTCCGACATCCGCGACGATGGCAGGCGCCCGCCCCGCGCGGTCGTCGGTTCGCACCGCATCGAAGAGGAGATCTTCGGCAAGGTCTTCGACGGCAACATCGTCAAGCGCATCTGGGCCTTCGTGCGCCCCTACAAGGTGAAGATTTACTGGGCCGTTTTGGCGGTGCTGACCTTCACCGCGATGCAGCTCATGATCCCGCTGATCATCCGTTACGCGATCGACCACGGCATGCAGCCGGGCAGCGTCGATCACAGCGTGCTCACCTGGTCGATCATTGCCTTCCTGGTGGCGATCCTGATCAATTTCGGCGCGAGCTACGTGCAGGAAACCCTCGTCGGCAATGTCGCCGAGGACGTGCTCTTCGATATCCGCAAGGCGATGTTCACGCATCTCCAGCGCGTCTCGCTCTCCTGGATGGACAAGACGGAAGTCGGCCGCCTGATGTCACGCCTGCAGGGCGATGTGAACTCGATGCAGGAATTCCTCGAAACCTCAGTGCTTTCGGTCGGCGATATCGCGCTGCTTTTCGGCATCGTTTTCGTGATGCTCACTCTTGACTTCAAGCTCGGCCTGCTGACGCTCTCGGCGCTCCCCGTGCTGTTCATCGTCCGCATCTTCTGGCTGCCGCGCGCGCGAAAATCCTTCATGGCGGCGCATGAGACGAATTCGGTGGCGAACGGTGCTTTGGCCGAAGCGATCCACGGCGTCCGTGCCGTGCAGAGCATGGACCGCGAGCGCGTCAACTTCATGCTCTACGACGACAAGGCGCACGCCAATCTGAAGACCCATCTGACGGCCGCGAAATATGCGCAGGTCATGGTGCCGATCGTGGATTCGCTGACCGGCCTTGCCATGGCGCTCGTGATCGTGGTCGGCGGCGCGCGCGTGCTGAACCAGGCGCTCGACGTCGGCGTCATGGTCGCCTTCCTCTTCTACATCCAGCGCTTCTTCGACCCGATCCGTTCGCTGACCCTGCAATATTCGGTCATGCAGCGCGCCATGGCCTCGGGCCAGCGGCTGACGGACGTGCTGGACGTGCCGGTCGACATCAAGGACGCGCCCGACGCCAAGGTGCTTTCACCCGACATGGACGGTTCGGTGGAGTTCCGCGACGTCGTCTTCGATTATAATCCGAAGCATCCGGTATTGAAGCACGTGAGCTTCAAGGTGAACCCCGGCGAAACGGTCGCGCTCGTCGGCCCGACGGGCTCCGGCAAGTCGAGCTGCATGTCGCTGATCCATCGTTTCTACGAGGTTCAGGGCGGCCAGGTCTTGGTCGGCGGCCACGATGTGCGCGACCTCACGCAGGATTCGCTCGGCCGCCAGATCGCCATGGTGCTGCAGGAGCCCTTCCTCTTCACCGGAACGGTGTTTGAGAACATCCGCTACCACAAGACCGACGCGACGCGCGAACAGGTGATCGAAGCGGCCAAGGCCGTCGGCGCTCATGACTTCATCATGCGCCTGCCCGACGGTTACGAGAGCATCCTCGGCCAGCGCGGCGGCAATCTTTCCCTTGGCCAGCGGCAGCTCATCAGCTTCGCCCGTGCGCTGGTGGCGGACGCGAAAATCCTCGTGCTGGACGAGGCGACCGCCAATATCGACAGCTATACGGAAATGCTGATCCAGAAAGCGCTGGTGAAGCTGCTCGAAGGCCGCACCGGTCTCGTGATCGCCCATCGCCTTGCGACGATCCGCGAAGCCGACCGCATCATCGTGCTGCAGAACGGCGAGCTGATCGAAAGCGGCAATCATCGCGAGCTGATGAAGAACGGCAAGCTCTATTCGAAGCTCTACAACCTCAACTACGCGTCCTTCGACGACATTCCCGAGGATGTGCTTGAGGAAGCGGTTACGGATTCGGCGACGTGACTCGGAAGCCTGAAAACTCGCTCCGACGTCATCCTCGGCCTTGTGCCGAGGATCCACAAACATTGATCAAAACTAAGCGCTAGCAGATCCTCGGCACAAGGCCGAGGATGACGTCGAGTAGGGGCGAGGCTCATCAGAACCTCCCAGGGAGCGCCTCAGCGCCGCTGGTTGTAGACGTCGACGCAGACGGCGCCGAGCAGCACCAGGCCCTTGATGACCTGCTGGTAGTCGATGCCGATGCCGAGGATCGACATGCCGTTGTTCATCACGCCCATCAGGAATGCGCCGATCACCGCGCCGGTCACCTTGCCGACGCCGCCATAGGCGGAGGCGCCGCCGATGAAGCAGGCGGCGATGACGTCCAGCTCGAAGCCGGCGCCGGCCTTCGGCGTAGCGCTATTGAGACGCGCGGCGACCACGAGCCCGCCGAGGGCTGCAAGCACGCCCATGTTGACGAAGGTGAAGAAGACCAGCCGCGTCGTCTTGATGCCGGAGAGCTCGGCCGCACGGGCATTGCCGCCGACCGCATAGATCTGCCGGCCGATCACCGTGCGGGTGGTCAGGAAACTATAGGCGGCGATCAGCACCGCCATGATGATCAGTACGTTCGGCATGCCGCGATGCGATGAGATCAGGAAGGCGATGTAGCCGACGCCTGCGAGAATCAGCAGGTTCTTGGCGACGAAGAAACCGAACGGTTCCGTCTCCACACCATGCGAAATGCGCCGTTTGCGGCCCGCGAGGTTTTGCATGATAAGGATGATCGCAAGCACCAGTCCGAGCAGGAAAGAGGTGATGTAGAGGCCGCCGGCCGACGAGATGAGCTCGACGACATAACCGGACGAAAGCTTCTGGAATATCGGCGGAAAGGGTCCGATCGCCTGGCTGCCGAGAATGGCGATCATCAGGCCGCGGAAGACCAGCATGCCCGCGAGCGTCACGATGAACGAGGGTATCTTGAAATAGGCGACGAAATAGCCCTGGATCGCGCCGATCAGGGCGCCGACCGCCAGGCAGGCAACGATGACCACGGCGAAATTCATGCCCAGTTTGACCATCATCAGCCCGGCGAGACCGCCGATGAAGCCCGCGACCGAACCCACCGACAGATCGATATGGCCTGTGACGATCACCATCAGCATGCCGAGCGCCATGATGACGATATAGCTGTTTTGCAGCACGATATTGGTGACGTTGAGCGGCTTCAGGAGAACGCCGCCCGTGGCGATCTGAAAGAAGACGACGATCGCGACCAGCGAGATCAGCATGCCGAAGTCACGTAGATTGTCCTTCAGAAAACCGGCCGCGCTCTGCGGCGCGGTAATTGCTTCCTGGGGCGTGCTCATTCTTCTCTCCCTTTGCGCCGCATGATGGCGCGCATGATATTTTCCTGCGTGGCTCCCTCGCCGGACACTTCGCCGACGAACGCACCTTCGTGCATGACCACGATACGGTCGCAGATGCCGATCAGCTCGGGCATTTCCGACGAGATCACGATCACCGCCTTGCCGGCATCGGCGAGTTCGTTGATGATCATGTAGATTTCATATTTTGCGCCGACATCGATGCCGCGCGTCGGCTCGTCCAGGATCAGCACTTCGGGTCCCGTGAACAGCCACTTCGACAATACCACTTTCTGCTGGTTACCGCCCGAAAGTTTGCCGGTTTCCTGGTAGACGTTGTGGCTGCGGATGCGCATGCGGCCGCGGAACTCCTGCGCCACCTTCATTTCCGCGATGTCGTCGATCACGCCGCGCGAGGAAACGCCGCCGAGATGGGCGAGCGAGACATTCTTGCGGATGTCTTCCGGCAGGATGAGGCCAAGCTGCTTGCGGTCCTCGGTCACATAGGCGAGGCCCGCCTTGATGGCCTTGTGGACGTCGGAAAGATCGAGTTCCTTGCCGTGCAGCTTGGCGGTACCTGTGATGTGGCGGCCCCAGGACCGGCCGAACAGGCTCATGGCGAATTCGGTGCGCCCGGCGCCCATCAGCCCGGATATGCCGACGATCTCGCCGGCTCGCACCTTGAGCGAGACATTCTTGACGACCTGCCGGTCGGAATGCATCGGATGATAGGCGGACCAGTTCTCGACTTCGAAAATGACGTCGCCGATCTTCGGCTCGCGCTTCGGATAACGGCTTTCGAGGTCGCGGTCGACCATGCGCCGCACGATCTCGTCCTCGTCCACGGGGCCGGCATGGCAATCGAGCGTACCGACCGTGCGGCCGTCGCGCAGCACGGTGATGCGGTCCGCGACTTCGGAAATCTCGTTGAGCTTGTGGGAGATCAGGATCGAGGTGATGCCGTGCGACCGGAACTCCTTGAGCAGTTCCAGAAGCGCCGCACTGTCCGTCTCGTTCAGCGAGGCGGTCGGCTCGTCGAGGATCAGGAGCCGCACGTCCTTCGACAGCGCCTTGGCGATCTCGACCAGCTGCTGCTTGCCCACGCCGATGTTGGTGATCAGCGTGTCCGGCTGTTCGCTGAGCCCCACCTTGGCGAGCAGTGCCTGGGTGCGCCTATGCCGTTCGCCGCGATCGATGATGCCGTGACGCGCCGGCGGATGGGTTAGGAAGATGTTTTCCGCGATCGACATCAGCGGGATCAGCGCCAGCTCCTGGTGGATGATGATGATGCCGAGCGCTTCGGAATTGTTGATGTTGTGGAAGTGCCGTTCCTCTCCGTCAAAGAGGATCGAACCTTCGTAGGAACCGTGCGGATAGACGCCCGACAGCACCTTCATCAAGGTCGATTTGCCGGCGCCGTTCTCGCCGACCAGCGCATGGATCTCGCCCTCTCTGACGGTGAAGCTGACATCCGAAAGCGCCTTCACGGCACCAAAGCTCTTCGAAATGCCGCGCATCTCGAGAATGGGCGGTTTCTCGGGAAGAGAGACGGGATCAAGCATGACGACTCCGAAACGATAAAGGCCGCGCGGCAGGCGAACCTGTCGCGCGGCTTCGAGACAGCTTACTGGATCTGCGATTCCTGATAGTAACCGCTGTCGACCAGGACCTGCTTCCAGTTCGACTTATCGACGATGACCGGCTTCAGGAGATAGGACGGCACGACCTTCTTGCCGTTCTCATAGGTCTTGGTGTCGTTGACGGTCGGCTCCTTGCCACTCATCACGGCATCGACCATGTCGACGGTCACCTTGGCGAGATCGCGCGTGTCCTTGAAGATCGTCGAATACTGCTCGCCGGCGAGGATCGACTTGACGGACGGCACTTCCGCGTCCTGGCCGGTGACGACCGGCATCGGCATGTCGCCGCTGCCGTAGCCGACGCCCTTGAGCGAGGAGAGAATGCCGATCGAGATGCCGTCATAGGGCGAAAGCACGCCATTCAGCTTCTTGTCCGCATAGGTGGAGGACAGGATCGCGTCCATGCGGGCCTGAGCGGTAGCGCCGTCCCAGCGCAGCGTCGCAACCTTGTCCATGCCGGTCTGACCGCTGCCGACGATCAGCGTGCCCTTGTCGATCAGCGGCTGCAGCACGCTCATAGCGCCGTTGTAGAAGAAGAAGGCGTTGTTGTCGTCCGGCGAGCCGCCGAAGAGTTCGATATAGAACGGCCCCGCCTCGGTGTCCGCCTTGAGCCCCTTCACGAGCGAGGTCGCCTGCTGAACGCCGACCTGGAAGTTGTCGAAGGTCGCGTAATAATCGACATTCGGCGTGTCGCGGATCAGGCGGTCATAGGCGATGACCTTGATCTTCTGGTCGGCGGCCTGCTGCAGCACGTCCGACAGCGTCGTACCGTCGATCGAGGCGATGACGAGCACCTTGGCGCCCTTGGTGATCATGTTCTCGATCTGCGAAAGCTGGTTCGGAATGTCGTCCTCGGCATATTGCAGGTCCGTCTTGTACCCGCGTTCCTGAAGGACCTTCACCATGTTGTCGCCGTCGGCGATCCAGCGGGCCGAGGACTTGGTCGGCATGGCGACGCCGACAAGACCCTTTTCCTGGGCGCCGGCCGGCGCCGCGAAGGCCAGCCCTGCCAGCATCGCGGCGGTGGTCAGATATTTGAAGATTCGCATGACTACTCCTCCTTTGGGGCGGTCTCCCTTCGAGCCGCCGAGTTTACCTCCGAGGGCAGCCCTCCCGCCCCCGGCATGATGACGTCAGTGATTGTCGCGCGGCAGCCCGGCTGTCTGGGCGATCCGCTGATATTTGACGGCCGGCTCCAGCACCGCGCCGGTCTCCATCTGGCCGACGATGCCGCGCTGGATTTCCTGCCAGGGCGTCTGGTGCTTGGGGTAATGATAACCGCCATTCGCCTCGAAGGCCTTGCGGCGCTCCGCCAGTTCCTCGTCCGAGAGCAGGATGTTGGCCTCGCCGCGGCCGAGATCGATGCGGACCCGGTCGCCGGTTTTCAGGAGCGCGAGACCGCCGCCTGCCGCCGCTTCCGGCGAAGCATTGAGGATCGACGGACTGCCCGACGTGCCCGACTGACGGCCGTCGCCGATACAGGCGAGCGAGGTAATCCCCCGCTTCAGCAGGTAGTCCGGCGCGCGCATGTTCACGACCTCCGCCGCGCCCGGATAGCCGATCGGACCGGCGCCGCGCATGAAGAGGATCGTATGCTCGTCGATTTCGAGCGACGGATCATCGATCCGGTGGTGATAATCCTCCGGTCCGTCGAACACGACCGCCCTGCCCTCGAAGGCTTCCGGATCGGCGGGATTGGATAGGTAACGCTCGCGGAATTCCTTCGAGATGACGCTGGTCTTCATGATCGCCGAGGAGAAAAGATTGCCGCGCAGCACCCGGAAGCCGGCATGTTCCTTCAACGGCTCCTCATAGCGGCGGATGACCTTCTCGTCCTCGATGATCGCGCCGCGGCAGTTCTCGCCGATCGTCTTGCCGTTCACCGTCATGGCGTCCTCATGGATGAGGCCCTGGCGCATGAGCTGGTTGACGACGGCGGGCACGCCGCCTGCGTGGTAATAATCCTCGCCGAGATATTCGCCGGCCGGCTGCAGGTTGACGAGCAGCGGCACTTCTTCGCCATAGGTCTGCCAATCGTCGACGGTGAGCTCCACGCCGATATGACGCGCCAGCGCGTTCAGATGGATCGGCGCATTGGTGGAGCCGCCGATCGCGGAGTTGACGCGGATCGCGTTGATGAACGCCTCCCTCGTCAGGATGTCGGAAGGCTTCAGGTCCTCCTTGACCATCTCGACGATGCGCAGACCCGTGAGATAGGCAACTTCCTGACGGTCGCGGTACGGTGCAGGGATGGCCGCGGAACCGGGAAGCTGCATGCCGAGCGCTTCGGCAAGCGAGTTCATCGTCGTCGCCGTGCCCATCGTGTTGCAATAGCCGGTCGACGGAGCGGAGGATGCGACGAGCTTCACGAAGCCGGCATAGTCGATTTCGCCCTTTGCGAGCAGTTCGCGCGCCTTCCAGACGATCGTGCCGGACCCCGTGCGCTCGCCGCGGAACCAGCCGTTCAGCATCGGCCCGACCGAGAGCGCGATCGACGGGATATTGACCGTGGCCGCGGCCATGAGACAGGCGGGCGTGGTCTTGTCGCAGCCGATCGTCAGCACCACGCCGTCGAGCGGGTAACCGTAGAGGACTTCGACGAGACCGAGATAGGCAAGGTTGCGGTCAAGGCCCGCGGTGGGACGCTTGCCGGTTTCCTGGATCGGATGGACGGGAAATTCGATTGCAATGCCGCCCGCCTCGCGAATGCCCTCGCGAAGGCGCTTGGCAAGCTCCAGGTGGTGACGGTTGCAGGGAGAGAGGTCCGAGCCGGTCTGGGCGATGCCGATGATCGGCCGATCCGACTGCAGTTCCGCCTGGCTGAGGCCGAAATTCATGTAGCGTTCGAGATAGAGCGCCGTCATGTCCACATTCGCCGGATTGTCGAACCAGGCGCGGGAGCGGAGCTTTCTCACCTCCTGCCGGCGATGATCCGTTTCGGCGATCTCATTGGATGGAGCGTTCTCGGAATTGCTCATCGTCAGTCCTCAAAAGCATCTGTTTGAATGCGCCGGCCCAGCATGAAAGCGTCGGCGACATGAACCAGCGGCGAAAAATCGGCATCGCTGCGGTGGTCCGCAACCAGCGCCACGAAATCGCGGTAGAGAGTGCGGTATTCCCGGTCCTCTTCGACGATCCTTTGCACGCCGTCGACGACAAGCCGGCTGCCGCCATGGGTGAGCACGACCGGACCTTCGTCCGTTTCGACGCGGATGTCCCAGGTCTGCGGACCGGTCTGGCGCCAGTCGAATTCGGCGGAAACCGGTACGCCGCCATCCGTCTCGAAGGCGAGGTTGGCAGCGATCGGTGCGGCCCGGTTGGTTGGGAACGTCAGGTCGGAACGCGTGAGATGAAACTTTTCCGGCAGGATCCGGGTGACGATCGACAGCGCGTTGATACCCGGATCGAAGACGCCGAGACCGCCCGGCTCCCAAATCCACGCCTGCCCCGGATGCCAGTGGCGCACGTCTTCCTTCCACTCGACCGCAACGCTGCGGATTTTTCGTTTCGCGAGCAGCCCCCGCGCCGGCTCGACGGCGGCCGCAGCCCGCGAATGCCAAGTCGCAAAAAGCGTGAGGCCCTTCTCCTTGGCGAGCGCCTCAAGCGCGTAGACTTCCGACAATGTCGCGCCCGGCGGCTTTTCGAGCATCACATGCTTGCCGGCATCGAGCGCTGCCTTGGCCTGTTCGAACCGGCCCTGCGGAGGCGTACAGAGCGAAACGGCGTCGATCTCCACATCGGATGCCAGCAGGTCGCCGATCTCATGGAAGCAGCGGACACCGTCGAGCTTCGCATGGCGGCTTGCGACCGCCACGAGATCGATGCCTTCGGTCGCGTCGATGGCGCCGAGATGCTGATCCCTGGCGATCTTTCCAAGCCCGACGATGGCGAGACGGATAGGAGCCATGACCGCCTCAGAGCTTCTTGATCGTCACGGGCTTGTCCGCCGCGACGGTCAGCCGGTTGACGAGAGGCAGCTTGAAGGGCGCCGCAGAAATCTCGAAGATGTCGCCCGCTTCCGTCTTGACGCCTTCGGAGAAGGAAAGCGTCGCCGTGCCGAAGAAATGCACGTGCAAATCGCCGGGCTGGCGGAATAGCTCGTATTTGAAATTGTGATGCTCCAGGTTGGCGATCGTGTGCGACATGTTCGCCTCGCCGGACAGGAAGGGTTTTTCGAAGATCACCCTGTCACCGCGACGCACCCGGGAGGTGCCCTCCACATGGTCCGGCAGGTCGCCAACCAGGAGCTCGGGACCCAGCGATGCCTGGCGGAGCTTCGAGTGGGCGAGCCAGAGATAATTGCCCTTCTCCGTCACATGGTCGGAGAATTCATTGGCAAGACAGAAGCCGAGCCGGAAAGGCGTGCCGTCGGGGCCGATGATATAGATCGCCGCCAGTTCCGGCTCCTCGCCGCCATCAAGCGCAAAGGCCGGCGACACGAGGTCTTCGCCGGTCGCGCGAAGCTGCGAGCCATTGCCTTTATAGAACCATTCCGGCTGAACGCCGGCCTCGCCCGGTTTCGGCTTGCCGCCTTCGACGCCCATCAGGAACATGCGCATGGAATCGGTCGGCTTCTCGGCAGCCTGAGCCGCCTTATGCATCTTGTCGCGCCCGTCGGCCGAACCGAGATGGGTGAGCCCCGTGCCGGCAACGATAAAATGCGCCACGTCCGGATGGGTGATCGGCAAAAGGAGACGTCCCTCGTCCGCAGCCTTTTCGAGATCGACCGGATCACCGAGGCCTGCCGCTTCGATCCGCTGAGCCAGGGTCTGGCCGGCCGCGATCGCTTGTTTGGCAAGGTCATAGGTGGAAGAAACGCCATTCACCGCGCGTGCCGGGTTTTCCCCATCCCACGCAACGACCTGCAACCGGCCGGCATCGTCCCTAACCTGAAGAATTCGCAACATCGACATCGTCATCCAAATGCTTCCGTATCCATATGGCGCACTGCGCAGCCACACAGCTCCTCCCGTCGGAACCATTCAAGCTCGACGCGGCATTAATACGACTATTGGATTGCGATCATGCTTGTCAAGAACGAGAAAACAGCCTCTCCAAGGGGATCGACACCGTTTGCGACATCGTCCAACAAATTGTATTAATTACATTATTTTCATGAAAGACTCGATAGCCACGTGTATTTTTGGGCTTCGCCGAAATTATCGCTTGAAAAAGTATTATTATATGCCAATCCTGCCGGTGTCAGTTCGTTTTCTCATCTCTGGGAGGATTTAAGATGAAAAGAACACTCGCGGCGGCAACGGTTGCTTTTGCCGTATCCCTAGCTTCAGGCGTTTCCGCTCAATCGCTTACGGTCGGTTTTTCGCAAATCGGTTCCGAATCCGGCTGGCGCGCCGCCGAAACGACCGTCACCAAGCAGGAGGCGGAAAAGCGTGGCGTGAACCTGAAATTCGCCGATGCGCAGCAGAAGCAGGAAAACCAGATCAAAGCGATCCGCGGTTTCATCGCGCAGGGCGTCGATGCGATCCTCGTGGCGCCGGTCGTCGCCACCGGATGGGATGCGGTCCTGAAGGAAGCCAAGGAAGAGAATATCCCGGTCATCCTGCTCGATCGCGAGATCGAATCGCCGAAGGATCTCTATCTGACGGCCGTCACCTCCGATCAGGTCTTCGAAGGCAAGGTCGCGGGCGACTGGCTGGTCAAGGAGATCGGCTCGAAGGACTGCAAGGTGATGGAGCTTCAGGGCACGACCGGTTCCTCGCCCGCCATCAACCGCAAGAAGGGCTTCGAGCAGGCGATCGCCTCGCATCCCAACATCAAGATCGCCCGCTCGCAGACCGGCGACTTCACCCGCACCAAGGGCAAGGAAGTCATGGAGAGCTTCATCAAGGCGGAAGGCGGCGGCAAGGACATCTGTGCGGTCTACGCCCATAACGACGACATGGCCGTCGGAGCCATCCAGGCGATCAAGGAAGCCGGCCTGAAGCCCGGCACCGACATCAAGATCGTCTCGATCGACGCCGTGCCGGACATCTTTCAGGCAATGGCCAAGGGCGAAGCCAATGCAACGGTGGAACTGACCCCCAACATGGCCGGCCCCGCCTTCGATGTGCTTGAAGCTTACCTCAAGGACAAGAAGGAACCGCCGAAGTGGATCCAGACCGAATCCAAGCTCTACACGGCTGCCGATGACCCGATGAAGGTCTACGAAGCCAAGAAGGGCCTCGGCTACTAACCTCCCGCCGCCCGGCCGCTCCTCAACTCGGCCGGGCAAACTCAGCAACCGGAGCGGAGCCCCCTTGCCGCTCCGGTTCTTCGACAGATGCGGGATTGAACATGACGGATTCCACCTCACTCCTGGAAGCCCGGGGCATCGGCAAGGCCTTCCTCGGCATCACCGCGCTGGACAATGTCGATTTCACGCTGGAACGCGGCGAAATCCATGCACTGCTCGGTGAAAACGGCGCAGGCAAGTCGACGTTGATCAAGATCCTGACCGGCGTCTACACCCGCGATCACGGAACGATGCGCCTCGACGGCGTCGAGGTCACTCCGGCCAGCGTGGCGGAAGCCCAGGCGCTCGGCATCGGCACGGTCTACCAGGAGGTCAACCTGCTGGAAAACCTGACGGTGGCGGAAAACCTCTTCCTCGGCCGTCAGCCGCGCAAGTTGGGCCTGATCGACCGCCGCGAGATGCGGCGGCGTTCGAAGGCCCTGCTTGCCCGCTACGGCCTCGACATCGATGTCGACGCCCTGCTCTCATCATACTCCGTCGCCATCCGCCAGATCGTCGCGATCGCCCGCGCGGTCGACCTCTCCGGCAAGGTGCTGGTACTCGACGAACCGACCGCCAGCCTCGATACGCACGAAGTGGAGATGCTGTTCTCCGTATTGCGGCGGCTGCGTGAGGACGGTCTCGGCATCATCATCATCACCCACTTCCTCAATCAGGTCTATGCCGTTGCCGATCGCGTCACGGTCCTGCGCAATGGCAGGCTCGTCGGCACGCGAAGGCTCTCTGAACTGCCCCGTCTGGAACTGATCTCGATGATGCTCGGCCGCGAGTTGCAGCACATCACCCGGGAACATCAGGCCCAGGAGGAGACGGTGGCCGACACCGCCGAGGCGCCTATCCGTTTCGCGGGCTACGGCAAACGCGGCAGCGTCGCTCCTTTCGATCTCGACATCCGCCCCGGAGAGGTGGTCGGCATTGCCGGCCTGCTCGGCTCCGGCCGCACGGAAACCGCCTTCCTCCTCTTCGGCATCGACCGAGCCGACAGCGGAACCGCCAGCGTCGACAATCAGGACATTGCCCTTTCTTCGCCGGAGGCGGCGATCGCCAAGGGTTTCGGCTTCTGTCCGGAAGAGCGCAAGACGGACGGCATCATCGGCGACTTCTCGGTCGCCGACAACATCGCGCTCGCGCTGCAGGCGCGCCAGGGCTGGGCAAAACCGATCTCCTCGCGCGAAAAGCGGTCGCTGGCGGAGAACTTCATCAAGTCGCTCGACATCCGTCCCGCAGATACGGAGCGGCCGATCAAATTCCTCTCCGGCGGCAATCAGCAGAAGGCGATCCTCGCCCGCTGGCTGGCGACCGAACCGCGGCTTCTGATCCTTGACGAACCCACTCGCGGCATCGACATCGGGGCGCATGCGGAAATCCTGAAGATGATCGAGCGTCTCTGCACCGAGGGCATGTCGCTGGTCGTCATCTCCTCCGAGTTGGAGGAACTCACGGCCGTCGCCCATCGGGTGATCGTGCTTTCCGACCGCCGCCATGTCGCGGAACTGTCGGGCGATCAGGTGACGGCCGACAATATCATGCAGGCGATCGCCGCATCCGCCCGCACGGAGGCCGCGTGATGAACCGCATTACCCGCCGCCTCAAACGCCTCGCGCCCCAGCTCATCGCGCTCGCCATCATCCTGGCGCTGATCACCGCCATCGCGCCGGGCTTCCTGACGGTCTCCGTTCAGAATGGCCGTCTTTACGGCAGCCTGATCGATATTCTGGTGCGTGCCGCACCTGTCGCCTTGCTGACCATCGGCATGACGCTGGTGATCGCCACGCGCGGCATCGACCTCTCGATCGGCGCTGTGATCGCCATTTGCGGCGCAGTTGCCGCAACGCTGATCAGCAAGGATTACCCGTTATCGGCCGTCATCCTGATCTCGCTTGGCGTCGGTCTCCTATGCGGGCTCTGGAACGGCGTGCTGGTGGCGATTCTCGACATTCAGCCGATCATCGCCACACTGATCCTGATGGTGGCCGGCCGCGGCATCGCGCAGCTCATCACCGAAGGGGTCATCCTCACCTTCAACGACGATACGTTCGCGGCCCTTGGCTCCGGCTCGTTCGCGGGCATTCCGGTCCCGATCTATCTCTGGGCCGGCGCCGGCCTGGCCGTCGGGTTGCTGGTGCGCCGCTCGGCGCTCGGCTTCCTCATCGAGGCGACCGGGATAAACCGCCGCGCCGCGACGCTCGCCGGCGTTCGCGCCCGTTTCCTTCTCTTCTTCGTCTACGCGGTCTCCGGCATCTGCGCCGCCATCGCCGGCCTGATCGTCACCGCCGACATCCGCGGCGCCGACGCCAACAATGCGGGCCTCTGGCTGGAGCTCGACGCCATCCTCGCGGTGGTGATCGGCGGCACGTCGCTGAACGGCGGACGCTTTTCGATCGCAGCCTCGCTGATCGGCGCGCTGATCATCCAGTCGATCAATACCGGCATCCTGGTTTCCGGTTTCCCGCCGGAATTCAATCTCATCATCAAGGCGGGCATCATCATCATTGTGTTGACGCTCCAGTCGCCGGCGATTTTCTCGCTGTTCCATTTCCTCAAACCGGCCAGCCGACGGCCGGAAACCGTGACCAAAAAGGCGGAAGGAACGGCGCGATGATCCACAGCCGCAACCTGCCATTCGTAACGACGCTCGCTATCCTGATCATCGCCTATGCGCTCTGCGTGCTGCAGTTCCCGAACATGCTGTCGACACGGGTGATCGGCAATCTGCTCACCGATAACGCCTTTCTCGGCATTGCCGCAGTCGGCATGACCTTCGTGATCCTCTCGGGCGGCATCGACCTGTCGATCGGGTCCGTGATTGCCTTCACCAGCGTTTTCGTGGCGGTCATGGTCGGCACGCTCGGCGTCCACCCTCTCATCGCGTTTGCCGCCGTTCTCGTCATCTCGACGCTCTTCGGCTGCCTGATGGGAGCGATGATCCGCTATCTCGGCATCCCGCCTTTCGTGGTGACGCTTGCCGGCATGTTCCTCGCCCGCGGCGCCGCTTACCTGATCTCCACCGAATCCGTGCCGATCTCCCACCCGATGATCGATGCGATCCAGGGCTTCTATTTCCGCTTCCCCGGCGGCGGCCGTCTGACGGCGCTCGCCATGCTGATGCTGCTGGTCTTCATCGTCGGCGCCTTCGTCGCCGGCCGCACACGCTTCGGCGCCAATGTCTATGCGATCGGCGGCAACCAGCAATCCGCCGAGCTGATGGGCGTCCCGGTCGGCTCCACGACCGTCGGCATCTATGCGCTGTCCGGCTTCCTGTCCGGCCTCGCCGGCATCGCCTATACGCTCTACACCTCGTCCGGTTATTCGCTTGCGACCGTCGGCGTCGAGCTCGATGCGATCGCCGCCGTCGTCATCGGCGGCACTTTGCTCACCGGCGGCGTCGGCCTCATCGCCGGCACGTTCGTCGGCATCCTGATCCAGGGGCTGATCCAGACCTACATCGTCTTCGACGGCACGTTGTCGTCCTGGTGGACAAAAATCGTCATCGGCATCCTGCTCTTCGTCTTCATCGTATTGCAGCGCGGCATCATCTGGTATTCAAACAGGAAATTGGCCGAGGGCCGGCTGAAGGAGGTTTGATTGGGTCTTCTGGAGACGACGATCAGTGGACGAAAGCGCCGCAGCAACCACGCGCATGTGGTCGCCGAGCTCGGCCGCGGGATCGTGTCCGGCAAGATACCCGAAGGCTCGCTGCTGCCTGGCGATGCGGAGCTTTCGGCCCGTTTCGGCGTCTCCCGAACGGTCTTGCGCGAGTCGATGAAGACGCTTGCCGCCAAACGGCTGGTCGAGCCCAAAGCGAAAGTCGGCACCCGCGTGCTGGACAAGGCGAGCTGGAACTTCTTCGATTCCGATGTGCTCGGCTGGCGATTCGAATCCGGCCTCGACTTCGAGTTCATCGAACATCTCGCCGAGATGCGCATGGCATTGGAGCCGGCGGCGGCGGCGGCGGCGGCAATACGGGCCACCAGCGACGACATCGTCGCGCTTTATGCGATCGCCGCAAGGTTCGACGATCTCTCGCACACGCCGGAAACCATCGCCAAGGTGGACCTGGAATTCCACCTCGCCATCGCGCGCATGTCAGGCAATCCCTTCATGCGCTCGGCGAGTGCGCTGATCGAGGCGGCGCTGGCAATCTCCTTCCAGCTCTCCTCGCCGGCGGCTTCGCCCGAAAAGATCGAGGAAGTCGCCTCCAACCACCTCAGGATCACGCATGCGATCGCCTCGCGAGATCCGCAGAAGGCAATCGCGGCGATGCGCCACGTCATCGACGTCGGCAAGAGCCGCATCCGCACCTCGCTGGATGTGAAGCTGCCGGTCTGAGCTATCTTGCTTCCAGCGAGACCATGAGGTTGGCGAGAAGCGCCGTGCGCGGTGCGATGCTGCTCAAGAAGACATGCTCGTTGAAGGTATGCGGTCCGGCGCCGTCCGCTCCCAGTCCATCGAGCGTCGGCACGCCGAGCGCCGCCGTGAAATTGCCGTCCGATCCGCCGCCGGTCGCCATGCCTTCGAGCGCGATGCCGAGACCCGCCGCTATCTCCGCTGCCGCATCGAACAAACGTTTGCCCTCTTCCGATTGCGCGAAAGGCGGACGGTTCATCTGGCCGACGATCTCGAAGGTGATGTCCGGATCGACCGGCCTCATCGCTTCGATCCTGCCGGTGATCTCGGCGGCGATCTTGTCGTCCGGCACACGCACATCGACCTGCAGCCGGCATTCCGCAGGCACCGTATTGCGGCCGGTGCCGCCCTGGATAGTGCCGACCGTGACGGTGACGCCGCGCTCGGTATCGTTGAGCGCCTCCAGCTCCAGCACCAGGCGGGCGGCGGCGCGGATGGCGCTGCGTCCGTCCTGCGGCCTTGCGCCCGCATGCGCCGCACGTCCCCGAACGGTGACGTCGTACATGGCCACACCCTTGCGGGCGGTGACGACCTTGCCGCCGTCTCGGGCGGGCTCGACCACCAGCGTGTAGCCCGCATTCTTCGCCGCCTCCTCCATGAAGGCGCGCGAGGAAAGGCTGCCCATCTCCTCGTCCGGCACGAAGATCAGATCGATCGGCATCCTGGTGCCTCGCCTGACGGCAAGTTTCATCGCTTCGAGCGCCATCAGCGCGCCGGACTTCATGTCGTATATGCCGGGACCATAGAGCTTGTCGCCTTCCTGCCGCAGCTGAAGCCGATCGTTGATGACGCCGACAGCATGCACCGTATCGAGATGCGCGAGGATCAATACGGTCTTCTCATTGCTGCCGGCCGGGCGCGGCGAACGCAGCGCCAGGATGTCGCCGAAACCGAGCGTGCCCGGCAAACGTTCCGTCTCAAGCCCCGCCTCCCTGCCCAGAACCTCGACACGGTCGGCAAGCCGGTTGACGGCGGCGGCATCCAGCGTCGGGGTCTCGATCTCGACCCAGCGCTTCAGCTCCTCGATGAGAGCCTTGGCGTCGATATCGTTGGCGGAAACGGCAAGCGTCATGGGAAATAACCTTGGACATGTTCGGGCGGGCGAAGAAGATACCGCAGGGCCGCGGCCCGGCCACTATAGTGAGCCGGGCAAGGATCGCCATACCTGCTGCGTGGGAATCAGGGGAAATTTCCCTGCCTCTGAGGAGGCGTCACCCGTCGCCCCGAATCAGAGAGATTTCAGGAAGAAATCGATGCCGGCCTGGGCGCATTCGGCGTCCTGCGCCGGCGTGCCGGAGCTGAGGCCGATGCCGCCCACGACCTCGCCGTCGACGATCACCGGCAAACCGCCTGCGACGACGAGAAGGCGGCCGCCGATCGCGGAATTGATGCCGTAGGCCGGGCTGCCCGGCTGGCTGGCGACGCCGTAGCTTTCCGTCGTGCGTTTCGCGCCGGCGGCCGTATAGGCCTTGTCCTGGGCGATGATCGAGCTGGTGATCTTGCCGCCGTCCATGCGTTCGAAGGCGATGAGCTGGCCGGATTCGTCGGTCACCGCAATGCACATCGGCACGCCGATCTCCTCTGCCTTGGCGCGGGCGCCCGCTATCAGCACGCGCGCATCCTCAAGGCTCAAACGCTTGATCGTCAGCATGGATTCTCCTTCCGATTCACAATATCCGCTGGTATCGATTCGCATCAGCCTATGCCAGAAAACCAGCCTGCCTGATACGCCGCATCGCGCAAAAGCGGGGAATTTTCGCCCGCGCCGCCGCTCCGCGCCGTGTTTTCAGACGGGCTCGAAGTGACTGCTGCGGATGAAGCTATTGCCGGCCTCCGCCATCACCCGCTGCGTCGTTTCCAGGAAATCGAGCACGATCTTGGACTTCTCCTCCGCCTGCCAGGCGACCAGCAGCTCGACTTCCGCCGGGATATCCGGAAGCGGCCGGTAGACGAGATAGGGGCTAGGATTGTGCGCCAGCCATGAGGGCGCGACTGCGATGCCGACGCCTGCCGCGACAAGCGTTCCTATCGCCAGCGTATGCGAGACTTCCTGCGCAATGACCGGGTAGACGCCGGCACGGCGCAGCGCATCCATGATCGCGTGGTAATAACTGGCTCCCACGGTCGGCGCATAGGTGATGATCGGTTCGCCGGCAAAATCCTTCACCGTCAGATCGCTTTTCCCGGCCAACCGGTGATCCCTCGGCAGAACCGCGACGAAGCCTTCCTTGAGAATATGCTCGGTCTTCAGGAAACCCGCCGGATTGGTCGGGCGGATGAACGCCACCTGTATCTTGCCGCTTTGCAGGAGCTCGAGCTGCTGGGCGGTGCCGAGCACCTGCACGTCGACGGTCATCGCCGGGTAGCGTTTCCGGAACTGCGAAATGACCGGCGGCAGGACGTGCGATAGCGCCACATGCACGCCGCTGACGTAAATCGTTCCGCTGTCCTCGCCGGAAATGGAACGGGTATGCGTGACCGCCCGGTCGATGCCCCCTAGGATCTCCTGCGCATGACGCAGGAAGATCTCGCCGGCCGGCGTGAGCTTCACGCGACGCGTGGTGCGACGGAAAAGCCTGGTGCCCAGCCTCTCCTCGAGCTGGCGGATCTGCTGGCTGAGCGGAGCCTGCGCCATGCCGAGCTTGTCTGCCGCGCGGCTGAAATGCAGCTCTTCCGCAACGCAGGCGAAATAATGGAGGTGACGAAATTCAATGCCGTATTTCATATCTGCAACATATCAATGCTCCAGCGATTTTGTAATAGATTACAATTTATTCCCGTGATTAGCTTTCAAAAAAACGACATAAAAATTGGAACAGCTGGGCCTGTCGGCCCTGAAACGGGGCGTTCATGACGCGTTTCTGGTTGCTGAAGATCCTGCGGACCGTATTTACGCTCTGGTTCGTGGTGACTTTCACATTCGTGGTTCTGAGAACGTCGGGCGATCCGGTGGTAGCACTTGTCGGCGCCGACGCCACGCCGGAGGAAATCGAGCAGTTCCGCGCGCTCTGGCGTCTCGATGATCCGCTCTGGGTCCAATACGTCCGTTACGTCATGCAGATGGCGACCGGCCAGTTCGGCATCTCCTACCGCGACGGCCGCGAAGTGATCGACATCATCGCGGAACGCGTGCCGTGGACGCTGATGCTCGGCCTGTTCTCCTATATCGGCGCGATCCTGATCGGCGTGCCGGCCGGCATCGTCGCCGCCATCAAGCGCGGCTCGACCTTCGACAACCTGATCATGGCGACCGCCGTCTTCGGCTTCGCGCTGCCGAACTTCTTCCTCGGCATTCTCATGATCCTGCTCTTTTCGCTGAGCCTGCAATGGCTGCCGAGTTCCGGTACGGGCACCGTCTGGCACCTCATCATGCCGGCGGTCACTTTGGCGACCTTCACGGCCGGCACGCTTGCCCGCTTTACCAGGTCGGCCATGCTGGAAGTGCTCGACAAGCTTTATATCCGGGCCGCGGCGGCCAAGGGCGTCGGCTATTGGAAACGCGTCATCCTGCATGCGCTTCCCAATGCCAGCATTCCCCTCGTCACCATCATCGGCCTCAATCTCGGCGAACTGATCGGCGGGGCGATCGTGGTCGAGACGGTGTTTGCCTGGCCGGGCATCGGCCGCCTTCTGGTGACAGCCGTTTCCTCGCGCGATCTCGCGGTCGTGCAGGGCCTGGTCCTCATCATGGCCGTCACCATGGTTCTGGCCAACCTCGTGGTCGACCTGCTCTACGGCCTGCTCGACCCGCGCATCCGCGTGCAGAACTGAGGACAGGCGGATGAAGCGCGTCTCTCCAATTCTCGTTTTTGCTGTTATCGTTCTTGCGGTCGCGGTCCTCGTCGCCATCGTCGGAAATGTCTTCACGCCCTACGGCATGTCGCAGCAGAACCTGCTCGCGCGCCTGAAGCCACCGGCTTTCATGACCGGCGGCAATCCGAACTTTCCGCTCGGCACCGACCGCATCGGCCGCGACATGGTCGCCAGACTGATCGCCGGCCTGCAGATGTCGCTCTCGGTCGCGATCGCCGGCACGATCATCGGCGCGGTCTTCGGCTCATTGGTCGGCTTCATCGCCGCGCATTTCCGCGGCTGGGTCAGCGAGGCGCTGAT
Source organism: Neorhizobium sp. CSC1952 (assembly GCF_030378245.1). Classification (NCBI taxonomy): domain Bacteria; kingdom Pseudomonadati; phylum Pseudomonadota; class Alphaproteobacteria; order Hyphomicrobiales; family Rhizobiaceae; genus Neorhizobium; species Neorhizobium sp. CSC1952. The sequence continues at coordinate 3,792,282 of NZ_CP128416.1, read as the reverse complement.
GATGCTCGTCGACTTCCAGGCCTCCCTCCCCTTCATCCTCATCACGCTGACGCTGCTTGCCTTCTTCGGCAACAGCATGACGTTCTTTGTCATCCTGATGGGATTGTTCGGCTGGGAAAAATACGCGCGCCTCGCCCGGGGCGTAGTCCTTTCGGCGATCAACCAGCCTTATGCCAAGGCGATCGTCGCGCTCGGCGCCGGAAACGGCCGCCTCTACTTGAAGCATGTGCTGCCGAACGTGGCGAGCGCCCTGATCGTCCAGGTCACGCTCACGTTCCCGCAGATCATTCTTCTGGAAACCTCGCTCAGTTTCCTGGGCCTCGGCATTCAGGCCCCGCAAACCAGCCTCGGCCAGATCCTCGGAGATGGCCGCGACTACCTTTCGACCGCCTGGTGGATTTCGGTCTGGCCGGGCCTGGTCATTTTTCTCGTCACTCTTTCGATGAGCATCGTCGGCGACTGGTTGCGTGACCGGCTCGACCCGATGCTGCGTGCCAGAACCGCCTGAGGGGGCTGGGCTCTGGAAACGGCTTGAACACAACAGGAGCAAGGGAAGGTAGAGCCATGTTTACAAGGCGTGAAGTTGGAAGTCTCATTCTGGGAGCCGGGGCCGTTTCCCTGGCGGGCAGGCTGCCGAAGGCCTATGCACAAGAGGACCGGCCGTCGCTGACGATCGCGGTCGACAATCTCTGGGCCAACATGGCGACGATCAACGGCATCTCGACCACGTCGCGCCGCATCTTTCCCAATTTCTACGACAATCTCGTAGACCGCGACTATATCAACGACGAGAACGGCCTGATCTTCGCGCCGAAGCTCGCGACCAAATGGGAGCAGAACGGCAACGTCTGGAGCTTCACGCTGCGTGAAGGCGTGAAATTCCACGACGGCACGGAAATGACGGCGGAAGACGCCGTCTTCACGCTGTCGCCGGAGCGCCTGTGGGGGCCGAAGCCGTTCGAGCCGCGCGGCAAGACGTTTACCGCCGGCTTCAAGCGCGTCGAGGCGACCGGCAAATACACGTTCGAGATCGAAACCGAGCGGCCGGACCCGAACATTCCGAGCAAGCTCACCGGTTATATCGGCTTCGTCGTGCCGAAGAAATATTACCTGGAAGTGGGCGTCGACGGTTTCGGCCAGAAGCCGATCGGCACCGGTCCCTACAAGGTGACGACCTTCCGCTCCGGCGAGATCATGGTGCTCGAAGCCTTCGACGACTATTGGGACGGTCCGCCGCCGGTCAAGCAGATTTCCTGGAAGATCGTGCCGGAATTCGCTGCCCGCATGGCGGGCCTCGTTTCGAAGGAATTCGACTTCATCGTCAACATCCCGACCGACCAGGAAGCGACGCTCGAAGGTTACGAGGGCGTCACGCTGAAACGGGTGCTGGCCGACAACTACCCCGCCTTCGCCTTCAACACCCGTCCCGATCCGGAAGACAATCCGCTCGTCGACGCCAATCTGCGTTATGCCATGGTGCAGGCGATCGACATGAATTCGATCGTTCAGGCCCTCTTCAACGGCACGACCGAACATCCGGCCGTCCCCTTCAACTTCAAGGAATACGGCAAGTTCTACGATCCGAACCTGCCGGTGAAGCTGCCCTACGATGTGGAGGCCGCCAAGGCGCTCGTCGCCAAGACCAAATACAAGGGCGAAAGGTTGCGCTGGCACATTACCCGCCAGTTCTATCCCAACTATGAAGCGGCCGCCGAGATCATGGTCGAACAATGGCGCGAGATCGGCGTCAACGTCGATGCGGTGGTCCTCGACAATTTCGAGCTCGTCTATCGCCGGCCGTTCCATCTGATGAACATGTCGATGAGTTCGGACTTCATCCCCGGCGATCCCTACCAGCCGCTCTGGCTGGATTGGGGCCCGACGGCATCCCGCTCGACCGCCAACTGGAAGACGTGGGATCCGACGCCGGAATTCATCGAACTCGGCAAGAAATTCGATGCCGCCACCGAATTCGAGGAGCGCAAAAAGGCCTATCTGGCGCTTTCGGACGAATGGCAGCGCGTAACGCCCGGTTATTATCTCTGGAAGAGCGTCTACAACTGCGCCCACCGCGCCGGCATTGAATTCAAGTTCAAGCCGAACGGCGAAATGCGCATCTACGGCGACTACTTCAAGTTCGTATGATGACCGCTACACGCAAGCATGCGCTGAAGGACATGACGTTCGCGGAATTCCGCGAACGTCTTTCCGAAAAGCCCGTCATCCTGCTGCCTTTCGGCAGCCAGGAAGAACAGGGACCGCACGCCCCGATGGGCGATTTCATGCTGACCGAGGCGGTTGCGGCAAAGGTGGCGGAAGCCGCCGATGCGATCGTCGCGCCGACCATACCGTTCGGCTGGGCGGATTTCTTCAGGACCATCCCCGGGGGCATCCAGTTCCGGCCGTCCACCTTCTCCGCGGTCGTGGAGGATACCGTCACGGCGTTCCTCGACCACGGCATCGAACACATCCTCGTCCTGAACGGCCATACGAGCAATGCGTCGCTCTTCGACCAGACGCTGAGGCGCATCCGCGCCGAACGCGGCGTCTCCGTTCCTTTCATCAATCTCTGGCAGTCGATCCCCGATGCGCTCTGGAAGGAATTGCACGGCCCTTCGGTCGCAGCGGCCCGCGGCCATGGCGGCGATCCGCTGACCTCCATCTATCTGCATCTCTTCCCCGAACTGATGCGCATGGATCTTGCCAGGCCTTCGGTTCGCACCAAAGCCTTCGGGCTGCCGACCGGCGGCGTCAACAATGTCCAGTTCGAGGGCATGCCCGTGCATGTGCCGCTCGACTGCCATGAGGTGAATGCCGACGGCATGCTGGGCGGCGATCCGTCACTCGCCAGTGCCGAGAAGGGCGCGAAAATGGTCGAGCATCTTGTGGGCTTCTGCGCCCGTTTCGTCGAGCATATGCGCCGTTGCGACATGCGTTCGGTGACAGCCTTCACGCCGGAAGAAACAAGGGCGATCTCATGAGCAGCGAGCGGCTTTCGATCGAGCATCTGAACGTGCCCCTGCCGCTGGGCGCAGATCGGCGTTTCGCGGTCGAGGACCTGTCGCTGACGGTGAGCAAAGGTGAAATCCTCTCAGGCGGAGATCCGCCGGAAGGTGATCGATCTTTTCCGGGAGGTACAGCTCCCGAACCCCGAACTTTCCGGCGGCGGCCAGCGCCAGCGCGTGATGATCGCGATGGCGCTCGCGCTCGATCCGACGTTCTGATTGCCGACGAACCGACGACCGCGCTCGATGTCACCACGCAGGCGCAGATCCTCGAATTGATCCGCAAGATCCAGCGGCGCAAGAACATGAGCATCATCTTCATCACCCACGATTTCGGTGTGGTGGCCGAGATCGCCGACCGCGTCGCCGTCATGCAGATGGGCAGGCTGGTCGAGATCGGCACGCGCGACGAAATCCTCAATCACCCCAGGGAAGATTACACCCGCCGGCTGCTTGCCGCCGTGCCGACGCTGACGCCCCGCAAGGAACGCGAGGGCCTCGGCAATCCGGTTCTTGTCGCAAGGAACATCGTGAAAACCTTTACCCGTTCGGGACTGTTCGGCAGCGGCCGCACGGTGAAGGCGGTGGACGATGTCGACATCACCATCCGCCGCGGCGAAACGCTCGGGCTCGTTGGCGAATCCGGCTCCGGCAAATCGACGCTGGCGCAGTGCGTCATCCGCCTTGTGCAGCCGGAAAGCGGCGATATCCTCATCTCAGGCGGCGATTTCGCCGGCCTTTCCGGCAAGGCGCTGCGCGAAGCGCGCCGCAAGGTGCAGATCGTCTTCCAGGATCCCTATACCGCCCTCGACCCGCGCCAGAAGGTCGGCGACTCCATCGCCGAAGGACCGATCATCCACGGGCTCGACCGCAAGGCGGCCATGGCGCGCGCACTCGATCTGCTGGAAGCCTGCGGGCTCGACCGCGCTACCGCGAACCGTTTCCCGCATGAATTCTCCGGCGGTCAGCGGCAGCGCATCTGCATTGCCCGGGCGCTTGCCGTCGAGCCGGAGCTTCTGATTGCCGACGAGAGCGTTTCCGCGCTCGATGTCTCGGTCCAGGCACAGGTCCTGAAACTCTTGGCCGACATGCAGGCGCGGCTCGGCTTCGGCATTCTCTTCATCACCCATGACCTGCGCGTCGCGAGCCAGATCTGCGACAACATCGCGGTAATGAAGAACGGCAGGATCGTCGAGCGGGGCGATCCTGCATCGCTCTTCGGCGCGCCTAAGGAAGCCTACACGAAAGAACTGCTCGCCGCCGTGCCCGGCAAGAGCTGGCAGCACCACGCGAGTGAAAACGAGGCCGGAGAGCCAAAACTCCGGAAGGAAGCACCATGAAGAAATACCAGATCGGCTCCGTGCCGAAACAGGTCGATGCCGAACTCGTCCGCAAGTTCGAGAGCGTCGAGGTGGCGACGATCGGCCATTTCCGTCATCGCGGTTTCGTGCGCCATTCGATCACGCCGGTGGTCGAGCCGAAAAAGACCCTGGTCGGCACGGCGGTGACGGTGGCGATCCCCGGCACCGATTCCACGCTGCTGCATCACGCGATCGGCTTTCTGCGTCCCGGCGACTTCCTGTTCGTCGACCGGCTCGGCGACGACCGGCACGCCTGCATCGGCGGCGGCGTCGCCTTCGCGATCAGGACGGCGGGTGCGATCGGCGTCGCGATCGATGGCCCCTGCACGGACGTGGAGGAGATCGTCGAGCTCGGCATGCCGCTCTGGTGCCGCGGCGTCTCGGGCATCACGACAAGGCTCAACGATCTCGGCGGTGCGCTGAACCTTCCCGTCTCCTGCGGCAACGTCCCGATATTGCCGGGCGATGTCGTCGTCGCCGATGCGAGCGGCATCGTGGTCATCCCGATCGACGAGGCCGACGAGGTCGTCGAGGAGGCGATGGCGCGGCAGGCCCGCGCCGGCCGTAACAAGGACAAGGTCGCGGCCGGGGAAAAGCTCGGCGACCTCTCGGGTGCAAGCCGCCTCATTGCCGCCGCGCTGGAGCAGAAGTGATGGAAAATCCGCAATACAACCACCTGCGCGTCGAGCGCGGCATCTATCGCAAGGTAGCGGGCGTCAGCGAACGCGGCGTCGTCACCTCGCAGCATTACGCGGCGGCCGAGGCAGGCGCCGCGGTTCTGTCGGCGGGCGGCAATGCCGTCGATGCCGCGGTGACCGCCGCCTTCACCTTGCAGACCGTAGAGCCGTGGATGACCAGCCTCGCCGCGTGCGGTTACATGCTGGTCGCCCAGCCGGACGGCAAGGTCGAGGTCGTAGAATTCACCGGCCGGGTTCCTTCCCGCTTCGACGAGGAATTTTACAAACCCGATCCCACGATCAAGACCTTCATCGGCCATCCGGCCTCGATCGACAACCGCAATGTCCGCGGCTTCACCGCTGCCGTCGTGCCGGGCTGCGTGCGCGGCTTCGCCGAGGCCCTGAAACGCTACGGCACGATCGGCTTCGACCGGGCGCTGACGCCGGCCATCGAGCGTGCCCGCAAGGGCATGTATGTGGACTGGCACACGACGCTGGCGATCGCGATCGCCGAGGGCGATCTCGCCATGGATCCGGGGACACGGTCGATCTTCCTCCCGGACGGCCACGCGCCCGAGCCCGGCGCCACACTGCCCTTGTCCCAGCTCGCCGGAACCCTGGAGCAGCTCGCAGGAGAAGGTCCGGATGCCCTCTATGGCGGCGCGATCGGCGAAAGGCTCGTTGCCGACCTGAATGCCGGCGGCAGTTCGATCACGCTGGAGAACATGGCGAACTATGCGCCGCTTCTCTATCCGTCCCAGACCATGCCGCTGCAGGGCAAGACCGTGCATGTGGCGGGAGAAACCAGCGCCGGCCAGCGGCTCTTCGACGCGCTCGATCACTTCGACAGGAAGCGCGGCAAAGGCCCGGTCGATGCCGGCTTCTTCACCGCCATGGCCGAAGCCCTCTGGGAAAGCTTCGGCGCCCACCGCAAGCGCCTCAACCCGGCCGAGACGAACGGCAAGACCAGCACGACCCAGGTCAACGCCGTGGATTCCGAAGGCCGCATGGTGGCGATCACCTTCACGCTGCTCAACCGTTTTGGCGCCCGCGCGCTCTCACCCTCGACAGGCATCCTCCTGAACAACGGCATGTCGTGGTTCGACCCGACGCCGGGCCGCGCAAACTCGCTGAAGCCTAACGCCTATGCGCCGAGCAACATGTGCCCCGTCGCGATCACCGACGAGAACGGTCCCTTCGCGGCCTATGGTGCTGCCGGCGGCAACCAGATCGTCCCCGCGCTCGCGCAGCTCACCGGCATGATCCTGCATGCCGGCCTCGATATCGAGGAGGCGATGAACCTGCCGCGCATGACGACGGGCCCGCATAGCGACGTCATCTTCAATGTCGACATGCCGGCCGACCAGATCGAGGCGCTCGAAAAGATCGCCAGGGTGAAGCCGGCTGCCGCGGTCGTCTATCCCCGTCCCTTCGCCGCGCCCGGCATGGTGGGCCGGCGCGGCAGAGCCTTCGTCGGCATGCCCGACATCACCTATCCGGCCGCCTACGCCGCTACAGCCTGAATGGGGCTTCCATGACCGACCTGACCTTCGCTCCCGTCGATATCGACGGCGTTCTCCAGATCATTCCGCCGACCGCACCGGCGGTTCCGCTGGTCTTCGACTCGCCCCATAGCGGGCTGGTGATCCCGGATTTCGAACGGATCGTTCCGGACGAGTTGGTACGTATCGCAGCCGACACCTATGTGGACGACCTCTTCGGCTTCGCGCCGTCGATCGGCGCGCCGCTGTTGATCGCGCACTTTCCGCGCAGTTTCCTCGATTTGAACCGTTCGCTGAAGGACGTCGACCTGGAAATGGTGGAAGGCGAATGGCCGCATCCGGTACGCGACAGCGCGTCTGCCCGCCGCGGCATGGGGCTCACCTGGCGTTATGCCTGGGGCGACACGCCGATGTATGGACGCAAGTTCACCGCGAAGGAACTGGAAGACCGCATCGATACCTATTGGCGGCCCTATCACCGCGAGATCGTCCGGCTGCTGGATGAGACATATGCGGCCTTCGGCAAGGTCTACCACGTCAACTGCCATTCCATGCCGGCGGTCGGCCACGTGCTCTCGCCGGATCCGGCCGGCACGGTGCGCAAGGACGTCGTCGTCGGAGATTACGACGGACAGGCAAGCGAACCGGATTTTGTCAGGCTGGTTGTCGAGACGCTGGAAGCCTTCGGCTATTCGGTCTCGCTCAACATCCCCTTCCGTGGCGCCGAACTGGTTTCCGCCTATTCTGCGCCGGCAAGGAACCGCCACAGCATCCAGATCGAGCTCAACCGCAAGCTCTATATGGACGAGGTCAGCCGGGAGAAGACCGCCGGCTACGGCGAGCTGAAAGCCAATCTCGCCAAGCTCGGCCATGTCATGCGCGACTACGTGACCGGCAAGGCCTGAAACGGTTCTACGCCGTCATGCTCTGGAAATGCCGCATCATGCGGGCGGCATCCGGCTCACGGCCGGTGATGAGCTGGAAGGCGCCCACCGCCTGGAAGACCGCCATGCCGCCGCCATCCAGAACCCGGCAGCCGCGCCTTTTCGCTTGCTTCAGGAGCTCGGTTTCCAGAGGAAAATAGACGATCTCCGCCACCCAGTGATGGGGCTGGAGCAGTCCAGGCGGCAGCGGTATGCCGGGATATTTCACCATGCCTGTCGGCGTGGCGTGGATAAGCCCGGATGCGGCCTCCACGGCGGAGGTTATGTCGCCGGGTGCCCGGATGGTTGCTTTCGGAAAGAGCGATGACATCGTCTCGGCCAATTGCTCGGCCTTCTCCTGCTCCCGGTCGAAGACCGTCAGCGCCTTCAGGCCGAGAGAAAGGACTGCATAGGCGGTGGCGACACCCGCTCCGCCGGCGCCGATCTGGACCGCGGCGGTGAGGTCGGCCCCCGGCAGGCCGCGCCGAAAGCTCTCGGCAAAGCCCCACCAGTCCGTGTTGTGCCCAAGCCGCCTGCCATCCTTCAGCACCACCGTGTTGACGGCTCCGAGCGCTCGCGCCTCTTCGGAAAGTTCGTCGAGATAGGAGATGACGAGTTGCTTGCAGGGATGGGTGATGTTGAGACCGCTCAAACCCCTCTCTTCCGCATCCTTGAGCAGGTCCGGCAGGCTCTCGGTCGTCAGCCCCAGCTGGGCGAGATCGATCAGCTCGTATTCATAGCGGAAACCCTGTGCGTCGCCTTCCTTCATATGCATGGAAGGCGTCAGTGATGCCTGTATGCCGGAGCCGATCAGCCCGGCCTTCAAAGGTTTCAGCAATGTCTCGGCCATAGCGCTCTAGCCCCGTCTGCATGATGAAGCCGGCCCGCCGGCAAAGCGGGCCGGCGAGGTCTTACTGCTTGCGAACCGCGTCCAGCTCCTTGAAGAGCAGCGACACCGTGTCGGCGCCGATATTGGCGCTGAACTTGTCGATCAGCGGCTTCACCGCATCACGCAGCTTCTGCGTCTCTTCCGGGCTGAGTTCGGTCACCTGCATGCCGGTCGACTTGATCTCTTCGAGCGCCTTGGCGTCCGCTTCCCGCGAAACCTTGCGCTGGAAGTCCCGGGCCTCTACGGCGGCCGATTGCAGGATCGCCTTCTCCTCGTCGTTGAGGCCGTCCCAGAACTTCTTGCTGATCAGCACGATCTGCGGATTGTACTGATGACGGGTGACCGTCAGGTACTTCTGCACTTCGTAGAACTTGGCGTTGATGATGTTCGCGAAGGGATTTTCCTGGCCGTCGACCGTGCCGGTTTCGAGCGCGGTATAGAGTTCGGTATAGGGCAGCGGCACCGCGTTTGCGCCGAGGCTGTTGAAGAGCTCGATCGGGATCGGCGACTGGAGCGTACGGATCTTCAGGCCCTTGATGTCCTCAAACTTGGCAACCGGATGGCGGTTGTTGGTGAGATTGCGGAAACCGAGCTCCCAATAGGCGAGGCCCACGAGGCCGGTCGCCGGCAGCTTGTCGGTGAGACTCTTGCCGAACGGACCGTCCATCACCTTGTCGGCCTCTTCGCCGCTGTTGAAGAGGAACGGCAGATCGACCGCGCCGAAGTCCTTCACGTTGCTGGCAAGGATGCCGGCGTTCAGAACCAGCATCTCGACCACACCGCCCTGCAGCGCGGAGACGGTCTGAACGTCGCCGCCAAGCACGCCGCCCGGGAAAAGCCTCACGTCGATCTTGCCGCCGCTCTTCTCCTTGACGATCTCGGCGAATTTCTCCATGCCGGTGACCTGCGGATGGCCCTTGTTGTTGGCGGCCGCGAATTTCAGCGTATGCGCACGGATCTCGGCGGATGCCGTGCCCGCGAAGAGAAGCGCCGGAATGGCAATCCCGAGCGCCAGTTTCATTACCTTGTTGAACATGCTTTCCTCCCTCTGATGGCCGCGATCCTCCACGGCCGGTTGACATTGCACTGCTAAGGACCTTCCGGCCTCAATGCCCGAACCAGGCAACCGGCACGGTCACCAGCTGCGGGAAGAGGACGAGAAGGAAAAGGACGATCAGTTCGGCGATCATGAAGGGCATGACGCCTTTCATGAGGTCTTCCATCGACAGCTTCGAGACGCCGCAGATGACGTTGAGCACGGTGCCGACGGGCGGCGTGATGAGGCCGATCGAATTGTTGATGATGAACAGCACGCCGAAATAGACCGGATCGATGCCCGCCTGCTTGATGATCGGCATCAGCACCGGCGTCATCACGAGAATGGTCGGCGTCATGTCCATGGCCGTCCCGACGACGACGATCAGCACCATGATCGCAATGAGCAGCAGCGTCTGGTTGTCCATCAGCGGCTCGATCAGCTTCACGAGGTCGCCGGGCACGTCGGCAACGGTGATCAGCCAGGCGGAGACCGCCGCACAGGCAACCAGGAACATCACGACGGCGGTGATCTTGGCGGCTGCGACGAAGACCTCGAAGAGCCGCGAGAGCGGCAGCTCGCGATAGACCACCATCGAGACGAAGAGTGAGTAAACCGCCGCAACGACGCCTGCCTCGGTCGGCGTGAAGACGCCGAATTTCAGGCCGACGATGATGATGACCGGCAGCATCAGCGCCCAGATGCTGTCGAGGAAGGCCTTGAGGCGCACCTCGCCGCTCTGTCGTCTCGGCAGTTCGAACTGCTCCTTGCGCGCGACGAGCAGCCAGGTGATGCAGAGCGCGAGCGCGATCAGCAGGCCGGGAACGATGCCGGCAAGGAAAAGCTTGGTGATCGAGACGCCGCCAATGACGCCGTAGAGGATGAAGCCGATCGACGGCGGGATGATCGGGCCGATGATCGACGCGGAGGCGAGCAGACCGCCCGTGCGGGCCGGATCATGGCCGGACTTGATCATCATCGGGAAAAGCAGCGCCCCGAGCGCCGCCGCATCCGCCACGGCAGAACCGGAAAGGCTCGAAAGGATGCAGGCCGCGAAGATCGCCACGAAGCCGAGGCCGCCGCGAATATGGCCGACCATGGCCATGGCGAGATTGACGATACGCTTCGACAATCCGCCGGTGTTCATGACCTCGCCGGCAAGCAGGAAGAAGGGGACCGCCATCAGCGGAAAACTGTCGGCTCCGTTCAGGACGTTCTGCGCGACGATCTGAGCGTCGAAAATGTCCATGTACATCATCAGCGCGACGCCGCTGAGGATCAGGGCAAAGGCGATCGGCACGCCGAGCGCCATGGGGCCGAGAAGCGCGCCGAGGAAAACGGTAAGCGTCATGATCCGTCTCCTCAGACCTTGGTGCCGCCGGCGGCGGTCGCCGCCGCTTCGGGATGATCGTCGAGGGCGACCTCTTCCTCGCTGTCGCGCACGAGCTGCGCGGTCGCAATGTCGATGCGGCCGGCCGCCACCTGGAACGCATCCCAGAGGATGATGAGGAAGGTCGGCACACCGAAGGCGAGGCCTGCGCCGTAGAACCAGCCCATGGAAATGCCCGTCGCCGGCATCGAGGCCGGCAGGTTGATGAGTGTCTGCGTCCAGCTTCCACTGATCATCAGCCAGGTTGCGACAAGCATCAGGCCCTGCCCCAGCAGAACCGCGATCCTGGCTCCGGCCGGCGGCAGGCGCTTCAGCAACGAATCGACCCCGAGATGGCCATGCTCGCGCATGGCGACGACGGCCCCGAGGAATGTCAGCCAGATGAAGAAGACGCGCGACAGCTCTTCCGAAATCGTGATGCCCTGATTGAAGGCGTAGCGCAGCACGACGTTGCCGAAGACCAGCACGACCATGCCCGCCAGAAGCAGCGCGATGATGATCTTCAGTACGAAGAAGTAAAAATCGATGATCCGTGTCATTTTCCAGTCCTCCCAAGGCCCTGCCATCGAATGGTGACAGGCGTGACCGCTCAAGCAGCGACCCGATCACGCGCTTTGACAAGTGCCTTTGCCAGAACCACCTCCTCAGGGATCGACTGGCATGGCTCGTAAAATGTACGAACTAGTGAGTATGTCAAGCGCGATCTATTGAAAGCTGCCTCCGGCCCCGCTATGACTTTGGAAAAAATGCGGAAAAACCGGTGTGGATAATTGGGGAGCCGGGACGCGCTTCCGCAAGACAGGTGAACAAGGGTGGAGAAAGCGGCTTCGGAGATGGCAGCAAGACGCGAAAACGGCAGGAAGAATGATCCGCAGCGCACCCAGGAGGACATCCTGGAAGTCGCGACGGAAGAGTTTTCCACCCACGGCCTCGCCGGCGGTCGCGTCGACGCGATCGCGGAAAAGACCCGCACCTCGAAGCGGATGATCTACTATTATTTCGGCAGCAAGGAAGGGCTCTACCTGGCAGTCCTGGAACGTGCCTATCGCAAGATCCGCACGTTGGAAGCGGATCTCCAGCTTTCCAACCTGCCGCCGGAGCAGGCGCTGCGCGTGCTGATCTCGACGACGTTCGAGCACGATGAAACAAATCCGGATTTCGTCCGCCTCGTCAGCATCGAGAACATCCATCACGCCGCCCACATGCTGCGTTCGGAGGCGATCCGCGACTTGAACGTCTCGGTTATCGAGACGATCGCCGCAATCCTGGAACGCGGCGCCGCCGAAGGCGTGTTCACCCGCAAGGCGGATCCGATCGACATCCATATGCTGATCAGCGCCTTCTGCTTCTTCCGCGTCTCGAACCGCTACACCTTCAGCACCATCTTCCGCCGCGATCTCTCCGAAGCGGCGACGATGGAGCGGCACAAGGGAATGATCGCCGATGCGGTGGTCAGCTATCTTCAGGGCAAAGCCGGCTAACCGGGGGCGCAATACGACCGCAATCCGATGATCGCCGACGGCACCCCACCGGCAGCTCAATGTTGCCGGTCGATCAGGATGCGCATGATCGCCACCCGCTCGGGCAGCGCGACGAGAAATTCGGGATCCCGGTCGAGGTGATGCACTTTGTCGGGATCGCCGCCGGTGAACGCCGCCATGGACTCGAAATCGGGCCAATAGGAGGTGGTCACGAACTCCGTCTCCTCACCCAGCTCCTCGCGGAAGAGCTGCACGGCAAGTGCGGTTTTCACGAGCGGCGGAATGCCCACCTCTCGCAAATATGCTTCATATTGGTCGGCGATCTTTGCGGGCGTCCGACCCCGCCAGATTCTCGCGATCGTTGCCTTGCTGTTCATGGAATGCTCCTCCGTCTTGGTTTGCCGGAGCAAGTAGAACCACGACACGAACAGGCAAGTATCGCCCCTCAGAAGACACCTTTCAGACATCCGAAAGCGCAACCCTGCCCGCCCTTATCCCCTGCCCCGGCCGGGAGCAAGGAAGGCGGCGATCGCTGTCTCGTCATGACCGGCAGCCTCCAGGAACCGGCGCGCGAATTCGGCCGCCGAACCTTTCAGCGCGTCGTTGGGGCGGATCAGATGAAACGCCAGATGATGATCGATCGTCCTCTCCGAAACCGCAACGAGCCGGCCGGATGCCAAAGCCGCATCGACAAGCGGCGGGCGGGCAAGCGCGATCCCGATACCTTGCGCGCAGGCATCGATCACCAGATTATAGTCTTCGAAGCGTCGGTCCTGACCCCGCGGCACGTACTCCACCCCTTCGGCAGCCAGCCAGCGACGCCAGCCCTCGATGTTGGAATCGTGCAGGATCGGCAGCTCGAGCAATGCCTTGGCGTCCGGGCATGGCCCCAGCCGGTCGGTCAGCGCAGGCGATGCAATCGGGAAAAGCTTCTCCTGCCAGAGCGGCAGGCTGCGCACGCCGGCCCAGGGCCCCTTGCCGCAGCGGATCGCCAGATCGATCCCTTCGCTGAAATCCGCCAGGCGATGCTCCAGGATCATGTCGAGATGGATGTCGTTTGCCTCCAGCATCGGCAGGCGCGAAAACAGCCAAAGCGAGGCGACCGAGGGCGTCACCGAAAGCCGGACCACCGTCTTGCTGCGGCGAGGCCGCCAGCGTTCGTCGGAATCGCCGAGCAGCGCCAGCGCTTCCTCCGCCCGTGCAAAAAAGCGCGCGCCCTCCGGCGTCAGCGTCACGCCCCGTGCCTCGCGCGAGAAAAGCCGCACGCCCATCCAGCGCTCCAGGCGCGCTACCTGCCGCGAGACGGCGCCATGAGTGACGCCGCCCTCTTCCGCTGCGGCGGAGAACGAGCCAAGCCTGGCGGCGCGCGCAAAGGTTTCGAGCGTGTCGAGCGGCGGCAAGGTCTGCGAGCTGTGAACCATAAGCACATATGATCATCGATCTCGATGCTTTTCAAGCACGGATCAAGAGCGTAAGCCGGCGAGCACAAACATGGATGGAGCGGACATGAGCGCGGTTCCGATGAACGAAAGTGCCGGGAACGAAAGACAGGGATTTGATGCGATCGCTTTCCTGGCGATCCTGGTGACCATCGTCTTCTGGGCGTCATCCTTCGTGGTGATCCGCATCTGCCTCGGCCCGCTGACGCCGGTCGAACTCGCGGCAGCGCGTTACGTGGGAGCCGCGCTGATTGCCGCCGTCTATCTCGCCGCCGTTCGGCCGGCGCTTCCCGCCAGACGCGATCTTCTGCGCCTCACAGTCGCCGGCGTGCTCTTCATCGCGGCCTATGCCGTTCTCTTGAACATGGGTGAACGCACCGTGGCGGCAGGCCCCGCAAGCTTCATCATCAACACCATGCCGGTCTTCACCGCCCTTATCGCCACCTTCGCGCTCGGCGAGAAATTCGGGCGCTGGGGCTGGGTCGGAACGGCGATCTCCTTCGCCGGCGTGGCGCTGATCGCCGCTTCGAGCGACGCGGGCTTCGATCTCGATCCGAACGCGGTCCTCATCCTCGGCGCGGCCCTCTGCTCCGCCATTGCGAGCGTGTTGCAGAAGCCGATCCTCGGCCGCATGCCGGCGCTGGCCGTCACGGCCTGGCTGCTGCTGATCGGCGCCATTCCATTGCTGCCGGCCGTCCCGGCGACCGTTCAAGCGCTCGCCGCCGCGCCAGCCGAGGTGAATTGGGGCGTTGCCTATCTGGTGCTTTTCCCGACGGCCATCGGCTACGTCACCTGGGCGATCGCATTGAAACGGCTTTCCGCTGCCCGGGCGGCCAATTTCCTCTACGGCGTTCCGCCGACCGCAACGCTTATCGGCTTCGTCTGGCTGGGCGAAGTCCCGACGCCGATCGGCGCAATCGGAGGGGTCATGGCCATTCTCGGCGTCCTGGTCGTCAACCTGATGCGGAAAAGATAGAGCCGATTATTTCCCATTGACCAGATTGAGGATGAGCTGATGGACGTTGCCGCCGTCGCTCATCTCCATGCGGTCGAAATCGCTGCTCCGTTGCCGCTGCGCCCGTGAAATTTCGCCGAGCTTCGACTGCAGCTCGGTCCTGACCTTCGCGCATTTCGGGTCATCGGGGACGCTGAGCCCGACGCTCACCCGCTCGATCTCCTTCACCATGTCGGTGATCATCACTCCATGCACCTCTTCGTGCCTGCGGACACCGGCGATGAAAACGTCCCACTTCTTCTTGAGATCCGGCGACAGGGCCGAAACCGGCTTCGGCAGCACATAGGTGATGACGAGCCGCGGCAGGGCAGAAACCAGTGTGCAGGCGCCGTTCGGCTGCGGCTCGTATTTCCGCGTCCAGGTGAGCTTGAAATTGGTGTGGGCGATGGTGCGCACCTCTCGGCCGATCTTCGGACCGCGTTCGCCGATCGAGGCATAGAGTTCTATGCCGGACGTGCCGGTGATCGCATAGGTCTGCACCTGCTCGGTGGCCCGCCATTGCATCTGAGCGGTCGCAGGAAGAGGCATGAGCGCGAGACAGGCTGCCTGCCACCAGATTCCAATGCCTCTTCTCACGTCCTGCCTCCAGATGCGCGCCGGAGGACGAAACTAAAAGTGGAAGGAGATGGTTGCAATCGTCGAAACGAAGCATTCTCCGCGAAGTCGACAGGCGCGGACGGAAAGCTCAGCTCTTCGGGCGCGCTGCGGGAACCAGAACCCGGTCGACGATCTGAGAATCGAGATCGTAGACGGAAATCGGCGTCTCCTTGCCGATGCGGGTCCCGTCGAGCAGACGGATCAGGTCGTCTGCGCCGGCAACGGGATGGCCGTCGATCGCCAGGATGAAATCGCCTTCCTTCAGGCCCGCTCTGTCGGCCGGACTGCCCGGATCGATGCGGCGGATGCGCACCGTCGTTTCCTGCACCATCCCCGCTTTCAGCGCGACGCGGCGCGGCAGCGCCGTGGTGTCGACGACGATGCCGATGAAGGCGCGGCGTACATGGCCGAAGCGCAGGAGCTCCGACACGACGAAGTTCGCGGTGTTGGACGCAACGGCGAAGGCAATCCCCTGCGCGCCGTGGATGACGGCCGTGTTGACACCGACGACCTCGCCCGACGCGGAAACCAGCGGTCCGCCGGAATTGCCGGGGTTGAGCGCCGCATCCGTCTGCACCACGTCGTCGATGAGCCGGCCGGTGGAGGCGCGCATGGAGCGCCCGAGCGCCGAGACGACTCCAGCGGTGACCGACCAGTCGAAGCCGAGCGGATTGCCGATCGCGATGGCGATGTGGCCGCGCCTCAGTTTCTTGGAATCTCCGAGCCGCGCCCAGGCCTGGACGTCCATGTCGGCGCGCACCAGCGCGATATCCGTATCGGCATCGCGCCCGAGCACGCTGCCGTGTCCGACAGCACCATTCGCGCTGCGGATACGGACGGTCTTGGCGTCGGCGACGACGTGATGGTTGGTAATGATCAGGCCGTCGGGCGAGATGGCAAAGCCCGATCCATGCCCGCTGTCGCCGAGCCGTTCGATGCGGCTGACGGCGGGGCCGACGCGATCGACAGCGCCGGCAACGGTCTCCGAATAGGCGTCAATGAGGGCGCCATCCTCGGGGACCGGAGGATTGGTATCGATAAATCCCATGACAAGAACTCCGGAAAGTCACCCTTCGGAAGAGGAAGGGAGAAAGAAGAAGCTGATGTGGTGGGCGTAAGAGCGCGAAACAAGGACCCGAAACTCTGCACCGCCGCTCTCGGACTAAGATGAAGGAGCGAGGCACCGGCCAAATGATGCCCGCAGGATACACCCGCCGATAGAGCTCGAATTGTCTCCGCCCGGTCGGCTCACGAATACTTGACAATCTATGTCATATTTGTGAGTCCCCGCAAATCATGAGCGGTGGAGACAAGTTATGATTCTAAAATACCGTATCGGCCTGCTGACGGCCGGCGTTGCCATAATATCCTGCGGTCCGGCCTTCGCGCAGGCTCCCGACGCCGACACGACCCTGGCACCGATCGTGCTGGAATCGGAAAGCGACGACATCCTTGTCCAGGACGGCTACGTCGCGAAATCCGACCGCATCGGCACCAAGGTGGACACGCCGATCGTCCAGATTCCCCAAGCCATTTCGGTCGTGACCCAGGACCAGATCGAGGATCAGAAGCCGCGCACCCTCAACGAATCGCTGACCTATACGGCAGGCGCCAACCCCAACAGCTTCGGCTACGATTCGCGCTATGACGCCTTCTACCTGCGAGGCTTCCCCGTCTATTACACCGGCATGTTCCGTGATGGGCTCAAGCAGTTCAACGGCCCCTCCGCCTGGTTCCGCACCGAACCCTACGGCCTCGAAGGCATCACGGTCCTCAAAGGGCCGGCATCCTCGCTCTACGGCGTCAGCGGCCCGGGCGGCATCGTCAATTTGGTGACCAAGCGGCCCAAGGACGAGCCGTTCCATGAAGTCGAAACGCTGATCGGCCAGGACAACCGCTACCAGGCGGCCTTCGATTTCTCCGGTCCGGTCGATGAGGAAGGCGCGTTCCTCTATCGCCTGACCGGGCTCGGCCGGAAAAGCGACACGCACATCGAAGGCTATCGGGACGACACGGCCTACATCGCCCCCGCCTTCACCTGGAAGCCCGACGAGGATACCAAGTTCACCCTGCTTGGCGAATATTCCCGTTCCGTCACCGGCAGCACCGCCTACTTCTACAATCCTTCCCTTGGAGAGGTCTCCGACATCTATAGCGGCGACCCCGACTGGAACGACCTGACGACCAGGCAAGGCCGGATCGGCTACGAATTCGAGCATCGCCTGAACGACGTTGTGACGTTACGTCAAAACCTGCGTTACCATGATGTGGATGTCGACCTCCAATATAGCGGGTTCAATCCTTCACCGCCGGCCCGCTCCTGGGCCCATTACAAGGAGCGCGTGAAGAATTTCGGCGTCGACAACATGGCGCAGTTCGAGTTCGACACCGGACCGGTGAGCCATACGGCCGTGGTTGGCTTCAACTACAGCTGGTGGGACTACTCCACGCGTGCCAAGGGCTCGGCAATTTCCATCGACGATCTGAAAGGACTTCCCTTCAATCCGGCCGGAAGCCAGGAAATGGACCAGTATGGCTTGTACGTCCATGATCAGATGGAATGGGACAACTGGACGCTCTTCCTGAGCGGCCGGCAAGACTGGGCCATGTCCAAGAGTGTTCCCTCCACGGGTACGGAGGTGGACAGCACCGACAGCGCCTTCTCCGGCCGTGTCGGCCTGTCCTATAGAACGGATTGGGGCGTAATACCCTATGCGAATTATTCCCGGTCTTTCTCGCCCAATGTCGGCTTCGTCTACGATGCCTCCAACACCCGCTCGGTTGCCAAGCCTACCTTGGCCGACCAGGTCGAGGTTGGTGTCAAATACGAGATTCCGGACACGAACGCAGTGCTCACTGCCAACTATTTCGACATCAAGCAAACCGATGGCGTGATTTTCGACGGCACGTTCGATACGGACGGCAACCAGGTCCAGCGCCAGCTCGACCTGCATTCGCGCGGCGTCGAACTTGAGGCGAACGCCTCCTTCGACAATGGCTTCAGCCTGATTGCCTCTTATACGTATATGCGGATGGAAATCGACGAAGGCCTGCCTGGAACCGTCGGAAACCAGCTTTCCGCAACGCCTAATCACATCGCATCTCTCTGGGGTCACTATCTCTTCGAGGACGGTCCGCTGGCGGGTCTGGGAATAGGCGCCGGCGTCCGCTACATCGGTAAAAGCTATGGCGATGACGGGAACACCTTCAAGAACGAGGCTCGGACGCTCGTCGATGCTGCCGTCTCCTATGATTTCGGCTATCAGAACCCGGATCTGAAGGGGCTTACGCTGCAGGTGAATGCCAAGAACCTGTTCGATACGGTCAAGCCTATCTGCTCTGCCGGCAATTGCTACTGGGATGAAGGCCGCACCGTCTATGGCAGCCTGCGGTACCGCTTCTGATGTCTGAGGCCGTGCAAACCGGAAAGGTCTCGCCGCTCCTCGTGCTTTCGGGGATCGGCGGACTTTATGTGGCGCAGAGCGTCATCGGCGGCATCACCTGGACGGGCCTGCCGGCGATCATGCGCTCGGAGGGCGTGCCCCTCGACCAGATCGGCTACGTGTCGCTGATCGCACTGCCCTGGGCGCTGAAATTTCTATGGTCGCCGTGGGCGGAACGTTATCGCCTGCCCCCGGCCGGAAAAAACCGCTCGGCTGAGATCGTGGCGATCGGCGGGCTGATCTGCATCGTCGGCCTGTTTCTGGCCGGCAATCTTTCGCCCAGCGAAGCGATGCCGCTGCTCGGTTGCCTGACGATCGTCGCTTTCGCCGCTTCCACCGTCGATATCGCTTGCGACGGCTTTGCGGTGCAGAGCCTGGCGAAGGCCGAGCACGGCTGGGGCAACGCGGCACAGGTCGGCGGCGCCTATCTCGGCTCGGCGATCGGCGGCGGCCTGTTCCTCTTCCTCGTGGGCATCTTCGGCTGGTCCTGGGCAGCCTGGACCATGACCACCGTTCTCGTCCTGCTCGGCCTGCCCTTCCTGCTGGGGGCCGCCCGCAACCTGCCGGAAGAGGCCCGCCAGCACGTGCCGTCGCTCGGCGCGGCATTGAAGCGACCCGAACTCCGCCGGGGTTTGCTCGTTTCGGCGGTCTTCGTCATCGCGCAGAAGACGGCGATGGGCATGATCGGACCATTCCTGGTCGATACCGGCTTCGATGTGGCGACGATCGGGCTTTTGAACGGTCTCGGCAGCATTTTCGTCGGACTTGGCGCAGCACTCCTTGGCGGACTTTGCGTCAGGCTCTGGGGTGTCCGCGCCGTGCTGGTCCTGTCCCTGTTGATCCAGGCCGCCTTTCTTGCCCTGTTCTCCTTTGCCGCCTTCACGAGACTGCTGCCGGAAAGCCTGCTGGTGATTGCCGCGATCGGCAGCTCTTCCGGCATCATGGCCTTCGGCTTCGTGGCGCTCTACGCGCAATTCATGCGCTGGTCCAACCCGAAGCAGGCCGGCGTCGATTTCACGCTCTTCCAATGCATGGATGCGCTTGTGAGCATCATCGGCGGCATGCTGGCCGGTCAGATCGCCAATGCTTTCGGCTACGGCATCTTCTTCGGCTGCGCGGCCGCTCTTGCTGTCAGCGCCGCGCCGGCGATCGCAACGGCGGCAAAGCCGGAAAATGCTGTCGCCTGAATTCTTAAGAGCGGCGTGACTTCACGCCGCTTCGCTGCGGGCATCGTCGCCCTGCGCACCGCGGCGCCAATAGGCGACGATGAGCTGCCTGTCCTTCGCCAGTCCCCACTCCTTGCGAACGATCCGGCGGATTTCCTTGAAGTCGGTGAACTCCGAACCGGACCAGACGAAGATGTCTTCCGGTAAGGTTTTCGGATCGATCTTCCGCACGGCGTCCGAAAGAAGCCCGGTGGTCCCGGCCGGACGGCCTTTGCGGAAGAGCCACCGCACCGATGCGGTTTCGGCCTTGAGCGGCAGGATATCGCCCGGGCCATCCACCTCGATCCACACATCGGCGGTCCTGCCCTCAGGCAGCTCCCTGAGAATGCGGGAGATCGCCGGGATGGCCGTATCGTCGCCGAGCAGGATCAGGTGCCCGCCATCTGGAACATGTTCGCCGCCGGGGCCGATCATGCCGATCACCTCACCCGGTTTCGCCGTCTGCGCGAACTTCGCGGCCGGCGTTTCCAGGCCCGGATGCAGCACGAAATCGATATCGACAAAGCCTTTTTCCACGTCGATCGCCTGGATCGTATAGATCCGCACGGTAAGCGCATCCTCGCCCTGCGGCCAGACGAGAAGCCCGTCCTCGCCGATCGTCGGCCAGACAGGTTTCCGTCCCCGCGGCGGGATCAGCAGCCGGAGATGGATACCACCGGACGTGAAGCGGCCGATATCCCTCGCGGAGAAACGCAACCGCTGCATATGCGGTGAAATCCGCTCGGACGACATCACCGTGATCTCACGGAAGAACACAGGGATCGATGACGTGCCGCCATCGCCCGACCAGCGGATGGCCACGGCGGAGTCGAGATATTCCCGCACATGGCCGGCAACGATCATCCTCATATAGGAAAGATCGGTCTCATCCGCCGCGGAAACCCTGATCTTCAGGTCCTGATCGTCCAGCTCCAGGATCACAGAACCGTAATGCATGCGGAACCGCCATTCGTTTCTGCGCTCGACCGGAAGCTGATGGTCCTCGTGGTCCCGGCACATCCCGCGGACCGCGACCGCCGCCGCCTGGTGCCGGATCACAGTCTCGGCGGTGAGTTCCTGGCTTGTCATCGAATGTCCTTTCGTGCGGGTATGGCAAGCCCACAGATAAAGCGGATTCGATCTATCAAGTTTTTATCCGGTATTGAAGTCTCTTGCGAATGTTTCTTCGGAGTATGGGAGAGGAGTGAATCCAACTTGTTCGTGACAAGCGCCGCTACTTATCATACATGTTTGAGAACTCGACTAATGAGCTGGCTCGGTTTGGCGCCGAGGCTCACTTGATATATGAGTTGGCGCCACATCGCGGCACGCCCTGAGCATGGAGGAAGGAAATGAGCGTTGAGACGAAACTCGATACCGGAAAAGGATCGGGGACGCTTGTTTCAAAACTGGGCGATACGCTCCGCCATGCGATCGTGACCGGCCAGTTTCCGCCGGGCTCGCGCCTGCCGAGCGAAGCACAGCTGACCGAAACCCATGGCGTCAGCCGCACCGTCGTGCGCGAGGCGATCGCCGCTCTCCGCGCCGACCGCCTCGTGGAGGCTCGCCAGGGCGCCGGCGTCTTCGTGCTGGAGCCGCCCTCTTCCACGCCATCGTCCATGCTGTCGTTTCCCAGCATCGATCTCGCGCGTGTCTCCTCGATGATCGAACTCCTGGAGCTGCGGACAGCGGTCGAGGTCGAAGCGGCAGGTCTTGCTGCACTGCGCCGGTCGCCTGCACAGGAGGAGGTCATCCTCGAGCGGCATTATGCGGTGAGAGCCTGCCTGGAGGCGTCGCGGCCGACCAGCAAGGCCGATTTCGCCCTGCATCTCGCCATCGCCGAAGCGACCAACAATCCTCGCTTCCGCGAGTTCCTGACGATGATCGGCCGCAGCCTCATTCCGCGCGCCGCCCTTCGCCCGGACGACTCGGAGACCGACCAGACCGCCTATATCAAGCTTCTCGACGAGGAGCATGAGGCGATCGTGGCGGCGATCTCGGACGGCGACGAGGAAGCCGCTCGCGAGGCCATGCGCAGCCACCTGCGCGGCAGCCAGTTGCGCTATCGGTCGCTTCTCAGGGAGCTCAGGGAATCTGTAAGATGACTTGTTGACACAAGTCGGGCCGACCTGTACGACAATTCTGTCTGGAGGAGACGCTACAGAGGAAGTCCATTATGGCGCCAGAAGAGATCAAGGCTGCGCTTGGCGCTGGCCTGCTGTCCTTTCCCGTAACCCACTTCGACAAGGAAGGTCAGTTTCAGCCGGAAAGCTACCGCCGCCACGTCGAATGGCTGTCCGGTTTCGAGGCCCCTGTTCTGTTCGCGGCTGGCGGCACGGGCGAATTCTTCTCGCTGTCCCCGAATGAAATTCCAGGCATCGTCGCCGCCGCCAAGGAAGCTTCCGGCAAGACGGCGATCGTCTCAGGCTGCGGCTTCGGCACGCATGTCGGCGTCGAACTGGCCCGGGCGGTCGAAAAGGCCGGTGCCGACGGCATCCTGCTCCTGCCCCATTATCTGATCGATGCCCCGCAGGAAGGCCTCTATCAGCATGTGAAGCGCATCTGCCAGTCGGTCGGCATCGGCGTCATGGTCTACAACCGAGACAATTCGGTTCTCGGCGTGGACACGTTGAAGCGGCTCTGCGACGAATGCCCGAACCTGATCGCCTTCAAGGACGGCACCGGCGATATCGGCCTTGTGCGGCAGATCACCGCCACCATGGGCGACCGTCTGATGTATCTCGGCGGCATGCCGACGGCGGAGCTCTTCGCAGAAGCCTATCTCGGCGCCGGCTTCACCACCTACTCCTCGGCGGTCTTCAATTTCGTGCCCGGCCTCGCGGTCGAATTCTACAAGACGCTGCGTGCGGGCAACCGCGCCCGTTGCGAGGAAATCCTCAGGGATTTCTTCTATCCCTTCATGGCGCTGCGCAGCCGCCGCAAGGGGTATGCCGTCGCGGCCATCAAGGCCGGTGTGCGCCTGCAGGGCTTCGATGCCGGAAAGGTGCGGCCGCCACTCGACGACCTGACCGCGGAAGAGGAGGACATGCTCCTCAAGCTTATCGGCTCTCACAGGCGCTAATCCGATGAAGATCGCCTCCGTCCGCACCCACCTCCTCGAGCACAAGCTAGACGTCGCCTTCGAAAGCGCATCCATGCGCTTCGATCGCCGCGCGCACGTGCTCGTCGAAATCGAATGCGACGACGGCACGATCGGGTGGGGCGAATGCCTCGGCCCTGCCCGTCCGAATGCTGCGGTCGTTGCGACCTACGCGAACTGGCTGATCGGCGAGAACCCGCTGGAGACGGAGAAGATCTGGGCGCGGCTTTATAACGCGCTGCGCGACCAGGGCCAGAGCGGGCTCGCCGTCACCGCTCTCTCCGGCATCGACATTGCGCTCTGGGATATCAAGGGCAAGCATTTCGGCGTACCAGTTTCGATCCTGCTCGGGGGTCGTTTCCGCGAATCCGTCAGGGCCTATGCGACGGGCAGTTTCAAGCGCGACGGCGTCGATCGCGCCGAGGACAATGCGGCGGATGTCGCCCGTTACCGCGAGCAGGGTTTTCACGCCACCAAGATCAAGATCGGCTTCGGTGTCGAGGAGGACCTGGCGGTCATTCGCGCCGTGCGCGATGCGGCCGGCCCCGACATGCGGCTGATGATCGATGCCAATCACGGTTATGACGCCGTCGAGGCGATCAGGCTCGGCAACGCGGCTGCCGAATACGGTATCGACTGGTTCGAGGAGCCGGTCGTGCCCGAACAGCTCGCCACCTATCGCGAAGTGCGCGCCCGCCAGCCGATCCCGGTCGCCGGCGGCGAGACCTGGCATAGCCGCTGGGGCATGCGCGAGCCGGTGGAAACCCGCGCCGTCGATATCCTGCAGCCCGACCTTGCAGGCGTCGGCGGTTTTACCGAGGCTAAGCGGGTTGCCGACCTTGCGGCGCTGCATGGCATACGCGTCGTACCGCATGTCTGGGGCACCGCCGTCCATATCGCCGCCGCCTTGCAGTTCATGGCCGCGATGGTGCCAAGCCCCGTTCGGGTCAACCCGATCGAACCGATCCTCGAATTCGACCGCACCCACAATCCGTTCCGTCAGGCGGTGATCAAAACGCCGATCGAACACGAGCGCGGCGTGGTCCAGATCCCGAACGGCCCTGGCCTCGGGATCGAAATCAACCGCGATGCGCTCGCCGAATTCCGCATGGGAGATATCTGATGCTCGTCCGTACCCTTTCCGGCACCCCTCTCAAGACCAAGCTGCCGAAGGGCACAGTCGACACTCAGATGCACATGTACCTGCCGGGCTATCCCTCCCTCCCTGGTGGACCGGCGCTGCCGGTCGGCGCTCTGCCGGATGCGGACCAGTACAGGCAGCTCATGCGCTGGCTCGGCATCGACCGGGTCGTCATCACCCAGGGCAACGCCCACCAGAGGGACAATTCCAATCTTGTCGCCTGCCTTGCCGAAATGGGTGATATCGCCCGCGGCGTCGGCGTCATCGACGCGACCACTTCCGATTCCGAGATGGAGCGTCTTTCAGCAGCCGGGATCGTCGGCGCGCGGATCATGGATCTGCCCGGCGGCGCCGTAAATCTCGGCGAGCTCGAGGCGGTCGATGCGAAGGCGACGGCCCATGGCTGGATGCTGGCGGTCCAGTTCGACGGCAGCGATATCCAGGATCACGAAGAGCGGCTCGCCAAGCTGAAGTCCCGCTGGGTCCTCGATCACCATGGCAAGTTCTTTGCCGGCGTCACGCCGGAGAGCCCGCAGATCGCGGCCGTCAAAAGGCTGATCGATGCCGGGCGCTGCTGGTTCAAGTTCGCCGGCGTCTACGAATCCTCGAAAGCCGGCGGACCGGACTATGCCGATGTCGCCGCCTTTTCCCGCGAGATCGCGAAATACGCGCCGGAACGCATCGTCTGGGGCACCAACTGGCCGCACAATCTCGCCCGCGAACAGGCCGACTATCCGGATGACGCCGCACTCACCGACACCGTGCTTGGCTGGCTGCCGGACGAAGCCGCGCGCCATCGCGCGCTCGTGAAAAATCCCGAGGAGCTTTACGGCCTTCCCGAGTGGGAAGCCGGAGGGAAGTGACGAACGATAACCGGAGCGAGGAGGCTCCGGATTTTAACCAGAGGAGGAAGACTTGAAAATCACCACGATGATCGGCCTCGCATTGGGCCTGGCGCTCGGTGCAACCACGGTTCACGCGCAGGAGATCACGCTGCGCTCCGCCGACATCCATCCGGACGGCTATCCGACGGTCGATGCCGTCAAATATATGGGCGAACTGGTGTCGCAACGCACCAACGGCCGCATCAAGATCCAGGTCATGAACAATTCGGTTCTCGGCCAGGAAAAGGATACGATCGAGCAGACCCGCTTCGGCGTCATCGACATGAACCGCGTCAATGCGGCACCGTTCAACAATCTCGTGCCCGAGACGGCCGTTCTCGGTCTCCCCTTCCTTTTCCGTTCGCCGGACCACATGCACAAGGTCGTCGATGGTCCGATCGGCGATGAAGTTCTCAAGGCCTTTGAACCTCATGGGCTGATCGGCCTTGCCTATTACGACTCCGGCGCGCGCTCGTTCTATACGACCAGGAAGCCGGTCGAGAAACTTGCCGACCTCAAGGGCATGAAGATCCGCGTCCAGCAGTCCGACATGTGGATCGCCATGATGCAGGCCTTCGGCGCCAACCCGACGCCGATGCCGATGGGCGAAGTTTATTCCTCGCTGGAAACCGGCGTGGTGGACGGCGCGGAAAACAACTGGCCCTCCTACGAATCGGCGCGTCATTACGAAGTTGCCAAGAACTACTCTCTCACCCAGCATTCCATGACGCCGGAAATTCTCGTCATGTCCAAGATATCCTGGGACAAGCTTACCCCGGACGACCAGAAGATCGTTCGCGAAGCGGCCAAGGAATCGGTCGGCAAGATGCGGGAATTGTGGGCGGCCCGCGAAAAGAGCTCTGAAGAGAAGGTCCGTGCCGGAGGCGTCAACGTTGTCACCGTCAACAAGGATGAATTCGCCGCGGCGATGAAGCCGGTCTACGACCGCTTCGTCACCGATGCCAAGCTGAAGGATCTTTTGAAGCGCATTCAGGACGTGCAGTAAATTGAAACAGCAGCCCGGCCCTCGAGCGGGGGCCGGGCTTTAACGGGCCGGTTGTCGTCATGTTTCGGCGAGGAGGACAAGAACCATGAGGAATTTCATGCTGGCCGTGAGACCGATACTGGGCGGTCTCAGCCGGATATCGCTCTACATCGCCGGCATCGGCATCGTCGCCATGACGCTCATTGTCGGGTGGCAGGTTTTCGGCCGATATGTGCTGAACGATTCACCGACATGGTCGGAACCGCTTTCCCTTTACCTCATGTCCTGGTTCATCATGCTCGGGGCCGCGGTGGGCGTCCGTGAAAGCGTCCATCTCGGCCTCGACATCGTACGCTATGTCATGCCCCCGGCAATCCAGAAGGCCATGGACCTCGTGAGCCTCGGCCTGATCGTGCTGTTCGGCATCGGCATGGCTTATTATTCCACATTGCTTGCCATCGGCACATGGTCGGCCACCATCCCGGTTCTCGGCTGGCCGGGCGGCACCGACTTCTTTCCCATGATCGCCGGGGGCGTCATGATCGCTCTTTTTTCCCTCGAACGCTTCGTTGACGTCGCCATCGGCGAGGAAATCGCCGCGGATGTCCTGGTTCAGGAGGCGGCATAATGGCCTATACCATCCTTTTCGGCACCTTCACGCTTCTCATGCTGATCGGCACGCCGATCGCCTTCTGCCTCGGCATCGCTTCGCTGGCCACCGTGCTCTACATGGGCCTTCCGCCGATCGTCGTCTTCCAGCAGTTGAATTCGGGCATGAACGTCTTTGCCATGATGGCAATCCCGTTCTTCATCTTTGCCGGCGACCTGATGGTGCGCGGCGGCATCGCGCACCGGCTGATCCGCTTCGCAGCCGGTCTCGTGGGCCACATGCGCGGCGGGCTCGGTCAGGTGAACGTCGTCGCTTCGACCCTGTTCGGCGGCATCTCCGGCTCCGCGGTGGCGGACGCTTCCGCCGTCGGCGGCCTGATGATCCCGCAAATGGCGAAGCGCGGCTATGACAAGGACTATGCCGTCAACGTGACGGTGAACGCGGCGATCATCGCCCTGATGATCCCGCCGTCGCACAACATGATCCTCTATTCGATCGCGGCTGGCGGCAACGTCTCGGTGGCCGACCTCTTCACGGCCGGCATCATTCCAGGCCTGCTTCTGGCAGTGGCGCTGATGTTTACGGCCTGGTGGGTTGCCCGCAAGCGCGGTTATCCGGCGGAGCCTTTTCCGGGCTTGGCGCGCGTAGGCTATTACCTGCTTGCCTCGCTGCCGGGCATCCTGCTGATCGGCATCATCTTCGGCGGCGTCCGCTCAGGCGTGTTCACCGCAACCGAAAGCTCCTGCATCGCCGTCCTCTATGCCTTCCTCGTCGCCATGCTGGTCTATCGCGAGCTGAACTGGGAAGGCTTCGTCGAAGCGGTCATGGGCGCGGTCCGCACCACCGCCATGGTTCTGCTGGTCATCGGCACGGCTGCGTCGTTCGGCTGGCTGATGGCTTTCCTCCAGGTACAGACACTGATCATCAGCGCGATCGGCGCCGTCTCGGACAATCCGATCATCGTCCTGCTCATGATCAACATCATCCTGCTGATCCTCGGCACCTTCATGGACATGGCGCCCATGGTGATCATCTCGACCCCCATTCTGCTGCCGGTCGTCAAGGCGTTCGGCATCGATCCGGTGCATTTCGGCGTCGTCATGATCCTCAATGCCGGCATCGGCTTGAACACGCCGCCGGTCGGCACCGTGCTCTTTGTCGGCTGTGCAGTCGGCGGCATATCGATCCGGGAGGCGATGCGCACGATATGGCCTTTCTTTGGCGCCAGCATCGCCGTACTGATGGCGGTGACGTACATTCCAGCTCTCTCGCTCTGGCTGCCGAGTCTCTTCAGATAGAAACGGCACGCATCATCTTCCTGCCGGTCCCGCTCCCACGGGACCTTTCACATGAAAGGAGAGGTCCATGACCATCTACCAGAACCTGATCGCCGGCGAATGGGTCGGCGCTGACGCTTCGAAAAACATCAACCCTTCCGACACCAACGACGTCGTCGGCCTGTATGCCCAAGGCAGCGCCGAGGACGCCAGACAGGCGATTGCCGCGGCCAAGGCTGCCTTTCCGGCCTGGTCGCGCTCCGGCATCCTGGAACGCCATGCGGTGCTGAGGAAGACTTCCGACGAGATTCTTGCGCGCAAGGAAGAACTCGGAAAACTGCTGGCGCGCGAAGAAGGCAAGACGCTGCCGGAAGCGATCGGCGAAGTCACCCGCGCCGCGCAGATCTTCGATTTCTTCGCCGGCGAGGCGCTGCGCCTGACGGGAGAAATGGTTCCTTCCGCCCGTCCGGGGATCGGCGTCGAGATCACCCGCGAACCGCTCGGCGTCATCGGTATCATCACGCCCTGGAATTTCCCGATCGCCATTCCGGCCTGGAAGATCGCGCCAGCGCTCTGCTACGGCAATACCGTGGTCTTCAAGCCGGCCGATCTCGTGCCCGGCTGCGCCTGGGCGATCGTGGATATCCTGAACCGAGCCGGTCTCCCGAAGGGCGTCCTGAACCTCGTCATGGGCCGCGGTTCCGTCGTCGGGCAGGCCATGCTCGACAGCCCGGATCTTGCCGGCATCACCTTCACCGGCTCGACCGGCACCGGCAAGCGCGTGGCTCTCGCCTCGATCGAGCATAACCGCAAGTTCCAGCTGGAAATGGGCGGCAAGAACCCGATGGTCGTGCTCGACGATGCCGACCTCGCCGTCGCCGTCGAGGCCGCCGCCAATTCAGGCTTCTTCTCGACCGGCCAGCGCTGCACCGCCTCCTCCCGCCTGATCGTCACGGAAGGCATCCACGACAGGTTCGTCGCGGCGCTGACCGAGAAGCTCAAGTCGCTGACGGTGGACAACGCCTTGAAGCAGGGCACGCATATCGGCCCGGTCGTCGACGAAAAGCAGTTGAAGCAGGACACCGATTATATCGAGATCGGCAAACAGGAAGGAGCGAAGCTTGCTTATGGCGGCGAGCTCCTGAAGCGCGACACGCCCGGTTTCTACCTGCAGCCGACGCTCTTCACCGAAGCCACCAATCAGATGCGCATCAGCCAGGAAGAAATCTTCGGGCCGGTCGCGTCGGTCATCCGCGTGAAGAATTACGAGGAAGCGCTGGCCGTCGCGAACGACACGCCCTTCGGTCTTTCGGCCGGCATCGCCACCACGAGCCTGAAATACGCCACCCATTTCAAGCGCAATTCGGAGGCCGGCATGGTGATGGTCAACCTGCCGACGGCCGGCGTTGACTTCCACGTGCCCTTCGGCGGCCGCAAGGCTTCGTCCTTCGGCCCGCGCGAACAGGGCAAATATGCCGCCGAGTTCTTCACCGTGGTGAAGACCGCCTACACGCAGCCCTGACAAAAACCGGCGCAAACAAAAGGGCGCTGCCGTTGACGATGGCAGCGCCCTTTTTCATTCAGTTATGATCGTTCATTCGGCGGCCGCAACACTGGAGCGTTTCGGCAGCGTCCAGTTCGGGCGCGGGAAATGGCAGGTATAGCCATTCGGATAGCGCTCCAGATAATCTTGGTGCTCCGGTTCCGCCTCCCAGAAGTCTCCGACCGGTTCAACTTCCGTCACCACCCTGCCCGGCCACAGGCCGGAGGCGTTCACATCGGCGATCGTGTCTTCGGCGACACGCTTCTGCTCGTCGTTTTCGTAATAGATCGCCGAGCGGTAGCTCATGCCGATATCGTTGCCCTGTCGGTTCTTGGTGGTGGGATCGTGGATCTGGAAGAAGAACTCCAGAAGGTCGCGATAGCTCATCTTCGCAGGGTCGAAGATGACTTCGATGGCTTCGGCATGGGTGCCGTGATTGCGGTAGGTGGCGTTCGGAACATCGCCGCCGCTATAGCCGACGCGGGTGGAGATCACGCCCGGAAAACGGCGGATCAGGTCCTGCATGCCCCAGAAACAACCGCCCGCCAAGACGGCCCGTTCGGTAGTCGTCGTCATGCTTTCCTCCTTCGGTTTGGGATTTGCCCTAAAATGGCGCTCCGCGGACGGAAATTCAATGACGATCAGCCAGCCCGTCACCGCCGGATGGCGAATTCGAACACCTCTTCCTTGGGTTCCACGCCGAGGCCGGCGCCGGTCGGCACCACATAGGTCCCCTCGCCCGAAGCCATGTCGCCCCTGGTATAGGTGAGGTTCCGGTCGAAGATCGAGTGCTGGTATTCGTGATAGGGCACGTTCTGCAGCGCCGACGACGCCTGCAGGCTCGCCGCCATGAAGATGCCGACGCTGATCGAAGCATGCGGCATGATATTCATGTGGAAGGCCTGCGCCATCTGGCCGATGCGGATGAATTCCGTAATTCCCGTATGGCCCATTTCCGGCTGGACGATGCTCATCGCCCGTGCTTCGAAGCGCGGCCTGTATTCGTAGGTCGTGCGCAATTCCTCGCCGAGAGCGAGCGGCACGCCGATGCCGGCCGCAACCCGCGCCTGGCCTTCGAGGTTTTCCGGCTGCACCGGGGCTTCCGCGAAATAGAGATTATAGGGCTCCAGCCGCCGGATGATGCGGATCGCCTCGCCCGCCTCGAACTTCCAGTGCAGATCGACCATCAGGTCGATATCGGGCCCGACGGCTTCGCGCAGCGCCGCCATTTCCTTGACGATATCCTCCTCGGAAACGACAGCCGCGAACTTGATGCCCTTGTAGCCCTTGCCGACCCAATAGGCGGCGAGATCGCAGCGCTCCTTCAGCGTCGCCTTCGGCAGGCCGGAGACATAGGCTCGGATCGTATCGTGCCGCCGCCCGCCGAGCAGCGTCGAGACCGGCACGCCGAGGTTCTTGCCGGCGATATCCCAGAGCGCAATATCGACGCCCGCCAACGCATCGAGATAGTAGCCGCCGAAGAAGCCGCGCACCCGCATCAGGTCGTAGAGGTCTTCGTGGATGACCGCCGCATCGCCGGGATCCCGGCCGATGATGACCGGCCCGAGCACGTCGTCGATGATCGCCTTGGTCGCTTCCGGCGCCACGATGCCGTAGCACTCGCCCCAGCCCACCTTGCCGCTTTCGCCCGTCACCTTGATAAGCAGCGTCATGTCGGTCGAGGGATAGATCGTGCGGTTGCCCTTGCGGATCAGGTAACCACGCTCATTGATCGCCTCGCCCTCCTTCAGCGGCCCGAGATAGGGCACCTCCCGCGGAATGGAGATGATGAACGTCTCCACCGCGACGATCGCATCGACAACGTTTTTCGGCCTAGATCTCGGCATGGGTCCCGGCTCAGTTCGGCTTGTGATTGGTATAGGGCAAATCGGCCTCCGCCAGAAGCAGCGCCAATTCCTTGCGGTCGCCCTCGTCGAATTTCGGTCCCTTGCCGCGCACGAACGTATTCCTGATGACGCCGCGGCGGCGCAGCACTTCCTTGGTCATGTGCATGCGGAAGATCGCCTGGAAGTTCAAAAGCGGCAGCGAGACGTTGTAGAGCTTTCGCGTCGTCGCGACATCGCCCTTTTGCCAGGCATGGATCATCTGCGCATGGATGTCGGCGAGTTCGGCGGCCGGCATGGTGCCCGCGGCACCCCGCGCCAGCTCATCGGTGATATAGCGTCCGCCGGCGCCGCCGAAGATCGCGTCCAGCGAGCCGTTGGCCGCCGCCTTGATGCGGGTCAGATGCTGGCCGCAGGGCGCGGTCTCTTCCTTGACGTAGCGGATTTCCGGAACGGCATTGGCGATCGCCGCCACCTCTTCCGGCGTCAGCCCCGCACCGATCGGCTTCGGCTGGTTCTGCAGCATGATCGGCACGCCGGCATTCGCGGCGACTTGCCTGAAATAGGCCGTCTGGGCAGCGATGTCGTTGCCGAGCGAGAGCGGCGCCATCACCATGGCAGCTCCCGCCCCGATCTCCGCCGCCTGTGCGACGTGCCGCGCTGCTGCTTTCGGATCCGGATCACTGGCTCCGATGATGATCGGTATGCGCCCGCCGATCCGCTGGGCGAGCAGTTCCACCTGCCGTTGGCGTTCCTCCTGCGTCAGCGTGTCCACTTCGCTCGCGACCCCCGGATAGACGACGCCGTCCACCCGGCTCTCCAGCGCGAAGTCGATAATGGAGATGAAATCCGCCTCGTCGATCGAGCCGTCGTCGCGGAAGGGGGTCGGAAGAACGGGAAAAGCTCCGGCTAAAGGTTTGGTCATTTGACTGCTCCGGCGGTGACGCCCTGAATGAAGTAACGTTGGAGGAACATGAAGGCCACGACGATGGGCGCGGATGCGATCAGCGATGCCGCCATGGCGCCCCCCCAATCGGAATTGACCTCGTTGAGATAGGTGAGAAGCAGGCCCGGCCCGATCGTGCGCTTGTCCTCCGAGACGATCAGCGTCATCGAATAGAGAAGATCGTTCCAGGACCACATGAAGGAATAGAGGAAGACGGTGACGATCGGCGGGATCGAGATCGGGATGACGATCGTATGGAAGATGCGCAGATCGCTGGCGCCGTCCGCCCGCGCCGCATCGATCAGCTCGTCCGGCACCTGGGAGAAGTAGCTGTAGAGCATGTAGGTCGAGACGGGCAGCGCGAAGACGATATAGCTCAGGATCAGCCCCGGCCGGGTGTCGAGCAGGCCGATTTCGCTCATCAGCGGATAGATGGAGATCAAGAGCAGGCCGAACGGGAACATCTGCGCCGACAGCATGAAGAGCATCACCGGCTGGCGGCCGATATAACGATACTTGGCGAAGCTGAAGCCGGCATAGAGAGCCAGCAGCGTCACGAGTGCCGCGCTGCATGTCGAGGTGATCAGGCTATTGGTCAGGTACATCGGCAGCTTGCCGGTGGTCAGCGCAGTCACGAAATGCTGCAGGCTCGGCATGGTCGGGAACGGCGTCGGCACGACCTGATAGAGCTCGGCATTCGCCTTCAGCGAGGAGATCACCAGCCAATAGAGCGGAAAGAACAGGAAGAACCCGATCGCGATCAGCGCGAGGAAGAAGACGAACCTCGCCTGGCGGGAGGAAAGATCGAACATATCAGTTTCCTTTCACCAGCATGCGCAGATAGAGGAAGGCGGGCGGCAGAAGCGAAGCGACCCAGAGCACGCCGACCGCCGACGCAAAACCGATGTCCCACTGCTCGAAGGCGCGGCGATAGACCTCGACGGAGAGCACCGTCGTCGCCCGCACCGGACCGCCGCCGGTCAGCGCATAGATCGTATCGAACTGCTGCAGATTGCCGATCACGCCCAGCACCACCACGATGATCAGGACGGGACGCAGGTGCGGCAGGATATGGTCGCGCAGCACCGCCCAGTTGCCGGCGCCGTCAACGCGGGCTGCATCGATCTGCTCCTTGTCGAGGTTCTGCAGGCCGGCCAGGAAGAAGGACATGAAAAGCGGGATCGACAGCCAGATTTTGGTGAGCACCACCGCAAGCATGGCGCCCTCAGGTGTCGAGAGCCAGGCTTGCGGGAAATCGATGATCCCGAATTCCATCAGGAAGGCGTTCAGCACACCGTAACGGGAGTTGAAGATCCAGCCCCAGATGAAGGCGCTCACCGTCGACGGCAGCACCCAGGGAAGCAGCGAGAGCGAACGCAGCACCCCGCGCCCGGCAAAGGGCTGGTTCATGATCAGCGCCCAGCCGAGCCCCGCGACCAGCGTGCCAAGCGTCGTCAAGGTCACATAGACCGCAGTGGTCCAGAACGCCGCCCAGACATCCGGGTCGGAAGCGATCTTCGCGAAATTCTCGAAGCCGATGTAACGCGGCTCCATCATCTCGACCGTGTATTCGAAAAGCGACAGGCCAAGCGCCGAAAGGAATGGATAAAGGATGACCGCGGAAAAGGCGATCGCGGCCGGCAGGAGCAGCAGAAGACCCATGCGGCTCTGCCCGGCCTTCAACCCGCCCCGGTTCGCATGCGGCGAGACCGGATAGGCTCCGACATTGTTTTCGATCACGGCCATGAGATCATTTCCTGTTTGGTATTGAAGGCAGTCCGCTTTGAGAGGCAGCCCCCTCACCCGGCCTCCGCTTCGCTAGGCCACCAGCCGGGGACGGACCGACGGCCCCGCCCCGTCCTCCGCCCCCCGAGGGGAGAGGAGGAATGGCGACCGCTCGGCAAATCCCTTCTCCCCTCGGGGAGAAGGTGCCGGCAGGCGGATGAGGGGGCGCCCCGCCCCTACTCCGACTTCTTCGCCTTTTCCATGCTGGCCGTAAGCCGCGCCTGCATGGATTTGACGGCATCATCGGCAGACTTCTGGCCGAGCAGCGCACCCTGCACTTCCTCACCGATGACATTGGTGAGCTCGGCGGCATTCGACCAGATACCGACCTCGTTGCGGCGGGCATCGCCTGTCGCAGCGGACCAGTTCTTCAGATAGGCGTCGCCGGCAACGGCATCCCGGGCGGACTTGGTGACCGGCAGCGCGCTCATCTTCAGCGGAAAGTCGGTCTGCACCTTGTCGGAGGTGAGATAGGTCAGGAACTTGTCGGCCGGGTCATCCGCCTTGGCCTTGCCGCCATCGGCGAACTGTACGAGCAGGTGTCCCCACTGTACGGAGACCGGCTTGTCCTCGGCCTTCAGAACCGGCGTCGGCATCGGCAGCACGTTGACGTCGAAAGCCTCGCCCTTGCCGGAAAAGTCGCGCAGGAAGGTACGGGTCTGCGGCGCGTCGAAATAGAAGGCGGAAGCGCCCTGTCCCATCAGGCGGCGGCCGTCCGGACGGTCGATTTCCGGTGCGGCCAGCCGATCCTTCATCAGGCCGACCATGAAGGTAAGCGCGTCGCGGCTCTGCTGGCTGTCGACCACCACCTTGCCGCTATCGTCGATGATGCGGCCGCCATGGACCCAGTTCCAGACCATGAAGTCGATCAGGATCGACCCGTTGTTCTTCGTTGCCATCGTATAGGGCACCGAATTCGGCACCTTGTCGCGCACCGCAACCAGAGCGGCCTTGAACTCATCCAGCGTCTTCGGAGCGTCGTTGATACCGGCCTTGGCAAGGACCTCCTTGTTTGCGACCATGCCGATCGATCCGGAGAGCAGCGGCAGCGCAAGCTGCTTGCCGTTGATATTGCCCATCGCGAGCGCATCCGGTGCGAAGGCGGCTTCGAGCTTGTCCTTGCCATAGACCGTGTTCAGGTCGACGAGGTTGTCGAGGCTCGCGAAGGTCGGCAGCCAGCGCTCGGAGAGCTGGGCAATGTCCGGCAGGGTTTTCGACCGGGCGCGCAGGAAAATGTTCTTCTGCATGTCGCCCCAGGCGAAACCGAGCGGCTCGACCGCCAGGTTCTCGGCTTTCTTGAAATCGTCGAGCGTCGTCTGGACGATCGCCTTGTTGGCTTCTTCCGCATAAGTGAAGCTCATGAAGCTCAAATCGGCTGCGTTCGCGGCACCTGCTCCAAGAGAGCAGGCGATCGCCGCGGTCCCGATCAGTCTGGTTATGCAGTTCATCAGATCCTCCCAATGAAACGATGATGGAACTCTGTTTCAATCTAAAAAGAGACAAGCGGCGAGCGCCAATCCGCCTGCCCCTCAGACAACGCCCCCGTCCACGATGAATGTCTGCGCCGTGATAAGGCGGGAATCGTCCGCCGCCAGGAAGAGCGCCATGCGGGCGATATCGGGCGGCAGCAGATGCTCCTTGAGGCACTGGACCTCAAGATATTCGGAAAACTTGCCCTGGTAGATGCGTTTCGCCCGCTCCACCTGACGTTCGGTCAACACCCAGCCGGGCGCGATCGAGTTGACCCGGATGTTGCGCTCTCCAAGCTCGCGGGCGAGCGACTTGGTCATGCCCATGACGGCGGACTTCGCGGTCGTATAGAAAATCAGACCCGCTGCGCCGCGCATCCAGGAAATCGAGCCCATATTGATGATCGCGCCGCCGCCGGCTTCCGCCATTTCGGGCACGACGGCCTGGACTGCAAAGAACTGGTGCCGCAGGTTCGTCTGGAACCGCTCGTCCCAGTATTCCGGCGTGACCTCTTCGATCGGCCTGCGGTCGTCGTTGCCGGCATTGTTGACCAGGATACGGATCGGCCCGATCTCCGACCGCAGTGCCGCGATACCGGCCTTCAGCGCATCGATGTCGCGCAGGTCGGCAGCCCGATAGAACGGCTTGTTACCGGTCTTCTTGCCGATGGCCTCCGCCGTCTCATCCGCCACATTGGCGTTGAGCTCGATAAAACCGACCCTGCAGCCTTGTGCGCAAAAATGCTCGACCAGCGAGGCGCCGATGCCGGAACCGCCGCCGGTAATCAGCACGCCCTTTCCCTTGAGGCTCGGATATTTCGCGGCCTCGACACGGACTTTCTCGACGAGTTCCGGATGGATGGTCATGCAGCCTCCAGGGCGACGGGGCGCGCAGACGCGAGCGACAGACCATCGGCGGAAAAGACATGGATCATCGCCGGATCGACATGAACGCCGATCGGTTCGTTGCGCTTGACGGCGCGGTCGCCGGAAAGACGGACGACGACCATCTCTTCCGAACCATCGAGCGCAACATAGGCATAAGTGTCGCTGCCGAGGTGCTCGGTGATGGTCACCGTGCCGGCGAGCGAATCCGGCGCACCGCGGTTGACCAGCTCCACATGCTCCGGCCGAATGCCGATCTCGGCCGGGGCGGACGCGAGATTGCGCGGCAGCCGCACCTCGCCGCCCGGCACGGTGAAGACGCCCTCGCCTTTCCTGGACCCGAGCTTCAGGAAATTCATCTTCGGCGAGCCGATGAAGCCCGCGACGAAACGGTTGACGGGCTTGTTGTAAAGATCGAGCGGCGAACCGATCTGCTCCACCCGGCCGGCGTTCAGCACGACGATCTTGTCCGCGAGCGTCATCGCCTCGATCTGGTCGTGGGTGACGTAGATCATCGTCGTGCCGAGCGTTTCCTTCATGCGGGCGATCTCGATCCGCATCTCGACGCGCAACGCCGCATCAAGGTTGGAGAGCGGTTCGTCGAACAGGAAGATGCGCGGTTCACGTACGATGGCGCGGCCGATCGCGACGCGCTGACGCTGGCCGCCCGAAAGCTGGCGCGGCTTGCGCTCCAGATAGGCATCGATGCGAAGCTTCTCTGCGGCTTTGGCGACGCGGGCGGCGATCTCCTGTTTCGGCGTACCGGCAAGCCGCAGCGCATAGCCCATGTTTTCCGCAACCGTCATATGCGGGTAAAGCGCATAGGACTGGAAGACCATGGCGATGCCGCGCTTGGCCGGCGGCACGTCGTTCACCAGCTCTCCATCGATCGCCATCTGTCCGGACGAGATCTCGTCGAGGCCGCAGATGAGCCTGAGAAGAGTGGATTTTCCGCAGCCGGAAGGCCCCACGAAGGCGACGAATTCACCGTCCTCGACCGTCAGGTCGATGCCCTTCAGCACTTCGGCCGAGCCGAAGGATTTGCGGATGTCTTTGAGTTCAAGCTTGGCCATTGGCTCCTCTCGGGGCTCCTCTTCCCTTTCAGCCCGCGAACATCTGCGCGGCCTGGCCCTTGATGCCGGTATCGACGGCGAAAACGCTGCCGGAAAGCGGCGCTTCGGAAAGCTGCGCTGCCGAAAGCCGGATGCGCGCGGACGTGACGAACAGGGTCTGCAGGTCCGGACCGCCGAAGACGCAGCTCGTCGGCCGCGGTACCGGCAGATGCACGACCCTCTCCACCTTGCCGTCGGGATCGTAGCGGGTGACGCACCAGCCGTCCCAATGAGCTATCCAGAGGAAGCCCTCCGCATCGACGGTCATGCCATCCGGCTTGCCTTCCGCTTCCGGCACCACAACGAATGGCCGCCGGTTGGCGATCTCGCCGCTTTCGATATCGAAATCATAGGCATAGATGGTCTGGCGGTTGGTGTCAGTGAAATACATGGTGCGATCGTCCGGGCTCCAGCCGAGCCCGTTCGAGACGTGGAAGCCGCGATCCATCTCCCTCGTCCGGCCATCCGGATCGATCCGCCACAGCCGCCCCTGGTCCGGCGTCGTGTCGATCGCCAGCGTGCCCGCCCAGAGCCTTCCGCGGCGGTCGCATTTGCCGTCGTTGAAACGGTTGTTCGGCCGGTCCGCTTCAGGCCGGGCGATCGTCGTGATATCGCCGGTCGCAAGATCGATGCCGCGGATTTCCCCATGCATGGCGGCGACGAAGCCGCCCCGCGAGCGCGGGATCACGAAACCGATCAGCTCCGGCACCTGCATGGATGTGTAGGTGCCCTTGACCGGATCGCCCGTGTGCACGGCCGGCGCCAGGATATCGACGAAATAGAGTTTCTTGTGCTCCGGCGACCAGTGCGGCCCCTCGCCAAGAAAGGTGCTTGCCGGAATGACGCAGCGCACATCGGCGCGATCGGGGCCGAGGGGACGCGGCTTGACCGCAAGCGACATGGCGAATTCTCCAAAATTGCCGGATGTGCGGCGCGCCGCCTCGATGACATCGCGCCCGAACGCGTGCAGCCGGTCGACCGGCAGCCGGAAGGACGGACCGATGATGCCGATCGCGCCGATCGGCTCGCCGCGGTGGTTGAGGACGGGTGCGGCAACCGAGGAAATGCCGATATGCTGCTCATCGACGGAGACGGCATAACCCCGCGCCTTGGTGAGATCGAGCTGACGGCTGAGTTCTTCCGGATTGACGATCGTGTTCGGCGTCAAGCGTTCGAGCTCAATGCCGTCGAGCAGCGCACGGCGTTTTTCGAGCGACAGATGCGCCAGGATCGCCTTGCCGAGGCCGCTGGCATGCGGCACGGCGCGCGAACCGACGCCGTTGTTGAGCCGAAGCGGCTGCGGCACTTCGCGCTGGTCGATATAAAGCACGCTGTCGCCATCCAGCACGCCGAGACGGATCGCTTCGCCGGTCAGGTCGCGTAGCCGCGCCAGTTCCGGTTCGGCCGCGCCGCGCAGGTCGAAATTGTCCCAGACCTTGTGGGCCCATTGAAAAAGCCGCGGCGCCAATCTGTAGACCTGATCGCGCGTGTCGAAAGCGAGCAGCCGCTCATCCACCAGCGCCTGCAGAAGACGATGCAGCGTGCCCTTCGGCAGTTGTGTCTGGTCGAGCAGTTCGGTGAAGCGCAGCCCCCGGGCTTCGGCCGCCACGGCATCGACGATCTGGATGCCGCGCGTCAGCGCCTGGACGCCCGGCACGCCATGCGTGTCGTTCGCCGCTTCCTTGTCGATCGCTTCCAGTTGAACCTTGGCCATAACCTCTCCCGAGCGGCGTTTTTTGTCCCTGCTCCCACAGCACGCCGCCTTGCTCTTGCCAAGAGAGTTATCTTGGAACTAAGTTCCATGTCAACAGCGAAACTGAAACGGCCCTTTCGACGGCCGTGTATGGGAGGACATCTTGCGCATTACCAAAGTGGACCATTGGCTGGTCCGTATGCCCTTTACCGAGGATATTCTCTGGGGATCCGGGCGCAGGATCGGCACGACCCGGCTGATCTGCAGGATAGAGACGGATGCCGGGATCATCGGCTGGGGCGAGACGATCTCGCTGATCGCCAATGTGCCGGCCGTCTTCGCGGATATCGTCGCGCCGCTCGCCATCGGTTACCCGGTCGCGGATGCCGAGCGCTTTCACCGGCATGTTCTCGGTGCAGGCTTCTATCATCACAAGCGCGCCGCGGTGATGGCGATTTGCGCCATGGAAATGGCCATGTGGGATGCGCTCGGCAAACAGGCCGGCCTGCCGCTTTACGCGCTATGGGGCGGACGTTGGCGCAAGGATGTGGAAGCCGCCGCCTATCTTTTCACCAACGACCCGCAAGGCCTGTCGGAACGGCTGAAGCGTTTCCTCGATCTGGGCTACGCGACCTTCAAGGTGAAGATCGGTTTCGACGAACGGAGCGATATCACGCTGGCCGAGACCTCCCGAAAGGTGATCGGCGGTCATCCGCTGCGTCTCGACGTCAATGGCGCCTGGAACCCTGCGACCGCCAAACGCCAGCTCGAAAAGCTGAAGATCTTCGATCCCGCCTATGTGGAGCAGCCGCTGGAGCTCGACGATCTCGCCGGCCATGCAGCCCTCGTAGCCAGTTCGTCCGTGCCGATCGCGCTCGACGAAAGCGCCTACACGCTTGCCGATGTCGGCAACATCGTCCGCGCCCATGCGGCCGATGTGGTCCTGCTCGATCCTCACGAGGCGGGCGGGCTCTGGCAGACGATCAAGGCGGCGGCAATCTGCGAATCGGTCGGCATACCGGTGACGCTGCATTCCGGCGCCGAACTGGCGCTGTCGCAATCCGCCTATATCCATCTTGCAGCTTCGTTACCGAACATGTCGATCGCCATCGATACCGAGCGCGCCTATCTCGGCGGTGACATTTCGCGGAATTCGCCGGTCCTGAAGGACGGTCGTTTCCAGGTGCCGGAGGGCCCTGGCCTCGGCGTCGAGATCGATATCGAACAGCTCGAGAAATACCGCGTCACCGGTATCGCCGGCGCCTATCTCGATGCCGAGCGCAAGGACTGGTTCCCCGTAAAGCCCGCCTATTAGGATCATTCTCTCATGTACATTGCCATCGAATGGACTTCCGCCGCCTTTCGCGCCCTGCTCATGGATGACGAAAAGGTATTCGGCGAGAAGAAGAGCGACCACGGCACGACCAGGATCGCGAACGGCGCTTTCGAAGCAGCGCTCCGCGAAGAGCTCGGAGACTGGGTCGCGAAAGCTGAAAAGATCCTGTTTTCCGGCATGATCACCAGCCGCAACGGCTGGATCGAGAGCCCGTTCGCACCAGTCCCCGCTGGCCCTGGAGACCTCGCGACCCAAGCGGTCATCCATCGTGTCGATGGTCTGCCGCCGCTCGTCTTCCTGCCCGGTATCGCCCAGACGAAACCACTTCCCGACGTCATGCGCGGCGAGGAAATGTCGCTCTTCGGCTTGAAGGAGACCGATGGCCTTTTCGTCCTTCCGGGCCCGCACGCCAAATGGGTGACGATGGCGGATGGCCGCATTGCCGCCATCACCACCTATATGTCTGGCGAAATCCTCAATCTCCTCAGGAAGGATTCGCTCGTCTCGCGGCTCATGCCGGCCTCATACGAGGAACGACCGGAGGCTTTCCGCCGCGGTGCCTTAACCGCCTACGAGCAGGGCACCCTGCCCGGCCGCATTCTGGCGCGCATCTTCTCAGCCCGCAGCCTCGTCCTGTTCGACCGGCTGGCGCCTGAGGAAGTCGCCGACTATCTCGCCGGCCTGATGATCGGTGCGGAGGTCTGCGAAGCCATCGGCACGGACAAACCGGAGAAAATCCATATCGTCGGCCATACGGCGCTTGCCGAGCGATACAAGACCGCGATCGAATTGTTCGGTGTTGCAGCAACGCTCGTGACGCCGGACATTGCCGCCGGTTTCCGCCGGATCGCCTCTCGACAGGAGGATGCGACGCGGGCTATCGAAGGAGCAACATCTGCTTCCGGAGGATTGTGATAATGCCAAAGCCGACCTCGATCATCCTCGATTGGGGCACGAGTTCGCTGCGCGCCATGCTGGTGTCGGAGGCGGGGGAAACGCTGGA
The DNA here is from genome assembly GCF_030378245.1 of Neorhizobium sp. CSC1952. Taxonomy (NCBI): domain Bacteria; kingdom Pseudomonadati; phylum Pseudomonadota; class Alphaproteobacteria; order Hyphomicrobiales; family Rhizobiaceae; genus Neorhizobium; species Neorhizobium sp. CSC1952. The sequence continues at coordinate 3,750,706 of NZ_CP128416.1, read as the reverse complement.
CACCCGCGAATCCGCAAGCGGCGGCATCCAGTTCGTCAAGGACGGCGCCTTTGAAGCGGCGCTGATGCAAGCGGTCGGCGAATGGTTTTCCGTCCATGGTCCGCTGCCGGTGCTGGCGAGCGGCATGATCACCAGCCGCAACGGCTGGGTTGAAGTGGCGTATGTCGATACGCCGGCCGGTACTGCAGAGCTTGCCGCCGGTACGAAAACGCTGACGCTTCTAAATGGCGCGGTCATCACCTTCCTGCCCGGCATGCGTGATCCCGCCTCAAAGCCGTTCCCCGATGTGATGCGCGGAGAAGAGACCCAGATCGTCGGTTACGGGCTCGACCGAGACCGTACGCTCGTGCTTCCCGGTACCCACAGCAAATGGGCGCGGATCAAGGGCGGCCTCATAGACGGTTTTCAGACCTATGCGACCGGCGAGGTTTTTGCGCTGCTGACCAAGCATTCCTTCATCGCCAAGGCTCAGGAACCTGCGCCCGGCGCCGAGCCGGACTGGCAGAGCTTCGATCGCGGCGCGGAATTCGCCGCAAGCGCATCCGCCTCCGCCGATTCCTTCCTCTCGGCGATCTTCAGCGCCCGCACCGGCATTCTCGACGGCAGGCTGAAGCCGGAAAACATCCTCGATTACGTCTCCGGCCTCGTGATCGGTTCGGAATTCCGCCAGGCGCGCGCCGCCGGCTGGTTCAGATCCGGCGATACGATCGGTATCGTCGGCAACAATGCGCTGAACAGCCGTTACGGCCGCATCGCGCCGCTCTTCGGCCTGACGGTCGAGCCCGGCCCCGACAACGCCGCCAAGCGCGGCATTCTGCTGATCGCGGCCGCAGCCGCCAAGTAACAAGGAGTCCGAGATGACCTTCGAAGAGGCGCTCAAGGCATGCAATCTCGTCGCCATCCTGCGCGGCATCAAGCCGGAGGAAGCTGAAAGCGTCGGCGAAGTGCTGGTCGAAGCCGGCTGGCGGATCATCGAAGTGCCGCTCAATTCTCCCGAACCGCTGAAGAGCATCGAAAAGCTCGTCAAGCGCTTCGGCGAAAACACCCTGATCGGCGCAGGCACGGTCCTGACGCCCGCCCAGGTCGCCGATGTCGCCGCGACCGGCGCCAAAGTGATCATCTCGCCGAACGCCAACCCGGCTGTCATCAAGGCCTCGCGCGCCGCGGGCATGGTGAGCCTGCCGGGCGTCGCCACGCCGACCGAAGCCTTCGCGGCGATCGAGGCAGGCGCCACCGGCATCAAGGCGTTTCCGGCGGAAGCCATCCCGCCGATCGTCATCAAGGCCTGGAAAGCGGTCTTGCCGAGGGAGATCCCCGTGCTTGCGGTCGGCGGCGTGACGCCGGAAAACATGACCGCCTACGCCCAGGCGGGCGCTGCCGGCTTCGGCATCGGTTCCTCGCTCTATAAACCCGGAGCCGATCTCGCCTCGATCGCCGAGAAGGCCCGGAAATTCATCGAGGCCATGCGCGCCGCCTGAGCCTCCATAGCTCTCAACCCGTCGCAAAACATTCGCCGAGCGGAACTATCGTCTTAGTCCCGAGTTACAACCGGCAGTGGGACAATCGAGGGGGAGACGATCTTGGCGGCGATCCGCAACAGCTCCGAACATCAGCAGAAGGTGTATGAACGCTGGGCTCCGGTCTATGATCGGGTCTATCGCGGCTTGTTGAAAGACGGGCACCGTACGGTCGCGAGGCTGGCCTCCGAAGCGGGCCGGGAGATTCTTGAAGTCGGCGTCGGCACGGGGCTGGTCCTGCCCTACTATCCGAAGCAGTGCAGCGTTACCGGCATCGATCTCTCCGAACACATGATCGCCAAGGCGCGGGAAAAGGTAGCCCGGAACCGGCTCTTTCACGTCCGGGCGCTCCAGGTCATGGATGCCCGCCGCCTCCAGTTCGCAGACCGATCGTTCGATGCGGTCTGCCTGCCTTTTGTCATCACCCTGATCCCCGACCCGGAACGGGCGCTCGACGAATGCGCCCGCGTGCTGAGACCCGGCGGCGAGATCATCATCGCCAGCAAGCTCGGCGACGGACGTGGCCTGCAGGGCGCGATCGAAGAGGCTGTGGCGCCGCTCGTTCACAAGGTCGGGTGGAGCTCGGCTTTCCGCATCGCCCGGATTGCCGAATGGGTCGAACGCCGCGGCGATTTCGAGGTGGCGGATATCCGCCGTGTCTTCCCCAACGGCTTCTTCAAGGTCATGCGGCTGAGGCATCTCGCCGGCCATTGAGGAAAAAACTACTTTGCCTTCAGCACCGAGACAGCAAGCTCGCTGTTATGGACATATTCGTTGGCGTCCGCCTGACGCTGGACGAGCAGGATGAACAACAGGTCCGTCAGCATGAGCTGCGCGTCGCGCGCGGTGATGGACGACGAACGGACGCGTTCCTCGTCGGCGACCGTATAAAGCCGGATACTCGCCACCTGCAGAAGAGGGCCGCCGCTGAGACCCGTCACGGCGATGACAGTGGCGCCGCGCTCGCGCGCCAGTTCGGCGATCCTGAGCGTTTCGATACTGGCGCCCGAATAGGAAAGCGCGAACAGCACATCCCCTCCGGCAAGCGTCGAGACATTGGCCATCTGCACATGACTGTCGCTGTCATGCAGCACGTTGCGGCCGAGCTTCATGAGCTTGTAGGAAAAGTCGCGTGCCACCAATGAGGAAGCGCCGACGCCTGCCATGTGGATGCGGCGCGCATCGTTCAGCGCCATCAGCGCCCGCTCGATCTCCTGTTCGCTGTTGACGGCAAGCGTCTGCTGCATCGAGAGCATCTTGCTGCCGATCAGCTTCTGCAAAATGGTCAGATAGCTGTCACCGACCTCGATCGTGCCGTGGATCATGCCCGGGGGCGCGTGCCATTCCTGCGCCTTCGCCTCGCTGACCGCGAGCTTCAGGTCCTGGTATCCCGCAAAGCCCAGCTTCTGGCTGAATTTGACGACGCTCGACTGGCTGCGGCCGGTCTCGGCGGCAAGCGCCGCGGAGGAAAGCCGCAGCATCTGATCCGGATTGTCGAGGATGAACTGGCCGATCTCGCGGTCCGCCGGCGCCATGTCCTCGAGCTGCGCGTTGATCTTCTTTAAGACTGACATGCGTTCCTTTGGAAGCCTCGCGATACCCGCCCACCAGTTTACGAAAGATATCATCGCAGCGGAGACCTGCAACACGTTTCCGCGCCTCAATTCTCATGATCTATCACAAACCATACCATATGGCGGAATAAAAAATTCCGAACGATTGACACGGTAGCCGGGAGGTTTAGTTTCGGCTGGCGTGCGGGCGAGCAGGTCCGCCCCTCATTCGGCAGGTTTCGTCATGGACAGATTGCGCATCGTCGGCGGTCATCGGCTCCAGGGCGCCGTCACCATTGCCGGCGCGAAGAATGCCGCACTGCCGCAGATCGCGGCGGCACTGTTAAGCCCCTACCCGGTCGAGCTTACCAACCTCCCGCAGGTCAGCGACGTGGAAAACATGCTCGGCGTCGTCGGCCTGCACGGAGCCGAGGTGACGCGTGCCGCCCATTCCACGATCATCGACGCCAAAGCGATCGTCTCCAAGGAAACTTCCTACGACACCGTACGCAGGATGCGCGCGACGGTGCTGGTGCTGGCGCCCCTTCTCGCCCGCTTCGGCCACGCACGCGTCTCCATGCCCGGCGGCTGCGCCATCGGTGCGCGGCCGGTCGATATGCACATCAAGGCGCTCGCAGCGCTCGGCGCCGATATCGGTATCGAAAGCGGGCTGATCGTCGCCGCAGCACCCGGGGGCCTGAAGGGAGCACACATCGTGCTCGCCTCGCCTTCCGTCGGCGCCACCGAAACGGCGATGATGGCGGCCACGGCAGCCAAGGGCGAGACGGAAATCCTCAATGCCGCGCGAGAGCCGGAAGTCGCCGATCTTGCCGCCTGCCTGATCGCCATGGGTGCCAGGATCGAAGGCGCCGGCACTCACCGGATCCTCGTCGAAGGCTCGACTTCCTGGCAGCCGGCGAAACACCACGGCATCCCGGACCGGATCGAGGCAGGCACCTATGCGGTGGCGGCGGCGATCACCGGCGGCATGCTGGAACTCATCAATGCCCGGCTCGAGAACCTGGCATCCGCCGTGCAGGTATTGGAAGCGATGGGCGTCAGCGTCTGGCCGAGCGACCGCGGCCTCGTCGTCTCACGCGAAGGCTCCCTGAAGGCCGCCGACATCACCACCGAGCCCTATCCCGGCTTCCCGACCGATCTGCAGGCGCAGTTCATGGCGCTGGCTGCGTGCGCAGAAGGCGCCTCGCTGATCCGCGAAACCGTGTTCGAAAGCCGTTTCATGCACGTGCCGGAACTGATGCGGCTGGGAGCCAACGTCTCTCTGCAGGGCACGACGGCGCTGGTGCGCGGCGGCGCTCCGCTCAAGGGCGCGCAGGTGATGGCGACCGACCTTCGCGCCTCCGTTTCCCTCGTCCTGGCTGGCCTCGTGTCCAAGGGTGAAACGATCGTCAACCGCGTCTACCATCTCGATCGCGGCTACGAACAGCTCGATCGCAAACTCCGGCTCTGCGGCGCCGATATCGAACGGCTGAGCGCATGACGGCGGGAGCGGAACATTACTTCCTGGGCGTCGATGGCGGCGGCACCGGCTGCCGCGCCCGTGTCGAGGACGGTTCCGGCGCCGTGCTGGGACAGGGCCTTTCCGGCCCGGCCACGACCCGTTTGGGCATCGAGGAAGCATGGGCCTCCATTTCCCGCGCCTTCAACGCGGCTCTGGATGAGGCAGGGCTTGGGCCGGATGAGGTCGCCCGCACCCATGTCGGCATCGGCCTTGCCGGGATCAGCCGTAAGGGTGCGCTGGAAGCCCTCCAGGCGATCCCCCATCCCTTCGCCGGCATCGACTTCACGAGCGACGGGATGGGCGCCTGCCTCGGCGCGCATTCCGGCCGTGACGGCGCGATCGTCATCGCCGGTACCGGCTCCATCGGGCTCGGCTTCGTGGACGGCCGCAGCCTGCGGGTCGGAGGCTATGGCTTTCCGATTTCCGACGAGGGCAGCGGCGCGGATCTGGGCCTCAAGGCGATCCGGCTGGCGCTGCGAGCCAATGACGGCAGGCTGGAAAAGACGGCCTTGCTGACAGAGGTCATGCAGCGGTTCCAGAATGATCCGATGGAAGCGGTTGCCTGGATGGATCGCGCCACCGCAACCGATTACGCGGCACTCGCCCCCATGGTCATGCGCCATGCCGATCAGGGCGATTCCGCCGGCCGCCGCATCGTCCAGAGCGCGGCGGAACAGATCGACACGCTGGTACGCACCCTCTTCGATCTCGGAGCCCCGCGCGTGACGCTTCTCGGCGGACTTTCCAGCCCGCTCGAACCCTGGCTGGCGCCGGATGTCCGCCGCCGCCTCAAGCCAGCCGACGGCGATGCCGTCTCCGGCGCCATCATCCTCGCCCGCAAAGCCGCCCAAGCTCACTGATCCGCGGATTCCGCAGGTGTGAAAACCTGCCATAGTTGGAATAAAATATTCCAACTATCGATTGACTGAAGGAATGGAAAATCCTAATTTCTTAACAAAACGTAACGAGCGAACGAGAAGGCACGGCATGACGCAGATCTTGCGGAAAGCAGTCTCTCGGCCTGAGTTCGAAAGCAGAATCATGAGCGATGCACGGCTGATATCCGAACTGGAAAGACTGGTTTCCGAAGACCGCAATCCGCGTTCCATGGATATCGATCTTCTGCCGACCGCCGACGTGCTGCGCGAGATCAACGAGGAGGACAAAGGCGTCCCGGCAGCCGTCGAGAAGGTGATCCCCCAGATCGCGGAGGCGGTCGACGAAATCGTGAGGGCGTTCCAGAAAGGTGGGCGGCTGGTCTATATCGGGGCCGGCACCAGCGGCCGGCTTGGCGTGCTCGATGCGTCCGAATGCCCGCCGACCTTCAGCGTGCCGGAAGGCATGGTCATCGGCCTGATCGCCGGGGGCGCGCACGCCCTGCAGCACGCAGTCGAAGGCGCCGAGGACGATCCGGAAGAGGGCCGGCAGGCGCTTGTCGATATCGGCCTGACGGCAGATGACCTCGTCGTCGGCATCGCAGTCAGCGGCCGTACACCCTACGTCATCGGCGCCCTCGACTACGCGAAGTCGCTTGGAGCCGGTACGGTCGCCCTCTCCTGCAACCCCGATTCGGTGATCGCCGCGATTGCCGACATCGCCATTTCTCCGGTCGTCGGCCCGGAAATCCTCACCGGTTCGACGCGGTTGAAATCCGGCACCGCGCAGAAACTCGTGCTCAACATGCTGACGACGGCAAGCATGATCCGCATCGGCAAGAGCTACCAGAACCTGATGGTCGATCTGCACGCCAGCAACCAGAAGCTCGTCGCCCGGGCAGCACGCATCGTCATGCAGGCGACGGGCTGCACGGCGGAAGAAGCGCGCCGCGCGCTGGACCTCACCGGCAACGACGTCAAGCCCGCGATCCTGATCCAGCTCACCGGAATGGATGTGGATGCGGCGCGTACCGCGCTTGACGATGCCGGAGGCTTCCTTCGGAAGGCAATAAATGGGAAGACAGCGTAAAGCTGCTGAACGACCGCCCGGACCGCTTGGATGGTCGGGCTAAAAAGCAACGAATCTCGAAGAGAGGGAGAATTGAAAATGGGAAGGAATTTTTCGGCAAAGCAGGTTTCCGGGCTCGTTTCCGGCCTGGCGCTGGCCGTTGCCCTCGGGGCCGCGGTCGCGGCAGGCCCCGCCTCGGCTGCAACGCTGCGCATGGCCTGGTCGCAGGATGCGACGGGTCTCGACCCCCACAAGCAGACCGCGTTTTCCTCGATCCGCCTGCTGGAACTGATCTACGAGCCGCTGGTGCGTCTCGACAAGGACCTGCAGATCGTCCCGGCGGTCGCATCCTCCTGGGAGTTCTCCGCTGACGGGACCCAGCTTACCTTCAAACTCAATCCCAACGCCAAGTTCCAGGACGGCAAGCCCGTAACCCCGGCGGACGTGAAGGCGTCCTTCGAGCGCATCCTCGACGAGAAGACGGCAGCTGCCGCACGCGCCAACTTCGGCTCGATCGCCAGCATCGAAACCCCGGACCAGACGACCGTTACCTTCAAGCTCTCCCGGCCTGACGTGCCGCTGCTGACGGCCATGGCCAGCATCAATGCAGCGATCGTGCCGGCAGCGGAAATCACGGCCGGCTCGGTCGGGACGAAGGCGCTCGGCTCCGGTCCGTTCAAGCTGGAAAAATGGGACCCCAATTCCAAGGAGGTTCTGACCGCCAACAAGGATTGGGCCGGCGGCAAGATCGGTGTCGATGGCATCGACATCAGCGTCCTGCCCGACGAGACCGCGATCCTTGCGTCCCTGCGCACGAAGCAGATCGACTTCGCGCTGCTCAATGATCCGCTGGTCGCAACCCTCGTGCCGAAGGAGACCAACCTCATCCTGAACCGCACGCCGGTTCTCGCCTATCACGTCCTGCAGCTGAACCCTGCCCGCAAGCCGATGGACAATCTCGCCGTGCGCCAGGCGATCTCCTGCGCCATCGACCGTCAGGACGTTCTCGACACGGCGTCCGTCGGCGAAGGCAAGGTGACAGGCCCGCTGACCATGCCGGGCTACACCACCGACGCCAGCACCCTTTTCTGCTACAAGCGTGACGTGGAGAAGGCCAAGAAGCTGATGGCCGATGCGGGCTTTGCGGACGGCTTTTCGGCAACCGTCATCGCCGCCAACGGCGAACCGGCAACCGCTGCTGCCGAAGCGCAGGTCATCCAGTCGCAGCTTGCGGAAATCGGCGTCAAGCTCGACATCAAGATGATGGAACTGAACGTCTATGTCGACGCCTGGCTGAAGGGCGATTTCGACATGGCCGTTGCCCTGAACGGCGGCCGCGCCGATCCTTATTCCATGTACAACCGCTACTGGACCAAGGCCGGCAACCTGCAGAAGGTCGCGAACTATATCGACGATACGCTCGACAGCCTGATGCAGAAGGGCCGCGAGGAAACCGATCCCGCCAAGCGCAAGGCGATCTTCGCCGATTTCGAGAAACATCTCGTCGAGGTGTCGCCCTGGGTCTGGCTCTATACGTCCTACAGCTATACGGCCCAGCAGAAGACCGTTCAGGGCTTCGTACCGACGCCGGAAGGCTCCCTGTTCGGATTGAGCAGCGTCAGCATCCAGCAGTGACGATCGCGTGACGTAACGGATACGAGGTTGGTTGATCCATGAGTTACCTGACGCGACGGCTGTTGACCTTTCCGCTCGTCATGCTCGGGGTTTCCATCCTCGTCTTCGTGACGATCCGCATGGTGCCGGGCGATGCGATTACCGCGATGCTCGGAACCGAAGCCGGTCTCCTGACGCCGGCACAAAGGGATGCGCTGGCGGGCTATTTCGGCATCGATCAGCCGATTCTGGTGCAATACTGGCGCTGGCTCGCCGGCGTCTTCCAGGGCGATCTCGGCATTTCCGTCACTTACGGCCGGCCGGTGCTCGCCGTCATCCTGGAACGTTTCCCGCTGACGCTTCAGCTTGCCCTGATGTCCATGTGCGTCGCGCTTCTCGTCGGCCTGCCGGCCGGCGTCTTCGCCGCCACCCGTAACGAGAAGATGTCCGACCTCGGCGTCCGGATCTTCGCGATGATCGGCCAGTCGACCCCGAATTTCGTCGTCGGCCTGCTGATCATCTACGCCCTGTCGGCGGGCTTCGGCATCCTGCCGGTTATGGGGGAATTCACGCCGTTCTTCGAGGATCCGCTGCGCAATCTCGGCCAGATGATCCTGCCGGCCATCACGCTCGGTTTTGCCTTCGCCGCCTCCGTCACCCGCATATCACGCTCCGCCATGCTGGACGTGCTGAGCGACGATTACGTCCGCACCGCCCGCTCCAAGGGCGCCTCGAAACGCAGCGTCATCTGGCGCCATGCGCTTCCCAATGCGTTGATCCCGGTCGTCACCTTGAGCGGCGTGGAATTCGGCTATCTGCTCGGCGGCGCGGTTCTGGTGGAACAGATCTATGCCCTGCCGGGCCTCGGCCGTCTCGTCCTCGACGCCATCCTGCAGCGCGACTATGCGCTCGTGCAGGGCTGCGTCCTCTTCATCGCCTTCAACTTCATGGTGGTCAATCTGTTCGTCGACCTCGCTTATGCCGCGCTCGACCCGCGCATCCGTCTCGGAGAAGGCGGCTGATGTCGATGCTGCGTGCGATCTTTTCCCATGCCAGCGGCAGGATCGGCGGTACGATCGTCGTGGTCTACATCATCATCGCCCTGCTCGGCATGTTCGACATCACCCCGCACAATCCGCTCCAGCAGTTTCGCATCGACCGGCTGCATGCGCCGAATGCGACCTATTGGATGGGCACCGACCTCTTCGGCCGCGACGTCGCAAGCCGCCTGATGAAAGGCATCGGTCAGTCCTTCCTGGTCGGCTTCTGCGCCGTCGCGCTGGCCACGATCGCCGGCACGGTGCTGGGCTTGACCGCCGCCTGGTTCGGCAGAGCCTGGGATGGGTTCGTCATGCGCGTCATGGACGTGCTGCTGGCCTTCCCGGCGATCCTGCTGGCACTCCTCATCATCGCCGTCGCCGGCCCGGGCACGTGGACGAGCGTGGCTGCGATCGCGACCGTCTACACGCCGATCTTCACGCGGGTGGTGCGCGGCCCGGCGCTCTCCATCAAGTCGCGCGAATTCGTCGATGCCGCCCGCACCTTCGGTTCGAGCCGGCGCTATATCCTGACCCGCCACCTGCTTCTCAATCTTGTCGCGCCGCTGACCGTCCAGGTGACGCTGGCGCTCGCCTGGTCGCTGCTGACGGAAGCAGGTCTCTCCTTCCTCGGCCTCGGCACTCAGCCGCCGGCCTCTTCGCTCGGCCTGATGCTGGCGGACAGCCGCAACCTGATGGAGACGGCGCCCTGGCTGCTGATCTTCCCGGCGCTGGCGATCATGATCAGCATCCTTGGCTTCAACCTGCTTGGTGACGCGCTGCGCGATATCCTCGACCCTAGGACGAGGAGCCGGCCGGCATGACCACTCCGCTCCTCTCCACATCGAATTTGCGCGTCGGCTTTGGACGAGACCCGTCGAAGAACGAGATCGTCAAAGGCGTCAGCTTCGATCTCGCAGCCGGCGAGACGCTGGCGATCGTCGGCGAAAGCGGCTCGGGCAAGTCCGTGACCGCACTTTCGATCAACCGCCTCGTGGATTTCGGCGGCGGCCGCATCATCGGCGGCTCGATCGACTTCAAGCGCCGCGATGGTAGTATCCTCGACCTCGCTCAAGCGGGCGAACCGGTACTCGAAAAGATCCGTGGCTCGGAGATCGGCATGATCTTCCAGGAGCCGATGACCTCGCTCAACCCGGTGCTCACCATCGGTACACAGATCGAGGAATCCTTCCGCCTGCACCGGGGCCTGACCGGCCGGCAGGCGACCGCCGCCGCCAGGGATGCGCTGGATCGCGTGCGCATTCCCGATGCGGCGCGGCGACTGAAATACTGCCCGAACCAGCTCTCCGGCGGCATGCTCCAGCGGGTGATGATCGCGACCGCTCTCGCCTGCAACCCGCGCCTTTTGATCGCGGACGAACCGACCACCGCCCTCGATGTCACCGTTCAGGCGCAGATCATGGCATTGCTCGGCGAACTGAAGCACGAGACCGGCATGGCGATGATCTTCATCACCCATGACATCGGCCTCGTCGCCGGCATTGCCGACAAGATCATGGTCATGCAGGCCGGCGAAGCGGTGGAACAGGGGCAGCTTGACCAGGTCCTCGATCGGCCGCAGCATCCATATACCCGTCACCTGTTGAGCGCCGTGCCGCATTTCGAATCCGGCCGCGCCGCCCGCGCCGATTTCCGGCGGGAGAAGGCCAAGCCCCCTGCCCTGAGCGTCGACGGCCTGACGGTGCGCTTCAAGGTTTCGGGCGGGCTGCTCGGCCGTTCGCCGGGATCGGTCCATGCCGTGGAAAACGTCGGCTTCGACCTGATGCCGGGCGAGACGCTGGCGATCGTCGGCGAAAGCGGCTCGGGCAAATCCACCACGGCGCGCGCGATCCTTGGTCTTGTGCGCCCGACCCGCGGCAGGTTCTCGGCCCATGGTTTAACGGAGAGGGCTGGCAGCGTCGCGGATGCGACCGATCCAGCCACGCAAATGGTGTTTCAGAACCCCTACGCCTCGCTCAATCCGCGGCTTCGGATCGACAGCATACTTGCCGAGCCCGTCATCGCCGCCGGCGGCCGGATCACTACCGAAACCCGCGACAAGATGAAGGCGCTCCTGAAGCGGGTCGGCCTGCCGGAGGATAGCCTGGAGCGCTACCCGCACCAATTCTCCGGCGGTCAGCGACAGAGGCTCTGCATCGCCCGTGCGCTGATGCTCAATCCGTCGGTCGTCGTCCTCGACGAGGCGGTCTCGGCGCTCGACGTCTCGGTCCAGGCGAAAGTGCTGGAACTGCTGGTCGACCTGCAGAAGGAATACGGTCTCGCCTATCTCTTCGTGTCCCATGACATGGCGGTCGTGGAGCGCATCGCCCATCGCATCGCCGTGCTTTATGCGGGACAGATCGTCGAAATCGGCGATGCCGCTTCGGTACTTTCCAATCCGCAGCATTCCTATACAAAGCGGTTGATTTCCGCCGTGCCGAGCATCGATCGCCGCAACCAGCATTTCGAGCTCGATACGCGCCAGGTTCCGTCCCTCGTCCGCCCGCCCGGTTTTGAACCGCCGGAGCCGCAGTGGCGGGATTTCGGACCGGATCACCGGGCGCGGGCGGAGGCCTGAGGAACAGGACCATGGACGACCGGACCCGAACCACCGCCGATGCCGAATTGACCGCCACCTTCGAGCGGGCGTTCGCACCGTTGCAGAAATCGGTGGCGGACAAGCGCATCCCGGGCGGCGTGTTCGGCATCGTCGATCTGAAACACGGCCGCATGACGCGCGCGACCGGAGCGGCGCAGGTCACTCCGATCATCCGGCCGATGGCGCTCGACACATGGTTCGACCTCGCCTCGCTGACCAAGGTGATTTTCACCACGACGCGCATCCTGAGACTGGCGGATGAAGGCGTGATCGACCTGGACGCGCCTCTCATCACGCTCCTGCCGGACCTGCGTCAGTACGATGCCGATGCCTGGGAGCGGAAAGTCACCTTCCGCCAGTGCCTGGGCCACCAGACGCCTTTCCCGGCCGTCGCGCCAATCTATACCTATGGCCGCGATCCGGAGCTCTTGCGCGCCTTCATCCTGCAGCGGGAATGGCGCGCCGGCCCTCCGGTCTATTCCGATATCAACTTCATCCTGCTCGGTTTCGCCCTGGAACGGCTGACCGGCAAGACGCTGCGGGACCTCGATCCCGGCCCCGGTTTCGCCTGGTCTGCCGATCCGGAAAACTCCGCCGCGACGGAGGACTGCACCTGGCGACACCGCGTTCTGTCGGGCGAGGTGCATGACGACAACTGCTCGGCGCTGCAGGGCTCGGGCCATGCGGGCCTGTTCGGCACCGTAACCTCGGTTCTCGATTTCGCCGAAAGCCTGCTCGACGGCACGGGAGCCTCCAAGGAAGCCGTCACGCTGATGCGCACGCCGCTTTCCGGCAAACGCACCCATGGCTGGGAGCAGCCTTATCCGGACTGGTGGGGCGGCAACGCCTGCAGCCCCGGCACGATCGGTCATACGGGCTTCACCGGCACCGCTCTCTGGATCGACTTCGACAGGGCCCGCGCCTGGACGCTGCTCACCAACCGCATTCACCCGACCCGCCATTTCGACAGCGGCATCCTTGCGGTGCGCCAGGCGGTCGGCGATCTCGTCAATCAAAGTTGAGGAATTTCACGATGGAGCCAATCTGGGCCGTCGGCCTGATGACCGGAACTGTTCTCGACGGCAATATCGACGTGGCGCTCCTGAAGACCGACGGCGAGACAATCGATACCTTCGGCGCCTATACGCTGGCCCCTTATCCGCCGGAAATCCGCGCGCTTCTGGAGGAAACGCTGAAACAGGCCCGCGCCTGGAATTTCGAAGGCCCCGATCCGGCAATCTTTCGCGAAGCCGAAGAAGCGCTGACCCGCGCCCAATCGCAGGCAGTGAAGGACCTCGCCGAGAGCTGCGGGCTGACCATGGCCGATGTCGGCATCGTCGGCTTCCACGGCCAGACGGTATTGCACCGCGCTCCGACCAGGGAAAGGCTCGGCGACACCCGTCAGCTCGGCGACGGCAAACTCATGGCTTCGATCCTCGGCTGCAAGGTCGCCTACGACTTCCGCTCGGCGGACGTTCGCGCCGGTGGCCAGGGTGCGCCTCTCGCGGCCGCCTACCATGCCGCGCTGCTGCGCGGTCTCGACACGTCCGGCGATACGGCGGTGCTCAATCTCGGCGGCGTCGCCAACATCACCTGGTGGGACGGCAAGGAGCTTGTGATCGCCTTCGACACAGGGCCGGCCAATGCGCCGCTCAACGACTTCATGAAGGCACGCGGCCTCGGCGACATGGACAAGAACGGCACGCTCGGCGCTTCCGGCAAGGTCGATGAAGACCGCCTCGCCACACTGCTCCGGCATCCCTACCTGACCGCACCCTATCCGAAATCGCTCGATCGTTTCGATTTCAGCGCCGCCATGGCCGACGGCCTCGACGATGCTACGGGTGCCGCAACCCTCTCCGCCTTCACGGCATCGGCCGTCGGCAAGGCGCTCGACCTTTTGCCGCACAGGCCGAAGCGGCTGATCGTCAGCGGCGGCGGGAGGCGTAACCCGACGATCATGGCGATGCTGGAAAGCCGTGCCGGCGCGAAGGCCGTTTCCGCCGATGAATTCGGCTGGCGGGGCGATGCGGTGGAAGCCGAGTGCTTCGCCTTTCTCGCCGTCCGCGTGCTGCGTGGCCTGCCGATCAGTTTTCCGACAACCACCGGCGCACCAAGGCCCTTGCAAGGCGGCCGGCTCGCAGGGTAAGTCGCTGCTTTCAATGCAGAGAGTCGGGAGCGCTCGAACATCATGAACAAAAGAGCGGCCTACGCCGTGGGCGGCAATGCAGTCCTGGTTGGCGTCCTCCTGATGCTGCTCGGCGACTTCATGTTCGCGCTGAACGACGCCATGGGCAAATGGCTGGTAGCGAGTTTTTCCGTTGGCCAGGTCCTGCTCATCCGCTCGATCGGCGCCTTTTTCGTGCTCGGGCCGATGCTTAGCCGCCAGCCGGCTTCGGCGCTGTACAGGGTCGAAAAGCCTCAGCTTCATGTGCTGCGCGTGATCCTCGCGACAGCCGATACCGGGCTCTTCTACGCAGCTGTCGTCTATCTGCCGCTCGCCGATGTCATGACCTTCTACATGGCCGGGCCGATCTATGTCGCGGCGCTATCCCATTTCCTGCTCGGTGAACGCATCGGCTGGCGGCGCTGGCTCGCGGTCCTGATCGGCTTCATCGGCGTCGTCATCGCGCTGCGCCCCTCTTCCGAAATGCTGTCCTGGCCGTCGATTTTCGGCCTCGTCGGCAGCCTTTCCTTCGCGCTCACGCTGGTGCTCAACCGCATGCTCCGCTCGACGCCGGACGCGACGCTCGTCACCTGGCAGACACTCGCCTGCCTGATTGCCGGAGCGTTCCTCACGATCGGCAACTGGAGCCCCTTCGACACCGGCGAACTCCTGGCCCTGCTCCTGCTCGGCGTCGTATCCTGTGCCGCGCATCTGCTGATCACTCGCTCGCTGAAGCTTGCGCCGGCCTCAGTGCTGGCGCCGCTGCAATATACGCTGCTGCTCTGGGCGATCGTTCTCGGCTGGGTGTTCTTCGGCGATTTTCCCGATGCCCAGACATTGACCGGCGCCGCGATCATCGTGCTGGCCGGTCTGTTCATCTTCCATCGCGGCAACCTGAAACAGGACGCGGAGCCCACGATCCCGACCGATTCGAGCCACGGCTGATCAGGTCCGGATCCGGCGGGTCAACATCGCTTCGATCGCCGATAGCCCGTCATAGATCAGCACCGCGAGCGCGCCGACGATCAGGCCGCCCTGTAGGATGAAGGCGAGATTGTTCGATTGCAGCCCGGCGATGATCACCTCGCCGAGCGTCCTTGCCGCCACCGTCGAACCGATCGTTGCCGTCGCAAGGCTGATGACCACGGAAAGCCGGATGCCGGCAACGATCACCGGCAGCGAAAGCAGCAGTTCGACCTGGACAAGACGCTGCAGCGGCGTCATGCCGGAACCGCGCGCCGCTTCCATCACGGAGCGCGGCAAGTTGGTGAGCGCCGTCAGCGTATTCTCGAAGATCGGCAGCAGGCCATAGAGGAAAAGCGCTATCAGCGTCGGCTTCTCGCCGAAGCCCACGGCCGGCACGGCGAGCGCCAGCACCGCAACGGGCGGAAAGGTCTGGCCGATATTCACGAGGCTGCGGGAAAGCGCCAGGAATTCCGCGCCGAACGGCCTTGTGACGAGGATCGCCAGCAGCACAGCGATGATCGTCGCGGCCAAAGTTGCGATGAAGACCGTCCTTAAATGCTGGAGCGTCAAACCGAGAAGGCTTCCCTGATTGTAGATGGCCGGTGCATTCGGCTGCACCAACGGCTTCAGCAGCGGCTCGAAACTCCCCGGCGACACCAGAAAAGCAACCAGCAGAACGAGCAGCAAGCCGCGAAGGATCGTCGGCGCCCAGACCTTCATCGGCGCCTCGCGCCGCGCTTGAGAAGTGTTTCGAGAGTGACCCGCCCCATGGGCGCGCCGCTGGCCGAGATGACCGGCAACGCTTTCCGCCCGGTCCAGATCAGGTCGGCGAGCGCCTCCTGCTGGCTCCTGTCCTCGCGGATCGGCTCGCCCTCCGCCTCGCCGGGCTCCGCCGCCGCTCCGGTCCTGGCGATCGAAAGCAGGCGGAACGGCCGCTCGCCATCGCCGATCAGCGTCTCGACGAAAGGTGTGGCCGGAGCCCGCACGAGTTCTGCGGGCGGACCGTATTGCAACACCTTTCCCTTGTCCATAACCGCAATGTTATCAGCCAGATGGAACGCTTCGTTCATGTCATGCGTGACGAGCACGATCGTCGTGCCGAAATGCTTCTGAATCGCCAACAGGTCTTCCTGCGCCTTGGCGCGGATGATCGGGTCGAGCGCTCCGAAAGGCTCGTCCATCAAAAGCACGTTCGGTTCGGCGGCAAGCGCCCGGGCGACGCCGACGCGCTGCTGCTGACCGCCGGAAAGCTCGTGCGGATAACGCGGCCCGAAGGTCTTCGGGTCGAGTTGGAAAAGCGTCAAAAGCTCCTCGACCTTGGCGTCGACGCGCGACTTCTGCCAGCCGAGCAGGCCCGGCACTGTGGCGATGTTCTGCGCCACCGTGCGATGCGGGAAAAGCCCGTGCCCCTGGATGGCGTAACCGATCCGGCGACGCAGTTCATAGCCGGGGATCGAACGGTTGTCCTCGCCGTCGAGCCTGATCGATCCCTCGCTCGGCTCCACCAGCCGGTTGATCATCCGGATGAGCGTCGTCTTGCCCGAGCCGGACGTGCCGACAATCACGGTGACGGTCCGCGGCTCGATCACCATCGAAACATCGTCGACCACGGTTATGCCGTCATAGCGCTTGGTGATGCCGTCGATCTCGATCATCTGCTGCTCGCTCCGTTCGGTCCGCGCGTGTTCATTTCGACCAGGGCATCCAGCACGACAGCCGCGGCGAAGGCGAGCGCCACGGTCGGCACGGCGCCGAGCAGCACGAGATCCATGGCGGTCTGCCCGATGCCCTGGAAGACGAAGACTCCGAAGCCCCCGCCGCCGATCAGCGCCGCGATCGTCGCCATGCCGATGTTCTGAACGAGCACGATGCGTATGCCTGTCAGGATGACCGGCAGCGCCAGCGGAAACTCGATCTGGAAGAGCCGCTGCCGATCGGTCAAGCCGATGCCGCGGGCTGCATCGTTTGCCTCGCGCGGCACGCCGGCAAGACCGACGACTGTGTTGGCGACCACCGGCAGAAGCGAGTAGAGGAAGAGCGCTACGAAAGCCGGCGCGACGCCGATGCCGTGAATGCCGATCGCCGCCGCACCCGGCACGGTGGCGGAAATCCATGCCAGCGGCCCGATCAGGATGCCGAACAGCGCGATCGACGGGATCGTCTGGATGAGGTTCAATGTATTGAGCACCGCTGCCCGGAGCGGTTCAACCCGGTGACAGAGGATGCCGAGCGGCAATCCCACCACGACGGCGGCGAACAGCGAGCCGAGCGCCAGCGTCACGTGCCGGCCCGCCTCGATCCAGAAGACGTCGGCGCGGCCGGCATATTCCTTCATGATCGACAGCCCGTCCCAGCTTCCCGACATCAGGATCGCTCCGACCCCAATCGCCGCAAGGATCAGGAACAGCACGCGCATCCAGGGCGGCGGCGCAAGCCGCGTGATCGCATCGGCGGCCAGCAACGCGGATGCGAACAGCAGGAGCCAGAAGCCCGAGGCCGGAGAGACGCGGGCATAGCTGTTGCCGTCGGGTGTCAGAAAGCTTGCGGCGAGACCGATCGAAAGCGTCAAGGCCGCCAGTGCAGCGGCCGCCGCGACCAGCTTCAGCCATGGGGAAGTTCGGAAGAGTGCTGCGATTGCGGCCATGAACAGGATAGCGAGCAGGCCGAAACCCGCCCATCCCGGCAAGGCGTCGAGGATCGCCCTCGCTTCTCCCTGCAATATGCGATTGGGCTTGAGCGTTGCAAAGGCCGCCCAGAAAGTCCCGTAGGCCGCGATCAGGGCGATGACGATGCCGAGCTTGTCGAACTTTATCCTCAAACCGCTCCCCTGCCTCGCGGTATCCAAATCCCGATGAAAAAGCCGGATGCTTCGAGGCACCCGGCTCATGTTGGCACGAAAGCCGCCCGAAACGGAACTACTTCAGGAAGCCGTTCTTCTTGAGGAAATCCTCGGCGACCGCCTTGGCCGGCTCGCCGCCCACCTGGACGCGGCCGTTGAGATCCTGCAATGTCACGAGATCGAGCTTTTCGAAGACCGGCTTCAGCAGGCTTTCGATATTCGGATTTTTCTTGAGCGCCTCCTCGCGGATGATCGGCGCGGGCTGGTAGACCGGCTGTACGCCCTTGTCGTCTTCCAGAACCACGAGACCGGAAGGCGCGATGCCGCCATCGGTGCCGTAGACCATGGCCGCATTCGCCCCGTTGGTCTGGTTGGCAGCCGCCGCGATCGTCGCGGCCGTATCGCCGCCCGACAGCGTGATCAGCTGCTCCGGCTTCAGCTGAAAGCCGTATGTGGTCTGGAAGGCCGGCAGTGCCGCGGCGGAATTGACGAATTCGGAAGAGGCCGCGAGCACGATCTTGCCGCCGCCCGCAACATATTTGCCGAAATCCGTAAGCGTCTTCAGGTTGTTGGCCTCCGCGACATCCTTGCGCAGCGCGATCGCCCAGGTGTTGTTGGCGGAGGACGGCGTCAGCCAGACGATCTTGTTGGCGTCGTAGTCGAGCTTCTTGACCGCTTCATAGGCCTGCTCCGGATTTTTCCAGGCCGGATCGTCGCCCTTTTCGAAGAAGAAGGCCCCGTTGCCCGTATATTCCGGATAGATGTCGATCTCGCCGGCGGTGATCGCCTTGCGGACCACCGGCGTCGCGCCGAGCTGGATACGGTCGGTCGCCTCGATGTTGTTGGCCTTCAGCATGGCGAGGATGATATTGCCGAGCACGCCGCCTTCGGTATCGATCTTGGAAGAGACGACGACCTGGGCATTGGCCATGGTGGCCGAAACACCGAGCGCGAAAGCAATGCCCAGCAGCTTCGTTTTCAGAGACATAACAGGACTTCCTCCAGATTGCGGGCATATGCTCGCATAGATTCAAAACGAGAACAAATGAAAAACCTCCGTCTATGTAGGGCGGCTCGCGGAATGTGCGAGTCCCCTTCAACGGTCCTCGGTTTGAATTCAACGACGCTAATGAACGAGCAAGGAGGTACGGGGCTCAGGTGCCGGGCACGATCACGTCGGCACGATCACGTCTGAATGGCCACTGCCGGCCAGGGACTGACGGACAAGACCGCCGGCCTTCATCTCCGCGACGAATGCCGCAACGAACTGTGCCGCGAGGAGCCTTGTCGAGCTGACGCCGACGGCCTGCGGAATGGTCATGAACGGTGTCGGCATCACAACGAATGCGGGGTGATCGGCCGCCACCTTCCGCATCGCCTGCCGAACGCCGGCAAGGCCGTCGAGCTGACCGGCATCGAGAGCTGCGGTTGCTTCGGCGAAACTGTCGAAGCGCGTGAGCCGGCCGCCTTTGCCGCTCCGCGACAGGTGGAGTTCGTAAGCGCTGCCCTTGACAGCCCCGATCCGCAGCTGAAGCCGGTCCACGTCTCCCGGCGTTTTCGCCTTGCCATCGGCGCGGACAAGATACGCTCCTTCGATCAGCACATAGGGTTCGCTATAGGCGATCCGCTCGGCGCGCTCAGGGTCGATCGCCAGAAAGCAGACGTCCCATTCGCCTGTATCGACGCTGCCGGAAACCGCGCCGGCCCTGTCGTAATGCCGGAAGGCGATCGGAAGCTTCAGCCGGTCGGCCAGCGCCCTCGCCAGATCGACGGAAACACCGCTCGGGCTGTCTTCTGTCGGCCCGCGGCGAACAAGGACGACGTTCCCGTGATTGAGCGCGCATTTCAATGTACCGGAAGGCGCGATCTCCTTCCGGACCGCATCGAGATCGAACGGCCGCAAGATTTTCCTCCCGATTGTTTTCAGGGCGCCTGGATCGATTTCATCCAGTCGTCTTCGCGCGGATACTGGGTCACCATGAGCTCCAGTCCGCTCTCGCCGGCCTGGAGCATGGGCGCGTCATCGCTGGAACGGACGAAGATCAGCGAAAACGGCGTGTAAATCGCACCTTCGAAGATCAGGCTGCCGTTCAGGACGATGAGAAATTGGCCGCCGGACGCGCTCGGATCGGGCGCCCGCGTTGTCATCGACGGACCGAGGCGGATGACCTTGACGTTCATTCCGTCATCGTCCGGCTGTTCCTCGATCACCGTCTCGACGGAAATCTCCGTACGGTCGCGCAGAACAGGATCGATGGAAAGCGTCACCGGCTCGGAAACGCGGTGACGCCGCTTGGTCGGCCGCAGTTTCTCGCGGATATCCGGGGTGGTCAGATAGACGAGGCCGGCGTCCGTCTTGCTGCGCAGCGTAAGATAGGAGAGGCCCTGGGCGCCGGCGATCAGCGGCCCGTAACCGGTGTGATGGTCGGCATAGTGGACCGTCACGAGACGTACTTCGTCCCGGCCGATCGTGCCGCTCCCGGCGACGAAGACCTGGAACTGATCGACGATGTGAAAATGCGAATCGAGCTTCTGGTGGGCATTGAGATCGAGGCGAAACGCCTGGGGCTCCGGCGTCGCGACATCGGAATTCTTGCCGAACAGGTTGATTTTCCAGGACTGGCCGCGGCGAAAGCGGCTCGGTTCCTTCTCTGAATACGACGCGGCCTGCATGTTGATCCTCCTCTTGTTGACAAACTTGCCATCCCCTGCGGCGGCTGATCCGCTGTCAGCCGACGACCTTCATGTCGAACTGATGCTTGCTGGCCCCGCAATCCGGACATATCCAGTCGTCCGGCACATCCTCCCAGCGTGTACCGGGCGGCACGCCGCCATCGGGATCGCCGAGCGCCTCGTCATAGCGATAGCCGCAAAGCACGCATTCCCAGATTTTCAAGCCGTTTCGGTCCGCCACATTTTCCGACGTCGCCACCATTCTCCTCCAGAATGAAATTGACCCAGGAAACGCTACGCCACATGGTGGCCTATCACCAGATGTTAAGCCTCACTATCAGACATAACAAACCGGCATAACTCGAATGGGAGGAAAGAATGGACATTCGGCAGCTCGGATATTTCGTGCGCGTGGCGGAGCTCGGCAGTTTCAGCCGCGCTTCGGCGTTTCTGCATGTTGCACAGCCTGCGCTCAGCAGACAGGTGCGGAACCTCGAGATCGAACTCAAGGAAAGGCTGCTCGTCCGCAACGGCCGCGGCGTGGAAGTCACCGAGGCGGGCGAGCGGCTGCTCAGCAACGCCCGCGGCATTCTTCGGATGGTCGAACGGACCTATGAGGACATCGACAATGCGCGCACCGGCAAATCGGGAAAGGTCGCGATCGGCCTGCCCGCCACGATTTCCATCGCCATCGCCACCGCACTGATCCGCCGCCTGCGGGAGGAGCTGTCGGACGCCCAGGTGACGCTCATCCACGGCCGCTCCAGCCAGTTGCAGGAATGGCTCCTCTCGGGCCGCATCGACATGGCGATCATGTACAACGCCCCCTCCTCGCCCATGCTGGAAATTCATGATCTGGTCGACGAGAACCTCTATCTGATCGGCTCGGAAGATGCTTTCGACGACCCGGACCCCGTGCCTTTGGAAGCCTTGGCGTCCCTGCCCATGGTCATAGCCTGCCGCCCCAACAGCACGAGGGTGATCGTAGAGTCGGAACTGGCGCGCATGGGTCAGAAACCGAATATCGTGTTCGAGCTCGATCCGCTTGAAACGATGTTCGACCTGGTGCGTGATGGTTATGGTTTCACGGTCGCGTCGATGCGGACGCTGAAATCCAAAGGTGCCGGCTCGGGCCTTGCCACGCGCAAGATCGTCGGGCCGGAACTCGTTCTCTCCGTGGAGCTCGTCCAGCCAGCCCGCAGGCTCAACAACAGGCTTCATGAGGCCGCCTTCCGGATACTCAGGGATCTGAGCCTGCAGCTCCTCAAGGACGCGCAGGCGTAGCATCTCCAGATGCAGCGATGCCTCAGGTATCGGCGGCCACCATGTTGACGACCCGCTCGGGCCTGCCGTCCAGAAAAGCCTCGATCAGGCGAACGGCATCGCCGTAATAGGTGCCGAGCATCTCCCGCGTGAAATAGCCGAGATGCGGCGTGATCACCACATTCGGCATGCTGCGGAACGGATGATCCGCCGGCAGCGGCTCTCTTTCATAGACGTCGAGCCCCGCCCCGGCGATCGAACCGCTTCTCAAAGCATCGATAAGGGCTCGCTCATCGACAATGGCACCCCTCGCCGTATTGATGAGGAAGGCGCTTTTCTTCATCGCCTGCAGTTCCGGCGCCCCGACGATGCCGCGGGTCCGGTCGCTGAGAGCGAGATGGATGGTGACGATATCGCTGGTGGCAAAGAGCTCTTCCTTCGACACGCGGCGGGCGCCGGCGGCCTCCGCCTGCTCGTCCGTCATGTTCTGGCTCCAGGCCTGCAGGTCCATGCCGAAGACCCGGCCGATCTCGGCAACGCGGCGGCCGAGCCCGCCAAGTCCGAGAATGCCGAGCGTCTTGCCGCCGACGGTCGTTCCCGCATGATGCTGCCAGCCGCCCTGCCGCATCATCCGGTCCTCGGAGGCTATGTGCCGGGCGGCCGACAGGATCAGCCCCCAGACGAGCTCCGCGACCCCGCCCGCGCCGGCACCGGAGACCGGCGTGTTGGAGACGGGGATGCCGCGGGCCGCAGCAGCCGCGACATCCACCGTGTCGTAACGCTTTCCCGTCACGACGATATATTTCAGCCGCGGCAGCCGCCCGATCAGCGCGGCCGGGATCGGCATCCGTTCCCGGAGCGTGCAGATGACGTCGAAGTCGGCGAGTTCCCTCGCCGCCTCGTCCGGTACGGCAAGCGGCCTGTCGAACACGACCACGTTGGCACGGGATTTCAACGGCTCCCAATCGGCGATCTTCTGTGAAATGCCGATATAATCGTCCAGAACGGCGATGTTCATCGTCATTGGAAATCCCGTGCTTCGTGGTGTCTCGACAAGCTGGCAATCACGGCGACCGGATTATTTCCGGTCCCATTCCTCCGCCCATATCGCCAGGGGATCGAGCGTGCCCTGCCGGAAATTCACCAGGTCGGGCACCGCCACATAGGCGCGCGGATAGAAATAGAGCGGCAGCATCGGCAGATCGTCGGCGAAAATCTTCTGGACGTCCGCCCATTTCTCCTTGGTGGTTTTCGGGTCGAGAGCCACTTCCAGTTCGGAAATCGCTTCATCCATGGCCGGGTTCGCATAGCCGGAGAAATTATTGCCGACGCCGTTGTTCTCCGCCTTCGGAATGGAATCCGAACCGAGCGCGATGTGCGGGGATACCGACGGTGAGAAGTCGATCGAGGACATCATGAGCGCCTTGAACTTCCGCTTGCGCGCCATCTCGCCGTTGAATTCCTGGAGCGGCACGAAGTTGTTCTTGATCTCGACGCAGACGTCCTTCATCTGGCTTTGGACGACCTGGGCGATCTGCTCGCGGGTCTGGTTGCCGGCGGTCGACACCAGTTCGAGCGAAAGACGCTCGCCCTTGTCGTTCACGCAGATGCCGTCCGGGCCCGGCTTCCAGCCGGCGCTCGCCAGCAGCTCCTTGGCCTTCTCCGCATCGTATTTGTAGATCGTCATGTTCTTGTTGTAATAGGCGTTCTCGTCGCTGAGGATGCCGTTCGCCACCGGCTGCAATCCGCCGAACAGTTCGTCGCTGATCGCCTGCCGGTCGATCGCGTAAAGAAGCGCCTGCCGCACCGATTTATCCTGCAGGATCGGATTGTCGAAGTTGACCGCGATGCGCTCCACGTTAGTGCCGTAGTCGATATAGTATTTGAACTTGGTCGGCTGCTGGCCGCGCAGGTCGAGCATCTGCGAAAAGCTGATGCCGCCGGGGCTGACCGGCACCGCATCCACCGCGCCGGCCAGAAGGTTCTGAAGCAGTGCCGACGAATTGTCGCGATAACTGAAGATGATGCGCTGCAGGTGTGGCTTGGTGCCCGGCCAATGGGGATTGGGCTGGAAGACGATGCGCGTGCCGATCTGGTAGTCGCTCAGAAGAAAGGCGCCGTTCCAGAGGCCGGGATTGGTCGGCTGGGTATTGTAGAGCGATTGCTTGACATAGGTGTCGAGCGTCGGATTGGCGGCATAGACCGGCCCTTCCAGGTGCTCCGGCAGGATCTGATCCCATGAATTATAGCTGGAGAGGACCTGCGGCAGGGTCAGGACGACGGTGCGGTCGTCGACGATCTTCAGGTCCGTGGCGCGATCCCAGGAATTGTAGTTGGAAAATCCGATCTTCGGATCGCGCGCCATCTTCCAGGTGAACTCGATGTCCTTGGACGTGACCGGTACGCCGTCTCCCCAGGCGAGCCCTTTTCTCAAGGTGAGCGTTACCTGCATGCCCTTCTTGCCGTCGGGCAGGTCGACGATCTTGGCGAGCCCGTTCTCGATCGTCGGCAGCGTCTCGCACAGAATGCACTGATTGACGACGTTTTCGTCGAAGGCGGTGATCGGCCTCAGGGAATAGTTGATCGTCAACCGCTTGGTGTTGTTGACCTGGATCAGCGGATGAAAATTGGTCAGGAACTGGATCTGGCCGACGACGAGCTGATCCTTGCTCGGCTGGGCCATCGTCGTTGTCGAAGCCAAAATCGCGATTGCAGTCCCGGCCAGCGCGACCTTGGCGAATGTTTTGAATTTCAACCCTACAGACGTCATTTTCTCCTCCATAAGACTTCTGTTTTCAGGCATGTCTCAATGCGACCGCGAGCCCGTCTCTGAGCGCGGGTCGAATGCGGACCGCACCCCGTCGCCGACGAAATTCACCGCCATCACCGTCGTGAAGATCAGGAGACCCGGATAAACCGCGAGCAGGGGCGCAGAGATGATCAGCTGCTGGGCGTTGGTCAGCATGTTGCCCCAGGTGGGAGTGGGCGGAACGATGCCGAAGCCGAGGAAGCTGAGGGTCGATTCGAACAGGATGATGCGCCCGACCGACAGCGTCATGGCGACGATCAGAGGGGTCGCGATATTCGGCAGCACGTGCACGAAGACATTGTACGGTCCCTTCGCGCCGCTCACGGTCGCCGCCCGCACATAGTCGACGTCGCGCACGGTGATCGTGCCGGCGCGGGCGATCCTGGCGATCGTCGTCCAGTCTACCAGCGCGATGATGATCACGATCCTCAGGAAAACGACGGCCGGCGAGCTGGCTGCCTCCGGGCTCAAGCCGATCTTCGTCAGATCGACCGCGCCGAGCACGATGAGAACGGGGATGAGCGGCAGCGCGATGATGCAGTCCGTCATCCGCATGAGGATATTGTCGAACTGCCCGCCGATGTAACCGGCCGTGACGCCGATCGCTATGCCGATCACCGCCGTGATGAGGGTTGCGAGGAGCCCGACCGCGATCGACACCTGGCCGCCGTGTAGCAGCCGCAGCAGAACGTCGCGGCCGAGATCGTCGGTTCCGAGCCAGTGCTGGGCCGACGGCGGCCGGAAACGCCGCAGAAGGTTCGTCGCGTTCGCATCGATGCCGGTGAAATGTTCGATCGGGCCGGCCATCGCGCAGGCGATCGCCATGAGTGCCAGGAAGACGAGCGAGATCATCGCCAGCTTGTTGTGCCGGAAACGCTCCCAGCGCTTGCTCCAGACTGAATTCCTGCCGGCCTCTGCCGGCGCTTTGTCGGCGGTGACGGTGCTCATTTCAGGGTAATCCTCGGATCGAGCCAGGCATAGGCGAGGTCGGCAAGCAGGCTCGACAGCAGGGTGACGATCGTCGCGAGCAGGAGCCCGACCAGGGCCAGGTTGAAATCGATATTGCTGATGGCGTCGTAGATGATCTTGCCCATGCCGAGCATGCCGAAGATCGTCTCCACGACGAGCGCCCCGGAAAACAGCGAGCCGAAGCCGAGGGCCAGCACGGTCACCATGGGGATCAGCGCATTGCGGAGTGCATGGCGCATGACGACCGTCGTCTCCGACAATCCCTTCGCCCGGGCGGTGCGGACGAAATCCGAATTCAGCGTCTCGATCATCGAGGCGCGCACGTAGCGCACCAGCGGCCCGACATGGAAGAACGTCAGCACCGTCACCGGCAGGATCATGTGGACGAGCTGTTCCGACATGGACGCATCGCTGAGAAGCGGCGTGCCGCTGGCCGGCAGCCAGCCGAGCTTGACCGAGAAGACGATGATCAGGATGAGCGAGGTCCAGAAGCCCGGAAGCGAGATGCTCGCGAATGCCAGCAGGCTGATGATGCTGTCCGTCCAGCCGCCGGGCTTGCGGGCGGCAAGCGCGCCGAGAAGCATTGCGAGCGGGATGCTGATCAGTTCCGTCAGGACCAGAAGCTTGGCCGTCTGGATGATCGCCGGTCCGAGAACGTCGAGCACGGGCCGGAAATAGACGCTGGAATAGCCGAGATCGCCATGGAGCGCCGAAGTGAGCCAGTGCCCGTAGCGCGTATAGAGCGGCTGGTCGACACCGTAGAGCGCCCGCATCTGCGCCATGGTCTCCGGCGTCAGCGCCGGGTTTCCCTCCAGCATGTTCTCCACCGGATCGCCCGGCATCAGCCCGATCAGCATGAAGAGCAGGAGCGACATCACCAGTATGACGAGGACCGCTTGGAGAAGGCGCGATATCGTGTATCTCAACATCGGCTCAATCCTTGAAATGACAGGCAGAAAGCTGCGTTGGCCGTCCGGGGGCCGGCAGAAGCGCCGGCCTTTCCCTGCGGCATATGTCCTCCGCCCGCGGGCAGCGCGTGTGGAAGACGCAGCCCGACGGCGGCGAAAGCGGCGACGGGATCTCGCCCTTGAGGATCTGCTCCTTCTTGCGCCGTCCCCTGCCGATGCGAGGCACGGCGGCAAGCAGCGCCTGGGTGTACGGGTGGCTGGGCGTGACGAAGAGATCGTCGCGGCTCGCCACTTCCATCAGCCGTCCGAGATAGAGAACCGCGACCCTGTCCGCGAGATGCCGAACGACGCCGAGATCGTGGCTGATGAAGATATAGCTGATGCCGTGCTCCTGCTTGATGTCGTCGAGGAGATTGAGCACCTGGCTCTGGATCGAGACGTCTAGCGCCGAAAGCGGCTCGTCGGCAACGATCATCTCCGGCTCGGCGATCAGCGCGCGGGCGATCGCGATGCGCTGCCGCTGCCCGCCGGAAAACTGATGGGGGTAGCGGCGCGCCGCTTCCGGCGGCAATCCCACCTGCCCCAGCACCTCCGTCGCCCGCGCCAATCGCTGTTCCGACGGCACGCCCTTGAGCCTCAACGGTTCGGCGACGATCTCGCCGACCACCATGCGCGGGTCGAGCGCCGAAAACGGATCCTGGAAGATCACCTGCACGGGACGCTTGCCGTCCTCGCCGTCGACGGGAGCGCCGTGGAAGCTGACCGTACCCTCGCTTTGCCTGCGCAGGCCCGCCACGACGTAGCCCAGCGTGCTCTTGCCGCTGCCGCTTTCGCCGACGAGCGCCAGCGTTTCGCCCCTAAGAACCGTCAGCGAGACGTCGTTCACCGCCTGAAGCCAGACCTTGGGCTTCAGAAAGCCACCCCCGAGGGGAATGTTCACGCTGATATTGTCCAGTCTCAGAAGCTCGGTCATGGCGCCACCTTGAGGCAAGCGACCTGATGACCGGGAGCAACCTCCGCGAGTTCCGGTTCGACCTTCCGGCACCCCTCATCGGCAAGCGGACAGCGGCGAGCGAAACGACATCCGGCGCTAATGTCCGAAACCACCCGGCCCGGTATCACATAGAGCCGCTTCACCTGCCTGTCGGGATCGGGAAGCGTCTTGATCAGCCCTTGCGTATAGGGATGCAGCGGATTGGAGAACAGTTCCTCGGCCGGCGCGTATTCGACTGCCTTGCCCGCATACATGACCATGATCGAATGGGCGACCTCGGAGACGACCGCGAGATTATGGCTGATGAACTGGATCGACATCTGCGCCTCGTCCTGAAGCGTCAGCATCAGGTCGAGGATCTGGGCCTGGATGGTCACATCCAGGGCGGTCGTCGGCTCGTCGGCGATCAGAAGCTGCGGCCGGCAGGCGAGCGCCATGGCGATCATGGCGCGCTGGCGCATGCCGCCGGAAAGCTGATGCGGATAGTCCTCCGCCCGCCGCGCCGGAGACGGGATGCCGACCTGTGCCAGCAGATCGACGGCGCGTTTGCCCGCCTCCTTCTTCGAAAGCCCCTCGTGCCTGACCAGCACCTCGGCGATCTGGCGCCCGACGTTCATCACCGGGTTCATAGCCGTCATCGGCTCCTGGAAGATCATCGCGATCTCCCGGCCACGGATATGCCGCTGCTGCCGCTGGGTCATCGAAACGAGATTTCGACCGCCGAAATTGATCTCGCCGCCGATCGTCCCGTTGGCGGGAATGAGACCCAGCAGGGCGAGCGAGGTCATCGTCTTGCCGCAGCCGCTCTCGCCGACAATGCCTAGGGTTTCGCCCCGGGCGATCGAATAGCTCAATCCCCGGACGATGTGCGTGCTGCCCGCTCCGGCAGGAAAGCTCACCGTCAGATCGCGGACATCCAGCAGTGAGACGCCGTTCGCGGACAAGGCGACCGGCTGCCCGCCGTCAACGCGCTGGCTGGCCTGTTGCATGCGTTACCTCCCTTTCGCTCGACGGCCGGATTTCGATAAAAACTCCGGCCATCGTTATCTGCGCTGAACCTCTGGCGACATCCTCCTCCGCCACCGGTTCACGCCTTCTTACTAGAGGTCGACGATCCCGACACCGTTCTCGATGACCACCCTGGTTCCGAACGGTTCGGACAGGCGGCGGTAGCGATCGAGGATGCGGACGGCGTCTTCCCCCTTGGCGAGCATCGGGCGCCCTTCCGTGAAAGGATGCTCGCCGTTGCCCGTCCGGCGGGTCTGGCCCGCCTCAGGCGTGGATTCGCGGCCCATTTCCACCGGGTGCAGGCGGATACGCTTCAGCTTGCGGTCTTCCATCTCGAGCTGGATGACCGCCGAGCTCCACCAGGTATCCGAAGGAGTGTCGAGACCCGGATGCAGCGGATGGGCGGCGGGCGTCAGCATCGGCAGTCGGTCCACGTCATGACCCCACGCGTCATAGCTGTCGTAGGGTACGCGCTGGATGAATTCCGACTGGGCGAAGAAATTGCCGATACCGTAGATGATCGGCTTGCCCTTGTAGATTTCGATGCCGAGCGTGCGGTGCCAGCCATGCCCGACATAGATGTCGGCGCCGCCGTCGATGACCGCATGGGCGAATTCCTTCACGAATCCCGGAGGCGTGTCGCCGCGCGGTCCGTCCGAGACGCTGAAATGGTGCGCCACGATCACCAGGTCGGCCATCGCACGCGCCTCGTCGACGGAGCGCAGATTGCGTTCCAGATCGCGCTTGTGGCAGCGGCTGATGATCTCGAAATGATCGCCGACGAAGAAGGAGTCCGGATCGCCCCATTGCTGCGCGCCCGGCAGCTGGATGCCGAACGACCCCTCGCGTCCGTGCTTCGGCTTCTTCATGACGTTCAGCTTCTCGCCGAAATCCTTGAGATTCCTGGCCGTCTGCTCGTCGACCATGAATTCGAAGGTGAGCCGCTGGGGATTGACGCCGGGGCGGCCGCGCAGCGCGCCCTTCGGCTGGCCCGCCCACATGAAGTGCTGGTTGCCGGAGCTCGTCGAGACGAGCGCGACACGACCGTTCCTCTTGTCGACATAACCGGGCTCGCTCGCAAGTTCCAGATCGGCGCCCGTGCCGGCGGTGACGATGCCGGCCGACTTCATGTGCTTCTTGGTCGCGAAAAGCCCTTCGGGACCGAAGTCGAAACTGTGATTATGGGCCGTCGACATGATGTCGAAGCCGGCCCATTTGAGATCCTTGGCAACCTCCGGATCGGCCATCATGAAGCTGCCGATACCCTGCCCCCGCGCCGGCCACTTGAGCTCGTCATATTCGGCAAAGTTCATTTCCAGATGGCCGTAGGTGACGTCGGCATCCTTCAGCAGCTCCCAGACCCGAAGGAACTCCGGCTCCTCGTGCATGTTGAACGGACGGCACACCATGCATTCGCCCGCCAAACTTACTCTCCAACTCCGCGATGATGTCATCAAATCCTCCACACGCCGAGCATGGCGGTCGGTGACCATGCACCGACGCCGCGCCCCCGCCGCATCCGCCTACGATTTCCTGGGTCTGAAGCTCTCCCGATGCGACAGCGGCGATCTATCTCCCCCGTCGCATCTTCACGGTATCACTACAGGGAGATATTACTAGTTTCGCTGATTTGCTTTCAGATATAGCAAAGCGGCATAGAGCACGATGCGCCCCTCAGCGTGTCAGATAATCGGCGCAGACGAAGGCGAAGAGGATGAGCAGCCAGGCGCCGGCGCCGAGCGCGGCGATCCGCTGCAATCCTTCTTCCTCGTTGAGATGCATGTAGTGCCAGTAGATCAGGCCGGACTTGCCAAAGGCTATGCCGAGGCTGACGGCCAGGCCGGCAGGTCCCTTCAACATGAAACTCGCCGTCACCGTCGCGGCCAACAGCAGCACGAGCGCGAACCAGACGAGGACGAACGAAACGGTTTTCTGCATGCCGTCACCGCGCCAGATAGAGGACGGGATAGAGGAAGACCCAGATCACATCGACCAGATGCCAGTAGAGCCCGGCCGCCACCGGTACGATCACGCGCTCGGGCAGCAGCAGTCTGCCGGAAACGGCGCGGATCGCTATCACCAGAAGCAGGAGGATGCCGATCAGAAGATGGAGGGCGTGCAGACCGGTCGCCACGAGATAGAGGTCCATGAACGCCCGCTGGACCGGGGTAGAGATCTTCAACGGGGCGCCCAGACCGGGCAGCAGGCCCTCCGCATGTTCCAGGGAATATTCATAGACTTTGATGGCTAGGAAGACGGCCCCGAGCGAAGCTGCAGAGAAAAGCCACGCGCCGGTGCCGCGCCTGCGGCCCCGCTTCGCACAGTCCACCGCGAGCGCCACGAATAAGCTGGAGGTCAGCAATACCGCGGTGTTGATCGCGCCGATCCAGACATGCAGCGCCTTCGAAGCCTCCACCACCTCTGCAGGATGCAGAAGCCGCATCACCGCCGCGACGGCGAAGAGGCCGCCGAACAGCATGATCTCGCTGCCAAGAAAGACGTAC
Organism: Neorhizobium sp. CSC1952; assembly: GCF_030378245.1. Taxonomy (NCBI): domain Bacteria; kingdom Pseudomonadati; phylum Pseudomonadota; class Alphaproteobacteria; order Hyphomicrobiales; family Rhizobiaceae; genus Neorhizobium; species Neorhizobium sp. CSC1952. The sequence goes on along the minus strand of NZ_CP128416.1, from coordinate 3,719,820 downwards.
ATGCCCAGCATCGCCGCATCGCGTTGCTGGCGGGCATCCCGGTAGGGCTCGGCGACGGGCCTCGTCTCAACCATCCTCGCCCTCCATCTCGATCTCGTAATCGTAAGGCGGCCGGTCGACCACCGGGATTTCATCGAAATTATGCTTCGGCGGCGGCGACGGTGTCGTCCATTCGAGCCCCGTCGCACCCCAGGGATTGTCGCCGGCCGGTGCGCCGTAGCGCATCGACCACGTGAGATAGACGAGCGGCATCAGATAAGCGAGTCCGAGGAGACTGGCACCGGCGGACGACAGCACATGCAGCATCTGGAACTCCGGCGCATAGACGTGGTAGCGCCGCGGCATGCCGAGATAGCCGAGCAGGAACTGCGGGAAAAAGGTGAGATTGAAGCCGAGAAAGATGAAGATCGCCGCCAACCGTCCCCAGACGAGCGGATAGGTGCGGCCGACGATCTTCGGCCACCAGTAATGCAGCGCGCCGAAGAAGGCCGAAACCGTGCCGCCGACCATGATGTAGTGGAAATGCGCCACCACGAAATAGGTGTCGTGGACATGCACGTCCACCGCCAGCATCGCAAGCATCAGTCCCGTCAGACCGCCGACGACGAAAAGGCCGATAAAGGTCATGCCGTAGAGAAAGGGCGGATCGAGCGAGATATGCCCCTTATAGAGCGTCGCCGCCCAGTTGTAGACCTTGATGCCGGAGGGCACCGCCACCGCGAGGCTCAGGAAGGAAAAGACGGCGCTCGCATACATGGACTGGCCCGCCACGAACATGTGATGACCCCAGACGAAGAAGCCGATCACGGCGATGGCGATCGAGGAGCCGGCGACGAACTTGTAACCGAAGACCGGCTTGCGGGCCGCTGCGGCGACGAGCTCGCTGACGACGCCGAGCGCCGGCAGCACCATGATGTAGACTGCCGGATGGCTGTAGAACCAGAAGAGATGCTGGTAGAGCAGCGGGTCGCCGCCGAGTTTCGGATCGAAGATGCCGAGGCCGAACAGCCGCTCCGCCGCGATCAGCACAAGCGTGATGGAAAGCACCGGCGTCGCAAGCACGAGGATCAGCGAAGTTGCGTAAATCGCCCAGACGAAGAGCGGCAGCCTGTCCCAGGTCATGCCCGGGCAGCGCAGCTTGTGAACCGTGACGATGAAATTGAGGCCGGTGAGGATGGATGAGAACCCGGCGATGAAGACAGCGACGGCAGCCAGCACCACGTTGCCGTGAGAGAACATCGACGAAAGCGGCGTATAGAAGGTCCAGCCCGTGTCGACCCCGCCGGCGATCAGTACGAAGAGCGTGAAGCCACCGGCAAGAACGAAGATGTACCAGCTCAGCAGGTTCAGTCTCGGAAAGGCGAGGTCGCGCGCGCCGATCATCAGCGGGACCAGGAAATTGCCGAACGTGTTGGGGATCGACGGGATCAGGAAGAACCAGACCATGATCACGCCATGGATGGTGAAGGCGCGGTTGTAGCCCTCGTTGGTCAGGAGATCGCCCGCGGGCGTCAGCAAATCGAGACGCATCAGCGCTGCGGCGGCACCGCCGATCATGAAGAATGCGGTGATGGCGAAGAGATAGAGGATCGCGATCCGCTTGTGGTCGCGCGTGAAGAACCAGGACCCGAGACTGTACCCGGCACGCAGATAGCTCTGCCGCTCGGTCTCCGTCTCCGACAACCCTCTATCATGCCGATCGGCCTGATCCGGCCACTCTTGCAGCGCCGTCATTGCGTCAGGTCTCCAGGCCCCAGCGATTTGATATAGGCGACGATCTTCAGCACGTCTTCTTCGGACAGCACGTTCTCAAAGGTCGGCATGATCGCCGGGTAACCGGCGGCGACCTGCTTCTGCGGCAGGAGAATGCTGTCGCGGATATATTGTTCGTCGGCGATGATGGTGGCGCCGCCTTCGAGGGCCACGGGCTTGCCGAACAGCCCTTCGAGCGGCGGCGCTTTCACGGTGGAGGCCGGTCCGTGGCAACCGCTGCAGCCGCGGCCGCGAAAGAGCGCTCCGCCCTGGGCGGCCAGAGAACAGTCGACCGTCGACTGCTGCAGCCAGCGGGCATATTCGGCCGGCGTCTGGATGACGAAGCTGCCGCCCATGACGGAATGGTCGGTGCCGCAGAATTCCGCGCAGGCAAGCCGGTAGGTACCGGGCTTGTCGGCATTGAACCAGAGCACGGTATAGCGGCCCGGCACCACGTCCTGTTTCAGCCTCAGTGCCGGGATGTAGAGGCTGTGAATGACGTCCTGCGAGGCCATCACGAGTTTCACCGGCTCGCCCGTCGGCACATGCAATTCGTTGATCTCGCCCTGCCCTTCGGGGTGCTGGAACTTCCACATCCATTGCCTGGCGACGACATCGATTTCCAGCGCATCCTTCGGCGGATGGTAGAGCCTGGCGAAGAGGTCGGTGGACCAGACGAAGAAACCGATCAGCGCGAAGAACGGAATGATCGACCAGGAAACCTCGAGCCAGACATTGCGGTCCTGCGGATGCTCCCGATCGGCCGGTCTGCCACGGCGATATTTCGCAGCGAAGAGGACGATCACGACGAAGACCGGCGCCGAAAGCGCCACGATCAGCACCGTGAAGGCGATGACGAACAGATCGATCTCGCCGCCATAGCCGGAGGCCTGCTCGGGCCAGAGGGATAGCGGACCGCTCATGTCCGCCCCTCCCTTGCGCGACGCCGCTCCCTTAACAGGGCGACCGCGATGGCACCGGCTCCCACAAGCGCCGTGCCGCCTCCGCCGATCCGCAGCGCCGTCCAGACGATCGAGGAATATCGCCCCGTCGCCGGATCGTAGTGATAGCAGAGCAGCAGAAGCCGGTCGCCCCAGCTTCCGGTCCGGCCCTGCCCCGCTTCGGTCAGCGCCAGCTTGAGGTCGTTGGCCGCGGGCGCCAAGCCGTAGAGCCAGCGGCTCAGCCTGCCCTCCGGCGTGAGGACCGCAACCGCCGCGAGATGGGCATATTGCTGGATCGTGTCGTCCCAGGCGTAGCGGTAGCCGAGCGCATCGGTAACGGCGCGGATGTCCTTCTCCGTGCCGGTCAACGCGTGGACGCCGGAGGAGGCGGTTTGCGAAAAGCGTTTGCGCAGTTCCGTGAGCGAATTCGCCGCTTCCTGCCGTCCCTCCTTCGGATCGATGCCGAAGGCGATGATCGTAAAATCCCGCCCCGGCTGGAAATCCTGCGCCTCAACCGCCTCCATGAGACCGGAAAGCGTTACGCCGCAGATATTCGGGCAATCGTGCAGCACGGGCGCGAGCAGGATCGGCTTACCCTCTGAAAGCTGCCCCAACGTCGTGGCACGGCCGTTCTCGTCCGTGAACGGCAGATCGAACGGCACCTGGACGCCTGGCCTCTGATCGATCCCGGTCGCTTCGAACGGGTTTAGGGCGAATGCTGCCGATGGCAGCAGCAGAAGCCATAGAAACATAAGATATCTCATGGCCCTCCCTCCCTTCGATCCCGATCCGGCCAGCCTTGCGTTGCGATGATTTCCATCGCCCGTTCGATCGGGATTCGCGCACGCCCTGTGTTCCGATCGGCCCAGCCATATCCCTGCAGCCTGGCCCGGATTGCCTCTTCGGCCCGTGGCTGGTCACCGGCGGGGTTCACCTCCAGCCGTGGTCCGGCACGAAGGTTTTCAGCCCCGAATTGCGACGGTGGCGGCGCCTCCTCCGGTGAAATGCCGGAAACGATGAGCGCGACGATCCCGAAGAACATGGCGACGAGCAGGAACAGGCCGACAAGCGCCAGCACCACATGCCGGGCCGAGACATCTTTCCGCTCGAAACCGGAAGCCTCGCTCATGCGCTCCTCCTCCTTCTCGCCTTTGCCGCGACGGCTGCCGCCCCCAGGAAAATGGCCGAGGGATAGAGCAGCAGCATCCCGATCAGCGCCAAGCCGAAAGAGGCTGTTGCAAGACCCATTCCGGCTCCCGCAGACGGCAGGACCAGCCAGGCGCATTCCAGCAGGCCGCCGAAAAGCACGATCACGGAAAGCGCAATCAAAAAACGCCGGTGCCCCCGGATAGGCGGAAAGAACAGCAGGAAAGCCGGCAGCAGACGCGATGCCGCCATCAGGTACTCGACGATCGCCCAGCCGCCCTCGCCTCTCTGCCGGTACCACGCGACGCCCGGCGGCAGGTTGCCTGACCACAGGATGAAATATTGCATGAAGGCGACATAGGCCCACAGCAGGAGCAGGGTCAGCAGCAAGGGGCCGAACACCGCGATCTGCTTCTCCCCTCTGCCGGGCAACCGGAAGACGATCAGTGCCGCAAACGCCGTCAGCACCTGAGCAGCGAGAATATAGAGCCCGAAGCCGGACGAATGGAATTTGGGATCGAGCGACATCAGCCAATCGACGGAAAGCACGCCGTGCAGGGGCACGAAGGCGACGAGGCCGAAGACCGAAAGCGCCGCCCGGCCGGGCGGCTGCCTGCGCAGCGCAATGACGAGCAGCGACGCGCCGCAAAGGATGACAAGGGTTCGGACGGCAAAGAATGCCGGTGCCAGATAGGCGGCCTTGAAGCCCGAAAGCTCGGCGCCTCCGGCCCAGGGATAGATATCCGGCAGCCCGAACAGGACCGGCAGAACGAGCACGATCAGCAGCGGGAAGCCCAGAGCCACAAGGTCCGTCTGCGGCTGGAGCATCTCACGCCACTGACCGGGAATGATCCGGAGCGTCAGCGCCAGGCACAGGCTCCCGAGCGGCAGCGCACTGACGAACGCGAAAGCCGCGAGCCAGCCGGTGAGAGCTGCGTGGGCATCCATGCTCGCCATCGCAAGCGCGATAAGGCAGAGCAGCGCCCCGACCGCGCCGGAAAGAGCGGCTATCCTGCGGTCCTCGACCGTCATGATCCGCTCCCTTCGAGTTTCCGCCTTTCGTCTTCGGAAAGTGCCGAGGCAGGCGCATCCTGCGACAACTGCAACGCCCGGACATAAGCGGCGATCGCCCAGCGGTCTCGGGGCTCGACCCGGTCCGCATAGGAGTACATGACGCCATGTCCCCGAGTGATGACATCGGTAAAATAGCGGCTTGGAGCATCGCGGAGCCGCTCGATATGGAAACTCGGCGGCGCCGGAAAACCCCGCGCCGGGACACGGCCCCGCCCGGTGCCGGCCTCGTCATGGCAGGGCGTGCAATAGATGCCGAACCGCTCGCGGCCGCGTTCCATGAGAGCCGTGCTCATCTCCGGCCTTTCGGCAAGCTCCCGCTCGCGCGCCGGATCGCCGCGCGCCACGGTTCCTTCCGGCGGGGCCTGCAGCGCCTTGCCGTCGGCAAATAGCGGGCTTTTCTCGTAGGAATCGTAACGCGGCTGATGGCTCATGTCGTCGCAGGAGCCCAACATCAAGATCAGAGGGAGAAGCGCAGGCAGAGACTTCATGCCGGCTCCTCCGTGTGTTCCACGACGGTAATCCGCACCGGCGAGAGGCCTTCAAGAAACCGCTGCGTTTTGGCCTTGTCGAAGTGCTCGTCATTGCTGAAGACGACCAGGAAAAACTTGTCGGAACTGGCGAGGTGGAACTCGTCCACGTCGAAGACGGGATGATGCAGCCGCGGCAGCCGGTTGAGGATCAGCATGCCGAATACGGCCGCGAGCACTGCGAACAGCACCGTGAGCTCGAAGGTGATCAGCATGAACGGCTGCCAGGCGATGATCGGCCGGCCGCCGATCTCGATCGGATAGGCATGGTTCGTCCAGACCTGCAGGCCGAAAGCCGTCACCGCCCCGAGACATCCTCCGGCAAAGGTCAGCCAGGGAAGCCTGTTCTCGTCAAAGCCGATCGCCTCAGCCATCTCCTCGACCGGATAGGGCGAATAGGCATCGAAGGCCCGGATCCCCGAACGGCGCGTCATTCTCACCGCTTCGACCAGTTGCTCCGGCCGTTCGAACTCGGCAAGCACGCCGAAGACTTCCGTTTCGGGAGACGGCTCACGCATGTTCGAGGTCTCCTGTCTCGCGCAGCGCTTCCTTCACTTCGAAGGCGGAAATGACCGGCAGGAAGCGGATAAAGAGCAGGAAGGGCGTGAAGAAGACGCCGAGCATGCCAAGGTAGAGACCCCATTCCCATATGCTCGGATGGTATTCGCCCCAGGAGGAGACGAGATAGTCGCGATAGAGCGACGTCGTCAGCAGCATGTAGCGCTCGTACCACATGCCAACCGTCACCGAGAGCCCGATCAGAAAGAGCGCGACCGGCTTCTTGCGGATGCCTGCGAACCACAACAGTTGCAGCGGCAGGAAGTTGAGGATCACCGCGCTCCAGTAGCTGTAGGCATAAGTGCCCGCGAGCCGGTCCGTCAGCGTCGCCAGATCCTGCTGCTCGCCGCTATAGAGCGTGTCGTAGATCTCGGCCCAGTAGCCGTAGGCAGTCATCAGCCCGGTCGCGAGCAGGAAGCGGCCGAGGAGATCGAGATGCCGGCCGGTCACGAGGTCCGCAAATCCGAGCGCATGCCGCAACGCAACCGCGATCATCAGCACGACTGCAAAGCCGGAGAAGGCGGCTCCCAGCACGAAATAAGGCGGAAAGACAGTTGAGTTCCAGCCGGGGATCGGCCCGGCGGCAAAGAGAAGCGAAATCTCGGAATGCACGGAGACGACCAGAGGCACGGCGATCGCAGCCGTCATCCGGTAGGCCTGGTTCCAGCGGGCCCAATGCCGCGCGGAGCCGCGCCAGCCGAGCGACAGCAACCCGTAGAAGACCTGCTGCCCGCGCTTCTTCGCCCGGTCGCGCACCGAGGCCAGGTCGGGAATGATGCCGATGTACCAGAAGAGCACCGAAACCGTGAGATAGGTCAGCACCGCGAAGAAATCCCAGGAAAGCGGGCTCTTGAACTGCGGCGAGATGGTCATCGTGTTCGGATAAGGCGCCATCCAGTAGAAGTACCAGGGCCTGCCGAGATGCAGGATAGGATAAAGGCCGGCGCAGACGACGGCAAAGAGCGTCATCGCCTCGGCGAAACGGTTGAGCGAATTGCGCCAATGGGCACCGAGCAGCAGGAGCAGGGCCGAGATCAGCGTACCGGCATGGCCGATCCCGAGGAACCAGATGTAGTTGGAGATCGCCAGCCCCCAATTGACGGGGATGTTGTTACCCCAGATGCCGACACCGTAGATGAGGAGCACCGCGGCGGAGACTGCAAAGCAGAGCAGCAGGAGAAGCGAGACGGCGAAGAAAGCCCACCAGACGCGCGGGTGGGGATAGCGCAGCGGAATGCGGGTGATCTCGTCGGTGATGCGCGCGTCTGCCACGATGTCGCTCATCCGACATCCTCCCCGGATGTCCCGCCCGCCTCTATCCGCGCCAGATAGGTCGTGCGCGGGCGGGTATTGACCTCCTCCAGCAGGGCATAGTCCCGCGCCTCGGCCTTGCGGCGGCTGACGGTGGAATTGGGATCGGCGACATTGCCGAACGTGATCGCCTGGGCCGGACAGGCCTGCTGGCAGGCCGTGACGACTTCGCCGTCGCGGATCGGCCGGCTCTCCTTGTCGGCCGCAATCTTGGCTTCCGCGATCCGCTGGACGCAGTAGGTGCATTTCTCCATGACGCCGCGGCTGCGCACCGTGACATCCGGATTACGCATCGCCTGGATGGAAGGCGGGTCGTCGCCGGTGAAATCGAACCAGTTGAAACGCCGCACCTTGTAGGGGCAGTAGGAGGAACAGGTGCGCGTGCCGATGCAGCGGTTGTAGACCTGCAGGTTCAGCCCATCGATCGAATGCACCGCGGCGTTGACGGGGCAGCCCATCTCGCAGGGCGCCTGTTCGCAATGCATGCAGGTCACCGGCTGGTGATAGGATTTCGGCGCGTCTGCCTCACCCTCGAAATAATGGTCGATGCGCAACCAGTGCATTTCGCGGCCCTGGGCGACGAGCTCCTTTCCAACGACCGGAATGTTGTTCTCCGCCTGACAGGCGGTGACGCAGGCATTGCAGCCGATGCAGAGGTCGAGGTCGATCGACATGCCCCACGAGGGATCTTCCACTGGTCGCCTGGGATAGAAGGACGGAAATTCTCCGGCGGCGGCGACCTGCCTATCCTCGGCCTCCACCGTCCGCACGAAATCGAAGCCGTCCATGGCCTGATGGGCCTGCGTCGTCGCGATGAGCTGCCGTTCACCGGTCTTTTCGATTTCGGCACCGGCGATGTGCCAGGGAGCACGGGTGCTCCGGAGGATATTGGCATTGTAGCCGAGCCCGGCCGCAATCGAATCCCGATGCGACCGGCCATAGCCGAGCGTCAGCGAGATGGTCTCAGCCGCCTGCCCCGGCATGATCCAGATGGCGCCGAGGATCGATTGGCCGGCAACGGACACTCTCACCTCTTCGCCATTGGCCAGCCCGCGGTCTCGGGCAAAATCGGGACTCACGCCGACGACATTGCCCCAGGTGATCTTGCTGATCGGCCGCGGCGTTTCCTGCGCCCAGGCATTGTCGGCCAGCGATCCATCCCAGACACCGGCGTCGGGACGGATATGCAGAACCATCCCGCTCGCTGGAGCGGGCGGCGCGGAAACGGCGCGATCGACGATCGGAGGCACCGAAAGCGGCAAGGCGCTGCCTTCGACAACCCCCTTGTCGAGGATCGCGCGCCAGCGATCGTCGAAATCGGCACTCCATGCCTGCCGCCATGTCGCTTGGACGAGTTCGCGATCGTTCGCCTGCCGGCCAAGCAGGTTTTCCAGCACCACATGCGGCGAGCGCACGTCGAAGAACGGCCGCACCAGCGGCTGGATCAGGACGACCGATCCATCCACGGCACGGGCATCGCTCCAGCTTTCCAGATCGTGCTGCAGCGGCACGTGCCAATGGCAGAGCGCCGCGGTCTCGTCATCGTAGAGACCGGCATGGATGCGCAGCCCGACTCTGTCCATCGCCTTGGCAAAATCCAGATCGCCCGGTGCGGCATGGACCGGATTGGCGCCGAGCACGGCAAGGACCGTCACGCGGCCCGCCCGCATGTCTTCGGCCAGCACTTCGAGCGATCGCGCGCCGTCCGGCGCCGAGGCCGGGATCGGATCGGAGAAGCTTAATGTGCCGCCGAGACTGCCGAGCCTCTCGTTGATCAGCAGCGCCAAGGCCTGCAGGTCAGGGGAATAGCAGGAGCCGGCCAGCACCAGCGATCGTCCACCTGCGCCGCGCAACGCGGTTGCAACCTGGCTCAGCCAGTTTCGATGCCGATCCGAAAGGCTTTCCGGCAGGCTGCCGATCCCGAACTCCGCCCCGAGCGCCTGAAGCAACGTCGAAATCTCGTCCACCGAAGCAGCCACTCGTCTGTCGGCACTTGAACCGGTGATCGACAGGACGGGCTCCGCCACCATCAACCGAGATGGTCCCTGCCCTTGCTGACGCATCCGCCGCCGGTCGGCAAAGAGCCCGGCATTCCTTGTCTGAGATGGGCCCGGCCCCAGAAAGTCGTCGTCGAAGCTGACGATGACCTCGGCCCTTTCGAATGCGGCATGCATTTCCATCGGTCGGCCGAATATCTTCTCCGTTGCCGCCGTCCGGCCGTCGGCCGGGACGGGATCGCAGATATGCCAGCGCGCTTTCGGCCATCGCTCGATCAGCAGGGCGATCTGGCGCAAGAGGGTCGGCGAACTCGTAGGGCCGGTCAGCAGCCGGAATCCATCACCCTGCACCGCGTCGAGATTTCCGGCCTGCTGCGCCATGGCGGCGTCGAAGGCGCTCCAGTCCGCCGGCTTGTCGAAATGACGCGGCGCCTGCGATCGGTCGGGATCGTAAAGCCCGAGCAGCGACGCCTGCGTGAAGGCGTCTGTCGCGCCACGGCTGGCTGAATGGTCCGGATTGCCTTCGAGCTTCACCGGCCGCCCCGCAAAAGTCTTGCCGAGCACCGGCTGGGCGTAGCCCGCGAAGCCGACCGCGGTGGCATACCAACGCGCCTCACCCGGCGTCATGCCTTCCGGCATGTTGACGTAAGGATAGGCCTTTTCATCGGCCTCTCCCTTGCATGCGGAAAGTCCCGCCAGGGCAAGCGAGGCACCCATGACCTTCAGGAGCGTGCGCCGGTCGATCTCCCTTGCCGCGAGGGAAGGAAAGCGCTCCTCCATGAAGGTCCGGAACTCGGCTGTCCCCGTAAGCTCCTCCAGGCTGCGCCAGAACTGCCGGCCGGTCCTGCCCTTGAGCTTCGCTTTAATCGTCTCGACGGCATTGGAGGAAACGGCCGACATGATCCCTCACCGGTGACATATGTTGCATTGAGTGAGCTTGGCGGGCTCGATCCCGTAGGTCTTCGCCATCAGCGCGCCGTATTCCTTGTGAGCACTGGGATCGCGATCCCAGTCTGTCCAGTCCATCCGGGTCATCTCGTCCGGGGGCCTGAGATTCGGCGCCGGGTCCCTATGGCAATCGAGGCAGAACTTCATCTGAAAGGGCTTTGCACGCGACATCAGAGGCATCTGGTCGACGCGGCCATGGCAGCTCACGCACGGGACGCCTTTGGTCACGTGGATGGAATGGTCGAAATAGACGTAGTCCGGCAGCCGCGCGACGCGGTTCCATTCGAGCGGCTTGCTCTCGGCAAGGCTCTGCCGCACCGGAGCGAGCATCGCGGCACCCGTCCATATCTGCGAATGACAGCTCATGCAGATATGGGTGGCCGGCAGGCCGGCCTTCGCACTCGTCTCCACGGACGTATGGCAGTAACGGCAGTCTATGCCGAGACCGGCGACATGATGCTCGTGACTGAAGGGCACCGGCTGGTCCTGCACCCACCCGACCAGCGTGCCGTAGCTCGACTCCGCATAGCCGCCGACGAAAGTTGCAAGACAGACGAGAAGGATGAGGATCCCCAGCAGGATCGCACGAAGACGCGTATCAGCGGACGCCGTGAAGATCTGTGCCAACAGAAGAACCCCATCCACACGAAGGTACAAAACACCGTTCGCAGCGGAAGGTTCCAGCCCGGGAAAAGCTTGCTGCGCCGCAGTAACGTTACTGTTCCCTCCAGGAACCTAAGTGGGCTTCCGGCGTTTCGAATGCTTCCACAGCCAATTCTCAGAGGCATATCGTGGCCCAAGTTCAGCGCACCGTTCCCGATGACGAGGCGAACCGCCCGGCCGATCCCGAAGACAAGGACCGGACCGAGGAACCGCAGGCATCCGCCCATAAGCAAGATGAAGAGAAGCGGTCGCTGGTCCGGCGACATCCCGTCTGGACCGCTCTTGCCGCCATCGTCCTGATCGCTCTGGCGGTTGCTGTCTATTTCGTCTGGTCGATCTATTTCCACCCTTACGAGACGACGGACGACGCCTTCGTCGACGCCCGCAGCTTCTCGCTGGCAGCCAAGGTTTCCGGTTATATCGACGAGGTGGCGGTCACCGACAACCAGCACGTCGCTGCGGGAGCGGTGATCGCCAGGATCGCCCCGCGCGACTACCAGATTGCCGTCGGCCAGGCCGAGGCGCAGGTTGAATCCGCAAATGCGGCGATCGCCAATGCGGCCGCACAGATCGAGGTCGCAACCGCCGCCGTGGACGAGGCCCGCGCGCAGGAAGCTTCCACGCTCGCAGCGCTGCAGTTCGCCAAGGACGAAGCGGCCCGCCAGCGGCAACTCCTCCAGGGCGGTGCCGGCAGCCTGCAGACCTCGCAGCAGGCGGAATCGAACCTCAGACAGGCTCAGGCCGCCTATAACCAGGCGCAGGCGAGCGTCACGTCGGCGATGAAGAACAGGACGGCGGCCGAAGCCCAGCGCAACAGCGCGGCAGCAAGCCTCAAGCAGGCGCAAGCGCAACGCGAAAGCGCCGAACAGAACCTGGGCTACACGACGCTGACCGCAGCCCAACCCGGCCGGGTCGTGAGGCTGAGCGGCTCGAAGGGCCAGTTCGTCGAAGCCGGCCAGGCGATCGCCATGTTCGTTCCGGACGAGGTTTGGGTGACTGCGAATTTCAAGGAGACGCAACTCGCCGACATGCGGCCCGGCCAGCCGGTCGACCTGACGATCGACGCCTATCCGGACCATGTTCTGCACGGCAGGGTCGACTCGGTCCAGCCCGGGTCGGGCACGGCCTTTTCGCTGCTGCCGGCGGAAAACGCGACCGGCAACTACGTGAAAGTGACCCAGCGCGTGCCCGTGAAGATCGTCGTCGACCAATGGCCGACGGACGTTGCGATCGGCCCCGGCATGTCGGTCGTGCCGACGGTTACGGTGAGACCGAGGAGCTGACGTGGCAACCGCAGGAGCGATAGGCGGCGCCGAGCCGGTCGACAGCGGCCGGAGCACCAATCCTTGGCTGGTGGCGGTGGTCGTGGCGCTGGCCGTCTTCATGGAAGTGCTGGACACCACGATCGCCAACGTCGCGCTGCGTTATATTTCCGGCGGCTTGGCGATCAGTTCCGACGAAGCCTCCTGGGTCGTCACGACCTATCTCGTTTCCAACGCCGTGGCGCTGATCGCTTCGAGCTTTATCGCCCAGCGCTATGGCCGCAAGCGCTTCTATCTCGTCTGCCTGGCCCTCTTCACCGTCGCCTCCATTCTGTGCGGGCTCGCCTGGAACCTGCCCTCGCTCTTGATCTTCCGGATGATACAGGGCTTTGCGGGCGGCGGCATGGTGCCCGTCTCGCAATCGATCCTGACGGATTCCTTTCCGCCGGAAAAACGCGGCCAGGCTTTTGCGGTCTTCGGCATCGCCGTGGTCGTCGCTCCGGTGGTCGGCCCGACGCTCGGCGGCTACATCTCCGACAATTTTTCCTGGCACTGGTGTTTCCTGATCAACGGTCCGGTCGGCGCCTTCGCCTTCGCGCTCGTCTATTTCCTCGTGCAGGAGCCGGAAGCGCTCCGCAGGAAGCGCGAGGAGATGCGCCGAAAGGGCATCCGCTTCGACGTGACCGGATTTCTTCTGGTGGCGACCTTCCTCGGCGCCCTGGAACTGGTGCTCGATCGCGGCCAGGTGGAGGACTGGTTCGACTCCACGTTCATCATCGTGGCGACCGCGATCTGCGTCGTCGCGCTGCTCGCCTCGATCCCGTGGCTGCTGACCGCCAGAAACCCGGCGGTCGACATACGGCTGCTCGCGACCCGGCAATTCGGCTCCTGCGTCGTCGTCATGCTGGCGATCGGAGCGATCCTGATCGCCACGACGCAATTCGTGCCGCAGGTGTTGCAGGAGAACTATGGCTACACCGCCACCTGGGCAGGAATGGCACTCTCGCCCGGAGGATTGGTGACCATGGTGATGATGTTCGTCGCGGGCCGGCTCACCTCGAAGATCCAGCCGAAATATCTGATCGCCATCGGAGCGGGGATCATCGCCTTCTCCATGTACGACATGACCCGCGTGAACCCCGACCTGAACTTCGGCTTCTTCGTCTGGTCGCGGCTTTATCTCGGCCTCGGCCTGCCGCTGATCTTCATACCCATCATCGCGGCCTCCTACGACGGGCTTCGTCCCGACCAGATAGATCAGGCGTCAGCGCTCATCAACGCGGCGCGCAATACGGGCGGCTCGATCGGCGTTTCGGTCGCCTCCAACGTGTTGGCCGACCGCGAACAATGGCACCAGAGCCGGCTGGTCGAACATATCGTGCCCTCCGATCCCACTTACGTCGAGACGATGCGAAATCTGCAGCATTTCTTCGCGGAGCGCGGCTCGACGATGGCGGATGCGCAGAACCAGGCGATGGGCCTCATCGGCGAACAGGTGCGGATGCAGGCAAGCTATCTCGCCTATATCGACGTCTTCTACGTCCTCGCGATCATCTCCGCATGCGCAATCCCGCTGGCGCTCATCCTGCGCAATATCGCCCTGAAATCCGGAGGCGGCGGCGGAATGCACTAAGCGGCCCCCGTCCGTCAATCCGAGTTTGCCAGATCGATCAGCGCTATTCCGAGACCCGGCTGTTCCCGGCGCCTCAGATGCGCAGGCGTCTCGCGGACGACGACCTCGAGCGTGGGGCGCACATGGCCTTCCATGAAATGACCGCCCTTGGTGCTGCCGTCGGAAAGGCCGAGAACCGCATGGAGATGCAGGCTCGCCTTACCATCGTCGCTTACCGCAATGTCGCCGATCGCGCTCAAGACCTCCGATTGCTCCGGTACGGGAATCTTCTTGTAGCTCTTCTTCTCGAACTCGAAGAAAGCGATCGTGGCGCGGCTGAAGGCACCGATCGCCGTTACCGACGCAGCGCTGATGCCGTTCTTTTCCGCAAAGGCCGAAATGCTGGAAAAAGCCTCGTCTCCCTCGTCCAGAACCAGGATGAAGGTCCGTTCGCCCGCGTCGCTTGCCAGAAGTTTGTGTTTCACCGCTTCACCTTTCTGTTTCCGATGAAGTCGAAAGCGCCAAGCCTGCGTCGGGTTCCCAAAGTATCCCCGACGTCCCCTATCATCGCTTCGCTGAACTCATCGGCCTCAAGGCCTGTTCGTCGATACGCCCGAAGACCTGGGCTCCGCATGGGATGAGGCCCTGGCCGCCGACCGTCCGGTCGTGCTGGAGGTGAAGACCGATCCGGAAGTGCCGCCGCTGCCGCCCCATTTCACCTTCAAGCAGATCAGGAACATGACGGCATCGCTCGCCAAGGGCGATCCCAACGAAGCCGGCGTCATCCGAGGCACCGTTCGGCAGGTGCTCAGCGCAGTCCTGCCGAGCGGCAGGCATTGAACGTCACTCTGCCGCCTGCCGGAGCGGTACGAAGCCGATCGCCTGATGGCTGGGACCCTGCTGCTTGAGAGTGCGGAGCATTTCCTCGTATTCGCGCTCCATTTCAGGCGTGACGGACGGCCTCGTCTCCGCCAGGGCACGTTCGAAATGTCCCGAATTTATCTTGTCGGCGTCCAGCTCCTCCCGCAGCGCCAGAAGCCCGGCCCGGCGGGTCAGATCCTCCAAGTCGGCGCCCGTATACCGCTCCGTCCGTTCCGCGAGCTGATCGAGGTTGACATCCTCGGCAAGCGGCATGTTCTTGGTGTGGATCGCCAGTATCTTCCGTCGGCCCTTCGCATCCGGCACGGGAACGTAGACGAGTTCGTCGAAGCGGCCCGGCCGAAGAAGAGCAGGATCGAGGAGGTTCGGACGGTTCGTGGCGGCCATCACCACCACGCCCTGCAGCTCTTCCAATCCGTCCATTTCCGCAAGGATCGTATTGACGACGCGTTCCGTCACGGCCGGCTCTCCCAGTCCGCCGCCGCGGGCAGGAGCAAGGGAATCGATCTCGTCGATGAAGATGACGGTGGGCGCCACCTGCCGGGCGCGCTCGAACAGCCGGGAAACCTGCTGCTCGGATTCGCCGTACCATTTGGAGAGCAGGTCGGAGGATTTGGTAGCCACGAAATTCGCCTCCGCCTCACGCGCGACCGCCTTGGCAAGCAGGGTCTTGCCGGTGCCCGGCGGTCCGAAAAGGAGGAAGCCTTTCGCCGGCCGGATGCCGATCCGGCGGAACGACTGCGGCGACTTGAGCGGAAGCTCCACCCCTTCGCGCAGACGCATCTGTGCCTCGTCCAATCCGCCGATATCGTCCCAGCCGACATCCGGCACCTGGATCATGATCTCGCGCAGCGCGCTCGGTTGAATGCGCTTCATCGCGCTCAGGAAATCGTCCTGCTTCACGCTCAGATTCTCGAGCACCTCCGCCGGGATGCCTTCGCGCAGGTTGAGACCGGGCAGGAGCCGCCGCAGCGAGTCCATCGCGGCCTCCCGCGAGAGCGCCCCAAGGTCGGCCCCCACGAAGCCGTAGGTGGTCCGGGCGATCTCGTCGAGATTGACGTCCTCGGCAAGCGGCATGCCGCGGGTGTGGATTGCCAGGATCTCATGACGTCCCTCCTGGTCCGGCACGCCGATGATGATTTCCCGGTCGAAACGTCCCGGCCGCCGCAAAGCTTCGTCGATCGCATCCCGCCTGTTGGTCGCGCCGATGACGACGATGTTCTGGCGCGGCTCCAGACCGTCCATGAGCGTCAGGAGCTGGGCGACGATCCTCCGCTCGACCTCGCCGGTGACCTGCTCACGCTTCGGAGCGATGGAATCGATCTCGTCGATGAAGATGATCGCGGGCGCGCTCTGCGACGCCTCCTGGAATACCTGCCTCAATCTCTCTTCGGATTCACCATAGCGGCTGCCCATGATTTCCGGACCGGCGATATGGAAGAAGTTCGCTTCCGTCTCATTGGCGACGGCCCGTGCCAGCAGGGTCTTGCCGGTCCCGGGCGGGCCGTGCAGCAGAACGCCCTTCGGCGGCTCGATCCCCAGCCTCTGGAAGAGTTCGGGATGACGCAGCGGCAGTTCCACCATTTCCCGGACCTGATCCACCGACGAGCCGAGGCCGCCGATATCGTCATAGGTGACATCCGCTCGCCGGGCCTCCTTCGGCTCCTCGAACTGCGGGCGCAGTTCGATCGTCGTTCCTTCGCCGACCTGCACGATGCCGCGGGGCTGGGTGGAAACGACGACGAGCCTGATTTCCTGCAGACCGTAAGCCGGGAGATCCAGCATGCCGCGCAGCATCTCTTCACGGGGGCTGGAGCGAACCCGTTGATGCACGGACGTGGAGATCACGTCGCCGGCCGCCATCGGCCGATGCAGGAAGGTGCGGCGAAGCGCGTCTCCGGAGCCTTCAAGGCGCAGGTTCTTTTGCGCCGGCGCCAGGACGATCCGGGTGGCCGGGCGGGCATCGGCCTTGCGTATCTCGACGAAATCGCCGCTCGTCACGCCCGCATTGACGCGCTGCAGGCCGTCGAGCCGCACAAGGTTCAGCCCTTCGTCCTCCGGATAGGCGCGCACGGCGACCGCCGCGGTGTGCCGCTTGCCCAGGATCTCGACGATCTGCCCTTCCTGGATGTTGAGTGCGGTCAAAGCCTGTGAGCTGAAGCGCGCCACGCCATGCCCCGCATCCTGAGGTCTGGTATTGGCGACCTGGAGCTTGACGCCCTGTTCCTCGCCTTCGGGCATGGGATCCTCCTGCGTTCAAGATGGGTGTCCGGTGAACTGGCAGATCGATCGTTGGTTCCACGCTATCACGAAACCAGGCTTTGGCGAAGCGCTACGGCGTTTCAGAGATGTGGAGGCGGATCGGCGGCATAGTGCCGTTCGCCGCGGCGGCAGAGATAGACCTCCCTTTCGGGATTGTCCTCGATCACGAAACCCGAGCTTCGCAGCATCGCCTCCACCGCCGCCTTGTTGGGGATGAACCAGTTGGTCGGATCGGACGCGTATCGCTCTTCGACGAAGTAGAGCCTGGGATAGCCCCGACGTTCGAAGATATCCCATTCCGAAAAGTCGTAGTCATCCTTCAGGTCGCAAATGCGCTCTTCTCCCCTTTGGAGGCATTGGAAGAGCATCCGGTCGCCCACCGCATGATCATGGAGAAGATCGAGCGCCAGCAGCGGGTGGCGCAAGTGGTAGAGCACACCCATGAAGATCACGAGGTCGAACTTCTCCTTCAACCGGCCGACCTCGTAGACCGACATCTCCTGGAATTCGACGTCCAGCCCGCACTGCTCCGCCACAAAACGGGCCTGCCGGAGATAATGCGGGTCGGAATCGATGCCGAGCACGCGGCCCGCATTGCGGCGCTTCATCTCGAAGGAATAGAAGCCTGCGTTGCAACCCACATCGAGAACGCTGCGTCCTTCGAGATCCTCCGGCACGGCATGCCGGAAGCCTTTCCACTTGAAGGTCGGATAGTCGCCGAGGAAATGATCGGGAGCTGTCTTGATCCCCTGGATCTCCATGTTCTGGAACCAAGGGCCGAGCTCGGCGATCCTTTCCTTCAGCTCCTCTTTCGTGCTGTTCCTTCGTGCATCCATGCCGTCAGGCTCCGACAGATATTTCGGGAGAGCTGATCGGACGCCGCACGCGGGACCGCCGCCGGAGAGCCTTGCCGTCGCCGAGGGCCGCCGTGAACCAGTCCGCGGTATGCCGCAAGCCCTCCGAAAGAGGCACTTTCGGTTCCCATTTCAGGAGTTCCTTGGCGCGCGATATATCCGGCCGGCGCCGCTGCGGATCGTCCTGCGGCAAGGGCTTGCGGACGGCCTTCGATGCCGTCGGGACCATTGCGAGCACCATTTCGGCAAGCTCGTTGATCGTGAACTCCCCCGGATTGCCGAGGTTGACGGGCGCTTCCGGATTGGGGTCCACATCCATCAGCGCTATCAGGCCGGCGACCAGATCGCTCACGAAGCAGAACGAGCGCGTCTGCTTGCCCGTCCCGTAGATGGTGAGCGGCTTGCCCTGGATCGCCTGCACCAGGAGATTGGAAATGATGCGCCCGTCGTTCGGCTGCATGCGGGGCCCATAGGTGTTGAAAATTCGGGCGACGCGGGCATCGACCTTGCCGGTGCGCAGCATGTCGAAGCAGAGCGTCTCGGCCGCACGTTTGCCTTCGTCATAGCAGGCCCGCGGCCCGATGCAGCTGACGTTGCCGCGATAGTCCTCGCGCTGGGGATGTTCGACCGGGTCGCCATAGACTTCGCTCGTCGAGGCCTGCAGGAACGAGGCTGCGTGCCGCTCGGCAAGCGAAAGCAGGTTTCCCGTGCCGGCCACGCAGGTCATCATCGTATGGACCGGATCGGCCTGATACTGCGGCGGCGAAGCGGCACAGGCGAGATTGTAGATCTGGTCCAGGGTTTCATCGACCTCCGCCAGGTCGCAGATATCCTTTTCGATCAGGCGGAAGCGCGGATGGTTCCTGAGCGGCCGGACATTGTCTTTCGATCCGGTGATATAGCTGTCTACGCAGATCACCCGATCGCCTCGGGCAAGAAGCGCGTCACAGAGATGCGAGCCGACGAAACCGGCACCGCCAGCGACGAGGATAGTCTTGCCTTTTTCGTTTCGGGTCCTTTGCAGCATTACGATCTCCTTAGGCTGAAACACACACAAGCGTTGACGTCTTCGGTTGCTCGCGCACCGGCAATTCTTCCAGGGCAGCCGCCAGTTCGCGGGCCCGCGCAAGACCCGTATGGCCTCGCAACACCCTCGCCCTCGCGGCCAGCGCGATCGACCTGCGGTCTTTCTCGCTCACCTCCGTAAGGGCATCGATCACATCCACGGTCCGCCGCGCTATGACGATCGCCTCGCCGTCGGGCAGCAGATCGTCGAGGCCTCGCCAGAAATCGCTGATGATCGGTGTCCCGCAGGCGGCGGCCTCGAACAGGCGCACGCTCGGCGACCAGCCGGCTGCGATCATGTCGGCGCGAGTGACGTTCAGGGTGAAGCGCTGGCGGCTGTAGAAGCTCGGATGTCCGGAAGGCGGCAGATGCTCGATCCGCTCGACATTGGCCGGCCAATCGATCTCCGGCGGATATTGGGGACCCGCCACCACGAAACGAAGCTCCGGCAGCCGCCGAGCCGGCTCCAGAAGAAGCCTTTCGAGTGTCGGCTGACGATCGGGGCTATAGGTTCCGAGATAGCCGAGATCCCACCGGACCGCCTCTCCGGTGCCGTCGTAGCGATCCGCATCGACCGAGCAATACAAGGCCATGGCCTTGCACGCGCCGTAACGCTTCTTAAGCCTTTCCAGCACCTCTCCGCCGGAAAAGGAGAAATAGGCATCGAGGAGCGGAACCTGGCGTCGCGCCAGATATTCCTCGTCTCCCCGGTCAAGCTTCGCGAGTGTCACCGGTGTATCGATATCGTAAAAGCAGAGCCGCTTCGGGTGAAGCGCCGCAACCTTGTCGATCACTGCCGCGCCCTCCGGCACATAGGAGCCGACGATTACGGCATCGGCCGCTCGAAGACGATCCGCATAGGTCCCGGTCAGTTCGTTGAGATCGGAATAATAGGCGAGGTCGCAGAAGTCCGGATCGGGAAGATCGCGCTGGTCGGCATACCAGGGAACGTCCCGCTCCAGAAACAGCACGTCGTGCCCGTCCGCCTTCAGCCCCCGGATCAGAGCTCGGAAGGTCGTCGCATGGCCATTCCCCCAGGAGGAGGAAAGCGAGAGGCCGAGGATGACGATATCGAGGCGCTCTTTCATTCCGCAGCCTCCATCCGGGAGCCCAACCGAGCCCGAAAGATCGCATCCACCTTTTCGGCGCGATGCGCATAGGTGTGCTCCGCAAGCACGCGGGCAAGCGCATTCTCGCCCATCGTTTTCGCTCGCTCGGGCGTCAGTTCGGCGAGAAGGTCGACGACGTCCTGCCCGTCGCGCGCGACCAGAACCTCCTCGTCCGGCTTCAGGAATAGCTCTATGCCCTTCCAGTAGTCGGTGATCAGGCAGGCGCCGGCGCCCGCCGCCTCGAAGACGCGGGTCGCCGGCGAGAAGCCGTTTTCCGCCATGCTGGCCCGAGAGATGTTGAGCACCGCTTTCGGCGTGATGTTGAAGGCATTGTGGTCGCGGGTGGAGACATGACCGATGTAATTCACATTCGGCGACATGGACTTGTCCTGCCAGCCGGATCCGCCGAGCAAAAAGGTCTGCGCCCGAAGCCGCGAGGCCGGTTCCAGAAAGAAGTGTTCGACGCGTTCCTCTCGGTCCGGCAGCCGGTTGCCGAGGAAGCCGAGGTCGGCGGCAAAGCGAAGATCCTTGGCGACCGGATGATGGGTCTCGGGGTCGAGGGCGTTGTAGATCGGAATGCAATCCGCCGCGCCGATGGACCGGTAGGCGTTCACGACGGGATCACCGCCGCCGTATGTCAGCACCATATCGATATCCGCAAGAGCCTTGCGCAGCGGATGTTCCGGCGCGGCGCGCAGTTCGGCAAGCGTTGCCGGCGCATCCACATCCCAGAATATCTTGAGCGCACCCGGCTTTGCCGCGCGCAGAACCTCTTCAAGGAGAAGATCGTCCTCGAAGCCCACTCCGCTCGCCTTCACGACGATGTCCGCCTGCCCGGCATGAGGGGTCACGGCCTTCAGGGCCTCGATCGTGCCGTCGTAGACGACCACCTTGCACCAGTCCGGTGGATCGATGTCGCGGTTCTTCTGGCGGTCATAGACATCCGGTTCGTAGAAGGTGATGTCATATCCCTTGGCCGCCAAAGCGCGCAGGAGACCTCGGTAATAGGTAGCGGCGCCGTTCCAATAGGCAGACACGAGGCTTGAGCCATAAAACGCGATCTTCATTCGGCGGCCTCCCTGACGGCAAGCTTTCCGGTGACGCGAGCCGTGCCGCACGCCGCGAGGATGGAAAGCAGTTCATCGACCCGATGGCGGCACGTGTGCCGGGTGCGGATGGTTTCGAGGCCGGATTCGATAAGATGCGCAGCCAGACCTTCGTCGGAGAGAACCTGCCGCAGCAGGCGCTCCATCTCCTCGCCGTTGCGGGCAACGAGATAATCCTCCCCCGCCTTGAAGAGATTTTCGCCGTCGTTCCAGGGAGCGGAGATCAGCGGTATGCCGCAGGCCAGGGCCTCGAAAACGCGGATGGTCGGAATGCCGGGAAGGTTTTCGACATAAGGCCGCCGCGGTATGTGCACCGTCACCTTGTGACGGGCGAAGGCAAGCGGCGCCTCCGCGTTGGCGATCCAACCGCCGTAGGCGATGCCGGCTTTCCGAAGGGCCTCCAGCGCATGGTCGGGATAGCGCACCCCTCGAACCGTCGCATCGAGGCCGAGCTTCCTCACCGGCCGCACCAGAAATTCCATGATCTCGCTGGAGCGCTCGTCGTCGCCCCAATTGCCGATCCAGATGACATCGCCGGTCCTTGCGATCTGAGGTCTCGGCCGGAAAAGCCGATCGTCGGCCGCCTCGTGCCAGGTAAAGACGGCCCTGCCCCAGCCGGCGCGGAGATAGCGCTCGCGTAGCGTTTCGCCGAAGGCGAGAACGCCGTCATAGTCGTCGAGTTTCAACCCTGCGATATCGCTTTCCGCCGACACGGCCCGGTGATGCGTGTCGTGAAAGAGCAGCGTGAACCTGCCGCCGGCGGCCCGCGCCCGGCCGATCCGTTCCACGAGTTTCGGCTCTGTCCATTCATGGACCACCACGACATCGGCATCGGCAACGGCGGCCTCGTGATCGAACCCCTTGCCGTAGATCTGCGACCGCAGTTCGGGAAACGTCTCGCGGAACTTCTGGATTGCGACCGCCCCCTGATCCTTCAGAAGGTTCGCGCGGCTCCAGGAACCCTCCGGCTCCAGCGCCAGCGCCTCATGGCCACGGCGGATCAGGTCGCGCATGACGCCGCGCAGGAAATGCGCGTTGCCGTGGTTCCAGTCGGAAATCAACGAATGCGTGTAGAAGACAAATCTCATGATCACTCCGCTGCTGTCAGGGTGTGGCCCTGATGAAGAAGGCCGGAATAGATATGATTGACTGCCGCGGCCTGAACCTCGACGCCGAACATCTTCGATCGCTCGTAGGCTTTGACGGCCAGCACGGCCCGTTGGCCGTCATCGTCCGCCAGAAGGTTGAGAGCATCCGCAAAAGCCCCCGGATCGTGAGGATCGGCAAAGAGAGCCGCGCCCTCCCAGAGCTCGCGATAGGTCGGGATATCGGACAATGCCAATGCCGCCCCTGCTCTGGCGGCTTCCAGCGGAGCAAGCCCGAAAGGCTCGTAGACGGAAGGAGACGCGACGACGGCCGCCTGCCGCATCAGGACCATTGCGCGGCGATGGGAAAGCTCCCCGCGATAGTCCGCGTTTCGGAGCGCCAGATATTGTCCGTTCGGGCCACGGTTCGCGCCGGCCATGACGACCGGCCAGCGAACCCTTGCCGCGGCCGCATCGAGCATCACGCCATTCTTGCCGTCGTCCCACCAGCGGGCGGCGGCGAAGACGAATTCCTGTTTGGGTCCGGCCGCGTTTTCGAGACGGCTGGCATTGTAGATGACTTTCAGGTTCGAGATAGGCCCGTAAGCCGCCTCCATCATGGCGGCATGACTATGGCTTGGGGCGAGCACCACGTCCGCCCGTTCGAAACCCTCACGGTTCACGCGTTGCTGCCAGCGCCAGCCCTCCGGAACCGCAGAACCCCTTACGCCGGCAAACCACGTGACGACGCAGGAATGGGAGACGACCACGACCGGCATCGGCACGTCGAGCCCTGCCGCCTGCGACGGCAGATTGAGATGCAGGAGATCGACCTTCTTCTGCCGTGCAAGGCTGGACAGAAGGCGCGGCACCTCTTGCAGCGCGGCTTCGCCATCCACCATCCAGTCGAGCGGCGCATCGAACCAGACGAGTTCACCGAGAGCCTCGGCTTCGAGTATCTGCTCCCGCGACGGCCTTGGGCCGAAACCGGCAAAGCAGGTCCGCACGCCGTGATGCTTCAGCCCCCCGGCCAGATCCATCGCATAGCGCCAGACGCCGCCGACCGCATCGACGGTCATCAGCACTCGCGGGGATCGCGTCTGTGCCTGCCGTATCATGCCCGTACCTTCCGCTTTTCCTGCAGCAGCGGACCTCCCCCGAAGCGGTTGTCCACCAGCCACTCCGCCAGGTGCCTGAGGCCGTTGCGCCAGCGCACGCGCGCCTGCCAGCCGAGTTCCTCTTCCAGCTTTCGGGTGTCGGCGACGAAGAAATACTGGTCGCCGGCTCGCCATTCCCCGAACGATGTCTCCACCGGGTGACCGACAAGCGCTTCGATCTCGCCCAGCACCGCCAGGATGCTGACCGCATTGCGCGGCCCACCCCCGAGATTGAACGCCCTGCCCTTGATCGCGGCGATATTGGCAAGCACCGCTCGATAGGCGGAAACGGCATCGTCGACGTGAAGGATGTCGCGCACCTGTTTTCCGTCGCCATAGATGGAGATCGGCTCCCCGCCGAGCGCGCGGATCAGGAAATGCGCCACCCATCCCTGATCTTCCGTGCCGAACTGGCGCGGCCCATAGATGCAGCTCATGCGCAAGACGGCGGTGGGAATGCCGTAGGACTTCGCATAATCGAGGACATATTGATCGGCGACGCCCTTGGAGCAGCCGTAGGGCGTGCAGAAATCCAGGGGCCGCCCCTCGCCGATACCGTTTGCCCGCATGTTTTCGTCGGCGGGCACATAGCGTTCGTCGAGTTCGAGCATCCCGATGTCTTCGAGAGCGCCATAGACCTTGTTGGTGCTGGCAAAGATCACCGGCGCCTTTTTCCCCGCTTTGCGAACGGCTTCGAGCACGTTGAGGGTGCCGCGCGCATTCGCCTCGAAATCATCGACCGGATGGACGAGACTGGTCGTCACCGCCGTTTGCGCGGCGAGATGGAAGACCGCCTTGGCATCGGCAAAGGCAGCTTCAATATCGCGGAAGTCCCGGACGTCTGCGAGAACCGGATGCACGCGGGCGCCATGCCGCTCCGTGAGCCATGCAAGGTTCTGCTCGACGCCCGGCCGGGAGAGATTGTCGAGGATGACGACATCCTCCCCATCCCGCAGGAGGCTGTCCGCGAGATTGGAGCCGATGAAGCCGCTGCCGCCCGTGACCACCACGGGTAAGGCGTCCTTCGCGACATTCGGCGCCGCCGGCTTCGTCGCCATGCTCATGATACCAGCCCCCGCTCTTCGAGCTGCCGCTTCATTTCCGCGCCCCGATCGATGGCGCCGGTGCTTCTCACCCATTCGGCAAAAGGCTCCAGCGCATTCTCGAGCCGGTATCTCGGCTCGAAGCCGAGAAGCTCGCGGGCCTTCGAAATATCGGCGAAGCAATTGCGGATATCGCCCGAGCGGGCCTTGTTCAGGATCTCCGGCGCGATATGCGGAACCCCCATCGCCTCGGCGAGCAGGGCCGCCACCTCGGCGATCGTATAGGCCTGCCCGCTGCCGATATTGATCACATGTCCGGCCGCATCAGGCTTTTCGAGCGCCAGACGGAACGCGCGCGCAACGTCCCGGACATGCACGAAGTCGCGCCGCTGCCTGCCGTCCTCGAAGATCATCGGCGCCTGGCTGTTCGCAAGCCTGGAAGCGAAGTTGGCGAGCACGCCGGTATAGGGATTGGAGAGCGCCTGACCGGCGCCGAACACGTTGAAGAGGCGCAGCGCCACCGCTTCGACACCATAGGCTTCGCCGAAGATCAGCACCTGTTTTTCCTGCGCATATTTCGTCAGAGCGTAGATCGAGGCGAGGTCGACCGGCTTCTCCTCGTCGGTCGCAACCGGCGTGAGAACTTCGCCGTCCGGACCGAGCGGGTCCCATTGGCCCGCCTTGATGCGTTCGCTCCTGCGTCGGACGAAACCGAGCTGCTCACCTTCGGACGTCAGGTAGCGGCCCTCGCCATAAACGCTCATCGACGAGGCGACGACGATCCGCTTGACGGGCCGGCCGATCATGGTTTCGAGAAGGACGGCCGTTCCGAGATCGTTGCCGCCCACGTAGCGGGCGATCTCGTACATCGACTGACCGACGCCGACTTCGGCGGCGAGATGAATGACGCCGTCGACGCCGTCCAGCGCCTCCTCGACGGCTGCCTTGTCCCGCACGTCGCCGCGGACGATCTCCGCCGCTTCCGGGACCATGGCTTCCGCATCGCCATGAACCTGGTCGATAAGAGCGTCGAGAATGCGTACGCCGTTGCCTTGTTCGAGAAGTTCTTCCACCACATGACGGCCGATAAAGCCGCAACCGCCAGTAACAAGAATTGTTGCCATTGACTGCCTCGGGACTAGAGGAATGAAGGTGACTATGGCCGCCGAACAGGGCTCGGGAACAAAAGTTCCTTCATCAATGACATCTTTGTCTTCTATGACTTCATCAATGATCTTCCCCGCTGAATGAGGCTCTCCGACACCGACTGCCGTCTCGCTCTGCAGAAGATCGGCCCGCCGGAACTGGCGGAGAAGAGATAGCAAGGCATAAGGCCGGTCGAATCCGGCAACATCATCCTCTTCCGGAACTCTCGGCGTGGTTTGTAGTTCCAACCCGCGTCGGTCGTGTGAGCCGACATCCAGCAGAGAGGCGGAGCATGAATATCATGGCGAAGGCCCCGACGGGCTTGATGAAGGCTGCGGTCATTGCCGGTCCCGGCCGGATCAGGCTGGAATCCTTGCCCCTGCCCGAGCCGGGCTCCGGTGAGGTGCGGATCCGATTGGAGGGCTGCGGCGTCTGCGCCTCCAATCTCGTGCCCTGGGCAGGACCGGAATGGATGAAATTCCCGACCGAACCGGGGGGACTTGGTCACGAAGGCTGGGGCCGTGTCGATGCGGTCGGCCCCGACGTCGACGGCGTCGCGATCGGCGATCGTGTCGCCGCCCTCAGCTATCACGCCTATGCCACTCACGACATCGCTCCTTCCGGCATGGTGGTCCGCTTGCCGGAGGCCCTGGACGGCCAGCCGTTTCCGGGCGAGCCGCTAGGTTGCGCCATGAACATTTTCCAACGCGCCGACATTCGGGCCGGCCAGACTGTGGCGGTCATCGGCATCGGCTTCCTCGGCGCGCTGCTGACGCAGCTTGCCGCCCGATCCGGCGTACGGGTGATCGCGATCTCCCGGCGCCCCCATTCGCTGGAACTGGCAAGGCGGATGGGCGCTGCCGAAACCATTCCGCTCGACGATCACTGGCGCATCATCGAAGAGGTGCGAACGCTGACCGATGGCCGTTTCTGCGACCGGGTGATCGAGGCGGTCGGCAAGCAGTGGCCGCTCGACCTCGCCGGCGAACTCACACGAGAACGCGGCAGGCTCGTCATCGCTGGCTATCACCAGGACGGTCCGCGGCAGGTCAACATGCAATTGTGGAACTGGCGGGGGCTCGATGTCATCAACGCCCACGAGCGTGACCCGGCCGTCTATATCGGGGGCATTCGCGAGGCGATCGACGCGGTCGCCGACGGCCGCCTCGATCCATCGTCTCTTTACACGCACAGCTATCCGCTCGATCGGCTCGACAAGGCCCTGAACGATACGCGCGATCGCCCCGGAAATTTCCTCAAGGCATTGGTGATGTATCCATGAACGAAGTAATCTCCGAACAGAAGCTTCGAGCTGCTGCCAAACCTGCACGGCTTGGATTTCTGGGCGTCGGCTGGATCGGACGTCACCGCATGAACGCGATCCTGGATGACGGCCTGGCGCAGGCGGTGGCGATCGCCGATCCCTCCCCGGCCATGGCGGAAGAGGCCCGCAAGCTAACCCCGGAAGCCCGCCTGGCCGGGAACCTGGACGAACTGCTCGCGGAAGACCTGGACGGCGTGGTGATCGCGACGCCGAGCGCTCAACATGCCGAACAGTCGATAAGGGCGCTGAAGGCCGGTTTCGCGGTCTTCTGCCAGAAGCCGCTCGGCCGCACCGCCGAAGAAGTCACGGCGGTGGTCGAAGCGGCAAAGGCCGCAGACCGATTGCTCGGCGTCGATCTCTCCTATCGCCGGACCGAGGCCATGCAGCGGATCAGGCAGATCATCCGCTCGGGAGAACTGGGAAAAATATTTGCCGCCGACCTCACCTTCCACAATGCCTATGGCCCCGACAAGGCCTGGTTCTACGACAAGGCGCTCTCCGGCGGCGGGTGCGTGATGGACCTTGGCGTGCACCTCATCGATCTTGCGCTGTGGACTCTCGACTTCCCGAAGGTCGTCGATGTTGCGAGCCATCTCATGAGCGCCGGCAGCCCGGTCACTCCCGGGATTGACCGGGTCGAGGATTACGGCGTCGCGACATTGACCCTCGACAACGGTGCGGTGGTCCGTATCGCCTGCTCCTGGCGGCTGCAGGCCGGATGCGATGCCGTGATCGAAGCGGAATTCTTCGGCACGGAGGGCGGCGCATCGATGCGCAACGTGAACGGATCCTTCTATGATTTCACCGCAGAGCGTTTCCGGGGCACATCGCGCGAGCTCCTGACCGAGCCGCCCGACGCATGGGGCGGCCGCGCCGCCACCGCCTGGGCAGCACGGCTTGCGCGGAGCGCGACCTACGACCCGGCCTGCGAAAGGCTTATCGACGTCGCCGGCGTCATCGACCGGATCTACGGCAGGCGGGATTAGACGGAACGCCCTTTACCAGGCCTTTCGTCTTTCGCCGCTCTGTCCATTTCCCGACAGCCGCCAGGGTATGGTGGCGACGGTCAGCCGCGGATTGCCGGACCTCAGAAGCCGTGAGCGAAGCCGCCCTGCCCTGTTCATGTGGAGCAGCCTCTGCCACCACTTCTCCTTGACGGTTTCGGGAATAAGTACGGTGACTGCTCGTTCGGGCGCATCGGCATCCAATTTCTCGATCAAGCGCAGCAATGGTTCATGAAGTTGCCGGTAAGGCGACGGTACCAGGATCAACCGCGGAGGGTTCAGCCCCTGTGCGGCGGCCGGCTCCTCGACTTCGGCCTTCCATTGGTCATGCAGTGCCTTCTCGTTCTCGTCGGAGTCCGGTCCTCCCAGGCGCACGACATGCACGGCCACGACATCGGGCGAGATCGTCAGGGCGAACTTGATCGCCCGTTCGCTCAGGCGGTTCCATCCCTCCGTCACGATGAGGACGGTCGGCGGCTCGATGTCTTCGATCACGATCGGACCGGGATTGCGCAACTCCGCCTCGAGCGAAACGTAGTAACCTTTGATCGCCTTGAGGAGCACGATGGTCAATGGTACCGCGATCAGCGTTATCCAGGCGCCTTCCGCGAACTTCGCGACGAGAATGACGAGAAGCGCGGCACCTGTCGAACAGGCGCCTATCGCATTCATCGCGAGCTTTCCGGGATGGCGCTCCGAGTGCCTGCGCCAGTGCACGACCATGCCGGCCTGCGAGATCGTGAAGGTCAGGAAAGCCCCTACCGCGAATAGCGGTATCAGCCTTTCCGTGATGCCGCCGAACGAGACAAGCAGCAGGGCTGCAAAGCCGCAAAGGAACAGGATGCCCGCCGTGAAGACCAGCCGCCGCCCCGGCTGGGCGAAGACCTTCGGAAGATATTCGTCTCCGGCAACCATCCGGCAAAGGCGCGGAAACCCAACGAAGCTCGTATTGGCGGAAAGGCAGAGGATGGAAAGCAGGCTCGCCATCGCGACGTAGTAGAACGCGTTGTAACCCGATACCGCGCCGATCAGTTGGGAAAGAACGCTCTGATAGCCCGTTTCGGTCTGATCCATGGCGCCGATGCCGAAAACGCTCGCGACGGTCGCGATGCCGGCGAGAAGCATTCCGAGAACGGCGACGATGATGGTCAGTGTGACATAGGCGTTGCGAAGAACGGGCTTTCGGAAGGACCCTACGCCGTTGGAGACCGCTTCCACCCCCGTCATCGCCGTACAACCGCTCGCAAAGGCGTGCATCAGCAGCCAGACGGTCGCCTCCCCTGAGACCGGAGGCAGCGGCGGTGGAGCGACCACCGGGGCAGGATCGCCCTCCAGCACGATCCTGATCACTCCGTAGCCTATCACGCCGAGGAAACAGCAGATGAAAAGATAAGTCGGCAACGCAAAGAGCCAGCCCGCCTCTCCCGTTCCCCGCAGATTGGCAAGCGTAACGATTGCGACGATCCCGATGCAGAGCGGCAATATGTAGGGATGAAGGGCCGGCAGAGCGGAGACGAGCGCGCCGACGCCCGCCGAAACACCCACGGCGACATTCAGCACATAGTCGATCATCAGCGCGGCCGCGGCCAGAAGACTTGGATATTCGCCGAGATTTTCTCTTGCCACGACATAGGCGCCGCCGCTGGTGGGATAGGCCGCGAGCGTCTGACGGTAGGAAAAATAGAGGATCGCCAGCAGCAGCACGATACAGGCGATCACCGGACCTGCGTAAAAAAGCCCCGCGGCGCCCAGAGGGATGAGCACCGTGAGCGCCGCTTCCGGTCCATAGGAGGAGGAACCGAGCCCATCCAGCCCCATGGCGGGAACGGCCTCGACCCAGCCTATCTTCTTGTCCTCCTGTTCCCGGTTGGAAAGGCGGCGGCCGAAGAGGAAGGTGCTGAGGTTCAAGGGGAACTCCTTGCGCGCGGGACATTTGCGGCAACCGAACTGCGGGCGGTTGCGCGGAGTTCCGTCCTAAAGCGAAGAAGAACAGCCGCCGCTGCCGCCGTATCCGCCCGTCGGGAACGAAATGAGAGACGGCTTGTTCGGCCCATGAAGAAGCCCGTCCAAACTCTTCTCAACTGCGCGGAGGAAACGCATGCCAGTAGCCCCCTCACGTCGCCGGCTGGAAATCGAAGTGGTGGAGTTGATTCCCGCACTTCGACGATTTGCCGCGCGTTTCTACCGCGCACCGAGCGACATCGACGATCTCGTCCAGGAGACGCTTTTGAAGGCGATCGCAAACCTCGAAAAGTTCGAGGAAGGAACGCGTCTGAAATCCTGGCTCTTCACAATCATGCGCAATTCCTTTTGCACCAGGTTCAGCCTTTCGAAGCGGGAACATATCGGAATCGAAGATAGCCTCGCCAATCGCCCGGCCGTTCAGCCCCTGCAGGAATGGTCCCTGCGCGGCCGCGAACTGGAAGAGGCGCTCGTCCGCTTGCCGGATCACTATCGCAGCGCCATCGAACTGGTGTTCATTCAAGGCGTGAGTTACGAGAATGCCGCCGCGCGGTGCCATTGCCCGCTCGGCACGATGAAAAGCAGGGTCAACCGCGCACGCCTCCATCTGGCGCGCGAACTTGGCGAAGACGTGAACTGATTTCTCCCGAAATCAGCAATATCCCTGCATCTCGGTGAAACTTTTCAGTCGAGCGCCCGTTGGACTGATCATCGAACGGAACGACCGTCATGTTCGATTTCGCTTATGCACGCGACCGGATGATCGAGGCCCATGTGGCTCGACGTGGGCTCAGGGATCCGAAGCTTCTCCGGGCATTGCGCGAAGTGCCGCGCGAGGCTTTCGTGGAACCGGGCTTCGAGGAATTTGCCTACGAGGATTCGCCGCTTGCGATCGGCGAAGGGCAGACCATTTCACAGCCCTATATCGTCGCATTGATGATCGACAAGGCGGAGATCGAACCTGGCGATGCCGTCCTGGAAATAGGCACTGGTTCCGGATATGCGGCCGCAGTGATGAGCCGGCTTGCCGGACATGTCTACACGGTCGAACGGTATCGCAGTCTTGGCGACCAGGCCCGGAAGCGGTTCGGGAAGCTGGGTTTCGACAATATCGCCGTCCGGATCGGCGATGGCACGAAGGGCTGGCCGGAGGCCGCTCCGTTCGATGCGATCCTGGTTGCGGCCGGAGGGCCTTCCGTTCCGCAGGCGCTCAAGGAACAGCTCGATCTCGGAGGGCATCTCATCATTCCGGTCGGATCGGAAGGCGAGCAGCGGCTCATCCGCGTCACGCGCACGAATGCAACGACATTCGAGGAAGAGTATCTTGGAGGCGTTCGCTTCGTGCCCCTGATCGGCGAGCAAGGCTGGCACGAACCGCGCCATACGGCGAAACCGCGCGAGCGGAGCTTGCCCGAACTGATCGCCGAAGCGGCGGAACCGCTTCCCGCCTTCGAAGACCCGGACTTCGGACAGCTCTTCGACCGGTTCGCAAGCCGACGGGTCGTGCTGCTCGGGGAGGCAAGCCACGGCACGTCGGAATTCTATCGGGCTCGCGCGGCGATCACGCGGCGCCTCATCGAGCGGCACGGTTTCAATATCGTCGCCGTCGAGGCCGACTGGCCCGATGCAGCCGCCGTCGACCGTTACGTGCGCGATCGGCCCGGGAAGCTGCTCGAGGCTCCTTTCCAGCGGTTTCCCACCTGGATGTGGCGCAACAAGGAGGTTTCCGGTTTCATCGGCTGGCTGCGCGAGCACAACCAGGACGTTTCGGAGGCAGAAAAGAGAGCCGGCTTTTACGGGCTCGATATCTACAACATGAGCGGCTCGATCGCCGCGGTACTTGCCTATCTCGACGAGGCCGATCCGGACGCCGCAGCGGTCGCACGGCAACGGTACGGCTGCCTGACGCCCTGGCAGAACGAACCTTCCACCTATGGACGCGCCGTGCTGACGGAGGGCTACGGAAAATGCGAAAAGGCGGCCGTCGCCCAATGCCGGGATCTGCTGGCACGTCAGCTCGACCGCTCGCTTCGGGATGGCGACGAGCTGTTCGACGCCGCCCAAAATGCACGGCTGGTGGCATCGGCCGAACGCTACTACCGCATCATGTATTACGGCGGTTCGCAATCCTGGAATCTCCGCGATACCCATATGTTCGAAACGCTGGAGCAACTTCTGAAAGCTCGCGGACCAGGTTCCAAAGCGGTCGTCTGGGCGCATAACTCCCATATCGGCGACGCCCGGCATACGGACATGGGCACCGCGCGCGAGGAGATCAACATCGGCCAGCTCTGCCGCGAGCGCTTCGGCGACAAGGCTGCATCGATCGGTTTCGGTACCCATGAGGGAGAGGTCGCCGCCGCAGACGATTGGGATGGCGAGATGCAGGTGAAGACCGTACGCCCGGCGTTGGACGGCAGTTACGAGCAGCTCATGCATCAGGCGGATTCGGACCGTTTCCTCCTCGACATGACGAGACATCCGCCGGTGGAACAACGGCTATTGGAGCCGCGGCTCGAACGCTTCATCGGCGTGATATACCGCCCCGAGACGGAACGCCTCAGCCACTACATGTATGCTTCGCTACCGCGCCAGTTCGACGCCTTCGTCTGGTTCGACAGGACGAACGCGGTTGCGCCTCTGCTGTCGGAACATGTGCAGGAAGGCGCGCCGGAGACCTATCCTTTCGGTCTCTAGCCGAAGCCCGAACAACGCCGGAAGCGGGAAGGATCAACCGCCCGATCCGTTCGAGGGATTCGCGTCGGGCGGAAGCGTGTCGGGCCGGATCACGCGCGACCTGCCGGTGTCCGGAGCGGGTTCGACCATCTCGCTGTCGCCGACGCCCGGCGCCTTCAGCACGCCGTTGCAGTCGTCGAGCTTCTTGGAAAGGTTCCGGTCGCCGGTTTCGGGCGCTTCCTGCTGACGGTTTTCCGGCTCCGCAGGGGCGGCGCATTTCTGTGGCGACGGAGCCTGGGCCGCCGCATCTTCTACCGGAAGAAATGCAGCCATCAGCGATACCGTCGCAAAAAGTGCTCCTGCCGCCTTCACAGATATCTTCGTCATGTCGATGCACCTGGCTTACCCGAACGCGATCTCCTCCGCCGTCTGGGCAATATCCTGCCGCCGATGGTTTTTCGTTCGCCCCTTTGCCGCCAGGATAAGGTCCAGTTCGGCGGAGGAAGCGCCGAACCTGTCGATCAGCCGCGCCGCTTCCTGCTCGCTGATGCCGTAAGTCGTTGCGAGTTCATGGCGCGTATACTTGGCCGGTTCGTCGGTTTCGTCGGGATTGGGATTGGGTTCCTCGTCGGGCAGCCGGTCCGGCTCCGGCTCCTCGATCGGCGGGATCGGGGTTGCCGGCGGAGGCACGGGCGGCTGCGGATTCGGAACGGGGTCGGTAGGCGGTTGTTGCATTGTTTTTCTCTGTTTTTCTTTCACTTTCTAAACGTCAACTGAGGAGCCGGGCGATGGTTCCGAGATCTTTCGGGTCTGCCCCGGGCCAAAAGGTCGCACCTGCGGGAGCCCGCGGCTGTATCTGGCAGGAAGGTTGGAAAGCGGAAGTCGAAGAGGATGCCCGTTACGAATGGAGCCGGCAGTGGCCGCCGACTCCATTCCTGATTCCGCACTCGCGTTTATTGCGCGTGGGTGCCACCGGGGCGGGCGATTTTCTTGAGCCCCGCGCCGGCGGCTGCGGCTTCGGCAAGCGCCGCGTCGCCGAGCGAGATCACGCCCGTCAGACGCTTGTCGCGGTTGACGACGGGAAGCCGGCGAACCTGGACCTGCCCCATGTTGCGGGCGACATCATCGACGTCGTCGTCCTCGAAACAATACTTGACGTCGCGTGTCATCACCTCGCGAACCTTGGCGTCGCCTGCCAGGCCATCCGCCAATCCCCGCACCACCATATCCCTGTCCGTGATGGCTCCGACCAGGCGATCGCCGTCGCCGACCGGCATGAAGCCGATTTCCTGATCGGCCATTTTCCTGGCGATCTCCGCGATGGTCTGCTGAGGGTTGGCGATCTGCACGTCGCGCGACATGATCTCCGATACTTTCATGGTTCATCCTCCTTTGCTGTGCCGGCCGTTTCCCGGAGGTTTCAATGCACTTCGAAGGTGCCGGTCAGCGATGTTTCCGAAAGCGCATGCCTGCGCGCCTCCTGCCACATGGTTTCGATGCCGGCGGAATCCGGCACGGTGAGTTTCGGAACGTCGAGCGCGGCCAGCCGGAAATGGTAGTGATGGGTTCCATGACCCCTTGGGGGTTGCGGCCCGTCATACCGGGCATTGCCGAAGTCATTGCGGGAAAACCGCGGGCCGCCGCCCGGCGCCGTATCGGCGCTCTCGGAAAGCTCGCTCCAGCCGACGGGAATGTTGAACACTCCGCAATGGCGGAAGGTGCCGCTCGGAGCATCGGGATCTTCCACGACCAGTGCGAGGCTCTTCGCTTCCTGAGGAATGCCGCCCCATTTCAGCGGGGGCATCAGGTTTTCGCCAAGCCGGGTATATTTCTCCGGAATTGCCTCGCCTTCGGCAAACGCCGGACTCATCAACGTCATGCCCATGTCCATGTCCTCCGTTTTCGCTGTCCGCAACCCGATGCCGCCGGTCAGGTCTCAATGCAGCTTGGCGGGATCCGGCCAGAGCTCCCGGATCTCCTCCGGCAGGCCTTCCCGCACCTTCCGCGCCTCATCGGGGTCGAGAAAATGGGAAAGGACCCGGAAAACCGATCGAACGGCCTCGTTCACGTCCACGGGCCTTGCGGACGAGAGCTCTTCGTTGACCTGCTCCAGGAAAGCATCCAGCGACCGGATGCGCGACGGCTGTTTGGAGGGATCGTACTGGTCGTAATAGGTCCCTCGGATCAACAACGGCAGCTGCGCCGAAAGATGCGCGGCCAGATCCGCCGGCAGCCGGTCGCGAAGGGTGTGCAGGACAGCGCTCAGCATGCGCCATGCGAGCTGGCGATCGGGCCCGTGGTCCTCCATCAGATCGTCCAGCCAGATGTTGGTGATTTGCAGCGTCTTATCGAAGACGGCAAGACCCGAAGCACTCATGGCTTCACCTCCATGATCATGTTTCGTGTATCCCTCGAACTGAGCAGCCGGGCCTTGGTTCCACCATTGCCGGGGGTATTTCAGCCGGGATCCGTCGGCCCCGCGCTGCCCTGCTCTTCGACAAAGATGCCCCACGCCGCCATGAAGAGGGCCGCGATCAGCGGCCCGATGACGAAACCGTTGATTCCGATGAGCGAAATGCCGCCGATCGTCGAGATGAGGACGACATAGTCGGGCAGTCTGGTTTCCTTCCCAACGAGGGGCGGTCTGAGCAGGTTGTCGACAAGACCGATGACCAGAACGCCGATCGCCACGAGAATGAGCGCCTTGATCCAGAAGCCGGTGAGCGCGAGGTAGATTGCGGTAGGCACCCAGATCAGCGCGGCCCCCACCGCCGGCAGCAGCGACAGGAAGCTCATGAGGACGCCCCAGAGCAGAGCAGGCCCCACGCCGAGAGCCCAGAAGGCGACGCCGCCAATCGCTCCCTGCAGGATCGCGATGATGATGTTGCCCCTGACCGTGGCTCGAACGACCGAGGTGAATTTGGACGTGAACTGGAGCGTGTGGGCATCGCTCAACGGCAGGGCATTTCGGACGATCCGCGCCAGGAAGCGCCCGTCCCGGAACAGAAAAAACAACAGGTAGAGCATGACGCCGAACGTGACGAAGAACTGAAGCGTGTTCTGGCCGAAGCTCAGTGCGCGACCGGCGAAGAAGCCGCCGCCCTGCACGAGCGACGACGAGATGCGGTCGCGCAGCTCCTGGAAGCCGTTCAGCTCCAGCGCCTGAAGCCTTTCCTGCAGGAACAGCGGCAAGGCGGCCTGCAACTGCTGGAGAAGCCGCCGGACGTCGATCTCACCGTTGTCGATGCGCTGATAGAGATGATTGCCCTCCTGGATGAGCGAGCTGAGGACGATCAGCCCCGGAATGATGACGAGGCAGAGGCAGATCAGGACGGAGAGCGCCGCGGCGATATTCCGGCGCCCATGCAGGCCCGCTTCCAGCCTGGCGTGAAGAGGAAAGAAGATGATCGCGAAAACGATGGCCCAGAATATCGCCGAATAGAAGGGCAGGATGACGGCGATGAACGCGAGGGTCACCAGAATCAGAAGCACATAGAAGCTGATACGCTGGATAATCATACTGGGCACCGAACTGGATCCTATTCCCTGAAACCAAAATAGCAGATCAAGGTTCGATGGTTATTGCCAAAAGTCGCGGCGCCCCCGGCACCAGGGAATGCATGGCGGCGGACGCCATGACGCTATATTTGGAAAAGGGGAGAGAAATGTCACCTGAAGACATCGTTTTTCGATTGGGTATCGCCAGCCTTGCCGGCACGCTGCTCGGCCTCGACCGCGAGATGCGCGGTATCGCCGCCGGTATAAGGACCCATGCTCTCGTCGCGCTCAGCGCGGCGGTGATCACCGTCTCCGCGATGATGATCTATGACGATCTCAGCCTGCGCGGCGCGACGAATGTCGATCCGCTGCGGGTTGTCCAAGGCCTGGCGCAGGCGGTCGGCTTCATAGCCGCCGGCGCGATCTTCTTTTCCAAGGGCAACGTTCACAACCTGACATCCGCCGCGAATATCTGGCTCGCCGCAGCGATAGGGATCGCGGCAGGCGCCGGCCAGACCTTCCTGTTGATCGTGGGGGTCGCGCTGGGCGCAATCATCGTGACGGTCGTTCGCATTCTCGCACACTTCATCCCGGGAAGCACGAAATCCGACGACGAATGACGCACCGACACCGCCGAGCCGGGTTTACGCGGAAGCGAACGGCCCTAGATGACCAGAGGCCGGGAGATCGGCGCCAGCGCGGATACGCATCGTGGAGCGAGCATGACTACCGATCAGGTCTGCCTGACATTCAACGCCGGATCGTCAACGCTCAAGATCGGCGTCTTCGATATCGGAGGCGGCCGGGCAAGGCCGATCGGCAAAGGCAAGATCGATTTCGGAGAAGCCGGTGTCGCGCTTCGCTATGCGATCGGCAGCGAGGCGTTCGAGCGCAAACTGTCCGGTGATCACGAATCGGGCTTCGGCGAAGTCGTGGAAGAAACGCTCGACAGCCTGCTTCCGCGCCTCGCAGGCGCGACGCTGGAAATCGCCGCTCATCGCGTCGTCCATGGAGGGCTGCGCTTCCGGGGTGCCGCCCGTCTGGACGGCGACGTCGTCCGGCAGATCGAAGACATGGTTCCCCTGGCTCCGCTGCATCAGCCGCAGGCCCTGAAGGTGATCCATGCCCTGCGGGAGCTTCGGCCCGATCTCCTGCAGACGGCCTCGTTCGATACTGCGTTCCACGCGACGCAACAGGACATCGTCCGCCGCCTCGCCATCCCGCGGGACCTGCACGATGCCGGCCTGCGCCGTTACGGCTTTCATGGCCTTTCCTACAAATTCATCGCCGGAAAGCTTCAGGAAATCGACCCTAAGGCCGCAGCCGCGAAAGTGGTTGCCGCACATCTCGGAAGCGGCGCCAGTCTCTGCGCCATGGAGGGCGGTGCCAGCCGCGATTGCAGCATGGGCTTTTCGGCTCTCGACGGTATTCCCATGGCGACGCGGCCCGGCTGGCTCGATCCGGGCGCCATCCTCTATCTTCTGCGCGAACGCACGCCGGAGGTCGGTGAGATAGAGAATTTCCTCTACCATCGATGCGGCCTTCTCGGCGTTTCCGGCATCAGCGGCGACACGCGCGAGCTTCTGCAAAGCGCGGCCCCGGAAGCGAAGGAAGCGATCGATCTCTTCTGCTTCCGCATCGCCGGCGAAATCGGCCGCATGGCCGTGACCCTCGGCGG
Source organism: Neorhizobium sp. CSC1952 (assembly GCF_030378245.1). NCBI lineage: Bacteria > Pseudomonadati > Pseudomonadota > Alphaproteobacteria > Hyphomicrobiales > Rhizobiaceae > Neorhizobium > Neorhizobium sp. CSC1952. The sequence goes on along the minus strand of NZ_CP128416.1, from coordinate 3,682,181 downwards.
TCTCGATGCCGTGGTCTTCACGGCGGGCATCGGCGAGAACCAGCCGGAGGTGCGGCGGCGCGTCTGTGCTCATCTCAAATGGACAGGGCTGGAACTGGACGAAGCCCGCAACAGGGCCGGCGAGACGGTGATCGGCACTCCATTGAGCAGGATCAAGGCATTCATCATTCCCACGGACGAGGAACAGGTGCTTGCAAACGAAGCCCTGCCCTTTCTCGGCAATCCAGGCTGAAGGAGACGGAGATGGACAACAGTGCGGAAACCGTTCTTACCGATACCGAACTGCAATTGATCGACCGTTACTGGCGTGCGGCGAACTATCTCTCCGTCGGACAGATTTATCTTCTCGACAATCCGCTGCTGTCGGAGCCTTTGAGGTCGGAGCATATCAAGCCGCGCCTGCTCGGCCATTGGGGCACGACGCCGGGGCTGAATTTCATCTATGCGCACCTCAACCGGATGATCAGGGCCTACGGTCTCGATGTCATATACATCTGTGGCCCGGGTCACGGCGGGCCCGGCATGGTGGCGAACACCTATCTCGAAGGCACCTACAGCGAGATCTATCCGGACGTGCCTGAAACCGCCGACGGCATGCGCAGGCTCTTCAGGCAGTTCTCCTTTCCCGGCGGCATTCCGAGCCATGCCGCACCGGAAACGCCCGGTTCGATCCACGAAGGCGGCGAGCTCGGTTATGCGCTGGTGCATGCCTTCGGAGCGGCCTTCGACAATCCCGGCCTGACCGTCGCCTGCGTGATCGGCGACGGCGAGGCCGAGACCGGCCCGCTCGCTGCCGGCTGGCATTCGAACAAGTTTCTGAACCCTGCGCGGGACGGCGCCGTCCTGCCGATCCTGCACCTCAACGGCTACAAGATCGCCAACCCGACCATCCTCGGACGTGCGAGCAACGACGATCTCAAAAACCTGTTCATTGGCTATGGCTACGAACCCCTCTTCGTCGAAGGCGACAAGCCCGCGGACATGCACAGGAAGATGGCGGCGGCCTTCGATCAGGCGTTCGGCCTCATCCGGGCGATCCAGCGGAACGCACGCGACGGAGTTCCGTCACCAGGAATGCCTCGGTGGCCGATGATCGTGCTGAGAAGCCCCAAGGGCTGGACCGGTCCCAAGGAGGTCGACGGAAAGAAGGTCGAGGGCTTCTGGCGCTCGCATCAGGTTCCGGTCTCCAATTGCCGTGACGACGACGGCCACCGGCAGATTCTCGAAGCCTGGATGCGCAGCTACGACCCGCAGGATCTCTTCGACGCCGATGGCCGCCTGAAGCCGGAGCTGAGGGCGCTGGCGCCCGAAGGCGAACGGAGGATGGGTGCAAATCCGCACGCGAACGGCGGCCGGCTGCGACAAGAACTGATCGTCCCTTCGATCGGCGGTTATGAGGTCGAGATCGCCGAACGCGGCAGCCGTCAGGTCCAGTCGACGGAGATATTCGGCCGCTATCTGCGGGACGTCCTGACGCTGAATGCGCAGCAGAAGAATTTCCGCGTCTTCGGCCCCGACGAGACCGAGTCCAACAGGCTGGGCAGCGTCTTCGAAGCGACCGACCGCGTCTGGATGGAAAAGATCGAACCCTACGACGTCCACCTGTCGCGGGACGGCCGCGTCATGGAGGTCCTCAGCGAACACCTCTGCCAGGGCTGGCTCGAAGGCTATCTGCTGACCGGCCGGCACGGTCTCTTCTCCTGCTACGAGGCCTTCATCCACATCGTCGATTCCATGTTCAACCAGCATGCCAAATGGCTCAAGGTTTCGCGCGAGCTGGAATGGCGCGAACCCATATCGTCGCTGAACTATCTCCTGACGTCCCATGTCTGGCGGCAGGATCACAACGGCTTCTCCCATCAGGACCCGGGCTTCGTCGACCTCGTGGCGAACAAGAAGGCCGATATCGTCCGCATCTACCTGCCCCCGGATGCCAACACGCTGCTATGGGTGGGCGACCATTGCCTGAGAACCTACGATCGCATCAACGTCATCGTCGCAGGCAAGCAGCCGGAGCCGCAGTGGCTGACGATGGAAGAGGCCGTGAAGCATTGCGAGGCCGGCATCGGCATCTGGGAATGGGCGGGCAACGAAGAAAAGGCGGCGGAACCGGATGTCGTCATGGCCTGCGCCGGCGACGTTCCGACCATGGAGACGCTGGCCGCGGTCACGCTCCTGCGCAAAGCTCTGCCCGACCTCACGGTCCGCGTCGTGAATGTCGTGGACCTGATGGCGCTGCAGTCGAAGGAACATCATCCGCATGGGCTGGAAGACGCACAATTCGACCGGCTCTTCACCGCCGACCGGCCGGTGATCTTCGCCTATCACGGCTATCCCTATCTGATCCATCGGCTGACCTACAAGCGGACCAACCACCGCAACATCCATGTCCGCGGCTTCATCGAAGAGGGTACGACCACCACTCCCTTCGACATGACGGTGCTGAACGAACTCGACCGCTTCCATCTCGCCATCGAGGCGATCGAGCGCGTGCCGGGGCTGAAGGAGAAGGCCGCGCATGTCGTCGAAACACTGCGCGGCAAGCTCGATGAGCATCATCGCTATGTCCGCGAGCATGGCGAGGATATGCCCGAAGTGCGGAACTGGACGTGGAAGAGCTAGGCGCCTCCGCGTCTGCCGGATGAAGAGACCCGTCAGACGATCCCGCCGCCTCCGGCGGTGGAGGCCGGACGCTCGGCGGCGACCTTTCTCCGGTATCCGCTGGCGCGATAGGCCGCGATCGGGTCGATAGCACCGCCCGCCCGGCGGCGGGCTTCGGCCAGGATCGGCTCGACATCGGTGCGGTAGGCGCGCTTCAGGGTTTCCGACGCCATCAAGGCGTCGTTCTCCTCTTGGAACCCGTCGAGCGCCCCGCGATCGACGAGCAGCGCCTGGGCGTAGGCGCGGCGGATTTCGTTGGCGCTGGAAATCAGGCTCTCGATCGGATCGGTCACGTTATGCGACTGATCGATCATATGGGCCGGATGGAAGCCTTTGACGCCGCGATGTTCCGCATCGACCAGTTCGTTGAAGACGAGGAAGAGCCGATAAGGCTCGATAGCGCCGGCGTCGAGATCGTCGTCGCCGTATTTCGAATCGTTGAAATGGAAGCCGCCGAGCTTGCCGAACTGGATCAGCCTGGCGACGATCATCTCGATATTGGTATTCGGCGCATGATGGCCGAGGTCGACGAGGCAGAAGGCCTTCTCCCCGAGCGTGCTGGCGATCAGGTAGTTCGTGCCCCAGTCCTGCACCACCGTCGAATAGAAGGCAGGCTCATACATCTTGTGCTCGGAGAACAGCCGCCAGTCGTCCGGCAGCGCCTTATAGATCTCCGCCATGGCGGCGAGATAGCGCTCGAAGCTCCTGGTGAAATGGCTCTGGCCCGGAAAATTCGAGCCGTCGCCGATCCAGACCGTCAGCGCCTTGGAGCCGATCGCCTTGCCGATCTCGATGCATTCGAGATTGTGCTCGATCGCCTGCCGCCGGGTCGCGGCGTCCGTATGGCTGAGCGAACCGTATTTGTAGGAATGAACCTGCCCCGGCGCATCGGAAAACGTGTTGGAGTTCATCGCATCGAAACCGAGGCCCAGCGCATCGCCCTTGGCTTTCAGCTCCCTGGCATCCGTCTTGTCCCACGGAATATGCAGCGAAACGGTCGGCGTCGCCTGGGTCAGTTGATGGATGACGGAGCAATCGTCGAGCTTGTCGAAGATGCCGCGCGGCTCACCCTCACCCGGAAAGCGGGCGAAACGCGTGCCACCCGTGCCGACACCCCAGGAAGGCACGGCAACGAAGAATTCCGAAACCTTCTTCGTGACTGCTTCGATATCGATACCCCGGCGCGACAGGCTTTCCCCGAGCGCCTGGTAATCGGATTTGAGCGCCGGTGCGCGTCTCTCGTTTTCCGCGGCAATCACATCCGCTGCGATTTTTAGCTCAGCCATGCTCTCCTCCTTATTTGCCCCTCATCCGCCCCTGCCGGGCACCTTCTCCCCGTAAACGGGGCGAAGGAGATTCGCTGCAGCCTCTCCTTCCCATCGGCCTCGATCAAGGCACGATCCCTCTCCCGGCCTGGCGGGGAGAGGGTCAGGGTGAGGGGCAAAACCACTCAGCGCGTAAAACTCTGAGCGTTGCCGGCATCCACGTTGATGATGTTGCCGGTCGATTTCGACGACGCGTCCGACGCAAGGAAGTAGATCGCCTCCGCGATATCCTCCGGGAAGACGTTCAGCTTCAGCAGCGAACGCTTGCGGTAATGTTCCTCCAGGTCGGAGACTTCGATCTTCGAGGATGCCGCACGCTGCTCGCGCCACTCGCCGCTCCAGATCTTGGAACCGCGCAGCACCGCATCGGGATTGACCGTGTTGACGCGGATGCCGGCTTCCGCGCCTTCGAGCGCCAGGCAGCGGGCGAGATGGATCTCGGCAGCCTTGGCGGTGCAATAGGCCGACGCGTTCGGAGAAGAGGCAAGCCCGTTCTTCGATGCGACGAAGACCACATTGCCGCCGAGCTTCTGGCGCCGGAAGAGCTTGAAGGCCTCGCGCGAGACGAGGAAATAGCCGGTGGCCAGGATGTCGATATTCTTGTTCCACATGGCGAGCGTGGTTTCCTCGACCGGCGCCGAGGAAGCGATCCCCGCATTGGAGACGAGGATGTCGACGCCGCCGAATTCGACGCAGGCTTCCGCGAAGGCTGAGATGACGGCGTCTTCCTTCGTGACGTCCAGTACGACGCCGCGCACTGCATCCTTGCCGAACGACTTTTCGAAATCCGCCCTGGTCTCAGCGAGCGTGCCGCCGTCGATATCGGCAAGCACCACGCAGGCTCCCTCGCCCATCAGCCGCGCGGCCGTTGCGCGCCCGATGCCGCCGGCGCCGCCGGTGACGAAGGCCACCTGTCCGGCAAGGCTCTTCGGTTTCGGCATGCGCTGCAGCTTGGCCTCCTCGAGCAGCCAGTATTCGATGTCGAAAGCCTCCTGCTCCGGCAGCCCCTGATATTCCGAGACGGTGGAAGCGCCGCGCATCACGTTGATCGCGTTGACATAGAACTCGCCGGCGATGCGGGCGGTCGCCTTGTCCCGGGCGAATGACAGCATGCCGACGCCGGGCACCAGGAAGATGACCGGGTTCGGGTCGCGCATCCTCGGCGAATTGGCGTGCTTGCAGGTCTCGTAATAGCGGCTGTAGTCGGCCCTATAATCCTCCAGCGCCCTGTCGAGCGCGGCAATCACCGCATCCACATCGGGCTTGGCCGGATCGAAATCGAGGATCAGCGGCCGGATTTTCGTGCGCAGGAAATGGTCCGGGCAAGACGTGCCGAGTGCGCCGAGAGGCTTCAGGTTCTTCGAATTGACGAATTCGAGCACGGCATCCTGGTCGTCGAAATGGCCGAGCTTGCGCTCCGCCTTGCCGATGCGGCCGCGGATTTCCGGCATGAGCCTGGCGGCGATCGCGCGCCGTTCCGGCCCCGGCAGGCTTTGCGCCGCGGCACCGCCGAAGATCGTCTTGCCTTCGGTCTGATGGGCGAACCATTCGATCGCCTTGTTGATGATTTCGAGCGTCAGCTCGTAGCAGGCCTTGGCTTCGTTCGCCCAGGTGAACAGGCCGTGGCTTTCCAGCACGACGCCCTTGGCGTTCGGATTGGCCTTCACGAAGGCTTGTAGGTCGAGCCCGAGTTGGAAACCCGGCCGCCGCCAGGGCAGCCAGCCGATCTCGCCGCCGAAAATCTGCTTCGTCAGTTCCTTCGAGTTCTTCGACGCGGCGATCGCGATGATCGCATCGGGGTGCATGTGGTCGACATGCGTATAAGGCACGAAACCATGCAGCGGCGTGTCGATCGAAGCCGCCCGCGGATTGAGATTGAAGGTGCAGTGCGGCAGGAAGCCGACCATCCGGTCCTCGTCCTCGACGCCCTTGTAGAGGCCCTTCAGCGCTTCCAGCCTGTCCATGTAGAGGGTCGCGAAACCGTCGAGCTTGATCGTGCCGACATCACCGCCGGAGCCCTTCACCCACATGACGCGCACCTTCTCGCCGGTCAGCGGATCGGTCTCCATGACCTTTGCCGAAGTATTGCCGCCGCCGTAATTGGTGATGCGCTTGTCGGCGCCGAGAAGATTGGAGCGGTAGAGCAACTTGCCCGGCTCGTCGAGCTTGGCGGCATGGGAATCATCCCAGCGGTTTTCGAGAAGGCGTGGTTGGCCCGGCATCGCTTTCCTCCCAGCATGTTTGCGGCTCATGGCGAACCTGCGCCGCCATATCCATGCAGCGGGATATCGCGCATTGTTTCGCCACATGTCAATCAAAAACGATCATAAACTTTCATTGTGCAGCGCAATAAAATCGATTTTGATCGTTTCTGATTGACAATACGAATTTTCCAGCAATAGTTGAGCCTCAGGAGGAACCCGATGCACGAACGTGAACGCCACCGCATCATTTTGAGCGCGATCCAGGAAAAGCCCGTCATCACCGTGCAGGATATCGCCGAGCTGACCGAGGCTTCCGAGGCCACGATCCGGCGCGACATCGCCTCGTTGCATGTCCAGGGCAAGCTCCGGCGCGTGCGCGGCGGCGCCGAGGCGGTCCACCCGCCGCAGATCGGCCAGCTCGCGGCCCGTTCCTTCCGGGTGTCGGAATCGGTCAATATCGACAAGAAGCGCGCGATTGCCCGCCGGGCCGTCGAACTCTGTGAGGAAGGCGATTCCGTCATCATCAACGGCGGCACGACCACCTTCCAGATGGTGCATTTCATGTCGGCGCGGCGCCTGCAGGTGATGACCAATTCGTTCGCGATCGCCGAACATCTGGTCAAGCACTCGAAAAGTACCGTGACGGTTCCTGGCGGCGCGATCTACCGCGAACAGAGCCTGATCCTGTCGCCCTTCGAAAACGATGCGATCCGCAATTTCTATGCCCGTCGCATGTTCATCGGCGCGCAAGGCGTCGGCCCGCTCGGCGTCATGGAGGCCGATGCGCTGGTGATCCAGAGCGAGCAGAAGCTCATGCAGCAGGCCGAAGAACTGATCGTGATGGTGGATTCGTCGAAATTCCACCGCCGCTCGAGTCTCATTCTCTGCCCGCTGGAACGCGTGGCGGCGATCATCACCGATGACGGCATTACCGAAGAGGCCACGCGGATGATCGAGGACGCCGGCATAAGGCTCATCGTCGCCGGCTCCGCCATGGCGGAAATCGCTGAAGAGGATTCCACGTCGGCTGCGTGACGCGCCGTCGGCAGGAGGAAAATCGGACTATCAACTGGGAGGACTGACCATGAAACTTGCAAGGAAATTGGCTATCGGCGTGGCGCTCGCCTTCGCCGCCATGACTACGGCCGCAGGTGCCGCCGACATGAAGATCGCGCTCGTCGTGAAATCGCTCGGCAACGGCTTCTTCGAAGCCGCCAACAAGGGCGCACAGGAAGCGGCAAAGGAACTCGGCGGCGTCGAGATCATCTATACCGGTCCGACGACCACGACCGCCGAAGGCCAGATCGAAGTCATCAATTCGCTGATCGCGCAAGGCGTGGATGCGATCGCCATCTCCGCCAACGATCCGGATGCCGTCATTCCGGCACTGAAGAAGGCCGCCCAGCGCGGCATCAAGGTGATCTCCTGGGATTCCGCCGTCGCCCCGGAAGGCCGCATCATGCACCTGAACCCGTCGTCCAACGAGCTCATCGGCAAGATGTGCCTGACGCTCGCGGCAAACCATCTGGAAGGCGGCAAGGGTGATTTCGCGATCCTGTCGGCCACGACGACCTCGACGAACCAGAACACCTGGATCGCGGAGATGAAGAAGCAGCTCAAGGACTTCCCGGGCCTCAATCTCGCCACGACCGTCTATGGCGACGACCTCGCCGACAAGTCCTATCGTGAAGCGCAAGGCCTGCTCACCTCGCAGCCGAACGTGAAGGTCATCGTCGCTCCGACCACGGTCGGCGTGCTCGCCGCCTCGCAGGCGGTCAAGGATGCCGGCAAGATCGGCCAGGTCTACGTCACCGGCCTCGGCCTGCCGTCCGAAATGGCCGGCGCCATCAAGTCCGGCGCGACCAAGGAATTCGCCATCTGGAACCCGATCGACCTCGGCTATTCCGCGACCCAGATCGCCTATCACATCGTCAAGGGCGACACGGATGCCAAGCCGGGCTCGGAAATCGAAGCCGGCCGCATGGGCAAGATCAAGGTGGGCGACAACGGCGAGGCCGCGATGGCCGACCCGTTCGTCTACAACGCTTCCAACATCGACGAGTTCTCGAAGATTTTCTGAGCCGTTGGCATTTGCCCCTCACCCTGGCCCTCTCCCCGCACGCGGGGAGAGGGGATGCGGCCAACTCACGGTCCTCGACCTGGGAAGACAGCGCAGCATATTCCTTCTCCCCGCGGGCGGGGAGAAGGTGCCGGCAGGCGGATGAGGGGCTTTCAGGTAAAAACCGATGATGACTGCTGTCGTAACTATGACTGACCAGACGATCGACACACCTTCGCTTGATGCAGGAACGCCGATCCTGGAAATGCGCGGCATCAGCCAGATATTCCCCGGGGTGAAGGCCCTCGACGGGGTCAGCATCAAGCTCTTCCCCGGCCAGGTGACTGCGCTGATCGGCGAGAACGGCGCCGGCAAGTCGACACTGGTCAAGATCCTGACCGGTATCTATCGCCCCAACGAAGGCGAGATGTTCATCGATGGCCGGCCGATTGCGTTCCATAGCGCACAGGCCGCGATCGATGCCGGCGTCACGGCCATCCATCAGGAAACCGTGCTTTTCGACGAACTGACGGTCGGCGAGAACATCTTTCTCGGCCATGCGCCGCGCACGCGCTTCGGTACGATCGACTGGCGGCAGATCAACGATCGCTCAAAAGCGCTCATGCGTGAACTCGAAAGCGAGATCGACCCCACGATCCGCCTGCGCGACCTCTCGATCGCCCAGCGCCATCTGGTCGCGATCGCCCGGGCGCTTTCGGTCGAGGCGCGCATCGTCATCATGGACGAGCCGACCGCCGCCCTTTCCCGCAAGGAGATCGACGACCTCTTCCGCATCGTCGAAGGCTTGAAGCGGCAGGGCAAGACGATCCTCTTCATCAGCCACAAGTTCGACGAGGTCTACGAGATCGCCGAAAACTTCGTCGTCTTCCGCGACGGGCGCGCCGTCGGCCAGGGCAAGCTCAAGGACACGCCGCAGGACGAGATCGTCCGGCTGATGGTCGGCCGTGACGTCAAGGACGTCTTCCCCAAAGTGAAGGTCGAGATCGGCGCTCCGGTGCTTGCCGTTGAAGGCTATAGCCACCCGACCGAATTCCGCGACATCTCCTTCGAACTCCGCCGCGGCGAGATCCTCGGCATCTACGGCCTGATCGGCGCCGGCCGTTCCGAACTCTGCCAGTCGCTGTTCGGCATCACCCGCCCCTCCTCCGGCCGGCTGACGCTGGAAGGCCGGCCGATCGGCATCCGCTCGTCCAGCGACGCGATCCGCGCCGGCATCGTCTATGTCCCGGAAGAACGAGGCCGTCACGGTCTGGCCTTACCCATGCCGATCTTCCAGAACATGTCGCTTCCGTCTTTGAGGAAGACCTCCCGCTCCGGCTTCCTGAAGGCCGCGAACGAACTGGCGCTTGCCCGCAAATACGCGGAACGGCTCGACCTGCGCGCCGCCGCCCTCTCCGTGCCCGTCGGCACGCTCTCCGGCGGCAATCAGCAGAAGGTGGTGATCGGCAAGTGGCTGGCGACCCGGCCTAAGGTGATCATCCTCGACGAGCCGACCAAGGGCATCGATATCGGCTCCAAGGCGGCGGTGCACGGCTTCATCACCGAACTCGCCGCCGAGGGCCTGTCGATCATCATGGTCTCCTCCGAGCTTCCGGAAATCCTCGGCATGTCAGACCGGGTGATGGTGATGCGCGAAGGCCTGTCGGCGGGGATTTTTGAACGTGATCGCCTGAGCGCCGAAGTCCTCGTGCGCGCCGCGACCGGCAATCAGTGAGGGAAGCCATGAACCGCCTCCTGAAGAACCGCGAACTCCTGCTGCTCGCCATCATCGCGATCATGGTGATCGGCTTCTCCACCCGTGCGCAGGGTTTTGCTTCGCCTGGCAATCTCGCCAACATCTTCAATGACACGTCGATCCTGATCATCCTGGCGCTCGGCCAGATGACGGTGATCCTGACGAAGTCGATCGATCTCTCGGTCGCCGCCAACCTCTCCTTCACCGGCATGGCGGTGGCGATGGCCAATGCGGCCTATCCCGACCTGCCGCTGGCGCTCCTGATCGTCATGGCCATCGGCATCGGCGCCTTCCTCGGCGCGATCAACGGCTTCCTTGTCTGGGCGCTGCAGATCCCGCCGATCGTCGTAACCCTCGGCACGCTGACCATCTATCGCGGCATGGCCTTCGTGCTGTCCGGCGGCGGCTGGGTGAACGCTCACCAGATGACGCCCTCCTTCCTCAACATCCCGCGCATGTCCATGCTCGGCCTGCCGATCCTTTCCTGGATCGCGGTTCTCATCGTGCTCGGCGCATGGTTCGTGCTGACCCGCCTGCCCTTCGGCCGCGCGGCCTATGCGTCCGGCGGCAATCCGACGGCGGCCGTCTATGCCGGCATCGATATAGGCTGGACGCGCTTTCTCGCCTTCGTGACATCGGGCGCGCTCGCCGGCCTCTGCGGTTATCTCTGGGTATCGCGCTACGCGGTCGCCTATGTGGACATCGCGATCGGCTTCGAGCTCGATACCGTCGCGGCCTGCGTCATCGGCGGCATCTCGATCGCCGGCGGCATCGGCACGGTGGCGGGCGCCGTGCTCGGTTCGCTCTTCCTCGGTGTCATCAAGAATGCCCTTCCGGTCATCGGCATCTCGCCTTTCGCGCAGATGGCGATCTCCGGCATCGTCATCGTGCTCGCCGTCGTCTTCAACGCCCGCGCCGAGAAGAAGGCCGGCCGCATCATCCTGCGCGATCGCGCAGCCCAAGACCGGAATACCGGGGAGGTCTCCGCATGAGCGACGTCGTTACCTCGAAGCGCGTGATCCCGGATCGGATCGGCACCAAGACCTCGCGCATCCTTTCGAGCTGGGAAGTGCTGCTTTTCGGCGTGGCGGTGCTGATCTTCATCTTCAACTCCTTTGCCTCGCCTTACTTCCTGAACGCCTGGAACCTCTCCGACGCGACCTTCAACTTCACCGAAAAGGCGATGATCGCCTTCGCCATGGCGCTTCTGGTGATTGCCGGCGAGATCGATCTTTCGGTGGCGGCGATCATCGCGCTCGCCTCGACCGCCATGGGTGCGGCAGCGCAGGCCGGCATCGGCACGCCGGGCCTCGTGGCGATCGGGATCGGCGTCGGGCTTGCCTGCGGCGCCTTCAACGGCCTGCTCGTCGCCGGACTGCGGCTGCCCTCGATCGTCGTGACGATCGGCACGATGAGCCTCTTCCGAGGCATTTCCTACATCGTGCTCGGCGACCAGGCCTATGGCAAATATCCGGAAAGCTTCGCCTATTTCGGCCAGGGCTATGTCGCCTGGGTCTTCTCCTTCGAATTCGTACTGTTCATCGTGCTTGCGATCGCCTTCGCGGTACTGCTGCATGCGACCAATTTCGGCCGGCAGGTCTATGTGATCGGCAACAACGAGTTCGCCGCACGCTTCTCCGGCATTCCGGTGGAGCGGGTGAAGTTCATCCTCTTCCTGCTGACCGGTCTGATGGCAGGCGTGGCGAGCGTCTGCCTCACCTCGCGGCTCGGATCGACCCGGCCGTCGATCGCTCAAGGGTGGGAACTGGAAGTGGTCACCATGGTGGTGCTCGGCGGCGTCTCCATCCTCGGCGGCGCCGGCACGATCGCCGGCGTCGTCATCGCGGCGTTCGTCATGGGCCTGGTCACCTTCGGCCTCGGTCTTCTGAACGTCCCCGGCATCGTCATGTCGATCTTCGTCGGTCTGCTTCTGATCATCACCATCGCCGTGCCGATCGTCGCCCGACGCATCAAGGAAATGAGCCGATGAGTTCGGAGAAATATGCCTTCAAGATGAAGCTCAATCCGGGCATGGAGGCTGAGTATAAGAAGCGCCATGACGAGATCTGGCCTGAACTGGCCGACCTGCTGCGCAAAGCCGGCGTCAGTGACTATTCGATCCATCTCGACCGCGAGACGAACATCCTGTTCGGCGTGCTGACGCGACCGCGGAACCATACGATGGAAAACCTGCCGGACCATCCGGTGATGAAGAAATGGTGGGCGCATATGGCCGACATCATGGAAACCAATCCGGACAATTCGCCGGTCGCGACCGATCTCGTGACGGTCTTCCATCTGCCATGACGATACCGGAAAAGATCGCCGTCCTCGATATCGGCAAGACCAACGCCAAGGTCGTCGTGCTCGACTGCATGACTGGCGGAGAGATTGCCGAGAGGAGGACGCCGAACCGCGTCCTCCCCGGTCCGCCTTACCCGCATTACGATATCGAGAGCCTATGGGAGTTTGCTCTGGACGCCTTGGCCGGCTTCGCCAGGGAACCCGGCTTCGACGCGATCTCCATCACCACGCACGGGGCTTCCGCCGTACTGCTCGGCACCGACGGAGCGCCGGCATTGCCGGTCCTCGACTACGAGCATCGATATCCGGAAGACATCCAGAAGGCCTATGCTGCACTCCGTCCGCAATTCTCCGAAACCTTCTCGCCTGCCCTTTCCGGCGGGCTGAATGTCGGGGCGCAGCTTCATTACCAGAAGACGGCCTTTCCGGATGAGTTCGCCCGCGTGCGGGCGATCCTGACCTATCCGCAATATTGGGCATTCCGGCTGACCGGCGTCGCGGCGAACGAAGTGACCTCGCTTGGTTGCCACACGGATCTCTGGCGGCCGCGCGACGGCTCATATTCCTCGCTGGTCGACAAGCTCGGCATTCGCGATCTGATGGCGCCTGTCCGCTCCGCCTTCGATGCGCTCGGCCCGGTCCTGCCGGAGATCACGCAAAGGATCGGCCTCACGAGCCCCGTGCCGGTCCATTGCGGAATCCACGATTCCAACGCCTCGCTGCTTGCCCATCTGATCGGCCGCGAACCGCCGTTCGCCGTCGTCTCGACCGGTACCTGGGTCGTGAATTTCGCGGTCGGTGGCGATCTCGATCATCTGGACCCGGAACGCGACACGCTCGCCAATGTCGATGCCTATGGCCGCGCCGTGCCCTCGTCCCGCTTCATGGGCGGCCGCGAGTTCGAGATCCTGACCGCGGAACACGGCAGGCTTGATCCCCCGGCAGCGCTCGCCGCAATGCCGAAGGTCATCGAGAAGCAGGTCATGCTGCTGCCGAACATCGCGACCGGTTCCGGCCCCTTCCCCGGCCACGGGCGGCAATGGATCAACGATGCCGACGCTTCGTCCGACGAGCGCTGGGCCGCCGCCTGCCTATACCTCGCGCTCATGACCGAAACGTGCCTGGAACTGATCGGTGCAAAAGGACCGGTTCTGGTGGAAGGCCCCTTCTCCTCCAATCCGGCCTATCTGCAGGCGATGCGCTCTCTCCTTCGACAAGACGTGATCGCTCTTCCGGGTTCGACGGGAACGAGCCAGGGTGCGGCCTTGCTCGCCGGAGTTTCGCCGAAAACAAAGCCGGGATCTCCCGCTCCGATGCCGTCGTGGGATATGCGGCGCTACAGAGCTATCTGGGGCAACAGCCTCGGAGGCTGAGTTCTACGCGGGGCGGCTCTGCTGAGGCCGGGCTGCCCGCCGAAGCGCCTGGGGCGGCTGCCCGAAATTGCGCAGGAAAGCGCGTCGCATCCGCCCCGGATCACCGAAACCGGCGGCTTCCGCAATGTGCTCTAGCGGCGTATGACCGGTCTCGATTGCCGCTCGCGCTGCCTCGAGACGCAGGCGTTCCAAGGCTTTTCCCGGCGTCGTCCCCGTCTCCGCCGCAAATGTCCGGGCAAAATTGCGTGGGCTCATGGCGACATGATCGGCAAGCCGTTCGACGGTCAGAGGTTCTGCGAGATGCTCGCGCATCCACGCGATCAGGCCGGAGAAGCGGCCCGTGCGCCCGCCCAGCTCCACGAGCGCTGAAAACTGCGATTGGCCGCCGGGCCGCCGTTGGTGGATGACGAGCTGATGCGCCGTCCGTCGCGCGATCTCCTGGCCGAGGTCGTCCTCGATCAAGGCGAGCGCCAGGTCTATCCCGGAAGAGATGCCGGCCGAGGTCCAGATGTCGCCGTCCCGGATGAAGATGCGTTCGGCATCCAGCCTGATCTTCGGGTAACGGCGGGAGAAATCGTCCGAATTGGCCCAATGCGTCGTGGCGCTGCGGCCATCGAGCAACCCGGCCTCGGCGAGAAGATATGCACCCGAACAGACGCTCGTCATCCGCCGCGGCTCCACCCGCCTGAGCCAGGCCAGGATTTCCTGCAACGCCTCCCGCGAACGAAGGATATCGCCGCCCGACATGACGACCGTGTCGAGCGCGCCCTCCTCCAGCGGCCTTGCGGAAAGCTTCAGCCCCGACGAACTCTCGACCTCGCCGCCGCCGGGTGCCATCAGCACCAGGTCGTAGCTTCCGGGGCTGAACCGCTCCGCGATTTCGAAAGCCGCGGCGGGGCCGGCTGCGTCCAGTATCTGGAAGCCGGGAAAGATGACGACGGCAACGGTTCGGATCATGGCAGCTTTTGCCCGATTTATGTCGTTTCGGACAGGAGATAGCGGCGGTAGTCTTCGCTTCAAGCCATCGATGCGGGAGGAAATCGGGGCAGATGTCATGAATTGGCGGCTTATGCTTTGGAGCGGCTTGGGTCTCGCGGCGGTCTTCCTGGTGCTCGCTGCCGGCTGGATTGTCTCGCTGCCGCCTGCAACGGCCGCCGCAGCAGCCCAGCCGGTCCCGAAGGAAGAGGCGGATGCAACGATCGCGGCGCTGAAACCGCCGAAACGCCAGCGCCCGGTGGTGGCGGTGATCGCCGTCAACGACGGAACGGAAACCACCGATTATCTCATGCCCTATGGCATCCTCCGGCGCGCCGATGTCGCCGAGGTCGTGGCTCTGGCAACGAGCCCGGGGCCGGTGACGCTTTATCCGGCACTCAAGGTCGAGCCGCAGGCCACGATCATCGACTTCGATGCGCGTTATCCCGAAGGCGCCGATTATGTGATCGTCCCGGCCATGCACCGCGACGACGATCCGGCAGCACTTGAATGGATCAGAAGCCAGGCGGCCAAGGGCGCGATCGTCATCGGTGTCTGTGCCGGCGCCAAGGTCGTCGCCGCTGCAGGCCTGCTGGACGACCGCCGGGCCACCACCCATTGGTACTATCTCGATCAGCTGCGCGAGCGGCATCCCGCGATCCGTCATGTCCCGGACCGGCGGCTGGTAGTGGACAGGGGTGTTGCGACGACGACGGGGATCAGCGCCTCGATGCCGATGTCGCTCACGCTGATCGAAGCGATCGCCGGCCGGGAAAAGGCCGAGCAGGTCGCCCGCGAGCTCGGGCTTGGCGATTGGGATGCGCGGCACGATAGCGGTGCGTTCAGGTTCACCCGCCCGTTCGCGCTGACGGCGATCGCCAACACGCTTGCCTTCTGGAACCGGGAGACGCTCGGCATCGAACTTTCGCCCGGCATGGACGAAGTGTCGCTCGCGCTCGTCGCGGATGCCTGGTCCCGGACCTATCGATCCCGCGCGGTGACATTCGCCGCGGATGGGGGCGCACGACCCAGCCGCAACGGCATCCGCATCGTTCCGGACGAAGTCACCGCACGGTGGACGGCCGAGCGGCTGCCCGAGACAATATTGAACAGCCGGCCCGCAAGGGCGCTGGACGAAACACTTGCAGCGATCGGCGATCGCTACCGCACACGCACGGCCGACTTCGTCGCCATGCAGCTCGAATACCCGAGACGCGCCGCCCCCTGAATGGGTCATGCTTTCGGATCAGACCGATCGTCTCGCAGAACGGGAGGAGGAAGCCAATCATGAAAGCGCTGATCGCGGGGGCCGGTATCGGAGGCCTCACCACCGCTCTTTTCCTGCACGAAGCCGGAATCGAGGTCGAGATATTCGAGCGTGCCGACGAAGTTCGGGAACTCGGCGTCGGCATCAACATGCTGCCCCACGCCGTCAGACAACTGGCGGATCTCGGATTGATGGCCGACCTCGACGCCGCGGGCATCCGCACGAGGGAGCTGATCTACACCAACCGCTTCGGGCAGATCGTGTGGCAGGAGCTGCGCGGCCTGGATGCCGGGCATGACGTACCGCAGATCAGCATCCATCGCGGCAAGCTGCTGGGAGTGATCTACAGGGCCGTGATCGACCGCCTCGGCCGCGATGCCATAAATCTCGGCTGCCGCGTCGACGGTTTGGGGGAGACCGGCAATACAATCTCGGTCCGTTTCGCAAGAGGCGACGGATCGCGTGGCGAAGCCCGCGGCGATCTCCTGATCGGAGCGGACGGGATACACTCCGCCGTTCGTGCGGCACTCTACCCCGATGAAGGACCGTCGATCTGGAGCGGCATCATGCTGTGGCGCGGCGCCACGCACTGGCCCAAATGGCGCGACGGCCGCACGATGGCGATCGCCGGAGGCAATTTTGCAAAATTCGTCTACTACCCGATCGAGGCGGACCCGGGCGAGCCGGGAATGCGCCTGACGAACTGGGCGGTGATGGCGAAAGTCGGCGAAGCCGGCGCGCCGCCCCTGCGGCGGGAGGATTGGAGCCGGTCGGGCGTCATGGAGGAAGTCCTGCCTTTCGTCCGCGACCGCTTCCATCTCGACTTCGTCGATCCCGCAGCCATCATCCGCGCCACGGAGACCTTCTATGAGTATCCGAATTGCGATCGCGAGCCGCTGCCGCGCTGGTCGTTCGGACGCATAACGCTGCTCGGCGACGCCGCCCATCCCATGTATCCCGTAGGTTCCAACGGCGCGAGCCAGGCCATTCTCGACGCCCAATCCCTGGCGACGCACCTGCGATCGGGGGACGGGATCGAGGCCGCCCTCTCCCGCTACGACGCCGAGCGCCGGCCGGCGACATCCGCCATCGTCCTGGCCAATCGCAAGGGCGGCCCCGAAGGCGTCATCGACATGATCGAAGCCCGCGCACCGGATGGTTTCGACGATATCGACAAAGTCGCGTCATACGAGGAACGCGAGAAGGTGGTGCGCGGCTACGCCTCGCTGGCAGGATTTGCGCGCCCCTGACGACGGGGGCCCGTCACTCGCCCGCCTCATTACGGCAATCGAGTGGCTCCGCAGCCATGCCCGAGCACATCATGCACGAGCACATTTTGCATGGCGCGCTCCTGCACCCGTTGCTATTTTATAGGCATGCGTTCTTTGGGAGGACTGAGCGATGAGTTGGAAGTCGAAGGTGCCGGGATGCTTGGGTCATGCAGATGCTTCCTTCCGCATCCAACACGAAGAAGACGCGAGGGACCTGATTCTCGAAGCGAAAATCGCCGGAGCAAGCTTCGAGGAACTGGAAAGAGAAATGGTCTGGCACCTCTATCGCGATGGCGCCACGCGCGAACAGATGGACGAGCAGATTGATCGGGCCCGGGCGCTCTGGTCGCCGTCGTAGGACAGTCGCAGACGCGCGCCGGAATCATGTCCATCACCGGATGCACGGCACAAAGGAAGGTCGAAACCCAATGCGCCGCGTCAACCAAAAGCGGCTCGCACAGGCAACAATCACCAAGCTCAAGCACGCAGGATCAGAACGAACGGAAAACAGAAATTGGCTAACTCCATTTTTGGCGCCAACCAAAAACGTCTATAATCCTTTGAAAATAATAGAAAAAAGAAAAATGGTGGGCCCGGAGGGACTCGAACCCCCAACCAAGCGGTTATGAGCCGCCAGCTCTAACCATTGAGCTACAGGCCCGCCGATCAGGCGACGGGAAAGGCGCAATGGCTCGCCTCCCCTTCGAGGTCCGCTCTAACCTAAATCCCCGCAAGCCACAAGCCGTTGCCGCAATAGCTTCACAATCAACCGGCAGGTAAACTTGCCGATGCGCGGATGCCGGGAAGTGATTCCCGTCGGCATCGCGCGGGAAGCAAACACACCGCGGCGGAATTGCGTATCGGCATTTCCTGCCGCCCAGACCGATTGGGGAGAACATCCATGCGCCTTGCGCTTTCGTCGTCACGTCTCGTCCTGGCAACGCTCTTCGCGGGCGCGATCGCCGCTGCAGCAGCAAGCCAGGTGTCGGCACAGGAGCCCCGCTCCCGCGAGCCCGTCATCAGCGTTTCCGGCGAAGGCGAAGCCTCGCTCGCACCCGATATGGCGATCCTGACCTTGTCGGTCGTGCGCAACGGGAAGACGGCCGAAGCCGCTCTTTCGGCCAACAGCGCGGCCATGAAGGAAGTGCTCGCGGCACTCAAGACCGACGGCATCGCCGACCGCGACATCCAGACGAGCAACTTCTCGATCTATCCGCAATATCGCCATTCCGAGCCGAAGAACGGCATCATCGATCCGCCGGAGATCATCGGCTACGAGGTCGCCAACACGCTGACGTTGAGAGTGCGCGATCTTCAGGCCCTCGGCGGCCTCATCGACCGCTCGGTCAAGCTCGGCGTCAACCAGGGCGGCCAGATCGATTTCACCAACGACGATCCGGATAAGGCGGTCACCGAAGCGCGCAAGGCCGCCATCGCGGAAGCGCTCGCCAAGGCCAAGACGCTGACGGAGGCGGCAGGCGTGAGGCTCGGACGGATCATCGAGATCAGCGAGAATGCGATCCGCCCGATGCCGCAGCAGCCGATGATGCGCATGGCGGCGGCAAAGGATATGGCGGCCGAGGCCGTTCCGATCGCAAGCGGCGAGAACACCTACAGGGTGACCGTCAACATGACCTTTGCCCTCGAACAATAACGGGGGCGGAAAACAGGAACGGAAAACGCACGTCCCCGCCGGTCGATGGCGACCGGCGGGGACGCTTTCCTCCGTCAACGGGCGATGGAGACGGAAGGATTGGTCGTCAGCGGCGGATCAGCGGGCAGCCGCGCACGTTGGCGAAAACAACCCGATCGGGGCCCCGGCGGCCGAAGCCGACGACCGTGACGGTGCGCCGGGAAACGTCGACGACGCGGGTGCGGCGAAGCCCCATGCGGTCGGCCTTCCGCTCGGCCAGCCACGGAGCGCAGCCCGGACGGCGGTCGGGGCGGCGGTCCGGACGCCAATGGCGGTCGCGATCGCGGTCATGATCGCGATACTGGACCTGGATGCCGATTTCCGGGCTGGCAGCCGCCGCGGTCGGGGCCGTGGCGGAAAGGCCGGCGAGCGCGATGAGAGCGGCGACACCGGCTTTGACGATCAGGCTGGTCATGAGGGCGTTTCTCCGTAATCCGGGTCAGGAATGCCTGGCCCTTGGTGTTGGTTCTCTCGCCTTTCCGAGCGATTGATCCGACCCTAGACTGTCGCATCTGAACGCGATCCCAACCTCCCGTTCAGCCTGCGTTCATGTTCTGATCATGGAGAAAGATGCAGGACGACCTCGCGGATATGCGGGCGGTCGCGATGCTCGAAGAGATAGATGCCTTGCCAGGTGCCGAGCATCAGCCGGCCGCCGGTCACCGGAATTCCGAGCGAAGCGGCGGTGAGCGCCGCCTTGATATGCGCCGGCATGTCGTCCGGCCCCTCGCTCGTATGCGTCACCCAATCCATCCCCGGATGGTCCGCCGGCGGCACGAGGCGCGAGAAGAAGGTCTTCAGGTCGCGGCGCACGTCCGGATCGGCATTCTCCTGAATGATCAGCGAACAGGACGTATGGCGCACGAAAACCGTCAGCAGTCCCTCGCCGGCTTGCTGGCGGCGCACGAAATCCTGCGCCGCCTCGGTGAATTCATAAAGCCCCTGGCCGCGGGTGGAGATCGAGATCACGGTCTGGGGCATCGGAATTCCTTTCGATGGATATGCCGGCAGGAGACGGCATATCTATCATCGTCCGGGCTACATTGTCAGGAAGCTTCGGAAGCCTCCGAAGATCATCCGCTTGCCGTCGAAAACCTCCCGCCATTCGTCGCCGGCGAAACGGGGATCCTTCATCACCTTGGCGTTGATCTCGTCGCGCCGTTCGCGGCTCTCGTAGGTGATCCACGCAAAGATGACGGTTTCATCCTCCTTCGCCTGCACGGCGCGCGGAAACGAGGTGAGTTCGCCATAGGGCACGTCGTCGCCGATGCATTCCACATAGGAAAGCGCGCCGTATCCCATCCACACCTCGCCGCCAAGGCGGGCCATTTCCTTGTAACGTTCCAGATTGGCCGTCGGCACGGCAAGAATAAATCCATCCACATAGGGCATTTCCGGTCCTCCTTGATGTTGCAACATATCAAGGACGTGGGAGCCGGACTGCAGCCGACAAGGGTGGCGAATTTTCTTCAGCCTTCCGGAGAGCCGTCAGGACCCGCGAAGCGGCGAGATGCGGAAAACCCGGACGACCGGGCAAGCTTTTGCGCGCTCAGGCGAATTCCTCGATGGAATCGACGCGATCCGGATAGAAGGCGACGTGCTCCTTGATGCCGGCCACCGCGTCATAGGGATGTTCGTAGGACCAGACCGCATTCTTCGAACGCTCGCCGCCCGCGGGTATGCTGAAATAGGAAGCCTCGCCCTTGTAAGGGCAATAGGTCTCGTGAGCGGTCCGCTCGAGAAGCGACATGTCGACATCCTTGCGGGGAATGTAATGCACCGGCGGATAGGAGGCTTCACGCAGCGTCAGCGTGTCGGCGCTGTCGGCGACCACCTTGCCGCCGAGCTTCACCACGACCCGCGCCGGATTGCGTTCGACGGTAATCGGATGATCAGGACCTGGAATCTTCTGCACTCTGGCGTTCATGACATGTCCTTTCGTTTCGGCTCATGACGCAGATGTAGGACATGGCGGAAAGCGACCAAGCGGCCGGAATGGAATGCTGCGGTCGCCGGCGGCAAACAATATCGGACACCATGGACGCTCGACGCCTGCCTAGAACGTGGTGATCACGCTGATGCCGGGCGTTTCCGACGTATCGAGCGTCATCAGCGCCGGCACGGCCTCCTCGAGGCTGATCCTCTTGGCGATAAGCTGCTGCGGCTTCATCTTGCCCGCCGTCAGCATGGCGAGCATCGCATCGTAGCGCCAGGCCTGCATGCCGTGGCTGCCGTAGATCTCCAGCTCGTGGCCGATCACCTGCGCCATCGGGATCGCGGGCGTGGCATGTTCGCCGAGCATCAGCCCCACCTGCACGTGCCGGCCGCGGCGGCGCAGGTTCTTGATCGAGTTGAAGCAGGTGACGGGGTGGCCGAGTGCGTCGATCGAGACATGCGCGCCGCCCTTGGTGATCTCGCGCACCGCTTCGACGACATCCGGCACCGAACCCGCGTTGATCGTCGCGACCGCGCCGCACCGGCGGGCAAGCGCCAGCTTGTCCTCGGCAAGGTCGATGCCGATCGCGTTCGCGCCGAGCGCCGTGGCGATCATGATCGCCGAGAGGCCGACCCCGCCGCAGCCATGCACCGCCACCCAGTCGCCGGGGCCGGTGCGCGCCTGGTCGGCGACGGCGCGGAAGGAGGTCGCGAACCGGCAGCCGAGGCTTGCCGCCGTCGCGTCGTCGATCTCGTCCGGCAGATGCACGAGGTTCGTGTCGGCATAGTCGATCGCCACATATTCGGCGAAGGAGCCCCAATGGGTGAAACCCGGCTGGAACTGGTTGGGGCAAACCTGCTGGTTGCCGGAATGGCATTCGGAGCAATGCCCGCAGCCGGAGACGAACGGCACCGTCACCCGGTCGCCCACCTTGAAGCGCATGACGCCCTTGCCCGCTGCAATGATCTTGCCCGCCAGTTCATGACCCGGCACATGCGGCAGGCGGATATCCGGATCATGGCCCATCCAGCCATGCCAGTCGCTGCGGCAGAGCCCCGTCGCGCCCACCTTGATCACCACGCCGTCAAATGCCGGCTCCGGATCGGGAAGATTGCGGATTTCCGGGGCCTTTTCAAAGGCATCGTAGAACATGGCTTTCATGATGGCATTCCTTGTAGAGATGGCCGCAGCATAGTCGGCTCTGCTGCTCGATCAACTGGATGTTCGCCCCTATGGCTGATGCGCCCTGATGACTTGAAGGAAAGCATCGCCGTAACGTTCCAGCTTGGACTGACCGACACCGGAAATGCCGAGCAATGCCTCGCGGCTCCTCGGACGTTCGGTTGCGAACGCGACGAGCGTCGTATCCGGAAAGACGACATAGGGCGGCACCGACAGTTCCTTGGCGATCGCCGTCCGGGCGGCCCGGAGCGCTTCGAAAAGCTCCATATCGGAGCCCTGCAATGCGGACTTGGCGTTCGCGGAGCTCGGCGAGGCGCTTCTCGACGCCTTTCCTGTCGTCGGGCG
This sequence comes from Neorhizobium sp. CSC1952, assembly GCF_030378245.1. Taxonomy (NCBI): domain Bacteria; kingdom Pseudomonadati; phylum Pseudomonadota; class Alphaproteobacteria; order Hyphomicrobiales; family Rhizobiaceae; genus Neorhizobium; species Neorhizobium sp. CSC1952. Next base: position 3,659,830 of record NZ_CP128416.1, on the reverse strand, counting down.
GTCCTTGCGGAAGCGAACCTCGCGCTCGCGCTTGAAGACGGCGCGGGCCTCCGGCTCCAGTCTCAGCGCACCGAAGGCGTCGTGATCGACGCTGACGAAGCCTGCGGCAAGAAGCTGGCGGTAGACCGATTGCCAGGTCTTCGACGGGATATCCTTGCCGGCACCGAAAACCGGCATGTTCACATGGCCGAAGCGGGTGGTCTTCTCGTTGACGGTTCCGATCAGCACGTCGATCAGATGACCGGTGCCGAAGCGCTCTCCGGTCCGGTAGACCGCCGCCAGCGCCTTGATCGCGGCTTCGGTGCCGTCCCAGGTCTCGACCGGCTTGAGGCATGTATCGCAATTGCCGCATCCGCCTTGATGCGTCTCGCCGAAATGCGCCAGGATCGCCTGCCGGCGGCAGCCCGGCGTCTCGCATATCGCAAGAAGCGCATTGAGCTTGGCACGCTCGACACGCTTCACCTCGTCCGCCGACCCGGCTTCGTCGATCATCCTGCGCCGCTGGATGACATCCGCCATGCCATAGGCCATCCAGACCTCGGACGGCAGGCCGTCGCGACCGGCACGGCCGGTTTCCTGGTAGTAGGCCTCGACCGAACCCGGCAGATCGAGATGCGCGACATACCGCACGTTCGGCTTGTCGATCCCCATGCCGAAGGCGACGGTGGCGACAAGGCAGAGATCCTCCTCTTTCAGGAACGCATCCTGGTTGGCATCGCGGACGTGCCGCTCCATGCCGGCATGATAGGCAAGCGCGCGAATGCCCTGCCCGTTCAGCCATTCGGCCGTGTCCTCGACCTTGGCGCGCGAGAGGCAGTAGACGATGCCGCTAGAGCCCTTGTGGCGCGACAGGAAGCGCAGGAGCTGCTGGCGCGGCTGGTCGCGTTCGACGATCTCATAGGCAATGTTCGGGCGATCGAACGAGGTCGTGAAGACTTCCGCCGAACGGAGCGCGAGCCTGTCGATGATGTCGTCGCGGGTATGCGGATCGGCGGTCGCCGTCAGCGCGATGCGCGGCACGCCTGGATACTGCTCGGCAAGCTGGCCGAGCTCGCGATATTCCGGCCTAAAATCATGTCCCCACTGGGAGACACAATGCGCCTCGTCGATCGCAAACAGGGCGATCCGCGCATTGCCGATCATCTCCCGGAAACCGGGCGTGACGACACGCTCGGGCGTCACATAGAGAAGTTTCAGATCGCCGCCGGCGATCGCCCGGCGGACGTGGACAAACTCTTCGCGCGTCAGCGAGGAATTGAGTGCGGCGGCACGAATGCCGAGCTGCTTCAGTGCCTCCACCTGATCGCGCATCAGCGCGATCAGCGGTGAAATCACGATGCCGACGCCGTCCCGGCAGAGCGCGGGAATCTGAAAGCACAGCGACTTGCCGGCTCCGGTCGGAAACAGCACGACCGCATCGCCGCCCGACACGACCCGATCGACGACGGCCGCCTGTTTGCCGCGAAAAGCGGAATAACCATAGATCTGGCTGAGGATGGCGAGCGGGTTCCTCGCACCTTCGCGGTCGAACAGGAGATCGGTCGTATTCTCGGTCAGCGGCATGGAATCGCTTTTACATGAAAGCCGGCACTATGGCATAGGCGGAGCGCCGGCGGCGAGTGTGGCCCGCCGATCAGAATTCCGGAAAGCCCCGCTTGCGCCATTCGCTACGCGGCACCGGAGCGCCGACATCGAATGCGAAGGAGAGAACCTTGGTGGCATTCTCATCCACTTCGCAGCGGAAACTCAAGTCATACCATTGCGCGCTTGCGCGAAAGGCGCCGCGCCTGACCTCCAGCACCGTCCCGCTCGACAGGCGGTAGACCTGCACTATTTCCGGCCGGTATGGCGGGGATGCGTGACGTAGCTGCGCCTGCATTTCCGTTGCGCAGAGCTGTCCGGCTCGAACGCCGCGCGGCACGTTGCCCATCGCTGCCGTAGCAATGGGGTCACCGGTTTCGTTCTGCGAGAACAAGGTTTTTGCTTCCGTCAGTTCGGAGGGCTTTTCGGCAGCCGGCGTCTCGGGCGGTTTGCCTTGTGCCGCGGTCGCCGGCAGCGCTGCCGCGATATCAGCCTTGACCGCATCCGGCGACGTCTCCGAAGCAGAACCATTCTGCTGCGGATCGGACGAGGCGACATCGACCTCCGGCACCTTTATATCGTCGGGCACAGGATTGGCCGGCGGCTCTTCGGCGACGGTCGGCTCCTCTTCCGAAGGCTTCGGCTCTTCAGCGGCCTCCGCATCGGGTTCGCTCTCGACAGGCGGCGTCGCGGTATCCTGCGAGGCATTGCCGGTCTCGGATTTCCGCGGCCCGCCATCCTTTTCGCCGAATTCGAAGACGGGTCGCAGCATGGGTATCGGCTGCCCCCTCGCCTGCTCGTTCGCTAATGACTGCTCTTCCGGTTTCGCCTCCTCCTGCTGAGGCGGAGATGGTTCCGGTTGTTTTGCCTCTTCCTGCGGTTGAGGCTGTGGAGGAGGTTCTTCCTTGGCCTCCTCCTGCTTGGGAGGCTCCGGAGGTGGTGGTGGCTCCTCCTTTTCCGCTTCCTCCGCCGCTGGCGGTTCGGGTGGTTTTTGCTCCTCCTGCTTCGCCTCCTCCGCCTTCTCTTGCGTCTCCTCCGGCGGCGGAACGATTTCCACGCTCACGCTCTCCTCCTGCTGCGGCTCGGAGACATCGAGCGGCAGGTGGAAGAACAGGATGCCCGCGAACACGGCATGCAGAAGGATCGAGGCCGGAATGCCCCATCCTATGCCGCTGCGCCGCTTCTCAGTTTCATCCGTCATGCAAGCCGATGTAAGGTGGAAAGCGGACGGGATCGAGTCCCGGATCGATCAAAACAAAACAAATTCCGGCCTTCCTCGCATCGCTTTACCTCCTTCCTGCAAGTCGCCCATGCAGATCTCGGCATTGAAAACAAACCTACCAAATGGTATGTTCAAGAAATGTCCGAAGCCCATAGACGTGAAAAGCAACCGGAACAGGTGCGGCGATCCCTCTTGGATCATGCCGCGCGCTTCGGCGTGGAACAGGGATTGGCCGGCCTCACGCTGCAGGCTGTGGCCGACGCCGCCTCCGTCACCAAGGGCGGATTGCTGCATCACTTCCCGAGCAAGCAGGCGCTCATCGAGGCGGTCTTCAAGGATCTGCTTGGAAAACTCGACGAGGAAATCGACCGCCTGATGAGCGAAGACCCCGTCGAACACGGCCGGTTCACGCGTGCCTATATCGACGCCTTCTTCCAGGTGACGCGCGACGGCGCGAAGAGCCCGTGGGCGGCGCTTTCGATCTCCTGCATGACCGACGCCCGGCTACGTGAGCTCTGGTCGGACTGGATGCGGGAAAGGCTGGCACGCCATGCGGCGACCGACGGCAACCCGGCCCTCAAACTCGCGCGCTATGCGGCCGACGGCATCTGGCTTGCAAATCTGACGGAAGCGGACGGCATTCCGGCGAACGAGCTGGCCGGCCTTCGCGACCACCTTCAAAATCTTGCGAAATAAGAGCAGAAAGATGAATCCCGCCATCCTCACCTACGGCTCGCTCGCCGCCGCAATCGTGCTGGAAGTCATCGGCACGACTTTCTTGCAGCAGAGCCAGCAATTTACCCGCGCCCTGCCGACGATCCTGATGGCGCTGTGCTACGCCGCCGCCTTCTATCTCCTGTCGATCACCCTCCGCACGCTGCCGGTCGGCATCGCCTATGCGATCTGGAGCGGCCTCGGCATCGTGCTGATCTCGGCCGTCGGCCTCATCCTTTTCCGCCAGACGCTCGACACCGCCGCCATCATCGGCCTCGGGCTGATCATTTCGGGCGTCGTGGTGGTGAACCTGTTTTCGAACTCGGTCGGCCATTGAAAAACCCGGCCTGCTTTCGCGGGCCGGGCTTCGGTATGCTCGAACTGATGTAACGTCAGCTGTCCAGGAAGCTGCGGAGCTTGCGCGAACGGCTCGGATGCTTGAGCTTGCGCAATGCCTTCGCTTCGATCTGGCGGATACGTTCGCGGGTGACCGAGAACTGCTGGCCGACCTCTTCGAGCGTATGGTCGGTGTTCATGCCGATGCCGAAGCGCATGCGCAGCACGCGCTCCTCACGCGGCGTCAGCGAAGCGAGGACGCGGGTCGTCGTCTCGCGGAGATTCGCCTGGATGGCGGCATCGATCGGCAGAAGCGCGTTCTTGTCCTCGATGAAATCGCCGAGATGCGAATCCTCTTCGTCGCCCACCGGGGTTTCGAGCGAGATCGGCTCCTTGGCGATCTTCAGGACCTTGCGCACCTTTTCGAGCGGCATGGCGAGCTTTTCGGCCAGTTCTTCCGGCGTCGGCTCGCGGCCGATCTCGTGCAGCATCTGGCGCGACGTGCGGACGATCTTGTTGATCGTCTCGATCATGTGCACCGGAATGCGGATCGTACGGGCCTGGTCGGCGATCGAACGGGTGATCGCCTGCCGGATCCACCACGTCGCGTAGGTCGAGAACTTGTAGCCGCGGCGATACTCGAACTTGTCGACCGCCTTCATCAGGCCGATATTGCCTTCCTGAATGAGATCTAGGAACTGCAGGCCGCGGTTCGTGTACTTCTTGGCGATGGAGATGACGAGGCGCAGGTTCGCTTCGACCATTTCCTTCTTGGCGATGCGCGCCTCGCGCTCGCCCTTCTGCACCATGTGCACGATACGGCGGAATTCGCCGATCGAGATGCCGGTTTCGGTGGCCAGATTCTGGATTTCCTGGCGGATATCGCGGATCTTCTGGTTCTCGTTGCGCGCGAACTCCTTCCAGCCACGGCCGGAAAGATTGCTGATCGACTTCATCCAGTTCGGATCGAGCTCGGCGCCGAGATACTGCTCCACGAAGCTGTCGCGGGAGACGCCGTAGGATTCGGCGAGCGCACGCAGCCGGCCCTCGTTCTGCACGAGGCGCTTGTTGATGTCGTAGAGCTGCTCGACGAGGGAGTCGATGCGGTTCTGGTTGAGCGACAGCGACTTGACGGCGGTGATCAGCTCGTCCTTGAGCTCCTTGTAGCGGCGCTCCTGGGCGGAAGACAGCGTACCCGTCGCGGCAAGCCTCTGTTCGACCTGCTGGTCCTGCAGCTTGCGCAGCTTCTTGTAGGTGTCGGCGATGAGGTCGAGGGTTTCCATGACCTGCGGGCGCAGTTCCGCTTCCATCGCCGCGAGCGAGAGGCTGGACTCGTCGTCGTCTTCCTCTTCCTCCTCGATGGCGATGCCCTCGCCGCCGACCGCGGTGATGTCGTCGTCATTGGCCGCGGAGAAGCGAGCCTTGCGGTTCTTTTCCTTCTCTTCGGCCGCCTTGCGGTCGGCCTCGATCTTTTCCGGGCTCTGGAACTGCGGGGCAGCCTTGGCCTCGGGACCCGAATAGGTCGTTTCGAGGTCGATGATCTCGCGCAGCAGCGTCGTGCCTTCGTTCAGCTCGTCGCGCCAGATGATCAGCGCCTGGAAGGTGAGCGGGCTTTCGCAGAGACCTGCGATCATCGTCTCCCGGCCGGCTTCGATGCGCTTGGCGATCGCAATTTCGCCTTCGCGCGACAGAAGCTCAACGGAACCCATTTCGCGCAGATACATGCGCACCGGGTCGTCGGTACGGTCGGTCGGTTCCTTCTTCTTGGCGGTCGCAAGCGCCGTGCCGGGCGTGGTGGCGAGCTCGCCGCCTTCGCCCTCTTCGTTGTCGCTATCGCTGTCGCCGTCGTCGTCGCCGCCGGCAGCTTCTTCCGCCTCTTCGTCCTCGATGACGTTGATGCCCATATCGGAGAGCATCGCCATCGTGTCCTCGATCTGCTCGGAGGTGACTTCCTCCGACGGCAGGACCGAATTCAACTCGTCCATGGTGACATAGCCGCGCTTCTTCGCAGCCTTGATCATCTTCTTGACGGCATCATCAGAAAGGTCGAGAAGCGGACCGTCGTGCGTACCTTCGCGTTCGTTATCTGCTTCTTCGTTTTCTTTGACTTTTGTTGCCATGTATTTCGTCGCTTTCCCTGAACGCCACTTTTGCCGCGCTTCGTGGCCACCGGCTCAAGACGGAATTACCGCTTTCACCGCGAATCACTGTCCAACACGTAACGGAATGACCTTTAATTCCCGATTACCATTCGGCGGTCGCTTTTGACGCAGGACCGTCCCGTCAGAAGATCACCGGTCCTGTTCGGTGCTATTGACCCACTCCGCCTGTTCTGCCTTGAAATGGTGATTCCCACAAATTAACGCTCCGTCAAGCTTTTCCGAAGCTCATGCCCAGGAAAAGTGGAAAAACCCGCTCAAGACGGGCCTAATAGGGGTACGTTCACCAGATTTACCCGATATGTAGGCAACATGCCCCCAAAGACAAGAGTTTGCGGCGGGAGAAAGGTGACGCGCTCCATCCCGGCATCCCTGTCTAGCGGGAAGCACCGTCATACTGGGTTACCGTCAATGCCGCAAGATCGATCTCCGGCACGCATCTGAGGTTGATCGCCGCCATCTCCGCGCCGTTCGGCATCGTCGCTTCGCTGAAGGGCGCGACGCCGCAGTTTGCGCAGAAGTGGTGGACGATCACCCGTTGATTGAACTGGTATGTGGAAAGGTTCTCGCGGGGCGTCGTGAGCTGCATGTTGTTGCGCGGAACGAAAGCCAGAAGCACGCCCCGCCGCCGGCAGAAGGAACAGTTGCATTCCAACGCTTCGTTGAACTCGCCCTCGGCTTCGAACGCGATCCTGCCGCAATGACAGCTTCCCGAAATCCGCATCGATATCTCCTTCTCCAATTCGCGCGGCGTAGATTAGAGCGGAGACATTATTCGGCAAGGTGGAATTTCGGGGGCGGCGATCGCACCCTCAGCCGTGGCTGACGGCAGCGCCCTTCACTCGCCCCGAAAGCACGCCGAAACCATCGATGATCGCTTCCTGGTTTTCCATGCGCAGGATTTCGAGCTGCACCTCGGACAGCGCCCTCAGAAGCGCTTCGATCTCGTCGGCATCCCCCGCCTCCGTCGCCTCCGCGATCGCGCGTTCCAGCTCGATCTTCTGGATGCGCAGCGCCTTGGTGCGCTTGTGGAGCGACAGCGCCTGGCGATAGCCCTCGCGGGCGTCTTCCGGCGCCGCCTCTTCCGTCGCCGTCCAGAGCCGCGCATTGCGCACCTGCTGGTCGAGGGATTTCAGGATCGCATCGAAACCTTCTCCGACCAGACGCTGCGTGAGATATTCGCGCGAAAGGTTCGCGCCGGCAGTGGCGGCCGCCGGCAGCACCGCCGACCAGAAGCGCTGCAGGTCGCGGTTTTCGAAATCGATCGCGGCGATCTCGTCGTATTCCTCTAAGAGAAGCTGCGGATGATTGACGATGGTGAGCGCCAGCACGCTTTCCCGAAGCGCCGGCAGGTCGCTATAACCGCGGACGAGACCGGAACGCGCAAGCCGTTCGGAAACGCCGACGCCCCTGCCCGCCGCGCGCGGTCCTTGCGATGCGCCGCCCTGTCCCGGATATCCCGGTCCCTGGCGCCCGCCACCGCGCTGAAAACCCTGACGGCGGTCGTTGCCGCCTCTCGGCGCCGGCGCGAAAAAGCTGTTCAGCCGGTCGCGGACCTCCTGCTGGTAATGGCGCCGGACGTTTTCGTCGGCGATGACCGAGACGATCTGCTTCAGCCGTGCCTCGAGCTCGGCGCGCTTTTCCGGCGTGTCGTAATTCGCCGAAGCGGCTTCCCGCCGCCAGATCATGTCGACCAGCGGCCTTGCTTCCGCGAGAACCTTGTCGAACGGTGCGCGGCCTTCATGCTTGACGAGATCGTCCGGGTCCTTGCCGTCCGGAAGCAGCGCGAACCGCACCGATCGGCCGGGCTTCAGGAAAGGCAGCGCCAGATCGGCGGCGCGGCTTGCGGCGCGCAGGCCCGCGCCGTCACCGTCGAAGCAGAGAACCGGCGTCGGCGATACCTTCCAGAGAAGGTCGAGTTGGTTTTCGGTGAGCGCCGTGCCGAGCGGCGCCACGGCATTCTCGACGCCCGCCTGATTGAGCGCGATGACGTCCATATAGCCCTCGACGGCGATGATCGCGGCGCCCTCGCTTTTCCCCGGCCCGGCCTGCGCGGCGCGCCGGGCGCGGGCGAAATTGTAGAGCACCTGCCCCTTGTGGAAGAGTTCGGTTTCCGGCGAGTTCATGTATTTCGCCGGCGCGTCCGGCGACATGGCGCGGCCGCCGAAGGCGATCACCTTTTCCCGCGACGACAGGATCGGGAACATGATCCGGTCGCGGAAATAATCGTAGGAAACGGGGATGTCCGGCCCGTGCCGCACCAGCCCGCAGGCCTCGATCTGCTCCTTCGGCACGCCCTTGCTCGCGAGATGCTCCTTCAGGGCATTGCGGCTCTCCGGTGCATAACCCAGCCGGAAGGTCTCGATGGTCCGGCCGGTCAGCCCGCGGTCGCGCAGGTAGGCGCGCGCCCTGGCGCCGCCCGCACTTTGGAGCTGGTCCTGAAAGAAGCGCGTCGCCAGCTCCATCACGTCGAGCAGCGTCGTGCGTTCCTTCTCGCGCTTCTCGGCCTGCGGATCCGGCTGCGGCATGGCGATGCCGGCCAAGTCGGCGATCTGCTGCACGGCTTCGGGAAAATTCAGCCCTTCGAGATCGGTGAGGAAACGGAAATGATCGCCGGAAACGCCGCAGCCGAAGCAGTGATAGCGGCCCTTGCGGTCCTCGCAATGGAAGCTCGGGCTCTTCTCGCCATGGAACGGGCAGCATGCCCAATAGTCCCCGCGTGAAACATTGGTCTTCTTGCGGTCCCACGTCACCCGACGGCCGATCACTGTGGAAATCGGCACGCGATCGCGGATCTCGTCGAGAAAACTGTTGGAAAAGCGCATCTTCACCTCTGGGCCGGCGTCCATATAACCACGGGGCGCAGGGAATGCCACCGCCAAGGACAATGCTGCCCGCTATTCACAGGCTTGACCAAAAAATACAAAAGTATATACATTCATGAAGCTAGCCTTGGGCCTAACAACGCAAGCGTTTCGAAGGTAATCCGCAACGCTCTGCGGGAGAACGGCCCGTGCCGCAAAACCAAACAAATTTTACCATATTCGAATGGGATGATGGTAAACGCGCGACAAACCTAGCAAAGCACCGGATCGATTTCGAAGATGTGGTCTTCGCTCTTCAGGAACCACGCCTCGAATTCCGCTCGGATCGAAATGGAGAAGTCCGCATCCTTGCGATTTGCCCCGATACCAGGCGCTCATAGCAGTCGTTTATACGATGAGAGGCGAAAAATGCCGGATCATCTCAGCACGAGCGGCCAGAGAGAATGAGCAAAAACTCTATTACAACCGTTACCCTCGATGAGCTTCGTCTGAAGCGTGCACGCGGCGAAAAGAGCCTTACCGACTGGGCGCGCGTCGAGGCCATGACCGACGAGGATATCGACCGTGCCATTGCGGACGATCCGGATTGGGAAGAGTTCAAGGACATCGACTGGTCCAAGGCCGAAATCGTCGTCCCTGCGCAGAAAAAATCGATCTCCATCCGGGTGGATGAAGATGTCATCGATTTCTTCAAGTCGACCGGAAAGGGTTATCAGACCCGCATCAACGCAGTGCTTAAGCACTATGTGCGCGAACAAAAACGCCAAAAAAAATAACTCGGCTTCCGGTTCACTTACAGCGCGGCGGCTTTGCGCCGTAACCCGCAAAATTACCTTTTTGTAATTTGCCACGCGAGCCCGGACGGGCTTAGCTTGATCCGTCATTCGGAGCGCCCGCGCCTGTCTCACGCCCCCCCGGGACAGGTCCTTGCCGGATGTCGAGTTTCCTGGCTCTTCGGAACGGAGCGTATCGCAGCGTCTCATGGCACTCCGTTCCTTTCTCACCGGCAGCAAGTTCGCGGTCGGCCGGGGAGAGGCGTAGAAGAGCAAAAAGGCGGGAATCCGCTACCGGGTTCCCGCCTTTTGTATCTGCACCGTTGGCTGCGAGCCTATTTCAGCAGTTCCTTCACCACGCCGGAGGCCTTGGCGAAATCCATCTGGCCCGGATATTTTTCCTTCAGCACGGCCATGACCTTGCCCATATCGCGCAGCCCTTGCGCGCCGGTTTCCGCGACTGCCGCCTGAATGAGCGCGCGCGCCTTCTCGTCCGAAAGCTGCTCCGGCATGAAGCCCTTGATGACTTCTATTTCCTCGCGCTCCTGCGCGGCGAGCTCGCCGCGGCCGGCATCCTCGTAAATCTTGGCCGATTCTTCGCGCTGCTTCACCATCTTCTGCAGGATCTGCAGGATATCGTCGTCGCTCACGGCATCCTTGCCGGCGCCGCGGTTGGCGATGTCGCGGTCCTTGATCGCGGTCTGGATCAGCCGCACGGTCGAAAGCCGGCGGCTGTCCTTGGCCCTCATGGCTTCCTTCAGCGCTTCGGAAAGCTTGTCGCGCATCATCTTTGTTTTTCTCCTTGGGAAAAGCCCGTCGCAAACGGCAGGAATTGTGGCTTTTCCTTGTCATTCACGCCGCTGTCATAGACGAGGGGTCGGCCGCGATCAAATCAAATTCCCCAAGCCCTTGAATCTCATGAGCTACAATCCCCATGGATTCTTGAGCCTGCGAGATTGACCGCCCCGCCCGCTTTGTCTATTTTCCGGCACCTGCACGAGATTTAGATTTCAGGGTTGGCGCCGGGTTTTCCTGCGCGCCCGTTTCTGCGACATAGATGGCCCTCGCAACCTGTCTCTTCAAGGGACGGGAAGGCAAGGCAGAAGGATAGACATGACCGCGACCGCCCCTTGGACCACCAAGAAACCAACCGCAGTGCTCGTCCTCGCCGACGGCACGGTGATCGAAGGAACCGGGATCGGCGCCACCGGCAAGGTGCCGGCCGAGGTGGTCTTCAATACCGCGCTGACCGGTTACGAGGAAATCCTGACGGATCCTTCCTATCTCGGCCAGATCGTCACCTTCACCTTCCCCCATATCGGCAATGTCGGCACCAACGAGGAAGACATCGAAGACCTGACGCCCGCCGCCCGGCGCGGCGCGGTCGGCACCATCTTCAAGGCCGACATCACCGAACCCTCCAATTATCGCGCCGCCCGGCATCTCGATGCCTGGCTGAAGGCCCGCGGCATCATCGGCCTTTCCGGCATCGACACCCGCGCGCTGACCGCCTGGATTCGCCAGAACGGCGCGCCGAATGCGGTGATCGCCCATGATCCGAACGGCGTCTTCGACATCGAGGCGCTGAAGGCGGAAGCGAAAGCCTGGAGCGGCCTCGAAGGGCTCGACCTCGCCAAGGAAGCGACCTCCGGCCAGTCCTCGCAATGGTCCGAAAAGCCCTGGGTCTGGAACGAAGGTTATGACGATCTGAAGCCGGAAGATGCCAGGTACCACATCGTCTGCGTCGACTACGGCGTGAAGCGCAACATCCTGCGCCTCTTCTCCGGCCTCGACTGCAAGGTGACCGTCGTTCCGGCCCAGACGTCTTCGGAGGATATCCTGGCGCTCAAGCCGGACGGCATCTTCCTGTCGAACGGCCCGGGCGATCCCGCCGCCACCGGCGAATATGCGGTGCCGGTCATCAAGGACATCATCAAGACCGACATCCCGACCTTCGGCATCTGCCTCGGCCACCAGATGCTCGGCCTTGCCCTCGGCGCGAAGACCGAGAAGATGCACCAGGGTCATCACGGCGCCAACCACCCGGTCAAGGACCACACGACCGGCAAGGTGGAGATCGTCTCGATGAACCACGGCTTCGCGGTAGACTCGAAGTCCCTGCCGCAGGGCGTTGAAGAGACTCACGTTTCCCTCTTCGACGGCTCGAACTGCGGTTTGCGCGTCGCCGGCAAGCCGGTCTTCTCCGTCCAGCATCACCCGGAAGCGTCGCCCGGCCCGCAGGACAGCCATTATCTCTTCCGCCGCTTCCTCAACCTGGTGCGCGAGCGGAAAGGCGAGCCGGCACTCGCGGAGCGCTGATACCAGCGTCTCAAAAAATCGGCCGGCGGCTATTGACCTCAACCTTAGTTGAGGTCGCACAAATACCCCTGTTCACCTGAGCAGGGGTATTTTTCATATGAGCAGATTACAGCAAGCACCCGTCGTCCGCGTCAACAGATTCTCGGTACCGCCGGAGGCCCGCGACGAGTTCATGAAGCTCATTCAACGGACGCATGAAGTCATCCGGGCGCAGCCGGGTTTTCTCGACGACATGATATTGGAGCAGAACGCGGGAACCGAGACGTTCAACGTCATCACCATTCTCCAGCTGGAAGGCGAGCACGTTCTCCAGCCGATCATCGCGGCCGTTGCGAGATCGGATGAGGCAGCCGGCATCGACCGGCAGGCCCTGAGCCGGAGCCTCGGCGTCGAATCAAGCGTCGGCTTCTATTCTCCGGTCGTTCTGCCGCAGCTCCTCGCCGCCTGACCTGCCGCCGATCGCGCAACCCGCCGGATGTCAGCGAGTTGCGTTCGTCTGGCGCCGGACCAGAAGCCAGAAGCGGCCGCAAAGGAGCAGCGCTGCCGCCGCAAGTCCGGTGACGAAGCCGAACCAGACCCCCTCGCCGCCGAAGCCGAGCGGAAAAGCGAAGATCCAGGCGCAGGCGAAACCGATCGGCCAATAGGCGATCAGCGCCAGGATCATCGGCACCCTCGTGTCCTTGAGGCCGCGCAGCAGCCCCGCGCCGACCGCCTGCAGACCGTCGACGAGCTGGAACGCGCCGGCGATCGCGATCAACGGCACGGCAATCGCCAGCACCGTTTCCGCATCTCCCTGACGCGTATCGAGGAAAAGCCCGCCGAGCGAACGCGGCATGGTGGCGTAGAGAATGCTGCCGATCGCCGTGAAGAAGATGCTGATCGCCAGAACGGCGACCGCCGCGCGCTTGACGCCGAGGAGATCGTCGCGGCCGTTGGCAAGGCCGACGCGCACCGTCGCCACCTGCGCCAAGCCGAGCGGGATCATGAAGGCGATCGAGGCGAGCTGCAGGGCGATCCCGTGCGCGGCAAGTTCTAGCTTGCCGATCATGCCCATCAGAAGCGATGCGGCGGAAAACAGGCTGACTTCGGCAAGAATGGTGAAGCTGATCGGCAGGCCGAGCATCGCAATCTCGCGCACCATGCCCCAGTCCGGCCGCCAGAACCGCACGAATATCTCATAGGCACGCATCTTCGGCTGGCTTTCCACATAGGCCACCGCGATGAAAAAGCCGGTGACGTTGGCCGCGACGGCGGCGATCGCCGCGCCGTGCAGGCCAAAGGCCGGGGCACCGAAATGGCCGAAGATCAGCGTATAGGCCACCGCCGCATTCATCAGGAACATGCCGATCGTCACGTAGAGCACGATGCCGCCCTTCTCGAGGCCGGTGACGAAACTGCGGATCGCCATCAGCCCGAGCGCCGGGAAGACGCCCCATTGCGCGATGCGCAGATAGCTCTGGGCGTTGGCCGCGACGTCCGGCGCCTGGCCGAGCTGCAGCAGGATCGGCTCGGAGAACCACAGAAGCGGCGCGGTCAATACGCCATAGGCCAGCACGATCCACAATCCCATGCGCACCGAGCGGCGGACGCCGACCGGATCGTTCTGGCCGAGCGCCTGCGCGACAAGCGGGACGACGGCGCTGGAAAAACCGGTGCCGAAAATGAAGACGATGAAGAACATCTGCGTCGCGAGCACGACGGAGGCGAGTTCGGTCGTCCCGAGCCAGCCGACCAGAATGACGTCCGTCGTATGGATCGCCATCTGCGCAAGCTGGGCGCCGACGAGCGGAACACCCAGAGCGAATGTCGCGCGCATATGCGAGGACCAGGAATTGTCCGTATTGCCTTCAAGGGTCATGACCTGGCTCGACATGGACTTCCTCCACAGACGAAAAAAGCCGCTTCCAGAAACTGGGCAGCGGCGGATGATACAGCCATAGAGGAGCATCATCCGTGCGGCAAGACTTACGGGCCAAGCAGCAGAATTTTTGGCCGTCTCTTCAAGAAATCTGATGAGAAAGCTGCTTTTCGAGCGAATCCGCCGGCGTTTTCCGTGAAATCCGGGTCAAGAACACCAGGATCGCGATCAGCATGAAGAACGCCGCCATGATATAGGGCGCGCCTGCGAACTCCACCCTTGCCTGCGGTCCGGTGAAGGCGCTGAAGAGCTGCGTGAAGATCGCCGGGCCGACGATCGTCGTCAGGCTGGTGAGGCTCGTCATCGCACCCTGCAATTCGCCCTGCGCCGACGGAGGAACCTTGCCGGCGGCGATGCTCCGCAGCGGCGGATCGGCGACGTTCTCGATCGTCGTGGCGAGGATCACGGCGTAGACGATCCACCCCTCCCAGGCCAGCGCATAGCCGGTGAGCCCGAGGCAGGAGAAGGACAGGCCGAGCACCGCCGTCTTCCATTCGCCGAGGACGGGCACCAGCTTCGGCAGCACGAAGCCCATGACAAGCGCCGCGCAGATGCCGAAGAGGCCGAGCGACAGGCCGATCTGCCCCTCGCTCCAGCCATAGCGGTAGGCCGAGACGAAGGGCCACACGGACGGGTAGACCGCGTGCGCCAGCCAATAGAGGAACATCACCAGCATGATCCAGCCGATGCCCGGATAATGGCGCATCTGCCGCAGCGCACCGAGCGGATTGGCGCGCCTCCACTCGAACTTGCGGCGATGCGCCCGCTCCAGCGTTTCCGGCAGCAGGAACCAGGCGGCGATGAAATTGGCGAGCGACAGCAGGCCGGCGCCGAGGAAAGGCACGCGCGGGCCGAGTTCGCCGAGGAGACCGCCGATCACGGGGCCAATGGTGAAGCCGACGCCGAAGGCGATGCCGATCAGTCCGAAATTCTTGGCGCGGTTCTCGTCATTGCTGATATCGGCGATATAGGCCGAGCAGGTCGCGAAACTGCCGCCCGAAATGCCGGCGAGCACGCGGCCGACGAACAGCATCCAGAAGCTGGTCGCGGCGGCGCAGATGAGATTGTCCAGCGCAAAGGTCAGAACGGATGCAAGCAGGATCGGCCGGCGGCCGAACCGGTCGGAGAGGTTTCCGAGCAGCGGCGCGAACAGGAACTGCATGGCCGAATAGATGAGCAGCAGCCAGCCGCCGTCGACGGCGGCGGCACTCACGTCGTCGCCGGTGAGTTCCTGCAGGAATGCCGGCAGCACCGGCATGATGATCGCGATGCCGATGACATCGAGAAACAGGATCATGAAGACGAGGAACAGGCCGCGGCGGACGAATTTCGGATCGAGCATCGGAATGTCTCTCTAGGATTTTGCGTTTTCTGGAAAGACGATCGAAGTCGCCGCGCGCCTACATAGCGGCAAACGAAAACGGAAACAATCCGTGAACATTTCAAAGTTTTTGATGGGACCCATGATTGGAGACGCCGCCGGCGCCCGCTATTGCGGAGCACAGCTCGCTCAGACGGACAGCGGAAGACAGGATCGGTCGCCGACGCACGAACCACCACTTCCGGATGCCGGCAAAAAGGGTCTATAAGGGACCCCCTTCCTCCTTCCATTCCGGCGGCACCTCATGATCGATCTTCTCTGGCGCGGCATCCTGATCGGCATCGGCGCGACCGTTCTCATGGACCTCTGGGCGATCGTGCTTCACCGCGTCTTCGGCCAGCCGAAAGCCAACTGGGCGCCGGGCGGCCGCTGGTTCTGGCATCTTTCCCGCGGAAAGATCTTTCACGAGAGCATTGCCGCCGCCGAACCCTATGAGCACGAACTCGCGCTCGGCTGGGCGGGCCACTACGCCGTGGGCATCCTCTACGGCGTCGTCTTCGCCGTGATCGTCGGGCCGGCCTGGTTTGCCGCCCCGACATTCCTGCCCGCCTGGATTTTCGGCATCGTCACGGTCGGCGCGGGCTGGTTCCTGTTCCAGCCGGGCATGGGCCTCGGCTGGGCTGCCTCGAAGACGCCGAAGCCCAACAAGGTCCGCTTCCTCAACCTCGTCGCCCATACGGTCTTCGCGCTCGGGCTTTACGGCACGGCGCTGCTGGCAGGCTGAACCCTCAGCCTTCCAGATCCCGCTTCATCCGGCCGAGCATATCGACGGCGCGTGCGGCATAGTCGCCGATCCAGCGGTCATGGATCGCCTTGATCGGCAGCGGGTTCAGGTGGTTCCACCGCTCCCTGCCCTCCCTTCTGACCAGCACCAGGTCGGCCCCCTCCAGAACCTTCAGATGCTGCATCACCGTGCACCGGTCGAGTTTCGGAAAACGTGCGCAGAGCTCGCCCGTCGTCTTCGGATGATCCTTCAGCTCGTCCAGGATATCCCGGCGAATCGGCGCGGCTAACGCCTTGAAAATCCTGTCGCTTTGTTTTTCGCTTGACATGTTATGTTTTTATAACATGATGAACTGGAAAACAAGGGAGAAGAAGACCATGGAACTGAAATTCAAGGTATCCGGCCGGATCTCGAAACCGGTCGAGGACGTCTTCGAGGCGGTCGCCGATCCGAAGAAGCTCTCCGGCTACTTCACGACCGGCGGCGCCAGCGCGCGGCTGGAAACCGGCACCGCCGTCACCTGGGACTTCGCGGATTTTCCAGGCGCCTTTCCGGTTGAGGTCGTCGAGGTGGAGAAAAACAGGAAGATCGTGCTGCGCTGGGATGCGACGGACGGCAATGCCGCCGAACAGGGGCCGGAAAACGTCGCGCCTGCCAATTACAGGACGACGATAACCATGACGTTCGAACCCCTGGACGGCAACCGTACGCTGGTGACGATCGCCGAGGAAGGCTGGCGGGAAACGCCCGGCGGACTGGCTGCCTCCTACGGCAACTGCCAGGGCTGGTCGCAGATGCTCTGCGCTTTGAAGGCCTATGTGGAATACGGCATCAACCTGCGCGAGGGGATGTACAAGTAACCCCTCTTCGAGCAGCACGGGCGTTCACGGGCACGCCAAGGCGCACCGCGCAGTATCCTGCCGGGTTTTCAAAGAGCGATCCGGAGAGCCCACGCGAATGCGGAACCTCGGTAGATTTTAGTATGTGGCTCCGCATTCGCGTGGCCTTCGGCGTTCTTTCGGGGCTTCCGGCCCCTACAGGTGATCATCTCGCCTCGCTGCGTGGCTTCGTTCGCGCCCGTCCTTTCGGGACAGGCCTGCCACTTGCACGGCTCAACCGAACCTGGCCTGGCGACCAGGGGGAGGCTTGATAGGAAAGCCCGTCTTTCGACGAACTCTCCATGGCTTTCACCTCTTCCACCGTCCCCGCACGTTACGGTTCCGATGGAAGCGCCGGCTCCCGCCTGCCCGCGAACGTCTCGCGAAACACTCCGGCGACGGAAGCGGGAGGATTGTAGGCACGGGTTTGGAGGGCGGGGATGAGAAAGAGGTTAAGCGGTTGATAAAACTTGGGTGACCTTGAATTTTATCCATCAGTTCGGTGGATGCGGCCACACCCCCCTCTGCCCTGCCGGGCATCTCCCCCACAAGGGGGGAGATCGGATGGGAGCACCGGCTTCCCCAAACAATTAAGCCTTCTGCCCGGTACACCCCAAGTGAGATGGGAAAGCCATGCCGCTTGTGATCTCCCCCCTTGTGGGGGAGATGCCCGGCAGGGCAGAGGGGGGTGAAGCTGGTTCGCCAGTGTTCCAGGCCTTTGGCCGACACCGGAGAACATGCCCCTCACACATCTCCGGAAAACGTATCGCAGGCCTTGATGTCGCCGCTGTCGAAGCCGCGCTGGAACCAGCGCATGCGCTGGGCCGACGTGCCGTGGTTGAAGCTTTCCGGCACCACATAGCCCTGGCTGCGCTTCTGGAGCGTATCGTCGCCGATCTGCTGGGCGGCGTTCAGCGCCTCTTCCAGGTCGCCCCGCTCCAGAATGCCCTTCTGCTCGGTGAATTTGCCCCAGACGCCGGCGAAGCAATCCGCCTGCAGTTCGACGCGCACCGACATCTGGTTCGCCTCGACCTCGCTCATGCGCTGGCGGGCCTGGTTGAAGCGCGGCAGGATGCCGAGCAGGTTCTGCACGTGATGGCCGACCTCATGCGCGATCACATAGGCCTCGGCGAAATCGCCGGCCGCATCGAAACGCTGTTCGAGCTCCCGGAAGAAATCCGTGTCGAGATAGAGCTTGTGGTCGCCCGGGCAGTAGAAGGGCCCGGTCGCGGAAGAGGCAAATCCGCAGGCGGAGCTCACCTGGCCGGAGAAAAGCACCAGCGTCGGCTCCTGGTAGCGCTGGCCGTTCGCCTGGAAGATGCCGTTCCAGGTATCTTCCGTCTCGGCGAGCACGGTGCGCACGAAGGCGGTCGTGTCATCATTCGCCGGCGCGCCGCCGGTCGTCTGCCGCGAGCCGGAATCCTGAAACCCGATGTCGCCGCCCGAAAGCAGCGTCAGCGGATTGATGCCGGTGATCCAGCAGATGATCAGGATGACGACGATGCCGCCGATGCCCAAGCCACCGCCCCGGCGTCCGCCGCCTCCCACGGGAATGCGAAAACCGCCGCCTCGCCCGAACGGGCTGCCGCCCATGGAGGCCCCGCGCTGGTCCTCGACATTGTCCGACTGACGGCGGCCTCTCCACTCCATCTTGCGCTCTCCTTTTCGCCGGCCCTGTGCCTTGCCGCTAATATAACGTCCGCGGCGGCAAAGGCGAGCCTCGGCGATCCCTCAACCGCAAGATTTCCCGTCAGGCGACCCTGAGCGCCTTCTTGCCCGGCAGGAAGACCGTGAGAAGCCCGAGCACCGGCAGGAAGGAGCAGACCGTATAGACGAAGGTGATGCCGTAATGATCGGCGAAGACCCCGAGCACCGCCGCGGCGATGCCGCCGATGCCGAAGGCGATCCCGAAGAAGATGCCGGCGATCATGCCGACCCTCCCCGGCACCAGTTCCTGCGCCATCACCACGATCGCCGGGAAGGACGAGGCCATGATGAAGCCGATGATGGCCGAGAGCGCGATCGTCACCGGCAGGTTGGCGTAAGGCATGGCGAGGGTGAAGGGCAGCACGCCGAGGATGGAGAACCAGATGACCACCTTGGAACCGAAACGGTCGCCGATCGGCCCGCCGATGACGGTGCCCAGCGCCACGGCGCCCAGGAAGATGAACAGCATGACCTGCGACTGCTGGACCGTGACGTCGAAGCGCTCCATCACGAAGAAGGTGTAGTAGCTGCTGATCGACGCCATGTAGGCATTCTTGGAGAAGGTGAGGATCGTCAGGATCGCCAGGGCGACGACGACCGTCCGCTTCGACAGGCTGTGGGCGTTCAGCACCCGCTTGCGCCCCTTGTTGGCGAGCATATGCGCCCTGTACCAGCGCGCCACCCAGGCGAGGACGACGATGCCGAGCAGGGCGCCCACCGAGAACCAGGCGACGCTGCCCTGCCCGTTCGGCACGATGATGAAGGCGGCGAGCAGCGGGCCGATCGACTGGCCGAAATTGCCGCCGACCTGGAAAGTCGCCTGGGCGAAGCCGTAGCGGCCGCCCGAAGCGAGCCGCGCGACGCGGGAGGCCTCCGGGTGAAAGACCGCCGAGCCGATGCCGATCAGCGAAGCGGCGATGACCAGCATGGCATAGCTGTGCGAGCCCGCCAGCATGAAGAGGCCGATGAAGGTCGAGCCCATGCCGACCGGCAGCGAATAGGGGAAAGGCTTCTTGTCGGTGATGATGCCGATCACCGGCTGCAGGAGCGAGGCCGTGCATTGAAAGGCAAGCGTCAGGATGCCGATCTGCCAGAAGTCGAGGGCGTAATCCGTCTTCAGCATCGGATAGATCGCCGAGATCATCGACTGCATGATGTCGTTCAGCATGTGGCAGAAACTGACTGCCAGGATGATCGGCACGACCGTCGCTTCGGCGGCGACTGCGGCAGCGGGTTTCGAGGTTGCATCGGCCATGGTGTTTCCTTCCGCGCAAGCGGTCGTCATCGCGGATGGCCGTTGCTGCAAGTTTCTTTTCTGGAAGCACATAATCCCGCAAGCCGCACCTGTCCATGACAGCTATGCGGCTAGCGGTACGGTTCGGGAACTTTTATTGCAGGATCAGGAATTTTTATTGCAGGATCAGGCGCGACGCAAGCTTCTGCTGGCGCCGAAATCCTCGTCAGCCGACCCAATACGGACAGGGCGAAGACGCGTTTCGGACACCTTTAAGGATTCTGTCGATTTGGCGATTTATGGGGTTCCGTTTGCAAAAACATTTGCCTATAAGCCGCTTCTAGCCTGAAAAGACCATGAACTGCGCACCCGGCCGGCAATCTTCCGCCCTGGCCGGTTTTTCGCGCAGGAAAAAGCGGAAAGACCACCATGCCGAAGCGCCAAGACATCAAATCGATCCTCATCATCGGCGCGGGTCCGATCGTCATCGGCCAGGCATGCGAATTCGACTACTCCGGGACGCAAGCCTGCAAGGCGCTCCGGGAAGAAGGTTACCGGGTGATCCTGGTCAACTCCAACCCGGCGACGATCATGACCGATCCGGGCCTCGCGGACGCCACATACGTGGAGCCGATCACGCCGGAAGTCGTGGCGAAAATCATCGCCAAGGAACGGCCGGACGCGCTGCTGCCGACCATGGGCGGCCAGACGGCGCTCAACACGGCGCTCTCTCTCAAGAGAATGGGCGTGCTCGACCGCTACAATGTCGAGATGATCGGCGCCAAGCCGGCCGCGATCGACAAGGCCGAGGACCGCGCCCTCTTCCGCGAGGCGATGGCGAAGATCGGGCTGGAAACGCCGAAATCGATGCTGGCGAACGCCACCGACATCAAGGATGCCGACCGCAAGACCCATGAGGCCGAGCGCGCCAAGCTGCGCGAGAGCTTTTCGGGCCCCGGACAAGACAAAGAGCTCGACAGGGCGCTGGACGATCTCGAAAACCAGTGGAACCTCGGCGAGAGCGACCGCAAGCAGCGCTATATGAGCCATGCCATGGCGATCGCCGCCCAGGCGCTCGACCATGTGGGCCTTCCGGCGATCATCCGCCCCTCCTTCACGCTCGGCGGCACCGGCGGCGGCATCGCCTACAACCGCTCGGAATTCTTCGAGATCGTCTCGGGCGGCCTCGACGCCTCGCCGACCACCGAAGTGCTGATCGAAGAGTCGGTACTCGGCTGGAAGGAATACGAGATGGAGGTGATCCGCGACAAGGCGGACAACTGCATCATCATCTGCTCGATCGAGAACATCGACCCGATGGGCGTCCACACGGGCGATTCGATCACCGTCGCGCCGGCGCTGACGCTGACCGACAAGGAATACCAGATCATGCGCAACGCCTCGATCGCGGTGCTGCGCGAGATCGGGGTGGAGACCGGCGGCTCGAACGTGCAGTTCGCCGTCAATCCGAAGGACGGCCGCCTCGTCGTCATCGAGATGAACCCGCGCGTCTCGCGCTCGTCGGCTCTGGCATCGAAGGCGACCGGCTTTCCGATCGCCAAGGTGGCCGCCAAGCTCGCCGTCGGCTACACGCTGGACGAGCTCGAAAACGACATCACCGGCGGCGCGACGCCCGCCTCCTTCGAGCCGTCGATCGATTACGTGGTGACGAAGATTCCGCGCTTCGCCTTCGAGAAATTCCCGGGTGCCGAGCCGACCCTGACCACCGCGATGAAATCGGTCGGCGAAGTCATGGCGATCGGCCGCACCTTTGCCGAGTCGCTGCAGAAGGCCCTGCGCGGCCTCGAAACCGGCCTGACCGGCCTCGACGAGATCGAAATCCCCGGCCTCGAGGACGGCGAGAACTCCAAGAACGCCATCCGCGCCGCGATCGGCACGCCGACGCCGGACCGGCTGCGCATGGTCGCCCAGGCTCTCCGCCTCGGCATGAGCGAGGCGGAAGTCCACGAGGGCTGCAAGATCGACCCGTGGTTCATCGCCCAGTTCAAGGCGATCATCGACATGGAGACGCGCATCCGCGAGCACGGCCTGCCGCAGGACGCCGAGAACCTGCGCATGCTGAAGGCCATGGGCTTCTCCGACGCCCGGCTTGCGAGCCTGACGGGCAAGCGTCCGAAGGAAGTCGCCGAACTGCGCAACAGCCTCGGCGTCCGCCCCGTCTTCAAGCGCATCGACACCTGCGCGGCCGAATTCGCCTCGCCGACCGCCTACATGTACTCGACCTACGAGACGCCCTTCGTCGGCGCGACGCGCTCGGAAGCGGAAGTCTCGGATCGCAAGAAGGTCGTCATCCTCGGCGGCGGTCCGAACCGCATCGGCCAGGGCATCGAGTTCGACTATTGCTGCTGCCACGCCGCCTTCGCGCTGAAGGATGCCGGTTATGAAGCGATCATGATCAACTGCAACCCGGAAACCGTCTCGACCGACTACGACACGTCCGACCGCCTCTATTTCGAGCCGCTGACGGCCGAAGACGTGATCGAGATCCTGCGTGCCGAACAGGAAAAGGGCGAAGTGGTCGGCGTCATCGTCCAGTTCGGCGGCCAGACGCCGCTGAAGCTCGCCGAAGCGCTCGAAAAGAACGGCATCCCGATCCTCGGCACCGCGCCTGACGCGATCGACCTTGCCGAGGACCGCGACCGCTTCCAGAAGCTTCTGATGAAGCTCGACCTCAACCAGCCGAACAACGGCATCGCCTACTCCGTCGAGCAGGCCCGCCTCGTCGCCGCAGAGATCGGCTTCCCGCTGGTCGTGCGCCCGTCCTACGTGCTCGGCGGCCGCGCCATGCAGATCATCCATTCGGAAGGCCAGCTGCAGACCTACCTGCTGGATACCGTTCCGGGCCTCGTGCCGGAAGACATCAAGCAGCGCTACCCGAACGACAAGACCGGCCAGATCAACACCCTGCTCGGCAAGAACCCGCTTCTGTTCGACAGCTACCTGACCAACGCGATCGAAGTCGACGTCGACTGCCTCTCGGACGGCGACGACGTCTATGTCGCGGGCATCATGGAACATATCGAGGAAGCCGGCATCCATTCGGGCGACAGCGCCTGCTCGCTGCCGCCGCGCTCCCTGTCTGCCGAGACGATCGACGAGCTGGAACGCCAAGCGAAAGCCATGGCGAAGGCGCTCAATGTCGGCGGCCTGATGAACGTGCAGTTCGCCATCAAGGACGGCACGATCTACGTTCTGGAAGTGAACCCGCGCGCCTCGCGCACCGTGCCCTTCGTCGCCAAGACCATCGGCGCGCCGATCGCCAAGATCGCCGCCCGCGTCATGGCCGGCGAGAAGCTCGACGCGACCTTCGCCGCCTATGGCGAAAAGCCGGACCCGCGCGCGCTGAAGCACATCGCCGTCAAGGAAGCCGTCTTCCCGTTCGCCCGCTTCCCGGGCGTCGATACGCTGCTCGGGCCCGAAATGCGCTCGACCGGCGAAGTCATCGGCCTCGACACGGATTTCGCGCTCGCCTTCGCCAAGTCGCAGCTCGGCGCCAACGTGGAACTGCCGCGCGACGGCACGGTCTTCGTCTCCGTCCGCGACGAGGACAAGGTCCGCGTGCTGCCGGCGATCCGCATCCTGACGGAAATCGGCTTCAAGGTGCTCGCCACCGGCGGCACGGCCCGCTTCCTCGGCGAAAACGGCATCACGGCCACCAAGATCAACAAGGTTCTGGAAGGCCGCCCGCATATCGAGGACGCGATCCGCAACCGCCAGGTCCAGCTCGTCATCAACACGACGGACGGCAACAAGGCGATCTCGGACTCGAAGTCGCTCCGCCGCGCGACGCTGATGCAGAAAGTGCCCTATTACACGACCATGGCCGGCGCCGAGGCTGCCGCTCTCGCGATCAAGGCGCTGAAGGCCGGCAACCTCGAAGTCCGCCCGCTGCAAAGCTACTTCTGAGCCGAGGCGAAAGCTCCCCGGGACCTGCATCGCGGATGCGGGTCTCCCTGACGACCACACCCAGAGTTGAAGTCGGCCATTCCGAATGCTACCCTCCGCGTGGCGTTCGGGGGCTGACATGTCCAAGAATATCGTCATCCTGTTCGACGGCACGTCGAATGACATTTCGGCGGACCGTACGAACATCCTGAGACTGTTCGGGACGCTCAGGCGATCGGAAGAGCAGATCGTCTACTACGATCCCGGCATCGGCACCTTCGGCGCCGCAAACGCCTGGTCGAAGTTCTACCGGAAATCCTTCGAGGTCTGGGGGCTTATCACCGGCTGGGGGCTGGACCAGAACGTCAAGGAGGCCTACCGCTTCCTGGTCGAGAATTACGACTGCGGCCCGGCCGGTGCCAATGGCCGCCATCCCGATCGCGATCGCATCTACATCTTCGGCTTCAGCCGTGGCGCCTATACCGCGCGCGTGCTGGCGGGCTTCATCCACGCGTTCGGATTGACGAGCAGATACCACCTCAATCTCGTCGACTACGCCTACAGGACCTACAAGGGCATTCCCGAGCAGGAGCAGAGCGGCGAGAACGCCGCCGAGGGCGGCGATGCGGCATCCGCCTTCCAGAGCATGCGGCTCTACGAACGGATGCTCCGCAACGACCGCCCGCCGATCAAGCTTCTCGGCCTCTTCGACACCGTGGCTTCGGTGATCGAGCCTGGCAAATGGCATCCGCAGTTCAAGACGCATCCTTTCACCCGCAGGAATCCCAGCGTCGAATGGGTGCGGCATGCGGTGGCGATCGACGAGCGGCGCACCATGTTCCAGCCGGAACTCTGGACACCGGGCCAGGACTTTTGGGGCGGTCCTTTCAAACCGAAGGCGGTCACGCCGCAGAATTTCAAGGAAGTCTGGTTCGCGGGCGTCCATGGCGACGTCGGGGGCGGATACCCGGAGGAAGCGAGCGGCCAGGTCAAGATCCCGCTCGACTGGATGATCCGCGAGACGCAGCCGACCGGCCTCGTCTACGTCACCCGCACGATCAACAACATCGTACGCGGCAAGAACGCCAACCGGTATGTGCCGCTCGATCCGCTCGCGACCCTGCACGATTCAATGACCTGGGGATGGAAAACCCTCGAATTCCTGCCCCGGCGCGTTCCCGAAAACTCCTGGCGCCGGCGCGGCAACCGGACCGGCATCTACCTGCCCCTGGAAGACCGACGCCTCATTCCGGATGGCGCAGCGCTGCATCAATCGGTCAAGACGCGCATGGGCGGCAGCGGCTACACGCCGCCCAACCTGCCGAACGATCCTCAATTCGTTTCCTGAACCGATTTCCCCGCTCAGGCGGCCAAGCGGCTGATCTGACTCATGTCCTCCCTGAACCGCACCAGTTCCTCCGCCTTTCTTTTTTCATCCGGAATCCGCAGGAGATACGACGGATGAACGGTGACGAACAATGTACGCCCGTCGTCCATGGGGATCGGCTCGCTGCGCACGTCATCCAGTTTCTGGCGCATGTCGGTCAATGCGAACAGGGCCGTCGCGCCCATCGCCACGATCACCTTGGGCTTCACCAGTTCCAGCTCCCGGATCAGCCACCAACGGCATTGCCTGATCTCTCCCATGTTCGGCTTTTGATGGATTCGCCGCTTGCCGCGCAGCTGGTATTTGAAATGCTTGACCGCATTGGTGATGTAGAGCGAGCGCCGGTCGATCCCGGCCTCCGCGAGCGTATCGTTGAACAGCTTGCCGGCCGGCCCCACGAAAGGCTTGCCGGCAAGGTCCTCCTGGTCGCCCGGCTGCTCGCCCACGAACATCACTTTCGCGTCCGGCGGCCCCTCCCCGAATACGGTCTGTGTCGCCAGGCAGTGAATGTCGCAACGGGTACAGACGCGCGCCTCCTCCTTCAAGGATGCCAGCGTGCCCGGCGATGGTTCGGGCGGCGCCGGCGCCCTCGCGGCCGCCTCCCGGATGCAGTGATGATAGGGCAAGGGATCGCTCGCCGCCTTGCCGGCCATGTCGATGACACTGGCCTCCGCATTGGCGATCAGGCCGGGAATAAGCTCTGCTTCCGGCAGGTTCTTCCAATATTTCTTCGGCATCTCCCTGGTCATCATCTTCACCTTCAGCCGCGCGGGGTTGAAGATGGAGGCGTAATAGGTGCGCCAGAGGTCGTCGGTCTCGTCACGCAGGTCGGGCTTTTCCGCCGGCTCGTCGGTCGTGCGCAAGGTTTCGCCATCCCAGGAGGCGGAGCCCTTCGGCGTCGCAATCAGCCAGTCCATGTCCGTGAAGCGGCGCTGGAAGAACGGCGCCACGCGCGCCACGATGAAATGATCCGGCTCGAACCAGGAGACGAACCGGCGCCTCCCGGCCCCGCCGCCGGCGAGCGGCAGTTCCTTGAAGCGCACGAATGCCGTCATCTTGTGATAGTCGCGGCCGACGGACCTGGCCATCCGCTGTGCGGCGACGACGTCCGGATCGGAAGCCATCTGCAGAAGGTACCGCCCATGCATCAGCCGGAACAGCATCCGGTAAAGCAGCGCGAAACGGGTGGGATCCGAATGACAGATCACCGCGCCCGCCAACTTTAGGAAAGCCGACGGCACGGTCAGCGGCGGATGTTCCGGATGGGGCGGAGGCAGACGGTTGTCGTCGAAACCGAACAGGCCGTCCGCATCGTCCATCGTCCGCCAGTCGATGATGTCGGGCACGATCCCTGCGGCGAGGAAGGCGCGGGCCGCATCGCGCCACTCCGTCAGGTCACCCCGCCCCCTCAAGGAATACCGGTACATCATAGAAGCGAAAGCTGCTCCGGCTTCGGTTCGAACATGGCCCTGAGGTCCGGCCGGTCCACCAGCCGGTGCGGCGTCCAGCCCTCGCACGTGACGAACGGTTGAATTTTCCTGAGCGATACGCCGAGCCGCTTGAGGTCATCCAGCCTGAGCCGCCGAAACCTGCGCGCCGAAAGAATCTGCTTCACCGTCCCGGTCCCGAAACCGGGAACACGAAGAAGCTTTTCCCTCTCGGCCCTGTTCACGTCGACGGGAAATTGCGCGCGATGCCCAAGCGCCCAGGCAAGCTTGGGATCGAGGTCCAGATCGAGCATCCCGTCGGCGCGCTGAGACGTGATCTCGCCGATTTCGAAACCGTAGAAACGATAGAGCCAGTCGGCCTGGTAGAGCCGATGCTCCCGCATCAGCGGCGGCTTGATGAGCGGCAGGTTTTTGGACGAGTCCGGTATGGGGCTGAAAGCGGAATAATAGACGCGCTTCAGCCCGTAGCTGCCGTAAAGCCGGGCGCTGGTGCCGAGGATCGTCTCGTCATCCGCTCCGTCTGCACCGACGATCATCTGCGTGCTCTGCCCCGCCGGAGCGAATGTCCTGCGCCGTTTGGTCTGCAGCGTCGGCTCGGCCATCTCCTCGATTTTCAGCCTCAGCTCGCCCATCGACCGGCGGATATTGTCGGGATGTTTTTCGGGAGCGAACCTGTCGATGCCGGCATCGGTCGGCAGTTCGATATTGATCGACAGGCGGTCGGCATAAAGCCCCGCCTCCTCGATCAGAAATGGCGAAGCTTCGGGAATGGTCTTGAGATGGATATATCCGTGGAAATTATGGCTGGTGCGAAGTTCTCGGGCGATCCGCACCATCTCCTCCATCGTATGGTCGGAGGAGCGGATGATACCGGAGGAGAGAAACAGGCCCTCGATATAATTGCGCCTGTAGAATTCCAGCGTCAGCCAGATCACTTCCTCGGGCGTGAAACGCGCCCGCTCCACGTTGCTGGAGGAGCGGTTGATGCAATAGGCGCAGTCATAAATGCAGAAATTGGTGAGCAGGATCTTCAAAAGCGATATGCATCGCCCATCCGGCGCATAGGCGTGGCAAATCCCCGACCCTTCCGTGGAGCCAAGGCCTCCGGAAGCCAGCGAATCCCGCCCGGCGGTCCCGCTGGAAGCGCAGGAGGCATCATATTTGGCGGCGTCCGAAAGGATCGCCAGGCGTTCTTTCAGCGACTTCTTCATTATTTTGTTCACTAAATGTTCTGTCGCTGAACGTCAAGTCATTGACAAAGGAACGGGCTTCGATTCACATGTGCGAAGGAGGGGCCACGCCGACACGGTTTCGAAATTCCTAGCACCGGCTGTCGAAAATCTGTTATAGTGACCCAAACTCCGATTTTGCGATGGTTCCGAAGTTTTGCTCCGGAACCTGTTTCTTTTTGTGTCCGCGGCATCCGCGGGCATGAGCCTGAAGGACAAGGAAATGGTTGATAAGGTACCGATGACGCCGAACGGTTTCGCCAAGCTGCAGGAAGAGCTGCGCTGGCGCCAGCAGGAGGAGCGTCCCCGTATCATCGAGGCAATTGCCGAAGCGCGCGCCCATGGCGACCTTTCGGAAAATGCCGAATACCATGCCGCCAAGGAGGCCCAGAGCCACAATGAAGGCCGCATCACCGAGCTCGAAGACCTGACGGCGCGCGCCGAGGTCATCGACCTCACCAAGATGTCCGGCTCGAAGATCAAGTTCGGTGCGACCGTGAAACTCGTCGACGAGGACACCGACGAGGAAAAGACCTATCAGATCGTCGGCGACCAGGAAGCCGACGTGAAGGCCGGCCGCATTTCCATCTCCTCGCCCATCGCACGCGCCATGATCGGCAAGGAAGTCGGCGATTCCATCGAGGTCGTCGCGCCGGGCGGCTCGAAGGGCTACGAGATTCTTGCCGTTTCCTGGGGCTGACACCCTGTGAAAGAAAACGGCGATCCCGCCATCATCGACATCCGTGACGTCGAAGTGATCGCGCCGAATTTCAAGCGGCGCCTCTCCGGCGTCACCTCCACCATCATTCAGCTCGTTCCGGTCCAGAGAGCGCTCGGCCAGAAGGTCGCGGCCCTTGGGCCGGGCCTCCCCGCCGACCTGCCGCATATCCGCTTTCGCGACCTTCCCGCGCTCTGGCGCCCTCCCCGCGGCAAGCGCTTCCGCATCTGGCATGCCCGCCGCAACATCGAGATGCTGCCGGCGATCCTGATGCGCGACGTGCTTCGCATGCCGCTCAGGATCGTCTTCACCTCGGCCTCGCAGCGCCGCCATACCGGCTGGACGAAATGGCTGATTTCGAGGATGGACGGCGTGATCGCCGTGAGCGGCAGGACGGCCGATTACCTGACCGTGCCGAATACCGTCATCCTGCACGGCATCGATACGGACCGTTTCTCGCCGCCGGCGGACAAGCCCGAGGCGAAGCGTGCCCGCGGGCTCGATCCGGACAAGAAGATCGTCGGCTGCTTCGGCCGCGTGCGGCATCAGAAGGGCACGGACCTCTTCGTGGATTCGATGATCCGGCTGCTGCCGGCGCGTCCCGGCTGGGCCGCGATCGTCGCCGGCCGCGCCACGGGCCCGCATGCGGAATTCGAAAACGGGCTGAAGGCGAAGGTGGCGGCCGCCGGGCTTGCCGACCGCATCCTCTTCGTCGGCGAGCACACCGATATCAACGAATGGTATCGCGCCCTCGACCTCTTCATCGCGCCGCAGCGCTGGGAAGGGTTCGGCCTGACGCCGCTCGAAGCCATGGCGACCGCCGTGCCGGTGATCGCCACCGATGTCGGCGCCTTCCCGGAGCTGCTGGTGACGGGCGAAGAGGAAACCGGCGTGATCATCGCCCGCGACAGCCTCGATGCCATGGCCGAAGCAACCGCCCTCTTCATGGACGACGACGCGCGGCGCAACGCGGCATCGGCCCGCGCCCGTGCCCATGCCGTCGAGAGTTTCAGCATCGAGGGCGAGGCAAAACGCCTCGGCAATCTCTACCGGATCATGGCTTCCGCTTGAAAAGCTCGATATAGGCGCCGGCGACGGCGTCTTCCGAGAACTGGCCGACCAGTGTCGCGCGACCGCCCTCACCCACCTTCGCCGCCAGCTGGCGGTCGGCGATCAACTGGTTGATGGCGCGAGAAAATCCTGCGACGTCGTCGATATCGACGAGCAGGCCGTTTTCGCCGTCCCGCATGAACCAGGACGGGCCTTCCGACCGCGAGGAGATTACTGGCTTGCTCTGCGCCCAGGCTTCGAAAATGACGTTGCCGAGCGGTTCGTGGCTGGACGGCATGATGAACATGTCGGCGGCGGCGACATAAGGCCGTGCGTCCTTCTGCCAGCCGAGGAAGCGCACGCGGCTCTCCAGCTTATGCTCCCGCGCGACCGCCTCCAGCGCCTCCTGCTCCTCGCCCTCGCCCGCAATCCACAGATAGGCGTCCGGCACCGCCGTCATCGCTTCGATCAGCAGGTGGATTCGCTTGCGCTTGACGAAGCGCGCCATCGTCATGACCAGCGGCACGCCTTCCGGCGTATTGGCGAGCGAGCGCGAAACGGGAGCAACGGCCGTCGTGTCGGTAAAATTGGAAATCACCTCGACGCCCCGGTCCCAGCCGAGATTGTTGCGCACGTGGTCCGCGATCCCCGGTGTGTTGCAGACCAGGATGTCGGAATTCTTGAAATAGCCGAGATGGGTCGGATAATCGCCAAGGCGCGAGAGCTTGATGCCGCCCTTGTAGGCCGGCATCAGACGAGCGCCGCGAGTGGACCAGGAAATGATCGCGTCCGGCTTTTCTTTCTCGGCCAGCAGGCGAACCCTGATCGGCAAGAGGATGCGATCGATCGAAAGATTGCGGAAGTTGCTCTGGATCACGCGGGCATGAGCCTCGACATCCGGACGCCAGCGCCGGTTCCAGCGCATGACGGCAGTCTGCTCCACGCCTCTCCGAGCAAGCGCGCCAACGAGATGTACAAAGAACTTCTCCGCTCCGCCATCCTTGCCAAAAATATACTGATGAACCCGCATTGGTTTTGCCCTGCCGTTTCTTTCCGCTGCGTGTATGCCGAACGACAACTGTGGGCAAGGTCATCTCCATGTAATAGTGGAAGCATCCGCAGGAAACTCTTTTGCCCGCCTTGGAATCCCGGTGCCGCTCAAACGGCTTGACTTGCATGTAAGGATGTCTTCAACCACGTTAGCGGATCACCGCAGGGTCGCGGCAGCGAGCGGCCGTCGGCACGAGAGTTCACGGCGGCTGTTCGTCGGAAAGGAAAAAATGCATTCGCTTGGTGTCTACGTCATTAATCTGGATGGCAGCCGCGACCGTCTACAAACCATCAGCCAGCGACTTGCAGCTTTCGACATCGCTTTCGAGCGGGTCTCGGCAGTCGATGGCCGCCAACTCGATCTGTCCGCATTGACCGACTACGAGGCAGCCCGCGCCGAGCGCTACATGGGCCGCAGCCTCGTTGGCGGAGAAATCGGCTGCTATCGAAGCCATCTCAAGGTGGCAGCGCAATTCCTCAGCTCCGATGCCCGCTATGCGCTGGTTCTCGAGGACGACGCCCTGCCGCTCTGCAATCCGGTCGAACTGCTCGAAAAGGCGCTTCCTGACCTGGAGAAGATCGACCCGCACTGGCGGCTGATCAACATTGGAAACAACAAGCTGAAGATCGCCACCCCGCTGGCGCGCTACGACATCGGTGGACATGATTGCGAACTCGTGGCGGCGCATTATTTTCCGATGACGACGAGCGCGATAGTCTGGTCTCGGGAGGGCGCCCGGCTTTTCATCGAGGAGCACCGGAAGATTTTCGCACCGGTCGACAATTACTTCCGGTACTGGCTGACGCGCACAGGCCACGGCTATTCCTTCTGGCCCGCTCCCGTCACGACAACCGAAGCCGCCAGCGAAATCCTCGCCGCCTCCGGACGCGCCAGGAAGACCAACAAGAGGAAGTGGTATTATGGCCTAGCCAAACAATACCGCCTGTTTCAGGACAAGTTGATTGCCTTACTGAGTAAATGCGGCCTTCGCCAGCCGACCGGAAACTAATTTGAAGCCATTGTTCAAACCGGCAGCAGTTTGCATTAATTTGCCGCGCGGCGGTTGGGTCGTTGCAACCGCCCGAACTCGTTTACGCTCTTAGCCAAATTGAAAGACGGTAATACCGATGACGTCATTTCGCAAAATGCTCAACAAAGGCCTGCGATCAGTTGGATACGAAATTACGGAAGTAGCTTCAAGGCGCTTCGCTAAACTTAAAAACTTTCAGAAAGCGGAAATATATATTGAGCGATACCGGGAAATAATTTCTGATCCGCTTAACCTTTTGATCGAAAAAGACCCATATGCAGGCTATGTTGACAAGAATTTGGTCACATTACACAACGGCAATCGCGTCCCGATTGAAGGCGACCTGGCCTATTACAAAGAATTTAGCGACATCCTGATTATCAATAGAGGTGTCCATGAGCCTCTCGAAGAGTTCTGCTTTCAACAAATGCTGAAGAAGTTGAAGAAGCCATCGCCCCTGATGCTCGAGCTAGGAAGCTATTGGGCTCACTACTCCATGTGGCTGCTGAAAACACATGTAAGCGCTCGATGCTATATGGTCGAGCCCGATCAGACTAATATAGAATGTGGCATCAACAATTTCAAAATTAATAACTACAAAGGCGAGTTCATAAAGTCGTTTGTTGGAAAATCCAGCTTCCAAGTTGACGAATTTATGAGAGAAAAAGCTTTTGACAGCCTCGATATCCTTCATTCCGATATACAGGGATACGAGGTAGAAATGCTGGAAGGCGCTACTGGCCTGCTGTCAAGAAAAGGCGCTTCCTACGTGTTCATATCCACGCATAGCCAACAGCTGCATAATAATGTCGAGCAAGTAATGTCTGAATTTGGCTACCGGATTGAGGTGTCCTCTGATTTCGATCGATGCACGACCAGTTATGACGGCTTTGTTTTGGCTTCGTCACCTGACGTCGAGCCCGTGTTCGGCCATTTCAACCCCATGGGCAG
Organism: Neorhizobium sp. CSC1952; assembly: GCF_030378245.1. Taxonomy (NCBI): domain Bacteria; kingdom Pseudomonadati; phylum Pseudomonadota; class Alphaproteobacteria; order Hyphomicrobiales; family Rhizobiaceae; genus Neorhizobium; species Neorhizobium sp. CSC1952. The sequence continues at coordinate 3,627,289 of NZ_CP128416.1, read as the reverse complement.
AACAGAAATCGTTTCTTCTACTTCATCAGATTTGGCACGGTTCATCGCGTCCACCGCTGCCTTAGCTTCAGAATAGAGCCTAAGCAGGCGATATGGTTGCATTCCAGCAGTCGTTGATTTAATGCGCTGTTGGCTGCATATGGAGATTGGCATGGGCTTGCGGACATTTCTAGGACTGAAAAAGAAACGCGCCCGTGCTGAAGCAATGCCATTCCCTACGATTGAAGGCTTTTCCCAATTACATCAAGATAGTTGGATCGTTTCAGAGACAAACGGCAAGCGGGATGGCTTTTTTGTCGAGATCGGAGCCTTCGACGGCACGAGCCTGAGCAATACCTTGTTGCTGGAGCGGGACTACGGGTGGTCAGGGATTTTAGTTGAACCAAACCCTGCGTTCACCATACCGATCTTGTCTACCCGAAAAGCCAAACTTTGCACGCAACCTGTCGACAGCCAGTCGGGCAACTCGGTCACGATGCTTTTCGTGACAGAAAAACCGGAGATTTCAGCGATCAACCGTGTCGCCTACAATGACATGAATTCGGAACAACGCAAAAAGGATCACGTCCAAATTGAAATGCAGACCATCAGTCTTTTGGATCTGCTGATCAAGTTCAATGCGCCCGAGGTTATCGATTACATCAGCATCGACACCGAAGGGAACGAATTCGATATTCTGGAAAACTTTGACTTCCAACGTTTCGATATCCGATTTTTCAGCCTCGAACACAATTTTACGGAAGCTGAAGCCAAGCTCGATAATTTGATGCGGAAGAACGGGTATGAGCGCGTTTTCAAGGACATTACTAAGTTTGACGCATGGTACCGCAAAATTTCCTGAAAACGAGAGAACATGAAGCCTAAGCTGCATGCCGTGACATACGGCAAGGATGATAAGCCAAGCGTCAGGCACAGGTTTATCGCCGGCTTGGACTATTTCAGAAATTACTTCGAAGTAACCTGGAGCCCGTCATTTTCAGACGAAAGGATAGACTTGCTCTGCCGGGGCGACGTGCTCCTCGTACAAAAGCGAATTCCCAAGCTGTCATGGACATGGTGGCGGTCCCGTCGGTCGGAGGCAAAGATTGCCTATGACTTCGATGACGCCATGTGGACCAGTGCGCTCGGGGACTCTTTCGCCCGACGCTGGCGCACCAACCTCCGTCTCCGGTCCATAATATACCGGGCCGATCTCGTGACGGTGGCGAATGCCTATTTGGCGGACTGGGCCAGAAACACCGGTGCTGATCCTCTGATCGTCCCCATGGGCATCGAGTTGCCCCCCATAGCCGAACCGGGGAAAGCATCCGGACCAATTCTTTTTGGCTGGGGCGGACACCCGCAAAGCCAATATTTGCTGCAATCGATCTCTCCCGCTCTGCAAAGATTTTTCTCGAACCGGCGCGACTGTCGCTTCGTTGTCATGTCGGGCAAACAGCCAAATCTTCCTTTCGAGTTCGACTGGTGGCCGTTCGATGCGGAAAACGAAAACAGGTTCTTCTCGTCGATCGATGTCGGTCTGGTTCCCAGCACCCGTTCGGATTTCGATCGAGGCAAGTCTCCAATCAAGATCCTTCAGCACTTCGCAAATGCCCGGCCCGTCGTTACTGACGGTGTGGGCGCCACTCGCGAGCTCGTCGATCCCTCGACAGGGTGGCTTGCGGACGGAACCGGCGACCTTTCTGCGAGATGGGAGAAAGCGCTCGTCGCCGCAGCCATGGATACCGATGGACGCCTGTCACGCGGCAGAGCAGGAAGAAGGCGCATAGAAGAGCGACATTCCAAAGATCATGTCTTCAAGACTTTGACCGCAGCCCTAGTCTCTCTTTCTGAAGAAAGGGAGAAAGACAGTAAGATATGAGGTCAAACTTCCACTAAACCGAGCTGCTTGACCCGCCGAATCGTCAACACGGTGAGGATGATGTCCATATGCTCGTCCGCGGTCAGTATCTCGATGCCCCGATGGAAACCTTGCCGGGAACGAAAAGAGACTTCACACGGCACCACATAGTAATCATCGAAGGCAATCGCATCGTTCACACCTCCGTGCCATCGAAAGGAGATACGATGAAACCCTGGTCGACAAGTTGACGAGGTTCTTTGAAGCGTACGCTGCCCGGATAAGCGAAGGCGACCTCACTATCAGCAGTAATTCGTTGCATCATCTTCACATATTCCCGGGCGCCGCCGAAATGCTGCCCGCCGTCGATCGCAGCCTGAACGCGTTCCTGATAGTCGGAAAAGAACTTGAAGTGCAATAGGACGCCAAAAATCGGGGAAAAATTGCGCTGGTACGGCAGGGGCTGATGAATGTTCTCGCCCAAAGAGCACTCGTCATCCCAGAATATCAAGGGATACTTCATCAGGTCGACATCTGACCCAAACAGGCGCTTTCTTGCGCCTCCCCGAATCCGCAAAAAGCGGGAATTCCTTATAACACTATATCCGTCCTGATCGTAACAATCAGCGACCTGCCATGGCATCAGATCGTTTTCACCGGTGAATTCTGCAGCGGCGATATCCCCGGACGGATACATATCGATCATGGGCGCTGCCAGCCTACGGATTGAAAGCGCCTCGATACGCCCGATCAACGCTCCGAGAGGCATTTCGAAGCATCGATCGTATATAAGAAACTCATCGGAATCGACGTTGAGATACCAGTGATTGGATCCGTAGATCTGGAAAAGCTCCTGCCGCCAGCTTTTTCCCCGCCTGGCATCCTTATAGCGAAGCCGCGACGTCCAGAGATCCAGATCCGCCTGGGACGACAGGTATTCCGCCGTCCCATCCGTCGATTGATCATCCACGCAAATGAACCGCGTCACACCAAGCTTGCGATAGTGCGAAAGGAACGACGGGAGAAGGCGCTGATCGTTGCGAGAAAGGAAGATCAGGGGAATGTCAGGGCCGGCCAGCGGGCGAAATTGCTGCGGTGAAAAGAGTTGCAGCGAACGCTCCTTGGTAAATACGCCGATACGCTTTCTCGATCTCTTCGTTCCATGCCACGCCAACATCCGCTCGATGGGAGAACGGCGCCACAACTCGCCTTTCATTCCGGGCGAAGGATAGATAATTTTAGGCATTCGCCCCTCATTTCCGACCATTGGGCAGCCGCTCAGATCTCCACCAGTCCAAGCTGTTTGACCGGGCGGATCGTCAGCATGGTGCGAACGGTGTCCACATGCTCGTCGGCGGTCAGGACCTCGATGACGAAATCCTGAAAGACGGTAAGGTTCTGGGCGGCGCAACGAAGAAGGAAATCGCTGTCGCCGTTGACCATCCAGGCCTCGCGCACCAGCGGCCATTGCTGAACTTTGGCCGCGAAGGCCTTGAGGTCCGCATCCGACTGGCGCTTCAACCCGACCATGCAGAATGCGACGAGATCAAACCCGAGTTTCGTCCCGTTGAGAACTGCATGGTAACCTTCGATGATTCCGGCCTCCTCCAGCTTGCGCACGCGGCGCAGGCATGGTGGCGCGGATATCCCCACGCGCTCCGCGAGCTCGACATTCGTCATTCGCCCGTCGCGCTGGAGTTCCCGGAGGATTTTAATGTCGATGGCGTCCAGATCGGCGCGAAACACGGCTTTCCCCTTTTGTCGGAATGGCTTTTAGCGGAAACGGGATTTAACGCAAGGATCATGCCTTCCATGCCAACTGATCTGTTGTTAATGCAAGGCTGCCCTTGCATTGATGCATGGATCAATCTTACATGGCGCTTTAAAGCGGCAGACCGGAAATCGACCACCTATATGAGGAGCGAAGAAACGCGCCTCCGCCGGTCTTGGAAAGGAAACAGCATATGTCCGCCCGTCATACCGAGGTTCTGATCATTGGTTCCGGCCCGGCCGGTTATACCGCGGCGATCTATGCCGCGCGCGCCATGCTGAAACCGGTGCTGATCGCCGGCCTCGAACAGGGCGGCCAGCTGATGATCACCACAGACGTGGAGAACTATCCGGGCTTCGGCGATCCGATCCAGGGCCCCTGGCTGATGGAGCAGATGCTCAAGCAGGCGACCCATGTGGGCGCCGAGATCGTCAACGACCTCGTGACGGAGGTCGAGCTCAACCATCGGCCCTTCACCGTGCGCACCGATTCCGGCCAGGTCTGGATGGCCGATACGCTGATCATCGCCACCGGCGCCAAGGCGAAATGGCTGGGGCTCGAAAGCGAGCAGCATTTCCAGGGCTTCGGCGTTTCCGCCTGCGCCACCTGCGACGGCTTCTTCTACCGCAACAAGGACGTGATCGTGGTCGGCGGCGGCAATTCCGCCGTCGAGGAGGCGCTCTACCTCTCCAACATCGCCAAATCGGTGACCGTCGTGCACCGCCGCGACAGTTTCCGCTCCGAAAAGATCCTGCAGGAGCGCCTCTTCCAGCGCCCGAACGTCAGCGTGCTGTGGAACACGGAAGTGGCCGAGATCACCGGCAAGCCCGCGAAAGCGCCGCTGCCGCCGTCCGTGGAAGGCGTGAAGCTGCGCAACACCGAGACGGGCGCGATCACCGAGCGGCCGATCGACGGCGTCTTCGTGGCGATCGGCCATGCACCGGCAACCGAACTCTTCAAGGGCAAGCTGAAGATGAAGCCGAACGGCTATCTCTGGACGGCCCCGGATTCGACCGCCACCGACGTGCCGGGCATCTTCGCCGCCGGCGACGTGACCGACGACACTTTCCGCCAGGCGATCACCGCAGCCGGCCTGGGCTGCATGGCCGCGCTCGAAGCCGAACGCTTTCTCGCCGGCATCCAGCCGGTCGCCGTGGCCGCGGAGTAACGTTCAGCAATGGGTGTGCCGCTCGACTGGGATAAATTGCGCATTTTTCACGCGGCGGCGGAGGCGGGTTCCTTCACCCACGCGGCGGACAAGCTTCATCTTTCCCAGTCGGCCATCAGCCGCCAGGTCAGCGCGCTGGAACAGGATGTCGGCGTAAAGCTCTTCCATCGCCATGCGCGCGGCCTCATCCTCACCGAACAGGGCGAGCTTCTTTACCGCACCGCCCACGACGTGCTCTTGAAGCTCGAGACGGTGAAGGTGCAGCTCACCGAGACGACGGAAAAACCCTCCGGCAAGCTGCGCGTCACGACGACGGTCGGGCTCGGCCAGGGCTGGCTGACCGACAAGGTGCAGGAATTCCTGCAGCTCTATCCGGAAATGTCGATCCAGCTCATCCTCGACAACGAGGAGGTGGACGTGAACATGCGCCATGCGGATTGTGCGATCCGCCTCCGGCAGCCGCAGCAGTCCGACCTCATCCAGCGCAAGCTCTTCACCGTGCATATGCACGTCTATGCGGCCCCCTCCTATATCAACCGCTACGGGGAACCGCAGTCGATCGAGGATCTCGACAACCATCGCATCATCACCTTCGGGGAGCCGGCGCCGAACTATCTGCTCGACGTCAACTGGCTGGAATATGCCGGCCGCTCCTCGGACAACACGCGCACGCCGCATCTGCAGATCAACAGCCAGACCTCGATCAAGCGGGCCTGCCTGCTCGGTATCGGGATCGCCTGCCTGCCGGACTATATCGTCGGCCGCGACCCGGGACTGATTCAGCTCGCGATCAACGCCGACATCCCCTCCTTCGACACCTATTTCTGCTATCCGGATGAAATGAAGAACGCGGCGAAGCTCAAAGTCTTCCGCGATTTCATCGTCGGCAAGGCGCGCAACTGGAATTTCTAGGCCCCCGAACGGAAAGAACGCCGGAGCTGGAAACCCTTCAAACCTGAAGGATTCCAGCGGTCTGCGGCCGCCTGCTATTCCCGTCGGTGGGCCTTGAAGACCAAGCATTGCGCGTCATGCATGGCTGACTTGCACAAAATGCCATTGTTCACTGCACAAAAAACCACCATATCGCACACAGCTGATGCACATGGTGGCTTTTTCCTCCCAGTTCCACCGCAGCAGCTGTTCCCCTCTGGAGGTTTTTTGACCTTCACACTTATAGGGCCCTGGAGCGATCCGGTGGCCCTTTTTTTTGCCTGTACGACGCTCGGCCTGCCTCCGCCCATTAAAACTTCTGTTCAATATTCCATCCGCACCCTTGTCGGACCGGCCGCCCATCCCCATATTCATGTCAGCCGGCTGCTCTTGACGACGTCCCCCGTCGTCCGCGTCGGCTGTTCCCCTCTGGAGGTTTTGACCTTCACACCTGAAAGGGCCCTGGAGAAATCCGGCGGCCCATTTTTTTTACGAGCCTTCCTTTCTGCGCAAACGGTTTCCTTTAAATCGTCACCGGACGATCTATATATCGGCAAAATCCGATATCTGGATCCTGGCATGGACAAGACGGAAATTCTCAAGGCGCTGGCGCACCCGGTCCGGGTCGAATTCCTGGAATGGATGAAGGAACCCGAGCGCCATTTCTCCAATCAGGCGCATCCGCTCGAAATGGGTATCTGCGCCAACCAGTTCGAAAAGCGCTGCGGCCTCTCCCAGTCCACGGTCTCGGCGCATCTTTCGACGCTCGAAAAGGCCGGGTTGCTGAAGATCGACCGCGTTGGCCAATGGGCGTTCTACCGCCGCAATGAGGAAACCATTGCGGCCTTCCTCGACGAGCTCAGTTCGTCGCTCTGATCCTCCCCCAACTAGAGATAAAGGAATTTCCGATGGCCAGCCTTTTTGATCCGACCAAATTCGGCGATATCGATCTCGCCAATCGCATCGTCATGGCGCCGCTGACGCGCAACCGCTCGCCGAGGGCGGTTCCGAACGACCTCAACGTCACCTATTACGAACAGCGCGCCTCGGCCGGCCTGATCATCACCGAAGGCACGCCGGTGACCCAGCAGGGCCAGGGTTATGCCGACGTACCCGGGCTCTACCTGCCTCAGGCGGTCGAAGGCTGGAAGAAAGTGACGGACGCCGTGCATGGGAAAGGCGGCAGGATCGTCACCCAGATCTGGCATGTCGGCCGCGTTTCCCACACCTCCCTGCAGCCGAATGGCGGCGCGCCGGTCGCGCCTTCTGCCATTCCCGCCGGCAGCAAGACCTATGTCATCAACCCTGACGGTTCCGGCGCCTTCGTCGACACCTCTGCGCCTCGCGCGCTTGAGCATGCCGAAATCGCCGGCATCGTCGATGATTTCCGCAAGGGTGCCCGCGCGGCGATCGATGCCGGCTTCGATGGCGTGGAACTGCACGGCGCCAACGGCTACCTGATCGACCAGTTCCTGAAATCCGGCGCCAACAAGCGCACCGACGAATACGGCGGTTCGATCGAAAACCGCACCCGCTTCCTCCTGGAAGTCGTCGATGCGGTCACCGGGGAGATCGGTGCCGGCCGCGTCGGCATCCGCCTGTCGCCGGTCACGCCCGGCAACGGCATCACCGAAGCCGATCCGCAGCCCCTCTTCAATTACGTGGTCGAGCAGCTCGGTCCGCGCGGCCTCGCCTTCATCCATGTGATCGAAGGCGCCACGGGCGGCGACCGCAGCTTCTTCCAGGGCGACAGGCCCTTCGACTACCAGGAACTCAAGAGCATCTACCGCAAGGCCGGAGGCACGGGCGGCTGGCTGGTCAACAACGGCTACGACCGTGAGAGCGCCATCGAGGCCGTCGAAAGCGGCTATGCCGATGCCGTCGCCTTCGGCAAGCTCTTCCTCGCCAATCCGGACCTCGTGCAGCGCCTCAGGAACGACGCGCCGCTCAACCAGCCGGACAAGGCCACCTTCTATGGCGGCGGCGCCAGGGGTTATACCGATTACCCGGCGCTCGAAGCCGTCGCCTGATGAGACACCGAAGGGGGGGCCGCGACGGGCGGCCCTCAGACTGCTGACAAAGGTTCGAAAATCTCCGATCGTCATGCTCGGGCCTGTTCCGAGCATCTGCAAACCATTGACGTTCATAGATCCTCGGCATAAGGCCGAGGATGACGCCGAGCAGGACGCGAGGTTTGTCATCAAGCTGGGGGCCGCGACGAGAGGCCCTTTTCTCCAGGCCGGAAGCGAGACGACCTGTCGATCGACCTCTGGGGTCGCTGTGCACGAAACCTCAAATCTTCGCGCCGGCGGCCGCCCTCAACGGGCTTGTCAGAGGTATCCTCGGACCATGGCCGCAGCTGACCTCAATGCGTGGTCGCTCCCTGGTCGCCGTCCTCGACTTCGGCTTCCGGACGGTCGCCGCCATCGCTGTATTCGGTGTGCCAGACGCCCTTCTCGTCCTGCCAGCTGATCTCTTCCGGGTCGCCGCCCACCTGTTGCTCGGCCGCGACGATGCGCGCTGCCTGCAAGGCATCGGAATGGGTAGGAAAAGTTTCCGAATAGACGTCGCCCTGGCGATAAGCCCAACCGCCATCATGCGGCACGACCTTGTAGACAATCTTGGTCATACTCCCTCCTTGTTCTTCTTTCATGGCCGCATCGATCCTCCGGATCGGTCTCCAGACGCGGCACAGCATTGAAAAAGCAGGAAGTGCGCCGCAAGTTCCAGGCCACCTCCGGAATTATGTCATCAAAGCCTGCTTGTCGCAAATCCTCGAGCCGAAGCCGGCCCATCCTTGATGCCGCAGGTTGCCGCGTTAGATTGTGCCGATGAACATCAGGAGCGGCCGGTGAGAGTTCTCTCTCTTCTGAAACAGGAAAGATTTCTCATCGTTGCGCTCGGGGCCGCCTTCATCGCCTACGCCGTGGAACATTCCGTCCTGGAGGCGGGCCAGACGGCCTCGGTCATCGCTGCCGTCGCCCTGATCGCCATCATCATTCTCGCCTCGACCCGCGTCGCCCATCATGCGGAGGTGCTCGCCCACAAGGTCGGCGACCCCTATGGCACGATGATCCTGACGCTGTCGGCCGTCGCCGTCGAAGTGCTGATCCTGGCGATCATGATGGGCAACACGACCTCCCCCACCCTGGTGCGCGACACGATCTATGCGGCCGTCATGCTGGACATCAACGGCATCCTGGGCCTGGCGGCCCTGCTTGGCGGCCTCCGCCACGGCGAGCAGCCCTACAACGACGATTCCAGCCGCACCTACAGCGTGATGATCCTGACAGCCATGGGCATTTCGATGATCGTGCCGGAATTCATCCCTTCCGACCGATGGCACTATTATTCCGCTTTCACCATCGCGGCGATGATCGCGCTCTACGCGGTCTTCCTCAAGATGCAGGTCGGCCCGCACAGCTATTTCTTCAGCTACAGCTACCCCCGCGCCAAGGCGGCAACGGGCGGAGCGGCACCCCGGGAGGAGGCCAAGGAAGAGTCGGCCGCGATCTCCATCGGCATCATCCTCTTCGGCGTCCTGGTCATCGGCTTCCTCGCCGAATTCATGTCGGCCTTCATGAATGCCGGAATAGAGGGCATCGGCGCCCCGCCGGCCCTGATGGCCGTCGTCGTGGCGACCATCTCCGCGGCGCCGGAAATCCTGACGGCGTTGCGCGCGGCCCTCAGGAACCGCATGCAATCCGTGGTCAACATCGCCATGGGAGCGTCGCTCTCGACCGTCATCCTCACCGTGCCGGTGATGGAAAGCATCGCGCTCTACAGCGGTCAGCCCTTCGTCATGGCCATGACGCCGGTGCAGACCGTGATGGTCGCGGTCACGCTGATCGCCGCGGCGATCAACCTCAATGACGGTCAGACGAACGCGATCGAAGGGATGACGCACTTCGTCCTGTTCGCGACCTTCGTGATGCTGACGGTCCTCGGCCTCTGACGAAAAGCGATTCCGTAACAACAAGTTGCACATGCATACGGAATCGGATTGAGAAGACGTTGAATCAGTGCGTGAAATATGCTGTTTCGCCTGGAGAGGCCCAATCTGTATACACGCCTTCGCCGTTGCCGGGTTCCGGCAGCTTGTACAAGTAATATGGAGGATTCCATGCCAACCCCGCCCTACAGAGCCGATCACGTCGGTTCGCTCCTGCGTCCCGCTTCCATCAAGGAAGCCCGCAGGAAGTTCTACGAAGAGAAGAGCATTTCCGCCGATGAACTGAAGGCCGTCGAAGACGAAGGCATCAGGGAGCTCGTCAAGCTGCAGGAAAGCGTCGGCCTCAAGGTCGTCACCGACGGCGAAGCCCGCCGTCATTTCTGGCACTACGACTTCCTCGGCGAACTCGACGGCATGGAATTCGTCACGCGCGAAGCGCACAAGGGCGTCACCTTCCAAGGCGTCAAGCTGCCGCCGACCTTTCCGACCATCAACGGCAGGCTCGACTTCCCGGACGACCACCCGCATCTCGAGCACTTCAAGTTCCTCGCCGTCAACACCAAGGTGACGCCGAAGATCTCCATCCCCGGCCCGAGCGTCGCGCATTACCGCACGGCCCGCGCCGACGTGACCTATCCGGAATACCAGGACCAGGAAGCGCTGTTCGCAGCTCTCGCCCGCACCTATGCCAAGGCGGTGCAGAAGTTCTACGAAGCCGGCTGCCGTTACCTCCAGATGGACGACATCTATTTCGCCTATCTCGGCGACGAGAAGCAGCGCGCCATGAAGCGTGAAGAAGGCTACGATCCGGACTGGCTGATCGAGAAATACGCGCTCACGATGCATGAGGCGATCAAGGATCGTCCGAAGGACATGCTGATCGGCATGCATATGTGCCGCGGCAACTTCCGCTCCACCTGGGCTGCCGAAGGCGGTTACGACGCGGCGGCCGATGCGATCTTCAACAAGACCGGCGTCGACATGTTCTTCATGGAATACGACACGGATCGCGCCGGCGGCCTGCAGCCGCTGAGCCTGCTCCAGAAGGGTTCGAAGCAGCGCGTCTATCCGGGCTTCATCACCACCAAGACCGGTGAGCTGGAAAGCCTCGATTCGCTCCGCCGCCATTTCGACGAAGCCTCGAAATATGTCGACCTCGACCAGCTCGGCATCGCGCCGCAATGCGGCTTCGCCTCGACCGAGGAAGGCAACTCGATCACCGAGGACGATCAGAAGCGCAAGCTGGAGCTCGTCGTGAAGACCGCCGAGACCATCTGGGGCACGGCCTGACGGAAATCTGGTGGCCGCAGCCGATCTTGCTGCGGCCGCCCCTTGAGTTTTTTCCAAACTTGCACAAGTCTCTCCTAGACAACCTGAGGAGAGTAGAATGGGCATCTTCGACAAGATCAAGAACGCAATCTTTGGCGGCGCAGCCAAAGCCGCTCCGCAGCCCACCGCGGAGCCTCTGAAGCCTGCGGCTCCGGTGTCGGCATCCGCCGCATCGACGCCCGCGGCGACCCCTGCCCCTGCAGCACCACCCTCCGCCGCTCCGGCCGCGGCAGCCCCCACGGCAGCAGCACCCGCATCCGCCGGCCCGGTGGATATCGAGCCGATCCTTGACGCGGCAGTCAAGAAAAGCGGTCAGAAGCTCGATTGGCGCCGTTCGATTGTCGATCTCATGAAGGCGCTCGACCTCGATTCCAGCCTCACCGCCCGCAAGGAGCTTGCCGAAGAGCTTGGATATACCGGCGAAAAGAACGGTTCGCCCGAAATGAACATATGGCTCCACAAGGCTCTGATGAAGAGGCTCAAGGAAAACGGCGGAAAGGTTCCGGCCGACCTCCTCGATTGAGTTTCTGTAGCCGGCACCCGCTGACAGCCCGCCTCCCGGCGGGCTCAGCTTGATGACGAACCTCGCTTCTTGCTCGGCGTCATACTCGGCCTTGCGCCGAGGATCTATAAACGTCAATGGTTTGCAGATGCTCGGGACAGAGCATGGCGATCGGAGATTTTCCAACCTTTATCAGCAGTATGAGCCCGCTTCCCGGCGGGCTTTTTCTTGAGCGCCCCCTGCAGGCGCCGATAAATTATTCTTGAATGGCGCGTGTGCGACCATTTCGCATGAACGCCCTAGATGAAGGCCATCATTCGGCACTCGATCGCCACCGCGCGGGAGTGGCGTTTCCGGACCTGCGGCAGGCGCCGCCTCATCGAAGGGAGTTCACGATGAAAAACCTCACTCTTCTCCTGGCCGGCTCGGCCCTCTCCGCCGTGCTGATCGCCGGCTCCGCGCTGGCCCAGACCGCCGGCCAGCCGGCCGAGACCAGGCGCCCGAATGCGCAGAACCAGACGCCCGCTTTCACGGGCCAGACCCGTGCGCCGCAACCGGCCGAGATGCCGAAGATTTCCCATGAGGTGGTCGCCGACGGCCTGCCGCATCTCTGGGCGATGGAGTTCCTGCCGGACGGCCGCATGCTGGTGACCGCCAAGGAGGGCGCCATGCACATCATCTCCGAGGAAGGCGAAGCCGGGCCCGAGATCGGCGGCGTTCCGGAGGTCCTGTCCGGCGGCCAGGGCGGCCTGCTCGACGTGGCGCTCGCGCCGGACTTCGCGACCTCCGGCATGATCTTCTTCTCTTTCTCCGAGGAGCGGGAGGACGGCAACGGCACGTCGGTCGCCTCCGCAAAGCTCGTTCCGGACGATCAGGGGGGCGGCAGGCTGGAGAACGTCAACGTCATCTTCCGCCAGATGCCGAGCTATGACGGCAACAAGCATTTCGGCTCGCGTCTCGTCTTCGGCCCGAGCAACGAACTCTACGTCACCGTCGGCGAGCGCTCCGATCCCGAACCTCGCGTCCAGGCACAGGATCTCGGCAGCGGTCTCGGCAAGGTCTTCCGCATCGACATGAACGGCAAGGCACTGCCTGACAATCCCTTCGTGGACCAGGACGGCGCGCAGCCGGAAATCTGGAGCCTCGGCCACCGCAACCTGCAATCCGCCACGCTGGACGGTCAGGGCCGGCTTTGGACGGTCGAACACGGCCCGCGTGGCGGCGACGAGCTGAACCGGCCGGAGCCGGGCAAGAACTATGGCTGGCCGGAAGTAACCTACGGAATAGAGTACAGCGGCAGCCCCGTCGGCGAGGGCATCACCCAGAATGCGGAAACGGAACAACCGGTCTATTACTGGGATCCGGTCATCGCCCCTTCCGGCATGGCCTATTATGACGCCGATGCCATTCCCGAGTGGAAGGGCGCTTTCCTGGTCGGCGGCCTGGTCAGCCAGGGGGTCGTCGTCGTTCACATGGACGGCGACAGGGTCGCCTACGAAGAGCGCGTGCCGCTCGACGCCCGCATTCGTGACGTCAAGGTCGGCCCGGACGGCGCCGTCTATGCCGTCACCGAACAGCGCGGCGGCGGCGAATCCACGATCCTGCGGCTGACCAAGGGCTGATCCGCCGCCCGGCGAAGCGGTGTCCGGGGGAGCCGTTTCGCCTAGAATTTGAATGCGAGGCGATGGCCGGTCAGCGCCCGGTCGATCGTCACGAGCAGCAATCCTTCGGCCTGGCACTGCGCAAGCAGAAGCCGGTCGAAGGGATCGCGTGTTTCCGGCTCCGGCTCGGCAGCCGTGATGACGTGCGGGATATCGATATGGAGGATGGTAAAACCGGCAGAAGCCAGATAGCTCGGGATGTCCTCGACCGGAATTCGTGTTTCGAGCTTGCCCAGCCGAGACTTGATCGCGATCTCCCACAGACTTGCGACGCTAACGAAGCTCTCAGTCAGGCTTTCTGCGATAAGCCGCTCGATCAATGGATAGCGTTCAGCCATCTCCCGATTTACACCGGCTAACACGAAGTGCGTATCGAGAAGCAGTCTCATCGCTCGGGAAGCGGTCTTATAAGAAAATCTTCCGGTAGCGGATCATCGAAATCATCCGCTATGAAGCCTTTCGTCCTGACGATACCCTTGGAGCGAAGATAGGCTTCTCCAGCCTCCCAATCGATCCCGCCACGCTTTTTATGCGGCACGATGTCGAATACCGGCTTGCCGTCCCGGGTCACGGTCACGGTCTCGCCCTGCTCCACATCTTGGGCAAGCTCGTCGAAACGATCCTGTGCTTCGCGGATAGAGACGGTCTTCATGCGGAAAATGTAGCTACGCGCAGCCACATCGTCAATGTGAGCCCGCGAATGCAAAAAGCCCGCCAGCGTGGCGGGCCTTCTGAAATCATGCCGGCGATGGCTTCACTTGCAGTTGGCGCAGAAGCGCTGGATGCGCTTGCAGGCCTCTTCGAGAAGCTCTTCCGAAGTCGCGTAGGAGATGCGGAAGTTCGGGCCGAGGCCGAAAGCCGAGCCATGGACGACCGCAACGCCTTCTGTTTCCAGAAGCTCGGTCACGAAATCCTCGTCCGTCTCGATGACCTTGCCGGAGGGCGCGGTCTTGCCGATCAGGCCGGCGCAGGACGGATAGACATAGAAGGCGCCTTCGGGCGACGGGCAAACGATACCCTTCGCCTGGTTCAGCATCGACACGACGAGGTCGCGGCGGGCTTCGAAGATCTTCTTGTTCGCCGGAATGAAGTCCTGCGGGCCGTTGAGCGCCTCGACGGCGGCCCATTGCGCGATCGTGCAGGCGCCGGACGTCTGCTGGCCCTGGATCATGTCCATCGCCTTGATGAGCTCGACCGGGCCTGCCGCATAACCGATGCGCCAGCCGGTCATTGCATAAGCCTTGGAGACGCCGTTCATCGTCAGCGTGCGGTTATAGAGCTTCGGCTCCACTTCCGCGGGGGAGACGAACTTGAAATCGCCATAGGTCAGATGCTCGTACATGTCGTCGGTCAGCACCCAGACATGTTCGTGCTTGAGGAGGACATCGGTGAGGGCCTTGAGTTCGTCATGGCTATAGGCGGCGCCCGACGGGTTGGACGGCGAGTTGAAGAGGAACCACTTGGTCTTCGGGGTGATCGCCTTTTCGAGGTCGGCCGCGGTCACCTTGAAATTGTTTTCCTGCTTGGCTTCGATAAAGACGGACGTTCCGCTGCAGATCGCCACCATCTCCGGATAGGAGACCCAATAGGGTGCGGTGATGATCACTTCGTCACCCGGATTGAGCGTCGCCATGAACGCGTTGAAAAGAATCTGCTTTCCGCCCGTTCCGACGATCGTCTGGGCCGGCGTGTAGTCGAGATTGTTCTCGCGCTTGAACTTCCTTGCGATCGCTTCGCGCAGCTGCGGGATGCCCGAGACCGGCGGATACTTGGTCTCGCCGCGATTGATCGCGTCGATGGCCGCTTTCTTGATGTTTTCCGGCGTGTCGAAATCCGGCTCGCCTGCGCCGAGCCCGATCACGTCACGGCCCTTTGCTTTGAGGTCGCGGGCTTTCTGGGAAACGGCGATGGTGGCGGAGGGCTTTACGCGGGAAAGAGCGTCGGCAAGAAAGGCCATAATCTTCGTCCTGAAGAGCTGTTGAACAAGGCGGGATCGCGCGCCGAAACCGCCGCTACGCTCTATGTCTAAACTATGACGCCGTTTCAAGCGCAAAGCTTGAATGAAAGCGATCAAAGAAGCTGATTAAAAGCCCGATACCTTCTTTACAGCCGCGTAACCCTTGGCTGATACAACCGCAAGGATCGACAACGGAAATCGACGGGCATGGCGCCGAGAAGCATCTTCGCCAATCTGGTTCGCGGTGAGAACGGTGCGTTCTCCACCATCTACGGCCCTTTCAAGCTGCAGTCCGCCCTGCAGCCGATCTTCCGTCCGACGACGGGGGCCGGACTGGAAATCGAGGCGTTCGAAGGGCTCGTGCGCGTCTCGCGCGACGGGGAGCCGGTCTCGCCGGGCGATTTCTTTCCCCTCGTCCCGCCCTCGGACATGGCCGATACCGACAGCATCCTGCGCACGATCCACATTCTCAACACCGGGCGGCTGGGCCGTTCGCGCGCACGGATTTTCGTGAAGTTCCATCCGGGCCTCTTCCGAACGCCGCACGAGATGCGCCAGGAAGTGGAACGCATCAAGCTTGCCGGTCATGAGGCAGGGATCGGACCCGACCGCATCGTCTGCGAAATCTCGGAAAAGTCCGGAGCGACCGACGATATCGTCGTCGCCTTCGCCGGCCACATGCGGGCGATCGGCTTCCGCATCGCGATCGACGATTACGGCGCGGGAGATTCCGACCTCGCCCGGCTGAAGCGCATCGCTCCGGACTACGTGAAGTTCGATGCCTCCTGGGTTCGCGACTTCCTCGACAATTCCGCCGGTTACGCGCTGCTGCGCGTGATCGTCCGGCAGATGCTGGACGACGGTATCGAACCGATCTTCGAAGGTCTGGAAGAGGTCTGGCAAGTGGACCTCTGCGAGGAACTCGGGGTGCCGCTGATGCAGGGTTATGCGCTGGCCCGGCCGGAAATCGCGCCGACGACATTCAACGAGAGCTTTCCGGAAAGCCGCCCCGACCCCGGCGCCACACCGCTCCCGCGCATGGAGACCTCGCCGGCCGCCGGCGATCCGGCGGTGCCGCCGCTTGCCTCCCACCTCCGGCCGGCGCTTGCCAAACCTGCCCGCGCCTTCGGGCGGCGCCGGTCCACCCACGAATAGAACATTCGGCGGCGCGCAGCCTTTCCGGCTAGAGATCCGCTGTTCAACGTACCCGTGCATGCCTGAGCGGCAATTTTTTCTTTTCACGCCGGCCGGCTCGAAACGGCACAGAATAGGGTGAAGAAAACGTTGCCGGCGGAGGATTCATCTTCCGGATACTCTCAAAAAGGCTCAAAGCCCCCATTTTCAGGGGCTTTGGCGATGCGCATTTTCCCGCGGGAGGGGTGGTTCAAAAAACTTTTTCTTGCCAATTTCCGATAAACACAGCACTCTGTGCAAGTTCGGGCAATTTACGAGCATGGGAAGACCTATAATGATGCGCTCCGAAGGCGCGAAGACTTCGGGCGGTAGGCTGGGGGCGGAGATTTTCAAAGCTATTCCTGCCGGTCGCCGCGGTAAAGACAGGGCCCCTTTCTTAAAGCTGCCTGCCACCGCCCTTCGGGGCAACACTGTGATGCTGTCCGCCGCTGAACACGGACAGAGAGAAAAGGACCTGCTGCATGGCCGAAACTGGCACCGTTAAATTCTTCAATACCGACAAGGGCTTCGGCTTCATCAAGCCAGATAGTGGTGGCGCCGATATCTTTGTCCATATCTCTGCCGTACAGGCTTCCGGCCTGTCCGGACTGTCAGAAAACCAGAAGGTAAGCTTCGACACGGAACCGGATCGTCGCGGCAAAGGCCCCAAGGCCGTCAACCTGCAGATCGCCGGTTAAGCCCCTTAGAGGCTTTCCATTCGAGTTGAAGCCCGGCAGGCATGCCGGGTTTTTTTCTTTTGGAGCCTTGGCGACGGTCTCTCAGAGGCCGCGCAGGAAAGGATTGCTCCGCCGTTCGTCGCCGATCCGGCTTCCCGGACCATGGCCGCAGATGAAACCGACCTCGTCGCCGAGCGGCAGGACCTTGTCGCGGATCGAGGCGAGCAGCGTCTCGTGATCGCCGCCGGGCAGATCGGTCCGCCCTATCGAGCCGTTGAACAGAACGTCGCCGAGATGCGCGAATTTCTGGTTGCGGTTGTAGAAGATCACGTGGCCGGGCGCGTGACCCGGACAATGAAAGACCTCGAAGACATGGTCGCCGAACGCGACGGTATCGCCCTCGTTGAGCCAGCGGTCCGGCACGAGGTTGCGCGCCGCCATCTTCACGCCGAACTTTTCGGCCTGCGTCTCCAGCCGCTGCAGCAGCGGCAGGTCCGCCTCATGCGGGCCGACCACGTCGACCCCGAGCGCTTCGCTGAGTTCCGCCGCGCCGCCGGCGTGGTCGATATGCCCGTGCGTCAGCCAGATTTCCTTCAGCGTTATGCCGTTTTCCTTGACGACCTGAAGGATCGTCGGCACATCGCCGCCCGGATCGATGACAACGCCGTCCTTGGTCTCGTCGTCGAAGAGGATCGTGCAATTCTGCTGGAATGGCGTAACCGGAATGATGCCGGCCTGTAACTTGCCCATGATGCCTCGGCCAAAGTGATAGGGTCAGCCGGGGGTATAAAGGGAAACGGAAGGTATTTCAGCCCCAAAAAATCAATTGGCCGCGACTTGAGGACGTTCGTCGAGGGAAAGCGGCGGCGCGAGCGAAACGGTCGCGAGCAGGAATGCGGAAACCACGATCTTGAGCGCGAAGACGGTGATCAGCACGCCTTTCAGGGGATTGGCCGGCGCCTTGGCCTCGGCGGCAATGGGAGGCAGCGCGGAAAAAGTCTGGGCAGTCATTGATGTCCTCTCCGATGTATTTGGCTGGATCAATGGACATCGCGCACAAAGGTTCCATGCCCTTTCCCACCTGTGACCCGCCCGCCACAATTTGAAGAAACCGCCCCTGTTCCGCGGAACCACCGGGGCACGGAAGGGTTTCCCCGCCAGTCAACATGAGGAGAAGATCCATGACGACTTGGTTGAAATGTCTCGGTCTCGGTGCGGTCCTTTCGGCGCTCGCCCTGCCCGCCGAGGCTCAGATGGCCACCACGACCGCGTCGGATATCACCGTACGCTCCGGCCCCGGTGAGGATTATCCCGAAATCGGCCTCGCGACCCGCGGCAGCCCGGCCATGATGGACGGTTGCCTCGAAGGCAGCAGCTGGTGCCGCATCGAAGTCAACGGCATGCGCGGCTGGGTATTCGCCGAATACCTGACCATCCGGGAGAACGGCACGCCTGTCGTGGTCCAGGAGTATCGCAGCCGTTACGAGGTGCCGACCGTCACCTACGAGACGACGGCGGGCGTCGCTCCGCCGGCCCCGGTTCCCGGCCCCGGCGACGTCCTGCTCGGCCCGGTCGGCTCGGTCGAAATGGTCGAGCCGCCGGATACGGTCATCCGGTATATCGAGCAGCATCCGGCCGAGCCGATCCGCGTCCGCAATGAGGTCGTCGTCGGCGCGACGCTTCCGCCGGATGTCGTGATCCGCGAAGTGCCCGACTACGATTACGACTATGTGGTCGTCAACGACCGGCCGGTGCTCGTCGATCCGGGCACCCGCCGCATCGTGCATATCTACGATTGAACGACACCGAAAAGGGCGCCCTCATCCGGCGCCCTTTTCATCTCGCGCGTGCAGCCCGCCCGCCTCTCCCTCAAGAAATGCTGTTGATTGTTCAAGCTGTTCGCGTTTTATCACAGGCGGACGTCTAATAATGCTTCGGTGTTGGAAGAGCTTCGGCCGCCGCCGAGGGGCCTTGAGGGAAAGGAAACGCGAGTGTCGCGCGCAACGACGGGAAGAGCCGTCAAGAAGGTCCTGCCGCCGATGCCGGCGGTCGACGAAGCCCAGATCGACTTCGAGACCATCGAATTGCTTTTCTTCGCTTACCGCGATTTCGTATCCGATCCGGATGCGATCCTCGCCAAGATCGGCATGGGCCGCGCCCATCACCGCGTCGTCTATTTCGTCTGCCGCCAGCCGGGCATGATGGTCACCGACCTTCTCGACACCCTGCAGATCACCAAGCAGAGCCTTGCGCGCGTACTCAAACAACTGATCGAATCCGGCTATATTCGCCAGATGGCCGGTGCCAAGGACCGCCGCCAGCGCAGGCTCTATCCGACGCTCGCCGGCCGCGAATTGGCACTCGCCCTTTCCGAGCCGCAATCGCGCCGTATCGCTCACGCCATGGAGGATATGACGCCGGAGATGCGGGCCTCGGTGAAGGAATTTCTGCGCCGCATGCGCGGGCGCGACGAGAATCTCGAGCCTATCGAAAGCGAGTTGGACTGAACCCCGGTTGGATTGAACAGATGACGAAAACGCCCCTTTCGGACGATGCGCCCCACCTTCTCGTGGTCGACGACGACACCCGCATCCGCGACCTCCTGAACCGCTATCTGATGGAACAGGGCTTCCGCGTCACCGTCGCAGGCGACGCGGCGGAAGCGCGCCGCAAGCTCGAAGGCCTGCATTTCGATCTGATCATCCTCGACGTGATGATGCCGGGCGAATCCGGCCTTTCCCTCACCGAGACGCTCTACGAGAGGAAGACCATTCCGGTGATCCTGCTGACGGCCCGCGCCGAAGCGGAATCGCGCATTGCCGGCCTCGAGGCCGGCGCGGACGACTACCTCTCCAAGCCTTTCGATCCGCGCGAACTGGTCCTGCGCATCAACAACATCCTGCGCCGCAGTTCCTCTCCCGATACGCCGAAGATCGAGCAGGTCATTTTCGGTCCCTTCACCTTCTCGATCCCCCGCAAGGAATTGCGCAAGGCGGCCGAAACCATACGGCTTACCGACCGCGAACAGGAGATCATGCTGCTCTTTGCGCTGCGCGCCGGCGACACCATTCCCCGTCACGAGCTGATCGGCGACGACGCCGAGGTCGGCGAGCGTACGATCGACGTGCAGATCAACCGTTTGCGGCGTAAGATCGAGGAGGATCCCGCCAATCCGGTCTACCTCCAGACGGTGCGCGGCATCGGATACCGGCTGAGCATCGATTAGCCCGGCAGGACAGGGCAAAAACGGAAGGCAGGATGGCACTTTTCGATACCCTGAAACGCGACATGGACCGGTTCGCCCTGCCGGGCTGGCGATCCTTCGTCCGCTGGCTGCGCCGACATCTGCCGACCGGCCTTTATATCCGCTCGCTGCTGATCGTGATCCTGCCCATGCTGCTCCTGCAGAGCGTGGTTGCGGCCGTCTTCATGGAACGGCACTGGCGCATGGTCACCGAACGCCTCTCGGAAGGCACGGTGCGCGATATCGCGGCCATCGTCGAGGTCATCAAGACCTATCCTCAGGACGCCAATTACGATGCCATTACCCGCATCGCGAACGACGCGCTGAACCTCACCATCGCGGTGGAGGAAGATGGCCAGTTGCCGCCGCCGCGTCCGCGGCCCTTCTTCGCGATCCTCGACGACATCCTCGCCGAACAGATCAACCGCCAGATCCAGATGCCGTTCTGGATCGATACGGTGGGCGCCAGCCGGCTCGTCGAAATCCGCGTCAAGCTCGACAGCCGCGTTCTGCGCGTCTTTGTCCGCCGCGGCTCGACCTATGCCTCGAACACCCACATCTTCCTGGTCTGGATGGTCGGTACCGCCCTGGTGCTGGTGGGCATCTCGATCCTCTTCCTGCGCGGCCAGATCCGGCCGATCCTGGCGCTTGCCCGCGCCGCCGAAAGCTTCGGCAAGGGCCAGAGGACGGAGGGTTTCTCGCCGCGCGGCGCCGACGAGGTCCGGCGCGCCGGCCTCGCCTTCATCCAGATGCGCGAGCGCATCGAGCGGCAGATGGAGCAGCGCACCGCCATGCTCGCCGGCATCAGCCATGATCTCCGGACGATCCTGACCCGCTTCAGGCTGCAGCTCGCGCTTGCCGGCGACAAGCCGGAGCTCGCCGGCATGAGCCAGGACGTCGAGGACATGCAGTCGATGCTGGAGGGCTATCTCGCCTTCGCCAAGGGCGAGGCCGAGGAAGATTTCGGCGAACTCAGATTGAGCGAACTCCTGGAAAAACTGCGCTCTGACTTTGCGCTGAGCGGCAAGACCATGACCTACGAGATCGAGGGAGATGACGAAATCGCCGTGCGCCCCAACGCCTTTACCCGGCTCGTCGGCAATCTCGTCTCCAACAGCGAACGCTACGCCGACAATCTCCATATCGATGCCAGGCACAGTGCCAAATGGCTGACGCTGACCCTCGACGACGATGGCCCGGGCATCCCGCCGGAGGCGCGCGAAGACGTCTTCAAGCCCTTCTATCGGCTCGACGAAGCCCGTAACCTGAACGCGTCCGGCACCGGCCTCGGGCTTGCGATCGCCCGCGACATCGCCCGCGCGCATGGCGGCAACGTGACGCTTGCCGACAGCCCCAAGGGCGGTCTGCGCGCCGTGGTGCGCGTGCCGGCCTGACATTTCCGAGGAGCGGATGCCGACCGATTTTTCCGACATGCATTGGCTGAACCCGCCGCCGGAAAGCCGCGAGACGGAGGGCAGGCTGACCGTCCGGTCGGGCCTGGAAACCGATTTCTGGCAGGGCACCTATTACGGCTTCCATCGCGACAGCGGCCATTTCCTCTACCGGCGCCGCTCCGGCGATTTCACGGCCGAAACGTCCTTCGTCGGCCGCTACGAGACGCTCTACGACCAGGCCGGGCTGATGATCCGCCATGACGAAAAGCACTGGATGAAGTGCGGCATCGAATTCACCGACGGCGCCCGCCATTTCAGCGTGGTCGTGACCAACGGCCATTCGGACTGGTCCGCTTTCCGGCTGGCGGACGATTTCGAGCAGATGTCCATCCGGGTCACCCGCATGGGCGATGCCCTTTTCGTCCAATACCATACCGACACGCAGCCGGACTGGCGCATGGCGCGGCTCGCCTATTTCCCGCAGCATTTCACCGAACTCTCCGTCGGCATGACCCTCTGCTCGCCCCAGCGCGAGGGTTTCGAAGCCGAATTCCGCTCCTTCAGCCTCAGCGACGTCGAAAGCCGCGACATTCACTGACGGTCGCGCGTCACAAGCTAGACCGTTACCACGGCCTACATCAGCTTCCTGCCGTTCGGCACCGGCTGTTCGACGGCAGCCAGCACGATCGCGCCCTTCTCGTCCTCGAAGCCGAGGGTGAGCACTTCGGAGCGGGCCGGTCCGATCTGCCGCGGCGGAAAGTTGACGACGCCGAGCACCTGCCGGCCGATCAGCGTTTCCGGCGTGTAATGCACGGTGATCTGCGCCGAAGATTTCTTGATGCCGATTTCAGGGCCGAAATCGATCTTCAGCTTGAACGCCGGTTTGCGGGCTTCGGGGAAAGGCTCCGCCTCGACGATCGTGCCGACGCGGATATCGACTTTCTCGAAGTCGGCGAAACTGATCTTCCGGTCGCCCTCGGCGGTTTCCTCAGCCATGCAGTCTCTCAACGTCCGAGTTCTTCGGCCCGCTCGCGGGCGGCGGCGATCGCCTTGTCGAACAGCGGCTGCATCCCGTCCCCGGCCATCAGCACGGCAAGCGCCGCGGCCGTCGTGCCGCCGGGAGAAGTCACGTTCTGGCGAAGTCTGGAAGCGTCTTCGGGGGACTGGTGCAGGAGCTCACCAGCCCCCGAGACAGTTTCCCGCGCGAGCCGCATGGCGAGGTCCGCCGGCAGGCCGGCCTTGCGGCCTGCTTCCGCCATGCACTCGACGAGATAGAACACATAGGCCGGGCCGCTGCCGGAAACGGCGGTGACGGCATCGATATCCGCTTCGCTCGCCACCCATTCCACCGGCCCGCTGACCCTCAGCAGCGATTGCACGGCATTCCGCTGCGCATCGGTGACCTTGGGATTGGCATAGGCGCCGGTCACGCCGCGGCCGATCATGGCCGGCGTGTTCGGCATGGCGCGCACCATGGCTGCGTCGCCGAGATGGCTCTCCAGATAGGCAAGCGTCTTGCCGGCTGCGACGGACACGACGACCGTCCTGGCTCCGACGATGGATTTGAGCGGCGGCAGGACCGCGTCCATCAGCTGCGGCTTGACCGCCAGGAACAGAATGTCGGGGACAAGCCCGCCGGACAGCGAGGAGACGTGCCGCGCGCCGGCCTCCGCGATCGTCACCTTCATCGCCTCCGACGGCGACGGGTCGACGACCGTGACGGACGCACCGGGCACACCCGTTTTCAGCCAGCCGGAAAGCATCGCGCCGCCCATATTGCCGGCGCCGACGAGAACGATCGATCCGAGCTGACTCAAAGTCATCAGGCTTCGCCCACGGTTTCGAACAGGACGGCATCCATGGCCGCCTTCGCCTCCATGCCCGACCATACGACGAACTGGAAGGCTTGATAATAGGCCTCGCAGGCTTCGAGCGCGCTCGACAGCAGCACTTCCACCTGCTGGTTGGTCGGCTCGGCGCCGCCGGCAAGCAAAAGCGACTGGCGGAAGATGACGACGTCTTCCTGGCGCCAGAGGTCGAAATGCCCCATCAGCACCTGCCCGTTGATATGCGAGAGCAGGCGGATGACCTCGTTGACGCGGGCATCGGGAACCTTGATGTCGAAGGCGCAGGCCAGATGCAGCGCCTCGAACTCCTCCATCCAGGAGAAGGACACGTGGTAATCGGCCCAGCGCCCCTCCACGGTCATGGCGATCTCGTCCTCGCCCGATCGTTCGAACGTCCAGTCGTTCGAGGCTGCGACGAACTCGATCATGTCGACCGGATTCGACTGACGTTCGATTTCTATTTCCATAAGGCTCATGCGGCACCTTCTTGACCGGAATGAATGCGAATTCGTGCGGATAAAACGCCAAAACACGCGAACAATAACCGGGAACAACACTGCAGATGATCGTCCGACGCCGCCAGAATAACGCAGCCACCCTGTCTGGACCTTACCAACCCGTTTCGAATCATCCTTTAAAATCAGTGTACCTAGAGCGAGTCCGGCTGCCATCCCCTCCTTTAAGATTTTACGCAATCCGCATTGGAAACTTCTTCTCAACCGGGATCAGGAGGGAGTCATAACCGACTCTGGACACTGGCTTTTTTGCCAGTGTCCACAGGGGATCAATTTTTTGACAGCAAGCCTCAGGTTGCGCTCGGAGGCAGCTCGACCGCCAGAGCTTCCCGCAGGTGAGCCCGCGTTGCCGCTTCGAACCGCTCGGGCCACTCAACGCCGATTTTCCGCGCCATCCTGCGCGCCCGCGGCAAATAGGCCTCCGCATAGGCAAGGTTGGCGGCTATGACCGATTCCCTTGTCGGGGAAGGAACGGGCAAGGCAGCGAGGAGGCTCTTCTGCTCCTCGCTGATCAGCCTGTTGAGATGAAGCACGCCTCCCCTGTTGGGCGCCGCCGTTTCCTCGATCAGAAGTTCGGTGAGAAGGTTCCGGAGGTGGAAGATGCCGGTGATCCCGTTGAGATACTCCCCTCTGCCGATGGCGAGCGACAGAAGGCCCAGGATCCGGATGAATTCTTCGAACTGCCACTTCATGCGCGCCGGATTCGGACCGGCATTTTGAGGCGCCGGCGGCAATGCTTCCAGGACCCGGTCGTGGTCGAACAGAGCCTTCAAACCGCTTGCGGTTCGTCTGGCCACCTGATCGGGCGTCACGATTTCCACGTCGATGCGCAGCCAATCCGCCGTGATCGCGTTGATCAGCATCGGCTTGGCCTGCCGGTCCCACCAGAGAACGATTTCGCCTACCCTGCCGACGGCTTCGCGCCAGAGGGCGGCGAACTCATCCGTCGGACCGTCCCGGGAAACCGCCAGGAAATCGATATCGCTGTAGGAATCCTCTATTCCCGCGCCGTAACTGCCGCTGAGGAACAGCGCCCTGACCGTCGGTTCGTTCCGAAGAGCGGCTGAAATGTCCTGGATGACTTTCGTCTTGTTCATTCAACCGCCCCTGCCCTCAGCCGGCCCCCGGAACCATCTCGGCCGTCACTGCCCCGAAAGCTTCGCCTCCAGCGCTTCGATGCGCGCCTTGAGGGCTTCGTTCTCGTCGCGGGCGCGGGCGGCCATCTCGCGCACGGCCTCGAATTCCTCGCGCTTGACCACATCCATGCTGTTCAGGAACCGCTCGGCCTGAGCATGGAATGCGGTCTCCACCTCCTTGCGCACGCCCTGGGCGGCGCCGGCGGCATCGGTCATCAGCCGTGCGAAATCGTCGAGAATGCGGTTCGTCCCGGTTGCCATGGTTCCAACTCCTAAAAATGTCTGGCCGCCCAAGCGTCCATGAAGGCGCGGCCGCTAAATCTCCAAGAAGGTGAAGTAGGGCCTGCCGTGGCTGCTTGCAAGCATCATCCACTGTCGGCGCGACCCTGCAAAGAGATTCGCCTTGACCGGGGATGGCTGCAACGCCATGTTCCGCGACGATTAGCTAGGTCGAGAACCTGTAACTTGTACGAAGCGCTTCACCTTTTCGCTCTGATCCCCTTTCCGGATATCGATCCGGTGGCCTTTTCCATAGGCCCGCTTGCCGTCCATTGGTACGGCCTGGCCTATGTCGCCGGCATCCTGCTCGGCTGGCTCTATGCGCGCCGGCTGGCGGCAAACGGCTCGCTCTGGAGAGGCGGGCAGTCGCCGATCACCGCCGCCCATCTGGACGACTTCCTCGTCTGGGTCGCGGCCGGCATCGTTCTCGGGGGGCGCATCGGCTACATATTCTTCTACGATCTGGCCGCCGTCGCCGAAAACCCCATCCGGGCGATCGAGATCTGGAACGGCGGCATGTCCTTCCACGGCGGCTTCCTCGGCGCGACGATCGCGATGGTTATCTTCGCCCGGCGCAACGGCATTCCGGTCTGGAGCATGTTCGACACGGTCGCGGCCGTCGTGCCCTTCGGGCTGTTCTTCGGCCGCATTGCCAATTTCATCAACGGCGAGCTCTGGGGCCGCCTGAGCTCGATGCCCTGGGCCGTCGTCTTCCCGACCGGCGGACCGTTCGCCCGTCATCCGAGCCAGCTTTACGAAGCGGGGCTCGAAGGCATCGTGCTGGTTCTGGTGCTCGCTCTGATGATCTTCCGCTTCAAGGCGCTGAAGGTTCCGGGCACCGTCTCCGGCACTTTCGTCTGCGGTTACGCGCTGGCCCGCATCTTCGTGGAATTCTTCCGCGAACCGGATGCGCAGCTCGGCTATCTGCTCGGCACCAATTGGCTTACCATGGGCATGGTGCTTTCGCTGCCGATGATCGCCGTCGGGCTCTGGGCCATTTTCCGCGCCCGTGCTGCGGCGTCAGCCGCCTCAGCGAAGGCGTAAGCGGAGAGCAGCCCGTGAGCACGCCCCTCGCCGACAAGATCAAGACCCTGATCCGGGCGAATGGCCCGATCAGCGTCACGGATTATTTCGCGCTCTGCCTCGCCGACCCGGAACACGGCTACTACCGCACCCGCGAGCCCTTCGGCCGGCATGGGGATTTCATCACCGCGCCGGAGATCAGCCAGCTCTTCGGCGAGATGGTCGGCGTCTTCATGGTGCATGCCTGGCAGCGCCACGGCACGCCTTCCGCCGTCCGGCTGGTGGAGATCGGTCCCGGCCGCGGCACGATGATGGCCGACATGCTGCGCGTGATCAAACGGATCGCCCTGCCGCTCTTCGAAGGACTGAACGTCCATCTGGTCGAGACCAGTGAGCGGCTGCGCGGCGTGCAGCGCGTGACGCTCGAGGCATTCTCCACCAAGATCGCCTGGCACGACAGTTTCGAGGACGTGCCGGAAGGCTTCACGCTGATCGCCGCCAACGAGCTTTTCGACGCGATCCCGATCCGTCAGTTCGTCAGGACGCCAACCGGATTCCGCGAGCGCCTCGTCGGCCTCGACGCGGCGGGCGAACTGACCTTCGCCGCCGGTGTCGCGACGCTCGATCCCGCCCTCCTGCCCTCGCCCGCGGCGTCGATCCCCGACGGCACGATCTTCGAAACGGCGCCCGCCCGCCAGGCGGTCATGCAGACCCTCTGCGACCGGCTGAAGGCCTCCGGCGGCACGGCTGTCATCATCGACTACGGCCATATGGTCACCGGCTTCGGCGACACGCTGCAGGCGATGCGCAACCATGATTTCGATACCCCGCTTGCCCATCCGGGCGAGGCGGACCTGACGAGCCATGTGGATTTCGAGGACCTCGCCAAGGTGGCGCTTTCCGCGGGCGTGCATCTGAACGGCGGCCTGCGGCAGGGCGAATTCCTCTATGGCCTCGGCCTCGCCGAACGCGCCGCGGCCCTTTCGAAGGACAAGGAACCCGCCGAACAGCGGCTCATCGCCGCCGCGGTCGATCGCCTGGCCGGCGAAGGTGCCGGCAAGATGGGTGAGCTCTTCAAGGTCATCGCGGTTTCGAGCCCGGCGCTGAATTTGATGCCGTTTCGGGCGGTGGAGTGACAACGCGCCGCAAATTATCCCCCTCTGGCCTGCCGGCCATCTCCCCCACAAGGGGGGAGATCGGTAAGAGGCATGCTCTTCCCGCCCAACCACCGCTTGTCGGGCGTCCGGGTTCGCTGGTTGCTTGGGGAAACCAATGCGCCCAGCCGATCTCCCCACCTGTGGGGGAGATGGCCGGCAGGCCAGAGGGGGGCATGCGAATGACGACATCAAATCATACACCGATTGACATCCGCCCTTCCCTTGCGCCACTCTCGCGCTGGACCGAAGCAGCCGGCAGTTTTCCAGCGCTTGCATAAAACCTCTCGAAATCAACAGGATAGATAACGCCGATGCAGGAAATTCCCTTGCCGACGCCGATCGAGAGCCCCCTGCTGAACGAGAGGGCCGGCAGCCGCATCCGGCACGGCTTCTTCACCCGGAAGGGCGGGGTCTCGGAAGGCCTTTATGCCGGCCTCAATGTCGGCGTCGGCTCGGGCGACGACCGTGAAAGGGTGATGGAAAACCGCACCCGCGTCGCCGCCTGGTTTGACCTGCCGCTCGAAAAGCTCGCGACCGTCCACCAGGTCCATTCGCCTGATGTCCTGGTGGTCGACGAGACCTATGCCGGCGAGCGGCCCCAAGAGCGACCAAAGGTCGACGCCATGGTGACGAAGGCGCCCGGCGTGGCGCTCGGCGTCCTCTCCGCAGATTGCGGCCCCATCCTGTTTGCCGATGGCGAGAACGGCGTGATCGGCGCCGCCCATGCCGGCTGGAAGGGCGCGCTCACAGGCGTGCTCGAAAACACCGTCGAGGCAATGATCTCGCTCGGCGCCGTCCGCGAAAAGATCACCGCCGTCCTCGGCCCCTCGATCGGTCCCGACAGCTACGAGGTAGGCCCGGAATTCGTGGAGCGCTTCCTTGGCCACGATCCCTCCTACGAGGCCTTCTTCACGCCGTCTCCCAAACCGGGGCACGCCATGTTCGACCTGCCGTCTCTGACGATAAGCCGGCTGACGGCGGCGGGCGTGCGGGCCGAGAACCTCGGCCTCGACACCTATCCGGACGCCGAGCGGTTTTTCTCCTACCGCCGCACCACCCATGCCCGGGAGCCGGATTACGGCCGCCAGATTTCAGCGATTTCGATGAGGGAGGAATAACATGGCCCTGCATTTCGAGAGGAGCGAATATGCCGACCGCCTCGCGCGGCTGACGGAGAGGATGCGCGCCGAAAAGCTCGACGCGCTCCTGCTCTTCGCCCAGGAAAGCATGTACTGGCTGACGGGCTACGACACCTTCGGCTACTGCTTCTTCCAGACCCTGGTGGTCAAGGCCGACGGGACGATGACATTGCTCACCCGCTCCGCCGACCTGCGCCAGGCCCGCCATACCTCGATCGTCGAGAACATCGTGGTGTGGGTCGATCGCGTCAATGCCGATCCGACGCTCGACCTCAAGAACCTCCTGAGCGACATGGACCTGCTCGGCGCAAAGATCGGCGTCGAATACGACACGCACGGCATGACGGGCCGCGTCGCCCGCCTCATCGACAACCAGCTCGCCACCTTCGGCCAGATCAGCGACGCCTCCTATCTCGTCAGTATGCTGCGCCTCGTCAAAAGTCCCGCCGAGATCGCCTATGCGAAACGCGCCGCCGAGCTTGCGGACGACGCGCTCGATGCGGCACTTCCCCTCATCAGGGCCGGCGGCGACGAGGCGGAGATCCTCGCCGCCATGCAGGGCGCGGTCTTTCTGGGAGGCGGCGACTATCCCGCCAACGAGTTCATCATCGGCTCGGGCGCCGATGCCCTGCTCTGCCGCTACAAGGCGGGCCGCCGCAAGCTCGACGCGACCGACCAGCTGACGCTGGAATGGGCCGGCGCCGCCGCACATTATCATGCGGCGATGATGCGAACCGTCGTCATCGGCGAACCGTCGCTTCGCCATCGCGAACTCTACAAGGCCTGCCGCGAAACCATCCAGGCGATCGAAGAGGTGCTGCGTCCCGGCCATACCTTCGGCGACGTCTTCGACACCCATGCCCGCATCCTCGACGAGCGGGGCCTGTCGCGCCATCGCCTCAACGCCTGCGGCTATTCGCTGGGCGCCCGCTTCTCGCCTTCCTGGATGGAGCACCAGATGTTCCATTTCGGCAATCCGCAGGAAATCTTGAGCGACATGACGCTCTTCGTGCACATGATCATCATGGATTCCGACAGCGGCGCGGCCATGACCCTCGGCCATACCTATCTGACGACCGACGGCGACCCGCAACCGCTTTCCCGCCACAGCCTGGACCTCATTCAGCGCTGAGCACGCGTCAAAACCGGCAATTGACAGCGTCCGAAAGCCAATTCTAAGTTCCCGCATCTGGGAATCTACGGAAGGAGGCAGGCATGCGGCTTTTCGGAAGGTTGTTTTCCGTTGCCCTGCTCGCGGCCGCTCTTTCCGCCTGCAATACGACGGAGGCGCTGACGCCGCAGGCGGAGGTCGGGAGCGGCTCGAGATCTTCGACGCCCGTCACCCAGGCCGATACCGACCGTATGGCACGTTCGCAGCAGCCGGAGACCTATGGCAACAGCGGCGCTGCACAGCAGGGCGGCTACCGGCTTGGGCCGCAGAACACGCTGGAAGCCCAGGCCCGCGCGCTGGAATCCGGCAGCGCCGTATCGCCCTCCTCTTCCGGCCCGCCGCCGCAATGGAATGGTCAGGAGCAGCAGCCTGCGGCAGGAGCCGCCTCTTCCCAGCAGCCGGGCCAGCAGCCGGGCCAGCAGCAGGGCCAGCAAGCGGCCCAACAAGCGGCCCAACAGGCGGCATTGCCGCCATCCGGCTCCGGCACGATCCGTTTCCTGCCGATCATCGGCGCGCCCGTCCAGGCGGTGACGCCCCTGTCGCGTGAACTCGGCGCTGAAGCGCGCGCCAACGGGCTCGTCATCCGGCCGTCGGGCGATGCCAGCACGCAGCATATCCTGAAGGGATATTTCTCCGCTTTCGCCGACAGCGGCAAGGTCACCATCGTCTATGTCTGGGATATTCTCGACGGCTCCGGCTCCCGCCTTCATCGCATGCAGGGACAGGAAAGCGTGCCGGCAAACGGCGAGGACCCGTGGGCGGCCGTGCCCGCCTCGACCATGGAGACGATCGCCGCGAAGACGATCCAGGACTATCTGAGCTGGCAAAGGACCCGGCCGGGATAGGATTGCGCGCGGACGCTGCCGGTCACAGTTTCTTCATAAAAAACCGTGGTGAGGCGCAAAACGCTATTGCATTCGAAGGCGGCGGCGGTAAAAGGCGCCCATCCAGCTTCAAAACAGGCGGACCGCAATGAAGGTTTTCGCAGGCAATTCGAACAGGCACCTTGCCGACGCGATCTGCAGCTATCTCAATGTTCCAGTCGGAAAAGCCAGCGTCAGGCGGTTTGCAGATCAGGAAATCTTCGTTGAAATTCAGGAAAATGTGCGCGGCGAGGATGTCTTCATCATCCAGTCCACGTCGTTCCCGACCAACGACCACCTGATGGAACTGCTGATCATGATCGACGCGTTTCGCCGATCCTCGGCCAAGCGCATCACGGCCGTGCTCCCCTATTTCGGCTATGCCCGACAGGACCGCAAGGCCGGTCCCCGCACGCCGATCTCGGCAAAGCTCGTCGCCAACCTGATCACCGAGGCCGGCGCCGACCGCGTGCTGACCCTCGACCTGCATGCCGGCCAGATCCAGGGCTTCTTCGACATCCCGACCGACAATCTCTTCGCGGTGCCGATCCTCGCCCGCGACGTCAAGGAACACTACGACCTCAACAACGTCATGGTGGTCTCGCCGGACGTGGGCGGCGTGGTCCGTGCCCGCGCGCTGGCCAAGCGCATCGACTGTCAGCTCGCCATCGTCGACAAGCGCCGCGAACGCGCCGGCGAATCCGAGGTGATGAACGTCATCGGCGAAGTGGAAGGTAAGGATTGCCTGCTGATCGACGACATCGTCGATTCCGGCGGCACGCTCTGCAACGCCGCCGAGGCGCTGCTCAAGAACGGCGCCACCAGCGTCACCGCCTACATCACCCACGGCGTTCTTTCCGGCGGCGCCGTCACCCGCATCGCCGCCTCGAAGCTGCGCGAGCTGGTGATCACCGATTCCATCCAGCCGACGACCGCGGTGCAGTCCGCGCACAACATCCGCGTCATCACCACCGCCAACCTGCTCGGCGAGGCGATCAACCGCACGGCGATGGAATCCTCCGTCTCCAGTTTGTTCGACTGAGCTTTTTCACCAGCACGTCTTGCGATAAGCTCCCCCTCAGCGCAACGAGGAGTGAGTCGCTCATGGTTTCTTCCTTCGGCCCGAAAAGATTGGCCTTCTTCCTTCTTATCCCGCTGCTTTCAGGCTGCGTCGAGGGCGGGCCGGGACCAGGACCGGGATTTGGTGGCGGTGGCGGCTATTATCCGCCGCCACGACCGCCCCGCCCCGAGCCGCAGATGTGCACGATGGAATACCGGCCGGTCTGCGGTGAGCGCGGCGGCCGCAGGGAAACGTTCGGCAATGCCTGCCAGGCCCGCGAGCGCGGCTTCCGCATCATCAGCACGGGCGAATGCGGCCGCGGCCCTGGACCGTTCCCGCCCCCGGGTCGGCCCGATCGGCCAGACAGGCCCGATTGGGGAGGTCCCGGCCGCCCTGATAGACCCGATTGGGGAGGCCCCGGCCGTCCTGATCGTCCCGGCCGGCCGGATCGTCCTGGAAGACCCGAACAATCCGGCGCCTGCACACGCGAATACCGTCCCGTCTGCGGCCAGCGCGGACCGCAGACGCAGACTTTCCCGAACGCCTGCGAAGCGGCGAACAGCGGCTTCAGGGTCGTTTCCCCCGGCGAGTGCCGCCGCTGACGGCATTCGCAAGGCTGCGATAAATCATCGATGCGAAACGCCGGGATTCCGTTCCCGGCGTTTTGCTTTGCGGCGAAGCTTCGGTTAGTTAGAGCGCCCGTCCAAGGAGTCCCGCATGGCCGCACGCGACCGCTATTCCCGAAAACTCGAATGTTCCCAATGCGGCAAC
This sequence comes from Neorhizobium sp. CSC1952, assembly GCF_030378245.1. Lineage (NCBI taxonomy): Bacteria > Pseudomonadati > Pseudomonadota > Alphaproteobacteria > Hyphomicrobiales > Rhizobiaceae > Neorhizobium > Neorhizobium sp. CSC1952. Next base: position 3,594,730 of record NZ_CP128416.1, on the reverse strand, counting down.
ACCGGATTTGCCGAGGTTTCCGAGTCGGACGACAAGCGGCAGAGAAGCCGCGATTTCCGGATCGACGAATTGCCGCACGGCTTCTTCACGGAATTCGCCTCCACTGATCCGCGCAAATACATGCTGCGCTGCGGCCAATGCGGTCACAAATTCCGCTTCGAGCAGAAGAGCGTCTATGCGCCGGGCGGCGAACCCCGGCGCTGATCAGGCGACCTTGGCGACCTCCGGGCCGATCTCGCCGTTGACGATGTGCTCGATGTTCTCGCGCGGGCCGGGCCTGCCGAAGAGATAGCCCTGCACCTGCATGCAGCCTTCCTTGCGCAGGAAGGCGATATGCTCGTCGGTCTCCACGCCTTCCGCAAGAACCGGAATATCGAGGCTCGACGCCAGGATGAGGGTCGAGCGGACGATAGCGGCCGACTGGGCGTTGATGGCAAGCCCGTCGATGAAAGTGCGGTCGATCTTGATCTTGTCGAAGGGAAAGGACATCAGCGTCGAGAGCGACGAATAACCGGTGCCGTAGTCGTCCATGGCGATCTTCACGCCGAGGTTCTTCAGGTGCCGGATGGTCTGCAACGCGCGCTGGTGATCGGCGATGATGCCGGATTCGGTGATCTCCAGTTCCAGCCGGTCCGAGCCGAGCCCCGTCTCTTTCAGGATGTTGCGGACCTTCAGCGGAAATTTCGGATCGGCGAGCTGCTGGGATGCCACGTTGACGGCGATGCCGAGCGGATTTCTCCAGGTCACAGCCTCCGCGCAGGCTGTCCTGAGCACCCATTCGCCGAGTTCGTTGATGAAGCCGGTCCGTTCCGCGATCGGAATGAATTCGCCAGGAAGAATGAGCCCGCGCGTGGGATGGTTCCAGCGCAGCAGCACCTCGAAGCCGACGACCTGACCGGTGAACGTATCGTTCTGGTGCTGGTAGTAGAGCTCGAACTGGCCTGCCGTGAGCCCGGAGCGCATGTCCATCGTCAGGGCGTTGCGCTCACGCGCGGCCTGATCCATCGAGGAATCGTAGATGCAGATCGCATTGTCGCCGGATTGTTTGGCGCGGTACATGGCGACATCCGCCTGCGCCACCAGATCGTCCGCCGTCTTCGCTTCGCCGGGATAGAACGCGATACCGACGCTCGACCCGACGGAAAGAGTGTTGCCGTTCCACTCGACCGGCTTGCAGATCTCGGCGAGCATCCGGTTGGCGAGCGAAAGCGCATCGGAACGCTTGAAGTGCATCTGCTTTACGGCCACGAATTCGTCGCCTCCGACACGGGCTATGAATTCGCCCTCTCCCGCCACCTGCGCGAGCCTGCCGCCGATCGTTCTCAACACCTCGTCTCCGGCGGCATGGCCATGGACGTCGTTGATTTCCTTGAAGCGGTTGAGGTCCATGGAGAGCACCGCCACGCGGGCCGACAGGTCCACGGGGCGCGCGGCGAGCTCGGCAAGCTGCTCGTTGAAGGCGGCGCGGTTGGAAAGCCCCGTCAGCGGATCGTGGAGCGACAAGCGGCGGTACTGCTCGACGGCCGCCTTGGTCGTGCGTGCGTCGATGAGATAGGTTGCCGCAGTCAGCGCCAGCAGGATCAGCATCAAAGACAGGACGCCGAAACCAAGCACGATCGGCGGAACGATTTCGTCCGGCATGACGATACGGGGATCGAGAACGACGTTGACGGCGCCCATCGCCGTGAAGTGCGTCGTGACGATCGCAAGGATCATCGCCAGAATGGAGAAGTATTTGCAGAAATGTGTCGTCGGGCGCACCACGCGGTTGGTCGTGAGCGCACCGAACAAGGCTGCGAAAACCAGTGATGCGATCACATAGCCCCGATCCCAGTAGATGACGCCCTGCGCCTGATAGGCCGCCATGCCGGTGTAATGCATCGCTGCGATCCCGAGGCCCACGACGGCGCCGCCGGCCTCGACGATGACCGAACGGCCGCCATAGGCGGCGATGCCGAAGCCTGCGGTCGCGGTCGCCACCGCGACGGCGAAGGACGAGAATGTCAGGGCCGGCTCATAACCCGCCTGCCCGCCGCCGAGATAGCCGAGCATCGCGAGGAAATGCGTGGTCCAGGTCGTCGCCCCGCCGATAAAGCCCGCGAGAAGGAGCCAGATGACTTTCTCCACGCCGCCACCCCGGCGAACGCGGGAGAACAGCCGGACCGTCATGACGGCGCCTGCGACGCAGGCAAGGACGGCGCAGCCGATGTAGCGAAGGTCGTGCTCTATGAATATGCAGGAGAGAACTCGAAACATGCTTTCCGTAACTTTTCAAACCTTTTGGCGGAAAAGTTTAATGCTGAAACATGTTTGAAAGGTTGGCGTGGATGGTAAACGAAAACCTGACATCAAGTCCGATTTCTGCGAAGAAAGCATGCCAGGTCCTACAGGATCAGGGCTGCCCTACCGCAATGGCTGCCGTGGGCTCTGAGGGCTTTCCGCCCTCGGATGCAATATACCAGCGCAAACCGGCCCCTCCGCTGCGCCTTCAAGCCTGCTTTCGCGCCTTTCCGGGCTGAGATGCTTGCACTTGCGGGCTCGTTGTATTATAGCCCGCCGGTCCGCGCAGACACCCTTGGAGGCAACGCGGATGAAGCGCATCGGATGATGCCCTTCGGTTTGATGCGAGCGGTCGGCGCTTGCGGAAAACTCTCCAAACAACCTCGAAAGGATATGCCATGAGCCACGCATCTTACGAGCTCAAGGCCGAGGCGCGCGAACGGGTAGGTAAGGGGTCCTCCCGTGAACTTCGCCGCAACGGTTTGATTCCCGCTGTCATCTATGGTGACAAGCAGGCCCCCCTCGCCATCGCACTCTCGACCAACGAAGTGACGAAGCGCATCCATGCCGGTGGTTTCATGACCACCATCGCAACGATCGAAGTCGACGGCCAGAAGATCCAGGTTCTGCCGAAGGACTACCAGCTCGATCCGGTCCGCGATTTCACCATGCACGTGGATTTCCTGCGCGTTTCCGGCGACACGGACGTCACCGTCGACGTTCCGGTTCACTTCATCAACGAAGAGAAGTCCGCGATCAAGATCGGCGGCGTTCTGAACATCGTTCGCCACACGGTCGAATTCCATTGCCCGGCCAACGCCATCCCGGAATTCATCACGGTCGACCTCGCTGGCGCCAAGATCGGCGACAGCATCCACATCTCTGCCGTCACCCTGCCGAAGGGCGTCCGTCCGGTTATCACCGATCGTGACTTCACGATCGCAACGATCGTTGCCCCGGCCGCCGGCGTTGAAGAAGCCGCAGAAGAAACGCCTGCCGCTTCCGAAACCGAATAAGCATAGCAGAGCGTCCGACTTTGAGACCCGCCTTCCTGCGAAGGCGGGTTTTTTATTGTCTTGGGAAGCCGTTTGGTAACGCTACGTCCGCAATTCCTTCGAATCTTGGCATGTCCGTTTCAGTGAAGTTTAATGAATCGATGGAACGATGCGCACGGCCTCAGGGTAAGAGGATGAGCCGGTAACAACCGGAGGGTGAATGCGGGGATACGGATGACTCATTCCGTCGAGAGTCGTTTCATTGCGATTATTTCAGGCGCTCTGCTGGTCGTCGTCGCTCCGCTGTTCACGCTATTCCTGGCGCTTTCGTCCCAGCAGGCGGCGAGAAACCTCACCGAGCACGTCAATGTCGTGCTGATCACCAATTCGCGGGCGCTCGGCAAGCCGCTGTGGGAGCTGGACCGGGACAGCATCCACCAGATCGCCTCCATGCTCGTCGCCGACTCCGCCATCAGCGGGGTGCAGATCAGCGACAATATGGGCAAGCTGAATATCTCGGAGGTCGACGTCAACCCGGCCGATTTCCGCGGCCTGGAATCGATTTCCGAGCCGATCTTCTACAAATCTCCCGAAGGCACACGCAATATCGGCAGCATCACCGTCTACGTGCCGAAACTCGGCTGGTTCTCGGCGCTGCACCAGATGGAGATGGCTTTCATCTCCATCTTCATCATCGCCATTCTGACCGTTTTCGGCGCGGCCATTCTCGGCAACCGCATCATGGTCATCAAGCCGTTGATGCGGCTGACCGCCGCCATCGAGGCGACGCGCAGGCTGGGCTCCCGCCACCATGTCGACTGGCGCTCCAACGACGAGATGGGACGCCTCGCCAAGAGCTTCAACGAAATGCAGACGCTGCTGGAGCGCGAGGAGCGCGAACTGAAACGGGCGCATCAGCAGACCACGGATATCTACAACCTGACGCCTGCAATGCTCTTCTCGCTGACCGCGAACGATCAGATCGCCGCAGTCAGCGATTATTGGCTGCTCGCGACCGGCTACCGCCGCGAGGACATCATCGGCCACCCCTTCTCCGAGCTCGTGGCTCCCGCTGACCGTCATGTCTATGGAAAGCGCAAGGCTCAGGCGAAGGCGAACGGTGCGGCGATCGAAGTCACGGTGCGCTTCCTCTGCGCCGACGGCCGAATGATGGACGTGCTGATCGTCGAGACGGAGCTTGGCGCGGCGGGCGGCAGCATTCCCGGCTCGCTCAGCGTCATGACCGACGTCACCGAACTCAAGCAGTCGGAACTGCGCAACCACCAGCAGGCGATCTCCGACCATCTGACCGGGCTCCTGAACCGGCAGGGGTTCGAAGCGATGCTCGACCGGACGATCACCGAAGCGGACAAGGGCGCGACGGAAGTCGCCTGCCTTTTCGTCGATCTCGACCGCTTCAAGGCGATCAACGACAATTTCGGCCATGCGGCGGGAGACGCCGTGCTCTGCCAGTTCGTAGAGCGGACCAAGCCCCTGTTGCACGACACCGACAGCGCCTCGCGCCTCGGCGGCGACGAATTCGCGATGCTGATCGCCGGCGAAGGCGCCGAGCGCCGCGCGACCGACCTCGCCCAGAAGATCGTCGACATGTTCGAAGTGCCGTTCCGCGTCCAGGGCACGAGCGTGCGCCTGAGCGCCTCGATCGGTCTCGCCTTCTATCCGAACCATGCGGCCAGCGCCGGCGAACTCCTGCAGAAATCGGACATGGCCATGTATGCCCGAAAGCGCGACGGCAAGAACGGCGCGCAGGTCTACGATCCGGCGATCCTCGACCAGACGCGGGAAAGGGCCGAGATCGAAAGCGATATCGAGGTCGGCATTGCGGCAAGCTGGTTCGAGGCGCATTTCCAGCCGATCGTCGACATCGAGACCGGCGTTCCTTCGGGCTTCGAGGCGCTGATGCGCATGCGGCATCCCCGCAAGGGCCTGATGTCGCCGGCGGGCATCGTCATGGTCGCCGAAGAAACCGGCACCATCGGCCAGATCGGCAATCTCATTCTGGAAGACGCGATGGGCAATCTTGCCCGGGTCTCCCGCCTGCCCGGCATGGCCGAGGCCTATGTCGCGGTGAACTTCTCGCCGCTGCAGTTCGAGCCCGGCCTGCCCACGCGGCTGGCCGGACTGCTCGGCCGCTACGGCATCCAGCCGTCGCGCCTCGTCGTGGAGATCACCGAGGCCGTGCTGATGCACGACAATCCCGAAATCCGCACCATACTCAACGAGATCCAGCGCTTCGGCTGCCGGATCGCACTCGATGATTTCGGCACCGGCTATTCGTCGCTGAGCTATCTGAGCCGCTTCCCGGTCGATATCGTCAAGATCGACCAGTCCTTCGTGCGTTCGCTCACCGACAAGGCGGACGATATCGGCAGCAAGAACCGGATGCTGGTCGAAGGCATCAGCGCCATCTCGCACAAGATGAACTGCAAGGTGGTCGCAGAAGGCGTCGAGACCGAAGAGCAACGCGTGCTGCTCAAGCAGATGGGCATCGATTATGCTCAAGGCTATCTTTTCTCGAAGCCGCGAGAAATTTCCGACCTGCTCTCGGCCCTCTCGGCCTGGCGCATAAAGTCCATGGCGAGCTGAATATCGCCTCCATCGGCGTCGCCTTGCCGCGTCTCCGCGGATCCGCATCGGTCCGACGCATGAAACCGGTTGACTTTGCCGGCGTTTCGCGTTGGTGAAGGCCAGCAGTCAGGAATGGATCACTCCATGCTCATCATCGCAGGTCTCGGCAATCCCGGTTCGAAATATGCGGGCAACCGCCACAATATCGGCTTCATGGCGGTGGACGCGATCCAGCGGCGGCCGGGCTTTTCGGCCTGGTCGAAGAAATTCAAGGCGGAGATTTCCGAAGGCGAGCTGGCCGGCGAGAAGGTGCTGCTGATGAAGCCGCAAACCTTCATGAACCTTTCCGGGGAAGCGATTGGCGAGGCCATGCGCTTTTACAAGCTCGGACCGCAAAACATCATCGCCATCTACGACGAGCTCGACCTGCCCGCAGGCAAGGCGCGCATCAAGACCGGCGGCGGCCACGGGGGGCACAACGGAGTGAAGTCGCTCGACGCCCATTGCGGCAAGGAATACCGCCGGCTCCGCCTCGGTATCGGTCACCCCGGGGCGAAGGAACTGGTGCATAACCACGTGCTCGGCGATTTCGCCAAGGCAGATCAGGCCTGGCTCTCCCCTCTCCTCGATGCGCTGGCGGACAATGCCGAAATGCTGGTGAGGGCCCAGGACTCGCAGCTCATGAACAAGCTGGCGCTCGCCGTGGGCGGCAAGCCCGACGAAGAGAAGCCGAAAGCACAAAAGCCGCAATCGCCGAAGCCGGCGGGAAAATCCCACATCCATCAGGCTCGAGGCGGCGCGAAGCCGAACCTTCCGACCACCGGACCGATGGCGGACATGCTGAAGAAGATGTTCGGCGGCAAGGGAGAGTGACGTGCAGCCGCGCCGCAACGACAAGCAGAACCAGAAGCACGAAATGGACAAAGCCTTGAATACGGACGATATCGCCGGCGAACTCGTCACGCTCCGCGACTATTGGCGTTACGCCATCTCCCGCTTCAACGCGGCGAACCTGAGCTACGGCCACGGGACGACGACCGCGAGCGACGATGCGGCTTTCCTGATCCTCGACACGCTCGATCTGCCGATCGACGTGCTGGACCCCTTCCTCGACGCGCGCCTTCTGCCGGCCGAACGCCGGTTGCTCGCAGAGCGGATCGAGACGCGCGTGACGTCCCGCAAGCCGAGCTCCTACCTGACCGGCCACGCCTATATCCAGGGCGTACGTTTCCTGGTGGATGAGCGGGTCATCGTGCCGCGCTCGCATATCGGCGAGATCCTGTTTTCGGAATATCTCGGCGAGACCGGCTCATCCTACTTGCCCGACCCGTTGAGCGTCGAAAGCGCCGTCGACATCTGCACGGGTTCGGGGTGCCTTGCGGTGCTTGCCGCGAAATTCTTTCCGAATGCGGAAGTCGATGCCGTGGATCTTTCGCGCGATGCGCTCGAAGTGGCGAAGCTCAATGTCGCCGAGCACGGCGTCGAAGATCAGGTCACGCTTCATCAGGGCGACCTCTTCGCCCCGCTCGGAAAGAAGAAATACGACCTGATCATCACCAATCCGCCCTATGTCGACCATGAGGCGATGGAGGGCTTTCCGGAGGAGTTCCAGGCGGAGCCGGCAATGGCCTTCGACGGCGGCGTGGACGGTCTCGATATCGTCCGCCGCCTGCTTGCGGAGGCGCCGAAGCACCTCAATCCCGGCGGCGGGATGATCTGCGAGATCGGCTCGGGCCGCGAAATCCTCGAAGAGGAATTCCCCGATCTCGACTTCATGTGGCTGGAAACGGCGGAGTCGCAGGACGCGGTCTTCTGGATCGGCGCCGAAGCGCTGGGCGTGAGCGACCAGAAGAGGAGATGAGCCGTCTTCCTCCGGCTCGCCCTACTCTTCCGGCTCTGTGGTGAACATCAGCGGGAAACCGGCCTCCTTGGCGAGGTCGATCGCTTCCTTGGCCTTGGTCTCGGCAATATCCTTGGCGCACACGACGACCACCGACGTGCCCATGCGGTGGGCGGTCATCATCACGCGGTAGCCGGTCTCCTCGCTCATGCGGAACACAGCCTTCAGCACCATGATGACGAATTCGCGCGGCGTATAGTCGTCGTTCACCAGGATGACCTTGTAGAGCTTCGGCCGCTCCAGCTTGGGCTTGGTGATCGTCTTCGGTTTTAGGGTGGTGTCTTCGCTCATGGCGTTTCGCCTCCTGATGACGGCGTCCGACATTGGGCTTTCCGGTTATATCGCATTGCAACCGGAACATTTCAAGCAACTGCGCGATATGAACGCCGGATCAATCGGCCGACAGGAGGACGCATTCACGGCCTTTTGCGCGGATGATCGAAGCTGCTCTCTTGTCAAAGGTAACGAACGTATCGCCACCCAATTTGCGGCCTTCGAATTCGATGACGCCGTCAGCGAAATCGCCGCCTGCATCAAGAAACGCAAGTCCCTCTTCTATTGCCGGTCGATCAACGATTATGCGCTCGTCAGCAATCAGAAGCCGGATAGCTTGAGCGATGTCCACGCGCTTCTGACGATAAATCTGCCGCGCCACCCACACGAATTCGCACAGCGCTGTATTGGATACGAAAACTCTCTCCGCGGCCGTAATCTGTGAGCGGGCTTGCAGAGCTTGCCTTTCGTCATCTCCTGACCAAGCCCGGACGAGAACGTTTGTATCAACGATCATCGTCGTCGAACCGCACTTCACCTGCCCAGCCGGCCTCGATCGCCTCCTGGATTTCGTCCAGCGTAGCGTGAATATTGTTGGTATTCCTGAGGCTGCCGAAGAAGTCCTCTATTTTTCCTTTTGGAACGCTCCGCAGCGTGGCCCCCTTCTTCGGCGCCAGATCGACATCTATCTCATCGCCCGGCTTCACCCCGAGATGATCGAGGACTTCTTTTTTCAAGGTGATCTGCCCTTTTGCAGTGACCTTCAATCTGACCATGGCCATTCTCCCTGTCCACAAGGTAAGGCAAATCTGCCTTACTGGCAAGGCGAACTCATGGCAGAACCCGTGCCCAAGCCTTGACCGCCCCGGCACTTTCCCCCATAGCCACAGCAACGAAAATTCAAAGATACAGGGTCCGGACCCATGGGTTTCAAATGCGGTATCGTGGGCCTGCCGAATGTCGGCAAGTCCACGCTCTTCAATGCGCTCACCAAGACGGCTGCGGCGCAGGCAGCCAACTATCCCTTCTGCACGATCGAACCCAACACCGGCGAGGTGGCTGTGCCCGATCCGCGCATGAAGAAGCTTGCCGACATCGCCAAATCGAAGGAGATCATCCCCACCCGCATCTCCTTCGTGGACATTGCCGGCCTGGTGCGCGGTGCCTCCAAGGGTGAAGGCCTCGGCAACCAGTTCCTCGCCAATATCCGCGAGGTGGACGCCATCGTCCACGTGCTGCGCTGCTTCGAGGACGACGACATCACCCATGTGGAAGGCAAGATCGATCCGGTCGCCGACGCTGAGACGATCGAGACCGAGCTGATGCTGGCCGACCTCGAAAGCCTGGAACGCCGCACCGAACAGACGCGCAAGCGCGCCACCGGCAAGGACAAGGATTCGATGGCGGCGCTGCCGATCATGGAGGCCTCGCTGAAGCTCCTGCAGGAGGGCAAGCCGGTCCGCACGCTCCTGCCGAAGCTGGACGCCGAGGAGACCCGCATCCTGCAGGGTCTGAACCTGCTGACGGCCCATCCGGTGCTTTACGTCTGCAACGTCGCGGAAGCCGATGCTTCGACCGGCAACCAATATACCGAAGCGGTCGCCAGGATGGCGAAGGAGCAGAATGCCGAAACGGTCATCATCTCGGCCGCGATCGAATCCGAAGTCGCCCAGCTACCCGACGAGGAGGCCAAGGAATTCCTCTCCGCGCTCGGATTGGAAGAAGCAGGCCTCGACCGCCTGATCCGCGCCGGCTACAAGCTGCTCGACCTCATCACCTATTTCACGGTCGGCCCGAAGGAAACGCGCGCCTGGACGATCGAGCGCGGCACCAAGGCGCCGCAGGCGGCCGGCGTCATCCATTCGGATTTCGAACGCGGCTTCATCCGCGCCAACACGATCGCCTATGACGATTTCATCGCCTACAACGGCGAGACGGGGGCGAAGGAAGCAGGCAAGGCACGTGACGAAGGCAAGGAATATGTCGTCAACGACGGCGACGTCATCCACTTCCGCTTCAACACCTGACGTCGATGGCGGGGGAGGCCAATATGACCGGAGCCGAATACTATTACGAAGATTTCGCGCCGGGCCGGGTTTTCCCGCTCGCATCGAAACGCGTCACGGCTGAGGAAATCGTCGAATTCGCCGCCGAGTTCGATCCGCAGCCCATGCATCTCGACGAGGCGGCCGGCAAGGCAAGCATCCTCGGCGGACTGTCTGCCTCCGGCTGGCATACGGCGAGCATGTTCATGCGCATGATGTTCGACGGCTGGCTGTCGCGCTCGTCGTCCGAAGGTTCGCCCGGCATCGAGTTCATGGAATGGAAGAAGCCGGTGCTGGCCGGCGACACGCTGTCCGGCCGCTCCACCGTGCTGGAAGCCCGCCCGCTGCGCTCCCGCCCCGGCATCGGCCTGGTGAAATTCCTGCACGAGGTGGAGAACCAGCGCGGCGAAGTGGTGATGCGCGGCGAAAACCCGATCATGATGCGCCTGCGCGAAGCCCGCGAGAACGCCGCATGAGACTGATCGAACTCTCTCCGCCCGGCAGGAAGATCACCACCGGTACCCTGCTCTTCACCGCCGAGGACATCGTCCGCTTCGCCAGGAAATTCGACCCTCAGCCCTTCCATGTGGATGCGGAAGCGGCGAAGAACTACGTCTTCGGCGGGCTCTGCGCGTCGGGCTGGCACACCTGCGCCGGCTGGATGAAGACTTACATCGCCTATTGGCGGCAGGAAGTGGCGCGGCTCGAAAGCGCGGGCATCGCGGCACCGAAGCTCGGCCCTTCAGCCGGCTTCAAGAAGCTGCAATGGCTGAAACCCGTCTATGCCGGCGACAGCATCACCTATTCCGTCACCCTGACCGAAAGCCGGCCCCTCGCCTCCCGCCCCGGCACCTGGATCAACATGACCGTCTGCGACGGCGTGAACCAGCATGGCGACATGGTGATGTGTTACGAGGGTACGGTGCTCGAATTCGAGTGAGGCAGGCGCTCTCCCTGCTCTCGGGCTGAAAGTCCCGAAAACTCCGATCGTCATGCCCGGGCCTGTCCGAGCATCTGCAAACCCTTGACGTTTATAGATCCTCGGCAGAAGGCCGAGGATGACGCCGAGTAAAAAGCGAGGTTCTCACAAGCGAGGCAGACATGCCCTGCCCCGCCCTCAGTGACCGGCAAACTCCATCAGCGTCCGCACCTCGACGCCGAGCGCCTCCAGTTTCCTGCGCCCGCCGAGGTCCGGCAGGTCGATGACGAAACAGGCCGAGACGATCTCGGCGCCGAGCTGCCTCAGCAGCTTCACCGCCCCCTCCGCCGTACCGCCGGTGGCGATGAGATCGTCCGTCAGGATCACCTTCTCGCCTGGCTTCACGGCATCCACATGCATCTCCATTTCGTCGACGCCGTATTCCAGGCTGTAGGCGATGCGCACCGTGTCGTGCGGCAGCTTGCCCTTCTTGCGGATCGGCACGAAGCCGGCCGAGAGCTGATGGGCGAGCGCCCCGCCCAGGATGAAGCCGCGCGCCTCGATGCCGGCGATCTTGTCGACCCCCAGGCCCGCATAGGGCTTCACCAGTTCGTCAACGGCCTGCCGGAAAGCCGCGGCATCCCCAAGCAGCGTGGTGATGTCGCGAAAGATGATACCCGGCTTCGGATAGTCCGGGATGGAGCGGACGGAGGCGGCGAGATCGGTTCTGACAGACATGGGGCCCCGACGAGAGTGGCGAACATGGAGAGAGGGAGCCTATCAAGTCAGGCTCGTTCTCCCAACAAAAAAGGCGGCACCCGGGCCGCCTTTTTATCTCTTGAGGCGAAGCCTCAGTGTTCCTTGCTGGCGTAGACCGACTTCTTCGTCAGGTAGATCAGGCCGGTGAAGATCACCAGGAAGACCATGACCATGAAACCGGTCCGCTTGCGTTCCTCCAGATGCGGCTCGGCGGCCCACATCAGGAAAGCAGCGACGTCCTTGGCATACTGGTCGACCGTCTGCGGACTGCCGTCGTCATAGGTCACCTGATCGTTGCTGATCGGCGGCGCCATGGCGAGTGCCGCCGCATTGGCGAAGTAGGGATTGTAATGCGTACCCTCGGCAATCTCGACGCCCGCCGGAGGCTCGTGATAGCCGGTCAGCAGTGAATAGATATAGTCCGGGCCGCCTTCCTGATACTGCGTGAAGATGTCGAAGACGAACTGCGGGAAACCGCGGGTAATGCCGCGCGCCTTGGCGAGCAGCGACATGTCCGGCGGGGCAGCCCCGTTGTTCGACGCGGCAGCGGCCTGCTCGTTCGGATAGGGCGACGGGAAGTAGTCGGAAGGCACCGCGGTGCGCTCGAACATTTCGCCGTCGTCGTTCGGGCCGTCCTGGACCTGGTAGTTGGCGGCGAAGGCCTTCACCTGCGCTTCCGAATAGCCGAGCCCTTCCAGGGTGCGGAAGGAGACGAGCGACATCGAGTGGCAGGCGGAACAGACTTCCGTATAGACCTTCAGGCCGCGCTGAAGCTGGCCCTTGTCGTAATGGCCGAACGGACCCGCAAAGCTCCAGTCGACATGTTTCGGATGCTGGATCGGATAGTGCGGCGTGCCGCCTTCCGCATGCTCTTCACCGGCGGGTGCAGCACCTTGATTTTCCTGCGCCATCGCCGAAGCGGCGCCGAGGCCTGCCACCAGGGCCAGCGACACGAGGCTTGCAACAAGCTTATTCATTTTTCTAATCCCTCTCGGTCGGCAGGCATCAGGCGCTGGCATGGCCAGGCTTGAGTTTTTCCATGTCGGACTTGTTCTTCTTTTCGAGAACCGCTTCCGTGATCGAGTTCGGAATGCGCCGCGGCGTCTCGAACAGGCCGAGCAGCGGCATGATCACCAGGAAGAAGCCGAAATAGTAGAGCGTGCCGAGCTGCGACAGGATCACGTAGATGCCTTCCGCCGGCTGAGCGCCGAGCCAGCCGAGCATGATCGCGTTGGCGACGAACAGCCAGAAGAACAGCTTGTACCACGGACGGTAGACGGCAGAGCGGACCTTCGAGGTATCGAGCCAGGGCAGGAAGAACAGGATGATAATCGAACCGAACATCACCAGTACGCCGCCGAGCTTGGAATCAATCGGACCGACGTTGAACGTGATGGCGCGCAGCATCGCGTAGAACGGCAGGTAATACCATTCCGGAACGATATGGGCCGGCGTCTTCAGCGGATTGGCCGGAATGTAGTTGTCCGGATGGCCGAGATAGTTCGGCATGTAGAAGATGAACCAGGCATAGACGATCAGGAAGACCGAAACGCCGAGCGCATCCTTCAGCGTCGCATAGGGCGTGAAGGCGACGGTATCCGTCTTGGTCTTCACTTCGACGCCGGTCGGGTTCGTCTGGCCGGTGACGTGCAGCGCCCAGATGTGCAGGACGACGACGCCGGCGATCATGAAGGGCAGCAGGTAGTGGAGCGAGAAGAAGCGGTTGAGCGTCGGCTGGTCGACGGCAAAGCCGCCGAGCAGGAACTGCTGGATCCACTCGCCCACCAGCGGAAAGGCGGAGAAGAAGCCGGTGATGACGGTCGCGCCCCAGAAGGACATCTGGCCCCAGGGCAGGACGTAGCCCATGAAGCCGGTCGCCATCATCAGCAGGTAGATCACCACGCCGAGGATCCAGAGGATCTCGCGGGGCGCCTTGTAGGAGCCGTAATAGAGGCCGCGGGCGATGTGCAGGTAGACCGCGATGAAGAAGAACGAAGCGCCGTTGGCATGCATGTAGCGCAGCAGCCAGCCGTGGTTCACGTCGCGCATGATCTTCTCGACGGAATTGAAGGCGACGCCCGTCGAAGCGGCGTAGTGCATCGCCAGCACCACGCCGGTAAGGATCTGCACCACCAGCATGACCGACAGCATGGCGCCGAAGGTGTAGGCGTAGTTCAGGTTGCGGGGAACGGGGTAGGAAACGAAACTGTCATGGATCATGCGCGGCAGCGGAAGCCGCGAATCGATCCACTTCTCGATGCCGGTCGATGGCTGGTATGTGGAATGACCGCTCATTGATATCTATCCCCTCACCCGATCGTGATCACTGTGTCGGACGTAAACGTGAAAGTCGGAATGGCGAGGTTCTGCGGCGCCGGCCCCTTACGGATACGGCCGGCCGTATCGTAATGCGAGCCATGGCAGGGACAGAACCATCCGCCGAAATCGCCGGACTGGCCGAGCGGAACGCAGCCCAGATGCGTGCAGGAGCCGATCATGACGATCCAGTTTTCCTTGCCCTCGCCCGCCGAACGGTCGATGTCGGTCGCCTCGGCATCCGCCGGAAGGTTGGCGTTGCGGGCGACGGGGTCCTTGAGATCGGCCAGAGCGACCGCGTTCGCCTCTTCCACTTCCTGCTGCGTACGGTTGCGGATGAAGACCGGCTTGCCGCGCCACTTGACGGTCAGCGACATGCCCGGCTGGACTGCGGCAACATTCACTTCGATCGAGGCAAGCGCCAGCGTCGAGGCGTCCGGCCGCATTTGATCGATGAACGGCCAGGCGACCGATACCGCGCCGACAGCGCCGGCCATGCCGGTGGTCAGGTAAAGGAAATCACGGCGAGTAGGCTCGCCCAGTGTTTCGCTATGTGTCTCGTGCTCGCTCACGGTTCAACTTTCCTCTCACGCATTCGCGAAAACCGCATAACCCCCGTTCCGGACGAATCTCATCTGAACACAATTAGAACACAGATTCCCCGGCAATCCGGCGCGTTCTATGCTTGATCGCAAAATATGTCCAGCCTTGGCAAGTGCCGGAAGCGAGTTTGTCGCGGGAAAACGCGAAGCGTTCCGGTGCTTCGGGAAAGACGCTGCGCAGAGCGTCGTGAAAGCGCTGCAGACCTCGTGTTTATCGCTGCAAAACCCGGGCCTTAGCGCGCAAATGCGGGGGTTTGCGCCCTGCGCGTTAACCGCGCTGCCGCATGCCGCATTGCAACAAGCGGGGTCGCATGGTAGGCGAAACAAAGGACAGAAGGCGACCGATCCGGACAGGCCCGAATGAGACAGACATTATCGGTTGCCATCTGCGTCATCGTGTCGCTCGTCCTTTTGGCAATCGGCACGCGCTACATCCACCCTCACTGGATTCTGGCAACGCTTTACAGCCTGCAGCTGCATGCGGCCGCTGCCTGCGTCGTTGCCATGATCGTGGCCCTCGTCGTGAAGCGCCATTTCGTCACCTGGCTGCTGTTCGCCACGGCACTGCTCTTCACCTGCCACGCAGTCCTGATGAGCCGCGAATTTGCAGAACCGGCGACCGCAGGGGATGCGGGCGCGCCGACCTTCCGGCTTCTGTCCTTCAACATCCTCAACAGCAACTATGCCAATGCGGAGGATATCACCCGCACGATCCTGTCTTCCGGCGCCGACCTGGTGAACATCATGGAGGCGGCGCCGTTGCGCGTCCATATGGAAGAGCTTGCGGAGATCTACCCCTACCGGGTCGGCTGCGGCGTCGTGGTCCGGGACTGCGATCAGTTGATGCTTTCCAGGGTGCCGATCGACGCACCCACAGTCCGCACGCTCAGCGACATCTTTCCCGACCGCTTCATCCTTGCCAGGGTCGCGATCGCCGGCACGGTGATCAATTTCGCCGGCATCCACACCACGAAGCCCTATTTCGACAATTTCCATTCGCTCGAGCTGAACAGGGCCGCCCTGGCGATCACCGAAACGACGGGACCGCTGCTTCTCTCGGGGGATTTCAACGCGTCGAGCCTCGCGCCGAACATGCGCCGGTTCCTGCGCGTGACGCAGTTGAGGACGGGTTCATGGGAACCCGCCACATGGCCGATCAGGGCCGGCGCCTTCGGCGTGCCGATCGACCACGTCTATGCCCGTGCGCCGCTGAAGATAAAGTCGGTGACCCGGCTTGCCGACGCCCAGGGCTCGAACCACTACGGGCTGATCGCCGAGATCGCCATTACCGGCCCCGCGCAGTAGCGGCTATTGCGCCGCGTCCGCCGCCAGGAAACCGCCCGACTGCCGCGCCCAGAGTTCGGCATAGAGCCCGCCGCGCGCGATGAGCTCGTTGTGAGTGCCTTCCTCGATGATGCGCCCCTTGTCCATCACGACGAGCCGGTCCAGGGCAGCGATGGTCGAGAGCCTGTGGGCGATCGCCAGCACGGTCTTGCCCTGCATCAGCCGTTCCAGATTGGACTGGATCGCCGCCTCCACCTCGGAATCGAGCGCCGAGGTCGCCTCGTCCAGCACCAGGATCGGCGCATCCTTGAGCATCACACGGGCGATCGCGATGCGCTGGCGCTGTCCGCCCGACAGTTTTACGCCGCGTTCGCCCACATGCGCGTCGAACCCCTTGCGTCCGCGCTGGTCCTCGAGCGCGGCGATGAACATGTCGGCCTCCGCCTTGCGCGCCGCCTCGACAAGCTGCGCCTCGGTTGCATCCGGCCGGCCGAACAGGATGTTGTCCCGGATCGAACGGTGCAGGAGCGACGTGTCCTGCGTCACCATGCCGATCTGCGCGCGCAGGGATTCCTGCGTGGCCTTCGCAATATCCTGCCCGTCGATCAGGATGCGGCCGCCTTCGAGGTCGTAGAAGCGCAGAAGCAGGTTGACGAGCGTCGACTTGCCCGCCCCGGAACGGCCGACGATGCCGATCTTCTCGCCCGGCCGGATGGTGAGCGACAGATCGTCGATCACGCCCCTCGCCCGGCCGTAATGGAAACTGACGTTCTCGAAGCGGATTTCCGGACGCTTGACGACAAGCGCGGCCGCATTCGGCGCATCGACCAGCCCGATCGGCTGCGAGATCAGTTCGGCGGAATTCTGGATCGTGCCGATATTGCGCATGATGCTGTTGAGCTGCGTCATCAGCCGGCCGAGCAGGAAATTGAGCCTGAGCATCAGCGCCAGCGTGAAGGCGACGGCGCCTGAACTGATGAGGCCCGAAAGCCAGAGATGCACGCTCATCGCCGCCATGGTGACGATCATCGTGCCGGAGAGGAAGGCCATCGAGGCGCGCACGCTGGTCAGCAACCGCGTGAAGGCGATGATCGTATCCTGGAAGCTCTCGAAACCGGAGCGCATGTAACGGTCGTTCGCTTCGTCGCGGCCGAAGAGCCGCAGCGTCTGGATGTTGGAATAGGCATCCACCATGCGGCCGCTGATCATCGAGCCCGCCTCGGCCGAGGCCTTGGAATGCTCGCGGATGCGCGGCACGTAATGTCTTGCCAGCAGGGAGAAAATCGCGAGCCAGGCAACGACGACCACCGCCAGCCGCCAGTCGAGCTGCGCCACCAGCGCGATCGTCGACACCGAGTAGATGCCGACGAACCAAATGCTTTCCATGAAGGAGGTGAGCACGTCGCCGGTCGCCTGCCCCGCCGACCAGACCTTGGTGACGATGCGGCCTGAGAAATCGTTCTGGAAGAAGGAAAGCGACTGGCGCGAGACATGGATGTAGGATTGCCAGCGCACCAGATTGTAGAAGCCGGGCGTGATGATCTGCTGGTCGACCAGCGCGGTGAAGAGCCCGATCAGGAAGCGGCCGATACCCACGACCAGCGCCATGACGATCAGTTCCGTCCCGTGGTCGGCAATGAGCCCCGACCAGCCGTCGGCAGGTTTGGCCGTGTCGAGGATATCGACCAGCCGGCCGACATACCAGAACATCGCCGCCTCGACCCCGGCAGCGAGACCGCCGAGCACCAGCATGGCGAGGAAGGGAAGCTTGGCCTGGCGCACATAGAACCAGATGAAGCCGATCAGCCCGGCAGGCGGCCTCAGGTCGTCCCGCCTGTCGAATGGCTTGATCCAGTTCTCGAAGGTGCGGAAGGCCGAGCTCAGCATCAGCCGGATATAGGCGGATTCCCTCTTCCGGCAAAGCAAAAGCCGCCGGCAAGCGGCTTACATTTTCTTAATGTCACTCCGCCGCCTCGGCTGGATGGCAAACCTAGCGTCTTGCTCGGCGTCATCCTCGGCCTTGGGCCGAGGATCTATAAACGTCAACGGTTTGCAGATGCTCGGGACAGGCCCGAGCATGACGATCAGAGATTTTCGAACCTTTGTCGGCAGTCTGAGGCGGCGGATTACTCCGCCGCCTCCTCTTCCAGCGCCTCGTTCCCGATGAAGCCGCCGGACTGGCGGTTCCAGAGATCGGCATAGATGCCGCCGCTTGCCACGAGCTCCTGATGCGTGCCGGCCTCGACGATCCGGCCGCGGTCGAGCACGATCAGCCTGTCCATCTCGGTCAGCGTCGAAAGCCGGTGGGCGATGGCGATTACCGTCTTGCCCTCCATGAGGGCGAAGAGGTTCTCCTGGATCGCCGCTTCCACTTCACTGTCGAGTGCCGAAGTCGCCTCGTCGAGCACCAGGATCGGCGCGTCCTTGAGGAAGACGCGGGCGATCGCGATGCGCTGCCTCTGACCGCCCGAGAGTTTCACGCCGCGTTCGCCCACATGCGCGTCGAGACCTTTGCGCCCCTGCATGTCGGCGAGCCCTTCGACGAAGTCCCAGGCATTCGCGCGCTTCGCCGCCTCGATGATCTCCGCATCGCTGGCCTCCGGCTTGCCGTAGGCGATGTTGTCGCGGATGGAGCGATGCAGCAGCGAGGTATCCTGCGTCACCACGCCGATCAGCGAGCGCAGGCTGTCCTGCGTCACCGTCGAGATGTCCTGTCCGTCGATGGTGATGCGGCCGCCCTCCAGATCGTAGAAGCGCAGAAGCAGGTTCATCAGCGTCGTCTTGCCGGCGCCGGAACGTCCGACCAGTCCGATCTTCTGACCGGCCGGAATGTCGAGCGTGAGCCCGTCGATGACGCCCTTCGCCTTGCCGTAGTGGAAGCGGACGGCATCGTAACGGATATGTCCCTTCTTCGCAGCAAGCTTGCCGGCATCCGTGCGATCGACCACGTCGTGCGGCTTGGTCATCATCGACATGCCGTCGTAGACGGTGCCGATGTTCTCGAACAGCGCCGAGACTTCCCACATGATCCATTGCGACATGCCGTTGATGCGCATCGCAAGGCCGATGGCTATGGCGATCGCACCGATCGAGATGGCGCTGTCGAGCCAGAACCAGATCGACAGGCCGCCGACGACGAAGAGCGCCGTGCAGTTGTAGGAATAGACGAGCACCTGGAAGCTCGTCACCTTGCGCATCTGCTCGTGCACGGTCTCAAGGAAGATGTTCATCGCATCCTTGGCATAGGCTTCCTCACGGCCCGCATGCGAGAACAGCTTGACGGTGGCGATGTTCGTATAGCTGTCCACCACCCGGCCGGTCATCATCGAGCGCGCATCCGCCTGTTCCGCCGAAATCTTGCGAAGACGCGGCACGTAATAGGCGACGGTCACCGAATAGACGATGATCCAGACGACGAGCGGTGCCGCAAGGCGAAGGTCGGCCGAGGCGACGATCGCGATCATCGAAACGAAATAGGTGACGACGTAGACGAAGACATCGAGCACCTTCATCACCGTTTCGCGGATGGCGAGCGACGTCTGCATCACCTTGGTCGAGACGCGCCCCGCGAACTCGTTGGCGAAAAACGTCATCGAGTGCCGGAGCAGGAAGCGATGCATCTGCCAGCGGGCGATCATCGGGAAATTGCCCATCAGGATCTGGTGCATGATGAGCGCGTTGAGGCCCGCGACCGCCGGCAACCCGATGAGCACGACGAACGCCATCA
This sequence comes from Neorhizobium sp. CSC1952, assembly GCF_030378245.1. Lineage (NCBI taxonomy): Bacteria > Pseudomonadati > Pseudomonadota > Alphaproteobacteria > Hyphomicrobiales > Rhizobiaceae > Neorhizobium > Neorhizobium sp. CSC1952. Next base: position 3,575,041 of record NZ_CP128416.1, on the reverse strand, counting down.
GGAAGAGCTTCGGACCTTCCGTTTCGAGAAAGGTCGTGCGGTCGGCATGCGACAGCCAGTCGACGATATCGCCGAGAAACTGGAACAGCGCCACTTCCCCGATCGCGATCAGCATCGTGCAGGTCGACATGATGACGAGCCATGGCCAGACCGGCCTTGTATAATGCCACAGAAAGGCCAGAAGGCCGGAGGGCGGTAACGTAGGCGTCTCATCCGGATAGGGATTGATACGCCGTTCGAACCACGAGAACATTGGAAAAGCTCCGTAAATCGGACTGCCGTCCTGCCCTGCGTCACGCTATGTGAATCATAGACGGGGCGGCGAACATTCAGGAATTCGCGGCCGCATGCGGCCACGTAACGGATCAGAAAAGGGAAAGTTTGCGTGAAACCGCGAAACGCCTAGGCCAGAAACCGAATGTTCCGGCTGCGGAGGCGCGAGAGCACGGTCATATCCATGTGGGCCTCCGAAAGTTGGCGTTGATAACGGATGCGTTTCTACCCGCATGATCCGCAAATGAAAAGGGCAAATGAGCGAATGACGGCGACAAAGTCTTGCCTGTTGCCTGAACGTCACAGCCTGGGCGTGTGACGAAATTCCTTGAGCATCGGCCGCGTCTTCCGTTATGCGGCTTTCATGACCGAGCTCCGCATCGCCCTTTACCAGCCCGATATTCCCGGCAATACCGGCACGATCCTGCGTCTCGCCGCCTGCCTGGGCCTGTCCGTCGACATCATCGAGCCGGCGGGCTTCGATATCTCCGACCGCAATCTGAAACGTTCCGGCATGGACTATCTCGCCAGCGTCACGCTCAGCCGCCACGTCAACTGGCAGCGCTTCGACGAATGGCGGCAGGAAAACGGCCGGCGCCTCGTGCTCGCCTCCACCAAAGCCGCCCTGCCCTATGCCCGTTTCGAGTTCCGGCCGGACGACATTCTCCTCTTCGGCCGCGAGAGCGCCGGCGTGCCGGACCTCGTCCATGAGGCGGCCGACGCCCGCATCCTGATCCCGATGGTCGAGGGTCAGCGTTCGATCAACGTCGCCATGTCGGCGGCGATGATCGCCGGCGAGGCTTTGCGGCAAACGAACTGGAACTAAATCCAAACGTTTCTTGTCATAAACTGTCGCAAACGCCCCTGTGCAAAGGGAGGCAGGCAGCTTATATTTATTAGCCGGCAACTGAAAATCGCCACCCTCTCCCGCTATTTCCAAGCGTTTGGAAATGAGGAATGCCCGCATGGAATCCACGATCGTCATCGTCAACCTTTTCGGCGCCGTAGCCCTGCTGCTCTTCGGCCTGGCGCAGGTGAAGGACGGCGTGACGCGGGCTTTCGGCGTGCGGCTGAGGAGCGGACTGGCCACCGGCACCCGCAGCGGCTTGCGTTCCTTCGTCTCCGGCCTGCTGGCCACCATCGCCCTGCAGAGTTCGACGGCGACGGCGCTCACCGTCGCCTCCTTCGCCGAACGCGGCCTGATCCGCCCGCGCATGGCGCAGATCGTGCTGCTCGGCGCCAATCTCGGCACGGCCGTCACCGCCTGGCTGGTCGCGACCGGCATCGAATGGCTTTCTCCCCTGATCATCCTCATCGGCGTCGTCCTTCATCGTGGCCGCTCCAGCGCCCGCCAGGGTGCCGGCACGGCATTGATCGGCATCGGTTTGATGCTGCTGTCGCTGCATCTGCTCGGGCTTGCCACCGAGCCCATGCGCCAGTCGCCGGCGCTCGCCGCCTTCATCGGCCTGCTCGACAACGCCTGGCCGGTCGCGCTCGTCATCTCTGCGGCCCTGGCCTTCGTCTCTTCCTCCAGCCTGGCGATGATCGTGCTGATCCTGTCGCTCGCCTCGACGGGCATCCTCTCGACCGGCCTCGTCATCGTTCTGGTTCTCGGCGCCAATCTCGGCGGCGCGGTCCCGCCGGTCATCGCCACGCTTTCCGGCCCGGCGGCGGCAAGGCGCATCACCCTCGGCAACCTGATCGTCCGGGGCATCGGCTGCGCCATCGCGATGCCGCTTGCCGGTTTCGGAGCCGAGATCATGCAGGCGTTGCCGCTCTCGCCCGAAAAGCTGCCGGTCGATGCGCATCTCGCCTTCAACATCCTGCTGGCGCTGGCCGTCTGGCCCTTCTCAGGTCTGGTGTCGGATCTGGCGGCCCGGCTCGTTCCGGCCGATCCGGAAGTCGAGGACGGGCCGCGCTTCCTCGATCCGCAGGCGCTCGACAACCCGGTCATGGCGCTCGCCAATGCCACGCGCGAGGTGCTCGGCGTCGGCGACGCGATCGAGCGGATGCTGATCCGCGCCGAAAACGCCTTCAAGCACAACGACCTTGCGCCGCTGTTCGAAATCGCCGCGCTGGAGAGGCGCGTCGACCGCCTCCAGCAGGAGGTCAAGATCTATCTTTCGAAGCTCGGCCGCGAGGGCCTCGATGCCGAAAATGCGCGCCGCTCGATCGTCATCATCGACTACGCCATCAACCTGGAACATATCGGCGACATCATCGAAAAGGGCATCTGCGACCAGGTGCGCAAGAAAATCTCGAACGGCCTCAAATTCTCCGACGACGGGTACGAAGAGCTGAAAAACCTCTTCAACCTGACGATCGACAACCTGCGGACCGCCCAGACCATTTTCCAGACGGGCGACTTCAACCTTGCCCGCCATCTCATGGAGATCAAGGTCGATGTCCGGCGGCTGGAGAAACGTTCCGCCGAGCGTCATCTGGAACGCTTGCGCGATGGCCGGATGGAGAGCCTGCAGACCAGCTCGCTGCATCTCGACATGCTGCGCGACCTGAAGCGCATCAACGCCCATATCGTCTCGGTCGCGCACCCGATCCTCGACGACAGCGGCGAGCTGATCGAAAGCCGCCTGCGTCATGCGGAGCCGCGCAGCTAGGGCCTCATGGGTCATGAGCGCCCTCCCTCGGCTCTCACGGCGATCCTCGGACCGAGCCGCACCGCCAGGGATGCGAAGGCGACGACGAGCATCGCCATGCCCGCCATGCCGTAGGTCGCCGCATAACCGGCCGAGCCGATCACCGGCTGCGACAGGATCGGCGACAGGAACTGGCCGGTGAAAATGCTGGCGACCAGCAGGCCCGATATCCGGCCCCTCAGCTGCGGCGGCGCGATCATCATCGCCGCACCGGCGAAATTCGGCATGATCGTGCCCATGCCGATGCCCGAGACGGCCATCCCGAACAGGATGCCCGCGTAATCCGTTGCAAAGGACAAGAAAACGAAGGCAAGCCCAAGCGATCCGAAGGCGAGCCCGAAGACACCCATCACGCCAAGCGCCTGCCGGAACCGGGCGAAGACCAGCGAGGCGCCGATGCCGACCAGCTGCCCGAGCCCGATCGCCATGCCGGCAAGACTCGGCGCATCGAGCCCGATCGATTTGAGGAAGAAGGGAAGCTGCGTCGGGATCATGTAGAAGCAGATCATGTTGAAGACGGCACCGATCAGCAGGACCGTCAGCAGCAGCCCGCCGCGCGAACCGAGCCCCGCTTGCGGCATGGCCGCCTGCGCCGGAACGGTCCGCACCGGCTCGCGGATGAAGATCAGCGCTGCCGGCAGAAGCAGGAAGGCCAGCGCATAGATCAGGAACGGTGCACGCCAGTGGACTTCGGCCAGAAAGCCGCCGCCAGTGAGAAAGATCGCGCCGCCGATGCCGACGAAGGCCTGCTGCAGCCCCATATAGCGGTCGCGCGCAGGTCCGGCGAAGAAGTCGCCCACCAGCGCCGTGCCGGTCGTCATGATGCCGCCGACCGCAATGCCGAGCACGGCCCGGCCGATCAGCAGGCCCGGGAGGCTGTCGGCAAAAAGGCCCGAGCAGCCGGCGAGCGCGAAGAGCACCAGCGTGGCGATCAGCATCGGCTTGCGGCCGTAGCGATCGATGATCAGGCCAGCAACCGGCGCAAAGGCTGCGATGAACAGCGCGGGCAGCGTCAGCACCAGCCGGCTGAGCAATTCGACGTTCGGCATGTCGGCGAAACGCGCGGCGATGCCCGGCAGAGAGGCGGAGATGGTCGCACCCGACATGATGGTCAGCGTGCTCACCGAAAGCAGCGTCATGTTGCGGCCGATCTGCGAAACGGGCTTTGCCGCCGAAGACGTATCTGTACGGGCCGACATCACGCCATCTCCTCGAGAACCACCGTTTCGCGGCCGGCCTTCAGCGTCACAGCCCACCAGGAAAGCTGTTTCGCCAGGCGTTCGAGCTGGCGCATCGTCCGCTCGGGATCGCGGATATTGCCGTTCTCGTCGAAGCGCTCGACGGCATGCGTGAAGCTGAGGGTTTCGCGGATCGTCGCGGCACCGAGCTCGGCAAAGACCTGCCGCAACTGTTCGATCGCCCGAAGCCCGCCGGAAATGCCGCCGTAGGAGACGAAGGCGACCGGCTTTCCCCACCAGGGACGGTAGAAGCTGTCGATAAGCTCCTTCAGCGCAGCCGTATAGCCGTGATTGTATTCCGGCGTCACGATGAGAAACGCATCGGCACGGGCAAGGTCGCGTGCGATCCGGTTTTCGGCCTCAGCCCTCACGATACGGGATTCCGCGATGAGATCCGCCGGATCGACGATGACGATGACGATGTCGGCGGCCAGCATCTGCGGCAATTGGGTCAGAAGCCAGTCGACGACCGTATCGCAGAGACGGCCTTCGCGCGCGCTGCCATAGACCAGCGCCAGAGTGAATTTTGCCTGCATCGGACAGGGCTCCCAAGTTTCAATCGAGTGGTTTTCGTTTACGGGAGCCTCTGCTATAAAACCTCAAGTAATATTGAGGTCAATAGCGGCAATGAAGAAAACTCAGGATGGACGCATCTCCCTTGAACTGACCGTGGGCGAAGTGGCCGAACGCAGCGGCGTCGCGGTCTCCACGCTGCATTTTTATGAAACCAAGGGACTGATCAAAAGCTGGCGCAACCGCGGCAACCAGCGGCGTTATCCCCGTGTGGTGCTGCGCCGGGTGGCGGTGATCAAAGTCGCACAGCGAACGGGCATCCCCCTCGCCGACATCGCCGAGGCGCTCTCCGTCCTGCCCCACGACCGTCCGCTGACGGCAAAAGACTGGCAGGGCCTTTCGGAAAGCTGGAAGAAGAAGCTCGATCAGCGTATCGCCAGCCTCACCGCACTGCGCGACCAGCTGACCGGCTGCATCGGCTGCGGCTGCCTTTCCATGCAGGATTGCCCGCTCAGGAACCCCTACGACGTCCTTGGCGAAAAAGGCGCCGGTCCGCTGCTGTTGGACGGAGAGGAGATAGCGGACAGCGATTGATTGCACGCCTGGGTTTATTCTATGGTTGTTGCCATACTGAACTCCATAGAGTACAATTTCCATGTTCGAAATCTACTCGACAAAAATCTTTAGAACCTGGGTCGATGGTTTGAGAGACAGGCGCGCTGTCACTCGTATTTTCGCCCGCATAGCCCGAGCGGAAGAAGGTAATCTTGGTGACGTAAAACCGGTTGGCGAGGGCGTCAGCGAGATGCGCATCCACTATGGACCTGGGTACAGAGTTTACTTTACTCGGCGGGGCAAGGTCGTTTTGCTTCTACTCTGTGGAGGCGACAAGGACAGCCAGGCCAGCGATATCGCCGAGGCAAAACGAGTGGCCCAGAATTCGGGAGAAATAAGCGAATGGCCTTGGAAATAAGACGGTTCGATATCGCGGAGCATCTCAACTCCGACGAAGATATTCAGGAATTCATGGTCGCCGCCTTCGAAGACGGCGACCCCGCCTTCATCGCCAAATGCCTCGGCATCGTCGCAAGAGCCCAGAACATGAGCAAGCTGGCGCGCGATGTCGGCATGAGCCGTGCGGCGCTCTACAAGGCGCTGAGCGGCGAAGGAAATCCGGAATTCGCGACGATCTTGAAGGTGATGAAGGCGCTCGGGCTCGAACTGACGCCGGTCCTCGCCAGGACGGAGGATGCCGCCTAATCCGCGCTCGGCAGCCGCCGCATGGTGAACTCGATCCGGTCGCCTTCGAGCTGGCGCCAGCTTTCCACCTCGGTCCAGTAGGCAGCCTTCGGGAATTCGTCGAACCACTGCCGCGCCTTCTCGCGCGCCTCTTCCCGCGAGAGCAGGAAGGTTTCCCGCACGAACATGCCCGGACGTTCTCCGGCCTTCTCCTTGCGGTGGCGTTCGATCCTGCGCTTCAGCCCGTCGAGCGGCGGGGGTGTGAATTTCGCCATGAAAGCCTCTGATCCGCACCTTTACGAAAAGTGAAGATAGTGCGAGACAGCGCCCTTTGCGAGTCTCATTTCCGCCGGGACAACCGGCCGGGACAACCGATGGAATGGTTCGCGAAAGCCACGGCTGCTAATGCGAGCCTCGAAGAAATGCGAATCGCGCCCGATCCCCCAACTGGGGCATGGCGAGAGGGAAACAGGATATGGAACGGCCGGCACTTCCGAAAGGGCTACCCGAAGACATCGAAGAGAAGAAGGCGACGGCGAAGGCCTGGTTCGAGAGCCTGCGCGATACGATCTGCGCCTCCTTCGAGACGCTGGAGGATGAGCTTTCCGGCCCCCTTTCCGATCTGGCGCCGGGCCGGTTCCAGCAGAAGGACTGGCTGCGCGAAGGCGGTGCGGGCGGCGGCGGCAGGATGTCGATGATGGAAGGCCGCGTCTTCGAGAAGGTCGGCGTCCATACCTCCACGGTTTACGGCGAATTCTCGCCGGATTTCCGCGGCCAGATCCCCGGCGCCGAAGAGGACCCGCGCTTCTGGGCTTCCGGCATCTCGCTGATCGCCCACCCGGTCAATCCCAATGTCCCGGCCGTGCACATGAACACCCGCATGGTGGTGACGTCGAGCAACTGGTTCGGCGGCGGCGCGGACCTGACGCCGGTGCTCGATCGCCGCCGCACCCAGACCGATCCCGACAGCACCCTCTTCCATAGGGTCATGGAGATCACCTGCGGCCGCCACGCGGTGGCCGACTACGGCCGCTACAAGGCCTGGTGCGACGACTATTTCTTTTTGAAGCACCGCAACGAACCGCGCGGCATCGGCGGCATCTTCTTCGACTGGCTGCATTCGGAAGAGGAGAAGGGCGGCTGGGACGCCGATTTCGCTTTCGTGCAGGATGTCGGACGCGCCTTCAACCTCGTCTATCCGAAGATCGTGCGCGGCAATTTCAACCAGCCCTGGACGGAGGAAGACCGCGACGAGCAACTCGTCCGCCGCGGCCGTTACGTGGAATTCAACCTCCTCTACGACCGCGGTACGATCTTCGGCCTGAAGACCAGCGGCAACGTCGAATCCATTCTGTCCTCGCTGCCTCCGGTTGTAAGGTGGCCTTAGATCGAATCCCTCTTCACGCGAAGATGAGTTGCTTTAAGCCCGCTGCGGCATAACATCTCGTCCTTGACAAATGCGATATTCGAATCGTAGGGCGGGTGCTAGCTTTCGTTCCGGTTGCACCGGAGGATGATCGCCATGACCGCATCGAACAGCGTGCCAATCCCACATGCGTCCCAAAGCAAGGGCGCTCCCCGTCCCCTCGACACTCCCGGCATGATCGACCGGCTCGCCACCGAAATGCGCCAGAGAAGCGGCGGCGAGCTTCCCCATTCCTTCTGCGTCGAGCAGGTCAAGCGCCAGCTTGCCGGCGAACCCGTCCAAACCGCGGCCGCCAATGACGAACCGGCCCAAAAGAAGCCGGCGGACGAGGCTTCCGTTTTCCACGCATGGGCGCTTTCGGAGTAACCGCGGGAACGGTCGCCGCCTTTCCGAGTTATCGGCATGAGGCGGGGACGAGGGAAGACGTCCTGCGGCCTCCAGTCAACGACAGCAGGAGGAAATGCCATGCGACTGTTCGAATGCGGCACGCTCGTGCCCGGCTGCCAGTGGCATACCCGCGCCGATCAGGATGCCGAAGTGGTCCGCCGCGCCGTGGAGCATATGCGCACCGCCCATGGCGAGGAGATCATCCGGGAGAACATGGTCGAGAACATCAAGGCTCGCATCCGCGACGAAGGCGGCACCGAAGCCGCCGCCTGACGGGCGGCCCATAGATCAGAACGAACTGCCGATCATCTCGTCGAGCCGGGCGGAAAGCGCCGCCCGGTTGGGCGTGAAATTGCGCTCGACCCAGAAGTCTTCCAGCGCCTTCAGAATCTCCCCCACCCTTTTTCCGGCCGGCACGCCGGCTGCGACGACATCCCCGCCGCTCAGCGGAAAAACCGGCCGCGTATAGTTTTCCGCCCGCTTCAGAAGCGTCGAAAGCCGCGCGGATTTGCGCATCGCAACCGGATCTCCCGCCGCAGCGGCGCGCGCGGATGCCAAAGCCAGTTTCAGCCTGATGATCAGCCCTTCCGCACCATGGCGATAGAGCAGCCGGTCGAAGCCGACATCGGTCACCTCGTCCGGCAGCGCCGGCGCGCTCGCCCAGGCCGTCAACCTTGCGGCTTCGGCATTCGACATCTTCAGCCGCTTCGCCAGGGCCGCCACCCGTTCCGCATCCGGCGGCACGATCGCCGCCAGCCGCAGCATCGGATCGGGAACCCAGCCGAGCGCCTGTTCGGCCGCGATCAGTCCATGGATGCCGTCTATGCCCCACTTCTCCGTCTCGGGCAGGATTTCGGTCAGCACGCCCGCCTGCCGCATCCAGAGGAGCGCGCGGGACGGATCGGCGGCGGAAAACAGCTTCTTGGTTTCGGCCCAGATGCGTTCCGCAGACAGGGTCGCAAGCTTGTCCTTGGCCCGCGCGGAAGCGCGCAGGCCTTCCGCATCCGGACGCCCGGAACCGTAATGGGCAAAGAAGCGGAAGAAACGCAGGATGCGCAGATGGTCTTCGGCGATCCGCTGCGCCGCCTCGCCGATGAACCGCACCGTGCGCGTCTCGATGTCCGGCAGGCCGCTGACGAGGTCGATAACCTCGCCGTCCTGACCGGCATAGAGCGCATTGATCGTCAGATCGCGGCGTTCCGCGTCCGCTTGCCAGTCGGTACCGAAGGCGACCTTGGCATGCCGCCCGTCCGTCTCCACGTCACGGCGCAAGGTCGTCACTTCGAAGGGATGGCCGTCGACGACGAGGGTCACGGTGCCATGCTCGATGCCGGTCGGCACGGCCTTGATGCCCGCCTCTCTCGCCCGCTCGACGACCTGTTGCGGCTTGAGCGTCGTGGCGACGTCGATATCGGCGACCGGCAGGCCCATCAGCGCGTTGCGCACGGCGCCGCCCGCGACACGCGCCTCCCCGCCATCGGCATTGAGAAGCGCGAGCACGCGCTGCAGCGCCGGATCCTGGAACCAGGCCTCGCCAGCAACCGAGGTCATGCGTAAAGCCTTTCGTAAAGCGTGCGCAGGATGCCGGCCGTAATACCCCAGATGTTCCGCTCCTCATAGGGCATGAGGTAGAAATGCCGTTCGGTGCCGTTCCACTCCCGGCTGCCGCGCTGGTGGTTCGCCTCGTTCATCAGGAAGGAAAGCGGCACCTCGAAAACGTCGTCCACCTCGGTCGGGTTGGGTGTTAGCTCGAACCCCCGCTTGACCACCGAAAGCACCGGCGTGATGCGGAAACCCGTGGCCGCATAATAGGTGGGAAGCCTCGAAAGCGGCTCCACGAACGAGCGGTCGAGGCCGATCTCCTCCTCCGCCTCCCGCAATGCCGCCTGCTCCGGCGAGACGTCCTCCGGATCGATCGCACCGCCCGGAAAGGCGATCTGCCCGGAATGCTTGCGCAGGGTCGATGTCCGCTGCGTCAGGATCACCTTGGCCTCGTCGCCGTCGTCGACGACCGGCACCAGCACGGCCGCATCCTTGAGCTTCAGCCCGGCCGCAAGATCGACGAGCGTCGGATTGAGCAGATGGTCGCCATGATCGCGCCACGCGTGATCGATCGGCCCGCCGTTCTGGTTCAGCGCCCGCCGACGGAAATCATCGGCCGAATAAAGCGGAAATTCATTCATTGCGACAAGGCATCCAGTTCGGCTGCCGGCATCACCGGAAAGACCTTCGTTGCGGAGCGGACGGCAAACATCGGCACACCCTCTATCACGATCGTCTCGCCGAGTTCCACGAGATCGTACATCACGGCGCGCGAGACCAGCGCCTCCAGCCTGCCGCGCACGAGCAGATAGGGTTTCAGCTCCCGGTTCTCGCCGGCGATTTCGAAACGCAACGGATGCTCGGCGCCTGCCTCCACCACGTCACCGACATTTGTTCGGAACGTGAGGACGGGATTGCCGCCACGTTCGGTGACCTGCATCTCGACCGCCAGGAAGGGGGCGTCCGCCACCCTTATGCCGACTTTTTCCACAGGCGTTACGAGATAGGTCCTGCCGTCCTCGTCCCTGCGCAGAACGGTCGAAAAGAGCCTGACGAGCGGCGCCCGGCCGATCGGCGTGCCCATGTAGAACCAGGTCCCGTCGGCGCGGATTTCCATGTCGATGTCGCCGCAAAAGGGCGGATTCCACTTCTCTACGGGCGGAAGCCCGCGTTTTCCGGCGCCCGACTGCTCGGAAGCGCGCGAAATCAGAGCCGCAAGCCCCGCGGCATTGGGTGCCGAATTTATCGTCTGCGCCGCCATCTTTCAGTCCCGGTTCGCCCGTAATCATTCATGCAAGCAATTGTTCCTCACGAGATAGTCATTCGAAACGTGCTTGTCAGCCATATTTCGGGGAATAAGTTTGATCGGATGAGGCGTGTGCTGCAGCGCAGCGATTCGCCGCCGGACGATGATATCCGGTTCTGAAAAGCCTGCCGGTTCTGATGATGGAGAGCGACATGGGCATGATGAATTCCACCGAAACCGTCCTCGATGAGAAGGCCATCATCGCCGCTGCCGAAAGCGCTCTTGCCGATATCGCCGCCATCCGGACCGAAGTCGCCAAGGTGATTTTCGGTCAGGAGAAGGTGGTCGAAAACACCCTCCTCGCCGTTCTGTCCGGCGGCCATGCGCTGCTCGTCGGCGTGCCGGGCCTCGCCAAGACCAAGCTCGTCACGACGCTCGGCTCGGTGCTCGGCCTCGGCTCCAACCGCATCCAGTTCACCCCGGACCTGATGCCGTCGGATATCCTCGGCTCCGAAGTCATGGATACCGACGAGACGGGCCGCCGCTCCTTCCGCTTCGTCAAGGGGCCGGTCTTCGCCCAGCTCCTGATGGCCGACGAGATCAACCGCGCGTCGCCGCGCACCCAGTCGGCGCTCCTGCAGTCCATGCAGGAATATCACATCACCGTCGCCGGCCAGCGTTACGATCTGCCGGCCCCCTTCCATGTGCTCGCGACCCAGAACCCGCTGGAGCAAGAAGGCACCTATCCGCTTCCGGAAGCCCAGCTCGACCGCTTCCTCCTGCAGGTCGACGTGCTCTATCCGGAACTGGCCGCCGAGCGGCAGATTCTGCTGGAAACGACTGGCCTTTCGGAAGCGAAGACGCGCGGGATCATCGACGCCGCCCGTCTTCAGGAAATCCAGGTCCTCATCCGCCAGATGCCGGTGAGCGACAAGGTGGTCGACGCGATCCTGTCGCTGGTGCGCTCCGCCCGCCCCGGCCACGGCAACGCCACCACCGACAAGCATGTCGCCTGGGGCCCCGGCCCCCGCGCAGGACAGTCGCTGATGCTGACCGCCCGCGCCCGCGCCCTTTACGAAGGCCGCCTCGCCCCGTCGCTCGATGACGTCTACGCGCTTGCCGAACCGGTTCTCGAGCACCGCATGGCGCTCACATTCGCGGCGCGCGCGGAAGGCATGTCGGTACGCGACGTCATCGCCGGCCTGGTGAAGCAGGCTCGCGGGTAACGTCCGCCGGCTTAGAAAGGACAATGCGTGGCATCCATCGGCCAGATCGTAGAGCAGACACCGAGTAGCGAAGTCCTCTCCCGCGCCCAGGCGCGTGCCATCCTGGTGCCGGACTGCATGGTGGAGGCGAAGCGCATCGCCAATACGGTGATCGCCGGCTGGCATGGACGCCGCAAGCGCGGCATCGGCGAGAATTTCTGGCAGTTCCGGCCCTATGCGGAAGGCGAGAGCCTGTCGCGCATCGACTGGCGCCGCTCCGCCCGCGACGACCATACCTATGTCCGCGACCGCGAATGGGAAGCCGCCCACACCGTCTGGCTCTGGGCCGACATGTCGCCGTCGATGATGTACAAGTCCACGCTCGCCCTCGTCTCGAAGGAAAGCCGCGCGCTGGTGCTGATGCTGGCGCTTGCCGAAATCCTGGCCCGCTCCGGCGAGCGGATCGGATGTCCCGGCATCATGGAGCCGGTTTCGGCCCGCAACGCCGCCGAGCGGCTCGCCGCCGCCATCATGCATGCGCCGCTGACCACCGGCCTGCCGGAAACCGCCATGATCCGCGGCCACAGCGATATCGTGCTGATCGGCGATTTCCTCGATGATGCCGACCAGGTGATGGATCGTATCACGCCGCTCGGCCGCCGGGGCCTGCGCGGCCACGTGGTCGAGATCGCCGATCCGGCCGAGGAGACTTTCCCCTATACCGGACGCACGGAATTCACCGATCCCGAAACCGGCGAAAAGCTCGTCTCCGGCCGCGCGGAAACGATCCGCGAGGATTACCAGCGCGCCTATCTCGCCCGCCGCGAGGCGCTCGGCGAAGGACTGCGCCGGCTCGGCTGGAGCTTCGTCTTCCACCGGACCGATCATCTCGCATCCGAGGCGCTGGTTGCCGTCCATAGCTACCTGTCCGGCATGCCGGCGCGCCGTTCGGGCGGAGAACGGTCATGATGAGCGCGCTCGCTTTCGCAAATCCCGCCATTCTCTTCGGCCTCATCGCGTTGCCGGTCATCTGGTGGCTCCTGCGCCTCACGCCGCCGCGGCCGAAGGCGGAAGTCTTTCCGCCCCTGAAAATCCTCGCGAGCGTTCTGAAGCGCGAGGAAACGCCGTCGAAAAGCCCCTGGTGGCTGACGCTTCTGCGCATGCTGCTAGCCGCCGCCGTGATCCTCGCGATCGCCGATCCGGTAATGAACCCGCGCGCCAGCTCGCTGAACGGCGGAGGGCCGCTCGTTCTCGTCGTGGACAACGGCTGGGCGACCGCCGCCGATTGGGAACGCCGCGTCCGGACCGCCGACCTTCTGATCGACGATGCCGAAAGCGCCGACGTGCCCGTCTCGATCACCTTCACCGCCGATACGAGCCACGAGGCCGTGCCGGGAACTGCCGCGGCCGCCCGCGACAAGCTCGCCGCCGCAAGCCCCAGGCCGCTCGTGCCGGATCGCGCCCGCGCCGCCGAAGCCGTCAGCGAAGCCATGAACGGCACGCGCCCCGGCACGCTCGTCATTCTCTCCGACGGTATCGCCGCCCCGGATGACGATCAGGCCATGTCGGCGCTCGCCGCCCTGTCGCCGACCGAGATGCGCCTCATCGAAGGCGACGGACACAGCGCCGTCGCGATCACCGATGCGGTCAACAATGCCGGCGCCATGTCGGTCACCGCCACCCGCCTTTCGACCGCCGCGCCGCGACAATTGACCGTCAACGCGCTCGACACGCAGGGCCGTGCGCTCGCCGCCGGAACGCTGGACTTCGCAGCCGGTGCATCGACGGCGACGGCAGAGATCACGTCGCCCTTCGAACTGCGCAATGATTTCGCGCGTCTCGGCGTCGAGGGTCTTGCGACGGCCGGCGCCGCGCATCTTCTCGACGACGGCTTCAAGCGCCGCCGCGTCGCGCTGATTGCCGGCGAAAGCGGCAGCGACTTCCAGCCGCTGCTCCAGCCGCTCTATTACATCAGCCGCGCGCTGCAGCCCTATGCGGACATCATCCAGCCGAACACCGCCGATCTTTCCGTCTCGATCCCGCAGATCCTCGAAGGCAATCCGTCCGCCATCATCATGGCCGATGTCGGCCGCCTACCGGCCGAGACATACGCGCCGCTGCAGCAATGGATTTCCCGTGGCGGCACGCTGATCCGCTTCGCCGGCCCGCGCCTTGCCGCAGCACCCGCCGACGATCCGCTCGTGCCCGTCATCCTGCGTCAGGGCGAACGCGCCCTCGGCGGCGCCATGTCCTGGTCCGAACCCCAGTCGCTTGCCGATTTCCCCGGCTTCGGTCCCTTCGCCGGCATGCCGCGCGCCGCCGACATCACCGTCACCCGCCAGGTGCTTGCCGAACCGACGCCGGACCTTGCGGAACGCACCTGGGCAAGCCTTGCCGACGGCACGCCTCTCATCACCGAAAAGGAAGTCGAGGCCGGCCGCATCGTGCTCTTCCACACGAGCGCCGAGGCGACCTGGTCGAACCTGCCGCTCTCCGGCAATTTCGTCGAGATGCTGCGCCGTCTCGTCCAGCTCGCCCGCGCCGGCGGTGCAGCCTCCTCCGGCTCCGGTACCGATGGCGCAGCCGCCGCGACGCTGCCGCCCTATCGGCTGCTGACGGCCGACGGCATCCTGACCACGGAGACCGGCACCGCGCGGCCGATCGCGGTCGCCGCCGGTCAGACGCCGGTCGCAAGCTTCGACCATCCGCCCGGCCTCTACGGCACGGAGGACGGCTTCACTGCCGTCAACCTGCTCGCCCCCCGCACCGTCATCGCTCCCTTCGATCCGGCAGCAGCCGGCCGGCCGATCGCCCGCGAGGGTCTTGCGGGCGGCGAGGCCGTCTCGCTCCGCCCTGCCCTGTTTGCCGCGGCCTTCGCGCTTCTAGTGCTCGACAGCCTGGTCGTGCTCTTCATGAACGGCGCCTTCTCCCGCGTGCCGCGTGGCCCTCGCCGCGGCCGCGGCGCCGCCACCGCCGCGATCGCAGCCCTCGCCTTCGGCCTTTTCGCCTTCGCACCCGGACAGGGCCAGGCGCAGGAGATGCAGCCCGGAGCCGGCTCGAAACCCGGCGACGAGCAGATTCTCGAGCGGCTCGACACCACCCATCTCGCCTATGTCGTCACCGGCGAAGGGGATGTCGATCGCCTGTCCGAACAGGGTCTCGAAGGCCTGAGCCAGTTCCTCACCTACCGCACGACGCTCGAGCCCGGCGCGCCGGTCGGCCTCGACATCACCAAGGACGAGCTCTCCTTCTATCCGATCATCTACTGGCCGATCTCCGCCAACGCGCCGATGCCGTCGCAGGCCGCGATCTCGCGCATCGACGCCTATATGCGCAACGGCGGCACCGTGCTCTTCGATACCCGCGACCAGTATTCGGCGCTCGACGGCGGCGGCACGACGCCGAACGGCGAACGCCTGCAGGCGATCCTTGCCAACATCGACATTCCGCCGCTGGAGCCGACACCCGAGGATCACGTCCTCACGCGCTCCTTCTACCTGCTGACCAACTTTCCCGGCCGCTATACCGGCAGCCCGCTCTGGGTCGAGGCTCGGCAGGATGCGAGGGCGTCCGGCGCGCAGCTTTCCTCGTCCGGCGACGGCGTGACGCCGCTTCTCATCACCGGCAACGACTTTGCCGGCGCCTGGGCGATCGATCCCCAGGGCGCGCCGGTCCTGCCGACCGTGCCGCCGGACGAGATGCAGCGCGAATACGCCTACCGCGCCGGCGTCAACATCATGATGTACATGCTCACCGGCAACTACAAAGCCGACCAGGTGCACGTGCCGGCTCTGCTTGAGCGGCTGGGACAGTAGGGAAAGGCGGTTGCGCATGGTCCATCGCCCTTCATCCGGCACCGTCCTTCGAACCCCTCCTTCGGCAAGTGGCATGGCGGTATGCCTTACGCGGGAAAGCGGTGCATCTGGCCGATCTCCCCCCTTGAGGGGGAGATGCCCGGCAGGGCAGAGGGGGGTGCCGGCCTGCACATCATCAAGCTTCCTATTTGCCGCACCGTTGCTACCCCCCTCTGTCACTCTCGTGACATCTCCCCCTCAAGGGGGGAGATCTGTGGGAGTACGCCGCTCCGTCCGGCCAAATGCAACTTCCCTGGCCAATAGAGGGAAAACCTCATGACCATAGAATTCGCACCCTTCTTCTCCTGGCCTCTTCTTGCCGGCTTCGGTGTCTTCGCGCTGATCCTCGCCGCGCTCGGTTTCTGGCGTGGCGTGCGGGGTGCGACGCTGCGCACGCTGGCGCTCGCCGCCCTGCTTCTGGCGCTCGCCAATCCGATGCTGACGCAGGAGGATCGCGAGCCGCTCTCGACCATCGTGCCGGTCATCGTCGACCGTTCCCAGAGCCAGGATACCGCCGAACGCCGCGAGCAGACCGACGAGGCGCTTGCGAGCCTCCAGGACCGTTTCTCGCGCTACCCGCGCATCGAGACCCGCGTCGTCGAGGTCGATGACGACGGGGATACCGATACGCCGGCCACCAAGCTTTTCACCGCGCTCCGCTCGGCGATCTCCGACGTTCCGCCGGCCCGCATCGGCGGCGCGGTCTTCCTGACCGACGGCCAGATCCACGACCTCCCCGGCGTCAACCAGGACCTCGGTTTCAACGCCCCCGTCCACGGCCTCATCACCGGTCAGCCGGACGAATTCGACCGCCGCGTCGAAGTGGTGCGCGCGCCCCGGTTCGGGATTGTCGGCGAAGCACAGGAACTGACGCTGCGCGTCTTCGACGACGGCCGCTCCAATGGCGGTACGGCCGAGGTGACGGTGCGCATGAACGGCCAGCAGATCGCCACGCTCCAGGCGACACCGGGCGCCGAGACGCCCTTTTCCTTCACCGTCGCGCGCGGCGGCAACAACGTGATGGAATTCTCCGTCGCCGAGCTTCCGGGCGAAGTCACGACCGCCAACAACCGCGCCGTCCATGTCATCGACGGCATCCGCCAGAACCTGCGCGTCCTGCTCGTCTCCGGCGAGCCGCATGCGGGCGAGCGCGCCTGGCGTAACCTGTTGAAGTCCGACGCCTCCGTCGACCTCGTCCATTTCACCATCCTGCGCCCGCCGGAAAAGCAGGACGGCACGCCGATCAACGAACTGTCGCTGATCGCCTTCCCGACCCGTGAGCTCTTCGTCGAGAGGATCAAGGATTTCGACCTGATCATCTTCGACCGCTACAAGCACCGCGGCGTCCTGCCGATCCTCTATTACGATTACATCGCTCAATACGTGCAGAACGGCGGCGCGCTGCTAATCGCCGCGGGGCCCGAACATGCGGGCGAGGATTCCATCGCATCGACGCCGCTGGAACAGGTCCTGCCCGCCGCCCCGACCGGCCAGGTCCACAACGCAGCGTTCTTCCCGCATCTTTCCGAAGCCGGCCAGAAGCACCCGGTCACCCGCGGGCTCGACGGTTCGGGCCAGAATCCGCCCGCCTGGGGCCGCTGGTTCCGCACCATCGATGTCGGCACGCCGCAGGGTCAGACCGTCATGGAAGGCGACGGCAACCGCCCCCTCCTCGTCCTCAACCGGCAGGGTCAGGGCCGCGTCGCCATGCTGCTCTCCGACCAGGGCTGGCTCTGGGCGCGCGGCTTCGAAGGCGGCGGCCCGCATGTCTCGCTCTATCGCCGCATCGCCCACTGGCTGATGAAGGAGCCGGAGCTCGAGGAAGAGGCGCTGACCGCCCGCGCCGTCGGCCGCACGCTGGAAGCGACCCGCCAGACGATCGGCGACGATCCCGGCCCCGCGACCATCCGCTATCCGTCCGGCCGCACCGAGACGGTGCCGATGACTGAAGCCGGTCCCGGCCAATACCGGCTGGAGCGTCGTATGGAGGAGACCGGCCTTTTCGAGGTCACCAACGGCGAGTTCTCGACCCTCGTGCATGTCGGCACCGTCGATGCGCCGGAATTCAAGGCGATGATCTCGACCGAGGAGACCCTGCAGCCCTATGCCGACAAGACCAGGGGCCTCGTCACCCGCGTCGCCTCGGGAAGCGGCATATCGCTGCCGGATATCCTGCCGGTGCGCGGTGAGGTGCGCGTCAGCGATCCGGACCGCATGGTCATCCGGCTCACCGACGAGACCGTGCTGCGCGGCATCAACACGCTGCCGCTGTTTGCCGGCTTTGCCGGCCTCGCCGCGCTGCTCTTCGCCGTCTCCGCCATGTGGTGGCGCGAGGGCCGGTAAAGACATGTCCCGACTGGAAGTGACCGCCTCGGCCTCGAGCGACGAACTGGCTGCGATCGGCGAAGGCCTCTCCGCCTTCAACGACGCCGATGTCGGACCTTCGGAGCGCAAGCCGCTCGCCGTGCTGATCCGCGATGTCGAAGGAAGCGTGATCGGCGGGCTGTCGGGCTATACCGCCTGGGGCTGGCTTTTCACCCAATGGCTCTTCATCCCGGAAGCACTGCGCGGCAGCGGCATGGCCGGCAGGCTGCTCGCGGAAGCGGAGAATGAGGCACGCGCCCGCGGTTGCCATGGCGCCTGGATCGATACGTTCAGCCCCCTCGCCCGCAAGGCCTATATGCGTCAGGGCTACGAGATCTTCGGCGAGCTGCCGGATTTTCCGAAGGGCCGCACCCGCACCTTCCTCAAAAAGGCGCTTTAGGCTATCCATTCGCTCTCCAACTCCCGGACGGGACAGAGCGCATGGATATCGAGCTGAAACTCACCGAAGGCGTTGCTCCCGAGGAAGAGGAAATCATCCTCAATCGCCTGAAGGCCTATAACGTCGCGACGTTCGGGCAGAGCGACCGCCGGGAGCTCGCCGTGCCGCTCTACGATGACGGCGGCAAGGTCATCGGCGGATTGACCGGCTATACCGGGCGCGGCTGGCTCTATGTCGCAATGCTTTACATTCCCGACGGGTTGCGCGGCCGGGGGCTTGCCGCCCGCATGCTGGACATGGCCGAAACGGAGGCCCGCGCCCGCGGCTGCATGGGCGCCTATATCGACACGATGAACCCGCAGGCCCTCAGGCTTTATCTGAAGCAAGGCTATTGCGAGATCGGCAGGCTGAGGGACCTCGCGGGAGGCCATTCGGTGACTTGGCTGGAAAAGCGGTTCTGAATTTCCCCGGAGATCAGGCGAGCGAAGCCTCGCGCGTTTCCGCATTGATCAGGGTCGCGGCGAATGCGGCGACCACCAGCAGGCCGGCGAAGATGCCGATCGTCAGCCCGAAACCCTGCGCCACGACATAGCCCACCAGCGACGGGGCGAGCAGCCCGCCGAGCCGCGCCATGGCGCCGGCCGCCCCCATGCCCGTCGCGCGCGACGTCGTCGGATAGAGTTCCGGCGTATAGGCATAAAGCGCGCCCCAGGTGCCGAGCAGCGCAAAACTCATGACCAGCAGCGAAATCCCGATGAGGAGAGCAAACGGCGCCATGACGAAGAGCAGGCAGCCGAGGGCGGAGAGCAGGCAGAAGCCGATCAGCGTCGGCTTGCGGCCCCATTTCTCGACCCCGTAGGCCGCGAGCGCATAACCCGGAAGCTGCGCGAGCGCCACCAGAACCAGGAACCCGTAACCGCGCACGAAGCCGAAGCCGTCGCCCGCGAGCCTCGCCGGCATCCAGGTGAAGACGCCGTAATAGGAGACGGAGACGAGAAACCATATCGCCAGTATCATGAGGCTGCGCTGGCGCAGCTCGCCGGAGAAGATGCCGGTCGCCCGGACCGGCGCGGGCGTGACGAGGCTGGTCCCGGCCGGAAGCTGCGCATGGCCGTTGACGACCAGCATCCGGTCGACGATCGCCTTGGCCTCGTCTCCCCGGCCGGAACGCATCAGATAGAGCGGCGATTCGGGTACGAGGAAGCGCAGGCCGATGCCGATGATCGCGGGAAGCGCGGTGACCGCGAAGATGTATCGCCAGGCATCCGCCACTTCCGCAAGGCTCGCCGCCCAGGCGGCCAGCGCGACGATCAGTGTGCCGACCGCCCAGAAGCCTTCGAGCAGCACCAGCCAGCGGCCGCGGTTCTTGGCCGGCAGGAATTCCGCCATCATGGCGTAGTCGACGGGAAGCGTGCCGCCGACGGCGGCGCCCGTCAGGAAGCGGAGCACGAGCAGGATGGTGAAATCGGGCGCGAAGATCGAAAGCGTGCCGAACAGCGCGTCGCAGGCGACGGTGACGATCAGCACGCGCCGGCGGCCGATCCGGTCGGCGAGCCTGCCGAAACCGATCGCGCCGAGCAGCATGCCGAGGAAGAAGACCGTGCCTGTCTGCAGCGCCTGGGGCACCGTCAGCCCGAAGGTCGCCGCGATCGATGCCGCGGTGAAGCCGACGGCCAGAACCTGCATTGCGTCCGCTGTCCAGACGAGGCCGAATATCCCCATCAACCGCCGCTGATAAGTCCCGGCCCCCGCGCGGTTGAGCGCCTCGTCCATGGTAATCGCCGTCATTGCCCCACCCCCTGAATTGGCGAATATCGCCGGCGGTCATTGCCGGTCCGTCCTAGGGCTTAATGGAATTGTCCTAGTCGCGCCAGCCGATTGTTCCCTTGAGCCGGGAATGCACGTCTTCCGCAATCGGTACGACGAGAACGCGGGCCGGATCGACGGGACCCGGGAATTCCAGGGCGTTGTAGGCGACCTTCTCGAAGCCGAGCGGGCAATAATACGGCGGATCGCCGACGAGGATCACCGCCTCCGACCCTTTCCGTCTGGCCGCCTCGATCGCGATCCGCACCAGCTCCCGGCCGATGCCCTGGTTCTTGTGTGACGGGCGGACGGCGAGCGGTCCGAGCAGATGCCCTTTCACACCCCCCGCCAGCACCGGCGTCATCCGGACCGAAGCGATCGTCTCGCCGTCGTCCGTGCAGACGAAGGAAAGCGACCGGTCATGCGGCCCCTGCTCGCGGATGCGCGCGGCGGCGCGCGCATGCCGGCCGGGACCGAATGCTTCCGCATTGATGAGTTCGATGACGTCGTCGTGGGACGCATCCTCGGTGAGATAGACGAGTTCGTGCTTTGGCTGGAGGTTGTGCTTATGCATGGAGAGACTGAAGCCGTGAAATTAAGAGCGGACAGGACAAGTGATCTCGATGACGCCGTTCATCGGCGTCCTGGTCTTGAGATCAGCGTCGTCGCAGTGCCCGTGCTTCGGTCATGAGAGAGGTTCGCCTCCAAATTGCGGAAAGCGACCTAGCAGGAAAATGTGGCCGCGTCCAATGCAAAAACAGAGCGTTCATAAATTCCTGCCTCGTAATCTCCCGCGGCTGCCGTATCTTTGTGCGAAAGGAACCCGAAGGAGACCGCCATGGGCATGCTCGTCGATGGAAAATGGCACGACGTCTGGTACGACACGAAAGAGAGCAAAGGCCATTTCAAACGGGCGGCCTCGCAATTTCGCAACTGGGTAACGGCCGACGGCTCGGCCGGTCCTTCCGGAAGGGCCGGCTTCAAGGCGGAGGCCGGGCGTTACCACCTCTACGTCTCCTATGCCTGCCCCTGGGCGCACCGCACGCTGATCTTCCGCAAGCTGAAAAAGCTCGAAGACCTGATCTCCGTCTCCGTCGTCGATTACCTGATGCTGGAGAACGGCTGGGAATTCAAGCAGCGTGATGGCGCCACGGGCGATACGCTCTACGGCCTGGATTACCTCTACCAGGTCTATCTGAAGGCCGATCCGCACTATTCCGGCCGCGTCACGGTGCCGGTCCTCTGGGACAAGCAACAGCAGACGATCGTCTCCAACGAGAGCTCGGAAATCATCCGCATGTTCAACAGCGCCTTCGACGGGCTGACGGGATCGACCGCCGATTATTACCCGGCGGAACTGCGCGGCGACATCGATGCGCTGAACGCAATCGTCTACGACACCGTCAACAACGGCGTCTACAAGGCCGGTTTCGCGACCACGCAGGAGGCCTACGAGGAAGCCGTCGCCCGCCTGTTCAAAACGCTCGGCATTCTGGAAAAACGCCTTGCCGGCAGCCGCTATCTCTTCGGCGACCGCCTGACCGAGGCCGACTGGCGGCTCTTCACGACGCTTCTGCGCTTCGACCCCGTCTATGTCGGTCACTTCAAGTGCAACATCCGCCGCATCGCCGATTACCCGAACCTCTCAGGCTACCTGCGCGACCTCTATCAGCATCCGGGCGTGGCCGAGACCTGCAACCTCCTCCACATCAAGAACCACTATTACCGGAGCCACCTGACCATCAACCCGACCGGCATCGTGCCTGCCGGCCCAACGATCGATCTCGACGCGCCGCACGGGCGGGAGAAGCTGAAGCAGGCGGCTTGATTTGAAATCCCCGCCCTCGCCCCTCTCCCCGCTCGCGGCAGGGCAATTGCTGATGCTTCTATGGAATGATGAGACGGCAGCAGCCTCTCCTACTCCCCAGCGGGGAGAAGGTGCCCGACAGGGCGGATGAGGGGGGCGAAGCCATCATCCAGCGCCGCGTCTGCCGCGTGTACACCCCCTCATCGCCTCGCTTTGCTCGGCACTTCTCCCCGCTGGGGAGAAGAGGGCGCAAGCCGAACTCGCTCGGTTCCTCATCCTGCCTCAAGGGAAAGAGGGCTATTATGAGAGGCAGCAGCCTCACCAATAATCCGACCTCTCCGCCTCCCCGCCCAGTTCCTTGAGCCGTCTCCGCGTCGCGCTGGTCGTGTCCTTCGGCAGGGCGTCCAATGGGAAGAAACCGCTCTCGGCGATCTCCCGGTCGGGTGCGCGCGGTGCCGTCTGCTCCACGGTCACCCGATAGAACAGCACGTGGTCGCGCCTGCTGGCGTTGCGGTTGTAATAGACATGGAAAAGCTCCGCCTCGCCGCGGATCTCGAGATTGCCCTCTTCCCGCAATTCCTTCCTCAGAGCGTCGAGCGCCGTCTCCAGCGGCTCCATGCCGCCGCCCGGCATGTACCAGCCGGGGATGTATGTATGGCGGACGAGGAAGATGCGGCCTTCCGCATCGAAGCATGCGGCGCGCACGCCGAGCGTCATGCCACGCCTCACGAGGAAGAACCGGTGCATCAGCCAGACCAGCGCCCGCGTCCGAAATCCCCGGATTTCCGGGATGCCTTCGTCACTCATTCATAACTCCGGGAGGGGCCAGAAAATCGATAACGATTTATCGGCTTATGCGTTATGTGTGCGCCATGTTCAAATTCGCGCATATTTCCGACATCCATCTGGGACCGCTTCCGAAGCTCACGCTGCGTGAACTTTTCTCTAAACGGATCACCGGCTTTGTGAACTGGCACCGGAACCGGCGCAAGCACCTTTTCGTCAATACGCTCGACCTGCTTTTGAGCGATTTGAAGACGCACGAACCCGATCAGCTCGTCATCACCGGCGATCTCGTCAATCTTGCGACCGGCATCGAGACCAAGCTCGCCGGCGAATGGCTGGAGACGATCGGCAGTCCGCTCGACACCACCGTGGTGCCCGGCAATCACGACGCCTACGTGCCGGGCGCCCACGACAAGTCGGTCAAGGCCTGGTATCCCTTCATCGCCAGCGACGACGATCCGAAGGACTGGCCGGAAGACGATCACGTCTTCCCCACCTATCGCCGCCGCGGCCCCATCGCGATCATCGGCTGCTCCACATCCAACGCCACGCCCCCCTTTTCGGCGTCCGGTTATTATAGTCCCCGCCAGGCGCGCGAGACGGTGAACCTGTTGAAGAAGGCGGGCGATGAAGGCCTCTTTCGCGTCGTGCTGATCCACCACCCGCCGATCCGCGGCGCCACCTCTTCCCACAAGCGCATGCTCGGCATCCGCCGTTTCGCCGCGGCGATCTCCACCGGAGGCGCCGAGCTCGTGCTGCACGGCCACACCCACCTGAACACGCTTTACTGGCTGAGGAGCCACCAGGGTCAGGTTCCGGTGGTCGGCATAGCCTCCGCCTCCCAGGGGCCTGGCGGCCACAAGCCGCGCGCCGCCTACAACCTCTTCACGCTGTCGGGCGAACCCGGCGCCTGGAACCTGCTCTGCGAGCGGTACGGCCTGACGGAAAGCGGCGACGGCGTCGTGCTCGACAACAGCCGCCTCCTCTACGGCGAAACGCCGGCTGCGCTGTCGATTCCCGAAGCGGCCAGAATGTTGTAGACTAATCGGCGCGAATGTTGCGGAATCGCCACAATCCAGTCATAGCTAATAACCCCACTGCCGTCATCGGAACATATCAGAAGCAGAGCCGCCTCCTGTCCATGAACCAGCCGAATGCATCGACCGACATCCGGCGCGATCTTGTCGCCCTCCTGCCGCGCCTGCGCCGCTTCGCGCTGACGCTGACGGGCGGCGCGCCGGAGGCGGACGAACTGGTGCGCGACGTGGCCGGAAGGGCGATCCAGAAGAGCCACCACTGGAAGGGCGAAGGCCGGCTGGAGAACTGGCTCTTCAGCATGATGCGCAGCACCTGGGCGGACGAGGCGAAGAAGCGCAGGCGGATGGATCCGGACCTGGTCGACGCCGGCTGCGCGCCCGAAAGCCGCAAACCGTCGAATTTCGTCGTGTCCCTGCCGGACGGATTGGCAAGCGCTTTCCTTCTGGTGGATGTGGAAGGCTTCACCTATTCAGAAGCCGCCGCCATCCTCGGCATCCAGCCCGATCTCCTCGCCACCCGCCTCTGTGCCGCCCGCCTCGATCTTGCCACGACCGGCGTGCGAACGAGCGAGCGGAGAGCCTGATCGATGAGCACCGCTCAGCCGTCACCGCTGGAATTGCGGCTTTCCGCCTATGTCGACGGCGAAGCCGGCGAACACGACAGGCACTCGGTCGAGGAATTGCTGGTCAACGATCCGCAGGCGCGCGCGCTGCACGACACGCTGAAGCGCGGCGCCGATATCGGCCGGCAAGCCTTCGACGACATGCTGAAGGAACCCGTGCCGCTCGATCTCGTGCGCGCCATCAGGAACGCACCGCTGCCGCGCCGGGCCGTACGCCTGCCGCAGGCGCCGCGCCCGTCGATCGCCTTCAAGCCGTCCGGTCCTCGGGTTCTCGCTGCCTGTCTTCTTTTCTTCGCGCTGGGTAGCGGGGCCGGCTACATGCTCGGCAACCGTCCGGCCACGCCGGAGGTGACGGCAATTTCGGCTCCTGGGGCGAGCAGCCGTGACTGGCTGGACGACATCATCGCCCAGTACCGGCTCTATGCGCGCCAGACCAATCATCTTGCCGAGATACCGGCCGAAAGGGCGGCGGACATACTCGAATGGCTGACGACCAATACGGGGGTCGGCTTCCGGATTCCCGATCTCGGAGACAGCGGCCTGACCTTCCAGGGCGCCCGGCTCTTCACGGCCGGCGGCACGCCGGTCGGCCAGCTTCTCTACCGGCGCACCGACGGGGAAGGAGACGGCGACGTGATTGCCATCTCCTTCACCAAGACCAGGCCGGAGGGCAACCGCTCCATCGAGGAGATCCGCAACGACACCGGGCTCGTCACCTGGGTCACCCCGCTTGCCACCTACATGGTGATCGGCCCCTCCTCCGCGGCAGACCTCGACGACATCGCCGCCAAGGCCGCGGGATTGATTTAGGCCCGAGGGGCAGCCCGGCTTAGCCCTGCCGCTCCTCCAGCACCCGGTTGGCGGCGGAAACGATCGCCTCCAGCGAAGCCGCCACGATATTCGTGTTGATCCCGGCGCCGAAGAGTTTTCCGCCCGGATGCTCCATCTCCACATAGGCGATCGCCGAGGCGTTGGAACCGTGCTGCAGCGAGTGCTCGGAGTAGTCGGCCACCGAGAGATCGATCCCCAGATAGGTCGACAGCGCGTTGATGAAACCGTCGATCGGACCGGTCCCCTTGCCCTCGATGCGTTTCGTCTCGCCGCGATCGGTGATCTCCGCCGCCACGATGCGGATGCCCTTGTGGTCGCCGCCGGCCGGATAGGTATGGTGGTCGACGAATTTCAACCGCGCGCCGGGCTGCTCCACATAACGCTCGATGAAGCGCTCATAGATACGCTTCGAAGGAAGCTCCTTGCCCTCTTCGTCGGTGATGCGCTGGATGTCCTCGCGGAACTCCACCTGCAGGTTGCGCGGCAGATTGATGCCGTAATCCGCCTGGAGGATATAGGCGATGCCGCCCTTGCCGGACTGCGAGTTGATGCGGATGATCGCCTCGTAGGAACGTCCGACATCCTGCGGATCGATCGGCAGATAGGGCACTTCCCATACCGGATGGTTGGCGACCTTGATCGCCTTCATGCCCTTGTTGATCGCGTCCTGGTGCGAGCCCGAAAAGGCGGTATAGACCAGTTCGCCCACGTAAGGATGGCGCTCCGGGATCTTCATCTCGTTGGAATATTCGTAGACATCCTTGATGTGTTCGATGTTCGAGCAGTCCAGTTCGGGATCGATGCCCTGCGTGTACATGTTGAGCGCCAGCGTCA
Source organism: Neorhizobium sp. CSC1952 (assembly GCF_030378245.1). NCBI lineage: Bacteria > Pseudomonadati > Pseudomonadota > Alphaproteobacteria > Hyphomicrobiales > Rhizobiaceae > Neorhizobium > Neorhizobium sp. CSC1952. The sequence goes on along the minus strand of NZ_CP128416.1, from coordinate 3,548,973 downwards.
CCACGTCCACGTTGCCGGTGCGCTCTCCATTGCCAAACAGCGTGCCCTCGACGCGATCGGCGCCGGCCATCAGACCGAGTTCCGTCGCGGCGATGCCGGTGCCCCGGTCGTTATGCGGATGCAGCGAGATGATGATGTTCTCGCGGTTGTCGATCTGCCGGCACATCCACTCGATCTGGTCGGCATAGACGTTCGGCGTCGCCATCTCGACCGTGGACGGCAGGTTGATGATCAGCTTGTTGTCGGCGGTGGGCTTCACCACCTCGATCACGGCATTGCAGATCTCCAGCGCCACGTCGAGTTCGGTGCCGGTAAAGCTTTCAGGCGAATACTGGAAGCGGTAGTCCCCGCCGGCCTTCGCGGCCATGTCGGTGATCATCTTCGCCGCATCGACCGCGATCTGCTTGATGCCATGGACATCCTTGGCGAATACCACGCGGCGCTGCAGCTCGGAGGTGGAGTTGTAGAAATGTATGATCGGGTGCTTGGCGCCTTCCAGCGCCTCGAACGTGCGGGTGATCAGTTCCGGCCGGCACTGGACGAGGACCTGCATGGAGACGTCGTCCGGCACGCCGCCCTCCTCCACGCACCAGCGGGCGAAGTCGAAGTCGGTCTGCGAGGCGGAAGGAAAGCCGACCTCGATTTCCTTGAACCCCATGTCGAGCAGCAGCTTGAACATGCGGGCCTTGCGGTCATGCCCCATCGGGTTGACCAGCGACTGGTTGCCGTCGCGCAGGTCCACCGAGCACCAGATCGGTGCCTTGGCGATGGTTTTCGACGGCCAGGTCCGGTCGGGGATGTCGATCGTCGGATAGGCCCGGTATTTCACCGCCGCCTGCGGCATGCCCTGTTTGGGAGAATAGGTTTTGGCGTCCATTGTCTTCGTCTCTCTTTACGCACCGCGGCATCCGGAGGATTGGCCATGATCGGTGCGGACCTTACGCGGTCTTTTCTCTATCGGTCTTGAATGTTCGTGAGAGGAGCTCTTACGCCGGCAGGGCTTTTCGGCCGCCGGGCGCTCCTCAACGGACCCGGCAACCGCGCGTAAGGTCGAGGCTAAGAAGCGAGGAAAGCGCAAAAACCGGTGCCCCGGCCGCGATGCGGCAGGTGGACGAACGGCTGGACATGATTGCGCCTGTCATGGTCATGGGCAGGATGTATAACCGCGGGAAAAAATCGAGGCAAGCCCCTGTTCACTTTTTCGCGGACCGCATGAAACGGGTAAGCGCCATCATGACGCCGCCGGCGATCAGCCCCCAGAAGGCACCGGAAATGCCTGCGAAGGAAAGGCCGGACGCGGTGACAAGGAAGGTGATCGCCGCCGCTTCGCGCGTTTCCGGCTCCCGGTAGGCCGCGAAAGCCGAGCTGGCGAAAGCATTGATCAGGCCGAGGCCGGCGACCGCCTGCAGCAGGATCGGAGGCGCCAGCGACACGAAGGCGATGGTGCCGCCGGCGACGAGCCCGAGTGCGATATAGCCGAAGCCGCTGACGATCGTCGCCCAGTAACGTTTCGCGGGGTCCGGATGGGCATCCTCGCTGGCGCACATGGCAGCCGTGATTGCGGCCATGTTGACCGGCACGCCCCCCACCAGCCCGCCGAGAATGGTGAAGATGCCGGTCCCGGCGAAGAGCACGCCCGGCGGCGGCTCGTAATTATGGACCTTGAGAATGGCAATGCCCGGAATATTCTGAGAGGCCATGGTGACGATGAAAAGCGGGATCGCCACCGAGATCGCGCCATGCAGGGTGAACACCGGTTCGATGAAGGTGAAGCCCGGATGGATGGCGGCGCCGATCTGCCCCATCGCATCCGGCGGCAGGTCCACTCCGAAGACGAGCACCAGGATCAGCGCGCCGAGCGAGGCCGGCACCGCCCAGAGCCGCCAGCGCGACACCACAACCATCCAGGTGAGCACGATCGGCAACCCGAGCGCCGCATTGAACGCCACCGCCTTGATCGGCGCGAGACAAAGGCTGAGCAGGATGCCGGCGAGCATCGCGTTGGCGAGCGGCGCCGGGATGGCTCGAATGGCCCACCCCAGCGGTCGGAAAAGGCCGGACAGGATGATCAGCACGCCGCAGACGGCAAACGCGCCGACCGCGGCCGGAAACCCGCCCTCGATCACGCCGATGCCGGCGAGCAGCGCCGCGCCGGGCGTCGTCCAGGCCATGCTGACCGGCATGCGGAACCACACGGAAAACACGATCGCGAGGACGCCGGTCGAAATCGACTGCGCGGCCAGTCCGGAAGCGATTTGCGGTGCCGTGGCCCCCATGGCCTGCAGCCCCTGCATGATGACGGCGAAGGAACTGATGAAGCCGACGAAAGCGGTGAGCAGGCCCATCATCAGGGCGGAGACGGAAAAATCCTTGAGCATGCGGGCGGGACTCGTAGGGATGGAAGCCCGTTATCGAGCACAAGCCTCGCGTCGAAGGCAAGCGAGATTGGGGGAAAAGAGTACGGCACATTCGGGATCGGGGCCGATTTCGGGCATGCGGATCGCTTGATGCTCCTCCATGACGATCGAATTTTCTTTGCGGAGAACCATTGACCCGGCCCCTGGGACCGCCCCGATAGAGGAGCGGTCAACAACCAGCGAGGTGATTCCTTGACGTCTGCCGCACACTATCTCAACGCATCCGAAGCCGCCGGGCGGCTCGGCATATCCCAGAAGGCGCTTCGCCTTTATGAACAGCGCGGCCTCGTGCTGCCCGTCCGCACCGCCGCGGGCTGGCGTACTTACGGCCCGGCCGAAATGGCCCGCGCCGCCGAGATCGCGGCGCTGAGGGCCTTCGGCCTCAGCCTCGCCCAGGTGGCGCGGGTGCTGAAAGGCGATCCGCAAGGGCTGGCGCCCGCGCTCGCCGCCCATCAGAAACGGCTCGAAGAAGAAATCCGGGAGCTTTCGGTCAAGGTCGAGACCGTCCGCGACCTGCGCGCCGGCCTTGCCGACGGTCATCCCCCGAAGATGCAGGAGCTGGCGCGGCTGGTCCGCCCGGCGGCCGAGATCGTGGCCGCCTTCGACCTTCCCTGGCCCTGGGGCGGCGAGCGGTTCGAGCTCAGGGATATCAAGCCGCTGAACTATATCATCGGCCCGCTCGGCAGCGGCAAGACGCGGCTCGCGAGGGCGATTGCCGAAAACCTGCCGGGCGCACTCTTCGTCGGCCTCGACCGCGCCGCGGACGACGCTGCAGCCGCCAGAGCCCGCATGGAGGCCGATGCGGCGCTGAAAGCGCAGGTCGAGCGGGCGCTGGGCTGGCTCGTGGAGGATGGCGCCACGCTTTCACCCGGCCTCACCGCCCTCCTCGCCGCGCTGGAGGCCGGCCCCGGCGAGATTCCCGTCATCGACATGATCGAACAAGGGCTGGATCAGGCGACGCAGGAGGCGGTGATCGCCCATCTGCGCCGGCGGGGACCAGGTGCCCGGCCGGTCTTCATGCTGACGCGCTCCTCGGCGATCCTCGATCTCGCGGCCGTCGGCCCGGATGAGGCGATCATCCTCTGCCCGGCCAACCACAATCCCCCAGGCCGCGTGATGCCCTATCCGGGGGCGCCGGGTTACGAGGCCGTCGCCACCTGCCTTGCCCCGCCGGACGTCCGCGCCCGAACCGAAGGCGTCATCGCCTGGCGGCCGCAGGTCGCCTGAGCCTCACAAACAAAAACCCCGCCGGTTTGCGCCGGCGGGGTTTTGCTTTTCAGAAATTCAACCCGATCAGATTTCGCTCTGCGAGGTGACGATGCGCGCCACCAGGCCGTAGTCCTTGGCCTCTTCGGCGGACAGCCAGTAGTCGCGCTCGATATCCTTGGCGATCTTTTCCTCCGGCTGACCGGTGGCCTTGGAGAAGATCCTGATCAGCCGCTCGTTCATCTTGATGATCTCGCGCGCCTGGATCTCGATATCGGATGCCATGCCGCGGGTGCCGCCGGACGGTTGATGCAGCAGGAAGCGGGTGTTCGGCAGCGCGATGCGACGCTCCTTGGCGGCCGAGACGTAGATCAGCGCGCCGGCGGAAGCGACCCAGCCCGTGCCGATCATCCAGACTTTCGGCTTGATGAACTTGACCATGTCGTGGACCGAATCGCCCGATTCCACATGCCCGCCGGGAGAGTTCACGTAGATGCGAATGTCCTCGTCGCTGGCGGCGGCAAGCGCCACGAGCTGCGTGTTGACCTTCTGCGCCAGTTCCTGGGTGATCGGCCCGTAGATAAAGATCGAACGCGACTTGAAAAGGTTCGCCTCCGTTTCCTTGCCGAGCGGCAGTTCCTTCGTCTTGTCGTCCTTGTCGTCTTCGTCGTCGAGCACGGTAAATGTCTCCTGCATCAGATTCATATACCGGACATAATGCGTTCGCGGCCGTAAAACAATGGAGTGCGGAGTCTAACACGGCACCTTCCGACGACTAAGGTGAATGACGTAGTGACGAGCCGTGCTGCACTGCGATTGCCGATGGACAGGCGGAAGGCGCCCGCCTATCCTCCGGCTTCGTTATGCATGCTTATAATTTTCAGGGGACCAAAATGCTGAAACGCCTTTCGCTCGCCGCCGCGATCCTTGCGGCCGCAACCGCGCCCGCCTTCGCCCATCTCGATCCGGATGCGCACGGCTCCTTCATGGCCGGCTTCTCGCATCCGCTCTTCGGCCTCGATCACATCCTCGCCATGGTCGCGGTCGGCCTCTGGGCGGCGCAGATAGCCAGGGAGGACAAGAGCAACAGGGCTCTCTGGGTCGTTCCGTCCGCTTTCGTCGGTACCATGGCGATCGGCTTCCTTCTGGCGCTTTCCGGCATCGGCCTCCCCTTCGTCGAACCGGCGATCCTCGCCTCCGTCATCGGCCTCGGCCTGCTGGTAGCGATGGCCGTGAAGCTTCCCGTTTCGGCTAGCGCGGCCATCGTCGGCGTTTTCGCGCTTTTCCACGGTCATGCCCATGGCGGCGAACTCGGTACGGCCGGTGCCCTGCAGTTCGGTATCGGCTTCGCAATCGCAACGGCGCTTCTGCATGTCGCCGGCATCGCGCTTGGCCTGGGTATCTCCCGTTTCGCGCCCTCCGTCACCCGCATCGCCGGTGCGGCCACCGCCCTTCTCGGCCTGTCGCTGGTCTTCGGCTGAACCGAAGATTACCGAGATTTAAGGGGATTGCGGCTTTGAAAAACCGGAATCCCCGCCTACCTCCTTGAGCATGGCAACAATCCGCAAGGAGGCAGACATGTCACCGGAAGAACGCCAGCTCCTCACTACCCTTTTCGACCGCGTGCGGACGGCATCCGCCACGCCGCGCGACCGCGAGGCGGAAACCTTCATCGACCAGGCAACCCGCGAACAGCCCTATGCCACCTATTATCTGGCACAGGCCGTGGTCGTGCAGGAAAAAGGCCTGGAAGCCGCCGCCAACCGCATCCGTGAACTGGAGGATCGCGTTCGCGAGCTCGAGGCCGGTGAAAGCGAACATCACCGCGCCGAACAGGGCGGCGGGTTCCTGAGTTCGATTTTCGGATCGGGCCAGCCGCACCAGCCGGCGCCCACTTCGCAATCCAGCTCGCCCGCCTCCGGCCCGTGGGGCAGCGCGCCGCGTCAAAGCTACCGGACCGGCCGCGATGACGGCGACGGCTACCGCGCTCCGCCGCCTTCCGGTCCGTGGAGCGCCCAGGCCTATGCTCCCTCCGCCGGCGGCAGCTTTTTGCGAGGCGCGTTGGGCACGGCCGCAGGCGTGGCCGGCGGCATGCTGCTCGCCAATTCGCTGTCGGGCATTTTCGGCAGTCACATGAATTCGCTCGGCTGGGGCTCGCCCTTCGAGGGCGCCAATCCCTTCGGAAACGCGGCGCCGGCCGAGGAAACCGTCGTCAACAACTATTACGGCGACGACGCCATCCGCGAAGCTAGCGGCAATGACGCCGCAATCGCGGATGCGAACACCAATGACGGCTGGCAGCGGGCCGACTACGGCAGCAACGATTTCGCCGACGACCAGCCCGATTTCGACAACAGCGATCTCGGCAACGACGACTCGATGGACGTCTAGTCAGCCACGTCCTCTATACGTCGCAACCCCCTGCTCCGGCAGCCAGACACCGGCCGGCGCCTCGCCCGTCTGCCAGAAGACATCGATCGGGATGCCGCCGCGCGGATACCAGTAGGCACCGATCCGAAGCCATTTCGGGGCGAGCAGGTCGACGATGCGCTTGGCGATGTAGATCGAGCAATCCTCGTGGAAGGCGCCGTGGTTCCTGAACGAATGCAGGAAGAGCTTCAGCGACTTCGATTCCACCAGAAAGCCGTCGGGAATGTAGTCGATGACGATATGCGCGAAATCCGGCTGCCCGGTCATCGGGCAGAGCGAGGTGAATTCCGGCGCCGTGAAGCGCACCACGTAGTCGGTGCCCTGATTGCCGTTCGGCACCTTTTCCAGCACCGCCGCCTCCGGGCTCTGCGGCGCCTCAACATTCGATCCGAGCTGCTTGAGCCCGCTGACATCCGTCATCGTCATTTGCCTGTTCCTTCGACTTCTACCTTCTGTCCATGGGCGCGCTCGCCTTCGGGCTCCACATGGATCGCCAACGTGGCGCCGGGAATAATCTCTTTGATCGCATCTTCCAAGCGGTCGCAGATGCCATGCGCCTCCTCCACGTTCATTTCCGCCGGCACGACGAGATGGAAATCGATGAAGGCCGCCGCCCCCGCCCGCCGGGATTTCAGGTCGTGCACGCCGAGCGCACCGCCGGAACAGGCGGTGATCGCCTCCCGCACCGCCGCCTCCTCGTCCGGTTCCAGCGCCCTGTCCATCAGCCCGCCGAGCGAATGGGAGATCACCTTGTAGCCCTGCCAGAGGATGTTGAAGGCGACGAGGATGGCGAGCAGCGGGTCGAGGATCGCATAACCCGTCAGGACGGCGAGGATGAGGCCGACAAAGACGCCGGCCGACGTCACCACGTCGGACATGATGTGGCGGCCATCCGCCTCCATCGCCGGCGAGCGATGCGCCTTGCCGGTTCTGATCAGGATCGTCGCCCAGACGCCGTTGATGATGCCGGCAAGCCCGTTGATCGCAAGGCCCGGAACCGGCGCATCGAGCAGCTTCGGCTCGAAAAGCGCGCCCCATGCCTCCTGGATGATGAGCAGCGCGGCGACGACGATCAGCACGCCTTCGATGACGGCGGAGATGTATTCCGCCTTGTGATGCCCGAACTGGTGATCGTGATCGGCCGGGCGCTGCGCATAGCGGATGACGAAATAGGCGATGAAGGCGGCGGCAACGTTGACAAGGGATTCGAGCCCGTCCGAAAGCAGCGCGACCGAACCTGTCATCCACCAGGCGAGCATCTTCAGGCCCATCACCGCGAGCGACAGCGGGATGCCCCAGAAGGCCAGCCGTTCGACGATATTCGTATCCCTCGCCACCATTGTCGTCCTTATGCGCATGCGAATGATTTGCAGGGCCGGAGCCCCAAAACGGCGAAACCGCCGGCGCAACGGATGTTGCTCGGCGGTTTCGGTTGGCCGGGTGTATGCCTCAGATGGGCGGGCTTGTCAAAGGAGAATGGCCTACCCGAAGATCACTGCCATCTGGATCGCGTCGATATACCGTCCGTCGATCCTCACCGCGTCGCGGGCCACGCCTTCCTGCACGAAGCCGACCTTTTCGTAGAGCGCGATCGCTCTGGGATTGTCCGCATGAACATGGAGTTCGACGCGATGCAGGCCAAGTTCGCGGGCGGCATCGAGAGCCGCCGTGATCAGCCGCCTGCCCAATCCCTTGTCGCGATGGCCGGGAATGATGCCCATGCCGAGCGAACCGCGATGTGCATGGCTCGGCCTGCCCTCCCGGCGGATATCGCACCAGCCGACTACTTCGCCGTCAACGACCGCCACGAATTGCGGATGCCCGTTTTCGATCATGTCGAGAATGAAGGAGCGTGTGGATTCGAGCGGCGGCGCCTCCAGGAAGGTCAGATATTTCCGCTCGCGCGAGACCGTATCGAGAGCCCTGTGAAAGCTCTCGATATGCTTGGGCCGCATGGCCTCGATGCTGACGGCTCCGGAAGCCATCACGCAGCCTTCGTTTCGCGTTTGCGCGAAAGATGCGCCACGACGTTCTCGATCATCCGCATGCCGGCGTCGCCGCCGAGCGTCATGATCGATTCGGGGTGGAACTGCACCGCCGCGACCGGCTCCTTGATATGCTCGATACCCATGATCGTGCCGTCCTCGCTTTCCGCCGTGATCGTGAAGTCGGGATGCAGCGTCTTGGGGTCGGCGAAGATCGAGTGATAGCGGCCGACCGTCACTTCCCGGGCGAGCCCGGAGAAGACGATGCCCGGCTCCAGCACGCGGATGCGCGAAGGCTTGCCGTGCATGGGAAGCGCGAGATGCCTCAATTCGCCGCCATAGGCCTCGGCGAGTGCCTGCAGGCCGAGGCAGACGCCGAAGATCGGCAGGTTCCGGGCCCTGGCCTTCTTGATCGTCGCCTTGCAGTCGAAATCCTTCGGATTGCCCGGACCGGGCGACAGCACCACAAGGTCCGGATCGAGCCGGTCGAAGACCTCTTCCGGCACCGGCGTGCGCACGGTCGAGACGGTGGCGCCCGTCTGGCGGAAATAGTTGGCGAGCGTGTGGACGAAACTGTCCTCGTGGTCGACGAGCAGGATCTTCACGCCCTGCCCGACGCGCGCGACGTCGCGGCCGGCCTTGGCCGTATTGCCGGTCCGCGCGTCGCGGATGGCGGCAAGCATGGCGGAAGCCTTCAGTTCGGTTTCCGCCTCTTCCTCATGGGGATCGCTGTCGTTCAAAAGCGTCGCTCCTGCTCTCACTTCCGCAATGCCGTCCTTGACGCGGATGGTCCGCAGCGTCAGCCCGGTGTTCATGTCGCCGTTGAAGCCCACCATGCCGATCGCCCCGCCATACCAGGCGCGCGGGCTCTTCTCGTGGTTCTCGATGAAGCGCATGGCCCAGAGCTTCGGCGCGCCGGTGACCGTCACCGCCCAGGCATGCGACAGGAAACCGTCGAAAGCGTCCATGTCCGGACGCAGGCGTCCCTCGATGTGGTCGACGGTGTGGATGAGGCGCGAATACATCTCGATCTGCCGCCGGCCGATCACCTTGACCGAACCCGGCTCGCAGACGCGCGATTTGTCGTTGCGGTCCACATCCGAGCACATGGTGAGCTCGGATTCGTCCTTCTTGGAATTGAGCAGCTTCAGAATCTGCTCGCTGTCCGAGATCGCGTCCTCGCCGCGCTTGATCGTGCCGGAAATCGGGCACGTCTCGATCCGCCGGCCCGAAACGCGCACGAACATCTCCGGCGAGGCGCCGATCAGGTATTCCTGCTTCCCCAGATTGATGAAGAAGGAATAGGGCGACGGATTGATCGCCTTCAGCCGGTTGGAAATCTCCGAAGGCTTGCTATCGCAGCGCTCCATGAATTTCTGGCCGGGCACCACCTCGAAGAGGTCGCCGCGGCGGAAACTCTCCTTGGCCTTGGTGACGAGCCGGGCGTATTCGCCGGGCTTGTGATCGCCCTTCGGCGGCACAGCCGTCGTACGCTGGAAGGGCTCGGCCGCGATTTCGTCCGATCTGCCCTCGGTCGTCACGCCATCCCTGGCAAAGTCGTAGCGGTCGATCCAGGCCTTGGCCGCGTGATGATCGACGACCAGGATTTCGTCCGGCAGGAAGAGCACCATGTCGCGCTGATCTTCCGGCCGCTGCATGGAAAGCTTGATGGCATCGAACTGGAAGGCGAGATCGTAGCCGAAGGCGCCGAAGAGGCCGATCGCCGAATCCGCTTCCGAATGGAAGAGATCGACGATGGCGCGCAGCACGGAAAAGACCGTCGGCATCTTGGACCGCTCTTCTTCCGTGAAGACGCGGGCGGGCTCGTTGACGGTGAGGTCCAGCCTGCGGGCGGTGCTTGCCCCGAGCGTCAGGTCGGCGACCGTCTTCAGCTTGGCCGTGACGAATCCGAGCAGCACTTCGCCGCGTTCGTTATAGGCCTCGATCCACACCTTGCGGCCGTTGCAGGAAATGCCGAGCGGCGGATCGACGATCGCGGTGTCCCAGCGGGTGTAGCGTCCGGGATACTCGTAGTTGGAGGAGAACACCGCGCCCCGCCGCTCATCGAGCCTGTCCACATAGGAGGAGATGGCGCTGGCATAATCGGCCGCGCGCCGCTGGCGGCTGACGGTGATCCCTCCCCGGGTCTCGTAAACTTCCGAACCGTCATCCCGAATGATCGTTACCATTGTCCTCTCCGATCCTTTGTTTCGGCGCAGCTCCGGAGGGAAACCTTCCCGGAACTGCTCGTTGCCCGGTCTCTTTGCGGCCAACAAAAAAGCCGCCTCGGTTCTCGGGCGGCTTTGTGTCGTCTGTCGATGGACATGACTGGTCAAGGCCGCGTGAAGCGTGCCGGCCACCAGTTACCGATGTTCATCGAAATCGTCATGGGCGGAATTGTTAGCCGCAGTCGCGGCGGCGCGCAAGCGAATTTCTTCCGCTGCGATGCGACCAAAACCGGGGCAAACGCGTTGCCACCCCGCAAACCCGCCCCAGGGAGGAAACGAGCATGCCGCGGTTCTGGATATTGCTTCTGATCGGCGCGCCCTTTCTGACAGGCGCCACCCTGCCGGGAACCGGCCCGGTTCCGGTCGAAAAACCGGCCGAAAAGACCGAGCCGGCACCCGAGGCCAAATCGCCGGAAACCGGAGCTCCGAAGGCTCCGGCTCCGGAAGGCGGCACCCTTGCGCCACCAGCTCCCACCGAGACCGAACCGCCCGCCGCCGCCGAGGTTCCCAAGCCCCTGCCGAAACCGGCACCGGACACGTCCACGACGCCCGCGACGGACGACGGCCCCAAGCCCGACGGCAAGGAGGAAGAAGAGGACAAGGCCGCGGCTCCCCCTCCTCCGCCCCCGCCGCCGCTCGTCAAGGAAGACCCCGAGGAACTGAAGGCCTGTCTCGCCGACCTCACTTCCCTCGGTGCGAAGTTCCAGTCGATCGCTCCGATCGACGACGGCAACGGCTGCGGTATCGAGCATCCGATCGAGGTCGCGGAGGTCCTGCCGGGTGTCCGGCTTGGCGGCGCCCGAATGCGATGCAAGACGGCGCTCACCCTGGCGCACTGGCTGAAGGATACGGTGCAGCCGGCGATGAACATCGCCATGCCGGGGCGGAAGATCGCGGGCCTCGTCCCGGGCTCCACCTACGACTGCCGGCTTCGCAACAGCGCCTCGACGGGAAAGATTTCCGAACACGCTCGCGGCAACGCGTTCGACGTCGCCGCCTTCAAGCTCGACGACGGCAAGACGTTGGAGATGAAGCCGCGCGACGAGGATTCCACGCTGGAAGGCGCCTTTCAGCGCACCGCGACCGCCGGCGCCTGCCTGCATTTCACCACCGTGCTCTCCCCGGGCAGCGACGCCGCCCACGAGACCCACCTGCATCTCGACATCATGGAGCGGAAAAACGGATACCGGTATTGCCGTTAGAGCATTGCCCCTCATCCGCCTGTCGGCACCTTCTCCCCGCGCGCGGGAAGAAGGAACTATGCCGCACCGTTTTCCCACGTTCTTCGTCGTGCGTTAGGCACGCCCTCTCCGCCGTCGAACAAGGTCGATCGTGGCACGTCCCCTCTCCCCGCTAGCGGGGAGAGGGTTAGGGTGAGGGGCAAGGGCCAGCAAATGCGAAGCCGGCCAGCCCTCAGAATAACCCCTCCACATATCCCTCGTCATTCAAAAAAATCCGCTCGGCGGAAGGCACGCGCGGCAGGCCGGGCATGGTCATGATCTCGCCGGTGATGGCGACGACGAAGCCGGCGCCGGCCGAAAGCCTGACTTCGCGCACATGCACCACATGGCCTTCCGGCGCGCCGCGCAGGTTGGGATCGGTGGAAAAGGAATATTGCGTCTTGGCGATGCAGATCGGCAGGTCGCCGTAGCCCTGCTCCTCCCAGGCCTTGAGCTGGTCGCGCACGCCCTTGTCGGTGGTCACCTCGCCCGCATGATAGATCTTCGAGGCGATGATCTCGATCTTTTCGAGAAGCGGCAGATGCTCGGGATAAAGCGGCTGGAACCTCGCCTGCCCGCCTTCCGCAAGCTCCACCACCTTATGGGCGAGTTCCTCGATGCCCGCCGAACCCTCCGCCCAGTGCCGGCAGAGGATGGCGTCCGCCCCGTGACGCGCCACGTAGTCCTTCACCGCGGCGATCTCGGCCTCCGTATCCGAGGTGAAATGGTTGATCGCGACGACCACGGGAACGCCGAACCTTCGGACATTGGCGATATGCCGGCCGAGATTGGAGCAGCCGCGCGAGAGCGCCTCGACATTCTCGTGGCCGAGATCCTCCTTCCGCACGCCGCCGTTCATCTTCAGCGCCCGGACCGTCGCGACGATCACGGCCGCATCCGGCTTCAGCCCCGCCTTGCGGCACTTGATGTCGAAGAATTTCTCCGCGCCGAGATCCGCCCCGAACCCCGCTTCCGTCACCACGTAATCGCCGAGCTTCAGCGCCGTCTTCGTGGCGATGACCGAATTGCAGCCGTGCGCGATGTTGGCGAACGGCCCGCCATGCACGAAGGCCGGGTTGTTCTCGAGCGTCTGCACGAGGTTCGGCTGCATGGCGTCCTTGAGCAGCACCGTCATGGCCTGATGCGCCTTCAGGTCGCGCGCGAAGACCGGCGTCCTGTCGAAGCGGTAGCCGACGACGATGCCGCCGAGCCGTCTTTCGAGGTCCTCGAGGTCCGCCGCCAGGCAGAGGATCGCCATCACCTCCGAAGCGACCGTGATGTCGAACCCGCTTTCGCGCGGAAAACCGTTGGCCACGCCGCCGAGCGAGACGACGGCCTGCCGAAGCGCCCGGTCGTTCATGTCCATGACCCGCCGCCAGGTGATGCGGCGCACGTCTATGTTCTCGGCATTGCCCCAGTAGATATGATTGTCGACGAGCGCCGAAAGCAGGTTGTTCGCCGCCGTGATCGCGTGGAAATCGCCGGTGAAATGCAGGTTGATGTCCTCCATCGGCACGACCTGCGCATACCCTCCGCCGGCCGCCCCGCCCTTCACGCCGAAACAGGGCCCGAGCGAAGGCTCGCGAATGCAGATCACCGCCTTTTTGCCGATGCGGTTCAATCCGTCGCCGAGGCCGACGGTCGTGGTCGTCTTGCCCTCGCCCGCCGGCGTCGGATTGATCGCCGTGACGAGGATGAGCCTGCCGTCCTTGCGGCCGGAAAGCGAGGCTATGAATTCGGCGCCGACCTTCGCCTTGTCGTTGCCGTAGGGCGCCAGCGCCTCCGCGGGTATTCCCAGCCGCGCGCCGATCTCCGCGATCGGTTTCTTGGCAGCGGCCCGCGCGATCTCGATATCCGACTTGACGGCTGTCATGCGCTCTTCCCCCGTTCCCATGGTTGGCGGCATTCAAATATGCTTGTGCGGTTATGAATAACGAAGGAACGGTAATGTGGGAATGGCCGGGAAGGCAGCCTTTCGAGGTGCAAACAGCAAAAAGGGCGGCGCAACCCCTCGCGCCGCCCTCCGAGGCGTCCCCCGCCCCTTTTCCTGATCTTAGAACCGCTGCGTGAGCGAGACTTTGAACGTCCGGCCCGGCTCGGAGTAGAAGGCCTTGTTTGAAGACGAGGCCGTGACCGATGTGTAATCCTTCATTTCCAGGGCATCGTAATACTCGCGATCGAAGATATTGTAGACGCCCGCCTGGATACGCAATCCCTTCAATTGCTCTGGCTCCCACCAGCCCGTCAGGTTGAAGATTGCATAGCCCGATGCCTTGAAACTGGACGGGGAGAGATTAGACACCCCAGCCACAGCGACCATCGACAGCTCACTTCCCCAATTCTCAGCTCCATATCCCGCGCCTAAAATGGCCTTGAGCGGTGGGACCGAGTCGAGAAGCTCGCCTGTGTTTTCGTCTTCGCCATAGGCGTAAGCTACGGAAGCCCGAACATTGAAGCCGTTGTCGAATGCCTTGTGAGCCTTGGCTTCGATACCATAAATACGAACGCGATCCCGATTGAAGAACTGGATCGATCCCAACATATAGCCCGGGGTGGCCACGGTGTCGGAATCGATGAAATTACGGTACTTGTTGTAAAATCCCTTGATGCTGCCTCCGAACGCTGCGTCACCAAAGTTGGCTCCGACTTCAAAACCGCTGCTGGTCTCGGATTCCAAGTCCGGATTGCCGATCTGGCGATAGAACGGAGCGTTATCATAGTTGCTGTAGAGCTGGCTGACGCTTGGTGACTTGAAGCCCATTGCCCATTGCGCATAGAACTCGACATCTTCGTGCAACTGATAGGCAAGCCGCACCTTGGGCGAAATTGCCCAATCTGTATCCGCGTCCGGCAAACCGGTGTATCCGCTGTTGTTTTCATATTGCTCCGTCGAGGATGGACGGTAGTCGAACCAGTCAAAGCGAACACCGGGGGTCAACGAGAATCCGCTGTCGCCGATTGAGATCTTGTCGTCGGCATAAATACCGATGCGCGCGCCATCGACATCCGGCTCATCCGATTGATTATTGTGATAAAATGCGCAGGCAGGGACGTAAGTTACATCGCAACTGTCTTCACCGTTGATATATTGATGCGTGGTGAAGATCGAAGCGTCACCGCCAACAGTTATCTCATGGAGAAGAGGGCCCGCCTCGTAGACTCCGGTCAATGCACCGACAACGCCCCAACTCTTTTCCGTCTTGTCGCTGAGCCGATAGTACTCGCCGACCGGGGCCGTGAGACGATAACCGTCTGGCCCCTCGTGGCGCAGGATTCGTTGCCAATAGATCGAAGCCCAAGCGCTCTGAATGAAGCTGTCATCGCTGATTGCATCATATCTGTAGTCGAGCGAAACGCGCTCCCGCCGCAAGTCCGAGATCCGGTCGTAGTCATCAATACGGTAGGTAGTGCCCTGTTCCTGTCGCAGATCTTCCGTGGAATCCATGTTGTATCGCTCTGCGGTCAATCCAATCCGATGGCCGCCGTCAAGGTCGTGTCGAACTTTAAAGAGGAGGTTCGATTTGTCGTAGTCCATCGGATTGGCTTCCGTGCGGGCGGTACCGTATCCGCCGGTTGAGCCCGCCGTTTTCGTCTCATGACCCTTTTTGTAGCTTCCCTGAAAGAGAATGGACGTATTTTCGATGCGCTTGGCGACGGCGGCGGAACCAATGACGGAACGGTCGCTGCTATCGTATGTCAGCTTCGAAATGCCGCCCCAATTACTGCCTTCGGGAATAAGGTCTTCGGGCTCCAGAGTCCTGAGGACGACCGCCCCGCCCAAAGCACCAGACCCGACGCGGCTCGAATCGCCGCCGCGCACGATATCGATCGTCGAAAGCGCCGAGAAATCATAGGCATCGACACCGCCGAACGCGCCACGCACAGGGTCGGAAAGGTAAGGAATCGGAATACCATCGATAGTCGTCACTACACGGTCGTCTTCCAGGCCGCGTATGTTGACGCTTTTTGTTGCAGAGACGAAGCTGACACCGGGCTCTACCGTATTGCCGAGGTCGTCAAGGTCCTCGATATCCCGCTTATCGAGCGTCTCCTTCGTCGTTTCGGAAGCCAGGGGAGTATCTGCCGCGGTTCCTTTCTTCAGGCGCGACGACTTCCCCTTCAGCACGATCGGCCGCAGGGTCGTGCCGTTTTCCTGTGCCTGCTGAGCCTGCTGGGCCGAGGCTTCGGCGGCAAGGGAAAGCGCCGCGAGCGCGGTGCAGGTGGTGAGGATCGATCGCAAACGCCGGCTGACCATAACTGTCCTTTCGAGGAGGCACGCGAAATCACGGGCGCGCGAAAGCGCGCCGGAGGCGGCGGCCCGTTTTCAAATCTGGCTAAAATGTGGCGGGAGGCAGAAAATTGCCTTATTCATGCCATTAGAAAACATGACTGTTATTGTCAATTATTAAAACATGACTCTGTTCATCATATTTCTGCGAGGATAGCCGCGTTGCGGAAATGCAACAACCTTCCGCGCCGTCTTGCAGCCTTCACCATCGCCGATTATGTGAAGCGCGTCCTTTCAATCGCGCGGAGATCGCATGAAATCGCTGGAATTGCTGGTCGAGAAGATCATCCTCTCAAGCCGCTGGCTCCTGGTCGCATTCTACCTCGGGCTGGTCGCTGCCCTCGCGGTCTACGCCCTCTCCTTCGCCATGAAATTCTGGAAAGTCGCCAAGGACGTCTTTTCGCTCGGAGAGGCCGAGATGATCCTCGCCATGCTGGGCCTGATCGACGCCGCGCTCGTTGCGAGCCTCATCGTCATGGTGATGATCTCCGGCTACGAGAATTTCGTGAGCCGCTTCGACGAGACCGAGGCCGACGTCTCCTTTCTCGGCAAGCTCGATGCCGGCAGCCTGAAGATCAAGGTGGCATCGTCGATCGTGGCGATCTCCTCGATCCACCTGCTGCAGATCTTCCTGAACGCCGCCCAGTACGACAATTGGAAGCTGATGTGGTACACGATCATCCACCTCGCCTTCGTCGTCTCGGCCGTCATGCTCGGCTGGCTGGAACGCATCATGTCGAAGGCGAAGGCCGAAAAATACGAGGAGAAGCTTTGAGGTTTCCTTCCACGAAAAAAGCCCGGATCGCTCCGGGCTTTTTTCGTTCGGAACGCAGGGCTCGGTATGCCGCCTGAACTCCGAGCGTTCGGCGCTGCAATCATTGCACCGGAGTGATTGAAGCAGCCGCGCCTTGCCGGCGCCTCGCTTTGGCTCGGCGCGTTCGACGCTCAAAACGCTCCACCGGAGCGTTTTGCCGGCCTTCGGCCGTCGCGTCTCACCCCTCGCCGATCGCGATCAGGCTGGCATTGCCGCCGGCGGCGGCCGTGTTGACCGAGATCACCTGCTCCTCGGCGAACCGCATCAGGTAGGCCGGGCCGCCCGCCTTGAAGCCGGTGCCGGAAAGGCCGGAGCCGCCGAAGGGCTGGGTGCCGACCACGGCGCCGATCATGTTGCGGTTGACATAGACATTGCCGACATCCAGCGCCTCCGTCACCTTGCGGATCGTGGATTCGATGCGGCTGTGGATGCCGAGCGTCAGCCCGTAGCCGGTGGCGTCGATGGCGGAAAGCACCTTGTCGAGCTCCTTCGCCTTCCAGCGCACCACGTGCAGCACGGGGCCGAAGACTTCCTTGGTCAGCGCCGCGGGGCTGTCGAGCTCGACGATATGCGGCGCGAAGAAATTGCCCGTCTCAGGCACCTGTCCGGCATAGCGCACCTTCTGCTTCACCCGCATCTCCGCCACATGGTCGGAAAGCATCCGCCGCTGGTTCTCGTCGATGATCGGGCCGACATCGGTATTCTGCCGGATGGGGTCGCCGAGGTTGAGTTCCGCCGCCGCCCCCTCGATCATTCTCAGCATGCCGTCGGCCACGTCCTCCTGCAGGAAGAGCAGGCGCAGCGCCGAGCAGCGCTGGCCGGCCGAGCGGAAGGCCGAGACGACCACGTCGTCCGCCACCTGTTCGGAAAGCGCCGTCGCGTCGACGATCATCGCGTTGATGCCGCCGGTCTCGGCGATGAGTGGCACGATCGGCCCGTCCTTGGCGGCAAGCGCCCGGTTGATCGCCCAGGCCGTCCTCGTCGAACCGGTGAAGGCTACGCCCGCGAGCTTCGGATGCGCGGTGATCGCCGCGCCCACCTCCGGACCGCCCGGCAGCAATGCCAGCGCCTCCGCCGGCACCCCGGCCTGATGGAAGAACCTGATCGCCTCGAAAGCGATCAGCGGCGTCTGCGGCGCCGGCTTGGCGACCACCGTATTGCCGGCCACGAGAGCCGCCGAAATCTGGCCGAGGAAGATGGCGAGCGGGAAATTCCAGGGCGAGATGCAGCCGAACACGCCGCGGCCGCGCCAGAGATGGCGGTTGTCCTCACCGGTCGGGCCGGGCATCGGCACCGGCGCGCCGAAGAGTTCGCGCCCCTTGTCGGCATAGTAGCGGCAGAAATCCACCGCCTCGCGGATCTCCGCAATGCCGTCGTCCAGCGTCTTGCCGGCTTCCGCGGCAAGCAGCGCCAGCAGCCGGTCGCGGTTTTCTTCGAGCAGGCCGGCCATCCGCTCCAGGCAGGCGGCGCGGGTCTCCACCGGCTGGCGCGACCAGGCCTTGAAGGCCTTGCCTGCGGCCGCGAACGCGGCGTCGACATCCTGCACGGTCGCGTGACGCACCGTACCGACGGTCTTCGACCGGTCGGCGGGCGACGTGACCTGCTTTTCTTCGGCTTTCGAGGTGAGGCCCGCGACCAGCGGCCCCGCCTTCACCTCTCCCCAGGGCCTCGACAGGCTCTGCGTCAGCCGGTCGAGGCTGTCGCGATGGCCGAATTCGAAACCGGCGCTGTTCTTGCGGCGTCCGTAGATGTCGGATGGCAGCGGGATCTGCTTGTGCCGCGCGCCGATGCCGTCGTCGAGGCCGAGCCGCGCCGCCGGTCTTTCCAGAAGCTTCTCTACCGCGACGTTCTTGTCGCCGGCCACCGCCACGAAGGAGGAGTTGGCGCCGTTCTCCAGCAGGCGGCGCACGAGATAGGCGAGCAGGTCGCGATAGCCGCCGACCGGCGCATAGATGCGGCAGGCGATCCGGTCGTTGCTTTCGAGCAGGTCGTCGTAAAGCGCCTCGCCCATGCCGTGCAGCCGCTGGAACTCGAAGCCGGAACGGTCCGGACCGGCAAGTTCCAGGATGGTCGAGACCGTCAGGGCGTTGTGGGTGGCGAACTGCGGAAAGATACGCGCCCGCTTGGAAAGGAGCTGCTGGGCGCAGGCGAGATAGGAAAGGTCCGTCGCGGGCTTGCGCGTCCAGACCGGATAGTCCTCCAGCCCCCGTTCCTGCGCCCGCTTCACCTCCGTGTCCCAATAGGCGCCCTTGACGAGGCGCACCATCATGCGCCGGCCGAGCGTCGCGCAGAGCTGGTCGACATAGTCGATTACATGAGCCGCCCGCTTCTGATAGGCTTGGATCGCCAGCCCGAATCCGTCCCAGCCGGAAAGCGACGGATCGGAAAAGACGGCGGCGATCACGTCGAGCGACAGTTCCAGCCGGTCGGCCTCCTCCGCATCGACGGTGAAGTTGAGCTGGTGTTCCTTCGCCATCCGCGCGAGATCGGTGAGGTCGGGCACGAGTTCCTTCATCACCCGGTCGCGGTGGGTCGCAAGGTAGCGCGGATGCAGCGCCGAGAGCTTGACCGAGATGCCCATGCGGTCGGGAAGCTGCTTGCCCTTGCCGTTCTTCGCCATATAGGCGCCGATCGCCTGGATCGCGTCGGCATAGGAGCGGAAATAGCGCTTGGCATCCTCCGCCGTGCGCGCGCCCTCGCCCAGCATGTCGAAGGAATGGCGGTATCCCTTCTCCTCGCTCTTGGCGGCGCGGGAAAGCGCGTCCTTCATCGTCTCGCCGAGCACGAAATGGTGGCCGAGGAAACGCATCGCCTGCTTGGTGGCGCTACGCACGGTCGGCAGGCCGACGCGCTTGACGAGGTCGCGAAGGATCCCCTCCGGCGTTTCGCCGGGTCCGATGACGCGGGCCGAGACGGCAAGCGCCCAGGCCGAGGCCGACACGAACCAGCTTTCGCCCGATGCCTCGTGGGTGCTCCAGCCGCCCTCGCGCAGCTTGTCCTCGATCAGCCTGTCCTGCGTCAGCGCGTCCGGCACGCGCAGCAGCGCCTCGGCGAGCACCATCAGCGCCAGCCCCTCGCGGGTCGAAAGACCGTATTCCCGCAGGAAATCCTCGACGCCGCCGACCTTGCCCGAACCGTCGCGGATGGCGTTGATCATCCGCCGCGCCCGCTGGTCGATCGCCGCGTCCTGCGCCTGCGAAAAACTGGTGCGGGCGGCGAATTGCCGGATCAGCCGGTCGTCGTCGCCGGCATAGGGGGCGTTGAAAGGAATGAATGGCTCGGTCAGAATCTGCTGGTTCATGGATGCCTCCGTTTCATTCTCCACATAGCGGGAATTCCCTGGCGATTTCGGCGGATTTCTGCGACACTTACCGGATATTAAACTAGATTCACTCCACTTGGCAGGCGAAAATGAAGGAACTCGACCGTCTCGACCGCAAGATCCTTCGGGCGCTCCAGAAGGAAGGCCGTCTGAGCAACATAGAACTCGCCGATCGCGTCAGCCTTTCGCCGACCGCGACCGCCGAGCGCGTCAAGCGGCTGACCCGCGAGGGTTACATCCTCGGCTACAGCGCCCAGCTCTCGCCGGAAAAGCTCGGCCGCAACCTGCTCGTCTTTGTGCAGGTGAAACTTGATCGTACCACACCCGACGTTTTCGATGCATTCGCTGCCGCCGTCAAACGCAGCGACGACGTCATGGAATGCCATATGGTGGCAGGTGGCTTCGATTATCTGGTGAAGGCGCGCGTCGCCGGCATGGAAGCCTATCGCCAGTTCCTGTCGGAGGTGATTCTTCCCCTCCCCGGCGTCCGCGAAACCCACACCTATGCGGTGATGGAGGAAGTTAAGGGAACCGGATATATCCCTGTTTGAGGCAGGACCGGGATAACCCTCTGAATTCCCGATAAAAAAGTGATTGCCTATCACAAATTTCCTGAGTATCTGTTGCATTGCATGAAAATTTGCTGGCTATTCAAACAGATTTGTATATTTGTTAACGTTAACATAAATATTTCATCAGCTCGACCTGCATGATAACCTTGGAACGGCAATCGATACTCAACAGCGAAATTTCGGCCGCCGACTCGCAGGTGGAGATATTTGGCGTTCTGCAGCGGACCGCCCATGAATTCGGCTTCCGGCACGTCACTCTATTTGTCGCAAGGTCGCCGGACGAAGTGTTGCTGTCGCGGATGATCGTCGAGACGACGCTGCCCGCCGCCTATGTCCAGGAATTCGATCGCCGGCGCCTGCTCAAGCTCTGCCCGGTCGCACCTCTCATCTCCGAATCCGCCCTTCCCTTCTGCTGGTCGCTGGACGACCCGGAGAACATACGCGGTTTTGCGATCCCTTTTGTCATGGAAGAACTTCAGCGCCGCTACGATATTCTGACCAGCGTCGCCATGTCGCTCAATTCCATTGACGGCGACCGCTTCATGCTTCGCTTCGACGGCGTTCGGCCGCGCCTCACGCAGGTGGAGCTGAACGAGATCGGCATGATCGTGCTGCATGCCTTCGATGTCTTCGACAGGATCCGCCGCAGCGCCAAATCGGTTGCCGCCGGCCCCCTGACCACCCGCGAGCTCGAAGTCGTCCGCTGGACGGCGCAGGGCAAGACCTCGGTCGAGATCGGTCATATCCTGTCGCTCTCGGATCATACCGTGAATGCGTATATGACGAATGCCATCAAGAAACTGGATTGCGTTAACCGCACGCAGTTGGTAGCTAAAGCCATCAGATTGAAATTGATCGTATAATATAAGGACGCGGGGGCGACGCATCCTTATCCTACGTGGAGAAACCGATTGCCATTCTGGCTTGAACTCGCCCGGACAGATCCGAACAGACAACACGAAATCATAGGTTTGAGCGCCGAGGAAGTCGTCGAACTGGCGACGGCCTTCCGCCTCTACGGCTTCTGGCGTTTCGATATCGAGACCGGCCACCTGTTCGCGACCGAGGACGTCAGCCGCATCTTCGGCATCGAGCACCGGGAAGGCCCGATGAACCTCGTGGAGATCGGCGCCCGCATCCATCCCGAAGACATGCCGCTGCTCATGGAAACCTTCGAGCGCGCCAGCGCCGGCCGGCTGACCTATCACAATATCTATCGGATCAAGTCGGATGCGGAGCATTACAAATACGTCCGCACCGTCGGCAAGTTCCGCGACAGGCCGGGATCGTCCGGCGAGGTCGTCGGCATCACCTACGAATTCTTCGAGCGGCGCCCCGGCGTCACCTTCTTCCTCGACGAACCGGACGATTGAGGCAAAGTCCCGTTCCCAAGTCGTCACCCGACGCGGATCTCTTTTTCGAACCAGTGGTGGGCGTGGGGTTCGGCGCTGAAAGCCGCGACGTCGCGATAGCCTTCGCTCCGATAGAACGCCTGCGCCTCCACGCGCCGCGCGACGCCAAGCCCGCGCACATCGGATGCCGTCCATCCGCTTGATTTCGCCGGCTGGGACGTCGGCCAGGAAGAAATAGCCGGCGCAAGAAATTCCCGATCGAAACGCCTCAACGGTCGAGAACCGACCGCACTTCCACCAGGTTCGAACGGACCATCAGGGTATGGAAGCCCATCACGGCGAGATGGCTCGGCATGATCATGCCGTCCTCGCGGCCGTTGGAGACGATCGCCGGGCGGACGCGCAAAGCCGCCCTGAACCGGGCGAGCGTGTCGTTCCAGAGCGAGCCGAGATTGCGCTCGCGGATCACCTGGGAAAAATCGGCGCCGGCGCCGGAAAGCACGGCGTAATAGCCGTAGAGCTGCCCGTAGGCGAACCAGAACCGGTCGTCGGCGCGTGTGTCGAACCAGCCGGCGCTATTGTTTTCCGAGCGCTCGCGCAGGATCGCGGCCGTGCCGCCGAGATCGTTGGCGATGCGGTCGACGAACTGGATCAGGTTGTCGGCGCGGGTGTCGAACGTGGCGTTGCAGGACGAAAGGTCGGTATTGAAGGCCCTGAGCTTCTGGATTGCCGTGCGGTAATAGGCCGGCGTCGGCGTTTTGAAACCGAAGGGATCGAGGCCGAAATACCAGGAATATTCGTCGAACTGCAGGTTTCCGCGCGCATCCTGAAGGTTGCTGTTGATGCCGGACGTGCCGCGCACGCGCCCGAGCGTGTCGACGAGTTCGGTCGAAGTTCGGCGCACGGCCTGGTTCACACCGCGCTGGAACGAGGCCTTGTTGTCGAGGAAGGGCGTGTGGTCCCAGTCGATGCCGAAGAACCCGAGCCGGTAGAGCAGCATCGAGGAAATCCAGGCGTTCTGGTTGACGTTCATGTCGGTCAGGTCGGCCGCGGCGTCGACGATCGCCGACGACTGGCATTGCCGGGCTGCGGTATTCGTCGCGGTCGTTGCGGGCGCCGCATTGGCGCCTGCCGGGGCGGTCGTCGGCGGCAGTTCCTGTCCGGCGGGCGCGGTGCGCTCGGACCACCGGTAGCTGTCGACGAAATTCGGGTTGAAGCCGCTCCACACCTGCGTCTGCCAGAAGAAATAGCCGTAGAGGCCGACGAGGAGCACGAGAAGGGCGAGGATCGGTCCCTTAATCATCCAGTGACGCCGGCCGTACCAGCCGTGCGCAGCCATGAACGGCCAGAGGAGCCAGGCGACCAATAGGCCGATGCCTCTGCCGACGGCCTGTCCGATCCGTTGGAAGAAGGCGGTAATCCGGTCGAGCATCGCTGTCTCCTGTCAGGCGGCATCCGATTGGGCGGCCTCTGCTGCATCACACATATGTGTTCCCCCGGAAGAGCACAACTGGGTGCAGCATTTCATCGCAACCATTGGAAAAGAATCGCAAAAATGACTTGCCGGCGGGAATATCGCTCACGAACGCAGGAACCTCGGTTGTGGCAATGTCGGCAGCCGCAGGCCCGCCTTCGGCGGCCGGGCTTCCGCCGCCGCCTCCCCCGCAGCCTCTGCTGGAAAGCGCTCCGCGAAGGCCCGGTCGGCATGGTCCCGGCGCCGGTCGAGACCGCGCACCGTCAGCATGCCTTCCGTGAAACGCCCGATCTCGGGCGCCAGATTGGGAAAAAGCTCCGGGCTGAGCCCCTCGTCGCCCTGCCGCGCGGGTTCTGAAATGGCCTGATGGAGGATCAGCAGATCCTCCGTATCGGCCATCAGCTTGTGCAGGAAGACATTGCAGGTCCCGACCCGCCCGTTCAATGCGTCGATGAAGCCTTGAAAGACGGATACGCCGCGTTCCGTGTGCCGAGAGGCCTCGACACGGGTCATCGCCCCGCCGATCTCGCTGCGCAGCTTTCCGATCACATACGGCCGGCCGTCGAGGAACGCCAGCAGATCGCCTTCGCTCTTGGTACGCTGCGCGAGAAGGATATCGCGCTCCGCCTTTACGAGGCCCACGAGAAGGTCGGCACGCCTCAGAAGCTCGGCGAGATGGCCGGGCAGTCCGAGGCGGCGCCAGCGTGCCTCGATCCGGCGGCGCATGGCGGCTTTCGAAACATGACCGGTCAGCCTTTCGAGACGCGTCGGCCGTTCGCGCGTATCGAATTCCGATCTCCGGATCGCGATCTCGGCCGCAAGGCCGGCCACGAGCCGGGCGGTGGCAGCCTCGGCCGTCCGCACGTCCGGTGCCATCGCCCCGAGGCGCTCTTCCGCCGCGGCAAGTCTCGCCTCGTCCGGAAGCACGCGATCGGCCGCCGCCTCGGCCAGCAGGGCGGCGGACGGCTCGAACGCGTCCCGCATCGCCCGTAGCATGTCGCCCGCGCGTTCGATCTCGCTGTCGAAAAGCTGCTCTCCCGCCACGTCCCCTCTCCTGTCGTCGCAGGAAGAGATAGTGCCGCCGGGAAATTCTGCCACGGCGGCATGACGGCGATCGGCGTGAGACGATCAGAGGCCCAGGAGCCGGCCGTCACTCGCAGCGGATCCGGTCCTCCCAATGCCGCCGGCATAGCGAGACGTATTTCTCGTTGCCGCCGACCTCGACCTGCGCGCCTTCCCGCACGAGATTGCCCTCGGCGTCGAGGCGCACCACCATGGTCGCCTTGCGTCCGCAGAAGCAGATGGTGCGCACCTCGCGCAGCTCGTCGGCGATGGCGAGCAGTTCCAGCGAGCCGGGAAAAAGCTTTCCCTGGAAATCGGTGCGCAGCCCGTAGGTCATGACGGGGATGCCGATCCGGTCGCAGACGCGTGCGAGCTGCCAGACCTGTTCGGCCGACAGGAATTGCGCCTCGTCGACGAAGACGCAGGCGATCGGCTCTTCGCGGTGCATGGCCTCGATCGTCGAATAGAGATCGTCCGACGATCCGAAGGGAATGGCGTCGGAGGAAAGCCCTATCCGCGACGCGACGCGCCCCTTGCCGGCCCGGTCGTCGAGCGCGGCGATGACGATTGCCGTGCGCATGCCGCGCTCCCGGTAATTGTAGGAGGCCTGCAGGAGCATGGTCGACTTGCCGGCATTCATCGTCGCGTAATGGAAATAGAGCTTTGCCATGCCCCGCTTCTGATCCTGAACGGGATTCGACGGAAGCGGGCATTCGTCGATAGTCACAGGAATGTGCGCCGAAGGGGCAACCGGCGCAAAGTCGAAAATGTCGCAAATAGCGTCGATCCATAGCCGCGAATGCGCGCGCTTGCCTCGTCTCAGCATATATTGATAATGGCTGGAACCAGAAAAAGGGGAGCAACTCATGCGCATCACCACCTCGCTGAAGACCACGCTCGCAGCCGCAGCCTCCGTCCTGGTGCTGGCCACCGGCGCCATGGCAGCCGAACCGGAAGCCTGCGGCACGGTTCGCTTCTCCGATGTCGGCTGGACCGACATCACCGCCACCACCGCGACTGCCAGCGTCCTCCTGAAGGCGCTCGGATACGAGACCGACGTGAAGGTCCTTTCCGTCCCCGTCACCTACAGCTCGCTCAAGAACAAGGACATCGACGTCTTCCTCGGCAACTGGATGCCGACCCAGGAAGCGGACGTGCGCCCCTATCTCGACGACAAGTCGGTGGAATCCTTCGGACCGAACCTCGTCGGCGCCAAGTACACGCTCGCGACCAACGCCAAGGGTGCAGAGCTCGGCATCAAGGATTTCAAGGATATCGCCAAGCAGAAGGATGCGCTGGAGGGCAAGATCTACGGCATCGAGCCCGGCAATGACGGCAACCGCCTGATCCTCGGCATGGTCGAGAAGAACACGTTCGATCTCGGCGGCTTCGAGGTGGTGGAATCCTCCGAACAGGGCATGCTCGCCCAGGTCGCCCGCGCCGACAAGGCCGGCCAGCCGGTGGTCTTCCTCGGTTGGGAGCCGCATCCGATGAACAGCAATTTCAAGCTCACCTATCTTTCCGGCGGCGACGACGTCTTCGGGCCGAATTTCGGCGGCGCCGAAGTCTATACCAACGTCCGGGCGGGCTTCACGCAAGAGTGCCCGAATGTCGGCGCCTTCATCAAGAACCTGAAGTTCTCGCTCTCCATGGAGAACGAGATCATGGGCGGCATCCTGAACGACGGCGACGAGCCGGAGGACGCCGCCACCAAGTGGCTGAAGGCGAACGGCACGGCGGTCGAACCCTGGCTCGCCGGCGTCACCACCAAGGACGGCAAGCCGAGCCTCGAAGCGGTGAAGTCCGAACTCGGCCTCTGAGCATTGAACGGACAGGGGCAAACGCGCATGGGAAAAAGACAGCGCGGCAGACCGATCTCCCCCCTTGAGGGGGAGATGCCCGGCAGGGCAGAGGGGGGTGATGTCTCGGCACCTCACCGACCTCATTGTTTGCCGCAGCGTGGCTACCCCCTCTGTCACCTTCGGTGACATCTCCCCCTCAAGGGGGGAGATCAGAGGGAGCCTGCCGAAGCGCCTTGTACCTTTACAGCCGCCTGACACAATTTCCTCCCGACCAAGACAGGCTTCGAACGTGAATTGGCTTCCCGAATGGCTCGTGGATTCCGGCGGTAAGTTGCGCCTCGGCAATTGGGCGAAGGATTTCGTCGACTGGCTGACGGCCAATGCCGACTGGTTCTTCGACTGGCTGTCCGCCGTGCTGTCGGGGGTCATCGACGCACTGCTCTTCGTGCTGCAATGGCCGAACCCCTACGTGCTGATCGCCCTCATCACCGCGCTCGCCTGGTGGCTGCGTCGCTCCGTGGGGGTCACGCTCTTCACCTGTCTCGGGCTGCTGGTCATCTATAACCAGGGCTATTGGAAGGAAACGACCGAGACGCTGGCGCTGGTGCTGGCATCCACCGCCGTCAGCATGGCGGTCGGCGTGCCGCTCGGGATTGCCGCGGCCCGCCGCGCCTGGGTCTACGAGATCATGCGGCCGATCCTCGACCTGATGCAGACGATCCCGACCTTCGTCTACCTCATCCCGGCCTTGATCCTCTTCGGGCTCGGCATGGTGCCGGGCCTCATCGCCACCGTCATCTTCGCCATTCCTGCGCCGATCCGGCTCACCCGCCTCGGCATCGTCTCGACGCCCGGCGCCTTGACGGAAGCCGCCGTCGCCTTCGGCGCGACGCCCGCGCAGGTGCTGCGCAAGGTAGAGCTTCCCTTCGCCATGCCGCAGATCATGGCCGGCCTCACGCAGACGATCATGCTGTCGCTGTCCATGGTGGTCATCGCCGCGCTGGTCGGCGCCAACGGCCTCGGCGTTCCGGTGGTCCGCGCGCTCAACACGGTCAACATCGCCCGCGGCTTCGAGGCGGGCTTGTGCATCGTCATCCTGGCGATCATCCTCGACCGCATGTTCCGCACCTCGACGGGAGACGGCGCATGAGCGAACAGATGCCCATTGAGAAGACCGATTGCGTGGTTTTCGATCGCGTCGACATCGTCTTCGGCGACAACCCGGCACAGGCGCTCGCCATGGTGGACGAGGGCAAGAGCCGCGACGAGATCAGCGCCGCGACCGGCATGGTGCTCGGCGTCGCCGACGCTTCGCTGACGATCCACGAAGGCGAGATCCTCGTATTGATGGGCCTTTCGGGTTCCGGCAAGTCCACCTTGCTCCGGGCCGTCAACGGCCTGGCGCCGGTCGTGCGCGGCGCGGTCCGCGTCGCGACCTCGTCGGGACCGGTCGATCCTTACAAGGCGAGCTCGAAGGCGCTGCGGGACCTGCGCATGCACACCGTCTCCATGGTCTTCCAGCAGTTCGGCCTGCTGCCCTGGCGCACCGTCTCGGAAAATGTCGGCTTCGGCCTGGAGCTTGCCGGCGTCCCGGAAGCCGAGCGGAAGAGCCGTGTCGGCGAACAGCTCGAACTCGTCAACCTGACGAAATGGGCCGACCGCAAGGTGGGCGAGCTTTCCGGCGGCATGCAGCAGCGCGTCGGGCTTGCCCGCGCCTTCGCGACAGGCGCGCCGATCCTTCTGATGGACGAGCCCTTCTCGGCGCTCGATCCGCTGATCCGCACCCGCCTGCAGGACGAGCTTCTGGAATTCCAGCGGCGGCTGAAGAAGACCATCCTCTTCGTCAGCCACGATCTCGACGAGGCCTTCCGCATCGGCAACCGCATCGCCATCATGGAAGGCGGCCGCATCATCCAGTGCGGCACGCCGCGGGAGATCGTCCGCGCGCCGGCCAACCGGTATGTCGCCGATTTCGTGCAGCACATGAACCCGATCAGCATGCTGACGGCGGGTGACGTGATGCGTCCGGGCGTGAACGACAGGGCCGGCTCGGCGGCCGTTTCCGCCACCGCCCGCTCGAATACGCCGCTCGTCGACATTCTCGACGCGCTGTCCCGCCAGCCGGGCGCGGTCGGGGTGGTCGATAACGGCGCGATCGTCGGCACGATTTCCGCCGAGGACGTCATCGCCGGCCTCACCCGCCACCGCCGGCGCGACGACTGACGCCAAAGCCGAGGCATCCGGTCCGCTTTCGTCCCGTGGCGACAGGTGGTATGTCCGCCGGCGAAACAGGAGTGGACGAGATGGCCGACGAATCCGAGCCCGACGAATCCCAGGCCGGCAAACCGGCCCAGGCAGACAAGCCGCCACAGGCCGATCAGCCGCCCCGGAATGACGAGCAGAAGGTGCTGCGCGATACGGACGACGAGGCGCGCCGCCTCGCCCGCACGCTGGTCCGCGGCGCGCGTTACATGGCGCTGGCGGTCCTCGATCCGGAGACCGGTTTTCCCTCGGTCAGCCGGGCGCTGACCGGCACCGACGTCGACGGCGTTCCTGTGATCCTCGTTTCCGGCCTTTCGGGTCACACGAAGGGGCTCGTCGCCGATCCGCGATGCTCCCTGCTTGCCGGCGAGCCGGGCAAGGGTGATCCGCTCGCCCATCCGCGCATTACCGTCCAGTGCCTCGCCGAAAGCGTCGCCCGCGATACCCCGGAACATGCCCGCATCCGCCGGCGCTTCCTTGACCGGCATCCGAAAGCAGCCCTCTATGCGGATTTCGGGGACTTCCGTTTCGTGCGAATCACCCCGCAGAATGCGTCGCTGAACGGAGGCTTTGGCCGTGCATACTTACTGTCGGGCGATGATTTGGTGATTCGCGAACCGGGAATCACGCCCGACTGGCTCGATCTCTCTGAAAATTTGGTGAACATGACGGACCAGGCGGAGAAATTTGCCGCCCACCTGCACACGCATAACGGGAGGAACTGGCGATTCGCGGGCGTGGACCGAGCCGGAATAGACCTTATTGCGGGAGATTTTCTACTAAGACACGAATTCGAGGCTCTCGCCACCTCGCCCCAGGCGGTGCTTGATTATGTTTTTGGAAAAGCTAAAATACGTTAACCGGTTACCTGAAATTTAGGGATATACAATCCTGTTTGCTCCTTGCTAATGCTCGCCTGTAGGAATGACGGGCGAAAATAAAGCGGGGGGCCGCTTTGGAGTACAGGGGGAATTGTAGTCTATGGACACGATGGCACTATCCGAACATTCCACCGCAGCGGCGAACCTGCTGTCTGCGATGGCAAATCCCAAACGGTTGATGATTCTATGTTGCCTGGTGAAGGGTGAGGTTGCCGTCGGCGCGCTTGCGTCTCAGGTCGGTCTCAGCCAGTCTGCTCTTTCACAGCATCTTTCCAAGCTGCGCGCGCAGAAGCTTGTGAAGACCCGCCGCGACGCCCAGACCATCTATTATTCCAGCTCGTCGGAGTCGGTCCTGAAGGTCCTGGAGACGCTGGAACAGATTTATTGCGCGCCGGCCCAGAAGAAATCCGCTGCTGCTTGAGGATGACAGCGCTGACATGATGTCGCCGCTGCATTAGGTCGTGTATTCGTAGACGGCCTGACCCCACTCTCCGGATCGCCGGAGGCTGGGGCGTTTTGTCGTGGCCGCCGCCAAATTGCCGGCGTTCGGCGGAGAGCGCGGCGTATCCGCTCGGACGCAAAAGGACGCTTTAAAATTAGAAAACCTGCGTGTGGCGCTTTCCTGAAACCGGTTCCGGTTTCCGGGTCGACGCGGCAGCCGATGCAGGCGTGCCCGGCTCCGCCGGTTCTGTCCGCAAGAAATCGTCCCCGGTCGCAAGGCCGACATCCCTGCGCAGATGATCGTTCATGCGATTGATGATCGTCAGCAGCGCCCGCCGCTCCAATCGTTTCCGTTCATGGCTGCGCCAGGCTGAGGCGATCGCGGATGCGGCGCGCGTGATGATCGAAGTCATGGCCATATTCCCGCAGGGGTAACAGGCCTATCATCATCCACGATAGACATCGTACAAATGAATAGTTACGATGTCAGCCATCAGTAAAATCGATTTCTAGTCCTATGGCTCTCCCTCTCGAAAGCGATCTTCTGCGAAGCTTTCTCATCGTTGCGGAAACCCGCAACGTCACCAAGGCCGCCATGAAGCTCGGCCGTACCCAATCGGCGGTCAGCATGCAGGTGAAGCGCCTGGAGGAAATCGTCGGACGGCCTCTTTTCGAGCGCGGCCCGCGCGGCGTCTATCTCACGGAGGAAGGTCTTCGTCTGGAACCCCACGCGCGCCGCATCGTCGGCCTCGTGGACGAGACGACGGCGCTCATGCAGGCGACGCCGCTCGACGGCACGCTGAGGATCGGCATTCCGGAGGAATACAGCCAGACCGTTCTTCCGCGCGCGCTTGCGGCTTTTGCCGAAAGGCACCCGGCGACGGAAGTCACGGTGGAATGCGGCTACACGTCCCAGCAGCTCCAGGCGCTCGAAAGCGGCGAGCTCGATCTCGCGATCATCTTCGACTGGAACAACGACAAGTCCGGAGAGGTCCTGGCGATAGACCCCACGGTCTGGGTCGCCTCGACCGCCCATGAGGCGCACCTGCAGCGGCCCGTGCCGATCGCCGTCTACCGCCGGTCGGACTGGTGCCGCGAATTCGCGATCCGCTCCCTGGAGCGGCACGCGATCGACTACCGGATCGCCTTCACCTGCGAAACGAGCGGCGCTCTCCGGTCGGCGGTCTCCGCGGGTCTCGGCGTCGCGCCGCTGTCGCGCAGCAGCATTCCGGCCGGCTGCCGCGAACTGACGCAGGAGGACGGCTTTCCGCCGGTGGATTTCTCCCGCGTGCTCCTGAAGCGCAAGGCCTATCGATCCCGCCCGGCGGTCGATGCGCTTGCAGAAACGATCAAGAAGGCCTTCGTTCCGCTCGGATGGGCGTGAGCCGGCGCCCCAAAGGCAGTTGACGCCCCCATTCCCCCTGATAATTTGACCATGCAGTCAAAAAACCGGCGCAAAGCCGCCGATCGGAAATGGCCCTCGAACCTGTTCGGGACGGCCGGTGGAGAACAGCATGTCCAATCGCCTCAGCACGCCCAACGACCTTCGCGCCTTCTGGATGCCGTTCACGGCAAATCGCCAGTTCAAGAAGGAACCCCGTCTCTTCGTCAGCGCGAAGGACATGCATTACACCACCCATGACGGCCGCCAGGTACTCGATGCGACCGCCGGCCTCTGGTGCGTGAATGCCGGCCACTGCCGTCCGAAGATCACCGAGGCGATCCGCGAACAGGCCGGTGAACTCGATTACGCGCCCGCCTTCCAGCTCGGCCATCCGAAAGCCTTCGAGCTTGCCAACCGTCTTGTCGACATCGCGCCGGAAGGGCTGAACCACGTCCTCTACACCAATTCCGGCTCGGAATCGGTGGAGACGGCGCTGAAGGTGGCGCTCGCCTACCATCGCGCCAAGGGCAACGGCTCCCGCTTCCGCCTGATCGGCCGCGAGCGCGGCTATCACGGCGTCAATTTCGGCGGCATTTCCGTCGGCGGCATCGTCGCCAACCGGAAGATGTTCGGCACGCTGCTCACCGGCGTCGATCACATGCCGCACACCCATATCCCCGGCAAGAACGCCTTCACCAGGGGCGAGCCGGAACATGGCGGCGATCTTGCGGCCGAGCTGGAGCGCATCGTCACCCTGCATGACGCCTCGACCATCGCCGCCGTCATCGTCGAACCGGTCGCGGGCTCGACCGGCGTGCTCATCCCGCCGAAGGGCTATCTCCAGAAACTGCGCGAAATCTGCACGAAGCACGGCATCCTGCTGATCTTCGACGAGGTCATCACCGGTTTCGGCCGCCTCGGCGCTCCTTTCGCCGCCCAGTATTTCGACGTGAAGCCCGACATCATCACCACCGCCAAGGGCTTGACCAACGGCGTGATCCCCATGGGCGCGGTGCTGGTCACCTCGGAAATCCACGACGCGTTCATGAACGGCCCCGAACATCTGATCGAGTTCTTCCACGGCTATACCTATTCGGGCAACCCGATCGCCTCCGCCGCCGGTCTTGCGACCCTCGAAACCTACCGGGAGGAAGGCCTGTTCGAGCGCGCCAAGGAAATCGCGCCTTACTGGGAAGAGGGCCTGCACTCGCTGAAAGGCCTGCCCAACGTCATCGACATCCGCAATATCGGGCTGATCGGCGCGATCGAGCTCGATCCGATCGCCGGCGAGCCGACCAAGCGCGCGTTCACCGCCTTCCTGAAGGCTTACGAAAACGGCCTCCTGATCCGCACGACGGGCGACATCATCGCCATGTCGCCGCCGCTGATCGTCGAAAAACACCATATCGACGAGATCTTCGGCAAGCTGCGGGACATCCTGAAAAGCGGCATCTGACGTATCGCCATCCTCCTCCGGCTTTCCCGCTTTTGTTACTTCTGTGGAATGACGGGGCGGCAGCGGCTTCCCTTCTCCCCGACGGGGAGAAGGTGCCCGCAGGGCGGATGAGGGAGACGAAGCCCAAATCCGGCGCTGTGCTTGCCGTGTGCCCCCTCATCGCCTTGCTTTGCTCGGCACTTCTCCCCGCTGGGGAGAAGAGGGCGCAAGCCGAACCTGCTCGGTTCCTCACATGAGACTTCCTTGCGCCCTTGCGGGAGAGCTTCGATCGAGAACCGGCCGCATTACGGCGCGAACTCGACGCCGCCGGACGGTTGCTCGGCGGCCGCGGTCGCACTAAGGATCGGCAGTCGGAGACCCTTGCATGGACAACCAGCCCCTTCTCATTGCAGCGATTGCCGCCACCTTCGTCGTGGCCGGCCTCGTCAAGGGCGTCACCGGCATGGGGCTGCCGACCGTCGCGATGGGCGTGCTCGGCGCGCTGATCTCGCCTCTCGCCGCGGCGAGCCTGCTGATCGTTCCGTCCTTCGTGACCAATGTCTGGCAGCTCGTCGCCGGACCGCGCGTCGGCGCAGTGCTGAAACGGTTCTGGCCGATGATGCTCGCCATCCTGCTCGGAACCGTCGCCAGTTCTTCGCTGCTCACGGAAGGCAACACGGCCGTCACGACAGGCGCCCTCGGCGCCGCCCTGATCGTCTATGCGTGCTACACGCTCTTCGCCCGCCAGCTTCGGGTCCCGGCGCGGCTGGAACCATGGCTTTCGCCGGCGATCGGGCTGGTGACCGGCCTCATCACCGGAGGAACCGGCGTTTTCGTCATTCCGGCGGTCCCCTATCTTCAGTCGCTCGGGCTGGAAAAGGACGAACTCGTCCAGTCGCTCGGCCTGTCCTTCACCGTGTCGACCGTGGCGCTTGCCGCCGGCCTTGCCCTGCGGGGCGCCTATGATCCGGGAAACCTGTGGCTTTCGGCGCTTGCCCTCGTCCCGGCCCTCATCGGCATGTGGGCCGGCCAGATCGCCCGTGACCGGATCAGCCCGCCGGCCTTCCGCCGCTGGTTTCTGGTGGCGCTGCTCGTCCTCGGCACCGAGATGCTTCTCCGCCCGTTGCTGTGAGGCCCGCCGCATGGCGGCGAGCCCCCTCACCTTTCGCGCTCAGCTTCTGAAGAAGGCGAGCAGGTCGGCGTTGACGATGTCCGCGTGGGTTGTCGCCATGCCGTGCGGCAGGCCTTCATAGACCTTCAGCGTGCCGTTCTTCAAAAGCTTGATCGCCAGCAGCGCCGAGTCGGCGATCGGCACGATCTGGTCGTCGTCGCCATGCATGACCAGCACCGGCACGTCGATCTTCTTCAGGTCTTCGGTAAAGTCGGTTTCCGAAAACGCCTTGATGCAATCGTAATGGGCCTTGGTGCCGCCCATCATGCCCTGCCGCCACCAGTTCTGGATGACGCCTTCGGAGACCTCAGCGCCGGGGCGGTTGTAGCCGTAGAACGGGCCGGCCGGGACATCCCGGAAGAACTGCGCGCGGTTGGCGGCGAGTGCCGCACGGAAACCGTCGAAGACTTCGATCGGCAGGCCGCCCGGATTGCTTTCCGTCTTCACCATGATCGGCGGCACGGCACCGAGCAGGACGGCTTTCGAAACACGTCCGCCGCCATATTGAGCCACATAGCGCGCCACCTCGCCGCCGCCCGTCGAATGGCCGACATGGATGGCGTTCCTGAGATCGAGATGCGCGGCGAGTTCCGCGACGTCGGCCGCATAGGTGTCCATCTCGTTGCCGGTCTCGGTCTGGCTGGAACGGCCGTGGCCGCGGCGGTCATGGGCGATCACCCGAAAGCCCTGGTGCAGGAAGAACAGCATCTGGGCGTCCCAGTCGTCGGAGCTCAGAGGCCAGCCGTGATGAAAGACGATCGCCTGGGCATCCTTCGGACCCCAGTCCTTGTAGAAGATCTGCTTGCCGTCCTTGGTGGTGATGAAATTGCTGCTCATGGTCATTGTCCTTCTTGAAAGCGATCTTTGAATGATTGCGACGTGAATGGACTGTGCGGCTTCGTATCGGTCGGAAGAGGCCGCGCCAGGCATTCATGCTACCGGTGCATGTCGTTCTGATGAACCGCACCTTTTGAGGTATCGCGATTTCAATATTTCGATATTAATTATCGCGATAATTAAAAGCTAACGCAGCTTTCGGCGCCTGTCTACAGAAATCTTTATCGCGATATCATTTTTTGTGGTATGGATATCATCGACCCGTGACCACCTGGAGAAATTCCGTGTCCGAACACGTTGCCTACCCGCTTGACGATCAGCTCTGCTTCTCGCTTTACGAAGCGAACATCGCCATCAACCGCATGTACAAGCCGATGCTGGACGAGATGGGCATTACCTATCCGCAATATCTGGTCCTGAGTACGCTCGCCGAGAACGACGGCATCACCATCGGCGCCATCGCCGACCGGCTTTCTCTGGAATCGAGCACGATCACCCCGCCGGTCAAACGGCTGGAACAGGCAGGCCTCGTGGAGCGCCGCCGCAGCAAGACGGACGAGCGCCAGGTTCACGTCCGGCTCACCGGCGCCGGGCGCGCCCTGATCGAGAAGAGCAGGTGCCTGGGCGACACGCTGATTGAACGATCGGGCATGAGCAGCCGGGAATTCCAGGCTTTCAACCGCCAGGTCCAGGCCTTCCGAAACGCATTGGAGCGCAACGCCTAGGGTCCTGCGGCGCGGCAGCCGGAAACCTCGATTTCGCGGAAACCGCAGGCATTTTCGCGTTTCACCTCCCGATTTTTCGGGAAACCGCCAAAAATCAAGCCGGTTTTGTTATCTTCTTGCGGAATCTCGGACAAATTCTTACAGAATTGTCAGCCGATCGCCGAAAGCCAAACATGGCTCGGCTCGGCATCGACCGCATCGCCTTTCCGTCCTTGGCAAAAGATGCCGAGCGGCATCGGAGACGGCAGGCAGAGAATGCGGCGTTGACCGCGGGCGGCAACGCCCCACCCAAGGAGAACCGACATGAACCTCAAGACGCTCTTGGGGGCGACTGCCCTCGCTTCCCTCACCTTCGCGCCGCTCGCTCATGCCGAGATCGTCATCGGCCTGATCGCACCGCTCACGGGTCCCGTCGCGGCTTACGGCGATCAGGTCCGGAACGGTGCCCAGACCGCCGTCGCGGAGATCAACAAGAACGGCGGCATTCTGGGCGAGCAGGTCGTCCTCAAGGCCGCCGATGACGCCGCCGAACCGAAGCAGGGCGTTTCGGCCGCCAACCAGATCGTAGGCGAAGGCATCCGCTTCGTGGTCGGTCCGGTGACTTCGGGCGTCGCGATGCCGGCCTCCGACGTCCTGGCCGAAAACGGCGTCCTGATGGTCACTCCGACCGCCACCACGCCGGACCTCACCACGCGCGGCCTCACCAACGTGCTGCGCACCTGCGGTCGCGACGACCAGCAGGCCGTGGTCGCCGCCAACTACGTGCTGCAGAAGTTCAAGGACAAGCGCGTCGCCATCATCAACGACAAGGGCGCCTACGGCAAAGGCCTGGCGGATGCCTTCAAGGCGTCGCTCAACGCGGGCGGCGTCAAGGAGGTGATCGACGATGCCGTCACCCCGGGCGACAAGGATTTCAGTGCGCTCACGACGCGCCTGAAAGCTGAGAATGTCGAGGTCGTCTATTTCGGCGGCTACCATCCGGAAGGCGGCCTGCTCGCCCGCCAGCTCTCCGATCTCGGCGTCAAGGCGACGATCGTCGGCGGCGACGGCCTCTCGAACAGCGAGTTCTGGAATATCGGCACGAATGCCGCCGCCGGAACCGTCTTCACCAATGCCTCCGACGCGACGAAGAACCCCGACTCCAAGGCTGCGGCCGAAGCGCTTGCCGCAAGGAACATCCCGGCGGAAGCCTTCACGCTGAACGCCTATGCCGCCGTCGAGGTCATCAAGGCCGGCATCGAGAAGGCCGGCAGCGCCGATGACGCCGAAGCGGTCGCCGCCGCCATCAAGTCCGGAGAACCGATCAAGACCTCGATCGGCGAGCTCACCTACGGTGAGACCGGCGACCTCACCTCGCCCGCCTTCTCCCTCTTCAAGTGGGAAGACGGCAAGATCGTCGCCGCGGAGTAACATCGGTCGGGCGCCTCTCGCGGGAGGCGCCGGCTTCCGAAACGGAACAGCGACAATGAACCCGAGACCGCCCGTACGAGATTACGGGCGGTTTTGTTTTGCCGGAATGTCCGCTTTCCCTTCCAGACGCTCCCTGGCAAGCTCCATGGCCGTCGCCTCGCTATCGGCGAACAGGATGCCGATCCCCATCGCCGAGGAAACATTCTCGATCGTCTTGCGGATCGGCAGAGCCACGCCGGAAGCCTGCCCGATCAGGATCATGCCGGCGCATAGACGCGCCATCTCGCCCTTGTAAGCCTTGAACATCCTGGCGTGTTCTCTGCGGCCTTCCGGCGTCGTTTCGGCGAGATCGGACGGCCGCGGCATTTTCTCCGCGATGAGGACGAAGCGTTCTCCCCGCGCGAGCAGTTCCAGAAACAGCTTGCGGTCGGCATCATCGTCATGGTCGTCACTGTGGTCGTGTTCCCGCGTCCAGATGATCGGGAAATTTTCTGCATCCAGTCGCATGAGGCCTCCAATTTAACGTTGTTAAACTGCTTAACACTGTTAAATTGGCACCGCAAGGAGATTCGCCATGAACCTCGACCGTCAACGCATCGTCGATGCGGCTCTGGAGCTGCTGGACAAAACCGGCATGGAGGGCCTGACGATGCGCAAGCTCGCCGATGCCCTCGAAGTGCAGGCGCCGGCCCTCTATTGGTATTTCCCCGGCAAGCAGGCGCTGTTCGACGAAATGGCCGAGGCTTTGGTGGCCGGCATTCCCGGCAGGATCACCGTCTCAGGCGACTGCCGGGAGGTGATGATAGACATCGCGACCGAGCTGCGGCTGGCGCTCCTCTCGAGACGGGATGGCGCACGCGTTTTCGCAGGAACGTTCGTCGCCCGTCCGAATGTGCTGCAGGTGGCGGAGATTGCACTGGCGGCCCTGTCGCGCGCCGGGTTCGGTACCAGAACGGCCGCACGAGCGATCGCCTCGCTTTTCTATTTCGTTCTGGGCTTCGTCATCGAGGAACAGGCGCTTGTCGAACAGTCACGCGGCACCGGCGGCACCCACCCGATGGAGGAGAAGTTCAGGGCGTTCTCTGCCTCAGACTATCCTCACCTCACCGCCGCCCTTCCCGATCTTCTGGAAACCGACCAGAACGCCCGCTTCGTCTTCGGCGTCGACCTCATTCTGAGCGGGCTTCTGAACGGAACCGCGCGAAACCGTTGAAGCGGTGGAATGTGGGCGCGGAATGGCACCTTTGCCTCCCCGGGGCCGCCCGCTAGAATGCCGAAAACGGAATCGGAGCCTGCCATGACGACCCGCCTCGAAACCCTCATCGACCAGGGCACCGGCCGCGAACCGGCCGATATCGTGCTGAAAGGCGGAAAATTCTTCGACCTCGTCACCGGGGAACTCGTCGCCTCCGACATCGCGATCTCGGGCGACCGCATCGTCGGCACCTGCGGCACGTATGCCGGCAAGACCGAAATCGACATCTCGGGAAAGATCGTCGTGCCGGGCTTCATCGACACGCATCTGCATATCGAGAGCTCGCTGGTGACGCCGCATGAGTTCGACCGCTGCGTGCTGCCCTACGGCGTGACGACGGCGATCTGCGATCCGCACGAGATCGCCAACGTCATCGGCACCGAGGGCATACAATTCTTCCTCGATTCCTCGCTCGAAACCATCATGGACATCCGCGTCCAGCTTTCCTCCTGCGTGCCCGCGACGCATCTGGAAACGGCCGGCGCCGATCTGGCTATCGATAAGCTCCTGCCCTTTCGCGACCACCCGAAGGTCATCGGCCTTGCCGAATTCATGAATTTCCCGGGCGTCATCCACAAGGACCCGGTCTGCCTCGCCAAGCTCGATGCCTTCTACGGCGACCATATCGACGGCCATGCGCCGCTGCTGCGCGGGCTCGACCTGAACGGCTATCTTTCCGCCGGCATCCGCACCGAGCACGAAAGCACGACGGCCGAAGAGGCGCTCGAAAAGATCCGCAAGGGCATGCACATCCTGGTGCGCGAAGGCTCCGTCTCGAAGGATCTCCACGCTCTGATGCCGATCATCACCGAACGGCTGTCGCCGTTCCTCGCGCTCTGCACCGACGACCGCAACCCGCTCGACATCGCCGAACAGGGCCATCTCGACTACATGATCCGCACGGCCATCGCGCATGGCGTCGAGCCGCTCGCCATCTACCGCGCCGCCTCGATCTCCGCGGCACGCGCCTTCGGGCTTCGCGACCGTGGGCTCGTCGCACCCGGCTGGCGGGCCGATCTTGCCGTCATCGACAGCCTCGAAAACTGCAAGGCCGAGATGGTCTTCTCCGCCGGCCGCAGGGTCACCGACGCGCTCTTCGCCACCCGCAATCCTGTGGCTCCGGTCGGCCTCGACAGCGTCAAGGCGCGCAAGGTGGAGGCCGCCCATTTCGGCGTGCCCGCGACGGAGGGCGAAACGCCGGTGATCGGCGTCATGCCGGGAAAGATCATCACCGAACACCGCCGCTACGAGCTCCCCTCCTCCGGCAACCAGACCGGCGTCGACCTTTCCCGCGACATCATCAAGGTGGCGGTGATCGAGAGGCACGGCAGGAACGGCAACCATGCCAACGGTTTCGTGCAGGGTTTCGGCTTGAAGAAGGGCGCGATCGCCTCGACGGTCGGGCACGACAGCCACAATATCTGCGTCGTCGGCGTCGACGAGGACGACATGGCGCTCGCCGCCAACCGCCTCGGCGAGATCAAGGGTGGCTTCGTGGTCGTCGAGGACGGCAAGGTCACGGGCGAGATCGCGCTCCCCGTCGCCGGCCTCATGAGCCTCGAACCTTACGAAGTGGTCCGCGACACGCTGCATCACTTGAGGAAAGCCGCCTATGCCCTTGGCACGACTCTCGAAGAGCCTTTTCTGCAGGTCGCCTTCCTGCCGCTGCCGGTCATCCCGCACCTGAAGATTTCCGACAGGGGAATGGTGGATGTGGACCGGTTCGCGCTGATCTGAGCTTGCCTATTTCCGATAGCTTGGCGCCTTCATCCAGCCTTCCGGAAGCTCGTCGCCTTCCATGGGCGGATTGTCGGGAACGTTTTCAAGAGACTTCAGGAAGTCTTCCGCTGTCGCATCACCGGCCCGTTTTTTAAGAAATTCCGCCGCTGTTTCGACCGCGCCGATTTTCTGAGCCACAGCCGAAGCGATCCACTGATTAAGCGATACGCCATCTTCCTTGGCGAGCCGCGCAGCAGCAGCCTTGATCGAGGCAGGGAGTTTTAACGGATATGTATTGGTGCTCATGTCCTCAATTCCTCCAACAGCTCGCTTGGCCTCAGAATGCGAAGCTTGAACTCTTTCCTCACCTGATCGAAATCCCGAACATTATGGGTCACCAAAGCATCGGCACGACCGTTTAATGCCGCCTCAAGCACGAGCTCATCCTTCGCGTCCGAAAGCTTGGGCCGCCATTGATAGTGAACATCGACCGCCTCCGCCAGGGTGAGGAAACCAGCCAGAGCTCTATCGATCTCCGCTGATGCCATCCGGTGAACAGCCACATGTTCTGCTCGTTTCAGAACCGCTTCATACTCGATAAACAAGGCGACCGTCACAAGGGGCCGGATCTGCCGAGCCCCGACGGCCTCCAGAAGGGCGAAAGATGCCCCAGTTCGGCTCCGATAGCCGGCAGCGAGGACGTTTGTATCGAGCACGACGCGCTTCATCGAAACAAAAGATAATACATCCCATGGGATGTATCAACACCACGTGTCGTAGCACTCCGCTCCCCACCGAAGCTGCTCGTCACGCCGAAGCCTGATCACACCCGCGCGCAGAACACGTCGAGCGCGTCGAGCCTCACGACACCCTTTTCGAGCCGCGACTCGAAGCCCGGCAGCGAGACCGGCAGGCAGTCACCGAGCCGCCTCGGCAGGGTGAAATCCTGCGGCTCCCGGGTGAGATTGAAGACGAAGAGCAGCTTTTCGCCGCCCTTTTCCCGCACGAAGGCGAGCAGGTCCTGGTTGGTGTCGAGAAAGGTCATGTCGCCGTCGATCAGCGGCGGATGCGCCTTGCGGAAGGCAAGCGTCGCCCGGTAGTGGTTGAGCACCGAATCCTTCAGCCCCTCCTGCGCATCCACGGCACGGGCGGCATGTTCGCGCGGCACCGGCAGCCAGGTCTTGGCACCCGTCGTGAAGCCCGCATGCGGCGCTGCCGCCTCCCACACCATCGGCGTGCGGCACCCGTCGCGGCCCTTGAAGGCCGGCCAGAAGCGGATGCCGTAAGGATCGCGCAGGTCCTCATAGGCGAGCTCCGCCTCCGTCAGACCGAGTTCCTCGCCCTGGTAGAGGCAGATCGAACCGCGCAGCGCCGAGATCAGCGTGATAGAGAGTTTCGCAACCCGGTCCTGCTCGCGGGCATCCTTGGTGAAGCGGGTGACGTGCCGCACCACGTCGTGGTTGGAAAAGGCCCAGCAGACCCAGCCGTTGGTCACCGTGTCCGCGACCGTGGTCATCACCTTGCGGATATAGGCGGCATCGAAAGCCGGCCCCAGGAAGTCGAACGTGTAGCACATGTGCAGCTTGTCGTTGCCGGTCGTGTAGAGCGCCAGCGTCGACAGCGATCGCGGCCCGTCGCCCACCTCGCCCACCGTTGCGCGGGACTCGTAGCTGTCGAGCAGCGCGCGCAGCCGCTTCAGGAAGCCGATATTCTCCGGCTGCGTCTTGTCGTAGAGGTGGTTCTGCATGGAATAGGGATTGGTATCCGTCTCCATGCCCGCGCCGTCGGTGTCGTAGACCATCGGCGGGTTGTTCCTGAGCTGCTTGTCGTGGAAATAGTAGTTGACGGTATCGAGCCGGAAACCGTCCACGCCGCGCTCCAGCCAGAATTTCACCGTGTCCAGCACCGCTTCCTGGACTTCCGGATTGTGGAAGTTCAGGTCCGGCTGCGAAATCAGGAAGTTGTGCATGTAATATTGCTTGCGCACGCCGTCCCATTCCCAGCCCGGCCCGCCGAAGATGGAGAGCCAGTTGGTCGGCACCGTGCCGTCCGGCTTGGGATTGGCCCAGACATACCAGTCGGCCTTGGGATTGGTGCGGCTGGAGCGGCTTTCCACGAACCACGGATGCCGGTCCGACGTATGGCTGATCACCTGGTCGATGATCACCTTCAGGCCCAGACGGTGGGCCTCCGTCATCATCTCGTCGAAATCGGCGAGCGTCCCGAACATCGGATCGACGTTGCAGTAATCGGAAACGTCGTAACCCATGTCGGCCATCGGCGAGGTGAAGAAGGGCGAAAGCCAGATCGCGTCGACGCCGAGCGAGGCGACATGCGGCAGACGCTGGGTGATGCCCTTGATGTCGCCGAGCCCGTCTCCCGTCGTGTCCTGAAAGGAGCGGGGATAAATCTGGTAGATCACCGCGCCGCGCCACCAGTTCTGATCGACTGCCTTTACCGCTTCCGTCGCCATATGTCCTTTCTCCTTTCTTGAATGTTCCAGCCCAACCTAGAGCCGCCCCCGCAAAAGACAACGCAAAAGCAGAGGCTTGCTCCTGCTCTTGCCATAACCCGAACTTCGGCCTATGCGACTTTCGAAAAGCACCGGAGGAACGGAATGGGCGGACGGCTTCTTTCGATCGGCGAATGCATGGTGGAACTGTCGCAGGCGGGCGAAGGCCTGCTGCGCAGGGGCTTTGCCGGCGATACGTTCAACACGGCCTGGTATGCGCGCGCCTGCCTGCCCGCCGAATGGTCGGTGGATTATTTCACGGCGCTCGGCGACGATCCGCTCTCGTCGGAAATGCTGGCGATGATGAAGGATGCCGGCATCGGCACGGGCTTCATCCGCCGTATCGAGAAAGGCACGCCCGGCCTCTACCTCATCACCCTGAAGAACGGCGAGCGCACCTTCAGCTACTGGCGCGATACGGCAGCGGCGAAGAAACTCGCCGATGACGCCGACCATCTGCGCAGCGCGATCGAAGCTGCCGACGTCGTCTATTTCTCCGGCATCACGCTCGGCATCCTGGCGCCTGAGGCGGTCGAGACGCTGCTTGCCGAACTGCGCCGCGCCAAGGCGTCGGGAAAACAGGTCGCCTTCGATCCGAACATCCGCCCGCGTCTCTGGCCGGACAAAGAATATATGCTGGAGACGATCGAGGCCGGCGCCCGCGCCGCCAATCTCGTCCTGCCGAGCTTCGACGACGAGACGACCCATTTCGGCGATGCGGCGGTTGGCGATACGGTCGCCCGCTACCACGCTCTCGGCGTCCGGAACGTCGCCGTCAAGAACGGCGAGGAAGGCATCACCCTGAGCTTCGGCGGCGCGACCGGGCATGTCCCGGCGGTCAGGACCGCGCAGCTCGTCGACACCACCAGCGCCGGCGACAGTTTCAACGGCGCCTTCCTGTCGCGGCTGGTGCGCGGCGCAACGCCGGCGGAAGCCGCGGCCTACGGCGCCGCGGTCGCCTCCGTCGTCATCGGCCACCACGGCGCATTGATCAGCCCGGCGTTGCTGCCGGGGTAATCCGAAACGAAACAGGAAATCCCTTCGTCACGGAATTCGCGACCGTGCACACGTTTCTCGCGCGATCGATCAGAACGCCTGTATCGGTGCCGTCGCTCGACGTGCAGATGACATCCAGATCGGCGCGCGTCGCGACGAGCGGTGTGCCCTCAAGCTGCAAGGTGACGCGGACGGCGATCTCGTCGATCTCGGCACCCATCTCGTGAGCGACATAGCGCAGGTCGTTGCAGAAGCAGCCGCCGATGGCGAGCGCCAGAAGTTGGCCGCCGTTGAAGCCCAGCCCGAGCCCGCCGGCCTTCCCTTCCGGACGATCGACCACGATCGTATGGCCGCCGGCCCAACCCATCGCCGCTTCCGTTCCGGCGACATTGCGAAGCTCGACGATCGAAGAGACCATGATCCACCCTCCCGTGGAGGTTCGATCATCCCACCGATCGGACGCCCGTTCAATCGGCGAGGCTTCGCCCCTTCATCCTCCTGTAACAATCCTTTACGATAGAGGGCCGAAAACGTGTCCGTGAGCGCCGAGTCGCTCAGCGGACCGGCAACCGGGTCCGGCCAATTCATGACCAGAATCACCATCGTGACGGATGCCTGGTATCCTCAAGTGAACGGCGTCGTCCGC
This sequence comes from Neorhizobium sp. CSC1952, assembly GCF_030378245.1. NCBI lineage: Bacteria > Pseudomonadati > Pseudomonadota > Alphaproteobacteria > Hyphomicrobiales > Rhizobiaceae > Neorhizobium > Neorhizobium sp. CSC1952. Next base: position 3,505,127 of record NZ_CP128416.1, on the reverse strand, counting down.
TCCATCGAGAACACCAACCGGGAACTCGCCCTGATGGGCGTCGAGGTGATGATGGTCACCCCGCAGGATTTCACCAACGTCCCCTGCCCCACCTACCCGGAAATCCGCCTCTCGGTCGCGACCTATCGCCAGGTGGCCGGCGCGATCGAAGCCTCGCAGCCGACCGCCGTGCATATCGCCACCGAAGGCCCGCTCGGCATTCTGGCGCGCCGCTGGTGCCTCAAGAACCATGTGCCGTTCTCGACCAGCTATCACACCCGCTTTCCGGAATACGTGGCGGCGCGCTTCCCGATCCCGCTCCGCTGGCTGCACGCCTTCGTGCGCTGGTTCCACAATGCCGGCAACGGCTGCATGGTGGCGACGGCGAGCCTTGAGCGCGAGCTTTCGAAGCTCGGCATCAGGAACCTGCTGCGCTGGAGCCGCGGCATCGACCAGACCGTGTTCCATCCGATGGAACTCGACGAGCGCCCGTTCAACCTGCCGCGGCCGATCTTCATGACGGTCGGGCGCGTGGCGGTGGAAAAGAACCTGCCCGCCTTTCTGGATCTCGACCTGCCGGGTTCCAAGGTCGTGGTCGGCGACGGCCCCGCCCGCGCCGAGCTGCAGAAGCGCTATCCGAACGTGCTCTTCACCGGCATGAAGACCGGCGAGGATCTCGCCCGCGCCTATGCGCAGGCCGACGTCTTCGTCTTCCCGTCGAAGACCGACACGTTCGGCAACACGATCCTGGAGGCGCTCGCCAGCGGCGTTCCGGTCGCCGCCTATCCGGTCACCGGCCCGGTCGATATCATCGAGGAAGGGTCCGGCGCCGGCGCGCTGAACGACGACCTGCGCGAGGCCTGCCTTGCGGCGCTGAAATGCTCGCGCGAGAACGCCCGCAAGCTTGCCCGCAACTTCACCTGGGAAGCGGCGTCGAAACAGTTCCTGAACAACGTGCTGATCGCCCAGGGCCGCCTCCCGGCGCTGCCCCGGCCGCGCAATACGAAGCCTTCGACCGCCTGAGAGGCAGCGGGAATGCTCTCGAAATTCCGGGAAAGAAGGCCGGCCTCAATCGGCCTGGCGGTCGCGCCATACGAAAAAGGCGATGCTGCCGATTGCAAGACAGACGGATGCCAGAAGGCCGGCAATGATCATGAATTTCTCCTCCAAGCGCGAACTCCCGACCGCGCGATAATGTCGCAGTCGAGCATGGGCAGGAGAGAAAAGCAAGTCTACCTAATGAATTCGGCGAAGCACTGCCCCTACCGCTTCTTCTTCCGTCCCTCGAACGGGTTCTCGCCGGCCTTGAAATGCACCCGGATCGGCACGCCCGGCATCTGGAAATCGGCGCGCAGCCCGTTCACCAGGTAACGCACATAGCTTTCCGGCAGCGCTTCGGGCCTCGTGCAGGAGATCATGAAGGCCGGCGGGCGGGCCTTAACCTGCGTCATGTATTTCAGCCTGACGCGGCGGCCGGAGACGGCCGGCGGCGGATGCTGGATCTGCACTCCGTCGAGCCAGCGGTTGAGTTTCGCCGTCGAGATGCGCTTGTTCCAGACCCTGTCGGTGTCGATGATGTTCTGCATCAGCTTGTCGAGCCCGTAGCCCGTCTGGCCGGAGATCGGCACGGCGCGGATGCCGCGCGCCTGCGGCAGGAGCCGTTCGGTCTTTTCGCGCAGATCCGCCAGCACCGCCTGGGCATCCTCGACGAGATCCCATTTGTTGAAGGCGAGCACCGCCGCCCGGCCTTCGCGCAGGACCAGGTCGACGATCTGCAGGTCCTGCTTCTCGAACGGGATCGTCGCGTCGAAGACGATCACCACCGTCTCGGCAAAGCGGATGGCGCGCAGCGCATCGGCGACGGAAAGCTTTTCGAGCTTCTCCTGCACCTTCGCCTTGCGGCGCATGCCGGCCGTATCGAACATCTTGATGGTGCGGCCGCGCCAGTCCCATTCGACCGAGATGGAATCGCGGGTGATGCCCGCTTCCGGCCCGGTCAGCAGCCGGTCCTCGCCGAGGAAACGGTTGATCAGCGTCGACTTGCCGGCATTCGGGCGCCCGACGATCGCCACGCGCAGCGGCTTCGTCTCGTCATAGGCGGGCTCGGTCTCGTCCTCCTCCGCCTCGCCTTCGGCGCCGGCGACGGACTCCGATACGTCGACATTCGTCTCCGCTTCCTCGTCCGGTTCCGGAAAAGCTCTCTCCTCGCCGATCGCCTCGACGATCGCATCGCGCAAGTCGAGCATGCCCTCGCCGTGTTCGGCCGAGATCGGCACCGGTTCGCCGAGGCCCAGCGTGAAGGCGTCGTAGAAACCGGCGTCGGAGCCGCGCGCTTCCGATTTGTTGGCGACCAGCACCACCGGCTTGCCGCTGCGGCGCAGAAGCTCCCCGAACGTCTTGTCGAGCGGCGTGAGGCCGGATTTGGCGTCGACCACGAAGAGCGTCAGGTCGGCATCCTCGATCGCCGCTTCCGTCTGCGCGCGCATGCGGCCCTCGAGCGTATCGGGACCCGCCTCTTCGAGACCGGCGGTGTCGATGATGCGGAACTTCAGGTCCACGAGCTTCGCGTCGCCCGGCCGGCGGTCGCGGGTCACCCCCGGGGTGTCGTCGACAAGCGCCAGCTTCTTCCCAACCAGGCGGTTGAAAAGCGTGGACTTGCCGACATTCGGGCGTCCGACGATGGCGACGGTGAAGCTCATCCTGTTTCCTTGAAATCCTGCGGAAAGTTAGGGCGCCTTGCCGGACGCGGTGATGTTGTCGAGCATGATCTGTGCGCGGTTGGCGATGTTGCGCGGTGCTGCCGCATCGCTGGCGATCTGCTCGAACCACTGCTTGGCCTGGGCCATGTTGCCGGCCTTGTAGGCGGCAAGCCCCAGCGCCTCGCGCGCGGAATTGGCAAGCGGATTGCCCTGGTTGGTCATGGCCTGAACCTCCGCCGCCACCTGCTCGTAGGTTCCGGTATCGATCAGCAGCCAGGCGGCACGCATCTTGGCGAGATCGCGCATGGCCTGCGGCGCGCTCGTGTCGTTGCCCGCGGCCTGGAAGCTTGCTATCGCCGCCGCCGTATCGCCCCTGGCCTGCTGCACCGAGGCGGCGCGCAGCCTGGCGAGCAGCGGGTAGGAGCCCGTACCGTCCTTTTCGAGCGCTTCGAAGGCTGCAAGCGCCTCGTCCGGCTTGTTCTCGGAGGCGAGCCTGAGCGCCGCCAGGAACTTGTCGCCCGAGCTGGAGGAATTGCTGTTATCCCACCATTCGTAGCCTTCCTTGGCGATCGCACCGCCGACGATCAGCACGACGATCGCGATTATCAGCGGCCGGAAACGTGTCCATACGTATTTCACCTGGTCGGAACGGAGTTCCTCGTTCACCTCGCGGATAAAACTGTCGTCGTTGTTCGCCATCAAAGTCTCCGGCCCCGGGCGGCCCATTCTCGTAAGGCCCATTTTCGTAAGGGCCCATTCTCGTAAGGAAAGCGCCTTCTAGCCTATTTTCCGGGAGATGTAAGGCCCCTCGCGCAAAACTGAGAAGCTTGTTAACGGGCGGAATGTAGGAATCGGGATTTCAGCTTCTTCAAAGCTTCGCCTTATTCGCCCATCACAACACCGGCTCCTTTTGTCGTGATTCAGGTTTCTTGATGCGTCCGCATGCGTTCTTCGGCCCTCTGGCCCTCGCCCTCTGTCTTTCGCTTGCCCCCGTCGCGGCGAACGCTTCCGGCAAACCGAAGCAGCTGGTGATGATCTCCTTCGACGGAGCAGGCGCCAACCATCTCTGGCAGAGGAGCCGGGATACCGCAAAGCGCGTCAACGCCCATTTCACCTATTTCCTCTCCTGCACGCTGGTGATCGAGCGGAAGAACGCGAAGAGCTATCAGGGGCCGCACCAGAAGGCCGGCAGATCCAATATCGGTTTTGCCCAGACCGCGGATGAAGCCCGCGAAAGGCTCGGCCATATCTGGCAGGCGCACCTAGAAGGACACGACGTTTCCAGCCATACCTGCGGCCATTTCGACGGCAAGGACTGGACCGCCGCCGACTGGAGCGCCGAGTTCGCCACCTTCCACGACGTGCTGACCAATGCCTGGAAGACGGTCGGCGCCGAAGCGCAGGAGCCTGCCGGCTGGAAGGATTTCGTGGCGAACGATATCCGCGGCTTCCGCGCCCCCTATTTCTCCACGAGCCCCGGCATGGTGGAAGCGGAGAAGAAGGCCGGCATGCTCTACGACGCAAGCCTCGTCACCAGGGGACCCGCCATGCCGGAGGAGAAGAACGGCCTGATCCGCTTCGGCCTGCCGCTCATCCCGGAAGGCCCGTCCAGCCGGCCGATCATCGGCATGGACTACAATCTCTTCGTCCGCCATTCCGCCGGCATCGACAATCCGAGCCGTTCGGCCGAGTTCGAGGAGCGCGCCTACTCGGCTTTCAGGGCGGCCTTCGACCGGCAATACGAGGGCGACCGCATTCCCCTCCAGCTCGGCTTCCATTTCGTCGAAATGAACGGCGGCGCCTATTGGCGGGCCATGGAGCGGCTGGTGACGGAGGTCTGCGGCAGGCAAGACGTCGCCTGCGTCAGCTATTCGGAAGCGGTGCGGATGCTGAAAGATCGGGCGAAGGGCGGGGAGACGTCGGGGTTGTAGCCATCTCAAAACCCCTCCCGCCTGCCGGCACCCTCCCCACAAGGGGGAGGGAAACAAGCGGCCAAGCATCGCCTCCTTTATCTGGCACGATGGGACAACTTCTCCGTCGAGGAGGAATGCCGAAGAACGCGGCATATTTCCCTCCCCCTTGTGGGGAGGGTGCCGGCAGGCGGGAGGGGACTATCTCCTTGCTCCGAAAAATTCTCCCTCCGCTTTTCAACCGGTTAACCCCTCCATCTTCCCCCTCCCATCCCCGCCCCCGGGCCTTGCGCGATAATCCTCCCCGTCATCGGAAAGGAAACCGGGTTCGCGAACCGGCCTCCTCATCTGGCTCGAAGGGCGCGGTTCCGGTGATGGTTGCGAAGCGATCGACGAGGGCCTGGAAATCCTCCGAAGATCGCCGAAGCGATCGGGGCAGGCGGAAAGCCTGAATACCCAATACCCTTGAAATACCCCGCCTGCCCATTCCCGGCGGCATCGGCCCGAAGATCGGTCCTGGTTTTCGCAAGGCCCGATGCGTTTCAAAGCAAAACCGCGCCGGAGTGACGATCCGGCGCGGCCAAAGGTGTTGCTTCGAAAAGACGGATCAATACGGCCGGTCGGCCGCAAGTTCCCCGCCTTGCGCCTCGCGGTCCAGATAATGCTGGTCGATCTCCGGCAGCGGCTGGTCGTCGATCGCCGCTTCGAAGGCGACGAGACGCTTGTGGATGGAAAGCAGTTCGATGATCGTCGACCAGTAGTTCACGAGATACTGGAACGAATTGCTGACCTCGCCGAAGGCGGTGGCGATCTGCTGCCAGGTTCCCATGGTGATGCGGCCGGCCACGATGGTCGGAATGAGGATGAAGTTCAGGAAGATCGCGTCGACCTGGCCATAGGTGTAACGCGCGATGTTGAAGTAGCAGTAATGCCAGTACATGCGGAAATAGTTGCGCCGCACATTGGAGAAAAGCTCGCGCACGGTGATCGGCTGGGCGCGGTCCGCATGGTCCTCGCCATAGACCAGCTCCTTGCGGTATGCCGCCTCGACGCGCTGATTGCGGAACTGCAGGCCCGGCAGCTTGATGCCGGCCACGGCCAGAAGTGCGGTGCCGAACAGCGACCAGATGATCGCCAGCCAGAAGAGCGCATGCGGAACGGCGCCGATCACCGGCAGGTCGCCCACCTGTTCCGACATGCGGAAGAGCAGCGGCAGGAAGACGACGAGCGTCATGACCGAGTTGATGAGCGTTACGCCGAGCCCTTCCAGGATATTGGCAAACCGCATCGTGTCTTCCTGCACACGCTGCGAGGCACCCTCGATGTGGCGCAGCTTCGGCCACATGGACATGTAGTAGTCGTTCATGGCGGTGCGCCAGCGAAAGACGTAATGGTTGGTGAAGAATGCCGTTATGACGTTGAGGGCCACGCCGACCATGCCGATTTCGAGGAAGTTGATCTGCAGCGCGTAGAGCTGCCCCGCCGTCACGCCCCCCTGCTTCGACAAGGCCGCCTGGAAGAGGTCGAAGAACGGCCCCCGCCAGTTGTTGATGGCGACCGACACCTGCACCGCGAAATAGGCGATGAAGACGATGAAGGCCGAGCCCCAGATCGACCAGTTCGTCCAGGGATGATCCCTGGCGATGATCTTCCATATTCCCCCGAAGATCAGCACGAAGATCGTAAAGTATAGATAGAACCAAAGATTGTCCGGCGTGAAGAAATAGGCAAGCCCGACCGGCGGCGTTTCGCCCGGAGCAAGCGGCGGAAGCCCGATGGCGGCTCCGAGCTGCGGGCCGACAGTATACCAGACGACGATGCAGACGAGCGTCCAGATCGCGGCCGATGTGAAGAATAGTTTCGGTCGGGGGAAGAAGGAGTGGAACACGGAGCTTTGGCTTTCCTGAGTTCGAGAGCTCTGAAGGTCGGGAACGACTTTAGAGCGCGAAACTACGGCAGTTCCAAGGGGGCGGCAATGGCCGCATTTCATCGTTACGCAATTGTAACCGCGGGTTTATCCCGCGGTAATGAAATCAGCTCTGCCGGCGCGCAAGCGGCAGAGCCAGCAGGACGCAGACGGCAAGCATGCCGGCCGCGAGTACCGTCGGCAGCGTGAAACTGCCGCTCCCCTCCGCCACCCAGCCCGCCGCCAGCGGGCCGATGATCTGGCCGGTGCCGAAGGCGGCGGTCATGGAAGCGAGCGCCCGGCGCGGGCTTTCCGGCGAAAGCGCCCGGCCGATCTGCAGCCCGTAGGCGGTGATCACCATGAAGGTCCCTCCGAGCAGCAGCCCGCCGCCGAGCGCGCCGGCCGTGGGCGGCAGCATGACCGAGCCCAGCACGCCCGCCGCCTCGACCAGAAGTGCGGCGATATAGGCCTTCGCAAGCCCGAACCGTTTGACCGCCGGGCGCCAGAAGATGAGCGAGACGGCCGCCGCCGTGCCGGTCAGGAACCAGGCCAGGAACTCGACGACCGGCCCTGCGGAACCCATGCGGGCGATGGCGACGAGGAAGGTCGCGGTGATCACGTAGCCGAAGCCGAAAAGCCCGTAGGAGAGCGTCAGCAGCACGATCGGCAGGCGCCATCGGAGCGGCGGCTCCACGGCCGAGCCGGTGCCGAATGTCGGCCGCGGCAGGAGCCACGCGACGGCGGCAAGCGCGGCGAACACGATCGCCGCGCCGGCAAGCCAGTTCAGCCGCCAGCCATGCGCCCAACCGAGCGAATTGGCTCCGGCGATCGCGTTGACGCCAAACACCAGCGTCGAGGAGAGCGCGATGCCCGCTCCCACGCCGCCGAAATGCAGCGCGTTCACATTGTCCCGGCCGACCGCATGGGGCAGCACGATCGACGAGGTGAAAATCATGGCGAACGCGCTCGCGATGCCCGCCAGGAAGCGGATCACGGTGAAGGCGAAGACGGATGTCGTCGCCGCCATGGCGGCAAGCAGGATCGCGGTCGCCAGAAGCCCGCCGAGCGCCACCCGCCGCTCGCGCCCGGCCGCCCAGCCATAGGCCGACAGGATGGCCCCGGCGAGATAGCCGGCGAAATTGCCGGCGGCGATGTAACCGGCATCGGCGGCCGAAAGCGGTATGCCGCTCATCATGCCGGGCAGGATCGGCGTGTAGAAGAAGCGCCCGAAACCCATCGCGGCGGCCATGGCGACCGCGCCGGCAAAACCGATCAGCAGGGGGCGGCTGGAATAGTCCGTGTTCATCTGCAGCATGAAGCGGTTATCGCAGCCGCGGATGCGGCCGACAAATGAGGAATTGTCATTGCTGCAATGAATGCCGCTGATGATCCGGCACGCCGTTCACGCCGCTTCACGCAGGTGCCGCGACGATTTGATGCGGCGCATGATGGGAATTGTCTTGCTGCTGTCACGAATGGGGGCCACTCTCCCTTCCATCGTCATCGGGCCAATCGTCATCGGGCCAATCATCGGGACGGTGGAGGTGAGCCATGAAACAGGACCTGACCGTATCGGAAGTGCTTGTCGATCCTCTGATCGCACAGTTGCGCAAGGCCGATGCCGTGGGTTACGCCGCCTTCGCCCAATTGATGCAGAGCGCGGCCCGCGTCCATACGCGCCAGCTTCTCGGCCAGCTGCATGCCGAGCGCGTCGACGCCTTCTATCGCCGTGTGGATGACGTGTCGGAGAAGAGCAAGCTGAGCTGAGTTTCCGTCAGCCGATAAATCTTCATTGCTAAATGGCAGTTTTGGTAGGCTTCGGTCTGCAGCTTTCCTGATGCAGGAAACATGCCGAGGCGATGCCCCTCGACTTGCGCGGTTGGACGCGAAGAGAAGCCCTACCGGTGTGGGGGCAAAACCCAAGTTCTAGCGGTGCTGAACAAAGTGGCGATAGGCGAACATGCCGCCAACGATGGCCAATCCGATCAGCGGCGTGACGAGATAATAGATCTCAAACTGGCTCATCGTTTTTCCCTTCGGCTTCGTCGTCCTCGACCATGAATGTGGTGAGGTAGAAGTTGGAGCCTACCATATGGATCGCCCAGCCCAAGAAAAGCCAGAAGATACCGCTGACGATAATAGGGCCGGTCAAGTCCTCTTTCAAGGCGCGCTGAATGAACGGCAGGGACCCCGCCACGACAACGGCTGTCGCCAACTGGTTCGCCCAGGCGGCACGATGTTTGATGATCTCGTTATGCGCACCGACCTCGCGCTTTTTTCGGGAAACTTCAGATATCTCAACCATGCCTTGAAGATAGACCGGACAGCATTAAGACATTCCGAATTGTCGACGGATGGTGGGCGATTCACGCCGCCAGCGTCAGGATCAACGGGCCGTTGCGGGTGGCCACCACGGTGTGCTCGTATTGCACGGTCGGCGCCTTCGGGTCGCTGTAGAGCGTCCAGGGATCGCCGTTGCCGCCGTCCTCGGCCCAGTTGGCGCCGAGCGAAAGGAAAGGCTCGACCGTGAACACCAGCCCCTCCTCCATCGTCCGGGTCTCCTGCCGGTCCGGCCAGGTCGGGATCTCCTTCGGCTCGTCATGCAGCGTCAGCCCGATGCCGTGGCTGGAAAGATTGGTGATCAGCGTATAGCGGTTCTTCTTGGCGAAGGCGCCGATCGCGTTGCCGATGCCGGCGATGGGCCTGCCGGTCTTCACCTGCTGCAGCCCGGTCCAGAGCGCCCGGCGGCCGTCGCGGCAGAGCCTTTCGATCTCGCGCTTCACCGGCGGCACCGCATAGGATGCGCCCGTATCCCCGAAGAACCCGTCCTTCACCGCCGAAACGTCGATATTGACGAGATCGCCCGCCTGGATGACCCGGTCGCCCGGAATGCCGTGCGCCACTTCCTCGTTGACGCTGATGCAGGTGGCCGCCGGAAACTTGTAGCAGGCCTCCGGCGCCGATTGCGCGCCGTTGTCTTCGAGTATCCTGCGGCCGATATCGTCCAGTTCGCGGGTGGTGATGCCGGGCTCCAGCGCCTTGGCCATGGCCTCCATCGCCTGCGCGCAAAGCCGGCCGATCTCTTTCAGCTTCGACAATTCGTGTTCGGTGGAGATGACCATGATGAGCCTTGGGTGGGTATTGCGCCAAGCCGCCGGTTTCGCGCCATCGGCCCGGCCCGTCAATTCTTTTCTGACGTCCCGAGTTCTTTTCTGACGATGGGCGCGACTTTCGTGCCGTAAAGCTCGATGCCGCGCATGACCTGATCGTGCGGCATCGGCCCGATCGCCATCTGCAGCAGGAAGCGGTCCATGCCGAATACCTTGTGGGCGGCGACGATCTTTTCCGCCACCAGTTCCGGCTCGCCGACGAAGAGATTGCCGAGCGTCGAGCGCGACTGATCGAAATGCGCCCGGTTGGTCGGCCCCCAGCCTCGCTCGCGGCCGATGCGGTTCATCACCTCCGCCTGTGGACTGTAGAACTGGTCGGCCGCCGCCTCCGTCGTGTCGGCTATGAAACCGTGCACGTTGATGCTGGTCTTCAGCGTCGCGGGATCGTGGCCCGCCCGGCGCGCCGCCTCGCGATAGAGATTGAAGAAGGGCGCGAAACGCGGATATTCGCCGCCGATGATGGCGACTGCCAGCGGCAGGCCGTAGGCCCCCGCCCGCGCCACCGACTGCGGCGTGCCGCCGACCGCGATCCAGACCGGCAGCGGGTCCTGCAGCGGGCGCGGATAGACGCCGCGGCCGTGGATCGGCGCGCGCTTCCCGCCTTCCCAGGTGACGATCTCCTGGTCGCGGACGGCAAGCAGCAGGTCGAGCTTCTGCTCGAAAAGCTCATCGTAGTCGCCGAGGTCGTAACCGAACAGCGGGAAGGATTCGATGAAGGAGCCGCGGCCGGCCATGATCTCCGCCCGGCCGTTCGAGATGAGGTCGAGCGTCGCGAACTCCTGGAAGACCCGCACCGGATCGTCCGAACTCAGAACCGAGACGGCGCTGGTCAGGCGGATGTTCTTCGTGCGGGCGGCGGCTGCTGCAAGCACGGTTGCGGGCGAGGAAATCACATAGTCGGGGCGATGGTGCTCGCCGAGGCCGAAGACGTCGAGGCCGACCTGATCGGCAAGCTCGATCTCCTCGAGAAGGTTTTTGATGCGGCGCGCGCCTTCCGCGCCCTTGTCGGGCGCCGAGGCATCCACATCGCCGAAAGTATGCAGTCCGAGTTCCATCGTGAGAAAATCCGTTGGGTGATGTCCCATGAGATAGTGAGTGACCAGCCGGCACGCAAAGGCGAATCTTTCGAAGGATTCGATCGAACATTTGGATGGAAAGCGATGCGGCGAAGGATTTATCCGGAACAAATGCCCGTTGCCCGGCGTTCTGCTCGCGGCTCGGTCCGAGCGCGTGAGGGTGGATAGCCGGCAGATCCGGTTTCTCGTTCCTGCTTTTCGCGCGGGAGCTCTGCTGTGCGGCATCGGGGGAGAGCGCGAAGAATGACAGTATTTTCGAAAGCACGCTGATGGTGGAAGAACAGGACGTCTACGCCATCGGCGACGCTCTTCAACACGTTGCTGTTGCCGACCCGCTGGCCGCTCTCGATTTCGGGTTCGACGCCAAGCATCTGCGTCAACTGCTGGATGCCCTGCCGGTCGCGGTCTATACGACGGATGCCGCCGGACTCGTCACGTATTTCAACCAGGCTGCAGCCGATCTGGCCGGGCGGAGGCCCGCTCTCGGAACCGACGAGTGGTGCGTTACCTGGAAGCTCCATCTCCCCGACGGTACGCCGCTCGCGCACTCGGAATGCCCGATGGCGATAGCGCTGACGGAGAACCGTAGCGTCCGCGGCGTCGAGGCGATTGCCGAGCGGCCGGACGGAACGCGGGTTCCCTTCATGCCGTTCCCCACCCCCTTGCGTGACGAGAACGGCGAGCTCGTCGGCGCCGTCAACATGCTGCTCGACATCAGCGAACCCAAGAAGGCCGAACGGAGGCTGCGGCAGAACGAGGCCTGGCTCGCCGGCCAGAAGGAGGCGTTCCAGGCGGCCATGAACGGCGCGCCGCTGGAAAAGTCGCTCGGCATCCTCATCGAGACCGCGATGAAGCAGGCGGAAAGCGAACGCCGATGCGCCTTCTACATCGCCAATCCCGAGGGCACCGAACTGCGGCATGTCGTCGGCATGCCGGACGGCTACGTCAAATGCGTGGACGGCTTGGAAATCGGCCCCGGCTCGCTGCCTTGCGGTCTTGCCGTCCACCGCGGCGAACCGGTCATCATGCCCGATGTCCTGGAGGAACCCGTCTGGGAGCCCTGGGCGTGGCTCGCACGGGAATTCGACTTCCGCGGCTGCTGGTCCTTCCCGATCGAAACGGCCTCGGGCAAGGTCGTCGGCTCCTTCGCCATGTATTTCAAGGAGCCGAACGGAGCGGCCGACCGCGACCGGGAACTCGCCGCCGCCCTTGCCCACACGGCATCGATCATCATTTCCCGGCATCAGGAAAGCCTGGAGCGGGAGCGGATCAGCCAGGCGCTGCGGGAATCCGAGAGAAACCTCGCCGCCGAACTTGCCGCCGCGCGGCACCTGCAGAGCATCAGCACCTCCCTCATCCGGGAAGGCGACGTGGAGGCGCTCTATGCCCAGATCGTCGAGGCAGCCGGCGAGGTCATGCATTCGGACATGGCGAGCATCCAGGTGCTCGATCATGAGAATGACGCACTCCGCCTGATCGCCCACAAGGGGTTCGACGCTGAGGCCGAAGCCACGTGGCGCTGGATCGAACACGACGACGCGACCAGTTGCGGCCATGCCCTGAAAACGAAGACGCGGATCGTGGTTCCCGATATCGAGGCGGACGAATTCATGGCCTGTACGCCCGCTCAGGAACAATACCGCAAAGCCGGCATCCGGGCGGTGCAGTCCACTCCGCTCGTCGGCCGTGCGGGCCACTCGCTCGGCATGATCTCGACGCACTGGCGCATGCCGCATGAACCTTCCGAACGGGACCTGCGGATCTTCGACGTTCTGGCGAGGCAGGCGGCCGATCTCATCGAGCGCAAGGAATCGGAAGATGCCCTGCAGCGCCGGGCGGCGCAGCTGCGCCTGCTCCTCGACGAACTCAATCACCGGGTCAAGAACACGCTCGCGACGGTCCAGTCGATCGCGCACCAGACGTTGCGGCACGCCCCGACGATGGCGGAAGGCCGAAAGTCGCTCGATGCGCGCCTGATCGCGCTTTCCAGGGCGCACAACGTGCTGACCCGCGAGCACTGGGAGGGCGCGAACCTGCGCGAACTCGTCGCCGAGGCCCTGGCGGCCTATTCGAACGGCAGCGGCCCCCGCCGCTTCGACGTTTCAGGCAACGACATCAGGTTGCTTCCGAAGGCCGGGCTGGCGATCTCCATGGCCCTTCATGAGCTCGCCACCAATGCGGTGAAATACGGCGCCCTGTCCAACGAGAACGGCCATGTCAGAATCCGCTGGGGAGGAGGAGAGGATGCGCAGCTCTTCCGTCTCGAATGGAGCGAGATCGACGGACCGCCGATCGAACAGCCGCGCAGGCTCGGCTTCGGATCGCGCCTGATCAAGCATGGGCTTGCCCAGGATCTGGGCGGCGTCGTCGAACTCCATTTCGAGCCGGACGGTCTGGTCTTCGCGATCGACGCTCCCTTGAAGGAATTGTGCGGCGGCGACGACAAACCGCATCCGCGGCCCCTGGACGATCGATGGGAGAGGTAGAGAATTGCCGGCCGCGGAAAGCAGATTGACGGGCAAGCGCGTATTGGTCGTCGAGGACGAGGCATTGGTCACGATGCTTCTGGAAGAAGGGCTGATCGACATGGGCTGCGAGATCGCCGATACGGCATCGCGGCTGGATGATGCCCTGGAAAAGGCGAACTCCCTGCTCTTCGACGTCGCGATCCTCGACGTCAACCTGCACGGACAAAAGACGTTCCCGATCGCCGAGGTCCTGAGCAGCCGAGGCATACCTTTCGTATTCTCGACGGGCTATGAGGCCTCCAGCCTCCCCCTCTCGCTGCAGCAGGCGCCTGTTCTCCAGAAACCGTTCCAGCAACAGGACCTGGAGCAGGCGCTCGGCACCGCGCTCGGCGTGTAGCGCCGTGCCCGCCGGGACAGGCGCCGCATTGAATCGAAAACCGAGGAGATGTCCCCATCCCCTCGGAAAGATTCGCATTTCGAACGTTCAACTGGGATGCGCCTCAGAACGTCTTGGCGACCTCTTCGAGCTGGCCGGCGACGATGCCCCAGCCCTCATGGAAACCCATGTCCTCGTGGGCTTTCTTGTCTTCCTCCGTCCAATGGAGCGCCGTCGCGGTATATTTCGTGCGCCCGTTGCCGAGATCCTCAAACTCGACGATCGCCGTCATGAACGGCTTTTCGGAAGGCACCCAGCCTGCGGTATACGCATCGGTGAAGACGAGTTTCCTGTTCGGCACCACTTCCAGATAGACGCCGTAATTGGGAATCTTCTCGCCGTTCGGCCCCTCCATCAGGATGTAGCTCTCACCGCCGGGACGAACGTCGGAACGGGCATCGGTGACCTTCCAGGGCTTCGGGCAGAACCATTCGCCCATGCGCTCCGGCGTGGTCCAGGCCTTGTAGAGCTTTTCGGCGGGAACATTCATCTCACGCACGAGCTGCAGCGAGTGGGTGGCGGTGTTGGCAGTCATTTTCCTGTCTCCCTTGAGTTTTGAGCAACATCTCATCCGATGTTGCCCCAAGGACGCGCGGCCGGCATCGAATCCGACAACGGTCCGAATTTTTTCCCGTCATTCCACCGGAGAGGCGACGGCGCCGAGCTTGTCGATCTGCTGGCGGATATGGGCGCATTCGGCCGGCGAGTTGGCGAGCGCGATCGCCCGGTCGAAGGCCTCCCGCGCCTGCCTGTTGCGGCCGCCCTGCATCAGCAGCCCTCCCCTGACGCCGTGGAAATAGAAATAGCCGTCGAGCTTTTCGGCGAGCGGGGCGATCAGCTCCAGGGCCTTCTCCGGACCTTCCAGCTTGGAGACCGCCACCGCCCGGTTGAGCGTCACGACCGGCGACGGCTGGATGCGCTCCAGGAGACCGTAGAGCATGTCGATCTCCCTCCAGTCCGTCTCCTTGGACGTCGCGGCCCGGGCATGCAGGGCCGAGATCGCCGCCTGAACCTGGTAGGGGCCGGGCCGGCGGTGACGGATCGCCTTGTCGAGCAGCGCCAGCGCCTCGTTGATCAGTGCGCGGTTCCACAGGCTCCGGTCCTGGTCTTCGAGCAGAATGATCTGGCCGTCCTTGTCGAAACGCGCTTTCGCCCGGGAATGCTGCAGCAGCATCAGCGCGGCGAGCCCCATGATTTCCGGCTCGGCCGGGAAGATGCGCAGAAGCAATCGCGCGAGCCTGATCGCCTCCTCGCAGAAGGCGGCATTGTCCGGATTGGTGATGCCGGAGGAATAGCCCTCGTTGAAGACGAGATAGATCATCGAGGAGACGATGCCGAGGCGCTCGGCCCGTTCCTGCGCGCCCGGCGTCTCGAAGGGCACGCCGGCTTTCGCCACGCGCGCCTTGGCGCGGGTGATGCGCTGCTCCATGGCCGCTTCGCTGACGAGGAAGGCGCGGGCGATCTGCGGCACGCTGAGGCCCGAGACGATCCTGAGCGCCAGCGCGATCTGCTGGGTGTTCGGCAGGTCCGGATGGCAGCAGATGAACATCAGGCGAAGGATGTCGTCGCGATAGTTGGAATTGTCGAGCCGGTCGGCGATGTCGGTCTCGGCATCGGAAAGATCGGAGAGCACCTCCTCTTCCGGCAGCGGATCGTTCTTCGAGCGCTTGCGGACCGCATCGATGCCGCTGTTGCGGCCGACGAAGATCAGCCAGGCGGCCGGATCGCGCGGCGGCCCCTTGTCGGGCCAGGTGCGGATGGCGCGCAGGCACGCTTCCTGAAAGGCCTCTTCCGCGGTGTCGAGATCGCGGAAATAGCGCAACAGCGCGCCGAGCGCCTGCGGCCGGGCCGCCGTCAGCGCAAGTTCGATCCAGGCAATGTCCGTCGTCATGTTTTGATTTCCCCCGGATGGAAGACGTAGAAGGGCCGTATCTCGTAGGAGGTAGACCCGGGATTGACCTTGGAAAGCTCCTTCGAAAAGGCGACCGCCTCTTCGAGCGTCTCGACATCGACCGTATAGAAGCCGAGCAGCACTTCCTTGGTCTCGGCGAAGGGACCGTCGAGCACCAGAGGCTCGTCCTTGCCCTTGCGCACGGTGGTGGCGGCGGTCGTCGGCATCAGCCGGCCGGTGGGACCGAGCTTGCCGGCCCGCGCCATCGGCTCCTGGACCGCGTAGAGCTTGGCCATGACGGCATCCTCCTCCTCCTTCGACCAGGCGAAGACGGTTTCCTCATGGGCGTAGCAAAGGATGGCATAAAGCATGTCTGTCTCCTTCTCCTGTGAAAGACGAAGGAGTAGCGGTCTTCCCGACAGGACGCATCAAAAAATCTCAACCGTCGGCGTCTGGCGCATCTCGCAATGGCGGCTATAGTCGCGCCCGAACGAATGCCATCACCAAGGACATCCCATGGCCGATCTTTCAAGCTTCCCCATCGCCTCCAAATGGCCCGCCAACGATCCGAACGTCCTGCAGCTCTATTCGACGCCGACGCCGAACGGCGTGAAGGTGTCGATCATGCTGGAGGAGATCGGCCTGCCCTACGAGCCGCATTTCATCAATATCGGCGCCGACGAGACCTGGGGGCCGGAATATCTGTCGCTCAACCCGAACGGCAAGATCCCGGCGATCATCGATCCGGACGGCCCCGGCGGCAAGCCGCTCGGCCTTTTCGAATCCGGCGCGATCCTGCTCTACCTCGCCGAAAAGACCGGCAAGCTGCTGCCGGCCGATCCGGCCAAGCGCTACGAGACGATCCAGTGGGTGTTTTTCCAGATGGCCGGCATCGGCCCGATGTTCGGCCAGCTCGGCTTCTTCCACAAGTTCGCCGGCAAGGATATCGAGGACAAGCGCCCGCGCGACCGTTACGCCAAGGAATCGCACCGCCTCATCCGCGTCATCGAAACGCGGCTTCAAGGCCGCGACTGGATCATGGGCGACGAATACACGATCGCCGACATTTCCATGCTCGGCTGGGTGCGCAACCTGATCGGCTTCTACGGCGCCGGCGATCTCATTGAATACGATCAGCTGAAGCTCGTGCCGCAATGGCTGGAACGCGGCCTCGCGCGGCCCACCGTACAGCGCGGCCTCGACATTCCGAAACGCCCCTGACGAAACGCCCCTGACGAAACGCCGTAGCGGCCCTATCTTTTCGGGAAAACAGAGGTATCAGATGCCCAAGCCCACGCTCCCCATGGAAGGCGGATGCCGCTGCGGACAGGTCCGCTTCAGGATCAGCGCGGCCCCCATCCTCACCATGGCCTGCCATTGCACCGGTTGCCAGAGGATGACTGCCAGCGCTTTTTCGCTCTCCGCTGCGATCCCCGCCGCAGGCTTCGAGATCATAGAGGGCGAACCGGTGATCGGCGGCCTGCACGGCGCGGACGCTCATCACTATCACTGCCCTCATTGCAAGAGCTGGATGTTCACCAAGCCGAGAGGCATGGACTGGTTCGTCAATATCCGGCCGACCATGCTCGACGATGCAAGCTGGTTCGTGCCCTTCATCGAGACCTACACCTCGGAAAAACTCCCTTGGGCGGCCACCCCTGCGGCCCATTCCTACGAGGGCTTCCCGCCCTTCGAGACCTACGAGGCGCTCGTGAAGGAATTCGCGGAAAGAGCCTGACGCAATCCGGCGGATCAGCCGAGCCCTCTGACGTCCGAGAGGTTCGCGACGTCGACGGCCTGCTGCCCCGCCATCGTGTCTCGGTCGAGAAGTTTCCCGTCGAAGACCACGCCCGCCTTCGATGCGATCTCCGTGAGCGGCACCTGATGGCGCTTGAAGCGGCCGGGTCCGAAGCGTTCGATGCCGAACCGGTCGACCACGGTCTTCTGGCTGAGGATGAAGCCGAAGACTTTCAGCTGCTTGGCGCCCTTCGGGCCTTCCGCGACGCAGACGATCTTCCAGAACTCGATCGGATACTGGATCTCGCCGCGGCCGAAATCGGCGGAAGGGTCCTCGCCCGACAGGATCGGCCCTGCCAGGATGCATGCCTTGGTGTCGCCGTCCTTGCGGCTCTGCTGGATATGGTTCTCCAGCGCCCCCCACAGGCCCTCCATCCCGGCGTAGGACCGATTGTATGCACCGGGCGTGGACTGGTTGAAGGCCTCGTGCTGCGGCGTGCAGTTCGTCCAGTGGAACGTGTCGGAATTGGCGAACTCGATCTCCAGCTCCGTCTCGCCCCAGGCATTGTCCTGGCGCCGGACCATATGGCCGCGGTCGATATTGCCGGCCGGCTTGTAGAAATCCGCGTCGAATATCTGCACCGCCGCGGGAATGCGCGGATCGGGAATCCAGCGGTCCCGCCCGAACTCCTCGCGGTTCTTTTCGGATTTGTATCTGGGATCGTAATCGACGTTGACGGCCGACCACATCTGCAGCCGGCGCGGCTTGTTCATCATCAGCTCGAAATGATGGTATCTCAGGACCAGCGGCTTGCCGTCCTCGTCTTTCAGGATTTCATGCAGGCGCTCCTCGGCAACCGAGGGCACCGGCACCGAAATGCCGCTGCCGAGGAAATCCGGATCGTATCCGCCGCGGCTGTCGTAATCGGGATCGAAGCGGATCGATTTCTCCTCCGCTTTCGGCAGTTCGGGCGCTGTGACGGGAAGCGGCGCGGCGAGGACGGGACCGCCGCCCGCGTTCACGTTGATCGTCACCGGTCCGGTGAAGGTGAATTGCACGCCCCCCATGATGCTTTCCCCCTGTGGCACACCCTGTGCTGTCCCCTGCGCTGCCGATCCTGCTCCTGAAACGCCGATATTGACGGTCTGAACCGTTTCCTGGCCGCCGACGGCGTCCATCGCCTCCTGGACCGGATCGGTCGTGGTCGCCAGGAGGCCGTTCAATATCTGCTGTCTGGCGGTATCCTGCAGGGTCATGGCCGAAAGCCGCCTGACGATCGCGCTGACGCGGGCGCCCTCGTTGGCGATCCAGTGGACCTTGTCGTCGCCCATGTTCTTGGTCCAGAAGCTGCCGTCGCGGGCGACCACGCGCCCGTTGCGCATCTGCGGAATGGAGGCGTGGTGCAGGGCGACCAGCTCCCAGTTCTCGCTGAAGGCCGGCGAGCCGGACGAACCTTCCAGCGTATCGGTCTCGTAATGGAGAAAGCCTTCCGCATCGAGGATGTCGACCAGCCGGTTCTGCGAAATGGCGTATTGCTTCGGCCCGCCTTCCGGATGCTGGATGATGTTGACCGGATCCCCCTTGAGGATCTTCGGCGTCGCCTCGATCAACGTGTTCTGTCCGAGATCGGCAAGCGCCTCGCCGGTGATGGCCCTCGGCTTCACGGCGACGATGGCGAAATCGAGCTTCTGGTCGGTCACATAGAAGCGGTCGGCATCGATCTCGAAGACGATGCCGCGCTCGAGGCCGCGTTCCGTCTTCTCGTACAGGAAGTTCGCGGCGCAGTTCCGG
The DNA here is from genome assembly GCF_030378245.1 of Neorhizobium sp. CSC1952. Lineage (NCBI taxonomy): Bacteria > Pseudomonadati > Pseudomonadota > Alphaproteobacteria > Hyphomicrobiales > Rhizobiaceae > Neorhizobium > Neorhizobium sp. CSC1952. The sequence goes on along the minus strand of NZ_CP128416.1, from coordinate 3,486,063 downwards.
CAGTCCGCCTCGCTCGGGAACACGTGCCAGTTCGTCATCAGCAGGCCCGGCGCGACGATGAAGCCCGTGGCGAACCCTTCCAGCTCGATGTCGCTGCCGCCGAAGGCCGCGATCCGGGCGACGGACCGGCCGGCCTTGCGGGCCGTGTCGCTCGGCACGACGTCGACGAAATCCAGCGTCGCGCCCATCTTGCGCTCGATGCCGAACGGCAAAGGTGCCGCACCCGACCGCAGCCGGTTGATGCACGAAACGCGCCGGCGAAACGTCATCTGGCGTTCGGGACTGTCTGCCGCACCCGGCCCGTTCTCGGCGATCCGCCGCTTGTTTTCCTCGCGCTCGGCGGTGCGCTGCTGATAACGCTCCACCGCGGCGCGCTGCACGACGAGACGCGCCTCCCGCAGTCGATCCAATCGCGCCATTCCCGCCCCCCAAAGTACAGCTGGATTTCACGACTATAGATGGAATACGTAACAGTTCAATGGCAGCTTCAGGCTGCACCAATACTTTCCATTCCCTTCGTTTTTTTTAATCGGCGCCTGTCGGAATTGGGTCGCGGCATCCGTCCTTGGTGAGGTTCGATCCGGACCTCGATTGAAGAAGGAGGGCGTTTCCATGAACGCGACAACTCAGACGAACGAAAACCAGGCGCAAACGCCGGTCCGCGGCGGACTGGTCGCCTATCTGCAGGTCGACGGTGCGATGAAGGCGGCCGAATTCTACAAGGACGCCTTCGGCGCGACGATCGAATCCTTCCATCCGCTCGACGAGCAGGGACGGACGATGCACATCCATCTCTACATCAACGGCAGCTCGCTGATGCTGGGCGATCCCTATCCGGACTACGGCTATCCGCTCGAAAAACCGCAAGCGTTCACCATGCTGCTGCCGGTCGACGACATCGATTTCTGGTGGAAGCGCGCCGTCGATGCGGGGCTCACCGTCACCATGGACCTGCAGGTGATGTTCTGGGGCGACCGCTACGGCCAGCTCCGCGATCCGTTCGGCGTCTCCTGGGCGATGAACGCTCCGGTGAAGGGTTGAACGTCGCGATCAATCCATCGTGACTGCTGCCTCGCGGGTTGCCGGAGAAAATTAACCTTCCGGCAACCCTCGCCGACTTCAATGCCGGGCAGCCAGCCGGACCGCCCGGCCGCTCGTCAGTCTCGTCGGATCAATGAAGCTCAGAACCCTCGTCCCCTCGGCGCTTGCCGCACTTGCCTTCCTCTTTCCCGTTGCCATGGGCCAGCCCCTGCAGGCCAAGCCCGCCTTCAACGAAGGCTGGAAGAAAGGCAGGGAAACCGGCTTTCCCATCCCCCGCTTCGTCTCGCTGAAAGCCGCAAGGGCGCATATGCGCGTCGGCCCTTCCACGGATTACCCGACGGCCTGGGTCTATTCCGCGCGCGGGCTGCCGCTCGAAATCACCGAGGAATACGGAAACTGGAGACGGGTACGCGACCACGAAGGCAATACCGGATGGATGTACGCGCCCTTGCTGTCGGGCAATCGCACCGCCGTGGTGGGGCCATGGGTGAGGCAGCCCATCCCGCTCCGCACCGCTCCTTCGCGAAGCGCCCGCATCGTCGCACGCCTCTCGCCGGAAGTCCGGCTGGACCTGATCCATTGCGATGGAAGCTGGTGCCGGGCCTCGCTGCAGGAGAGACGCCTCAGCGGTTTCGTCGAACAGGGGTCGCTCTGGGGCGTCTATCCCGGCGAGACGATCGAATGACGCGGCGAATGACGCGGCGCTATCGCACCACGAAGCAGCTCATCGACTTCGCCTGTAGGGCGGAGCAGGCGCGCGTGGCCGCATCCCGGTCCGCAAAGCCGACGAAACGTGCCCGGAAATACTCCCTTCCGCCATCCGCGTAGCTCTCGACGCTCGGAGCGACCGGGCCGAAACCTTCCGGAAGCAGCGGCAGCGCCCTCTGGAGCAGGGCCGAGGCCGCCTCGCGGCTGCCGGCGGCGGCGATCTGGATGCGCCAGAGCGGTCCGACGGGTTCCGGGGGCGTCGGGCCGAGGCTGGCGACCGCCGTTCCGGCGGGAGGATTGGCGAGCGTGATCTCCTTGCGCGGGGTCGTGAACGGCAGCGGCACCGTGCCCTCGCCAGGCCGCTTCTGCTGTTCGAAGGCGATGAGGCCGCCGGGCGCCGCACCGGTTCCGGGGACGTATTGATCCAGAAGCTCCGCCATCCGGTCGTCGCGCTTACGCGCGGTCTTGCCGCCGAGGACGACGCCGATCACCCGTCTCCCGTTCACGTCGACGGCACTGGCGATGTTGTAGCCGGACGCGTTGATATAGCCGGTCTTGATGCCGTCCATGCCGGGATAGCGGTACATGAGGTTGTTGTGGCCGGATATCCTCCTGCCGCGGAACTCGAAAGAGCGCAGCGAAAACAGCTGGTACTCCCTCGGGAAGTCGCGGATGAGCGCCAGCGCCAGCATCGCCATGTCGCGGGCCGTCGTCACCTGCGCCTTGTCGGGCAGGCCGGAAGCGTTGCGGAACACCGTCCGCCGCAGGCCGAGCGCCCTCGCCTTCTTCGTCATCATCGCGCCGAAGCGCTCCTCCGAACCGCCGAGATGGTCGGCCATCGCCGCCGCGGCGTCGTTGGCCGAGCGCACCGCCATGGCATACACCGCCTCGCGCACGGTGATCGTCTGCCCCGCCGGCACGCCGAGCTTGAAGGGGATCTTGCGCGCTGCGTTCGGCGTCATGACGATCTCCTGGTTCCATCCGAGCCGTCCGTCGCGCAGCGCCTCGAAGGTCATGTAGAGCGTCATCATCTTGGTGAGCGATGCGGGATGGTTGAGCGTATCGGCGTTTTCCGAAGCCAGGACCCGGCCGCTTCTCGCGTCGTAGATGAAGTGCGCGTATCCCGCCTCGGCCGTCCGGCTGATCAGGAAGAAGGCGTTCAAAAACACCAGGAAGGCCAGAACAGGCGGAATTCTCAGCATTGCTACCCTCTCCAAGTCGCGACGAAGATAAGGCAAGGAAGGTGGTGCGAACATGGCGCTTTCGAATTTAATTCAAATTCTCGGCCGATGGTTAACCGGAAATAAAGGATCAACCCTCGGTCAGCGTCCTTTTCACGGCGTCCTTCCAGCCGCGGATTTTCGCCGCGCGCGTCTTTTCGTCCATCTCCGGCTCGAAGCGGCGCTGCCGGGCCCAGCTCTTGGCGAAAGCCTTCCGGTCGGGCCAGACGCCCGCCTTCGAGCCCGCCAGCCAGGCAGCTCCAAGCGCCGTGGTCTCCAGGATCGTCGGCCGGTCGACGGGCGCGTCGAGCAGGTCCGAAAGCCGCTGCATCGTCCAGTCGGAGGCGACCATGCCGCCGTCGACGCGCAGCACCGTCTCGCCGTTGGAATTCCTCCAGTCCTTCCGCATGGCGTCGAGCAGGTCGCGGGTCTGGTAGCAGACCGCCTCCAGCGCCGCGCGGGCGAATTCCGCAGGCCCCGTGGCGCGGGTGAGCCCGAAGATCGCGCCCCGCGCCTCCGCGTCCCAATGGGGCGCGCCGAGCCCGGTGAACGCGGGCACGAGATAGACTTCCTGCTGGGGATCCGCTTCCCGGGCCAGTTCGCCGGTCTGGGACGCTCGTTCGATGATGCCGAGCCCGTCGCGCAGCCATTGCACCGCAGCGCCGGCGATGAAGATCGACCCTTCAAGCGCATAGGTCGTCTCGCCGTTCAGCCGGTAGGCGATGGTGGTCAGCAGCCGGTTCTTCGAACGGCACATGTCCTTGCCGGTATTGAGAACCGCGAAGCAGCCGGTGCCGTAGGTGGATTTCAGCATGCCGGGTTCGAAGCAGGCTTGGCCGATCGTCGCCGCCTGCTGGTCGCCGGCGACGCCGAGGATCGGGATCGCCGCGCCGAACAGGTTCTTGTCGGTGATGCCGAAATCGTCGGCGCAGTCCTTGACCTCCGGCAGCATGGCGGCGGGAATGCGCAGGGTTTCGAGCAGGTCCTCGTCCCAGCGGTTGTCGGCGATGTTGTAGATCAGCGTGCGGGACGCATTGGTTGCGTCGGTGACGAAGCTCTTTCCGCCGGTGAGCCGCCAGATGAGGAAAGTGTCTATCGTGCCGAAGCAGAGTTCGCCCTTCGCCGCCCTCGCCCGCGCGCCTTTGACGTTGGCGAGCATCCAGGAAAGCTTCGTGCCGGAGAAGTAAGGATCGAGCAGCAGGCCGGTACGGCGGTTGAAGAGCTTTTCGAGCCCCTGCCGCTTCAGCTTGTCGCAATAGCTTGCGGTGCGGCGGTCCTGCCAGACGATGGCGTTGTGGATCGGCTTGCCCGTTTCGCGCTCCCAGACGACGACCGTCTCGCGCTGGTTGGTGATGCCGATCGCGGCGATGCCGGAGGCTTCGATGCGCGCTTCCTTCAGCGCCTGGCGGACGGTCCACAGCACGCTTTCCCAGATCTCCTCCGGATCGTGCTCCACCCAGCCGGGCTTCGGAAATATCTGGGTGAATTCCTTCTGGCCGATGCCGGCGATCTTCATTTCACCGTCGAAGACGATCGCCCGCGTCGAGGTCGTCCCCTGATCGATCGCCAGAACATAACCCGCCATGCCGCTCCTCCCTCGCTCATGCGATGCAACTCGGGCCACGGTTTGAGCAGAAGCCGGGAAAGCCTGTCAAACGAAATTGGTCGGAACGGGAATATCCGGCAGGATCGGCATGCTTGCGGGCCACTTGACTTTCTTTTTCCAATGATCTTGCAAAGAGCGGTTGTCCTCCCGCGACAATGATGATCAAAGCCGCTGACAGCTCTTGACGTCGGATGATTGCGAATCCGGCGCTACCGACGCCAACCAGGAACGGAATTCATGGCAGATGTTTTGGCCGCGAGCGGCGGCGTAAAACAGGTGATTTGCATCAATTGGGGTACGAGATACGGCCCGCCCTTCATCAACCGCCTCTACGCAATGGTGAAGCGCAACATCACGCCCCCCTTTACCTTCACCTGCTTCACGGACAGCAGGGCCGACCTGAACCCGGAGATCCTGTGCGAGGACCTGCCGCCGCTCGACGTGCCCAACATGCCGGTGAAGACCAAGGGCATCTGGCCGAAAGCGCGGCTATGGGGACCGAAGCTCGGCAACCTCCAGGGTCCGGTCCTGTTCCTCGATCTCGACCTGGTCGTCACCGGGTCTCTGGACGATTTCTTCGAGGTCGGCGATGCGAACGACGTCGTGATGGCGCGCAACCAGACGACGCCGTTCGAACGGCTTGGACAGACTTCCGTGTTCCGGTTTCCCGTCGGCAAGCTCGTATCCCTGCAGGAAAAGTTCCGCGCCGATCCGCAGGGCGTGGCCGACAAATATTCCTTCGAACAGCGCTTCGTGACGCGCAACGCGCCGGGCGGCATCAAGTTCTTCCCGCGGCGCTGGGTCCTGCATTTTCGGCAGGATTGCCGTTGGCCGGTGCCTTTGAACTACTTCCTGGCGCCAAGGCTGCCTGCGAGCGCCCGGGTCGTCCTCTTTCCCCGCGGCTTCTATCCGCAGAATGCCGTGGAAGGGAAATTCGGCAAACTGGGCCGGGCGGCAACGCCGCTCGAACATATCCTCGGGGTTTTCGATGCGGAGCGGCGGGACAAGAAATCGCCGCTGACCTATCTGCGCCACTACATCCGCCCGACCCCTTGGGTTGCCGAGCATTGGCGGGAATAGAAGGCAGGCCGTTCTTCCCGATTGCCACTTCACCTGATTTGCGCATAACCTGCGGGACATGCTGCGGCGCAGAAGAAGGCGGCATTTCAGGGAGATAAGCGGATGAGCAGAACCGTCGTCGTCACCGGCTCCACGAGCGGCATCGGGCTCGGCGTCGCAAGGGCATTTGCGACGGAGGGCGCCAATGTCGTCATCAACGGTTTCGGACCGGCGGATGCGATCGAGGCGACCCGCAGGGAGCTCGACGGCTTGAGCTCCGGCACGGTGCTCTATCACGGCGCCGACATGACGAAACCAGCAGAGATCGAGGACCTGATCGCGACGGCGGCGAGGAATTTCGGCACGATCGACGTGCTCGTCAACAATGCCGGCATCCAGCACGTGGCGAAGATCGAGGAATTCCCGCCGGAAAAGTGGGACCAGCTCATCGCCATCCTGCTCTCCTCCGCCTTCCACACGATGCGCCACGCGATTCCTCTCATGAAGAAGGCGGGTCATGGCCGCATCATCAATGTCGCCTCGGCCCATGCGCTTACGGCATCGCCCTTCAAATCCGCCTATGTCGCCGCAAAACATGGTATTTTAGGCCTGACGAAGACGGCAGCCTTGGAACTTGCCGAATTCGGGATTACCGTGAACGCGATATGCCCGGGTTACGTGCTGACCCCGCTGGTCGAGAAGCAGATCCCCGATACCGCCCGCGAGCGCGGCATCTCGGAGGCCGAGGTCAAGAGCGAGGTGATGCTGAGGCTTCAGGCCACGAAGGAATTCGTCTCGATCGAGGAGGTGGCGGCCGCCGCCATCTATCTGGCGAGCGACGCGGCGCGAAGCATCACCGGCACGCATATCTCGATCGACGGCGGCTGGACGGCTCAATGAGGGCCGGTGGCCCGGAAGGTGAATGAACAGAAGCCGGAAACGGCGGACGAAGGAGACAAATGAGCGAAGCCATCCGCTTCATCCTGAACGGAGAAGAGGTCACCCTTGGAAATTTCGGGCCGACGGAAACCCTTCTCGACTATCTGCGCCTGAGGCGGCGGCTGACAGGAACCAAGGAGGGTTGTGCGGAGGGCGACTGCGGCGCCTGCACCGTGCTGGTCGGGCGGTTGACGGAACAGGGCCTGCGCTACGAAAGCGTCAACGCCTGCATCCGCTTCCTGGGTTCCCTGCACGGCACCCATGTGGTGACGGTCGAACATCTTGCCGGGCGCGACGGGGAACTGCATCCGGTGCAGCAGGCGATGGTCGATTGCCACGGCTCGCAATGCGGCTTCTGCACGCCCGGTTTCGTCATGTCGCTCTACGGCTTGTGGCTTTCGAACGGCGAGCCGACGCGGGCCGATATCGAGAGCGCGCTGCAGGGCAATCTCTGTCGCTGCACCGGCTACGAGCCGATCGTGAAGGCGGCCGAGCAGGTTTCCCGAAACCGGCCGAGCTCGCTCTTCGATCCGCTGGAGCGCGACCGCATCCAGATCATGGCGAGGCTCTGGGCCATCCATGCGGAGGTCGATACGATCGTGGTGGAAAAGGACGGCGCGCGCTCGATCGTGCCCGCCTCCGCCGCAGCCTTCGCCGACATTCTGGCCGAAGAGCCCGAAGCGACGATCGTCGCCGGCGCCACGGATGTCGGTCTCTGGGTCACCAAGCAGATGCGGCAGCTCGATCCGGTGATCTTCATCAACCACCTCGCCGAACTGCAGTCCGTCACGGCGGACGAGACCGGCATCACCATCGGCGCCGGGGTAAGCTACACGCAGGCTTTCGATGTGCTGTCGGAGGAAATCCCGCCGCTCGGCCGGCTGATCGACCGGATCGGCGGCCAGCAGGTGCGCAACATGGGCACGATCGGCGGCAATATCGCCAACGGCTCGCCGATCGGCGACACGCCGCCGCCGCTGATCGCGCTGGGCGCGGAACTGACGCTGCGCACCCATTCCGGCCGGCGCACCATTTCCCTCGAGGACTTCTTCCTCGCCTATGGCAAGCAGGACCGGCTGCCGAGCGAATTCGTCGAGAAGATCTTCGTGCCGCGCCCGGCCGAAGGCAGCCATTTCGCCGTCTACAAGATCTCGAAGCGGCGAGACGAGGACATTTCGGCGCTCTGCGGCGCCTTCAACCTGACGCTCGACGGCGACGGCAAGGTGGCGAAAATCCGCATCGCCTTCGGCGGCATGGCGGCGACGCCGAAACGGGCGAAGCATGTGGAAGAGGCGCTTTTCGGCCAGGTCTGGAGCTGGGGCGTCATTTCCGCGGTGCGCGACCTCTTCGACGAGGACTACGCGCCGCTCACCGACTGGCGGGCGACGGCGGAATACCGCAGCCTGACGGCCAAGAACCTCCTGACCCGCTTCTTCCTGGAAACCGCCGGCCAGAGCCACGAACTGCGCCGCTTCGAGCTGGAGGAGGCGTGATGGCCAGCATATCAAAAAAGTTCCCCTCTGGCCTGCCGGCCATCTCCCCCACAAGGGGGGAGAAAACCCGTTGCACGACCTTCCTGCAAAAGCTGCGGGTGAGCATGGCGGTCAAGCCCCTCCCCCTTGTGGGGAGGGGTTGGGGAGGGGTTTTGACCCGCAACGCAGGAGGTCTCCTCTGATGGACAAGTCGACCTTCGAAACCAAACCCGTCATCGACGGCCGGATGCATGTCGCGCTGAAACATGATTCGGCGCATAAGCACGTCACGGGACAAGCCGAATATATCGACGATATTCCCGAACCCGCCGGCACGCTCCACGGCGGCCTCGGCCTCTCCGACCGGGCGCATGCGGAAATCGTCTCGCTCGACCTTTCCGCCGTGAAGGCCGCGCCCGGCGTTCTCGCCGTCATCACGGCGGACGACATTCCGGGCTTCAACGACGTCGCCTCGACCGGCCAGCACGACGAGCCGCTGCTCGCCACCACCGAGGTGCAGTTCCACGGCCAGCCGATCTTCGCCGTGATCGCCGAGACCCGCGACCAGGCCCGCCGGGCGGCAAAACTCGCGCATGTCGAATACCGCGACCTGCCCCACTGGACCGATATCGACGGCGCGCGCGAGAACGGCGCCCCCTTCGTCGTCGAGCCGATGACGCTGAAGCGCGGCGAGCCGGAAACGGAGATCGACAAGGCGCCGCTGCGGATCCAGGGCCACATGTATATCGGCGGCCAGGAGCATTTCTATCTCGAAAGCCATGTCGCCATGGCGATCCCCGGCGAGGACGACGAAGTGACCGTCTGGTCCTCCACCCAGCACCCGAGCGAGGTGCAGCACATGGTGGCGCATGTGCTCGGCATCGCCAACAATGCGGTGACGGTGATGACGCGGCGCATGGGCGGCGGCTTCGGCGGCAAGGAGACGCAGGGCAACCAGTTCGCAGCCCTTGCGGCGGTCGCCGCCAAAAAGCTGAAGCGCGCGGTGAAATTCCGCCCCGACCGCGACGAGGATATGTCGATCACCGGCAAGCGGCACGATTTCCGCGTCGATTACGACGTCGCCTTCGACGAGGACGGCCTGATCCATGCGGTCGACGCGACCTTCGCGGCGCGCTGCGGCTTTTCCGCCGACCTTTCCGGCCCGGTGACCGACCGCGCCCTCTTCCATGCGGATTCCAGCTATTACTATCCGCATGTGCGCCTCACCTCGCAGCCGCTGAAGACCCATACCGTCTCCAACACCGCTTTCCGCGGTTTCGGCGGGCCGCAGGGCATGCTGGGCGGCGAGCGGATCATCGAGGAGATCGCCTATGCGACGGCCAAGGACCCGCTCGACATCCGCAAGCTGAATTTCTACGGCCCGCGGGGCTCCGGGCGGACGGTGACGCCCTATCACCAGGAGGTCGAGGACAATGTCGTCGCCCGTATCGTGGACGAGCTGGAGGCGTCGTCCGACTATCAGGCCCGGCGCCGGGCGATCCTCGACTTCAATGCCGCAAGCCCGGTGATCCGCAAGGGCATCGCGCTCACTCCGGTGAAATTCGGCATCTCCTTCACCATGACCGCCTATAACCAGGCGGGTGCGCTGGTGCACATCTATCAGGACGGCTCGATCCACCTGAACCATGGCGGCACCGAAATGGGCCAGGGCCTCTATACCAAGGTGGCGCAGGTCGTGGCCGATACGTTCCAGGTCGATATCGACCGGGTGAAGATCACCGCGACGACGACCGGCAAGGTGCCGAACACGTCGGCGACGGCGGCCTCCTCCGGCTCAGACCTCAACGGCATGGCGGCCTACGACGCCGCCCGCCAGATCAAGGAACGGCTGATTGAATTCGCCGTGCGGCAATGGAAGGTGGCGCGCGAGAAGGTGGAATTCCTGCCGAACCGGGTCAGGATCGGCGGCGAGATCGTGCCCTTCGACACGCTCGTCAGGGCCGCCTATTACGACCGCGTGCAGCTTTCCGCGGCCGGCTTCTACAAGACGCCGAAGATCCATTGGGACCGCAAGGCCGGGCGTGGCCGACCCTTCTATTACTTTGCCTATGGGGCGGCGGTTTCGGAAGTGGCGATCGACACGCTGACCGGGGAATATCTGGTCGAGCGCACCGACATCCTCCACGACGTCGGCAAGTCGCTCAACCCGGCGATCGACATCGGCCAGGTGGAAGGCGGTTTCGTGCAGGGCATGGGCTGGCTGACGACGGAGGAGCTCTGGTGGGACGACCGGGGGCGGCTCAGGACCCACGCGCCGTCCACCTACAAGATCCCGCTCGCCTCCGACCGGCCGAAGGTCTTCAACGTCAAGCTGGCGGAATGGTCGGAAAATGCCGAACCGACGATCGGCCGCTCCAAGGCGGTCGGCGAACCGCCCTTCATGCTGGCGATCTCGGTCTTCGAGGCGATCTCCATGGCGGTCGCGAGCGTGGCCGACTACAAGATCTGCCCGCGGCTCGACGCGCCGGCGACGCCGGAACGCGTTCTGATGGCGGTGGAGCGGCTGAAGGCGATGTGATGGCAGCGATCGCGGCATATGCAGGTGTTTGGAAAGAACACCCCCTCTGGCCTGCCGGCCATCTCCCCCACAAGGGGGGAGAGACCAGGAGGCAAGGCCCCGCTTCTAAAAACAACATGGAAAGCTGCCGAGGCTTCTCTCTTATCGGAAGGGAAGAACGGTGCGGCATATTTTCTCCCCCCTTGTGGGGGAGATGGCCGGCAGGACAGAGGGGGACTTGCTTGGGAGACACGACCCGCCATGCCTGACCTTCCCCTCCCCGCCTTCCTCGCCGCCCACCCCCGCATGATCCTCATCGAGATCGCCGAGGCCAAAGGCTCCACCCCACGCGAGGCCGGTGCGTTCATGATGGTGACGGAAAACGCCATCTGGGGCACGATCGGCGGCGGGCAGTTCGAATATATGGCGATCGACAATGCCCGCGCCATGCTTGCAGGCGGCGGCGATGGCATGATGGACATTCCGCTCGGCCCGGAGATCGGCCAATGCTGCGGCGGACGCACGCTGCTGAGTTTCCATCTCATGACGCCGGTGCTCGCGGAAAAGCTGGAAAGCCGGATGAGGAGCGAAGAGGAAGATCGGCCCGCCGTCTATCTCTTCGGCGCCGGCCATGTGGGCCGTGCGCTCGCAAGGGCGCTCGCCCCCCTGCCCTTCGCGGTCACCGTCGTCGAAACCCGTGCCGAAGCGCTTGAGGACCTGCCTGCGGAAGCGGAAAAGCACCTGACCGCCATGCCGGAAGCCTCTGTGGACAAGATTCCGGCGAACGGCGCCGCAATCGTCCTCACCCACGACCACGCGCTGGATTTCATGATCGCCGGCCGGGCGCTGGCGCGGACCGACCTCGCCTATGTCGGCATGATCGGCTCGGCGACGAAACGCGCCACCTTCGCGCGCTGGCTGAAACGCGAGGGCGGCGAAGAGGCGATGCTCGCCCGCCTCGTACTGCCGATCGGCGGCTCCACGGTGAAGGACAAGCGTCCGGCGGTGATTGCCGCACTTGTCGCAGCCGAATTGCTTGCCGCCTATGCCGCGCGACAGGACCAGCCGTCAAAGCGGCAGGTCCCGAGCGCCTGATCGGCGCCTCTGCTGCCAGAAGGCTTCCGTGCGGCTTTCCGGCGGGGCCTCGGGGAGCCCAAGATCACCCCGCAGATCGTCCGGCAAAGTCGGAACCCGCGGCCGCGCGGGCCTGAGGAGACGGAAAAACCGGAGAAGCCCGCGCCGGAAGAAGCCCGGACGGACGGATTTCAACGGCATAGGAAAAGCGTTTGCGGACAGCATGATCGCTCCACATCGACAGGAAGGTTGAATGGATACGGTGATGAATGCAGCCGATTGCCGGGGAATTCCAATTCAAATACAATCGGCCGCGATCAAGAGAGCTTATCGATGAAATTATCGCGCCGGTTTCCGCTCAATGCGCTTCGGGTCTTCGAGGCGGTCGCACGCCTGGAAAATTTCACCCGTGCGGCGGAAGAACTTGGCATGACCCAGACGGCGGTGAGCTATCAGATCAAGCTTCTGGAGGATCATCTTGGCGACACCGTCTTCCTGCGCAAGCCGCGGGCGCTGCAACTGACGGAAACCGGCCGTCGTCTGCTGCCCAAGGTGACGGAGGCATTCACGCTGCTTGGCGACGCCGTGCAATCGGCCCGCAGCATCGCCGACGAAACCCTCGAAATCCATTCGCCGCCGACCTTCGCCTCTCATTGGCTCTCGCCGCAGCTGCTCGCCTTCCAGGCCCGGCATCCGCAGATCGCGGTCCGCCTCTTGCGCCAGATGGACGGCACCGACCAGCACCGCACGGCACCCGACGTCGCCATCCACATAGCCTCCGAGCCTCTGGAGGGCATGATCTGCCATCCCATCCTGCGGCTCGAATACTCCCCCATGCTGGCGCCCCGGCTGGCCGAAAACCTGGACGGCCTTCGCGAACCGGCGGACCTTTTGAGGCTGCCCTGGATTTCCGACACCAGAGGATGGTGGCGCGAGTGGTTCGAAGCGGCGGGGATCGATCCCGCGCCGATCAGGCGCACCAGCCTCAACGCCCTCGGCGCGCTCGAACTGGAGGCGAAGGCCGCGATCGCGGGCCATGGCGTGGCCATGCTCAGTCCGTTTTTCTTCAGCGACGAGTTGGCGTCGGGGCGGCTCGTCCAGCCGTTCGATCTCTGCGTGGGCGACGGCAAGACCTATTGGCTCGTCTATCAGCCGGCGCGACGCAACGCGCCGAAGATCAAGGCCTTCCACGCCTGGATCGAGGATGCCCTCGCCCATGATCTGGCGACGAAGGCCGTCAGGCCGGTCGAGACGCCACCCGCAGCGTGAGGCACGGCGTTAGCACCTAAAGATTCCGCTGCGAATAGATGAGCCGGGCGGCGCGGAAGGCACCCTCCTCCGCCGGGCAGCGCCGGTCGCGGCCGTCCATCAGGCCGATGTCGCGCTGCCAGGATTCCGGCATTTCCTCGATGTCGAGATCGTTCCGGCGCACCGTCAGCCGCCGGCGGATCACGTCCGCAAGAGCGAGCCTCGGCAAAAGCCGGTCAACGACGAGATTGACGTTCGAAAACATCACTTGTCTCCTCGGGATACCCCGTTTTCATTTGATCGATATGGAGGTAATTTGCGCCCTTAAACATCGGTAATCCAATCGAATTACCGTCTCTATGGATCAAGAGAGATTATCCATGAAGATGTCGAGGCAGTTCCCGCTGAATGCGCTGCGCGTGTTCGAATCCGCCGCCAGGCAGATGAGTTTCACCAGGGCTGGAGAGGAGCTGGGCCTGACCCAGACGGCGGTGAGCTACCAGATCAAGCTCCTGGAGGATACGATCGGCGAACAGCTCTTCCTGCGCCGGCCGCGGCAGGTTTCATTGACCGAAGCGGGCGAGAGGCTGGCGCCCAAGATCGCGGAAGCCTTCTCGATCATCGACGAAGCCGTCACCAATCTGAACGACACGTCGGAAAGCACGCTGATCATCCATTCGACGGCGACATTCGCCTCCCGCTGGCTGGCGCGCTATCTCGGAACGTTCCAGCTGGAGAATCCGGGGATCGCGGTGAGGCTTGAGACCTCGCAGGAAGTCATCGATTTTTCGAGAACCGAAGCCGACGTGGCGATCCGCACCGGCAAGGGAGAGTGGCCGGGCCTGCGCGTTCATTTCCTGATGAAGAGCCATTTCACGCCGATGCTCAGTCCCGGCCTGGCGGCAACGATCGGCGGGGTGAAGACGCCTGAAGATATTCTGAAGCTCCGGATCATCGATCCCGGCGATCCCTGGTGGCGCATCTGGTTCACGGCCGCGGGCATGCCGGATGTCGATCTCGGCGGTCGTCCCAGCAGCCGGTTCGGCGCCCAGGCTTTCGAGGCGGCGGCGGCCGTTGCCGGCCAGGGCGTCGCCATCCTGAAGCCCGAGTTCTACGCCGACGATGTGGCGCTCGGGCGGTTGATCCAGCCGTTCGACCTGTTGAGCGACGACGGCACCGATTATTGGCTCGTCTATCCCGAAGCCCGAAGGAATTCCAAAAAGATTCGCGCCTTCCGCGATTTCCTGCTGAAGACCATACCGGCGGTCGGCAACTGACAGTCAGTTTTCTATCCGTCGCATTTCCGAAGGGAAAGCTGACCGGCTGTTTCCGATGCAGCCCTTAGTAACTCATGTCCGGCGCATAAAAGCAGCGGAGCGTATCCTCGGTCGGATAAAGGCAGAGATGATATTCCTCGTCCTGGCTGCGCCGCGCCTGGCTTTGAGGCAGCGTGAAATGGTGCGGGCGGGTGATCAGCCTGTGATCGCCCGGGGCAAGCGAAATTTCGTAACCGCCCTTGGTGACCTTGACGTTCTTGGTCGAGATCATCTGGCAGTCGCCGCTATGGTTGTCGCCGTTGCAGCAGAAACCATCGTATTTCCATGTTACGCCAGTGGGGCTGTGGGCTTCATGGGCTTTGGCCGAACCGATAGATACGCAAGACGCATACGCGATCATCACACCTGTCAGAATACCACGCATGAGCTTAGTCTCCGTTGATGATGCCATCCCCGGCGAGCTTTTCACGCAATACCCGGACTTTCGCCGGTTGACTTGCATTTGTCACAATACGTGAGTCGCCTTAGCCGGCTAACCCCCAACTGTTGCAATGCACAAGTAAGCACATTCTACATTTGTGAAATTGGAGGATCACGGGCAGTTGAACTCGAAGGGATGAGGATCGGTTCCGCGGGGGAACAAAAATCTACCCGGCGATAATCCCTTTCCTCTTGTCGGTTTTTTTCGCAGAGTGACGAGTCGGGGGGCAAAAAGGGGAAGATTGAATGTATGAATATGCCGTCGCCTGGGAATGGCTGAGTTTTGCCGCCCGCTGGTTCCATGTCATCACCGGGATAGCCTGGATCGGTTCGTCCTTCTATTTCATCGCGCTCGATCTCGGGCTCGTGAAGCGCCCGCACCTGCCGCCAGGCGTCAATGGCGAGGAATGGCAGGTGCATGGCGGCGGCTTCTACCATGTCCAGAAATACCTGGTGGCGCCGGCCGAGATGCCCGAGCACCTCACCTGGTTCAAATACGAGAGCTACTTCACCTGGATTTCCGGCTTCCTGATGCTCTGCATCGTCTATTACGGCGGCGCGGACCTCTTCCTGATCGACCGGACCGTGATGGATCTCACGCCCTTGCAGGCGATCGGCATTTCGCTCGCGTCGCTGGCGCTCGGCTGGGTGATCTACGACCAGCTCTGCAAGTCGCCGATCGGCCGGAACACCTGGGGGCTGATGATCGTGCTCTATATCGTGCTGGTCGCCATGGCCTGGGGCTATACGCAGGTCTTTTCCGGCCGCGCCGCCTTCCTGCACCTCGGCGCCTTCACGGCGACGATCATGTCGGCCAACGTCTTCTTCATCATCATCCCAAACCAGAAAGTGGTGGTGGCGGACCTGATCGCCGGCCGCACGCCGGACCCGAAATACGGCGTCATCGCCAAGCAGCGCTCGCTGCACAACAACTACCTGACGCTGCCCGTCATCTTCTTCATGCTGTCGAACCATTATCCGCTGGCCTTCGCGACCTATTTCAACTGGGTGATCGCAGCCCTCGTCTTCCTGATGGGCGTGACGATCAGGCACTGGTTCAACACGACGCATGCGCGGAAAGGCCGGCCCACCTGGACCTGGCTTGCGACGGTCGTCCTCTTCATCGTCATCATATGGCTTTCGACCGTGCCGAAAGTGCTGACGGGCGAGACGGAAACCTCCATGACGCCGATGCAGCAGAAATTCGCGGGCAATGCCCATTTCGGTGCGGCGCGGGACGTGATCCAGGCACGCTGTTCCATGTGCCACGCGGCCGAACCCGTCTATGAAGGCGTCACCTTCACGCCGAAATCCGTGAAGCTGGAGACCGACGGGGAGATTGCCGCGCATGCGCGGGAAATCTATATCCAGGCGGGACTGAGCCACGCCATGCCGCCCGGCAATGTCACCGGCATTTCGCCGGAGGAGCGCAGGCTCATCACGGCCTGGTATGAAAGCGCGATATCCGAATGACCGAGAAACTGATCCCCAACAAGCTGATCCCCAACAAGCTGATCAGGGGACGATTGCTCTCCTTCAAGCGGGCGCCGCTCAGCCTGACCGATACGGACAGCTACAGCTACGAGCACGACGGCGCGCTGCTGGTGGCGGACGGCAGGATCGCCGCCTCCGGCGACTATGCAACCGTCAAGGCCGGGGCGCCGGAAGAGGTCGAGGAGATCGATCACAGGCCGCATCTCATCCTGCCGGGCTTCATCGACATGCACCTGCATTTCCCGCAGATGCAGGTGATCGCCTCCTACGCCGCCGACCTCTTGGAATGGCTGAACACCTATACCTTCCCCGAGGAATGCCGTTTCGTCGAAAGCGGGCATGCGGCGCGCATCGCCACGCATTTCTACGACGAGCTCCTGCGCCACGGGACGACGACGGCGGTCGCCTATTGCTCCGTCCACAAGGCATCCGCCGACGCCTTCTTTGCCGAGGCCTTGAAGCGCGGCATGTGCATGGTCGGCGGCAAGGTGATGATGGACCGCAACGCGCCGCAGGGCCTGCTCGATACGCCGGAGATGGGCTATGACGAGACGCGCCAGGTGATCGCAGACTGGCACGGCAAGGGGCGCAACCACGTGGCGATCACGCCGCGCTTCGCCATCACCTCGACGCCGGCGCAGATGAAGGCCGCCCAGGCGCTGGCGGAAGAATTCCCGGACCTCTTCATCCAGACGCATCTTTCCGAGAACCACGAGGAGATCCGCTACACGCTGGAACTCTATCCGCAGGCGAAGGACTACACGGACATCTACGCCCATTACGGATTGCTCGGGCCGAAGACGCTGCTCGGCCACGCGATCCATCTTTCCGAGCGCGAGGCGGACGCCCTCTCGGAAACCGGCGCCGTCGCGGTCCACTGCCCGACCTCCAATCTCTTCCTGGGCTCCGGCCTCTTTCCGATGAAGGCGCTGATGCGGCGGGAAAAGCCGGTGCGCGTGGCGGTGGCGACCGATATCGGCGGCGGCTCGAGCTATTCGATGCTGAAGACCATGGACGAGGCCTATAAGATCCAGCAACTGCTGAGCGAGCGGCTGAACCCACTCGAAAGCTTCTACCTGATGACCCGCGGCAATGCCGAGGCGCTGTCCATGACAGACAGGATCGGCACGCTGGAGCCCGGCACCGACGCCGACCTCACGGTGCTGAACGCCGCGGCCACGCCGGCCATGCGGCTCAGGATGAAGACGGTAAAAACCCTGCCCGAAGAGCTCTTCCTGCTCCAGACCATCGGCGACGACCGCGCCGTGGTGGAGACCTATGTGGCGGGGGAAGCGATGAAGAACGGGCTGGAGCAATCTGCCGCCTGAAATTTCCGGCCGTGCATGCAACTGGATGAATCCGCTGGCGATATGCCTTGGATGTGGTAGTTCTCCGACGACATTCCGGAGGAAAACGATACGATGTCCAAGCCGCTGACCATTGCCGACCTGAAGACCCTTGCACGGCGTCGTGTGCCGAAAATGTTCTTCGACTATGCCGATAGCGGCGCCTGGACCGAAGGAACCTACCGGGCGAACGAGGAAGACTTTTCCAGGATCAAGCTGCGGCAGCGCGTGCTGGTCGACATGACCAACCGTTCGTTGGAAACCACGATGATCGGCGAGAAGGCTTCGATGCCCGTGGCGCTCGCCCCGACCGGCATGACCGGCATGCAGCATGCAGACGGCGAGATGCTGGCCGCCAAGGCCGCGGAGGAATTCGGCATTCCCTTCACGCTCTCGACCATGAGCATCTGCTCGATCGAGGACGTCGCCGCGGTGACGACCAAGCCCTTCTGGTTCCAGCTTTACGTGATGAAGGACCGCGGCTTCATCGAGCGGCTGATCGGCCGCGCCAAAGCGGCGAAATGCTCGGCCCTCGTCGTCACCGCCGACCTGCAGATCCTCGGCCAGCGCCACAAGGACATCCGCAACGGCCTGTCGGCGCCGCCGAAGCCGACCCTGAACGCCGCCCTGCAGCTCATCACGCGCCCGCGCTGGTGCCTGGAAATGCTCGGCACCAAGCGCCGCGGCTTCGGCAATATCGTCGGCCATGCGAGCAACGTCTCCGACCTTTCCTCGCTGGGCGCATGGACGGCGGAGCAGTTCGACCCGAAGCTTTCCTGGGACGACATCCGCTGGATCAAGGACCTCTGGGGCGGCAAGATGATCATCAAGGGCATTCTCGACGAGGAGGATGCGCGCGCCGCGGCCGATACCGGCGCCGACGCGATCATCGTCTCCAACCACGGCGGCCGGCAGCTCGACGGCGCGCCGTCTTCGATCAGCATGCTGCCGAAGATCGTCGAAGCCGTCGGCGACCGGATCGAGGTGCATGTGGACGGCGGCATCCGCTCCGGCCAGGACGTGCTGAAGGCGGTGGCGCTCGGCGCGCGCGGCACCCATATCGGTCGCCCCTTCCTCTATGGCCTCGGCGCCATGGGCAAGGATGGTGTCACGACGGCCTTGGAAATCATCCGCAACGAACTCGACATCACCATGGCGCTCTGCGGCAAGCGGGACATCCAGACAATCGACCGCAACATTCTCGCGAACGCGCCGTTCTGACTTTGGTCCTAAGGCGGCCGAGCTGCCGTGTCAGCACCAGCCGCCTTTCGCTCCCGGTTTGCGCGCGAGACCTTCGCGAACGAGAACATCCGACAGCGAGATGCCGTTCCGCGTCACCTGCCTGAGCTTGTGGCCGTCGATTTCCGCGTCGTTGCCCTGCCAGGTAACGAGCTCGAACGGCCCGGAATCGAGGAAGGCGCGCACGCGCAGTTCCGCATCGCTCGCCTTGATCCGCTCTTCCTCGCAGGCCGGTTTCTTGATGTTCGGCACCTCGATGCCGACGAGACGGATTTTCTGGCCGTGGAAGACGAAACGGTCCGCCGCGACGACGCAATCATCCTGCTTGGCCGAGCCGCAGAGATAGAATTTCGCTTGGTAGGCACCGGCAAGCTTCTCATCCGCTCCCGGTGTTTCGGCCGGCTTGGAAACCGCGTCCGCGATCGGCTTGCCGATCGGCGCCGGGGGAATGATCGCAGCGGTATGGCTCTGATCGGGCAGCATCGCCGGCTTCGGCGTCACCGGGCGGTGAGCGGCGGAGGCTACGGGCTTCGGCGGAACCGGCCTTTCGGGAGCAGATGCCGGCTTCGCGGCGACCTGCACCGGCTTTCCGGCCGTCAGGCCCGCCACGAACCGGCGCGCGGCGGCCGAATTGTCATAGAGCGCGATACCCCCGCCGATCACGCCAAGTATGGCGAGCCAGGGCAGGAGCGACGAATTGGAGCCGCCCGACGACCGCTTGCCGCTTTTACGTCGTGAGCGTGATTTTCCGCGCGATTGGGCCATGGGAATCTCTCCTGTCGAATCGAGGAGAAGTATCGAGCCCAAGGATTTCCGAAAGGTTTCTTCCGGCCGACGTCGAACTTGATGTTGTGTATTGATGTGTATAAATTCAAGCCATGAAAAGTGCCGAGGTGATCGCGCTGCTGCGCAAGGACGGCTGGACGGAAGTGGGCCAGAAAGGTAGCCACGTTCAATTCAAGCATCCTCACAAGCCAGGGCGCGTTACCGTTCCCCACCCGAAGCGCGATATTCCGCTCGGCACGCTGCGGAGTATAGAGAAGCAAGCCGGGCTGAAATTGAGGTGACAATGAGCAACTATATCGGCCTTATCCATAAGGAAGCGGACAGCGATTACGGCGTGTCCTTTCCGGATTTCCCTGGCGCCGTGACGGCAGGCTCGACGCTGGACGAGGCCCGTCGGATGGCCGAGGAGGCGCTCGCCTTTCATGTGGAAGGCATGATCGAGGATGGCGAGACCATTCCCGAGCCCTCAAGCCTCGAAAGCGTGATGGCAGACCCGGATAACCGTGACGCGGTAGCGATCCTTGTCAGCCTGAAGACGCAAGCCGCAAAGGCCGTGCGCATCAACATCACGCTGCCGGAGGATATCCTGCAGCGGATCGACAGGTTTGCGGAGGCGAACGGCCTCTCCCGCTCCGGTTTTCTGGCGCGTGCCGCGCGGCGCGAGATCGAGCGGAATACGACGCCTAACTAACCAACCCTGCCCGTCGCCAGCGCCGATGCCCAATCGGGTCGGCCGTTTTCGGCTGCAAGCCGCGACATCGCCATGTGATCGTAGGCCACATGCCGGAACTGGGGCACCCAGCCCCTCCCCGTCTTTTCGAGCACCGCATAGCAAGCCATCGCATGGCCGGTCTCGACCTTGTGGAAGACCGGCTGTTCGTCGTCATAGGCCTGGCAGCCGACGCTTCCGGGATTGACGATCAGCCGTCCGTCGGAAAGCTGCACGACCCGCGCAATGTGGCTGTGCCCGCACAGGATCAGCGGCTGCTCTATACCCTCCGCCATGGCCTCGATTTCCTCTTGGCGCCTCAGGCATACGTGGCCTTCGGGAGAAACCTTCTCCAGCCAATAGAGATTGTCGTCCGCGGGCGTCGCATGGCAGAGAAAGACGTCGTCGCGATAGACCATGCTGGCGGGCAGTTTGCGCAGCCAGTCGAAATGCCGCGGCGCGAGCTGCCGATGGGCATGCGCATCGGAGGCACCGAGCGCGGCGGCGGGCATTTCGAGAAGATAGCGGTCGTGATTGCCGCGCACCGTCCGGGCCGCCTCCATGTCGAGAAGCAGCATGAGATCGGCGGTACGGCCGGCCTCCAGAGGGCCGCCGAAGCAATCGCCGAGATTGACGATGTCGCGGATGCCGAGCGCGGCGATGTCGGCCAGCACCGCTTCCAGCGCTGCGCAGTTTCCATGCACGTCTGCGATCGCGGCAAAGCGCATCAGCTCCCCCGGTAAGTGGAATATCCATAGGGCGAGAGGAGCAGCGGCACATGGTAATGGGCCGTGACATCCGAAATGCCGAAACGGATCGGGATCGTGTCGAGGAAAGCGGGCTCCGCGAGCGTGACGCCGCGGGCGCGAAGATAATCCCCGGCATGGAAGACCAGTTCGTATTCTCCGACGGTAAAGGTCTCGCCGACCAGGATCGGGCCTCCGTCGACGCGCCCGTCGCTGTTGGTGGTGACGGATTTGATCTTCTCGCGCCCGTCGCCCGCCAGCCTGTAGAGGTCGATCGTCAGGCCTTGCGCGGGCGTGCCGCTCGCCGTGTCGAGGACATGGGTGGTGAGGCCTGTCATGGGCGGGGCTCCGCGATGAAGTAGGTTTTCTCGAAAAAGAATTCTTCGTAGTTTTCCGGCGGGTTGTCCCTGTCCACCACGAGGAAATCGCTGACGGCACCGAGCGCCATCAGGGGGTGGTGCCAGACATCGGGAAAATAGTTGACGCCCTGGTGCGGCTGGACGAGGAAGACCCTGGGCTTGCCGGGCCTGCCTCCTTCGTCGTCCGAGACGGCGGCGAGGAACGGCCGGCCGGACAGGGGCGTAAAGCTCTGGCTTGCGAAAGGGTGCCGCTCCATCATGGTGACGGCATAGGGGAATTGCCTCGGCTGGCTGCGGAAGATGTTGAAGATCAGGCGCACGGGTTCGCCCGTCACGACCGGTTCCGCCAGTGCGTGGTAGCGTTCCGTCGTGCCGCCGTTGATCAGCCGCATGGTCGAAGGATCGGCCTCGATGACATCGCCATAGGGTGCGAAGGCTTGCTTGGTCAGCGGCAGGATTTCAAGATATTCGGTCACGTCATTCTCTTTGTTCATTCGCCCTGGGCACGCCAGTTGCGCAGGGAATCGAGTTGGGAAACCAACATCGGCAGAGAGGTTTTCACCGTATCCAAAACGATCGGGAGTTCCAGTTCGTAATAGTCATGGATGACGAAATTGCGCATGCCCTTGATCTTCGACCATGGGATTTCAGGATGATCGACGGCGAAATCGGGATGATGGATCATGATCCTCGAAGCGCTCTCGCCGATCAGGACCAGAGCCATGCCGACAGCCATCTGCGTGCGTACGTCGGAGAGAAATGCATCCTGCTCCATGCCGGCCGCAAATTCGCAGGCCAGGAGTGCCGCAGATCGCATCTGATCGAGATATTCCTTCAGGCGATCCGCACTCATATGGCTGTAGCTTCCGACAGAATCCGCTCGCGCATGGATTTCCGGATACCGCCCGACGTCACGAGATCGACCTTCACCTGGAGGAGCGTTTCCAACGTGTCTTGCAGACCGCCGAGGTCGAACAGGGTTGCGCCGGGTAGCGCGTCCACCAGAATGTCGATATCGCTGTCCGGGCCGTCTTCGCCGCGGGCCACCGAACCGAAGACGCGCGGGTTCGCCGCGTTGAAGCGCTTCGTCGCTTCGCGGATCGCTTCCCGGTTCTGCTCCAAGACTTCCGACGGTTTCATCGCGGCGTCACTCCTGATGCCCGTCAATATAAGCGACGGAACGTGGTGAGGAAAGAAGCGGCCTCCTCAGCTTCGGATCGAAGCGAGCTGACCTACTAACTCCGGTATATTTGTCGTCACCGTACGCCAGACGGTGTCAATATCGACTTCAAAATACTGATGTGCAATGCGATTTCGCATGTTCCGGATATCCCGCCAGGGAATTTCCGGATGTTCGACGACGAAATCCGGGAACCGCTCCATGATCTTCGTGGCGCATTCGCCGATCGCCATGATGTTCGCGATGACGGCATCCTGCTTTATTTCATCAAGGACGAATGCATCCCGGCCCATGCCTGCGACATAGCGCATGGCCTTGCTTCCCGTGACGATCATCCGATCGAGATAGGCGTCGAGGCGCTCCACATTCATATAGCGGCGGCTTCCGCGATGATGCGTTCCCGTACCTTCGGCGGGAAATCGCCCGGAACCTTCACATCGACCGGCACTCCAAGCGCCTCTTCCAGATCTCCCTGAAGCCCGCCGAGCGTGACAAGGGATGTCGTCGGTGACGGGTCGACCAGAATGTCAAGGTCACTATCCGGCCTGTCTTCCCCGCGCAGCACGGAGCCGTAGACGCGGGGATTGGAGACCTGTCGGCGGGCGACGATCTCCCTGATGATCTCCCGGTTCTGCTCCAAGACTTCCGACGGTTTCATCGCGGCGTCACTCCTGATGCCGCCAATATAGGCGACGGAACGTATCGAGGAAAGAACTCACGCCTTCGTCCCGTAGAGCCGCAGCCGCATCGTGCCGCCGTCGGGATGCATGGCGTAGCGAACATGGGTGACGGGGCCGATATCGGCGACGGTGCCGGGGCCGTATTCGTGGGCATGGTCCATCTCAAGCTTCTGGCGCGGTAGGATCGGCTTCCAGCTCTCCGACGCGGCGATCTCGGCCTCTGTCAGCGTGTCGCCGAGTTCCGGCAGATAGGCGCCGAGCAGCTCGCAGGTATCCGGGAAATTGCCCTTGAAGAAGTGGGTATCCACGACCGCGCGCCGGATCGCGCCCGGATGGCCGAGGCGGATCACCGCCCAGTCGTGGCCGGGCCCCCGGCGGCGCTTGGTCTCCCAGCCGTCGCCCATGTTGAGGCCGCGGCCCGGCCCCAGCATCTTGTCGGGATGGCCGTAATGGGCGTCCGACCAGGCGAGCGCCTTGGCGCCGTGGAAGATATAGGCAAGGTCGATCTCCTCGCTCGGGCCGACCTTTTCCCAGTCGAAATGCGCAGAACCGTAGACGCGCAGGCGTGCTATGCCGCCGTCCGGATAGATGTGCAGGCGAAGATGCGTCCAGACCTTCTCCTTCCCCGCATTCTCGAAGAAGTGGTGCGCGCCGGGTCCGAGCGCCGATTTGCCGAGGATTTCCGTCCATTGGGTGGCGTCGGTCGGATCGCCGTTTTCGACGAACGCGGCCTCGATCGAGCAATGGGGCGGATAGTTGCCGGTGAAATAGCTGGTATCGACGTCGAAGCCGAAGATCCGGCCCGGCATGGCGAGCTTGATTACCGAGAAGTCATGGCCGGGAACGCGCTTGCGGCGGCTTTCCCAGCCGTCCATGTATTTGCCGTTGTCGTCGTAGAGGTCCGGGTCGAAGCTCGCCGGCGCATCGTTGAGCATGCGTTCGAGCGGCGCGAAGAACTCGTCGGTCGCATAGAGACCCCTGGCGCCGAGACGCGCCGACGCGAGGTTGATCGCGCCGATTGCGAAGGATGGCAGGGTGTTATCGGTCGTCTCGGTCATTCAATTCTCCGGAAGTATGGATTGCAGGCGCAGAAGCGCGATTTTCTCCACCTGGGCGGTGGCGGTCTCGAATTCCTCCTCGGCACCGTTATGGATGCGCTTTTCGAAGGCGGCGAGGATGTCTTGCCTGTCGAGCCCCTTTACCGCGATGATGAAGGGAAAGCCGAATTTTTCCGTATAGGCGGCGTTGAGCTCGGTGAAACGGGCATGTTCTAATGGCGTGAGGCGGTCGAGCCCGGCGCCGGCCTGCTCTTGCCTGCTGTCTTCGGTGAGCTCGCCCGCGATCGCGAGCCTGCCGGCGAGATCGGGATGGGCGCGGAGCACGCCGAGCCGTTCTTCGCGGCTCGCCTTCCGGAAGATCGAGACCAGCGCGGCATGCACGCCCTTTGCCGTCAGCGGCACGAGGATGAGGCCTGCGTCATAGGCGCGCTCGGCGATGAACGGCGAATGCTCGAACACGCCGCCGAATTTCTCGATGAAGTCGCCCCGCGCGCTCAAAGCTCACCTGCCGGCTTGTGGTTCTCGTGCCAATGATTGGCGATCTCGATGCGGCGCGGCACCCAGACCTTGTCGTGGGAGAGCACGTATTCCATGAAGCGGCGCAGCGCCGCCACCCGGCCCGGACGCCCGACGAGACGGCAGTGGAGACCGACCGACATCATCTTCGGACTGCCCTCCTTGCCCTCCTGATAGAGCGTGTCGAAGGCGTCTTTCAGATAATTGAAGAACTGGTCACCTGCATTGAAACCCTGCGGCGTCGCAAACCGCATGTCGTTGGTTTCGAGCGTGTAGGGGATGATCAGGAAAGGCTTGCGGTCGAGGCCCGGCACCCAATAGGGCAGATCGTCCGCATAACTGTCGGAGGAATAGAGGAAACCGCCCTCCTCCATGACGAGGCGCAGCGTATTGTCGGACGGCTTTCCCTGGTACATGCCGTAGGGCCGCTCTCCGACGAGCTCGGTATGCAGCCGCACGGCCTCGCGGATATGCTCGCGTTCCTTCTCCTCCGGAAAATCCCTGTATTCCAGCCAGCGATAGCCGTGGCTGGCGATCTCCCAGCCGGCTTCCTTCATGGCGGCGACCGCTTCCGGATTGCGCGCCATGGCGAGCGTCACGCCATAGACGGTCGCCTGGACTTTCAGCCCGGTGAACAGCCGCCAGAGCCGCCAGAAGCCGGCGCGCGAGCCGTATTCGTAGATCGACTCCATGTTGAGGTTGCGCTGCCCCGGCCAGGGCGCAGCGCCGACGATTTCCGACAGCAGGCATTCCGAGGCCGGATCGCCGTCCAGAATGCAGCTCTCTCCACCTTCCTCATAGTTGATCACGAACTGGACGGCGACGTGGGCGCCGCCCGGCCATTTGGGATCGGGGGTGGAACGGCCGTAGCCGACCAGGTCGCGCGGATAGTCTTGTCCCTGCATCAAATCACCTTGAACACATGATGCCGGACGGTAGCGCACCCGTTCCGCCGATGTCGAGACAAAACGCGACCTACATGCCGAGCGCCCGGAGAACGGCCACGCAGGCGACGCCGAGTGCCACGGAAACGAGCATCGGCAGACGGAATGCCGCAAAAGCGGTCACCGCGCAGGCGATTGTTTCGGCAATGCCGGTGGCGAAGGCGGTCGGCGCGACGACGGCCATCAGGACGGCGGGCGGGATCGATTCGATCGCCTTGCGGCGGCTGCCTTCGAGCGAGACGTAGCGGATGAGGAAGAGGCCGCCGACGCGGGTCAGCATCGTGGCGGCCGCCATGGCGAGGATGGCGGCGAGCGTGGCGAAGTCGATGCTCATGACGCCGCCTCCACGCTGCGGCGGCTGCCGGCGGCGACGGCGGCGAGAAGGCCGGCGAGGGCGCCCGCCGCGATATACCAGACCCCCGGCACGAAATGCTGCGTGAGGACGGCGGCCGCACCGCTGGCGAAGAGTACGGCGCCGGTTTCCGGCCCCTTCCAGAAGCCCATGACCAGCACGATGAAGACAGCCGGAAAGGCGAAGTCGAGCCCGAGCACGACGGGATCGCCGAGAAAGGCGCCGAGGGCGGCGCCCGCGACGCCCGACACAATCCAGGCGAGATAAAAGGGAGCGACCAGGCCGGCGAACCAGGCAGGCGTCAGCCTTGCCGCCTTGGCCCGGAATTCGGCCATGGCCCATATCTCGTCGGCGAGGAAGAGCATGGAGAGATAGCGCGAGCCCGGACCGAAGGCCTGCATCCTCGTACCGAGCGACGCGCTCATCAGGACATGCCGGATGTTGACGAGCAGCGCAGCGAAGCCGACGCCCGTCCAGGACGCCGGATGCGTCCAGATATCCATTGCCACGAATTGCGAGCCGCCGGCAAAGACCAGCGCGCTCATCAGGCCCGCTTCGGCCGGCGTGAGGCCCTTGGTGGCCGCCACCGCGCCGAAAACGAGGCCGATCGGGATCACCGCGGCGATCAGCGGCGCGATCGCCCGCATCCCGCCGAGGAAGTCTAGCAGTCTTGCATTCTCATTCACGTCGAAAACCTTTGATTTCATGTCCAAGCACGTCGCCCCCTCACCCGGCCTCCGCTCCGCTCGGCCACCAACCGGGGACGGGTCGACGGCCCCGTCCCGTCCTCCGGACCCCCGAGGGGAGAGGAGGATCGGAGACGCCGCGGCAACTCCCCTTCTCCCCTCGGGGAGAAGGTGCCGGCAGGCGGATGAGGGGGATGCCTAGAGCGTATGGTATCTGCCGTCTTGAACGAAAGTGACGCCAGCAAGCAAGGCGGCGGCAAATGCCACCGACCGGAGACAAACGCTACCGCGCCCGGTATTGCCCCGGCGTCAAACCCGTGCGCGCCTTGAAATGGCGGGTGAAATGCGCCTGGTCGGAAAAGCCGCATTCGAGCGCGATCTCCGCCGGCAGGCCGCCTTCGCGCAGCCGCCTGCGCGCCGCCCTGATGCGGATATCGGTCAGGAAGGAATGCGGCGTGATGTGGAATTCCCTGCGGAAGGCACGGATGAGATGGGCGCGGCTGAGCCCCGCCACGACGGCGAGTTCCTCCAGTCCCACATCGGTGGCATAGCGCTCGACCAGGTAGTCCCGCGCCCGGCGGACGGCGGATCGTTCCGCGGTGTCGGTCGGCACGAGGATGGAGCTGCCGTGCCGGCGGAACATGGCGTCCAGCACCAGGAACATGGGCTGGCTCGTCTCCAGCGCCCCGCCCCCCTCCTCCAGCGTGCGATGCGCCTCGTGAAACGCGTCGGCCAGTTTCCGGTCGTGGAGGATCTGCCTGCCGAAAGCGGGCGTGCCGTGGAAGGGCTTGCCGGTGACGTCCTCGAGAATCTCGCGGAAGAGCGACAGGTCCGGGTAGATCATCCGGTAGCGGTAGCCGCCGCGCGAAGGCGCGCCGTCGTGGGTCTCGCCGGGATTGATGAGGTAGAGATCGCCGGGACCGGAAGCCTCGCGCGTGCCGCGGATCGTCGCCACCTGACTGCCGCTTTCGATCGCGCCGATGCTGAACGTATCATGCGCGTGCGGGGCGAATTCATGGGTCAGGAAGGTGGCCGTCAGGCATTCCATGCCGCCGAAACGCGTATCGCGCCAGAAGCGGGTGGTTTCCGCCTGCGCCAGCGGCATGTGATCGGCGGCCTGTTCCTGGGAGATGTTCTGCATCTCCCCGATATAGCATTCGGGTGCGCTGTTTTCTTGAACAAAAGTGACCGCCTGCCGTCGCCTTGAAGCCGTACCCGCTTCCGGGTTGGCTTCAAGCGATCTTCCGCGCCGCCACCCGGCCCATCGGATGCAGGGAATGCACCTGGAAGGGCGCGCCGGGCTCCTCCTCCACGAAAAGCGCCAGATTGGCGACCTCGACCGGCTTCCTCAGATAGGGATCGAAATATTCCCTGAGCGCCAGTTCGAAACGCGGCATCTCGACGGGCGAGAGCGGTCCCGTCAGCGTCATGTGGAAGCGGAATTCGTCCATCACGTAAGGGTTGCCCCAGCGGTGGAGATTGGCGAATTGCGGCGCGGAGAGGTCGCCGGTATCGCTCCGCTCCAGCTCGGCTTCCGTGAGCGGCGCGCGGAAGGCGTCGAACTCCTGCACCACGGAGGCGGCGAGGAAACGCATCGCCTCGCAGGGAATGACGGGCGCAAGGCCGAAGAAATTGCCGAGCCGGACGACTTCGAGTCTCGGCAATTCGAACGGATCATGGGCGCCTGCAAACCGCATCAGGTGGCGCAGCAGCATGGGTTCTGTGACGTCGGAGGCGAGACGGAAGGGCGCCTTCAGCGTCGCATGGAAACCGTTGCGGCGTGGCAGCGCGGTATTGAAGGCGATGTCGTGGAGGCCGATGCCGCGGATCGCCGGAGGCTCCATGGCCTCGCCGGAAAAGGCGTTGCGGCCGAGCCACTGGGCCGCCGCAAGCGTCAGCGGATCATGAGCCGGGGGCGTGAAATGAATGGCATAGCGCATGCGTCACCTTCTCGTGCTTCCTTTCCCGGCCCTGATGTTTACGCATTGCTCAACAATCCCTGCGGAGGGGGTTAAGTGATTTGCGTGACAGATTGACGACGAAAGGTTGAGCGTTTCGCGCTTAACGCGAAGCGGCAGACAGGTGATTTTGAAGCGTGAATGACGCCGGAAGCCGTATTTCACCGGACTTTACGGCGCCGAGCGCCGCATCCGAAAGCCTGTGGGCGAGCCCGAAGCTGACTTTGAAACCACCTGTGAGGGCAATCACGTGCGGGTGATCGGGATGCGGCCCGACCATCGGGTCGCGGTCGATCGCCTTCGGGCGCAGGCCCGCCCAGCGCTCGACGACCGGTGCCTGCCCCAACGCGGGCACGAGCGCCCTGGCACGGACGATGAGATCGTCGAGCCGTGAATCGGTCGAAAAGGCATCCTCGAAAGCGTCCTCGCTGGTGCTGCCGACCGCGACGTGGCCGCCCTCATGCGCGACGACGTAAAGTCCGTTGAGGAAGATCACCGGCAGCGAGGGATCGACATCTGCCCTGAGCAGCGCCGCCTGTCCCTTGACCGGCTGGCCGATCGGAAGCGGCAGGGCCGGCGAGATGGCTTCCAGCAGCGGAAAGGAACGATGACCGGCCGCGACGATGGCATGGCCGAAGGCGATGCCTTCGCCGCTCCGGAAGACGACCCTGTTGCGCGCGGGGTCGATCCGCTCCGCCTCGAGGCCTTCGACAATCCGGACATGCCCGGCAGAACGCAGGAAGGCGGCGAGCACCGAAACGAGGCTGCGGGGCGAGACGCGGGCGGCAAAGGTATCGTGGACGAGGCCGGCCTCGGCGAAGGAGGCGTCCGGCCAGCCATCGTCCGGCGGGCGATCGATGACATGCCAGTGGAAACGGCGGCCGCCTTGCCGCCAACGGGTTTCGGCATCCGCGGAATGGCGGAGCGCGATCGTCCTCAAATGCGGCTTCGGCAAGGGGATCAGCCGGCCGGAACGGCGGTAGCCGCAGGCGATGCCGGTCACCGCCTCGATATGGGCGATCTCGTCTTCCAGTGACAGGAGAGCATCGAACTGGAACTGCTTCTTGTCGTTCCACTTGTCCGGCATGTGCGGCATCAGCGCGCCCAAGAGCCCGCCGCTCGCCCCCTGCCCCGGCCGGCCGGCATCGACGAGCACCGTTTCGATGCCGTGGCGCTCCGCCTTCACCGCCGCCCAGAGACCCATGATGCCGGCGCCGAGGATGACGAGGTCGGCCCGCGCGGGAAGAGCCGGAGATTGGCCGCGAGAACCCGATTGACCCCGGGGGTCGGCAGGATTATCCGCATGTCCCATGAGCGACCGTGATCCCGACATTCTTGCAACCGCCGGCCGGACGCCGGACCGCCAGCCTCTCGACTGGCACGACGGCGATATGCC
Source organism: Neorhizobium sp. CSC1952 (assembly GCF_030378245.1). Lineage (NCBI taxonomy): Bacteria > Pseudomonadati > Pseudomonadota > Alphaproteobacteria > Hyphomicrobiales > Rhizobiaceae > Neorhizobium > Neorhizobium sp. CSC1952. The sequence continues at coordinate 3,455,972 of NZ_CP128416.1, read as the reverse complement.
CTATTCGCAAAAGTTTGGCGATCACTTTTATTGCCGCACCGACGGGCGGCTGGAATGCGGCCATGTCTTCTTGGCCGGCAACGGCCTGCCCGAACGGTGGTCACCGGGCGGAGACTTTCGGATCGGCGAACTCGGTTTCGGCACCGGACTGAACTTCTGCGAGACATGGCGGCAGTGGAAGCTTTTCCGCAAGCCCGGCGCGCTGTTGCATTTCATGTCTTTCGAACTCTATCCGATGAAAGGCGATGAAATCGGCCGGGCGCTCTCCCGCTGGCCGGAGATCGAGGCGGAGCGCAAGGCGCTGACGGCCGCATGGCCGGACGAGCCTGCCGGCATGGTCGATCTTCAGATGGACGGGCAGACGCGGCTGACGGTCGTCTGTGGCCCGGCGCCGGAAGGCGTCGCCAATGCGCAACCCGGTTTCGACGCCTGGTTTCTCGACGGCTTCGCGCCGTCGCGCAATCCGGACATGTGGTCGCCCGAGCTGATGCAGGCGATTTACGGGAGAACCGTGCGGGGCGGAACGTTCGGCACCTATGCCGCCGCCGGCTTCGTGCGTCGCAACCTCCAGGCCGCAGGTTTTACCGTCGAACGCCGGCCGGGTTTTGCCGGAAAGCGCGAGATGCTGTGCGGGAGAAAACCGGAACCGGCCGAGTAACATCTTAGAGCGCCGTGCGTCCGAACGGACGCACGGCGCTCTAACTTATTGAATCTACGCATCGTGCTTACCGAAAATCGATTCCGATTTTCGGGCCGATGCTGTAGCCGTCGTCAAGGCAGCCGTATGAACGACGGCCTTGACGACGGCTTCATGCGGCTCTGTCAGCTCGACCGGACGATATCCCGATCAAGCTTGCGGATTTCCCGTTGCAATTGCTGATAGTTCCGGCCGGGAATCACCCCGTCGTGCCGATCGGCCACCGCCATCGCCTGGGCGCGGATATCCGCTTCCTCGTGCCTGGCCGAATTCGCCGCTACGGGCCTCAGCCTGTTGATCCTGCGATCGTAGACGCGCAGTTCCGACAGGACATGCGTCAGCCGCGGCCTTTCGGCCATGGTGCGATGGATGCTCGATGTCGTCATGGGAGCCATGCGCGGGATCGGGGGATTGAGCGCATCCGCATGCGGATCAATTCCTTCATAATAGTCACCGGAACTGTCGTCGATGCCGCCGCTCGCCGCGAAGGCGCCGCCGACCAATGTTGAGAGCATGAGAGCGGAAAAGACGGTTGTCTTGATGAAACTGCGCATGGCGCGTCTCCTTCAAAAAACGGAAGCGGGCTTCCGAAAGGCTGTCTCAAGCCGTCGCGTCGCGGCAATTGCCGCCGGCGGCATTCAGCCTGCTTGAAGGTCTAGCGCTCGCCGCCAGCCCCGTCACGTTAAAGTAAAGTAATTTCCCCGCAGCCGACTTTGCCCCAATAAGGCCTGATTCCGGGAGGTGCGGGCATGTATGGGGCGAGCGCGGAATACCCGCACGGAAAACTAGAAGAGGACGTGCCCGGCCTCGCTCAGAAAAAGCCGTGAGCGCTCGACATCCGCAGTCTTGATCAGCAGATAGTCCGTGTCGAAGGTGGATACGAGAAAAATGCCGACGCCCTTCTCCGAAAGCGGCCGGATGACCGCAAGCGCGATACCCGTTTCGCTGAACGCGAATGGCCCCTGGAACTTGAAACACGTCCAGCCTCGGTCCTGCCTGACATCGACAGGGACACGCTCCTCGCGGCAAACAACCGACAGTTCGTCCTCCGTCCGGCTGATGCTGAGAAAACCGGCACCATCGGCCCAGTCGGGAATGGGACTGTCCGGTGGCTGCCGGGCGATCGCGTGACGTCCCGCAAGCTGCTTCAGCGTGATGCTCACCGGGGTCAGAGTCCTCCCCGGACCACCACCGCGCCGCCGAGCCAGGTGCGGATCTTGGCTTCCAGCGCCTCGGGGCTGATCGGCTTGGAGAGATAATCGTCCATGCCTGCCTGGAAGCAGAGTTCCCGGTCGCTTTCGAGCGCATGCGCCGTGACGCCGATGATCGGCGTATGGGTGCCGGTTTCCTGTTCCATCTCGCGGATCTTCCGGGTCGCCTGATGCCCGTTCATGACCGGCATGGAGACGTCCATGAGGATCACCGCCGGATCGTGTTCCTTCCAGGCGTCGACCGCTTCCGCGCCGTTCTTGACGATCTGGAAGAGCCAGCCGGTCGTCTGCAGGATCTGGGTGAAGACGATCTGGTTGACCTCGTTGTCCTCGGCGACCAGCACGTCGAGCGTCGCCGCCGGGCGGACCGGCAGCGTCGAGGACGGTTCTTCGGCAAAGATCGGCGTCGAGACCACCGGAGCGGGAACGGCAGCCGGAGCGGGCGTCGGGAGCTGCGTGGCAGCCGGAACGGCTGCGGCAGGCTGCGGCCGGGCGGCGGCCGGCAGGTTTTCAAGCGCGCGCCGTTTGGTGCGGATCGAACGGACGACGTCGATGATCGTGCTGCGCAGGAGATTGGCGCGGGCGGGCTTCATCAGATGGGCGTGAATGTTCAGGGCGGCGAACGTGCTGTCGTCGCCCGCCATGTCCATGGAGGTCAGGAAGACGACGCCGGTGCCGTCGAAGCGCGGATCGCGCCGCATCTGCCTTGCGAAATCCAGCCCGTTCATTTCCGGCATGTGATAGTCGAGCACGATCACGTCGACCACGACACCGATGCGGGCGGCCTCCCGGATGATCGCCAGCCCCTCCGCGCCGCTTTCCGCCGCGACGGTATCGAAACCCCACATGCTGAGCTGTTCGGTGAGGATGCGGCGGTTGACGGCGTTGTCGTCGACGACAAGGATGCGCGCGCCGCTCGTATTGATCGGCAGCGCCGTCTGGACGTTGCGCTCGCTGACCACCTGGAAGGGCAGATGGACGGTGAAGACCGAGCCGCGGCCGAGCTCGCTTTCCACCTCGATGTAGCCGCCGAAAAGCTCCGTCAGCCCGGCGGTGATGGCGAGCCCGAGGCCGGTGCCCTCGTGGCGGCGGGTGGAGGACGTGTCCACCTGCGAGAATTTTTCGAAGACCGATTTCAGCTTCTCGTCCGGAATGCCGAGCCCGGTATCCTCGATGCGGACCGACAGCATCATCTCGCCCGGACCGGTCGGTTTCGAGATGAGGTCGATGAAGACATGGCCCTTTTCGGTGAACTTCACCGCATTGCCGACGAGATTGGTGATGATCTGGCGGAAGCGGCCGGCATCGCCCATCACCGTCTCGCGGATCGAGGCGTCGCCCCGGACGATGAGCTCGATATCCTTCTCGGCGGCGGAAGAGGAAAGCAGCGTCGCCACGTCCTCGATCGCCTCGACCGGATCGAACGGCGCCTTGCGGAGCTTCATCTGGCCGGCATCGATCTTGGAGAAGTCGAGGATGTCGTTGATGATGGTGAGCAGCGCGTTGCCGGATTTGACGATGATGTCGATGAACGTCTTCTGGCGGGTGTCGAGATTGGACTTGGCGAGCAGTTCCGCCATACCGAGCACGCCGTTCATCGGCGTGCGGATCTCGTGGCTCATGTTGGCCAGGAACTCGGACTTCGCCCGGTCGGCCGCCTCGGCGCGCTGCAGGAGCCGCGTCAGCTCCTCCTCGCGGCCCTTCATCTCGGTGACGTCGGTGAAGACCGCCAGCCAGTGATCGCTGCCGGTGAGGTTCGCCTCCACCTGGATCCATTTGTGCCCGTCGATGCGGAAGGACGCGTGCACCGGCCTGCCGGCCGCGACATTCTCCTCCCACGCCCTCAGCGTTTCCGCCGCCTCCTCGGGCGTGCCGAGATCGCCGCGTTCGACGCAATGGCGGAAGATGTCCCGCCACAGGCTTCCGGTCGCCACCATCCCGGCCGGGATGTCGAGCATGGCCGTCAGCGCATCGTTGGAGAAGATGACCGTGCCGTCATGCAGGATGAGCAGCCCCTGCGACATGGCGCTCGTCGCATCGCGCATCAGCGCGCCGTGGCTTTCGAGCGCGGCGCGGGCCTCGTGCACTTCCTGCTCGCGCTTGCGGATCGCGGTGATGTCCATATAGGTGAGCAGCGTCTTGTCGCCGGAAAGCCGGGTGCCTGAGATTACCAGGGTCCGGCCGTTGCGGCTCCTCACCTCGATCGGCGGCTGATCGATGTCCTCCCTCAGCGCGGCGATGCGTTCGTCGTAGATCTGCTCGAAGCTCCGGGCCGAGCCGGAATAGATGCCGTGCTCGAAATTGACCTTGAGGAAGTCGCGATAGGAGCGGCCCGGCAGATCGAACTGCTCGCCGGCGTCCCAGAAATCGTAGAAACTCGGATTGGCGTATTCGAAATCGAACGCGGCATTGAGAATGGCTATCCCGACCGGGATGGCATTCAGCATCGTCTCGAGGTCCTGGCTGAGCTTCTCCGCCTTGTTCTGCGCCTCCTTGATGAGGGAGACGTCCGTGCGCGATCCGACGAGATGATGGGCGCCGTCCTCTGTGGTGATGCGGCGCAGGCGCGTGATCACCGATACGACCGAGCCGTCGGGGAAGGCGACGTCCTCCGACTTGTCGATCTCCTCGCCGTCCATGACGCGATCGTTTTCAAGGCGGTAGCGTTCGGCCGCATCCGGGAACATGTCGCTCTCGGTCTTGCCGAGGAACTGCGCGCGCGGGGCACCCAGCATCGCCTCGTAGGCGGCATTCGCATAGGTGAGCTGGCGGTCGCCGTTGCGGACGAAGACCGGCACCGGCAGGTCTTCCAGAACCGCGCGGAGAAGCCTGGTCTCCGAGATCTGCGTGCGCAGGAGCGTTTCCTGCTCCTTGAATTCGGTCACGTCATGCCTGATGGCGATCAGCAGGCCGTTTTCCAGCCGCTTGTTCACGCTCCTGAGCCATCGCCCGTCCGCAAGTTCGTCGATGCTTTCCGAATAGGGAAGCTCGAAGGGCTTCATCCGCTGCGCGATCCACGCTTCCTTGTCCGGCACGTGAGGCCCGAAGCTTTCCGGCGACAGGCGATGCCGCCGGTCATAGGCGTGCCCCAGGATTTCCCGGAGCGTGATGCCGGGCTTGAGATCGACCGAGATGGACGAGAAATAATCGATCAGCTGCGAATTGCAGTAGAGCAGCGCGTTGTTCTTGTCGTAGATGCCGATGCCCATTTCGAGCATGTCGAGCGCGTCGTCGAGAAGAGTGCTGTTGAAAAGCGAGATCGGCCCCGACTTGGTAGCCACGGCAGGCCCGGCCTCGCTGCCGGCTTCGGCAGCGGCGCCGAGGTCCGACGCCGATACGAAGGACCCGAAGAGATAGGTGTGATCGTCCTCTGTGAGGAAGCGCTCGATGCGGATCTCATGGCGAATGACGCCGGAACGGTCGAAGCAGAACGCCGTCTCGTCCGTGCCGAACACGATCGCCCGGCACTCCTTCTCCTTGCGGTCGGCATCCTCCGGCGCGCCCGACAAACCGCGGCTGGACTTGCCCACGAATTCGTCCGGCTGCATGCCGAAAAGGCGCGCATAAGCCTTGTTCACCGCCACGTAAGTGAGGGCGCTGTCCTTGATGAAGGCAGGCTCCGTGAGATCGTTGATCCGCTCGCACGCCGTTTTCAAGAGTTCGCTTTCCGTCTCCACAGTCCCCCGCTTCACCGCTCCGGCCGATTGCCGCTTCGATTCGTTTTGTCCCCCAATTAATTGATGAAACCATGGCGGGCGTTAACAACGTGTTGTTGAAACCGGGCAAAGGTTCGCAATTCAGGCGGCTCATCCGACTTTCGGCGCGGGACTGCGGGAACGCACTCGTCGGACCGATGCCGCCGGTCGATGAGAACGGGGCACGTGGACGAGCGCGCCGAAAGTCACGCGGGCATGTTTTCAAGGCTGCCCGAATTCCTCCTCACCGTTGCCGCATTCCCGCCGCAATATCGATTGGCGATTGTCTTGCCTCGACGGAAATCAACCTCAGACGGCATCAAGCTGAACAGCCGTTCAGACAGAGCCATTGCCGGTCTCCATCAATCCGCCGCCTTTCCGCACGACGCTTTCTGCGTGCCCTTGATCGACAAAAGGGGAAAGGAACACGACCATGTCCGTAATGAAAAAGACCCTATCGGCAGGCCTCATCGCATTGTCCGTCGCAGGCGCCCTGACGGCGACTGCCCCCGCGGCCGAGGCCCGCGACCGCCACCACGACGTCTGGCCGGGTGTCGCAGCCGGTCTCGCAGGCGGCCTCATCGGCGGCGCGATCATCGCCGGATCGCAGCGGCCCGTCTATGTCGAACCGGAATACGAATACGTCCCGCCGCCGCCTCCGCCGGTCTATCACCGCACCTACTACCGCGCTGAATACGTGCCGCGCTGCCATTACGAGTGGGTGGAGAACGAATGGGGCGAGGCCTACCGCGCCCGCGTTTGCGACCGCTATTGATCTGATTTGATCAACCATCTCAAAACCTGCTTCCGAAAACCCGGAGGCAGGTTTTTTGCATTTCAGTAATGGATGAACTGGCCGTGCGGCGCGAGTTGCTGGATGAGGTCGAACTCGTCGCGATTGCTGGTCAGCACCGGCAGGCCCGCCTTCGCTGCCGTCAGGAAGATCAGCGCGTCGTTCAGACATTCCTTGCGTTGATGCGGTTTGAAATTTTGCGTGCGCGCCAGCGTGCCGGCGATCAGCCCGGCTTCGGTCCAGATTTGCGGATCGGGCGTGAGGAGGCGGACGGCGGGGATGGTTGTGACGAAATGGCTGTAGTGGTCGCGAAGCTCCCGCCAACCAGGATGATATGGGTCTGCGTTCGCAATGCCTGTTGCCAGTTCCGAAATACAAACAGAACAATGGAATGCAAGACTTTCAAGCATGAGCGCTAGGACCGGCAACGGAAGAGAGCCCGCGGCAAAGCGTATATAGACATTCGTGTCCGGCACGATTTTCGCCGGCGTATCGGCGAGATATTCCGATGCGGAAAGCAGCGCCCCCATCGGGCGGGGCCTCAACTGGCTTCGCCTTTTCTCAGGCTTAATCCGTCGGAGGCCGGCTGAGAAATCAATAGTCAAGCGTGTGATCTTTGCCAAGCCTGCCGTAATTTTCAAAAAGGAACTTCACGGAGGGATCGGGCTTGGCCAGCATAGCGAGCGCTATCCTGACGAGTTCGGTGGGCTTGTCCGTGCCGGCTTCCAGCTTGGCGGCATCGACCAGTGCTTTGGGCAGGCGCACGCTCAGGTGTTCCGTCGCCTCGCCGTCGAGCAATCCGGCACGGCGTGCGTCCTCCATCACCACGGCCGCGCGGGAGATCGGCCGGACAATATGATCCGTCTCGGCCGAGGTAACGGTCTTTCGGGCCTTGCGTGCGGTCATGGCGAAACTCCTTTGTGTGCAGAATAAAGCAAAACCGCACACAAATCCAGAAAGCCTGCCCGTCGTCCTTCGCTTCGCAGTTGCGAAACATTCACTTGACTTTTGCCCTGAAACCTACCAAATGCGCTTCAGCTTTCACCTTCCGGCCGCCGCGTGAGCTGGCCCCGCGTCAATAGAACCGCGAAGAAGGAACAAGGCGCACAGATAGATCGCCCTCGCCCGAGGGTTCAGCGCTGGAAAGCGATTTCCAACTTACAAGTTCCCACTTCACGCGGGGTTCTTGACGCCAAAGGCAAGCCGGACAGCATGGTGCTGACCCGGGCGATGGCTTTTGGCGCCCCCGAAAAGGTATTCGACTTGACGAATTTCCATGAGCTTGGCCTCGCCAAGCAGATCGTAGCCACCCTCTCGCAGCTTGGTTACGAAACGCCGACGCCGATCCAGGCGCAGGCGATCCCCGAACTTCTCAAAGGCCGCGACATGATCGGCCTTGCCCAGACCGGCACCGGCAAGACCGCCGCCTTCGGTCTCCCGATCATCGAAATGCTCCTGAAGGAAGGCAAGCGTCCCGAGAACCGCACCACCCGTGCGCTGGTGCTGGCTCCGACACGCGAACTGGTCAACCAGATCGCCGTCAACCTCAAGAACTTCATCCGCAAGACGCCGCTGAAGATCAACACGGTCGTGGGCGGCGCCTCGATCAACAAGCAGCAGTTCCAGCTCGAACGCGGCACCGACATCCTGGTCGCGACGCCCGGCCGCCTGCTCGACCTGATCAACCGCCGCGCCGTTTCGCTCGGCCAGGTGACCCATCTCGTCCTCGACGAGGCCGACCAGATGCTCGACCTCGGCTTCATCCACGACCTGCGCAAGATCTCGAAGATGGTGCCGGCCAAGCGTCAGACGCTGCTTTTCTCCGCCACCATGCCGAAAGCGATCGCCGATCTCGCCTCCGACTACCTCACCGATCCGGTGAAGGTGGAGGTCACCCCACCCGGCAAGGCTGCCGACAAGGTCGAGCAATACGTCCATTTCGTCACCGGCAAGAACGACAAGACCGAGCTTCTGAAGGACTCGCTGACCGAGAATCCGGATGGCCGCGCGATGGTCTTCCTGCGCACCAAGCATGGCGCCGAAAAGCTCGCCAAGCATCTGGAACACCTCGAATTCGAGGTCGCCTCGATCCACGGCAACAAGAGCCAGGGCCAGCGCGAGCGGGCTCTCAAGGCGTTCCGTGACGGCGATATCCGCGTGCTGGTGGCGACGGACGTCGCGGCCCGCGGCATCGACATTCCGGGCGTCACGCATGTCTTCAACTACGACCTGCCGGAAGTGCCGGACGCCTATGTCCACCGCATCGGCCGCACGGCGCGCGCCGGCCGCGACGGCATCGCGATCGCCTTCTGCGCCCCTGACGAGACCGGTCTGCTGCGCGACATCGAACGCCTGATGGGCATCGAGATCGCCACCGCCTCCGGCGAGCGCCCGGAAGGGCTGAGCCGTCCGTCGCGCGGCGGCGGCAACCGGGGCGGCAATCGCGGCCGCGGCGGCAATGGCCAGGGCCGCGGCCGTGGCGAAGGTCGCGGCAACGGCGAAGGCCGTCCGGAACGGCGCGAGCGGCCGGCCCGCCGCAAGCACTTCGACGCGGACGTCATCGAACTGGCGACGCAGCCGGAAGAACGCGGCGAACGTCAGGACCGTCCGTTCCGCGCAGAACGGCCCCAGCGGCCGGAGCCTCGGAACAACGAACATCGTGGTGAAGGACGCCCGCATGGCGAGCGCCCGCAGCGCGAAAACCGCCGTAACGAGGATTTTCGCGGCCAGCGCCGCGGCGAGGAGGCACCTCGCTTCGAAGCCGACAACGATCTCGACTTCGCCTCGGATTTCCGTCCCAAGAAGCAGTTCGGGCCCCGGAACGGCGAAGGCCGTCCGCATCAGGCTGACAACCGCAATGGCGGCCAAGGCAAGGGTCATCAAAACCAAGGCCATCAAGGGGGCAAGCGCGAGCATGCTGCCCATGGCGCCCACGAAGCCGGCAACCAGCGCAAGGCGCATAATGCCAGTCAGGGTCGTCCGCAGCATGGCAGCGGCCAGAAGCAGGGTGAAAACCGCGGTCCGGTGAGGTTCGGCAGCGACAATCGCTCCGGTGGCCAGCAGGGCCGCAAGCGCAGCCGGGCGTAAATCAGGCCATCAACGACGACGGGAAGCGGCCGGGGTCAGATCCGGCCGTTTTCGTTTTCGGAATGCCGGCAAAGCCTTTTCGCCCAGTCGTGGCCAGGATGGATAGCGTCGAGACACGCTTTCAGCCAGTCCCGCTCCGCCGCCGTCAGCTTCGCAGACGCATTTTCGAAATCGGCCTCGTCCTTCGAACGCTGATACTTCGCCTTGAACAGGAGGATCGCGGCGGGCTTGAGGTAGGGAATGCCGTCGGCTGTTGCACCGACCATCTCCGCACGGGGCAGAGCAATGGACGCGTCTCTTTTGTAGATCCAGGTGTCCGGCGTTCCCGGCTCGATCATCATATCCACCCGCCAGCGTCTTGCCACCGTGTCCTGACACCATATCTGCGAGATATGCGTCGGCGGCTCGGCATCCGCAGGCAAATATTCCACGATGCCATTCCCGACCGTGTAGAACCGCATGCCGTCGAGGCAGCGGCGGAAGGCACTGAAATCGCTCCGCAGGATGGTGAATTCGAGGTCCTCGTGCTCGCGGGTCTGGTACCCGTGCCAGAGGTCGAGAGCCCAGCCTCCGACCACGCACCAGGGCTTCGACATGGTGCCCAGCCGGCGTGCCAGCTCGGCCGGATGCCAGGCGGACCACGCGCCGTGATCGGGCGGCGGGTATGGTGGCATGATTCCGGTCTCCATCTATCGTTTGCAGCCCTTGGCAGAGCGCCCCTACCCGGCCGTTTCCGTTTTCGCCTTCCTGTTCACCATATAGACGCCCGCCACGACAATGACGGTGCCGACGATCATCGGCAGCGTCAGCGGTTCGCCAAAGAGGATCGCCGCCTCGATCGCCACGACCGGCGGCATGAGATAGATGAGCGAGGCGGCCCGCGACACCTGCCCGCGGCGGATGAGATAGAGCAGCAGGCCGACCGCCCCCATGGAAAGGCCGAACACCGACCAGGCCATGGCGAGCAAAGCCTCATGCGTCCAGTCGAAACGCAGGTTTTCGAGCGCGAGCGCCAGCGGGATCGTGACGATCAGCGCGCCGACGAATTGCAGCGTGGCGATCGAGAAGAGATCGCCTTCCTGCAGGTGGCGCTTCTGGTAAAGCGTTCCGTAGGTGACGGAGGTCATCGCCACCAGATTGATGATCACGGGAAAGCCGAGCCCCGCCAGGCCGCGGTCGAAGACGTCGAGAAGCTGCGGCGAAATCGCGATCAGGATGCCCGCAAAACCCAGCACGAGGCCGAGCTTCTGCGCAGGCCGGAGACGCTCGCCGAGGAACAGCGGTGCGACCATGGCCGTCAGCAGCGGCTGAAGCCCGGCGATGATGCCGGAGAGACCAGCCGGCACGCCCTGCCCGATCGCATACCAGACGCCGGCGAGATAAAACCCGTGGAGAAACACGCCGGAGATGATCGCATGGCCGATCTGCCCCCCGCTCCTCGGCCACCTCGCCCGCACGACCAGGCAGACGATGAAGAAGGCGACCGCGGCCAGCGCATGCCGCGCGGCCAGGAAGGTTATCGGATCGGCATGGGGCGCCGCATATTTCGCGACGATCCAGCCGGTAGACCAGAGAAAGACGAAAAGGGCCGGAGCCAGACGATCGAGCATGAGGGGATTTCCGGCTGATTCTGCGGGAGACAGGCCGCGCTTCTCTATGCCCAGCCGGTTTGATGGTCAAAGCAGAAAAACTGATCGCTGCGTTGAACGCAGCTTGATGAGAGCTTGGGCAGTTGATGGTTTTGGAGGCAGCAACGAGGCGCACTCCGCCTGGAAGCCGAATGCCTCCGCGCCGCCGACGGCGGTGGATTTACGTCCGGGGAAGGAGATTTTCCGATATGCCGGAATCTGCTCAGGCAACTGCGCACGGTTCTTGCATTGCTATCTGCGTTGTACTCTTATGGTCAAAAACCGGGGAACGCGCCTTTGGCATTTGATGAAATGTTAACTGCGGAAAACTTTCCGCGACCGCCATACAAGACCTACCACGAGTGGTACACCAGCCAGGATGCCGCCCACCTGATCCGCAAGACCCAGGATGCGGAAAACATCTTCAGAAAGACTGGCATCACCTTCGCGGTCTACGGACACGCGGACAGTTCCGAAAAGCTCATCCCCTTCGACATCATCCCCCGCATCATCTCCGGCCGCGAATGGCGCAAGCTGGCACAAGGCATCGAACAGCGGGTTCTGGCGCTCAACGCCTTCCTCGACGACATCTACCACAAGCAGGAGATCATCAGGGCGGGGCGGATCCCGCGCGAGCTGATCGAGAAGAATACCGCCTTCCTGCCGGAGATGATCGGCTTCAAGCCGCCGGGCGGCGTCTACACCCATATCGTCGGCACCGATATCGTGCGCACCGGCGAGGACCAGTTCTACGTGCTGGAGGACAATGCCCGCACGCCCTCCGGCGTTTCCTACATGCTGGAAAACCGGGAAACCATGATGCAGATGTTCCCGGAACTCTTCACGCTGAACAAGGTGCAGCGCGTCGAGGACTATCCGCGCCTGCTGCGCCAGTCGCTCGCCTCCCTGGCACCGCCCGGCTGCAAGGGCAAGCCGCGCGTCGCGGTGCTGACGCCCGGCATCTACAATTCCGCCTATTACGAGCACTCGTTCCTCGCAGACCAGATGGGCGTCGAACTGGTGGAAGGCGGCGACCTGCGCGTCATCGACGGGCGCGTGAAGATGCGAACCACGCGGGGATACGAGGCGATCGACGTGCTCTATCGCCGCGTCGACGACGATTTCCTCGACCCCCTCACCTTCCGGCCGGATTCGGCCCTCGGCATCCCCGGCATCATGGACGTCTATCGCGCCGGCAACATCACCATAGCAAATGCACCCGGCACCGGCATTTCCGACGACAAAGCGATCTATTCCTACATGCCGGAGATCGTCGAGTTCTATACCGGCCGCAAGGCGCTCCTCGAAAACGTGCCGACCTGGCGCTGTTCGGAACCCCAAAGCCTCAAATACGTGCTGGAGCACATCGAGGAGCTCGTCATCAAGGAAGTGCACGGCTCAGGCGGCTACGGCATGCTGGTCGGCCCGACCGCGACCAAGAAGGAGCGCGCGGATTTCGCGGAAAAACTCGCCACCAAGCCGGGCAACTATATCGCCCAGCCGACGCTCGCCCTTTCCACGGTGCCGATCTTCGTCAACAAGGGCATCGCGCCGCGGCATGTCGACCTCAGGCCTTATGTGCTTGTTTCCGACAAGGTGAAGATCATTCCCGGTGGCTTGACCCGCGTGGCGCTGAAACAGGGCTCGCTGGTGGTCAATTCCAGCCAGGGCGGCGGCACCAAGGACACCTGGGTCCTGGAAGATTGATTGAGGTCGGAACCATATGCTCGGAAGAACTGCAAACGGCCTCTACTGGATGTTCCGCTACATCGAGAGAGCCGAGAACATCGCCCGCCTCGTCGATGCCGGCCTGCGCGTCTCGCTGACCCGCGCCGGCTCCTCCGACGAGGACTGGCACGGCGTGCTGGAAAGCGCCGGCGTGCGCGAGGCCTATTCGGAAGTGCATGCCGAACTGACGGCGGTGGACGCGATCGATTATCTCCTGCGCGACCGGTCCAATCCGTCGAGCGTCATGTCCTGCATCGAATGGGGGCGCAACAACGCCCGCATGGTGCGCACGGCGCTGACGCGCGAGACCTGGGAAGCCACCAACGAGGCCTGGATCGACCTGAAGGCCCGGTTTGCCCGCAAGCTGAAGCCCGCCGACCTGCCGGAACTGATCGACGTCATCAAGCATCGCTGCGGACTGATCCGCGGCGCCTTTCACGGCTCGATGCTCAGGAACGACCTCTACAATTTCTCGCGCATCGGCACCTTCATCGAGCGGGCGGACAACACGAGCCGCATCCTCGACGTGAAATATTACGTGCTGCTGCCGTCGGTGAGCCAAGTCGGCTCGACGCTCGACAACATGCAGTGGGAATCGATCCTGCGCTCGGTTTCGGCGCAGCGCTCCTACGGCTGGGTCTATGATGGCGAATACCAGGCCGCCAATATCGCCGATTTCCTGATCCTCAAGGTGCAGATGCCCCGCTCGCTCGCCTATTGCTACGAGAAGATCGTCAGCAATCTCGGCTACCTCGCCGAGACCTACGGCGAACGGCTGAAGGCGCACGAGACGGCCGACGCCATCCACTCCACGCTCAGGCGCGGTTCGATTGCCGACATCATGGACCAGGGCCTGCACGAATTCCTGGAGGATTTCGTCAGCCGCACCAACCAGCTCAGCATCGAGATTTCCGAAGGCTACCGTTTCTATCAGTAGGCCAGAGACTGGCAGAAAGACGCACATGCGGCTGAAAATTTCCCACACGACGGAATATCTCTATGACGAACCGGTGCCCTATTCGCTGCAGCGCCTGCGGCTGACCCCGCTCGACGGACCGGGTCAGAAGGTGGTGAACTGGACGATCGCGATCGACGGCGCCAGGATCGAGGCGGGTTATGCCGACCAGTACGGCAACCGCACGGAACTCGTCTCGGTGGAAGGTGCCGAGCATACGATCCGCATCGTGGCCTCCGGCGAGGTGGAGACGCAGGACCGGGCGGGCGTCTATGGCCCGCATCAGGGCTTTTGCCCGCTCTGGCTCTTTCTGCGCGAGACCTCGCGAACGAAACCCGGCAAGCTTATCAAGGAACTGGCAAGAAGTCTTAAAGGCGACAGCGAACTCGCGCAGATGCACGCGCTGATGGAGGCGATCCACGAGACGGTCGCCTATACGCCCGGCACGACAGATACCGAGACGAGTGCCGAAGAGGCGCTGTCGGCAAAGACCGGGGTCTGCCAGGATCATGCGCATATCTTCATTTCCGCTGCCCGGCTGCTCGATGTTCCCGCCCGCTATGTCTCCGGCTACCTGCTGACGGAGGGGACGGCCGAACAGGTGGCGACCCATGCCTGGGCGGAAGCGCATCTGCCCGGCCTCGGCTGGGTCGGTTTCGATGCGGCGAACAAGATCTGCCCCGACGACCGCTATGTTCGCATCGCCTCCGGGCTCTGCTACCGCGACTGCGCCCCCGTTTCCGGCATGCGGATCGGCCGCGGGAGCGAAAACCTCAAGGTTTCGCTGACGGTGAAGCCGAGCCAGGGCCAGACACAGAGTCAAGGTCAGCAGAGCCAGTCTCAGGGGTGAGGAGCGATCCGGCGAAGATGTAACCTTCACGGAGCTCAAGACCTAAAACTTCCCTGATGGCCTCCCATTCCATGGGATCGATTGCGGGTTCGAACGGATTTTCATAGTGGAGGACGGAGCCTTTCATAAGGCCCCACAAGCTCTCGATAGGCTTATCTTTGTCAGACACTTGCGCTCTCCTTGAACAATCGAAGGTAGCATAGCTTTCGTAGTCGTGGAAATGAGGGCAAGCCGGTATGGCAAGCTCCCTCTTCTCCCCAGCGGGGAGAAGTGCCGAGCGAATGCGAGGCGATGAGGGGGTGCATACGACGGCAAGCTCCGGTGCTTTCTATCTGGCTCCGCCCCCCTCATCTGCCTTCGGGCATCTTCTCCCCGCTGGGGAGAAGAGGGAGCAGCCTCGCAAGCCCTGCGCCACCTCCGCATGTTCTCCTTCCGCCTCACGACAAGAGGTGAGGCATGCTGTTCGGACAATCGGTCTTCCAGTCGGTGCTGACGCGCCTGAGGGAAGAACAGGGCGAGGAAGAGGCCGAAGGAACGGAACCGAGCTTCCGCATCAAGGGGCTTGGCCTGGGTTTCGTCGCGCCGACGGATGAAGGGCCTTCCGCTATAGGCGGCGATACCGAAGCCTATTTCGCCTTTCTGCCCGAACTCTCTGAGATGGAGCCACCCTCACCCGACGAGGAAGAGCCGCCGGCGGCGCCTCCGATCCCCTCTCACTTGCTTCTGCTGACGGTGGAGGAAATCGCAGAGGAGCTTGCAATCACGGCAGCCGACACCGAGGCGACGCTCGCCGAAAAACGCCGGCGCTTCGCGAGAGCCAATCACCCCGATGGGGTGGCCCCGGAATTTCGCGACAATGCCAACATCCGCATGAAGACCGCCAACCTGCTGATCGACACGGCGATCAAGGGGCTTTTCTGGCGCTGACCGCCGCGCGGCGGCAAAGCGCTATCTTCCGGCTACTCCTTCTGCTCATCGGCGGGCTTCGAGACCGGCGGCTTTCGCTTTTCCATGAACAGCTTGTAGGTGGCGTAGATCCCCATGGCGCCGACGATGATCGCCCAGATCGGCTCTCCCGCATAAAGCTCGAACACCGCCCAGACGGCGCAGACGACCGGAATCAGCAGCCGCCGCCAGAGCGGCTCGTAGAAAGGATGGTTCGGATCGATCATGACGTCACTCCCCGGCCGCCTGCATATGCGGCCTCGAAGCGATAATATCCTGATCGATGATGGAAAACGCAAGATTGAGATGGCCTTCGAACACCAGCGAGGGTTCGTCCGGCACGACCAGCAGGCTCGGCATGCCGCCGAGCCGCACGACCTGGGTCTGCGAGAGCCCCTCCTCCATGCCCGCCTGCAGGAGATCGTAGTGCCGGGTCCCGGGACCGGTGATGAAGACCGGCATGTGCCCGTGCAGGCTCAGCAGCCGGGACAATCCGTTGCCGAGCGCCACGCCCGCGTGGCGGAAGGCGAGCTGCGCCATGCGGTTGCCCTGCCGGGCGCCTGCGGCGATCTTGTCGATCTCGGCGATCGGCACGAATTTCGCCGGGATCGTGTCCATCGGCACCTCGAAGGCGGTGCGCAGAATGGCGTAGAAGCCCGCATAGGCCTCGATGCAGCCGCGCGCGCCGCAGCGGCAGAGCCCGCCGTTCGGCATGTGCAGCATATGCCCGAAATTCGGCGCGGATATCTCCGGCAGGCCGGCGCCTCCCCGCCTGGCGATCCCGAGCCCTATGCTGTGACCGAGCGAAAGCGCCGCGAGCGCCGGT
The DNA here is from genome assembly GCF_030378245.1 of Neorhizobium sp. CSC1952. Classification (NCBI taxonomy): domain Bacteria; kingdom Pseudomonadati; phylum Pseudomonadota; class Alphaproteobacteria; order Hyphomicrobiales; family Rhizobiaceae; genus Neorhizobium; species Neorhizobium sp. CSC1952. Next base: position 3,439,557 of record NZ_CP128416.1, on the reverse strand, counting down.
TCGCCCTCGCCCTTCCTCTTCGCCTCGCGCTCGAGAAGCGCGCCGGCGACCAGCAGCGTCTCGTTGTTGAGGATGACCTTGGCCGACCAGCCGTCGGTCAGCGCCTGGGAAAAATCCACCGGCTGGGCGCCGAAGACAGGCGACCACACGAGCACCGGAGCGGCCGGGTGCGCGAGCCCCTTGCTGCTGATCGAGACGAGCAGCACTCTGGCCGGATCGATGCGCGAACGGGTGGACGCGCGGGTCAGCGCCGCCGAGATCGCGGCGAGGAAGGCCGCGGTCCCTCCCTCGCCGCGCGGCTCCGTGAAACGGTCGAGCAGCGTGCCGGCATAGTCCACCAGCGAATACTGGATCGAATCGGAGGATATGATGATGGTGACGAGATAGCCGCAACCGCGCCGCTGGCTGAAGAGCACGCGCGGCCGGCCGCGGCCGGAAACCGCCTGCTGCTCGCTCTTCTCGATGATGCGGGCGCGCTCCAGATCGGCGGTGATGGCGGAGACGGTGGCCGAAGCCAGCCCCGTCGCATCCGAAATTTCCGTATGCGCGAGCCGGCCATGGCGGCGAAGCGCCGACAGAACCAGCGCACTGTTCTGCTGCCGGACCAGTTCCGTGCTCGATTTCGCCAGCATTCCGCTTGCCGCTCCTCCTCGCTCCTCCTGTCGATACGGCAGTGCCTTCTCCTCCACAAGTGCCGATTGACAGCCTTTCAAATCTCTGACATGTCATTTCTCGACTGTCGAGAAAAAAGCTTGGAAGCTTTCTACGGCAGGCCATCCGGCGGGGGGAGAGCACGGAGGCTTGTGGCCCATCCGCCGTCACTCGGGAGGACAATTATGAGATCGTTCGTAAAGCTGATGGCCGGCGCGGCCATCCTCGTTTCCATGCATACCGCAGCCATGGCGCAGCAGGTCGTCGTCGGCGTCTCCTGGTCTAACTTCCAGGAAGAGCGCTGGAAGACCGACGAAGCTGCGATCAAGAAAGCGCTCGAAGCCGCCGGCGCCAAATATATCTCCGCCGACGCCCAGTCTTCCGCCGCCAAGCAGCTCACCGACGTCGAGGCGCTGATCGCCCAGGGCGCCAATGCGCTGATCGTGCTCGCCCAGGATTCCGATGCGATCGGCCCGGCGATCGAGAAGGCGAGCGCCGAAGGCATTCCGGTCGTCGGCTACGACCGCCTGATCGAGAACCCGGACGCGTTCTACATCACCTTCGACAACAAGGAAGTCGGCCGCATGCAGGCCGAAGGCGTGTTCAAGGTGAAGCCGGAAGGCAATTACGTCTTCATCAAGGGCAATTCGGCGGACCCGAACGCGGACTTCCTGTTCTCGGGCCAGATGGAAGTGCTGAAGGCAGCGATCGACGCCGGCAAGATCAAGAATGTCGGCGAAGCCTATACGGACGGCTGGAAGCCGGAAAACGCCCAGCGGAACATGGAGCAGTTCCTGACCAAGAACAACAACAAGGTCGACGCGGTCGTGGCTTCGAACGACGGCACCGCCGGCGGCGCGATCGCGGCTCTCGACGCCCAGGGGCTGGCCGGCTCCGTCCCGGTCTCCGGCCAGGATGCCGACAAGGCGGCGCTGAACCGCGTGGCGCTCGGCACCCAGACCGTCTCCGTCTGGAAGGACAGCCGTGAGCTCGGCAAGAATGCCGCCGAGATCGCGCTTGCCCTCGCCTCGGGCAAGAAGATGAGCGAGATCCCGAACGTCCAGACCTTCACCGGCGGTCCGAAGAAGCAGGCGATGCAATCGGTCTTCCTGAAGCCGCAGCCGATCACCAAGGACAACCTGAACCTGGTCATCGACGCCGGCTGGATCAGCAAGGCCGAAGCCTGCCAGGGCGTCAAGGCCGGCACGGTCGCCGCCTGCAACTGAGCAAGGGCCATTCCGGATCGACAACAGTCCGACGCCGCAGCATGTCTGCCGCGGCGTCGGTTTTCGGCGTAAGATGATGCGGCCGCCGAATGCGGCGAAGCGTCATCGGAGGCAGGACCGGCCAGTGCCGGGCGCAGCGCCTCAAGACAAGGTGGAGAACGGCAGCACATGGCCGACACGATTAATTCCACGACATCGGACAATTCCGCGACGTCGGGAGGCGCCGGACGGGCGGAGGGCAATCTCGTGGCGCGCTTCTTCCGCGCGACCGAGATCGACACGCGCCTGCTCGGCATGATCGGCGCGCTGCTGGTCATCTGGGTCGGGTTCCACATCCTGACCGGCGGTCTTTTCCTGACGCCCCGGAACCTGTGGTTTCTCTCAGTGCAGACCGCATCCGTCGCCGTCATGGCGACCGGCATGGTGCTGGTCATCGTCACCCGCAACATCGACCTTTCGGTCGGCTCCATCCTCGGGTTCACCGGGATGATCATGGGCGTTCTGCAGGCGCAGCTGCTGCCCCAGGTGCTCGGCTTCAACCATCCCGCCACCTGGGCGATCGCGCTAGCCGGCGGCCTCGTCGTCGGCGGGCTGATCGGCGCTTTCCAAGGCGCGATCATCGCCTTCCTGAACGTCCCCTCCTTCATCGTCACGCTCGGCGGCCTGCTCGTCTGGCGCGGCGCCACCTGGTTCGTGACGAGCGGCCAGACGGTCGCGCCGATGGACGCCAACTTCCGCCTGATGGGCGGCGGCACCGACGGCTCGATCGGCGCCACCTGGAGCTGGATCGTCGGCATCCTCGCCTGTCTCGCGATCGTCGCCGCGATCGTCAACGGCCGCCGCCAGCGCAAGCGCTTCCACTTCCCCCGCCGGCCCATCTGGGCCGAATACGTGCTGGCGGGGCTCGGCTGCATCATCGTGCTCGGCGTCGTCTCGATCGCTAACGACTATTACTGGCCGGTCAACATCGCCCGCCGTTATGCGGAAGCCAACGGCATTGCCTGGCCGGAAGGTGGCCTCTTCATCTCCCACGGCATCGCCGTGCCGGTGCTGATGGCGATCGCCGTCGGCATCGTCATGACCTTCATCGCGACAAGGCTCCGCTTCGGACGCTACGTCTTCGCGATCGGCGGCAACCCGGAAGCGGCAGAGCTTGCCGGCATCAAGACCCGCTGGGTGACGGTGAAGATCTTCGCCCTGATGGGCATCCTCTGCGCCATCGCCGCGGCGATCTCGACGGCCCGCCTGAACGCCGCGACCAATGCGCAAGGCGAGCTCGACGAACTCTATACGATCGCCGCGGCCGTCATCGGCGGCACCTCGCTTTCCGGCGGCGTCGGCACGATCGCCGGCGCCATGCTCGGCGCGCTTCTCATGCAGTCGCTGCAGTCCGGCATGGTGCTGCTCGGCATCGACACGCCCTTCCAGCGCATCGTCGTCGGCGCCGTGCTCGTGCTCGCCGTCTGGCTCGATACCGTCTACCGCGCCAGAGCCAAGTGACAGCAAAGATAGGAGTTTTCATCGTGACGGAACACACCACTCCGCTCGTGGAAATGAAGAACATTTCCATCTCCTTCGGCGGGCTTCACGCGGTCGAGAACGCCTCGGTCGATCTTTTTCCCGGCGAGGTGGTGGCCCTTCTCGGCCATAACGGCGCGGGCAAATCGACGCTGATCAAGATTCTCTCGGGCGCCTACAGGCGGGACGAAGGCGAGATCCTGATCAATGGGGAGCCGGCCGACATCCGCAACCCGCGCGACGCCAAGAAATACGGCATCGAGACGATCTATCAGACGCTCGCCGTCGCCGACAACGTCGATGCCGCCGCCAACCTTTATCTCGGCCGCGAGCTCCGGACGAAATGGGGCACGCTCGACGATGTCGCCATGGAGGCCAGCACGCGCGAGGTGATGGGACGCCTCAACCCCAATTTCAGGCGCTTCAAGGAGCCGGTGAAGGCGCTTTCGGGCGGCCAGCGGCAATCGGTGGCGATCGCCCGGGCGATCCTGTTCGACGCGCGCATCCTGATCATGGACGAGCCGACCGCGGCGCTTGGGCCGCAGGAGACGGCGCAGGTGGGCGACCTGATCAAGCAGCTGAAGCGCGAGGGGATCGGCATCTTCCTGATCAGCCACGACATCCACGACGTCTTCGACCTCGCCGACCGCGTCTTCGTGATGAAGAACGGCAAGGTGGTGGGCCATGCGCGCACCGGGGACGTCACCAAGGACGAGGTGCTCGGCATGATCATTCTGGGCAAGGTGCCGCCTGGCGCGACGCCGGGTCCGGGCGCCATGAAAGTGGCGTGATCGCCTGGAAAAGTCGAACGGTGCCCACTCTTTACGATCCGCCGTCGTCGAGGGTGCGCCAGGGCGGAACCGGGCTTTCCCCGGTTCCGCTCATTCCCCTTGAAATCGGCACTCCTTGAAATTGCCGATTGATGCGGCCGTCATCCTGGGTTAAGAACCTGCCATCGGACGAGGCGAGTCACCATCGCCTTTGCGGTTAGCACCCGTAGCTCAGCTGGATAGAGTGTTGGATTCCGATTCCAAAGGTCACAGGTTCGAATCCTGTCGGGTGCGCCAAATTCCGCCGATTGCCCTCTACACTACGCTATAACCGCCGAAGGTACTCCTTTGCATCAAGGTAGTGGGCAACCTATATGCAGAAAAGCGTAGAATCGGCGGTGTTTGGCGGTAACAAGTTCGAATCGTCTCCGGTCAATTAGGATGCTTGTTCTACAAAGGCCTCGCGTTTGGAGCTTTGTATGACCGCTACGTGCCTTCATATCGGTGATTGAGCAATCTTCCGCTAAGCCCGAAGTAGCCATTCGGCTGACGCACATACCCGCCGATGGTATCGCTCCGCTATTTAAGGGCGCTTATCTTAGCTCAACTCCTATTTAAGCCAAGCGCCAATTGCTTAAATAACGCTGCGCCTGCATAATTGGGCATGTCCGAATCAGCTTCCAACCTTCGGCTAGGCCGCTTCGTCGAGACCCCTGTGGCGGGCGAAATCGTGCGCGCCTTCGTGCCGCCCCCACTGCCGCCTGAACCATCGATCGACGTGCTGGCCCTGCTGGAAAGGCTGAGCCTAGCCGAACGGGCCTTGGGGCGTCTGGACGGCATCACCATGCTGCTGCCGCGTCAAGAACTGTTCCTCTATATGTATGTGAGGAAGGAAGCCGTGCTCTCGTCTCAGATCGAGGGCACGCAATCGACTCTTTCGGACCTGCTCCGCTTCGAAACTGAGGCGCAAGCCGGCCAGCCGATCGACGACATCCGCGAAGTCTCGAACTATGTCGATGCGATGATGTATGGGCTGGAGCGGCTGGAAGACCTGCCGCTATCGCTCCGTCTGATCCGCGAGATGCACCAACGGCTGCTACAGAGCGGGCGCGGCGGCACGAAAAATCCCGGCGAGTTTCGGCGGTCTCAGAACTGGATCGGTGGTTCACGTGCAGGCAACGCACTATTCGTGCCGCCGCCGCCGACCGAGATGGAGGTCTGTCTCGATGCGCTGGAGCGCTTCATGCACGAGGACGCCTCGCGTCTACCCGCCCTCATCAAGGCCGGTCTCCTGCACGTCCAATTCGAGACCATCCACCCGTTCTTGGATGGTAACGGCAGAATCGGTCGCTTGTTGGTGACGCTGTACCTGTGCGTCAACGGCGTGCTGCGCAAGCCGCTGCTCTATCTGAGCCTCTACCTTAAAACGCATCGCGCCGACTATTACCGCCTGCTTCAGGAGGTGCGCGAGCACGGGGCATGGGAAGCCTGGCTCGATTTCTTCCTTGCCGGTGTTGCGGATACGGCGAATCAGGCATTCGAGGCCGCTACCCGGATTGTCGATTTGTTCAAGGAAGACCGCGAGCGGATTACGACAGAGAGTGACCGGGCAGGCTCCGCGCTGCGTATCCACGATCTGTTTCAGCAAAACCCATTCCTGACGGCCAACCAACTCGTTCAGCAAACAGGTCTCTCAGCCCCTACGGTCAATGCGGCGCTCGCCGATCTGGAACGGTTCGGCATCGTCGAAGAAATCACCGGGCGAAAACGGGGGCGCGTGTTCAGTTACCGGCGATATCTCGCCATCTTGAGCGAGGGAACCGACCCGCTCCCCACGACGGCTTAAAAGGGGGAGTCCGTGCCGATAAAAACTATATCCGCCGCACAATTCGCGACCGCCTTCGATCTCAGGCCAAATCTCGTGGCATGGTTCCTCGGTGCTGGTGCATCGGCCGCCTCCGGCATTCCGACCGGCTATGCCATGATCCGCGATTTCAAGGCGCAAATCTTTTGTCGCGGGACAAACCTGTCAAAGCGGGAGATCGATACGGCTGATCCGATCTGGATCGACAGGATCGATGCCTTTTTCCGGCAAACGTCACTGTTGCCGCCTGACGGCGACCCTACGGAATATGCCAAGGCCTTTGAAGCGGTCTATCCAGAGGCCCGGCATCGCCGACAGTATATCGATGATGCGATCTCAAAGGGCAGTCCCTGTTTTGGACACAAGGTACTTGGCAGTCTGATGGCTGCCGGCAAGGTCGATTGCGTTTTCACGACGAACTTCGATCCGCTCATCGAGGAGTCGGCGCATTCGGCAAATGGGATTCTGCCAATAGACGACCAGAACCGCCCGACTGTGGCGGCGATCGATTCCGCCGACCGTGCCATGCGGTGCCTCAATGAATCGGACTGGCCGTTGGTCGCTAAGCTCCACGGTGATTATCAGTCGATCACGATTAAAAACACGGGATCGGAACTAGAGGAACAGGACGCCCGGATGCGTCATGTGCTGGTGGAATCCGGCAAGCGCTTCGGAATGATCTTCGTCGGCTATAGCGGACGCGACGCTTCGATCATGGAGGCGCTGAACACGGTTCTCGATGCGCCGTCGCCATTTCCGAATGGACTGTACTGGCTCACCTCGCCAGCTTCGCGCTTACTGCCCGCAGTGATCGAATTCCTAGAGCGCGCCGGAGCGGCTGGTGTGGACGTGGCCGTCGTTGAGTGCGCGACGTTCGACGAACTGGCTGCCGATATCATCAAGGTAGCCAATATACCCAAGCCGCTTCTTGATCGGGTGATGGAAGGGCGACCTACGCCGCGTCTCGTACCCGTTCAGATTCCAAATGCCAAAGCGCGCGCATTTCCGGTGCTGCGCTATTCGGCAATTCTGCTGCAATCGATGCCGACCTCGGCCAGGCGCATCAGGTTGAGCCAACCAACAACATCGGCAGAGGTGCGCGAGATCTTCAAGGCGAAGGGATGTCGGGCGACGGCGGCCGCTTTGGGGCGTGAGCTAGCGGTGTTCGGGCGGGACCAAGAAATCCTGGATGCCTTGGCTCCGCTCGGCCCATCGCTCGCTGGAACGATCAACCTAGATCCAGTCGCCGATAGCTGGGCGATGGGATTGCTCTACGACACGCTCGTGCGATCTCTCGCCCGACAGCGCCCGCTCATCCCACGCTACAGGCGCTCGGGCCATTCGCTCGTCGTTGCAACACCGCGCGACGGCGATGATCCTGACCGAACGCGGCGTCAGGAACAAACCCTATCCCGTCTGCGCGATGCCTACGGCACCAGTCTGCTTGGCACAGTGCCCAAGCTTGGCTTCCCGTTTCAGGAGGGTGTCCACCTCAAGCTGGAACAGGTCGATGGAAAGTGGTGGTGCGGCTTTGAGCCTTACACGTTCGTCCAGTTGCCCCGACAAGACACTCCACAAACAGAAGGTGCGGAGGATCTGGTCGCGCAAGAAGCTGCGGCTGAAGTGGGCATGCAAGCCGAGCGACGAGGTGATCCTGCCGGTGACTGGCGCCGCGAACGATGGGCTCCGCGCTATAATACGAATTGGGCCAGCATTATTGGGGCCTGGGCCCAGCTTTTGACCGAGACCGGCGGCACGACTCGAAGCGCGTTCGGCCTCGAAGATGGCACTGGCATAGATGCCGTGTTCAAGGTGTCACCCGTCACAGGGTTTAGCCGACCGTCGCATCACCACACCTACTTCGATAGGAGCAAATGATGGCAACAGCCCTCACCGAGCTGCCGCCATTCACGCTCTTGGATGAGCCTTACCTGTCGTTTTCGCCATCCGACGCCACCCAGGTAGATGTCCATCCACTGCGCGGCCTCCTGAACTTCGGGCCGTATTCGAAAGGATCGTTTAGCGGATACACTCCCCGCGTTCGAATCGCGACTGTTGGCCCGGAGGGCGCTTTCCATCGTCGTGGCGATCTGATGAAGCTGTTGCGCGGCGTGCATCGGCCTTCCGACCGATCAGAATATGTGCCGGAATATCCTGGTTTTGAGCACTTGTTCCGCGTGTCGCTCGATCCCGCGCCCGCGAGCGCGCACATCAAGTGGCCTGAACACCTCGACCAGTTGCCAGGTGACGGCAACGCGCAGCATCGCCTATATCTTGCAATGGATGCCGCGCTCCGCCGCCTCGACGCTGTTCGCAACGAGTTCGACGTTGTGCTGGTCCACTTTCCCGACAACTGGGACACGGCGACACGCGGACAATTCTTTGACGCACACGACGTGCTGAAGGCTCTGGGCGCCAAGTATAATATTCCGACCCAGGTTCTGAATGATCGCGTCTTCACCTTCAGCTTTAAGGCCTCGCTCGCGTGGCGTCTTTCAACCGCACTGTATGTGAAGGCTGCGGGCACACCATGGAAGCTCGCGCCGCTGAAGGGTGTGCCGGCGGACACCGCCTACATCGGGTTGGCTTATGCCCTGCGTGGTGACCAACAAGATGCGCATTATGTGACGTGCTGCTCCCAAGTCTTCGACATGGACGGCGGCGGCATGCAGTTCGTCGCGTTCGAGGCGCAAGACCCGGTGGCCGACGTGGCCGAAGCCCGCCGGAACCCCTTTCTAAGTCGCGACGACATGCGCGCGGTCCTCGCCCGTAGCCTGGAACTCTATCAGGGGCGCAATGGCGGTAACCTACCAAAACGCATGGTCATTCACAAAACGACCGCGTTTAAGGAAGCTGAAATCGAGGGCGCGTTCGATGCGCTTACCGGCGTAGCGGAAATAGAGTGCGTCGAGGTCAGCTCGGCGTCGTGCTGGCGCGGCGTCTGGCTTATCAAGTCGGGAGTAGACAAGCCGCCGTCAAAACCGTCGAGGTTTCCAGTACCGCGCGGGACGATGGTGATCCGCACGGGCAATTCTGCCTTTGTATGGGTGGCGGGCAATGCTCCCGAGGTCTCAACCAAAGGCGATTACTATCAGGGCAAGAAGAGCATCCCCCGGCCGCTGCAACTGATCCGTCATGCCGGTAGCGGGCCACTTGAACTCACAGCCCATGAAGCGTTGGCCCTCACGAAGATGGATTGGAATAACGACGCGCTCTACGACCCAGTGCCGGTTAGCATTCGCTATTCGCAGAAACTGGCCCGCACGATAGCGAATGTCCCCGACCTACCTCGGAGTGTTTATCCTTATCGGTTGTTCATGTGAGAAGGTTTCTGAAAATTGAAAATGAACCGAAGCGACGGTATTGCTAAGAACTAATTCTGAAATCTGAATTCAATTATACCGTGTAAGAGACGTGCGCATTCTGCATTGCAAAGATGGCTTCGAATCTACGCCATATTATTTATCGGCCTTGGGGGAGGCATACTGTGACGGCACCGAGCTATCTGAAATGGCTGGTCGATACTGGAGAGCGTCAGGCAACGGCGTGTGGCCGTGAAATCGAGATATGGGAACTAAATCCGCAGGATGACGCTGAAATCCTCTCAAACTGGGCCCGGCATTTCCGCAACCACTACATCGCCGATGCCGATTTACCGTTCATGGCTGGCGGAACGGGACTCGGCCATCCCGATTATCTAAGGACCATTCTCTTCCCCGATGCGAAGGTGGCACCCGGACCGAGCCTCCGGTCGGGAGACTTTGGCGAGATCGTCGTCGCCGACTTCATCGAATATTTCCTAGGATATTGGTGCCCACGCGAACTGCGCTACCAGGATCGCTGGAACCGAAATGACTCGACAAAGGGTTGCGATGTTATCGGGTTCAAGTTCGCGAACGAGGACAACCCCAGTCCGGCCGACGAGCTTTTTATCTTCGAGTCCAAATCTGGCATGTCTGCGTCCGGCGCGAACCGGCTCCAGGATGCGATCGATGACAGCGTAAAGGATAGACTTCGCGAGGGCATGAGCCTCAATGCCATTAAGCGCCGTTTCTTCGATCGGGGCGAAATGGGCGATGCCCGGAAGGTCGAGCGCTTTCAAAACGAGGCCGACCGACCCTTTCGCCGCATCAACGGAGCGGCCGCCATTCTCGACGAGGCCGTCTTCGCCGAGACCGATATGGCGGCGACCAACGGTGCGGTGCATTTTAACCAAGAGAATTTGCGCCTTCTGGTTATCCGGGGACCGTCACTGATGAAGCTCGTGCATACGCTTTACGAGAGGGCAGCCGATGAGGCCTGAGGAGACCGCGCTCACCATCCTATCCACCGCGCGAGCACGGGCAAAGATGCACGAGTTCCGCGTCGCGCCAGCGGACTTCAATGCGTTGCCACGCGACCCCTCGCTACTCTTCTCATTGGCGATCGGCATCTTGGGAGATGTTGCGGCCGCCGTCGCAGATACGCTCGAAGGTGCAGGAGTCGCACCGGACGCGCTTCCTCAACCGCCCGGCTGGGACGAGTTGGATGAGGACCCGCAAGATGTGCTACGCTTTTCCTCAGTTTTCTTCGATGCGTATTTGAACGCGCAGCTCGATGCCGACTTAGACAACGAGTTTTCCCTCCTGTGCGCAGCGGCATATTACATCGCCGGGAATGTCGGCAGCGCGACGGTAATCATTCGGCACATGACGGAGCCGGGCCTCGACCTCGCGGGCGGGCTTGGTCATCTCGTATACAGCATCCTCAAGAACAGCTTCGCTCCGACCGAGGCGGCCCATGCTCATCAAGCGGCGACGACTGAGCTTCTCCAGGCGCTAGCCGGCTATTTCAACTTCGAGGCCGAGGCGGATGGCATTGCCGAAGCGTGCCGCAGAATCCGCGAGTATTTCCACCGATCCGGCTCACCGCGCGAATTGCTCTACGCCGACATTGCTGGCGCCTTGTGTGCGCTCAAGCTCAGAAATTCTGCCCGGACGATCCTGCCAACAGCATCAGGCTTGGCGCCGGACGCGTGGCGCCTAGCGCTCGCGAAGTCGCATTTTCCGATCGAACTCTGGCCTGCTCAGCAGCGGATCGCGGATGCTGGCGTGTTCGCTGGACGTTCCGTAGTCATTCAGATGCCGACCAGTGCCGGCAAGACTCGCGCCACCGAAATCATTATTCGATCGGCCTTTCTATCCGGTCGAGCGCACCTTGCAGTGATCGTCGCACCCTATCGTTCGCTCTGCCACGACATCCGGGGCGACCTGGCAACGGCCTTTGCCGGTGAGAATGTGCGTCTGGACGAAGCATCAGACGCCTATCAATTCGACCTCGCACTCGATGCGCTGTTCGCCGAAGACTCGGTGCTCATCGTGACGCCCGAAAAGCTCCTCTATATGCTGCGCCGGGCTCCGGACCTCGCCCAGAGGATCGGATTGGTGATCTATGACGAAGGACATCAATTCGACGGAATGACCCGGGGACCGACCTACGAACTCCTCCTCACTTCGCTGCGCATGTCGCTCCCCGCTGAAACCCAGATCATTCTCATCTCTGCCGTGATCGGCAACGCGCCAGATGTCGCTGCATGGCTGATCGGCGATGCCGATGCGGTTGTCGGCGCCGAGGGTCTGCTACCGACGACTAAAAGCATCGCCTTTGCGAGTTGGCAGGACCAACGCGGGCGACTCGAATATGTAAAACCGGAGGATCCGGCCGAGCGAGAATATTTCGTGCCTCGCATTATCAGCGACATCGCTCTGCCTCTCCGCGGCAAGGAAACTGCCCAGCGCAGATTTCCTGAGAAAACCGGCGGTGACGTCGGTCTGTTCCTCGGCCTGCACGTCGTGCGCAACGGCAGCGTTGCGATCTTCTGCGGCCGAAAAGACAGCGTGACGAAGATCTGCTCGCGCGCCGTCGAGATCGTCGATCGCGGCGTCGCCCTCGAATGGCCGATTGAAACCTCGGACGCCCCCGAGGTGGAGAAGATCCGAGCGCTTTGCGAAGTCGAGCTCGGAGCCGGCGTGTCAGCGACCCGCGCGGCAGCGCTTGGAATATTCGCCCATCACGCCGACACGCCGCACGGCATTCGCCTCGCGATCGAACACGCCATGAAAGAAGGTATGGCGAAATTCGTCATTTGCACCTCGACCCTGGCGCAAGGAGTCAATTTTCCGCTCAAATATCTGATCATCACATCGACGCGCCAAGGCGGCGAACAAATCTTGGTGCGCGACTTCCACAATCTGATGGGTCGTGCCGGTCGCGCAGGGATGCACACCGAGGGCAGTGTCATCTTTTCGACCCCGTCCATCTATGATCAACGGCAGCAATTTCGCGGCCGGTGGACGTGGAACCGCGCAACCGAACTCCTCGACGCTCGAAACTCTGAACCCTCTCGCAGCTCGATCCTTGCCTTGTTCGATGCGTATCAGCAGCGCCAGCCGCCGATCGTCCAAGAGATTCCGCCCGAATGGCTCGATCTCGCCTTCGCCGATGCCGCCCGGATCGATGAGGTCGTTGCCGCAGCGCTCGCGGCGCAACCTAATATCAGCGAACGGGAATTCCGCCGGTTCATCGAAGGCCGCGCCCGCGCTGTCCAGAATATCGCCGCCTTCCTCGTTGCCAACATGACCTTTGCCGAAGGGGAGGACGCCGCAGCGCGAACCGGTGAACTTGCGGCTAATACGTTGGCTCATCACCTCGCTGACGAGGAGACGCGGGTTCGTCTTGTCGAAGTGTTTCGGTCGATTGGGGAGTCGATCGCGGCCAACACCGATGGCGACCAGCGCGCGCTTATTCGACGCTCGCCCCTGCCACCGGCGGCGGTTGCCGAACTCAAAACTTGGCTGACTGAGAACCTGGAAACCCTGCAGACCGCAGTGCAAGAGAACCGGCTGTTCGCCGAAATCTCTCCGTTGGCACTCCGTTTCACCACGTCCCGCGCGATCCAGGCGATTAGCGATCAGAATTTAGTTTCACGGTCTCTTGAGGAGTGGGTGGCGGGCAGATCCTATGCCGTGATCTTCGACATATTGGCTGAGGCAAGAGTTCGGGTCGGGCGTGACCATGTCACCGTCGAAGATGCTGTTGCGCTGTGCGAGAGCGGCTTCGGCTACGATGTTGCGATGATCGTTGCATCGATAGCGGACCTGACCGAGGACTTGGACGACGCACTGCACACGGGTGTCAGCCTGCTGCAAAAGCAGATTAAATACGGCCTGACTGATCGCGCGGCGATTGCGTTTCACGAGGCCGGGTTCGCGGATAGGCATGTCGCGAGCCTTCTCGGTCTTGTCTGGGGAAATGTCGTCGACCGCGGCGGCGTCCGCGCAGCCTGCCAGCAAGAGGAGATTGTACGCGCGGTGCTCGCCCACATTCCGAGTTATTTCGTAAAGGTCGCTGCTGAGCTTGGAGGATGGGCTTAACGCGTATCATGCCAGGTAGGTCGATTGGAACGCACATCCAATGTCAGCTTCCCCTCATTCCTATTTTGGAGGGCAGAGAAGGCTATAGAGGAGACATAGTTCTCATCGCAATCTTGTATGGCCCGCCGCCGATTTCCCCGCGGCACACCACCATGCGATATAGCGGACCGCCGTTTCCACGCTATTGTTCGATACTTGCGTGTCCGGGCCAGCAGTGCGGCGGCTTTCGACCCTCACTAAGCGGCTGCGAGTGTGCGGGCGACTGCCGACATGCAAATCAGTGCAGAGGCAATGCCCAGAACCTATTTTTCGGGTGCGAAAGCAGGCCAGAAACAGGGATCCAAAAACCACTGTGACAGAGACCAAAGAATCGGCGTCAAAAAGTGCCGTGTAAGCCATTGATTTATAACAGACCACGACGCGCCTTGAAAAATGAGGGGCACAAGATAGTTGAATTAATAAATTAAGTAGTGTGACATGCCCTATGATCAGCGTTGCGCAGTATCTTTCCGAGCATGGTCCCTCACGTTCCTCACGGATCGTTGAGGCACTTGTCGCATCTGGTTTATCCGCAGAGGCAGCGCGTCAGCGCGTATCGCGAGCCAAGCCGCCGATCCGCAGCTTTCCTGTTCCGCTGCTGCCTAAGCGGGAGGCGTTCCTTTATCTGGAGAAGGACCGTAACGGGGAACGGTTCTGGCAAAATTTCCTGCGCGATCTCCGCGAAACCAATTCGATTACGGCGGCGGCTATCGACGGGGTGATCGCTCGAGGCGGCATAATTCCTGCCGAGCAATTCGCGGTTGTAAGCGGTGCGACGGTCAGGCCTAAGACCGGGCAAGTCCCGGCTGATACGGTCGCCAACCGTCTCATAAAGTCCGACTTCCTCAAGGAATTCCACGACCCGGAATATGGACGCTGTTTCCACACGGCTCCGAGCTTGGCCATGGGCACACCCGCTGCCATGCGGGCGCGGGACATTACGGAACGTGTCTTGCTGGATGGCCTACGCGAATGGTGCCGAAAAATTGGTCTCGCGAGCTACAACGCTATCCGCATCCGCGGCGACGAAGATTTGAAGCCGATCGGGCCTTTCGCATTCGATCTTGCCGGGCCGAGCTATCTCCTACCGTTGCAGGGATCGGCAAACAAACCGGGCTTCGTTGTGGCGGACGTTTTCGCCGAAGGCATTTTGACCATCCATGAGATTCAGTTTTTCATCCGCAAAGCTCGCGTTCTCAAAGCCAGCTTCAAGGATATCGGCATTCTGTCGATCATCGTTGCGGAAGGCTTCACGGGCGAAGCAATCACCGCAGGACATGCGGCGGGCGTTATGCTGGCAACCCCCAAAGACCTGTTCGGGAAGCGTGTCGGGGAGGCAATCGCCTCGCTCTGCGAAGTGCTCAAGAATGCCGCGAAATATGCGTCATCGAGCCCCGAACGCCTCACCATGCTGTTGAACAACCTGTTCGATATCGAAGGGCGCAACAAGAACCTTCGGGGCATCCTGTTCGAGATGGTGACGGGCTATCTTGCAAGGCGCACAGCCATGACGATGGATATGGGCGTCATCGCCAAAGACCCGAGCACCGGGAAGACAGCGGATATCGACGTTCAGACGATCACCAACCAGAACGCAGTCGTCACGGCCATTGAATGCAAAGGTAAGGAGCCGGGCGGTGTGTTGAGTCTGGCAGAGGTGGAGGAATGGCTCGCAAAGATTCCCACATTCCGCGCTCATTACGCTCAGCACGGGTATTTGCGCGAGGCAGAGCAGCGCTTCGAGATCTGGACGAGTGGCAGCATCGCACCTGATGCGCTGGCGAAGCTGGAAGAGGAACGGGTCCGCCGCGTAAAGGCGAAGATCGACTGGAAGAACGGCGATGCCGTTCTGGCGCTGGCGAGGGCGGGCAAAGAAAAGGCGCTTGCCGATGCTCTCAACCAGCACTTCTTCCGTCATCCGCTTGCCGAAGTCGCCAAGCAATTCGAAGCCGACGAGGCCACAGGAAAAGTGCCGTCATGGATGGCTCCCATGAAATCTAACATTCCTGAGTTCCAAGGCCCGGCGATTGAAGTCGCCCCGTCGGATGGCGAGTTGGACGCCGCCGAGACCTAGCGCCCTAATTTAGGATCGCGGGTTTGCCCTTGGTTTGCCTGCTCAGGCGTTGCGGTATCGGGAGGTTGATTCAGGAACGCCGCGAAGCGCCGGGCGTGCCGCACATGATCCTGACATGTATGAGATCCCACTCCGCGCATGACCGAGGCGAGCAGATTCAAGGAGCGGATGCATAGGGGGCCACCAGCGGGAGAAACGAAATACCCCGTGAAGTGTCCGAAATTGCCGCCATTAGCCATCTAAATGCCGCTGAAAACCGCCGTCGGGCACTACCCGCCACGAGCCGTTCCGTAGTGGAGTGTGCGGGATTCGATCCGACTTAAAGGAGGGCTATAGCGTAAAAGTAGTTATCATCTTCACCCGGCGCGGCGCGCCAAATACCGCCGATTGCCCTCTACAGCGCGATATTGCCGCTGATCACCGCACACCCATCAACCGGCATGCGAAACCGCCGACTCCACGCTACAGCCCGATAAAACTCGAATGCCAGCAAACGGCAACTCCCGACCCCATTGTGGTCATTCAAAGGGCTTAACAATACATATGAAAGCCGACACTCGAATGGGCGGGTAGTCGCTGAATGCCTTAGTAGTCGACGGTTGATGTCTGGCGATGTCTCGGGAATGCAGGGTAAACTTTCGGCTGCGTTCGATACCAGGGGGGTCATCCGCTCTCTGGTTCCACGATTAGTTGCGGTTCTCCGTCCGAGGTTCGCCGATGTGATCGGCCGTGTTCGTTGATCGTGCTGTTGATCTGACGGCGCAGGTTCGTGAAACTCTCGAACCTGACCACATCAACCGGCGTATCGAAGCGGATCGAAATCTGGCGATAGTGCGCCGGACCAGAAATGCCGATGATCTGCCCGGTAAAAGGCTGACCGAGATAGCGGCCGCGCACCCGGTCGCTCAGGGCCAGGTCTGGAGGCGCATTGCGCCGTGCCAACCGGGCGTGGAGCGTGTTCCAGTCCCTTGCGCCGTGCTGTTTGGCTATCATCTCCAACGACTGCGCATGGCTGATCGCAGTTCCTTGCGCCTGAAGCGCCGCGCGCAGGGCTTTGGCCTGCGCTTTTGCGTCGTCAATCGTCATACCCCTTTCTCCGCATCAACAGCTGGGCTTCCAGTGGGGTGAAGAACGTTGCGCCCTATGACCACGGCGATCATCAGAATGATCGCGTCCGCAATCGGAAAGGCCAGCCAGATGCCCGACACGCCGAAGCCGGAAGAAAGAGCCAATATAAGCAGCGGCGTCAGAAGCCAGGGCTTCACCAAAGTCAGTGCGGCCGTCCGAAGGGGTTGCCCGAGAGCCTGGAAAAATAGCGCCAGGACGAGGATTGGACCGGATGACGCGTAAAGCAGCATCATGGGCCGCAGGATCTCCGCAACAGAAGCGATCACGGCGGGGTCGTTGCTGAACCAACTGCCAAGAGTAGTGCCCGCAAAAATGCCGATCAACACCACCGCCAGGCACCAGAGTAAAGCGGCCCCCATCGCCAGTCGCAACACGGCGCGCGCCCGGTCACTCCTTCCCGCACCGGCATTGTTTCCGGCAATGCTTTGCGTGGCCAGCGCGATCGCCATCTGCGGCAGAAAGGCGAAGCCCAATAGCCGGGTTACGACACCGTACGCTGCAACCAGCGCGTCATATTCCGTGCCGGCAGAAAACTGCAGGGAAAGGATCAAGATACTGGCGACCACCGCGATGCCGATGAAGCTCAAGCATAGCGGCATGCCCAGCCGCAGGATCCGTGACCACCCTCCAAACCAGCTTTGCGAGCCCAGAACCGAGAGTGGCAGAAGCGTCTTGCTACGTGCTCTCACGTAGACCACCAGCACCAACCCGAGGGCTTGGGCCGCAACCGTGCCGAGGGCGGATCCGGAAATCCCCAGTTCGAGCACGACGATCCCCAGCCAGTTTGCACCGATATTAAACAGGTTGACGAGCACGGACAGGGCGGCAATCAATCCGGCACGACCTTCGTTGCGCAGAGCATCGGCGTGAACGCCAAGCATCAACTGTGCGGGCGCGCCTAGGATCATGATCCTCAGATAATCCTGCGCCAATCCGGCGACCTCTGGATTGCCCAGGGCTATGGTTTGAACCAGCGCGGTGCCGGCCACCGTCCATAGCGCGACGAGGCCGACCGAAATTGCCAGCACCAGTCCGTGCGCCTCGGCAAAGATCTGCCCGGCGGCAAGGCGATCCCCGGCACCCAGATACCGGCCCATCAGGCTCGACATCCCGCCGCCAGCAAGGGTGGTCAGCGCCGAAAGCATCATTGCGATCGGAAAGGCCAGGCTTACCGCAGCGAGCGCGTCGACCCCGATAAAGTGGCCGACGAAAATCCCGTCGACGACATTAAGAACGCCGCCCATCGACATGACTACGGCCATGGGAAGGGCGTTCGACAGAAACAGCCTACCGATAGGGGCGGCCAGAAAGGGATTAGCGTGTTGGTCAGCGTGCCGCGTAGACATCGCTCACTCCTCTTGTGAGGCATTTCAAAGTGGAATGGGGGCCTGCATTGCCCACCGCGCGAAATGCTTCGAGGGTGAGGGTGTCTTGTCTAGCCGGACTTCACCGTGGCTTGTGCCGCAGGCGGCAGGTGCCGGAACCTTGCGCGAGCGTGTAGAGGATTTGGAGCCACCCCGTCAATCAAAATTGCGACCGCGCGATCGTCCGTTGAGATGACGCTTTTGGCAGCTTCCACCGGCAATCAATCTCAAAGCCGACCATCCGCAAACCACCCCATAGGAGCCATTCGCTCGTGCCTAGATTTAGAGGGCTATGGCGTAGACATAGTTCTCATCATCACCCGGCGCGGTGCGCCATTTTAGTGGGATTTCGGACGCGACCGAAAAATCTCAGCCCTCGCCTGGCTGCGGCTGCAGTTGGGATTTCCTGATAAGGCCTAGAATATGGGAGCGCAGCTCACCGAACCGGTGACTTTCGCGTGTCGTCAACTGGTCCCGCTGGGCTCCAAGATCGACCGAAACGATCTCCTGCACTGACGCAGGATTCTTGGACAGGACGACGACACGGTCAGACAAATAGACGGATTCGTCGATGTCGTGAGTTACGAGGACGACCGTCATGGCCCGCGATCGCTGCAAAGATAGAGTCAAATCTTCCAGCTCCATCTTCGTTTGCGCATCGATCGAGGCGAACGGCTCGTCCATGATGAGCACCTCCGGCTCGGTCACCAGGGCGCGCGCAATGGCAACGCGCTGTTGCATGCCGCCCGACAACTGCCAAGGGTAGCGGGCCTCGGACCCTGCCAGTCCGACGCTCGCCAGCGCCGCGCGGCAGCGCCTTGTTTCCTCCGCTGACGAAAGTTTTAGATTGTAAAGCGCTAGCGCAACGTTCTTTTCTGCCGTCATCCAGGGCATCAGGGAGCGCGTGTATTCCTGGAAAACGACGGAGATCTTGGAATTCGGACCGGTCAGGACATTCCCGTCGAGCAGTATCTCGCCGGATGTCGCCGGCATGAGTCCGGTCAGGCATCGGAGTAGCGTGGTCTTGCCGGCACCCGAAGGTCCGACGAGACACACGAATTCACCCTCATGCACCTCGAAAGAAATATCCTTCAGGACTTCATGCCCTGCGCCGATTGGACCGTAAGTCTTGGAGAGCCCACGGATGGCCAATCGGGATTTGGTTGAGTTATTAGCCACTTGGGCGACAGCATTCAAGGTTTGCATCCTTTGCCTTATCGGGATCGAGCCATTGCCCGGGACTGGATATGCCAATGCAGCAACCGGTCGCGGACTGCGTTGGAAACTGCGTTCAGAAGAAATCCGAGGATCGCGAGCAGGATGATACCGGCCCATACGCCTTCGGAATCGAAGGTCAGCTGCGCCTGCATCGTTATGAAACCGAGCCCCCTGTAGGCTGCGAGCATCTCGCTCGCCACCATCAGTATGAAGGCGACCTGCAACCCAGTCTGGGCGCCGCCAACGATCGACGGAGCGGCGGACGGGAGCCAAACGACCGTCAACTCCTTCCACCACGGGAGCCTCAGGCTGCGGCTGACGTCGAGCAAAGCTGGGTCTGTCCGTTTGAGACCGTCGATCGTGGCAAGCGCGATCGGAAAGAACGTACCGAGTGTGATGATCGCCAGTTTGGACGTGTCGCCGATCCCGAGCGCCAGCACGAAAGGCGGGATCAGCATGATGATCGGGATCGAACGCGCGAAGTCGAGCAGAGGGGAAAAAAGCACCCGCAACAACGGTAGCCGCCCGAGCGCCAGCCCGGCAGCGAATCCGAGAACGCAGGCCATCGCGTAGCCAAGCAGCAGGTTCCGCAGGCTCGGCAGCACGTCCGAAAAGACCCGGTCGAAAAGCCAGAGCTCCCGGAACTTCTGGAGGATTGTCAGAGGTCCCGGGAAGAACGGATTGGGGCTGAGCGTGGTCCAGATCGCATAGACAATGATCAGCGCGATCGGAACCAAAGCGCCAAGAAAGTTGCGCGACGGGATCATCATGCATGCTCCTCAAGTGGGCGGCGGCCACGCAGAATAGCCTGTTCGAGCCAGTTCAGCGCTTGGGCGAACAACGTACCGATGACGCCGCTCCAGAGGATGAGGCCGAAGGCGAGATCCGACTGCAGCGCTTCCTGCGCAATTAAGATCCGGCGCCCCAGCCCCGGCGCTCCGCCGAGCAGGCCGGCCCCGATGGCCAGCAGGAGCGCGAAGGTCGCGCCGATCCGGATGCCGGTGATGATGAAAGGCGCGGCGCTCGGAAGCACAATCGACGTCTGCACCTTATGCCATGGCAGATTCATCGCCCGAGCTGTTTCCAGCATGACCGGATCGACGTCGCGGATACCGATCTGCACCTGCAGAACGATAGGCCAGATCGCCCCGAAAGCCGCCAGCGCTATACCGAAGTTCCAGGTCGGCCCGAGCACCATCAGGAGCAGAGGCAGGATGACGATCGGCGGCAGCGGCCGCAGGAACTGGATCGTCGGGTCCAGTGCGGCTCGGACCGGCTCCCAGACGGCCGTGGCCAGTCCCACGGTCACGCCAAGAAGTATGGCCAGGCCAAGTCCCATCAGGGCCATGCCGAGGGTCTGTCCGATGGCGACCCAGAAATCCGGATCACGAACGACCCGCAAGCCCTCGCCCACCGCGTCGGACATGGTGGGAATGCCCGACACGCCCGCCAACGGCCCCACTGTGGTCAAAAGCTGCCAGATCGCGAGCCAGATAGCAAATCCGGCAACACCACCGGCGAGCTTGCCGGTGATGGTTGAGGCAATGCGCGCCATGACTATTGCTGCAAGAGCGCTTGCGGGATGACCAGCGTATTGATGTCCAGCTTTCCGGTGACGAAACCCGCCTCGGTCTGGATCTTGTAGAAACGCTGAAGTCCCGCGATGTCGATCGACGAGTAGAAGTACGGCACCACCGATCTCGCCAGCGTCGATGGATCGACCTTTTGCCGCTCGGCGGTCGTCCTGCGCAGAAGATCTGGATCGGACTGCGCCAGCGCCGCGGCTTCGCGTATGACGCAATTCATGCGCGCCACGGTGTCGGGGTTCTTGGCGATGAATGCGCTGGTCGCGACGATCGCGCTGGTCGGCCCCTCCTCCAGGGCCTCCACGCCGGGCCACGAGATGATCTTGTACCCCGCAGCTTCGGCCTTCTGAATCTGCGGATCGATCGAAAGGGCCGCGTCGACTTGGCCCGCCATCAGTGCGTTGATGGAGTCCGTGTAGTTCATGACGACATACTTGACCTTGTCCGGGTCGCCGCCGTGCTTGCGAATGACGGCTCGCGCCGTCAGATCGAACTGGCCCTTGGAGTCCGGAAGGGCCAGTATCTTGCCCTCGAGATCGCCGGGATTGTCGATGCCGCTCTCTCCGCCGACGAGTATCGCTGTAATCTCCCGAGTGTAGCCCGGTTCGCCGGCCTGCATTTTCTTCCAATATCCGGGCGCCATCCCGGCAAAGGGCGCGACGAAGACGAGGTCGATGCCGCGCTCGGCGGCCTGGAAGACATTGAATGTGCCGGTGAAAGCGAAATTGACCGCGCCGCCCTGCACCGCAGAGATTGTCGGCGGCAGGCTGCCCAACATGGTGAAGTCGACCGATAGGCCATGCTTGGCGAAAATGCCGAGGTCGTCTGCCGCAAACATTGCGGCATTGCTGACGATCGGCAGCGCTGCAACGCTGATCTTGGCCATCGTGCCGGCATTCGGCCGGGCGCAATCGTAATCGACGGCCGCCATCGCCGTCTGGGCATCGGTCGGCGACGATTGGGCCTGCACCCCGGTGGCGAGAGGCAGGCTGAACATCGCATAGCCTGTCAGTGCGATGGCGAGTGATCTGGTCAGCGTAGCTGTCATGGAGCTCTTCCGGTTGAATGATCGGGTTTTCATTTACTTTGACGTCGACTGAATGCGCATGACTCGGAAACGCCGGTTCGCGAGACTTGGGTTTTGTTGGCGAACCTCATCGACTCTGCCTTTGAAGATGTCGACGGTTCGCGTTTCAGGCGCTTCCCCAAGGCTGGCCAGCACTTCGCCTGACGGATCGACGATCATGCTCGTTCCGAAGGAACCAGGAGCCGAGGAATTGGAAGCTACGACATATGCCGTGTTCTCGATGGCTCTGGCTCTTATCAGTGTCGTCCAGTGGTCGAGCTTTTGGGGGCCGGTCGCCCAAAAGGACGGCAGAAGAATTACGTCGACGCCGACGTCCACAAGCGCACGCGCGCTCTCGGGAAAGCGCACGTCGTAACAGGTGATGATTCCGAAGCACAATTCCCCGTATCGAAAGACCACCGCGTCCGGGTCCGGAGAAGGAATGATGTTATCGGATTCCCTCAATCCGAAAGCTTCCATCAGGTGAACCTTGTGGTACTTCGCTATCTCATTCCCGGCGCTAGACGTAACGTAGACCGTATTGTACGCCCTTAATCTGTCGCCCACCGCTTCATGCATGCCGACCGCGATGGCAATTCCGAACTTCCTGGCGAGGTTGTCTATGGCTCGCGTGAATTCGCCCGGGATAGCCTCGGCCGCCAGCAGCCCTGCCCCAAGGTTCGCCATGTCGAAGAGCATGGCAAATTCCGGGAACACGATCAGCGAGGCTCCTGACTTCGAAGCGGCCTCAACTGCCGAGCAAATCGATTCGAGATTGGTAGCCTTGTCAGGCGTGACTGCGATCTGGCCAATGCTGATCTTCATGCCTGCATCCCGTGATCAAAAAATTTCTGCTGGTGTGTAGATAAATATTCGCAGCAAAGGCCAGGTGTGTGTCTCCTTAGCGTGCTGAACTCATGGTGACCTCCGTACTTCGCCAAATCAAGCGGAGGCTTGGACCAATGAAAGACTTGGTTTGGTCCTCTACGCTGATTTGACGTTCCAGCTGATCGAAGGCGGACGCCGGCAGGACACGTGTGGAGAACGCCTCAATCTTGGGCTCTTGATTGAGATCGCGTCGCAAGCGCGCAGCAAGCTGATCCCGCGCGTCACATAGCGCGAACGCGATCCGGGCCACGCTCAAAAGCGTATACCAATGATGGAATTGGCTTAGTCAGCTTATTGCCGGAAACTTCCCGGGGCGCGTACTCTGTCGGGAAGATTGAATGCCAAGGTCGCAAAATTTCGTGGGCAGCGACCGGGCGGGCTTTACCGTGCTGCTTTGACGGCGCGGTGATCGGGCATGTGCCTCTTTGGCGGCGCATTTATGGATGTCCTCAAGGAGGTCTGATGGACGATATGACTGATGATCTGAACGGCGCGATCAGTGCTTCGGGCCTGGTGGAGAAGGCCCGGCAGGCCGTCCCGTTCCTGCGTGAACGGGCCGACGAGGCCAACGCGCTGCGCCGCCCTCCGGAGGACGTCAGGGCGTTCATGAAGGCAAGCGGCTTCTCCCGCCTGTGGATGCCCCGGCGCTACGGCGGTGCGGAAGGCCGGCTGCGCGCCGGATCCGACATGCTGCGCGAGCTGGCCCATGGCTGCGGCTCGACCGCCTGGATCACCGTCCAGAACGCGCTGCACAACCTGATGCTGGCCAACTGGCCGGCCGAGGCGCAGGAGGATGTCTGGGGCAGGACGCCCGACGTCCTGGTCAGCGGCATCCTCATTCCCGGGATCGGCAAGGCGACGAAGGTTGAGGGCGGCTACCGGCTGTCCGGACGCTGGCCCTTCGTCAGCGGCGTCGAGGTCGCGGACTGGGTCATCTTCACCGGCGACTGCACCGGTGCCGACGGCAAGGCGGAGGAGCTGCATTTCGTCGTCCCGAAGGACGAGATCGAGGTTCTCGACACCTGGTACACGATCGGGCTGAAGGCCTCCTCCAGCCAGGACGTCAAGGTGAACGACGTCTTCGTGCCGGAGCACCGCACCGTCACCGACGCGGCCCTCAAGGGCGGCGCCACCAGCCCGGCCGCCGCCCGCTACGAGGGCGCCTGCTACAAGGTCCCGCCCTATTCGATCTTCGGCTGCTTCATCGGCAGTGCGGCGCTCGGCATCGCCGAGGCGGCGGTCGACCACTACATCGCCAATGCGCGCAAGCGCGCCGCGACGATGGCGGGCGGCACCAGCATCGCGAGCTACACGACACAGCAGGTCAAGGTCGCCGAGGCACAGTCGGCCGTCCTTGCTGCGCGCCAGTTGATCTACTCGGTGCTGGACGAGGCCGAGCGGCTGGCGACAAGCGGCACGCCCACGACCGAGGAGGACCGCACCCGGTTCCGCGCCCTGGCCGCCTATGCCAACAAGCTGGCCGCAGCAGCAGGCGCCACCGTGCTCGAGGCCGGCGGCGGCGGCGTGATCTACGAGCGCAACCCGGTCGCACGCTGCATCTCGGACCTCACCGTCACCAACCGCCACATCACCCAGAACTGGGACGTCAACGCTTCAACCTACGGCCGCGCACTCCTCGGACTGCCTATCGAAAACCCAATGCTCCAAGACTGACTTCGGTCTCCCTCTCCGTGAGTGCGCATTTACAGATAAAAGAGAGCAGATTGTCCCACGAGACCACAATAGGCTTTTCGCCTGATCAACTCGATGCCCATCTTGAAAAGAGCGGCCTGGATGCCGTCTGCATAACCTCAAAGCACAATGTGCAATATCTGCTTGGCGGGCACCTGTTTGAATTCTTCCGCAATTTCGACGCGATCGGTATCAGCCGGTACCTCCCGGTTCTGATCTATCCCCGCGGCCGCCCGCAAGACGCAGTATATCTCGGCAACGCTCAGGAGAATTCCGATGTTGAGAACGGGCGCATCTGGTGCCCGACCATCGAGACCCGGTTCTGGGGAAGCTTGGACACCATGGCGGCGGCTGTACAGCACATCAGGCGTCTGGGCTTGGACCACGGCCGGATTGGCGTTGAGATGGGGTTCATTCCCGCCGACGCCATGGATTTCCTTCGCGACAATCTGCCCAGCGCGCAATTTGCGGAGGCGCTCTGGCCACTCGAGCGCTTGCGTGCAGTCAAGGAACCAGCCCAGCTGGCGTTGATCCGCAAGGTTTCGGAGGATGTCGTGGACGCGATGCTCGCGACTTTTGCCACCTCCAAAGCCGGAATGTCCAAAAAGGCGGTCAGCGACCGGCTGCGCTACGAGGAAACGTGCAGGGGCCTACGCTACGACTGGTGCCTCATTGCGTCCGGTACCTCGATGAACCGTGCCTCAAACGACTATGTTCTCAAACCGGGCGATGTTCTTTCGCTGGACAGCGGCGGCAGCCGTGACGGGTATTTCGGTGACCTGTGCCGCATGGGAGTCGTTGGCGAACCGGACGCAGAGCTGAAGGAAATGCTGTCATTCGTCGACGACATCCAGCTTCGCGCCCGGGAACCCGTTCGCGATGGAAACATCGGCAAGGCCATCTACGACCGCGTTCTGCCGATGATCGAGGCGCATCCCTTGCGGGACCGGATCGACTTTACTGCGCATGGCATGGGTGTGATTGGACACGAAGCCCCACGTCTGACCGACAAGGGACCTGTGACCTATCCGGCGGACGATGCCGATCAGCCCCTCCAGTCGGGCATGGTCCTCTCGATAGAGACGACGCTGCGTCACCCGCGCGGCCTGATCAAGCTGGAAGACACCGTCGCCGTGGAAAAAGACGGCTGTACCGGCTACGGCGATCATGGGCGTGGCTGGAACATCATTGCGAGTTGAACCGCACACCCCATCACGGCCTGCAAGATGAAAATCAAGATCGACTACTGCAGCTGATCATCGTGTCGGTCATCGCCGGGTCGTATGGCCGGCGTGCGTTGACAGAAACCGGCGCTTGAGCAGGCGACGCGAGCTTTTCGCTTTGCTTCCGTCGTCGTCAAAGACTTGTCTGCTATCGAAAGCGGCGTAGCCATCCCAGCGATTCCTCGGTCGAACCGTCGGGCCTGTATTCCGCACCGAGTGGCTTGGCCCAGGCGAGTTCTTCAAGGACGGCAAAAACCTGCGTGTAGTCGATTGAACCTCGCCCGGGCGGCCCGCGGTCAGGCACCGATGCAAACTGGATATGTCCGATCCAGGGGAGCAGGGCATGCAGCTCTTCTATTACGCCGCCGCCACTGCGGCCGACGTGATAGCAATCGAACATCAGCCTGGCATTCGGGGATGCGAGACTGTCCAGAATACGAACGGCCTGCTCGGAACTGTTCAGGTAATAGTTCGGCCAATCGTGCGGATTGAGCGGTTCGAGCAAGAGCATCATGTCGTCGGGCGCATTGGCGAGCGCGTATCGGATATTGGTCAAAAAGACCTCATCCGCCTCCGGCCCATGGCCAAATCCGGCCATAAGGTGGATCGCTTCCGTTCTGGTGGTCACGGCATAGTCGATCGCCTCGTCGATCGCAGCCCGGGCGTCCGCCTCGCGTCCCGGCAAGGCCGAAAGACCGCTTTCCCCGACACCGCCCTTTCGCGTATTCAGGCACAGCATGCGCAGTCCTGTTTCGTCGAGGGCAGCCTTCACGTCCAAGGCCGGTGTCTCATATGGCCAGTGGCATTCGACGGCCTGAAACCCAGCCTCGGCGGCGCGGCGGATGGCCCTGGGAAGTTCAAGCTCCGGCCAGAGGAAGCCCAGGTTCGCGGAGAACTGCGTCAACATCAACTCCTGGAGCATGATCCGGAAAAGTTGCAGACTTTTCTGACAAGATCATGCTTCAAAAACAAAAGCTCAGAGCGAGATAGCGATTCCAGTGAAAGCCCTCGCTTCATGATCTTGCGAGGTCGAGCGCGACGTCGACGATCATGTCTTCCTGCCCGCCAACCATCTTGCGGCGGCCCAGCTCCGCCAGGATCGTCCTGGAGTCCACGTTGTAGATTTTCGACGCTTTCTCGGCGTGGCGCAGGAATGAGGAGTAAACCCCGGCGTAACCAATGGTCAGGGTTTCCCGGTCCACCCTGACCGGCCGGTCCTGCAAAGGACGCACCAGATCGTCCGCGGCGTCCATCAGCTTATAAAGGTCGCAACCATGGTCGAGGCCAAGACGATCCGCCACGGCGATGAACACTTCAAGCGGAGCATTGCCCGCTCCAGCGCCCATGCCTGCCAAAGAAGCGTCTACGCGGACGGCTCCTTCCTCGATCGCGACGACCGAATTCGCGACTCCGAGCGACAGGTTGTGGTGTGCGTGAATGCCGACCTCGGTTTCGGGAGACAGGGCCTGGCGCAAAGCACGGACCCTGACGCGCGTCGTTTCCATCGTCAGCGCACCCGCGGAGTCGGTAACGTAGACGCAATGCGCACCATAGCTTTCCATGAGCCGGGCCTGCTTGGCCAGCGATTCCGGGTCGGTCATATGCGCCATCATCAGGAAACCGGAAACGTCCAGCCCCAGGTTGCGGGCCGTCTCGATGTGCTGCGCGGACACGTCTGCCTCGGTACACATCGTCGCGACACGGACTGACTGCACACCGCAGGCCTGCGCGCGCTTGAGATCCTCGATAGTGCCGATGCCGGGAATCAGAAGGGTCGTCAAACGCGCATTCTTCACGACGCCGGCGACCTCGGAAATCCATTCTTTGTCGGTGTGCAGTCCGAAACCGTAGCTGAAACTCGATCCGGACAGGCCATCACCATGAGACACTTCCAACGCATCGACTCCAGCCTGGTCCAAGGCTCTCGCGATGTCCCTCACGGCCCCCAGGCCATATTGATGGAGGACCGCATGCATTCCGTCGCGCAGGGTCACGTCCTGAACAAATAGCTTGCCGGTCATATTGCGAGTTCCTTCCGTGCCTGGACAATGTGCTCGGCGGTGCGCAACGCTGCCGAGGTCATGATGTCGAGATTGCCGGCGTAGGCCGGCAGATAGTGAGCCGCGCCCTCGACCTCGAGGAACACCGTCACCTTGATCATCGCCGCGTCACCTGCAGCGCCAAGTTTTACTGCGGTCTGCCCGCCAACGTCGTCGAACTGCACATCCTGTTTGAGACGATAGCCAGGGACGTATTTCTGCACCTCCTCGACCATGCTCTTGACGGATGCGCGCACCTTTTCCTCCCGGCCCGCCTCCATCAGCGCAAAGACGGTGTCGCGCATCATCAGCGGCGGTTCGGCCGGGTTGAGGATGATGATTGCCTTTCCCCGCCGTGCGCCCCCGACGACCTCGATGGCATGCGACGTCGTTTCGGTAAATTCATCGATGTTGGCGCGTGTGCCGGGACCGGCCGAGCGTGACGATATGGACGCCACGATCTCCGCATAGGGGACCGGGGCAACGCGGCTGAGAGCGGCCACGATCGGAACCGTCGCCTGCCCCCCGCATGTCACCATGTTCACATTTTGAGAGGAAATGTGCTCGTCGATATTGACCGACGGGATCACGAACGGCCCAACCGCCGCCGGTGTAAGATCGATCGCGATCTTGCCGTCAGCGGCCAGCTTTTCCGAGTGCTTCTTGTGGGCGCCGGCAGAGGTCGCGTCGAAAACGACGCCGATGTCGGCATAGTCGCGCATGCGGCGCAGCCCATCGAGACCCTCGGCGGTGGTTGCCACATCAAGGCGCCCAGCGCGCGCCAGACCGTCGGATTTCGGATCGACCCCGACCAGCGCGGCCATTTCCAGATCGCCTCTGGAGCGCAGCACCTTGATCATCAGATCGGTACCGATATTTCCGGATCCCATGATCGCTACTTTCGTTTTCGTCATTGGTTTTTACCCTCGATTTCCAGCCTTGAGTGGCAGCAGCGGCGGCTTTTCCCCGTGCTCATCTGCGGCGCTCGCGCAGGGCGACCACGGCCCCGAGGATCACCAGCCCATAAACGATGGAACGGGTCGAGGTCGGAAGCGTCGTGCCCGCCAGAAGCGTCTGGAGGGTCGTCAGCAACAGGACACCGCCCAACATGCCCACATAAGCCCCACGCCCGCCGGTGATCAGGGTTCCGCCTATGACAACCGCTGCGATGGATGGCAGCAGGTATTCGTCGCCCATGCCCAAGCTCGCCTGCCCGGCAAGGCCGCTCAGCAGGATGCCCACAAGCGCGCCGCAGAAACCCGACAGAACGTAGACCCACAGGATCGTCGACTTGACGTTGATGCCGGAAAGGATCGCCGCCCTCTCGCTGTTGCCGATCGCATAGATCCTGCGGCCGAACGCAGTCCTCGTGGTCAGCAGGATTGCGAAGACGACAAATATCGCGATGAAGAGCACAACCGGCGTCACGCCCAATACCCTGGCGCTCATGAAATGGCGCAGAGCCGGTGCCGCAAAGCCATCCGGCGTTCCGTTCGAATAGAGCAGCGCTGCGCCTTGCAGAATACCGTTCATCGCAAGGGTCATTACGAAGGGCGACAAGCCCAGGAACACTATTCCGGCTCCATTCAGGAGCCCGACGGCGCACCCCGCCGCAAGCGCGACAGGCACGGCGAGGAGAAGCGCCTCGTTTGACCCAGCCGACAGACTGCTCACGAGGATGCCGGAGAGCGCGATCACCCAAGGCAGCGACAGGTCGAGACCGCCTGTCAGGATCACGCACCCCTGGCCGAGCGCAAGAACGGCGAGGAACGACGACAGCACCAGTACCGTGTTGTAGTAATTGCCGTTCATCAGCGTGCGGCCGAGGACCAGCTCCGTCACGATCACGACGGCAACGACGGACAAGTAGGCTGGAAGCGCGAGCATGATGGCTGCCCGGTTCCGCGAGAACCATTCGGAGAACGAGACGCGGACGGCAGCCATCGTCTTTCCCTCGAACATCGGCAGCGCAAGCGCCTTGCGGGGTATCGTGAGCTGCGAGACGAGACTACCCTCGCGCCAGGCCCGGATACGCGATGTGAGACGAAAGAGGTTCTGAGCCGCTACCGACCTGCGATGAATTGCACCCAGCAGGACGGCCAGCAACAGAATCGAGCTTTCGGCGATCGTCGAGTAGTAGGCGGAGACATTCAGGATCAGCAGGATGTTGACCGTCAACACGAGGACGAAGGCCCCAACGACGCTTCCGGTCAGCCCGCCTCGCCCCCCGCCCAGGAGCGTCCCTCCCACGACCACTGCGGCAAACATCTGGAGCAGCATGGGATTTCCGACCAGAGGATCTCCCGCCCCCGTCTGTGCGCTGATGCAGACCCCTGCCAGACCATAGAAAGCGCCGGCCAGGACATAGGTCGCAAAAATGATCCGCGACGACTTCAATCCGGACGAATACGCGCTTTCCGCATCCCCACCCACGGCATAGACCGCAAGGCCGAAAGGCGTGCGCCGGAGCCAGTACCAAAACGCGAGGCAGACAAGGATGACCGCCCCGGACATGGGCAGCAGGCCGGGAATGAGGTCGGAGAAGAACCAGTTGCCGAGCGACCCGTCGATAATGCCCCCCGGCGTCGGCATGATCAGGAGCGTTATGCCCTGCAGGATAAACATCGTCGCGAGGGTCACCACGATCGGCTGCAATCTCAGGTAAGCCACGAAGAAACCGTTCACGATTCCGACGGCGATGCCGATTCCGATCCCGATCATGCCCAGAACGACTGGAGACGTGACGGCCCCGACCGGCAGTGAAGCAAGGCTCACATTGACCAGCGACACCGTAGCGGCGGCTGACAGGTCGAAGCCTCCGGTCAGGACGACAAGGGTCTGCCCCATCGCCAGTAAGCTGATCGTGGTGCCGCTCGTGATGATTTGCGCAACGTCGTAGTAGCTGAGAGCATTCGCGCTGACGCTCATGACGATAAATACGAGAACGACGAGGACCGCGAGGCCGGTGATCAAGCCGCGATGGCGAACGACGCTCACCCTGGCCGGGGTTTCGTGCAACGAAACAGTAGTTGTGGCGTCCATTTCGTGCCCCTAAATTGCGGTCTTGGCCGGCGCTGACCCAAGGGCCGAGGCGAGGATATTTTGTTCCGTCAGCGCGTCGCCGGAGTGCTCCGCCGCGACCCTGCCGCTGTAGAAAACGATCGTTCGATCGGACAGGTGCACGAGTTCGGGGATTTCGGTCGAATAAAACAGGACCGCTCCGCCAGCCTCGGCGTACCGCAGAAGTATCTGGTAGATTTCGTTCTTTGTGCCGACATCAACTCCACGCGTCGGATCGTAGACCAAGAGTACGGAGGCCTGGGTCATCAACCATTTCGCGATTGCGATCTTCTGCTGGTTTCCGCCCGAGAACGTCTGAGCAGGGGACCATTCGGCCCGCTCGACAAGGTCGATCTTGTCGAAGGCCCGGCGGACCTCTGCGGATTCCCTCTTTCGGTCTATCAGCCCGAAGCGTGTGAACCTGTCGATTATCGGAATTGTGGCGTTATGCGTTCCGCTCAGCCTAAGGAAAAGGCCTTCGGTCTTGCGCTCTTCCGGGACTAGGCTGATGCCGATCCTGGCGCTGATCCCATCGCGCGGAGAGGTCAGAACTACACGCTGGCCGCCGATCCGCATCGCGCCATGTCTCAGAGGCTTGTCTCCGAAGATGGCGAGGAACAGGTCATGTTGACCCATGCCTTGCAAGCCGGCGACCCCCAGGATCTCACCCTCGCGAAGACTTAGGCTGATCTCCTTGAGTTTGCCGTCGGTTCCGGCGCTCTCAAGCGTCAGAATTTCGGCACCAAGCGCGTGCCGCGTCTGAGCACGCGGGGGAAACGAATGGACGAGTGAGCGGCCCGCGATCATGCTGATCACATTCTCATCCGAGAAGTCCGCGACGTGGCCGGTACCGATATGTCGTCCGTTGCGCAGGATGGTCAGGTCGTCGCAGAAATCGCGCACCTCCGACAACCTGTGCGAGATGAAGATTATGGTGGTTCCGCGCGCCTTCTCGCGTCTGATAATCCGACCCAGCCACTCGACGTCCGGCCCGGAGAGCGACGATGTCGGCTCATCGAGAAGCAGGACGCGCGGCTTGCGGTAAATGGCGCGAGCGATCTCGATCTTTTGCCGAAGAGCAAGCTCAAGATCGCCGATCTCATCGTTCAGATTGACCTCTGACAGCCCGAGTTCGGCAAAGTGACGGGAAATGTCGGCCTTGGCCTGGGACCGCCTGATGACGCCGGAGGCTGCGACCGGTGCCCTGGGAATAAGCATGTTGTCCAGCACGGTCAGGTTGCGCAGGAGCGTCATCTCCTGGAACGCGGTCTGTATGCCGAGCCGATGCGCCGCACCCGGATCGACCAGCTTCACGCTTTCGCCGAAAACGCTCACTTCGCCCCGGTCGGGCGCGACGAGTCCCGACAGAAGTTTCACGAACGTGGACTTCCCGGCACCGTTTTCGCCGAGCAGCGCATGCACCGTACCGCTGCGGACGACCACGCTTACATCGTCGAGAGCGACGGTCGGACCATAGGTCTTCGTTACGGCGGATACGCGAATGGCGTCGAAAGTATCTGTCATCACTCGTCCCCGTCGCAGCAGACTGGTCCGCGTTTAACGGGCCAGTCCGCCGGCTCCGATTACTCGGGCTGGCCCACGAGAGCGGCCGCCAGGCCCACCTCGGGCGTCAGTTCCGAGTAGATAGAGGCGAACCACCCAGGGTTCGGAACAATGGAGGGTTGAAAGACATTGCAGCCTTCCGACATCTCCTTCCAGGTTCCTTCCTTGCAGAGTTTGATGTTGTCGTTGGTGATGGCCGGATTGGGCACAATGACTTCAGCGGGGACCTCAGCCCCTTCGAGCTTCTGGACCGCAAGCTTCAGCGCATAGGCACCCGTATAGTTGGCTGAACCGGCCGACCACCGTTTTGCGCCCATTGGGCGGTAATTGCCGCTGGCGCCGTCAACCTCGGCGTCAACGGGAAGCATTTGGATACGCCCACCGTTCGAGGCCTCGCCGGCGCATGGCCGTAGGTCGCTTTCGGCAATTCCCGCCTCGATCTGCAGCGAGTTGGCGGTGTAGCAGCCGACCTGCATCCAAACGCCGTCAACTTCATCCCAGCTCTTCGTCGCAAATATCTTGGACAGTTCGGTTCGGCCGACTGCCTGGCTCCACATGCCATTGGCCTCGGCGATGACCTCGATTTCCGGATGTTTGGCGAACACGCTTTTGGCGCCTGCAGTGCGGTCGGCATCGGTTGTGGTGCCCGGGACGCCGTTGATCATGACAACCTTCCCCTTGCCGCCCATCTGCTTGACCAGCCATTCCGCCGACTCCACGCCCCAGGCCTTCTGATCGACATGCACCTGATGCGCGCAGGGTTCCGTCACGACGCCATCATAGGTAAAGATCGCCACGCCCTTGCTGCACGCGTTCTTGATGGCGCCATTCAGCGCGGTCGGCGAGATCGGATAGATCACGATCGCCTTTGCACCAGCCTGCACCATCGAGTTGATCTGCTGGATCTGCTTCTGCGCATTGGGCCCAGCCACCTGAACCTGAAGATCGACTTTGTCGATCAGGCCGGGGCTGATCGCCATCGCGCGGACCATGTTGGCGGACTCAGTCTGCCAGTCGTTGCCGATATAGCTCATGCTGAGAAATATCTTGTGCTTTTCCTGAGCCGACGCCCCGCCGGCCATGCCGCCGCCCAAGATTGCCGCACCGGCAAGTGCGCCTAAAAGTCTTGAGTTATAGAATCTTTTCATGTGAGTTCCCCTTCTCGGTCTGATGCCAAGGTTTCAAAAGGTCATTGCGAGCGCTCTGCCCATCCGTCGGAAGTTTCGGATTCAGGCGTTGGGCGCATGCGATGGAAATCCGTACAAGCGGTTCCAGTATAAAAGCGGACGTTTTTCTTCCGTCTTGATGTTGGTTACCGCCCCGATGAAGATGCAGTGAGAGCCGGCATCGATTATCGATTCGATTTTGCATTCCGCTGAAATGGACGCGCCGTCCATCAACGATTCCCGGCCGTCGCCCTGGTCCAGCCACTCGACGCAGGAAAAGTCATACGCGTCTCCGTTTTGAGGTCGGCCGGCAAAAATGTCCGCGACCTCGGACTGCGTATCGGCCAGGACATGGACCCCGAATTGGCCGCTGGATTTCATCGCCCCGCACATTCTGCTTTTTTGGTTCACGCAAACGGACATCAGTGGCGGATCCGCCGAAACCGACAGAAAGGACCCGACCGTCAGCGCCATGCGTCGATCATCGACGGTGGTCGTAATCACCGAGACCAGGGATGCGGCCTGTCTCATTGCCAAAAGGAACTCTTCCCGGCTGACGCCGGTGAAGTCATGCGGCAGGGTCAGAGAAGTCGGCGATTGATCTCGTTTCGTCATCCGGATGGCCTCCTATTCTACCGTTGGCCGGCGCCCTATCCGGCGGCCGGTCAAAAACAATTGGGTCAGTCTTGGAGCATTGGGTTTTCGATAGGCAGTCCGAGGAGTGCGCGGCCGTAGGTTGAAGCGTTGACGTCCCAGTTCTGGGTGATGTGGCGGTTGGTGACGGTGAGGTCCGAGATGCAGCGTGCGACCGGGTTGCGCTCGTAGATCACGCCGCCGCCGCCGGCCTCGAGCACGGTGGCGCCTGCTGCTGCGGCCAGCTTGTTGGCATAGGCGGCCAGGGCGCGGAACCGGGTGCGGTCCTCCTCGGTCGTGGGCGTGCCGCTTGTCGCCAGCCGCTCGGCCTCGTCCAGCACCGAGTAGATCAACTGGCGCGCAGCAAGGACGGCCGACTGTGCCTCGGCGACCTTGACCTGCTGTGTCGTGTAGCTCGCGATGCTGGTGCCGCCCGCCATCGTCGCGGCGCGCTTGCGCGCATTGGCGATGTAGTGGTCGACCGCCGCCTCGGCGATGCCGAGCGCCGCACTGCCGATGAAGCAGCCGAAGATCGAATAGGGCGGGACCTTGTAGCAGGCGCCCTCGTAGCGGGCGGCGGCCGGGCTGGTGGCGCCGCCCTTGAGGGCCGCGTCGGTGACGGTGCGGTGCTCCGGCACGAAGACGTCGTTCACCTTGACGTCCTGGCTGGAGGAGGCCTTCAGCCCGATCGTGTACCAGGTGTCGAGAACCTCGATCTCGTCCTTCGGGACGACGAAATGCAGCTCCTCCGCCTTGCCGTCGGCACCGGTGCAGTCGCCGGTGAAGATGACCCAGTCCGCGACCTCGACGCCGCTGACGAAGGGCCAGCGTCCGGACAGCCGGTAGCCGCCCTCAACCTTCGTCGCCTTGCCGATCCCGGGAATGAGGATGCCGCTGACCAGGACGTCGGGCGTCCTGCCCCAGACATCCTCCTGCGCCTCGGCCGGCCAGTTGGCCAGCATCAGGTTGTGCAGCGCGTTCTGGACGGTGATCCAGGCGGTCGAGCCGCAGCCATGGGCCAGCTCGCGCAGCATGTCGGATCCGGCGCGCAGCGGACCTTCCGCACCGCCGTAGCGCCGGGGCATCCACAGGCGGGAGAAGCCGCTTGCCTTCATGAACGCCCTGACGTCCTCCGGAGGGCGGCGCAGCGCGTTGGCCTCGTCGGCCCGTTCACGCAGGAACGGGACGGCCTGCCGGGCCTTCTCCACCAGGCCCGAAGCACTGATCGCGCCGTTCAGATCATCAGTCATATCGTCCATCAGACCTCCTTGAGGACATCCATAAATGCGCCGCCAAAGAGGCACATGCCCGATCACCGCGCCGTCAAAGCAGCACGATGCAACCTCCGGCATCCGCCCGGTCGCTGCGGCCCCTCCCCTTCGGGGGCTTTGATAAATCAGCTGCGATGTTTATTGACGCAGATCAGCTATCGCTGAACCGACCTTTTTCTGTCGCGGCGTGGGTATTTACGGAAACTATTCTTCCTATTGTTGATACTGAAACGGTGGTCGTCGGGCAATCGACGGCCTGTACCAATTAAAAAATTGGAGTACTCTATTCTCGTGCTGGGCTTGGCAGACCATCGCGATAGGATGAAAGTATCTCAGCAAAGCCGGGGAGAATTCAGCTGATGTCCAAATTGCGCGAGTCGGTCGCAGAAACCCTGGCTGAATGGATTGCTTCGGCTCGGTATCCAATTCACAGCCGCCTCCCCGCCGAACGGGACCTTGTCAAAATGCTCGGCGTTTCCCGCGGAACTCTCCGCGATGCCCTGGAGCAGCTTGAGTCGGAAGGCATCGTATGGCGTCAGGTCGGTATCGGTACCTACGTAGGCAGCCGCCCCGCGTCCATCGTCGGAAGCCTCCAAGTACTCTCCGTCTCTACTACCCTTGCGGAAATTCTTGAGGCTCGCCTGTCCTTTGAACCGATCGTTGCACGCTTCGCAGCGGTTCGCGCTCAGGATCAGGAGTTGGCGATGATGAGCAAGTATCTCGCCGACGGGTGTGAAGCTCAAACCTGGGGCGACTGGGAAAAGTGGGATGAGCTCTTCCACCGGGCGGTGACCGAAGCATCCGGCAACGGCATTCTCATCAAGACAATCGATCAAATCTTTCGTATCAAGACGCACGCGCGATGGACGGTCAAGACAACGTCGGAATTCGATCCACGTCTAGTTCGCCGGTATTCGCGGGAACATGAGAAGGTCCTGGAGGCCATCAAGTCACGGGACCCGGATTCGGCCGAGCAGGCGATGAAGGCTCACATCAAGGCGTTGACGCTGACAATCGGTCCGGTCATCGCCAGAGGGCATTGAACCGCGCATCAGGCCGCGTGTCCGCAGGTTCGCTTTCAGCCTCTGCCCAGATATGGCATGGTCGTTGCGGTGACGGTGATGAAAGGTACGTTCGCGTCGAGCGGCAAACGATCCATGAACAGAACGGCCTCGACGACATTGGCCGTATCCATCGTCGGTTCTGTGCGGATGGTTCCGTCCGCCTGAAGCATTCCCGTGCCCATGCCCGCAGTCATGGAGGTTGCCGCATTGCCAATGTCGATCTGGCCGCACGCAATCCCATGGGCACGCCCTTCCAGGGAAATTCCCTTGGTTAGGCCGGTGATAGCGTGCTTGGATGCCGTGTAGGCGATGGCATTCGGCCGTGGGACCTGTGCCGAGATGGAGCCGTTGTTGATT
Organism: Neorhizobium sp. CSC1952; assembly: GCF_030378245.1. Classification (NCBI taxonomy): domain Bacteria; kingdom Pseudomonadati; phylum Pseudomonadota; class Alphaproteobacteria; order Hyphomicrobiales; family Rhizobiaceae; genus Neorhizobium; species Neorhizobium sp. CSC1952. The sequence continues at coordinate 3,402,685 of NZ_CP128416.1, read as the reverse complement.
ATCCGTCCGCCGGCAGGACTTTGCGACTTCATCTGCCGGAACGCCGCTTGGGCGCAGTAGAACGCGCCATTCAGGTTCACGTCGATCATTCGCCGCCATTCTCCAGCCTCGACCTCGTCCAGCGGCGTGGCTCCGCTGAAGGCACCGGCGTTGTTGAACAGCAGGTCGACGCGGCCGGCCCATGACACGGCCGACTGGAAAAGCTTTTCGACGGCTTCCGGGTCGGTGACATCGGTGGGGGCGACCAGCACGTTCCGTACTCGGCCGCTTTCTTCCGCAAGGGCCTGCAGCTTGTCGCGCGACCGGCCTGCGATAACGACCCGGTAGTCATGCGACAGAAGGCCGAGGCTGACGGCTCGACCGATCCCCGACCCTGCACCAGTGACAACAGCGACCTTGCCTGTATCCGTTCGTGCCATGTTGTCCCTTCTCGATGTAGGCTCTGCCTACTGCATCGGCCCGAAAACCGGAAGTGGTTTTCGAAAGCACGATGCAGCCGATTCAATGCATCAGAGCGTCCTTAATGCGTCCAGTTGGACGCACGGCACTCTAAGTAATTGTTTTTACGCAATTCCGGACGGAAAACCGTTACACACTTTTCCTGGAATTGCTCTAATGCGCGTTCTGTGAAACCTTCGCGCCCCTTCGACCGACGAGGAAGTCGAAATCCGCTCCTTTTTCGGGCTGAAGGACGTGGTTCATGAACAGCTGCTCGTAACCGCCTCCTGAATGCCGTGGTGGTTCCGGCAGTTCGGCACTTCGCTCGGCCAGAACTCCGTCATCGACATCCAGCACGAGGCGCCTGCCTTCGACATCGAGCTCGATCATGTCGCCATCCCGCACCAGCGCCAACATCCCGCCCATCGCGGCTTCGGGGGACACGTGCAGGATCACCGTTCCATAAGCCGTGCCACTCATTCGGGCATCCGATATCCGCACCATGTCCCGGACACCCTTTTCGAGAAGCTTGGTCGGCAACGGCATGTTGCCGACCTCCGGCATCCCGGGAAAGCCTTTCAGACCGACATTGCGCATGACGAGAACGGAGTCCTCGTCTACGTCCAGGTCCGGATCGTCGATCCTTGCCCTCAAGTCCTCCAGGCTATCGAAAACCACGGCCTTTCCTCGGTGCTGGAGCAGTTTCCCGGAGGCTGCGGACGGCTTTATGATCGCCCCGTTCGGCGCCAGGTTCCCGCGCAGCACCGCGATGCCTGCTGCCGCCCGCACAGGGTTGTCAAGCGACCGGATAACTTTGCGGTCCCAGCACTCCGCATCTGCAATATTCTCGCCGACCGTCCTGCCGTTGACCGTCTTCGCATCGCCATCCAGAAGTCCGCCCATCTCGCGCATCAGCGCCGGCAATCCACCGGCGTAATAAAAATCCTCCATCAGGAACTGGCCTGAAGGCATCAGGTCTACCAGGAGTGGAACCTCCCTGCTCCATGCGTCGAAATCGTCGAGCGAAAGGGGGATCTCCATACGGCCTGCGATTGCCAACATATGGATCACGGCATTGGTCGATCCGCCAATTGCCGCGTTGACCTTGACCGCGTTCTGCATCGACCTGCGATCCACGACATCGGAAATACGCATTCCCTTGTGAACCATGCCGACGATCTCGCGCCCCGAGTTCTGGGCCAGTTCGTAGCGGCGCGCGTCGACCGCCGGGATGGCTGCGTTGTGCGGCAGGCTAAGTCCGAGCGCTTCGACTATGCTCGCCATGGTGGAGGCTGTACCCATCGTCATGCAATGTCCGGCAGAGCGCGACATGCAGGCCTCGGCACCGACGAAATCGTCCACGCTCATGCGCCCGGCGCGTACATCCTCGCTCATCGAGAAAAGGTTTGTGCCCGACCCGATGTCCTTGCCCCGAAACTTGCCGTTCAGCATCGGACCGCCCGAGACGACGATCGTCGGGATGTCGCAGCTGGCCGCGCCCATGATCAGTGCCGGTGTGGTCTTGTCGCAACCGCAGAGCAGCACCACGCCGTCGATCGGGTTGGCCCTGATGGATTCCTCGACATCCATGCTGACGAGGTTCCGAAACAGCATCGCCGTCGGACGCAGCAGGGTTTCGCCCAGCGACATCACCGGGAATTCAACCGGAAAACCTCCAGCCTCAAGAACACCGCGCTTGACCGCCTCGGCAATCTGCCGGAAGTGCGCGTTGCAAGGCGTGAGTTCGGACCAGGTGTTGCAGATGCCGATGACGGGGCGGCCATCGAACATTCGCTGCGGTGTGCCCTGATTTTTCATCCATGACCGATGCATGAACCCGTTACGGTCCCTCGATCCGAACCAGGCACTCGACCTCAACGTTTCCGAGATCGAGTCAGGTATTTTCGGTCCTTTTGTTTTCATAGCCCGGCGCTTTCAAACAGGTCTGTTGTCGCGGCAAAAATGTGTCGCGCACGAGAGCGCCGTGCGTCCGAACAGCCGCACGAAGGACGCTCTAACTTATTGAATCTACATGCTTACCGAAATCGATCCCGATTTTCGGGCCGATGCTGTGGTCAAGCCGCCTCGCCACGGAAACGCGGCAAGGCATTCGTAGTGGAGGGATCACGCGCTCAACGCGCTGCGCCAACGGCCATGACGTACATGGCGTAAAGGGAGGAAGTACCGCAGATGAACAGACGGTTCTTCTTCTTGCCGCCGAATGTGAGGTTTCCGACAGGCTCGGGGATGCGGACTTTGCCGATCAGCGTGCCATCGGTGTCGATGCAATGCACACCGTCTGCGGCACTGGTCCAGATACGCCCCAGGGTGTCCAGCCGGAAGCCGTCGAACAATCCCGCCGTCGAGGTCGCGAACACTTCGCCCCCCGAAAGGGTGCTGTCGTCGTTCACCTTGAACTTTCGAATGTGAGCCGGTCCATTCGCCACATGCGTAACCCCGGTGTCGGACACGTAGAGATGCTTCTCGTCCACCGAAAACGCGAGCCCGTTCGGCCGAACCATGTCGGTGGTTCGCTGCTCGACCGCGCCGGTTTTCGGATCCACCCGGTAAACATGGCAGCCGTCCTGCTCGCTCTTGGCCTGATCACCTTCGTAGAAATGATCGATGCCATAGCTCGGATCGGAAAACCAAATCGATCCGTCCGACTTCACGACAACGTCGTTGGGTGCGTTGAGACGCTTTCCGTTGTAATGCGAGGCTATCGTCGTGATGCTGCCGTCGTGTTCGGTGCGCGTCACGCTTCGCGTCAGATGCTGGCATGACACCAACCGGCCCTCGAGGTCGACGGTATTTCCATTGGAATTGTTGGACGGATTGCGGAACTCCGAAACCGATCCGTCAGTCTCGTCCCAACGCAGCATCCGGTTGCCCGGGATGTCGGACCATATGAGATAACGACCCGCAGGAAACCATGCCGGCCCTTCGCTGAACCGCGCCCCCGTCCATAGCCGCTCGACGCGGGCATGAGATGTGCACGACTTGAACCGCTCGTCGATCACCTCGAACCCGGTGCCTTCGATTTCTCCGAACATCATTCAACTCCAAAAGTGGTTTGCGATCGTCGGCTGACCAAGCCGAACCGAACTCGACACCGAGCAGTTGAAGCGTCAAACAGCACCACTCAAAGAGCGGCGATAAGGCCGCTTCTCGAAGAGAAATTCCTGAGCGTTTCCTGGTATTTCAGAGCACTTTTCTTCGCTTGGCGCGCTCTGGTGCTTTCTTTTGACGTCTGCTGGTTTGTAACTTGGTAAAAGGACGTTCGAATTCTCGCAATAAGCGGATTGAACCAACCAAGACATTGGTCCAGCGTTGTGCGACAGCGCTCGATGAGGCCAGGTATGGCGGAACGGTAAGCCTGTGTCCCGCACGCCTGCAAGGCGGCGGGGCATCTCCGGCAGCACAGAAAGAATTCTTGTTTTGTAGCTGTCGGCAGCGCATCAAAACCTGTGACATCCGACAGGACACCGGCTTCTGCTCAGCTCGAACAAAACCGGTCTGGATTCAGGTCGACTGTCCCGCTTTGAACAACTCGTAACGAGCCTTGGTCTCCGCGTTCATTGGATAGAGGCCCGGCAGCGGCGTGCCCCGCCCGACCTCCTGCATGATCCACGCCTCCATCCGCTCCTGCTCCGGCGCTTCAGCCAGGACATCTGCCAATAGAGAAGCAGGAATCACCACGGCTCCGTCATCATCGACCACGATGATGTCATCGGGAAAGACCGCAACGCCTCCGCAGCCGATAGGCTCCTGCCAATTCACGAAGGTGAGCCCCGCCACCGACGGTGAGGCCGCCACGCCGTTGCACCACACGGGGAAATCGACGCTGAGGACGCCCGCGAGATCGCGGACGACTCCGTCCGTCACCATGGCGACCATGCCGCGCTTGGCCATACGCGAAACGAGGATGTCGCCGAACACCCCTGCGTCGCTCACGCCCTGGCCGTCTATGACGGCTATCGAACCTTCCGGCATCGCTTCAATGGCAGCCCGGGTGGAGATAGGAGAACCCCACGACGCAGGTGTCGCCAGATCCTCGCGGGCAGGCACGAAGCGGAACGTGAAGGCGGTTCCCACGCAACGCGGCTGCCCGGAACGGAGAGGCTTTGTGCCGCGCATCCAAACGTTGCGCAGACCCTTCTTGAGAAGGACCGTCGTAAGCGTCGCGGTGGAGATGTCCTTCAAGATATTGACGGAGCCGGGATCGAGGGCCATGCGCAATTTTCCTTTTAGATTGATTGGATCAGGCCACCGTCAACCCGGATGACTGAGCCGGTAATGTAGGTGGCACGCTTGCTTGCAAGAAACGCTACTGCGTCGGCGTATTCTTCGGGTTTGCCGTAGCGTCCGACAGGGATGCTCGAAGTACTCTCGGCCGAAACCTCCTCCACAGTGCGGCCCTCCCGCTTGGCCTTCTGCTCATCGAGAAACGTGATGCGCTTCGTGGCGATGCGACCCGGAAGGACGATGTTGCTGGTAATACCGTCGCGTCCTACCTCACGCGCCAACGTTTTCGACCACCCGACCAGGCTCAGACGCAGCGCGTTGGAGAAACCCAGATTCGGGATCGGGGCAATTACGCCCGAAGAGGTTGAGGTGACGATCCGGCCCCAGCCGGCGGAGCGCATGCCAGGCAATATCCGGTCAGTGATGGCGATCACGCTGAGCACCATCGATTGGAAATGCTGCTGCCACGCCTGCGGATCCTGGTTCGACACGGGTGCCGGCGGGGGGCCGCCTGTGTTGTTCACAAGGATATCGACTTTGCCGCAAAGGCGCTCGATAGTGGAAACATGACGATCGATCGACGACAGATCGGCGAGGTCCCACCGCAATTCGGTCGCCTTTCCACCCTCCGACACGATTGAATTTGCCGTAGCCAAGGCGGACGCCTCATCGATGTCGGCAACGACGAGTTCGGCGCCTTCCGCAGCCAACGTCTTCGCGATTGCGCTCCCGAGCCCTCCGCCTGCGCCAAAAACGAGCGCTACTTTACCCTGAATTCCGAGATCCATACGCTTCTCCCTCGATAGGGCAACGATGGCTCACTGGAACCATAACGAAAAGCGATGTGATTGCGTGTTCAGACGTTACATTTAGTAGGGTTCACCGTCCGCCCGCTGCATCGGCCCGAAAACCGGAGTCGGTTTCGGAAAGCACGATGCAGCAGATTCAAAGTGTTAGAGCGTCCTTTGTGCGTTCAATTGGACGCACGGCGCTCTAATCGGAAAGGACTTCGAGGAAGGCTCTGATCAAACTGATGCGAGGACTGCCCCGCCCCCACACAAGCTGAATCCGGCGTGTGATTGAATATGTCGGGAGCGGCAATTTCGCGAGAGATAGCCCTTCCGGCCAAGGAGAGGCCCAGTCCGGAACGATGGCAATTCCCAGCCCCTGGTGGACAAATGTCGCGATCGCATCGAGGGCATCAAGTTCGTAACGCTCGTGTGGGACTATCCCCGCCGCTTCCAGCCACCGCGTCGCCAGCATGCCGCCCCAGGTCGAACGGTCGTACCGGATGAACGGAAGGCGACCCAGGAGTGCCACAGGATCGGCGCCGGCAAACTCGGGCTGCACGAGAAGGACCAGGTTCTCCTCTCGCGCTACTCTGTAATCGCAGGTCTTCGATAGCCCGAAAGGCGGTTCGATAATGAGGGCTGCATCCAAGTCACCCTTCAGGACTCTGTCGTAAAGATCCTGGGAGGTCCCCGGGAGTATATAAGCTTCAACACCTGGATACCTGGTCGCCAGCCGTCCGAGGACGGGCGGAAGCAAACCCGTCGTGGCGGTACTCATGGCACCGAGGCGTAGCGTCCCGCGAAGCGGGTCCGTTGTTATCCCGTCGCCGAGGCCGCGGACCTCGTTGAGCAGTGATCGAGCTTTGTCTGCGACGCTGATACCCAGCTCGGTCGGCCTGACCGTCCGCCCTACGCGTATGACGAGAGGTTGCCCGATTTCGGCCTCGAGCGCTCTGATGCGCTGCGTGACCGCGGCCGCACTCAGGTTCTGGTGTCGGCCAGCTTCCGCTATTGAGCCCCGTTCGAATACGGCAATCAGGGTCTCCAGAAAACGCGTGTCCATAAGATTTTATCAACGCTTATCGCTTCATCGGCCGGCATAATAAGACATAATAAGATAAGTGATCCAATCTCCAATAAATGACCGGGCAGCCTGAGCGCCGGGCATTCATGCGCACTCCAACAACCAATTGCAAAACAAGATCAGTCGAGCTATCCTGCGACCGATTGCATAACGCAATCGGAACCGCGCAGGTGCGTATGTGAGGAAAGGAGGCGGGTATGGCCAAGCTCGTGTTCGGAATGAACCAGTCCCTGGACGGCTACGTCGACCATATGGCGTTTGCGCCAGGCCCCGCGCTCTTCCGCCATTTCATCGAGGAGGCTCAGGCGCAGGCGGGCAGTGTGTACGGTCGCCAAATGTATGAGATCATGCGCTACTGGGACGACGATCATCCCGAATGGGGTGCAGAGGAGCACGCCTTCGCGGCCGCGTGGCGGAAGCAGCCGAAATGGGTCGTTTCGCGCTCGTTGAAGTCGGTCGGCCCCAACGCCACGCTTGTCGGGGATGATCTCGAGGGTGCGATCCGTGAGCTGAAAGCCGGGCGCGCCGGAGAGATCGAAGTCGCTGGCCCGAACCTGGCCCGAAGCCTCACCGAGCTTGGCCTGATCGATGAGTATCGCATCTACCTGCACCCCGTCGTGATCGGTCACGGCAAGCCGTATTTCGCCGGCCCCCGGCCGCCGCTCCGCCTTGTCGGCAGTGACCGGATGGGTGAGGATGTGATCCGGTTGACCTATGTTCCCGCTTGATCTCGCGACCCGCCGGATGAAATCGGCCTGTCCGTCCGATCAGACCATCAGCCGCTCATAGGCCGTTCGGGGTGGCGTCTTGGCGGATTTCGAACTTACGCCGCGCTGCTTCTGGTGATTTTCAGGAGAAAATCCACGACGGCACGGACCTTGGCAGGCGTGCGCCGGTTGGCGGGGAAAACGATCGCGATCGGGTCCGCCTCGATCTCGTATTCCTCAAGGAGAGGCACCAAAAGGCCCCGCCGCATCTCGTCGCGAAACAGCCACCACGTCGCCTGGGAGATCCCGAGCCCGGTCATTGCGGCTTCACGCAGGATGTCGCCGCTGTCGGTCGTCAGGCACCCGGAAACACGGATCACCTCGTCGCCCCCGTCCACCCCGCGAAAATGCCAATTCGGCCCGAAAGCACCGACAATACAGTTATGGCGGTCGAGATCGGCGGGCGTTTCCGGTTTTCCGTAGCGCTCGATGTAACTCGGCGCCGCCACCGTCTTCTGGGCGCCGCGCACGAGGATGCGGTTGATGAGACGGGAATCGGCAAGCCGTCCGGAATGGACGACGAGGTCGAAGCCCCCTTCGATCGGATTGGCCGTCTGGCTCTTGAGGCAGAGGTCGAGAACGACATTCGGATAGCGTTCGTAGAACTCCGGCAGCGCCGGAATGACCGTCATGCGGCCGAACGACGGCGGCAGCGCGATCCGCACCTGTCCGCTCGGCGCGATATTGGCCTCCCGGATCGACCCCTCCGCTTCATCGAGATCAATGAGGATCTGCCGGCAGCGCTCATAATATTCGGCCCCGTATTCGGTGAGGTGCATCCGCCGCGTCGTCCGGTGCAAAAGCTGCACGCCGAGGCCTTCCTCAAGTCGCGTCACGCTCTTGGTTACCGCCGACGTGGAGGAGGAAAGCGCCTTGGCCGCCGCGGTGAAGCCGCCGAGCTCGGCTACCCGTACGAACGACAATATGTCCTGGAACCTGTTCACTGCGGGTCGTTCACTGCTCACATCTTGTGCATCTTGGCACGCCGTCGATCAGGAGCTTACGCATTGGAAGAGCAATCGCAAGCCGGCATGTTGAAGCAGCAATTTGCATGCCGCCCCGCCAACCGGCCCGGAAGGCCTTTCGGAAAATGATTTTTTCCAAAACGATGTATTCCCCTTCGCCTTGAGCTGGGAACACTAGGGGCCAAGGATGCCAAAAGGCGCCGGGGAACGCATCGACTGGAAGATCTGTGCCGGGATACTGGTTCGATAACGCCATATGCTTGACGGAAAAGGCCGGCCGCTTCGAGGCGGAACGGCGGTCCATCGAGGTCGTCGGCGGCAGCATCGCCGCGCTTCATCCTCCGGGCGGGCCGAAGCCTCCCCGGCTGGAATTCATCGATGCTTCCGGCCTGATAGCCGTACCGGGCTTCGTCAACTGCCATAGCCATTCCCCGGACAATCTCGCGCGTGGAACCGCCGCCGATCTTCCGCTCGAACTTTGGTCTCTCACCTCTTCCGCCCTACGGGAAAGACGCAGCCAGAGGGAAATCTACGTCTCGACCATGCTGGGCGCGATCGAGATGATGCGGTCGGGAACGACGGCGGTCCTCGACCACGTCCGCATCTCGCCCGATATCGACGGAGAAGCGCTCGATGCGGTCGCCTCGGCCTGGCTGGACAGCGGCATGCGGGTGATGATCGCCCCGATCGTTTCGGACAGGAGCGTCATTGAAACGCTTCCTTTCGACGAGGACGATCTCGCCGGGCTCGATCTTTCCGCCTATGGCAGCCGCGCGCCATTGCCCGCCCGGCAACAGATGGCGGTCGTGGAAGCCTTCTTCCGTCGCTGGCATGGAGAAGCGGATGGGCTGATCAGCGTGGGGATCGGCCCGTCCGGTCCGCAACGATGCTCGGACGAACTCCTCGCGGCCGCGGGCGATTTCAGCCGGCGGTACGACACCATCCTGCACACCCACGTGCTGGAAACGAGGCTGCAGAGGGAAATGGGCTTCCGGCTCTACGGCCGCGGCATGATCGCCCATCTCGACGGTCTCGGCCTGCTGACGCCGCAGACCAATCTCGTCCACTCAATCTGGCTGGAGCCGGATGACATCGAACGGATCGCTGCCGCCGACGCCGCCGTCATCCACAATCCCGTTTCCAATGCGCGGCTGGGCAGCGGCCATTGCCGGCTTTCCGATCTGTTGAAGGAAAACATCCGCGTCGGCCTCGGCACGGACAGCGCCTGCTGCAACGACGGCGCCAATCTCCTCGAAACGATGAAATGGGCGGCACTTCTGCACAATCTGCGCTCCGACGACGAGAAGACCTGGATCGGTCCGCAGACCGCCCTGCGCCTGGGAACGTCGAGCGGAGCCGACGCCATCGGCCTGCCCGACACGGGCCGGCTCGCCGCCGGATGTGCCGCCGACATCACCTTCTTCCGCTCCCAGGCTCCGGCATTCCAGCCGTTGAACGATACCGTCCGCCAGCTCGTCCTTTCCGAAAGCGGGAGCGCGATCGACAGCGTGATGATCGGCGGCCGGATCGTTGCATCCGGCGGCCGATGCACGACCATCGACGAAGCAGCGATCTGGGAGGAGGCGCAAGCCTTCGCAGACCGGCGGCGTATCGACGGCGTCGCCGCTCAGGCTGCTGCCCATGCTCTGGAAAAGCCGATCCGCAGGATGCGGCAGCGATACGGCAAGCTGTGGGCCGCCGGAGGATGCGCATGTCGGTGACCTCCCCCCTGGCCTGGACGAAGCGCCCGCTGCGCTTCTTCCAGCACCTCCTGCGCGAGAGCGACGGCGCGAAATCGAGCATCGGCCAGTTGATCGGCGAGATCAGAAGCGTCGGCGCCAATGCCTGCATCGTCATGGGCGGCGGCTTTTCCGCCTGGTACCCGACCCGGCTCTCTTCCCAGACGATCAACCCGCATCTCAAAGACGATTTCCTCGGCGACTTCCTCAAGGCAGCGAAGGCGGAGGATATCCGGGTACTGGTAAGGATGGATATCTCCAAGGGCCGCGAGGGCATGGAGGAAAAACATCCCGACTGGTTCGTCCGCAGGCCGGACGGCGCGGTGAGCAGCACCTGGGCCATGCCGCAGATCTGCGCGACCGGCCCCTTCTGGCAGACCCAAGTCTTCTCCATCCTCGACGAGATCCTCGGCCGCTATCCCGCCGCAGACGGCTTCTTCTTCAACTACCTCCATGTGCCGCGCTGCCATTGCGAGCGTTGCCGGGGCATCGTCGAGGTGGCGACCGGCAAGCCGGTTCTCCAACCGGATCGCCGCGAACCGGCCTACGAAGCATGGCGGCAGGGCTTCCTTGCAGATTACATGGGTCGGGTCCGCCGCCATGTTCAGGGACGCAATCCCGGCGCGGCGATCGTGCCCTATCATCACGTCCATGACGGCTGGGATATCCGCCGCATGGCCGAGGTCAGCGACATCATCGGCTCGCAGGTCTCCAATCCCGTCATGCCAAACCCGATCGATCCGCAGCCGATCTGGAATCTCTGGGCTGCCGAGGAGACGCTGACGGCACGCGCGCTCAAGCCTGGTCAGCCGCCGCTACTGATCCAGACGACGTCGGAAGTCTTCGCCAGCCGGCAGTCGGCCATGCCCGAGGCGCGGCTGGTTCACAACCTCATCCAGGCAGCCGCGCATGGCGCGAGCACCGCACCCGCGGTCAACGGTCTGCTGGATGACGAAGACGCGCGCTTCGTGCCGGGACTGCGAAAATTCGGCGCCTATATCGAGAAGAACGCCCGCTGGTATGAAGGCCTGGCGAGCCTCGCCCGGATCGCAGTCCTCCGGTCGGAAGACAGCAGACTCTGGGGCGAGGACGCCGGCCGCATGGCCGGCGCTCCCGATGGGAGCGGACATGTCGCGGAATTCCGGGGCGTCTGCGAAATGCTCTCCGACCTTCGCCACCCCTTCGACATCGTCGTCTCGCCGGGCCTCGAGCTGGCGGACCTGCAGCGCTTCGACCTCGTCCTCCTGCCGGCTGCGAGCTGCCTGTCCGATGCCGATGCGGCGATTATCGACGCCTATGTCGAACGGGGCGGGAAGATCATCGCCACGGCCGATCTGGCGGCAGCGAACGAGACCGGTCAAGGGCGCAATGCCCCTGCCCTGCGCTGCCTGCCGGCTCTGCCCGGCAAGGCCTGGTCGGCTGTCGGTGCCTATTTTGCCCTCGGCCGGGCGGACTTGAGGAAAGTCGTCGGAGGTATCCGGCATGTCCCCGCCGCCGGTCCGTTTTGGGCACCCTTCAACGAAGGCGAAACGCAAGACGACTTGCGGATCATCGGCCCCTTCGCCAACAATGCTCCGGAATTCACGACCGTCGAAGGCAGCGGCAAGGAACCCGGCCTGATCGAACGCAGGTTCGGAAAGGGCCTGGCAACCTGGCTGCCCTGGCGGATCGGCGCGCTCTATCACCGGTATTCGATGCCCGAATATCGCCCGATCCTCGGCGCTCTGGTCGAAAGCCAGGCCGGCGCCCCGCCTGTCCACACGACGGCATCGAGCGGCGTGGAGACCATTCTCTACGGCCATCCGGACGGCATGGTCCTGCATCTTCTAAACGCCGCCGCCCCGCAGACCAAGGGCCTCACCGAACTGACGCCGCTCGCCGGCTTCGAGGTCGCCGTCGAGACGGACGTCGAAATCGCGCTTTCATTGCACGACGATACGGAACTGCCCGTCACAAGGGCAGGCAAAATGATGGTCCTGCGCATCGAGCGCCTGGATCACTTTGCGGCCGTGGCTCTGGTAAAGGGTCAGGCCGGGAGGAAGAAGGCTTGAGGAAGACGACCGATCCATCCCGATGGCTGCGTGCCGTCGAAGAACAGAAAAGGGTGAACAGATGAGAGATATCCTGAGACGGCATTTCGTGGCCGGCGCGCTGGGCGTCGCCGCGCTCGCGCTTCTTCCGCTCGGCGCAGCAGCCCAGAACGCCTCGGCGATCGTGGTCGCGCAGGCGGCCGACGCCTATTCGATGGACCCCGCCAAACATTCCGCCTTCCCGACGGCCAACATCCTTTTCCAGATCTACGACGGCCTCGTCAGCCAGGACGAAAAGGGCGACATCGTCCCGGCGCTGGCAACGTCCTGGAGCAATCCGGACCCGTTGACCTGGCGCTTCAAGCTGCGCGAGGGCGTGAAATTCCACAATGGGGAGCCCTTCAACGCCGCAGCGGTCAAGTTCACGTTCGACCGGGCGCTCGATCCGAATTTCAAGGCGCCCTACTATTCGCGTATCTCGCAGATCAAGTCCGTGACGGTCGTCGACGACTACACGGTCGACATCAAGACGGACAAGCCGTTCCCGACCATGCTGCTGTCGCTCTACGAGGCAAGCTTCCCGGCGCTGATCGTGCCGCCGTCCTACACCGCGCAGAACAATGGAGCAGACCTCGCCGCCAAGCCGGTCGGCACCGGCCCTTATCGTTTTGTCGAGTGGAAGAAGGACGAACACGTCGTGCTCGAAGCCAACCCGGACTACTGGGGTGGCAAGCCGGCGATCGACAAGGTCGTCTTCCGTCCGATCAAGGAGACGCGCACGCGCATCGCCGAGCTCAAGAGCGGGGGCGTCGACATCGCCGTCGACGTGCCGCCGGAAGACATGGCATCGCTTGAAGGCGGCGATACGAAGATCGCGACGGTCGCCAGCGATTCGCTTTATTTCCTCGCCTTCGACACGACCCGCGACACCCCCCTGAAGGACAAGCGTGTCCGGCAGGCGATCAACTACGCGGTGGATGTCGATGCCATCCAGCAGGCGCTCCTGAACGGCATGGGCACCCGTATCGCGCTGACCCTGCCCGCCAATGCCTTCGGCTACGATCCGGCCTGGAAGCCCTATCCCTACGATCCAGCCAAGGCCAAGGCGCTTCTGGCGGAAGCAGGTTATGCGGACGGATTCACGGTCCCGCTGATGACACGCAAGGGCCGCTACATGAAGGACAGCGAGATCGTCGAGGCGACCGCCGGCTTCCTCGCCAAGGTCGGCATCAAGGTCGATATCCAGTATCTCGAGCCGGGCGTCTGGGGTCAGGTCTCGGAAAAGAAGGGCCGCGAGGGCATCACCTTCCCCGGCTGGAGCGGCCGCGATCCGAACCTCGTCTGGCAGCCGTTGCTGCACACCGGCCAGTACCAGAGCTACTACAGCAATCCTGAATTGGACGCGCTGCTCGATGCCGGCGCCGGCACGATCGACCAGGCGGAACGCAAGTCTATCTACGAGAAAGCGGCCGCCATCATCAAAGACGATGCGCCGCACCTGCCGATGATCCAGCCGCCGCTGATCTACGGTCTCGATGCCAAGCTTACCTGGGCACCGCGCCCGGACGGCATGATCGACCTGCGCAAGGCGCATTTCTGACAGAACCGGCATCCGCGGCCGGCATCGGACCCGGCCGCGGATGACAATTTTTCGACGGAGCGAAGCAGGTCTTGGCCAATTTCCTGATATCCCGACTGCTCTATGCCGCGGCGGTGCTGCTCGGCGTGTCGGTTGCCGTATTTTTCCTGATCCGGATCGGCGGCGATCCTTCCGCGCTCTTCCTGCCGCCCGAAGCCTCGATCGAGGACATCCAGCGCTTCCGGCACCTCATGGGCTTCGACCGGCCGCTGATCGTCCAGTACTGGGATTTCCTGAGCCGCGCCGTCCGCGGCGACTTCGGCATGTCGCTCCGCTACGAGCAGCCGGCGATGCAGCTCGTCCTGGAGCGCGTGCCGGCAACGCTCCAACTCGGCGGCGCCGCCTTCCTGCTGTCGATCGCCCTCGCCATTCCTCTCGCGATCCTCGCCGCGGCCAACCGCGGATCGCTCGTCGATCGGGCAAGCCTGCTGATCTCCCTGATCGGCCAGAGCTTTCCGGCTTTCTGGCTGGCGATCATGCTGATCCTGCTTTTCTCCGAAACCTTCCAGGTTCTGCCGCCTTCCGGCCGCGGAAGCTGGCAGAACCTCGTCATGCCGGCGATCGTGCTCGCCACCTATTCGACCGCCATCATCACCCGCCTTCTGCGTTCGTCCATGATCGAGGTCTTGCAGTCGGACTATGTCCGCACCGCTCGCGGCAAAGGCGTGCGCGAAAGCCGCATCATTCTCTCCCATGCGCTGCGCAATGCGGCGATCCCGACGCTGACGGTGATCGGCCTGCAGATCGGCGCCCTCCTCGGCGGCGCGGTCATCACCGAGGAGGTCTTCGCCTATCCCGGCATCGGCCGGTTGGCCATTCAGGCGATCGCAAACCGCGATTTCACGGTGATCCAGGCCTTCGTGCTGTTCATGGCCGCCGTCATCGTCACCATCAACCTCCTCGTAGACCTCTCCTATGGCCTGCTCGACCCGCGTCTGAGGAGAAGCAAATGATGGCCTTCCTCAAGCGATATGCGGCAAGCCACCTGGCGGCTGCCGGCCTCGTTATCGTTTTCGTCGCGCTTTTCGCCGCTCTCTTCGGCCCCTGGCTCGTGCCTTACGATCCGGGCGCTCAGGATATCCTGCAGCGACTGAAGCCGCCGTTGTGGCAGGGGTCGGAAGGCATCCACCTGTTCGGAACGGATGCGCTCGGCCGCGACATCTTCAGCCGCATCGTCGTCGGCGCCCGCGTCTCCATGCTGGTCGGCGTCAGCTCCGTGGTGATTTCCGGCGCCGTCGGCGTCACGTTCGGCCTCATCGCCGGCTACGAGGACAAATATGCCGGCCGCGTGCTGATGATGCTGACCGACATCCAGCTTGCCATTCCATTCCTCGTCCTGGCGCTGGCCGTCGCCGCCGTCGTCGGTCCGAGCCTGTGGAACATCATCGCCATCCTCGGGCTGACCAACTGGGTGCAGTACGCCCGCGTGGTGCGTGCCGAATGCCTCGTACTGCGCGAACGCGAATTCATCCAGGCGGCGCACATGATGGGTATTTCCTCGCTCCACATCCTGACGCGCCACCTGCTGCCCAACGTCATGTCCTCGGTCATCGTCATCTCCAGCCTGCTGGTCGCCAAGATGATCCTGTTCGAATCCTCGCTGAGCTTCCTCGGGCTTGGCGTTCCACCGGAAACGCCGACCTGGGGCACGATGATTTCCGAAGGGCGCAATTACATCGGCAACGCCTGGTGGGTTGCCACCATTCCAGGCTTTGCGATCTTCGTCACTGTTGTCGGCACCAACCTCGTCGGCGACCGGCTGCGCGATCTGCTCGATCCGCGCCTTCGGCAGATGGAGGGTTGAGGCTATGCCGAACCTGGCCTCATACGACGTTCTGATGCCCGGCTTTCCGGGCCGCGGTTCACGCGGTTTCCTCGGATGGAGCACCATCCTGCTGCTGAAGACCCGTGATGGTTACGCGCTTTTCGATACCGGCGGCAGCGGCGACCGGCCGGGCCTCATGGCGGCGCTCGCCGAACGCGGCATCGAACGGCAGGACATCCGTACCGTCATCCTGTCTCACCTGCATTTCGACCACATGGCCAATGCCGAGTGTTTTCCGAAGGCGGAGATCGTGCTGCACGAAAGCGAGTTCGCCTATGTGCAGGATCACATGAACGACGATCCGGCCATTTCGCGCTTCCAGGTCGAGGGCCTGCTGCGCAGCCCGCAGCTCACCCTCGTCTCCGGCGAACTGGAGGTACTGCCCGGCATCAGGATGATCCGCACGCCGGGCCACAGCGGCGGCCATGTCTCGCTGGTGACGACGGTCGCCGGAAAAACGACGGTGCTCGCGCAGGATGCGATCAAGCATCGCGGTGAGATCGAAAGCGGCCTCTCCGCCGGCGCCTTCGACGAAGAGGCGGCGCGCGCCAGCATTCGCCGCATCGTCGCCATGGCCGATGTCATCGTTCCCGGCCACGACGGTCCGCTCACGATGGAGAACGGCCGCATTGTCGCCGCGTCTTCCGTTTCGGCCGAGATCAGCCTGACGCTCGACGGCCGTCGTTTTTCGCTGGAGGTCTGAGCATGCTGACGCTGCTGCACAATATTTTTCTCTGCACCGGCCTGCCCGGCGGCTTTCACAAGGACGGCGCCGTCCTCATTCGTGGTAGCAAGATCGTCTGGGCAGGTCCGCTGGCCGAGATGCCGCCGCAGCCGGAATTCGCGGCGCGCAAGGATCTCGGCGGCCGCGTCGTCATCCCCGGCCTTGTCAACACGCACGCGCATGGCGGGCTTTCGACCCATCGCGGCTGCTGCGACGAGGGCGATCTCTTCGAATGGGCGGCGGCGCTCGCGCCTCATACCTCCCCCCTCACGGTCGAGGACAATCGGCGCGGCTGCTACCTCGCCGTCATGGACATGGTGAGGAACGGCATCACGACGGCCTGCGACTGCACCCGTTACGGCGCCGGCGTCTTCGCCTCGGTGGCAAGCGAAATCGGCATGAGGTCGCTGAGCGGCGCGCTCGCCAACTCGCCGGAGCTGCGCCGCAACGGCCGGCCGAACTGGCCGCTGGCACTGGAGGAAACCACCGAAGCGATCGAAATGCACAAGGACAATGGTCTCTGCCGCTTTTATCTTGGCGGCCATTCGCCCTATAGCTGCACACCTGCCCTGCTCAAGGAGATCAAGCGGGAGGCCGACCGCCTCGACCTGCCCTTCGTCATCCATGTCGCGGAGAACCGACGCGAGAACGAGATGGTGATGGAGCAATACGGCCGGTCACCGACCGCATGGCTCGATGGCCTCGGCGTGCTCGACAGCCGTGCCGTGCTCGCTCACTGCGTCTGGGTCGACGAGAACGACATGGACATTCTCGCAAGCACCGGCGCCGGCGTCGCCCACAATCCGGCGAGCAATGCCAAGCTCGCGAGCGGCGTCGCGCCCGTGCCGGAGCTGCGTAAGCGCGGCGTGCCTGTGGGGCTGGGCACCGACAGCACGCTCAGCAACAACTGTCTCGATCTCTTCCAGGAAATGAAGCTCTCTGTGCTCCTGCAGCGCGCCACGAGCCTGGACGGAAAGATCATGGGAGCGCAAGACGCCTTGACCATGGCGACGCTGGAAGGCGCCCGCGTCCTCAACTGGGATGCCGAGATCGGCAGTCTGGAAGCAGGCAAGGAGGCCGATCTGATCATCCTCGATCTCAGCCATCCGCTGGGACTGACCGCCGAGCGCGTCCTTTCCGATATCGTCTACCATGCCGGTCCTCAGCACGTGCGCGGCGTCATGGTGGCCGGCAGCATGATCGTCGAGGACGGCCGGTTGCTCAATGTCGACGAGCCGGCCATCCGCCACTCCATCCACGAATACTACAGACATCACGGGTAAAGGACCAAGACCATGACGGACGCACCTGTCGGGCTCATCACCAGCGCAGCCTCCGACAACCTTCTGAAAGACCGCCGCCTGGAAACGGTCTCCACGCCCTGGGGTGAAGCCCCGGTGCTGATCGGCAGCATCGGCGGGCGGCAGGCTGCCGTTATCCTTCGCTACGGCGAAAAGCTGACGCTGCCCAGCCACAAGATCAATTACCATGCCAATATCTGGGCCCTGCGCGAGCTCGGGGTCGAGTCGGTGATTTCCCAGAACGCCATCGGCTCGGTCAATCCGGCGATCCGGCCGGGCGATATCGTCATTTCCGACGATTTCCTCGACAAGACCAAGGCCCGGGCACAATCGCTGTTCGATGAGAGCGAATGCTGGGTGCGCGTCGATTTCACCGATCCCTTCTGCCCGCGCCTGCGCGCAGACCTCATCGCCGCCGCCAACAGGCACAGCAACCGCGTCATCGAGCGGGGCACCTTCGTCTGTACCGAAGGCCCCCGGTTTGAGACGCCGGCGGAGATCCGCGCCTATGCCCGCGAAGGTGGAGACATCGTCGGGACGCCGCTGGTGCCGGAAGTGATCTTCGCCCGGGAAGCGGAGATGTGCTTCGCCTCGATCGCCCCCGTCATCAACTTCGGCGCCGGCATGGCTCCGGCCGTGGTCCATTTCGGTCCCGGCAGCATGAACGAGATCTACTACAAGGAAGGCCTGCACGACCTGATCGAGAAGACGCTGATCGACGCGATCTCCGGCATTTCTTCCGAACGGGCCTGCAATTGCGGCCACGCCCTCGACGGCGGCTTTCACGGCCATCCGCCGGCATGGCTGAAACGCCGCGCGTCCTAACGCGTTAGCGTGATCCGATCGCCGGGATTGTCGACAGATCGTCGCCTGCCCCCGGCGCCGGAACTGGCCGGGGCTTATAGCCCTTGCCCCTCCGCCAGCCGGAGCCGCATGCGGCCCGCCAGCGTTTTCCCCGGCCCAAGCCATTCGACATCGCCATAGGCGGCCAGGTCACGCCGATTGTGCACATCCGGGACATGGCTTACCGGCTCGACGCAGAAGACCGGTAATGTGTCCGGGACGTAGACATGGAGATTGCGGAGCGCACCATCTCCCGAAATCTCAAGCATCACGCCCTGCCTTCTCCATTCGAGGATGGCCCGGCGCGATGTCCACCCGGAAAAATGCCCGTCGAACCAGGGCATTTTCGACACCTCAAGCCCGGCCGAGAAATCCGGCCCGTGCGAGGCCGGCATGGGTACGGTCGGGAAGCCGCGCTCGTCGCGGCCGAAGCCGGTTTCGGCCTTGAAGGTCAGCCAGGTTTCACTTTCCTTGCGGAACCAGGGGTGGAAACCCATGCCGTAGGGGAGTGTCCGTTCGGCGGTGCTGGTCAGGCTCAGGGACATCTCGACCCCATCCGGCCCGATCGAGATTGCCTGCGTCAGGCGATAACGGAATGGAATGCCGTCATCGGCAAAATCGTCCACCAGAACGAGCGTGTCGTCCGCCGCCTCGA
Source organism: Neorhizobium sp. CSC1952 (assembly GCF_030378245.1). NCBI lineage: Bacteria > Pseudomonadati > Pseudomonadota > Alphaproteobacteria > Hyphomicrobiales > Rhizobiaceae > Neorhizobium > Neorhizobium sp. CSC1952. Next base: position 3,383,639 of record NZ_CP128416.1, on the reverse strand, counting down.
CCACCCGCCATGCGCGGTCCCGCGAAAAGCCGTGTACGGCCATTTTCTGTTCCGAGCGATTGAGCGGCACTTGAACCACCCCATCGTCGGTCTCGAACCGGCCGCCGTCGAGGCGGTTGGCGAACGGCGCCATGACGAAGGACCCGCCGCTCCGTGCAACCTCCCCCGGCGGGCACGGATGCAACACCTCGAACCATTCGCCATCCGGCTTTCGCCATTTCAGCGAGGTCAGGCTCGCGCCATGTGCGGCATCGACCGCGACGGCATAACCGTGTGCATTCAGGCAGAAGATATTCGCTTCAGTCATCGGGATCGGCAGCCTATCGAACGACCGTATCCATCGCACAATAGGAGCCGCCCTGGAATCGTTCGGTGACGGGATCGCCGGTGGGGCCGGCCACCTTTCCGGCGAAGGCTTCCGCATTGTCGGCGCGCCTCACGCCGAGGCGGCCGGAATCGTCCTTCGCCCACCAGGTGCGGGTATTGGCGGAAGCGCCCCAGAGAACGGCGAACTCCGTGCGCTCCGCTTCGATGGCGGCCACCACCATGCCGAAGAGGTCCGGCAGGGAAAGCCAGGTCGAAAGATGGCGTTTATCGAGCGGCTCCGGCAAAGCGGAGCCGATCCTCAGATGCACGCTTTCGACACCGTGCTTGTCGAAATAGAGGCGGCCGATATTCTCGCCGAAAATCTTCGAGACGCCGTAAAAGCTGTCCGGGCGCGTCGGCGTATCGATGTCGAGCGTCCGGCTCCGCTCATGGAAGCCGATCGTGTGGTTCGAACTGGCGAAAACCACGCGGGCGCCGTTCCGGCGGGCACCCTCGAAGATATTCACGACGCCGACGATATTCGCCGGCAGGATCGTTTCGAAGGATTTTTCGGTGCTGACGCCGCCGAAATGCAGGATGACCGCAGCATCTTCGCAGATGGAAGCCATGGCTTCCGCATCGGCGATATCGGCGCGGACGAAGCGTGCATTCGCGGGAACCGTCTCCGGAAAGTCGGCGATGTCGGTCAGCACGACGTTCTCGTAGCGCTCCGCGAGCGCCTGCGTCAGGAACCGGCCGAGATTGCCGGAGGCACCGGTCAGAACGATCTTGCGGGTCTTGTCGAAGCTCACGGATCAAAAACCTTTCATGCGGTGCGCCGGCGTGCCGGCCACCGGAGACGGCGTCAGGAACACGCTGCCTGCCAGGGGATATCGGTCGAGGACCTCGGGCGAAAGATACCGATGCGATGTGACAAGCAGCGTCTTCAGGTCCGTCCCGCAGAAGCAGGGCATGGTCGGCGATGGCGCCGGAAGCGCGTATTTGCCGATCAGCCGGCCATCCGGCGCATAATGGTTGAGACAGCCGGCCGAGACTCCGGCGCTCCAGTAATTCCCCTCGATATCGGCCGCCCCGCCGTCCGGCCGGCCTTCGGCTTCGCCGGGTTCGGCGATCCGCAGCCCCTCGCCGATCCCGCCGGTCGCGGGATCGAACGCATGCCGCTCTATCCATTTGCCGCCGGAATCGGAGTGGTACATGGTGCGGCCATCCGGCGACCACGCAAGCCCGTTCGAGATGAAGAGCCCGTCCTTCTTGGCGACCATGCGGCCGTCGGGGCCGACCCGATAGAGCGAGCAGACGGCCTGCCGTTCCGCCCGCTGGTCCATGGTGCCGACCCAGAATGCGCCGTCCGGGCCGACCTTGCCGTCGTTGAGGCGATTGGTCTCAAGTTCGTTCTCAAGTCTGGCGAGCGTCTCACGGCTGCCGGTATCGGGATCGAAGACGATCAGCTCGCGGGTCAGCGAGACGATCAGCCGGCCGCTTTCGCACAGCCCGAGCGAGCAGACATTGGTTCCCAGCACCCACTCCCGGACAAGGCCCTCCCCCAGCCGGATGGCCAGAAGCCTGCCGGTCGGGATGTCGCAGAGGAAAACGAGCCCGCGCCTGTCGTCCCAGACCGGGCTTTCGCCGAGGCCGAGGCTCAGCCCGTCGAGCGCCTCGAAACGCATCAGAGGTCGCCGCTCGCCGTGGTGCGGCGGATGACGTCCGGGTTGTCGAGCACGTAGTCGCTGAGTTCCAGCCCGAGGCCCGCGCCTTCGAACGGATAGATCCTGCCGTTCTCGATCCGCGGCATGACGGTGACGAGGTCACGGTACCACGTCGAATAATAGGCGCGAACCGACTCCTGAAAGACCGCATTCGGCGCGTTCAGCGACAGATGGATCGAGGCGGCGAAGACGACCGGGCCGGTGCAGTCATGCGGCGCGATCGGCCGCTGGAAGGCTTCCGCCATGGCGGCGATCTTCTTCGCCTCGCTGAGGCCTCCGCACCAGGAAATGTCGAGCATGACATAATCGACGGCGTTCTTGCGGAGCAACTCGACGAACTGGGCGCGGGTCGCCAGCGTCTCGCTGGCGCAGACCGGCAGGCCGGAACGCTGCGCATAGACGGCCAGCGCCTCGGTGTCCTGCATCTTGATCGGGTCTTCCATCCAGAACGGCCGGAATTCCTTCATCTCGCGGGCGATCGCCAGTGCCGAAGGCAGGTCCCACATGGAATGCAGCTCGACCATCACTTCCATCTTGTTGCCGACCGCGTCGCGGATCCGGCGGAAGGCTTCGAGGCCCTTGTCGAGATCGTCGCGATGGATGAAATTGCCGCCGCTTGCGACCGCGTAAGGGTCGAGCGGCCAGATCTTCATGGCGGTAATGCCTTCGGAAAGCAGGCTTTCCGCCAGCGCTCCGGCATCGTTGGTGAAGGCCACCTGATCGTCATAAGGCCCCTGCGGCTTGTCCGCACTGCCGATATAGCGGCGCGAGCCCTGGCTGTTGTAGGAATAGCCTGCACAGGTGTTGTAGGTGCGGATCGACGGGCGCGAGAGACCGCCGAGCAGCTGATGAATCGGCTGGTTCGTAACCTTGCCGAAAATATCCCAGAGCGCGATGTCGACGGCGGATGCCGCCCGGATTTCGACGCCCGAGGAGCGGAAGCCCACATAGGTTTCGGTCAGAAGCTTGGAGATGCGGTCGATCTCCAGCGGGTTCTTGCCGATCAGCGCCGGCGCCACTTCCGCATGCAGGTAGGTCGCCACGGCATCGGCGCCGCGAAAGGTCTCGCCAAGCCCGATGATGCCTTCATCGGTATGGATTCTGAGCCAGATGATGTTGTTGAGGCTGGGGAGCTGGACGGTTTCAAGCGCGGTGATTTTCATCGGATCTTCCGGATAAACGCGAAACGGACCGGCGGACTTTCCCGCCGGCGCGGAGGCAATTGCGGATCAATGGGCGGCGGACGACTGGTTGCCGCGCGCCACGATCTGGGTCGGGTTGACGAAGCGCAGCGCGACCAGCAGCCAGACGAGCGTCGAGACCATGTAGATGACGGCCATGGCGTCGATCGACTGGACGGCGCGCACGCCGGAGGCGAAGACCGCGTAATAGAGCGAGACGACGAGCGTCTGGCTGGTCGGGCCGGCCGTCAGGAAGGTCAGCTCGAACATCGCGACGGTGCGGACGAGGACCAGAAGCAGGGCCGCCAGTATGCCGGGGATCAGCATCGGCATCAGCACGTAGACGAAGAGCTTGAACGTCCCGGCACCGAAGACGCGCGCCGCGGCCTCCACCTTCGGATCGATCTGCTCGATGAAGGGGATCATGACGAGGATGACGAAAGGCACGGTCGGCACGAGATTGGCCAGCACCACGCCCCAGAACGTCCCGCCGACATTGAACTGGTAGAGCACGGTCGCGAGCGGAATGCCGAAGGTGATCGGCGGCACGAGCAGCGGCAGCAGGAAGAGGAGCATGATGAGCCGCTTTCCCGGAAAGTCGCGACGCGCCATCGCATAGGCGGCCGTCACGCCGAGGAGACCCGACAGCGCGACGACGGTGAAGGCGATCTGGAACGTGACGAACAGGACCGGCCCGAGCTGGAACTCGCGCCAGGCCGATGCATACCAGTTGAAGGTGAAGGCGTTCGGCAGCCAGGTGCCGAGCCAGCGCGTGCCGAGCGACGAGACGATGACCGTCGCGATGATGGCGAGCACGTTGAGCACGAAGAAGATCGTGACGGCCCAGACGGCGGTGATCCAGAGCTTGGCTCCGATGGAAGTATCGCGGATCACGGCTCAGCCTTTCCCGCCACTGGTGGCGCCACGGTAGAAGAGGTTTCGGACGACGAGGACGATCAGCACGATGCAGAGCTGCACGACGCCCATGATCATGGCGATCGCCGAGGCCATGGTGAAATCGTACTGTTCGAAAGCGGCCTGTGCCGCGGCGATCGAGATGACGCGCGTCGGCCCGGATGGCGCACCGAGCAGCACGGCGGAGGGGAAGACCGCGAAGGCCTGCACGAAGGTGAGGCAGAAGGCGATCGCCAGCCCCGGCACCAGCAGCGGCAGCATGACGTGCCGGAAGCGCTGCCAGCTCGAGGCGCCATGGGTGGCGGCCGCCTTTTCGAGCGCCGGATCGATGCCGGTCACATAGGAAAGCGTCAGCAGGAAGGTGAAGGGGAAGACCGTGACCACCAGCGACAGGAAGACGCCCCAGTAGTTGTTGGTGAGCTTTACCGGCGAATCGACGAGGCCGATCAGCATCAGGGTGCGGCTGAACCAGCCCTGCGGGCCGAGGTAGTTCAGCATGCCCTGCGCCACCAGAACCGTGCCGAGCGTGATCGGCAGGACGAGGATGGTGGTCAAGAGCCGCTGACGTTTCATCAGCCGGACGCGCATGGCGACCGGCACGGCAAAGGCGACGCTGAGGATCGTCACCGGGATCGCAAGCCTGAGCGTCGCGCCGATCGTGTTGTAGAGATAAGGATCGGAGAAGAAGGCGGCGTAGTTGGCAAACATGCCGCCTTCCCGCATCGGCGAGAAGGACAGCATCAACCCGTAGAAGAACGGGTAGATGAAGATCGCCAGCACGAAGATCACCGACGGCAGCACGAGCAGCGTCACGCCGTCGATGCCGCGCAGCGCGAGCTTCTGGCGAAGCGATTTGGCTTCCATCGGGGTGGAGTTGGACATCGCCATATCCTCAAGCTCCGAAGATCAGCGCGCGGGCAGGATCGATCGACAGCGCAACCGCGCCCCCCTGCGCCGGCGCGCGATCCGCATGGAAGACGATCTCGACGCCGTCGCCGGTGCGGGCGATGCCGACATATTCGCGGCCGCGATATTCGATCGTATCGACCGTGACCGGAACGCCGCCGGAAGCCTGTTCCGCGAGCATCACGTCGTCGGGGCGCACGGCGAGCACGGCCGAAGCTCCCGGCTGAAGATCGCCGACCACCGTTCCGGAAACGGAGAAGGAGCCGGCGGAAACCGTGGCGCGATCGCCTTCCCGGGAAATGACCTTGCCGGCGAAACGGTTGCGGAAGCCCATGAATTCGGCGACGTCGAGATGCGCCGGCTTCTCGTAAAGCTCGTGCGGCGTGCCCACCTGGCGGATGACGCCGTCGCGGAGAACCACGATCCGGTCCGCGAGCGACAGCGCCTCGTCCTGGTCGTGCGTGACGTAGATGGTGGTCGCCTTCATCTGGTTGTGGATGCGGCGGATTTCGGCGCGCATCTCGAGGCGCAGCTTGGCGTCGAGGTTCGACAGCGGCTCGTCCATCAAGACCAGCGGCGGCTCGATGACGATGGCGCGGGCGATCGCCACGCGCTGCTGCTGGCCGCCCGAAAGCTGGCCGGGAAGCTTGTCCGCATGGCCCTGCAGACGCACCAGCGCGATCGCCTCCTCGACCTTGATGTCGATCTCGGATTGCGGACGGCCGCGCATCTTCAGGCCGAAGCCGATATTCTTGCGCACGCTCATATGCGGGAAAAGCGCGTAGTTCTGAAAGACCATGCCGAAACCGCGATCCTCGGGCTTGAACTGATCGATCCTTTTATCGTCGATATAGATGCCCCCGCCCGTCGTGGAGAGCAGGCCGGCGATGCAGTTGAGAGCGGTCGACTTGCCGCAGCCGGAAGGCCCGAGCAAGGCGATGAATTCGCCCTTCCTGATGGACAGAGTGATTTCGCGCAGCGCGTTCAACGCCCCGAATGCACGGCTCATTCGGTCGAGACGGATTTCATTGAATGGCATGGATGCGAGCTGCATCGATCGACCTCATCATGGAGAAGGGCATGGCCACGCTTCGAGCGGAGGCCATGCCTGTCTTGGATATCGGGTTGGTTACTTCGCGACGGCTGCGACTTCTTCGTCCCAGCGGCGGAAGGCGGCGACGAGCGCATCCGGCTCGAGCGGCAATTCGACCGGGTTGTTCTTGATCCAGTCTTCGTATTCCGGACGGCCGAATTCGGCGATCGCGTCCTGGCTGGCCTTCGGAGCCATGGAGAGCGGCACGTCCTTCACCGCCGGACCCGGGTAGAAATAGCCCTGGTCATAGGTGTAGGCCTGCTGCTCCGGCTTCAGCATGAAGGCGATCATGTCGAGAATGACGGCCAGCTTCTCGTCCGAGACCCCCTTCGGAACGCTGAGATAATGCGCGTCGCAGACCCAGTGGAAACCTTCGAGCGTGCCGACCGCCGCCTCCTTCGGCACGACGCCGAGAACGCGCGGGTTGATGTCCCAGCCCGTCGTGGTGACGGTCATGTCGCGGGTGCCTTCGCCGAATTCCTTCATCAGGGCGCCGGTGCCGGCCGGGTAGTACTCGATGTTCTTGTGCAGTTCCTTGAGATAGGCCCAGGTCTTGTCCCAGCCCTTGACCGGATCCTTCGGATCGCTGTCTTTCAGAAGATAAGGCAGGCCCATCAGGAAGGTGCGGCCAGGCCCCGAGTTCGCCGGACGCGCATAGATGAACTTGTTCGGGTTCTGCTTCGTCCAGTCGAGCAGTTCCTCGGCGGTCTTCGGAACGGTCTTCACCTTCGACGGCATGTAGCCGATCAGCGGGCCGGACGGATAGTAGCTGATCGTGACGCCCCGCCCCTTGGAGAGTTCCTGCATACGGTATGCCGGCTCGAGATAGATGGACTTCAGGTCCGGCAGGCCGGTGTCCTTCATGGAGGCGATATCGATCCACATGTCCTGCGCAAGACCGGCCGAGAGAGCGTCCGGACCGATGATGACGAGATCGATGTCGAGGCGCTTTGCGGTCTGCTGGGCCTTGATCTTGCCCGGCAATTCCGGCGAGGTCGCCTTGTTGAAGGTCATGCGCGAAACGAGGTTCGGCTTTGCGGCGGCATAGGCGTCGAAGGCCGGCTGCGTCAGCGCGAGATTGCCGGCGGCATCGACGATGTTCAGCGTCACCGGCGACGTCGGCAGGGGCAGGCCCGCCGCCATGGCACGGACGGACGACAAGGTCATTGCGGCAGTACCGGCTGCGGCTACGCCGAGGAAGCCGCGGCGCGAGAATTTCGGATTCATTTTCAAGCTCCTCCACTAGGTGCCTGGCTTCATCTATCCGGCGCAGGCCTGCCGGCATTCGCGGGGTCTACCTTTGCCCCGTTAAGCGGCGACCGGCTCCCAGCCCTTCAGGATCTGTTCGAGATACTTGCGGTCGGCGGCATCGAGCGCCGGCAGGCCCGGCAGCCGGACGGGACCGACATTGTCGCCCCGCAGCATCAGAGCTTCCTTGACGACGGTGACGTTGGCGCCGTTGTTGAACTTGGTGCGCAGCATTTCGAAGCCGGCGATCTCCGCGACGAGCGCCCGTGCCGTGGTATAGTCGCCCGCCTCAAGCGCCTTCCAGACAGCCATCGAGCGGGCCGGATCGACATTGACGAGGCCTGACGTGAAGCCCTTGGCGCCCAGCGCATAGAAGGGAGCGGCCCAACCTTCCGCCAGTCCGCAGATCCAGACCGCATCCGTGCCTTCGGTCGCGCGCACGCATTCGGAGAAGAGCATCATGTCGGTCGAGGCGAATTTGACGCCGGCGATGTTCGGGTGGGTCGCGATGCGCGCCAGATCGCCGACGGCGATCGCGTTGGAGCGTACATAGGCGACGAGCGGCAGTTCGGAGGCTTCGGCGATCGAGATGAAATAGTCGGCCTGCGCCTTCGGCGCCGCGAACGGATCGAGCGGATGATGCACCATCACGCCCTGCGCGCCTTCGCGCTTGGCGGACTTGGCCGTGGCGATCGCCTCGCCGATCGAGCGGCCGGCTGCGGCGGTGACCACCGTCCTGCCCTCGGCGGCGGCGACGCAGATCGCCTGCAGGCGAAGCACCTCTTCATGCCGGAGGCTGTAGAACTCGCCGGTATTGCCGCCGGAGACGATGTTATGGATGCCCGCATCCGCAATGCGGCGGACAATCTTGCCCGTCAGCTGAGGATCGATCGCGCCGGATTGGTCGTACGCCGTCACATGGACGCCCGAAATGCCCGTGAGGACGCGCTTGTAGTCGCGGATATTCATGTCCGTTTCCTTAATTCCCGGCTTGAGACACGCGGACGAGATGCTTCTCGCCCGAGCGGATCACGTGATCACGCATCAGCCGCTCGGCGAGATCCGGCTCGCGGGCGGCGATGGCGCTGGCAATGGCCTCATGCTCTTCGACCGCCAGGAAGCGCTCGCGCTCCTCCGACAGCACGCTGAGACGGGCCGTGTGGTTGTAGATGTTCTGGCCGCTCTGCAGGCGGCGCAGGTAATCGCAGCCGGAAGCTTCGTGGATGACGTTGTGGAAGCGTTCATTGAGCGCGATGAGCTGCAGCACGTCGACGGTTTCCAGGCCGGCACGCATGTCGACGAGCAGTGCGCGCATGCGGGCGATCTGATCTTCGTTGACGCGCTTCGCGGCCTGGCGGGCGATCATGCTCTCGATCGCCGCCCGCGCCAGCATCATCTCTTCCGCCTGAGCCGCATTGAAGGTGACGTAGATGCCGCGGCGCGGCTCGGAACGGACGAGCCCTTCGGCCTCGAGCACCCGCAGCGCCTCCTTGAGGGGAGTGGTGCTGATGCCGAGCTGGCTCGCAAGCTGGCGCTCGTTGAGCTTCTCGCCACCCTTCAGCCGGCCCGACACGATCGCATCCCGGACGAGACTGTAGACATGGTCGCGCAGGCTTTTCAGAAACACCGGCTCGACTGGCAGAAGCGCGTCCTCGCCGCCCATCCATTCCCTCCATCTCTTTGTTGGCCGGTTGTCTAACACCTGAAATCTGATATATCAAGCTGGAAATCTGAAATTTGATATATCAATATCGGAGGAGGAAGTTTAAGTTCACGGCCGGTTGGAAGGAGGTCCAACTCGGCGCTCCTCGTGGGTCGCACGTCGTCAGGGCAGGAAATCTGGAAACTTCAGCATGACAAAAGCAGCAGCCAGTCTCCGCAGCGCGCGTTGGTTCGCGCCGGATGATCTTCGTTCGTCGGGACATCGCTCCCGCATGATGCAGATGGGTTATGACGAGAAGGATTGGGGCAGGAAACCGATCATCGCCATCCTCAATACCTGGTCGGATCTCAATGCCTGCCATGCTCACTTCAAGGATCGCGTCGAGCATGTGAGGCGGGGCGTGCTGCAGGCAGGCGGCTTCCCGGTCGAGCTGCCGGTGCAGTCGCTCTCCGAAAGTGCGCTGAAGCCGACATCGATGCTCTACCGCAATTTCCTCGCCATGGAGGCCGAGGAACTTCTGCGCGCTCATCCGGTGGATGGCGCCGTGCTGATGGGCGGTTGCGACAAGACCACCCCTGCCCTCGTCATGGGCGCGATCAGCGCCGGTTTCCCGATGATCTTCCTGCCGGCCGGCCCGATGCTGCGCGGCAATTACAAGGGTGAGTGGCTGGGCTCCGGCTCGGATGCCTGGAAATACTGGGATGAACGCCGCGCCGGCACGATCTCCGAGGAACAGTGGACCGGCGTGGAGGAAGGCATCGCCCGCTCCTACGGGCACTGCATGACCTTCGGCACCGCCAGCACGATGACGGCGATCGCCGAGTCGCTCGGTCTCACGCTTCCCGGTGCGAGCTCCATCCCCGCCGCCGACGTCAATCACATGCGCATGAGCACGCGCTGCGGCCGCCGCATCGTCGAAATGGTCTGGGAAGACCTGACGCCGAACAAGATCATCACCCCGCAGGCCGTCCACAACGCGACGACCGTCGCCATGGCGACCGGCTGTTCCACCAATGCCGTCGTGCATCTGATCGCCATGGCCCGACGCGCCGGCGTGCCGCTGTCGCTCGACGACCTGGACCAGGCCGGCCGCACCACCCCGGTCGTCGCCAATATCCGCCCGTCCGGCGACAAGTACCTGATGGAGGACTTTTATTACGCCGGAGGCCTGCGTGGGCTTATGGCCGAGATCAAGGACCTCCTGAAGCTGGATGCCATGACGGTGAGCGGCTTGCCGCTCGGCGAGACGCTGAAGGGTGCGGAAGTCTACAACGGCGACGTCATCCGGCCGCTATCCAATCCGATCTACCCGGAAGGTTCGCTCGCGGTGCTGAAGGGCAACCTCGCGCCTGACGGCTGCGTCATGAAACCGTCGGCCTGCGAGCCGCGCCTGCGTGTCCACGAAGGCCCTGCCCTGGTCTTCGACAGCTATCCCGAGATGAAGGCGATGATCGACCGCGAAGACCTCGACGTCACCGCCGACCACGTGCTGATCCTTCGCAATGCCGGCCCCAAGGGCGGCCCCGGCATGCCGGAATGGGGCATGCTGCCGATCCCGAAAAAGATCCTCAAGCAGGGTTACCGCGACATGCTGCGCATTTCCGACGCCCGCATGTCCGGAACGAGCTATGGTGCCTGCATCCTGCACGTCGCGCCCGAAGCCCATGTCGGCGGTCCGCTTGCGCTGGTGCGCACCGGCGACCTCATTCGCGTCGATCTGCCGAACCGCTCGATCAACATGCTGGTCGACGAAGAGACGTTAGCCCGGCGGCGGGCCGCCTGGAAGGCGCCGGCCGACAAGTACGAGCGCGGCTATGGCTGGATGTTCTCGAAACATATCAAGCAGGCCAACGAAGGATGCGATTTCGACTTTCTCGAAAGCCAATTCGGCGCAGCCGCCGGCGAACCCGACATTTTCTGACTGGAGACCCTATGACCGACTACGTTCTTTCCGACGCGACGCGCAAGAAATACGAGGGCGTCAGCTGCGCGACGATCTGCACGGCGCTGTTCAAGCGGGGCCTCCGCAACCAGTTCATCCAGGATGTCCGGCCGCTTTCGCGCAAGACCAGAACGATGGTCGGCCAGGCCTTCACCCTGCGATACATTCCGGCCCGCGAAGACCTCAATCAATTGTCGGTCTTCCAGGATCCCAAACATCCCCAACGCGCCGCGATCGAGCAGTGCCCGCCGGGCCATGTGCTGGTGATGGACAGCCGCAAGGATGCCCGGGCCGCCTCGGCCGGCTCCATTCTCATCTCGCGCCTGATGGTGCGGGGGGCGGCCGGCGTCGTCACGGACGGCGGTTTCCGGGACAGTCCCGAGATCGCCGAACTCGATATCCCCGCCTACCACAGCCGGCCGTCCGCGCCGACCAATCTGACGCTGCACCAGGCCCTCGACATCAATGTTCCGATCGGCTGCGGTGACGTTGCGGTGTGGCCGGGTGATGTGGTCGTCGGCGACAACGAGGGTGTCGTCGTCATCCCCGCACATCTTGCCGAAGAGGTAGCCGACGAAGCGGTGGAGATGACAACATTCGAGGATTTTGTAACCGAGCAAGTGCTGAACGGCCGCTCGATCATCGGCCTCTATCCAGCCACCCGCGACGAGACGAGATCCGATTTCGCCGGCTGGCGAAAGACCAAAGGGCGCTAAGAGCCGGCCCCGCGTCTTCGGGTGCCCCTCGACGATGACGGTCTTTCGGGTTTGTGAAACTTCACGGAAGAAGAGGCGGACGCAGTCAACTCCGCCCGCCTCGATGAGTATCAGAACTCCATTTCGTCGCCGCCGAGATCCATGTCTTCGGCCGGTTCCTCCGCTTCCGGCGCGGCCGCCTGAGCTTCATCGCCGCCGAACATGCCCATGATGGCATTGCCGAGCAGCACGCCGCCCGCAACACCCATGGCTGTCTGCGCAGCCCCGGCGAGGAACCCGCCACTGCCGCGATTCTGCATCGGCGGCATGGCGTTCTGGTTCTGCGCATTCCAGGGGGACGGACGGCCGTAGGATGACGGCGCGGCACGCTGCGGCGCGGCACCGCCGCCGAACATGCCGGAGAACAGGCCGCCGCGCTGCGGTTGGGCCGCAGCCTGCGCCTCCAGTTCCTCGATGCGGCGCTGCGCTGCCTCGAGCGCCTGTTCCTGCACGACGATCGTCTGCGCCATGAAGTAGGGCGCGCCCGGCTGCTGGCCGATGCGGTCCTGGATGTAGCGGTCGGCCTCCGCGTCGCGCGAAGGAGCCTGGCGCTCGACATTGGCGAGCTTGGAGAACAGTCCTTCGATGGCCTGCTGATCGTTGCGATCCATGAAATATCTCCCCTTTGCCGACCGTTACTCTTCGCGCTGCCCGGTGAAATTCAGCAGGAGCTGGAAGATGTTGACGAAGTTCAGGTAGAGCGACAATGCGCCGAAGACGGCAATTTTCTGCTGGGATTCCTGGTCGAAATTCTCGGCATACTGTTCCTTGATGTTCTGCGTATCCCAGGCCGTCAGGCCGACGAAGACGACGATGCCGATCACGGAGATTGCGAACTGCAGCGCGCTGGAGCCGAGGAAGATGTTGACGATCGAGGCGATGACCACGCCGATCAGGCCCATGATCAGGAAGGAACCGAACTTCGACAGATCGCGCTTGGTGACATAGCCGTAAAGGCTCGTCGCCCCGAACATCGTGGCGGCGATGAAGAAGGTTCTGGCGATGCTGGCCCCGGTGAAGACGAGGAAGACCGAAGCGAGCGACAGGCCCATGACGGCGCAGAAGGCCCAGAAGGTCATCTGTGCGGTCGATGCCGACATCGTCTGGATGCGGAACGAGAAGAAGAACACGAAGGCGAGCGGAGCCAGCATCACCACCCACTTCAGCGGCGTGGAGAAGATCGGCACGTAGAGCGCCGGCGTCGTGCCGACGATGAAGGCGACGATGCCCGTCACCACGAGGCCGAGGCCCATGTAGTTGTAGACGCGCAGCATATGGCGGCGAAGGCCCTCGTCGAAGACGGCGGCGGATGCCTGACTGTAGCCGCCGAAGCGGTTTTGGTTCTGAAACATGAAAATCTCCCTTGATGATCAGTAGAGTGAGTTCTTGAGAAGTTCGGCCTCGTCGGAGAGACCGGTATTGGGCGCGCTCGAAATGATGGCGTACGCGACTTCGCCGAGTTGCCACCACGCAGCTTCCGCATCGGCGAGATTGAGATTCTTCACCTGCTCGACCGCAAAATGGCCGGGCCTTACGGCAAACAGCGAAATCTGCGTGCCGTCCCTGGTCCGGATGCTCGTCTCGACGCTCGGGCCGTATTCGGAGGGGAATATCTGGACATCGGCGACCTGCCAGTCCTTCGGCAGTTCCGGCATGACGATCGCGGTTGCCGCACGGATGTCTTCGCGATCATACGTCTTCACCTCCGGCTGCGAGGGCATGCCCGCCCGCACGAGCGAGGTCTGATGCGCGCGTACCGCCTCCTCGACGAAAACGGGCGGATGCACGGAGGCCACCACCTCACGGGTTCCCAGGGACGAATTGGCAAGCCATCCGGCCGATACCAGAACAGCGACGGCTGCGGCGCGCTGCAGGGCGGCCCACATGCGCCGGCCCGCAAGAGCGGATGAGAGGCGACGGGCAGCCTCGCGCGTCTCGGGACGACCCGATGCAGGCTGCGGGGCAAGCGCAAGCCTCAGCATCGTGCGCATCTCGAGATCGGCCATCACCCGTGCGGCTTCGGCAGGATGCCGCGCGAGATAGGATTCGACCCGAAGACGACCCGCCACATCGAGCTGATTGTCGACATAGGCATCGAAATCGGTGGCGAGAATGGTATCGATGTCAGTCATCGTCGCCTCTCACAAGCCTCAAATGGTTTGGTTGCTTTCCCTCGGCTTCGAAGGCGCGCAGGCTCGCCCGTGCACGCGAGACACGCGACATCAAGGTTCCGACGGGAACCCCGAGCGTATCGGCCGCTTCCTGATAGGAAAGGTCTTCCACGGCAATAAGATGCAGGGCTTCGCGCTGGTCCTCCGGCAATGCCATGAAAGCTTCCCGGACCTGGCGGAGCCTGACTGCATGCTCCTGGTCGCCGGGGTACGAAACTTCCGCCTCCAGAGCCGCCGCGTCATCGCGGCGTTTGCGCGCAAGAGTGCTTCTGATCCTGTCGACATGCGTGTTGTGGACGATCGACAGCAACCAGGTGCGCAGGTTTGCGCCCTTTCTGAACGTCACGCGGCGCTCGTAGGCTTTTACGAGCGCATCATGGACGAGATCCTCGGCCTCCGCCGAATCCCGGACAAGGGAACGGGCATAGCGCCTCAGCGCTCCAAGCTGTCCGATGACGTCGAAAGATCTCTTTTCAGCATCCATAACCGCATATACGGAGCCGACACGGATTCTTTTCCATCCCCAACTGAAAAAAAATTCGAACGCTCAGGCCGCGGCCTGTTCTCCCGAGCTGGAATGGGGCCGCACGCGGGATGGACGGCATTCGTCGAACCGGGTGCCAACCCGAATTGCGACTTTCGATCCGTTCTCCTGCACCCTCGAAGGCTGATAGACAAAAACAGCAACAGCATTCAATCTGTCCTGCTCCGTTTGTAAGGAGAGCCTGATCAATGATCAAATCGATGTGCCAGCTCACGCTGGCCGGCGTTGTCGCTTTTTGGGCACTTCAGGTCAACGCCGCCGAAAACAGGTGCGGATGGTACCAGATGCCGACCCCCGGAAACCTCTGGCTCACCGACAGGGACGCGACCTGGAGCATAACCTCGCAAGGAGAAGCCGCCGGTCCGGATGCGGTCGATGCCGAAAAGGCGCCGGACTTCGACGGCAGGCAGTTCGTCGAAACGAATGTACCCGGTGCCGGCTACGGTTATGGGTGCGCCTGCATGCGGGTCGATACCGACGCCAAGGCGCAGCGCATCACCAGGGTATATTCCGGGAAAATTCGCCCGCTTTCCGCCTGCAGGAACGACAAGTCGCTGCCGGCGCCACAGGACTGAGGCACCGTCTCTCCCTGTCTTTTGAAAGCCAAGCCAGCGAACTCCCTTCGGCGAGGCCCCGCCGATTCCCCTATCCTCAACGCCTTGAAAGGGCCGGCACGAGTTCATATCTGCCGCCCGACCGAGGACGACCCAGGGGAGAGCAATGTCCGAATTCTTTGAGACGACGTTCGGACCAGCGGAGCTGGAGATCCTGGAATCCGCGCTGGAACAATGGTGCGACGAACGCCAAGTGTCGAAGCACTCGGCAGATGCAACCCTTGCAGCCGAAATATTCATCAACCTCTTCCGTGAAGGCAACAAGACCCTGCCCGACCTGCAGCAAGCCGCCTCCCGTCACAAATGGCTCGCAGAGGGAAGCGTCGGCGCCTGACTGGCTTTTGTCGACAGGAAAGAGAAGGCTGAAATCCGTTTCCAGACTTTCCCATCATCTGCCGCCAGGCCGAAGCCTGAGAACGCATCGGCGACGGCTTGAGACCGCCATCTGCCGAACGCGGAACAGGCTTGCGGCCTGAGCGTTCCGTCCAGGAGCACCAATTTTCGGAGGACCGCAAATGGCTGAGGACAAGAAGGCACGGGAAGCGGTGGAACATGCCGGCAAGACAGGCGGAGCTTCAAGACCGCCGGCCGGGCCGCATGCCAAGGAACACCTGATCGACCGCGACAAGACGCCGGGCACGGGCTCCCTTCCCGAACCCGATGCGAAGGAAGCGGACGCCGGACCGGATTGATACCCACCCTACGCCGAAAACCGCTTCAGACGGCGCAAGCCATGCGACGCCTTGGCGCTTGCCCGAATTGCCGGGTGCCGCTAACACCGCTTGAAGAAACAGGTCGGGCAAGCGGGAATGGCAGGCGAGACAATCACACTCTATGAGGCGATCGGTGGCGACCCCACGGTGCGCGCGCTGGTGAAACGCTTCTACGAGCTGATGGACACGCTGCCGGAAGCCGCCCGCTGCCGCGCCATCCACCCGGCAAGCCTCGAAGGTAGCGAGGCCAAACTTTACGACTATCTGACCGGCTATCTCGGCGGTCCGCCGGTCTATGTCGAGAAATACGGCCACCCGCGGCTGCGTTCGCGCCATTTCGGCGCGGCGATCGGCCCCGCCGAACGCGACGAATGGATGCTCTGCTTCCGCCGCGCCATGCAGGAAACGATCGACAACGAAAAGCTGCGCGAGATCATCTGGCCGCCGATCGAGCGGCTCGCCTTCCACATGCAGAACAGGGAATAGGGTTTTGGAAAGACTCGGATATCTGAGGCCGTTGATTCTGTTTGTGAGCGGATTGATGGGGGCCGCAGGCGTCGCCCTTGCAGCAGCCGCGAGCCATGGCGGCGATACGCTCTTCCTGGGCTCCGCGTCCGCCATGTGCCTGGCGCATGCCCCCGTCCTGCTGGGCCTCTATCTCGGCCAGACGTTCTTCCGGACTGCTACCCTTGCGGCGCTGGTATTGGGGCTCGGCACGATCGTCTTCGCGGGCGATCTCGTGTCGCGGCACTATCTTGGCGACCGGCTGTTTGCGATGGCGGCTCCCGCGGGCGGCACGCTGATGATGCTCGGATGGCTGCTTGTGGCTGCGGCGGCGTTTTTCCGAACGAAAGAAGTCTAACCCCCTGGCCTGCCGGGCGGAGGGATTGTCAGCGCCGGAAAGCCAGCACCCTGCCCTCTCCGGCCGGCAGCATTCCGGAAGCGTGAGATTTCAGGTCGGCCGGAAAGGTCACCACATTGGTCATATCGGAAGCCATGTTGGCGGCCGCCTCCGCACGCGCCGTCAGCAGCGCGTAAAGTTCCGGCACCAGTCCGTCGCCATTCTGTTCGGCAAGCTTGTGCAGGCCGATGAAAAGGCCGACGTCACGACGTTCTTCGTTCATCATTTCGTTCCTTCATCGTCTGGAGCGCCCGCTCCAGACTGGATTTCGAGCCGTTGCGCAGGGGCACGAAGGCGACGCCGAACTTCTTGCAGCCGGTCTTCACCCTCAGACACGCATCGTGGCTGATACAGTCGATGGGGCAGAAGACGCAGTCGACCGAGGGCAGCACGGTGTCGATGCGCGAGACGGCTTCACGCAAACCGCCGTCGTGATGGATAAGTTCCGCCCCGTAATTGCTGGCGATCTCACGCAGATGCGCCACCTGACAGTCACGCCCCCCGACATAGAGGAAACTGCGGATGTCGATGGCGCCGCCGTCACCGCGTGCCGGAGCCTTGGACGCCTCTTCCGCGCCGCTGTTGCCGTTCTTCCGCTTCTGCTTCTTGGCCATCGTGCTCCCCGTCCGGCTCTCGGGGTCGGAACCCCTTGCTGGAGCGCACCATAGTAAAGTTGATTTTCGGAGTAAAGATTAAAGTCGACTCTTTTTATCAGGATATATTCGACGGCCTGACAACGGCTTCTCTCTCAAAATTTTACCGTTTGATAAATTTTTTCGCTGTGGTACCCTTCGGCCATAGTTGTCCATGAATCCGATAAAAGAGGGAACATAAGATGGATCGACTGGGAAACGGCCAGATGGCCGGGATTTCGGCTGGGCGTCTTTCGCAGGCTCAGTACGAGACGAATTTCGCCGACCTCCACCCGCGTCTCGACAGGCATGAGGCGCTGGTCGCCGCCGACCGCTGCTATTTCTGCTACGACGCGCCGTGCATGACGGCCTGTCCCACCTCCATCGATATCCCGCTGTTCATCCGGCAGATATCGACAGGCAATCCGATCGGTTCGGCCAAGACCATCTTCGACCAGAACATCCTGGGCGGCATGTGCGCCCGCGTCTGTCCCACTGAGACGCTGTGCGAACAGGCTTGCGTGCGCAACACCGCGGAGGACAAGCCGGTCGAGATCGGCAAGCTGCAGCGTTACGCGACCGACATCGCCATGGAACAGGGCCGGCAGTTCTACAGCCGCAAGGCACCGACAGGAAAGACGGTCGCCGTGGTCGGCGCCGGCCCCGCCGGGCTTGCCGCCGCGCACCGGCTCGCCATGCACGGCCATTCCGTCGTGATCCTCGAAGCGCGCGAAAAATCGGGCGGCCTCAACGAATACGGCATAGCAACGTATAAGGCGGTCGACGATTTCGCGAGCCGCGAAGTGGATTACGTCACCGCCATCGGCGGCATCGTGGTCCAGAACGGCCAGGCGCTGGGCCGCGATTTTTCGCTCTCGGATCTCACATCCAGATATGACGCCGTCTTCCTCGGCATGGGGCTTCAGGGCGTCAACGGCCTCGGCATCGAGGGCGAGAACCTCGTCGGCGTCGAGGATGCGGTCGATTTCATCGCCGCACTCCGCCAGGCGAAGGACAAGGCGGCGATCCCCGTCGGCAGGCGGGTCGTCGTGCTCGGCGGCGGCATGACCGCCATCGACGCCGCGATCCAGTCCAAGCTGCTCGGCGCCGAAGAGGTGACGATCTGCTACCGTCGCGGCAGGGAGAACATGAACGCCTCCGGTTACGAGCAGGACCTCGCCACCGCCAACGGCGTCATCATCCGTCATTGGCTGGCGCCGAAAGCCATCATCGGCAAGGACGGCACGGTGCGCGGCATCGAGGTCGAATATACCGCGGTGAAGGACGGCAGGCTCGTCGGCACCGGCGAAACGGGCATCATTGCCGCCGACCAGATCTTCAAGGCGATCGGCCAGAACTTCTCCGCTTCCGGCCTCGGCGCGCTGCAGTTCGAGAAAGGCAAGATCCTGGTCGATGCCGAAGGCCGCACTTCGGTCGAGGGCGTCTGGGCCGGCGGCGACTGCATCGGCATCGGCGAAGACCTCACCGTCTCGGCGGTCGCGCAGGGCCGCGACGCCGCCGAAAGCATCAACCGTGCCCTGGCTGCCGGTTCGCAGCCGGCCACGGCAGTGGCCTGAGGGAGGATTGGACAATGGCTGATATCCGCAACGATTTCGTCGGCATCAAATCCCCCAACCCCTTCTGGCTCGCCTCCGCGCCGCCGACCGACAAGGCGTACAACGTCGAGCGCGCCTTCAAGGCGGGCTGGGGCGGCGTGGTCTGGAAGACGCTCGGGGAGGAAGGCCCGCCGGTCGTCAACGTCAACGGCCCGCGCTACGGTGCGATCTGGGGCGCCGACCGCCGCCTGCTCGGCCTGAACAATATCGAGCTCATCACCGACCGCGACCTCTACACCAACCTCACCGAGATGAAGCAGGTGAAGAAGAACTGGCCGGACCGGGCGATCGTCGCTTCGATCATGGTGCCCTGCACCGAGGAGGCCTGGAAGGCGATCCTGCCGCTCGTCGAGGAAACCGAGGTCGACGGCATCGAGCTGAACTTCGGCTGTCCGCACGGCATGTCCGAGCGCGGCATGGGTTCGGCCGTCGGGCAGGTGCCGGAATATATCGAGATGGTGGTGCGCTGGTGCAAGCAATATACCCGCATGCCGGTCATCACCAAGCTGACGCCGAACATCACCGATATCCGCAAGCCCGCCCGTGCTGCCAAGGCCGGCGGCACCGATGCCGTCTCGCTGATCAACACGATCAACTCGATCGTTTCCGTCGATCTCGACAATTTCGCGCCGAATCCCACGGTCGGCGGCAAGGGCTCGCATGGCGGCTATTGCGGCCCGGCCGTGAAGCCGATCGCCCTCAACATGGTGGCCGAGATCGCCCGCGATCCGGAAACCTACGGCCTGCCGATCTCCGGCATCGGCGGCATTACCACCTGGCGGGATGCGGCTGAATTTTTAGCGCTGGGCGCCGGCAACGTGCAGGTCTGCACGGCGGCGATGACCTACGGCTTCAAGATCGTCCAGGAGATGATCACCGGCCTCTCCGACTGGATGGACGAAAAGGGCCACCGCACCCTCGGCGACGTCATCGGACGTGCCACCCCCAACGTCACCGACTGGCAGTACCTCAACCTCAACTATATCGCCAAGGCGCATATCGACCAGGACGCCTGCATCAAATGCGGCCGCTGTCACATCGCCTGCGAGGACACCTCGCACCAGGCGATCACCGCGATGGTCGACGGTGTTCGCCGTTTCGAGGTGATGGAAGAGGAATGCGTCGGCTGCAATCTCTGCGTCAACGTCTGTCCGGTCGAGAACTGCATCACGATGGAGCCGCTCGCGGCAGGCGCGCTCGACAGGCGCACCGGCAAAGTGGTCGAGCCGACCTATGCCAACTGGACGACCCATCCGAACAATCCGATGGCGAGACAGGCCGCGGAGTAATTTCCACCTGTAGCAATCGTCATCCGTAAAGCGACACTTTACGGATGACGATTTCATGCTTATATATCCCCATGAGGATCCGAAACATCGTCCACAAGGGGTTGCGCCGCTTCGTTGTCGACGATGATCCGACGGCGCTGCAGCCGGCGGTGGTTCCGAAGCTGCGGCGCATGATTTCCTTTCTGCAAGACATGGAAACCGAAAGCGAGCTGCGGACGGTGCCGAGTTGGAAAGCCCATCAATTGACGGGCGACCGAAAAGGGACGTGGAGCCTGTTCGTTACCAAGAACTGGCGGCTGACGTTCCGGATCGAGGCCAGGGAGATCGAAATCGTCGATCTCGACTACGAAGACTATCACTAGGAGCGACCAATGGCTGAAGCACCCGGCATTCGCATGAAAAACCCGGCGCATCCCGGGGATTTCCTGAAGCATGAGGTTCTCGAGGAATTGCAGATATCGGTCACCGAAGCCGCAAGGGTATTGGGTGTTACGCGCCCGGCCCTCTCCGCTCTGTTGAACGAGCGATCCTCGCTCTCGCCGGAAATGGCTCTGCGGTTCGAAAAGGCTTTCGGGCTCTCCATGGACACGCTGATGCGGATGCAGAGCAGTTTCGATATTGCCGAAGCACGTCGTCACGAGGGGGATATTCACGTTCTCCCGTACAAGGCACCGCCGCCCGTAAACGCCGCGAAATAGCGCTGTGCCCCACTACGGGGCATCTCACGACAGGACGCCCGGTCAGCTTGGCCGGGGCATTTTCGACCGGGCGCTGCGGATCAGGAAGGTCATGCGGTCCCGCGAGAGTGCCGCCTTCTCCCGTTTGGCATGCTCGCTGAAGGCGATGGAGCCGGCCGGCGTGCTGAGCAGGCAACGGTATTGCGGCCCGCCCTCCCCGTCATCCTCCTCCTCGATGACCGGCGACGGCAGGCGATCGGGATCGATATGCTGCTCGTCATGAGTCCAGAGCCAGCGGCGGGTGACCAGCCAGTCGCCCGCTCCGTTCTGCCAGACCGAAACCACCGGCCGGGCAAAGGCGCGGATTGCGAACCAGCATCCCGTACCCCAGAAGAACAGGATGACGATCATCCGGAACGGATCGGCGGCAATACCGCCGTCACGGACGAAAACCGAAGTCACGAACAGGAGAATGGCGAACCAGGCAATGACGAAAAGCCAGCCGTAAAGTGGCCGCAGGTTTCTAAAAAGCAGTCTTTCCATGGCCGATGCCTCCCAAGACTTCTTTTCAACGCCGGCATTATATCACGATTTATGGAATGGCGAACGTGGAAGGCTCGCGCCGCGCCGCCGGGGCGCGAGCCGGACTGTCAGAACTCTATGACGATCTTGCCGAAGGCTCCGCGATCGAGATGCGCGAAAGCCTCCGCCGCCTCCTCGAAACGATAGCGCCTGTCGATCACCGGCTTCAGGCCTGCCGCATCGACGCCGCGGACGAAGTCCTCGAGCGCCCGGCGATGGCCGACGGAGATACCTTGAATGGTCGGCGCCTTGAGAAGCAGCGGCAGGGCGGGGCCGGAGACGTCGAACCCCTCGAAAACGCCGATGACCGAGATGCGGCCGCCGACCGCCACCGCCTGCAGGGAGTTTGCAAGGCCGGGACCGCCGGCGATTTCGAGGATGTGGTCGGCGCCGTAATCGCCGGTGATCTCATGGACCCGCTCCACCCAGCCGTCGCGCGGCAGAAGATGGTCGGCGCCGAGCGACCGGGCGCGTTCGAGTTTTGCCGGGCTGGACGAGGTGATGAAGACTTCCGCGCCATGGGCCTTGGCGATCTGGAGCCCGAAGAGAGCGACGCCGCCCGTTCCCTGGATGACCACCTTGTCGCCGGCCTTCAACCTGCCCGCCTCGATCAGCGCGAACCAGGCGGTGAGCCCGGCGCAGGGCAGCGTGCTTGCCTCCGCCGCATCGAGGGTCGCCGGCGCCGCCACGAACCAATCCTCTGGGAACGTGACGTATTCGGAAAGCACCCCGGGGAAATAGCCGCCCAGCGTCTTGTAGGGCGGGTGGCGGGCGTCTCCCAACCCGCCGCCTTCGATGCGGCCCGGCGAGAAGGTCGAGATGACCCTGTCGCCCCGCTTGAAGCGCGTGACGCCGGAGCCGACCGCTTCCACCACGCCCGCCATGTCCGAGGCGGGCACGAAGGGAAATTTGAGCGGCAGGTCCATGCCGGTTTCCAGCACCAGCTTATCGCGAAAGTTCAGCGATACCGCCTCTGTCCGTACCAGCACTTCTCCGGCGGCCGGTTCGGCGATCTCGGCTTCGCGGATGCGAAAATCCTGCGGCCCGGGCGCGGTCATGCTCCATTGCTTTGCCGTTCTCATCATATTGCTCCTTCAAAGTTGCGATGAGGCGAGCATATCGTTGAAAATTCGTCCGCAGTTGCGATAGTATCTCTCCACAATGGTTCCCGAATGGATACAAAATGGAGCAGCTCAACGGTATTCCGGTCTTTGTCGAGGCGGTCGAAGCGGGCGGCTTTTCCGCCGCGGCGAAGAAGCTCAACCTCACCCGGTCGGCGGTCGGCAAGACGATCGCCAGGCTGGAGGAAAGGCTCGGCGTCCGCCTCTTTCACCGCACGACGCGCAGCCAGAGCCTGACTGAGGAAGGCCGCTTCTTCTATGAACGGTGCCTGCGCGCGGTGGAGGAGATCCGTTTGGGCGAAGCCCTGCTCGAATCCGGGCGCCGCGAGGTCCGGGGCAAGCTGCGCGTCACCATGCCGGTGATCTTCGGCCGCCAATGTGCCGCACCGATCCTCATCGGGCTTCTGGAAAAGCACCCCGGCCTGGAGCTCGATCTCTCCTTCAGCGATCGCGTCGCCGATCTCCTGGAGGACGGTTTCGACCTTGCCGTCCGCAACGGCCCGCTGAAGGACGAAGCCGACACGATGACGCGCAGGCTTGCGACCCAGCGCCTGACGGTCTGCGCCTCGCCGGCCTATCTGGAAAAACACGGAGAACCGCTGAGCCTTGACGAGCTGCCCGAGCACGAAGGCATCATCTACGGCAAGCGGGACAACCACCGCACGTGGGTCTTCCCAACACCGGACGATCCGTGGAGAGCCGTTCTGCCGCGATCGCGGCTGCGGCTCGACGATCTCGATGCGATAAGGGATGCCGCCTGCGACGGCGTCGGCCTCGCCTGGCTGCCCTGCTGGATGGTCCGCGACCACGTGGCGGCCGGGAGGCTGCGGCAGGTGTTGAAAAACGTCACGCCCGTGGTCTTCGACACCCACGCCGTCTGGCCGAAATCGCCCGTCATGCTGCCGAAGGTGCGGCTGGCGATCGATACCCTGGCAAGAGAACTGCCGCCCCTCATGGAGTAGCCTGGACCGCCCGATTGCGATCTGCCCTCTCCGGGAAAATGGAAGAGAGCCCGGTCAAGCCCCGTCTTCCGGCTCGTTCAGAAGGTCGAGCATGGCGTTGAGCGCGCGGGTGACGTGCCGTTCCGCATGGTAGAGCGCCGAGAACTGCCGAAGCGGCATCGGGAAATCGGCCACGTGCAACCGGCCGGAGGAGGAATGGGACGCAGCCGCGCGGCTGGAAAGCACCGTCGCCGCAAGACCCGCTTCGACCGCCGCCATGGCAGCCTCGTTCGAGGGCATTTCCATGACCACGGAAAGCGACTGCGGCTCGATCCCGAGATTGACGAGCTGCGCCTCGAAGGCGGAGCGCGTGCCCGACCCCTTTTCGCGCATGATCCAGTTGGTTTCGGGAAGATCGCTGGACCGGATCCTGCGCCCGTCCGCCCAGGGATGACGGCTGCCCACCACCAGAACCAGCCGGTCCTCGGCAACCCTGCGGCGCCTGAGCCCTTCCAGGAAAACCTCGCCCTCGACGACCGCCAGTTCGGCCGCCCCCGTCAGGACCGCTTCGGCCGCGCTCTGGGTATTGCCGACGGTCAGCCGCACGTCGACGCGCGGAAACCGCTCGTGATAGCTGACGAGGCGCGCCGGCAGCCAATAGCTCGCGACCGTCTGGCTGGCATGCACGCGCAGCACGCCGGAGGCCGAACCGCCGAGGTCGGCGAGCGTATGCTCCGCCATCCTCGCCCTTTCCAGCACGGCGCGCGCCTCGGGAACGAAAAGACGGCCTGCTTCCGTAAGCTCGATCCGCCGTCCCACCCGATTGAAGAGGATTACCGCATGCCGCGCCTCCAGTGCCGAGATCGCCGCACTGACTGCGGACTGGGTAAGGTTCAGCGCCTCCGCCGCGCGGGTGACGTGTTCGCGGGCCGCCACTTCCAGAAATATCCTGAGCTGATCCAGGGTCATTCGCCGATCAATCGCCTTATACGAACAATATGAGAAAACTTATCAATTGGATTTGTCTTTTTGCAAGATGGAGAATGATTTTCGAAAAATTTGCAATCCTATGGAAAAATCATGAAGCCGGTTCATTCGATAGCGGAACAGCAACCCTCCCCCTCCCTTGCTTATCTGTCCGCTGCCGTCCAGCTTCTTCCCGGGCTTCTCCTCACCGCCGCGGTCGCCTGCGCGGCACTCGCCGTCCGCAATCTGACGGGATGGACGACCCTCAGTCCGCTCATCCTGTCGATCGTCTTCGGCATGCTGATCCGAAATGCCCTGTCCGTCCCGGCGGCGGTCGAGCCCGGCATCGGATTCTCGCTCAAACGGATTCTGCGCTTCGGCATTGTGATGCTCGGCCTGCAGGTGACGGCGGCGCAGATCCTCTCGCTCGGCGGCGCCGGCCTTTTGATGGTGGCGCTGACGCTCACCGCAACCTTCACCGCCATCCGCATCGCCGGCCGCCTGATGGGCGTCGACCGGTCGCTGACCGATCTGATCGCGGCGGGAACTTCGGTCTGCGGCGCCTCCGCGGTGATCGCCGCCAATACGGTCGTGCGCGGCAAACAGGAGCATGTGGCCTATGCCGTCGCCTGCGTCACCCTGTTCGGCTCGCTCTCGATGCTCGCCTATCCGCTGCTGGCGTCGGCGCTCAGCCTCGACGCCCGCGGCTATGGCCTATGGACGGGCGCGACCATTCATGAGGTCGCCCAGGTCGTGGCGGCGGCCTTTCAGGGCGGCGATATTGCCGGACAGTTCGGCACGATCTCCAAGCTCGCCCGCGTCGTCATGCTGGCTCCGCTCATCATGACCCTGGCGCTCGCCATGCGCTCCGGCACCGGAGGCGCGACGAAGGCCTCGGCGCCGATGCCCTGGTTCGTGCTGGGCTTCGTGGGGATGATGCTGGTCAACAGCGCCGTCGCCATTCCGGCGGACACCAACCAGATGCTCGCCGCGTTCACGAGCTTCCTGCTTTCCATGGCGCTTGCGGCCATGGGGCTGCAGACCGATATCCGCAAATTAAGGGCGGAAGGCTGGCGGCCGCTCGCCCTCGGCGCCTTCGGCTGGCTCTTCATCGCGGCGTTCGGCTACGCGATGCTGAAACTCTTCGCGTTCTGAGAAGAAGAACCGCAGGACAAGGCCGCCTGCCGGAAGAGGCGGCTTTTGCGGCTCAACAGGGCTTGGGCTTGTCAGCCGCCTTCGGGGCGTCGTCCTTGACGGCCTCGTCATGATACCAGCAGTCGTCGACGACGCTTACGGACATCTCATAGATGCTGGCCGAGGCAGTCCTGCCGTTTTCCAGGCGCCGCCGCGGGCGGACCGGAAACTGATAGATCGTTGCAGTCTCACGACGGATGTCTGTGGTCATCCCATCGTCTCCTAACTTCCAGAGTGCATTCAAACACACACCGAGCACAAATCTGCACATTTTTTGTGCTTATTGCATTATTTTACATCAATATCGCCCTTCGCGCTAGGGCATTCGTTAGAGTGAGCCGAATGCCGGGAGATGAATTTTGCTCCCGGCACCGACTGCGGAGAAACGTGTGCCCGGCGCTGCGGTTCCGCGAGAAGCGTCACGGAAGCTTCAAAAGGCAGCCGTTTGCGTCAGCCGACCCTTGTTTCTTCATCTCCCTCCGCCGCACGCATCGGACTTTTTCCACCTTTTTAGCAGGCAATGGCGGCAGGGCCACCAAACTGGCACGGGAAATGCGTTCGCTAAAATATCCCGGAGGGGCGGCTTCCTCGAAGCTGCTGTCCTCAGGATGGCTCAACCATGGAACTTCACGGCCTGAGAGATAAAAAATGACCAAGTATAAGCTCGAGTACATCTGGCTCGACGGGTACACCCCAGTACCGAACCTGCGCGGCAAGACGCAGATCAAGGAATTCGACAGCTTCCCGACGCTGGAACAGCTTCCCCTGTGGGGCTTCGACGGTTCGTCGACCCAGCAGGCCGAAGGCCGCTCCTCCGATTGCGTGCTGAAGCCCGTCGCCCTTTACCCGGACCCGGCCCGCACCAACGGCGTGCTCGTCATGTGCGAAGTCATGATGCCGGATGGCGTCACGCCGCATCCGTCGAACAGCCGCGCAACCATTCTCGACGACGAGGACGCCTGGTTCGGTTTCGAGCAGGAATACTTCTTCTACGAAAACGGCCGTCCGCTCGGCTTCCCGGAAACCGGCTACCCGGCTCCGCAGGGCCCTTATTACACCGGCGTCGGCTACAAGAACGTCGGCTCGGTCGCCCGTGAGATCGTCGAGGAGCATCTCGACCTCTGCCTCGCTGCCGGCATCAACCACGAAGGCATCAATGCCGAAGTGGCCAAGGGCCAGTGGGAATTCCAGATTTTCGGCAAGGGCTCCAAGAAGGCCGCCGACCAGATCTGGATGGCGCGCTACCTGCTTCTCCGCCTCTGCGAAAAATACGGCATCGACATCGAGTTCCATTGCAAGCCGCTCGGCGACACCGACTGGAACGGCTCGGGCATGCACTGCAACTTCTCGACCAAGTTCATGCGCGAAGTCGGCGGCAAGGCCTATTTCGAAGCGCTCATGGCGCAGTTCGACAAGAACCTGCAGGCCCATATCGACGTTTACGGTCCGGACAACCACATGCGTCTGACCGGCAAGCACGAAACGGCGCCGTGGAACAAGTTCTCCTACGGCGTTGCCGACCGTGGCGCTTCGATCCGAGTCCCGCACTCGTTCATCAAGAACGACTACAAGGGCTACCTCGAAGATCGCCGCCCGAATTCCCAGGGCGACCCCTACCAGATCGCTTCCCAGGTTCTGAAGACGATCTCGGAAGTGCCGACCTCCGGCTTCGCCTCTGCCGCAGCCTGATCGATCGGACGACCTTACAAAACGGAAACGCCGGCCTTACCGCCGGCGTTTTCCGTTTCCGATCATGAAACGGTCAGGTATTGCGGACCCGCAGCCCGTCCATGAAGAGCTGTTCCAGGAACCGCGCAGCGTCTTCGAACCGCCCGTCCCCGGCATAGTCCTGGCCGAGCACGGCGCGCACCTGCACGTCGAAATCCGCGTAATGCTGCGTCGTCGACCAGATCGAGAAGATCAGGTGATAGGGATCGCATCTGGCGATCTTGCCCGCCCGCGCCCAGGCGCGGATCACCTCCGCCTTCTCGTCGACGAGATCCTTGAGCGGGCCCTTGAGCTCGTCTTCGATACGCGGAGCGCCCTGCAATATCTCGTTGGCGAAGAGCCGGCTCTCCCGCGGATAGTCGCGCGCCATCTCCAGCTTGCGGCGGATATAGGAGCGGATTTCCGCTTCCGGATTGCCGTCGGCATTGAACGCCCTGAGCGGCTCCAGCCAGGTGAACAGCACCCGGTCGATGAGCTGGCGGTGGATCGCCTCCTTGGTGCGGAAATAATAGAGAAGATTGGGCTTCGACATGCCCGCCGCATCGGCGATCTGGTCGATCGTGGCCCCCCGGAAGCCGTTTACGGAAAAGACGTCCAGTGCCGCCCCGAGGATGCGCTCCTCCTTCTCCTCCTGAATGCGCGTGCGCCTCTGTGTCTTCGCCGCCCTCGGGATGGCCATCCGTTTTACCCGCCCCTCTTCCGCGCCCGCTCAACGCCCCAGAAATTCCTCTGGATTTTTCGTGATTTTCGTCTTGAGTGACGGCGCGGAAATTGTAATGTTTTACCAACCGGTCAAATTATCGACGACAAGCGGAACAAACGCAATGCCGATCTTCAAGTGCTTGAGCGCGTGAAGGACCGAGGGGAACGAAAAGCATGCCGTCCGAAAAGGCGGAGCATAAAACTGGCGAGGATGGAAAGATGGTGGCAGCACCCGGCGAGAACTTGCGCGT
This sequence comes from Neorhizobium sp. CSC1952, assembly GCF_030378245.1. Taxonomy (NCBI): domain Bacteria; kingdom Pseudomonadati; phylum Pseudomonadota; class Alphaproteobacteria; order Hyphomicrobiales; family Rhizobiaceae; genus Neorhizobium; species Neorhizobium sp. CSC1952. The sequence continues at coordinate 3,355,261 of NZ_CP128416.1, read as the reverse complement.
CAATGGCGATCGTCTCTGGGACATGCTCATGGAGATGGCGAAGATCGGCCCCGGCATTGCCGGCGGCAACAACCGCCAGACGCTGACGGACGCGGACGGCGAAGGCCGCCACCTCTTCAAGACATGGTGCGAAACCGAAGGCATGACGGTCGGCGTCGACAAGATGGGCACCATGTTCGCCACCCGCCCCGGCACCGATCCGGACGCCCTTCCCGTCTATATCGGCTCGCATCTCGACACCCAGCCGACCGGCGGCAAGTTCGACGGCGTGCTGGGCGTGCTCGGCGGCCTGGAGGTCGTCCGCACGATGAACGACCTCGGCATCAGGACGAAGCATCCGGTCGTCGTGACCAACTGGACCAACGAGGAAGGCGCGCGGTTCGCGCCCGCCATGCTGGCCTCCGGCGTCTTCGCCGGCGTGCATTCGATAGATTACGCCTATGCCCGCAAGGATCCGGAGGGCAAGACCTTCGGCGACGAGTTGAAGCGCATCGGCTGGGTGGGCGACGAAGAGGTCGGGACCCGCAAGATGCATGCGTATTTCGAATATCATATCGAGCAGGGTCCGATCCTGGAGGCCGAGGACAAGCAGATCGGCGTCGTCACCCACTGTCAGGGCCTCTGGTGGCTGGAATTCACGCTGACCGGCAGGGAAGCGCATACCGGCTCGACGCCGATGAACATGCGCGTCAATGCCGGGCTTGCAATGTCGCGCATCTTGGAGATGGTGCAGGAGGTGGCGATGAGCGAGCAGCCGGGCGCCGTCGGCGGCGTCGGCCAGGTGTTCTTCTCGCCGAACTCCCGCAACGTCCTGCCGGGCAAAGTGGTCTTCACCGTCGACATCCGCACGCCCTCCCAGGAGAAGCTCGACCGGATGCGGGCGAGGATCGAGACACAGGCCGCGGAGATCTGCGAGAAACTCGGCGTCGGCTGTTCGGTCGAGGCCGTCGGCCATTTCGATCCGGTGACGTTCGATCCGGTGCTCGTCGGCCGTGTGCGCGAGGCGGCGGAAAAGCTTGGGCTAAGCCACAGGGACATCATTTCCGGCGCCGGCCACGATGCCTGCTGGGCGGCGAAGGTGGCACCCGCAACGATGATCTTCTGCCCCTGCGTCGGCGGGCTTTCGCACAACGAAGCGGAGGACATTTCCAAGGAATGGGCAGCCGCAGGCGCCGACGTGCTCTTCCATGCCGTGCTGGAGACCGCGGAGATTGTGGAGTAGGCCGATGGCCGTATCGGTGAACACCCCCTCATCCGGCCCTTCGGGCCACCTTCTCCCCGCTGGGGAGAAGGAAGGTTGTGCCGCACCGCCATCCGATCAACAACCGATGGGATGGCGTCCATCTCACGCCATCGGTACGGCATATTCCTCCTTCTCCCCGGCGGGGAGAAGGTGGCCCGAAGGGCCGGATGAGGGGGTGTACGCAATGCCGAGTGACGACATCACCAAAAGACGGCCAGGGAAGACGACACAAGCACGCCGCCTCCGCCAAAACGAGACGGAGGAAGAGTACCGTCTCTGGAGCGATCTGAGAAATCGCCATCTCAACGGCTACAAGTTCGCCCGCCAGGTTCCTCTCGGTCCTTACGTGGTGGACTTTCTTTGCCGGGAGGAAAGGCTGATCATCGAAATCGACGGTTTCCACCACGAAGAAAGCTGCTCCGATGAAGCGCGAACGCACTGGCTTAACCGGACCGGCTACTCTGTGCTTCGGTTCTGGAACCACGAAATCACCCGCGAACGTCGCGCCGTACTAGATACCATTCTTGCGGCCCTTACTGGGCGAATGACCGACCGCTGCGACGTGACCCGCTTTCATCCGGCCAGCACCGAAACTCACAAGACAGGGGAACAACCATGACCACAGTCATCAAGGGTGGAACCATCGTCACCGCCGACCTGACCTACAAGGCGGATGTCAGGATCGACGGCGGCAGGATCGTCGAGATCGGCCCGAACCTCTCGGGCGACGAGGTGCTGGACGCGACGGACTGTTACGTCATGCCGGGCGGCATCGACCCGCACGTGCATCTCGAAATGCCCTTCATGGGCACCTATTCCTCCGACGATTTCGAAAGCGGGACGCGTGCCGGCCTTGCCGGCGGCACGACCATGGTGGTCGATTTCTGCCTGCCCGAACCCGGCCAGTCGCTGCTCGATGCCCTGAAGCGCTGGGACAACAAGGCGACCCGCGCCAATTGCGACTATTCCTTCCATATGTCGGTCACCTGGTGGGGCGAACAGGTCTTCAACGAGATGAAGGCGGTCGTTCTGAACCACGGCATCAACACCTTCAAGCACTTCATGGCCTATAAGGGCGCCCTGATGGTGAACGACGACGAGATGTTCGCCTCGTTCCAGCGCTGTGCCGAACTCGGCGCCCTGCCCCTCGTTCACGCGGAAAACGGCGATGTCGTCGCCGCCATGCAGCAGAAGCTGATGGACGAGGGCAATAACGGGCCGGAAGCGCATGCCTATTCGCGACCCGCCTCCGTCGAAGGCGAGGCGACGAACCGCGCCATCATCATCGCCGACATGGCGGGCGTGCCGCTCTACGTCGTCCACACCTCCTGTGAACAGGCGCACGAAGCGATCCGCCGCGCCCGCCAGAACGGCATGCGCGTCTACGGCGAGCCGCTGATCCAGCACCTGACGCTCGACGAGAGCGAATATTTCAACAAGGACTGGGACCACGCCGCCCGCCGGGTGATGAGCCCGCCCTTCCGCAACAAACAGCATCAGGATTCGCTCTGGGCGGGTCTTTCCTCCGGTTCGCTGCAGGTCGTCGCGACCGACCATTGCGCCTTTACGACCGACCAGAAGCGCTATGGCGTCGGCGACTTCCGCAGTATCCCGAACGGCACCGGCGGGCTCGAGGACCGCATGCCGATGCTCTGGACCTATGGGGTGGCGACCGGCCGCATCACCATGAACGAGTTCGTGGCTGTCACCTCCACCAATATCGCGAAAATCCTCAACATCTATCCGAGGAAGGGCGCGATCCTGGTGGGCGCCGATGCGGATATCGTCGTCTGGGACCCGAAGCGGTCGAAGACGATCTCGTCGAAAACCCAGCAGTCCGCGATCGATTACAACGTCTTCGAGGGCAAGGAGGTCACCGGCCTGCCGCGCTATACGCTGACCCGCGGTGTCGTGGCCGTCGAGGATGGCGCGATCAAGACCCGCGAAGGCCATGGCCAGTTCGTCAAGCGCGAACCGTTCCAGGCGGTCAACAAGGCACTGTCGACCTGGAAGGAGCTGACCGCGCCGCGCAAGGTGGAGCGCACCGGCATTCCTGCAAGCGGGGTGTGACGTGAGGGCGATGCGGGGACGGATCGAAAATACCCCCCTCTGTCCTGCCGGACATCTCCCCCACAAGGGGGGAGATCGGCAAGACGCGGAGACTTCCCGAAACGTCAAGTTTGTGCTGCACAGCAGCGGCAGTTTCAAAGCTGAATTGGAGGCGATGCCGATCTGCTATCCGATCTCCCCCCTTGTGGGGGAGATGTCCGGCAGGACAGAGGGGGGTGAAGCCGCAAAGGCGTCAGCCCGGCGTTTCCACCAATCCATCCAGCTCCGGCAGAAGCACGACGCTTTCCTGCTCGTTGGGATCGGTGCGGGCGATCACCGCCGTGCAGGGCGTGCTGGAAAGATTGGCCGGCAGATGCGGCACGCCCGCCGGGATGTACATCAGCTCGCCCGCATGCAGCACGACATGGTTCTCCAGCCGGTCGCCGTACCACGTATGCGACGAGCCGGAGAGCATGTAGATCGCCGTCTCGTGGGTTTCGTGCAGATGCGCCTTTGCCTTCACGCCCGGCGGAATGGTCAGGAGGTGCATGCAGATGCCTTTCGAACCGACCGTCTCGGCGGCAATTCCTTGAAAGTAACGCAGGCCCTGCTTGCCGTCGTAGGCGGCATCAGGCTTCACGATGCGGCAGGTGGGTTTTGACGCGGTATCCATTGCCATCTTCCTCCGTAAGGCGGGATCTTTTTCCAGGATACCACGATCCGGGGACTTCCGGTGATAGACTGAAGCCAGGAAAAACCATCGGCCTCCCGAACGACGTTCAATATGGACCTCACGCGCAATGTCATTGAGCCCTCCCCCCTTTTCCGTCGTTTCCGCCAGAAAGCTGGGGCTGACCTTCGAGACCAATGACGGGCCGGTGCATGCGCTCTCGAATGTCGACCTGGAGGTGAGGAAAGGCGATTTCGTCTCCTTCATCGGCCCCTCCGGCTGCGGCAAGACGACGTTTCTGCGCGTCATCGCCGATCTGGAAAAGGCGACGGCGGGGGAGATCACCGTCAACGGCATGACGCCCGAGGAGGCGCGAAAATCGCGCTCATACGGCTATGTCTTCCAGGCGCCGGCCCTCTATCCCTGGCGGACGATAGAGAAGAACATCGCCCTTCCCCTTGAAATCATGGGCTATTCTGCCGCCGAACGCAGGAGCCGCATCGAGCGCACGCTCGACCTCGTCAATCTCTCGGGCTTCGGCAAGAAATATCCCTGGCAGCTTTCCGGCGGCATGCAGCAGCGCGCCTCGATCGCCCGCGCGCTCGCCTTCGATGCCGATCTTCTCCTGATGGACGAACCCTTCGGCGCACTCGACGAGATCGTCCGCGACCATCTGAACGAGCAGCTCCTGAAGCTCTGGGCGCGGACGGAAAAGACCATCTGTTTCGTCACCCACTCCATTCCGGAGGCGGTCTATCTTTCGACGAAGATCGTCGTCATGTCGCCGCGCCCCGGCAGGGTGACCGATGTCATCGAATCGACGCTGCCGGCCGAGCGGCCGCTCGAAATCCGCGAGACGCCGGAATTCCTGGAAATCGCCCAACGGGTGCGCGAGGGGCTGAGAGCGGGGCATAGTTATGAGGAACAATAGCCTGCGTTTGTGGGATACCCCCCTCTGTCCTGCCGGACATCTCCCCCACAAGGGGGGAGATCAGAGAGTAGTAAGGTCTCGCTCACAGTTTGACACCGAGATTGCCGCTCTCGTTTTGAATGCGCTTAAGATTTCGGGAAATCGGTGCCACTTGCCGATCTCCCCCCTTGTGGGGGAGATGTCCGGCAGGACAGAGGGGGGTAACTTTAGCCTGGCCCTGAGGGGAAGAGCCCCATGAAACCCGACACCCTCACCCAACGCATGCTCCCGGTCGTCACCATCCTCCTCGTCATCGTGGCGGTCTGGTATGTCGCGGCCGTGTTCATGAACGCGCCTTTCCAGCGCGATCTCGACCGGCGCGGCAATGTCGCCGCCTCGAAGCCCGTGGATTTCATCGAGAGGACGCTTTCCCAGCCGAAGCCGGTGCTGCCGGCGCCGCACCAGGTGGTGAGCAACGTCTTCGAGAACACCTTCCTGCGCCGCGTCACCAGCAATCGCAGCCTCGTCTACCATGCCTGGGTGACGCTTTCGTCCACCGTCGTCGGCTTCACCTTCGGCACGGTGCTCGGCATCCTGATCGCCGTCGGCATCGTGCATGTGAAGGCGCTCGACCGCAGCCTCATGCCCTGGATCATCGCCTCGCAGACCGTGCCGATCCTGGCGATCGCCCCGATGGTGATCGTCGTGCTGGCGGCGGTGAACATCACCGGCCTCATCCCGAAGGCGCTGATCTCGACCTATCTCTCCTTCTTCCCGGTCGCGGTCGGCATGGTCAAGGGCCTGCGCTCGCCGGAACTCATCCAGCTCGACCTGATGCGCACCTATCATGCCAGTGCTGCGCAGACCTTCTGGAAACTGCGCGTGCCGGCGTCGATCCCCTTCCTGTTCACCTCCATGAAGGTGGCGATCGCCGCGAGCCTGGTCGGCGCGATCGTCGGCGAAATGCCGACCGGCGCGGTGGCGGGAATCGGCCGGAAACTTCTGGACGGCTCCTATTACAGCCAGACGATCGACCTCTTCGCGGCGCTGATCGCGGCCTCCGTGCTTGCCGCAACGCTCGTCACCATCGTCGGTCTCGCCGCGAAGATCGTCGACCGCGCCATGGGCGGGAGGTCTGCATGAGCCCGATCTTCCGTTCCTGGCAGGGAGCGACCGCGCTTCTCCTCTGTCTCGCGGCATTGGCTTCGCTGCCCCTGCTTGCTGCAGATGCACCCTCACCCTTCGGCGGCGGCGCCGCTGCCTTGATCTTCGTTCTGGTGGCGGGAGCCGCCCTCGCCTCGTTCGCAAACATTTCCGCGCCGCTTCTCGCGACGATCCTCTTCGTCTGCGCCCATCTCGCCGCCTGGCTTCTGATCGGAGGACTGTCCGGCAACGAAGGCAAGGCGACGTCTGCCTTCTTCCTGATGATCGCCGCCGCCTGGCTCCTCGCATGGCGCTGTGTCACGGTTCTATCCGGCATCCGTGCAAAATCCCGGGCCGCCGATACGTTCCTGCGGCTCCTCATCCCGGCGCTCTTCGGCGCCTGGATCCTGATCCTCTGGGAGGCGATCACCCGCGGCGCCGGCATTCCCTTCATCCTGCTCCCGCCGCCGAGTGCCATCGGTGCGCGGCTTGCCGGCTCGATCCCCATCCTCTGGGCCGACGTGCGGCAGACGATCTTCAAGGCCGTGCTGTTCGGTTATGTCGTCGGCTGCGCCTGCGGCTTCGTCGTGGCGATCCTCGCCGACCGCGTCGCTTTCCTGCGCCGGGGGCTGCTGCCGATCGGCAACCTGGTCTCGGCGCTCCCGATCATCGGCGTGGCGCCGATCATGGTGATGTGGTTCGGCTTCGACTGGCAGTCGAAGGCAGCCGTCGTCATCATCATGACCTTCTTCCCCATGCTGGTGAACACGGTTGCGGGCCTTGCGGCGGCCGGCAGCATGGAGCGGGACCTGATGCGTTCCTATGCCTCGGACTACTGGCAGACCCTTTTCAAACTGCGCCTGCCCGCCGCCATGCCCTTCATCTTCAACGCGCTGAAGATCAATTCGACGCTGGCGCTGATCGGCGCGATCGTGGCCGAATTCTTCGGCACGCCGATCGTCGGCATGGGATTCCGCATCTCCACCGAAATCGGCCGCATGAATGTCGACATGGTCTGGGCCGAAATCGCTGTTGCGGCGGTTGTCGGTTCGGTTTTTTATGGTGTCGTGGCGCTTGGCGAAAGAGCGACGACGTTCTGGCATCCGTCTAACCGTGGGGGTTAGATGCTCAAATCCGACTCCACCTTAACGAGATCGGCAACCACAGAGGGAAACAAAATGAAAAAGATCATGATGACATTGATGGCGGGCGCGTTTTCGCTCGCCGCAGCCCAGGCGATGGCCGCCGACAAGGTCACCCTGCAGCTGAAATGGGTCGCGCAGGGCCAGTTCGGCGGCTATTACGTCGCCAAGGACAAGGGCTTCTACGAGGAGGAAGGCCTCGACGTCGAGATCAAGCCGGGCGGCCCCGACATCGCCCCGGAACAGGTGATCGCCGGCGGCGGCGCCGACGTGATCGTCGACTGGATGGGCGGTGCGCTTGTCGCCCGCGAAAAGGGCGTGCCGCTGGTCAACATCGCCCAGCCCTACGAGAAATCGGGCCTGCAGCTCATCTGCCCGAAGGACGGGCCGGTGAAGACCGAGGCCGATTTCAAGGGCCATACGCTCGGCGTCTGGTTCTTCGGCAACGAATATCCGTTCTTCGCCTGGATGAACAAGCTCGGCCTTTCGACGGATGGCGGCGCCAACGGCGTCACCGTGCTGAAGCAGAGCTTCGACGTGCAGCCGCTGATCCAGAAGCAGGCCGATTGCATCTCGGTCATGACCTATAACGAGTACTGGCAGGCGATCGATGCCGGCTTCAAGCCGGAAGATCTGATCGTCTTCAACTACACCGCCATGGGCAACGATCTGTTGGAAGACGGCCTCTACGTGCTCGACACCGAGCTCAAGGACCCGAAATTCAAGGAGAACATGGTCAAATTCGTCCGCGCCTCGATGAAGGGCTGGAAATACGCGATCGACAATCCCGAGGAAGCCGCCGAGATCGTCATGGACAATGGCGGGCAGGACGAAAACCACCAGAAGCGCATGATGGGCGAAGTGGCCAAGCTCATCGGCACCGGCACGGGCAAGCTCGACACGGCCACCTACGACCGCACGGTGAAGGCGCTTCTCGACCAGAAGATCATCACCAAGCAGCCGGAAGGCGCCTATACGAGCGAGATCACCGACGCGGCATCGAAATAATAATCGCCGCCGCTTCACTTGAAGAGAACGCGCGGCTGCAGGTCGCGCGTTTTTTTAGAATTTTCTTACGTAAAGCATAACCAAAACTCATCCATGCCATAACGTATGCGGATTGATTTGTGCAGCGCAAACACGTAAAAGTGCAGCGTTGACGAATCTTTCGCTGCCGGTCTTGCAACCGTTTTGTGCGGTCACCACCTTCAAGCGGGATGCCGCGCGCGGAGGGGGCGCGGCGAGACGGGATCTGCCCCGAGCGGAATATTTGCCCCTTACCTTCAGTCGGAAGTTAGTCGCATGTTTCGCAAGTTCCCGAAGTCTGCCGGTCTCGCGGCTCTCTTGATCTCGCTTGCTGCGAGCACGGCGCCCGCGCAGGAACCGGCTCAGCCGGCCCCGGCTCAGACCGAAATCAAGCTCCCGTCCATCGTCGTGACCGAAGCGGTGACGAAACCCCTCGTCGATCGGGTGATCGCGACCGGCACCGTCAAGCCGGTGGACGAGGTCTATGTCCAACCGCTGGTCGACGGCCTGTCGATCAAGACGCTCAACGCCGATGTCGGCGACGAGGTGAAGGCCGACAGCGTGCTCGCCACGCTGAACGACGACGCGCTCCTGCTGCAGAAGAGCCAGTACGAAGCCAACAAGGCCAAAGCCGAGGCGGCTGTCGCCCAGTACAAGGCGCAGGTGATCGAGGCGGAGGCCAATCTTGCCGACGCGACCCGCCAGCGCGACCGCACGAAGCGGCTGAGCCAGAGCGGCACGAGCACGGTTTCCCAGCTCGAGCAGGCGCAAGCGCTGGTGGACGTATCCGAGGCGCGGCTGAATGCCGCCAGGCAGGCCGTCAGCGTCGGCGAATCCGACATCAAGGTGGTCGACAGCCAGATCGAGGACGTCGATCTGAGGCTTGCCCGCACCGGTGTGAAGACACCGGTCGCCGGCGTCGTTTCGGTGCGAAACGCCAAGGTCGGCGCGATCGCCACGGGCGCGGGCGATCCGCTCTTCACGATCATCAAGGACGGCGCGATCGAGCTCGTCGCCGATCTTTCCGAATCCGACATCCAGAAGATCAAGGCCGGCCAGAAGGCGATCGTGACGATCGCCGGCGGCAGGACGAAGATCGAGGGCAAGGTGCGGCTCGTCTCCCCGACGGTCGACGCCACGACCCGGCTCGGCTCCGTGCATATCGTCATCGACGACGAGAGCGGTGCCCGCGCCGGCATGTATGCGAGTGCCGAGATCATCGTCGCCGAGACCGATGCGCTGGCGCTCCCCCTGTCTGCCGTCACCACCGGCCGCGAGGGTTCCACCGCCCGCAAGGTCGAGGACAATGTGGTCAAGCAGGTGAAGATCGAAACCGGCATCCAGGATGGCGGTTTCGTCGAGGTCGTCAGCGGCCTCGAAGCAGGTGACGTGGTTGTTGCGAAGGCCGGCGCCTTCGTCCGGGACGGCGACAGGATCGCTCCGGTCCCGGCCGAGCCCGGCACTGTTTCCAACTGAGGCCAGAACGAGGTAAGCCCGCATGAACTTCTCCGCCTGGTCGATCCGCAATCCGATTGCGCCGCTGCTCGGCTTCGCCCTGCTGCTCTATGTCGGCATCCAGTCGTTCTACGCCCTGCCGATCACCCGTTTTCCCAATATCGACGTCCCGGTCGTCTCGATCACCGTCACCCAGAGCGGCGCATCGCCCGCCGAGCTGGAAATGCAGGTGACGAAGGAGATCGAGGATGCGGTCGCCTCGATCAGCGGCATCGACGAAATCCAGTCGACGGTGACCGACGGCCAATCGCAGACCGTCGTGCTCTTCCGCATCGAAAAGCCGACCGAAGAGGCCGTGCAGGACACCAAGGACGCGATCGACAAGATTCGCAGCGACCTGCCCGCCGGCATCGAGGAACCCGTCGTCACCAAGGTGGACGTTGAAGGCCAGGCGATCCAGACATTCGCCGTCTCCTCGCCGGACATGACCCTGGAGGAAATCTCCTGGTTCGTCGACGATACGGTGAAGCGCGCCCTGCAGGGCCAGCCGGGGATCGGCCGCATCGACCGCTACGGCGGCTCCGACCGCGAGATCCGCGTGTCGCTGAACCCTGCCAAGCTGGATGCCTACGGCATCACGGCCGCCGACGTGAACCGGCAGCTTCGCGGCACCAACGTCGATCTGGGCTCCGGCCGCGGCCAGGTGGCCGGCAACGAGCAGACGATCCGCACGCTCGGCGACGCCCGCAACGTCCAGCAGCTCGCCGACACGACGATCACTCTGCCGAACGGCCGCTTCGTCAAGCTGACCGAGCTCGGCACCATCACCGATACCTATGAGGAGCCGAAATCTTTCTCGCGCTTCAACGGCGCCCCCTCGGTCACCTTTGCCGTCTTCCGCGCCAAGGGCGCCAGCGAAGTCTCGGTCGCCGAGACGGTCGCGGAAAGCCTCGACCAGGTGCGCCAGGCCAATCCGAACGTCTCGATCGAGATGGTCGACGACTCGGTCTATTTCACCTACGGCAACTATGAAGCCGCCCTCCACACGCTGATGGAAGGCTCGATCCTCGCGGTCATCGTGGTGTTCCTGTTCCTCAGGAACTGGCGCGCGACCCTGATCGCGGCCGTCGCCCTGCCGCTCTCGGCGATCCCGACCTTCTGGATCATGGACATCATGGGGTTCTCGCTGAACCTCGTGAGCTTCCTGGCCCTGACGCTCGCGACGGGTATTCTGGTCGACGACGCGATCGTCGAGATCGAGAACATCGCGCGGCACATCAAGATGGGCAAGACGCCCTACCGGGCGGCGCTGGAGGCGGCCGACGAGATCGGGCTTGCCGTCATCGCCACCAGCTTCACGATCATCGCGGTCTTCGTGCCGGTCTCGTTCATGCCGGGCATTCCGGGCCAGTATTTCATCCAGTTCGGCCTGACGGTCGCCTTCTCCGTCTTCTTCTCGCTGGCGGTGGCGCGTCTCATCACCCCGCTGATGGCCGCCTACCTGATGCGCGCCGAAGACGCGATGGACGACCATCACGACAACGACGGCCGGCTCATGAAGGCCTATACGCGCCTCGTCACCGGCACGACCCGCAAATGGTACTGGCGCTATACGACGCTGCTGGCCGCGATCGCCTTCCTTATCGGCTCCGTGATGCTGCTCAGCCAGGTTCCCGGCAGCTTCCTGCCGCCGGACGATTCCTCGCGCGTCGTGCTTTCGGTCGAACTGCCGCCGAACGCGACGCTGGACGAGACAGCCGCCAGCACCGACGTCATCTACGATGCCGTGCGCAATATCGATGGCGTGGAGAGCGTCTTCATCCTGGGCGGCGCCTCGCCCAAGGGTGACCTCGAATTGCGCCGCGCGACCGTCCGCATCATCCTCGGAAACATCGACCATTCGCTGGTGAAGACCCTGGTCAACAAGGGCCTCGGCTCCATCCCGCTCATCGGCGACTATATGCCGAAGATCAAGGAGAACGGCCGCACCCGTCCGCAATGGGACGTGGAGAAGGATATCTTCGCCGCCGTCCGCTCCATCCCGGACGTGCGCATCTCCAAGGTCAACGACCGCGCCGAGCGCGAGCTTTCGTTCAACTTCCTCTCGACCAACGAGGCGGATCTGAACGAGGCGGTCAGCATCCTGGAATCGAAGCTGCGCGCCTCGCCGATCCTCGTCAACGTTTCGTCGGAAGGCGCGCTGCCGCGGCCGGAACTGCAGATCCGTCCGCGCATGGACGAGGCCTCGCGCCTCGGCATCACGCCGCAGCAGATTTCGGAAACCGTGCGCGTCGCCACCATCGGCGATGTCGATGCGAACCTCGCCAAGATCTCGCTCGACGACCGGCAGATCCCGATCCGCGTCCAGGCCTCGCTCGATGTCCGCCGCGATCTCGCCGCCATCCGGGCGCTGAAGATCAAGACGGCGGCAGGCGCCAGCGTGCCGCTCTACAACGTCGCCGACATCGACTATTCGGAAGGTCCGAGCTCGATCAAGCGCAATGACCGCAACCGCGTCGTGTCGATCGGTTCCGACGTGCCCTATGGCACGGCACTTGACACCGCGACCGCCGAATTCAAGCGCATCGTCGACTCGACGGAGTTCCCGAAGACGGTTCGTCTGGCCGAGAGCGGCGATGCCAAGGTGCAGGCGGAAATGACGCAGAGCTTCGGCAACGCCATGCTGCTCGGCCTGATGCTGGTGCTGGTGGTGCTGATCCTGCTCTTCAAGGACGTGATCCAGCCCTTCACCATCCTGTTCTCGCTGCCGCTCGCGATCGGCGGCGTGGCGGCGGGGCTGATCGTCACCCAGAACGCGCTCTCCATGCCGGTCCTCATCGGCATCCTGATGCTGATGGGCATCGTGACGAAGAACGCCATCCTGCTCGTCGACTTCGCGATCGAGATGAAGCGCCACGGCCTGGAACGCGTCCACGCCATGGTGGAGGCTGGCCGCAAGCGCGCCCGGCCGATCATCATGACCTCGATCGCCATGTCCGCCGGCATGCTGCCCTCCGCACTCGGCGTCGGCGAAGGCGGTTCCTTCCGTGCGCCGATGGCGATCGCGGTGATCGGCGGCATCATCGTATCGACGGTGCTCTCGCTCGTCGTCGTGCCGTCCTTCTTCCTGATCATGGACGACCTGTCGCGCCTGCTCGGCAAGCTCTTCGGCCGCATGGTCGGCAAGAAGGAAGAGGAGGATCTCGGCCTCTCCAACGAGGAACTCAGCCAGGAGACGCGCAAACAGGCGCAGTCGATCGCCTCGCTGGAAGAGCGCCTCAACCAGATCGAACGGCAGACCGGCGCCAACGACGACCGCTCGCCGGGCACGCAGGCGGGCAACAAGGTGCTCCGCCTGCCGCCGATGGCCGCGGAATAAGCTCCGTCTCCAGCCGCATTTCGAAAACGCCGGGCCTTCGGGTCCGGCGTTTTTTATTGCCTGCGCAAAAGAGTGCGGGTTTGATCGACGTCAAACCCGCCTTCGTGAAACTGATATTCCAGCGCCGGATGTCCTCTCGCGGGTCTTCTCCGCGCTTCGCAAGACGGGCGTCACCGTGCGCGGCCGGATCATCCAGGTGGGCGACATCAGGGCTCTTCGCGAGATCCAGCCGCCGAACGTCGCCGGCAAGGCTCAGAGACCGCCCTGCTCCTTCAGAAACCGGACCACATGATCGACGCCTTCGCCGCGCTTCAGATCCGTGAAGACGAAGGGTTTGGCCTCACGCATGCGGTAAGCGTCGCGGTCCATCACATCGAGGTCCACGCCGACATAGGGCGCAAGGTCCTTCTTGTTGATGACGAGAAGGTCCGAGCGGGTGATGCCCGGTCCGCCCTTGCGCGGGATTTCCTCGCCCTGGCAGGTGGAGATCACATAGATGGTGATATCGGCGAGATCGGGCGAGAAGGTCGCGGCCAGATTGTCGCCGCCGGATTCGATGAAGACGACGTCGAGATCCGGAATGCGCTCATTCAGCCCGGCAATCGCCTGCAGATTGATGGTCGCGTCCTCGCGGATGGCGGTATGCGGGCAGCCGCCGGTTTCGACACCGACGATACGGTCGGAGGAGAGCGCCTGCATCCGGACCAGCGCCTCGGCATCCTCCTTGGTGTAGATGTCGTTGGTGACGACCGCGACGGAATAATCCTCCCGCATCGCCTTGCAGAGTTTCTCCGTCAGCGCCGTCTTGCCCGAGCCGACGGGGCCGCCGATGCCGACGCGCAAAGGTCCGTTCGCCGATTTCATGAGATGTCCTTTCAATCTTTCAATGACAGCTTAAGCCCGCCTTCAGGAGCGGAAAAGCCGCGAATGCTGCGTTTCGTGCCGGAGCGAGGCGATTTCCGCCTGCACCGCCGCGCCCCCGAGATCGGCAAGCGTCGTCTGCGCCGCGCGCTCTGCCGTCTCGGCAATCAAGTCCTCCAGATCGGCCAGGATCGCCACGCCTTCCGTCTGGCCCGCGACCCCGAGCCGGATACCCGCCGAAACCGATTGCGAAACGGCGGCATGCAGATAGGCGGCGAGCGCCTTTTCCGCAGGAACGTCATGCGCGGCGGCTACCGCGCCCACCGCAACCGGAAACGGCACGTCCGGCGGCAGGCGCTCCAGCACCGCATCCGGCCAGGCTGAGGCTGCGGCAACGAAGGCCTTGCCGAGCGACAGGGTTTCCGTGAAGCGCTCCGCCGAGCCCGCCAGGGCCAATCCCAGTTCCGCCGCCTCTTTCAGCATCGCCTCGTTTGCGGATTGCCGCCAGGCTTCCGCAAACAGAACCGCATCGTTCCATAGCGCCCCGTGCCCCAGGATTGCCGAAAGCCAGTCCTTCAAACCTGCGGCATTCGTCAGCAGCCGGTCGAACACCGCGCGCTCCAGCCCTCCGGACCAGGCAAAGCCGCCGATCGGAAAGGCCGGCGACAGCCAGGCCATCAATCGAAGCAATGCCTGCGTGTCGAGGCCTCGGCTCATGCGAACTCAATCATGATGGTGGCCGTGCTCATGGCCGTGCCCATGGCCATGATCGTGGGAATGTCCCCCATGGGAATGCCCGCCATGAGAATGATAGGCGCCGCGCGCCGGCTGGAACGGTTCCTCGACCTCCGCCACCGTGGCGCCAAGCCCCTCCAGCATGGCCCGGATCACATGATCGCGCAGGATGAGGATGCGCCCTTCCTCGATCTGCGCGGAAAGATGCCGGTTACCGAGATGCCAGGCGAGTTCGATCAAATGCAGCGTATCGCGCGCCTTCACCTCGAAGAGTTTTTCCGGCGCCGCCTTCACCTCGACCGTGTCGCCGCTGTCGAGCACCAGCCGATCGCCGTGATGGAAGAGCACCGCCTCCTTGAGGTCGAGCATCACCATGTCTCCGTTCGAAAGATGCAGCAGCTTGCGGCGAAGATGCCGGAGATCGTGCGGCAGGGTGACGGTATCGACCGGCGGATCGGTAATCTCGCCGGCGGGGCGATAGGAATGAATGTGTTGCACGTCGAAAACCCTCGGAAATAGTGTGCCTTAACGGCTGGAAAGCGCCATGGAACCGCCGGATGCGATGAGGACACCGCCGACCAGCCGGTTGAGATAGACGAATATCCGCTCCGAGCGGAGCGCCTTGCGCAACAGGACGCCGGCAACGACGTACAGCGCGACTGCTCCCACCTCAAGCAGAAGAAACACGGTGCCCATCGCCGCAAGCTGGCTCCAGGCCGGTTGAGAGGCATCGATGAACTGCGGAAAGAAGGCCGTGAAGATGGCGATCGCCTTGGGATTGCTGATCGCAAGCGTGAAGTCGCGCCGCATCAGGGCCTTGAGGCTGGCGTCGGTGGACCGCATGGAGGCCAGCGCCCGCGCCTTTCGCCAGAATTGGATGCCGACATAGATGAGGTAGACGGCGCCCGCGAACTTGATGACGGTGAAGGCGACGGAGGATGCCGCCAGGACCGCTCCAAGACCCAGGATGGTGATCAGTATCAGGAAGGCGAAAGCCGGCATCCGCCCGAGGCCGCCGAGCAGTGCGGGCGTCGCGCCGAGCCTCGCCGCATTCGAAAAAGCCAGCATGTTGTTAGGCCCCGGCGCGCAGTTGAGCGCGAAGCAGGCAGGAACGAATATCGACCATGCGATCATGACAAGCCCCCTTGGGCGGCAGAACGGCAACGGCCGCCGTCGTCCGGTTAGAACAGGAAATAGCGCTGCGCCATGGGCAGCACGGTGGCCGGCTGGCAGGTGAGCAGCTCGCCGTCGGCACGGACCTCATAGGTTTCCGGATCGACCTCCACATGCGGCGTAGCCGAATTGTGCATCATCGAAGCCTTGGAAATGCCGCCGCGGACATTCTTCACCGCCACCAGCTTCTTGGCAACGCCGAGCTTGTGGGCAAGGCCGGCATCGAGCGAAGCCTGGGAGACGAAGGTGACGGACGAATTCGTGCGCAGCTTGCCGTAGGCGGCGAACATCGGCCGGTAGTGCATCGGCTGCGGCGTCGGTATGGATGCGTTCGGATCGCCCATCGGCGCCGCGGCGATCGAACCGCCGAGCAGCACCATGTCCGGCTTCACGCCGAAGAAAGCGGGATTCCAGAGCACGAGATCGGCGCGTTTTCCCACCTCGATTGATCCGATCTCGTGGGAAATGCCGTGAGCGATCGCCGGATTGATCGTGTATTTGGCGATGTAGCGCTTGACCCGGAAATTGTCGTTGTCGCCGGTTTCTTCCTTCAGCTGACCCCGCTGACGCTTCATCTTGTCGGCCGTCTGCCAGGTGCGGATCGCGACTTCCCCGACGCGGCCCATGGCCTGGCTGTCGGAGGAGATGATCGAGAAGGCCCCGATATCGTGCAGGATGTCTTCCGCCGCGATCGTCTCCTTGCGGATGCGGCTTTCGGCGAATGCGATGTCTTCGGGGATCGACGGCGACAGGTGATGGCAGACCATCAGCATGTCCAGATGCTCGGCCAGCGTATTGACGGTGTAAGGGCGCGTCGGGTTGGTCGACGACGGTATGACGTTCGGCTGGCCGCAGACCTTGATAATGTCCGGCGCATGGCCGCCGCCCGCCCCTTCCGTGTGGAAGGCATGAATGGTGCGGCCCCTGATGGCAGCGACCGTATCCTCCACGAAGCCGCTCTCGTTCAGCGTATCGGTGTGGATCATCACCTGCACGTCGTACTCATCGGCGACGGTGAGGCAGTTGTCGATCGCGGCAGGCGTGGTGCCCCAGTCCTCGTGCAGCTTGAGGCTGGAGGCGCCTGCAAGGATCATCTCCTCGACCGGCGCCGGGAGCGAGGCATTGCCCTTGCCCGCAAGCGCAAGGTTCATCGGAAAAGCGTCAAAACTCTCGATCATCCGCTCGATATGCCAGGCGCCGGTGCAGGTGGTGGCAAGCGTGCCGTGTGCCGGCCCCGAACCGCCGCCGAGCATGGTCGTGACGCCGCTCATCAGCGCCTCCTCGATCTGCTGGGGGCAGATGTAATGGATATGCGCGTCCATGCCGCCCGCGGTCAGGATCTTGCCCTCGCCCGCGATCGCCTCCGTCGACGGCCCGACAATGATCGTGACGCCCGGTTGCGTATCCGGATTGCCCGCCTTGCCGATCGCATAGATACGGCCGTCCTTCAAACCGACGTCGGCCTTGTAGATGCCGGAATGATCGACGATCAGCGCATTGGTGATGACGGTATCGACCGCGCCTTCGGCCCTTGTCGCCTGGCTCTGCCCCATGCCGTCGCGGATCACCTTGCCGCCGCCGAACTTCACCTCCTCGCCGTACGTGGTGAAATCCTTCTCCACCTCGATGAAGAGCTCGGTATCGGCAAGGCGAACCTTGTCGCCCACGGTCGGGCCGAACATGGAGGCGTAAGACGCGCGGGACATCTTGTAGGGCATGGCTCAGGCTTCCTGCGAAAAAAGGACGAATGGCGGATTTTTAGAGGCTCGGTGATCCAGCGTGATAGTCGGTGACGCACCGGCGGCCTCATTGAGTTCGGCGATGAGATAGTCGGCGAAACCAGCGCTTCCCACCTTGAAAGAGGCAAGCGCCTGTTCGACAGCGGCGGCTTCACCGACGACAAGAACATCCGAGGAAAGAAGACCGTCTACGATAGCGGCCAACTTAGTTCGATTGTAGCCTGGTTTCCGGCGCAATATCCAAACCAACTCGACCAGTGTGATTGGATTGATATAGCCCGGTTTCTGGACCGAGAGTTGCGTTTCAAGAAACTGCGAAACCCGCTGCGACCAGTGCGGGTCATCGTCAAGTATGTATCGGGCCAGAATATTGGTATCGAGCCCGATCAAGGGTCATCCTCCGTGCGACCTGGCGCCGTGCGCCTTGCAACCGTCTCCATGATCGCTTCGTCGAGATCCAGCGGCAGCCCTTCGTCTTTCTCGAAAATGCCGCGCAGGTGGGAAAGGCCCCTTTTCTTCGCAACGACGGTAACCTTGCCGTTATCATCCACGATAAACTGCACGGACCCGCCGGGCGGCAGCCCCAGGGTCTTGCGGACCTCGATGGGAATCGTCGCCTGTCCTTTCATTGAAGTCTTTGCTTCGAACCGGCTCATCACAGCCTCCATGAATTCCTACTTTCTCAGAAATCCATACTTAACATAAAATTCCCTACTTTTCCATGGACCCCCTACAGCGCACCCATGATCTTCTGCTGGAAACCGTAGACCTCGCGTTTTCCCGACAACGGGATCAGCGTGACCGAACGTGTCTGGCCCGGCTCGAAGCGCACCGCCGTGCCGGCGGGGATATCGAGCCGCATACCGCGCGCCTTCTCGCGATCGAAGGAAAGGCCGTTATTGGTCTCGAAGAAATGATAGTGGCTGCCCACCTGGATCGGCCGGTCGCCGGTGTTCGAAACCTCGACCGTCACCGTCGGCGCGCCGGAATTGAGCTCGATTTCGCCTTCTGCGGCAATGACTTCGCCCGGAATCATGAATCAACCTCCCAGAGACTTAACGTATCGGTTCATGCACGGTGACGAGCTTGGTGCCGTCCGGAAACGTCGCTTCCACCTGCACGTCGTGGATCATCTCGGCAATGCCTTCCATCACCTGGTCGCGGGTGACGACATGCGCGCCGGCCTCCATGAGATCGGCGACGGAGCGGCCGTCGCGGGCGCCTTCGACGACGAAATCGGTGATCAGAGCGATCGCCTCCGGATAGTTGAGCTTGACGCCGCGCTCCAGACGGCGGCGGGCGACGATCGCCGCCATGGCGATCAGGAGCTTGTCTTTTTCTCTAGGCGTCAGGTTCATGGGAATCCCGCAGTGAATTTCAGGTATGGCAAAATCAGATGTTCCAGACTTTCGGCACCGGCGCGCCGTTACGCAATACGGAAATTGCCGGTACCAGGATTTTTCTCAAGTCGAAGCCGGTGGGCGCCGCGAGACGGGCGACCAGCTTGCCATTCCAGTGGCTTGCTCCCCCCAAGGTGCCTTCGACACACTGCCTGAGCTTCGGGAAAAGTGCCTCCGCGAGCGGACCGGTATAGAAGAGCGTCGCAAAGGCGACCTGGCCGGAGAGCACGGCGGCCGCCCGGGAGAGCTGCTCGATTGCGCCGTCGAACCGCATCTCCTCCGCATGGATCAGCCTGCCCGCGCGCCGCACGCGCCAGCGGTCGCGGAAGAACCCGTGCGTGACCGCCTCGCCCATCGCCTTGCGGCCGAGCAGCACGGCTTCGACGGCGAGAAATTCGGAGTTTTCGGCAAGATCGACATCGAGCCGCCGCGTCAGCGAGGCCCGGTCGAAGAGAATGGTTTCCTGGGGAAGCCAATGGACGGAAGCGCCCTTGCCGACCGTGATATGGGTGGAGAGGGAGGCCGTGTCGGCAGCCGCCTTGTAGATCTTCTCGTTGGCCTGGGTGGTGATGGTGAGTTTGGTGGAAGCCGCGGCGGCGACGGACCATTCGATCGCGTCGCCGCCCGTCAGTCCCCCTGACGTGTTGATGAGGATCGCCTCCATTTCAGGCGAAAACGTCTCCGGAAGGCGTATTTTTGCGCAACCTTCCTGAAAGAATTCGGCAAGCCTGGTGCGCCCGCCGAACGTCTTGGTCACAAGGCGTCCTGCACCCCTTGCCCGCTGCGGCGCGTATCGATCGGCTGGCTGCTGCTGCACGTCGTTCCCTGAATTCCGGTTTCGGTCGTGCAGTCCGATGCAATGCCCGTGCCAGACTTCGGCTTTGCCGGAGCAGCGGTGGCGATGACATCGGTGCTGTCGGCCCTGCCGAAGAACTCCCACATCCGCGAGGCCGGATCAACATTGGGATCGAAGGCGGGCTTTACCGCTGCGACGGTCGTCACCTTGGCCACGCTTGCCGTCTCCTTGGCGGCGGCGATCACCGCTTCCGTCGCCGCGGCCGGCTTCGGCCAGTCGTGCGTGCCGTTGGCAAAGACATAGGAAGCGATCCGCGCACCGCTCTTGCAGGTGCCGTAAAGGCTGAAGGTCACGCCTTCGACGGTTTTCGGATCGCCGTTGCCCTTGCAGCCGTCAAGCTCGGTCCAGCGCTCGACGGCGATCTTGAACCCGTATTGCCAATAGGCGCTCCCGCCGCCGCCATAGGGATTGGACGTGTCCTTCACGCCCGCGAAAGCCATGATGGAGACCGGCCGGGCGGGGCTGCAGTTGCCGTCGTCGGGTTCCCATTTGCCGTTGATCTCCACCGGCCGGCCGGCGCGCAGCGAATGCACGAAGCCGGCAGCGGCGAAATCATCGTGGCCGGAGCAGAGATAGGCCGACAGCATGCGCCCGCCGCCCGAGTAACCGGAGGCGTAGATGCGTGCTGGATCGACGCAGAACGTCTCTTTCACGGTCTTCAGGGACTGCCGGATAAAGGCGATCTCGTCGAGGCCGCCTTCCTGCCGGGTCACGAAAGGCACGTTCCAGGCATAGGTGCCCGCCGTCTTGCCGGGCAGGCTGCCCTGCGGCGCCAGAACGATGAAGCCGTTCTTCTCGGCAATCTTGTCCCAGGAGCTCCGGTTCAACTGCCCCTGGGGACTGCTGTTGCTGCCGTGGAAATCGAAAACCACCGGAACCTTGTCGTTGCCGGTGTAGGAAGACGGGACGAAATAGACTGCGGAGCGGGCAACGCCGCCGGTTTCGATGGCGATCGGATGACGTCCCGGCTGCATCGGCTGACCGCATCCGGCATAGGCTCCATCCGAAGCCAGGCAAGCGGCCAAGAAAAAAGCCCCTACCGCGGTCGCGCGAGTAAGAGCAGGACTGGAGAAGGAACCGGCAATGCGAACAAAATCCATCAGCGCCTCATCATGAGTGCAGGAGTGGTATCAACAATGTGCGGGGTCTGCCCTGGCACCCGGTTGGTAACACATCCCGGATCACGATGAAACGCACGAAATGCTGCGTCGGGATACAAACATTCATCAGTAAAAGGCTGGTTTCAAACAGTAAGATGCCGCCTTGCTTCTGCCGTATCCAGTGTTTCGGCCGGCCCTTCGTGCACGATCTCGCCACGATCCATGATATAGACTTGGTCCGCGAGCTCCCGGCAGAAATCGAGATATTGCTCCACGAGCAGGATGGCCATCCCGGTGCTGTCTCGAAGATACCGGATCGCCCTGCCGATATCCTTGATGATCGACGGCTGAATGCCTTCGGTCGGTTCGTCCAGCACGAGGATCTTCGGGCGGGTGACCATGGCACGGCCGATCGCCAATTGCTGTTGTTGTCCGCCGGACAGATCGCCGCCCCGCCGGCCGAGCATCGACTTCAGCACCGGAAACAGGGAAAAGATCTCGTCCGGAATGAACCGGTCCTTGCGCGCAAGCGGTGCGTAGCCGCTTTCAAGGTTTTCCTGCACGGTCAGAAGCGGGAAGATTTCGCGCCCCTGCGGCACATAGCCGATCCCGTGTTTGGCGCGGGCATAGGGCGGCAGGCCGTTCAGCACTTCGCCCTCGAAGCTGATCGTGCCGGCGCTGACGGGATGCTGGCCGGTAACGGCGCGGAGAAGAGAGCTCTTCCCCACGCCGTTGCGCCCCAGCACGCAGGTGATCTTGCCCATCTCGGCCGTGACCGAGACACCGCGCAGCGCCTGTGCCGCGCCGTAGTGAAGGTTGACGTTGTTGACTGTCAGCACGTTGCACCTCTCTTGGCGCGATGGTGGGAGACATCACCCCCCTCTGCCCTGCCGGGCATCTCCCCCTCAAGGGGGGAGATTGATCCGGCGCAAGCCTTTCCCGCAAACAACAGCCGTTCACGGAAAAGGAAATGCCGAGCAGCACGAGAGAAACAAGGAAGCCGCAGCTTGCCGATCTCCCCCCTTGAGGGGGAGATGCCCGGCAGGGCAGAGGGGGGTGTCAACGACATATTATTCATTTCACCGCCCCAGATAATTCTCGATCACCTTCGGATCGTTCGAGACGAAGTCGATCGAACCCTCCGCCAGCACCGAACCTTCGGCAAGGCACGTCACCTTGACGCCGAGGTCGCGGATGAAGCCCATGTCGTGCTCGACCACCACGACCGAACGGGTCTTGGCGATTTCCCTCAGAAGCACCGCGGTTTCGGCCGTTTCCGCATCGGTCATGCCGGCGACGGGTTCATCGACCAGCAGAAGCTTCGGCTCCTGGGCGAGCAGCATGCCGATCTCCAGCCATTGCTTCTGGCCGTGCGACAGGTTGGCGGCATACTCGTCCTTGCGGTGCGTCAGCCGGATCGTCGAAAGGATTTCCTCGATGCGCGCCTTGTCTTCGGGCGTAAGTGTATAGAACAGGGTGGCGAAGACGCCGCGGTCGCGGTTGAGCGCCAGCTCCAGATTGTCCCAGACGGTATGGCTTTCGAAGACGGTCGGCTTCTGGAATTTCCGGCCGATGCCGAGCTGGGCGATGTCCGCCTCGTCCTTCTTCGTAAGATCTATCTCGTCCTCGAAGAGCACCGTGCCGGTATCCGGCCTCGTCTTGCCGGTGATGATGTCCATCATCGTCGTCTTGCCGGCACCGTTCGGGCCGATGATGGCGCGCAGCTCTCCAGGCTCGACCACGAAGGACAGCGAATTGAGCGCCTTGAACCCGTCGAAGGAGACGGAGACGTTTTCGAGATAGAGCAGGCTTTTCTGTCGCGTCTCGGCAATCGTGTTCATGATCTTGTGCCCCGCCCCTATTCCGCCGCCTGCGCGGCCTGCACCACGGTCTGTTCGTTCCCCCTGCCCTTCTCGGCCTCCGCCGCGGCCTTCAGAGCTTTGCGCGCCTTGAAGCCGTGCTGGATCGTGCCGACGATGCCCTTCGGCAGGAAGAGCGTGACGGCGATGAAGAGGCCGCCCAGCGCATAGAGCCAGAATTCCGGAAAGGCGCCGGTGAAGAAGCTTTTGCCCGCATTGACCAGGATCGCGCCGATGATCGGGCCGATCAGCGTGCCGCGGCCGCCGACCGCCGTCCAGACGACTACCTCGATCGAGTTGGCGGGCGCGAATTCGCCCGGATTGATGATGCCGACCTGCGGCACGAAGAGCGCGCCGGCAATGCCCGCCATCATCGCCGAGACGACGAAGGTGAAGAGTTTTATGTTCTCCACGCGGAAGCCGAGGAAGCGCACCCGGCTTTCCGCATCGCGCACGCCGACCAGCACCTTGCCGAACTTCGAGCGGGTGATGGCCGACGCGATCAGGAGGCAGAGCGCCAGCATGATCGCCGACATGGCGAAGAGCACAGCGCGCGTACCATCCGCCTGGACCGAAAAGCCGAGAATGTCCTTGAAGTCGGTGAGGCCGTTATTGCCGCCGAAACCCATGTCGTTGCGGAAGAAGGCGAGCATCAGCGCGTAGGTCATCGCCTGGGTGATGATCGACAGATAGACGCCGTTGACACGGGAGCGGAAGGCGAACCATCCGAACACGAAGGCGAGCAGGCCGGGAACGAAGAGCACCATCAGCATGGCGAAGCCGAACCAGTCGAAGCCGTACCAGAACCAGGGCAGTTCCTTCCAGTTTAGGAAGACCATGAAATCGGGCAGGACCGGATTGCCGTAGACCCCGCGCGAACCGATCTGCCGCATCAGGTACATGCCCATCGCATAACCCCCGAGCGCGAAGAAGGCGCCGTGGCCGAGCGAGAGGATGCCGCAATAGCCCCAGACGAGATCGAGCGCCAGCGCCAGCAGCGCATAGCAGAGATACTTGCCCATCAGCGCCATGATATAGGTGGGGATATGCAGGGCGCTGTCCGGCGGGGTCAAAAGGTTGAGCGCCGGCACGAGGATCGCGATGCCCAGCAGGATGGCTGCCGCGATGACGATCTTTCCTTCGAGCGCGCGGAGGATGAAGCCCGTGATCATGCTTCCACCGCCCTTCCCTTGAGCGCGAACAGGCCGCGCGGACGTTTCTGGATGAAGAGGATGATCAGCACCAGCACGAGGATCTTGCCGAGCACGGCGCCGACGGAAGGTTCGAGGAACTTGTTGAGCACCCCAAGCGAAAGGGCGCCGACCAGCGTGCCCCAGAGATTGCCGACCCCGCCGAAGACCACGACCATGAAGCTGTCGATGATATAGCTCTGCCCGAGGTTCGGCGAGACGTTGTCGATCTGGGAGAGCGCCACGCCGGCGATGCCCGCGATGCCCGACCCCAGGGCAAAGGTGAGCGCATCCACCCACGGCGTCTTGATGCCCATAGAAGAGGCCATGCGGCGGTTCTGGGTGACGGCGCGCATGTTGAGCCCGTAGGCCGACTTCTTCATCACGACGAGAAGCGCCACAAAGATCGACAGCGAGAAGAGCACGATCCACATGCGGTTCCAGGTAATCGTCAGGCCGCCGAGCGCAAACGAGCCGGACATCCAGGACGGATTGCCGACTTCCTGGTTGGTCGGGCCGAAGATCGAGCGGATCGCCTGCTGCAGGATGAGCGAGACGCCCCAGGTGGCGAGCAGCGTTTCGAGCGGGCGTCCGTAGAGGAAGCGGATCACGCCGCGTTCGATGACGAAGCCGACCGCGCCGGTGACGAGGAAGGCGACGGGCAGCGCGATCGCCAGCGACCAGTCGAACAGGCCGGGCGCATTGGTGCGGATCGCCTCCTGCACCACGAAGGTGGAATAGGCGCCGAGCATGACCATCTCGCCATGCGCCATGTTGATGATGCCCATGACGCCGAAGGTGATGGCGAGCCCGATCGCCGCAAGCAGCAGGACGGAGCCGAGCGAAAGGCCGTACCAGACGTTCTGGGCCATGTCCCAGAGCTGCAGTTCGCTTTCAATCGAGGAAATGGCGTGGTCGAGATCGGGCTTCAGGCTCTCGTCGATCGAGCCGGAAACGGAGCGCAGGATGCCGATCGCATCACGGCCGCCGAGATTGCCGATGGTCTCGATCGCCGCGCGCTTCTCGTCCACCGAACGGTCCGACGAAAGCAGCGAGACGGCGCGCGCCTCTTCCATGCGAGCCTTGACCTCGTCGTCGGTCTCCTTGGCAAGCGCCGCCTCGACGAGCTCGAGGTTTTCCGGGCTCGGAGAACGGAGCACGGCATCGGCGGCCTGCAGCCGGACCGCGCGGTCGGGGCTCAGGAGCGTCAGGCCGCCCATGGCGGAACGGATGACGCGGCGGAGATTGTTGTTGACCCGGACCTTGGTGACGGCACTCTTCGGCGCCTCACCGGCGGAAGCCCCCGTCAGCGGGTCGATCAGTTCGAGATTGGAGCCGGCGGCCTTGGCGATGAAGACCAGATTGTCGGATTTGCGGAAATAGAGATCGCCGTCGACAAAGGCCTGGAGGGCGGGAACGACACGCGGATCGCCGGTTGCGGCGATCTGGCCGATCAGCTTCTCCGCCTCGTTGAAATCGGCTTTGGCGAGCTGATCGAACAAGGATTTCGGATCGCCTCCTGCACCGGATTGCCCGAAAGAGGGCGCGGCGAAGGAAAAAACAAGAAAAATCAAACAAACAAAACGGATGAGCATGCTTTTGTCCCCCGGATCGCCAGATCGCTCGGAGCTTCGAGCCCCTCATCCGGCTGCCGCCACCTTCTCCCCGCTTGCGGGGAGAAGGACGTTTGCCGCGCTCTCTCCATATGCACCAGCGCTTGGCATGGCACGTCCCCTCTCCCCGTCTTTACGGGGAGAGGGTTAGGGTGAGGGGCGATTTGCCCGGGCTCTATCAGCTGCCCTTGCCGCCGCATTTCCCGGTGGCGACGTTGAAGTTGCCGCAGGACATCGGCTTGCGCCAATCGGAGATCAGGTCCTTGCTATCCGGCAGGTAATCGGACCATTCGTCGCCGACGACGGCCGGCGTCTGCTGGACGATCTCGAACTGGCCGTCGGCCTGGATTTCACCGATCAGCACCGGCTTGGTGATGTGGTGGTTCGGCATGACGGTGGAGGTGCCGCCCGACAGGTTCGGAACGGAAACGCCGATGATCGAATCGAGCACCGCATCCGTGTCCGTTGTGCCGGCCGCCTCGACGGCCTTCACCCAGGCGTTGAAGCCGATATAGGCGGCTTCCATCGGGTCGTTCGTCACGCGCTTGTCGTTCTTGGTAAAGGCATGCCACTGTTCGATGAACTCGGCATTGACCGGGGCATCCACGGACTGGAAGTAGTTCCAGGCGGCAAGATGCCCGACGAGCGGTCCGGTATCGAGGCCCGCGAGTTCCTCTTCGCCGACCGAGAAGGCGACGACCGGAATGTCTTCCGCCTTGATCCCCTGGTTGGCGAGTTCCTTGTAGAAGGGAACGTTGGCGTCGCCGTTGATGGTGGAGACGACGGCGGTCTTCTTGCCGGCCGAGCCGAACTTCTTGATGTCGGAGACGATCGTCTGCCAGTCGGAATGACCGAACGGCGTGTAGTTGATCATGATGTCTTCCGACTTGACGCCCTTCGATTCCAGATAGGCCTTCAGGATCTTGTTGGTCGTCTGCGGATAGACGTAGTCGGTGCCGGCGAGAACCCAGCGCTCGACGCCTTCGGTATTCATCAGGTAGTCCACGGCGGGGATAGCCTGCTGGTTCGGCGCGGCACCCGTGTAGAAGATGTTGCGGGAGGATTCCTCGCCCTCGTACTGGACCGGGTAGAAGAGGATCGAGTTCAGCTCTTCGAAGACCGGCAGGACGGACTTGCGGGAAGAGGACGTCCAGCAGCCGAAGACGGCGGCGACCTTGTCCTGGCTGATGAGCTGGCGGGCCTTTTCGGCAAACAGCGGCCAGTCGGAAGCCGGGTCGACGACGACCGCTTCGAGCTTCTTGCCGAGCACGCCGCCCTTCTTGTTCTGCTCCTCGACGAGCATCAGCATGACATCCTTGAGCGTCGTCTCGGAGATGGCCATGGTGCCCGAAAGCGAGTGGAGAACGCCGATCTTGATCGTGTCCTCCTGGGCGAAGGCGCCGTGAAACGCCGTCGTCGACAATATGGCGGCGATGAGCGCCCCGCCAAGCTTTGCCTTGAATGTCATTGGTTCGAACCCCTCTTCTCGTTCGTCCGCAACGAAGACCTTAACCGTTGCTTAAGCGACTATCGGTTGCTGCATCGCAAAACCGTATACGTAAAATGACGTACGGGAGGGGGCGAAAGGGGCAGGAAGGCCGGCGCCGCATTCTAAGCTCCTTTACCTCCGAAGTAATCGACCCCGTGCTTCGGCGGGGTTATCCCGGAGGAAACAAGAGAGGAAAAAACATGGCCGTCACCTATGTCATCCGGTTCGACATCCGCCCCGACCAGCGGGAACGATTCATGACCCTGCTCACCGGCGTGCTGGACGCCATGCGCCACGAGCCGATGTTCCACGAGGCGGTGCTGCATGCCGATCCCGGCAACGAGAACCGCATGATGCTCTATGAAACCTGGGAGGATCATGCGGACGTGCTGGAGGTGCAGGTGAAGCGCCCCTATCGGGACGCGTGGCACGCCGCACTGCCGGAACTGCTCGCAAGCCCGCGCGACATCTCTGTCTGGCATCCGGTGCGCAGCGACCGATCCGGATGGGGCCGAAGTGGCGGTTGACGAGCCTCTCGGCAGCATTTGCGACTCGTTCCGGAACATTTTCGCCGCTGAACTATTGCCTCCCCGGACCTGCCGAATGCCCGAGGTGCCCCCGCCGTGATCAACGATCTCTGGTACAAGAACGCCGTCATCTATTGCCTGTCGGTCGAAACCTTCATGGACGCCAACGGCGACGGGGTCGGCGACTTCCAGGGGTTGCAGCGCCGGCTCGATTATCTTGCCGGTCTCGGCATCGACGCCATCTGGCTGATGCCGTTCCAGGCCTCGCCGCAGCGCGACGACGGTTACGATGTCACCGATTATTACAATATCGATCCCCGTTACGGGACGCTCGGCGATTTCGTGGAATTCACCCACGGCGCCAAGCAGCGCGGGATCCGGGTTCTCATCGATCTCGTCGTCAATCACACGTCGGACCATCATCCCTGGTTCCAGCAGGCCCGCAACGATCCGAATTCCGTCTATCGCGACTGGTACGTCTGGTCCGGAAAGAAGCCCGCCAATGCCGATGAAGGCATGGTCTTTCCGGGCATACAGAAGACGACCTGGACCTATGACGAGAAGGCCAGGCAATATTATTTCCACCGCTTCTACGAGTTCCAGCCGGACCTCAACACGGCGAACCCGCACGTACAGGCGGAGATCCTGAAAATCATGGGGTTCTGGATACAGCTCGGCGTTTCCGGCTTCCGCATGGATGCCGTGCCTTTCGTCATCGCCGAGAAGGGGGCGGACGTCAAAAGGCTCAGCAAGCGCTACGAGATGCTCCGCCGGTTCCGGGAGTTCCTGCAATGGCGGCTGGGGGATTCGATCATCCTCGCGGAAGCCAATGTGGTGCCGAAGGAGAACCTCAAATATTTCGGCGAGGACGGCGACCGCTTGCAGATGATGTTCAATTTCCACGTCAACCAGGCGCTGTTCTATGCGCTTGCAAGCTCGGATGCACGCCCGCTCATCAAGGCGGTGGAGGCGACGCGGGAACGGCCGGCGACCGCCCAATGGGGGATTTTCCTGCGCAATCACGACGAGCTCGATCTCGGCCGGCTGGGGGAGAAGCAGCGCCGGAAAGTTTTCGAGGAATTCGGGCCGGACAAGGGCATGCAGCTTTACGACCGCGGCATCCGGCGGCGGCTGGCGCCGATGCTGGATGGTGATCGGCGCCGGCTCGAGCTCGCCTACAGCCTGATGTTCTCGCTCCCCGGCACGCCGGTGCTCCGCTACGGCGACGAGATCGGCATGGGTGACGACCTCTCGCTTCCGGAACGCAACTGTGCCCGCACGCCCATGCAATGGTCGGCGGAGCCGCATGGCGGCTTCACCAAGAGCAGGAGGCCTGTCCTGCCGGTCATCAGCGGCGGCCCCTTCGGCTTCGAACACCTGAACGTCGCCCAGCAGCGGCGCGATCCGGATTCCCTGCTGAACTGGATGGAGCGCCTGATCCGGATGCGCAAGGAAGTGCCCGAGATCGGCTGGGGCGATTGCGTGCCCCTCAATACCGGCGATGATGGCGTATTGGCGCTACGCTACGACTGGCGCAACAATTCGGTGCTGGTGGTCCACAATCTGCATTCGCGGCCCGTGGAAGTAAGCTTCGTGGCCGGCGTCGGGGAACACGGCAATCTCCTGATCGACATCGCCGACGGCGCCAGCAGCGATGCCGACGCCAACGGCCGGCACCGGCTGCTTCTGGATGCCTACGGCTATCAGTGGTTCCGCGTCGGAGGGCTGGATTATCTGCTGAGACGTCGCGAGATTTGAGAGGGGCCTCGGACAAGCCGAGTTTGGGCTGGCGGAATGCTCGCCTTTCCGCAAAGATGGCCGGACACGGAGGGGATCGGCAGATGCAGATGGATGTCACGACGATCGGCTTCACCAAGACGACGGCCGAGGATTTCTTCGGCCGCGTCAAGGCGGCGGGCGTGAAGCGCATAATGGACGTGCGGTTGCACAACACCTCGCAGCTTGCCGGCTTCGCCAAGTCCGACGATCTCGCCTTCTTCCTCAAGACGATCTGCGGCGCCGGCTATGTGCACGAGCCCCTGCTCGCGCCGACCGAGGAGATCATGACCGCCTTCAAGAAGGAAAAGGGCGACTGGAATGTCTTCCAGAACGATTTCATGGGTTTGATGGCGGAACGCCGGATTGAAAACCGCCTGAAGCCCGAGGCCTTCGACGGCTCCTGCCTGCTCTGCTCGGAGGACAAGCCGCATCATTGCCACCGCCGGCTTGTCTGCGACTACCTGAACGGCAAATGGGGCGGCAGGCTCAGCGTCCGCCATCTCTGAGCCGGCCGCGCGAGCCGATCAGCCGTTCGCCCCCGGGCGGTTGCGCCATGCTTCGGCCTGGGCGTAGAACTTCTTTTCCCATTCCTTGTGGTTGTCCAGGCCCTCCTTGATGAAGGGCGTAAAGATCGCCAGGTTCATCAGCATCCAGTTCACCAGCCGGGCCGGGAATTTCAGCGGCTTGACGAAGTCGACGAACAGAACCACGCGGGTCTTGTCCGTATGGTTCCAGGCCTCGTGCTCATAGGCATCGTCGAAGATCAGCACCTTGCCCTCTTCCCAATGGCATATCTGATCCTTGACCCGGATCGCCAGCTTGTCGCGCGGCTCCGGCACGATGAGGCCGAGATGCAGGCGCAGCACGCCGTTATAGGGGCCGCGATGGGCCGGCAGGTGTTTGCCTGGCTCGAAGATCGAGAACATCACGGTCGTGAGGCCGGGTATCTTCTGCATCGCCTTCCAGGTCTCGGGGCATGCCTGGATGTTCTGCTCCGACTTCACGCCGAATCCGAGCAGGAAGAACGTCTTCCAGCCCTTGTCGGTCGAGATCGTCTTCACGTCGGTGGAGATGTCCTGGAAAGTCGGCAGCTCGTCCTTGCGCAGCAGAATGCGGTCGAGTTCCGCGCGGATGGCGGGCGCCGCCTTCTCGATCTCGGCCGCCCAGGGGAAGGTCGCATTGTCGTAGACCGGCGGGTTGCCGAGCCTGGCATATTTGAAATTCAGCCGCTCCGCCCAGGCGACGATCGACATGAAGAAGCGGGTGGCGGCACTCGGGCGATCCATCGGTGCGAGGCCGGTGGTGCCGAAGCTCTGTTCGGGTTCGGGAGATGACGGGTTCACGGGAGAAGCGCCTGATAACTATGGTTGATCCGCCGTGAGAGCAGATGCGATATCGCGCCTGCTACGGCTCCTTCTGAGATGGAGCGCCTTTCATGAGCTTGCAAGTCCATATTTTAGGAGTGTTCCCATTCGGGAACAGGATTGTTGCCGGCTTGCAATCCGGCTCTTGCGGAGAAGGAGCGGGGATGAACAATGGAAGGCAATGCAAAACTCCGTTGCGCGATTGTTTCGCAACAGCGAAAGCGCGCTTGCAAAACCCCGCGCCGCAGTTGAAAGTGCCTAATCGACAGTCTTTCCTTGCAAGGTGCTAGAAATTAGGCATGGCAGCGCGGCAACGCATCATTCCTGTCCGGCGTGAATACAACCGTTGGGTCGCCAACCAGACGCTGGAGGACTATGCCCTTCGCTTCACGGCCAAGAGCGCACGGCGTTTTTCCTCGAGCCGCATTTCCCAGACGGCGATCGGCGCGATCTCCTTCCTGGCGCTGGAGGCGATCGGCGGAACGATCACCCTCTCCTACGGCACGACCAACGCTTTTTTCGCGATCTGCGCCGCCGCCGTCGCCATGCTCGCCATCGGCCTGCCGATCAGCCGTTATGCGATCCGCCACGGCGTCGATATAGACCTGCTCACCCGCGGCGCGAGCTTCGGCTATATCGGCTCGACGATCACCTCGCTGGTCTATGCGAGCTTCACCTTCATGCTGTTCGCGATCGAAGCCTCGATCATGACCGGCGCGCTGGAGCTTGCCTTCGGCATTCCGCCCTGGATCGGCTACATCATCAGCGCCGCCGTCGTGATCCCGCTGGTCATCTACGGCGTGCAGCTCATCTCGCGATTCCAGCTTTTGACCCAGCCATTCTGGATCGTGCTGAATATCCTGCCCTTCGTCTTCATCGCCTTTCTGGACTGGGAGAAGTTCGACCTCTGGCGCGCCTTTGCCGGTGTCAACCATTCGAACGCGGAAGTTGGCGGCGCAGCCCCTTTCGATCTCGTCGAGTTCGGCGCGGCTTCCGCCGTCATCCTGGCGCTGATGCCGCAGATCGGCGAGCAGGTGGATTTCCTGCGCTTCCTGCCGCCCGAAGGCCAGCGCAAGTGGCGCCACCGGCTCGCCGTCTTCCTCGCCGGCTCCGGCTGGGTCGTGGTCGGCGTGCCGAAACTGCTCGCCGGTTCGTTCCTCGCGGTCCTGACGCTCTCGACCGGCGTGCCGGTGCGGGAGGCCGCCGATCCGGCGCATATGTATCTCGCCGCCTTCGGCTACATGATCCCGAACGAGACCGCGGCGCTGCTGCTGATGGCCGCCTTCGTGGTCGTCTCGCAGCTCAAGATCAACGTGATGAACGCCTATGCGGGCTCGCTCGCGTGGTCGAACTTCTTTTCGCGATTGACCCACAGCCATCCGGGCCGCGTCGTCTGGCTGGTCTTCAATGTGGTGATCGCGCTGCTCCTGATGGAGCTCGGCATCTACAGGCTGCTGGAAGCGACGCTCGGCATCTTCTCGATCATCGCCATGGCCTGGCTCTGCACCATCTCGGCCGATCTCTTCATCAACAAGAAGCTCGGCCTGTCGCCTGAGGGCATCGAGTTCAAGCGCGCCCACCTCTACGACGTCAACCCCGTCGGCCTCGGCTCGATGCTTGCTTCGGCCGGTGTGGCGCTTGCCGCCCATTTCGGCCTGTTCGGAGAGCTGTGGGCCTCGCTCGCCACCTATGTGACGCTGATCGCCTTCCTGATCTCGCCGGCCATCGCATTCGCCACGCGCGGCAAATTCTATCTTGCCCGCAAGCCTCGCCAGAGCTGGAAGAGCCTCGGCTCGATCACCTGCTCGATCTGCGAACATCCCTTCGAACACGAGGACATGGCCTGGTGCCCGGCCTATGCCGCGCCGATCTGCTCGCTCTGCTGCTCGCTCGACAGCCGCTGCCACGACATGTGCAAGCCGCATGCGCGGCTGAACGCCCAGGTCGGCACGGTCGCCCGCTCCTTCCTGCCGGAGAGCGTGATCACGCGGCTCACCACCCGCCTCGGGCGATATGCGATCACGGCCGTCCTGGCGATCTCGGTCATCGGTACGATCCTCGCCATGATCGCCTATCAGGTCGGGCGGGCCACGCCCGCCAATGCCGAAGTGATCTACGGCACGGTGCTCATCGTCTTCTTCGTCTTCGCCATCATCGCCGGCATCGTCTCCTGGTTCTACGTGCTCGCCCATGACAGCCGGGTCGTGGCGGAGGAGGAATCCTCCCGCCAGAACACGCTGCTCCTGAAAGAGATTTCCGCCCACAAGAAGACCGACGCTGCCCTGCAGGAGGCGAAGGAGACGGCCGAAGCCGCCAACCGCGCCAAGAGCCGCTATGTCGTCGGCCTCAGCCATGAACTCCGCACGCCGCTCAATGCCGTGCTCGGCTACGCGCAGATCCTCGAACGGGACGAGACGATCCCCGCGCCGCGCCAGTCGGCGATCAAGGTCATCAAGCGTTCCGCCGACCATCTTTCCGGCCTGATCGACGGGCTACTCGACATTTCCAAGATCGAGGCGGGCCGCCTGCAGGTCTATTCCAACGAGATCAACATCCAGGATTTCCTCGACCAGATCGTCGAGATGTTTTCCCTGCAGGCGCAGGCGAAGGGCTTGGAATTCGAGCATGAGCGCGCCCACGCCCTGCCCCGATATGTCCGCACCGACGAGAAGCGCCTGCGCCAGATCCTCGTCAACATCCTCTCCAACGCGATCAAGTTCACCGACGAGGGCAAGGTTCGCTTCGAGGTCGCCTATCGCAGCCAGGTCGCGACCTTCACCATCTCCGATACCGGCCGCGGCATCGCCGAGAAGGACCTCGCCCGCATCTACGAGCCGTTCCAGCGCGGCGAGGCCGACAGCGTGCGGCCGATGCCGGGCCTCGGCCTCGGCCTCACGATCACCCAGCTTCTCACCAACACGCTCGGCGGCGAGATCGCCGTCGCCAGCACCAGGGGCGAAGGCTCTGTCTTCAAGGTGCGTCTGATGCTCTCGGCGGTCGAACGGCCGAATACGGCGCCGGCGGCGGAAAAGAAGATCGTCTCCTATACCGGCCCCCGTCGCACCATCGTCGTGGTGGACGACAACGAGGACCATCGCGACCTGATGCGAGAAGTGCTGGCGCCGATGGATTTCGTCGTGCTGACGGCAAACAGCGGCCCCGATTGCCTGACGCTGATCGAGGGCGTGGTGCCGGATCTCTTCCTGGTCGATATTTCCATGCCCGGCATGAGCGGCTGGCAGCTCGTCGCCAGGCTGCGCGAGATCGGCCAGACGGCGCCGATCATCATGCTGTCCGCCAATATCGGCGATGGGGCCGCAGCCCATTCCGGCGACGAGGGTCATAGCGACACGATCGCCAAGCCGGTCGATATCCGCCGCCTCGCAGACAAGCTCGCCGCCCATCTCGGGCTCGTCTGGATCTACGAGAACGAGACGGCGCTGCCCTCCCCCGTCGGTCCGAAGAAACCGATCAAAAGTCCGGGGATGAACCATGTGCAGGACCTTTTGCGGCTCGGCGAAATCGGCTACGTGCGCGGTATCGAGGCGAAACTTGCCGATCTTGCCAAGGATGAGGAAAACCGGGCGTTTACCGACGAGCTCGGGGCCTACGTGCAGGCTTTCGATCTCGCCGGCTATATGAAATTCCTGACCCGCCTGGAGGAGAGGACGAGTGATGGCTGAGATCGCCCTGCCGCGCGACATCGTCCTCCTGGTGGACGACAGCCCCGAGGCGCTCGGTTTCCTGACCGAGGCGCTGGAGAAATCCGGCTTTTCCGTGCTCATCGCCACATCCGGTCAGGCGGCGCTCAACATCGTCGAACGCATCACGCCCGATCTCATCCTGCTCGATGCGGTCATGCCCGGCATGGACGGGTTCGAAACCTGCCGCAAGCTCAAGACCAATGCCGCCGTGGCGCAGGTGCCGGTGATATTCATGACCGGGCTTACCGAGACCGAGCACGTCGTGAACGCGCTCGATTCCGGCGGCGTCGACTACCTGACGAAGCCGATCAATATCGACGAGCTGCGCGCCCGCATCCGCGTCCATCTCTCCAATGCCCGCTCGGCCCAGAGCGCCCGCGTGGCGCTCGATGCCGCGGGTCGCCATCTGCTGGCCGTGAAGGCAAACGGGACGATCCACTGGTCGACGCCGCAGGCAACCCGGCTCATCAATGCCGCGACGGGAAGCGACGACGGGCTCGATATCGTTTCCCGCCGCATTGCCGCCTGGATGGCGGACCGCAACAAGCCGGGCTTTGTCCGCGACGCCGCCTTCTCGCTGGATCAGAACGGTCAGGCGAGCCTGCAATTCACGTTTCTCGGGGCGATCGGCGCCGACGAGCACCTCTTCCGCCTGACGGCCGCCAACAGGCGTCCCGACGACGAGGTGCTGCGCCAGCATTTTCCGCTGACCCAGCGCGAATCCGAAGTGCTGCTGTGGATCGCCAAGGGCAAGTCGAACCGCGACATCGGCGACATCCTGGGTCTCTCGGCCCGCACGGTGAACAAGCATCTCGAGCAGATCTATGTGAAGCTCGGCGTCGAAAACCGCGCCTCCGCAGCCGTCAAGGCCGCGCACGTGCTGCATGGTGAGGAGCGGTCCGCATAGCGGATGAAACGATCCAGCGAATCGTTTCGAGCGACGAACGCCGCGAGCCAAAGCGAGCGGCCGCCAAGGAGCGGTCCGCCTAGCGGACGAAACGATCCGGCTAATCGGTTGCAACACCCCCGGTGATCCGGCCGGAACCGTTTGGACGGATATTTGCCCTATTGTTTGCTTAGGGTGACGTTAATTCGAAGTGTGCCAGACTTCGCGGCCGGATTTCATGGGCGGCCGATATCCTTAATTCCTTGAACGCGAAGCCGAAACGGCACGAAAGTATAGAGTAACATGAATTTCATTGCGCTTCTGCCGGACACACGTTTCGTGCGTGCTGGACAAGACCGCTCGGCCGATATCGTCAGGAAGAGAGTGGTATTGCACTTTCCGGGTTTCGAACCCCTCGATGCGCGCCTGCATCACGCCAGATATCAGCGATCGGCAGCCGAGAGCGCGAAGACCTGGGACTTGGCGGTCAATGTCGGTCAGCTGCATCAGGCAGGATCGGCAGCCTATTTTGACGTTTCCTCCGGGAACGCCGATCATCTCACCGAAAGCCGCATCTACTGTTTCGACCATTCCTCGTTGGTGACCAGTCTTACCAGCAAGCCGGTTCTGAGCCGCGTCCTCTCAGGCTACGCAAGTGCATGCCGCGTTGTCATGGAAGGCGGGCTTACCGGATATTTCCGGCATGCCTGGCGGTTCGGCCTGTTTTTCCTGTCTCCGTTTCTTCTGCTGATGCTCGCGGTCCTGTCGAGCCCGACCATAGCCAGCCTGCCCTTCACGCTTCGGATCGAAGTCTGGAATTATCTGTGGAGCCTGCCGCTTGCGCTGGCAGTCTTCCGGCTGGTCTTCGTGCCGCTCTTCGGGAGGCTTCATACGCTGCATCTGTTTGCCGACTGGGAACTTGCCGTCGCGATGGCAAGGCTCGATCGCCCCGAAGTCAATCGGTGGATTGAAACCTGCATGGCCGACATCAGGAACGCACTGAAAGACGAAGCGGACGAGTACGTCATCAGCTCCCACAGCATGGGGTCGACCGTGGCAGCCCATACGATCGGCATGCTGCTGGCCGAAGATCCGGACATCTTCAAAGGAAAACGGGTAACATTCGTCACGCTCGGCGGCGCCATTCTCCAATGTTCATTGCTGCGTTCCGCGGCAGTCCTGCGGGCCTGCGTCGGCAGGATCGCGCGCGCACCTGAAGTGTTTTGGCTGGAGGTCCAATGCCTGACCGACAGCATCCATTTCTACAAAAGCCGCGTTGTCAGCCTGGCCGGGCACCCCGATGCGCCGCAGGCCCGGATCGCCTTCGTACGCGTAAAGCAGATGGTCTCCCCGGAGCGCTATAAGAGGATCAAGTTCGATCTGTTGCGGGTCCATCGGCAATATGTGCTTGGCTCGGACAGCAGGTCCAATTTCGACTTCACGCTGATGACCGCCGGTCCGCTGCCGGCCGCGCGGTTTGCGAATTTTCAGCCTCGGGATCTTCATGATCGCCGGAAGCATGCCGATCTCGAAGACGTGATCGCAATGCCGGGCGTCCTCATGGACGCGCAAAGGACATTCTGACTGATCAAATCCACGCGGCCATGCTTTCCGAAGATCGCTTCCGATCTTCGGGTGGAGGCGATGGGAAACCGACGGTTCATCATTCCCAAACGCAAAGAAGCCCGGCAATGCCGGGCTTCCAGAATGCGGTGGAGATGAGGCTCAGCTGCCCTGCTGGAAGTAGCTGTAGCGGCCGTCCGGGCCCTTCTTCCATTCGTACATGACATAGCCCGGAAGCTTGGGGTCGCCCTTCTCGTCGAAGGAGATGTCGCCGAGAACCGTCGGGAAGGAGCCCTTCTTCATGGCTTCGGCAACCGCCTGCGGGTCGGTGGAGCCTGCGGCCTTCGCGGCTTCCGCGATCGTCTGCAGAGCGGCGTAGGAGTAGAGCGTGTAAGCTTCCGGGTTGAAGCCGGCAGCCTTGAACTTCTCGACCAGTTCCTTGTTTTCCGGGCGCAGCGTCGGGTCCGGACCGAAGGTGTTGAGGGTGCCTTCGACGGCGTCGCCGGCGATCGAGGCAAGCTCGTTGGAAACGATGCCGTCACCCGAGACGAGGACTGCCTTGAGGCCCTGGTCCTTGGCCTGGCGGATGATCAGGCCGGCTTCGGTGTGGAGACCGCCCCAGTAGATGACGGAAACGCCGGCTTCCTTCATCTTGGAGATCAGCGCGGAGAAGTCCTTGTCGCCGACGTTGACGCCTTCGCGGATGACTTCCTTGAGACCGGCTGCGTTGGCCGCCTTCTTGGTTTCTTCGGCAAGGCCCTGACCGTAAGGCGTCTTGTCGTCGATGATGGCGATCTTGGCATCCTTGAACTTTTCGGCCAGGTAGGCGCCGGCAATGCCGCCCTGCTGGTCGTCACGGCCGCAGGTGCGGAAGGTGTTCCAAAGGCCGCGTTCGGTGAAGACCGGGTTCGTCGCGGCGGGGGTCACCTCCAGGATGCCGTTTTCCGCATAGACTTCCGACGCAGGAATGGACACGCCGGAGTTGAAGTGGCCGACCACGAACTTGACGCCGTCGGCAACGAACTTGTTGGCGACCGAAATCCCCTGCTTCGGGTCGGAAACGTCGTCGCCGAGCACGATCCTGATCTGCTCGCCGTTGATGCCGCCGGCCGCGTTGATGTCGGCGGCGGCCTGCTCTGCACCCTTCTGAAGCTGTGCGCCGAAGGCTGCGTTCGGGCCGGTGAGCGGGCCACCGACGCCGACGAGAATTTCGGCCCATGCGCTGCCGCTGAAAGCGACCATGGCCGTCAGCGCAACAGCGGAAAGAAGAGACTTCTTCATTGATTTACTCCCAGTTCTTTGAAGCGGGTTGGGTTTGAAAAGCCGGCGCGACACCCACCATGACCGTACCGGAATTGTTCCACTCTAGGTTCTATTAGAGGATTGACCTCAAGCAATCTGAGGACAGTTTCACCTGCCTGTCAATCTTTCTTCTTCCAGGAAAAAGCCGATGTCGGCTCGTAGAGCCAGTAGTAATTCTGCACCATCTGACGCGTCCTGCGCAGGCGGAATCCGGCGATCGAGAAAACGAGCAGAAGCACCACGTCTATGACATAGTAAAAGGCGCTGATGAACGGCCCCTGGAACAGCGCGTAATGCAGGAAGCGCATCACGATGCCGAGCAGAAGCGTGTAGACGATAACTGTCGGAAGACCGCTCCAGCCTTCCGCGACCGCCTTCCCGGTGCGCCATGCGGTCCAGAAGCCGATCAGCACGACGAGAAAGCGCAGGACGTAGCGGACGCCGGTATCGTCTTCGAAGAAAAGTCCCTGCATGTCAGTCCCCTTAATGCCTTCCGCCTTCGAGATAGGCGGCGCGCACTTCCGGATTGGCGAGAAGTTCCCTGCCCGACCCGCTCATGGTCACCTTGCCGTTGACCATGACATAAGCCCGGTCCGAAAGCTTCAGCGCCGCGAACGCGTTCTGCTCGACGAGGAAGACAGTCAGCCCCTCCTCCTGGTTGAGCTTCCTGATCGCCTCGAAAATGCCCTTGACGATCAACGGCGCGAGGCCGAGCG
Organism: Neorhizobium sp. CSC1952; assembly: GCF_030378245.1. Classification (NCBI taxonomy): domain Bacteria; kingdom Pseudomonadati; phylum Pseudomonadota; class Alphaproteobacteria; order Hyphomicrobiales; family Rhizobiaceae; genus Neorhizobium; species Neorhizobium sp. CSC1952. The sequence continues at coordinate 3,316,388 of NZ_CP128416.1, read as the reverse complement.
ACGGCTCGTCGAGAAGCAGAAGCTTCGGCCGCGCCATCAGCGCGCGCCCGATCGACAGCATCTGCTGTTCGCCGCCCGAAAGCGTGCCGCCGCGCTGGCTCTGGCGCTCCTTGAGCCGCGGAAAGAGCGCGAAGATCTTCTCGACGTCTTCCTTGAAATGCTTGAGGTTATCGAGACCTGCGCCCATCTGGAGATTTTCGAGAACCGTCATGCGCGGAAAGATGCGCCTGCCCTCGGGCGACTGGGCGATGCGGCGCCGCGCGATCAGATGCGTCGGCAGCCGGGTAATGTCCTCGCCGTCGAAGACGACCTGCCCGTTCCGGGCCTGCGGGCTGCCGCAGATGGTCATCATCAGCGTCGACTTGCCGGCGCCGTTGGCGCCGATCAGGCTGACGATCTCGCCCTTGTTGACCTCGACGTCGACGCCTGCGAGCGCGCGGATATTGCCGTAATAGGTCTCGACGCCCTGGACTTTCAGAAGGGTTTCACCGGCCATCAGTGCGCCCCTCCTTCGAGTTCTTCCGCAATCACCTCATGCACCTCGTCATCCTCGACGCCGAGATAGGCGGCGATCACCTTCGGGTCGTTCTTCACATGGTCCGGCGTGCCGTCGGAGATCTTCTGGCCGTATTCCAGCACCACGACATGGTCGGAGATTTCCATGACCACCGACATGTCGTGCTCGATGAGCAGGATCGACACGCCCTCGTCGCGGATCGAATGCAGCAGCGTGTTGAGCGCCGCCGATTCACGCGGATTGAGGCCGGCCGCCGGCTCGTCGAGGCAGAGCAGTTCGGGGCCGGTGCACATGGCGCGGGCGATTTCGAGCCGCCGCTGCGCGCCGTAGGGCAGATCGCCGGCCGGGTCGTCGGCGCGCTCGATGAGATCCGCCTTTTCGAGCCAGTACTGCGCCTTCTCGGTCGCAGCCCTTGCCGCGTTGCGATAGGCCGGCAGTCCGAGAAGACCGAGGATCGTGTAGCCCGAAGCCTTCATCAGCACGTTATGCTGCGCGACCAGCAGGTTTTCCAGAACGGTGAGGCCGGAAAACAGGCGGATGTTCTGGAAGGTGCGGGCGACCTTGGCGAGCTTGGTGATCTCGAAATCCCTCAGCCGCTCCAGAAGGTGCTCCTTGCCGTCCCCCTGCCTCAGCGTGATCATGCCCATGGTCGGCTTGTAGAAGCCGGTGATGCAGTTGAAGACGGTGGTCTTGCCGGCGCCGTTCGGGCCGATCAGCGCGGTGATCTCGCCGCGCCGAGCCTCGAAGGAGAAGTCGTTGATGGCCATCAGACCGCCGAACTTCATCGACAGATGCTCGACCTTGAGGATGGTGTCGCTCGTCATTGCGTTTGTCGTATTCGTGTCCTGGAGGGTCATCAGCCGTGCCCCTCCTTGGTGAAGCTGCCGGAGACCGCCTTGCGTTCCTTCAGGAAGGCGGTCGGCTCTCTGCTGCCGACGAAACCGCGCGGCTTGAAGAGCATGACGACGATCATCGCAAGGCCGAAGAGCAGCATGCGGTAGAGCTCCGGCGTGAAGTCCGGGCCGAAGACCAGCTTCAGGAACTCCATTTCGCGGAGCAGCTCGGTACCGCCGACCATGAGCACCGCGGCGATGGCGATCCCGGTGAGCGAACCCATGCCGCCGAGCACGACGATCGCCAGGATCACGGCCGATTCCAGGAAGACGAAGCTTTCCGGCGAGACGAAACCCTGGCGGGTGGCGAAGAAGGAGCCGGCGAAACCGCCGAACATCGCGCCGATCGCAAAGGCGGTGAGCTTGGTCGTCACCGTGTTGATGCCGAGCGAACGGCAGGCGATCTCGTCTTCGCGCAGCGCCTCCCAGGCGCGGCCGATCGGCATGCGGCGCAGGCGGATCGTCACGTAGGCCGTCAGCAGGCAAAGCGCCAGAATGACGTAGAAGAGGAAGATCTTGTACCAAGCGGACGAGGTCGCCAGGCCGAACGCCTTGGGAAAGTAATTCGCCGATCCGACATCGAAGCTCCAGATGCCGAAGACCGAAGCCTTGGGAATGCCGGAAATGCCGAACGTGCCCCGGGTCACGTCCGTCCAGTTGATGAGGACGAGGCGGATGATCTCACCGAAAGCGAGCGTCACGATGGCGAGATAGTCGCCGCGCAGGCGCAGCACCGGAAAGCCGAGGATGACGCCCCAGCACGCCGCCAGAATCCCCGCGAGCGGCAGGAGCAGCCAGAAGGACAGGCCGAGATGCTGCGCGAGCAGCGCATAGGAGTAAGCGCCGACCGCATAGAAGGCGACGTAGCCGAGGTCGAGCAGGCCGGCGAGGCCCACGACGATGTTCAGTCCCCAGGCCAGCATCACGTAGATGAGGATCTGGATGCCGAAATTGTCGACGTATTTCAGCGAGCCCTGCGGTCCGAACAGCATCACCGAGACCGGCGGATAGAGCAGCAGGGCGATCAGCGCGATCTTGAGGAAATGCGTGCGCAGAAAGCCCTTTTCCTCGGAGATCTCCAGAATGCCGCTTTTCGCCTTGGCGAGCTTGCGGCGGTCCAGATGCGGCTTGATGAAGCCGACCGTCAGGAAGCGGGCGACCGCGGCGACGATCACGAAGATTGCGAGCAATCCCCAGCGCGTGCGCCAGACGAGCCGGTTGTCGATGTTCTGATATGTCTCGATGCCGACATAGAGAAGGAACATGCCGAAGGCGATGACGCCCGCGAAAATGCCTTCCCGGACGGCCTTGGCCATCAGTCCGGGGGTTCCGGTTTCGGAAGAGTTCGTCATTTCAGACCTTCTCCACTTCCGGACGGCCGAGAATGCCGGTGGGCTTGAAGATCAGCACGAAGGCAAGAATGGCAAAGGTCGCGACATCCTTGTAGGCGATGGTGAAATAGGCCGACCAGAGGGATTCGATGAGGCCGATCAGAAGCCCGCCGAGGACGGCGCCCGGCAGCGAGCCGATGCCGCCCAGAACCGCCGCGGTGAAGGCCTTGACGCCCGGGATGAAGCCGTCGTTGAACGAGGCGACGCCGTAATACATGAGATACATGCACCCGGCGACCGCAGCGAGCGCCGCGCCCATCACGAAGGTGATCGAGATCGTCCGGTCGACGTCGACGCCGAGGAGAGCCGCCATCTTGCGGTCCTGCTCGGTCGCCCTCTGGGCGCGTCCGAGCGGCGTCTTGTTGACGATGTACCAGAACGCGAAGAGCAGCACCGCCGTGAGGATGACGATGATGATCTGCTTCAGCGAAATGGTGATTGCGCCCAGATGATAGACATCGGAAACGAGCTGCGGGATCGGCTTGTTGCGCGGCCCCTGCGTCACCTGGATGAAGTTCGACAGGACGATCGACATGCCGATCGCGGTGATGAGCGGCGCCAGCCGGAAGGAGCCGCGCAGCGGCCTGTAGGCGACGCGCTCGATCGTCCAGTTCCACAAGCCCGTCATCAGCATGCCGACGATCAGCATGACGAGCAGAAGCAGCGCCACGGGAATGCCGGCGAAGAAGGACGTGAGGATCAGGAAGATGATGAGAGCGGCAAAGCCGCCGAGCATGAAAATGTCACCATGGGCGAAGTTGATCATGCCGATGATGCCGTAAACCATCGTATAGCCGATTGCCACGAGGCCATAGATGGATCCAAGAGTCAGCCCATTGATGAGCTGCTGGATAAAATACTCCATATACTTTCCCCCGGATGCGATCCTGGATCGGCCGCATCTCTTGTATATTCGTCCCTTGCGGGTTCTTGCGTTGTTTTGGGCAATCCATAACGGTTTCGTAAGAAATGTGAAGACAAAAAGCCGAGAGGCGGTCCAAAAGGCGGCGTTTCTCAACAATTTGACGCGACAAAGATCATAAATTCCAAAAAATCGGCAATTCCTGTCAAAAAATTAGCCAGACACGCCCCTCGAGGACGGTTCGCGGCGCGCTCCCGTCGATGCGAAAGACAGGATGAAGGACCGGCCGTGGATCGAAGGCCCTTCACCGGCGCGTCCGGTTTCGCATCGCCGGCATAGGCTGCGTCGCCGCTGCCGTTTCAAAGCGCGGCCGCCGAAAGCGGGTACGATTCACCCATGCCGCATAAGATTTATCAATGACTTGGCCTGCCCCGCCTCCCCGCTCCTCCCGTGGACCTTAGACTCGCTGCCGACTTAGGAACGGAGCGAACCATGGCCGAGACGACCGCCAATTTGAAAATGCCCTTCATCCTGCCCTCGCAGGCGCAGAAACACGTGACCCACAACGAGGCGCTGCTGAGGCTCGATGCGCTGGTGCACCTGACGATCGTGGCGGAACAGGCCGCCCCTCCCGCCTCGCCGGCCGAGGGCGCCTGTTATCTTGTCGCTCCCGCTCCGAGCGGCGGCTGGACCGGCAGGCAGGGACGCATCGCCTGCTGGCAGGATGGCCATTGGGCCTTCGCCGAACCCCGCACCGGCTGGCGGGCATGGTTCCTTGCGATCTCGAAACTGAAAGTGTTTTCCGGAACGGAATGGCAGGACATTCCCCTGCCGGAAAGCGGCAGCCTCGGCGAACTCGGCATCAACGCCACGCCGGACCCGACGAACCGGCTCGCCCTCTCCTCTCCCGCGAGCCTCTTCAACCATGCCGGCAACGGCCACCAGATCAAGGTCAACAAGGCCGCCGCCGCCGATACCGCCTCGCTGCTCTTCCAGTCGAACTGGACCGGCCATGCGGAAATGGGCCTTGCCGGCAGCAACGACTTCTCGATCAAGGTCAGCAGCGGCGGCACGTGGAATACGGGGCTTTCGATTTCCCCCGCCGGCCATGTTTCCCGGCCGAGCCAGCCGGCGGTGCGCGCCCACAGGACAGGTACGAGCTTTGCGCCCGCGGCAGGCCAGCAGAGCGGCTTCACGACCCTCGCCCTCAATCAGGGCGGCTTTGCGCTCGGCGCGGCGGCGCCAGGCGGCGGCAACCGGATCGTCGTGCCCGCGGGCGGCCTTTATCTCCTCGGCCTCAACGTCTCCGTCCTGACCTCGTCCGGCCATACGACCAGCCTGATGCTGAACGGATCACAGACGCTCATTTTCATGAACGGTGTTGCCGGAGGAGCACAAATACAGTCCGCAACTGGAATTTTTTTCCTGTCCTCGGGCGATTTCCTCACCCTGGGCCATGCCGGCACGGCACAACTGGAGCTCGGCGTTGGAAAAACTGAATTATTTTTGACAATGCTTTAATACCGCAGTGCAAGAAAGATTATCTTTATCGTTAACCAGATCTTAACTTGCCTGATGACTCGCGTAACAAGGTGTTATATTAGGGAACATCACTGGTTGGCAGGGGCTCCAGGGTATAATGCGGGTGACCGGTTTGAGCGTTTCTGATCTGCATAACGATACCGCCTATGCGCCGATGAGCGGTGGGGATGTGAGCCTGCTCGTGTCGGAGGTTCAGGGGCCGGCCTCCCGCCACGGCCGGCGCCGCTCTCTTCGGATGCAGCTCGCCGTCAAACGGACGATCGATATCGGCGTCTCGCTCACCGCTCTCGTCGTACTCCTGCCGCTGATGCTGGTGGTCGCATTGCTGATCCGCCTCGACAGCACCGGTCCGGCGCTCTTCACGCAAGTCCGCTGGGGCAAGGATCGCCGCGAGATCCGGGTCTACAAGTTCCGCTCGATGCGTACCGATCTCGGCGACGCCACCGGCATCACGCAGACCGTCAGGAACGATCCGCGCGTCACCCGTGTCGGCGCCGTCATCCGCAAGACCAATATCGATGAACTTCCCCAGCTCCTGAATGTCCTGAAAGGCGACATGTCGCTGGTCGGCCCCCGCTGCCATGCGATCGGCATGCTGGCCGCCGGCATCCCCTATGAGGATCTGGTTCCGGACTATCATCGCCGCCATTCCGTGAAGCCGGGCATGACCGGTTTGGCACAGATGCGCGGCCTCCGCGGCCCGACCGACCGCCCGGGAAAGGCGCGTGCGCGGATCGCCTGTGACCTCTATTACATCGACAATTTCTCGATCCTGCTCGATCTGCGCATCATGTTCGGCACCGTGCTCGCCGAGCTCCGCGGCGGCAAAGGCTTCTGATTCCTCGGTTTTTCTGCGGCGCGGGCCAAGCAAGCACCGATTTCCGATATCGCTTTCGAAAGGAAGGGATGGGTGTCGCGCGCCCTGGAAGAGGCGATGCAATTATTCAGCGATCTCCGAAGAAATGCCCCTTCCTGTTTAGTCAAATGTTAAAACTGGGGCGCTAGGCTGCCCGACGTGGTCTTGTGTAGTGTAGAGAGTCCAATGACCGAAATGATACGTCCCCGAGTGAAATATGTCATCGGCCCCGATGGCAGCCCCTTGACGATCGCCGATCTTCCGCCGGCCAATACGCGCCGCTGGGTGATCCGGCGCAAAGCCGAGGTGGTCGCCGCGGTCCGCGGTGGCCTGTTGAGCTTGGAAGAAGCCTGCGAGCGCTATACGCTCACCGTCGAGGAATTCCTCTCCTGGCAGTCCTCCATCAACGACCATGGCCTGGCAGGCCTGCGCACGACGCGCATCCAGCAATATCGCCACTAGGAGCAGTTCCGGAAGGCGGGAACCGGATTTTCCTCCGGAATTATCTCGAACCGAGCACGAATTCGCGGGTTCCGCCCGCACAAGGAAAAAGGTGCCGCTGCGAAAGACGCTGCGGCACCTTTTAATTTGTGTCTGCGTCAGACATTTTCGGCCCGATCCGGGTGAGCGACGGCAGGAGCCCGGCAATCACCGCCGACGCGGCGTAGAACCAGAGGCCCGGCTGCGAGACCGCCACCGCCAGACCGCTGCTTTTCGCCGCCACGATCACGATCGCCACGAGCATCACATCCATCATCGACCACTTCGAAAGATGCGGCATGGCGCGGCGGAAAACACCCGCCTCGCCGGCCCGGCCGGACAGCTGCAGGGCAAGTCCCGCAAGTTTGGCGATCGGGAACACGATCGAGAACAGCCCGACCACCAGCGAAAGCGCCACGTCTCCCTGCCGGAAAAGCGCCGCGACCAGCTCGACGAGCGATGGCGTCTCGCTGAAGAAATAAAGGCGCTCGAAACGGATGATCGGCAGGAGCAGTCCGAGCGTCAGAAAGATCGCGGCGAGCATGAGAAGAACAGGCCGCAGCCAGCTCATCGCTTTTTCCCGTTGACGATGTGTCACCCTTCGGAACGCCTCCCGGCTATTTCCCTTCGACCTCTCCCGTATTACATCATCGGGCAAAGGATAGAAGCGGAGCGATCATGAATATCACGCATGAAGAGACGCGATCGGGCGGACGTTACCTGGCGGAACTCGACGGCCATTTCGCGGAAATGACCTATTCGCGGGCCTCGCCGCAGCTCGTCATCATCGATCATACGGGCGTGCCCGATGCGCTGCGTGGCAAAGGGGTCGGCCAGGCGCTGGCGCGGCATGCCGTCGAGGAAGCCCGCAAGGGCGGCTGGAAGGTCATCCCGCTCTGCCCGTTCTTCAAATCCCAGGTGGAGCGTCATCCCGACTGGCAGGACATCCTGCGATAGCGGATGAGCGGACCGCCGCGACGCGGTTACGTTTAAAGGATGCTGAAAACGGAAATGGGGCGCAGGCGCCGTGGCGCCGCCCCGCATTGAAACATTCCGTCATGTCGGTCGCCCGGCTTTATTAAGCCCGGGCGCGCATTCCGCTGTCGCGCTCTTCGAGCGCCGAAGCCTTGGCGAGCTCGCCTTCCGCTTCTTCAAGTGCCAGTTCGGCACTTTCCTGCTGGCCCCTCAGCTCCCGGATCGAGACCTGAAGATTGTCCGCCCGCTGGCGGGCCGCCTTGGCGAACGTGGGATAGGCGAAGTGATTCGGGTCCGTGATTCCGGACTTCTTCTCTTCCAAGGTGATCTGATGTTCGAGCTCCTTGGCCATTCGCTCGAATTCGGCCATCATCATCTGCAACTGCTGCAACTGGCGGCGCTTTTCGTTAACCTGAAATCCTTTCAGGCGAACCAGGCTGTCACGCGACTTCATACGCAATACTCCGTGGATAGCGAGACCCAGACCCGTGTATCCGGCTTGTAACACTCCGGATCAAAAAATTTCCGCGACGTTAATAGATTTGCCTTCGCGTTAACTTTTCATTTACGGGCATCATTAATGATAAGCCCGATCGTTTAAGGGTCGGTAAATGCCAAGGCCGAAAGTGCCGCGACAATGTCTGAGTCGCATGAATCACTTAGCGGAGTTTCCTCATCCGCTGGTTCAATCTTGGTGATGGCCGATCCTCAAGGGAAATCAGGTTGCTACTATTTTTGCTTAATGAATTGATGCGCCTTGCCAGGTTGAATCATAATTTGTTAACCATTTAGTGGCAGCTTCCAAATCAGGCTCAGTCTGGATCCGTAGCGAGTAAGGGGGCAAAAGGTACCTTACGCGGCGGTAAAGGGGAAAAATATGCGGGTTCTACTCATCGAAGATGACAGCGCGACTGCCCAGAGCATCGAGCTGATGCTGAAATCGGAAAGCTTCAACGTCTATACCACCGATCTCGGTGAAGAAGGCGTCGACCTCGGCAAACTCTACGACTACGACATCATTCTCCTCGACCTGAACCTCCCCGACATGTCGGGTTACGAAGTGCTCCGCACGCTGAGGCTCTCGAAGGTCAAGACCCCGATCCTCATCCTGTCCGGCATGGCCGGCATCGAAGACAAGGTCCGCGGCCTGGGCTTCGGCGCCGACGACTACATGACCAAGCCCTTCCACAAGGATGAGTTGGTCGCGCGCATCCACGCGATCGTCCGCCGTTCCAAGGGTCACGCCCAGTCGATCATCATCACCGGCGAGCTGATCGTGAACCTCGACGCCAAGACCGTCGAAGTCGGCGGCCAGCGCGTCCACCTGACGGGCAAGGAATACCAGATGCTGGAGCTTCTCTCGCTCCGCAAGGGCACCACGCTCACCAAGGAAATGTTCCTGAACCATCTCTATGGCGGCATGGACGAGCCGGAGCTGAAGATCATCGACGTCTTCATCTGCAAGCTGCGCAAGAAGCTCGCCAACGCCGCCGGCGGCGCCAACTATATCGAAACCGTCTGGGGCCGCGGCTACGTGCTGCGCGAGCCGGACGGCAACGACTACGCCGAAAGCGCCTGAGCCTTCGCGCTTCCCCTTTTCGAACGCCCGCTCGGGTTCCCCCGGCGGGCGTTTTGCTTTGAGGTCTGAGGCTTACTTCGGCCGGCGGATCGCCCGCACCTTCCCGCTGTTTCCGCCGCCGCAGAAGAAACGGTCGCCACCGTCTGATTCCAGACCCGAAACGCCCACACCCGAAGGCATCTCCAGCGTCTCCAGTACCTTTCCGGTCGCGGGATCTATCCGCCTCACATCGCTTTCGTCGCCTTCCCAGGTGCCGTGCCAGAGTTCGCCGTCGACCCAGGTGACCCCGGTGACGAAGCGGCTGCACTCGATGGTGCGCAGGATCGTGCCCGTTTCGGGATCGATCTGGTGAATCTTCCGCTCCCTGTACTCTCCCACCCAGAGGGCGCCCTCCGCCCAGGCAAGTCCCGAATCGCCCCCGTTGCCGGGCGCCGGGATCGTCGCCAGTACCTTGCCGGTTTCCGGATCGATCTTCTGGATGCGCGCCTCGGCGATCTGGAACAGGTGCCGGCCGTCGAAGGCCGTTCCCGCATCGGCGGCGACATCGATCGAGCGCACTGTCTTGCGGATATCCGGATCGAAGGCGTTCAGCTTGTCTCCTGCCGCGAACCAGACGTGACGGCCGTCGAACGTGACGCCATGCACCTGTTCGGCACCGGGAAACGGTCCGTATTCATCGAGAATTTCGGCTGCAGATCTTTTCATGGTTTTTATCCCTTCTGTTGACGATCCAAGCCTAACCGCTCGGCAGCGGGCCTGTGAGTAACAAGACTGTCGGGAATCCCGGCACCGGCGGCGTCATCCAGCGACGCGCCCGGCCGCGGCCGAACGACTGCACCCTGCCCGCCGCCGAAAGCTGCTCGAGCGCCCGTTGCACGGTGCGCGGACTCGCCCCCAGCGCGATCGAGAGCGCCGAGCTCGACCACGCCTCGCCGTCGGCAAGAAAGGCGAGCACCGCCGCATGCGGCTCTTCGACGGGTGGGGCCAGCACGACCACCTCGCCTGCCTGGCGTGGCGCCAGCGCAAAGCCGCGCGCCGTAGCCCTCACGTCCGCAAGCGTCTTGAGTTCCGCGCGAAGCCGCCCGATCTCGACCCGCAGCCGGGCGCGGTGCGATTCGTCGGCATGCTTGCCCCGGAAGGCGCGCGCGATCAGCACGCTCCTCGGCACGTCGCCGGGCCAGGCTTCACCGAGCGCGGCGAGCAGCGCGAACAGGACCGGCCGCGTCGTGAGCGGCACGAGCACGTCGCCTTTCCGAGCCACATGGCGGCACGCGTCCACGACCAGCACGCCGGAAGCCAGGAGCGCTTCGACCTCCTCGAGCAGCAGGAAACGCATTTGCCCCCGTGCGACCAGGCGCGCCGCGGGCGTCTTCAGGATGAGGGACGCGTTCTCGACCTCGGCCATCAGCGCCGGGATGTCCGCTTCGCGCGAGGCCTGCCCGGCCCGGGCGAGCGCATCGCGTGCCGCCTTCGTCCTGATGCGCCGGATGGCGATTCCCGCGGCCGCCAGCTCGTGAGCTGCCCTCAATGCAGGCGGAAGCGGTGTGGCGTCGAACTCGGAAAGCAGGCGCTCCGCCTCGTCGAGACGGCCGATCAGGAGCAGGCGCCGGATCTCGATGGTGCGCGCATGCGCGGCGTTGACGCGATCGCCATGCGCTTCGAGCACCGCCCGCGCAGTATCGAGCGCCTTGGCAGGCCAGGTGAGGTCGCGGGAGACGAGCGCGATCTCGGCTTCGGCGACGATGCACCTGGCGCGGGCCATGGCCTCTCTCTGACTGAAGGCGCGCACGGCACTCTTGAGGAGCGCCTTGGCCCGGACGAGGTCGCCGAGCTGCGCCATCGCGATGCCGCGGAGCGCGAGCGCAGGCGCGTCGTCCCGCAGGGCGATCCGTTTCAATGCGCCGAGCGGATCGCCTGCCGCGAGCGCGCGCGCCGCAGCGGTGATCAGCGAGTCCATCGGAATCCCGTCACACTTGTAACTCCCGTCATCTCGATAACCGGTCCTAATCTATGCACGACCAAGCAACACGTCGCGCCAAAAATGGGCGGCGGACAGCCGAAGGAGAAGAACCATGACGGCACATGCAACCGGTACACGCCAGGACTGGCTGACGGCGCGCCTTGAACTGCTCGAAGACGAGAAGGAGCTGACGCGGCGCAGCGATGCGCTGGCGCTGCGCCGCCAGGATCTGCCCTGGGTCCGGATCGACAAGGAATACCGGTTCGAAACCGATGAAGGAAGCGCCTCGCTCGCGGACCTCTTCAAAGGGCGCTCGCAGCTCCTCGTCTACCATTTCATGTTCGGCCCCGACTATACGGCCGGATGCCCCTCCTGCTCGGCGATCGCGGACGGGTTCAACGGCATCGTCGTGCATCTGGAGAACCACGATGTCGCCTTTTCGGCCGTGTCGCGTGCGCCGCTCGCAAAGCTGCAGGCATACAAGCGGCGGATGGGATGGACCTTTCCCTGGGCGTCCTCGTCCGGCAGCGACTTCAACGGCGATTTCAGCGTCTGGTTTTCCGAGGAACAGCAGCGCCGGGGCGGTATCGAATACAACTATCGCCGCGAGCCGCCGATGGCGGGGCCTCCAAGAGGCCAGACCGTTCAGGAATGGCAGCAGAGCGGCGGCGAAAGCCCGATCGCCCAGATCGCGGCGTCGACAGGAACCGACATCCCCACCTATACGCGCGACCGTCCCGGTCTCAGCGCCTTCGTGCTCGAAGACGGCGCCATCTATCATGCCTATTCCAGCTATGCCCGCGGGCTGGACGGCATCTGGGGCATGTACCAGTGGCTCGATCGCGCTCCGAAGGGCCGCAACGAACAGGGCATCTGGTGGCGCCGCCACGACGAATATGCCCGGGGGTGAGATCGCCATGTCGCTTCACCCCGGACAGGAGAAGATAACGGCCGCAGGCAGCGAACCCGCCTGCGGCGCGGGTCGCAGGGCCGCTCACCGCGCCGCCGATTGGCTGTCGCTTGCTGCCGCGCCGACATTTGCGGTCATGGCGCTGCTGACCGCCGTCAACGGTCCCGCGGACATGATCTGCGCCCACATGGAGGAGGGTTTCCCGCTGAGCGGCATGGCGCCGATGTACCTCCTGATGAGCGCGTTTCATCTGACACCGTGGCTGAGGCTTGCCTCCCGCCGGGCGACCGTTTGAGAAGCGGGTAATCCCCTCGCGTGGCGGGCACGCCCGGGATCAGGCTGCCCGCGAAAGGCCCGAGAAGACGGAAGTCAGGATCTTCCGGTCGAACGGCTTCAGCAGGAAATCGTCGGCGCCGGCGCGCTTGCCCGCCATCATCTTCTTCAGGTCCGCCTCGATGACGCAATAGAAGATGCGCACGTTGCCGCCGTTCGGCGTGGCGCGGACGGCGGCGATGAGATCGAGCGCACCGTCGAGCGCCGCGTCGACGATCAGGAAATTCGGCAGCTCCGCCCGGCAGCGCGTGAGCGCGTCACCTGCGCTGCCGACCTCGGCAACGAGAAAGCCCAATTCGGAAAGTATCCGCTTGCCGACCTTGCGGACCACGTCCGAGCCGTCGGCAATCATCAAACGCTGCATCGTCTTCCCCCTGATGCCGGCCGCCCACCAGGGCTGCGAACATCCATCATTAGGGAGACGGCGCTAAAGATTGGTTACTTGCCGCATCGGCCTGAAAACCGGAACCGGTTTTCGGAAACGCACGATGCGCAGGTTCGATGACTTGGAATGTCCAGGCGCGGATCGTCTCAGGCAACCGCGGTTTCGGCGATGAAGACGATCTTGTCTTCCGAAACCACATATTTCAGGTCCATGCCGCATTCTTCCGCCAGGAGCACCGTGTAATAGGGCTGGATGGAATGGGCATCGACCGCCTCTTCCAGCGTACCGCTGGCGATCTCGATGAATTTCGGCGGCAAGCGCATCATCCGGCCCTTGATGGTGATGATGAACTTCGCGTCATATTCCGGGTTTTCGAGCGTCACGTCCACCGAACCGCCGCGCGGAATTCCGCCATAGGCGACGAGGAAAAGGTTGAGCAGCAGCTTGACACGGTTCTTGGCGATGATCGCCCGCGGACCGTTCCAGCTGACCTCGGTCTTCTTTTCGGCGATGGCATAGTCCTTCGCGGCCTTCTCCGCCTCGCCCGTGTCGATCGAGGCGCCGACCGAACCGGACGCGCCGAAGGCGAGCCGGGCGAATTTGAGACGCACCGAAGCGTTGACGGCCGACGTGCGGATGAGATCGAGCGCGTCGCTGTCGGCGGCGCCCTCGTCGAGAAGTTCGAGACCGTTATTGATCGCACCGACCGGGGAGATCACGTCATGGCAGACCCGGCTGCACAGAAGCGCCGCAAGATCTGGCCCACTGAGGGTGAGATTCGGATTCTTCGGCATTCATGTCTCCTGATATGCAAGTGCCCCGATCATCTTCTGCCACCTTAAGATTGCGCGGAGATGGAGCAACGTTCGCAGCCATAATGACACCATATTTGGTAAACCGATTGTTAAGACGATAGCTCCAAAATGGTCCGGCCTTAAGCATGATGCGAGAGGCGTGGCCCCTGAATGACACAATCGATGGATCTGACAATGCGCATCCGCACATCTTCCGCCCTCGCCCGCTTCGCCGCGACGGTGTTTGCCGTGATCGCAGCCGCACTTCTCTGCGCCAGCCCGGCCGCCGCCCAGCAGGGTTCCAGCCAGTATTCGGCGCAGGAGATCATCGACGCCGGCCATGGTTTCTTCGGGTCCGCGAGCGGCGGGCTTGCAAAGGTTGTGGAAAATGCCTTCCAGAAATACGGCCTGCCGAACGGCTACATTCTGGGCCAGGAAGGCTCTGGCGCCTTCATCGCCGGCCTCACCTATGGCGAAGGCGAGCTCTACACCAAGAATGCCGGCCAGCACCCGGTCTTCTGGCAGGGTCCCTCGCTCGGCATCGACTACGGCGGCCAGGGCACCCGGGCGATGATGCTCGTCTACGACCTGCCGGCCGTCGACAGCCTGTACGCCCGCTTCGGCGGCGTCTCGGGCTCGGCCTTCGTGGTCGCCGGCGTCGGCATGACGGTGCTGCGCAACAACAACGTTATCCTGGTGCCGATCCGCACCGGCATCGGCGCCCGCCTCGGCATCAACGTCGGCTACCTGAAGCTCACCCGCTCCCCGACCTGGAACCCTTTCTGAGCGGCTGCATCGTCCTCCGTCCGGAGGACCTTTCCATGGACGTCGTCCATAACGGTAGATCGCCCGCAAGAAGCTTGCGGGCCGCATGCGCCCGTGTTTAAACAGCCTGCGCATGTCCATTCAGCCAGCGAAACGGCCCCGTCGTGATCCAATTTGCTCTTTTGTTCGGCTTGGGTTTCTTGAGCGCCGCACTCCTGGTGATGCTGGTCGCGCCGGCGATCCATGGCCGCATCGTGCGCTACACGGAAAACCGCATCAAGGCGACGCTGCCGATCAGCCCGCAGGAAGTGCGGGCCCAGCGCGACATGGCGCGCGCCGTCTATGCGGCCGAGAATGCCCGAACCAAGCAGGAACTGGTGCAGGAGCGCGAGAAGACGGTCTCGCTGCAGATCAGGAACGATGCGCTCACCGAGGAAGCCAGGCGCCTGCAGGGCGAGGCCGCCGAGCTGCGCGCACAGATCGACGACATGGATGTCGAAGCCGCCGACGCACGCTCGCGCCTGCGCCAGGAGGAAAGCCATGTCCAGCAATTGAAGGCCGCCATCGAAGCCCTGGAGGAAGCGGCGGCCGCCAAGGATCTGGAGATCGAAAACCTGCAGCAGCGCCAGCTTCGGCTGGCCGCCGACGCCGATAATTTCCGCATCGATCTTTCCACCCGCGACACCGAATTGGAAAACCTGAAATTCCGCATGACGGCGCTGCGCGACGAGCGCGATACGCTGCGCAACGACCTGCGCCTGCAGACCACCCGGGCCAAGGATGCCGAAACGCGGCTCGCCCAGGAGGAGAACCGGGTTCAGCGCCTCGAGGACAAGCTGGCTCGCGAAATCGCCGAACGCGCCGACAGGGAGAACGCGCTGGAACGCCGCCTGGCCGAGATCGGCAGGCTCAGGGAAAAGCTCAAGGCGGCGAATGCCGAAGCCCGGGAAGCAAGCCGTGCGCTACGGGATGCGATGCCCGGCCGGCCGGGCGTGAAGGCGGCGGTACAGCGAAAGAAACCCGCTCCGGAGGATATCACCCTGCGCGAACTGTCCCATGCCCCGCCGAAACCGGCCAGGACGCCGCCGGAAGCCGATGTCGCTCCGCTGGTGGCGGAGATGACGGACGAAGTCCATAACCGCGCGATCGCGCTCTCCGAGCGCCTGCAGAACGGCGACGGCGGCGATGACGAGGCGATCCGCCAGGAACTCGCGTCGATCGCCGCCGACATGGTGGCCCTGACGGCGATCACCGAAGGCTCCTCTTCGCCGATCCACAAGATCCTGTCGGGAAAATCCGGAAGCGGCAAACGGGAAAGTCTGGCCGAGAAATCCAGGAAGACGCTCGCCGCGGCCAAGGACGCAGCCGAATAGGCTGCTACAATCTTCCCTGCGCCATGGCGATCTCGTAAAGCGCGATGCCCGTGGCAGTCGCCGCGTTCAGGCTGTCGAGCCCCGGCGCCTGGGCGATCCGCGCCGTTTGGATGCGGGACAGGATGTCCGGCGGCAGCCCCTCGCCCTCTGTGCCAGTGATCAGCGCCATGCGGCCGGAAGCCGGAACGTCGCGGATCTCCAGGGCGCCCGACGGCGAGAGCCCCCACACGGCAAAACCGCTGCCGGTCAGGGCGGCAAGGATATCGTTCATCGTGCCGCTCCGGACAAAGGGTACGGAAAGCACCGCCCCGACCGAGACGCGCAGCGCCTTGCGGTAGAGCGGATCGCAGCACGCCTGGTCGAGCAGCACCGCATCCGCACCGAAGGCGGCGGCGTTGCGGAAGATCGAGCCGACATTGTCGTGATTGGAAATGCCGAAGGCGGCGACCACAAGCGCCTTTTCCGGCAGGCCGGCGATCAGGTCCGCGGGACTTCTCTCCTGTCTGCGCCGCCCGAGCGCCAGCACGCCGCGATGCAGGTGGAAACCGGCGATCCGATCCAGCACCTCGGCCGAGGCCACGTAGACCGGCACGTCGTCCGGAAATCCGGCGAGGACTTCCCTGAGCCCGGCGACGCGGTTTTCGAGCAGCAATATCTTTTCCGCTACGAAATCTCCGCCCTTCCGGTGGGCGCCGGCGAGCATCCGCAGCACCACCGTCCCCTCGGCGATGAAGCGCCCTTCCCGCCCCGTCAGGTCGCGTTCGCGGATCGACCGGAACTCGGCGATCCGCGGATCGCCCGCCTCGGCGATGCGGACCGGTTCCATTATCGCGGGATGCCGACCGTCACATCGGCAACGATGCGGCCGGCGGCGAGGTCGAAGACGAAGGCCTTCTGGTCGCCGTCGAGCAGACCGTAGAACAGGATCTGGCTGCCGGAGAGCGACACGGACTGGATCTGGAACCCGGCCGGCAGCTCGGCCGTCGCGGCAAGCGGCTGGCCGGCCGGCACGGAGAACCCGCCGGTGGAGGCAACCGGTGCCGGCGCGTCGGGCCGCTGTGCGACCTTGTAGACAACCGCTGCGAGGACGGCCATAAAGCAGACGAACAAGATCCCGCCCGAAACGAGCTGCAGGAGCACCATTTTCCGGCGGATTCTCTCCATCGCCGGATCAAGCGGCTCTTCCTGTTCCTCGATATCGGGTTGGGGCATGGGAGTTCCTTGCTTCGGATTGCTGTCGGAATGATTGAATGAACGATCCCTTTAACGAGATAGAGCGCCCGAGGAAAGTGCTTACCGCCTCCGATGACGCGGGCGGACGGCTGGACGCCTGGCTGACCTCCGTGCTGGAAGGCGAATTCTCGCGCAGCCGCATCAAGGCTCTCATCGAACAGGGCGCGGTCGCGCTGAACGGCAAGCCGGTCACCGAACCGAAGAAGAAGGTCGCGGCGGGCGACACGGTCGAGATCGCGCTTCCCGAACCGGAGGACCCGGAACCGAAGGGCGAGGACATCCCGCTCGACGTGCTCTACGAGGACGACGACCTGATCGTCATTGCCAAGCCGGCCGGCCTCGTCGTGCATCCCGGCGCCGGCAACTGGACCGGCACGCTGGTCAACGCGCTGATCCATCATTGCGGCGCGAGCCTCTCCGGCATCGGCGGCGTCAGGCGGCCCGGCATCGTCCATCGGCTGGACAAGGAGACGAGCGGCGTCATGGTCGCCGCCAAGAACGACATCGCCCACCGGCACCTCGCAGACCAGTTCGCCGATCACGGCCGCACCGGGCCGCTGGAGCGCGCCTATCAGGCGGTCGTCTGGGGCCGCCCGGCCGGCCTGCGCGGCACGATCGACGCGCCGCTCGGCCGATCCGGTTCCGACCGCACCAAGCGCGCCGTCAAGCGCGAGGACAGCGACGATGCCCGCGAGGCGGTCACCCATTACGAAGTGATCGAGCGCTTTCACGAGAAGCAGGACGCCACCGCGCTCGCCTCGCTGGTCGAATGCCGGCTGGAGACCGGCCGCACCCACCAGATCCGCGTCCACATGGCCCATATCGGCAATCCGCTGATCGGCGATCCGGATTATTCCGCCGGCTTCAGGACCAAGGCGAACCTCCTGCCGGAGCCGGCGAAGAGCGTCGTCAGCCGTTTTCCCCGCCAGGCGCTGCACGCCTACCTGCTTGTCTTCGAACATCCCCGCACCGGCGAGGTGATGGAATTCGAGGCGCCGATGCCGCAGGATATGGAAGAGCTTGTCGAAGCGCTGAAGGC
This sequence comes from Neorhizobium sp. CSC1952, assembly GCF_030378245.1. Classification (NCBI taxonomy): domain Bacteria; kingdom Pseudomonadati; phylum Pseudomonadota; class Alphaproteobacteria; order Hyphomicrobiales; family Rhizobiaceae; genus Neorhizobium; species Neorhizobium sp. CSC1952. Next base: position 3,298,501 of record NZ_CP128416.1, on the reverse strand, counting down.
ATGAATCGGGTGGCCCGGGAGGCCGCGGAAGAGTATATACCTCTGCAACGACCCCGAGGACCTCATGAGCCAGTTCGCCGTCCAGAAGCTGCTCGATACCGACCTTGTCAAGGTCCGCGACGTCGTGTGCTGCGGCGAATGCCGGCACCGGAGCGATGAGGAATGCTCCCATGCGACAAGCCTCGTCTTTCCCTATCGCGGCGTCTTCATGCGCCATGTCGGCCGCGACGATACCGTCGCGGAGGCCAACCAGGTGCTCTTCTTCAACTGCGACGAGGGTTACCAGATCAGCCATCCCGTGGAAGGCGGCGATTCCTGTCTCAGCATGGACGTGCCCGAGCCGATGCTGGAGGAACTGGTTCCGAAGGCTCACCACAATCCGAAGGGCTCGCGTTTCGTCTTCAACAAGCAAAGGCTGCGGATCGATGCCCGCGCCCAGGCATTGGTGGCGCTCCTGCGCCACAGCCTGATGCGCGGCACCGCCGAGACGCTGGAGGCGGAAACCCTCGCCATGACCCTGGTGCGCCGTGCGGTCGGCGAACGCACCGCGCGCGCTGCGACGGCAAGCGCCGGCCGCCAGAAACTGGTCGATCGGGCGAAGCTCGCGCTTTCCTCCGATCTCGCCCGCCGCTGGACGCTGGCGGAAATCGCCGGGGAGACGGGCGTCTCGCCGGTCTATCTCACCCAGGTCTTCCAGCAGGTGGAGGGTACGCCCCTCTACCGCTATCAGCTTCGGCTGAGGCTCGCCCGGGCGCTCGACCTGCTCGGCAGCTATGACGACCTGACGCAGCTCGGCCTCGAACTCGGCTTTTCGAGCCACAGCCATTTCTCCGCCGCCTTCCGCCAGGCCTACGGCCGCACGCCGGCGGAGTTCCAGCGTTTCGCCGGCCTCCGCTAGAGCGCGGTGCGTCCGAACGGACGCACAAAGGACGCTCTAACTTATTGAATCTCCGCATCGTGCTTACCGAAAATCGATTCCGATTTTCGGGCCGATGCTGTAGCAGCCTCGAAACCGCAAGCCGGAGACGCCGAGGAGAAAGTCGCTAAAGATTCTGACAGCGGGCAAGCCCGCCGTCGTGCTTTTCTTCTCTCGCAATCAGTCAATACCGGGAGATGACACCATGAAAGAGAATACCTGTGCAGCCTGCGACTGCGAACTCGATGCAACGCGGATTGCGGTCAAGATCGGCGGAAGGACCGTCGAGGTCTGTTGCGAGGAATGCGCCGTGGCGCTCCGGGAAGCGGAAGCCGCCGCCCGCGCCTCGGACATATCGACAAGTAATCCAGGAACCAAGTAACCCCAGCAACCCAGGAACCCAGGAACCCAGGAACCCAGGAACAAGGAGGCAGGCGCCGGACGTCCGCCCGTGACGCCGGTCGCTGATCGACCGGCATCCTTTCAGGAGATGAAACCATGAAGAATGAGAACCGGGCGGTCTTCGACCGCACTTCGGAACCATATGATTTGCCCTTCCATCTGCCCTTCGATCTGCCTCCCGCAGGTGACCCGCCCGCAGCGGGCAAGGAAGGGTTCCTCGAACCGCCTGCAAAAGGATCGTTCGTCGAGCGGTTGATCGCGCTGGTCGCCGGAAAACTTCGTGAACGCCGCAATCGTCTGGCGCTTTTGGAGTTGAACGATGACCAATTGAAGGACGTCGGCATTTCGCGCAGCCAGGCTTACAGCGGCGACTACAGTCGCTACCGCCGGAACGGCTCCCATGAACTGGAGCAGAAGTGCCGGTGAGACGATTGCCGGCGCCTGAAAAGAAGAAGGAGTTTCATACCGATCTACCCCGCCACCGTCGACCTCCCCATTCTAGCTTAAAATGCCGCAACACTTTCGCTTTATTTTCAAAAATATTATAATATCTGCGAAAAAGCGCCGACTACCAAATTAAAAACCTGCAGAAAATTTGCACATCGGGCGTTTTATTTAAGCCGGCGGATAGTTCCTGGGGAGGTAAGACGCCAAAGGTATGAATTCGGCCCTCCGAAAGTTCATCTTTCACGATCTGCAGACGGTCGAGGGATATATCGATCCTCCCGATGCTTTGGTCTTCCTGTCGCTTCTCGCGGCGCAGAGGGAAGCGGGATTTGACGGAGGCATTGCGGAAGTCGGCGTCTTTTACGGCCGCACCTATTTTCTTCTCAGGAAGATAAGCGGGGACAGGGACAGGATACTGGCGATCGACCTCTTCGATATCGAGCAGGAGGCGGGCGGAGTAGCGACGCAGTACGGTCGCTTCATCGAGAACGGCCGCCGCCTCGGCCTTCCCGTCGATGAAGACCTGATGATCAAGGGAGACAGCATGCGCGTAGAGGCGGAGGAGATCATCGGGAAGGTCGGGCGCGTTCGTTTCTTCAGCATCGATGGCGGCCACATGCTCCGCCATGTCGCCGCAGACAGCAGGCTTGCGGCGGGCAGCCTCGCCGATCACGGGGTCATCGCCTTCGACGACACGTTCAATCCGGCCTGGCCGGAAGTGACCGTCGGGGTGGCCGATTTCCTGCGGGAACAGGGAGGCATGTTTTCGGCCTTCTGCATGACGAAGTACAAGACCTACGTCTGCCGAAGCCGCTTCTATGATTTCTATTGCAAGGTGATCGGCGAGGCTCCGGACCTGCGCGCCTTCGGACACGTGGAAACGCAGTTCCTCGGTTCAAAAGTCGCAAGATTGCACAATCCGATGCGCCGTCGAATACTGTATGAATTGATGATGCGGTCGGGTATGAGCGCCCTTTCGGAGCGCGCCTACCGGTGAGGGTTCCGGCGCGGAATACATTACAATACCGTAATGATATAACGCATCCGTGATCACTTGAATCACGGTTCTGCCGTACTTATTTGTTAGCTGGGTCGGTGCGGGGTCGGAAATGACCCGTGCCATTCGGTTCGCCTTCAGCAATGCATCGCCAGACTTAAGAGGGAACCGACAACGATCGGAAAGGGGTGCTTTATGGCCCGCAATACTCTGCCTTCCATTACCGCCGGCGAAGCCGGCCTCAACCGTTATCTCGACGAGATCCGCAAGTTCCCCATGCTGGAGCCGCAGCAGGAATATATGCTTGCGAAGCGCTATGCCGAACATGGGGACCGTGACGCGGCCCACAAGCTGGTGACGAGCCACCTGCGTCTCGTGGCGAAGATCGCCATGGGCTATCGCGGCTATGGCCTGCCGATCGGCGAGGTCGTGTCCGAGGGCAATGTCGGCCTCATGCAGGCCGTCAAGAAGTTCGATCCGGAACGCGGCTTCCGCCTGGCGACCTACGCCATGTGGTGGATCAAGGCCTCGATCCAGGAGTATATCCTGCGGTCCTGGTCGCTCGTGAAGATGGGCACGACTGCCAACCAGAAGCGCCTCTTCTTCAACCTGCGCCGTCTGAAGGGCCGGATCCAGGCGATCGACGAAGGCGATCTGAAGCCTGAGCAGGTGGCCGAGATCGCCACCAAGCTGAACGTCTCGGAAGAGGAAGTGGTCTCCATGAACCGCCGCCTCTCGGGCGACGCTTCGCTGAACGCTCCGATCCGCGCCACCGAAGGCGAATCCGGCCAGTGGCAGGATTGGCTGGTGGACGATCATGACAGCCAGGAAGAGGTGCTGATCGAGCAGGACGAGCTCGACACGCGCCGCCGCATGCTGGCCAAGGCCATGGGCGTGCTGAACGATCGCGAGCGCCGCATCTTCGAAGCCCGCCGCCTGTCCGACGAGCCGGTGACGCTGGAAGAACTCTCCGCCGAGTTCGACATCAGCCGCGAGCGCGTGCGCCAGATCGAGGTCCGCGCCTTCGAGAAGGTGCAGGAAGCCGTGCAGAAGGAAGCGCTTGCCCAGGCAAACGCCCTTCGCGTGGTCGACGCCTGATCCTTCGCGAAACGGAACATGAAAAAGGGGCTGCCTCGGCGGCCCCTTTTCTTTTGCGATGAACCGCCGTGTTGTGGTCGGGCGTCTTCTGCGAGACGCGCTACCCGGTACGGCGTACCCCTTGGCTGCCAGAACCGTCCGCAAGACCTGTCAGCCCCCAGCGCACGAGATCGACCAGCACGAAAACGATCAGGCTCGCGCCCATCAGCGGCAAGGCCACCCCGAACCCGGCCGCCAGCACGGCGAGGAAGAGCTTGCTCGGCAGGGTCAGATAGGAGAAGGCGCGGACCAGCGTCTTGGGCGAACCGCCGGGAGCAGGCCTGCGCGACCACCAGATGACATAGCCGTAGACGATCATCGCCATCAGGGCGATGCCGAGCGCCGCCATGACGATCTGGTTCGCCACCCCGAACAGGATGCCCATATGCGCGTCGATCCCCCAGCGGATCAGCTTCGCGACGATCGGGAAGGTCTCGAAATCCGCCCGGCTCGTGATCGCCATGGTGCCGGGATCGATGGCGATCGTATCGACCTGGGTCGGCCATCCGCGATCGTACTCGCGCACCATCCACGCTTTGCCGGCAGCGCGCGGCGGGCGGATTTCGACCATGGGGGAATCGATCCCGCCGGCACGCGCTGCGGCGAGAACCTGATCCATCCGGCCGATCACATCCGCCTCGGAGATCGCTGACGAAGGCGTGGGGGCGGTTGCCGCACCATGCCCCTGATGTTCCGCATGTTCCCCACCGGCCGCGACCGCTCCCGGCCCGAGATCGAGCGACACCGAAGGCGTGACCCAGCCGACCTCCGAGCGGAACCGGTCGATGTGATCGCCGGCCCAGCGCGACCAGGTCAGCCCCGTCGCGGACAGGAAGAGCAGTCCGGCCGCGATGATCACGCCGATCCGGCCGTGCAGCCGGCGGGCTGAAGCCCCCCTCGCGGCGGACGACTTTGGGACTCCGCCCCGCCAGAACCACAGGAGCACGCCGCCGAATACTGCCACCCAGAGCCAGGAGGCGGCAAGCTCGCTGTAATGGCGCCCGAAATCGCCGAGCAGCAGGTTGCGGTGCAGGTAGTCGATCGTCGTGCGGAAGAGCAGGATGCCGCTCGTGCCGTAGACGATCAGGTCGCCTTGGACGGCAAGCGAAACCGGATCGACGAAGATGGCGCGGTTTTCCGAATCTCCGAGCCCCGGTTCAGTGAACATCACACGGGTCGTGTATCCGTCCGCAGTCGCCGGACGAACCGCGAAGAGCTTCGGCTCATCGCCGACGGCGGCACGCGCCGCACCGATCTGTGCCGCCAGGGACTGCGGCGTTCCGGTCGAGGCCGTCTGCAATTGATCGTGATAGATCAGGCTCTCGATCTGCGGCGTCAGGACGTAGAGCGTACCCGTGAGCGCGGCGATGAAAATGAACGGACCGACGAACAGTCCGACATAGAAATGCAGGCGCGTTATGAAAAGCCTGAAGGCCGACGAAGACGCGCCGGTTGAGGAACGGTCGGTCACGGCGTGCCTCCTTCGGGAAGGTGCGGGCGCGTGGCCGGGTTCGTCGCGCATGCCGGCGTGCGGGCGCGTACCGCCGCAGCGGATCGGAAAGAAAGCATGGAAATATCTCCATCGATGACGGTGAGACCGGCCGGAGGCCGGCCGGCAAACGGATGACGTCAGGATCGGATGGAGGATGTCGGAGGCGCGCGCGCTTCCCGTGCGAGGCCGAGCGCATGCGGCGCCGAAACGGTCCCCACCGGAGTGCTTGCCGTTGCGGCCTCGACGAGCAGCGGCGCCCTGAGCGAAGGCCCTTTGACGGGCAACAGGGATGAAAGCGAAGAAAGCGCCTGGCAACCTATGCCGCAACAGGTCGGCCAGGACTTGCCGGAGGGTCCCTCAGGCGTTGACGCATCGGCGCCGTGCTCGGTGCAGATGACGCCGGCATCGGCATGGGACGATGCCATTCCGGCTTGTGCATACCCGCCGATCGCGCCTTGCAGCAGCAGCATCACGGCGATCAGGGCGGAGAGGACCCCGCCGCTCATGGAATCGTCGATGATCTGCCGGATGAAGCGCATGTCCGGTCATCGCGACCCGCGCGGCCAGTGTCAACGCGTCATTTTGTCGGGACCCGCCATCCGGCTCCTCCGGGATCGTTCCTCTTCCAGGCAGCCGTACCGGAGGCAATGAAAAATCCGCCTGAGGATCGCCCAGGCGGATTGTCGCAGGATCAAACCTCGAAAGCGGTTACTGCCCGCTGGCCGTCGTGCCGAGCGTGCCCCATTCGCGGATCGCCTCGTTGAAGACCCGTTCGCCCTCCGGCCCCTTCTGGAGGGTCAGCAGAGCCCGGCGGCCGTTGCGGTAGGCGACGGGAATGTCCATCCAGTTGCGGCTGCGCAGGAGCTCCAGATTGGTCGTGCGCGCATCGGGGAAATCGTTGAGCGCGATCATGTGGAAGTCGTCGGTGATCTTGGCGGGCACCGCGATCAGCGCGTTGCCGCGATCCTGTTCCGTCTGCTTCATGGCGATGCGCTGCACGCTGTCGATCGCCCCGCCTTCGAAATCCGGAGGAACGGCGAAGACGATCTCGATCAGGTGGCTGGCCGGCAAGGACGGATCCGTATTGCGCTTGAGGGTCACGAGCGCGGTCAGCCCCCTGCCCGGCACGTTGATGCGGCCCTGGATCACCGGCTCCTGCTGGCCGTTCGCGCCGGCCTCGCGCTGCAGCGACCAGGAAACCGCGCCGTCGATCGCCGTCGGCGCCGTCTGGCCGATCCGCTCCTCGTAGAGGAACATCTTCTCGCCCGCGAGCGCCGGCGCATCCGCCGGAGTGGCAGCCGGGGCATTGGGAGCCGGCGACGCTGCATTCGGCACGGCGGCGTTGGCACCCGCGGCCGGCGTGTCCGACGCCGGCGCGCTCGCGGCAGGCGCCTGTTGAGCCGGCGGCGTGGCGGGCGGAGCGTTGAGCTCGGCGACCGACTGGCCCTCCGCGTTCTGCGCCAGGTCCCCGGTGCTGCCCGGTCCCTCATCCGTTTCGCTGCCGTCCGGCATCAGCCGCTGCGTGAACTTCGTGCCGGCCACGGAGCCGTCCGCCGGGCCGGGCGCGGCCGGAGCTGCCGGGTTTGCGGCATTGTTCTGCGGCGCGGGAGCGGGCGTCGAGGGCGTTGCGCCGGGTTGCGGCGTGGCGGGCGCCGGAGCCGTCGCCTGGTTGTCCGCCTGCTCGGCCGTCTGGCTGGCCGGCAGGCTCGATTGAATGAGGCCGCCCACCATGTCGTTCAAGGAATCGCGGTTGAGCCAGATCGCATAACCGCCGGCGCCGACCAGGGCGAGGCCGATGATGGCGAGCACGATGCCGGCATAGTTGCGCTTGCGGACCGGCGTGACCCGGTAGGGCCGGGCCGGCGCGGGCATCAGGTCGTCCGCATCGGCATCGGTATGCATCGCGTTGCGCGACGAATCGCCCTGCGTGGCATTCTTGTTGAAACCGATCAGTTCCTCGAGATCACCCCAGGGGTCGCTCTCCGCCGGCTTGCCGTTGGCCTTCTGCGGCTCGGCGTAATCGGCGAAAGGATCGGCGTTTGCCGTTGCGGCCTTTGCCGGCGACGGCGGAAGATCGGGAAGATCCGAGACCGAAGGCATCCGCACCGCATCGGCCGCGGCATGGGTCTCGGTGCCGAAATGCGCATCGGCCGCTTCGGCTTTCGCGCCGTGGTCGATCGGCACGACCGGGCCGGCCGGGGTAAGTTCCGGCACGTCGTTCCAGACTGCCGCCGCGGCATTCGCCTCGTGACCGGATGCGGGTCTTTCCCAGCCCCAGTCCCCCGCAGGCCCCGGCGCGTCCGCAGGCTGCTGCTCCCCGTCCGGTTCGGGAGCGCCCCAATGGGCCGTAGCGGGTTCGGGCGTGACGGGATCGGAAGCGGATGCGGGTACCGCCTGTTCTGCCCCCTCACCGAAGGCTTCAGCGGGTTCCTGCCGGTCGTAGGCCGACGAAGCCGCCTCCGGCTCTTCCGGCGGGAGGTCGTCGCGCCAGTCGCCATATTTCGGCGGGGCCGGCTCCTCGGGAACGGGAGCGGCCTCCTCGTGAAAGACGGCTGGCTCCGGCTCTGCAGCCTCGGCATGGACATCGGCCTGCACAGGCTCTTCATGACGCTCGTCGTGGTGGAGGGGTGCGGTCTCTGCCTCGACCGGTTCCGGCTCGTGAGTCTCCGCCGTCTGGTCGGGAGCGGCCTCCTGCTCTTCCACGTGAGGCTCTGCGGCTGCCTGTTCCGGAGGCTCTTCGGATACCGGCTCTTCTGCGGCGTGCCCGGCAGCCGGCTCCTCCGCATGATGCTCGGCAGGCGCCTCCTCGGCAGGCTGCGGGATGGCGGCAGCCTCTTCCTCGGCCAATGGCTCCAGCGCCTCGGCGTGCTCGCTCTCCACGTCCATGATCGCGGCTTCGAGCTTTTCCATCTGCCGGCGCAGCATGTCTTCGGGCGGGCGCGGCTTCATGTTCTCGAGCTGCCGCTGCACGGCGCCACGAGCCTTGTCATACACCTTCGCGCGCATCTCCGGCGTATTGTTCGCCAGTCCGTCAACGGCGCGGCGGATCACCGCAACAAAATCAGCCATCAGCACTTTCTCATGATCGCCGGCCCGAAGGCCGGCCGAATGGTAACCAATTCTTGACTTTAGTCTTCAAACGGGTCGGTCACAAGTATGGTGTCGTCCCGCTCCGGGCTGGTGGACAGCAGCGCCACCGGCGCGCCGATCAGCTCTTCCACCTGTCGGACATATTTGATCGCCTGGGCCGGCAGATCGGCCCATTTGCGGGCGCCGACGGTCGATTCCTTCCAGCCTTCGAGGGTGACGTAGATCGGTTCGACGCGGGCCTGAGCGCCCTGGCTTGCCGGAAGGTGGTCGATCTCCTCACCGTCCAGCTTGTAGCCGACGCAGATCTTCAATTCGTCGAGACCGTCTAGGACATCGAGCTTGGTGAGCGCGATGCCGGTGATTCCATTGGTGGCGACCGACTGGCGCACCAGCGCCGCGTCGAACCAGCCGCAACGGCGCTTGCGGCCCGTCACCGTGCCGAATTCATGCCCCTTCTCACCGAGGAACTGGCCGATCTCGTCCTTGAGCTCGGTCGGAAACGGCCCTTCGCCGACGCGCGTCGTATAGGCCTTGGTGATGCCGAGGATATAGCCGAGCGAGCCCGGCCCCATGCCCGAACCGGCGGCCGCCTGGCCGGCGACCGTGTTGGACGAGGTGACGAACGGATAGGTGCCGTGGTCGATGTCGAGAAGCGAGCCCTGCGCCCCTTCGAAGAGGATGCGCGAACCCTTGCGGCGTTCCTTGTCGAGCAGTTCCCAGACGGTTTCGCGGAAGGGCAGCACGCGTTCGGCGACCGAGGTCAGCTCCTGCATGATCGCGTCGTGAGAGACTTCCTTTTCACCCAGACCGCGGCGCAGCGCGTTGTGATGGGTGAGGATGCGGTCGACCTTGCCCGGCAGCGTCTCCATGTCGGCGAGGTCCATCACGCGAATCGCGCGGCGCCCCACCTTGTCCTCATAGGCCGGGCCGATACCGCGGCGGGTGGTGCCGATCTTGGTGCCGCTGTTGGAGGCAGCATCCTCGCGCATGCCGTCGAGCTCGCGATGCAGCGAGAGAATCAGCGTCGCATTGTCGGCGATGCGCAGGTTCTCGGGCGTGACCTTCACGCCCTGGCCTGCGAGCTTGTCGATTTCGGCGACCAGCGCATGCGGATCGACGACGACGCCGTTGCCGATCACCGAGATCTTGCCCGGACGCACGATGCCCGACGGCAGCAGCGAAAGCTTGTAGCTGACGCCGTCGATGACGAGCGTATGGCCGGCATTGTGACCGCCCTGGAAACGCACCACCACATCGGCGCGTTCGGAAAGCCAGTCGACAATCTTGCCCTTGCCTTCGTCACCCCATTGCGAACCAACCACGACTACGTTCGTCATCTTTGCTTCCTGTACTGCGGGCAAAAAGCCCCACGCGACCATACGCGCACCGCCATAGGTCAATATCGATTGACTACGGTCGATGCGCCATTTCCGATTTCCCGCATTGCCGGGAGCGACGAAAACCGCCCAAGGCACTGCAAACGGCCGCATCTATAATGCCTTGGCCGGAGGAAAGCGACCTGTTTGTGACTCCGCCATGGTTTTTACGTGACAAAAGCGCGAGCCACACGCTATTTCCCGCCCCAACCTTACAAATCGCCGCCATCCGGCCGGCGCCGGAGACGCAATCTTGCACAGAACGGCCTATCTTTCCCTCGTTATCGCGACCTTGGCCTGGGGCGGCAATGCGGTGGCCGGCAAGCTTGCCGTCGGCCATGTGAGCCCGATGATGCTGACCTTCTGCCGGTGGTTCGTCGCCGTGGCGATCATCTTCGCGATCTCGATGCCGCAGATCAGAAAGGACTGGCCGGTCGTAAAGAAGAACCTGCCGATTCTCACCTTCCTCGGCATCATGGGCTACGTCTTCTTCAACGCCGCCATCTACACGGCCGTCAACTACACCACCGCGATCAACGTCACCGTCGAGCAGGTGCTCATTCCGATGCTGATCTTCGTGATGAACTTCGCGCTGTTCCGAATGAAGGTCTCCTGGGCGCAGGTTCTCGGCTTCACGCTCACCTTCGTCGGCGGACTGATCACCGCCGTCCACGGCGATCTCAATACGCTCATGACGCTGACGGTCAATATCGGCGATGCGATCATGATGATCGCGATCGTCAGTTACGCCGTCTATACGGTGGCGCTCAGATGGCGGCCGCCGATCAACTGGCGGACGCTGATGGCGGTACCCGCTCTCGTCGCGATGATCTTCAGCGCCCCGCTGGTGTTGTGGGAATATTCGGCCGACCGGTTGGTCTGGCCGGACGCGACCGGCTGGATGGTGGTGCTATACACGGCCGTTTTCGCATCGCTGGTCGCGCAGGTCCTCTATATCGTCGGCGTCGAGAAGATCGGCCCCAATCGGGCGGGCCTGTTCATCAATCTCATACCCGTCTTCGGCACCCTGCTCTCCGTCACCCTCGTCGGCGAGGCCCTGCAATCCTTCCATATCGTCGCGCTGGCACTTGCCCTCGGCGGCATCGCCATCGCCGAATGGGGAAAGCCCGCCTCCGTTTGAGAAGGCGGGCCTGCGAAGGCGCGAGACGCCAGAAGATCAAAGATCAGATGAAGATCAAAGATCAGATATCGTAATAGGCCCGCGTGACGGCCGGCTCGCGCCGGGGCGCAAGGCTCGGCGACTGCTTGCCGGACATGTCGACCACCGGGCTGTCATTGCCGAGGATCACGTCGCCGCGGTCCGTTGCGATCACCAGAACCCGCTCGACGCGTCCCATGCCGTCGATCGCATAGGCGATCCGCATCGACCTTGCCGGCCAGCCGCGGGAAAGCAGATGATCGCGCTTCAGATCGGCGCAATCGAAGCAACTGCCGGTGCCCAGATCGAGGGAGAAATCGCCGGCGATTTCGTCGAGATAGCCGTCGATGTCGGAAATCGTGCCGTTGACCGCGGAGTTGATCCGCAGCAATTCGCGCCGTTTTGCGAAAGTCAGCACCAGCAGGCCGTCTTCTGCGCCGTCGTGGCGCTCGATCGCCGGGATCTCCGACGTATGGATCTGTGCGGTCGATACGGACGAAAGCGCCCGGGCGAAACCGCCGGCGCCGGCGGCATTCGCTTCCTTGCCGGCAATGAGGGCCGTCAGGACGACCGCGGAAATAATGAGTTTCTTGATCATGACGCTGCACCCTGTTTCACCGGACGACTTCACTGCCGTCTCGTCTCTTGATGGCACAACCATATGCGGGATGGTTTTCGGGGCGCTTAAGCGGATCGATGCAATTTTATTGAAATCGGCTTTTTTCCCGTCCTGGCACAATGCCGGAGCCCGACCGCACGCAAAAAAGCATCGTACCGGGCGGAAATTGATGCTTTTCGAGACGTGCCCTATCTCCTAACCGTGTGGGGAGCATGAAGGAAAGGCAGGGCAGCATGGGCAAGCCGTTTTACTGGAACGAACTCAACACACTCGATTTCGCTCATCTTTCGCCTGAAAAGACCATCGCCATCCTGCCGATCGCCTCGACGGAGCAGCACGGGCCGCACCTGCCGATCGCGACTGACGTGGCGATCGCCAACGGCATGCTGGCGGAACTCAAGGTCCAGCGGCCGGAGGACCTGGACATCCTCGTGCTTCCGACCCAGGAGATCGGCAAGGCGAACGAGCATGTCTACGGCGCCGGTTCTCTTTCCCTCGGCCCGGAAGTCCTGATCCCGGCCTGGACGGCGATCGGCGCCAAGGTGGCGGAGGCGGGCGTCAGGAAGCTCGTCATCGTCAATTCGCACGGCGGCAATGTCGACATCATGAGCATCGTCGGCCGCGAGCTGCGTGTCCGCTACAAGATGGCGGTGATCGGCACGCAATGGGGCCGCTTCGGGCACCCGGAGGGACTGATTTCCGAACACGAGCAGAAATTCGGCATCCACGGCGGCGAGGTGGAGACGTCTCTCATGCTGCACTTCCGCCCCGATCTCGTCCGGATGGAGAAGGCGGAGAATTTCGTCTCCAAGGCGGAGTGGATGAAGTCGCAGTCGAAATACATCCAGCCGACACCGCCGCATGCGCTCGCCTGGATCGCCCATGACCTGAACCCGAACGGCGTGGTGGGCAATGCGGCGGCCGGCACGGCGGAAAAGGGCGCGCTCATCTGCCGTCACCAGGTGGCGGGCTTCGTCGAGATGCTGCGCGATTTCGAAGCCTATCCGCTCGACAATCTCTATTCGCGCTGAGCATCCTTCGCCTGGGATTGCGCCGGCACATGTCCTTTTGACTGCAGTTCGGCGACGATCGCCGCCAGTTCCGACAGCAGGAATTCCACGAAAAGGCTGGTCGCCGTATCGAGCGTCGCACGCGAGCGGGCGAAAAGCTTCATCGGCTGGTGCCGCGCGTGGGGATTGGCGAGCGGCCGGAAGACGAGCTCGCCGCGCCGGCATTCCGGCAGCACGTCGAGTGGATTGAGCAGCGTCAGCCCGGTGCCCGCCTTGACGAGTTTCTTCAGCATTTCGGACGCATTGGTTTCGACCACCGGCTCGACCGGGACGGAGAGCGGCGAAAGCGCCAGGTTGATGATGTTCCTGAGGCTCGTGCCGGGCTGGGCGAGCACCAGCGGCTCCTGCACCACGTCCGCGAGATCGACCGCGCCCTCGCCCGCCAGCCGATGCCCTGGAGGTATCACGGCGCCGACCGGAATATCGAAATTGGCGAGCGTCCGGATGCCGGGCGTCGCAGGGATGTTGAAGCCGAGACCGATATCCACCTCCCCTGAAATGACCGGCTGGATGGTGTTGGAAGGTCCGTCGTTGCGAAGATGAATGCGCACGCGCGGATGTTGCGTGACGAACCGCGCGATGATCTCCGGCAGCGGGCCGGCGGCAAGCCCGACGGTCGAGACGATCGATACCTTGCCCACCTGCGGCATCTTGAGACCCCGGATGCGCGCCTCCATCCGCTCATAGGTCTTCAGCACCTCGCGGATATGCTCGATGCAGAGCTCGCCGGCCGCGGTGAGCTTCAATCCGCGCGGCATGCGCTCGAAGATCGGCGCGCCCAGTTCGTCCTCCAGGGCCAGGATCTGCCGGTTGACGGCCGAGGACGCGACGTTCAGCCGGGCCGCCGCCTTGCGGATCGATCCGCAGCGGGCGATCTCGTCGATATAAAGCAGCTTTCGCGAATGCAGCATTTTACCTCAACCCTCATTGCATATTTTTTGATCATGCCGCACAATTTGGCATATCAAATTTCGACCGCTGCCTCAAAGGCATCAATGCGGACGAATTTTGATGCTTTTCAAAGAGCAAGGCAACCGTTCAAATGCTGTGAAGAAAAAGCTCTCACGATGCCGCAAGGTTTAACAGGGGAACAAAACAACATGTCCAACGCATTGACGATGAAGAGTTTTCTGGCCGCCATCGGCCTTTCCGCGGCAGCCCTTGCCGCACAGCCCGCCGCAGCGCTCGATGAAGTCTCCTACGGCACCAACTGGCTCGCCCAGGCGGAGCACGGCGGCTTCTACCAGGCCGTCGCCGACGGCACCTACGAGAAGCATGGTCTGAAGGTGACCATCGTGCAGGGCGGCCCGAACGCCGCCAACCGCGCGCTTCTGATCGCCGGCAAGGTGGATTTCTACATGGGCGGCCCGTTGGGCGACATGGACGCCGTCAAGCAGGGCATTCCGCTGATCAGCGTCGCCTCGATCTTCCAGAAGGACCCGCAGGTCCTGCTCGCCCATCCGGATGCCGGCGTCGAGACATTCGCCGACCTCGCCAAGCTCAACACGATCTTCATGGGCAAGGAAGGCTACGTCACCTATTTCGAATGGATGAAGAAGAATTTCCAGGGTTTTCGCGACGACCAGTACAAGCCCTATACCTTCAATCCGGCGCCCTTCATCGCCGACAAGAAATCAGCGCAGCAGGGCTACCTGACCTCCGAGCCCTATGAGATCGAGAAGCAGGCCGGCTGGATGCCGAAAGTCTTCCTCATCGCGGATGCCGGCTACGGCTCCTATTCGACGATGATTACCACGACCCAGCCGATGATCGACGCGAAGCCGGATGTCGTGCAGCGCTTCGTCGATGCCTCGATCGAGGGCTGGTACAACTATCTCTACGGCGACAACAAGGCGGCCAACGACCTGATCAAGAAGGACAATCCGGAGATGACGGATGGCCAGATCGCCTATTCCATCGCCAAGATGAAGGAATACGGCATCGTCGAATCCGGCGACGCGCTCGACAAGGGCATCGGCTGCATCACCGACGAGCGCTATAAGAAGTTCTTCGACAGCATGGTGGCGATCGGCGTCGAGCCGGCCGATCTCGATTACAAGAAGGCCTATTCGACCAAGTTCGTCTGCAAGGGCGTCGGCATGGCGTTGAAGAAATAGAACGGACTTAGCCCCTCATCCGGCTGCCGCCACCTTCTCCCCGCCCGCGGGGAGAGGGATATGCCGCCCGCTCTTCCTCCGACCGGGACGTCGCGTTGGCAAGTCCCCTCTCCCCGCAAGCGGGGAGAGGGTTAGGGTGAGGGGCAGATTTCTTCGCATTCATCGCAAGGCCCGTAATGACCACGTCCCAAGCCCCGTTGATACCAGCTCCAGGAGACAGCCGCCGGCGGCCGCTGGTCGTCATGCGCAACGTCTCGAAAATGTTCTCGAGCGGAACGCTCGCGCTCTCCGACATGTCGCTGACGGTCGAGCCCGGCGAATTCGTGAGCCTGCTCGGTCCCTCCGGCTGCGGCAAGTCGACGGCGCTGCGCATCATCGCCGGATTGGGCGACGTCTCGACCGGCACGATCGACTGGCCGAGCTCCCGCATCAATTCCAAAGGCCTGCCGGAGGGCGACATTTCCTTCGTCTTCCAGGAGCCGACGCTGATGCCCTGGCAGACGGTGTTCGGCAATGTCTACCTGCCGCTCAAGCTGCGCGGCGTTTCGAAATCCGCCGCCCGCGACGAGATCATGAAGACGCTGGCGACGGTCGGGCTGCAGGATTTCGCCGGCGCCTATCCGCGCGAGCTTTCCGGCGGCATGAAGATGCGCGTTTCGATCGCCCGCGCGCTGGTGACCAGGCCGAAGCTGCTTCTGATGGACGAGCCCTTCGCCGCGCTCGACGAGATCACCCGCCAGAAGCTCAACGACGACGTGCTGCGGCTCTGGCGCGAGACGGGCATCACGGTGATCTTCGTCACCCATTCCGTCTTCGAATCGGCCTATCTTTCCAACCGCATCGTGGTGATGAAGGCGCGGCCAGGCCGGGTGCACGCGGATTTCCCGCTGGTGACGAGCATGAGCCGCGACGCCCATTACCGCACCTCGGAGGAATACCGGCAGGCCTGCGAGAAGGTCTCCAACATGCTCCTGGAAGCGATCGGCGGGGAGGAACACTGATGGTACCGGCCAGCCTTGAAAACAGCCCGCCCCTTGCGCCTTCGAAACCCGGCTTCTTCGGCCGCAATCGCGACAGGCTCCTGCGCACCTTGATTCCGGTCGGCGTGGTGATCTCGCTGATCCTGCTCTGGCAGGCGATCATCACCGTCAACGGCATCCCGCAATACATCCTGCCGGGACCGCTGGCTGTCGCCAATTCGCTCTACAACGACTGGGGCACGCTCTGGCCGGCGCTCTGGGTCACGACGCAGATCACCATGCAGGCGTTGGCGCTCGCCCTGATCGGCGGCGTCGGCATCGCCATCTTCCTCGTTCAGTCGAAATGGATCGAGACCGCCTTCTACCCGATCACCGTCATATTGCAGGTGACGCCGATCGTGGCGATCGCGCCGCTGATCCTCATCTACGCCCCGACGACGCAGGTCGCGCTGCTGATCTGCGCCTTCCTCGTCGCCTTCTTCCCCATCCTGTCGAACATGGTGCAGGGCCTGAAGAGCGTCGACCACAACCTCCTGAACCTCTTCGATCTCTACGGGGCCTCGCGCTGGCAGATGCTGCTTTACCTCAAGCTCCCCTCCTCGCTTCCCTATTTCATGACGGGTCTGCGGATCGGCGGCGGCCTGGCGCTCATCGCCGCGGTGGTGGCGGAATTTGCGGCAGGCTCCGCGGGTGCCGGCTCCGGCCTCGCCTTCCGGCTGCTGGAATCCCAGTACCGCCTCAACATCCCGCGGCTCTTCGCTGCACTTATCCTGCTCTCCGTGCTCGGCGTGGTGATCTTCATGATTACCTCGTTCATCGCCTGGATATCGCTGCACCGCTGGCATGAAAGCAGCCTCAAGAGGGAAAACTGATGGCCGGCGAATTCATGACGCTTCCCGATGCCCGCCGCTTCGCGCTGACCGACGCGACATTGCCGGCCGTCCTCGTGAAGGACTTTTCCGGGCTTGCCCGCGAAGGCCTGATCCAGGCGGATATCGTCATCGCCGACGGCAGGATCGAAAGGATCCTGCCGGCCGGCTCCGCACCCGCTGACATCGTCAAGGCCGATATGCGCGGCGGCATGGCGTGGCCCTGTTTCGTCGACATGCACACGCATCTCGACAAGGCGCATTTCTGGGATCGCCGCCCAAACCCCGACGGAACCTTCATGGGCGCGCTGGAAAATGTCCGGGCCGACCGCATCGCCAACTGGTCGGCGGAGGACATCCGCGCCCGCTTCGAATTCTCGCTGAAAAGCGCCTATGCGCACGGCACCAGGCTGATCCGCACGCACCTGGACTCCATCCCCCCGCAACCGGATATTTCCTTCCCGCTGTTTGCGGAACTGCGCGAGGAATGGAAGGACAGGATCGCGCTTCAGGCGGTCGCGCTACTGCCCCTCGAATGCGTTCTTGAACCGGAGATTTTCGACGGCATCGTCGCGACGACGAAACGTTACGGAGGCTTGCTGGGCGGCGCCACGCGCATCCTTCCCGATTTCGAACGCATTCTCGACACGCTGTTCCGCGCCGCCGCGGACAACGGTCTCGATATCGATCTGCACGCGGACGAAACGGAAGACCGGCAGGTCCTGACGCTGGAAGCCATCGCCGAAGCGAAACTCCGCAACCGCTTCGAGGGATCGGTCACCGTCGGCCATTGCTGCTCGCTCGCAAGGCAGGACGAAGAGACCGCCAGGCGCGTCATCGGCAAGGTCGCCGAAGCCGGCATCTCGGTCGTGTCGCTGCCCATGTGCAACATGTACCTGCAGGACCGTCATGCCGGTGCGACACCCCGCTGGCGCGGCGTCACGCTGTTCCACGAACTGACCGCCGCGGGCGTCAAGACGGCCGTCGCCTCCGACAACACCCGCGATCCGTTCTACGCCTATGGCGACATGGACCCGGTCGAAGTCTTCCGCGAGGCGGTGCGCATCCTGCATCTCGATCACCCACTCGATACGTCGGCGCGCGTCGTCACGGCGACGCCCGCCGAAATCCTCGGGCGGCCGGAGATCGGCGTCATCGCCGAAGGTGCTCCCGCCGATCTCGTCCTCTTCAGCGCGCGCCGCTGGAGCGAATTCCTTTCCCGTCCGCAGGCCGACCGCATTGTTATGCGGAATGGCATGGGCATCGACCGTCGCCTGCCGGATTACCGTGACCTTGACCCGCTAATGGAGAAATGACCCTGCGCCCGAAAAACGGAAGCCGTTTTCGGACAGGCGCAAGGTCTGGAGGATGAAGTGACAATGCCGGATTATGCGAAGATCAAACAGGAACTCGAAGGCATCGCGGTGGAGGACAACCCGGCGCTGGTGCGCCAGAAGAGCCGCGACTTCTATTGGTATTCCCCGATCCTGAAAGCCGAGCTCGACAATGTCACGGCCGACCTCGTCGTCTCGCCGAAAACCGAGGAAGAGGTCATCCGCACGCTGAAAGTCGCCTTCGCGCATGGCGCGCCGGTGACCCCGCGCGGCGCCGGCACCGGCAATTACGGCCAGGCCATGCCGCTTTCCGGCGGCATCGTTCTGAACCTCATCAACATGAACAAGGTCAAGGAAATCCATCCCGGCCGCGTCGTCGCCGAACCCGGCATCGTCATCGCCGAGCTCGACCGCCAGACCCGGGCCCATTCCGGCCAGGAGCTGCGCTTCCACCCTTCGACTGCCCAGACGGCGACGATCGGCGGCTTCGTCGCCGGCGGCTCCGGCGGCGTCGGCTCGATCCACTGGGGGGGCCTGCGCGATCTCGGCAACATCCTCAGGCTGCGCGTCGTCACCATGGAGGCCGAGCCGCGCGTGCTGGAGCTCACCGCCTGGGACCTGCAGAAGGTCACCCATGCCTACGGCACCAACGGCATCATCGTCGAAGTCGAAATGCCGCTTGCGCCGGCCTATGACTGGGTGGACGTACTTGTCGGCTACGACGACTTCATGGACGCGGTGCGCTTCGGCGACGCGATCGCCCACAAGAACGGCATCCTGGTGAAGGAGATCGCTCCGATCGCCGCACCCATCCCCCACGATTATTTCCCGCGCCACAAACAGTTCATCCGTCATCGCGGCCAGTCGATCTGCGTGCTGATGGTGGCCCCGCATTCGATCGATGCCTTCACCGCCTTCGCCGAACGCCAGAAGGGCGAGATCCTCTTCCGCTCCGACAAGGTCGAGAGCATGAAGGGCATCCCGCACGCCTATGAGCTCGCGTGGAACCACACGACGCTGCGCGCCCTGAAAGTCGATCCCAGCTTCACCTATCTGCAGGTTCAGTATCCGGGACCCGACCATGTCGCCAAGGTCGAGAAGATGGTAAAGCTCTTCGGCGACGAAGTGCCGGGCCATCTGGAATTCATCAGGTTCGACGGCCGCATGCAGTGCTCCGGCCTGCCGCTGGTGCGCTACACGACCCGCGAACGGCTGGAGGAGATCATCAGGATCCACCAGGACAACGGCTGCCCGATCTTCAACCCGCACCGCTACACGCTGGAGGAAGGCGGCATGAAGCAGACCGACGTGGTGCAGCTCGCGTTCAAGAAGGAGACCGACCCCAAGGGCCTCCTCAATCCCGGCAAGATGATCGCCTGGGAGAACCCGAACTTCGATTTCTCCGCCGGCAAGAACTATCTCTTCCCCGGATTGGCCGTCGCGGAGGGCTGATGCGGGTCCTGCTTCTACACTCGCATCCGGTCGAATCGAGCTATGGGGCGGCCCTGCACGCGCAGGCGCGCGAGAGCCTGAAGAAGGCCGGACACGAAGTGGATGACTGCAACCTCTATGCGGAAGAATTCGATCCGGTCATGTCGCGTCGTGACCGGATGATCTATCACACCTATCCCGACAATCTGGAACTGGTCAGGCCCTATGTCGACCGGCTGCAGAAGGCGGAAGGCCTGGTGATCGTCACCCCGGTCTGGAATTTCGGCTGGCCGGCGATGCTGAAGGGCTATTTCGACCGCGTCTGGCTGCCGGGCGTCACCTTCGAACTTAACGGCGGCACGCTGACCCGGAAGCTGCATATCGAGAAGGTCGCCGTCGTGCTCACCTACGGCGCCACCCGCTGGCGGGCATTCCTCGCCGGCGATCCGCCCCGAAAGCTTGCCAAGCGCGTGCTCAGGGTGCAGACCAACCCCGCCCGGGCGGTCAGGTTTCTCGCCCATTACGACATGAACAACTGCACGCCACAGACGCGTGCCGCCTTCCTGGAGAAGGTGAGGCGCGAGATGGAGCGATTCTAGGCCGCATAGCGCAAATGGACGATGCCGTCGTTGAACGGCAGCGCGTCGATGAGCGTCATCTGCCCGACGGAATAGCCTTGCGGGAAAAGCCGCGTGCCGCGTCCGAGGACGGTCGGATAGATCATCAGGTTATACTGGTCGATCAGCCCCGCCGGCATCAGCGAATGCACCAGCCCGGCGCTGCCATAGATCAGGATTTCACTCTCCAGCGTTTCCTTGAGTTCCCGGACCTTCGCCGCGACATCGCCGGACAGTACCATTGTATTGTTCCAGGCCGCTTCCGAAAGGCTGTTGGAGGCGACGAATTTCGTCATGGCGTTGATCCGGTCGGCAAACCCCTCCTCATCCTTCACCAGTGGCCAGACGGCAGCGAAACCGTCATAGGTCGTGCGGCCGAGCAGCAGGGCGGAAGCGGAGAACAATTCGTCATGCTTGAACCGGTCGCCCTGAGGGCCACGGGTAAAGGGGCCGATCCAGTCGCCTAGGCCGGAATTCTCCATGCCGACAGGGTCCTGTATCACGCCGTCGAGCGAGATATATTGCGAAACGATGATCTTGGCGGTCATTGTCATGTCCTCTGGGGTTCATTGACGGGAGGCTTTCTCACGTCCTTCCCTGCCTAGGACGCGTCTGCTTCGCAGCTGCCGACAGCGCCCACCTCCAGATTAAATTCTTTCTTATCTTCAACACCGGCCGGTTTTACCGAAACGGCGGGCCTCCACCTCGATCATCGCGACCCGCGTCGCCGGATCGAGACCGCCGACGTCGGACCCGTCCCGCTCCGAAATGAACAGGAACCGATCCACCTCGGCACCTGCCGCCGTCACCGTCCGATAGGTTTCCCACCGCTGGTGAACCCGCGCGGCGGCGCGCAGGGACGGAATATTGTCCGGACTGACGATCGAGACGATCCGGCCGAAGCCGAGTTTGTAGAGACCGAAGTCCCGGCAGGCTGAAGCCGCTTCAAAGGCATAACCGCGCCCCAGCCATTCGCGCCTCAGGTGATAGCCGATCTCCGGCTCCATGCCCGATGGCGTTTTCTGAAGGGTGATCCCGCAATCGCCGATCAGCTCTCCGCTCGCCTTCTCGACCATTCCCCAGAGCCCGAAACCGTTCTCGGCATAGCTTTGAAACGCGAGCTTGTCGAACCAGTCGAATGTCTCTTCCAGGGTCTTGGCGCGGGGATAGTAGCGCATGCTGACGGGATCGCCGAAGATGCGATGGAGGACAGGCACGTCGTTTCGCGTGAGCTCCCGCAAGACCAGCCGGTCCGTCGTCAAAACCTCTCTCATCGGCCCCTGCCCTTCATATCGACCCCGATGCCAACCCTGACAACGACCACTAAACTTTTCCTTAAATTTTACCGGTTATTAATCTCTCGAAGTTGAGAGATTTTGCGATGCGTACTGCGTTTTTCATCGCCCTCATGGCCCTTTCGCTGACCGCCTGCGCCTCCGCGCCCAGCCGGGTCACCAATGCCTGCGCGATCTTCGAGCAACGGGACGGGCTTTTCAACAACTGGGCGCGCCAGGCGAAAGCCGCCGAACGGGAGTTCGGCGTGCCGGTGCCGATCCTGATGGCGACGATCTATGTGGAATCCGGCTTCCAGCCCTATGCCAAGCCGCCGCGCAAATACGTCCTCGGTTTCATCCCGTGGGGACGCGTCTCCTCCGCCTACGGCTATGCCCAGGCGCTCGACGGCACGTGGCTCACCTACAAGAAGGATACCGGCCGCTGGAGCGCGAGCCGCAGCGATTTCGGCGATGCGATCCATTTCGTCGGCTGGTACCACAATCGCAGCCATCAGAAGAACGGCATTCCGCTCACCGACGGCTACAATCTCTACCTCGCCTACTATTCCGGCCATGCGGGTTATTCGCGCGGCCAGTTCGGCAGCGGCGTCAGGCAGACGGCGCAAAAATCCGCCGCCATGGCGGCAAGATACGAGGCCCAGCTCAGAAGCTGCGGATACTGACGATATCGAACGGCGTGCTCAAAGCACCTTGGCCGCCGTCACTTCCACCTCGACCAGGAATTCGGCGCGCGTGAATCCGCCGACGACGATCAGCGTCGAGACCGGCTTCGGCTCCATGGTGTAGCGGTCGCGCACCGTCATATAGGCCGGAAAATCCTCGCGGCTCGTCACGAAGCCGCAGATGCGGATGACATCCGCATAGGTCATGCCCGCCTCATCCAGGATGGCGCCGATCGCCTTGAAGCAGAGTTCCGCCTGGCTTGCCACGTCCGGCGGGATCTTCTCTTCCGACGAAATGCCGAGCTGGCCGGAGGTGACGAGCAGGCTCGCGCCCGGCGGCACCAGAAGCCCGTGATTGTACTGCCCGAACGGCTTTCGGACGGATGGCGGATTGAAAACGCGCTTCATGGCGGCAAGCTCTCGTTTGGCGTGGGACTCACCTGACGGCAAACCAATAAACCGGCTTTCATCGTCGGGTTCAAGGCATGGGGACGAACCGCACATCTCCAGGCCCTTGCCTCGCCCCTGTTTCTGATTATTCTTCACCGGGAAAAGAAGTAAGGACAAGACGAGGGGGCTTCATGTCGCGTGCTGTCGCTTGGTGGCGCTATCCCGCTTTCGCTCTCGGCATCCTCGGAAGCGAGAAATCTTTCCGGAAGAACCCGCTGCTCGGCCATCCCCGCCTCAACGAACTCGGCCTGCATCGCGAGCGTGTCCGGCTCGCCGCCCGCATGGCTGATTACCGTCGCAGCCTCCTCGGCATGTCCGTGAGCGCGGAGGAACGGGCGGCCTTCGACCGGGACGGCTTCGTCGTCCGCGAGAACGCCCTGCCCCAGGACGTATTCCAGCGCATCCGCGATTACCTTGAGAACGAGCCGCTGCCGGCGCGCGAGATGCGTCAGGGACAGGCGGTGACGCGCATGACGCCCATCAATCCGAACGCCCTGGAGAAACTGCCGGACCTGGCCCGCTTCAGCCGGGACCCGTCGATCGCCGGCCTCATCCGCTATGTGGGCGGCGTCGCCGGCGACCCCATCTATTTCGTCCAGACCGTCATTGCCGAACCGGCGATCAAGCAGGCCGACCCGCAGACGGCCCTGCACGCGGATACCTTCCACTCGACGTCGAAGGCCTGGCTATTTCTTCAGGATGTCGGCCCGGACGACGGTCCTTTCGTCTTCGTGCCCGGCAGCCACAAGCTCACCGAAAAGCGGCTCGAATGGGAATACCGGCAGAGCCTGCTGGCCAATGTCGACAAGCGCACCCATCATGCGGACGGATCGTTCCGCATCACGCCCGCCGAACTGCTGGAACTCGGCGATTTCACTCCGCAGAAGGTGGTGGTGCGCGCCAATACGCTGGTGGTGGCCGATACCTACGCCTTCCATTCACGCGCCGTCAGCGACCGGCATACGGTTCGGGTGGAGCTGCACGCCTATCATCGCGCCAATCCCTTCACACCGCTTCCCTTTTCGCTCACCGGCCTCGTCCCCGGCATTCGCGACCGCCGCCTCGATCTCTATCTCGCCTTTGCCGACAGGAAAGCGAAGCGCGCCGGCAGGCAGCCCGTCTGGAAGGATGTCGGCGCCTGCACCGCCTTCTCCGAGCCGCATATCTGACCGGCGGTCCTTGAGGCGCCCGGTCAGGCGCCGTAACCGACGATGCCTTTGACTTCGAGGAAGTCGTGAATGCCCCAGTCGGCATACTCCCGGCCGTTGCCGGACTGCTTGTAGCCGCCGAACGGCGCGAAGAGGTCCCATTCGGGATAGTTGACGAAAACCGAGCCGGCGCGCAGGCGCGACGCCACCTTGCAGGCGTGATCGATATCGCCGGACTGCACGTAAGCAGCCAATCCGTAAGGCGTGTCGTTGGCGATCTCGATCGCCTGCTCCTCGCTGTCATAGGGCAGGATCGAAAGCACCGGGCCGAAAATCTCCTCTCGGGCAATCGTCATGTCGTTGGTGACGTGGCCGAACACGGTCGGGCGCACGTAATAGCCGCGGTTGAGGTTTTCCGGCCGGCCCGGTCCGCCGGTGACGAGCGTCGCCCCTTCCGAAACGCCGGCCTCGATCAGCCGCTGGATCTTGTCGAACTGCACCTTGCTGACGACCGGGCCGAGATCGGTATCTTCGGCGCGCGGATCGCCGGTCTTGAGCTTTTCCGCAGCCGCCTTGGCCACCTGAAGCGCCTCGTCATGGCGCCCGGCGGGCACCAGCATGCGGGTCGGCGCATCGCAGGACTGGCCGGAATTGCCGAAACAGGCCGTGACGCCGTCCGCCACCGCTTTTTCGAATTCCGCGTCGGGCAGGATGATGTTGGGCGACTTGCCGCCGAGCTCCTGCGCCACGCGCTTCACGGTATCGGCCGCCGTCTTCGCGACGATCACGCCGGCGCGGGTCGAGCCCGTGAAGGAGACCATGTCGACATCCGGATGGCCGGCCATTACCTGGCCCACGTCCGGCCCGGTGCCGTTGACGAGATTGAAGACGCCCTTCGGCGTGCCGGCCGCTTCCATCACCTCCGCGAAGATGATGCCGGAAATCGGCGCGATCTCGGAGGGTTTCAGGACCATGGTGCAGCCCGCGGCGATCGCCGGTCCCACCTTGCAGGTGATCTGGTTGAGCGGCCAGTTCCAGGGCGTGATGAGGGCGCAGACGCCGATCGGCTCATTGACGATCATCGTCGATCCGCGTGGTTCGGTGAATTCGTATCTCTCCAGAGCCTCGATCGTCGCCTTGAGATGCCCCTGGCCGGCTGCGGCCTGCGCATCGCGGGCAAAGGCGAGCGGCGCGCCCATTTCCCGGGAGACGGCCTGGGCGATATCCTCGTAACGCTTTTCGTATTCGGCAAGGATGCGCTTGAGCAGCGCCAGCCGCTCCGCCTTCGGCCATTGGGAAAATGCCGGAAACGCAGCCTTGGCGGCGGCGACCGCCTTGTCCACATCCGCTTTCGATCCAAGCGCGATCTGCGTATAGGCCTCTTCCGTCGAAGGATCGATCACGTCGAGCGCGACGGGTATCGCGGGCGCCACCCAGGCGCCGTCGATGAAGAATTTCAGATGATTGCTCATGGAAGACCTCCCGGACAGCCGGAGAAACGGCAGGCCACTATCGGACATGGCCGTTTCCCCCGCAAGTCCGGAAGTCATTAGACCTGCCCCTCATCCGGCTGCCGCCACCTTCTCCCCGCTTTGCGGGGAGAAGGAATATGCTGCGCCGCCTCTTCCACTTTCGAGTATTGCGTTTGGCACATTCCCTCTTCCCGTTTCTACGGGGAGAGGGTTAGGGTGAGGGGCAAGCATCAAGCACCGTAAGGCGCGAAGAATTTCTTGGCCGCTTCGATCTCGTTCGGCCGGATCTCATGACCGCCGAGATGCCATTCGAGCGTCACCCTGTCGCCCTGCCGCTTGAAATAGTCGGCAAGCGCGGCGGTCTGCGGCACGGGGCAGATCGGATCGTGCTGGCCGGCGGTGATCAGCACATGCGCCTGCTCGCCGGTCTTGCGATCCTCCGGCTGGAACGGGATCAGCGGATGCATCAGCACCCCCGCCTCGAACAGGCCGGGCTTCTCGATCATGATGTTGGCGAGGATGTTCGCGCCGTTCGAGAAGCCCAGGCCGAGCACGGTCGAGGATTCATGAGCGTCCCGGTTGGCGGCCACGAATTCGCTCATCCGCTCCGTCGCCCGGGCAAGGTCGTCGCAATCGTAGACGCCTTCCGCCTTGCGCCGGAAGAAGCGCGCCGCGCCATGTTCGGAAACATCGCCGCGCGGCGAGATGACGGTGGCGTTCGGCAGCAGCCGGCCGCCGAAATCGAAGAACTGGTTCTCGTCGCCGCCGGTGCCGTGAAAGACGAACAGGATCGGCGCCCCGGGCGCACCGGGTCTCGCCCGGTGCACATAGCTGTCGTAACTCATCTTATTCTCCTGGTGCCCGAACCGTTATTCAATGGGTTCAAGGTGCTGTTCGAGGGCTTCCCTCAGATGCGCGTGCTGCCTCGGCAGCTTCAGCGCCTCGCCGAGATGGGCCGTGTCTTCGTCGCGATCGAAGCCGGGCTCGTTGGTGGCGACTTCGAAAAGCACGCCGCCGGGGGTCCGGAAGTAGATCGCCCAGAAGTAGTCGCGGTCGATCACCGGCGTGACCTGATAGCCGGTATCCATCAGCGCCTTGCGGACTTCGAGCTGCTTTTCGCGGTTCTCGACCGCAAAGGCGATGTGATGGACCGAGCCGGCGCCAAGCCGCGCGCCGCTGATATTGGGCATGGTTTCGATGTCGATGACATCGGCGCCGTTGCCGCCCGGAATGCCGAAGCGGGTCACGCCGTCCTTGGCGTCGATCTGGCTGTAGCCCATGTATTTCAGGAGCTCGGCGGTGGCGCCTTCGTCGCGCAGACGAAGCGACGCGGAATGGAAGCCGCGGATCGCTTCCGCCTCGCCGACGCCGTTGCCGGTCCAGGGCGCGCGCGGATCGTCCTTCACCTCGACGAGCGCGAAACCGTCGCCGTCGGGACCTGCGAAATGCAGGCGGCTCTCGCCGAAAGCGCTATCCGTCTTCAAGCCTTCGACGCCGGCCTTGGTAAGCCGGTCGGTCCAGTAGCCGAAGGAACCTTCCGGAACGGAGAAGAGCGTCGTGCCGACTTCCCCGGTGCCGGGACGGCCGCGGGCGATGTGCGGGAACGGGAAGTAAGTCATCACCGAACCCGGCGTGCCGACTTCGTCGCCGTAATAAAGATGGTAGACGTCGGGAGCGTCGAAATTGACGGTCTTCTTCACCCGGCGCAGGCCGAGCGTATCGGTGAAGAATCTGTTGTTGATACCGGCACTCGCGGCCATGGATGTGACGTGGTGGAGGCCCTTGATCTGGTCGAGCATTGTAAACCCCTTTTCTGGCTCAGCGAGCCGTTGTTCTGGGGCAATATTTGGTTCACCGGGCCCGGCTTGGATAGACGGCCGGGTCCGAACGCATCGTTCACTTAACGTAGACGGGAAATGGTTAATTGTTCACAGAACAGGCCGTTCCGGCAGCTGCCAGTCGATAGGCTCGCGGCCGCGCGAAACAAGGAAGTCATTGGCTTTGGAGAAATGCCGGCAGCCGAAGAACCCGTTATGGGCGGAAAGCGGCGAGGGATGCGGCGCCTTCAGCACGAGATGCTTTCGCGTATCCACGAAAGCCGCCTTCTTCTGGGCGTAGGAACCCCAGAGCATGAAGACGACCCCGTCGCCTTCCTCGTTGACGGCGCGGATGACCGCATCGGTGAAGCGTTCCCATCCCCGCCCCTGATGCGAGGCCGCCCGCGCCTCCTCCACGGTCAGCACGCTGTTCAGAAGCAGCACGCCCTGGCTCGCCCAGTGTTCGAGGAAACCGTGCTTGGCAGGCGGGATACCGAGATCGCTCTGAAGCTCCTGATAGATGTTGACGAGCGACGGCGGGATGCGCACGCCGGGCTGCACGCTGAAACAAAGCCCGTGCGCCTGGCCATGGCCGTGATACGGATCCTGGCCGAGGACGACGACCTTCACCTGTTCGAGCGGCGTCAGGTCGAGGGCGCGGAAATATTCGCTGCCCTTGGGGAAGATGCGCTTGCCCGCCTGCTTCTCGGCGACGAGGAAGCGCCTGAGCTCGCTCATGTAAGGGTTTTCGAATTCCGGCCCGAGCACCCGTTTCCAGCTTTCTTCGAGCCTGACCTCGCCTTCCGCCATGGCTTTTTCCTCAAATGACGTGGTGGTTCGAGCGCGAATGCCAGTCCCAGGCGGACCGGATGATGTCGGTGAGGGTATATTTCGGCTCCCAGCCGAGCACCGCCCGCGCCTTGTCGTTGTTGGCGACCAGCGAGGTGGAATCGCCCTCGCGCCGGCCGACATATTCCACCGGGAACGGCTTGCCCGATACTTCCGAGATCGCTGCCAGCAGTTCCTTCACGGTCGTGCCGGTTCCCGTGCCGAGGTTGAGTTCCACCGTCTCGCCTCCTTCAAGCAGGTAATCGACGGCGCGCACATGCGCGTCCGCGAGATCGAGCACGTGGATATAGTCGCGCACGCAGGTGCCGTCGCGGGTGTCGTAATCCTCGCCGAAGACCTTGAAACCCTGGCGGCGGCCGAGCGCCGCCTCGATCGCCAGCGGGATCGCATGCGTCTCCGGCGTATGCCATTCGCCGATCCGGCCCTCGAAATCCGCGCCCGCGGCATTGAAATAGCGCAGCATCACCGACTTCAGGCCCTTGTAGGTGCCGTAGTCCTTGAGCGCCTGCTCGATGATGAACTTGGTGCGGCCGTAGGGATTGATCGGCGCCTGGCCGTGCGTCTCGTCCATCGGTACGCGCTCCGGCAGGCCGTAGGTGGCGCAGGTCGAGGAGAAGACGAAGGCCTTCACGCCGGCATCGAGTGCCGCGGAGAGCAGCGTCAGCGCGCCGATGACGTTGTTGTCGTAGAAGGCGACGGGGTTCTTGACCGATTCCCCCACCTCGATCAGCGCCGCGAAATGCAGGACCGCATCCGGCTTGTGGGTCGCGAACACCTCGTCGAGCCGGGCGCGGTCGCGGATGTCGCCCTGTTCCAGCGCTCCCCAGCGGACGAATTCCGCATGACCATTGGAGAGATTGTCGAAGACGATCGGTTCGTAACCCCGTTCCGCCAGTACCAGAGAGGTATGGGAGCCGATATAGCCGGCACCGCCGACGACAAGCACTTTCTTCTTCGACATCATGTCTCCTGAAGGCTGTTGAAGTCGCCGGCACTATAACGGCCGTCGATGAAATGGAAAGGGCAGATAGAGCGTGGGACGATACGCTTGATAAGCATAGCACCTGGTGCTATGTATCTGGTATGGCCTATCGGGTATTCAAGACGGCATGGTTTACCCGAGCGGCGCGGAAAGCCCGTATCTCGGACCATGAGCTCTGCAAGGCAATCGCCCAGGTCGCCCTGGGTCAGGCCGACGACCTCGGAGGTGGCGTTTTCAAGAAACGCCTGAACGACAACCGGCACCGGTCGATCATTCTGGCGAAGGCCGGAGAATTCTGGGTCTATACCTATCTCTTCGCCAAGCAGGACCGGGCCAATATCGATGACGATGAGTTAGCCGCCTTTCGGAAACTGGCGGAACTCTACCGCAAAAAGACGGCTGATGCTTTGGCCGCCGAATTGAAAAACGGTGCACTGGTGGAGATTTGCAATGGCAACTAGGCGGAAATTCAAAAGCGATGCCTTCGAGGCGATCCATAGCGCCGTGGAAGGCATGTATGAAGCCGGGACGATAGACAAGGAAACCCTGCGGACCTTTGATGAGACTTGCCTTTCAATACCCCCAGAGCTTTCTCCAGGCGAGATCAAAGCCCTGCGCGAGGGCAACCACGTCAGCCAGCCGGTCTTCGCCCGGTATCTCAACACCAGCGAGTCCACGGTCCAGAAATGGGAAACGGGCGCGAAGCGCCCAAGCGGGCCGGCTTTGAAACTGCTGGACATCGTGCGTAAACATGGACTTCAAGTGCTCTCCTGACTCATTTTATCAAAGAGCTTTCATGCGTCTCCTGTTTCTTGTCCTCGGCTGGCTGTTCGTTGCCCTCGGTGTCGCGGGGGCCTTCCTGCCGGTGCTGCCCACCACGCCTTTCCTGCTGCTGGCGGTCGCCTGTTTCGCACGCTCCTCGCCGCGGCTGGAGGCCTGGCTGATGAACCATCCGAGGTTCGGGGAACCGCTCAGGAACTGGCGGGAAAAGGGCGCCATCCCCCGCAGGGCCAAGACCGCCGCCGTCGCGATGATGGCCGCAAGCTATGCGATCTTCTGGTTCGGCACATCGCCGCCCTTCTGGCGGGCCGTCCTGGTCGCGGCCCTGATGATCGGGCCGGCGATCTTCGTCGTCACCCGGCCGGAACCGGGTGCCTGATCCTCACAGGCTCAACGATGCCGCGATTGCGGCAGGACGTAAGGAATATGCTGGGCCGGCAGCCGCCCGACGGCGCCGGCGATTCCGTAGACGCTGGCGATGATCTCGTCGCTCACCGTCTCCGCGCAGGCGCCTTCGGCGACCACCCGGCCGTGGTTCAGCACCACGAGATGGTCGGCGAATTCCGACGCGAGATTGAGGTCGTGCAGGATGGCGAGCACGATGCCGCCGGCGGCCGCGAAATCGCGGGCGATCTCCAGCACCGATATCTGATGGCCGAGATCGAGGCTCGCCGTCGGCTCGTCGAGAAACAGCGCCCGCGGCACGCCGTCTGCGATCGGCTGCGGCACCTGGGCGAGCGCCCGGGCGAACTGCACCCGCTGCTGCTCGCCGCCCGACAGCGACGGATAGGGCCGGCTTTCGAAACCGCGCAAGCCGACGCGGGACAATGCCTGCCGCGCCTGTTCCGTCGGGTTCGGCGCCCCTTGCGCCACCGCCCCCATGCGGGCGATTTCGAGCGCGGTGAAGGGAAAGGCGAGCTGCGTCGCCTGCGGCAGCACCGCCCGGCGCCTGGCGAGATCGGCCGGCTGGCACAGATCGAGGCTGGCGCCGTAATAGGATACGAAGCCCGTGTCAGGCTTCAGCTCGCCGGACAGTACCTTCATCAGCGTCGATTTGCCGGCGCCGTTCGGACCGATGATCACGGTGAACCGCCCGGGTTTCAGCTCGACCCCGACATTGTCGAGAAGCCTGCGGCCGGAGCGCGTGACGGTGATATGCTCGCCGGAAATCATGGCATGTCCCGCATCGCGCCGTTCTTTCCGATGAGCAGGAAGAGGAAGACCGGCGCGCCGAACAGCGCGGTGACGACGCCGATCGGCAATTCCGCGGGTGCGGCCACCGTGCGCGCCACGCTGTCGGCGATGAGCAGCAATGCCCCTCCTCCGAGCGCCGAACCCGGCAGCAGGAAACGATGCGAGGGGCCCATGGCGAGCCTCAGCAGATGCGGCACGACGATGCCGACGAAACCGATCGAGCCCGCGACGGCAACCGTCGAGCCGCAGGCGGCCGCCACCGCGACGATGACGATCCTCTTCAGCCGCTGCACCGGAATGCCCATGTGGAAGGCGGCGGCATCGCCGAGGATCAGTGCGTCGAGCCCGCGCGCCACGAAAGGCATGACGGCGAGCACGGCCGCTATGAACGGCAGGATCGAGAGGACGCGGCCGAACGTGGCGCCGCCAAGCGAGCCGAGGGTCCAGAAGGTGATGTCGCGGAGCTGCCGGTCGTCGGCCATGACGATCAGCAGGCCCATGAATGCGGCCGAAAGCGCGCCGATCGCAATCCCCGAGAGGATGAGCGCCGTGGTCGAGGTCCGGCCGTCGCGGGTGGCGATCAGATAGAGCATCCAGGTGTTGAAGAGGCCGCCGAAGAACGCCATCAGCGGCAGGAACTGGTTGCCGAGCAGCATGGCAAGCGGCGCCAGCATGGTGTTGCCGAGCACGATCGCGGCCACCGCGGCAAGCCCCGCGCCTGATGTGACCCCGACGACGCCCGGATCGGCGAGCGGATTGCGGAACAGGCCCTGCATCATCGCGCCGGAGACCGCAAGCCCGGCGCCGACCAGGAGCCCGAGCGCCGTGCGCGGCAGGCGCACCGCTTCGAGGATCACCCGCTCCTGGACCGAAAGGCTGTCGCCGTTGCCGGTCGCATAAGCCCAGAGATCGCGCAGGCCCACGCCGGTCGGACCGATCCCGAGCGAGATGAGGCAGGCGGCAAAGAGCAGCACGGCGAGCAGCCCGAGCACCACTGCGCCCTGCCGCGTCCGGTCGCCGTCGGCCGCGGCGCGAAAGGGCATGGTGAGCGCCTTCATCAGTGGATCGCCCCCGGATAGATATCGGCGGCGAGCGCGCGGGCGGCTTCCGGCGTGCGTGGGCCGAAGCCGAGCAGCAGCAGGCCGTCCATGGTGATGAGCGCCTTGTTGGCGGCAGCCGGCGTCGTCTGCATCGAGGGCATGGCGAAGACCTGTTCCGGCGTGAGGGCATGATCTCCGCGCGACATGGACAGGATGACGTCAGGCTGCGCGGCGATCACCGCCTCGTCGGCGAGCGGCTTGTAGCCGTTGATCGTCGGCGCCGCATTGACGCCGCCGGCCAGCGCGATGACGGCGCCGGCTTCGGTGTCGGCGCCTCCGGCCATCACGCGGTTGTTCGACAGCGAGAGCACGAAAAGAACCTTCTTTTTCGGTCCGGGAATCTTGGCGACGTCCTCCTGGAGCGTCTTGAGGTCCGCCTCGGTCTTGGCGGCCAGCGCCTCGGCCTTGTCGGAAAGCCCGACGGCCGCGCCCACATCGCGGATCTTTTGGCCGATCGCATCGACCTTCGGCGGCGTCGGAACCACCACCATCGGCACCTCGCTCGCTTTCAGGATTTCGAGAACCGGCGGCGGCCCGGACCCTTCCTCCATCAGGATCAGGTCGGGCTTCTGTCCGAGAATGCCTTCCGCCGAAAGCTGCCGCATATAGCCGACATCGGGCTTGGAATTGGCCGCGTCGGGATAGAAGCTGGTGGAGTCCCTCGCCACGATACGGTCTTCGGCCCCGAGCGCGTAGAGGATCTCGGTGATCGTGCCCCCGACCGAGACGATGCGCTTGGCTTCCGGATTGCCCCTGTCGGCCGCGGCGGCACCGCCGGCGACGAGACCCGCAGCCAGCACGGCGGCAGCGAAACGCCCGCGGAAACTAAAGGAAGACCCCATCATACTATGCCCCTTTCTTGCCCAAGCCGGGGCCTATGCTGGCCCCGCTTCGTCGCTTGCGCGGCGATAACTTGAGTTGACTACGCAAGTTTTTTAGGGTTTTCAAGGGGAACGGCCGCAGATATCTTGAGCCGAAAATGACACTTAAGTGAGGGACTGATCCGATGTATATCGCAATGAACCGTTTCCGTGTGGTGCCGGGCTATGAAGAGGCCTTCGAAGCCGTATGGCGCGGCCGCCAGGGCCGTCTTGCCGAAATGCCGGGCTATATCGAATTCCACATGCTGAAGGGTCCGAAGGCCGAGGATCACACCCTCTATGCGTCCCACACCGTCTGGGAAAGCTTCGAGCATTTCCAGGAATGGACCAGGTCGGAACAGTTCCGCGCCGCCCATGCGAAGGCCGGCGAGAACCGGGGCAAGATCGAATATCTCTCCGGTCCGCATTTCGAAGGTTTCGAAGTGATCATCCACGAAGACAAGAACGGCGTTCGCGCCGACGCCGCCTGAGGTTCGCGATGAACGCCGTTTCCGACATCGGGCCGGACCGCCGCGAACGGGCGCTGGCAGCGCTTGCCGAAAAGCCCGACGGCGTCGTCGAGGCGATCGCCGGCAAGGCCGAGGTCACGCCGGCCGAGATCCTCGAGATCCTGCCGAAGGGTGCCGCCGTCATCGCCGGCAAGGAGCATTTCCTGGATATCTGGGCCGAGATGACGAACTGGGGCGAAGTCCTCTTCATCGTCCACACGGAAGACATCGTGCTGGAGGCGGAAGGCAGCCTTCCGGCAGGCTCCGAAGCGCATGGCTGGTTCAATATCCACGGTGACAGCCCGATCGGCGGTCACATCAAGAAGGACAACTGCGCCTCGGTGACCTTCGTCGACCGCGCCTTCCACGGCCGCCGTTCCTGTTCGGTCTGGTTCATGAACGAGAAGGGCTCGGCCATGTTCAAGGTCTTCGTCCGCCGCGACGAGAACCGCGAGCTGATCGCCGGACAGCTCGTCAAGTTCGAAGCCCTGCGCGACCGCTACGCCGCCCTGTAGGCCCGGCGATCAGGATTGATGAGCCAGGTTTGATGAGCCGGGCGTCGGAAAATTATCCGTCCGGCTCATTTTTTACGGAACCACTTGGCGACTTTCCCGTTTACGGCGTCGCGGGACCGTGTGTTTCCGGTATATGTCTTTCACGAGGGGCGTTTCCGCTTCGCCGGTCCCCTATCGTTGCGTGAAGTGCCGCCGCGCCAAAGGCGGACCGATTTCGCCCGCCCCGCACGGGGAAGCGAAACTTGAAATGGCGCGGCGAGCCTTGCTTTTCCGGCAGCCCGGTTTCCCCCGCTCTCAGAGCGCGGGCACCCATTTCCAGAACACGCCCTCCATCCGTTCGGGATAATATTTGAACTCGCATTCGAAGCGGCGGCCATAGGTTTCGGCAGCCTTCAGGGCTGCCTGGCTCACCGGGTTCATGCCCGTGCCGGGCGCGAACCAGTCTTCCATGAGATCGTCGGGAATATAGACGCCGATCCTGAGCGGCAGGGTTGTCAACGTCGCGTCGAGTTCCTCCGGCGGCATGGCTTTTCCTCCTCCACGAAAAGACGAACGCTTTTCAACGCCCGCCTTTCCGGGAAGTTCCGGTCTTGGACCGGGGGCCTAAGCACCGGGGACCCGGCCTTGGGCCATGCAGCCCTACGGCATCGGCCCGAAAATCGGAATCGATTTTCGGTAAGCACGATGCATAGATTCAATAAGTTAAAGCGTCCTTTGTGCGTCCGTTCGGACGCACGGCGCTCTAGTGGTGCGCCGCGTGTTCGGGCTTGCCCTTGCGCTTCGTCGACGCCATGTCGTGCAGCTCTTTCTCGCTCATGGATTTCTCCATGCCCTTCGAAGCGCCCTTGAGCTCGCTCTTCTTGATCTCGCCGCGCTTGGCGGCAAGTGCCGCGCCGGCGGCCTTCTGCTGTGACTTGGATTTCGCTGGCATGTCTGCCTCCTCGGTTTCTTGCACGAATCCAACCGGTCTGTGCCGTTTTGGTTCCGAATTCGGCGGCGGAACATGTCGTTTGCCCGGGGGTTTTGATTCATCAGCGGCGGCGCATCCGGCGGCGGCGCGAGAAAGTAGAAAGGAACCACGATGGACGCCGAACGCAAGACCACCGAGAACGGCGAGTCCGCCCGCTTCGAGAGGGCCCGCTTCGAAAGGGAAGGACGGGAACGCGTCGAAGACGCTCTGCATGCGCAGACGGACATGACCAACCAGGAAGCCGTGAAGGAAGCAACGCGGCTCGGCGGCGGCGACACATACCTCGTCGAAACCGATCTGGAGGACCGCGACGAGCGCGAGGACGAGGATCAGCCGGACGGCCGCCCCGGCCCTCTGGCGAATGCGGACAATCCCGAGCGCTGACGGGCGGCGAACGACTTGAAGCGGAACCTCCGGGCCCTCCCGGGTGTTCCTCTGCGCGAACCACGATTCGGAGAACCTTGATGAACGCCGACGTCAACACCGCGCAGAACCTGGCAGAGGCTCCAAATCCGCCCCGGGAGAAGGTTACCCATCCGGTCGAGACCATGCCCGGCATGGAGGTGAAGGCCGCCCCGACGCTGGTGGATGCGGAAGCCGAAGTCTTCGTCGCGGAGGCGGTGGAAGATCTCGCCAAGTGCCATATCCCGTTTCTCCTCGCCGGCACCTTCGCGATCAGCGCCTATACCGGCATCACCCGCCAGACGAAGGACCTCGACATCTTCTGCAAGGCCGGCGACTACGCCCGCATCCTCGCCCACTTCAAGGAGAAGGGCTACGAGATCGAGGTGGAAGACGACCGCTGGCTCGGCAAGGTGAAGAAAGGCCGGCATTTCTTCGATGTCATCTTCGCCGCCTCGAACGGCACGATGCCGATCAGCGACGCCTGGTTCGAGAATGCCCGCCAGATCGAGATGAACGGCCACAAGGTGCGCATCATTGCGCCGACCGAGCTCATCTGGTCGAAATGTTTCGTGCAGCTCCGCCACCGCTACGACGGCGGCGATATCGTCCACATGATCCTGCGCGCCCACGACCAGATCGACTGGGAGCGGCTGCTGAACCACATGGAAGTGCACTGGGAAGTGCTCTTGATCCACCTCCTGAACTTCCGCTGGATCTACCCGACCGAGCGCGACAAGGTGCCGGACTGGCTGCTGGACGAACTGCTCGATAGGCTGAAGGCGCAGCGCGAGCTGCCGCTGCCGCAGATGAAGGTCTGCCGCGGCCGCATGTTCAGCCGGGTGGATTTCGAGATCGACGTGAAGGAATGGGGCTTTGCCGACGTGGGCGGCGAAGGCGACCTGCGTGAGGATCTGACGAAGGATCTGCCCAAAGACTTGCCCAAGGATTTGCCCAAGGACTTGCAAGGAGCATCGGCGTGACGAAAGCGACGGAGGCGAAAGGCGAAGCCGCCAGGACCGAAGCGAAGAAGGCAAACGGCAAGCTGAGGATCGCCGCCATGGGCGACCTGCATGTGAAGGAGCATGGAGAGACTTTCAGGGATCTTTTCAGCGAGATCTCTCAGGTTGCCGACATCCTCGTCCTGACGGGCGACCTGACCCACCTCGGCAAGCCCAGGGAGGCGGAGATTCTCGCCGCCGATCTGCGCTCCTGCTCCATCCCCATGGTGGGCGTTCTCGGCAATCACGACTACGAATGCGGCCATGTGGAAGAGGTGACCTCGATCCTGAAGGATGCCGGCGTGCAACTGCTCGAAGGCCAGGCGGTGGAGATCGACGGCGTCGGCTTTGCGGGGGTCAAGGGTTTTGCCGGCGGTTTCGGCCGCCACATGCTCGGTTCGTTCGGCGAGCCGGCGATCAAGGCCATGGTGGCGGAAAGCGTGGAAGAGACGATGCGGCTCGAAAACGCCCTCCGGCAGGTGCGCTCCGAACGGGCGATGGTCGTGCTGCACTACGCGCCGATCGTCGAGACCGTGCAGGGCGAACCGATGGAAATCTATCCCTTCCTCGGTTCCTCGCGCCTCGCCGAGACGATCGACCGCTTTCCGGTGAAGGCCGTGGTGCACGGCCATGCCCATCGCGGCACCTATTCCGGCAAGACCCCCGGCGGCGCCCCGGTCTACAACGTCGCCTCCCATATCGAGAAGCCGACCGGCAGGCCTTATGCGCTGCTGGAGCTGTGAGGGCGGCGGTTCAGGGAAATCCCCCTCATCCGACCCTTCGGGCCACCTTCTCCCCGCTGGGGAGAAGAAGGTCTGGTGGCTGCCTCGCCGTTCTACTCCCATACATGCGATAGCATAGCGGCCGGGAAGCATGCGACGGCGAGGCATATCACCTTCTCCCCGGCGGGGAGAAGGTGCCGGCAGGCGGATGAGGGGGCCGTCGGCCGCATGCCAACACGGATACAAGTCACGCGTGCCTCCTCACACATGCAGCGCATACCCCAACGCCTTCATCGCCGCCTCCGCAAACCCCTCCGACTGCGTCGGCGGCCGGAAAGCATGCGACGGCGAGGCATATCCCCTTCTCCCCGGCGGGGAGAAGGTGCCGGCAGGCGGATGAGGGGGCCGGCGGCCGCATGCCAACACGGATACAGATCGCGCATGCCAACACGGATACAAGTCACGCGTGCCGATCACACATGCAACGCATGCCCCAGCGCCTTCATCGCCGCTTCCGCAAACCCTTCCGACTGCGTCGGATGCGCGTGGATCGTACCGGCGATATCCTCCAGCCGCGCGCCCATCTCGACCGCCAGCGAAAAGGCAGCCGACAATTCCGAAACCCCTGCCCCGACCGCCTGGATGCCGAGGACGAGGTGATTGTCGGCCCGCGCCACGACGCGGACAAAGCCCTCTTCCGAGGACAGCGTCATCGCCCTGCCATTCGCCGTAAACGGAAATTGCCCGATCTTCACCTCGCGCCCGGCCGCCCTCGCCTCCTCAGGCGAAAGCCCCACAGAGACGATTTCCGGATCGGTAAAGCAGACGGCGGGGATGGCGCGCTTGTCCCAGCTCCGGCGTTTTCCGGAGACGATCTCCGCCACCATCTCGCCCTGCGCCATCGCCCGGTGCGCCAGCATCGGCTCGCCGGTCACGTCGCCGATCGCATGGATGCCGCGCATCGAGGTGCGGCACTGTTCGTCGATCTTCAGGAACCGGCCGTCCATGTCGAGTTCCAGTTCCTCGCGGCCCCAGCCCTCGGTCACCGGCCTGCGGCCGACGGTCACCAGTACCTTGTCGGCGGCGATCCGCCTCTCCTCGCCATCGGCGGTTTCCGCCAGCAGCGCCTCGCCGGTCGCCGACAAGCCCTCCACCCTGGTGCCTAAAAGCACCTCGACGCCGAGCGCCGACAACCGTTTCGCCACCGGCTGCGTGAGCTGCGCGTCGTAGAGCGGCAGGATGCGGTCGAGCGCCTCGACGATCGTCACCTTCGAGCCGAGCTTGGCGAAGGCGATGCCGAGTTCGAGGCCGATATAGCCGGCCCCCACCACCGCCAGCCTTTGCGGCACGTCCGTCAGCGACAATGCACCGGTCGACGAGATCACCTTTCCGCCGAAGGGCAGCGCCGGCAGCTCGACCGGCGCCGAGCCGGTGGCGATGACGATATTCTCCGCCCGGATCACCTGTTCCCCGGTTTCGGTCTCCACCGCCACCGTCTTGCCGTCCCGGAACGTCGCCCGGCCGACGACGATCTTGACGCCCGCTTTCTTCAGCAGGCCCGACACGCCCATGGTCAGCCGTCCGGTGATGCCGTCCTTCCAGGCCATGGTCCTGGCAAGGTCGATGGCCGGGCTTTCGGCCCGGATGCCCATGGCATTCCGTCCGGCCGCCATGGCGACCGTCCTGTGGAAATCGTCGGCCGCGTGGATCAGCGCCTTCGACGGAATGCAGCCGATGTTGAGGCACGTGCCGCCCGGCTTCGCCATCTCGACGATGACCGTATCGACCCCGAGCTGGCCGGCACGGATGGCGCACACATAGCCTCCCGGCCCGGCCCCGATGACGAGAAGCTTGCAGGTGATCTCCTTCATCATCTCACTCCTCGACGAAGATCAGCGCCGGCGTCTCCATCAGCGCCTTCAGCCGCTGCACGAAGGTCGCCGCATCCCAGCCGTCGATCACCCGGTGATCGAAGCTGGAGGACAGGTTCATCATCTTGCGCGGCACGAATTGCGTGCCGTCCCAGTGCGGCCGGATGGCGAGCTTGTTGACGCCGACGATCGCCACTTCCGGATGGTTGATGACCGGCGTCGAGACGATGCCGCCCATGGCGCCGAGCGAGCTGATGGTGATCGTCGAACCGGAAAGCTCTTCCCGCAGGGCCGTGCCGTTCTTCGCGGCCTCGCTCAGCCGCGCCACCTCGCGGGCGCAGTCGAAGATGTCGCGCGCCTCCGCATGCCTGACGACCGGCACGACGAGCCCGGCCGGCGTCTGTGCGGCGATGCCGATATGCACGCCGCCATATTCGCGGATGACGCCCGCCTCGTCGTCGAAATGGGCGTTGATGCCCGGCTGCTCGGCGATCGCCTTCACCATGGCGCGCATCAGGAAGGGCAGGATGGTGAGTTTCGGCTTGCCCGGCTTCTGGCTGCCGTTGAGCCGGGCGCGCAGCTCTTCCAGCGCCGTCATGTCCACCTCCTCCACATAGGTGATGTGAGGAATGCGCGACTTCGAAAGCGCCATCTTCTCGGCGATGCGGCGGCGAAGGCCGACGACCTTAACCTCCTGCACGCTTTTGTTCGGCTGCAGGCCGGTTGCCGTGCCTGCTCCGCTCTCGCGGCTCAGAAAGGCATCGAGATCCTCGTGGGTGATGCGGCCGGCCGGTCCGCTTCCCGGCACCTGGCGCAGATCGACGCCCGCTTCCCTGGCCCTGAGACGCACGGCCGGTGTCGCCAGCGGCTTTTCGCCCTCCGCACGCGGCGCCCCGCTGCCTTTGGACATCGCAGCTGCCGGCGATTTCGCGGCAACGGTCTCCGGCGCCGGCTTCGGCTTTTCCGCTGCCGGCTCAAACTTCCTCTCGGCTTCGACCGGCAGCGCCTCCGGCTTTGGTGCCGGCAGATCGATTTCCGGCTCAATCTCGCCGTCACTGCCTTCCCCCGCGGTCCTGATCTTGAGGATCACGGTGCCGGTGGCGATCACGTCGCCGATCTCGCCGTGCCGGAAGGTCACCTCGCCCTCCACCGGCGAGGGGATTTCGACGGTCGCCTTGCCGGTCATGACGGCCGCGAGCACCATGTCCTCGCGCACCAGATCGCCGACATTCACGTGCCATTCGACGAGCTCGGCTTCCGCGACGCCTTCGCCGACATCCGGCAGCTTGATGATCTTCTCGGGCATTCAGGCCTCCATCATCTCGCGCAACGCCCGGCCGACACGGACCGGCCCCGGAAAGTAATCCCATTCCTGCGCATGCGGATAAGGCGTGTCCCAGCCGGCGACGCGCACGATCGGCGCTTCCAGGTGATAGAAGCAGTGCTCCTGCACCAGCGCCGCGAGCTCCGCGCCGAAGCCGGAGGTCAGCGTCGCCTCGTGCACCACCATGCAGCGGCCGGTCTTCTTGACCGAAGCGACGATCGTCTCGAGGTCGAGCGGCAGCAGCGTGCGCAGGTCGATCACCTCCGCATCGATGCCGGTCTCTTCCGCCGTCGCCTCCGCCACATGCACCATCGTACCATAGGCGAGCACGGTCACCGCCGAACCCGGCCGGCGCACCACCGCCTTGCCGAGCGGCACCGTGTAATGCTCCGCGGGCACCTCACCGAGCGGATGGGCGGCCCAGGAAGTCACCGGCCGGTCGTGATGGCCGTCGAACGGGCCGTTGTAGAGCCGTTTCGGTTCGAGGAAAATCACCGGGTCCGGGTTCTCGATCGAGGAGATCAGCAGGCCCTTGGCGTCGTAAGGATTGGACGGCACCACGACCTGCAGCCCGCAGACATGGGTGAACAGCGCCTCCGGGCTCTGGCTGTGCGTCTGTCCGCCGAAAATACCGCCGCCGGTCGGCATGCGGATCGTCACCGGGCAAGTGAAATCGCCGTTCGAGCGATAGCGCAGCCGCGCCGCTTCCTGCGTGAGCTGGTCGTAGGCCGGATACATGTAATCGGCGAACTGAATCTCGACGCAGGGTTTCAGGCCATAAGCCGCCATGCCGATCGCGGCCCCCACGATGCCGGATTCGTTGATCGGCACGTCGAAGCAGCGCGTCTTGCCATATTTCTGCTGGAGCCCCTGCGTGCAGCGGAAGACGCCGCCGAAATAGCCGACATCCTCGCCGAACACCACCACATCGCCGTCACGCTCCATGGAAACATCCATCGCACTGCGGATCGCCTCGATCATCGTCATGCGCGCCATGGGGAGGCCTCCCATACGATGATGCTGGAGCAAGTCGCCCCCTCGCCCGGCCTCCGCTTCGCTCGGCCACCTACCGGGGACGGGTCGGCGGCCCCGTCCCGTCCTCCGGACCCCCAAGGGGAGAGGAGGGAATAGCAACGCCGCGGCTCTTCCCCTTCTCCCCAGCGGGGAGAAGGTGGCCCGAAGGGCCGGATGAGGGGGCTCCGGGTAGAAACGCTCAACAATAAAGCCATCCGCTCACACCCCCGCCTGCTGCCGTTGCCGCTTCAGATGCGGCGGCATTTCCGCATAGACGCCTTCGAACATGTCGCGCATCGAAGGCCGGCCGCCGGAATGGAGCGTGCCGTGCCGCTCGGCCTCCTTCTGGGCCGCGACGACCGTGTCGCGGATTTCCG
Organism: Neorhizobium sp. CSC1952; assembly: GCF_030378245.1. Classification (NCBI taxonomy): domain Bacteria; kingdom Pseudomonadati; phylum Pseudomonadota; class Alphaproteobacteria; order Hyphomicrobiales; family Rhizobiaceae; genus Neorhizobium; species Neorhizobium sp. CSC1952. The sequence continues at coordinate 3,257,134 of NZ_CP128416.1, read as the reverse complement.
CCTCCATCTGCGTGTGCCGCTCCTCGCTCCAGGCGCCGACCCGGATCAGGTGGTTCTTCAGCCGGATGACCGGATCGCCGAGCGGCCAGGCCTCCGACTCCTCCTTCGGCCGGTAGGCGGAGGGATCGTCGGAGGTGGAATGCGCCCCGACGCGATAGGTCACGTATTCGATCAGCGTCGGACCGATGTTCCGCCTGGCCCGCTCCGCCGCCCATCTGGCGACCGCATGCACCGCGAGATAGTCGTTGCCGTCGACCCTGAGCGACGGCAGGCCGAAACCAAGCCCGCGGGCCGCGAACGTGCCGGAACCGCCGCGGGCGATCCCCTGGAAGGTGGAAATGGCCCACTGGTTGTTGACGACGTTGAGGATGACCGGCGCCCGATAGGTGGAGGCGAAGACCAGCGCCGCATGGAAATCCGATTCCGCCGTCGCCCCGTCGCCGATCCAGCCGGCGGCGATCTTGGTGTCTTGTCTGATGGCGGAGGCCATCGCCCAGCCGACCGCCTGGATATACTGGGTGGCGAGATTGCCGGAGATCGTGAAGAAGCCGTATTCCTTGGAGGAGTAGAGGACGGGCAACTGGCGGCCCTTCAGCGGATCGGCGTCGTTGGAATAGATCTCGTTCATCATGTCGACCATCGGATAGCCGCCGGCGATCAGGAGGCCCGCCTGCCGATATGTCGGAAAGTTCATGTCGCCGGGCAGCAGCGCCTTGCGGAAGGCGCAGGAGACCGCCTCCTCGCCGAGATGCTGCATGTAGAAGGAGGTCTTGCCCTGCCGCTGCGCCATCAGCATGCGCTGATCGAAGATGCGCAGCAGCATCATGTGGCGCAGCCCCTCCATCAGCTCCTCGTTGGTCAGCGTCCCGGCCCAGGGGCCGACGGCCTCGCCTTCCCGGTTGAGCACACGGATGATCGAGAATGCCAGGTCGCGGATTTCCTCCGGATCGACATCCACCTCCGGCCGTCGCACGGAACCCGCCTTGGGGATCGTCACATTGGAAAAATCCGGCTTGCCGCCCGGCCTAACCTCCGGTTCCGGCACATGCAGGCTCAGCCTGCCGGCCGGGTTCGGCTTCATGTCGTGCATCATTCGCTTCTCCTCCCAAAGAACCGGGCAGTTCACGCAGCGCTTCACCTCATCAGGCGAAGCCTCTGGCAATGATGATCTTCTGGATGTCCGAAGTACCCTCGTAGATCTGGCAGACGCGGACATCCCGATAGATGCGCTCGACGGGGAAATCGGAAATGTAGCCATAGCCGCCGAGCGTCTGGATCGCCGCGGAGCAGACCTTTTCGGCCATTTCCGAGGCGAAGAGCTTGGCCATGCAGGCTTCCGAAAGACAGGGCTCGCCGCGATCCTTCAACCGTGCGGCATGCAGCACGAGCTGCCGCGCCGCCTCGATCTCGGTCCTCGCCTCGGCCAGCCGGAAGGCGATCGCCTGATGGTCGAGCAGCAGTTTTCCGAACGTCTTGCGCTCCCTGGCATAGGTGAGCGCCACGTCGAAGGCCGACTGCGCCATGCCGACACATTGGGCGGCAATGCCGATACGGCCCGCCTCCAGCCCCGAAAGCGCGATCTTCAGCCCCGCCCCTTCCGCACCGATCCGCTGGCTTTCCGGAATGCGCAGGTTGTCGAACATCAGCGCGGCCGTGTCGGACGCCTTCTGGCCCAGCTTGTCCTCGATCTTGGAGATGGAAAAGCCGGGCACGTCGGTGGACGTCACGAAAGCGGAAATGCCGCGCTTGCCGGCGGCGGGATCGGTGACGGCGAAGATGATCACGGTGCCGGCGATCTTGCCGGAGGTGATGAACATCTTCGAGCCGTTGATGACGTAGTCGCTACCGTCCTTCACCGCTCGCGTGCGGATCGCCGCGGCATCGGAGCCCGTGTCGGCCTCCGTCAATGCGAATGCGCCGATATGCCGGCCCTCCGCAAGCGGCCGCAGGAACTTTTCCTTCTGCTCGTCGGAGGCATGCGCGTCGAGCAGCGAACAGACCGGGGAATTGTGGACGCTGACCAGCGTCGAGACCGCGCCGTCGCCGGCGGCGATTTCCATCAGCGCACTCGCATAGGCGACATAGGAACAGCCGACGCCGCCCCATTCCTCCGCCGTCCGCATGCCGAGAAAACCGAGCTCGCCGAGCTGCTGCAGCACCGCAGGCTCGATCGCATGCGCCTTGTCGCGCGCCGCGGCGCCCGGCTTCAATACGTCGCGGGAAAACTCCGCGGCCGTCGAACGGATGAGTTCCTCCTCATCGGTCAGCATGCAAAGATCTCCTCCCCGAAACCGTCTGCATGAGATCTAATCTAGGGCCGGAATCCGCGGCGTGCCACTCCCGCGAACTTGTTATTTGTTACGCGTTTCAGCAATTTTATTGCGCAGCCGCCCGATGATGGAACCGAGAGCCCCTCTGGCCGTTTGCCGGTTCTCTCCAACCAGGGGCTGGTCGACATGTCGGAACTGGATACCGTCACCGAATTCCGCACATTTCCGAAGACATGGGGGGCCGAATATGTCGCGGCCGGCGAAGTGCGCTTCCGGCTTTGGGCGCCCGGCCAGGAAACGATGATGCTGCGCCTGAACGGCGAAGACACCGAGATGACCCGCACCGACAACGGCTGGTTCGAGCTGCTGGCGACGGGCATCTCCCCCGGCGCGGAATACAACTATGTCCTTTCCGACGGCAAGGTCGTGCCGGACCCAGCCTCGCGCGGCCAGAAGGACGACGTCAACGGTCCCTCGCTCGTCATCGACCCCACGAACTACGCCTGGCGGCATCCGGAATGGAAAGGCCGGCCCTGGGAAGAGGCGGTCGTCTACGAACTCCATATCGGCACCTTCACCAAGGAAGGGACGTTCCGCGCCGCGATCGGAAAGCTCCCCTATCTCGCCGAACTCGGCATCACCATGATCGAGGTCATGCCGGTCGCCCATTTCGGCGGCAAGCGCGGCTGGGGTTACGACGGCGTGCTGCTCTATGCGCCGCATGCCGCCTACGGTCCGCCGGAGGATTTCAAGGCGTTTATCGATGCCGCCCACGGCCACGGGCTGATGGTGGTGCTCGACATCGTGCTCAACCATTTCGGACCGGAGGGAAACTATCTGCCGCTGCTCGCGCCAACCTTCTTCCATCCGGAAAAGACGACGCCCTGGGGTGCGGCGATCGCCTACGAGACGGATGCCGTGCGGCGCTACATCGTCGAAAACCCGCTCTACTGGCTGGAGGAATTCCACCTCGACGGGCTGCGCTTCGATGCGATCGACGTGATCGAGGACAAATCCGAAAAGCACGTGCTGATCGAGATCGCCGAGCGCATCCGCGCCGAGATCACCGATCGGCCGATCCATCTGACGACCGAGGACAACCGCAACGTCATCTTCCTGCATCCTCGCGACGGGAACGGCAATGCGCCGCTCTTCACCGGCGAATGGAACGACGATTTCCATAACGCGGCCCACGTCCTCGCCACCGGCGAGACGCATGCCTATTACGAGGATTTCGCGAAGGAACCTGAAAAACTGGTGGCGCGCGTGCTGGCGGAGGGCTTCGCCTATCAGGGTGAGGCGAGGCCCGGTACAGGAAAAAAACGCGGTGTCGAAAGCACCGGCCAGCCGCCGACCGCCTTCGTCGATTTCATCCAGAACCATGACCAGGTCGGCAATCGCGCCCAGGGCGAGCGGCTGATCTCGCTTGCGGGACCGCATAAGGTGAAGACGCTGCTCACCGCCCTTCTGCTCTCGCCGCACATTCCGCTCCTCTTCATGGGCGAGGAATACGGCGAGACCAATCCCTTCCTCTTCTTCACCGACTTCCACGGCGATCTCGCGAAAGCGGTGCGCGACGGCCGGCGGAAGGAATTCGAAGGCCATGCCGGCCACGAGGCCGACGCCGTGCCCGATCCGAATGCGAAGAAGACCTTCGAAACCTCGAAACTCGATTGGAAGAAGCCTGCCTCGACGGAAGGCGGGGACTGGCTGGACTTCACGAGGGCGCTCCTCAAGCTGCGGCGGGAGATCGTCGTTCCCATGCTCGGCTCGGCGACCGGCCGTTCCGGCAAGGTGGTGAAGACGGACAAGGGTTTCCTTGCCGTCTCCTGGAGCTTCCCCAAGGGAAAGCTCTCCATGGCGATCAACGTCGGCGACAAGAGACAAGCCCTTCCGGATATGCCGGGTAAAGGCGTCTTCGCCTATCCCCTCAAGGATCATCCTGAAAACGTCGAGGAGCTGCCGCCCAATTCCGCCCTGGTTTGCTTCGAGGCCGCGGGAGCCGCCCCATGAAGGTTCCGACCGCCACCTACCGCATCCAGTTCCGCAACGGCATGACCTTCGACCGCGCAGCGGCGCTCGTGCCCTATCTGAAACGGCTCGGCATCAGCCATCTCTATGCCTCGCCGGTTTTCACCGCCACCTCCGGATCGACCCACGGCTACGACGTCACCGACGCCAACGAGATCGATCCCGCGATCGGCGGCCGCGACGGCTTCGAGCGGATGGTGAAGGCGCTGAAGATGGAAGGCCTCGGCCTCATCCTCGACATCGTGCCGAACCATATGGCCGCTTCGCTTGAAAATCCCTGGTGGCGCGACGTGATCGAGAACGGCGGGAAGAGCCGCTACGCTCGCCATTTCGACATCGACTGGACCCGCCGCCTGACGCTGCCCTTCCTCGGCGACACCTTCGAAAAGGTGCTGGAAGCCGGCGAGATCGCGATAAGACCCGATCCGGAGACCGGCAAGCCGTCGCTTGCCTATTATGACGCGTTCTATCCCCTGACGCCGCCGAGCTATGCCGGCCGCGAGGCCGAGGTGCTGAGGATCGCCGACAAGGCCGCGATCGCCGCGCTGCACGACCGGCAGCCCTATCGGCTGATGTCCTGGCGGGATGCGCCGCGCGAACTCAGCTACCGCCGCTTCTTCGAGATCACCGGGCTCGTCGGCGTCCGGGTCGAGGACGGCACGGTCTTCGACGACACCCACCGCCTCATCCTCGAACTCGTCCACAGCGGCAACGTGGACGGGTTGCGCGTCGACCACGTCGACGGACTTGCGGACCCCAAGGCCTATCTCGAAAGGCTGCGGCACGAGACGGGGCCCGGCTGCTACATCACGGTGGAAAAGATCCTCGGCGAAGGCGAGCACATTCCCCGCGACTGGCCGGTTTCCGGCACGACCGGCTACGAATTCATCGCGGCGCTCGGCAATGTCTTGGTGGATGGAGAAAAACTCGATACGCTGCGCGATGCCTATCACCGGGTCGCCGGCCGGCCGGTCGACATGGAAGCGGAGCTCCGTGCGGCGAAATTGCTGATGGCGGACAACAACTTCGCGGGCGAGGTTGAATCGCTTCTGAAGCTCGCCATCGAAATCAGCAAGGCGGAGGACCGCGAGTCCACGCTTTCCGAAACCGCGATGAAATCCGCCCTGCGCGAACTGCTCACCGCCTTCCCCGTCTACCGCACCTACGGCACCCGCGCGGGCCTGCCGCCGGAAGGCCGGGCGATGCTGGACACGGTTCTGGCCAAGGTCCGCGGCGGCCCGGATGCGCCGGACGCGCATGCCCTCACCTTCCTCGAACGCATCCTGATCGGCGATGTCGAACAGGCGGCGGCCGGCCAGGCTTCCGTCTTCCGCACCCGCTTCCAGCAACTGACTGGCCCGCTGATGGCGAAGTCGGTGGAGGACACGCTCTTCTTCCGCCACCATATGCTGCTGGCCCTGAACGAGGTTGGCGCCGAGCCCCTGCCCCATCCGTTCTCGCCCGGCCGTTTCCACGCGGAAATGCAGGCGCGGCTGGAGAGCCAGCCGGATGCGCTTTCGGCCACTTCCACGCACGACACCAAGCGCGGCGAGGATGCCCGCGCCCGGCTTTACGCCTTGAGCGAGGCGCCGCAACTCTGGGCAGACGCCTTCTCCCGCTGGCGTAAGACGAACCGCGCCGCCGTGCGGATGCTCGGCGATGGCCCGGCCTCCGAACCGGAGGTCGTCCCAGAACCGGAGGTAGAGTGGATGCTCTACCAGGCGCTGGCCGGCGTCTGGCCCGCCGACCTGCACCTGGAAGACGCAGCCGGCCTCAAAGCCCTGGAAGAGCGCTTTGCCGCCTATGCGCAAAAGGCGCTGCGCGAGGCGAAACTCCGCACCAACTGGGGCGATGCGAACGAAGCCTATGAAGAGGCCGTCATCGGCTACGCCCGGCAGCTTCTCGCGCCGAACAACCGGGCATTCCTGGCGGATTTCACCGAAACGATCCGGCCATTCATCCGCGCCGGCCTGGTCAACAGCCTCACCCAGACGATCGTCAAGCTCGCCGCCCCCGGCGTGCCGGACATCTATCAGGGCAGCGAGGGCATCGATCTCAGCCTCGTCGATCCCGACAACCGGCGGGAGCCGGACTTCGGGACGCTGCAGAAGCGCCTGGCGGAAGAGGGAAAGCTGACCTCGGGAGAGACGGAATGGCAAAGCGGAAGGCTGAAGCAGCAGGTGATCGCCGCCCTTCTCCACCTTCGGCAGGAAGCGCCGACCCTGTTCCGCAAGGGCGAGTATCTGCCGCTTGAAGCCATCGGCAAGCGCAAGGACAATATCGTCGCCTTCGCCCGCGCCGAGGCTGACGACGCGCTGATCGTGATCGCCCCCCGCCTGGTCCTGGAGGCCTTCCATGCCGGTCTTTTCCCGGCCGGTACCGAATGGTGGGGAGAAACCGAAATCACCCTGCCGCCGAAACTCGCCAACCGCCGCTATCGCGACATCCGCGGCGGCGGAACCGTCGACCCGCAGGAACGGATCGCGGTCGCCCCCCTTTTCGGCGAATACCCCTTCGCCCTGCTTTTGGCGGAATAGGTCTTCCGCGTTTCGCGAAGGAAAAGGCGTCGCCCCTGCCGGAACGGCGCCCTGATTCTCTTGCTGAAGTTTAACTGCGGGAAAATTCTACAATGGAATCAGGCAAATCCGACGAGATTCAAGACGGCGATGATGATCACGACGGCGCCGACCAACCAGATGATGCTGTTCATGACGTTCTCCTTTTTCTGTTGTAAAACGAACGGTGTCGCGCCGAAAAGGTTCCGGCGGGACGCGCCTGGAACAAACGCCGGGGCCGCGTGTTGAACGAGCATCGCGCGGAGATCCGCTCTCCGCCAGTACGTGGGGACGAGATGGCCGGCGAGACCTTTCCGAACGGGACCGTGAACGAAGCAGGACACTCGCGGGTGGTGATCGTCGGCGCCGGCTTTGCCGGCCTCGCCGCCGCCCGGGAACTCGGCAACACGGAGATCGACGTCACCGTCATCGACCGGCGCAACCACAATCTCTTCCAGCCGCTGCTCTATCAGGTCGCCACCGCCGCGCTTTCGCCCGCCGATGTTTCGGAGCCGATCCGCCGCACGCTGGGCCGGTATCGCAACATCAAGGTCATGCTCGCGGAAGTCACTGGTATCGATGCGGCCGCAAAGGACGTGAAGCTCGATTACGGCTCCTCGGTGCCTTACGACCGGCTCGTCATCGCGACCGGCTCGGAATACAACTATTTCGGCCATGAGGACTGGCGCGCCTGGGCGCCGGGTCTCAAGACCATCCATGAGGCGCGGCTCATCCGCCAGCGCCTGCTGCTCGCCTTCGAAAAGGCGGAGCTTTCTCAGGATCCGGAAGAGAAGAAGGCGCTGCTTACCAGCGTCATCATCGGCGGCGGCCCGACCGGCGTCGAGATGGCGGGCGCCATTTCCGAGCTCGGCCGTTTCATGATCACCCGCGATTTCCGCAAGCTGGAGCCCGACAACATGCGGGTGATCCTCATCGAGGCCGGCCCGAAGATTCTCGCGGCCTTTCCGGACAATCTGGTGCAATACGCCATGAAGGTGCTGGAGAAGGAAGGCGTCGAGGTGAGGACGAACCTGCCGGTCGCATCCGTGACCAAGGACGAGGTGATCGCCGGCTCGGAGCGTATCCGCACCGGCTGCATCATCTGGGGCGCGGGCGTGAAGGCGTCTCCGGCCGCCCGGTGGCTCGGCGTCGAAGGCAAGGCCGGCGGCCGCATCCCGGTCGAACCCGATCTTTCCGTCACCGGCCTCCCCGACATCTTCGCCATCGGCGACACCGCGCTCGGCCTCGAGGACGGCAAGCCGCTGCCGGCGCTCGCCCAGGTCGCCAAGCAGCAGGGCGAATATGTCGGCAAGGCGCTCAGGCTGCGCCTGCTGGAAGACAAGCCGAGCGGCCCCTTCCGCTTCCATAACCGCGGCAACACGGCCGTGATCGGCCGCAATACGGCGATCTTCGATTTCGGCCGCTGGACGTTGAAGGGCCGGTTCGCCTGGTTCCTCTGGGCGCTCGTCCACGTCTATCTGCTGGTCAATTTCGAGAAGCGCCTGCTCGTCAGCATCCAGTGGATCTGGCGTTATCTGACCCGCCAGCGCGGCGCCCGGCTGATCGACGAGAACGCCGCCTCCTTCGTCCCCTCTTCCACGCAAAGGACAGAGACATGAACACCGCGAACCCGCAGCTCGAAGGTCTTTATCTCGCCATCGCGGCGATCAACCGGCTCATGGTCGAGAAGGGTCTCCTCTCGCATGCGGAAATCCAGGATGTCCTGCAGACCGTGGAACGCGACGTGCTGACCGACGACAAGCAGCTCAACGTTTCCAGCTCCCACCAGAAGGCGGTCGCCTTTCCGATCCGCCTGCTTCTGCTGGCGAACGAGGCGGACGAACAGGGCACGAAATTCTGTTTCGACGACCTGGCCCGGGAGATCGGCCGCCGGACATAGGAACCCGGAAAGACAGGAAGCCGCCCTGCCGGAAAGCGGCTTCGTGATGACGAATATCCGCAAGCCGGAAACATGAGCGGCGGCATGAGCGCATGCCGCCGCTTGTGGCTTGGGAGGAGAGTGGCTTTCAGAGGATCGGCTTGCCGCCTGTCACCGCGATCGTCGTGCCGGAAACGTAGCTCGACAGCGGATCGGCGAGCATGACGTAGGTCGTCGCCAGTTCCGCCGGCTGGCCCGGCCGTTTCATCGGCACCTGCTTGCCGAATTCCTTCACCCGGTCTTCCGGCATGGTGGAGGGAATGAGCGGTGTCCAGATCGGCCCCGGCGCGACGGCATTGGCGCGGATGCCCTTCTCGGCCAGAAGCTGCGCCAGCCCGGCCGTGAAATTCTGGATCGCGCCCTTGGTGGTCGCATAGGCGAGCAGGGTCGGGCTCGGTGCATCGGCGTTGATCGACGCGGTGTTGATGATGGCGCTGCCCGGCTTCATATGCGGGACGGCGGCCTTGGTGAGATAGAACATCGAATGGATGTTGACCCTGAAGGTCAGCTCCCATTCCTCGTCGCTGATATCCTCGATCGAGGCGAAAGTCGCCTGGTGCGCCGCGTTGTTGACGAGGATGTCGATGCCGCCGAGCTCCTTCACCGCCCTGTCGACGATCGACCGGCAATGGGCCGCCGTCTGGATGTCGCCGGGCACGAGCACCGCCTTGCGGCCCGCCTCTTCCACCAGCCGCCTGGTGTCCTCGGCATCCTCGTCCTCGTCGAGATAGGAGATCAGAAGATCGGCGCCCTCGCGGGCATAGGCGATCGCCACCGCCCGGCCGATGCCGCTGTCGCCGCCGGTGATCACCGCTCTCTTGCCGGTGAGCCGGCCCGAACCGCGATAGGATTGCTCGCCGTGATCCGGCACGGGTTTCATCTGTCCCGTAAAACCCGGCATCGGCTGCTGCTGTTCGGGAAAGGGCGGGGTCGGATACTGGGCCATGGGCGCCTCCTTGCTTTCGGGTGGACTTGCTCTCGGGTGGAAAATCGCCTTCTCCAACTGTCCGCAACCGCGGATGTTCCCGGCTGAAATCGAGGGTGCGGCCGAAAACGGAAAGGCGCCGGGAAAGCGCCTTCGGGACCCCGCATCCTCCAATCCGCCGATCAGGCTCCGGGGGTCATCGCCCCGTCGCCCTGCCGCAGCCGCTTCAACTGGTTGACGATCCTCAGCGAGCAGGCGGCCCGCGCGGCGGAGAAATCCGAGCTCTTCGACAATATCCGCAGCATATCCTCCGCTTCGTCGGCGGAGATGGTGCCGCGGGCGGCGAGCCCGTCGATCAGCAGAAGCATGGCTCCTTCGACGGCCAGCGATCGCCGGCGCACTTCCATTTCGATTTCATCCGAGTCGGGCATCTGAAGCTCCTTCAACCGTCCCTTGTCGAATGGTTTGGGAAAGAAATTGTTCCTGACCTTTCGATGCGGCTTATCGGAAGCTTCAGCGCCTTCGCAGGCTCAGCCGCCGCTCTGGCGATCGCCGGCCGGCGGGTTTGCAGGCCCCTTGTCGAGCCTGCCCTGCTCGGCCTTGTAGAAATACTGGCTGTTGACCAGCCAGCCTTTCAGCGGCCGGAGCGGCAGCACGCAGGTGACGATCAGCACCGGCAGCGAGATCAGCAAATGCACCCAGAACGGCGGCTGGAACATCACCTCGATCCAGACCGCGAGCGCCACGCTCGGCACGCAGGCGAAGCAGATGACGAAGAAGGCCGGACCGTCCGCCGGATCGGCGAAGGAATAGTCGAGGCCGCAGACTTCGCAATCGGGCCTGAGCGTCAGGAAGCCCTTGAAGAGATGCCCCTGGCCGCAGCGCGGGCAGCGCCCGCGGATACCCGTGCTGTAGGGAGAGAGTGGCGCCCAGTCCGCTTCATATGCCATGACGTCTGCCTTTCGTGACAGGATACGATTGATGGGTCGGCGATACCGCCCAACAGGTGCATGCGGCAAGGGGTTCCCTTGACGCGCGTCAAACTGCCTCGCCTGCAACCGCTACAGCATCGGCCCGAAAATCGGAATCGATTTTCGGTAAGCACGATGCGTAGATTCAATAAGTTAGAGCGTCCTTTGTGCGTCCGTTCGGACGCACGGCGCTCTATAGTGTACAATCGCGACTCCTTCCGCGGAACTGACGCCGGTCACTCGTCGCAGAACGGCGAACGGCAGACCCGCCGGTCGACCAGCTTCAGGCTGCGGTCGGGCTGGATGATGTAGGTCTCATCGACACGCTGGCCCAGCTGATTGCGGAACTGGTGCGGCACGACGCTGCCGACCGGAGCCCGGGTGAGCCGGGTGCGCGGCTGGCCGCCATAGGTGATGCTGCCCGGAATGGGTTCAAGCCCCGGCCCGGTGTTGAAACTGCCCGTGTAGACGTTGCAGCCCGCGAGCATGATGGCGAGCCCGGTCATGGCGATGATGGTTTTCATGAAAATGATCCCTCCCATTGTCCGCAAGGCGGTCAGGTCGCTCAACTCGGCTTGTGGGCCAGAGGTTCCGCGGACCTGCGTCGCGCCGATAAATCTTCTATCCATCGCGAAAATATCCGTTACACCTGTAGGCCGCCAGTAGAGGAAATGAGGAGAATGCCTGCCGTGACGAAACCCTTTGGAGCGATGTCGATTGCCGAACTTTCCGCGCTGATCCAGACGGGGTCGGCCGATCCGGTGGACGTGACCGAAGCGGTGCTTGCGGGCATCAAGGCTTCTCCGGACAAGGCAATCTTCGTCACCCTCCTCGAGGATCGTGCGCTCGCCGAAGCGAAAGCCTCGTCGAAACGCCTGAAGGAAGGGCGCTCGCTCGGGGCTCTCGACGGCATTCCGATCGCCTGGAAGGACCTCTTCGATATCGAGGGCCTGCCGACCACGGCCGGCTCGAAGGTGCTGAAGACGGCCCCGCCGGCCACGAAGGATGCTGCCGTGGTCGACCTCCTCAAGCAGGCGGGCATGATCGCCGTCGGCCGCACCAATATGAGCGAATTCGCCTTTTCCGGCATCGGCATCAACCCGCATTACGGCACGCCTCACAATCCGAGGGCCAAGGATGCGCCGCGCATTCCGGGCGGCTCCTCCTCCGGCTCGGGCGTCGCGGTGGCCGCGGGCCTCGTCCCCGTCGCCATGGGCACCGACACCGGCGGCTCGATCCGCATCCCGTCCGCGCTGAACGGTATCGTCGGCTACAAGGCGACCCGCGGCCGCTATGCGATGGGCGGCGTCTATCCGCTGGCGACCAGCCTCGATTCGCTGGGCCCCCTCTGCCGCAGCGTTCAGGACGCGGTCTGGATCGATGCCGCGATGCGTGGTCTTGCCGTGCCGCAGACCGCCCGCAAGCCGGTCGAACCGCTCGACGTCGTGATCCCGACCAACATCGTCTTCGACGGCGCCGAGCCCGGCGTCGTTGCCGCCTTCGAAGCGGCGGTCGGACGCCTCGAAAAGGCGGGCTGCAGGGTAAGCCGCATCGCTTTCCCCTCCTTCGACGAACTGCCGCAGCTGATGGCGAAATACGGACCGCTGGTGACGGCGGAAGCCTTCGCGCTGCATCGCGAGCGTCTGGCGGGACCGGCGGCGGCCGAGATCGATCACCGTGTGGTCGCCCGCACAAGGCTCGGCAAAAGGACCGGCATAGCGGACTACATCGCCATCCTGGAAGCTCGCGCCCGGATGATCGCCGAGACGGAAGCGCTGATCGGCGACCGCTTCGTCGCCATCCCCTCGGTCGCGCATGTCGCCCCGAAGATCGAGCCGCTTCTTGCCGACGACGACGCCTTCTTCGCCATGAACGGCAAGACGCTGCGCAATACCGGCTTCGGCAATTTCCTCGACTGGTGCGGCGTGTCGATCCCCTGCGGCACCGGCGACGCGGACATGCCGGCCGGCTTCCTGCTCTCGGCCAATGCCGGGCGCGACGAGCCGCTGCTGCAGGCGGCGATGGCCTATGAGGAAACTATAAGAGGATGAAGAATGGTAGCGGGAGAATGCACTGGTCACGACAGCCAACAGGACGAGCAAGACGAGATCATTCGATCGTCCTAGGTAAGGAGATGCGCCCTGCCTGCGAAGATCGGCTCCATGTCGCGCGGCCTTGCAGTTAATTGCCGGCACCGTAAGAAAGCGAATTTCGCCGTTCCCCGGCTAGTGCTGATTCTCTTAATTCTTGAATTCCACAAGGCGCAGATATGAAGTTCGACGCTTACAAGCTTCCCTCCGTCGTCAATGACTACGATGTTTGTATCATTGGAAGCGGCCCCGCTGGTCTTACTGTTGCGCTCGAGCTGATGCATTCCGGCCAGCGAATTTGCGTACTGGAGTCAGGCGGACTGAATCCAGGCGAGCGAGAGAACGCCGACCTAAAGGATGTTGAAAGCCGAGGCATTGTCATTCGCGCTGATTCCCGAGAGCGAGGTCTGGGAGGAACATCGGAGACATGGTCCGGTTTCATGGCTCCACTGGATCTCGTGGACTTCGAGGCCCGCCCTGGCCTACACGAGGGCTGGCCCATCTCACCCCCTGAAATTGCATCCCACATAGATCGAAAGGGGCATCGGTTTAGCATTCCGCCCTCTGACCAGTTCGAATTTGGGGACGAAAGCCTCCCTCTCGCGAGCCTCCAAGGGCTGCACAGCAAGACGTTCCAGGTCCAGTTAAAGCCCCTACGATTCCGCAAAGCGTATGAGCACGCTTTCCTGTCTCCTCACCTGGACCTCATTTACGGAGCAACCGCTACCAAGTTGCTTAAGGCCGAGTCCGACGGAGCCGTGACAGTTGAAGGCGTCGAAGTTCTCGATCGCGCTGGGAACAAGCACACGGTAGGTGCCAAGATATTCGTGCTTGCCGCGTCTGCCATAGAGTCGGTGCGCATTGCTTTGCATTCGGAGATTAAAGATCCCCACGACCAGATTGGTCGAAACTTTATGAATCATCCGAAGGGCAACGTGGCAAAGATTTTCTTTTCTGCCCCCATTAGCCGGGATCACCCTCTATTCCTGACGAGGGGCAAGAAATTCGGCCGATACATTGGTCTACGTCTGCCCGATGAGAATCAAAGGAAGCAAGGACATCTCAACGCCTACCTTCGTTTGGAGCCTGCCTACGACTTTCCCGATCGGCCGCACGCGGACAGACTTTCATCGGCGTTCAGACGCCTAAAGCGAGAGAGGGGTGAAGCGGGTACCGGCAAGCGCATCCAACTCGCATGGAACGTCGTCGTGGAATTGCGGGGACTACCGGGCGTAATCTCCAAAGCCGTGCACCGGGCCAAGGCAAAGAAACAGAAATTCGTTACCAGCGCAGTTGTGCGATGCTTCACTGAAATGGAGCCTCTTCCGGAGAACCGGATCACACTTTCGGAAAAGAAAGATCGATTTGGCGTTCCAGTTCCCACAGTCGCGCACGCAAATTCGGTGCTATCGGTAGCGACCGTTGAGGCCCTGTTGTCCACACTGAAGGAGAGCCTCGCGACCACTGGCTTGGGGCGAGTGGAGAAGCTCCCCGGAGAGTTGGGGACGCTGCTGGCAAACGACGCAAGCCATCACCTCGGCGGCTTGAGAATGGGTTCTGATCCGAAAACGTCCGTGGTCGATCAGAACCTCAAGTTTCACAACGTAGAAAACTTGTACGCTGCGGGCGGCGCCGTTTTCCCCACCGGCGGCAGTGCAAATCCCACGATGACGGTGATTGCGCTTTCGATCAGGCTTGCCGAGAAACTCCGGCAGCTTTCCCCATCCAAGCGCCCCGCCGTCCAAGCTCCCCGAGAGGAAAGTGCGGGATTTTTGATCGTTGGGGCCGGGAGGCGGGTCCGCGAAGACGTCGTTCCTACCATCGAAAACCTGCGGGGTTCACACGTCGCCGGGATCTACTCGACGTCGAAGCATGCGCTTTACGGGCTGAACGACGTTTACGAGGTAGCCCCTCTCTCAGAGCTGAACGAGGACGCTATCTCGGGGCAAAAATACCTCTACGTGGCGGTTCCACCAAGCCAGCTCAAGCAGGTTCTTGAACTCCTGACGCGTTTCGACTGCGCGAATAAGGTCCTGATCGTAGATACGCCGGCTATCCTTGAAACCGATCTTAAGGCTTTGTACAGCAAGTTCGCAAAGGTCGTCGTGGCGGAAGATTGTGCCTATCTGCCGTGGATCCCCTTGTTGAAGAACAGCTATGCGCCGGTCGAGCGTATTGAATTCAATCGGTCCGGTTTCGCCTACCACGCCGTTGCGCTTGGCAGAGCTATTGCTGCCAATGGCGGAGCAAGGCCGCTCATAAAAAGCTCCAGGACACGCAGAGACCGCACTACGGTGGACTTCTCCAACGGAACCTCTATGGCCATCGTCGGCCCGCGCGACTATCGGAAGGGGACCATGCGCTTCGTCGCAGCGGACGACACGGTCGTAGCCTCTCATCCATTCCACGACACTGAGGTCGTTATCCAGCCGGTTGTCGAGAACGGCAGATGTATTGCTTTCCGACAGGGTCCGAACAGCGTCTCACTGAGCGACGAGGAAGTTATTCTCGCAGGTTCATTTTCTTCTGAGGACTCGATCGTCTCCCGCATGCTCGACATCAAACGTGTAGGTCTGCATCGCCTCCTCTCGGAACTGCTTGATGGTGACGATGCCTACACCCTCTCCGAAGGGGTAAGTGATGCGAAAGCGGCTAAGATACATTGAGATCCGAAGCCGCATGCTTGAGATCGGGAGAAGGTTATCGTCCATAGCCGGACCAGAGTTGTCGGCTGTAGAAATGGTAGCGGGAGGCAGAATTGAACTGCCGACCTTGGGGTTATGAATCCCACGCTCTCACCAACTGAGCTATCCCGCCACAAGGATGCGAAACTGTCCGGAAGAGCCCGGTCCGCTTCGGTCGTGCGGCTTATAAGACCCGCGTCACCAAAGTGTCAAGCTCGCTTTTGGCAAATCCGGCGGCAATTTTCGCGGCTGCCGGAAGTGTCCGGTTCAGGCCGCGACCGGCGCGGAAAGCAGCGCCTTCAGAGAGGCTTCCGCATCCGCGGCACGTTCCGAACGTTCGATGAAACCGCCGCCATAGACGCGCGCATCCGGGCCTTCGGCCGAATAGAGCACGCAGGCCTGGCCGGGCGCCACGCCCGCCTCGCCGATCGCCAGGTCGACATAGACGCCGCTTTCGTCGCAATGCACGGTCGCAGGCGTCGGCGGACGGGTGGAGCGCACCTTGGCGAAGCAGGCGAAACCGTCCTTCGCATCGGCTTGAAGCGAACCGTCGCCGATCCAGTTGACGTCGCGCAGATAGACGCGGTGCGTGTCGAGCGCTTCCTTCGGCCCGACGATCACGCGGCGCGAACGGGCGTCGAGATAGATCACGTAGAGCGGCTCGCCGGTCGCGACGCCCAGGCCCTTCCGCTGGCCGATCGTGTAATGCACGATGCCCTCGTGGCGGCCGAGCACGCGGCCGTCCATATGCACGATGTCGCCGGCCAGCGCCGCATTCGGCTTAAGCTTGTTGATGATGTCCGTATACCGGCCCTGCGGCACGAAACAGATGTCCTGGCTGTCGGCCTTCTTGGCGACGACGAGGCCCATGTCCTCGGCAAGCGCCCTCACCTCCGCCTTCGACATGCCGCCGAGCGGGAAGCGCAGGTAATCGATCTGCTCCTGCGTGGTCGCGAACAGGAACCAGCTCTGGTCGCGGTCGCTGTCGACGGGGCGGAAGAGCGCGCGGCGGTTCGGGTTGTCGGGCGAAGGGTTCGGCCGCGAGCGGATGTAATGGCCGGTCGCCAAGGCGTCGGCGCCGAGCTCCTTCGCCGTCGCCAGAAGATCGGCGAACTTGACCGTCTGGTTGCAGGCCACGCAGGGGACCGGCGTTTCGCCCATGGCATAGGCTTCTGCGAAAGGATTGATCACCGTTTCGCGGAACCGCTTCTCGTAGTCGAGCACGTAATGCGGGATGCCGAGCGTTTCGGAAACACGCCGCGCATCGTCGATATCCTGGCCGGCGCAGCAGGAGCCGGCGCGGTGCACGGCCGCGCCATGATCGTAGAGCTGCAGGGTGATGCCGAGAACGTCGTAGCCCTGGCGTTTGAGCAGGCCGGCGACGACGGAGGAATCCACTCCCCCCGACATGGCAACGACAACGCGTGTGTCTTCCGGCCTCTTGTCAAAATCCAGCGTGTTCAAGGGTAACTCTCTCGGTGTCTCGGGCCGCCGGTGCAATTAATTGCACAAAGGCGAGTATCGGCGCCAGGCGCGGGATCGGCCGCTGTCCAGGCAATTCTTGCCGCATATAGAAAGGATTTGAGGCCGGTGCAAGGCGGACGGATATTTCAGCGGCTTCGGCATGTTTGTCTCTCGCGCTCGGTATCGGACGTCGTTTCGCGAAAGGCGATGGATAGACACACTACGCCCTTATCCTCGGGTCAAGCCCGGGGGTGACGAGCAGGCATACTCCGCCCTTGGCGATCTCGGTATTTCTTGTTTCGGCCGGGACACGTCGTGTGCCTCGTATTGAATTTTTATATGTGACACGCGACGTGTCCCGTTCGGTCAGTTTTTCCGCGCAACTCCGGTCCCTCTGCGGCGGTATGGTCTTACGTCCTTGCGGATGCCAACCGGGTTGTGTGCGACACACGCACGCCCCGCCTTGAGGCGAGAGGGGGACCATTTTCTGCGCAGCCCCTGATGGCCCGCCTGCATCAACGGCAGACCGCCAGGGCACCGGTCCCGTCTCGCCGGCGATGCTTGAACCGGTGTAGCCGAAACGGAACGGGGAGAAGGATGGCATGGGTTTGGAGGGCGGGGATGAACGGAGGGGATTTTTTCTGGCGTTTTTTTCAAGGCTTTGATTTGGCTTGTGGTACCCCCTCTGCCCTACCGGACATCTCCCCCACAAGGGGGGAGATCACAAGCGGCACGGTCTTCCCGCCAAAGCGATGATGTGCCGAGTAGCGACGTTTGTTGTTTGGGGAAGCCGGTGCACCCATCCGATCTCCCCCCTTGTGGGGGAGATGCCCGGCAGGGCAGAGGGGGGTGGCGGTCCACATCCCGTCTCACATCCCGGCCCACCGCGCCTCTATCGGAACGGCATCGACGCAAGCCCGACCGCCGCGCCCGCTGAGGCGCCGCCGGAATCGCGGGGCATCAGGAAAAAGAGCGGCCGCAAATTTTTCATGTTTGGCGCTCTTGATGGCGGCCGGGTGATCGTGGAGCCACCGATGGGTGCAAATCCGACGGAATTCGATCTCATGCGCTTCGTGGATGCGCAGGCGCCCGTCTACGACCGGGTCATCGCCGAACTGCGCGACGGCCGGAAGCGCTCGCACTGGATGTGGTACATCTTCCCGCAGGCGGCCGGGCTCGGCTTCTCGATCATGTCGCAGCGTTTCGCGATCGGCTCGAGGGCGGAGGCCGCCGCCTATCTCGATCATCCGCTGCTTGGCGGCCGGCTCGTCGAATGCACCGAGGCGATGCTTTCCCACAAGAACCTCTCGGCCCATACGATCCTCGGGTCTCCGGACGACATGAAATTCAAAAGCTCGATGACGCTGTTCGAGATGATCAGCGAAAAGGGCTCGCCTTTCGAGCGAGCCCTTGAACAGTTCTATCATGGCGAGCGCGACGGGAAGACCGTCGCGCTGCTGGGAAGTTAGGCGGCCGCCTGGATCGCCGAGAGCTTCCAGTCGTTGGCGGGCTTGCGGACGAAGGTCCACACTTCCACCGTCTCGGTGGCGGCGTTCGGATCGCCCTCGGCCACGGCGCCGGTCTCGCGGTCGCGCATGTAGTCGACGCTCGAATAGCGCATCGCCACCGTCGCATAGTCCTGGCCGTTTTCGCGCCAGGCTTCCGCCAGGTCGCCCTGCAGGAGCTTCACGTCGCTCACCTCGTTCTTGAGGCCGTTGGTGGCGTTCTCGCCCAGTTCCTCGGCGAGGTAGGACATGGCTTCCGGCGTCGTGAGGCTGCGGAGCTTCGCATAATCCTCGGCCGCATAGGCGGACTGAACGTTCGTCAGCAGCTTCTCGAACTGGTCGAGGTCGCGGTTGGTGATGCCGATCTCGTCGGTTTCCGGCCCGGCCTGACGCGGCGCCGCCGCGTACCCGCCGCCCGAGCCGCCACCGAAGCCTCCCCCCAAACCGCCCCCCAAACCGCCTTGGGCACCCGAACCGATCTTCGGGATCTGGAAGCCGGACTGGTTCTGGCGCGGGGCCTCATAGGCGTTGCGCTGCTGGCCGTAGCCGCCTGCCGGACCGGCGGGCTGCTGACGGCGCGCGAACAGGCGGAAGGCAAGCATGGCAAGACCCGCGATCAGCGCGATCTGCAGAAGCATGCCGAGGAAGCCGGCCATGCCGCCGAAGCCCGTGCCCATCATCATGCCGATCAGGCCGCCGAGGGCGAGACCGCCGAGAAGGCCGCCGGCCATGCCGCCGAAGAGGCCGGGACGCCGCTGCTGGGCCGCGGCCTGCTGGCCGAGGCCGCCTTGCGGGCTGGCGGCGTTCTGCTGGGTGTTCGGGGTCATCGAACGGTTGATGCCGGTTGCCGGTCCGGGCGCGGTATTGGTCGTCGGCGGAGCGGAATAGGTGCGCGTGCCGCGGCTGCCGAAACCGCCGCCGGCGCGACGGGCTTCCGCGAAATCAACGGCGGCCAAGGAAACCGCCATCCCGATCGCAGCGACCGCGAACAGCTGCTTGAAACGCCGAAGGTTGGATAACATCTCTTTCTCCTCATAAACCGCTCAATGCGGTGTTCCCGGTTTATATAGCGACGGGCGGTCCGCCGTTTTAGAGGCGCCACCGATTTTTCCCGCCGAAGTAGATAACGAACTTTGAAACGGGAGCCAAGTTCCGAAAATACAACCTATGAGAAAGAAGACGGCGCGAATGGTCGCAGCCGGCAGGAAAGGAAAAAGCCCGGCGCGCGAGGCACCGGGCTCAGACTGCTGACAACGGTCGAAAATCTCTGATCGTCATGCTCGGGCTTGTCCCGAGCATCTGCAAACCATCGACGTTTATAGATCCTCGGCACAAGGCCGAGGATGACGCCGAGCAAGACGCGAGGTTTGTCGTCAAGCTGAGCCCGGCGCGCGAGGCACCGGGCTTTTTCGTTGGGCTCCTTGGGAGGAGGTTTCAATGGAGAGCAGCTCCATTGAGGTCGCATGCGACGCTGCCCCTCATCCGCCTGCCGGCGCCTTCTCCCCGCAAGTCGGAAGAGATGAAACAGGTCCCCTCACTTGCGATTTCTAACACTTGGCTGAAGCTAAGATGTTGAAATCGCTTTCTCTCCCACAAGGGGAGAGATACCGATGCCGCACTCTCGGCGTTCTACCTCTCCCCTTGTGGGAGAGGTTACAAAATCAGCATCTTAGCCGAAGGCTAAGTGCTAGATTTTGTTGGTGAGGGGGTCCGCTTCCCCTCAATCCACGTTGAACGCCAGCGGCTTGGCTTGGCGGATCGCCGGGTTGGCGGTGAGCTTTGCCAGCACTTCTGCCGAGACGGGACCATCGACATAAAGCAGCGCGATCGCGTCGCCGCCCTGCTTGTCGCGGCCGAGATGGAAGTTGGCGATGTTGACGCCGGCATTGCCGAGCGTCGTGCCGATGAAGCCGATCATGCCGGGAACGTCGGTATTGGCGATATAGACCATGTTGGCGCCGACATCCGCGTCGAGGTTGATGCCCTTGATCTGGATGAAGCGCGGCTTGCCGTCGGAGAAGACCGTGCCGGCGACCGAGCGGGTCATCGTGTCGGTGGTGACGGTGAGCTTGATATAGCCGTCAAAGACGCCCGACTTGTCGCGCTTGGCCTCGGAAAGGATGATGCCCTTCTCCTTCACCATGATCGGCGCCGAAACCATGTTGACGTCGGCGACCTGCGGGCGGATGAGGCCGGCAAGCAGCGCGCTCGTCAGCGCCTTGGTGTTCATGTTGGCGGTCGAACCGTCGTAGAGGATCTCGATTTCCTTGATCGCATCCTCGGTGACCTGGCCGACGAAGGCGCCGAGCACATCCGCCAGGCGGATGAACGGCTTCAGGATCGGCGCTTCTTCCGCGGTGATCGACGGCATGTTGATGGCGTTGGAAACGGCGCCCTTCACCAGGTAGTCCGCCATCTGCTCGGCGACCTGCAGGGCGACGTTCTCCTGCGCTTCCGTCGTGGAGGCGCCGAGATGCGGCGTGCAGACGACGTTGTCGAGGCCGAAGAGCGGGCTTTCGGTGGCGGGCTCCACCTCGAACACGTCGAAGCCGGCGCCGGCGACATGGCCGGACTTCAGCGCTTCGGCAAGGGCCGCCTCGTCGACGAGGCCGCCGCGGGCGCAGTTGATAATGCGCACGCCCTTCTTCGTCTTGGCGAGCGCATCCTTGTCGAGGATGTTGCGGGTCTTGTCGGTCAGCGGCACGTGCAGCGTGATGAAATCGGCGCGCGGCAGCAGCTCGTCGAGCTCGACCTTCACGACGCCCATCTCCTCGGCACGCTCCTTGGAGAGGAACGGGTCGTAGGCGATGACGTGCATGCCGAGCCCGATCGCCTTCTTGCAGACGATGCCGCCGATATTGCCGGCGCCGATGACGCCGAGCGTTTTGCCGGTGATCTCGACGCCCATGAAGCGCGACTTTTCCCATTTGCCGGACTGGGTGGAATTATCGGCCGCCGGAAGCTGGCGGGCGACGGCGAACATCAGCGCGATCGCGTGCTCGGCCGTCGTGATCGAGTTGCCGAACGGCGTGTTCATGACGATGATGCCGCGGCGCGAGGCGGCCGGGATATCGACGTTGTCGACGCCGATGCCGGCGCGGCCGACGACCTTGAGGTTCGTCGCATTGGCGATCAGCTTCTCCGTCACCTTGGTGGCGGAACGGATGGCAAGGCCATCGTAATTGCCGATGATCTCGGCGAGCTTTTCCTTGTCCTTGCCGAGCTTCGGCTGGAAATCGACTTCGACGCCGCGATCGCGAAAGATCTGGACGGCGGTTTCCGACAATTCGTCGGATACGAGAACGCGAGGTGCCATGGCGATGGGCTCCTGATAAGGGTTTGAACTTGGACCTTCGTCATGCCCGGGCCTGTCCCGGGCATCTGCGACGTATCGGTTTTGTCGATGGGATCAGATCCTCGGCACGAGGCCGAGGATGACGGCAGCAGGGCGCAGAATACTTACGCGGCGGCCTTGGCGAGCGCGGCCTTCTGGGTGTTGAAGGCGTAGGAAAGCCAGGGCATCAGGGCCTTCATGTCGGCTTCGTCGATCGTCGCACCGGCCCAGATGCGCAGGCCCGACGGGGCATCGCGGTAAGCGCCGGTATCGAAGGCGACGCCTTCCTTTTCGAGGATCGAGACGACGCCCTTGGCGAAAGCGGCCTGCGCGTCGTCATCGAGCGCGGTGACCTCCGGATCGACGATCTTGAGGCAGACGGAGGTGTTGGACCGCGTCGCCGGATCGACGGCGAGGTTCTCGATCCAGGCGTTCGCCGCGACGAAATCGTGGATGACCCTGGCGTTCGCATCGGCGCGGGCGATCAGCCCCTTGAGGCCGCCGACCTGCTTGGCCCAGTTGAGCGCGTCGATATAGTCCTCGACGCAGAGCATCGACGGCGTGTTGATCGTCTCGCCGACGAAGATGCCCTCGATCAGCTTGCCGCCCGAGGTGAGGCGGAAGATCTTCGGCAGCGGCCAGGCCGGAACGTAGGTCGTGAGGCGTTCGACGGCGCGCGGGGAAAGGATCAGCATGCCGTGGCCGCCCTCGCCGCCCAGGACCTTCTGCCAGGAGAAGGTGACGACGTCGAGCTTGGAGAAATCGAGGTCCTGCGCGAAAGCCGCCGAGGTGGCGTCGCAGATCGTCAGGCCCTTGCGGGTCGCCGGGATGAAATCGGCGTTGGGGACGCGCACGCCCGAGGTCGTGCCGTTCCAGGTGAAGACCACGTCGCGGTCGAAATCGACGGTGGAGAGATCGGGCAGCAGGCCGTAGCCGGCCTCGATCTTGCGGACGTCCTTGAGCTTCAGCTGCTTGACGACGTCGGTGACCCAGCCGGCGCCGAAGCTTTCCCAGGCGAGCATATCGACGCCGCGCTCGCCGAGCAGCGACCAGAGCGCCATTTCGACGGCGCCGGTGTCGGAGGCCGGAACGATGCCGATGCGGTAATCCGCCGGAACGTTCAGAATTTCACGGGTGAGGTCGATCGCCTGCTTCAGTTTCGCCTTGCCGACCTTGGCGCGGTGCGAACGACCGAGCGCGGCATCGGAGAGGGCTTCGAGCGACCAGCCGGGGCGCTTCGAGCAAGGACCAGAAGAGAAATGGGTATTGTTCGGACGTACGTCCGGCTTTGCGGCTTCAGCCATGATGCTATCCTTCCAGATAGATGGCCTCTCGTTGGGGAGAGGTGTCCCGCCGCCGTGGATATTACCGTCCGCCTGCACAGTCAAGCGGGCAATGTCGCTCAGGGAAAAATTTCTGCCGCAGCCCGCATGCGCAGCACCGGAACGAAAAAGGCCGCCCCGGAGGGCGGCCCGTGATCCTGCAGATGCGCGAAGCTTACTTGTAGACGATCGGCTCCGGCGGAGGCTCGTAGGCGACCGGCGTATCGCAGCCGCCGAAGACGTAGCGGGCGCCGACTCGGGCCTCGTGGCTGTAGAAGCCCTTGTCGCGGCCCGGACCGCCGCCGACCGCATAGCCGAACATATCGCCGCCGTCGACGTAGCGGAAGCGATAGCCGAGATCCGCCTTGAGGTTGCAGGTGATGTCGACCGACGCACCCGCCATGAGGGCCGCGGTGAAGCGCCAGCGGCCCTTGCCTTCGTGCTCGCTCGAATAGCAGCCCGGCACTCCCGGATCGTCGCAGATCGTATTGCGCAGCCGGTTCCACTTGACGTAGGTGCCGCCGATGCCGCCGCCGACATAGGGGGTGAAGTAGCCGTAGGTGCCGAGATCGACATAGACGTTGGCCATCAGCGAATAGGCCTGCATGTCCGACCGGTCGCTCGACGTACAGGTGACGCCGCCGCAGATGCCCGTCGTTCCGCCCGAGAACTTGGACTTCGTGAAATAGTCGAAGGTCACGTCGGTGCGCAGGTAGCTGTTGATCTGGTAGCCGACACCGCCGCCGAGCGTGAAGCTGTCGCGAAGCGAGGAGCGCGTGAAATCGGCGAGCGCGATGCCCGGGGTTGCGGAACCCTGGTAGAATTCGACGCCCCGCGACCTCTTGAAGGAATAGCCGACATCGCCGCGCAGATACCAGCCGCTCGCCTCCTGGACGGTGACTTCCGGTGCGTCCAGGATCGGCTCGGGCTGCGGCTCATAAAGATCGGCGGAACTTGCGGTATTCGCCGTCAATGCCAGCGCGAACGCACCGGCCAGGAACTTTCTCATTGCCCCATCTCCACAAAGCTCATCACGTAAGGCAGGCACGACGCGCAGCCAAAGGGTTGATCCGCGACGGATGATGGATGAGAAAGGTTAAGCGCCGCTTAACCATGCTTGTTTACCGGCCGTTTTCCTTAAATTAGCAAAAGATAACAAACCGGAGGCCAGCTTTCACGGAACCCGGCCGGCGCGGCGGCTCCCATTGGCAAACGCTTCCGCAACGTTTAAGGAATCGGCATGCCCGACAACGTCATCAAGTTCCAGCGCCCGCCGACACCCAAGCCCCCGCGGCAGACGCCCCCATGGCTGAAGCGCCTGCTGACCGCTCTCGGGATCGCCGCCTTCTTCGTGGCCGCCTTCGCCTATTTTTCGCTGACGGGTTCGACGCAGCAGTAACGCGGCATATTCGACGGCTCCACAATGCGCGGCGCTCTGCTTCTACCCCCTCTGCCCTGCCGGGCATCTCCCCACAAGGGGGGAGATCGGATAGACGCTTGCTCAACGCTTTCCCTCCAGCGTCCCGAAATCCGCAACGGAATTAGACCCCGGAGACCGTGCCGCTTGTGATCTCCCCCCTTGTGGGGGAGATGCCCGGCAGGGCAGAGGGGGTAAAGGCAAAAGCAGTACGTCGGATACGGAAAGCGGCTCAGGCCGCGTTGCGCACGTTGGCGATGACGCCGACGAGGCCGTCGACGATGCGCTCGATCTGCGTGCGGTCGTCGCCTTCGGCCATCACCCGGATCAGCGGCTCGGTGCCGGACGGGCGGATGACCAGGCGCCCGCGGGAGGCGAGCTCCGCCTCCGCGTCGGCGATAGCCTGACGCACGATCGCGTCCTCCAGAGGCTTGCCGCCCTGGAAGCGGACGTTCTTCAGAAGCTGCGGCACAGGCTCGAAACGGCGGCAGACTTCGCTGACCGGCCTGTCGAGGCGTTTCACGCGCGCGAGAATCTGCAGCGCGGCGACCAGGCCGTCGCCCGTCGTGCCGAAATCGGACAGCACGATATGGCCGGACTGCTCGCCGCCGATATTGATATCGTGGTTGCGCATGTGCTCGACGACATAACGGTCGCCGACCTTGGTGCGGTGAAGGGCAAGCCCCCTGCCATCGAGGAACCGTTCCAGGCCGAGATTGGACATGACGGTGGCGACGATGCCGCCGCCCCTCAGCTTTTCGTCCTCGGCCCAGCTTTCGGCGATGACGGCCATAAGCTGGTCGCCGTCGACGATCTCGCCGCGCTCGTCGACGATGATGACGCGGTCGGCGTCGCCGTCCAGAGCGATGCCGATATCGGCGCGCACCTCGTGCACCTTCTTCTGCAGCTTCTCCGGGCTCGTGGAGCCGCAATCGAGGTTGATGTTCGTGCCGTTCGGCTCGTTGCCGATCGTCACCACCTCGGCGCCGAGCTCCCAGAGCGCGAGCGGCGCCACCTTGTAGGCCGCGCCGTTGGCGCAGTCGATCGCAACGCGCAGGCCGTGCAGCGTGACGTCGCGCGGCAGCGTGCGCTTGGCATGCTCGATATAGCGGTAGATGTCGCCCTCGACGCGCTTCGCCCGGCCGATATCGCCGGACTTGGCGAGCTGCGTGTGCGGGTCCTTGTCCAGCAGGTCCTCGATCTGCATTTCGAGCTCGTCGGAAAGCTTGTAGCCGTCCGGACCGAAGAGCTTGATGCCGTTGTCCTCGTAAGGATTGTGGGAGGCGGAGATCATCACGCCGATGTCGGCGCGCAGCGAGCGGGTGAGCATGGCGACGGCCGGCGTCGGGATCGGGCCGAGCAGGAAGACGTCGAGGCCGGCAGCGGTGAAGCCGGCCACCATGGCGTTTTCCAGCATGTAACCGGAGAGGCGGGTATCCTTGCCGATCACCACGCGATGGCGATGGCTGCCGTTGCGGAAGATCGTGCCGACGGCAATTCCGACGCGCATCGCAAGGTCGGGCGTCATCGGGAAGATATTGGACTGTCCGCGGATGCCGTCGGTGCCAAAGTAGCGGCGGGTCATGTAAGCTCCTTCATCGCGCCTGACATGGCGCGGTCCTCGCAGCGATAGAACTGCGGCCATTCTCTAACGGCAAACCAGCCGGAAAGCCCGGCTCATGCCATAGTTCGAATGCCCAGGCACGTAAATTAGCGTCAAAATCGATTATATCCCGTTACCAAATAAGGTTACACCGCTCACTCATAGGACTGGACCGGCAAGCAAAAACCGCCGCGGATCGCTCCGCGGCGGTTTTAAAAGCATCATGCCGGCCGATCAGTGCGGCTGCGGTTCGAGGCCGCTTTCGGGCTCGCCGCCCTTCGGCTCGTCCTTCTTGGAACCGCCGGCGGACGGAACCGCCGAACCACGGGCGGGCGGCGCGTCGTCGCCGAGATCGCGCGACGGCTTCTGGCCCTTGAGCAGCGCCTTGATCTCGTCGCCCGACAGCGTCTCGTATTCGAGCAGGCCTTCGGCGAGCGTTACGAACTCGTCGTGCTTTTCGGTCAGGATGCGGCGGGCCTCGGTATAGGCCTCGTCGATGAGACGGCGAACCTCGACATCGATCTTCTGGGCCGTCGCCTCGGAGACGTTCTTCGACTGCGAGACGGAATGACCGAGGAAGACTTCCTGCTGGTTCTCGCCATAGGCGACCTGGCCGAGCACATCGGAGAAGCCCCACTGGGTCACCATCGCGCGGGCAAGCTTGGTGGCCTGCTCGATATCGGAAGACGCGCCGGAGGTGATGTTCTCCTTGCCGAAGGTCAGTTCCTCGGCGACACGTCCGCCCATCATGATGACCAGACGGGACACCATCCACTTGTAGCTCATCGAATAGCGGTCGCCTTCCGGCAACTGCATCACCATGCCGAGCGCACGGCCGCGCGGGATGATCGTCGCCTTGTGCAGCGGATCCGCGACCGGAACGTTGAGCGCGGTGATGGCGTGGCCGGCTTCGTGATAGGCGGTGAGCTTCTTCTCCGCCTCGGTCATGGCCGAGGAACGGCGCTCCGCGCCCATCATGATCTTGTCCTTGGCGTCCTCGAACTCCTGCATGGTGACGAGACGCTTGTTGCGCCGCGCCGCCATCAGGGCAGCCTCGTTGACGAGGTTCATCAGGTCGGCGCCGGAGAAGCCGGGCGTACCGCGGGCGAGAACCTTGAGGTCGACATTCGGCGCCAGCGGCACGTTGCGGGCGTGAACCTTCAGGATGCGCTCGCGGCCGACGATATCCGGGTTCGGCACGACGACCTGGCGGTCGAAACGGCCGGGACGCAGCAGCGCCGGGTCGAGAACGTCCGGACGGTTGGTCGCGGCGATCAGGATGATGCCTTCGTTCGCCTCGAAGCCGTCCATCTCGACGAGGAGCTGGTTCAGCGTCTGCTCGCGCTCGTCGTTGCCGCCGCCGAGACCGGCGCCGCGATGGCGGCCGACCGCGTCGATTTCGTCGATGAAGATGATGCAGGGCGCGTTCTTCTTCGCCTGCTCGAACATGTCGCGGACGCGGCTTGCGCCGACGCCGACGAACATTTCGACGAAGTCGGAACCGGAAATCGTGAAGAACGGCACGTTCGCTTCGCCGGCGATGGCGCGGGCGAGCAGCGTCTTACCGGTGCCGGGCGGGCCGACCAGCAGCACGCCGCGCGGGATTCGCCCGCCGAGGCGCTGGAACTTCTGGGGATCGCGCAGAAATTCGACGATCTCCTCCAGGTCCTGCTTGGCTTCATCCACGCCGGCGACGTCTTCGAACGTCACGCGCCCGTGCGCCTCCGTCAGAAGCTTCGCCTTGGACTTGCCGAAACCCATGGCGCCGCGCGAGCCGCCCTGCATCTGCCGCATGAAGAACAGCCAGACGCCGAGAATCAGGAGCATCGGCAGCAACGTGCCGAGATAGCTCAGGAAACCCGAAGACCCGTCCGTTTCCGGACGGGCCACGATGGTGACGTTCTTTTCCTGCAGCCTGGACATCAGGCTGTCGTCAATGACCGGCGAATAGGTCTGAAATCCCGAGCCGTTCTCGGTATAGGTACCGAGCACCCGGTTGCCTGTGACGACGACATCCCTCACCCGCCCCGAATCCACATCCCGCAGGAATTGCGAGTACGGAATCTCACGCGAGCTGGTCTGCGTCGGTGCCGTCTGGAACATGCTGAACAATGCGACCAGCAAGAGGGCTATGATGACCCAGAGGGCGATATTACGAAAGTTTGGGTTCATTGAACTCCCCGGACTACGACGACCAGCTTCTTCAGGCGGCCGCCTTGCTTGCCGCATAACATAGGGTTGCGGCACGTGCTTGCCAAGGCGAACCGGAGCCGCTGCCTACCTTTTCCGCGCGGAATCCTTAATTGGCAGCGGGGGAAAAACGTCGCATCCGAGCAAAACCGCGAACTCACGCCCAAGATTAAGATCGAACTGCGGCAAAAAACGGTCGAAGGGCGCGAGCGTGGGGGTGATGCGGATCTGGCTGGCGGTGGAAGCGATGCCCCTCATCCGGCTGCCGCCGCCTTCTCCCCGCACGCGGGGAGAAGGAAGGATGCCGCTTCGCTCGGCGGCACTCTCCCCGCGAGAGGGAACGGCAGCAGCGCGGCGAACCTCCTTCTCCCCGTCAGATGGGGAGAAGTGCCGAGCGGAAGCGAGGCGATGAGGGGGCGGGACGCCGATACGCTCCTCGTTCCCCTCTTTCGCTTCTCCCCCCTCATCCGACCCTTCGGGCCACCTTCTCCCCGCCGGGGAGAAGGGAGAATTTGCCTCCACGCACGGCATCACCGCCATCGCCCGCATGGCGACAGCCGGCGGTGCGTCCGGAAACAGGGCCAGGGCCTCGTCCCGATCGGGCGCGGTCGGGCCGGCGACGATTTCGGAAGTCCCGTCGTTGACGATCCGGTAGCGGCCGTCCCAGACCGCCGCCTCGCCAGGCGGGATATGCAGCGGGACGAGGCCGCGGTTCTCGCGGGAGAGATAAAGTCCTTCGCGGCGCAGGTCGAAGATCACCCTGCCGGCCGTGATGCGGCCGGGCCGGCCGCCGTCGAGGAAGGCCATCACCCGGTCCATGCTCGCGCGCGCCGGCGCATGCGCCCTCCCCCCGAGCACGGCCGCCAGCAACGACAGCACATGGCGGCGCACGGCCGCCTCGCCTTCGAGCCCCGCCGGAGCAAGATGCGCAAGAACGCCATGGCGGACCGTCAGGTGATCGCGGACGAGACGCGCCGCGGCGTCGGACAAGGCCGTCCGCCTTTCGACCGACCGCGCCAGGGCGGCCCCGTCGAACCGGCTTTCGGCCGCAAGCCGCCCGCGCACCCTCACCCGTTCGTAATGCGGATCGAGGTTGCTGGGATCGTCGATCCAGCCCTGCCCCTCCGCGGTGAGGAAAGCACGGATGTCGGCGCGGCGGGTCTTGAGGAACGGCCGCAGGAGCCAGCGCCGCCGTTCCAGAAGCACGGCTTCGGCCATGCCGGCGAGGCCGAGATTGTCCTCTCCCTCGCTTCGGGCGGCACGCATGAAAACGGTCTCCGCCTGGTCGTCGAGCGTGTGGCCGGTGAGGATCGCGGTCGCGTCGACCTCGTCGGCGACCTCCAGCAGAAGCCGGTAGCGCGCCTCGCGGGCGGCGGCCGAGAGCCCCGTCTTCGGCTTCTCGCCATCCCAGCGGCGGATGACATGCGGGATGCCGATCCTGCCGCAAAGGGCGGCGACGGCGCGCGCCTCTTCGGCCGATTCGGGCCTCAACGCGTGGTCGACGGTCGCCGCGAAGATCAGCACGCCGGAGCCGGAGGGATTGGTTTTCGAAAGGGAGAGAAGGAGGCCGGTCGAATCGCTGCCGCCGGAAATGGCGACGAGAAGGCGGGCCGGTTTCGAAAGATCGTCAAGGAGGCGCCGCACCGCCTCTACGGGCGGCAGGATGGGGGCGCCGGCGGTCACGGGAACGCCGCCTTCAATCGCAGCTCAGGCGCTTCTCTTCGCTGCCGACCTTGGAAAGCACGGCGCGCGGCGCGCTCGGATAGCGCTTGGTCACTTCGCGCAGCGTGGCGCAGGCGGTTTCGGTATTGTCGAGGGCGGCGAGCGACATGCCGAGCTTCAGCAGCATTTCCGGCGCCTTCGCCGATTTTCCGTAGGTCTGGTGCGCGTTCAGGAAAGTCTTCGCGGCCTCGGCGTATTTTTCCTGGGAATACTGCGCCTCGCCGAGCCAGAAATTCGCGTCGGCGATGCGGGCGCTCTTCGGATAGGCCTGGATATAGGCGGCGAACTCCCTCTCCGCGAGCGAATAGTCGCCGGCGAGCACATGGTTGTAGGCGCCCTGATAGGAATCGTTCTCGTTACCGAGCGAGGCGGTCTGCTGCGGATCGGTCCTTGCGGGAGCGGCCGGCCGGCCGGGAACCTGGGCACCCGTGTCCACGCCAGGAAGCCCGGCGGCATTGTTGGCCCGGTCGTTGCGGCTGGCGCCGCGCGGATTGCCGTTCTGGTCGAAATCGATGGAGCCGAGCGTGGTCGGCGGCGGCGCCGTCCGGCTGCCGGCGGACTGGTCCCCGCCGATACCGCCGTCGGAGGGGGACTCGATGATCCTCGCGACATCGTCGGACGACTGAACGGGCGGGGCGGATGGAGCGGCCGGGGCGCGATTGGACGCCACGGCCGGTCTCCCGGCCGTGGTATCGATTTCGCTCCTCTTGTTCTTCTCCAGATCCTGGAAGCGGAATTCGTTATCTTCCTGCGTCTTGCGCATCTGCTCCTGCATCTGCAGCAGCTGATAACTCATTTCCTCGATCCGGCCGTTCAATTGCCGGACCTCTTCCTGGAGTTGCTGGACGCGAACGGCATCGGTGCTCTGCGCGAGAATCACCGGCCGGTCGTCGGCCGAGGGTCTCTCCGCAGCACTCTGATGGCCCTGGAAGAGTTTCGGCAGCGAGAAGGCCCCCGCCGGGCCGCCCGTCGCCATGAGCCCCAGCATCGCTGCCAAGACAAGTTTCCTCATGAGTGTCCGTCCTGCTCTCTTTAATTGCGCCCAATCGGCGCAGGAGGGATTTTTCCAATCTGCCGCCTGAAAAAGCAACCAAGTCGGCGATCAAAAATCCCCGAAATCGGGGCCAAACTATGGAAAAAACAAAAAGGCGGCTCAGAAAGCCGCCTTTTAATGCCGGATCGGTGGCCCGTATCAGGAGCCGGCGCCGCCGAGAACGGTGACGGCGCGGCGGTTCTGCGACCAGCAAGAGATGTCGTCGCAGACCGCGACCGGACGTTCCTTGCCGTAGGAGATGGTCCGGATGCGATTCGCCGGAACGCCGCGGGAGGCGAGATATTCCCTCGCGGCAGCGGCGCGGCGGGCGCCGAGCGCGAGGTTGTATTCACGGGTGCCGCGTTCGTCGGCATGGCCTTCGACGGTGATCGCGTAGTTCGGATAGCGCTGCAGCCACTGGGCCTGGCGGTCGAGCGTCTGCTGGGCGTCGGCGCGGATCGAGGACGAGTCGGTGTCGAAGAAGATGCGGTCGCCGACATTGACGGTGAAGTCCTGCTGCGAACCGGGCGTTGCCGAACCGGCGCCGCCGAGGCCGAGCTCGCCGGCGCTGTTGGGAAGGTTCTTCTTGTTGGCGCAGCCTGCGAGCGCGAGTGCCAGCGTGAGGGCGATGACGGCGGGATTACGGGCGAGGTTCTGCATGCGGCTCATCGCCGGGGTATCGATGCGGCTCATGGCCGGTCTCTCCTTGATCAATAAATTCCGAAATTTCAGAGTTGCCAGACTCTAACCGGGCTCGGTTAACCATGACCAAACACTTATGGTTAACGGAATATTACAGTGTCCCTTATCGAGCCCCTTTCCCAGCAGATTCGGGCGCAAAAGAGGCGAAAAGCCGCCCATCCCCCGGTCGTCCGCCCCTATTCGAGGAGCGGCGACCAGGCCGGGTCGGAGGCATAGGCCGGGGTCTTGATCTGGATCTCGTTGTAGCCCGTCAGGTCGATCGAATAGAGCTGCGGGCCGCCCGCCCCTGCGGGCTGGCGGAAGAACATCAGCACGCGGCCGTTCGGCGCCCAGGTCGGGCCCTCGTTGTGGAAGCCCGTGGTCAGGATGCGCTCGCCCGACCCGTCCGGCCGCATCACGCCGATCGAGAACTTGCCGCCCGACTGCTTGGTGAAGGCGATGAGATCGCCGCGCGGCGACCAGACCGGTGTCGAATAGGAACCGTCGCCGAAGGAGACGCGGGTCTGGCCCGAACCGTCGGCATTCATGACGTAGATCTGCGGACGGCCGCCGCGGTCGCTTTCGAACGCGATGCGCGCCCCGTCCGGCGAATAAGACGGCGAGGTGTCGATCGCCTGCGTCGAGGTGAGCCGGGTCGTGGTGCGCGAACGCAGGTCCATCGTGTAGATGTTGGAATTGCCGTCCTGCTGCAGGCTCATGATCACCTTCTGGCCGTCCGGCGAAAAGCGCGGCGAGAACGTCATGCCCGGGAAATTGCCGACCACCTCGCGCTGCCCGGTCTCGAGCTGCAGCAGGTAGACGCGCGGCTGGTTGCCCTCGAAGGACATGTAGGTGATTTCCTGCCGGCTCGGCGAGAAGCGCGGCGTCAGCACGATGTCCCTGGTGTTCGTCAGCATGCGGACGTTGAAGCCGTCCTGGTCCATGATCGCGAGCTGGCGCTGGCGGGCGTTCTTCGGACCGCTTTCGGAGACGAAGACGACGCGGGTATCGAAATAGCCTTCCTCGCCGGTGATCTGCTTGTAGATCGCGTCGGCGATGATATGGGCCACGCGGCGCCAGTTCTCCGGCTGGGTGTAGAACTGCTGGCCGGTCATCTGCGAGCCCGCGAACGTGTCCCAGAGGCGGAACTCGGCGCGAAGCCGCCCGTCGCCCTCGCGGGTCACGCGGCCCGTCACCAGAGCCTGCGCGTTGATGACCTTCCAGTCCTCGAAGCGCGGCGCGCGGTTGGGATCGGAAATCTTCTCGATGAAGGCGTTCCTGTCGATCGGCGCAAAGAGGCCCGAGCGCTGCAGGTCGGCGGCGACGACTTGCGAAATCTGCGCGCCGAGATCGTTGTTCGACAGGAAATCCGTCACGGCGATCGGCAGCGGCTCGACATTGCCCTTGTTGATGTTGATCTCGACGCGGGCCTGGGCCGGCGCGGAGAACATCACGGCCATGCCGGCGAGCGCGATCATGAGACGGATGAAAGAGCGTTTCATCATGGTGTTAAGGCCTTTCAAAGCAATTCGCTCGGATCGAAGTTGACGACGACTTCGCTCCAGGCGTCGTATTTGTCGGCGGGCAGGTTCTTGAAGGGCGAGGACCGCATGACGGCGCGAAGCGCGCTGCCCTCCAGCGTGCGGCGGGCGGAATCCGAACCGCCGGAGGCCCTGACCTCCGGCCGGCCGACGATCGCGCCGGATTCGTCGAGCTTCATGGTCACGGTGATGATGACCCCGTCGGCGCCCTCGATGCCGGCGATGACGGACCAGTTGTTCTGGATCTGGCCGCGCAGCGCGTCCATCTCGCTCTGGGTGAGCTTCGAACCGCCCGTATCCCGCTTGCCGCCCATCGCCGCCGGCGCGGAAGAACGCTTCGCGCCGCCGCCGGAGGATTCCTGCTTGTTGAGCAGCGCCGCGATTTCGTCGGCGTTGAAATCGCTCTGCTTGGAAGACGAGGATTTGGCGGTCTCCTGCTTCTTGCCTTCCTTCTTGTCGGTCGGCTTTTCCGCAACCTTCGCGGTCTCCGCCGGCTTCGGCGTCTCGGGCTTCTTCTCGGCCGGTTTCTCGACGGGCTTGGCCTCTTGCTTCGGCGGCTCCGGCCTCGGCCGGGCGGCAGGGACCGGCACGGCATCCGGCAGCGGGATTTCCTCGGCCTGCGTTTCAGCCGGCGCGGGTGTCGGATTTGCCTGGGGCTGGGGTTGCGGCTGCGGCGTCGGCTCCGGCTTGGGCGGCGTCACCTCCGGCTTCGGTTCCGGCAGCGCGGCAACCTCGGTCGGCTTCGGCGCGGTCTCCTCCGGCACGATGTCCTTGACGTCGTTTTGCTCCGGCGTGGGCGTCGGCACCGGCTTTTCGACCGGCTTCGGGGCGGCCGCGGCTTCCGCCTGAACAGGCTTCTTTGCGGGCGTCGGCGGCGTCTTCAGGTCGATGTCGTTGTCGCCGCTATTTTCGGCGTTCTCGACGATGTTCGGCTTGGCCGTCGGCTTCGGCGCGGCCTTTTCGGCGACCGGCGCCGTCTTGTCGCCCTGCTGGATCTGGGTGATCGATTCCACCGGGATGATGTCGACCGGCAGCGCTTCCACGTCGGCCACCTCGAAGGAGGCGGGCGCGCTGATGGACACCAGCGCGTAACCGAGCACCAGTGTGTGGAGGACCAGCGATGTGCCGAGACTACCCTTCATGGCGCCCGATCACTTCTCCTGTTCCTGAAGCGTGACGAGGCCGATATTCTTGTAACCGGCGGCGGAAATGCGCGCCATCACCTTCATGACGACGCCATAAGCGGCGGTCGTGTCGCCGCGCACGTAGATGCGCTCGTTGTAGCCCGTGGTGGCGATCGCCTGCAGCTTCGGGACGATCTCGTCGATGCCGATCGGCGTTTCCTGCAGATAGATTTCGCCGGACGGATTGACCGAGACGGTGATCGGCTGGGTGTCCGCATTCATGGCCCGCGCCTGCGTTTCCGGCAGGTCGATCGGCACGCCGACGGTCATCATCGGCGCCGCCACCATGAAGATGATCAGGAGCACGAGCATGACGTCCACGAGCGGCGTGACGTTGATCTCGCTGATCGCACCGTTGCGCCGGCCGCGCCTGCGGCGCCCGCCACCCGATGCCTTTGCTCCTCCGGCCGACATACCCATGATGCGTACTCCTTGGCCTTGCTGGAATTATTGCGCCGCCTGGCGCGGCTGCAGCTTCTCGTCGATCTGGCGCGACAGGATGGCGGAGAACTCGTCCGCGAAACCCTCCATGCGGGCCGAAAGCTTGCCGGCATCGGCGGTGAACTTATTGTAGGCGATAACGGCGGGGATGGCGGCCACAAGACCGATCGCGGTCGCCAGCAGCGCCTCGGCGATACCGGGTGCGACGACCGCGAGATTGGTGGACTTCGAGCCGGCGATCGCCTGGAACGAGGTCATGATGCCGACGACCGTGCCGAAGAGACCGATGAACGGACCGGCCGAGCCGATCGTCGCCAGCGATCCGAGACGGGCCTCGTAGCTCTCGCTCTCGCGCGCCATGGTGACGTCCATCGCCCGGTCGATGCGCATCTGCAGCCCGATCGGCGAGCGCGCGCCGCGCTCGAAGCTCTTCTTCCATTCGCGCATGGCGGCGACGAAGATCGCGGCAAGCCCGTTGTTCTGACGTTCCGAAAGCGTGCGATAGAGCTCTTCAAGCGACTGGCCGGACCAGAAGACCTGCTCGAACTGGTCGAACTGGCGCTTGGCCTTGCCGAAGCTCACGTATTTGTCGATGACGATCGCCCAGGTCCAGACCGACGCGCCGATGAGACCGATCATGACCAGCTTGACGATCAGCCCGGCCTGCATGAACAGCGCCCACAGACTGACATCGTGTGTCGCCGCTTCCAAACCTATCTGTTCCATCTATTCACAATCCCCGAATCCAAACGCCCGGTTTTTTAAGGACCGGGCGGGTTCAAAAGCGCGCTTTCGCGAGAATGTCTTTGATCGCTGGATGCGCTTAGCCTTAACCCCAAGATGCCCTGAGTTTCCAGCTTGGCTTCTCGCTTTCAATTTTGGTCAAAGGAAGGCGTGCGTTGCACAAATTCCTCATGGACCAGTAAGACATCATTATCGTTAAGAATATGTTACAAGCCCTGAATGCACGCGATCCGTAGGGCAGCCATTGTCTGCTCTATGCTCTATTGCCGATATCTGGTGCCGGGGAAGTTTTTATATGAAGGAATCCGACTTGCCTCTCATTTTTAAAGCTGAAGATGAGGGCGACTTTCGCAAGAAAGTCGAAGAAGCCCTGGAAGCCGCTAGCCGAGGCGAGCAGCTGTCGGCGGAGGAGGTTGAGGCGCATTTTGCTGTACGTCGGGCCGAGACCCGGCGCAAACTGGAAGCGAAAGATCCAGAGTAATCTGCCGCTAAAGCGGGTGTCCCAAAAACTTCTCCGCCACGGCCTCCGGCAGCCGGCGCGGGCGGCCGTGCTTGTTGATGACCGCGATCACCACGCGTGCCGCGATGAGCAGCGTTTCGCCGCGGCGGATCTCTTGGTTGAGCACCATCTTGGCGCCGCCCGCCTTCTCCGTCACCGTGTGGATGACGAGGATATCGTCCATGCGGGCCGGCTGCTTGAAGTCGATCTCCATGCGGTGGACGACGAAGACGAGGCCCTCCTCGTCGGTGACGAGAAGCGCGCTCTGCTCGCAGCCGAGGCAGCGCAGATAGTCGGTGCGGCCGCGCTCCAGGAAGTGCAGATAGCGGGCGTGATAGACGAGGCCTGAAAAATCCGTGTCTTCATAATAGACGCGCTGGGCAAGCCTGTGGCCGCCTTCGATCAATTCGCCCGATAACAAAAAATTGTGTTCCTGCATGGCCTTGCCTTGGAAAATTATCGCTGTGCTCTGGATAGTTGTGGAATGCTGACCCAGTTTCGAAGTTCTGTCACACATCCTCCCTATCAGGAAACGTCTCGAAAACCAGCGGAGAGTAGATCATGAAGATTGCAGTCCTGGGCGGCGACGGTTTCGTCGGCTGGCCGACCTCGCTTCACCTGTCCGATGCCGGTCACGAGGTCCATATCCTCGACAATCTCTCGCGCCGCTGGATCGATACCGAGCTCGGCGTGCAGTCGCTCACCCCGATGGACAGCATCCAGGAACGCACCCGAATCTGGCATGCCGAGACCGGCCGGCGCATCCATTTCCATCTCATCGACCTCGCCAGGGATTACGAGCTTCTGAAGGGCTGGCTCGCGAAACACCGGCCGGACGCCATCATCCATTTCGCCGAGCAGCGTGCTGCGCCTTACTCCATGAAGAGCGACCGGCACAAGAACTACACGGTCAACAACAACGTCAGCGCCACCCATAACCTCCTGAACGCGCTGGTCGAGCTCGATCTCGACGCGCATCTCGTCCATCTCGGCACGATGGGCGTCTACGGCTATTCGACCGTCGGCGCGGCGATCCCCGAAGGTTACCTCCCGGTCGGCATCGAGACCGCAGACGGCCGGGCGGTCTCGCAGGAAATCCTCTACCCCGCCAATCCCGGCTCGATCTACCACATGACCAAGTGCCTGGATCAGCTCCTCTTCCAGTTCTACGCGAAGAACGACGGATTGCGCATCACCGACCTGCACCAGGGCATCGTCTGGGGCACCCATACGGAACAAACGCGCCGCCACATGCAACTGATCAATAGATTCGATTATGACGGGGATTACGGGACCGTCTTGAATCGGTTTCTCATCCAGGCGGCGATCGGTTATCCGCTCACCGTGCACGGCACCGGCGGCCAGACGCGCGCCTTCATCCATATCCAGGATTCGGTCCGCTGCATCGAGATCGCGCTGAAGAACCCGCCCGACCGCGGCAGCCGCGTCGAGATATTCAACCAGATGACCGAGACGCACCGGGTGCGCGACCTCGCCGAGATGATCGCGAGGATGACCGGTTCGAAAATCGCCTGGCTGCCGAACCCAAGGAAGGAAGCGCCGGAAAACGAGCTGATCGTGAAGAACGAGAAGTTCCTGGGCCTCGGCCTCGAACCGACCACGCTCGGCGAAGGCCTGCTCGGCGAGATCGTCGACGTTGCGAAGAAATACGCCTATCGCGTTGACAGGACTCGTGTTCCGGCCGTTTCGGCCTGGACGAGAGACATCGCCGCGAAGGTGGAACACGACCCGGAAGGCAAGCGGCTGAAATCGGTCTCGTGAGGAAACACAAGACTTGAGCGCCATTGCATGGTTGTGTCGGACGCGCCCCCTCATCCGCCTGCCGGCACCTTCTCCCCGAGGGGAGAAGAGACTCGCGGATCCGCCTCACTCCACTTGCCCCTGTCTCTGGTTGAGGGAAATGTGTGCAGCATGCTTCTTCTCCCCACCGGGGAGAAGGTGCCGGCAGGCGGATGAGGGGGCGCGCCGAACAATGACTTTTGCCTTGTGGACTCCCATCCTATGACACCCGCTCGCAACGCTTTCGTCACCCTCGTGACCAACCCCGACTACGCGATGGGCGCCACCGCGCTCGCGCGTTCGATCCGGCGGACGGAGACGGCGGCGGACATTGTGGTTCTGCATACGGGTGGGGTTTCCAAAGACGACCTTGCATCACTCGTAACGCTCGATTGCCGCTTGGTCGAGGTCGATCACCTGCCGCTGTCCGACGCGTTCAACGAGCGGCATGCGCGGAAAAACCTGCATGGCGCAGCGCCCTTCACCAAGGGCCGCAAGCCGGACTTCCACACGCCGCTCGACAATTTCTGCAAGCTGCGGCTCTGGCAGCTCACCGAATACGACAAGGCCGTCTTCATCGATGCCGATGCGCTGGTGCTGAAGAACATCGACAAATTGTTCGGCTATCCGGAATTTTCCGCCGCTCCGAACGTCTACGAAAGCCCCGCCGATTTCCACCGGCTGAACTCGGGCGTGTTCGTCGCCAAGCCATCCCCGCAAACCTTCGCACGAATGCTCGCGGCGCTCGACCGGCCGGACGCCTTCTGGCGGCGGACCGACCAGACCTTTCTCGAACACTTCTTTCCGGACTGGCACGGCCTGCCGGTCTTCATGAACATGCTGCAATATGTGTGGTTCAATATGCCGGCGCTCTGGGATTGGAGAAGCATCGCCGTGCTGCACTACCAGTATGAGAAGCCCTGGGAGAGGGATCACCCGAAGGCGGACCGGCTGCGGCCGCTGATCGACCTCTGGCACGCCTTCCATGAAGGCCGGGATATTCCCGACCCCGCCTCGCTGCCGAACCCGGGAGAGCCCGCATGAACGTGCTGGTCTCCGGCGGGACGGGACTGGTCGGCCGCTATATCGTCGAGGGCCTGCTGAGTGCCGGATACCAGGTGATCGTCGGCGGGCGGATGCCGCCTGCCCCGCACCTCTTTCCGAAGCCGGTCCGGTTCGTGCCGCTCTCGCTCGATCCCGATCTCGACCAGATCGAAGCCTTCGACGACGCCTATTTCTTCGTGCACGCCGCGTTCGACCACCTGCCCGGAAGATATCGCGGGGGAGAGGGCGACGATCCC
The DNA here is from genome assembly GCF_030378245.1 of Neorhizobium sp. CSC1952. Lineage (NCBI taxonomy): Bacteria > Pseudomonadati > Pseudomonadota > Alphaproteobacteria > Hyphomicrobiales > Rhizobiaceae > Neorhizobium > Neorhizobium sp. CSC1952. Next base: position 3,217,888 of record NZ_CP128416.1, on the reverse strand, counting down.
GCCCGCTTCCGCCGGCTGAACCTCGACGGCACGGTGAAACTTTTCGAGACGGCGAAAAAGGCAGGCACGCGGCGCGCGGTCTTCCTCTCCAGCCGCGCGGTCTATGACGGGATGCCGGGCGGAACCCGGCTGACGGAAGACCTCGTCCTCAGGCCGGAAACCCTCTACGGAGAAATCAAGCTCGACGGGGAGCGGGCGCTGGCCGCCCTTTCCGGTCCGGGCTTCGGCACCGCGAGCCTCAGGCTGACGGGTGTCTACGGCCATCTCCGCCCCAACAAATGGGACGCGCTCTTCGGCGATTGTCTTGCAGGCAGGCCGGTGCCGCCGCGGGCCGGCACGGAAGTGCACGGCAGCGACGTCGCCAGCGCCGTCCGCCTGATGCTGGAAACCGAGACGGGGAGGATCGGCGGCCAGGTCTTCAACGTCTCCGACCTCCTGACCGACACGCGGGAAATCCTGGGCTTTCTGCCGGCCTGCCCGCACGAACTGCCGCCGCCGGCGGACCGCGGCGCGGTCAACGTCATGGCAACGGAGAAGCTGGAAGCGCTCGGCTGGAGACCGGGCGGCGTCGCGCTGCTACGGCAGGCGGTCAGGGATTGGGCGGAATTTCCTCCCGCGACCGCTTGAAGCGCCGCATCCTCGCGTCCTGCTTGGCCCTTTCGATCGCCTTCTTGTGCTCCTCGGCCCATTTCCGGCCCGGATCGCCGCCCCAGAGCAGCCAGGCGATATAGCCCGTCGACGGATTTTCCTCGTCGCCGAAATTTTCGGCCCGCTTGTCCGCCTTGTGGCGGTGGAAGTAGCTCACCATCTTCCGGACCGTCTTGTCGGACAGCGGCTTGCGGTTCTTGAGGTCGCGGGCCCGCGCGATGCCGGCCGTCGTCCCGCCGCGGCGGAATTGCGCCCGAAGCTTCAAACCCTTTTCAGCCTCCGCCGCCACCTCGGCGGGCGGAATTCGCTCCGGATGCTCCCGGACCTTGTCGCCGTATTGCATGGATGCCTCCTTCGGCGGGAAAACCGAAAGAAGCCCCGCGAGGTTCCGAAGGGGTCAGGATTTCAGCTGGAGATCCCCGGCTTATTCGTCGTCGAAAGTCATCCGGAACTGCGCCGCTTCGAGATCCTTCGGCGGCTGCATTCCGAGATGTTTCCAGGCGTTGGCTGTCAGGACGCGGCCGCGGGGCGTGCGCTGGATGAAGCCCTGCTGGATCATGTAGGGCTCGATGATGTCCTCGATCGCGTCGCGGGGTTCGGAGAGGCCCGCGGCGATCGTCTCGATGCCGACCGGCCCGCCGCCGAAATTCACCGCGATCATGTTGAGATAGCGCTTGTCGAGCTGGTCGAGGCCCATGTTGTCGACGAGGAGACGGGTGAGCGCCTCGTCGGCGATCTCCTTCGTCACCGCCTCGGCCTTCGCCACCTCCGCGAAATCGCGCACCCGCCGCAAGAGCCGGCCGGCGATGCGCGGCGTGCCGCGAGACCGCCTGGCGATCTCCCTTGCCCCCTCGTCGGTCATGCCGAGCCCCATCAGCCGCGCACCGCGCCGGACGATCAGATCGAGCTCCTCGACCGTATAGAAGGAAAGCCGGACCGGAATGCCGAAACGGTCGCGCAGCGGCGTCGTCAGCAGGCCGAGGCGGGTGGTGGCGGCGACCAGCGTGAATTTCGACAGGTCGATCTTCACCGAGCGCGCCGCAGGCCCCTCCCCGATGATGAGGTCGAGCTGGAAATCCTCCATGGCGGGATAGAGGATTTCCTCGACCGCCGGATTGAGCCGATGGATTTCGTCGATGAAGAGCACGTCGCGCTCTTCGAGATTGGTGAGCAGCGCCGCAAGATCGCCGGCCTTGGCGATGACCGGACCGGAGGTGGAGCGGAAATTGACGCCGAGTTCCTTCGCCATGATCTGCGCCAGCGTCGTCTTGCCGAGGCCGGGCGGACCGACGAACAGCACGTGATCGAGCGCCTCGCCGCGGTTCTTCGCCGCCTCGATGAAGACCTTGAGATTGGCGCGCGCCTCCGCCTGGCCGGTGAACTCGTCCAGCGATTGCGGGCGCAGCGTCACGTCCAGGTCCTCGCCCCGCTTTTCCGGTGATATCAGTCGGGCGGCTTCACTCATGCAAGAAGTTCCATTCCGGGTAGGCGGCTCGCAGCCTTTTTGTCGAAGGTCTTGATGGACTTGCATCCCTCCTCAAGCGAGCGGGCCGCTATGAGGGCATCTGCGAAATCCACGTTCGTGTTTTCAACCTGCCAAAGCGCGGCAACAACAAGCGCATGACTTTCTATGACAAGCCCTCGCGTCCGCAGCAACTTCCCTATGGCAAGTACGACCTCCTTTTTCTTGAAGCCGTACTGCGAACGGAGGGCCCAATCGAGTTCGAGCAGGCTGATGAGGGTTACAAACGCGGTATATTCCCGGCCCAGCCTTTTTCCGAACTCCGCGGCTGCGGTCACCTGCTGCGGGTTATCTCCAACCAATGTCCGCAAGATAACGTTGGTATCCAGCCCCAACATCATCATTCTGCGGCATCCGCTTGCTCATCGTCCCCGGTATCGAGGACGTTGGCTCCCGCTGCGGCCACGATAGCGGCGTCGATTTCCTCCAGTGACGCCGGCCCGTTCGGCGGTTTTCCGAGAAGGCCGGCCAGATCGCCGAAATCGATATTCTTCGGCGTGATGACCAGTTCGTCATTCACGATGGAATAAACAACCTCGTCCCCCGGGTGCAAATTGAGAGCTTCTCGCAAGTCTTTCGGAATAGTCAGCTGCCCCTTGGCAGAAAGCGTCAGCGTCCAACTCATTACAGAATTCTCCGACAAATTTCCGATTGGCGGAAAATATACGACAATTCCGACAAGACGGCAAATCGCCCACTCACCGCGCCAGCTCCTTCAGCCCCAGCCGGATGAGCTTGGCGCTGTCGGCGCCTTCGCCGCCGTTCTTGAGGGCCGCGGCGACCGCATTGGCCGCCTGATCGCGCGAATAGCCGAGGTTGGTGAGCGCCGAGACGGCATCCGACACCGGTGCGGAGGCGACACCCTCGCCGATCTCCTGCTTGAGGCCGATATTGGTCGAGGCCTCGCCCGCAAATGCCGGCGCCTTGTTCTTGAGTTCGGTGACGATGCGCATCGCGACCTTCGGCCCGACGCCCGGGGCGCGCGACACGGCGGTGCGGTCCTGCAGCGCGATCGCATTGGCGAGTTCCGAGGGCGTCAGGGTCGAGAGCACCGCAAGCGCCACCTTGGCGCCGACGCCCTGGACGCTCTGCAACAGGTTGAACCATTCGCGCTCCAGCGCGGTCAGGAATCCGAAGAGCTTGAACTGGTCCTCGCGGACATAGGTCTCGATGAACAGAACCACCGCCTCGCCGAGAGAACCGATCCGCGAAAGGACGCGGGAGGAGCAGAAGACCTCGTAGCAGACGCCATGCACGTCGACGAGCACATAGTCGTCGCCGATCTCGTCGATGGTGCCTTTGAGCTTGCCGATCATGGAAAACAGTCCGCCAACAATAGGTTATAAGGGATGGGTTTCGGGGGAGATGAGCGAAAGCAGAGGAAAATAGGTGCGGTATCGGGCGGTATCGCGGCTCAACAGCTTATGCCCCCTCACCATCGCGTGGGCGCCTATGTAGAAATCCGGCAACGGAGAGCGCTTGTCCCCACCCGTGCGGCGATACTGCAGAAAGGCGTGCCCCGCGGCATAAGCGGCATCCCAGGGGAGTTCCTCCCGCTGGAAGAGCCCCGGAGCGAGTGCTGCATCCAACTCGGTTACGGTCGCGTAACCGGCCGCCATTTCCGCGTATATCAGCGGGTTAATCAACAGCGGACCTTCGAAACGCGCAGCTTCCAGTCGCGCCAGCGACCAATCGGTATAGGTGCCTCGCGTGTGGAAGACGTCAATGAGCACATTGGTATCGATCAGCGTCGCCATGACAATCAATCCCGCAGCAGGCGATAGAATTCCTCGCCGCTCATGTCCCCGAGAGACATCGACCCCTGCTTGCGGCGAAGATGATCGACAAGAACCTGCACCTCGCGCTCGACCTCGTCGCGCGAAGGTTCAACGAGCCGCAACACAGCCTCGCCATCGCGAAGGACGAACTCAACCTCGCTTCCCGTCTCGATGCCGAGATTGGAGCGAACGTTCTTCGGAATCGTAACCTGGCCTTTTTCAGTGACTCGCATGGTAATACCTCTGAGGTATTACTTATGGGCCAAACAAGAACAAGTCAAGAACAAACTAGCCTGCGAGCGCTGCGCGCATGCGGTGGCCGCCGCGATTGTGGGCGTGACAGATGGCGATCGCCAGAGCGTCGGCCGCGTCGTTTCCCTTGAAATCCGCCTTCGGCATCAGGATCTTCAGCATCATGTGGATCTGCTGCTTCTCGCCGTGGCCGACGCCGATCACCGATTTCTTGACGGCGTTCGGCGCATATTCGGAAACCGGCAGCCCGGCCCGCGCCGGCACCAGCATGACGACACCCCTCGCCTGACCGAGTTTCAGCGTGGCCACCGCATCCTTGTTGACGAAGGTCTGCTCGACGGCCGCCTCGTCGGGCTTGTAGGTGTGGACGACATCCGCAAGCCCGTCATGGAGCTGGCAGAGGCGCGAGGCAAGGTCCATGTCGCCGTCCGAGGTCACCGTGCCCGATGCGACGAAACGAAGGCTGTTGCCGAGCGTTTCGATGATGCCCCAGCCGGTGCGGCGAAGCCCCGGGTCGATGCCGATGATGCGAATCGTCTCTGTCATGCGCGCGACCTTAGCGCTTTGCCCTGCGGGGCGCCATGCCGCGGGGTGCCATGCCGGCCCGTTTCAAGGGGCGTCGCTCGAAGGGATCGGCTCCCCCGGCATCGTTAACCATGTCTGAAAGCTTTTGGGTAGAACCGCGCCAAACGGAGCAACCACCTTTCTTTCACCGCGTTGGCTCGCCAGAAAGGGGGGAAGCCGAAGCGTGAAGGAGCCGCCCGAATGATACGGGATCGAGATCGGAATGAACTGGAACTGCGGCATATGCGCACCGTCGTGGACGCGTTGGACGGCGGGTTGAGACGGTTTGCCGCCGGAGATTTGAACGCAGCGGTCGATACGCCCTTCCCCGCCCCGTTCGAAGGCATGCGGCGGGATTTCAACCGGGGCGTCGGCGCATTGGGCGGCACCTTGGACGCCCTTGTCGGAGATGCCCTCGTTCTGCGCAGCGAATCCGATACGCTGCGGAACGCAATGAACGAGAACGCCGCCAACAATGCCGAGGATAGCGATCGTCTTTCCAGGGCAGCCGCAAGCATCGGCCTCATGAGCCAGCATCTTCGCGAGCAGAAAACGCGCGCCCAGCATGCAGCGACGATCGCCTATAACGCCAGGCTAGACATGCGGCGCCCGAAAGAGGCGGTTGCGGCCGCGCTGAAGACCATTGAGGCCATAGGGCGGAAGCCGGACGGACCGGCATCGAAAGCCGATCTGGAAACCCTGTCCCTCGGAACAGAGCAGATCGGCCGCGAACTGGACGCACTCTGCCTCTATCTGGACGCGCTGAACGACCAGCTCGGCATTCTTTCCGAGATGGCCGGAGAACAGGCCGAAATGGCGTCCTCCACATCCGAGGACGTGAAGGACGTCTCCAGGGCGCGGCATGCCGCCAAGCTGAAAACCGACATGGCGACGCTTGCGCTGGACCGCATGGACCGGCAGATCGCGGACATCGACCGGAAAGCCGGCCGCTTCGTACGCGTCAGCGTCGTCACCGAACCGCCGCACGATCCGGCACCGCATGATCCCGGAGCCCGGGGCTCCCATCTGCGGCTCGTCAAGTCGTAATCCGCAAAACGGTCCTGCCGCGGTTTGGCGAAGGGGTCGTATTCATGGACACGGCTGCCTAAATAGGGCGGGATACTTCGTCACCCATCCCGCCCCAAGACAAGACAAGCCGAGACAAGCCGATGATCCCCTTTTCCATCCTCGATCTTTCGCCCATCGGCGAAGGTTATTCCGTGCGCGACGCGCTCGACCAGTCCCGCCGCATGGCGATCAAGGCCGAGGAGCAGGGCTACAAGCGCGTCTGGCTCGCCGAGCACCATGGCATGCCCGGCATTGCGAGCGCCGCCACGTCGCTGGTGATCTCGCATGTGGGCGCCGCGACAAAGACGATCCGCGTCGGCTCGGGCGGCATCATGCTGCCCAACCATTCGCCGCTCGTCATCGCCGAACAGTTCGGCACGCTGGAAGCCCTGCTGCCCGGCCGCGTCGATCTCGGCCTCGGCCGCGCGCCGGGAACCGACATGCGCACGGCAAGCGCGCTGCGCCGCAACCTGGAGGCCGGAGCGGAGAATTTCCCGCACGACATCCTCGAACTGCAGCGCCTGCTCGACGCGCCGGAGAAGGATCAGGGACTGCTCGCCGTGCCGGGCATGGGCGCGCATGTGCCGATCTGGCTGCTCGGCTCCAGCCTCTACAGCGCCCATCTCGCGGCAGCCCTCGGCCTCCCTTATGCCTTCGCCTCCCACTTCGCGCCCGACATGCTGATGGATGCGATCGCCATCTATCGCGAACGCTTCCAGCCCTCGGTGGATCTCGAAAAGCCCTATGTCATGGTCGGCGTCATGGGTGTTGCGGCGGAAACCGACGCGGAAGCCGAACGGTTCTTCACCTCCTCGCAGCAGCAGTTCGTGAACCTGCGCAAGAATGTCCGCACGCCCTTCCCCAAGCCTCTCGACAGCATGGAAGGCTTCTGGACGCCGATGGAGAAGATGAGCGTCGAGCATACGTTGCGCTACGCGGCCGTCGGCTCGGTCGCGACGGTCACGGCGAAGCTCAAGGATTTCCTCGAAGAGACCCAGGCCGACGAGCTGATCATCTCCATGCCGATCCACGACATCGACGCGCGCCTGCGCTCGGTCGAGCTGTTCGCGACGTTGCCGATGATGGAGAAGGTGAAGACGTAAATTTGCAGAATGAGGGCTATTGCCCCTCATCCGCCTGCCGGCACCTTCTCCCCGCTTGCAGGGAGAAGGAAACATGCCGCACCGTTTTCCTCACCCAAAACGCTGCTTAGGGCACGTCCCCTCTCCCCGCTTGCGGGGAGAGGGTTAGGGTGAGGGGCAAAACAGGATCATCAAGCCGAGAGCTTGGCCATGATCTCGTCGGAGACTTCGAAGTTCGAATAGACGTTCTGCACGTCGTCGTCGTCTTCCAGGTTGTCGATGAGCTTGAGGAGCGACTGGGCTCTTTCCTCGTCGACCTCGATCGTGTTCTGCGGCTTCCAGATCGCCTTGACCGTCTCGGCCTCGCCGAGCGAAGCTTCGAGCGCCTTCGAGACTTCGCCGAGGCTTTCGAAGGCGCAGATGATCGTGTGGCCTTCCTCGTCGGAAGTCACGTCGTCGGCGCCCGCTTCGATCGCCGCGTCCATCACCTTGTCCGCGTCGCCGGCGCTCGCCTTGTAGGTGATCTCGCCCACGTGGTCGAAGGAGAAGGAGACCGAACCGGTTTCGCCGAGCGCCCCGCCCGCCTTGGTGAAGATCGAGCGGACGTTGGAGGCCGTGCGGTTGCGGTTGTCGGTCAGCGCCTCGACGATGATCGCCGTGCCGCCCGGGCCGTAACCTTCGTAACGGACGGAATCGTAGGTTTCCGCATCCGCGCCGGACGCCTTCTTGATGGCCCGGTCGATATTGTCCTTCGGCATCGACTGCGCCTTGGCGTTCTGGATTGCCAGACGCAGCGCCGCATTCATGGCCGGGTCGGGAAGGCCCTGCTTGGCGGCAACGGTGATTTCGCGCGCGAGCTTGGAGAACAGCTTCGACCGGATCGCATCCTGGCGACCCTTGCGGTGCATGATGTTTTTGAACTGTGAATGGCCAGCCATGGCACCCCTGATGCTTTAGCTTGTTTGGGAATGGCGCCTTATAATTTCGAAGCCCAGCACGTTCAAGGTTTTTCCGTTCAGGGCATTTTGCTTGAGGCTTTCCGGCCCGCCGGTCCCGGAACAAAGCCAACGGCTTGCCGTTTGTTCAAGAAACGACCAACCAAGGAGACAGCTCATGGCAAGCCTCACCGAAGCCCGCGAAGCACCGGAACGCCAGCTCTGGGACGAGATCAACAGCATTCACGCCGGCATGCTCGGCATCGAAGGCTCGCACATGCATTTCCAGCCGATGGCGCCCAATGCCGACCCGAAAACCGGCACGATCTGGTTCTTCACCAAGACGGATACGGACCTGGTGCGCGCCATCCGCCCCGGCACGCGGGCGCATTTCTGCGTCGTCGGCAAGAACCACGATTATCACGCCTGCCTCGCCGGCACGCTGGAGGTACGCAGGGACCCGGCCAGGATCGACGAATACTGGAGCGCCGTGACGGCCGCCTGGTACGAGAACGGCAAGGAAGACCCGAAGCTCACCATGCTCGCCTTCCGGGTCGACGATGCGGAGATCTGGGCCTCCACGGACAGCTCGCTGAAATTCGGCTGGGAGATCGCCAAGGCCAACCTGAGGGACGAGAAGATGCCGGAGGTCGGCGTCAAGCAGCACCTCGCCTTCCCCCAGCTTCACTGATCCAGGCGGCGGGCGCGGGACGCTCAAAGCCCCTGCGGCACCAGGATGGTCGGTTTCTTCGGCAGGCTGCGCATCGAGACCCGGATGACCGGTTCCTTTGCATAGGCTATGTCGAACCGGCCGTCGAACATGGCGAGGAAATTGTCGAGCGGCGGTCCCCACCGGTGCATCGGCAAGATCAGCGAGGAACGCAGCCGTTGCACGACGCGGCTCATGCTGTCCGCTCCCATCGTCAGCCCGCCGTCGACCGGCACCATCAGCACGTCGAGACGGCCGATCTCCGTATACTGCTCCTCGGTGAGTTCGAAATGCAGGTGGCCGAGATGGCCGATGCAGAGGCCGGCGACCTCGAAGATGAAGATCGAATTGCCGTTTTCCTCCAGTCCGCCGCCCCAGGAGCGGATGTCGGAGACGACGTTGCGGATATAGACATCGCCCACTGTCAGGCGATGCTCCGCCTTTTCGCCTGGCACATCGCTCCAGCCGTGCAGGACATGCTCGATGCCGGGATCGGGGCTCAGCGTATAATGGGTGGAATGGGCCTTGTTCATCGTGACCACGTCCGGCAGCCGCGACGGCTGGTAGGCGCCGCTGTAATCCGTAGCGATCCCGACCCCTTCTGGCGTCTCGATGAAATAGGTGGAGTGGCCGACGAAGGTGATCTTCACCTCTTCCCGTTCGGCCAGCGAAAGCTGCCGGCCGGCCTGAGCAAGCTGCAGGCCGGCCGGTTCGAAGCTCGCGAACATGACGCCGGGCAGCCGGCTCGCGATCGCCTGGCACTGGCTGACGGGGAGACCCGCACCCTGCGCCAGCACCGCGACGGCCGAAAGAAAAAGGCAGGAAAGACCGAATGCGAGAGCCCGTAGCATCATGCTAATCCCAAGAACTGCGCCTATGCTCATTCCGGGCGAGAAGATGCGGCAATGCGAAAAACCGGTCCAGCCGGAATTGTCGGGGCCGGCCTCACAATTCCGTCATTGTGAGGATGGTGGAATTAATGATTGAAAAAGGCGGCCGCCGCCCGAAATGAGGTCGCCGGCATCTGGATCTGGCGCGTGCGGAAAGGATATTTCGATGAAGCAGGATATTGAGATCAGGACGGTGGACGGCACCGCCGGGGCCGCGGTCATCAAGCCGGAAAACGGCGCCGCGCCCGACAGGGGCGTCATCATCTACATGGACGCCTTCGGCCCTCGCGAAGCGCTGTACCAGATGGGTCAACGGATCGCCGATGCCGGCCATGTCGTACTCGTTCCCGATCTTTATTACCGCTCCGGCTCCTATGAACCCTTCGACGCGAAGACCGCCTTCAGCGATGAGGCCACGAAGACGAAACTTCGCGGCATGATGCAGGCGACCTCCCAGGAGCTGACCGCCCGCGACGGCGCAGCCTTCATCGACGCCCTGACGAGGGAAGGCGCCACGGGCGCGATCGGCACCGTCGGCTATTGCATGGGCGGCGCCCGCGCTCTCACCGCGGCGGCGCGCTACCCGGACCGCATCAGGGCGGCCGCGAGCTTTCACGGCGGCAATCTGGCGAGCGACGCGGAAGACAGCCCGCACCGGCTGGCCGACAAGATCAAGGCAAGGGTTTATGTCGGCGTCGCAGGCGTCGACAACTCGTTTCCCCCGGAACAGTCCGCCCGCCTCGCCGAAGCGCTGCGCATCGGCGGCGTCGACCACACGATCGAAAACTATGTCGGCATGGCGCATGGCTGGACGGTGCCGGACCACGGCGTTTACGACAGGACCGGTTCGGAACGGCATTTCAAGCGCCTGCTGACCCTGCTTGAGGAAGCGCTTTAAGAGAGAACAGGATGGGCCGCGCGATGCGGCCTATTGCTCGAAGGCGGGCGCGAATTTCAGGACGCCGGACGGTGCCTCGCCCCGGAGCACGATCCTCTGGACGAACTTCGGGTCGATATCCGCATAGCGCAGGCGGCCGTCGCTTTGGAAGCCGACGCGGCGGTATATTTCCGGGCTGCCGACAAGGGCGCAACCTGCAGCGCCCCTTTCCCTGAGGAGGTCCAGGCCTCTCAGGATCAGCGCCTTGCCGATGCCTTGCCGTTGCCGGTCGGGTTTCACAGAGATCGGCCCGAGCCCGAACCATCCGCCATGGACGCCATCCACCGCAACCGGGGAGAAGGCGACATGGCCGACGACTTCGCCATGCTCTTCGGCAACGAGCGATATCGTCAGGTCTCCCGAGGCGCGCAGATCGTCCACGATGCGGGCCTCAGTGTTGCTGCTGAACGGCATCGGCTCGAAGGCCGCCCGCGTCAGATCGCGGATGGCGTCCACATCGGCGGCGTTCTCGTATCTGATCAGCACGGGCCTCTCCTTCAACACGCGTTTGGGAATGCAGGACCGGCGCCGGCTCCAAGCCGGTTCAACTCCAGAACGCCGGAATCGTCTCCGCAAGCCTTGGGCCGATCCTGAGCGGCGCGATCTTTTCCGCAAGGCCCGTGGCGTCGGAAATCTCGACGCCGAGGCCGCAGAGGGTGGCCGGCCCGGTCGCCGCCTCGAAACGGCCCTTCGGCATTTTCGAGATGAAGCGGTTGAGCGGCTCCTCCTTGTCCATGCCGAGCGAGGAATCGTAGTCGCCGCACATGCCGGCATCCGACATGTAGCCCGTGCCGCCGTTCAGGATCTGGCAATCGGCCGTCGGCACATGGGTATGCGTGCCGACCACGAGGCTGGCGCGTCCGTCCACGAAATGCCCGAAACACTGCTTTTCGCTGGTCGCCTCCGCATGGAAGTCGAAGACGATCGCATCCGCCTGTTCCTTCAGCGGGCAGGCATCGAGGATCGCCTCGGCGCTCTTGAACGGATCGTCGAGCTCCGGATGCATGAAGACGCGGCCCATGATGTTGGCGACCAGCACGCGCGCGCCGTTGCGGGCGTAATAGAGCCCGGAGCCCCGGCCCGGCGTGCCGGCCGGATAGTTGGCGGGCCTCAGGAACTGGTCATGGCGGCCGGCGAAACCGACCGCATCCTTCTGGTCCCAGACGTGGTTGCCGGTCGTCACCACGTCCGCGCCGGCATTGACCGTCTCGAGGAAAATCTCTTCCGTGATGCCGAAGCCGCCGGCGGCATTCTCGCCGTTGACGATGACGAAATCGAGCTTCAGGTCGGCGACGAGGCCGGGCAGCTTTTCCCAGACCGCCGTGCGGCCGGACTTGCCCACCATGTCACCCAGGAACAATAGGCGCATTCTTATCCAATCTCTACGCGATCCCGGCTTCAGGACCCATCGAACTGCCGGTAGCCGCTTTCCGTGAGAACCGCCTCAAGTCTGATATCGTGCGGCTCGAAGGGAACAGATGCCACTTCCTGGCAGTCGAAGGCAATGCCGATCAGCTTCGGCCGCAGGCCTTTTTGATGCAGACGGTGGATAGCACGGTCGTAATAACCGCCGCCATAGCCGATCCGGTGGCCTGCCGCATCGAAGGCCGCAAGCGGCATCAGCATGATCTCGGGATCGAGTTCGGCCGCGTCCGGACCCGGCGCGAACGTGCCGAAAGTGCCGGGCACCAGCTCGGCGCCGCGGACGAGCTCCCGAAAGATGATCGTCCGCTTGTCGAGGATGACGGGGACGCAGAGCCGGGCGCTGCGGTCCCTCAGATGAGCCATCAGCGGCCGCGGGTCGACCTCCGAACGGATCGGCAGGAAGCCGGAGACGGTCGCGCCGGCGTGAAGATCGATCGCGGCCGCTCCATGGGAGGCGATCGCAAGGCTCTTCTCGATCCGCTCGACGGGCGGAATGGCATCGCGGGCGGCAAGCCGCTCCGCGCGCAGTTCCGCCTTGCTCCTGCCGCCGTCCGTCACGCCTTTTCCACCGCCTTCTTCACGAGCAGCTTGTCGATGCGACGGCCGTCGAGATCGACGACCTCGAAAGTCCAGCCATGGGTGGAGAAGCTCTCACCCAGTTCCGGCAGATGTTTCAGCTCATCGAGAACGAAGCCCGCCACGGTCTCGTAGCCGGGGTCTTCTCCGATCGGAACGCCCATCTGCTCGGCGAATTCGTCGACCGGCATCCAGCCGGCGACGAGGAACGAACCGTCGTCGCGCGGCACGATCGCGGGCTCCTCCTCCTCGTCCTCCTGGAAGACGCCGGTGATGGCCTCCAGGACATCGCCGGACGTTATGATGCCTTCGAAATGACCGTACTCGTCATAGACGAGCACCATGTGGGCCGGAGCGCGGCGCAGCGCCTCGATGACATCGAGCGCGCCCGTGAGGTCGGAGACGACCGGCGCCTCGCGCATCAGCGCCTTGATGTCGAAATTCTTGTCGCCGGCGATGAACCCGTAGGCGTCCTTGACGAAAAGCACGCCGAGGATCTCGTCGGAACTGCCCTTGCGCACCGGCAGGCGCGAGCGCTGGGTGGCACGAAGCTGCGTGCGCAACTCCTCCAGATCGTCCTCCGTATCGATGACTTCGACCTCGCGGCGCGGCGTCATCAGGCCGCGCGCGGTACGGTCCGCAAGCCGCATGACGCCGGAGATCATGGCGGACTCCTCCGTCTCGATCACGCCGGCGCTCTGCGCCTCGGCAAGCACGGTGCGGATTTCCTCGTCGGTCACCCGGTCACCCGACTCTCCCTTCTGGCCGAGTATGCCGAGCACGGCGCGGCCGGAAATATCCAGAAACCAGACGATCGGCGCGCCGATCTTCGAAAGCAGCATCATCGCCGGGGCGACGCGGGCGGCGACCGCCTCGGGCGCACGCAGCGCGATCTGCTTGGGAACGAGCTCGCCGACGATCAGCGACAGGTAGGTGATGGCGACAACGACGGTGCCGACGCCGAGCGCATCGGCGACATTGCCGGACACGCCCTGGGCGGCCAGCCAGCCGGAAAAGCGTGCGCCGAGCGTGGCGCCGGAAAAGGCGCCCGACAGAATGCCGACCAGGGTGATGCCGATCTGGACGGTGGAAAGGAAGCGGCCGGGATCTTCGGCGAGGCGCATGGCGGTTGCCGCCCCCCTGTTGCCCTGTTCGGCCATGACCTTCAAACGAACGGGGCGGGATGAAACGACGGCGAGTTCCGACATTGCCAGGACACCGTTCAGAACGGTGAGTGCAATGACGATGATGATTTCGGTTAACAAAAGGGGCTCTTTAGCTAGGACAATATTCCTGCATGCGAAACGGAATGCACCGCCTTTGAGAGCGGCAGCCTGGACACGACCGCGCAAAAAGCGCTTCGCCGGCAAAGTTTCGCGCACAGCTCGAAAAACCGGGACCGGTTCTCGGAGCTGTGCACCTTCACTTGCAACGGGAAATCATAGGGGCCTGTTCCATCCATTGCAATGGCTGGAACAAAATCATGCGGAAGCATCCGGATTTTTCAGGTCAGGCTGACCTTCAGCTCGGCGCGGGTGCCGGAAACATTCGGCACGTACTGGATCGTCGAGCCGAGCGTCGCGGCCATGGATTTGACGATACGGCTGCCGAGCCCCGTGCCCTTCGGCTGGTCGCCCTCGCGCCAGCCGATCCCGTCGTCCTCGACCGCCAGAAGCGCGCTCTCCTCGTCCTGACGTTTGAAGAACACCCGCACCTCCCCCTCGACACCCGTCGGATAGGCGTATTTGAGGGCGTTGGTGAGGAGTTCCGTGACGATCATGCCGATGGAGACGGCCCGGTCGGACGTCAGCGATACCGGTTCGGCCTCCAGCCGGATCGACGGCCTTTGCTGGTCGTTGACCGTGTCCTGAACCTCGCGCACCAGCGTGCCGAGATATTTGTCCATCTCCACGTGGCGGACGTCGTCGGACGTATAGAGGCTGCGATGCATGCCGGCGATCGCCGTGATGCGGGCCTGGGTTTCGGCGAGCGCCGCCTTCACGTCCTCGTTCCTGCTGCTCGAAACCTGCAGGCGGATGAGCGCCGCGACCAGCGCCAGACTGTTCGCGACCCGGTGGTTGACTTCCGCAAGCAGCACTTCGGCGCGCTCCTTGCCGAGGCGGATTTCCCGTTCGGCCTTCTCCTGGGCGCGGCGCAGATCCGCCGTGGCGATGCCCTGCCGGATCGCGCTTTCCATCAGCGGCCAGAACTCGTCGCCGACCGTCTTGATGACATAGTCGGAGGCGCCGCTCTTCAGCGCGTCTATGGCGATCGTCGCGTCGCTGGACCCGGTGACGTAGATGACGGGAACGTCCGAGCCCTGGTCCTTCAGCCGGTGCAGGATGTCGAGCCCGGTACCGGCCTTGAGATAATGGTCGAGCACGACCGCATCGATGCCGCCTCTTTCCATCGCCTCCATCGCCGATGCCTGGTCCGTGGCGTGGACGACCTGGTAGCCGGCACGCCCGAGGTGACGTTCGGCAAGTCTCGCAAGGGCAAGGTCGTCATCGACGTAGAGAATGGTTTGCGGCATCGCGTCTCGTCATTGTCCGGGTATCTGCATCACGGCAAAGAACAGCCCGAGCTGTCTGATGGCATGCGCAAAACTGTCGTAATCGACCGGTTTGGTAATGTAAACGTTGGCGCCGAGGTCGTAACAGCGCTGGATTTCGCGTTCGTCGTCCGTGGTCGTGAGGATGACCACCGGCAGACGTTTCGAGTGGGCGTTGGACTTCAC
The DNA here is from genome assembly GCF_030378245.1 of Neorhizobium sp. CSC1952. Lineage (NCBI taxonomy): Bacteria > Pseudomonadati > Pseudomonadota > Alphaproteobacteria > Hyphomicrobiales > Rhizobiaceae > Neorhizobium > Neorhizobium sp. CSC1952. The sequence goes on along the minus strand of NZ_CP128416.1, from coordinate 3,202,765 downwards.
CTTTTCCAGGATGTCAATACCCGACATGTCAGGCAGATTGAGATCGAGAAGGATCAAGAGGTAGCGGTCGTGGTTGGCCATGCCCGAACGGTCCTTGCCGAGGATATAGTCGAGCGCCTCGTTGCCGTTGGTGAAGGGGACGATCTCGTTGTTGACGCCGGCGCGGCGCACGTTCTTCTCGATCAGACGCGCATGGCCCTCGTCGTCCTCGATCATGACGATGGTGACTTCTTTTCCGGCAGCTTTCATTGCCCGTGACTCCTTACATACTGGGACAAATCCGTGGGCAGACGGATGACGAACGTCGCTCCGCCGCCCAATGTGGACGTCACCGTAATTTCGCCCCCTAAATTTCTGACTAACGAACGTACATGCGCAAGGCCTATCCCCTCGCCCGGCATGTTCTGGACACCGGACCGGCGGAAGAGCTCGAATACCCGCTCGTGATCCTCGGGCGCGATCCCGCGGCCGTTGTCGGCGACTTCGATGCGGATCGAATTCCTTCCGGCCGGCATGCTCTTCACCGACAGCACCAGGGGGCGATCCGGGTGCTTGTATTTGACCGCGTTGTCGAAAAGATTGCCGAAAATCTGTTCCATCGAAAATCGGTCGGTAGTAAGGCCGCGCGCCGCGCCGACCGAAATTTTTATCTCGCCGCCCGCCTCGCTGACCTGGTGATAGATGCTGGCGGCCGTTGCATCGAGGAGATCCTGAAGATCGACCCTCTCCGGCTTCAGTTCGCGGCGGCCGTCGCGCGAGATCTTGAGGATCGCGTTGATGAGCCCGTCCATCTTCTTGGTCGAGGAGCGGATGAAGGCGATCGCTTCCGGCAGGTCCTCCTCGACCGCCTGGCGCGCCTCCATCACGTCGCTCTCCGTCAGCGCGGCACCATCGGCCAGCACAAAGGTGGAAACCGCCTTCAGCGTCGCATCGAGCTCGCTCGTGAAGCCCATGATGTTGACGAGCGGCGCGCGCAGGTCGTGCGAGACGATATAGGCATAGCGCTGGATTTCGCGGTTCGCCTGGATGAGGTCCTCGGTGCGCTCGTTGACGCGCTCCTCCAGGCTGGCGTTCAGTTCCTCCACCTCGGCACGCGCCCGCTGCAGCTCGCGGACGTGCTGCGCGATGACCGCGATCGCGCCGCCGAGCACCAGGATGATGAGGATGCCGCCGCCGATCGTGAGCCACTGCAGCGACGAGGCCGAATCATGGAGTTCCTCGATGCCGGAATTGAGCCGGCCATCCATGTCGCGGATCACCTGGCTGAGGATGGCGCTGACGCCGTCCATGACCTGGCGGCCGTAGGCGCCCTTGACGATCGCGACGGCGCCGGCGAAATCGCCTCGTCTGCCGAGAGCGACGGTTCCTTCCATCTCCTGGCGTTTTTCGTCGATCAGGCGACCGAGCTGATCCAGGGGCACGCGGACGGAATCCTGCGCCCCCACCGCCGCTTCGAAGCGTTGCCGCAGACGGGGAAGATTGGCGGCGGCATTCGTATAGAGGGTCAGGAACTGCTCGTCCTGGGTCAGGAGATAGCCGCGCTGGCCGGATTCGGAGGCGCGCAGGTTGAGCAGCACGTCCGAAGCCGCGCTGCGGACATCGCGCAGCTTCACCACGTCCTGAAAATAGGTCTGCGTCATCCGCGCCAGGAAAAAGGAGGAGAGCACGATCGCCACCAGGACGGCGCTGCCGATCACAAGCATCAGGAGCGACGACCGGGCAAAGGTTGTATTCAGAAAACGCATGCGGAGAAGCCGGTAATTGGACGGGACGGCAAGAACTTGGTGGTATGACGCGAGTTGTCAAGCACCCTGACAAGACAAGATGCCCCGCCGAGCGGCCAGGTTTTCGAAAAAACAGGCTGGAAGAGAAAGAGCGCGATCCACGGCGACCGATGGATGTTTACGATCCTGGGCGCCTACAAACGTAGGTGGGCACCGTGTGTCCAGGCCCACGGGCCTGGTCAGGGACAGCTCCCTTTGGATCGAGTATGGCCCCAGGGATTGTGGTTCCTGTCGGGAAGCGCAGACCGCGACCGCCAATATAGGAAGGAAACCGGATTCGCGCCAGTGGCGGTGAGTCTTTTTCTCGACCCGTCAATTCAACGAGGCCGGCGCGCGGCCGTTGAGCCTTGCCGTCAGGTTCTCGAGCCGGGAGGCGAGTTCGCCGAGCGCCGAGACCACGACCTGCTCGTTGTGCTGCTGGGTTTCGAGCGCCCCGTCGCTGTTCGCCTTGAGCGCTGCGACCTCCGCTTCGAGCTTGCCGATCTTGCGCGTCGCCTCCGACAGCTCGTCCATGATCATGATGCCGGCCATGACGGTGATCCTCAGATCGCCGATCTCGCCGAACTGGCCCTTGAGGTGCCCGACATAGCGGTCGAAGCGCGCGGCAAGCTCGGTCAGGTGGTCTTCCTGGCCCTCTTCGCAGGCCATGCGATAGGCCTTGCCGTCGATCGTCACCGTTACCTGGGCCATGGCATTCCCTTCCGATCCAGTTGCCGCATCAGCGGTCGAGCACGGCGCGGATGGTCTCCATCGCCGTCACCAGGCGCCGCGAAACCTCCCGATTCACCTCTTCCAGGCGGTTGGCGCGGAATTGCGACTGGTCGAGCTCCTGGGCAAGCCGCGCCCGGTCCGCATGCACCCGCCGGACCTCGCCTTCCACATCCTGGGCTTCGCGCTGGCGTTCGATCCGCGCGTCGACGGCGCTTTCAAGGTTGCCGATCGCCGCCCTGAGCTCCGAGATCACCGTCTCGATCGTCTTTTCCGCCGGCATGAAAAGCCTTCCCGTCTCCGTGAAGGCAATCGAATCGCATCGACCGCCTTCCCAATAAGCACCGCAGATTATTCGCGGGTCGCGGGCCGGTCAATCAATCCGGGCGGACCCGGCCTGTTCTAGCTGTGGATCGTCTGCCGCCTTTCCCGCCCGTTTCCGGCTGCGGCGGGGTCTGCACGGAATTCGGGCAGAGGCTGCGGGAAACTTCATCATCATGGCGCGATCGGGCCCGTGCTTTTGTTGACTTGCGCGTTGCACCTGCTAAGGATCAGCCGCTCCCCGATGGTCCCTGGTCCACCCCCTGGTGGAACCGGCAGGATCGTGACCGACACTCGGAAAAAGCGGATTAGCTATGACCTCTCGCGACAAACATAACCGGATGGCGAATGCGATCCGATTCCTTGCCATGGATGCTGTGGAAAAGGCCAATTCCGGCCACCCCGGCCTGCCGATGGGCGCCGCCGACATCGCGACCGTGCTCTTCACCCGCTATCTGAAATTCGACCCGAAGAACCCGCTCTGGCCGGACCGCGACCGCTTCGTGCTGTCCGCCGGCCACGGTTCCATGCTCCTCTATTCGCTCCTCTATCTCACCGGCTACGAGGACATGACGATCGAGGACATCAAGCAGTTCCGCCAGCTCGGCTCCAAGACCGCCGGCCACCCGGAATACGGCCATGCCTCCGGCATCGAGACGACCACCGGCCCGCTCGGCCAGGGCATTGCCAACGCCGTCGGCATGGCGATCGCCGAACGCAAGCTGGAGGAGGAGTTCGGTTCCGACCTGCAGAACCATTATACCTATGCGCTCTGCGGCGACGGCTGCCTGATGGAAGGCATCAGCCAGGAGGCGATCGCGCTTGCCGGCCACCTGAAGCTCAACAAGCTGGTGCTCTTCTGGGACAACAACAACATCACGATCGACGGCCCGGTCAGCCTTGCGGACTCGACCGACCAGGTGATGCGCTTCAGGGCCGCCCACTGGAACACGATCGAGATCGACGGCCACGACACCGACCAGATCGCCGCGGCGATCGAGGCCGCCCAGAAGTCCGACCGCCCGACCTTCATCGCCGCCAAGACGATCATCGGCTTCGGCGCTCCGAACAAGGCCGGCACCCACAAGGTGCACGGTTCGCCGCTCGGCGCCGAGGAAATCGCCGCCACCCGCAAGGCGCTGAACTGGGAAGCGGAAGCCTTCGTGGTTCCCTCCGACGTTCTCGATGCCTGGCGGCTGGCCGGCCTGCGCTCGACCACGACCCGCAAGGAATGGGAAGACCGCCTCGCCGCCGCTAACGCCGAGAAGAAGGCGGAGTTCGTCCGCCGCTTCGCCGGCGATCTGCCCGGCAGTTTCGACAGCGCCATCGACGCCTTCAAGAAGAAGATCATCGAGAACAATCCGACGGTCGCGACCCGCAAGGCTTCCGAAGACGCGCTCGAAGTCATCAACGGCTTGGTTCCGGAAATGCTCGGCGGCTCCGCCGACCTGACGCCGTCGAACAACACCAAGACCAGCCAGATGAAGGCGATCACGCCGACCGATTTCTCCGGCCGCTACATGCACTGGGGCATCCGCGAGCACGCGACGGCCGCGGCTTTGAACGGGATCGCGCTGCACGGCGGCCTGATCCCCTATTCCGGCGGCTTCCTGATCTTCTCGGACTATTGCCGCCCCTCGGTCCGCCTTGCCGCTCTCATGGGCATCCGCGTCATTCACGTCTGGACGCATGACTCGATCGGCGTCGGCGAAGACGGCCCGACCCATCAGCCGGTCGAACACCTGGCATCCCTGAGGGCGATCCCGAACCTGCTCCTCTTCCGCCCGGCCGACGAGACCGAGACGGTGGAATGCTGGCAGATCGCGCTCAAGGAAAAGCACCGCCCGTCGGGCCTGGCGCTCACCCGTCAGAACCTCGCGCCGGCCCGCAAGACCTATGAAGAGAAGAACCTCTGCGCCAGCGGCGCCTACGAGCTCGTCTCGGCCGCCGATGCCAAGGTGACGATCTTCGCGTCGGGCTCCGAGGTCGAGATCGCGCTGAAGGCCCAGGCCGCGCTCGACGGCAAGGGCATCGCGACCCGCGTCGTCTCCGTTCCCTGCGTCGAGCTTTTCCTGGACCAGCCGGAAGACTACCAGAACGCCATCATCGGCAATGCGCCGGTCAAGATCGCCGTCGAAGCGGCCGTCCGCGAGGGCTGGGATCACTTCATCGGTCCGAAGGGCATCTTCATCGGCATGAAATCGTTCGGCGCCTCCGGCCCGGCCAAGGATCTCTTCAAGCATTTCGGCATCACCGCGGAAGCGGTCGTCGAAGCAGCCGAGAAAGAGCTCGCCTGAGCCTGAGCCATTCACCAGAGACCTGTAAAAGCGGGAGTATCAAGAAATGACAGTCAAGGTTGCCATCAACGGGTTCGGCCGCATCGGCCGCAACGTTCTGCGCGCCATCGTGGAATCCGGCCGCACCGACATCGAAGTCGTCGCCATCAACGACCTCGGCCCCGTCGAGACCAACGCCCACCTGCTGCGCTACGATTCCATCCACGGCCGTTTCCCCGCCGAAGTGAAGGTCGAGGGCGACACGATCACGGTCGGCGGCGGCAAGCCGATCAAGGTGACGGCGATCAAGGACCCGGCGACCCTGCCGCACAGGGAACTCGGCGTCGACATCGCGATGGAATGCACCGGCATCTTCACCGCCCGCGAGAAGGCCGCCGCGCACCTGACGGCCGGCGCCAAGCGCGTCATCGTCTCGGCTCCGGCCGACGGCGCCGACCTCACCGTCGTCTACGGCGTCAACCACGACCAGCTCACCAAGGATCACCTGGTCATCTCCAACGCGTCCTGCACCACGAACTGCCTGGTTCCGGTCGTCAAGGTTCTCGACGACGCCGTCGGCATCGACCACGGCTTCATGACGACGATCCATTCCTACACCAACGACCAGCCGTCGCTCGACCAGATGCACAAGGATCTGTACCGCGCCCGCGCTGCCGCCCTCTCGATGATCCCGACGTCGACCGGCGCCGCCAAGGCCGTCGGCCTCGTCCTGCCGCATCTGAAGGGCAAGCTGGACGGCACGTCGATCCGCGTGCCGACCCCGAACGTCTCGGTCGTCGACTTCAAGTTCGTCGCCAAGAAGGCGACCACGGTCGCCGAGATCAACGAGGCCATCAAGGCTGCCGCCAACGGCAAGCTGAAGGGCGTCCTCGGCTACACGGAAGAACCGCTCGTCTCGCGCGACTTCAACCACGACAGCCATTCCTCGATCTTCGCGATCGACCAGACCAAGGTCATGGAAGGCAATTTCGTGCGCATCCTCACCTGGTACGACAACGAATGGGGCTTCTCCAACCGCATGTCGGACACGGCGGTCGCGCTTGCGAAGCTGATCTGAGGCAGGAAGTCAGCCCTAACCTTCGCCAAAACCCACGTCGCATCACCCCCTTCTTTCAAAGGAGGGGGTTTTCTTTTTGGCTACCACCAACCATTAGGTCCGGAGCGACCCAAGCCCCCCTCTGCCCTGCCGGGCATCTCCCCCACAGGTGGGGAGATCACAAGCGGCAAGCTCTTCCCATCAAGCGGGCCTAATTCCGTACAGCTACGGCTGTTGTTTGGGAAAGCCGGTGCGCCCAGCCGATCTCCCCACCTGTGGGGGAGATGCCCGGCAAGGCAGAGGGGGGGCCGAAACGGCACGTCTTCAAAAAATTCCCGCCTTCGGCACCAAGGGATGCGTCCACCTTTTTCCTACCCTGCCCTTCTCTTGCCGGAATTGTTCCTCCCTAATCAAACGGTTGTATCGATTCGCCCGGCCTTCGGCCGGGATCTGCCCCATTCTTGCAGAGCCGCATCGCGGCACGGCACAGTTCCGGCTTGCGGGACTGCGGGCGAGGATCGTGCGAGGTGCGAGAGAGGAAGGAACCGCGTAGGTGGAGGCGTTCTACATCATCCTGCTGGTCGGCACGGTCCTCGTGCTGGCAGCTGCGCTTTCGAGCCTCCTCGCCTTCCGCTTCGGCGCCCCCCTCCTCCTGGTCTTCCTCTCGATCGGCCTTGTCGCCGGCGTCGACGGGCTCGGCATCAATTTCGAGAACTATCCCTTCACGTTCATGCTGGGATCGGTGGCGCTGGCGATCGTGCTCTTCGATTCCGGCTTCATGACGCCGGTACATTCCTTCCGCATCGCCGCCGCGCCGTCGCTGACCCTTGCCTCGGTCGGCGTCCTGCTGACAGCCGGCATTTTCGGTCTTGTCGCCGCGCTTTTCCTCGGCTTCTCCTGGCTCGAGGGCCTGCTCCTGGGTTCGATCGTCGCCTCCACCGATGCGGCGGCGGTCTTCTTCCTGCTGCGCATCGGCGGCATCAACATCCGTGACAAGGTACGCTCGACGCTGGAGGTGGAATCCGGCACCAACGATCCGATGGCGATCTTCCTGACGGTGGCGCTTTCCGAACTCATCGCCACCGGCCAGGGCTTTTCCGGCCTCGACCTGCATTTCCTGCTGGGTTTCATCGAGGAAATGGGGCTCGGCCTGATCTTCGGCCTGCTCGGCGGCATGATGATCGTATGGGTGCTGAACCGCTTCACCTCCGACCGTGGCCTTGCGCCGATCTTCGTGCTGACGCTGGCGCTGCTCGTCTTCGCCTTCACCGGCGTCATGGGCGGCAGCGGCTTCCTCGCGGTCTACGTCGCCGGCATCTATTCCGGCAACCGCAAGATGTTCGCCAAACCGCAGATCGTCCGTTTCAACGAGGGGCTGACCTGGCTTGCCCAGATCATCATGTTCCTGGTGCTCGGCCTGCTTGCCACGCCGTCGCAGTTCCCGGCCATCCTGCTTCCGGCGATCGGGCTTGCGGTTTTCCTGATCTTCGTCGCCCGGCCGATCGCGGTCTGGCTGAGCCTCCTGCCCTATGACTTCACGCAGCAGGAGATCGGCTTCGTCGCCTGGGTCGGCCTGCGCGGCGCGGTATCGATCCTGCTCGCGATCATGCCGATCCTGAGCGGCGTCGAGAACGGGCATCTCTATTTCAACACGACCTTCATCATCGTGCTCGTCTCGCTTCTGGTGCAGGGCTGGACGATCAGGCCGGTCGCCGAAAGGCTCGGCCTCATCATCCCGCCGCGCATGGGGGCCGTGGACAAGGTCGAGCTCGACCTGCCCGGCAAGGCGACCCATGAACTGATCTCCTACCGCGTCATGAAGGACAGCCCGATCCTGCAGGGCGAGCGCATTCCCCGCTGGGCCATGCCTTCCCTCGTCATCCGCGACGGCCGCAGCATCCGCTACCAGTATGCCGGACGGCTGAAGGAAGGCGACCAGGTCTATCTTTTCGTCGCGCCGAACTACACCAAGCTGCTCGACCGCACCTTCGCGAGCCAGGTGCCGGTCGACGAGGACGACGCGGAATTCTTCGGCGCCTTCGCGATCTCGCCGACGCGGCCCGCCAAGGAGCTCGACGCGGCCTACGGCCCCGGCCTGCTTTCCCCCAACGAGCAGAACATGACGGTCGGCGACCTGATAACCTCGCGGCTCGGCGGGCGGGCGGATTATGCCGACCGCATCCGTTTCGGCTCGATCGTGCTGATCGTCCGCGAACTCGACGAGCACGAACATATCCGCAGCATCGGCATTTCGCTGGAGCCGGTGGAGCCTGCGACAAACCTGCCGATCTTCATCAACATGCGCGAGATCGCCCACCGCATCCGCGACCTGATCCGCAGATATCGCGGCAGGCCGGCGCCGGAAAACGGAGCGACGCCCCCGAAAGGCCCGACGCCCGCGGCGTGAGGCGTGCCGCCGTCGGCGCGAATATGCGCAAGTTCCACCTGGCGCCTTGCGTCATCGGTCAGGCATAGTATGGTCCGCTCGAACTTTCCTTAAAGCAAGTGGATCAGCATCATGGCGGCCTTCAAAACCCTTGACGACCTCACCGATATCGCAGGCAAGCGCGTTCTCGTGCGCGTCGACCTCAACGTCCCCGTCGCCGGCGGCAAGGTAACCGACACGACGCGTATCGAGCGCGTGGCGCCGACGATCCTCGAACTTTCCAAGAAGGGCGCCAAGGTCATCCTGCTCGCCCATTTCGGCCGCCCCAAGGGCGAGCCGGTCGCCGACATGTCGTTGTCCCTGATCGTCACGGCCGTCAACGAAGTGCTCGGCCGCAAGATCATCTTCGCCTCCGACTGCATCGGCCCCGAGGCCGAGCAGACGATCGCCGGGATGGCGAACGGCGATATCCTGCTGCTCGAAAACACCCGTTTCCACAAGGGCGAGGAAAAGAACGAGGCGGCCTTCACCGAAGCGCTCGCCAAGAACGGCGACATCTTCGTCAACGACGCCTTCTCGGCCGCCCACCGCGCGCATGCCTCGACCGAGGGCCTTGCCCATCACCTGCCCGCCTATGCGGGGCGCACCATGCAGGAAGAGCTGGAGGCGCTGGAAAAGGGCCTCGGCAATCCGGCCCGCCCCGTGGTGGCGATCGTCGGGGGCGCCAAGGTGTCCACCAAGATCGACCTCCTGATGAACCTCGTGAGACAAGTCGACGCGCTGGTGATCGGCGGCGGCATGGCCAATACCTTCCTCGCCGCCAAGGGCGTCAATGTCGGCAAGTCGCTCTGCGAGCACGATCTCGCCGACACGGCCAACCAGATCATGATCGAGGCGGCGTCTGCGGGCTGCGCCATCGTGCTGCCGGTCGACGGCGTCGTCGCCCGCGAGTTCAAGGCGGGCGCGGCCAACGAGGTGGTCGATATCGACAAGATCCCGGCGGACGCCATGGTTCTCGACGTCGGTCCGAAATCGATCGAGGCGATCAACGACTGGATTTCCCGCGCCGCGACGCTCGTCTGGAACGGCCCGCTCGGCGCCTTCGAGATCGAGCCGTTCGACAGGGCGACGGTGGCCGCGGCCAGGCATGCGGCGGACCAGACCAAGGCCGGCAAGCTCACCTCCGTCGCCGGCGGCGGCGATACGGTGGCGGCGCTGAACCATGCCGGCGTAGCCGACGACTTCTCCTATGTCTCGACGGCCGGCGGCGCCTTCCTGGAATGGATGGAAGGCAAGGAACTTCCGGGCGTCTCCGTTCTCTCGAAGACGGCCTGATCGTCGTATGCCTGCCACGAAGCGCACCTATATAGGGCGGCGCGCTTCGTTATTAACCGCCTTGAAAATATTCAGATATTTTAAACGATTGAAATAATTTCAATCGTTTAAACATTTTAATCGAGGATTTCCCTTTAAAAAAACTTCTGTTATCCGCGAATGGCAGCTTAGGGAGATATGCGCGCGTTTGGCGCCAACTTTAGGGACAGGAGTGTAGTATGGTGGACGCGAAGATGTTGAACAAGATGAGTTCTGCGCCCGGATTTATCGCGGCGCTGGACCAAAGCGGCGGTTCAACACCTGGAGCGTTGCGTCTTTATGGCGTGTCCGAGACCGACTATCAGGGCGACGAGGAGATGTTCCGCCTGATACACGCCATGCGCGTCCGCATCATGACCGCGCCCGCCTTCAAGGGCGACAAGGTCATCGGCGCCATCCTGTTCGAGCGGACCATGGACGGCGACGTCGATGGTGAGCCCGTTCCGTCCTATCTCTGGGAAAAGCGCGGCGTCGTGCCTTTCCTCAAGGTCGACAAGGGTCTCAATGCCGAGGAAAACGGCGTTCAGACGATGAAGCCGATGCCCGATCTGGATGCTCTCCTGATCCGCGGTCGCGAAAAGGGTATCTTCGGAACCAAGATGCGCTCGGTGATCGCCCATGCCGACAAGGCCGGGATCGCCGCCGTCGTAAAGCAGCAGTTCGAGGTAGCGCGCCAGATCATCGCCCAGGGCCTCATGCCGATCATCGAGCCTGAAGTTTCCATCAAGAGCCCGACGAAGGAACAGGCCGAAACCATTTTGCGCGACGAGATCGCGCAGCAGCTGGACAAGCTTCCCGCAGGCGAGACGGTCATGCTCAAATTGACGATCCCGACGGTCGCCGATTTCTACGCATCTCTGGTCGCCCACAAATCGGTCGTCCGCGTCGTCGCCCTTTCCGGCGGCTACAGCACCGCGGACGCCTGCGAAAAGCTCAGCCATAACCACGGCATGATCGCGAGTTTCTCGCGCGCGCTGGCGGAAAACCTGCGCGTCTCCATGAGCGACGCGGAGTTCAATGCGAGCCTGGCCGAAACGATCGATCAAATCTACGCAGCAAGCGTCAACAAGTCCTGATGCGATCCCGATGACCGGTTGTGCGCCTTCTCGCGCCGCGCGGAGATCGACAGCCCGACCGCCGCTTCTTCACGGAAACGAAAGCCGCTCCGGCAACGGGCGGCTTTTCGTTTTGGGACCGGCCGGACCGGCAAGCCGCGATGAACCGGATTGGCCGCACAGCGTTCCTTCGGGTGATGGAGGTGAAGCCATGACAGACTTGGAAACGACGGTCCGCGAATTCTTCAACGACTACGGCAGGATCAGCAACGATGCGCTCAAGGATGAGTCGCTGGTCGACATCGACAGGATCACGGCTTTCTTCGCCGCGTATTTTGTCGGTTCGACGCCGCAGGCGGTGTTCGGCGGAGCCAATGACGAAAAACTTCGCGAAGCGATCCCGCAGGGATTTGCGCGCTATCGCGAGGTCGGCGGCAGGCAGATGCTGATGACCGGAATGAAGGTCTCGCCGCTCAACGATCTTCATGCGGTCGCGGAGGTCGGCTGGGATTTCGTCTATGTCGGCAAGGCCGGCGAAAGCGGCAATATCCGCTTCACCAACTTCTACTTCGTGACCCTCGCCGGCGGTCAGCCCAGGATCTTTGCCTATGTCACCGGCGACGAGGAGAAGGCGATGAAGGATCACGGCCTGATCTGACCGGTTGCGAGGCTTCGGTTTTATTGATCGGTGGATCAGAAAGATTGGCTGGCGCCGGGAAAGTTCGTCGGTTAACTAACTAACGAACCAATTCCGGGAGCGCCGCCATGCCGACCGCCGATTTCGTCACCGTCGATGTCTTCACGAGCGAACGCTTTGCCGGCAATCCGCTCGCCGTCGTCCCCGACGCGCGCGGCCTGACGGACCGGCAGATGCAGGCGATCGCCGCGGAATTCGGCTATGCCGAAAGCACCTTCGTGCTGCCGCCGGAGAGAGCGGACAACACGGCCCGGGTGCGCATCTTCACGCCGACGATGGAAATCCCCTTTGCCGGTCATCCGAATGTCGGCACCGCCTTCGTGCTCGGCCGGCAGGCGGAGCTTTTCGGCAGACCTCTCGGCGACAGTCTCCGCTTCGAGGAGATCGCCGGCCTGGTGGAAATCGAGCTCCTCCGCGAGGAGAACACCGTGGTCGGCGCGACGATCCGCGCGCCGCAGCCGCTGACCGTCGGCGACGAAGTGGCGCTGGAACTGATCGCCGGATGCGCCTCGATCAAAACCGGGAACATCCGCACGTCCGGCCACAAGCCGGTGGTCGTCTCGGTCGGCCTTCCCTTCGCCGTCGCCGAACTCGAAAGCCTCGACGCACTGGCCGCGGCAAGGCCGAACATCACAGCTTTCCATGAGGCCGCCGCCCGGCATGCGCGGCCGGACGGCGATTTCTCGCTCTTCCTCTACGTCCGCAGCGCCGAGACCCCGTGGCGTATCCGCGCCCGCATGTTCGCCCCGCTCGACAATGTCATGGAGGATCCGGCGACCGGCAGCGCCTCGGCGGCACTCTCCGCCTTTCTCGCCACCCGCGCAGCGGATGCCGATACGAACGTGCACGTCACCATCGAACAGGGCGTGGAAATGGGCCGCCGCAGCGTGATCGAACTCGATGTCGTGAAGGCCGGCGGCGTGGCCGGCGATGTGCGCATCAGCGGCCGCTGCGTCTCCGTCATGCGCGGCAGCCTGGAGCTCTGATTACATCGTCGTAAATTCCCTGAGGATCAGGGCAACGCTCCAGATCGCGAAGGCGAAGAGCGCCAGCTTCCAGAAATCGCCGCGGCGCCTCAAGCCCGGCAGGCCGAGCGGCTTGACGATCTGGACCAGCATGGCGAGGATCAGCAGGACCGAAATGGCTTTGGTCATTTAACGACGCATCTCCGGACCTTGCGTATCGCGCCACAGGCTGGACATTTTTGCACTCCACCACAGATAGCCATGAACGGATTCGGGGGCATCCGAAAATCCGCTTCGCCTTCGTTAACGCCCGGTTCATCGGCGTGCAACAATGCTTGCGTGCAGGATTCTCCGATTGGCCGCATTCGAAAGATGAGCTGACAGTACCGAAAATGAGACGAAACCTCCTCCCCGTCCTCGCCCTTCTTTGCGGTACGCTTTTCCTCTTCCTGGGCAACGGCCTGCAGGGCCTGCTCCTGCCGGTGCGCGGTTCGCAGGAAGGCTATTCCAACGAGGTGCTCGGCCTGCTCGGCACGACCTGGGCCGCCGGCTTCGTGATCGGCTGCTTCGTAGCGCCGAACGTGGTGCGCCGCATCGGCCATGTACGCGCCTTCTCCGGGTTCCTCTCTCTCATCTGCCTCAACGTGCTGCTGACGGGGCTCATGGTCGACCAGAATACCTGGCTGGTGCTGCGCGCCATAACCGGCTTCTGCACCGCCGGCACCTCGATGATCATCGAAAGCTGGCTGAACGAGCGCGCCACCCCCGAAAGCCGCGGCACGATCTTTTCCTTCTATATTTCCATCACGCTCTTCGGCGTGGTCGGCGGCCAATTGATGGTGCCGTTCGGGGATGTCGCCACGCCGGCGCTCTTCATGGTCTGCGGCATTCTCTACAGCATCGCGGCGCTGCCGACGACGCTTTCGAGGGCCGCCTCCCCGCAACCGCTGAAGCGCGCCCGGCTGGATCTCCCCGCGCTCTTCCGCAATTCGCCGATCTCCTTCGTCGGCATCCTGCTGATCGGCATCGCCAACGGCGCCTACGGCACGCTCGGCGCCGTCTTCGCGACCCGTGCGGGTCTGGACCACGGCGCGGTCGCCGCCATGGTCTCGATCACCATCTTCGCCGGCGCGATCATGCAGTTCCCGGCCGGGCGCCTCTCGGACCGGATGGACCGCCGCCACGTGCTCGCCGCCCTTTCGGCCGCGGCGGCGCTCGCGGGGCTTGCCGTCTTCATCATCCGCCCGCTGGACGTCTACGGCATCGTCGTGCTGGTGGCGATCTATGGGGCGGCCGCCAACGCGCTTTATCCGATCGCCGTCGCGCATGCCAACGACTTCGCCTCCTCGGAGGATTTCGTCAAAGTGTCCGGCGGCCTCCTCCTCCTTTACGGAATCGGCACCATCATCGGCCCGACGCTCGGCGGTCCGGTGATGACCTGGGCGGGCCCGCATGCCCTTTTCGCGGTCACCGCGATGGCCCATATTCTGGTGACGGCCTACGCCATCATACGCAGCCGCAGGCGGGCGCCGGTCCCGGTCGAGGAACGCGAGGCCTACCAGACCGCGCCGGCCTCGACCGCGCCGCTGGCGACGCCGGAAAGCCTGTCGCTCGACCCGCGCGCCAACGCGGAGGCCGCGGCAGAAACCAGTGCCAGGAAGGAGGCATCATGAGCTTTCTCGATGACGATCGCCCGAAGAAGCCGACACCCCATGAGATCGGCTCGGACCTTTCACTGCTCTCCGTCGACGAGCTCGATTCCCGCATCGGGCTGTTGAAGGAGGAGATTGCGCGGCTTGAAGCGGAAAAGGAGAGGAAGGCTGCCGGCAAGCGGGCCGCCGACAGCTTCTTCCGAACATGAAACCCAGGATGCCGCGAGAATGGCAAGTATTTTTCGCTCGTCCTTAAGACGATATTAATCATTAACGGAGAATATAAAAAGCGTTCAGGCCTCCTGGACTCAGACAGTTTCACCGTTCGGCGAATGGTCTGATTTCTCCCTGTTTTACCTTGAGAGCCGCCTTCCGCGGCTCTTCTTTTTCACCCCGCAACGACCTTCCTGAAAGCCGTATCGGGCCGCTGGCGACGGCAGTATTCGCCGGCGAAAATACCTCTCCTTTTCGAGGAGATCGCGGATATTTACCACTTCTTGTGGGTATTAACCCTTCCTTAAGAAACGCCTTGCGGATTTCCGCTATAAGTATCATGTTCAGTCTGGTCAGAACGGCGGCGGAACTTTTAACCGCTGTCTCCATTGCCTGAATGTGATTGCGTTAGCAGGATGAGTTCGATGTCCGAACAGGGATTGAATACCGTCAGTTTTGCCGGCCGCGCCGCTGCCTCGTCGCAGTTCAAGGCGCTTTACTCGGAAGGCATGGCGCTGGTCGAGGAAACCGCGAGCTATCTCGACGGTCCGGGCCGTGCCGCCTCGAAGGTGCTGCCGCGCATGGCGTCCGTCCTCTACGCCGCCGAGTCCATGCGGCTCACCACCCGCCTGATGCAGATGGCTTCCTGGCTGCTCCTGCAGCGCGCCGTCAACAACGGCGAGATGAGCCGCGACCAGGTCCTGTCCGAAAAGAGCAAGGTGCGCCTCGACGGCTTCAATGTCGATCGCAACGCGCCGGGCTGGCTCGACCTGCCGGAAGGTTTCCGCGATCTCGTCGAACGGTCGCTGCGCCTGCAGAACCGCATCGCCCTTCTCGACCGCGAAATCTACCGCCCGTCCGACGCCGCCGTCCTGCCGGACAACGAAAACAGCGTCCGCGCCCAGCTCAACCTGCTGCGCACGGCTTTCGGCAGCTGATTATCCGTTTTGATCGGGCATCGGTGAGCTTTGGAGTCCCTCTTAACTTCAAATCGACGGTGCAACGCGGTTCTCTTTTAAATCGAGCACCGATGTTCCGGGCCGACTTCTGCTCGCTCAACCGCGTCGATGACGACATCAGGCGCATCGGCCGTTCGATGCGCCCGTTGCGCTGCGGCCTGCAACCAGTCGTAAGATCGGTCGAGATCGCCACTAATTCGCTCCGCCTGTGCCGCGTGATCTCGACTGGCTGGCGCTGGATCTGATGTCGATAGTTTAGACATCACACAACACTCTCCCCATACGATGGAGCGTAGTCGGTAAGTTTGGCTGGTTTTCCATTCCGCGCTTCTCCCCCCTATACCGAAAACAAAAAAGCCCGGCTTTCGCCAGGCTCTTCGTTTGGTCCGCCGTGAGGCGACTTAGAGGCCGAGGCCGCCGAAACGCTTGTTGAACTTGGAGACGCGGCCGCCGCGGTCCATGAGCTGCTGGTTGCCGCCCGTCCAGGCCGGGTGGGACTTGGGATCGATTTCGAGGTTCATGGTCGCACCTTCGGAACCCCAGGTGGAGCGGGTCTCGTATTCGGTGCCATCGGTCATGACGACCTTGATCATGTGGTATTCGGGATGAATGTCAGCCTTCATGTCGATATTCCTGCTCTTCGCGAGGTCCATTTGTCGCAATTGCGAGCAAGAACCCTCTTTAATAAATGAAGCCGCAGACCGGTCCGGTCACGGCTTCCCAATTTGATGCGGAGCCTATACAGGAAGGTCGCCGGAAGTACAAGTACCCGCGCGCCCTGAAAAGTGCCACGATATCCGAGGGAAAAATTGGCCGAAGCCCGAGAAACCCAGCCTGGAGAAGCTCAGCCCGGAGAATCCCCGCAAAGAGGCAAAGCGCTCAGACCGCTCGCAAGGCTCCTTCCCTATCTCGCCCGCTACCGGCCGATGGTCGCCGCGGCCGTCTTCTTCCTCGTGGCTGCCGCCGCCACCACGCTGGCGCTGCCGCTTGCCGTGCGCCGCATGGTCGACCACGGCTTCGCCTCGTCGGACGGCCATTTCATCAACAACTATTTCGGCATGCTTCTGGTGCTCGCAGCACTACTGGCCGTCGCCAGCGCCATGCGCTACTACTATGTCATCACCATCGGCGAGCGCGTGGTGGCGGACCTGCGCCGCGAGGTCTTTTCCCATATCACCCGGCTTTCACCCTCCTTCTACGACGTCAACCAGTCGGGCGAGATCGTCTCGCGGCTGACGGCGGACACGACGCAGATCAAGTCCGCGTTCGGCTCGGCCGCGTCGCAGGCGCTGCGCAACACGATCCTCTGTCTCGGCGCCATGGCGATGATGATCTACACGAGCCCGCGGCTTTCCGCGCTGGTGCTCGGCGCGATCCCGCTCATCGTCTTCCCGCTGGTCGGGTTCGGCCGGTCGGTCAGAAGGCGCTCCCGCGCCGCGCAGGATACGCTTGCCGAAACCTCCGCCTTCGCTGCGGAGACGATCGGCGCCACCCGCACCGTCCAGGCCTTCGGCGGCGAAGCGGCAGCCGGCGGCCGCTATGGCGGCGCGGTGGAGAACGCCTATGCCGCCGCCCGTTCGGCGATCAGGGCCCGCGCGCTGCTCACCGGTTTCGGCATCCTGCTCGTCTTCGGCAGCGTCGTCGGCGTGCTCTGGTATGGCGCCCAGAGCGTTCTTGCCGGCACCATGACGGCCGGAACGCTCGGCCAGTTCGTGCTCTATTCGGTGATCGCCGCAAGCTCGCTCGGCCAGCTCTCGGAAGTCTGGGGCGAACTGTCCGCCGCCGGCGGCGCGGCGGAGCGCCTGACCGAGCTCCTGCACGAAGTGCCGGCGATCCGCGATCCCGAAAGTCCTGTCGCCCTTCCCTCGCCGGCACGCGGCGAGGTCGCGTTCGAAAAGGTCTCCTTCGCCTATCCGGCCCGCGTCAGCGCCATCACGCTGAACGCACTTTCCTTCCGCGTGAAGCCGGGAGAGACGGTGGCGATCGTCGGACCGTCCGGCGCCGGCAAGAGCACGATCTTCTCGCTGCTCATGCGCTTCTACGATCCGTCCGCCGGAGCGGTGAAACTCGACGGCGTCGATCTTCGGCAGGCAAGGCTTGCCGATCTCCGCTCCCGCCTGGCGATCGTCCCGCAGGACGTGACCATCTTCGCCGCCTCCATCCACGACAACATCGCCTTCGGCGCACCCGATGCCAGCCGCGAAGCCGTGCGGGCAGCGGCGGTGGCTGCGCAGGCGGACGAATTCATCTCGAAGCTCGACAACGGCTACGACACGCTGGCCGGCGAGCGGGGCATCACGCTGTCCGGCGGCCAGCGCCAGCGCATCGCGATCGCCCGCGCCATTTTGAAGGATGCGCCGGTCCTGCTGCTCGACGAGGCGACATCGGCGCTCGACGCGGAAAGCGAAACCCTGGTGCAGAAGGCGCTCGACGGGCTGATGCAGAACCGCACGACGCTGGTCATCGCCCATCGGCTTGCGACCGTGCTGAAGGCCGACCGCATCCTCGTCCTGGAGGAGGGGCGGATCGTCGAGGAAGGCACGCATCAGAGCCTGATCGCGGCAGGCGGACTCTATGCCAGGCTCGCCCGCCTTCAATTCCACGATATCGAACGGCAGAGCGCGACCGCGCTCTGATCCTTCACGCCAAAGTGTTTCTTATCGGTTTGCGGTCGAAGTGAATCCGGCGCTTCGAGCGCTTACTTAATCTCACCCGTTGCGCGCAAAGCCTAGGATCATGAATTTCAATTCCCCTTCCTCGTCCTCCCTCGAAGACTGCCTCGAACAAGTCCAGGCCCGAACGTTCCGGTTCTTCTGGGACGGTGCGCATCCGGAAAGCGGCCTGCCGTTCGACAAGTGCTTCGTCTCGGGCGATCCCTCCCCCGACATCGTCTCGGTCAGCGGCACCGGCTTCGGCATCCTCGCCATTATCGTCGCCACGGAACGGCATTGGATCAGCCGCGCGGCCGCCTTGGAGCGGCTGACGACCATCTTGCGGCATCTGGAACGCTCGCCGCGCTTCCACGGCGCCTTCGCCCACTTCATCGACGGCGCGACCGGCGCCGCCATGCATTTTTCCGAAAAGGACAATGGCGGCGATCTGGTCGAAACAGCCTTCCTGATGCAGGGCCTCATCTGCGCCCGGGAATATTTCCAGGCCGCGACGAATGAGGAAGAGAAGCTCAGGGCTTGCGTCGACCGGCTGTTCGGCGCCGTGGAATGGGATTGGTACACGCGCGGCGAAAACGGCGCGCTCTACTGGCACTGGAGCCCCGATCACGACTGGATCATGAACCTGCCGATCCGCGGCTGGAACGAGGCGCTGTCGGCCTACGTGCTTGCGGCCGGCTCCGGGACCCACCCGATCGGGCCGGAAAACTACCATAAGGGTTGGGCACGCTCTGGCGAGATGCGCAACGGCGCGAGCTATCTCGGCACCGTGCTTCCGCTCGGCGAGCCTTATGGCGGCCCCCTCTTCATCTCGCATTACAGTTTTTGCGCGCTGGATCCCTGCGGACTGAGCGACCGGTATTGCAGCGACTACCGGGCGCAGGCCGTGGCGCACACGCGCATCAACCACGACTATTGCATGAGCGTGCCCGGCTACCGCAAAGCCGGTGTGTGGGGCCTGACGGCATCCGACGGCCCGAAAGGCTACGGCGCCTTCTCGCCCGCCTACGACAAGGGCGTCATCGCGCCGACCGCCGCGCTGTCGAGCTTCCCCTTCCTCCCCGCCGAGGCGGAGAGCGCCCTGCGGGCCATGCTCGCCTATGAAGACGGCAAACTGCTCGGCCGGTTCGGCTTCGCCGATTCCTTCGTACCGAAGACAGGCTGGGTGGCCGGCACCTATCTCGCCATCGACCAGGGCCCGATCATCGCCATGATCGAGAATTTCCGCTCCGGCCTGTTATGGCGGCTGTTCATGAAGGCGCCGGAAGTGCGCCGCGGGCTCGCGCGGCTTGGCTTTGCGTCCACCACCCATTCTATCGCGCCGGATGCATTAGTTTAGTTCGAACCGCTACCTGGCGCGCTCGAAGACCCATTTCACGACATACTTGCCGTTGCGCTTCATCTTGGTCTTGGTGCGCACCTCGACCGGTCCTCCAAGGAGAGCTTCCGCATTCTCGAAGGCCTGGCGCGCCTCGGCGATCGCCTTGTGATAGGCGCTGTTGTCGCGCCTGGGACTATCGGCGACCGCCTTGAGAATCGCGCTCATGTCCGGCTTGTCATCGGCCATGGATCACCGCTCGGTCAGCTTCAGCTCGATGCGGCGGTTCTGCGATTTCGCCTCCGGCGTATCGCCGGGCGCGATCGGCTGGAACTCTCCGAAACCGGCGGCGACGAGCCGGTTGGCCGGCACGCCCCTGGAGATCAGATATTTGACGACCGACGTGGCGCGGGCGGACGAAAGCTCCCAGTTGTCGCGGTAGCGGCCAATGCCGGACAGCGGCGAATTGTCGGTGTGGCCGTCGACGCGCAGCACCCAGTTGATCTCCGCCGGAATTTCCTTGGCAAGGTCGAGCAGTGCTGCCGCCAGCTTGTCCATCTCGGCGCGGCCGGCATCGTCCAGCTCGCTGCCGCCGACGGGGAAGAGCACTTCCGACTGGAAGACGAAACGGTCGCCGACGATGCGGATATTCTCGCGGTCGGAGAGGATTTCGCGCAGGCGCCCGAAGAAATCGGACCGATAGCGGTTCAGTTCCTGCACGCGCTGCGCCAGCGCCACGTTGAGGCGCCGGCCGAGATCGGCGATCTGCGCCTGGGAGGAGGCATCCTTGGCCTCGGAAGCCTGCAGCGCCTGCTCGATGGCGGCGATCTGGGCCCTGAGCGCGGCGATCTGCTGGTTCAGAAGCTCGACCTGGCTCGCGGCGCGGGCGCTGAGCTGCTGTTCCTGGTTGAGCTGGGTCGTGAGCTCGCCGATGCGGGCATTGGCGGCGTCGCTGCTGCCGGCGCCCTGGCTCAGCAATTGCTGCAGCCGCGATCGCTCGGCCTCGGAAGACGCGAGCGAGGATTGCAGGTTGGCGAGCTGGTCTTCCACATCCTGGCTGTTGCTCTTTTCGAGCGCCAGAAGTTCGGTGAGCTCGGCGATCTGGCTGTTCAGCCGGTTCAGCACCTCGTCGCGGCCGGAAATCTCGCGGCTCAAGAGAAACTGCGCCAGCACGAAGACCGTCAGCAGGAACATGATCGCGAGCAGAAGCGTGGAGAGCGCGTCCACGAAGCCCGGCCAGTAGTCGACACCCCGCTCGCGACGGCGGTTCTTGGCGAGCGCCATCGCTTACTTTCCTCCGATCTTGTCGGAGAGCCGGTCGAGCGTGCGGCGCATGGCCTTGGCTTCTTCCTGCTGCGCCTCGATCCAGTCGCGCAGCATCTGCTGCTCGTTGCGCATGTTCTTGACGAGCCCCTGGATGCCTTCGGCGAGATTGGCCATGGCCGAGAGCGAACGCTCGTTCTGCGGCCCGTCGGGTGCTCTCGATTGCGCGGAGGCAAGCGCCCGGAGCTGTTCGGTAAGCGCCCTTATGTCCTCGGAGGAGCCGTGGGCGATCGTCTCCGCCACCACCGGCATGTCCGAGCCGAGGTCGGTGACCGAGGAGAGCCAGTTCTCGAGCTCCGTGTAGAACCGGTTCTGGGCGCGGCCGGCCTGCAGGTCGAGGAAGCCGAGGATGAGCGAGCCCGAAAGGCCGAGCAGCGAGGACGAGAAGGCCGTGCCCATGCCGGCGAGCGGCTGGGCGAGCCCGCTCTTGATGGCGGCGAGGATGTCGTTCGAATCGCCGGAATTCGGATCGAGAGCGCCGATGACGTTGCTGATCGAGCCGATCGTTTCGATGAGGCCCCAGAACGTGCCGAGCAGGCCGAGGAAGACGAGCAGGCCGATCAGATAGCGCGAAATGTCGCGCGATTCGTCGAGGCGCGTGCCGATCGAATCGAGAATGGAGCGGAAGGCCGTGGTCGAGAGCGCCATCTTGCGGCGGCTGCCGATCAGGGTCCGCATGGGCGCCAGCAGCCGCGGCTCGCGGCCCACCTTGTCGGCGCTGCCGGCGGCGCGGAAGGAATTGAACCAGCGCACCTCCGGAATGAGGCCGACGACCTGGTTGAAGACGAGGATGATGCCGATCAGCAGAACGCCGAGGATCAGCCCGTTGAGGCCCGGATTGGTCTGAAACGCGTGCTGCGCCTGACGGTAGAGGATGGAAGCGACGAAGCCGACGATGATCAGGAAGATCACCATGGTCCACAGGAAGGACGCCGGATTGGAGAGCTTGTAGGCGTAGCCGCTGCGCGTTTCAGCCTCGTCCAGATCGTCCACTCTCGCATTCGCCATGATACGCCTTCCGCCTCCGGTATCCGTCGCGCCGGAGGCTAGTGTAAAATTGCGACGAATTGAAGTGCGGAAGCCGTGGAAAACAGCCGGCTATCCAGCCGTTGTTCGTATAAGCGGCCGGCGATGCGGCAATGCCTCAGCGCGTCGGCACCGGCCGGTTGGCGGCTTCGAGCAGCGCCTTCTGGATCAGCTCGTTGCCGGCGACGATGTTGCCGCTGCCGAAAATGTCCGTCGTGCCCTTCATGTCGCTGACGAAGCCGCCCGCCTCGCGGATGAGCAGGATGCCGGCCGCCATGTCCCAGGGCGAAAGATCGGTTTCCCAGAAGCCGTCCAGGCGCCCGGACGCCACATAGGCGAGGTCGAGTGCCGCGGCGCCGAAGCGGCGGATGCCGGCGACCTCGCCCATGACATGCCTGAGTTCGACGAGGAATTTTCCATGGTTGCCGCGGCCGAGATGCGGCACGCCGCAGCCGATGACGCAGTCGGACAGCACGCGGCGGGCGGCGACCCGGATGCGGCGGTCGTTCATGAAGGCGCCGCCGCCCTTCTCGGCCGTGAAGAGCTCGTCGGTCGCCGGGTTGAAGACGACGCCCGCGACGATCTCGCCGTTGCGTTCAAGCGCGATCGAGACGGCGAACTGCGGAATGCCGTGCAGGAAATTGGTCGTGCCGTCGAGCGGATCGACGATCCAGCGATGCGCCCCGTCCGTGCCCTTCACCTCCTCGCTTTCCTCGCCGAGGAAACCGTAGGTGGGGCGCGCCTTCATCAGCTCGTCGCGGACGATCTTCTCGGCGCGCAGATCCGCCTGGGAGACGAAATCGCTCGGGCCCTTCACCGAAACCTGCAGGTTCTGCACCTCGCCGAAATCGCGGCCGAGCGACTTGCCTGCCTTGAGGGCAGCCTGAACCATGACATTGAGAAGGGCGGAGCGGGCCATGCGGGAAATCCTTGGGCGTTGTCCCGGATTGCATCTGCGCGGGACGGCGTTTTCTGAGCTTTTCTTGATGGGCGGCTTCAAGACCACAAAACAGCGGGAAATTCAAGTCATCCGCGGGAAAGCGGCCTATTGTCGCCGTCGGCTGTGTCTGCGAAACTCCCGAGACCGCCTCGATATTCCGCTGAGGAGCCCGAAATGAGGATCACGCTGCCGCTGACATTGAGCATCGCGCTCACCGCGACCATGGCCGCCGCGTCGCTTACCGCCTGGTCTTCGGTGCCGTCAGGGGCGGAGCTTCCCGTGCATTTCGGTTTCGACGGCACGCCAAACCGATACGCGCCCGCATCTTTCGCACTTTCGGTCGTACCGATCGCGACACTTGCCGCAACGCTGATCTTCGCGCTCGCTCCGCGCCTCGACCGCAAGGTCGAGGCTTTTCCGATCCGCTACACGGTGCTCTGGCTCGTCGTGATCGCCGCGCTGGCGGTAGGCCATTTCCAGATCGTCGGCTACGCCCTTGCGAACTGATCGGAGCGGGCTTTCAGGTGGATATTGATCTGCCGCGCCGTCTCCCGGCCCTTCGCTTGCGCTCCGGGCGTTCGTCGCTGAAATCGATTCACCGGATCGATTTCTCCGGCTTCGCCGGACCGCTCCTCACCCCCGCCGGAATCTGTTTGCTGCCTCGATCGCCTGCTTCCGCGTTTCCTCGCTGATGCCGAGGTAGAAATCCTCGAGCGCGGGGTCCTGCAGGCCCGCCCGGCGCGACAGCACGTACCATTTGGCGGCCTCGACCGGGTTCGGCCGCGTGCCGAGCGCATTGATGTAAAGATGCGAGAGCTTGTTCTGGGCCGCCACGTTGCCGCGATGGGCGGCGATCCGCATCCATTCGAAGCCCTTGTCGTAATCCCGCTCGCCGCCAATGCCGTTGACCAGCCAGACGCCCATGTCGAGCTGCGCGGTGTCGAACCCCGCCTTGGCGGCGCGCTCCAGCCATTCGCGGGCCTTCGCCTTCTTCTCCTGCGGCAGGTCCTTCAGCGCCACGTAAAGCTGCGCCACCGCATATTGCGCGTCCGCGACGCCCTGGCTGGCGGATTTCTCGTAGAAGGGCAGAGCCAGATGCAGGCCCTTTTCGCCCGGATTGTCGGAAACGACGATCTGCGCCCAGTTGAACTGCGCCGAGGAATTGCCGGCCTCGGCCGCCTTGCGCATGAACTCGTCGGCCAGTTTCTTGTCGCGGGGAACGTCGCGGCCGCTCATCAGGAGCAGCGCATACTGGAACATGGCGGCCGGATCGCCGCCTTCCGCCGCCTGCCTGTACCAGAAAGCGGCGGTCTTCGCGTCGCGCTTGATCCCGAGCCCCTTGGTCATCATCTCGGCGACGAGCGTCTGCGCCGCCGCATCGCCCGCGCCGGCGCGAGTCAGCGCCTTGTCGAGCGCGGTCACATAGAACCCGCGCTGATAGGCCCCGTAAGCCTCGTCGATCGGACCGTTATAGGGTTTTTCCGGCGGCGCGGGCGGCAGCGCCGCTCCCATGCGCTGGTAGAGCTCGACGCCGCCTGAGGGTACGATCCCGTCCGGCTGGGTCTGCTCCTCCGCCGCCCCTTGCGCATTTCCTTCCGCCGGCTGCGTCTCGACCCGATCCTTCTTCATCGGCTGGGTATCCGGCTCCAGCGGCCGCGTGACGGCTCTCGTGTTCGCCTGCGCGAGCGCGAAGGACGGCAGCGCCGCCGAGGCGAGAAATGCCGCCAGCAGCCCCTTCAGAATCACGCGATGAAATCGGTTCGAACCCATGGGGAGCCATCAAGCCTCAAACCGTGGCGCTTTTTCGTCCAGGATCGCGTTGACCTCCGCGACAACGGCGGCCGCACCTTTCGGGTTCGAAAAGACCGCCGCCCGGAGCGCCGCGAATTCCGCGCCGGTCTCGGCAACGGCGAGCGCCGAGACCGGATCGCTGCCGCCCATGACGATGCAGGGGATTTCCACCATGGAAGCCCACCATTCGCCAAGCGCGAGGTTCTTCGGATGCGCCTCCGGCTTGATGTCGCCGTCGAGCTTGCCGAAGAAGATATAGTCGGGCCTGAGTTCGCCGATCTCCAGCGCCTGGTGCCTGTCCGCCGCACCGCCGGCGCCGACGATCAGCTTCGGCACGAATTTCCCGATCGCCTCTTCCAGCTCCGTCAGCGTGCCCGCGAGATGCAGCCCGTCGGCCTTCACCCGGCCCGCGACGCGGCTGTCGCCGGCGATCAGGGCCGCGGCACCCGCCGCCTGGACGATCGGCACCAGCGTTTCGGCCCGCTTCTGGAACGCCTGGTCGTCGAGACCGTATTGGGGAAGAACGACCGACGCCACGTCGCCGCCCGAAAGCGCCTCTTCGAGCTGCCTTGCAATCTCTGCGGCATCATCGCCCTCCGGCACGATCAGTACGAGGCGGCAACGGTCTTCCAGTCCGGTCATAATCTTGTCCTGTCAGGCGGATGTTCATGAAATCCGCACTCGTCTTCTGTCCGCAAATTCGATAGACCGGACCGACCGAAGGATCAACCGCCCCGCCTCATCGAACTCTTCATGCCCGATACGCTCAGCCTCGCCTTTTTCGCAGCCGCCATTCCGGCCGTCCTCCTCGTCGGCCTTTCGAAGGGCGGCATCGGCGG
Organism: Neorhizobium sp. CSC1952; assembly: GCF_030378245.1. Lineage (NCBI taxonomy): Bacteria > Pseudomonadati > Pseudomonadota > Alphaproteobacteria > Hyphomicrobiales > Rhizobiaceae > Neorhizobium > Neorhizobium sp. CSC1952. The sequence goes on along the minus strand of NZ_CP128416.1, from coordinate 3,177,412 downwards.
CGCGATCGGGCTTCTCGGCGTGCCGCTCATGTCCATGGCGGTCGATCCCGTCAAGGCGGCCGCGATCTTCCTGCCGATCCTGATCGTCATGGATATCGTCGCGCTCTGGTCCTGGCGCAACCACAACGACTGCAAGACGCTTCTGATGATCCTGCCGGGCGGCATCATCGGCATTGCGCTCGGCTGGGCGACGTCGGCTTACGTTTCCGACGATGCGCTCCGCCTCGTCATCGCCACCGCGACCATTCTCTTCACGGTCCGTTATTTCTGGCAGGTCTACGGCCCCCGTTCGGATAGATTCGCGGCGCCCCTGCCCCACCGTCCCGTGGCCGCCACCTTCTGGGGCGCGCTTTCGGGATATGCGAGCTTCGTCGCCCATGCGGGCGGCCCGCCCTTCCAGATCTACGTCCTGCCGATGCGGCTCGACCCGAAATCCTATACGGGCGCCAGCATCCGCTTCTTCGCGATCGTCAATGCCGTGAAGGTCATCCCCTATTTCTTTCTCGGCGCGCTGGACCGCGAGAACCTGACGATCTCCATGACGCTCCTGCCGGTGGCGCTGGCCGCCACCATGCTGGGCGCCGCGATCGTCAAGCATCTGAAATCGGAAGTGTTCTATCCCATGACCTATGGGCTGGCCTTCCTCGCCGGCCTGAAGCTGCTCTGGGACGGCCTGCCCTTCTGACCGGATCCGGCACTCGCGCGATCGCTAAAAAAGCAACGTAAAAATAAGGCGGGGGACTTTGCTGCAACGCACAATAAATCTTGCCGTTACCATGCGTTTACCGTAAGTTCGGTGCATGACGACCGTTGACCCCTTCGCAGCCATCGCTGATCCGAACCGGCGCTATCTGCTGGAAGAATTGCGGCGCGCGCCGAAAACCGTCAACGAGCTCGCCCAGGGCCTGCCGATCAGCCGGCCCGCGGTGTCGCAGCATCTGAAAGCGCTGCTCGACAGCAATCTCGTGACGGTGACGGCAGAAGGCACGCGGCGCATCTATTCCGTCAATGCCAAAGGCTTCGACAGGCTCAACCTGTGGCTGGATCAGTTCTGGTCGTGACGTTGAGGTTTGCAAGTCACATGTGGGATCAACGGACCACGACCAGAACCTAATTTTCAATGTTTCTGGATTGTTTTGCCGCTTCCTGAAATGCCCCTTACTGATCGTTACCGAGGCGTGCGGCGCATTCTCCTGTTTTGGGAATTAGTGACGCGTAGAGGCTTTTAGCCGTTGCATCTCATCTTTGATGCGCAACTTGCGGCGCTTGAGTTCGGCGATTTCACGGTCGTCGGCGGAGGGGGACGCGAGAATTGCCTGGAGCTCCTCCTCCAGAGCGCCGTGCTTCCTTTCAAGCGATGCGATATGAGCCTGGACGGTCATGTGGCATGTTCCTTCCTTGGTCACCTGCCCCGGCTTTTACCCTTGGCCGAGGCTTCAGGTTTGCGACGGAAGTGTGACACGATCGGCCGCGTTTGTCGAAGGAGAAATCATGGTTAGAACGGGGCAAATTCGTGACTTTGTCTAACTAGCCGTTAACGCGGTTTGGTGGTAGAGGCTTGCGGACATTGCCGGCCGCCGCTGATATGGCCGGGCGCGAGAATGGGGACTAAGATGGCTGATCAGGAACAGGCGGATATCCGGCTGGCGCTCGCAAAGCTCCGTCAGGAGCACGAAGATTACGACGCCGCCATCAACGCCATGATCCAGGTCGGCTGCGATGCGCTGAGGGTTCAGCGCATGAAGAAGAAGAAGCTGGCGATCAAGGACAAGATGAGCCAGCTCGAGGATCAGATCATCCCCGACATCATTGCATGAGGGTTACCGATATGGCCGAAAGACCCGCCGTCGCGATCATCATGGGCAGCCAGTCCGACTGGGAGACCATGAAGAATGCCGCCGATACGCTGGATGCGCTCGAGATCGACTACGAGGCGCGCATCATTTCGGCGCACCGCACGCCGGAGCGGATGATGGAATTCGCCAGGGGCGCCCGCGCCGAAGGCTTCCAGGTCATCATCGCCGGCGCCGGCGGTGCCGCGCACCTTCCCGGCATGACCGCCGCCGTGACCCCGCTGCCGGTCTTCGGCGTGCCGGTGCAGTCGAAGGCGCTGTCCGGCCAGGACAGCCTGCTGTCGATCGTCCAGATGCCGGCCGGCATCCCGGTCGGCACGCTTGCGATCGGCAAGGCCGGCGCCATCAACGCAGCGCTGCTCGCCGCGGCCGTGCTGGCGCTCAACGACGACGAGATCGCCGACCGGCTGGACGAATGGCGCGCCCGCCAGACCGCCGCCGTCGCCGATTACCCGATGGACGAGGCCCCATGACGGTCCGCACGATCGGCATCATCGGCGGCGGGCAGCTCGGCCGCATGCTGGCCATTGCCGCAGCCCGGCTGAACTTCCGTACGATCATCCTGGAGCCGCAGGCGGACTGTCCGGCCGCCCAGGTCGCGAACGGACAGATCGTCGCGGCCTATGACGATCCGGCGGCGCTCGCCGAACTCGCCGGCCGCGCGGACGTGGTGACCTACGAGTTCGAGAACGTGCCGGTCTCGGCCGCCGAGGCGCTGCAGCGCTCCGTTCCGGTCCATCCGCCGGCGAAAGCCCTCGACGTCGCGCAGGACCGCCTGACAGAAAAGCGCTTCCTCAACGGCTGCGGCATCGAGACCGCCAGATTCCATGCCGTCGACAGCCAGGCCGACCTCGAAAAGGCGCTCGTCGATTTCGGCGGCAAAGGCGTGCTGAAGACCCGCCGGATGGGTTACGACGGCAAGGGGCAGCGCGTCTTCCGCTCGCCCGGCGAGAGCCCGGCCGGCGCTTACGACGCGCTCGGCGGCGTGCCGCTGATTCTCGAAAGCTTCGTCCCCTTCGAGCGCGAGGTCTCCATCATCGCCGCAAGATCCGCGGACGGCACGGTCCTCTGCTACGATCCGGCCGAGAACGTCCACCGGAACGGCATCCTGCACACCTCCACCCTTCCCGCCCGCATTTCCGATGCGACGGCTAAGACGGCGCGCGAATCGGCCGGGAAACTGCTCGCAGCGCTCGGCTATGTCGGCGTCATCGGCATGGAGTTCTTCGTGATGGCCGACGGCAAGCTGATCGCCAACGAGATCGCTCCGCGGGTCCACAATTCCGGCCACTGGACGGAGGCCGCCTGCGTCGTCTCGCAGTTCGAGCAGCATATCCGCGCCGTCGCAGGCCTGGTCCTCGGCAGCTCTTACCGCCATTCCGACTGCGTGATGACCAACCTCATCGGCGACGACATTCTGCAGGTTCCGGCGTGGCTCGCGAAGAAGGACGTGCTCGTCCATCTCTACGGCAAGACGGAATCCCGCCCCGGCCGGAAAATGGGCCATGTGACGGAATTGAAAGGCCCGAAAACATCGTCACAAGGTTGACATGCAGATTGGCTCGGGTTATCTGCACGGCCAACTTGAGAGCGCGCCCCTCCAAGAAACAGGCGGCGCGCTTTTGATTGATAGGACAAGCGGCTCTCAGAGCCCACAGACTGCTGGACCAGAACAATGAAGATCAAGAACTCGCTCAAGGCGCTGAAGGCCCGTCACCGCGATAACCGCCTGGTTCGCCGCAAGGGCCGCATCTACATCATCAACAAGCAGAATCCGCGCTTCAAGGCTCGTCAGGGCTGATACGGCTGCGGCCCCGACATCCGCGGGGCCGATCAAATTGTCGATAGCGCGATAAATCGGGTTTGAACTTCGGCGCAGGCGGATTACCTTATCCGCATGCGCTATTTTCGTTTCAGCCCCCTCGTTGTCGCCGCGACGCTCGCCGCTTCCTCCGCTCTCGCCCAGACGGCTGCGCCTTCGCCGCCGGCCGCAGCCCCGCCCGCAGGAATCCAGGCCGCCCCGGCATCCGCTCCGAAACCGGCCAATCCGCTCGACCCGCTGTTCGAGGCGCTGAAGCGCGAACGCGATGCGGACAAGGCGCGCGGCATCGCGACCCAGATCATGACCGACATGAACCAGTCGGGAAGCGCCACGGTCGATCTTCTCATGCAGTGGGCGGCGACCGCGATCAAGGAGAAGCGCAATGCCGCAGCGCTCGACTTCCTCGATCAGGTGACGCTCCTCGATCCCGCCTATCCGGAGGGCTGGAACCGCCGCGCGACGCTGCACTACACCATGGGCAACAGCCGCAAATCCATGGCCGACATCGCCGAGGTGCTGAAGCGCGAACCGCGCCATTTCGGAGCGATCGCCGGCATGGCGGGCATCCTGATGGAGAACGGCAGGGACGAACTGGCGCTGAAGGCCTGGGAAGATTACCTCGCCGTCTATCCGGCCGACCGCGATGCCCAGGAAGCCGTGACGAAACTCTCCGAAAAGATCGCCGGCAACCGGACCTGACCAGGGTCGGCAATCGTTCATGGTGATCCTGCCACTCGCCATCATCGGCATCGTCGCCCTGGCTTTCGGCTTCACCGCCTGGAAGGCCAAGGCGATCGAGACGGAATTCCCCAACACCGGCGAACTGATCGATGTCGGCGGCTTTCGTTTGAACTCGCTGCATGTGCCGAAGCCGCCCGGCGCCGACCTGCCGGCGATCGTCTTCATCCACGGCGCCAGCGGCAATCTCCGGGACCAGGAGACAGCCTTCCGCAGAGCGCTCGACGGCCGCGCGGAAATGCTCTTCGTGGATCGGCCGGGCCATGGCTATTCCGAACGCGGCGGCTTAAAGAACGGCTTTCCCGACGGCCAGGCGGACGCCATTGCGCGGCTCATGGAAAAGCGCGGCATCGGGAAGGCCGTCATCGCCGGCCATTCGTTCGGCGGCGCGATCGCCGCAAGCTTCGCGCTTTTTCACCCGGAAAAGACCGCCGGGCTCCTGCTTCTGTCACCCGCCACGCATCCCTGGCCGGGCGGCGTCGACTGGTATTACGATATCGCCGCGAAACCCGGGATCGGCTGGCTTTTCACCCGTCTCTTCAGCCTGCCGGCCGGCCTCATGCTGATGGAGAAGGCCACCAGGGCCGTATTCCATCCGAATCCGCGCCCGGAAAAGTATCTGCAGGAAGGCGCGCCCGCCCTCGTGCTGCGCCCCGAAAACTTCCGCAGCAACGCCGTCGACTGCGTCAACCTCAACGCTTACCTTCACCGCACGGCGCTGCGCTATCGGGAGATCGGCGCACCGACGGTGATCGTCACCGGCGACAGCGACGCGATCGTTTCCACGGAAATCCACTCGCATGGTTTCGCTAATGCCGTCGCCGGCTCGGAACTCGTCGTCATCCGTCATCTCGGCCACAAGCCGGATTACATGGCGACCGACGTGGTGATCGCGGCGATCGAGAAGCTCGCCGGTCTTCCGCGCGATCTTGAGGCCGCCGCGCATATGGCGGAGGCCCGCCTCATGCCGCAGGCGGAGGACGCGCCGCCGGAACTGGACCTGTCGATCGAGAAGACCTGACCTTCCCCGCGAGGTTCCAGCCTGAGGCAAGCCCGTCGCCCCACCCTCTTCGCAGGATGGAATCGGAGCGGGATGCGATGGAGATCGGCGGTATCGGCAGGAACTATCCGGCGCGTCCGGCCAGGGCGGACAGTGCATCCGCATCGACGGATGCGGCCTCTGCCGCCGACGCGCAGAAGACCCCCGTAGAGGAACAATACGACCGCCTGACCCATGGCCTGACGACCCTCAAGAAAGCGACGGACGAGGCCGACGAAGAGGCGAAGGCGCGTGCCAGGAAGAAACTGGAGGAGGCCAAGGAGCAGCTCAAGTTCCTGCAGCGCTGGAATTTCGATCCGGAAACCGTCGCCCGCCAGGCGGCCCTGCTGGGCGTCGTCGTAGCCGGTGCCGCCCGCGAGTTCACCGAGGCCCTGACCGAAGACGGCGCGACCTTCCCCTCCTCCACGAAGAATCGACAGGCATTGACCGACGAGACACAGCAAGCCGGAGCCGAAGACATGTCGAACGAGGAGAAGCCCTATTCGCAGGCAGAACGGGCCTATATGGACGTCATGGACGACGGCGGCTCTGCGGACGAGAAGCCCACGCTGTCTCCCGGCGATATCAGGACGGCAGCGGAATTCAGTGCGGTGGCCCGACAGATCAAGGCGCTTCTGGAGGAAGCCGCGCGCAAGCTGCGGGACGACAGGAATGCCGGCGCCGCTACGAATGCCCAGGGTCTCGACGCTGCCGTCAGCGCGCTCGCAGGCACCGTCTCCAGCATGCCGGCCGTCAGCGTCAGCATCACCGTCTGACCCGCATGCGCCGCAGCCTCAGCGCTGAGAGCGCCGAGCGTCCAATTGGACGCACCAAGGACGCTCTAAAGCATTGAATCTGCTGCGTCGTGCTTTCCGAAAACCGATTCCGGCTTTCGGGCCGATGCAGTAGGATGCCTGTAAACGAGGTCCGCCGGATCTTCGCGAGGCGCCGAGATATCCGGTTCCGCGCCGAGACGCTCCGCCAGCCGGCGGGAACGGATGTTGTCGGGATGGATATAGCTGACGAGCGTCTTAAGGCCGCGCACATCGAAGGCCCAGTCCCGCAGCGCCTTCGCGGCTTCGTAGGCATAGCCCTTCCCCTCGGCCTCCGGGTAGACGAGCCAACCGAGCTCATGCTCGGGAAACAGCGGTCCAGCATTGATGCCGACCTGACCGAGACACAGGCCGGTCTCGCGATGCTCCATCATCAAGGCGCCGTGTCCCATCAGCGCCCATTGGGCGATATCGTGGCAGAACATTCCCCAGGCAGCATGCAGCGAATGCGGCCCTCCCATATAGAGGGCGCGGTCGGAGAGCATCAGCTCCGCATAACGGGGCCAGTCTTCCATCCGTTGCGGACGAAGCAGCAGCCGTTCGGTCTCGATCGTCGGTATTTCGGACATCCGGCTTCGACACCCTGTCTGTTTTCGGCGCAGGCAAATCGGCCGCGGAAATTCAGAATCCTGCGGCCGGTTTTCATGACCGACGGGAACTCCGCATCCGGTGGAGAAACCGCCCGGATGCACTACCGTTCCCTAAACCCCTCAGACGCCCGTCTGCCCGTCCGAGCCGATATAGGCGATGCGCAGCATGTTGGTAGCGCCGGGCGTGCCGAGCGGAACGCCGGCCGAGATGATGATGCGGTCGCCGGGCTTGCCGAAACCTTCCGACACGACGATGCGGCAGGCGCGGTTCACCATATCGTCCAGGTCCGTCGCGTCATGGGTGACGACGCAATGCATGCCCCAGCAGACGGAAAGCCGGCGGGCGGTCTGGATGATCGGCGAAAGCGCGATGATCGGCACTTGCGGACGTTCGCGGGAGGCGCGCAGGCCCGTCGTGCCGGACGACGTATAGGTGACGATGGCCGAAAGCCTGAGCGTTTCGGCGATCTGGCGGGCTGCGAGCGAGATCGCGTCGGCGCCGGTCGCTTCCGGCGTGGCGCGCTGCGCGTAGATGATGGTCGGATAAAGCGGATCCTGCTCGACCTCGCGGGCGATCGACGCCATCATCGAGACGGCCTCGACCGGATATTGGCCGGATGCGGATTCGGCCGACAGCATGATCGCGTCGGCGCCTTCGAAGACGGCGATCGACACGTCGGACACTTCCGCGCGGGTCGGTACCGGCGAGGAGATCATCGATTCCAGCATCTGGGTCGCGACGACGACCGGCTTGCCGGCACGGCGACAGGCGCGGGTGAGTTGCTTCTGGATGCCGGGGACGGATTCGATCGGCATCTCGACGCCGAGGTCGCCGCGCGCCACCATCAGCGCGTCGGAGAGCTCGATGATCTCGTCGATCCGTTCCAGCGCCTGCGGCTTCTCGATCTTCGACATCAGGCCGACGCGGCCGCGGGCGATCTTGCGCACCTCGGCAAGGTCGTCGGGGCGCTGCACGAAGGAAAGCGCGATCCAGTCCACTTCCTCGGTCGCCAGCGCCGCATCGAGATCGACACGGTCCTTGTCGGTCAGGGCGCCGACGGGAAGCAGCGTGTCGGGCAGGCTGACGCCCTTGCGGTCGGATATGCTGGTGCCGGCGATCACGGTGCAGACGATGGTCTTGCCGTCGGCCTTCTCCGCCTTCAGCGCCAGCTTGCCGTCGTCGATCAGCAGGCGGTCGCCGGGCTTCACGGCCTGAAGGATTTCCGGATGCGGCAGGAAGACGCGGGTCTCGTCGCCCGGCTCGTCGCGGTTGTCGAGCGTGAAGGTCTGCCCCACCTTGAGCGTCACCTTGCCGGCCGCGAACTTGCCGACGCGCAGCTTCGGACCCTGCAGGTCGCAGAGGATGCCGATCGGCCGGCCGGAGCGGGCTTCGACGGAGCGGATGCGGGAGATCAGCATGCGCATCACGTCGTGGCTGGCATGGCTCATGTTGATGCGGAAAAGGTCGGCCCCCGCCTCATGCAGCTTCTGGATCATCTCCTCTTCGGACGACGCCGGTCCGAGGGTGGCGAGGATCTTAACTTTGCGGTAACGCCTCATCAATTCTGGCCTTCTTGTGTGCCAGGCGTATCCGAAAGCTGGACCATCCAGCTCCCCTGACGGCCCGTGTCGTATTCCTTGAAGCCCATGCGCTGAAAGCCACGGGCGAAACAATCGTTGACGCCGACGATCTTGAACTCGTTTTCGGCGACGCACATGTTGATGTTGCCGGTCCAGCGGCCGCCGCGGGCCGCATCCTCGGCATAGAGATAGTAATAGCGCGACTGCAGCTCGCCCTCGATCAGCGTCGCGCAGGTGGAGGCGGGCACCTGCCACCAGCCCTCCGTGGTCCAGCCTTCCGCCGCGCGGTAGCCGATCGCCACGCCGACGAGGTTCTGGGTGCCGTTGCAGACGCGGAAATCCGCATGCGCCGAGCCCGCCGCGAAAAGCGGTACGCCTGTAGCCACGATGGCGATGAGCGCCGGAGCGGAAACGAGAGAGCGAAGATAGGCTGTGGGGGATTTTTTCGACACGGTTTCCGTCAGGACTCCATGGTTATTCGTGAAGCACTTTCTTCGCGCGGCAGAGTCGGAAAGTCAACGAAAGTCTAATCGATTAGTCCTCTTCCCACCGGCAACCTTCGACCGTCGGCAGCCGACGCGGCTTGCGCCGGACGCCTCCCCATGCGATCAACGACCTACCCCCGGAGGACACGAGGGGTACTCCGCAAGAAACCATCCGATTTTCCGACAGCGATGCAGGACTTCATACCTTTCGAAATCATAGAAGGCGATTATGACAGCGGCATGGTGCTCCTGGCAGACCATGCGATGAACCGCCTGCCCGCCGCCTATGGCAGCCTCGGCCTGCCGGAAAGCGCCTTCCGCCGCCATATCGCCTTCGATATCGGCGTCGAAGGCCTGACCCGCAGCCTTGCCGCCATGCTGAACGTTCCGGCCGTGCTCGGCTGTTTCTCACGCCTCTTGATCGACCCGAACCGCGGCGAGGACGATCCGACGCTGATCATGAAGATCTCCGACGGCGCGATCGTTCCCGGCAATCATCCGATCACCGAGGAGGAATGGGATTTCCGCCTCGACGCCTATCACCGGCCCTACCACCGCGCGGTCGAGCGCACCATCGCCAAGGCCGGCGCCTCCGGCCGCGCGCCGCTCGTGCTTTCGCTGCATTCCTTCACGCCCTTCTGGAAGGGCGTGCCGCGCCCCTGGCATGCGGCCGTGCTCTGGGACAGCGACCATCGCGCCGTTCTTCCGTTCCTCGAACTCCTGAAAGCACCGGGCGACATCACCGTCGGCGACAACGAGCCCTATGACGGCGCGCTGAAGGGCGACACCATGTATCGCCATTGCATGATGTCCGGCACGCCGCATGCGCTTCTCGAAGTGCGTCAGGACCTGATCGGCGACGAAGCCGGCATCGCCGCCTGGGCGGAAAGGCTGGCGCCGATCTTCAAGACGCTCAACGCCGACCCCACATTGCACGAATACAGGATTTTTCCCTCGCGCACCGGCCCCTACCCAGGCTGACGCGCATATCAGGAGGTGTTCCGATGACCGAACTCACCAGGGAACAGCAGACGGAATTCGAGGCCGCCGCCTTCCGCCGGCTCGTCCAGCATCTGCGCGAGCGCGCCGACGTGCAGAATATCGACCTGATGAACCTCGCCGGCTTCTGCCGCAACTGCCTTTCCAACTGGTATCGCGAGGCGGCCGAGGAGGCGGGCATCGACCTTTCCAAGGATCAGTCCCGCGAGATCGTCTACGGCATGCCCTATGAAGACTGGAAGAATCTGCATCAGGCGGAAGCCAGTGATGCGCAAAAAGCCGCATTCGACGTGAACAAACCCGCCCATGGTTGATCAACGGCCCGATTAGGCTTGACCTCGGTCTTCCTTTTCGGCAGTTGACGACCACTCATTGAAATTTTCTACGATCAGGAGGCCCCGATGTCTGATGCTCATGGCGTCGCCCGCGACCAACTCCGCGCATTTGTCGAGCGCATCGAAAGACTGGAAGAAGAAAAGAAGACGATCGCCGACGACATCAAGGACGTCTACGGCGAAGCCAAATCCATGGGCTTCGACACCAAGATCCTCAAAAAGGTCATTGCGCTGCGCAAGAAGGACGATCAGGAGCGTATGGAAGAGGACCTCATCCTCGATACCTACCTGCAGGCGCTCGGCATGATCGAAGGTCCGTCGGAGCAGGACGCCGCCTGATTTCGCAAGGCAGCCCGGCCATGAAAAAACCCGCCAATGGCGGGTTTTATTTTGCTCATCGATCCGCGGATCATCTGGCCGGGCCGCTGAAGCGGCCGGGATCGACCGCCGCGGCCGCGGTGACCGGCTTGAACCCGCCGCCGGAATAGGCGGCCGAATATTCGCTGTTGAGCGTGCGGCTGACCACGCGCGGCGCCTTCATCGAGGCGGCCGCATCGGGGCGGTTGTTGTTGAGGGCCCATTTCGCCAGCATGTCGCCCGTCAGGGCGCCGGCTGCGGGCTTTGCGGCGGCAGGCTGAGCCGTCCGTCCGCCCTTGCTGGCGACCGGAGCCACGGATGCGGCAACCGGCGCCTTCGGGGCATCGAAACCGTCGCCGAACTGCATGGCCCTGCCCGCGGAGGGATGGATGACCTTCGGAGAGACCGCAGCCGTTTCGACCGGCCGCTGAGCCGGCGCGGGTTTGGCCGCTGCTGTGGCGGGCGGCTGCGGAACCGGTGCCGTCGCTGCAAGCGCAGGCCGGGCCGGCGGCACGATGGGACGCGTTTGCTCGACGCTCTGCGCCAGGGCCGCGACGAGGGCCGGCGTCAGTTCCTGCTCTTCTTCCGTACCGGGCGAGGCCGCGGCAAGCGCCGCAGGAGTGTCGGGACGATGGGCCGGCAGCGGGATGGAGGCCATGTTCTCGAGCACCGGCATCGGATCGACGGAAGCCGTCATCACGCCGTTTTCGGCATCCCCCTTGAGCCCGCGCGGCCCGAGCAGCGTCGGTACCGGAATATTATAGCCGGAAAGATCGGCGAAGGTTTCCGCGCCGGGCTGCTGGGGCGCATTGGCAGGCGCGGATGTCTGCATGGCGAGCGCTTCCTGCGCCGCGTTGCGCGCCGGCGAATAGAGCGCCGTCGCAAGCCCGCCGCCAGGCGCGGCATCCGACCGGAAGGCCGGGCGCGAAAGCGGCACCGGTGCGGCGATGTTCTCGGGCTGCTGCTGCGGAGAAGCGGAAGCGACCATAACCGGCGCAGCGGCATCCTCGTCTTCCTGCGCGGCCGGCCTCTGGGCCGGCGCCGGACGCTGCGCCACGGCGGGCGCGCTGCTTTCCGCGTTGTCCTCTTCCTCGTCGGCACCGCCGCCGCCGAACAGGAAGGCGAGCAGGTTCGGCTGCCGCTTCCGCTCGCTGTCGCCGCGGATGCTGCCGCCGGCCGTGCTGGCGACCTGGATCGAGCTGGAGCTGACGCGCTTCTTGTAGTCCGCCAGCGCCTGTTCGTAGCCCGGCAACGGCTTGCCGTCGGCCGGAAGATGGATCGTGTTGCCCTTCGGGAAGATCTGCACGAGTTCCTGGCGCGTCATGCGCGGCCAGGCGCGCACGCCGCCGACATCGAGATGCACGAAAGGCGAGCCGGACCGCGGATAATAACCGACGCCGCCCACCTGCATCTGCATGGCGAGCGCCCTGAGCGTCGAAAGCTTCACGCCCGGGATGTAGAAATCCATGGCCTTGCCGAGCATGTGCTGGCTGTTCTTGGCGACACCGGTATTGCGCGAGCGGGTGCGCAGCATGTTGTTGGTGGCGGGAGAACGGTAGGCCGAAACCACATGGATATAGTCGGAGGCGCCCGACCGGCGGTAGACTTCCCAGACGAGATCGAAGAGCCGCGGGTCCATCTTGGCCGGCTCGTTCTTGCGCCAGTCGCGCAGGAACTGGTTGATCTGCGCCAGACCTTTCTGGTCGTATCTGCCGTTCCGCTTGAAGGTGATGACCGCCTTCTCGCCGGTATGGACGAAGTAGAGCTTGAGGCTTCTGGTTTCGGCGGCAGCTTCCGCTGCGGAAAGGGAAAGGGCCGGCAGCGCCGTCAGGACCAGCAGGGCGGCAGCTGCAACGCGTCTGGCGAGAGTTTTGAAGAGCCCGGCTTTGCCGCCGCGCGCCTTCTCACCCGAAGGCGTTTCTTTTGCATATTGATCCGGCAAAACGATCCCCGTCCGGTCGACAACGTCCCACGTTGCCTCAAATGACTGTCAAATGCGGTGACACGATGGCAAATGTGCCACACATGTACAAGCTTCTCCCTTATAGTCAACAAATGACTAACCGGAGATTGACAGAAGCTGACAGGACTTCCTTGCGTGAAGGTTAACGATTGCTAATGCACGGCGCCAAATACGAAATCTGTTCTGGCTCAAGGGCATCGGCGGATATCCTGAGACATGGGATGCGCCGCTCCGGTTCGTTTCCGGCGCGACGCGCTCCCTCCGGAAAGTTAACGGTTTATTTCATGCGGCTTCCTTGAGCGGATCGTCGGGATCGATGCCATAATCCTTGAGTTTCCGGTAAAGCGTCGAGCGTCCGATGCCGAGTTTGCGGGCAACCTGGCTCATCTGGCCGCGATAGAACTTCAGCGCGAAACGGATCAGCTCCTCTTCGACATCGGCGAGCTTTCTCACCTCGCCCGCCTCGTCGGTGCTGACGATGACGTTTTCCGAAGGATAGGCGGCGGCGAGCATCGCTCTCGCATCCGGCTTGGCGGCATTCATCCTGCTATCGCTGTTGGCGAAGACGGGTGATTCGGCGAGCGCCTCCCGCACCGCCTGTTCCGATGCCGCAGCCGGCGTCGGCGCCACGGCGGTGGCGGCAAGCTCTGCCGTGCGGAATTCGGGAAGCTGTGCGGCGATCTGCGGGAAATCCGCCTCCGTCAGCTCGTCGCCTTCGGAAAGCACCACCGCGCGGAAGACGGCGTTTTCGAGCTGGCGGATATTGCCCGGCCAGTCGTAGGCGGTGAGAAGCGCCAGCGCGCCGGCCCCGACGGTGAGCGTCCTCGGCAGCTTCTGCTCCACCGAGAAGCGCTCCGCGAAGACGCGCGCCAGGTGCGGAATGTCCTCCTTGCGGCGGCGCAGCGCCGGAATGGTGATCGGGAAGACGTTCAGGCGGTAATAAAGGTCCTCGCGGAAGCGGCCGGCGCGCACTTCCTCGATGAGGTCCTTGTTGGTGGCCGAGATCAGCCGGACATTGACCTTCTGGACGCGTGCCGCGCCGACGGTCTCGATCTCGCCCTGCTGCACCGCGCGCAGGAGCTTCACCTGGACTTCGAGCGGCAGGTCGCCGATCTCGTCGAGGAAGAGCGTGCCTCCGTCGGCCTCCACGAACTTGCCGGTATGGCGTTCGGTGGCTCCGGTGAAGGCGCCCTTCTCATGGCCGAAGAGAATGCTTTCCACAAGATTATGCGGGATCGCGCCGCAGTTGACCGTGATGAACGGCTTGCCGGCACGGTCGCCGTTCGACTGGATCGCGCGGGCGATCATTTCCTTGCCGACGCCGGATTCGCCTTCGAGCACGACCGGAATATTGGAATGGGCGGCGCGCTGTGCGAGGTCGATGACGCGCAGCATGTCGGGGCTCGCCGAAACGATATCGCCGAAACCGACGGCGCCGGCGCGCTGGCGGCGGCTGGTGCGAGACCTCGATTCCTTCTGGTCGAGCTTCAGCGCATTGGCGATCGACGTTCCGATCCGCTCCGGCGACACCGGCTTGACGACGAAATCGAAGGCGCCGGCGCGCATGGCCTGCACGACCGATTCGATACTGCCCTGTCCTGTCTGGACGATGACCGGGATGTCGATCCCGAGCTCGCGGATGGCGCCGAGGAAGGTGAGACCGTCCATCTCCGGCATCATCAGGTCGAGCACGATGACATTGATGTCGTTTGCGGTGCGCTTCAGGAACTCCAGCGCAACAAGGCCGTTTTCGGCGAGGTGTGCGGCGTGGCCATAACGCTCTACCGCATTCTTCAGCAGGCGACGCTGAATCGGATCGTCATCAACGACAAGGATGTGCGCAATCATGCTCTGCTCCCAGCAACGTTCATCGTGCCCCCTTTTCGGGCTTTTACGCTGACGGTTGTCTCAGAAAGGCTTGAACATCCCCTTTTGAGAAAAGCTTGCATTTTAACGGCTGGCGAGGAAAACAGTCCGTCATGACGAAAGCCGGCAATCGAGAAGGAAAGAACCGATGAGACCGTCCGCACCCGCGATCCTGGAAATTCCTGCCGCGACCGATGCTGCCGCCGCCGCGACCGATCCGGCGCTCGGGCTTCTGCCGGTCTGGAAGCTTTCCGATCTCTACCCGGCCAAGGACGCTCCCGCCTTCACCGCGGACATGGCGAAGGCGGAAAAGCTCGCGATCGCCTTCGAGGAAAAGTGGAAGGGCAGGCTTGCCGAGGCCGCGGCGAAAACCGGCGCGGGCGGCATCGGCGAGGCGCTCGGGGAATACGAGGCGCTCGACGATCTTCTCGGCAAGATCGGCTCCTTCGCCGGCCTCACCTATTTCTCCGACACGTCCAGCCCCGCAAACGGCAAGTTCTATGGCGACGTTCAGGCGAAGCTCACCGACCTCTCCTCGCATCTCCTGTTCTTTTCGCTGGAACTCAACCGCATCGACGATGCGGTGATGGACGCCTGCATGGACCGCGATCCGGCGGCCGGGCACTACCGCCCCTGGATCGTCGATCTCAGGAAGGACAAGCCCTTCCAGCTCGAGGACAAGCTCGAACAGCTTTTCCTTGAAAAATCGATGACATCGGCGGCCGCCTTCAACCGTCTCTTCGACGAGACCATGGCGGAGCTGCGCTTCGAGGTGGACGGCGGGAAGCTGCCGCTCGAAGTGACCCTCAACATGCTGCAGGAACCTGAGCCGGAAGTGCGCGCCAAGGCTGCCGCGGCACTTTCGAAGACGTTCGGCGAAAACCTGCGCGTCTTCACGCTGATCACCAACACGCTCGCCAAGGACAAGGAGATTTCCGACCGCTGGCGCGGCTTCGAGGACATCGCCGATTCGCGCCATCTCGCGAACCGCGTCGAGCGGGAAGTGGTCGATGCGCTGGCGGAGGCGGTCAAGCAGGCCTACCCGCGCCTCTCCCACCGCTATTACGCGATGAAGGCGAAATGGCTCGGCATGGAGCAATTGAATTTCTGGGACCGCAACGCGCCCCTGCCGGAAACCCCGACCGCGCTCATCCCCTGGACCGACGCAAAGGAAACGGTCCTTTCCGCCTATCGCGGCTTCGCGCCGGAAATGGCCGACATTGCCGGGCGCTTTTTCGACGAGGAATGGATCGACGCGCCGGTGCGTCCCGGCAAGGCGCCGGGCGCCTTCGCCCATCCCGTTGTGCCCTCCGCCCACCCCTATGTGCTCGTCAACTACATGGGCAAGCCGCGCGACGTGATGACGCTCGCCCACGAACTCGGCCACGGCGTGCACCAGGTGCTTGCCGGCGGCCAGGGCGCCCTGATGTGCCAGACGCCGCTGACGCTCGCCGAAACCGCCTCCGTCTTCGGCGAGATGCTGACCTTCCGCGCATTGCTCGAAAAGACCAGGGACAAGCGCGAGCGCAAGGCGATGCTCGCCCAGAAGGTCGAGGACATGATCAACACGGTCGTGCGCCAGGTCGCCTTCTACCAGTTCGAGCGCAAGGTCCACACGGCCCGCAAGGAAGGCGAGCTCACCGCCGAGCAGATCGGCGAGCTCTGGCTATCGGTGCAGGGCGAAAGCCTCGGCCCGGCGATCAGGATTTCCGAAGGCTACGAGACGTGGTGGACCTATATCCCCCACTTCATCCACTCGCCCTTCTACGTCTATGCCTATGCCTTCGGCGACTGCCTGGTGAATTCGCTGTACGCGGTCTACCAGAACGCGGCTCCGGGCTTCCAGCAGAAGTATTTCGAGCTGCTCAAGGCCGGCGGCACCAAGCATCATTCGGAACTCCTGAAACCCTTCGGTCTCGATGCCACCGATCCGTCCTTCTGGTCGAAGGGGTTGTCGATGATCGAAAGCCTGATCGATGAACTGGAGGCTCTGGATAGGGCATAGCTGAAGCGGAGATAGCGCCCCTCATCCGCCCTGCCGGGCACCTTCTCCGCGCACACGGCGGGGCAACCGCACATGAGGAACCGGGCAGGTTCGGCTTGCGCCCTCTTCTCCCCAGCGGGGAGAAGTGCCGAGCAAAGCGAGGCGATGAGGGGGTGCACACGCGGCAAACGCATCGCCCGATGGTGGCTTCGCCCCCTCATCCGGTCCTGCGGACCACCTTCTCCCCGCTGGGGAGAAGGGGAGAGCGTCCTGCCGTCAGAACCGGAAGAGGGTTGGGGTGAACGGCAAGACAAGAGACAGGCAGAAGCCGAAACGGACATGGCAAAACATCAACCCTATGCGCTCTTTCGCGACGATCCCGCCGGACGGAGCCTCGTCTTCGACCGGCCGAAGGAGATCGTCGCCGCACATGAGGCCGACGAGGTCCTGCCGGCGCTGCGCCGGCTGGAGGAAGCCCGCCGCGCCGGCCACTGGCTGGCTGGCTATATTTCCTACGAGGCAGGGCACGTCTTCGAGGAAAAGCTTCGCCCCCTGATCGTACCCCACCGGCCGACGCCCCTGCTCGCCATGGGGATATTCGACGCCCCCGCCGGCCATGAACACCCCCTCGCCCTTCCGGCGCCTGCGGAAAACGAAGAGCCCTTGCTGAGCGAACCCCATGCCGCCTGGGATTTTGCGACCTACCGGGAACGCTTCGACAGGCTCCACCGGCACCTGCGCCGGGGGGACTGCTACCAGGCCAACCTGACCATGCCGATCACCGCCCGCTGGCGGGGCGATCCGCGCGCGGCCTTCTGGTCCCTCGTCGCGCGCCAGCCCGTGCATTACGGCGCGCTCATCGACTTCACCGGGGATATCGGCGGTCCGATCGTCCTGTCGCGGTCGCCGGAGCTTTTCTTCTCGGTCGATGCCGGCCGTTTCATCGAAACCCATCCGATGAAGGGCACCGCCCCGCGCGGCGCAACGCCGGAGGAGGATGAAACGATCATCGGGGAAATGCTGGCCGACGAGAAGACGCTGGCCGAGAACCGCATGATCGTCGACCTGCTGCGCAACGACATCTCCCTGATCAGCGAGGTGGGGACGCTCTCCGTTCCGAAGCTCTTCGCCATCGAGACCTATCCGACCGTCCATCAGATGGTCAGCCATGTGCGGGCGAAGCTTCTACCGGAGATCGGTTTTCCCGAAATCCTCGCGGCTCTTTTTCCCTGCGGCTCCATTACCGGTGCGCCGAAAATGTGGGCCATGAAAATCCTCGGCGCGCTCGAAACCGGGCCCCGCGACGTCTATTGCGGCGCGATCGGCTATTGTGACCCGGCCGGCCCGATGCGGTTTTCTGTGGCGATCCGCACGATCGCGCTTTTCAACGACGGCAAGGCCGTTTTCAATGTCGGCGGCGGCATCGTCTTCGACTCGACGGCGGAGGCCGAATATGACGAGTGTCTCCTGAAGGCACGGTTTGCGGTGGGCGACCAATGGATTTCTCGCTGATCGAAACGATGCGCTGGGAACCGGACGCAGGCTTCCTGCGCGTGGCGCAGCATCTGCGCCGTCTCAGCCGGTCGGCCGATGCGCTGGGTTTCCGCCAGCCGCCGCCCGATTTGCTGACGCAGCTCGAAGCGGCAGTCTCCGGCGAGGCGGCTCTGCGCGTGCGCCTCGTCATGACCTATCGCGGCAGGATTGAGATCACCACGACGCCCTTCACCCCCTTCCCGGCCGATACCGTATGGCGCGTGCGCGTCGCGGAAACGAAACTCCCGTCCGACGATCCCCTCTTCCGGCACAAGACCTCGCGCCGGGAACTCTACGAAGCCGCGCGCGCCGAATTCTCTCCCGAGGAGGCGGACGAGGTCCTGCTTCTCAACGAGCGCGGCGAACTTTGCGAAGGAACGATCACCAACGTCTTCGTCGCGGAGGCCAATGGCAATCTCGTGACGCCGCCGCTGACGAGCGGGCTCCTGCCCGGGATATTGCGGGCCGAGCTGATCCGAGAGCGGAAGGCGCACAGCCAGGTCCTTCGCCTTGCCGACATAGAGAACCGCCGTTTTTTCGTCGGCAATTCCCTGCGCGGCCTGATCGCGGCGGAACTTGTGGGCCTACCGGAGCACTCGCGGTCATTCATTGCCGCCGACCATGGAGTTGGAGGATCCGGATAATGGCCGAAGCACAATCCCTTGCCGAACACCTGCTCTCGCTTGAAACCGCGTTGCAGAGCCCGGAGATCCGCAGCTCCGAAACGAAGCTGCGTGAGCTTCTGGCTCCCGGTTTCCGCGAATTCGGCCGCTCCGGCCTCAGCTATACATTCGACGACATCATCCCGCGCCTGACCGCCGAGGTCGGACCGAGCAACACCGCGATTGCCGATTTCGCCGTTTCGCTTCTCAGCGATACCGTCGCGCTGGCGACCTATCGCGGCATCCGCGTCGATGACGATGGCGGCAAGCTCTTCACCAACCGCAGCTCGATCTGGCGGCTCGATGCCGATGGCCGATGGCGCATGGTCTTCCACCAGGGCACGCCGGCCGCATGACGACGGCCCCGCTCAGCATTTCCCCATAGGATAATACTGAAACCGTTCCGGATCGCATCCGTCGGGGGAGGCCACCTTGGCTGCCATGGTGCATCCGGCGAGGAACACCATCCAGAACAGGAGCCAGATCGGCCAGTCGTTGCGATTGTTCAAGCCTTCCTGCTGCAGAAGTGAAAGCCGCGTCCAGGCCCTCAAGGCGATCTCCCGCGATCCCTTTGTCTTGAAGGCCGTTCCGACGGCGACATAAAAGGCCCTGCTGATCAATTTCATCAGATTCCCGCCCCGCATGTTGCATTGCGAAATAATTTGTAGGGCGGCGGCGGCGTGTTCCAAGTCTCCGGCGGCGATTTTTACAAGTGGGTGAATTTGGCTTAAACCGATCCTGAAACGGCACATCCTGGACAGCATGAACGACAAGACGCTCACCTACACGCCCTACGACGGCTCTTCGAAGCCGTTCACGATCGGGCTCCTGCAGCTCGATCCGGCCCGCTGGATCGAGCCGGACGGCGATCTCGCCTATCACCTGGCGGAAAAGAGGCGGCTGTTTGCCGAGCATGGCGGTCAAGTGTTCCGCGCCGAGCCGGGCACCGAGGAAGCCCAGCAGGAAATCCTCGATGCGCTCGTCGACTATCTCCCGTCGCATCATCCGGCGATCTATCGCCGCGCCGGCAACGTGATGGAGATGGCGGGCCAGCGCGTCGGTCTCTCGGATGACGCCCTGCCGCCGCTTCTCCGCGCCGGGCTTCTGGTTCAGGACGACCTCGTCGTCATGCGCAAGGGGGAGAAGGGCTGGCGCCTCGCCGCCGCCTTCCTGGCCTTCCCCTCCTCCTGGTCGCTTTCGGAGAAGTTCGGCAAGGTGATGGACGAGATACATGCGCCGGTGCCGGATTTCGAAGGCGGCAGCCGCAATGCCGGCCTCATCAGCCGCATGTTCGACAATCTTCCGCCGGACCGGTTCGTGGTCCGCTGGAACTGGTCGGTCAACTGGGGCTACAGGCTCTATCGCCCGGCCTCGCAGCCGGCGTCCGAAACGAAGGACATCCCGCCGGAAGAGGCTTTCATCCGCGTCGAGCGTCAGACGCTGCGGAAAATGCCGGTCTCGGGCGACATTCTCTTCACCATCCGCATCTATCTCGATCCGGTGACGGCGATCATGGGCCAGCCGAACGTCCCGGAACTGGCCGCCTCGCTTGCCGACCAGCTCGAAGCGCTCAACCCCGCGCAGACCGACTACAAGGGCCTCTCCGCCAAGCGCGCCGAACTCGTGGCGCTGCTGCGGAAATCCGCCGATGCACGCGTTACGATCGAATAAAGCTCATGATTCTGCCTCGAAAAACAGCAGGCTCTTTATTGTGACGACGTTTTATGGTTAGAGCCGGTCACTTCGCCCAGTCATTCGCAATGCCTGCGGCACTCAGAAGAATTCTTCAGGCTGAACGCCTTCGTTCCCTTTCCAAGGAGAAAAGAATGACGGAACAGAACTATCCGGTGTATGGCGAAATCACCGGCCCGATCGTGATGATCGGCTTCGGTTCGATCGGTCGCGGCACGCTGCCGCTGATCGAACGCCATTTCAAATTCGACAAGAGCCGGATGGTCGTCATCGATCCGAGCGACGATCACAAGGATCTCCTCGAGAAGCACGGCGTCCGCTACATCCAGGAATATGTCACCAAGGAAAACTACAAGGACCTGCTGAAGCCGCTGCTGACCGCCGGCGGCGGCCAGGGCTTCTGCGTCAACCTTTCGGTCGATACCGGCTCGCTCGACATCATGAAGCTGTGCCGCAAGCTCGACGCCCTCTACATCGACACCGTCGTCGAGCCCTGGCTCGGCTTCTATTTCGACAAGGACCTGAAGAACGCCGACCGCACCAACTATGCGCTGCGCGAAACCGTCCGCCACGAAAAGAAGAAGAATCCGGGCGGCGCGACGGCCGTTTCCACCTGCGGCGCGAACCCCGGCATGGTCTCCTGGTTCGTCAAGCAGGCGCTCGTCAACCTCGCCAAAGACACCGGCCTGAAGTTCGACGAGCCGGACCAGCACGACCGCGAAGGCTGGGCCAAGCTGATGAAGAAGCTCGGCGTCAAGGGCATCCATATCGCCGAGCGCGATACGCAGCGCACCAAGCACCCGAAGCCGCTCAACGTCTTCTGGAACACCTGGTCCGTCGAAGGCTTCATCTCCGAAGGCCTGCAGCCGGCCGAGCTCGGCTGGGGCACGCATGAAGAGTGGATGCCGAAGAACGCCAAGAAGCACAAGAAGGGCTGCCAGGCCGCCATCTACCTGGAACAGCCGGGCGCCAACACCCGCGTCCGCAGCTGGTGCCCGACCCCCGGCCCGCAATACGGCTTCCTCGTCACCCACAACGAATCCATCTCGATCGCCGACTATTTCACGGTCCGCGACAAGGATGGAGAAGTGACCTTCCGCCCGACCTGCCATTACGCCTACCACCCGGCCAACGACGCCGTGCTTTCGCTGCACGAGATGTTCGGCAACGGCGGCACGCCGCAGCCGGTCCACCACGTTCTCGACGAGGACGAGCTGGAGGACGGCATCGACGAACTCGGCGTCCTGCTCTACGGCCACGAGAAGAACGCCTACTGGTACGGTTCGCGCCTGTCGGTCGAGGAAACCCGCCGCATCGCGCCCTACCAGAACGCCACCGGCCTGCAAGTGACCTCCGCCGTGCTCGCCGGCATGGTCTGGGCGCTTGAAAACCCGAAGGCCGGCATCGTCGAGGCCGACGAGATCGACTACAAGCGTTGCCTCGAAGTGCAGCTTCCCTATCTCGGCCCGGTCGAAGGCCACTATACCGACTGGACCCCGCTCGACGGCCGCCCGGGCCTCTTCCCGGAGGACATCGACGAGAAGGACCCCTGGCAGTTCAGGAACATTTTGGTCCGCTGAGACCAGCCGGACGACCTGTCGAACGACCGCCTGCCCCCCGGCAGGCGGTTTTTGTGTGTTGAAAGCCCCTGCCTTTTCAAGGCCACATCTTGCGTTACATAGGGTCGAGGCGGCATGTTTGTGCCCCCAGGGACGGACCGAATCGCGGGAGACACATCATGAAACTGAAAGCGAGCCTTGCGCTCATCGCCGCAGCCAGCCTTACCGCCTGCGTTTCCGCGCCGCCGCCGCGCCAGCTTCCCCAGCCGACGCAGCCCCGCGGCGTCGAGGGCTCCTGGGTCGATCCGAACGGCATCGTCTCCAGCTTCCAGGGGGGCACGTTCAACACCCGCTCCAGCGACAGCAACACGCTGCTGGCGTCCGGCACCTACGTCAATCTCTCGCCGACGCTCGTCGAGATCAGCATGACCTCGCTCGTGAGGAAGACGCAGTCGCGCGTCAACTGCTCGCTCGTCACGCCGAACCAGCTCAATTGCACGCAGGACAGCGGCGCCCAGTTCTCGCTGATGCGCCGCGGCTGAGAAACCCGGAAAACCGGCATTTTTGAAAACCCCGCCCCGGCGGGGTTTTCGCGTTCTGCGCGCATGAGCTCAAAGCGCGCACCATTGTCATATTTCCCTTGAAACGGCTTTCTCTTGGTGAAAACATGCGTCGCACAACGATTGTCACGGTGGGACAGTAGAACAATCGGAGCAAGGCGGCAGGGACCTGCCGATAAAAACAGGGCCGATAAAAACAGGAGAGAGACCAGATGATGAAGACATTGAGGTTCGGGCTGATGACCGCTTCGGTCCTGGCCCTTTCAGGCGGCGCGGCGCTCGCCGATTTCGAGCTCAATATCCTGCACATCAACGACTTCCATTCGCGCATCGAATCCATCAACAAGACCGATTCCACCTGCTCGGCGGAAGAGGAAGGCAAGGGGGAATGCTTCGGCGGCGCCGCACGCCTGCTCACCGCCATCAACCAGACGCGCGACGGCCTGAAGGCCCAGAACAAGAACGTCATCCTGCTGAACGGCGGCGACAACTTCCAGGGCTCGCTCTTCTACACGACCTACAAGGGCGCCACCGAAGCCGAAATGCTGAACGCCATGAAGTTCGACGCCATGACCGTCGGCAACCATGAATTCGACGACAGCGACGACGTGCTCGCCACCTTCCTCGACAAGGTGCAGTTCCCGGTCGTGACCGCCAATGTCGTGCCGAGCGCTGCCGCCAAGATCGGCGATCGCATCAAGCCTTCGATCGTGCTTGAGGTCGGCGGCCAGAAGATCGGCATCGTCGGCGCCGTCACCAACGACACGCCGGAAATCGCCAATCCCGGCCCGAACATCACGATCGCCGACGATGTCGCCAAGATCACCGAAGCGGTCCAGGCGGTGAAGGCGCAGGGCGTCGACAAGATCATCGCGCTCACCCATGTCGGTTACCCGCGCGACCTCTCGGCCATCGCCAAGATCCCGGATGTCGACGTGGTCGTCGGCGGCCATACCCACACGCTGCTCTCCAACACGGTCCAGAATGCCGAAGGCCCCTACCCGACCTGGGTCGACAATCCCGGCGGCTACAAGGTTCCCGTCGTCCAGGCCTACCAGTACTCCAAATATCTCGGCGACCTGAAAGTCGTCTTCGACGACAGCGGCGTCGTGAAGAGCGCCGAAGGCGAACCGATCCTCGTCGATGCCAAATTCCAGCCGGATCAGGCCATAGCCGCGCGCATCAACGAGCTGAAGGCGCCGATCGAAGAGCTGAAGAAGAAGGTCGTCGGCGCCTCCGACGCCGTCATCGACGGCGACCGCCGCAGCTGCCGCGCCAAGGAGTGCTCGATGGGCAACCTCCTCGCCGACGCGCAGCTCGATCGCGTCAAGGGCCAGGGCATCACCATCTCGATTCAGAACGGCGGCGGTCTGCGCGCCTCGATCGACGCCGGCGAAGTCACCATGGGCGAAGTCTTGACGGTCCTGCCGTTCCAGAACACCATCGCCACCTTCCAGATCAAGGGTTCCGACATTGTCGCCGCCCTCGAAAACGGCGTCAGCCAGATCGACGACGGGGCGGGCCGCTTCCCGCAGGTCGCCGGCCTGAAATTCTCCTTCGACAAGTCGAAGCCCGCCGGCAGCCGTGTCAGCGACGTTCAGGTCAAGGAGGGCGACGGCTTTGCCCCGATCGACCCGAACAAGGTCTACGGCGTGGTCACCAACAACTATGTCCGTTCCGGCGGCGACGGCTATAAGATCTTCGCCACCGGTGCGCAGAACGCCTACGACTACGGTCCGAACCTCGAACAGGCTGTCGCCGATTATCTCGGCGCTCACAATCCCTACAAGCCCTATACGGACGGCCGCATCACCGACCTGACGCCGGCAAGCTACACGCCGCCGGCAAAGCCCGCGCCTGCCGCTCCGCCGGCTGCTCCCGCCGCGTCCCAATCGGCCCAGGCGACACCGGCACCTGCAGCGCCGGCTGCGCCAGCTCCCGCTGCTCCCGCGGCTCCTGCTCCTGCCGCACCGGCCACCCCTGCACCGGCAGCTCCGGCAGCTCCGGCGGCACCGGCGGCACCGTCCGCATCGGCTCCGGCCGGCCCGACCAAGTACACGGTCGTGAAGGGCGACTCGCTCTGGAAGATCGCCGAGGCTCACTACGGCAACGGCGAGGAGTGGACGAGGATTGCCGAGGCCAATGCGCTGCGCAACCCGAACATCATCCATGTCGGCGCCGAACTGGAGCTCCCGGCAAGGTGAAACGGCAGGCATGCCGCCTGCAAGCGGGGACCGATTTCGCGCGGCGGCACGCATGGACGGATGAGAGAAGGACAATTTGTCCCGCTTCTTGCGCCGGCCCGGGGTTTCCCGGGCCGGCTTTTCTTTCTAAATAATCCGCAGCCTCACACGCGTGAACGCACCGGCCTCTTCAATCTGAAAGTGTTCCATGAACCCGACCTCCGTCCCCCTGCCCTCCGACCGTCCGAAGGCGAGCCTCGGCAAGGTCGGCGTGCTGCTCGTCAATCTCGGCACGCCTGACGGCACGGATTACTGGCCGATGCGGCGCTATCTCGCCGAATTCCTCTCCGACCGGCGGGTGATCGAGTGGTCGCGGCTCTACTGGTATCCGATCCTCTACGGCATCGTCCTGAACAAGCGGCCGCAGAAGGTCGGCAAGGCCTATGAGGCGATCTGGAACAAGGATCTGAACGAGAGCTATCTGCGCACCTATACCCGCAATCAATCCGAGCTGATGGGCGGGCGGCTGAAGGATCTGCCGAATGTGGTGGTCGACTGGGCGATGCGTTACGGCCAGCCGTCGATCGCCTCGCGCATCGACGCACTGAAGGAAAAGGGCTGCGACAAGCTCCTGATCTTCCCGCTTTACCCGCAATATTCCGCCTCCACGACCGCCACCGTCAACGACAAGGCTTTCGAGCACCTGATGAAGCTGCGCTGGCAGCCGGCTCTGCGCACCGTGCCGCCCTATCCCGACGATCCCGCCTATATCGAGGCGCTCGCCGCCTCCGTCCGGCAGAAGCTTTCGACGCTCGACTGGGAGCCGGAAATGCTGCTCGCCTCCTTCCACGGCATCCCCCTTTCCTATTCGCAAAAGGGCGATCCCTATCGCGAGCAATGCGAGGCGACCGGCCGCCTGCTGCGCGATGCGCTCGGCCTTTCCGAAAAGAACTTCATGGTCACCTTCCAGTCCCGCTTCGGACCGGAGGAATGGCTGCAGCCCTATACGGACAAGACGGTCGAAAAGCTTGCCGGGGACGGGGTCAAACGCATCGCGGTGATGAACCCCGGTTTCGTCTCCGACTGTCTGGAAACGCTGGAGGAGATCGCCGGCGAGGCCGCCGAAACCTTCCTGCATCACGGCGGCGAGAAATTCGTCCACATCCCCTGTCTGAACGACAGCGAGGGCGGCATGGCGGTGCTGGAAACGGTCGTCCGCCGCGAGCTTCAGGGCTGGGTCTAGGCGCTATCGCACCTCTTCTGCCCTGAACCCTTCGGTCGCCGTCTTCCAGAAATCCGGGTCCTCGTAATCCGTCGGGTCCTCGACGCCCGCCAGATGAAAGGCCTCGCGCCTTTCGACGCAGGTGCCGCAGCGTCCGCAATGGCGTTCGCCGCCCTTGTAGCAGGACCAGGTTTCCGCAAACGGCGTGCCGTGGCGCGCGCCGTCTGCGACGATATCCGCCTTCGAGCCGTCGACGTAAGGGGCGAGCAGCCGGACCGAGGCATACCCGTCGAGCGCATGGTCCTGCATCGTCTGGAAAGCGTCGATGAAGCCCGGGCGGCAATCAGGATAGATGAAGTGGTCGCCGCCATGGACCGCGATCGCCACCGCATCCGCCTGCCTTGCCGCCGCGACGCCGAATGCGACGGAAAGCATGATCGCATTGCGGTTCGGAACGACCGTGATGCGCATCGTCTCCTCGGCATAGTGCCCGTCCGGCACGTCGACGTCGTCGGTCAGAGCCGAACCGGAAAGCTCCCTGCCGATCGATCGCATGTCGATGATCTGATGGAAAACGCCGAGACGCCTGGCGCAGGCGCCTGCGAAATCGAGTTCCTTGCGGTGCCTCTGGCCATAGTCGAAGGAGATGAGGCCGAGGAGTTCATGCTCCGCCACGATCTTATGGGCGAGGGAAACGGAATCCAGTCCGCCGGAGCAGACGACGATGATTTTCATGGGGCTTGTCCTTGTTTTGACCGGGTAGGCTGCGACCGGGTTTCACGCCTGCTATGTAAAGCGGTGAGGCGCCTGTGAAAAGACGTGCCGCGCGACGGGAGCGCGATCGGCGCGGCTGTCATTCCTTCCTTGCGGAGAACGTGCTACTCACGATTTCGATGGGTGGCGCTCGGCGCCGGAAGATGGAGGAAATTCATGGTTCTGGGTGGCTTTGATATCGTCGTTATCGCCTTGGTCATTCTGGTCATCCTGATCCTGTTCGCCGGGATCAAGACCGTGCCGCAGGGCTACCGCTACACGGTGGAGCGCTTCGGCCGCTATACCCGCACGCTGGATCCCGGCCTCAACCTGATCACGCCTTTCATCGAGCGTGTCGGCGCGCGCATGAACGTCATGGAACAGGTGCTCGACATTCCGACCCAGGAAGTCATCACCAAGGACAATGCGAGCGTCTCGGCCGATGCCGTCGCCTTCTATCAGGTACTGAACCCGGCGCAGGCGGCCTACCAGATCTCCAATCTGGAAAACGCCATCCAGAACCTCACCATGACCAACATCCGCTCGGTCATGGGCTCCATGGATCTCGACGAACTGCTTTCCAACCGCGAGGTCATCAACGAGCGGCTGCTGCGCGTCGTCGACGAAGCCGTCGGCCCCTGGGGCATCAAGGTCACCCGCGTCGAGATCAAGGATATCCAGCCGCCGGCCGACCTCGTGGAATCCATGGCCCGCC
Source organism: Neorhizobium sp. CSC1952 (assembly GCF_030378245.1). Taxonomy (NCBI): domain Bacteria; kingdom Pseudomonadati; phylum Pseudomonadota; class Alphaproteobacteria; order Hyphomicrobiales; family Rhizobiaceae; genus Neorhizobium; species Neorhizobium sp. CSC1952. Next base: position 3,150,088 of record NZ_CP128416.1, on the reverse strand, counting down.
AGATGAAGGCGGAACGCGAGAAGCGCGCCCAGATCCTGGAGGCCGAGGGCTCCCGCAACGCGCAGATCCTGCGCGCCGAAGGCGCCAAGCAGGCCGCCGTGCTGCAGGCCGAGGGAGAGCGCGAGGCCGCCTTCCGCGAGGCGGAGGCGCGCGAGCGCCTGGCGGAGGCCGAAGCCAGGGCGACGCAATTCGTCTCGCAGGCGATCGCCGCCGGCGACGTGCAGGCCATCAACTATTTCGTGGCGCAGAAATATACCGAGGCGCTGGTCGAGATCGGCAAGGCGACGAATGCCAAGATCGTGCTGATGCCGCTCGAAGCCTCTTCCATCATCGGTTCGCTCGGCGGCATCGGCGCCATCGCGAAGGAGGTCTTCGGCGACGGTTCAGGCCCCGTCGTCCAGCCCCGCCCGCCGGCATCGCCGCGCGCGCCCCGCACCACGCCGGCCGTCAATCCGGCCGCTCCTCCCCTGCCTTCGTCCGAGACCTGAGCCATGCTGCAAGATGCGACAAGCAGCCTCGGCCCCTGGAGCTGGTGGATACTCGGCCTCATCCTGCTGGCTGCCGAACTCGCCGCGCCGGGCGTCTTCCTGATCTGGATCGGCGCCGCCGCGATCGTCGTCGGGGCGCTGTCGCTCATGTTCTGGGATACGGGCTTCTGGAGCTGGCAGATCCAGTTCCTGGTCTTCGCGGTGCTGGCGATCGCCTTCGCGCTTGCCGGCCGCCGCTTCTATGCCAGCCGCAAGGAGACAAGCGACGAGCCGCTGCTGAACCGCCGCGGCGAAAGCCTGGTCGGACGCACGGCGACACTCAGCGAGCCGATCACCGAAGGGCGCGGACGCATCCGCCTGGACGACACCTGGTGGTCGGTGATGGGGCCGGACCTGCCGGCCGGAACGCGGGTGAAGGTAGTAGCGTCAAGCGGCCGCGATCTGACCGTCGAGGCGGCCTGACCCGGCGAACCGGCACGGCGTCAGGCGACGCCGATCCGCAGGAGATCGTGGAAGTGGACGATGCCGACCGGCCGGCGGTCGCCGTCGACGACCATCAGCGCCGAGATATTGTGCTTGTTGAGCACGGCCATGGCTTCCGTCGCCAGGGTTTCCTTGCCGACCGTCTTGGGGTTCTGGGTCATGATGTCGTCGACGACCATCTCACCCAGGTTGAGATTGAGGCCGCGCGCCAGGTCGCCGTCGGTGACGATGCCGCAAAGCCGTCCTTCGTCGTCCAGCACGCCGACGCAGCCGAACCTCTTTTCCGACAGCGTCATCACCGCGACCGGCAGCGGCGTGCCCTTCTCGACAAGCGGAACGCGATCGCCGGTATGCATCAGGTCGCTGACATGGGAGAGCATGGCGCCGAGCTTGCCGCCCGGATGGTAGACGCGGAAATCGGTGGCCGCAAACCCCCGCGCTTCGAGGAGCGCGACGGCGAGCGCATCGCCCATCGCAAGCTGCATCAGCGTCGAGGTGGTCGGCGCAAGCCCGTGCGGGCAGGCTTCCTGCTCCTTCGGAAGCAGGAGCACCAGATCGGCCTCGCGGGCAAGCGTCGAAAGCGCGCCGGAGGTCATGGCGATCAACGGAATGGAGAATCGCCGCGTGAAGGAGACGATGCCCTGCAGCTCGGCGGTCTCGCCGCCCCAGGAAAGCGCCAGCACCACGTCGCCCGCCGCGATCATGCCGAGATCGCCGTGATTGGCCTCGACGGGATGGACGAAGAAGGCGGGCGTGCCGGTCGAGGCAAGGCTTGCTGCGATCTTGCGACCGATATGGCCGCTCTTGCCGACACCGGTCACGATGACCCGGCCATCGATGCCACCTATGATTTCGGCGGCTTTGCGGAAGCTGTCGCCCAGACCATTCCGAAGGGCGATATCCAGCGCGTCAAGCCCTTGTTTTCCAAAGGCAATCGTCCTCAGAGCGGAGTCGACGACATCATGTTCGACGAGTTGCAGGGCTCTCTTGATCATGGCGAAGCCTTAGCGCCTTTCGTCCGTCAAGTCCATCGGCTTCGACTATATCCTGCGAAGTTCCACACCCGACGCAAGACCGAAACCAAACATTAACCACATGGCTTTACGTTTGGGTAAGTATTTCCGATCGGTCCCGGCAGGCTCATGAAGATCATCACAGCGACAGGCAGGACGCGTGGGCGGCGCCGGACGGCGCTCGGCTTCATGCTCGCCTGTTCGGCCCTCGCCCCCCCGGCCGCCGCGCAGACCGCGAGCCCCTTTCCGCCGCAGAGCGGCTCGCTGCCTTCCCTGACCGATGCGACCGCCTCCCCATCTTCGACCGGCCCCTCCTCGACAGGCCCATCTTCGACTGGCCCATCTTCAACTGGCCCGTCTTCAACTGGCTTGAGAGACACGACATCCGCCCAATCGGCAACCGATACGGCCGGCGCCGCGGCGGACCGGAACCAGACGGACCCCAGCGCCACGACCGGCACGATTCCGGCAACCGGGGCAATTCCCGCGAACGGCCCGACCGCAGGCGTGGAGCAGCCCTACGAGGAGGACCTGAACCAGCCGTACGAACAGCCGCTCGATCCCGGCGCCGAACCGATCGACGGGCAGGAGCAGCCGCGCGAGCCCGTCGATCCGACCGGCATCCGCCTCGGAACCTTTCTGCTGCGCCCCTCGGTCAACCAGGGCATCGACACCGAGATCACCCGTTCCAGCGGGAGCCGCACCCGCCGCGACTATCTCTCGACGACGTTCCGGGGCACGCTGTCGTCCGACTGGTCGCGCCATTCGTTGACGGTCACCGGCGAGGGCAGGCTGGAGCGCAATATCGGCGGCAACGCCGAGGGAGAGCGGCCGGAAGCCAATATCGGCGCGGATCTTCGGCTCGATCTCGCCGACGACACGATCGCCCATATCACGGGCGGCTACAGCTTCACCCGCGAGAACGACTACGATCCCAATGCGGTGGGCGGCGCGGCGACCCAGTCGGGGGTCAACGAGTTCACCGGCGGCGTGTCCGTCGAGCGCGATCTGGGCAAGGTGCACGGCACCGTGGCACTCGAACTCTCCCGCACCACCTATACGGACGCCGAGCTTTCCGACGGCACCGTCCTCAGCATGAAGGACCGCAACCGGACAGGCATCGACGGACGGCTGAGGCTCGGCTACGAACTGTCGCCGGCCTTGATCCCCTATGTGGAAGTGGCCACCGGCCATACCTTCTACGACCAGAAACGCGACAATTCCGGCTACGCCCGTTCCTCGCAAAGCTATGCGGCGCGAACGGGCGTGGAATTCGACCTCGGCGAAAAGCTGCGCGGCGAGATCGGCACCGGTTACGAGTTCGTCGACTACGAGGACGGCCGCCTGAAATCGGTGGATGCGATCACCTTCAACGGCAACGCGACCTGGTCGCCGCGGCGCGGCACCGACGTCGATCTCGGCCTGCGCACCACGATCCAGGATTCGACCACGCCCGGCCAGAGCGGCTGGGTGGAATACCAGCTCACCGCCGCCCTCGCCCACGAGATGCGCGACAACCTCGTCGCCCGGCTCACCGGCGGCACCACCTTGCGGGACTTCTCCAGCGGTCAGAGCAACGAAACCGTCTGGGTCGCCGGCGCGGGCATTTCCTGGGCGATCAACCGCTACCTCGACCTGACCGGCGACGTGGAATACGAGCGGGCGAGCGGCGGCGGCGCCGACGACCGCATCCTCCGCGCCGGCGTCGGGCTGACGCTGAAACGGTGACGCCGCAGCGGATGCGATCTATCATCTGATCGCGTCCGCCCCTCATCCGCCCTGCCGGGCACCTTCTCCCCGCAAGCGGGGAGAAGGGATATGCCGCACCGGCTTCCCCAATCTCGAAGGCACGGCGTGGCACATCCCCTCTCCCCGCCTGCGGGGAGAGGGTTAGGGTGAGGGGCTGTTACGCGTTATTTCAACGACGAAATGAGCGCCTTGAGCGGCTCTTCGATCGCGGGGCGGATATCGGCGCGCTGCAGCGCGAATGCGAGGTTCGCCAGAATGAAGCCGTCCTTGGCGCCGCAATCGTAGGTCTCGCCCTTGAAGTGGTAGGCGGCGAATTCCTGGGTCTTGGCAAGCGCCAGCATGCCGTCGGTGAGCTGGATCTCGTTGCCGGCGCCGCGTTCCTGGGTTTCCAGGATCTTGAAGATCTCCGGCTGCAGGATGTAGCGGCCGTTGATGTAGAAGTTCGACGGCGCGGTCCCCTTGGCGGGTTTTTCGACCATCTGGGTGATCTTGAAGCCCTCTCCGACGGCCTCGCCCACACCGACGATACCGTATTTGTGCGCCTGGTCCGGATCGGTTTCCTGCACGGCGAGCACATTGCCGCCGGTCTTGGCATAGAGATCGACCATGCCCTTGAGGCAGCCCTTTTCCGCCGACATGATCATGTCGGGCAGGAGCACCGCAAAGGGCTCGTTGCCGACGATGTCGCGGGCGCACCAGACCGCGTGGCCGAGGCCGAGCGGCACCTGTTGGCGCGTGAAGCTTGCCGTGCCCGCCTTCGGCAGGAGGCCGGCAAGCAGCGTCAGTTCGGCATTCTTGTTGCGCTCGCGCAGCATCTGCTCCAGTTCGAACTGGATGTCGAAATAGTCTTCGATGACGGCCTTGCCGCGGCCGGTCACGAAGACGAAATGCTCGATCCCCGCTTCCGCCGCCTCATCGACCACATATTGGATGACCGGCTTGTCGACCACGGTCAGCATTTCCTTCGGCACAGCTTTGGTCGCGGGCAGAAAGCGCGTACCCAGACCTGCTACCGGAAAGACTGCCTTACGGATCTTTTGTTGTTGTGCCACTCATGCCTCCTGAAAGCACATCCCTGAAAGCACATTTATTGTGCGAATGAAAGTCTACCGGCGTCTAGCCGCCAATTGCTACCGTTTTGCAAAGACTGCCCTCGGCCGGATTTCCATGGTAAAGAATTTGTTGACCCTATTTTGTTATTACATCGTTAAGCCGCATGCCACTCTTGCCTCAGGGCTTGGTTAAAAAGGATGGACACGACTGCCGATGAAGACATTTCGCACCAACCTCTTGCGCGGGTTCGCATTCTTTCTGCTCGCCGGGCTGGCCACGGCGACAATGCCGATAGATGCCCGGGCCGATGCCGGTTTCAAGGCCTGGATCGTACAATTCTACCAAACGGCCGCGAAGAGCGGAATCAGCCGCTCCACCTATGAGAAAGCCTTTGCCGGCATTACCGAACCCGATCGGGACGTGCTCGAGAAAGCCCGTTACCAGCCGGAGTTCAAGTCGAGGATCTGGGATTATCTCGACAGCCGCGTGAACCCCTACACCGTCCGCATCGGCCGCGAAATGAAGGCGCGGCACGGCTCCACGCTGGCCGCTCTGGAGCGGCATTATGGCGTCGACAAACATATCCTGCTTGCCATCTGGTCGATGGAATCGAACTACGGTGCGGTTCTCGACAAGCCCGATCGGCTGCATTACGTGCCGCAGGCGCTTGCAACCCTTGCATGGGGCGATCCGAAGCGCGCGAAATTCGCCCGCAACCAGTTGATCGCCGCGTTGAAGATCCTTCAGGCCGGAGACATTACCCCGAAACACCTGACCGGCTCCTGGGCCGGCGCCATGGGGCACACGCAGTTCATCCCGACCAGCTATCTTCTCTACGCGGTGGATGCCGATGGCAACGGCCGCCGCGATATCTGGAGCTCCATTCCCGACGCGCTTGCGACATCCGCCAACCTGCTCGCCAAGAACGGCTGGCAAGCCGGCAAGACCTGGGGCTATGAAGCGGCCGTCCCGTCCGGCGGCTCCAAATATGAGGGCCAGACCAAGACGCTGGCGCAATGGGCAGCTCTCGGCTTCACGCGTCCCAACGGAAAGGGCTTCCCGCGCGGCTCCGACCGTGCCGAGTTGAAGATGCTGGCCGGTTCCGGCGGCCCGGCTTTCCTGATGCTGAAGAACTTCTTCGTGGTCAAACGCTACAACGCAGCCGACAGCTACGCTCTCGCCGTCGGTCTCCTGGCCGACGAGATCGCCGGCTATGGCGGCGTCCATCAGAGCTGGCCGCGCCCGGAAGGCACGCTCGACATCAGGCAGAAATTCGAGCTGCAGACGCGCATGAAGGAACTCGGCTATTACGACGGCGAGGTCGACGGCAATTTCGGCTCCGGCTCGAAGGCGGCGATCTCCGCGATCCAGAAGCGGCTCGGCATGCAGCAGAGCGGCGAACCCTCGCAGAAGCTTCTCGAAGCTTTGCGTTGACAAGAAGGGGCGATGCCCCACATCGTTCCCCGGATCAGCGCCCGAAGGGCGCGCAGGGCGTCGAAGGCATGAGGACTTTGCGGAATAACGGCGGACAAGGAAGATGGGCTCGTCTGGGCGCAGCCCTTCTCACCCTTCTGCTTGCCCTGCCGGTCCTTCCCACGCCGGCGGGCGCCCAGGAGCCGGCCCCGCGCCGCAACCTCTTCGATTTTCTGTTCGGTGGCCCGCGCTACGAGCGTTACGAACGCTATGACCGTTACGAGCCTTATGAGCGCCCGCCTCGCCGCCGCTACGACCGCAGGGATTCGGTCATCCAGATGGCGCCCCGCCCGCGCAGCAACCGCAGCACGGTCCGGGCCGCCCCGCCGCGCCCTCAGCCTCCGGTCGCCCCGCCCGCGCCGGAGCCCGTCGCCAAGCTCGAGAATGCCAAGCAGATCCTGGTGGTCGGCGATTTCATGGCCGGCGGCCTCGGGGGAGAACTGGAGGCGACCTTCGCCACATCTCCGGGCATTGCGGTCACCCAGCGCAGCGACGGTTCGTCCGGCCTCGTGCGGGAGGACCATTTCGACTGGCCCGCCGAACTGCCGAAGATGCTGGGCGAGGTCAAGCCCGCCGTCATCGTGGTGATGATCGGCGCCAACGACCGCCAGCAGATGGATATCGGCAGAACGAAGGAGAAATTCCGCAGCGACGCCTGGTTCAAGGAATACGAGGCGCGCGTCGCCAGGCTCGTCGACATCGTCACCTCGCAAAAGCTGCCGCTGCTCTGGGTCGGCCTGCCGTCCTTCCAGTCACCGTCCATGATGGCCGACGCGGTGACACTCAACGCCATCTACAGAAACCAGGTGGGCAAGGCAGGCGGCGAATTCGTCGACATCTGGGACGGTTTCGTTGACGAGGACGGCAAGTTCGTTCTCACCGGCTCCGACGTCAACGGCCAGCAGGTGCGGCTGCGCGGGTCCGACGGCATCACCTTCACCAAGGCCGGCAAGAAGAAGCTCGCCTTCTACGTGGAAAAGCTCGTCCGCCGCCATGTCGGCGACATGGCAAGCCCCGACCTCGTCAAGCTCGACGGCAGCAACCTGCCGGCGCTGTCGATCCTTCCGGGCACGCCCGACCAGGCGATACCCACCCAACCGATCAGCCTGTCCGACCCGGAACTCGACGGCGGCAAGGTCCTGCTCGGCGCAGCGCCCCCGCCCACCGTCCTGGTGGAAACGCCGCGCGACAAACTGGTCAGGCGGGGAGAACTCGCCCCCGCTCCTGCCGGCCGCATCGATGATTACCGGGTGCAGACGACGCAGTAGCCCACATCCGGCTGCCGCAGTTCTTGCAGGGATTGCCAAGGGCTTCATCTTGTGGCTTCGGAGTGTGTCGGCCCCCCTCTGGCCTGCCGGCCATCTCCCCCACGGGTGGGGAGATCACAAGCGGCTCGGCTTTCCTACCAAGCGGGCCTTGCGCCGTGTAGCTGCGGTGTTGCTTGGGGAAGCCTGCGCGCCCATCCAATCTCCCCACCTGTGGGGGAGATGGCCGGCAGGCCAGAGGGGGGCGGGCTGGCGCCAACGTTATCGAATTCCGCCCCCCAAATTTGCCAAGCCAGTGGATAAGCCCCCTCACCGCGGCAGGACGGAGCTTCCCATCAGCGCCTCGTCGATCGCGCGCGCCGCCTGGCGGCCTTCGCGGATCGCCCAGACGACCAGCGACTGGCCGCGGCGCACGTCGCCCGCCGTCCAGAACTTGTCGATCGAGGTCTTGTAGTCCCGGTCGTTGGCGACGACGTTGGTCGAGCCGCGGCGGTCGACATTGAGTTCGAGCTTGCCGTCGAGTTCCGTCAGCACGCCCTCCTTCAGCGGACCGGAGAAGCCGATGGCGATGAAGGCGAGATCCGCCTTGATGATGAATTCCGTGCCGGCGATCGGCTTGCGGCGATCGTCCACCTCGCAGCAGCGCACGCCGGTGAGCTGGCCGTCCTCGCCGATGAATTCGAGCGTCGCGACCTGGAATTCGCGCACGGCGCCCTCTGCCTGCGAAGAGGAGGTGCGCATCTTGGTCGCCCAGAACGGCCAGACGGCGAGCTTGTCCTCCTTTTCCGGCGGCTGCGGACGGATGTCGAGCTGCGTCACCTTTACGGCGCCCTGCCGGAAGGCCGTGCCGACGCAGTCCGACGCCGTATCGCCGCCGCCGACCACGACGACATGCTTGGCGCCGGCGAGAATCGGCTCGGCCGCCCAGGCGACGCTGTCGATGTTCTCGCGGCCGATGCGGCGGTTCTGCTGCACCAGATAGGGCATGGCGTCATAGACGCCGTTCAGATCGGCGCCGGGAATGCCGGCCGGGCGCGGGGTCTCCGAGCCGCCGCAGTAGAGCACGGCGTCATGCTCGGCGATCAGCTTCTCGGCCGGGATATCGACACCGATATTGGCGCCGTAATGGAAGGTCACGCCTTCGCCGGTCATCTGTTCGACGCGGCGGTCGATGAAGTTCTTCTCCATCTTGAAGTCCGGAATGCCGTAGCGCAGCAGGCCGCCTGCCTTGGACTCGCGCTCGTAGACATGCACTTCGTGACCGGCGCGGGCGAGCTGCTGCGCAGCCGCCATGCCGGCGGGGCCCGAACCGATGATGGCAACGCGCCTGCCGGTCTTCACCGTCGCCGGCTGCGGCACGATATGGCCGAGTTCATAGGCCTTGTCGGCGATCGCCTGCTCCACGGTCTTGATCGCGACCGGCATGTCTTCGAGGTTCAGCGTGCAGGCTTCCTCGCACGGCGCCGGGCAGACGCGGCCGGTGAACTCCGGGAAGTTGTTGGTGGAATGGAGGTTGCGGATCGCCTCCTCCCACTTGTTGTTGTAGACGAGATCGTTCCAGTCCGGGATCTGGTTGTGCACCGGACAGCCGGTCGGACCATGGCAATAGGGAATGCCGCAGTCCATGCAGCGCGCCGCCTGCTTGGTGACTTCCGCATCCGACATCGGAATGGTGAATTCGCGGAAATGGCGGATGCGGTCGGAAGCCGGCTGATACTTCGCCACGCTCCGGTCGATTTCCAGGAAACCCGTTACCTTGCCCATGTCTAAACCCTTATTCCGCTGTCGCCAGCCAGTTCTCGATCTTCAATCCCGAAATTCGGGAAAACTCACCTTCGTTCGCAGTCACAAGGACCGCGCCCACAGCCAATGCATGCGCCGCGATCCATAGATCGTTCGGCCCGATACCTGCACCTGCTGCTCTCAGCTGATTACGGATATCGCCGTATATTTCCTCAGCAGGTTCTTCCAGCGGCCAAACTGGAATCGCCGAGAGCAGTCGGTCGAGGCGTTCCCTGCCCCGTACGGACCCATTTTTCTTGAGCCCATACACAATTTCGCCTTTTACGATCACGCTGGTTCCGATTTCATCTCCATGCATCGATCGTAACTTGCGCTCTGCCTTACCACCGGAGTTCCGCACGACATCCGAAATGATGTTGGTGTCGAGAAGATACCGGCTCATAGTTTGGGCTCGTCGAGTGGAAGTAGGCCTTCGTCACCTGGATCCTCTGGGAATTCCCCTTCATCCAACGGCTCCTGCTCGGCTAACCAGTCCAACACCTCGACCAACGTCATTTTCTTCTGCGCCGGCCGGATATGAATGATGCCATTCTCATCCTGCGACATGAGCACGCTCTCACCTTCGATCTCAAATTCAGCCGGTATGCGAACCGCTCGGCTGCGTCCGTTACGGAAGATGCTAACTTCTTTCTCAATGGCTTCCATTGGCGCCTCCATCACGTGATATGACATTGTCATATCACGACATCAGCCAAAACCCAATTCACTCCGCCGCGATACCCATCCGCATCCGTTCCATCTCGACCAGCGCGCGGCGGTATTCGACCGGCATGACCTTGCGGAACTTCGGGCGGAACTCGCTCCAGCGGTCGAGGATTTCCTTGGCGCGGTTCGAGCCCGTGTAATGCATGTGGTTGGAGATGAGCTGGTAAAGCCGCTCCTCGTCGTGCCGCGTCATGTCCTCGGAAACGTCGACACGTCCCTTGTGCATGATGTCGCCGCCGCGGTGATGCAGCTTCTCCAGCATGTCGTCCTCTTCCGGAACCGGTTCGAGTTCGACCATCGCCATGTTGCAGCGTTTGGCGAAATCGCCCTTCTCGTCGAGCACGTAGGCGACGCCGCCCGACATGCCGGCCGCGAAGTTGCGGCCCGTCTCGCCGAGCACCACGACGATGCCGCCGGTCATGTATTCGCAGCCGTGGTCGCCGACGCCCTCGACGACGGCGATCGCGCCGGAGTTGCGTACCGCGAAGCGCTCCCCCGCCACACCGCGGAAATAGCACTCGCCGGTGATCGCGCCGTAGAGCACGGTGTTACCGACGATGATCGAGTTCTCCGCGACGAGCCTGGAGTCCTCCGGCGGGCGCACGATGATGCGGCCGCCCGAAAGGCCCTTGCCCACATAGTCGTTGCCGTCGCCCACCAGGTCGAAGGTGATGCCGCGCGCGAGGAAGGCGCCGAACGATTGTCCTGCGGTGCCCGTCAAGGTCACATGGATCGTATCGTCCTTCAGGCCCTTGTGGCCCCAGCGCTTGGCAAGCGCGCCGGAAAGCATCGCGCCGGCGGAACGGTCGACGTTCCTGATCGGCACTTCGAAGACCACCGGCTCCTTGCTTTCGAGCGCAGCTTGCGACTTCTCGATCAGCTTGCGGTCGAGGATGTCGTCGATCGGGTGCTTCTGGCGCTCGGTCCAGTAGGTCGCTTCCTTCGGAGCCTCCACCTTATGGAAGATCTTCGAGAAATCGAGGCCCTTCGACTTCCAGTGCGAGATCGCCTCGTCCTTCTCCAGCAGCTCGGACATGCCGATGATGTCGTCGAACTTGGTGAAGCCGAGCGAGGCGAGGATCTCGCGCACTTCCTCGGCCACGAAGAAGAAGTAGTTGATGACGTGTTCCGGCGTGCCCTTGAAGCGCTTGCGCAGAACCGGATCCTGCGTCGCGACGCCGACCGGACAGGTGTTAAGATGGCACTTGCGCATCATGATGCAGCCGGCGGCGATGACCGGAGCCGTCGCGAAACCGAACTCGTCCGCGCCGAGCAGCGCGCCGACGATGACGTCTCGGCCGGTCTTGAGGCCGCCATCGACCTGCAGCGCGATGCGCGAGCGAAGCCCGTTCAGCACCAGCGTCTGCTGGGTTTCGGCAAGGCCGATTTCCCAGGGGCTGCCTGCATGCTTCAGCGACGTGAGCGGAGAAGCGCCCGTGCCGCCGTCGAAGCCCGCGACCGTGATATGGTCGGCGCGCGCCTTGGCGACGCCCGCGGCAACCGTGCCGACGCCCACTTCCGAGACGAGCTTGACGGAAATGTCCGAGGTCGGGTTGACGTTCTTGAGGTCGAAGATGAGCTGCGCCAGATCCTCGATCGAATAGATGTCATGGTGCGGCGGCGGCGAGATGAGGCCGACGCCCGGCGTCGAATGGCGGGTCTTGGCGACCGTCGCATCCACCTTGTGGCCGGGCAGCTGACCGCCCTCGCCGGGCTTTGCACCCTGCGCCACCTTGATCTGCAGCATGTCCGCGTTGACCAGATATTCGGTCGTCACGCCGAAGCGGCCGGAAGCGACCTGCTTGATCGCCGAGCGCTCGGGGTTCTGCGAACCGTCCGGCAGCGGCATGTAGCGGTCGCTCTCTTCGCCGCCCTCGCCGGTATTCGACTTGCCGCCGATCCGGTTCATGGCGATGGCGAGCGTCGTGTGCGCCTCGCGGCTGATCGAGCCGAAGGACATGGCGCCCGTCGAGAAGCGCTTGACGATGTCCGCCGCCGGCTCGACCTCGTCGATGGAGACGGGCTTGCGGCCGATCGCGTCCGCCGTCCTGATCTTGAAGAGGCCGCGGATCGTGTTCATCCGAAGCGCGCTCTCGTTCACCATCTCGGCGAATTCCCGGTAGCGCTCCTGGCTGTTGCCGCGAACGGCGTGCTGCAGCGAGGCGACCGCATCCGGCGTCCAGGCATGGCTTTCGCCGCGCATGCGATAGGCATATTCGCCGCCGATATCGAGCGTCGAGGCCAGAACCGGATCCTTGCCGAAGGCCGCATGATGGCGGCGGACGGTCTCTTCGGCGATCTCGTTCAAGCCCACGCCTTCGATCGAGGTCGCGGTACCGAAGAAATACTTGGCCACCAGTTCCGACGACAGGCCGACGGCGTCGAAGATCTGCGCGCCGCAATAGGACTGGTAGGTCGAAATGCCCATCTTGGACATGACCTTGAGGATGCCCTTACCGACCGCCTTGATATAGCGGTAGACGACTTCCTGGGCGTCGACCTCTCTCGGGAACTCGCCGCGCATATGCATGTCGGTCAGCGTGTCGAAGGCGAGATAGGGGTTGATCGCCTCGGCGCCGAAGCCCGCGAGACAGCAGAAGTGGTGGATTTCGCGCGGCTCGCCGGATTCGACGACGAGGCCGACCGAGGTGCGGAGCCCCTTGCGGATCAGGTGATGGTGAACCGCGGCCGTCGCCAGAAGCGCGGGAATGGCGATGCGGTCCGGGCCGATCTGCCGGTCGGAGAGCACGATGATGTTGTAGCCGCCCTTGACCGCGGCCTCGGCGCGCTCGCAAAGCCGGTCGAGCATTTCCGGCATGCCTTCGGCGCCACGCTCGATGTCATAGGTGAAGTCGAGCGTCTTGGTGTCGAACCGGTCTTCCGTATGGCCGATCGAACGGATCTTTTCGAGGTCGCCATTGGTCAGGATCGGCTGGCGCACTTCCAGACGCTTGGCGTTCGCCATGCCTTCGTGGTCGAGAATGTTCGGGCGCGGGCCGATGAACGACACGAGGCTCATGACGAGCTCCTCGCGGATCGGGTCGATCGGCGGGTTGGTCACCTGCGCGAAGTTCTGCTTGAAATAGGTGTAGAGCAGCTTCGACTTTTCCGACATGGCCGAGATCGGCGTGTCGGTGCCCATCGAGCCCACGGCTTCCTGGCCGGTGGTCGCCATCGGCGACATCAGGATCTTGGTATCCTCGCTCGTGTAGCCGAAGGCCTGCTGGCGGTCGAGCAGCGAAACGTCGCGGCGCAGCGCCCGCGGCTCCACCGGCTTCAGCTCTTCGAGGATGAGCTGCGTGCGGTCGAGCCACTTCCCGTAGGGATGCTTGGTCGCGAGTTCAAACTTCAGCTCGTCATCGGAGATGATCTGGCCCTTCTCCATGTCGATCAAGAGCATCTTGCCCGGCTGCAGGCGCCACTTCTTGACGATGCTCGCCTCCGGCACCGGCAATACGCCCGCTTCGGATGCGAGGATGACGCGGTCGTCGTCGGTGACGAGATAACGGGCCGGACGGAGACCGTTGCGGTCGAGCGTGGCGCCGATCTGCTTGCCGTCGGTGAAGCAGACGGCGGCCGGACCATCCCACGGCTCCATGAGAGCCGCATGGTATTCGTAGAACGCCTTGCGCTCCTTGGACATCGACTGGTTGCCCGCCCATGCTTCCGGGATCAGCATCATCATGGCATGCGCCAGCGAATAGCCGCCGCGCACGAGGAATTCGAGCGCGTTGTCGAAACAGGCCGTGTCCGACTGGCCTTCGTAGGAGATCGGCCACAGCTTGGAAATGTCGTCGCCGAAGAGCGGCGAGGAAACCGACGCCTGGCGCGCCGCCATCCAGTTGACGTTGCCGCGCAGCGTGTTGATCTCGCCGTTATGGGCGACCATGCGGTACGGGTGCGCGAGCTTCCAGGACGGAAATGTGTTGGTCGAGAAGCGCTGGTGGACGAGCGCCACCGCCGTCTCGAAACGCGGGTCCGACAGGTCCCGGTAATAGGCGCCGACCTGATAGGCCAGGAACATGCCCTTGTAGACGATGGTGGAGGAAGAGAGCGACACCGGATAGAAGCCGGTCTCCTGGCCGCCGAACTGGTCGTAGATGCGGTTGGAGATCACCTTGCGAACCAGGAAGAGCTTGCGCTCGAATTCGAGGTTCGTCGCCGCATCGCGGCCGGCGCCGATGAAGACCTGCAGGTGATAGGGCTCGGTGGCGGCGATGTCCGGCGCCTTGGAGAGCGAGGAATTGTCGACCGGCACGTCGCGGAAGCCCAGGAACTGCTGCCCCTCTTCCGCGATCACGTCGACGATGACCTTCTTGAAGTGCTCGATCTGTTCGGCATCGCGCGGCAGGAAGAAGTGACCGACCGCGTATTCGCCGGCCTTCGGCAGGGTGACGCCCTGCGCCGCCATCTCCTCGCGGAAGAAGCGATCCGGGATCTGTACGAGAATGCCGGCCCCGTCGCCCATCAGCGGATCGGCGCCGACAGCGCCGCGATGGGTGAGGTTTTCGAGGATGAAGAGGCCGTCCTTGACGATCTGGTGCGACTTCTTGCCCTTCATATGGGCGATGAAGCCGACGCCGCAGGCATCGTGCTCGTTGCGGGGATCGTAGAGCCCCTGGGTAGCCGGAATGCCGGAGGCCATGAACGGAACGCGCGCCTTCGTCTCGTCGGACATCGGGGCTCCGGCACCGGACATCTCGGAGATCATCTTCGTCATCGTCATTCCTCCTGTTGGCCGTTTCCATGAAACGGGCAAAGTGGCTCTTCATTGTCTCTTTCGGATGACAGACTGCGCGCCATCCCTTATCCATGCGATGGCGCCGCTCCAGCGTCAGCTGCAGCTTTGCAGCGCAGCATAACCCGGATCGGCGTCCACGTCAGCGGAAAAGAGAGGCGGATCGGCCATTCATTTCCGAAAATTAGGACAGCACTTCTGTCCTAATTCTCACTTTCTATCGCACAGTTGCGGATGCTCCACAAGGGCGCATTCCGAAAAATTCATGGCAATCGCGACAGGAGATTGCGGGGATCTCCGTAAGCGCGAAATTTAATTGCCGGAAAGGCTTTCGCTTATTCGATTGATTGCCGCCGATATAGGTCCGCCACGTGACCACGCCTTTCCCGTTGATTGCCGGCTCAAAACGCTTAATCTCCTGACGCTTCTCAAAAAATCTCCCAAGGTGTCACTTCATGTTTTTCGCTTCCGACAACTGGGCCGGCGCCCATCCCGCCATCAATGACCGTCTCTCGAAGGAATCGACCCGGTTCGCGGCGGCCTATGGCAACAGCGACCTCGACAAGGCGGTGGAAGCCCGCTTCAACGAGATCTTCGAGCGCCAGGTGTCGGTCTATTTCGTCTCCACCGGCACGGCGGCCAATTCCCTGTCTCTGGCGAGCATCGCGCGCGTCGGCGGCGTCGCCTTCTCCCATTCGGAAGCCCATGTGATCGAGGACGAATGCGGCGCGCCGGATTTCTTTTCCGGCATGCGCATGGTTCCTGTCGAAGGTGAAAACGGCAAAATGGACCCGGCAAAGCTCGCGTCCCGCATCGCCGGCTTTCCACAGGATTCGCTGCATCACGGCCGCGCCGCCGCCGTCACCCTCACCCAGGCGACCGAGACCGGCACCGTCTACTCGCTCGACGAGATCGACGCGCTTGCGAAAGTCGCCAGGGCGAACGGCCTGCCGGTTCACATGGACGGCGCCCGCTTCGCCAATGCGCTGGTCGCGCTCGGCTGTACGCCGGCGGAAATGACCTGGAAGCGCGGCATCGATATTCTCTCCTTCGGCGGCACCAAGAACGGCTGCTGGTGCGCCGAGGCGATCGTCTTCTTCAATCCCGAGCTTGCGAAGGATTTTGCCTTCATCCGCAAGCGCGCCGCGCAGCTCTTTTCGAAGACCCGCTTCATCTCCGCCCAGTTCGAGGCCTATCTGCAGGACGATCTCTGGCTCTCCATGGCAAGCCATGCCAACGCCATGGCCGACCGGCTGCGCGCCGGCATCCGTTCGCTGAACAGCACCCGGCTTGCGTGGGACACCACCTCCAACGAGGTTTTTGCCGTGCTCAACAAGGCCTCGGCCGAAGCCGCCCAGGCAGATGGCGCCAAGTTCTACGATTGGCCGGCACCGTCGAACATGCCGGAGCCGGTGAAGGACGACGAGACCCTGATCCGCCTCGTCACGTCGTTCGCCACGACCGAGGACGACATCGACCAGTTCCTGGCGATCTGCAAGGCTGGATAATCCGCGGGCGGAAGCGGGCCGGAACCTCGAACTCCCTTCCCCCGCTTGCGGGGGGAGAAGAAGCGGGCTTGGCATCGTTACGGCGCGATCCGCGCCGCGATCAGGCTCGACAGCGCTTCCGTGAGCGCGGCGTCCGCGCCGCGCCGGGGGATGAGCACGAATTCCACATCCTCCAGAACCGGCAGCCGGTCGGCCGGGATTTCCTTCAGGCCCGAAGGCGCCATGCTGCGCGGCTGCACGAGAACGCCCATGCCGGCCCTTGCTGCGGCAGTAAGGCCGCTGAGGCTGCCGCAGGTGCAGACGATCCGCCATGCCATCTTCTCCCGGTCGAGCGCCTCCTGCGCCACCCGGCGGGTGATCGAGGGTGGAGGAAAGGCGATCAGCGGCAGCGCATCGCCGCGCGACAGCACGAGGTCCGGATCGCGCGCCAGCCAGACGAGCGGCTCGCGATAGAGCAGGCGCCCATGGGTCTCGCCGATATGCCGCTTCGCCAGCACCAGGTCGAGGTGGCCGGCATCCTGCATCTGGTAGAGCACGGCGGAGAGCGCCACGTTGAGTTCCAGGTCGACCAGCGGATAGAGCCGGATGAAATCCTCTAGGATGGAGGTCAGCCGGCTGGCCACCACGTCTTCCGACACACCGAGCCGCAGCCGCCCGCGCAACCGGCTTTCCCCGAACAGCGAGGCGACCTTGCCGTTGAGATCGAGCATGCCGCGCGCATAGCCGAGCAGCGCCTCGCCCTCCGCCGTCAGCCTGACCTGATGCGTATCGCGGAAGACGAGCCGCCGGCCGAGCACCTTTTCGAGCCGCTGGATATGCTGCGTGACGGTGGATTGCCCGATGCCGAGCCGTGCCGCCGCTTCCGTGAAACTGCCGGTCTGCTGCAGCATGACGAAGCTGTTCAGATGCGCGAGGTTGAGCATGGCTATCCGCTTTCATGATAACTGTTAGTGTTTGCATTCTGCTTCATGATAAGCGATGCACAAAGCCTCATTTTCAGGAACTCCGCCCATGAGCCGTTTTCTGCCGGACCGTTTTACGGTTCTTCTGATCTGCACCGTCATTCTCGCCTCGCTCCTGCCGATCCATGGGGATTGGGCCGAGTGGTTCGGCATCGCGACCGACATCGCCATCGGCCTGCTCTTCTTTCTGCATGGCGCGCGGCTCTCGCGCGAGGTGGTGATCGCGGGCATCCTGCACTGGCGCCTGCATCTGACGATCCTGCTGGTGACGTTTGCGGTCTTCCCGATCCTCGGGCTCGCGATCGGCTTCATCCCGGAGGAAATCCTCCCCTCGCCGCTCTATGCTGGCATCCTCTTCCTCTGCGTGCTGCCGTCGACCGTCCAGTCCTCGATCGCCTTCACCTCCATGGCGGGCGGCAACGTCCCGGCGGCGGTCTGCGCCGCCTCCGGCTCCAATATCCTCGGCATGTTCCTGACGCCGCTGCTGGCCGGCCTGCTGCTTTCGACCACCGGCGACGGCGGTTTTTCGTGGGACGCGCTGGAAAGCATCCTGCTGCAGCTTTTGGCACCCTTCGTGGTCGGCCAGATCCTGCAGCCCTGGATCGGCGACTGGATACGCTCGAAGAAGAAACTGCTGGCGCCGGTCGACCGCGGCTCGATCCTGATGGTCGTCTACCTCGCCTTCTCCGAAGCGGTGATGGAAGGCCTGTGGCACACCTTCTCGGCAACCGACATCGCCGTCGTCATCGTCCTCGACATGGCGCTGCTCGCGGTCGTCCTGTGCCTTACCGTGTTCGGCAGCCGGGCACTCGGCTTCTCGAAGGAAGACGAGATCACCATAACCTTCTGCGGGTCGAAGAAGTCGCTGGCGAGCGGCGTGCCGATGGCGAACGCCATCTTCGCCAACCAGTCGTCGTCGATCGGCGCGATCGTGCTGCCGCTGATGCTCTTCCACCAGATCCAGCTCATGGCCTGCGCGGTGATCGCCCAGAAATACGCCAACCGGCTGAAGGAAAAGGAAGCCGCCGCGGAACCGGCCGCGGCGTGAACGGGCGGCGCGGTCAGGGTTTTCCGATCAGCGCCGCGGCTTTCGCTCTTACTTCGCCAAGCTCATGGTCCGAAACACGCCCCTTGCGCTGGGCATTGCGCGCCCGCCAATCCAGGCTTTTGACTTGGTCAGCCAGAACGACGCTTTCCCGATCGCCGGCAATCGCGACCTCGAAGGGATATCCCTTGCGCTTGGTCGTCATGGGACAACACAGCATGAGCCTGAAACGGTTGTAGCTCGCGGGGGTGAGCACGACAGCGGGCCGATGACCGACCTGCCCGTGCCCGGCCTGAGGCGAAAATTGCAGCCAGACGATATCGCCCGCATCCGGAACATAGGATGCCGACGTCATAGGGTTTCCTTGCCGACCGGCCCACCGAAATCGACTTCCTCATGCAGGTTCTCGGGCGTGATGCCCGCAATGAGCTTGTCGAGGTCGAATTCCGCATCCCGTATCGGCTCGATGACGATCCGGCCATTCTCCTCGGATACGTCCACCACCGCGTCGACCTCCAGCCGGGCAGCCTCCATCACCGCTGCAGGAATCCGCACGGACGCGCTGTTTCCCCACTTTTTCACGGTGACGCGCATGATCGCCCTCTATGTAGAAACATTGTCGATACAATAGAGCGCCGACGGTTCAGCGTCAATTCACTCAAACAAAAACGGCCCTTCCCCCAAGAGGAAGGGCCGCGGGCTCGGCTTGCTTCGTCGGCTGGCCGCTTGCGCGGCGCCGGCGCCGAGGGTTAGTTGACCTGCTGCGGGGCGACCTGAGCCTCGATCGTCTTCGCCACGCCGCCGGCTTCGGCAGCGATCGCGATGCGACGGGGCTTCATGGCTTCCGGAATGTTCCGGATAAGGTCGATATGGAGCAGGCCGTTCTTCAGCGAAGCGGACTGGACTTCGACGTGATCGGCGAGCTGGAAGCGGCGCTCGAAGGCGCGCTTGGCAATCCCGCGATAGAGATATTCGCTCTCTCCGGCGGTCTCTTCTTCGCTCTTTTCACCTTTCACGGTCAGGACATGGGCCTGGGCTTCGATCGAAAGTTCCTTTTCGTCGAAACCGGCGACGGCCATGGTGATGCGATAGGTGTTATCGCCGGTCCGCTCGATGTTGTACGGCGGATAGCTCGGCGTCTGATCGGCAACGCTACGGCTGTCGAGCAGGTTGAAAAGGCGGTCGAAACCGACGGTGGACCGGTAAAGCGGGGAAAAATCGACGTGACGCATGGTGTCCTCTCTTGAAGCGACGTTGCGGTTTTCGGTCTGGCTTCCGCATCCCTTTCCGGCGATGGCGGAGCCGTTCAGCGGACCCTTTTCGGCGCCCGCAACCGAAAGATGGGAATTGCGTTTTGCCGCTTCAAGACCCTGTCGGAGAAAGCCTTTTTCCAGCCTGAACTCCGTATGAACGCGCCATTCCGGCTGCGTTCAGGCGGCATCCGATAGAACGGGATCATGGGAAGGCGGACTGCCTCCTAAAGACTGAAGGTCTCTCGTCCCTTCACTTCAGTCCCCGCTCGCCGGAGCCGGACGGTTTCCCCGAACTGCCGGTTCCGGCTTCTTTTTTCTTGACGTCCCGCCACCCTCGCCTATCGCTATCTCATGACCGAAGCGGCAGATTCCATGGACGACGTTCTTCATTCGACCCCCGGCAATCCGTTACCGAAGAATTATACGGCCGGCTATTTCACCGGCCATCGCGGCACGAAGCTGCGCTACGGTCTGTTCCGCTCCGAACGGTCTCCCGCCGTCGGCACCGTGGTGCTCATGCAGGGGCGCAACGAATTCATCGAGAAGTATTTCGAAACGATCCGCGATCTGAACGCCATGGGGCTTTGGGTCGCGACCTTCGACCTGCGCGGCCAGGGGGGCTCCGGGCGCCTGACGAAGGACCCGCGCAAGGGGCATGTGCGCCGCTTCTCCGATTACGAGCGGGACCTTGAAACCTTTCTCGAGCAAATCGTTCTGCCGGATGCCCGCCTGCCCTTCTTCCTCGTCGGACATTCGACCGGGGCGCTGATCGCCCTTTCCGCCGCCCCGCGGCTGTCGAACCGCATCCATCGCATGGCGCTCGCCGGTCCCTATATCGCCCTGACCGGGCAGAGCGTGCCGGAAGGCGTCATCCGCACGGTCGCTCGCCTTGCTTCCTGGACGGGTTTCGGCCGCACCCAGCTCGGCAAGGATCAGAGCCGCCGCCCCTTCGAAGGCAATCCGCTCACCTCCGACATCGAGCGCTTCAAGCGCAATGCGGAGATCATCGCCGCCCATCCGGAACTGACGGTCGGCGCGCCGACGGCCCGCTGGCTGCACGAGACCTTCAAGGCCGCAAGCCGCGTCTCGAACCAGGCGCATCTGACGCAGATCACCATTCCGACGCTGATCCTCGCGCCCGTGCTCGACGGCATCGTGCCCTACCGGGCGCAGGAGGAACTGTCGCGCAATTTCCGGGCCGCCCAGCTCGTCACCGTCAACGGCGCACGCCACGAGCTTTTCCACGACAAGGACATCTACCGGGCCCAGGCACTTGCCGCAATCGAGGCCTTCATGCCCGGCCAGGACGGCGGCTACGGCCTTTCCGAAAGCGCCGCCTGATTCTGGCTCACATGCCCGAGAGAAGCTTCAGCGCCTCTTCGTGCACCGCCCTGCTGCCGGCTGCGACGATGCTGCCGCCATTCTCCGGCCGCCCGCCCTCCCAGGTGGTGATGAAGCCGCCCGCCTGCTCGATGAGCGGGATGAGCGCGCCGACGTCGTAGGGTTTCAGCCCGTTCTCGACGACGAGATCCACATGGCCGGACGCGAGCAGCGCATAGGCGTAGCAGTCGCAGCCGTAGCGGAAGAGCCGCACCTGGCTTTCGACCGCGCGATACCTCTCCCCGTCGCCGCCGACGAAAAGATGCGGCGAGGTGGTGAACAGGATCGCATCGCTTAAGGTTTTGCAGTCGCGGGTGGCGATCTGCCGCTCGCCATCGGGGCCGCGATACCACGACCGCGTGCCGTCCGCGAAATAGCGCTCGCCGGTGAACGGCTGGTCCATCAGCCCCATCGCCGCCCGCCCGTTCGACTGGAACCCGATCAGCGTGCCCCAGACGGGTAGGCCGGAAATGAAGGCGCGCGTGCCGTCGATCGGATCGATCACCCAGATATGCTCGCGGTCGAGGCCTATATTCTCGTGCTCCTCGCCCAGAATGCCATGCTCCGGGAACCTCTCCGCGATCAGCGCCCGGATCGCCGTTTCCGCAGCCCGGTCCCCCTCCGTCACCGGATCGAACCCGCCCTCCATCTTGTTCGTCACATAGGCGCCGGTACGGAAGCGCGGCAGCGTTTCGGCCTTGGCCGCATCGGCCAGCGCATAGAAGAAATTGCGATCGGGAAGCATCGGAGAAATCCCCTCGTGGATTGGAGATTTCTTCTAAATCAGCAAGCAGAGAGTGGGAACCGCTTTCGGCCGGCTGCCGGCAGAAAAACTCTCTGCCGCAAATAGCGCCATCCCGCCTAAAAATGACGCAAATTTAGTCAATCAAAATCGTTGCTTGACAATTGTGCAGCGCACTACTACCGTTTGAGGCACAGTCTTTGACTGTAAATACCCTCCTTGGGTGTTTCCTCCCTAGACTTAGCCGCGCCCACAAGCGCGGTTTTTTTTGCCCTGCGGACAGGCGGGCAAACGTCGAAATCGGGCCTGTGGATAACTTACGGCTTACTCCGCGGCGAGCGCGCTGCCGCTGCCGGAGAAGTCGGTGACGAACTCCGCCATCTGCCGCATGAAGGTGGAGAGCGCCGCGGCGATCATCGGGAATTCCGGTTTCTTGTCGAGCGTCACCTCGTCCACGTAGAGCGAACGGTTGATCTCGATCTGCAGCGCGTGCAGGCCCCTCACCGGGCGGCCGTAATGTTCGGTGATGAAACCGCCGGCATAGGGCTTGTTGCGCACCGCCGAGAAACCCATCGCGTCCAGGAACTGCAGCGCGGCGCGCGAAAGCTCGGCCGAAGCACTGGTTCCGTACCGGTCGCCGATGATGAAATCCGGCCGGATATCGGAACCGGAAAGCCTTATATTGCCCGGCATGGAATGGCAGTCGATGAGGACGGCGAGCCCGAAATGCGCGTGGGTGCGGGCGATCAGCTTCCTCAGGCAGGCGTGATAGGGCTTGTAGATCGTCTCGATGCGGGACATTGCCTCTTCGACGGACAGCCGGCGGCGATAGATCTCCATGTTTTCCGCGACGATGCGCGGAATGGTGCCGAGGCCGCCGGCGACCCGCATCGAGCCGATGTTGACGAAGGGCGGCAAGGGCCCGTCGAACATGCGCGGATCGAGCTCGTAGGGCTCGCGGTTGACGTCCAGATAGGCGCGCGGGAAATGGGCGGCGAGCAGCGGTGCGCCGAGCTCCGGCGCGTCGCCGAAGAGTTCGTCGACATAGTGGTCGGCGGAGCGGCGGATGGCGAGCGCGTCGAGATTGGCCTCGGCGAGGAAGGTAGGCGGATAGCGGCGTCCGCTATGCGGCGAATTGAAGACGAAAGGAATGGTCTGCGTGGCGGGCTCCCTCACGTCGAAATGCTCAAAATCGCCCGCGCTGCAATCCATTCTGCCTTTACCATGTCACGAACTTGTTCGGGAGGTCATGTTGCCAGTTGCCCGGCATGAAGTCCATACTGTCCGGAGCGTCGGATGTTCATTTGAATTCGATTCCGTCGGCTCGAGCCGGTTCGTTCACGAGGAAAAGGGCGCCTTTCGGTCATCGGGTCGGCGATGCCTTTCGGTGACGTGAGCGGCCGGATCGAGCCAGCTCCGGTAAAGCTGGATTTTCGCCACGATCTTCGGCCTTTGCTTCGGACGTACCGGAAGGTATGCCTATGGTAAAGGCGTCGGTTCCGGTAAAAATTCGCTGGCATGGAATGGTTCCAAATGAACGCCCGACGCTCTATATGCCTATCAAACGCTTTCACACACTATTAAACGGATATTTACCGGGTCTTGGCAGTGTGAAAGGCCTCTAAACACTTGAAATCTGCATTGGTGACGGTCCCCGGAGATGATTCAGAAAATCCTTCTCGCCGAAGATGATAACGACATGCGCCGTTTCCTGGTGAAGGCGCTCGAAAAGGCGGGCTACAAGGTCGCTTCCTTCGACAATGGCGCAAGCGCCTACGACCGGCTGCGCGAGGAACCGTTCTCGCTGCTCCTGACCGACATCGTCATGCCCGAAATGGACGGCATCGAGCTTGCCCGCCGCGCCACCGAACTCGACCCGGACTTGAAGGTCATGTTCATCACCGGCTTTGCGGCGGTCGCGCTCAACTCCGATTCCAAGGCTCCGAAGGACGCCAAGGTGCTTTCCAAGCCCTTCCACCTGCGCGATCTGGTGGACGAGGTGAACAAGCTGCTCGCGGCCTGAAGCCGGAAAGCCCGGAAACGCAAGGCCTTCAAAAAACCTTCGCATTTCATGGCAAAAACCAGTTGACGGCCCGACCAGTCCATGGTTTATCCGCCGCCATCGGATGGGCGTGTAGCTCAGCGGGAGAGCACTACGTTGACATCGTAGGGGTCACAGGTTCAATCCCTGTCACGCCCACCATCCTGTTTCCTTGATAGTCGAGATGTCGAAGGCGCCACGCGGCGCCTTTTGCATTTTTACCAAGAAGTTGGCTGAATGGCACCGACCGTTCTCTCGATCATTCAATTTTAGGGACTCCGGCCTTATCTCTTGCGCAGGAAGGGGTTGCATGCTTTAGCTCAGCCAAGGGACGAGAAAGGAAGAGCATGAAAAAGAAGTTTCTCGTGATTGCTCAATGGGACGAAGACGCTGGACTGTGGGTAGCCACCAGCGACGACATTCCCGGTCTCGTGACAGAAGCCAAAAGCATGGATGACTTGATCAAGCGGGTCATGGCGATATCTCCCGAGCTGATTGAGGACAATCTCGGCGGTGCGGGCGAGATGGACGACCTTCTCGAAGTCTGCGTCCAATCCTCCTTCAACCTCCAAGGGACCGCTCTGCATTAAGGGTTCGCGGCTTTTACCAGGACATAGCAGCCGTCTTGAAATCCAAAGGCTGTTATTTCGTCCGGTATGGAAAAGGCGACCATGAAATCTGGCATAGCCCGATCACCGATCGGAACTTCAGCGTCGACAAGAGCTGCATGTCCAGGTTCACGGCCAATGCCATCATAAAGCAGGCCGGAATAGATCATAAGTTCTGAAGTTACCCAAGGACCGGCGAGCCACGACGCCAGCCCTGCGCGCCTCCGCACATTCGCAAATTTCTTTCATCGAGCGTACCGAATCTCCCCGAACCGGCCTCGCGAAGCGACAAAAAATATGCCAGATGCGACCTGCCCGCGTTTTTTGAGTGAGCGCGGATTTTTTCCCCAACTTGCCCTGCTGCGTTGAACGGCAGGGCTTTTTCTTTTCCAGTCGGAGAGTTCGGAGATAACCGGTAGCCCGGGGACCGTGTCCCGTGATCGTCCCGGGACGTCGCAATTGGTTCTGATCCGGTCACATCACCGCGCTGCCGGCCATGAGCGCCAGCACGAGGAAGACCAGGAAGACGACGAGGAAGATGAAGAAGAGGAATTTCGCGATCGTGGCCGTGGCCGCGGAGATGCCGGAAAAACCGAAAAAGCCGGAGATCAGCGAGATGACCAGAAAGATGAGAGCCCATTTCAGCATGGAACTTGTTCCTTCACGTTGATGGCGGGATAACGTGAAGAAAGGTTCCCGGGTTCCAAACTACTGGCGAAAGAGGTGCGCCTTGCCCGAAACGCCGATCGTCACCTGGTCGCCGGCGGCAAGCGCCTCGCGGCTTGGAATGTCGAGCCGGATGGAGATATCCGTGCCGCCGAGCGCGATCCGCACGTCCGAGGTGGGGCCGCAGAAACTGATTTCGGCGATCGTTCCCGACACGCCATTCCCGCCGCCGCCCGTAACGGAGATCTGCTCCGGCCGGAGCATGATCTCGGCACGTCCCCGATAAGCGGCGTCATCCACCGGCAGCACGCCCAGCGGACTTTCCGCCCGCCCCCCGGCGACCGCGGCCGGCAATACGATCGCCTCGCCGAGAAAAGCGGCCGTCGCAGGATCGACCGGCCTGGAATAGACCTCGCGCGGCGAGCCGACCTGCGCGAACCTTCCGGCCCGCATCACCGCCACCTGGTCGGCGAAGGCGAGCGCTTCCGCCTGGTCGTGGGTGACCAGAAGCGTGGTGATGCCGGCCGCCGTCAGCACGTCCGTCACCGCCTTGCGGGTCGCGGCGCGCAGGCCGGTGTCGAGTGCGGAAAACGGTTCGTCGAGCAGCATCAGGCGCGGCTTGCGGGCGAGCGCGCGGGCGAGCGCCACGCGCTGCTGCTGGCCGCCGGAAAGCTGGTCCGGCTTGCGCGACAGCATGGCGCGGTCGAGGCCCACCATGTCCATCAGCTCCGCCGCGCTCGCTTCCTTGACCGCCCTTTCCGCCTCCATCCCGAAGCCGATGTTCTGCGCCACCGTGAGATGCGGGAAGAGGCAGCCGTCCTGCGCCACGATGCCGATGCCGCGCTTGTGGGCCGGCACCTGGAAGGCGCCGTCCGCCAGCACCCGGCCGCCGAACACGATGCTGCCCGCATCCGGCTGGTCGAAACCGGCGACCAGGCGCAGGAGCGTGGTCTTGCCGCAGCCGGAAGGCCCGACGATCGCCGTGCGGCTGCCGGCCGCGACGGAAAGGCCGACGCCGTCGAGCGCGGCGACCGTGCCGTAATGTTTGCGCAAGGAGGTCAGTTGGAGAAGCGTCATCGCCCGGCGATCTTTTTGGACTGGGAATAGAGAAGCCATGTGAGCGGCATGGAGAAGACGACCATCAGCAGTGCATAGGGCGCCGCCCCCGCATAGTCGATCTCGCCGGTCAGCGCCCAGAAGGCCATGGCGAGCGTGCGCGTGCCGTTCGGCGCCAGCATCTGGGTGGCGGTGAGCTCGTTCATGATGCCGAGCGAGGCAAGCGCCACGCCGGCCGCCGCACCCGGCGCCGCGAGCCTCACCGTCGTCGCCCAGAGCGCATTGCCCGGCGAGCGGCCGAGGCTCGCCGCCGCCTGTTCGAGTTCCACCGGCACCTGCGCGATACTGGCGCGCAGGCTCACCAGCGCCCGCGGCAGGAACATCACGACATAGGCGAGCACGATGGTCGCCACCGTCTGGTAGAGCGGCAGCATGACCCGCACGGTGACGGTGACGAGCGCCAGCGCCACGACCACGCCCGGCATGGAGCTTGCGAGATAGTAGCAGCCTTCGAGGAAGCGGCTGGCCCTGGTCGGCCGGCGCACGGAGAGCCAGGCGATCGGCACGGCGGCGGCGGTCGTCGCGATCCCGCCGATCAGGCAGATGACGAGCGTCTGCCAGAGCGCCAGCCCGATCTCGTCCATCCGCCAGATGCCCGCACCTCCGGCGATCAGCCAGCGGCCGAGGGTGAGCGCCGGAATGCCGAGCGAAAAGGCGGCGACCACAAGCGGCAGCAGCAGGCAAAAATATTTCCAGCGGCCGAGCTTCGTGATCTTCGGCCGCCGCGCGACGCCGGGGCCGAGCCGCGCATAACGGCGGCTGCCGCGAAGCCCCGCCTCAAGGCCGAGGAGCACGAAGCAGCAGAGCACGAGCACCAGCGCCAGCATATGAGCGGCAACGCCGTTATAGGTCGACTGGAACTGGTCGAGGATCGCCGTCGTGAACGTGTCGAAGCGGATCATCGCATAGAGCCCGTATTCTGCGAGCAGATGCAGGCCGATCAGCAGCGCCCCGCCGCAAAGCGCCAGCCGGAGCTGCGGCAGCACGACGCGCCGGAAGACGGCGAAAGGCGCGAGCCCCAGCGACGCCGCCTGGTCCTCCAGCGCCGGATCGAGCAGCCGGAAGGCGGCGGAGACGGGAAGATAGAGGAAGGGGAAATAGGCGACCACCGAGATCGCCACGCCGCCGGAAAGCCCGTGAAGGCCCGGCCACAGGCCGATCCAGGCATAGGAATGCACGAAGGCCGGCACGGCGAGCGGCGCCACCGCAAGCCAGGACCAGAGCCGCGCCCCCGGCAGGTCGCTGCGCTCCGTCAGCCAGGCCAGCGAAACCGCGAGCATCGCGCAGACCGGGATGG
Source organism: Neorhizobium sp. CSC1952 (assembly GCF_030378245.1). Lineage (NCBI taxonomy): Bacteria > Pseudomonadati > Pseudomonadota > Alphaproteobacteria > Hyphomicrobiales > Rhizobiaceae > Neorhizobium > Neorhizobium sp. CSC1952. The sequence goes on along the minus strand of NZ_CP128416.1, from coordinate 3,122,700 downwards.
TGAAGACGACGAGCAGGACGGTGTTGATCATCAGGTCGCCGACCCGCTGGCGGAAGATGAGCTGGAACGCCGTCTCCCAGCCCGTCGCCACGGTCGCCCAGAGCACGAAGCCGAGCGGCAGCAGCGCTGCCAGGGCAACCGCGACCGCGATGGTCAATGTCCAGGACGATGCCGCCGGCAGACGCCGCGGCACGACTGGAACGCTGGTTTCGGCGATGGAACTCATGGAAGACCCGAGAAGCATGAGACATCGCAGGTACGCCCTGCAATGTCTCCGCGCAACATGTTTTGAACCCTCTTAAAGCAGGCCGGCCGCGGTCATCATGTCGGTGACCTTGGCGTTGTTGAGCGTCGAGGCCTCGACCTTCGGCGCCTGCAGGTCGGCGAGCGGAACCAGCGCCTTGTTGGAAGCCTCGCCCTTGCCGACGGCATATTCATAGGACGTGCCGTCCCGCAGCACGGCCTGGCCGCCCTTGCCGGTCACCCATTTCAGGAAGGCCTGGGCCTGTTCCTTGTGCTTGGAGGAGGCAAGGATGCCGCCGCCCGAGATGGAGACGAAAGCGCCCGGATCCTGGTTCTTGAAATAGTGCAGCGAGACGTTGCCGCTGTTTTCGCCGGTCTTCGCCTGATCGCCGAAATAATAGTAGTGATAGATCAGCGCGCCTTCCGTCTGGCCGGCATTGACGGCCTTCATGGCGGTCGAGTTGCCGCGATAGGCGGTGAAGTTCTCCTTCATGCCCTTCAGCCATTCCGCCGTCGTCTCCTCCCCCTTGAGCTGCAGCAGCGCGCCGACGATCGCCTGGAAATCGGCGCCTGACGGAGACGCCGCCCAGCGGCCCTTCCATTCGGGCTTGGCCAGGTCCAGCATGGATTTCGGCAGCTTGTCGGCGGAAAGCTTGGTCTTGTCATAGGCGAAGACGGTCGAACGGGCGGCGATGCCGATCCAATGGCCGTTCGCGGGACGGAACTGTTCCGGAACCTGGTCGAGCGTCGCCTGATCGACGGGCTCGAAGAGGCCCTTGCCGTCGACCAGCGCCATGGCGGGCGAATTTTCGGTGAGGAACACGTCGGCCGGCGAATTGGCGCCCTCCTGGACGATCTGGTTGGCGAATTCGAGGTCGGAGCCGTTGCGCACGGTCACAACGATGCCCGTCTCTTCCGTGAAGGCATCGACCCATTCCTTGGTCAGTCCCTCGTGCTGGGCATTGTAGATCGTGATGCTGTCGGCGACCTGCGCCAAAGCCGGCGTCGAAAGGGCGAGAACGGAAAAGGCGAGCGCGGCAATGCCGGCCGGCAGGGTGGATGAAGTCTTCAAGATCGCCTCCAGGACAAGATTGACGAAGCGTCATTACGAAATGGGGAGAATAGCGGTCAAGTTAAGGCAGGGCCAAAGACGTACCCAAATGCGTGAATGCAGGCGATGGAATGCGAATCAGCTATTGCTCGTTCGAACGCATCGGGAACAGGCCCAATCGAGAGCGGCCATTGGGAACGGGGCATCGGGAATGGGCCAACGGGAACAGGAATGCCAGCAGTCGCCTATCTGGAGAAACTGAACGACGCGCAGCGGCGCGCTGTGGAGCACGGTTCGGATGTGCCGAAGGGCGGTCCGGCCGGCCCTTTGCTGGTGATCGCCGGCGCGGGCTCCGGTAAAACGAATACGCTCGCCCACCGCGTCGCGCACCTGATCGTCTCAGGCGCCGATCCGCGCCGTATCCTGCTGATGACCTTTTCCCGCCGCGCGGCTTCCGAAATGGGGCGCCGCGTCGAGCGCATCTGCGCGCAGGTGCTCGGCAAAAATGCCGGGATCATGACCGATGCGCTTGCCTGGGCCGGCACCTTCCACGGCATCGGCGCCCGGCTCTTGCGCATGCATGCCGCTGAAATCGGCCTGGACCCGGATTTCACCATCCACGACCGGGAAGATTCCGCCGACCTGATGAACCTCGTGCGCCACGAGCTCGGCTTCTCGAAGACGGAAAGCCGCTTTCCCACCAAGGGCACCTGCCTCGCGATCTATTCCCGCGCGGTGAATTCGCAAATGCCGCTCGACGGGGCGCTGAAATCGCATTTCCCCTGGTGCTCCGCCTGGGAAAGGGAGCTTCGCGAACTCTTCGCATCCTACGTGGAAGCCAAGCAGGTGCAGAACGTCCTCGATTACGACGACCTGCTCCTCTACTGGGCGCAGATGATGAGCGAGCCGTCGATCGCCGAGGATGTCGGCGGCCGCTTCGACCATGTGCTGGTCGACGAATATCAGGACACCAACCGCCTGCAGTCGTCCATCCTGATGGCGATGAAACCCGGCGGACGCGGGCTGACGGTGGTCGGCGACGACGCCCAGTCGATCTATTCCTTCCGGGCAGCGACGATCCGCAACATCCTCGATTTCCCCGGCTCCTTCGATCCGCCGGCCGATATCATCACGCTCGACCGCAACTATCGCTCGACCAACACGATTCTTGCGGCCGCCAACGGCGTGATCGAGCTTGCCCGCGAGCGCTTCACCAAAAATCTCTGGACCGAGCGCCAGTCGGAGGAGCGCCCGCGCCTCGTCGCCGTCCGCGACGAAAACGAGCAGGCGAATTACATCGTCGAGAAGATCCTGGAGAACCGCGAGACGGGCATGACGCTGAAGCAACAGGCGGTGCTCTTCCGCTCCTCGCATCATTCCGGCCCGCTGGAAGTCGAACTCACCCGCCGCAACATCCCCTTCGTGAAATACGGCGGCCTGAAGTTTCTGGACAGCGCCCATGTGAAGGACATGCTGGCGGCGCTGCGCTTTGCCCAGAACCCGCGTGACCGCGTCGCCGGTTTCCGGCTGATGCAGCTCATCCCCGGCGTCGGGCCGCAGACGGCCGGAAAGATCCTCGATGCCATCGCCGCCGACCCCGAACCCCTGGCGGCCCTCCAGGAAATCCCCGCCCCGCCGCGCTCCGGGGCCGACTGGCCGGCCTTCGTCGACATGCTCGGCGCGATCCGCAGGGGTGAAGGCTGGCCCTCGGAGATCGGCCTTGCCCGTGAATGGTACGAGCCGCATCTCGCCCGCATCCACGAGGACGCCGAAACCCGCAAGGCCGATCTCCTGCAGCTCGAACAGATCGCCGCCGCCTATACGTCCCGCGAACGCTTCCTCACCGAACTGACGCTCGATCCGCCGGATGCGACGAGCGCGGAATCCGGCACGCCGCTGCTCGACGAGGATTATCTCATCCTCTCGACCATCCATTCGGCCAAGGGGCAGGAATGGCGCTCGGTCTTCCTGCTGAACTGCGTCGACGGCTGCATCCCCTCGGACCTCGGGGTGGGCTCGACTGCCGAGATCGAGGAAGAACGCCGGCTCCTTTATGTCGCGATGACCCGCGCCAAGGATTACCTGCACCTCGTCACCCCGCAGCGCTTCTTCGTACACGGGCAGGTCTCTCAGGGCGACCGCCACGTCTATGCCGCCCGCACCCGCTTCATCCCCGCGACGCTCCTGCAGTTCTTCGAGACGACCTCCTGGCCCGTCGTCGCCCCCATGTCGGACGCCGAACGTCAGGCCCGCCACCAGATCCGCATCGACGTCACCGCCCGCATGCGCGGCATGTGGCGGTAAGGCGGACGGCCCGAGGCGCGTCGCATCGTCATAAGACTCTAACATGACTGTGGAATGAGCTGTCGTCCGACCGATGAACCGGCTGAGACAGGCGGCTCGGACCGAGCCAACACCTTGAGGACGGAACCCTATGGACGATATCCATGTGTTCGACGGGCATAACGACGCAGTTCAGTTCATGTCGGACTACAAGCCGGCCGGCCGGGATTTCCTCGCCCGGTCGGAAGCAGGCCATCTCGATCTCCCCCGCGCCATCGAAGGGCGCCTGGCCGGCGGCCTGTTCGCACTGCATGCCTACCCGGAGCGTAAGCCTGAAAACGATCTCACCATCACCAGCGACGGATACGAGGTCCGTTATGCCGACGCCGTGCCTTTGGACCACGCCCGCCGGCAGATCGACGGCCAGCTTTCCGCCATGCGAGCATTGATCCGGCGTTCCAACGGACGGATGCGCATTGTGGCCAGCGTGGATGAGATCAAGACCGCTCGCGCCGAATCCACCTTTGCCGTCGTGCTTCACATGGAAGGGGCCGAGGCGATCGATCCCGATCTCGACTATCTCCATGTCCTGCACGAAGCGGGTCTCCGATCTCTCGGCCTGGTCTGGAGCCGCCCGAATATTTTCGGCTACGGCGTCCCCTTCGCCTATCCGAGGTCGCCCGACACAGGCCCCGGGTTGACCGATCTCGGCAGGAATCTCGTCAGGACCTGCAACGCTCTCGGAATCATGATCGATGTTTCGCATCTGAACGAACGCGGGTTCTGGGACGTGGCGGCATTGAGCACCGCTCCGCTCGTCGCCACCCATGCCTGCGCTCACGCCGTATGCCCATCGACCCGAAACCTCACCGACCGGCAGCTCGACGCCATTCGCGATACGGAGGGGGTGATCGGCTTCAACCTCGCCGTCAACGACATCCGCGCCGACGCCCATCTCGATGAAAACACCCCGCTCGACGTCGTGGTTCGCCATATCGACTATCTCATCGACCGCGTGGGCGCGGAAAGGGTGGCCCTGGGGTCGGACTTCGACGGCGCCGTCGTGCCGCGCCAGATCAGGGATGCGAGGGGCCTGCCGCGTCTCCTGGACGCCATGCGCAAGGCCGGCTTTGACGAAGAAACGCTGCGAAAATTCGCCTTCGACAACTGGCTCCGCGTCTTCGGCCTGACGTGGCCGGCCTGACATGATCCGCTTGACTGTCCGATTGGCCGCCCTGTCCCCTCGCCTGTCGCATTGACTTGGCTCCTGCCTGATGGAACAACCTCGGCATGTTCTGGTGTCGAGGGAGGGGAAGATGGCCGGCCGCAGGATCGTATTGGTGCAGGGCGCCTGGGGTTCGAGCGCCAGCTGGACGCCGGTGGCGGATATCCTGCGCGGGCTCGGCCATCAGGTCTTCGTGCCGAGCCTGACCGGTCTTGGCGAGCGCACGCACCTCTTTTCCGGCGCGATCAATCTCGATACCCATATCGCCGACATATCGGGTCTGATCGAAGCCGAAGGTCTTGAAGAATTCGATCTCGTCGGCCACTCCTATGGCGGCATGGTGATAACCGGCGTCGCCGACCGGTTCGCGAGCCGCATCCGCAGCCTGATCTATCTCGACGCCTTCCTGCCGTCGGACGGCCAATCGGCGCTCGATCTGCTCGGCCCGGAGGTCGCGCTCGCCAATCTTGCGGCGGCCGGAGAACTGGGCGGCTTCGCCGTCCCGCCGCCTGCCCGCCATGCGACCCGGGTACCGGAGCACCTCAGGCATTACATGGCCAACCGTTCGCCGCACCCGATCGCGACGATGATCCAGAAGATCAGGCTCACCGGCGCCCACAAGGACATAAAAAAACGTCTCTACGTCTCGGCCAGTATCGATCAGTCGGCGATCTTCTCGGGCATCTACGGCAGGGTGAGCACCGATCCCTCCTGGCAATCCCTGGAAGTGCCGAGCGGCCACATGCTGCAGCTCGAAATGCCGGAAGAGGTCGCCCGCATCATCCACGACTTCATCGGGTAACTCTCGCCTGTTCCAGCTTGCGAGTGCGCCACCCCCCTCTGCCCTGCCGGGCATCTCCCCCACAAGGGGGGAGATCGGCAAGAAGTGCAGCCTTCCCCGAACAACAAGCGCTGCTGTTCGGCACACCGTCAGCTTGGCGGGAAAGGTACGCCGCTTGTGATCTCCCCACCTGTGGGGGAGATGGCCGGCAGGCCAGAGGGGGGCCGGCTGCCACCAGCGTCGGTGAGTGAGCCCCCCTAACTCCTGTCCCGCCGCTCCAGCAACTCGATCTGGATCTGCTGGAGTTCCGCCAGCCGCTCCCATTGCCTGGCCATCTGATGGTCGATCTTTTCATGGAGCTGGCGGATTTCGAGTTCGGCGCGCAGGTTGATCATGTAGTCGTTCTCGGAACGCAACCGGTCCTTCTCCTCCTGCCGCCGCTGGCTCATCATGATCACCGGTGCCTGCAGCGCCGCGAGGCAGGAGAGCACGAGGTTCAGCAGGATGAACGGATAGGGGTCGAAGGGCTGCGAGAACAGGCCGATGACATTGATCCCCATCCACATCACGAGGATCGCGATGAAGGTGAGAATGAAGGTCCAGGAGCCGCCAAACGAGGCAACCTTGTCCGCCACCCGCTCCCCGAATGTAGGGTTGCGGTCGAGCAGGTTGGCGGCGCTCGTCTGCACCGTCGAGGCGCCCTTCTCGAAATTGTCGAGCACCTGCCGGTCGAGTTCGGAAAGCTCGCCGCGCTCCTCCTCGAGAAGCTTCTCCACATAGCGGCGACGATAGCGGGCCAGGTCCTCGTCGCAGATCAGGCTGTCGGCGAGGCAGTCCTTCACCTCCTCGCAGATCATCTCGAAGAGATGCGGCCTGAGCTGCCCGACCTTATGCAGCCGTGTCAGCGGAAATGTCCGGCCGCAGACGATGCACTGCCCCGTTTTCAAAGCCGAATGCCTGCCCATCTCACGCCTCTTCCTTCTGGGGTTCCGCAGGCGCCGCAAGCGGTGCCAGATGGAAGAGCCGCGGCGAGAATTTTCTCGAAAACTCCTCCGAGCGGCCGATATAGACCAGCGTCGAGCCTTCGAGGCCGGCAAGCACATCCACGAGCCGCTCGCGCGTTTCGGGCTCCAGCCCCTCCAGCACGTCGTCCATGATCAGCCAGCCCGGCTTGCGCAGCACCGCATTGGCGACCGAAAGCGATGCCTCTTCCTCCTTGTCGAGCAGCCGGTCCCAGCGCTCCACCTCGTCCAAGCGGTGGACAAGGCGCTCCAGTCCGACCTTTTCCAGCGCCCGGATCAACGCGCCGTCGTCCACGTCCGGAAGCCCGTTCGGATACGTCATCACCTCCCGCAGCGTCGCCGTCGGGAGATAGTTTTCCTGCGGCATCAGGATCATGCCGTCGGAAAGCGGCAGGCCGATCTCGCCGTGACCCCAGGGCCAGATGCCCGCAACCGCCTGGAAGAACAGATGCCGGTCGGCGCCCGGATCGCCGTTGATCATCACCCGCTCGCCCGGCCGGATGAAACACTCGCCCTCCCTGACGCGGATGCCGTGCCCCTTCTCGCCGCGATCCGGCTCACCGTAGACGCTGACCCCGCAAAGGCTCATCCCCTCCTCCGCCTTCGCCTCGCGATAGGCGATGACCTCGCCTTCCTTCGCCGGGGTGTCCATGGCAAGCAGCGCGTTGCGGAAAGAAGAAACGCGCGTCAGCGTCGCCCGCCAGTCGGCGATGACGCTGAAATTGACGACATACCAGCGCAGCGCCTGGTTGACCTGGTTGAAGGCCCCCACGGCCATCATCAGCCCGCCGAAGGAAAGCTCCCCGGAAAAATACATGGGCGAGGCGATGATGATCGGCGCGACCAGTGCCAGCCAGCCGAACCCGGCCGAAACCCAGGTGAGGTTGGCGAGCGCCCAGGCGAGCTGGCGGAGCATTTCCAGCACCCCGTCGATCGCCCCGTGGACGCGCTCGCGCTCGTTCGCCTCGCCGCGCGCCAGCGTGATCGGCTTCAGGTTCTCGTTGGCGCGGACGAGCGCGGCCCGCAGGTCCGCTTCCCGGGCGTAACGCTCCGCGTTCAGCCGCGGCAGCCGGGCGCCGACCACATTGCTCAGCACCGAGCCCAGAAGTGCATAGAGGATCGTCGCCCAGACCATGTAGCCGGGGATCGAGATGGTGCTGCCGCCGAGATGGAAGACGAAGTCCGACGAGATCGCCCAGAGCACGCCGATGAAGCTTGCGAGCAGGATGGTGGAGTTGACGAGCCCGATCGCCAGCGCCGTCGTGTTCTCCGCCAGGATGCGGGTATCCTCGTGCAGCCGCTGGTCGGGATTGTTGGCGATCGCTCCTGCCCCGCCGAGCTTCAGCGCCCGCCCCGGCACGAGCCAGACGTCGGAAAGGTCGCGCGCCAACCCTTCGCGCATGCGCATCGCGGTGATCTGGTTCAGCCATTGCTGGATGACGTTGAGCAGCGTCAGCGAGAAGGCGATGACGGCGAAGACGACGAGCTGGTTCAGGAATTCGGGCATGTCGCGCCGCTCCAGCGCGTCGTAGAACGGCCCGTTCCATTCGTTCAGCCGGTATGTCGCGTAAGTCGTCGCGAAGATCACCGCGAGCAGAGCGACCGTCAGCACCAGCACGCGGTTGCGCACGGGCGCATTCCAGAAGGCGCCGCCCATCATGCGGAGCTGGCTGCCCAGGGAAAGCTCGTAAGTCTCAGGCACAACCATACCGTCCGCCATCCTCTGCCTCATTGATAAACCGGAGCCTCGATAACCCGGGCGCTGTAAGATTTAACATAGGAACTCATCTTTACCGCCGCCGCCCCTACCACTGTCCTAATCCTTTTTGTTTGCAAAAAGGCCAATTCGTGATAATGACCGACCAGTCAGTCATAAATGAGAGCCCAAGGAATGGCCGAGAGGAAGAGAGAGAAACGCGATCCGCAGCAGCGCCGGGCGGAAATCCTGGCGGCCGCCTTCGCCTGCTTTGCCGAACGGGGTTTCGCGGCCACCCGCATGGAGGATGTCGCCGCCCGCGCCGGCATCGCCAAGGGCACGGTCTACCTGCACTTTCCGGACAAGGAACGGCTTTTCACCGAACTCGTCTCCGGCATCGCCACGCCCATTCTCGGCGAGATCGACGGACTGGTGCGGAACGAGGCGGTTCCGGCACGCTTCGCGATCTCGATGTTCTACACGCTTTTCCGGCGCGAAGTGCTGGAGACGGAGCGCCGCCACCTCCTTCGCCTGATCCTCGCCGAGGGGCCGATGTTCCCGGCCGTCACGGAATTCTACCACCGCGAGATCATCTCCAGGGGGCTCGGCGTGCTGCGCATCCTCATGAAGCGGGCGGCCGATCGCGGCGAACTCCGCAATCCGGCGCTCGCCGAAATGCCGCAGATCGTCGTTTCGCCGGCCCTCATGACGATCATCTGGACGACGCTCTTCGAGCGTTACGAGCATCTCGACACGCAAAAGCTCTTCGAAACCTTCCTCGATACCCTCTTCGTGCCGGCTGAGAACCCGCCATCGGAAGGAGGCGCGAAATGAAACGGATCCTCGTCATCGTCATCCTGGCCGGAGCAGCGCTGGCCGCCCTTCCCTTCCTGTTTTCCGGCAATGGCCAGCGCCCCTACCGGGGCTGGGTCGAGGCGGATACGCTGTTCATCGGCGCCGAAAGCGCCGGCCGGCTCGAAAGGCTCGACGTCGCCGAAGGCCAGGCGGTCGCGGCCGGCGCGCCGCTCTTCAGGCTGGAAGCATCGGGCGAGGAAGCAGCCGTCGCCGCAGCCCGCGCAGCGCTTGCCCGTTCGCAGGCGGAGCTCGATCTTGCCGAAGCGGCCCAGAAGCGGCCGGAAGAGATCGACGTCCTGCGCGCCTCCGAGCGCGAAGCGGCCGCCCGCCTCGAACTCGCCAAGCAGGACCTCGACCGCACCCGCGTGCTGGTCGAGCGCGGCACCGCCACGCAGGCGAGCCTCGACACGGCAACCGCCACCGAAGCCGCCAACCGCGCGGCACTCGACAACGTCCGCAGCCAGATCATCCTCGGCAACCTGCCCGCCCGGGACGAGCAGCTCCGCCAGGCGAAGGAGGCTCTCGCAGCCGCCAGGGCAGACCTCGCCTCCGCCGAGGCCGCGCTTGCCCGCCGCTCCGTGGCGGCTCCGGGCGAAGGCAGCATCGAGACGGTCTATTATCGGACGGGAGAGGTCGTACCGACCGGCCGGCCGATCGTGGCGCTGCTGCCGCCGCACAATATCCGCATCCGCTTCTTCGTGCCGGAAACCGAGATCGCGAGATTTTCGCTCGGGCAATCCGTCCGCGTCGCCTGCGACGCCTGTGAGCCCACCGAGGCGAAGATCAGCTTCATCGCGAAAAATGCCGAATTCACCCCGCCGGAAATCTACAGCCTCGAAGAACGGGCCAAGCTCGTCTACCGCGTCGAGGCCATCCCGGCGGGTCCGAAGGCGTTGCGCCCCGGCCAGCCGGTCGATGTCTTCGCGGGGGCGCGGCCATGACGGAGACAGGCATAGCCGCCGAACCCTACAGGGTTGACGCCCCCGAAACGGTGATCGACGTCCATCACCTGACGAAGAGCTTCGGCGGCCGCAAGGTGGTCGACGACGTCTCCATGTCCGTGAAGAAAGGCCGCATCCACGGCTTTCTCGGCCCCAACGGCTCAGGCAAGACGACGACGATCCGCATGCTCTGCGGCCTCCTGACGCCCGACAGCGGCGACGGCACCTGCCTCGGCTTCGACATCCTCACCGAAAGCGACCGCATCCGCCGGCGCGTCGGCTACATGACCCAGAAATTCTCGCTCTATCAGGACCTTTCGATCCGCGAGAACCTGGAATTCGTCGCCCGCGTCTACGGTCTTCCCGATCCCCGCGGCAAGGCGAGCGCCGCAATCGAACGCCTCGGCCTCAAGGGTCGCGAGAAGCAGCTTGCGGGAGAACTCTCCGGCGGCTGGAAGCAGCGCCTCGCACTCGGCGCCTGCATCCTGCCCGAACCCGCGCTGCTGCTCCTCGACGAGCCGACCGCCGGCGTCGATCCCAAGGCGCGCCGCGACTTCTGGAACGAGATCCACGCGCTCGCCGCCGAAGGCCTCTCGGTTCTCGTCTCCACCCACTACATGGACGAGGCGGAGCGCTGCCACGAGATCGCCTATATCGCCTATGGCAAACTTCTGGCCGAGGGCACTGTGGACGAGGTGATCGCAGGCACCGGCCTTGTTACCTGGACCGTTTCCGGCCCGGACGTCCATCGTCTCCAGACCGAACTCGAAACGGTGCCGGGCGTCGACATGATCGCACCTTTCGGCACCAGCCTGCATGTCGCCGGCCGCGACGCTGACGCGCTGGAGAAGGCGATCGCGCCCTATCGCGACCGTCCCGGCCTCAGATGGGAAAAAGGCGAAGCGACGCTGGAAGACGCCTTCATCGACCTGATGCGCCGCTCGGAGGACAATTTCCAATGACGGGCACCGCGGCAAACGGCAATGGCAACAACGGCTCCTTCGGCCGCTTCTGGGCGATGACGGTCAAGGAATTCATCCAGATGACCCGCGACCGCATCACGCTCGCGACCATGGTCATGCTGCCGATCATGCAGCTTTTCCTGTTCGGCTTCGCGATCAACACGACGCCGCACAACCTGCCGACCGCGGTGCTGATGCGAGAGAACACCGATGTCGGCCGCTCCATCCTCGCGGCGCTCGAAAACACCGATTTCTTCCGGATCGAGACGGTGATTACCCGCGCCGAAGACATGGACGAGCTGCTGCAATCCGGCAGGGCGCTCTTCGTCGTCGAAATCCCCGAAGGCTTCGAACGGTCGCTCCGCCGCGGCGATACGCCCTCGCTGCTCGTTGCCGCCGATGCGACCGACCCGGTCGCCTCCTCCTCGGCGCTCTCGGCGCTATCCGGCATCGTCACGACCGCGCTTGCCAACGACCGGCAGATCGAATTTTCCGAACCCACGAAACCGGCCTTCTCGATCGTCCAGCACCGCCGCTACAATCCGGCCGGCTCCTCGACGCTCAACATCGTCCCCGGCTTGCTCGGCACGATCCTGACGATGACGCTCCTGATCTTCACCGCGCTCTCCGTTACCCGCGAGGTGGAGCGCGGCACGATGGAAAACCTTCTTTCCATGCCCATCAAGCCGCTGGAGATCATGCTCGGCAAGATCGCCCCTTATGTGCTGATCGGCCTCGTCCAGGCGCTGCTCATCATCGCCGCGGGCTTCCTCGTCTTCCGCGTGCCGATCCTCGGCGATCCGGCGTCGCTCACCGCGGCGACCGCCCTCTTCGTCGTCACCAATCTCTCGATCGGCTACACCTTCTCAACCATTGCCGCCAACCAGCTCCAGGCGATGCAGATGGCGATGATGTTCTTCCTGCCGAACATATTGCTTTCAGGCTTCATGTTTCCCTTCGCCGGCATGCCCAACTGGGCGCAATGGATCGGCGAGGCCCTGCCGCTTACCCACTATATCCGCATCGTCCGCGCGGTCATGCTGAAGGGCGCGAACATCGAGACGCTCGCCTATGACACGGCGGCGCTTGCCGCCCTGATGGCGATCGCCATGCTGATCGCGGTGCGCCGCTTCCGCCGCACGCTGGATTGATTTGCCGCCTCCTCCGCCCAAGATAAACCGGGCCAAGATAAAGCTGGATTGCCGAGGAGGTTGCCATGCCGAAGATCGATATCGCCGCCGTGCCTCAACGCAAGGGCTCCGGCTATCCGCCGCCTTTCGACGCCCCCTGTGCCGACCGGGTGCGGCAGCGGCTGGGCGATGCGGGCGGGCTGACCGATTTCGGCATCAATCTCATGCACCTGCCGCCCGGCAACTGGTCGAGCCAGCGCCATTGGCATTCCCACGAGGACGAGTTCGTCTATGTGCTCGAAGGCGAGCTGACGCTGGTCGAAGATGGTGGCGAAACGCTGCTTCGCGCCGGCGATTGCGCCGCCTTCCCGAAAAATTCGGGCAACGGCCATCACATGATCAACAGGTCGAACGCGGTGGCGGTCTATCTGGAAATCGGCTCGCGGCAGCCCGACGACCTGACCACCTGCTCCGACATCGACATGATGAGCGCCAATGCCGACGGCCGCTTCGTGCACAAGGATGGCACGCCCTACACCGATCCCGCCTGACGCGGAACCGTCACCCCGTCTGCCGCAGCTCGCCATGCTGCGGGATAGGCTTCAAATCCGCCTTGCATTATTTTCGTGCAGCGCACAAAATCCTTGCAATCATCATCGATCGGCCCTGGGCTGAAACCCTTCGAACGGCCGGCAAGGGGAACTATGTCGATCAAGGCGAGCATCTATCACCTCACCCATTACAGATACGACAAGCCAGTCCGCCTCGGACCGCAGATCATCCGGTTGAAGCCCGCCGCCCATTCCCGCACCAAGGTCTTGAGCCATTCGCTGAAGGTCACGCCTTCGAACTATTTCGTGAACCTGCAGCAGGATCCCTACGGCAACTACCTCGCCCGCTACGTCTTTCCCGACCCCGTGACCGAATTCAAGATCGAGGTCGACCTGATCGCCGACATGACGGTCTACAACCCCTTCGACTTCTTCGTCGAGGAAGAGGCGACCAAATGGCCGTTCGCCTATCCGGAAACGCTGGTCGAGGACCTTTCCATCTACCGCAAGCCGGAGCCGGCAATGCCGCGCCTCAGAGCCTTCCTCGATTCGATCGACACCTCACCCGGTCAGCCGACGGTCGACATGGTGGTTGGCCTCAACGCCCGCCTCCAGCGGGAGATCGGTTACGTGATCCGCATGGAGCCGGGCGTGCAGGAGCCGGAAGAGACGCTGACCGTCGCCAAGGGCTCCTGCCGCGACACGAGCTGGCTGCTCGTGCAGGTGCTGCGCCATCTCGGTTTCGCCGCCCGGTTCGTTTCGGGCTACCTGATCCAGCTCACGCCGGACCTGAAGGCGCTCGACGGCCCTTCCGGCACGGAAATCGACTTCACCGACCTGCATGCCTGGGCGGAAGTCTATCTCCCTGGCGCCGGCTGGGTCGGCCTCGACCCGACCTCCGGACTGCTCACCGGCGAAAGCCATATTCCGCTGGCCGCCACGCCGCACTACCGCAATGCGGCGCCGATCTCCGGCGGCTATTACGGCGAGGCCGAGACCACGTTCGCCTTCGACATGAAGGTGTCGCGCGTCGCCGAGCACCCGCGCATCACCAAACCCTTCTCCGACTCTTCCTGGGAAGCCCTGAACGAGCTCGGCGGGGAAGTCGACCGCGTGCTGCAGGCGCAGGACGTTCGCCTCACGATGGGCGGCGAACCCACCTTCGTCTCGATCGACGATTTCGAATCCGACGAGTGGAACACCGCCGCGGTCGGCCCGACCAAGCGCGAGAAGGCCGACATCCTCATCCGCAGGCTTCGCGAGCGCTTCGCGCCGGGCGGCTTCCTGCATTACGGCCAGGGCAAATGGTATCCGGGCGAAAGCCTGCCGCGCTGGACCTTCTCGCTCTACTGGCGCAAGGACGGGGTGCCGATCTGGCGCAATCCGGACCTCGTGGCCGAGGAAGGCCGGGACCATGGCGCCACGGAAGACGACTCCGGCAGGCTTCTGACCGCGATCGCCGGGGAACTCGGCATCGACGCCGAGATGGTGGTTCCGGCCTTCGAGGACCCGGCGGAATGGATCATCAAGGAAGGCAGCCTGCCGGAAAACGTCGATCCGTCGAATTCGAAGCTCAAGGACCCCGAGGAGCGCAGCCGCATCGCCCGCGTCTTCGAGCGCGGCCTGACCCGTCCGACGGGTCACGTCCTGCCGGTGCAGGCCTGGAATGCGCAGGCCGGCGGCCGGCGCTGGGTGAGCGAGAAATGGAAAACCCGCCGCGGCCGCATCTTCCTCGTGCCCGGCGACAGCCCGGTCGGCTACCGTCTGCCGCTCGGCACATTGCCCTATGTGCCGCCGTCGCAATTTCCCTATATCCACGAAGCCGATCCCTCGATCCCACGGAAGCCCCTCCCCGAGGCGATCGTTCCGGCGGGGCGCGCCATGCCGGAAGCGTCTTTCCAGGCGGATGAAACCGTCATCCAGGATCGTGTGGAACAGACGCTCGGCGAGATCGGCGGCGCCGTGCGCACCGCGATCTCGGTCGAGCCGCGCGATGGTCGTCTGTGCGTCTTCATGCCGCCGGTGGAACGCATCGAGGACTATCTCGAACTGATCGCGGCGGCTGAAAACGCCGCTGCAGAACTCGGCCTGCCGGTGCATATCGAGGGCTACGCGCCGCCCCATGACGAGCGCATCAACGTCATCCGCGTGGCGCCCGATCCCGGCGTCATCGAGGTGAACATCCACCCGGCTTCGAGCTGGAAGGAAACGGTCGACGTCACCACCGCGCTTTACGAGGAGGCCCGCCAGAGCCGGCTCGGCGCCGACAAGTTCATGATCGACGGCCGCCACACCGGCACCGGCGGCGGCAACCACGTGGTGGTCGGCGGCGCCAATCCGAGCGACAGCCCGTTCCTGCGCCGCCCGGACCTGTTGAAGAGCATCGTGCTGCACTGGCAGCGTCATCCCTCGCTCTCCTACCTCTTCTCCGGCCTCTTCATCGGCCCGACCAGCCAGGCGCCGCGCATCGACGAGGCCCGCCACGATGCGCTCTACGAACTGGAGATCGCACTGGCCCAGGTGCCGGCGCCCGGCCAGGGCCCACCGCCCTTGCCCTGGCTTGTCGACCGGCTGTTCCGCAACCTTTTGACCGATGTCACCGGCAACACGCACCGCTCGGAAATCTGCATCGACAAGCTCTTCTCGCCGGACGGCCCGACGGGCCGCTTGGGCCTTGTCGAGTTCCGAGGCTTCGAAATGCCGCCGAACGCCCGCATGTCGCTCGCCCAGCAGCTTCTGGTGCGCGCTCTGATCGCCCGCTTCTGGAAGAATCCGATCGAGGGAAAATTCGTCCGCTGGAGCACGGCGCTCGCCGACCGTTTCATGCTGCCGCATTACGTCTGGGCCGATTTCCTCGACGTGCTGGCCGACCTGCGCGAAAACGGCTTTGACCTCCGCCCCGAATGGTTCGCCGCCCAACTCGAATTCCGCTTCCCCTTCTTCGGCGAGGTGGAATACGAGGGTTCGAAGCTGGAGCTTCGCCAGGCGCTCGAACCCTGGCACGTGATGGGCGAGCAAGGCGCGATCGGCGGCACCGTGCGCTATGTCGATTCCTCCGTCGAGCGTCTGCAGGTGCGGCTGGAGACCGCCAACCCCTCGCGCTACACCGTCGCCTGCAACGGCCGCGCCGTGCCCCTGAAGGAAACCGGCGCCTCCGGGGTCTCGGTGGCAGGGGTCCGCTTCAAGGCATGGCAGCCGGCTTCCGGCCTGCATCCGGTCCTGCCGGTTAATTCGCCGCTCACCTTCGACATTTATGATACATGGTCCGGCCGATCGATCGGCGGCTGCATCTACCATGTTGCCCATCCGGGCGGTCGCAACTATGAGACCTTCCCGGTCAACGGCAACGAGGCGGAAGCGCGCCGGCTCGCCCGATTCGAGCCCTGGGGCCATACGGCGGGGCGCTATGCGCTGATGCCGGAAACGCCCTCGACCGAATTCCCGCTGACGCTCGATCTGCGCCGGCCGCAAGGAGTGTGAAACAACCGATGTCCAAGGCACCGGCGACAGAACGTGCAGGCCAGGAGGGGATCTCGACCGATCCCATCCTCGGCTATGCCGCGCTGCCGAGTGTCGCCGACGAGATGCTGGATGCGAACGGCCAGATAAAGCCGGTCTGGCGCAACCTGATCTCGCATCTCGGCCGCATGTCGGAAAGCGAGCTCACCGAGCGTTTCGCCCGCGCCGACCGCTATCTGCGCGATGCCGGCGTCTTCTACCGCACCTACGGCGCCCAAGGCAGCGGCGAGCGCAACTGGCCGATCTCCCATATCCCGGTGCTCATCGACGGCAACGAGTGGGAAGCCGTCTCGAAGGGCCTCGTGCAGCGCGCCGAGCTCCTGGAAGCGCTGATCGCCGACATCTACGGCGAGAACAGGCTGGTGCAGGAAGGCATCCTGCCGCCGGCGCTGATTGCCGGAAATTCCGAATTCCTGCGGCCGCTGGTCGGCATCAAGCCGGTCGGCGGACACTATCTGCATTTCTGCTCCTTCGAGATCGGCCGCGGCCCCGACGGCAACTGGTGGGTGCTGGCCGACCGCACCCAGGCGCCGTCCGGCGCGGGCTTCGCGCTGGAAAACCGCGTCGCCACGACGCGTGCCCTTTCCGATATCTATGCCGAAGCGCATGTGCATCGCCTCGCCTCCTTCTTCGGCGCCTTCCGTGATGCGCTGCAGTCGCACAAGCAGTACGGGGAGGATCGGATCGCGGTCCTCTCCCCCGGCCCCGCCAACGAGACCTATTTCGAGCACGCCTATATCGCCCGCTATCTCGGCTTCATGCTCTTGGAAGGCGAAGACCTGACGGTCGTCAACGATCGCGTCATGGTGCGCACCGTCGCGGGCCTGAAACCGATTGGCGTGCTCTGGCGCCGCCTCGACGCTGCCTACGCCGATCCGCTGGAGCTCAACCAGAACTCCCATATCGGCACGCCCGGCATGGTGCAGGCGCTGCGCTCCGGCTCGCTCGCCATCGTCAACGCGCTGGGCTCCGGCATTCTGGAGACCCGCGCGCTACTCGCCTTCATGCCCACGGTCTGTCGGCGCCTCACCGGCGAGGACCTGCTCATGCCGTCGATCGCCACCTGGTGGTGCGGCCAGAAGGCGGAACGCGAGCATGTCGCCAAGAATGTCGAGCGCATGGTCATCGGCCCGGCCTATTCCAGGCTCCCCTTCTTCGACGACAACGGCCAGTCGGTCCTCGGCTCCTCGCTGCACACCAAGGCGAAGGGCAGGGTCGGCGACTGGCTCGCTGCGGAAGGTTCGAAACTCGTCGGCCAGGAGGTCGTGACGCTTTCGACCACGCCGGCTTACGTCAACGGCAAGCTCATCCCGCGGCCCATGTCGCTGCGCGTCTTCGCCGCCCGCACGGAGCATGGGTGGGAGATCATGCCGGGCGGCTTTGCCCGCATCGGCTCCGGCGACGACGTCGCGGCGATCGCCATGCAGGCCGGCGGCACGGCGGCGGACGTCTGGATCGTCTCCGACAAGCCGGTCGCGAGACCCACCCTGCTGCCGCCGGAAGAGACCTTCACCCGCAACATGCCGGGCAGCCTGCCGAGCCGGGCGGCGGACAACCTCTATTGGCTCGGCCGTTACATCGAGCGGGCCGAAGGGGCGCTGCGCATCCTGCGCGCCTGGCATCTGCGTTATGCCGAATCCGCTGACCCCGACGCGCCGCTGCTGGCCGACATCACCCGCTACCTCAAGGGCATAGACATCGAGATGTCGAAGGCGGTGCCGGCGACGCTATTGCGCAACATCGACAGCGCCATCTATTCGGCAAGCAACATCCGCGACCGCTTCTCGCCCGACGGCTGGCTGGCGCTGACCGACCTCGCCAAGACCGCACGCCGCTTCCACGAAACCGTGCAGCCCGGCGACGACGCCTCGCATGCCATGACCATCCTGCTCCGCAAGCTCGCGGGCTTCGCCGGTCTCGTGCACGAGAACATGTACCGCTTCACCGGCTGGCGCTTCCTCTCGATCGGCCGCCATCTCGAACGCGGCCTGCACATGACCCGCCTGCTCGGCCACATGTCGGGCCCGGACGCGCCGGACGGCTCGCTCGACATGCTGCTCGAAATCGGCGACAGCGTCATGACCCACCGCCGCCGCTACAACGTCAACACGGCGAGACTGACGGTCGCCGACCTCCTGGCGCTCGACCCGTTGAACCCGCGCTCGATCCTCTTCCAGCTGAACGAGATCCGCACCGAGGTGGAGCAGTTGCCGAACGCTTTCGTCAACGGCCAGATGTCGCCCTTCTACCGCGAGGCGATGCGGCTGCATTCCGGCCTTGCGGTCATGACGCCCGAGGCGATGAACGAGGAAGTCTACCGGAAACTCGAACAGGAGATGGAGAAGCTGTCCGATATCCTCGGCCAGACTTACTTCAACTGAGGAGAAGGCGGCGATGCTCTACGACCTTTCCCTCCACATGGGTTATGCCTACGACGTGCCGGCCTCCGGCGCCCGCCACGTGATCCGCGTCCTGCCGCTGTCGCTGCCCGACCGGCAGCGGCTGATCGCCGGCTCCGTCACGGTGACCCCGCACGCCGACGAGAAGACCACGTTCATCGATTTCTTCGGCCAGCAGGCCACTTCGGTACTCGTCCGCGCGCCGCACGAGCGGCTCGATATCCGCATGCAGGCCCGCGTCATGGTCGAAACCCCGTCGATGACCGCCGACCTGTCGCCGGAACTCGACAAGCTCGGGGAAGAGCTGGCGGGCTTCTGGTCGGTCGATGCCCTGTCGCCGCACCATGTTGCGGGTCTGAGCCCCCGCCTCGCCGAAGAGCCGCAGATCGCCGCCTATGCCCGCGAGACCATAAGGCCGGGCCAGACGGTGCGCGAGATCGCGCTTTCGCTCTGCAACCGCATCCACAAGGATTTCACCTACGACACGAAGGCCACCACCGTCGACACGACGCCGAAGGAGGCCTTCCGGCTGAAGCGCGGCGTCTGCCAGGATTTCGCGCATGTCATGATCGTGGCGCTCCGGAGCCTCGGCATTCCCGCGGGCTATGTCTCGGGCTTCCTGCGCACCATCCCGCCGCCCGGCAAGGAACGGCTCGAAGGGGCCGATGCCATGCATGCCTGGGTGCGCGTCTGGTGCGGCGAGACCATGGGCTATGTCGAATTCGACCCGACGAACAACATCCCGGCCGGCAGCGACCATATCGTCGTGGCCTACGGCCGCGATTATTCCGACATCGCCCCCGTCATCGGAGTGCTGAAGGGTTACGGAAATCAGAAGGCCGAACAGGCGGTCGACGTCGTTCCGCTGAAAGGCTGAAAATCCGCCCCGTTTTGACGCTGATTCTTTGAAATCGTTAAGATTTTAAGATTTCGCTTAGCCCTTCCTATACCCGCGCCCGCTAGAAGACGCCCAGTGACTGTCCGAATGAGTTGGACCGGGCGATCGGGGGCGATGATGATGAAGCATACTCTTTTCTCGCGGTTACTGAGAGACCGCGGCGGGAATTTCGGCGTCATGACCGCCGCAATGCTCCCCGTCCTCCTCGGCGTGGCCGGCATGGCCATCGACGTGACGAATGCCATGCAGGAAAAGAACCGGCTTCAGGCGCTCGCCGATTCCGCCACGCTCGCCGCCGCATCGGCGATGGCCGACACGGGCGAGATGAGCGAGGCGGAGGCCGAGACCATGGCTACCGGCTACTTCCTCGGCCAGGAACTCGAGAACGAGAAAGGGAAGGGTGCGAGCGACCCTGAAATCGAGGCAATCAGAAAGGCGCTCGAGGAGGCCATGCAGGTTTCCGCAACGACCACCGCTTCCTCGAACACGGCGGCCAGCTATGAAGTCCGCATGAAGCTGAACTATGACTTGCCGCTCAACGGTTTGACCGGCGTGCTTGGCTTCAAGACGATGAAGATCGCCGTCGAGAGCTACGCCCGGAGCGGCCGCGAGGGCAACGCGCTCTCCATGTATCTGGCGCTGGACGAGTCCGGATCGATGAAGGAGGACACGACCACCGTGAACCCCGCCGCACCGACGAAGCAGGTCCGGAAATCGCGTGAAGAGGAATACAACTGCGGCACCAAAAATTATCCGATTACCTGCAAGCGGACAGTCTATTATTATGAAGCGGTGCCGAACTATCTCACCAAGATGGCCTCATTGAAGGCGGCTGCCGCAGCCATGTTCGCCGAACTCGACAAGGCCGACCCGAACAAGGAGCTGATCCGTGTCGGCGGCGACTCCTACACCCACGAGACCAAGACCGAGCAGAAGATCCAGTGGGGAACCACGGATATCGCGGCCTATGTGAAGAAACTGCCGGAACCGCCGTCGGGCGGCACCGACGCCAGTGGCGCGATGACCAATGCGTTGAACGCATTGAAGAAGGCCAACGCCACCGAAAAGACCGCTCACGACGGCAAGGGAAACACGAACTTCGATCGTTACATCGTCCTCATGACCGATGGCGAAATGACCGGCAACAGCAGTTCGTGGAATTCCACCATCGACAAGAAGGTCCGCGCCCTCTGCGACCAGGCGAAGGCCGACGGCCTCACGGATGCGGAGAAGGCGGACGGGATTTCGGAAGAGGAAAAGGCCCGGGGCATCAAGATTTATGCGATCGCCTTCATGGCGCCGGAAAGAGGCAAGGCGTTGCTGAACTACTGCGCCAGCGGCGAGGACTACTATTACGAGCCGAGCAACATGACGCAGCTCGTGCAGAGCTTCGGCGAGATCGCCCGCAAGGCCGCCAAGACCGGCACCCGCCTGACGAACTGATCTTCCTCCTCACACGGCTCTCATCCGCGCCCCCCTCGGCGGGGGCGGCTTGTTGACAAACCTCCGGCCTTATTCGGCGTCATCCTCGGCCTTGTGCCGAGGATCTATAAACATCAATGGTTTGCAGATGCTCGGGACAAGCCCGAGCATGACGGAAGAGAGGTTCTCGTCTTGCCGGTAGTCCAACCCCGCCCTTGCCGGCGGGGTGTTTTGTTTTGCCGGGGCGCGTCCGGTCGTCCGGAGTTTCAGAAAGATAAAACGACCGTTGCAACAGTGTCATAACGGTGCATAAACTGTGCCTATACATCATGCCAGATGGACTGAACCGGACGCCTCCCTCCCCGCTCCACCAGAAAGTTGGCGACTTATGAACAAAACGTCTTCCACGGTCGAAATCCCGCAGCCCGCTCCCCGCAGTTCCCGCCCCGAAATCATGGCGGAAGAGATCATCGAACGCCTGACCTACCGTATCGGCAAGGACGCCAAGGTGGCCAAGCCGCACGACTGGCTGACGGCGACGATCCTTGTCGTGCGCGACCGCATCATCGACAAATGGATGGAGAGCACCCGCAAGGTCTACCGGACCGGCGACAAGCGCGTCTATTACCTCTCGCTCGAGTTCCTGATCGGCCGGCTGATGCGCGACGCCGTCACCAATATGGGCCTCATGCAGGAAATCCGCGATGCGCTCGGCTCGCTCGGCGTCGATATCGACCTGATCGCCGGGCTCGAGCCGGATGCCGCGCTGGGCAACGGCGGCCTCGGCCGTCTCGCCGCCTGTTTCATGGAGAGCATGGCGACGGTGGACATCCCGGCCTATGGCTACGGCATCCGCTATATCCACGGCCTCTTCCGCCAGCAGATGGCCGACGGCTGGCAGGTGGAACTGCCGGAGACCTGGCTCGCCCACGGCAACCCCTGGGAATTCGAGCGCCGCGAAAGCTCCTACGAGATCGGCTTCGGCGGCGCGGTGGAGACGATCGGCGGCTATGACGAGACGCCCCGCTACGTCTGGAAGCCCGCCGAACGCGTCATCGCCATGGCCTATGACACGCCGATGGTCGGCTGGCGCGGCAAGCGCGTCAACACGCTGCGTCTCTGGTCGGCCCAGCCGATCGACCCGATCCTGCTCGACGCCTTCAATGCCGGCGACCATATCGGCGCGCTGCGCGAGAGCAACAAGGCGGAAAGCCTGACCCGCGTCCTTTACCCGGCCGACGCCAATCCGGCCGGCCAGGAACTGCGCCTGCGCCAGGAATTCTTCTTCTCCTCCGCCTCTTTGCAGGACATCCTGCGCCGCCACCTGCAGCAATATCCGGATTTCACCAACCTGCATGAGAAGGTGGCGATCCAGCTCAACGACACGCATCCCGCAGTCTCGATCGCCGAGCTGATGCGGCTTCTGACCGATATCCACGGCATGGATTTCGCCGAAGCCTGGGAGATCACCCGCCAGACCTTCTCCTACACCAACCACACGCTGCTGCCGGAGGCGCTGGAAAGCTGGCCGGTTCCGCTCTTCGAGCGTCTCCTGCCGCGCCACATGCAGATCATCTACGCGATCAATGCCCAGATCCTCCTCGAAGCCCGCAAGCAGAAGAGCTTTTCCGACACGCAGATCCGCTCGATCTCGCTGATCGACGAAGGCGGCGAGCGGCGCGTGCGCATGGGCAATCTCGCCTTCGTCGGCTCGCACTCGGTGAACGGCGTCTCGGCACTTCACACCGATCTCATGAAGGTCACGGTCTTTTCGGACCTCCACACGCTCTATCCGAAACGCATCAACAACAAGACCAACGGGATCACCCCACGGCGCTGGCTGATGCAGTGCAATCCGGGCCTGACCTCCCTCATCCAGGAAGCGATCGGCGACAGGTTCCTCGACGACACGGAGGCCTTGCGGGAGCTCGATGCCCATGCCGACGACAAGGCCTTCCAGGAGAAATTCGCCGCCGTGAAGCGCGCCAACAAGGTGGCGCTCGCCAATCTCGTCGGCAGCCGCATGGGCGTCCGCCTCGATCCGTCCGCCCTGTTCGACATCCAGATCAAGCGCATCCACGAATACAAGCGCCAGCTTCTGAACATCGTCGAGGCCGTGGCGCTCTACGACCAGATCCGCTCCCACCCGGAAATGGACTGGATCCCGCGTGTGAAGCTCTTCGCCGGCAAGGCGGCGCCGAGCTATCACAACGCCAAGCTCATCATCAAGCTCGCCAACGACGTGGCGCGCGTCATCAACAACGATCCCGCCGTGCGCGGCCTCCTGAAGGTCGTCTTCGTGCCGAACTACAACGTCTCGCTCGCCGAGGTCATGGTTCCGGCCGCCGACCTTTCCGAGCAGATTTCGACGGCCGGCATGGAAGCGTCGGGCACCGGCAACATGAAGTTCGCGCTGAACGGCGCGCTGACGATCGGCACGCTCGACGGCGCGAATGTCGAGATGCGCGACCATGTCGGCGAGGACAACATCGTCATCTTCGGCCTCAAGGCCGACGAGGTGGCCAAGGTCCGCGCCGACGGCCACAATCCCCGCGCCATCATCGAGAAGTCGCGCGAGCTCGCCCAGGCGCTGAACGCGATCGCGACCGGCGTCTTCTCGCCGGACGACCGCTCCCGCTTCACCGACCTGATCGACGGCATCTACAATCACGACTGGTTCATGGTCGCCGCCGATTTCGACACCTATGCGGAAGCGCAGCGTTATGTTGACCAGATATGGACCGACCCTAAATCCTGGTATTCCAAGACCATACGCAATACCGCCCGGATGGGATGGTTCTCCTCTGACAGAACTATTCGCCAGTACGCGTCGGAAATCTGGAGAGCCTGATGAAGAAATCGCCGCGCGTCGCCGATGACGGAAGAGCCCCGGGGGAAATTCCGTTATCCGAGATCGAGGCGATTCTGGAAGGCAGGCACACCAATCCCTTCGCCGTCCTCGGGCTCCACAAGCTCGGGGACGGGTTCAGGGCCCGCTGTTTCGTTCCGGGTGCCGAAGCGGTCACCGCCCTGGCGCTCAACGGAACCGAACTCGGCGAGCTCACCCGCCGCCACGAGGCCGGATATTTCGAAGGCCTCGTCAACGCCTCGCACCTCCAGCCCGTCCGTTACCGCGCCCGCCGCGGCGACGATGAATGGGCGGTGACCGACCCCTACTCGTTCGGCCCCGTGCTCGGCCCCATGGACGATTATTTCGTCCGCGAAGGTTCGCACCTGCGTCTGTTCGACAAGATGGGCGCCCATCCGATGAAGCACGAGGGCGTCGAGGGTTTTCATTTCGCCGTCTGGGCCCCGAACGCCAAGCGCGTCTCCGTCGTCGGCGATTTCAACAACTGGGACGGCCGCCGGCACGTGATGCGGCTCAGGGTCGATACCGGCATCTGGGAAATCTTCGCCCCGGATGTGCGCGCCGGCTCCGCCTACAAGTTCGAGATCGTCGGCAAGAACGGCAAGCTCCTGCCGCTCAAGGCCGATCCCTATGCCCGCCGCGCCGAGCTCAGGCCGGACACCGCCTCCGTCACGGCGCCCGAGCTTGCGCAGAAATGGGAGGATGCGGCCCACCAGGAATTCTGGTCGAAGGCCGATCATCGCCGCCAGCCGATCACCATCTACGAGGTGCATGCCGGCTCCTGGCGGCGCAAGCCGGACGGTTCCTTCCTCACCTGGGACGAGCTCGCCTCCGAACTCATCCCCTATTGCACAGACATGGGCTTCACCCATATCGAGTTCCTGCCCATCACCGAGCACCCGTTCGATCCGTCCTGGGGTTACCAGACGACCGGGCTCTTCGCGCCGACGGCCCGCTTCGGCGAGCCGGAAGGCTTTGCTCGCTTCGTCAACGGCTGTCACAAGGTCGGCATCGGCGTCATTCTCGACTGGGTGCCGGCGCATTTCCCGACCGACGAGCATGGCCTTCGCTGGTTCGACGGCACCGCCCTTTACGAGCATGCCGACCCGCGCAAGGGCTTCCATCCCGACTGGAATACGGCGATCTACAATTTCGGCCGTATCGAGGTCCTCTCCTACCTCGTCAACAACGCCCTCTACTGGGCGGAGAAATTCCATCTCGACGGCCTGCGCGTCGATGCCGTCGCCTCCATGCTCTACCTCGATTATTCGCGGAAAGAGGGCGAATGGGTGCCGAACGAATATGGCGGGCGCGAGAACCTGGAGGCGGTCCGCTTCCTGCAGAAGATGAACTCCCTCTCCTACGGCGCCCATCCCGGCGTGATGACGATCGCCGAGGAGAGCACGTCCTGGCCGAAGGTCTCGCACCCGGTCCACGAAGGGGGCCTCGGCTTCGGTTTCAAGTGGAACATGGGCTTCATGCACGACACGCTCTCCTATCTGAAGCGCGAGCCCGTGCATCGCAAGCACCACCACAACGAGATCACCTTCGGCCTTCTCTATGCATGGTCGGAGAACTTCGTGCTGCCGCTGTCCCATGACGAGGTGGTGCACGGCAAGGGCTCGCTGATCGCCAAGATGGCCGGCGACGACTGGCAGAAATTCGCCAATCTCCGCGCCTATTACGCCTTCATGTGGGGGTACCCCGGCAAGAAGCTGCTCTTCATGGGCCAGGAATTCGCCCAGTGGGCCGAATGGAGCGAGAGCCGCGAGCTCGACTGGAACCTGCTTCAATACCATCCGCATGAAGGCGTGCGCCGCCTGGTGCGCGATCTGAATTTCTGTTACCGCTCCAAGCCCGCATTGCACGCCCGCGACTGCGAGGGCGACGGCTTCCGCTGGCTGATGGCCGACGACGCGGAAAATTCCGTCTTCGCCTGGCTCCGGATGGCGCCGGGAGAAAAGCCGGTGGCGGTTATCAGCAACTTCACCCCCGTCTATCGTGAGAATTTTCGGATCCCCTTGCCAAACGAGGGAAGATGGCGGGAAATCCTGAATACCGACGCCGAGATCTACGGCGGCAGCGGCAAGGGCAATGGCGGTCGCGTTCAGGCGGTGAACGCGGGAGGTACCGTCTACGCCGAAGTGACGCTGCCGCCGCTCGCGACGCTCATGCTGGAACTGGAACAACAGGCATAGGGAGGAAAGAATGAACGAGAAGAGAATCCAGCCCCTGTCGCGCGATGCGATGGCCTATGTGCTGGCCGGCGGCCGGGGAAGCCGCCTCAAGGAATTGACCGACCGTCGCGCCAAGCCCGCCGTCTATTTCGGCGGCAAGGCGCGCATCATCGATTTCGCCCTTTCCAACGCGCTGAATTCCGGCATCCGCCGCATCGGCGTCGCCACCCAGTACAAGGCCCATTCGCTGATCCGCCACATGCAGCGCGGCTGGAACTTCTTCCGCCCCGAACGCAACGAGAGCTTCGACATCCTGCCCGCCTCGCAGCGCGTCTCCGAGACGCAGTGGTACGAGGGCACGGCCGACGCGGTCTACCAGAACATCGACATCATCGAGGCCTATGCCCCGGAATACATGGTCATCCTCGCCGGCGACCACGTCTACAAGATGGACTACGAATACATGCTCCAGCAGCATGTGGACAGCGGCGCGCAGGTGACGGTCGGCTGCCTGGAAGTGCCGCGCATGGAAGCGACCGGCTTCGGCGTCATGCATGTCAACGAGAAGGACGAGATCATCGATTTCGTCGAGAAGCCCGCCGATCCTCCCGGCATCCCCGGCAATCCGGAATTCGCGCTTGCCTCGATGGGCATCTACGTATTCCACACCAAGTTCCTGATGGACATCCTGAAGCGGGATGCCGATACGCCGGGCTCCAGCCGCGACTTCGGCAAGGACATCATCCCCTACATCGTCAAGCACGGCAAAGCCGTCGCCCACCGTTTCGCCAGTTCCTGCGTCCGCTCCGATTTCGAGCGCGAGCCCTACTGGCGCGACGTCGGCACGATCGATGCCTATTGGCAGGCCAATATCGACCTGACCGCCGTCACCCCGGAGCTCGACATCTACGACAAGTCCTGGCCGATCTGGACCTATGCGGAGATCAGCCCGCCGGCGAAATTCGTCCATGACGACGAGGACCGCCGCGGCTCGGCGATCTCCTCCGTCGTTTCGGGCGACTGCATCATCTCCGGCTCGACGCTCTATCGAAGCCTGCTCTTCACCGGCGTGCGGGCCAATTCCTATTCCCGCCTCGAGGGCGCCGTCGTCCTGCCGAATGTCCGCATCGGCAGGCGCGCCCAGCTTCGCGATGTTGTCATCGATCACGGTGTAACCATCCCGGAAGGTCTGGTTGTCGGCGAGGATCCGGAACTCGATGCGAAACGCTTCCGCCGCACCGAGAACGGCATCTGCCTGATCACCCAGACGATGATCGACAAGTTGGATTTGTAATGCAGGTTCTTTCGGTTGCGTCCGAAGTCTATCCGCTGGTCAAGACAGGCGGACTGGCCGATGTGGCAGGCGCCCTGCCGCTTGCCCTGAAGGGTCATGGCGTTTCGGTGAAGACGCTGATGCCGGGCTATCCGGCGGTCATGGGCACGATCAGAAATGCCACGCTGCGCATGAGCTTCGAAAGCCTCCTCGGCGCGAAAGCCGACGTGCTGGAAGTCGAGCACCAGGGACTCGATCTCCTGATCCTCGATTCGCCGACATTCTTCGACCGGCCCGGCGGCCCTTACGCGGATGCCGCCGGCAAGGACCATGTCGACAACTGGCGGCGGTTTGCGGCTCTCTCGAAGGCGGGAGCGGTCATCGCTCAAGGGGGAATGGCCGAAGGGAAAACAGGCTGGCAGCCGGATGTCGTGCATCTGCACGACTGGCAGTCGGCCATGGTATCCGCCTACATGCGCTATGCGGCGGAACCGGAAATCCCGAGCCTCATCACCATTCACAACATCGCCTTCCAGGGCCGTTTCGGCGCCGACATCTTCCCCTATCTCGAATTGCCGCCGCATGCGCTCGATATCGACGGCATCGAATATTTCGGCGGCGTCGGCTATCTAAAGGCCGGGCTGCAGACGAGTTCGGCGATCAGCACGGTAAGCCCTTCCTACGCGGAGGAAATCCTCACGCCCGAATTCGGCATGGGGCTCGAAGGCCTGCTTGCCTATCGTGCCGCCGATCTCCACGGCATCGTCAACGGCATCGACCCCGACATCTGGAATCCCGCCACCGACCGAGCCGTGAAGAGCAACTACACCGCCGCCACCCTGAAAGCCCGCGCCGAGAACAAGCAGGCGGTCGCCGAGCGCTTCCGGCTGGACCAGGACGAGGGGCCGCTCTTCTGCGTCGTCTCCCGGCTCACCTGGCAGAAGGGCATGGATATCCTGGCCGAAGCCGTCGACGATCTCGTCGCTCTCGGCGCAAGGCTTGCCGTGCTCGGCTCCGGCGACAAGGTGCTCGAAGACGCCTTCCACGCCGCCACCGCCCGCCATCCCGGCCGCGTCTCGGTGCTTTCCGCCTATGACGAGCCGCTGTCTCATCTCATGCAGGCGGGCTGCGATGCCATCATCATCCCGTCCCGCTTCGAACCTTGCGGGCTGACGCAGCTTTACGGGCTCCGTTACGGCTGCATTCCTGTGGTCGCCCGCACCGGCGGCCTTAATGATACCGTAATAGACGCCAATCCAGCGGCTCTCGCCGCGCGTACGGCAACCGGAGTGTCCTTCGGTCCCGTGACCGCGGAGAGCCTGCGCCGGGCGCTGCGCCGCGCGGTCCGTCTCTATTCCGAGCCGAAAGTGTGGACGCAGATGCAGAAGCAGGGCATGAAATCCGATGTCTCCTGGGAAAAGAGCGCCGGCCTTTATGCCGGGCTCTTTCAGAATCTCCTTGCAAGAAAAGGTTCCTGACCATGATCAAGACCGTCCGCACCGCCCCGTATCAGGATCAGAAGCCCGGCACCTCCGGCCTGCGCAAGAAAGTCCCCGTCTTCGCCCAGGAGAACTATGCGGAGAACTTCATCCAGTCGATCTTCGACAGTCTGGAAGGCTTCGAAGGCAAGACGCTGGTGATCGGCGGCGACGGCCGCTACTACAACCGCGAGGTCATCCAGAAGGCGATCAAGATGGCCGCGGCCGCCGGTTTCGGCAAGGTCATGGTCGGCAAGGGCGGCATCCTTTCGACCCCCGCCGCTTCCAACATCATCCGCAAATACAGGGCCTTCGGCGGCATCGTGCTCTCGGCCAGCCACAATCCCGGCGGCCCGACCGAGGATTTCGGCATCAAGTACAATATCGGCAACGGCGGCCCGGCGCCGGAAAAGATCACCGACGCGATCTTCGCCCGCTCGAAGGTCATCGACATCTACAAGATCGCCGATGTGGACGACGTGAACCTCGACGAGATCGGCTCCTTCAAGGTGGCCGGCATGGAGGTCGAGGTGATCGATCCGGTCGCCGACTATGCCGAGCTGATGGAACAGCTCTTCGATTTCCCGGCGATCCGTGCGCTGATCGCGAGCGGCGTCCGCATCGCGATGGACAGTATGGGCGCCGTCACCGGTCCCTATGCCAAGGAGATCTTCGAAAACCGGCTCGGCGCGCCGGAAGGCTCGGTGCGCAATTTCACCCCGCTGCCGGATTTCGGCGGCCACCATCCGGATCCGAACCTCGTCCACGCCAAGGAACTCTATGACGACGTCATGAGCCCGGACGGCCCGCACTTCGGTGCCGCCTCCGACGGCGACGGCGACCGCAACATGATCGTCGGCAAGGGCATGTTCGTGACGCCGTCCGACAGCCTGGCGATCATCGCGGCGAATGCCACCGTCGCTCCCGGCTATGCCAAGGGCATCGCCGGCATCGCCCGCTCCATGCCGACCAGCGCCGCCGCCGACCGCGTCGCCGAAAAGCTGAAGATCGGCATGTACGAGACGCCGACCGGCTGGAAGTTCTTCGGCAATCTGCTCGACGCCGGCAAGGCGACCGTCTGCGGCGAAGAGAGTTTCGGCACCGGCTCCGACCACGTGCGCGAGAAGGACGGCCTCTGGGCGATCCTCTTCTGGCTGAACATCATGGCCGCTCGCAACGAAAGCGTCGCCGAGATCGTCAAGAAGCATTGGGCCGAATACGGCCGCAACTACTATTCCCGCCACGACTACGAGGAAGTGGATTCGGATGCGGCAAACGGCCTGATGACCGCATTGCGCGAGAAGCTTGCCACCCTGCCCGGCCAGACCTTCGGCGGCCTCAAGGTCGGATCTGCCGACGACTTCGCCTATCACGACCCGATCGACGGTTCGGTCTCGAAGAACCAGGGCATCCGCATCCTCTTCGAGGGCGGCTCCCGCATCGTCTTCCGCCTCTCCGGCACCGGCACGTCCGGCGCCACGATCCGCGTCTATGTGGAACGGTACGAGCCCGACGCCTCCCGCCATGCGATCGACACGCAGGAAGCACTCGCCGACCTCATCGCCATCGCCGACCGGATCTCCGATCTGAAGAAGCGCACCGGTCGCGACAAGCCGAGCGTGATTACGTGATCGTTTAATGCAGTATCCGAAAGGCGAAGATGCATTTGCTCCCTGCCCTGCCGGGCCTCTCCCCCACAAGGGCAGGGCCAATGCATATGGAATTGTGTCGGCAGTGCGTGGAGCCCCTCCCCCTTGTGGGGAGGGGTTGGGGAGGGGACTTCACTGCGAGTGAAAACCCCTCCCGCCTGCCGGCCCCCACAAGGGGGAGGGTTAAGGATGCCGCACCGCCTGACATTCTATATGCGTTGGCTCCCCCCTTGTGGGGGAGATGTCCGGCAGGACAGAGGGGGGTGATCCCAACTGCCCGCAGGCCTCACGCAGCCCTGACGATTTCCACCAGTTCGACGTCGAAGACGAGATCCTTGCCCGCGAGGGGATGGTTGGCGTCGACGGTGACGACCTGATCGCTGACCTCGGTGACGACGAGCGGGATCGTGTTGCCGTCCGGCGTTCTGCTCTGCAGTTGCAGGCCTGGATGCACGTCGATATTGGACGGCACGGCCGAGCGGGGAAGCGCATGGACCTTGGCCGGATCGTGCGCCCCGTAGGCCGCATCGGCCGGCACGGTCACCGTCTGGTGCGCACCGAGCTCCATTCCGTCGATCTCTCTGTCGAGCCCCGAAATGATCTGCCCGGCGCCGACCACGAACTCCAGCGGAGGCCGTCCGTTCGACGAGTCGAACTCGGTGCCGTCGGTGAGTTTTCCGATATAGTGAATCCGGACTGTGTCGCCGCTTTTTGCTTGCGTCA
The DNA here is from genome assembly GCF_030378245.1 of Neorhizobium sp. CSC1952. Classification (NCBI taxonomy): domain Bacteria; kingdom Pseudomonadati; phylum Pseudomonadota; class Alphaproteobacteria; order Hyphomicrobiales; family Rhizobiaceae; genus Neorhizobium; species Neorhizobium sp. CSC1952. Next base: position 3,091,553 of record NZ_CP128416.1, on the reverse strand, counting down.
TCTGTCTGGCCCTCTTGTTTGAGGTTTGAAGGTGACCGCATACGGATGATTGATACGGCCGGCGAAACGGCCTTTCCTTCGACCGGCCCCAAGCCTAGGGAAATCGGCCGTCAAATGCAAATTAGGGCGGCGGAGCCTTCGGTACAGGGGACGGCAGGTGCATTTTCACGATGAATTCACCATAAGGAGGGATGCTGGTCACAGGCATGGCCCGCCGGTTTTCGCCGGATGATCGGGGCGCAACAGGGGCGGACGACGGCATGGCTTCTTCATCGCTCGGAGCGACACTGACCGCAGACGGTTGCGATTTCGCCGTCTGGTCGCATCACGCCGAGCGGATCGAGCTCTGTCTTTTCGACGCCGAGGGGAAGCGGGAAACCGCCCGCCACCGCCTGATCCGCGGCCGCGACGATATCCACCGCGCCTCGGTCCCCGCCGTAACGGCCGGCCGGCGTTACGGCTACCGCGCCTGGGGCGCCTACGATCCCGACAATGGCGCCTGGTTCGACCCGTCGAAGCTGCTGGTCGATCCCTACGCCCGCGAGCTCGATCGCCCTTTCCGGCACGACGCGAAGCTTTCCCTGTTCGGCGTCGACACGGCCGATCTCGTGCCGAAAGCGATCGTCACCCGCGATCCGCTCGTCCGGATCGGCAAGCCGCTGCTCCCGCCCGGCGGCTTCATCTATGAGGTCGCGGTCAAACCCTTCACCATCCTGCATCCGGCGATCCCCGAAAAACAGCGCGGCACGGTGGCGGCCCTCGCCCATCCCTCGATTGTCGCCCATCTGAAAAACCTAGGCGTCGATGCGATCGAGCTGATGCCGGTCACCGCCTGGATCGACGAACGCCATCTGCCGGCGCTCGGCCTCACCAACGGCTGGGGTTATAATCCCGTCGCCTTCATGGCGCTCGATCCTCGCCTCTGCCCGGGCGGTGTGAAGGAGCTGCGGGAAACGGTTGCGACGCTGCACCAGGCCGGCATCGGCGTCATCCTCGACCTCGTCTTCAACCACACGGGCGAAAGCGACCGCTACGGCGCGACGCTTTCCATGCGCGGCCTCGACAACCTCTCCTATTACCGCCATGTGCCGGGCGAGCCCAAGGGGAAACAGGTACATCTCGTCAACGACACGGGCACAGGCAATACGGTCGCCTGCGACCAGCCGCATGTCCGCCGGCTGATCGTCGATACGCTCCGGCATTTCGTCGTGCATGCCGGTGTCGATGGCTTCCGCTTCGATCTCGCCCCCGTCATCGGCCGCACGGCGGATGGCTTCGATCCGCGGAGCGAGACGCTGAGCGCGATGACTGCGGACGAGGCGCTGAAAGACCGTGTCCTGATCGCCGAACCTTGGGATATCGGCCCCGGCGGCTACCAGCTCGGTAATTTTCCCGAGCCTTTCCTCGAATGGAACGACCGCGCCCGCGACGATATCCGCCGCTACTGGCGCGGCGACCAATGGACCACCGGCGCACTCGCGACAAGGCTCGCCGGCTCATCGGATATTTTCGAAAAATCCGGCCGCACCCGTTCCGTCAACTTCCTTGCCGCCCATGACGGCTTCACGCTGATGGACCTCGTCTCCAACGAGGGAAAACACAACGAAGCGAACGGCGAACAGAACCGCGACGGACACAACGAGAATTTTTCCTGGAACAACGGCGTCGAGGGAGAGACGGACGATCCGGCCGTCCTCGAAATGCGCCGCCGCGACGTTGCCGCACTCCTCTCCACGCTCTTCGCCAGCCGCGGCTGGATCATGCTCACCATGGGGGATGAAGCCGGCCGCTCGCAACGGGGCAACAACAACGCCTATGCCCAGGACAACGAGATCACCTGGCTCGACTGGTCGAAGATCGACAAGGCGCTGATCGAACATACCGCATCGCTCGCCGCCATCCGCAAGCGGTTTTCGGCTTTCTCCGAGACCGGCTTCTTCGCCGGGAATGGCGATATCGAATGGCTGGCGGCCTCCGGCGAGCCGATGCAGGTCGGCGATTGGGAGAACCCGGATAATCCCGCCCTCGGCATGGCGCTGAAGACGCCCGACCGCCAGACCGGCAGGGAGACCCGCCTCGCCATCCTCTTCAACCGCGGCGTCCAGCCGGTCACCTTCGTGCTGCCCGGCTGGGGCTGGAAGCATTTCCCCTCCGGCGAGCTCTGGAATCAGGTCCTGCCTCCCCGCTCCGTCCGCTTCTGCATCGAAGAATGACGCACTGCAAAAATCGCTCGCCAACCTGCCCAACTCCTGTAAAGTCCGGCAGCCATCGGAGCAGTTCCAGGAAAAGTGCGAAGCGGTTTTCCGTCCGGAATTGCGTCAAACTTTCTGAAGGAAATCAGTGAGGTCGCATGCGTGAAATTTCGCTCGCCGAAGTCGAGAGCCTGGTCGGGACGGAGGTTGGCGTTTCGGAATGGATCACCGCCGACCAGCCGACGATCGACATGTTCGCCGACGCAACGCACGACCACCAGTTCATCCATGTCGATGAAGCCCGTGCCGCCGCCGAAAGCCCTTTCGGCGGCACGATCGCGCACGGTTTCCTGACGCTGTCGCTGCTGTCCGCGATGAATTTCGATTGCGTGCCGAAGATCCGCGAGCAGACCATGGGCATCAATTACGGTTTCGACCGGGTGCGCTTCATGTCGCCGGTGAAAAGCGGCGGCCGCATCCGCGGCCGCTTCACGCTCGCCGACACGCGCTTCCGCGGCGCCGGCATGCTGATGACCACCTACGAGGTCACGGTCGAGATCGAGAACGAGAAGAAACCGGCGCTGACGGCCACCTGGATCACCATCGTCCAGTTCGACCCCAAAGACCGGCCGGAAGGCGTCTGAACATGGCCTCCGAAGCTGAAATCCTGCAGGCTTTCCGCGATCAGGCGGTCGCGGGCAACACGCTCGGCTCGCCCTTCACGGCAAGGCTCTGCACGCTGGCGGCCGAGCGCCTCGACCGCTCGACGACGGTCAGTGGGATGGTCCTGAACTGGGAAGGCGATCCGGGCGTCAGGGGCGACCTGCTGCCCGCCCGCCTTGCCGGCGCGCTGCATGCGCTTGTCCTCGACGGCAGGGACGATGCGCTGAAATCCGTTTACCCGCCGAACGCCGCCAGCGACGACGCGCTCTGGTCGGAAATCCTGCGTGCCTTCAACGAGCATGAAGGCTTCATTCTTGAGCGCCTTCGCTTCGCGCCGCAGACCAACGAGGTTCGCCGGTCGAGTGCGCTGCTTGCCGGTTTCCTTGCGATTGCGGACCTGTTCGGGAAGCCGCTGATCCTGTCGGAATTCGGCGCCAGCATGGGCCTCAACCTCAACTGGGACCGATACCATCACGATCTCGGCGGCTTGCTCTGGGGCGATCCCGCGTCGCCGGTCAGGCTCAGGCCCGATTGGCAGGGCCCGCCGCCCCCGCGCACCGAAATCGCCGTGCAGGACCGCGCCGGCTGCGACCTCAACCCGCTCGATCCGCATTCGCCGGAAGATACCTCACGCCTCCTTTCCTATCTCTGGGCCGACCAGGCCGACCGGGTGGAACGGACCCGCGCAGCACTGGAAATCGCCCGCGCCAACCGTGTCCTCGTCGAAAAGGGCGATGCGCTGGTCTGGCTGAAGGAAAAACGGCTCGCGCAGCGCACGCCCGGCGCCGTGCACGTCGTCTACCACTCGATCGCCTGGCAATACCTGCCGCCGGAAGCCCGCGCGAAGGGCGAAGCGATCATTGCCGAGGCCGGCGCCCGAGCGACGGAAGAAGCACCGCTCGCCCGCCTGCAGATGGAGGCCGACGGCAATCCGGACGGCGTGACCCTCAGCCTCCAGGTCTGGCCGACCGGCGAGGCCAAAGAACTCGGCCGCACCGATCCCCACGGCCGCTGGGTCAAGTGGAAGGGCTGGAAGCCGTGAGCGACCTGAACCCGGCCGAGATCGAGCAGACGAAGCTTCTGGCGAACGCCCTGGATCGCGCCTCTACGGCTTGCTTCACGGTCGGCATAGCGACGCCGCTCGCCGGCTACGTCTATAGCCTTGCCGTCTTCGATACGATCTCCGGCTCTCGCATGATTGTCAGCCTCGTCGGTTGGCTTTTAAGCGCCGTGCTACTACATTATCTGGCGAGACGGGTACTCAGGAGATTGGCCTGATGGACTTCTGGTTTTTATATTCCGTGGTCTTGCCTGCGGTCATCGTTCTGATCGGCTACATAGCCGTGCGCCTGCACGAATGGGATCTCGACCGCAAGCACAAGAATCGCCAGCCTGGCGAGTGATCTGCCGCGCCTAGAGGCCCATTTCCATCAGCACGAAACCGAGAAGCGGCGGCAGCGCCGCGCCGATTGCGATATTGGCGGTGCGCGCCGGCGTCAGCCCGACCGCCGAACCCGAAATTCCGGCAGCGATAAGCCCCGCCATCGGCATGCTGAGGCTCCTGTCCACGCCCGGCGCGAAGGACGCAAGCACGGCGGCGACAGCCGCGCAGCCGCCGACCAGCACACCCTTCCACACCTCGATCTTCGCAAGTCTGGCCGCGATCGCCCCGCCGATCACCGCCGCGACGACGGCAATCGCCATCAGTTGAAATTCGCTCATCGAAACCCTCCCGTTTCGAGGGGAGAGTGCGGGTCTTACGCCGCAAGTCAAGTTAGGCGATCGTCTTAGGACCTAGAGAGCCGCATCCTGCGCGCCTTCGGCCAGCAACCCGAAGGCATAGTCGGAGAAGGAACGCCAGACTTCCACCCGGAAGGCATCCTCCGCCGTCCGCAGAAGCACGATCTCCACTTTGGCCAGAACCGTTCGGGAGCATGCTCCGACCGGGAAACCTTTGAGCGACAGGTCCTGCGGGCAGCCCGCATTGATGGCCCTCGCCGCCCCCGGGCCGGAAACCAGGATCGCCGCGTTGCGATGGGAGACGTCGACAGCGGAATGCAGCACGCCGGAAGAGGCCGCGGCCTGCATCAGTCCGCCCTTCCCCTCGTCGATCACCAGCCACTCGTCCGGCCCCAGCCACAGCGCCGTGCGCCCCTTGGCCGCGGCGGAGGTCTTCGGCCTCACCGGGAGATCGAGCCCGAGAGATTGAGAAAGGGCGGCCACGTCCTCAGCACCAGCGCGCAGGGAAATGCGTTCAGCCGGCGGAGCGGCTTCCAGCCGAACGGCCGAGGAGCCGCCATGAAAGCCCGCCAGCGGGAGTGTACGGATCGAGCCGGCTCCAAGTTTAGCCATTGATGCGGCCTCCTTCCTTGTCGAAGAACACCATGTCGGTGACTTCCACCGCGATCGTCCTGTCCTTCATCGGCACGTAGAGCGTCTGGCCGATGCGCGCCCTGCCGCCGGCCACCAGTGCGATGGCGATGGAGCGGCCGCAATTCTCCGACCAGTAGGCGGACGTGACGTGCCCGAGCATGGTCATCGGCTTCGGCTGGTTCGGATCGGCGACGATCTGCGCCCCCTCCTCCAGCACGTCGCTCGGCTTGTTGGTCAAAAGCCCGACGAGCTGCTTGCGGCCGTCCCGCACGAGGTCCGGGCGCTTGAGACCGCGAATGCCGACGAAATCGGTCTTCTTCTTCGAGACGGCCCAGCCGAGGCCCACATCGTCCGGCGTCACCGTTCCGTCCGTATCCTGGCCGACGATGATATAGCCCTTCTCGGCGCGCAGCACGTGCATGGTCTCGGTGCCGTAGAGGCAGGCGCCCATGGCTTCGGCGCGCTCCCAGATCGCCTTCCAGACCGCCGGACCGTAATCGGCCGGCACGTTGATTTCGAAGCCGAGCTCGCCGGTGAAGGAGACGCGGAAGAGCCGCGCCGGCACGCCCGTCACCGTGCATTCCGCCACGCTCATATGCGGGAAGGCTTCGTTGGAAATATCGACGCCTTCCACGAAAGGCTGGATGATCTCACGCGCCTTTGGCCCCTGCACCGCGATCACCGCCCATTGCTCGGTGGTCGAGGTGAGCCAGACCTTGAGATGCGGGAACTCCGTCTGGATATAATCCTCCATATGGTGCAGCACGCGCGGCGCGCCGCCGGTCGTGGTCGTCACATGGAAACGGTCCTCGGCAAGCCGCCCCACGACGCCGTCGTCATAGATGAAGCCGTCCTCGCGGGTCATGATGCCGTAGCGGCATTTTCCCGGCTTCAGCGTATCCCAGGCGTTGGTGTAGATGAGGTTGAGGAACTGCGCCGCATCCGGCCCCACCACCTCGATCTTGCCGAGCGTCGAGGCGTCGAACACGCCCGCCACCTCGCGCACGGTGCGGCACTCGCGGTTGACGGCGGCCGCCATGTCTTCGCCGCGCTTCGGGAAATACCATACGCGCTTCCAGTTGCCGACATCCTCGAACTCCGCACCCTCGGCCGCCTCCAGCCCGTGCATCGGCGTCTTGCGCGCGGGGTCGAAGAGGTCGCCGCGCGAGTGGTTGATGAGCGTGCCGTAGGTCACCGGCGTATAGGGCGCGCGGAACGTCGTCAGCCCCACCTGCGGGATCGGCCGGTCGAGCACTTCCGCCGCGATGGCCAGACCGTGCATGTTGGAAAGCTTGCCCTGGTCGGAGGCCATGCCGTTGGTCGTGAAGCGCTTGATATGCTCGATCGAATGCATGCCTTCGCGCACTGCAAGGCGGATGTCCTTGGCGGTCACGTCGTGCTGGAAATCGATGAAGGCCTTCACCACCGTATCCGGCCCGGCGCCTTCCGCAGCACCGATCATGCCGCCCGTCCAATCGAAACGGTTCTCGCCGGCAAGCGCGACCGAGCCGCCGCCCGCCGCGATCGCCTCGTCGATCAGCTCGGCCAGGTCGTCGGTGCCGTTGCAGCCGCCGACCGAAACGCAATCCTGCGCATAGATGTCCGGCAGGAAGCGCTGCCCCTTCTCGTCGAAGCGCAGCTTGCCGCGCGACTGGGAGAAAAGGTGCACCGAAGGCGTCCAGCCGGCCGAAACGATCAGCGCGTCCACCTTGATCTTGCGGGCGTTCGAGCCGCCGTTGCGCACCACCGTCATGGACGAGATGCGCAGACGGCCGAACGTGTCGGTCACCGAATGGCCGGTCAGCACGTCGATGCCGAGCGACCGCGCCTCCGCCAGCACCGCCTCGCCCGGCTCGGCGCGGCAATCGACGATCGCAGCGATCGAAACGCCGGCCCGTTTCAGGTCGAAGGCGGCTTCATAGGCCGAATCATGGGCCGTATAGACGCCGACATTGCGGCCGACCGCGACCCCGTGATGGTTGAGGAAGGTGCGCGCGGCGGACGCCAGCATGATGCCCGGCCGGTCGTTGTTGGAAAACACCATGTGCCGCTCGATCGAGCCGGTGGCGAGCACCACCCGCTTGGCGCGCACCTGCCACAGCCGCTCGCGGGGCAGGCTCTTGCCCGGCCGCGCCAGGTGATCCGTCGCCCGCTCCGCAAGGCCGAGGAAGCCGTGATTGTAATAGCCGAACACCGTCGTGCGGGTCAGCACCGTCACGTTCGGCATGGCCTTGAGCTTCGCGGCCGCGGCCTGTGCCCAGTCATACCCGTTCCGGCCGTCGATTTTGGTCGAGGCATCGAAATGCAGCGCCCCGCCCACGTCGGCCTGTTCGTCCACGAGGATCACGGAAGCGCCCGTCGCAGCCGCCGAAAGCGCTGCCGTCAGCCCCGCCACGCCCGCGCCGGCGATCAGCACGTCGCAATGGGCGTAGCGATTGGCATAGTGGTCCGGGTCTTCCTCCTTCGGCGCGACGCCGAGACCGGCGGCGCGGCGGATGAAGGGCTCGTAGACCCTCGTCCAGGCTTCCTTCGGCCACATGAAGGTCTTGTAGTAGAAGCCCGCCGCGAAGAAGGGCGATAGCAGGTCGTTGAAGGCCCCGACATCGAACTTCAGCGAGGGCCAGCAGTTCTGCGATGAGATCTTCGCGCCGTCGAACACTTCCTGCACGGTCGCCCGCACGTTCGGCTGGCGGCGGGCGGCATCGCGCGAAACGTCGATCAGCGCGTTCGGCTCCTCGGCACCGGCCGAGAGAATGCCGCGCGGCCGGTGATATTTGAACGAGCGGCCGACGAGGTGCACCCCATGCGCCAGCAACGCGGAGGCGACGGTATCGCCTTCCATCGCCGTATAGGTCTTGCCGTCGAAGGTGAATCGCGCCGTGCGGGCAGGCGTATGACGCCCGACGCCCTTGATGCGGAAGGCCCCGGTATTGCTCGAAGAAGCGCTCATCGTGCGTCTCCTTCCGTCGCTTCCCAGGTCTCGACGGTCTTTTCCTCGGCGATCGCCGAGACTTTTTCCGCCGGCGGAACCGGCTGCTTGGGCAAGCCCGCCTTGTAGGTCATCACGAACCTGTCGCTCACGGTGTCGCGCGCCGCATTGAAGAACCGGCCGCAGCCGTGAATGTGCCGCCAGCGCTCATAGGTGAGGCCCTTCTCGTTGTTGCGCAGGAAGAAGTATTCGGCGAACTCCTCGTCGGTGATCGCCGCGATGTTTTCCGGCCGCGCGATATGGGCCTCCCCGGCCCAGCGGAATTCGAGCTCCGAGCGCGCTTCCTCGCAATAGGGGCAGTGGATCAGAAGCATGCGGAACTCCGGCGTTGGAAAGAGGCAGGTAAACGAGGCTGGCTCCACCTTCTTCCCCGCGGGGAGAAGATGGTCCGAAGGACCGGTTGAGGGGGCCGACGCGAAGATCCCCTCCCCAACCCCTCCCCACAAGGGGGAGGGGCTTCCCCGGAAGCGCCCTCATTGGACGGCAGGCGAAGCGTTGCAGCGGGTCTTCTCCCCCCTTGTGGGGGAGATGACCGGCAGGCCAGAGGGGGAAACCAGGAAAGCATCTCCCTCACCCCCTCAATGCGCAACCGCCGCAGCCGCAGCCTCGTCGATCAGCCGTCCGGTGCGGAACCGGTCGAGGTTGAGCCCCGCCGCCAGCCGGTGCGGTTCGCCCTTGGCGATCAGATGCGCGAAGAGGTTGGCCGAGCCCGGCGTCGCCTTGAAGCCGCCCGTGCCCCAGCCGCAGTTGACGAACAGGCCCGGCACCGGCGTGACACCCTGGATCGGCGAGCGGTCCGGCGTGTTGTCCGTGATGCCGCCCCATTGGCGCATCATCTTCACCCGGCGGAAGATCGGGAAGAGCTCGCAGATGGCATCGAGCGTATGGGTGATGATCTGCAGCCCGCCCGTCTGCGAATAGGAATTGTACTGGTCCGTCCCGGCGCCGATGACGAGCTCGCCCTTGTCGGATTGCGAGATATAGGCATGCACGGTGTTCGACATCACCACGCAGGGGAAGATCGGCTTCAGCGGCTCGGACACCAGCGCCTGCAGCGGATTGGAATGAAGCGGCACGCGCACGCCCGCCATCTCCATGACCACCGAGGAATGGCCGGCGGCGGAAACGCCCACTTTCTTCGCGCCGATGAAGCCGCGCGTCGTCTCGACGCCCTGCACTTCGCCGTTCGGTCCGCGGCGGATGCCGGTCACCTCGCAGTTCTGGATGATGTGGACGCCGCGGTCGGAAGCGGCGCGCGCATAGCCCCAGGCGACGGCATCGTGCCTTGCCGTGCCGCCGCGGCGCTGCAGCGCCGCCCCGTTGATCGGATAGCGCGCCGTCTTGGATATATCGAGCGGCGGGCAATAGGCCTTCGCCTCAACTGGCGTCAGCCATTCGTTGTCGATGCCGTAGAGCCGGTTGGCATTGATATGCCGCTTGAACGACTGCTGGTCGTGGACATTGTGCGACAGCATCATCACGCCGCGCGGCGAATACATGACATTGTAGTTGAGCTCCTGGCTCAGGCCCTCCCAGAGCTTCAGCGAGTGCTCGTAGATGTCCATGCTCTCTTCGTAGAGATAGTTGGAGCGGATGATGGTGGTGTTGCGGCCGGTATTGCCGCCGCCGAGCCAGCCCTTCTCGATCACCGCGACATTGGTGATGCCGTGCTCCTTGGCGAGATAATAGGCGGCGCCCAGGCCATGCCCGCCCGCGCCGACGATCACGACATCGTAGGAAGACCGCGGCTCCGGCGAGGTCCACTGCGCCTCCCAGCCCTTGTGGGCACGCATAGCCTCGCGGGCTATGGCGAAAACCGAATACTTGCGCATCTCGCCTTCCGAACTCCTTGAATGATTGGGGTCAGGCCCTGGGCATCTGGGTAGAGCCATACCCATGGCAAATCAATATGCGCCGCAATGGCTGTTTTGCGACGCATGAGGCGATTGTTTCGACACGGTGCGAAACGGCGGCTCGCGATGCGAATTTCGCGAGAGTTTGAACGGCGACGTCTGGACTTCCCCCATCTCTTCTGCTATCTGCGTTCCCCAATCGCACGGCTTCAGGCCGGGCGGATGTTATCTTTTCGCCTCGAATCGTACCGATCCAGGCGAACAACCAAACCAAAGGAACGGGATTCACGTGCAGGTACTAGTCCGCGACAACAATGTCGATCAGGCGCTCCGCGCTCTCAAGAAGAAGATGCAGCGCGAAGGCATTTTCCGTGAAATGAAGATGCGCGACTACTACGAGAAGCCGTCGCAGAAGCGCGCCCGCGAAAAGGCCGAAGCTGTTCGTCGCGTCCGCAAGCTGGCCCGCAAGCGCGCCCAGCGCGAAGGCCTCGTCGCCGGCGGTCGCACCGGTCGTTGATCGGCCGCTTTTTCGACGTTTTCCTGTGCTTTCAGGGCGGTGGCGACATGGGCGCCGCCGCTCTTTTGATTTGGTCCTGACCGAACTGCATGTCGCCCGAAGCAGAAACCGATTTCGAGGTAACGGCATGCAGGAAAACGAAAAAACGCTTTTGCCCGATATGAGGAACAGTGCCTGATGGCCGTCAAAACTGCCGTTCTGATTCGCGGAACCCAAATTTCCGGCCTCTCGACTATCGTTCCTCCCATGCGCCGCAAAATCGCCATTTCCGCTGCGCTGATGGCGATCACCGCCCTTGCCGGCTGCTCGACGACCACATCCATAGACACGATCACGGTCGACCGCGCGCAGGGATCGGAAGAAAACATCGCCTCGCTTTCCTCCGTCATCAACGCCAATCCGCAGGATCCGGAGGGCTATAACGTGCGCGGTTCGGCTTACGGCCGCGCCGGCGAATTCCGCCGCGCGCTGGACGACTTCAACCGCGCCATCCAGATCAATCCGCAGTTCTATCAGGCCTATGCCAACCGCGCTCTCGTCTACCGCAACATGGGCAAGCCGGTCGAAGCCGCGAACGACTACAATCGCGCGCTGCAGATCAACCCGAACTACGACGTCGCCTATATCGGCCGCGGCAATATCTACCGTCAGGCGGGCCGCACCAATGAGGCCTTCAACGATTTCTCCAAGGCGATCGAGCTTGAAACGACCGATGGCCGCGCCTGGCACAACCGTGGCCTGATCTATCAGCAGCGCGGCCAGCATGCGCAGGCGATCGAGGATTTCTCCAAGGCGATCTCGCTCTCGCCCAATTCGGCCGAGCCTTATAACGGCCGCGGCATTTCCTACGTGGCGCTGAACGACGACGACAACGCCTTCGCAGACTTCAACCACGCGATCGAACTCAACGACAAGCTCGCCGAATCCTGGGCGAACCAGGCGCTGGTCTACGAGCGCCGCGGCGACAAGACCCGCGCCTATCGCTCCTATTCGCACGCCGTGCGCCTCGACCCCAACTACAAGCCGGCCCAGGATGGCGTCGCCCGCACCCGGCCGACGAGCTGACCGGCGGCCGGAATGTCAGGTTCGCAGCAACACAGCGAACGTGATGGACTATATTTGTCGCGGCTTTGGCTAACAGCCATAAACTATACTGCCTAGCAAAGGCGTTACTGTTTCCAGCTATTCTGTTCCCCTAAAAATTAGGGGGCGCAGAATGCTTTTGAAATTCCTGAACGACAGATCCGGCAATTTCGGCATCATGAGTGCCATCGTGCTCGTGCCGCTGATCGGCGTCGCGGGACTGGCCATCGACGTTACCGACGCCTTGTCGGTCCGAAACCGGCTTCAGGGCGCCGCTGATGCGGCCGCGCTGGCGGCCGTCGCGGAAAGCTCGATCGGCGCGGCGGAAGCCATGAAGATGACCGACAACGGCGAGATCGCCCCCGCCATCGAAGATGCCGAAAAGGTCTTCAACGCGCAGCTTGCTGCCGCCACCGGCTATTCGCTGAAGAGCAGCAAGGCCAGCGTTGTCCGCCAGGATAACCAGTTGAAAGCCGTATTCACCTATTCCGCGACCGTGCCCACCACATTGCTGAGGGTGCTCGGCAAGCAGGAGATGACCGTGGCCGGCCAGGCGACGGCGGTGTTCCAGACGGAAACGTTCCGGGATTTCTACCTGCTCCTCGACAACACGCCATCCATGGGCGTAGGCGCCACGACCGCCGACATCGACAAGATGGTCGCCAACACGCCGAACGCATGCGCCTTCGCCTGCCACATCGTGAAAGATGGGGTCGAGGACAAGAACAGCTACTACAATCTCGCCAAGAAGCTCGGCGTGACGATCCGCATCAACGTCGTGGCCAAGGCGACCGCCGCGCTGATGGACACCGCCGTGAAGGTACGCAAGAGTGCCAACCAGTTCCGGATGGCCGTCTACACGTTCGGCAAGAAGGCGGAAGACACCAGGCTCCTGGAAGTCTCGTCCCTGACCGACAATCTCGCCGTCGCGAAAAGCAACGCGTCGCTGATCGATCTGATGTCCATCCCCTACCAGAACTACGACGACGACCAGCAGACGGATTTCGACCGCGCCCTGAAGGCGATCGGCGAGAAGATGGGAGCGCCCGGAACCGGCCTCTCGGCCGCCAGTCCCGAAAAGATCGTCTTTTTCGTATCCTATTCGCTATTCGCTATTCGCGCCTTGCCGCATTCAGTGCTTCATGGCCTTGACGATGTCCTCGGTCATCTTCTTGGCGTCGCCGAGCAGCATCATGGTGCCGTCCTTGTAGAACAGCGTGTTGTCGATGCCGGCATAGCCGGAGCCGAGCGAGCGCTTGACGAAGAGGCAGGTCTTGGCCTTGTCGACGTCGAGGATCGGCATGCCGTAGATCGGCGAGGCCTTGTCGTCGCGCGCCGCCGGATTGGTGACGTCGTTGGCGCCGATGACGTAGGCGACGTCCGCCTGCGCGAACTCCGCATTGATGTCTTCCAGTTCGAAGACCTCGTCATAGGGCACGTTCGCCTCGGCGAGCAGCACGTTCATGTGGCCGGGCATGCGGCCCGCGACCGGGTGGATCGCGTATTTCACCTCGACGCCATGCTCCTTCAGCGTATCGGCGAGTTCGCGCAGTGCATGCTGCGCCTGCGCGACCGCCATGCCGTAGCCGGGCACGATGATCACCTTCGAGGCGTTCTGCATCAGGAAGGCCGCATCGTCGGCCGAACCCTGCTTCACCGTCCGCTGCACGCCGTCGTCGCCGCCGGCCGAAGCCGTCTCGCCGCCGAAGCCGCCGAGGATGACGGAGACGAAGGAGCGGTTCATGCCCTTGCACATGATGTAGGACAGGATCGCACCCGACGAGCCGACCAGCGCGCCGGTGATGATCAGCGCCAGGTTGCCGAGCGTGAACCCGATGCCGGCGGCCGCCCAGCCGGAATAGGAGTTCAGCATCGAGACCACGACCGGCATGTCGGCGCCGCCGATCGGCACGATCAGAAGCACGCCGAGCGCCAGCGCCAGCGCCACGATCAGCCAGAAGTCCATGTGGCTTTCCGTCTGCACCAGGCCGACGACGAAGACCACCGTCAGGACGAGCAGGCCGATATTGATGGCATGCCGGTAGGGCAGCAGGATCGGCTTGCCGGACATGCGCCCGTCGAGCTTCAGGAAGGCGATCACCGAACCGGTGAAGGTGACCGCGCCGATCGCCGCGCCCAGCGCCATTTCGACGAGCGCCTGGCCGTGGATTTCGCCGATCTCGCCGATGCCGAAGGAATGCGGCGCGTAGAGGGCTGCCGCCGCCACCATGACGGCGGCAAGGCCGACCAGCGAGTGGAAGGCGGCGACGAGCTGCGGCATCGCCGTCATCGGGATGGTGCGGGCGATATAGGCCCCTGCCCCGCCGCCGATCGCGAGCGCCAGCACGATCAGGACGAAGCCGCCGAAGTTCGGCGTGGCGAGCAGGAGCGTCGTGCCGATGGCAATCCCCATGCCGACCATGCCGTAGACATTGCCCTTGCGGCTGGTGGTGGGATGCGAAAGCCCCCTGAGCGCCATGATGAACAGCACGCCGGAGACGAGATAGAGAAAGGCTGCGAGATTCTGCGACATAATTCCCCCCAGAAACCCGTCAGCGGTCTTTTTTCTTGTACATGGCGAGCATCCGGCTGGTCACCAGGAACCCGCCGAAGATGTTCACCGACACGAGCACCAGCGCGACGAAGCCGAAGCCGGTCGCAAAGCCGGCCGCCGAGACGCCGACCGCGAGCAGCGCGCCGACGACGATGACCGACGAGATGGCGTTGGTGACCGCCATCAGCGGCGTATGCAGCGCCGGCGTCACCGACCAGACGACGTAGTAACCGACGAAGATCGACAGAACGAAGATCGCGAACCGGAAGACGAAGGGATCGATCGCCCCACCGGAAACCCCGTGGGCCGCGGCACTCGCGGCCTCCGGCGCCTGGGCGGCTGCGGCGATCACCGCGTTGACGGCCTGGTCGAGCTGTTCCAGCGCCTTGTCCATAGCTTCACTGGCCATCAAAGCTCCTCCTTCCTTGCGGGCGTATCATCCGCCGCGACGCCTGCGCTCGCCGCGGCACCGTCTGCGGCAGGTTTCCTGCGTGGTTTGGCAGCAGCCTTGACGGGTTTCGCAGGCCCGTCCGCCGTCCTGGCGGCCTTGGCCGGCCTGGTCTTGGCGGCCGGCTTTTCCGCCGCGTTCCCCGCCGGTGTTTGAGCCGGCAGGGCGGCCGCAGCCGCCGCGAAGGTCGGATGCACGACCGCGCCGCCATTCGTCAGCATCGTCGCCTTGACGAGCTCGTCCTCGGCATTGACGGAAAATTCCTTCGTGCCCTTGTCGACCATGGTCTCGATGAAGGCATGGAGGTTGCGGGCGTAGAGCGCCGAGGCGGATGCGGCGATGCGACCCGCGACATTGGCGTAACCGATGACGGCGACCCCTTCGACCGTCGCCACCCTGCCCTTTTCCGAGCCCTCGATATTGCCGCCGCGCTCGACCGCGAGGTCGACCGCCACCGAACCCGGCTTCATCGAGGAAAGCATGGCGCGCGTCACGAGCCGCGGCGCCGGCCGGCCGGGGATGAGGGCCGTGGTGATGACGATGTCCTGCTTGGCGATATGCTCGGCGACCAGCGCCGCCTGCTTGGCCTGATAGGCTTCCGACATCGGCTTGGCATAGCCCGCGGCGGTTTCGGCCGCCTTGAACTCGTCGTCCTCGACCGCGATGAACTTCGCCCCCAGCGAGGCGACCTGCTCCTTGGCCGCCGGACGCACGTCGGTCGCGGAGACCACGGCGCCGAGGCGGCGGGCGGTCGCGATCGCCTGCAGGCCGGCGACGCCGGCCCCCATGACGAAGACCTTGGCCGCAGGCACTGTCCCTGCTGCCGTCATCATCATCGGCAGGGCGCGGCCGTATTCGTGGGAAGCGTCGATCACCGCGCGGTAGCCGGCAAGGTTCGCCTGGGAGGAAAGCACGTCCATCGACTGGGCGCGGGTGATGCGCGGCATCAGTTCCATGGCGAAGGTGGTGAGCCCGGCTTTCGCCATCGCCGCCAGCGCCGCTTCGTTGCCGTAAGGGTCCATGACCGCAAAGACGACAGCCCCGGATTTGTAGGAGGCGATTTCCGCCGCCGCCGGCCGGTTGACCCTCAGCACGATATCCGCCGTGCCGGCATCGCCGGCCTTGCCGATCCTTGCGCCGGCCGCCTCGAAATCACCGTCCGGAATGCCGGACCGCTCCCCGGCGCCCTGTTCCACGAGCACCGAAAAACCGAGCCCCACAAAGCGCTTCACCGTTTCCGGCGAAGCCGATACACGTGGTTCTTCCGAACCCTCGCGGCTTATGAAAATGATCTTTGCCAAATGTTTCCTCCTCCCAGTCGGCGTCGCAGGCGGGCGAAAAGATTCGCCCCGCCTCATGCCAGTGACAAAGCTGTTCCACGAGCACGGTGAGAACGATGAAGAGAATGAGGCTGCCGATGAAGCCGGCGCCTCCGAAGAAGCCCGCGGCCATGGCGATCATCAGCACGACGATGATAAAAGGCGGCGTGCGCGGGGCGTATGTGCTGCAGGACCCTGTCGGCGTCGAAATGTATGGCCGCCATGACGGTGGGCCTCAACGTCAGATAGGGAATGGCGGGTAGCTCGTCGATGATTTCGGGATCGGCGGCGAAGCGGGCCGGATCCACGAGCGTCATGCCGGCATCGAGAAACGCATCGACGGCGTCCGGAAAGATTCCGCTCGACTGGCACACGCGATGCTCCGCGGTGACGTGGTGGACGCGTATCGTGCTCACCAGCTCTTCATAATAATAGACGCCGAAAACATAGGCGTGGTCGTCGAAATCGATATCGTCGAGCATGCTGCTGGCGGCGACGGGAAGCACGCCCCGCGCCTTGTAGGCCTTGAAGCGGAGGCGGGCGATATCCTCGAAATCCTCATGGCTCTCGATCCGCCGGTATTCGACGCGGTCCAAGGTTGCCAATAGTCTGCTGGAAAAGTCTTCGTCTGAAAATGTCTTGTCGTTTGGCATCGGGTTTGTTCCATGGCGTTAACCAAGGATTAACCCTACAAAGCAGGACACCCGCAACAGACATATATAAAATTAATAAACTTCTAAATATTATGGTTAACAAATGGTTAACCTGACCTTTCCGTGTGCGGATTCGGTTAACTTCTGACCGGAAATTGAGCAGGTTCTTTCAGCGGACGATGGCGGTCAGCGGCGGGTTCTGAGAGCTCTTCGGGCCGCGCCGCGCCGCGGAGAGCTTGCCTGCGCTCTCGGCCGCGAGCTCGCCGATCCTGTCGGCGCCCACCGGTGTGGAAAACACGTAGCCCTGCACGAGGTCGGCGAGCCGGTGGCGATTGATGAGCGCGAGCTGCTCCCTGGTCTCCACGCCTTCCACGACGATCTTCAGTCCGAGTTCCCGCGACAGGTGGACCGTGCCGCGCAAGAGCTTCAGCTTGCGCTGGTCCTCGCCGATATTGCGGATGAACGCGCGGTCGATCTTGACGACGTCGAGCGGCAGGGAATCGAGATAGCTGAGGCTCGAGAAGCCGGTGCCGAAGTCGTCGATGGCGATCGTGACGCCCGTCGCCCGGAACTGGTTGAGAATGGCGCTTACCGCCACCGGCTCGTCCATGAAGCAGCTTTCCGTCACCTCCAGATGCAACCTGGAGGGATCGAGCGAATGGCGCTTCAGCACATCCGCCACGTAGCCGACGATCTCGTCGTTGCGCAGATCCTGTATCGAGAGGTTGACGGAAACCGCCATCGGCTCGGGCCAGGCCGCGCAATCGCGGCAGGCCTGGTCGATGACGAAACGCGTGATATGGGAGACCAGGCCCATATCCTCCGCCATCGGAATGAAGATGTTCGGACCGACCACGCCGCGCTCCGGATGCCGCCAGCGCACCAGCGCCTCGCTGCATTCGATGGCGGAGCCGTCGGGACGGTACATGGGCTGGTAGAGGACGTGCAGGCCGCGGTTCTCGACCGCGAGGCGAAGATCGGCGCGCAGCCTCTGCTCCTCGATATATTGCGCATCCATTTCCGAACGGAAGACGGTGAGCGTGCCGTTGCCCTTCGATTTCGCGTCGTTGAGGGCGAGGTCCGCCTTGATCTGCCAGTTCTGCATGTCGAAATCCTGCGAGGGCAGGATGGCGCAGCCGCTGTTCATGGAAACGGCAAGGCGAATGCCTTCGATCTGGTAGTCGCCCTGGATTTTCGCATGGACATCGCGGATCTGCGTCTCCAGTTCGTAACTGTCGTCGTCGCCCAGGAGCAGGAGCACGAATTCGTCGCCGATCAGGCGGCCCGCCAGCAGCCGGTCGCTTTCGAGCGATGAAAGCCGTGTGGCAATCGCCGCAAGCAGCCGGTCGCCGACCACGTGGCCGCGCATGTCGTTGACATGCTTGAAACCGTCGACGTCGAACACGGCAAGCGCTGCCAGCGCCTCGCCGCGCCCCCGCACCTTCTCCGCCGCCAGCGCGGCGAAATGGCCGCGGTTCGGCAGGCCGGTCAGATCGTCGAAGCGCACCATGTGCAAGATCTTCTCCTCGGCCGCGACGCGGGCGCTGACGTCTTCGAAGATCAGCACGACGCCGCCGTCGGAACGCGGGCTGGCGGAGAATTCCATGTGCAGCCGGTCGCCGAAGCTCAGGAGTGCCCGGTGGAGCCTGCCGTCCGCAAGCTGGCCGATCTTCGTCAGGATGGCCGCCGAGGGCAAACGCGCGCTTTCCTCCAGAACGGAGACGAATGCATTGTCCTTGATGTCCTTGCCGGCATCGAGCCCCAGAAGCTCGTAGGCGCGGCGGTTGGCGACCTGAACCCTCCCCTCGCCGTCCAGCATGACGAGCCCGTGCGCCATCGTTGCCAGCGCCGTGTCGAGACGGCCTGCGAGCAGGGTCACCTCCTGCGAAGCCTTGACGTTCTCATAGAAGAACTCCCGCACGCCGGCGGCCATCGACTGCGTCGTCAGGCCGAAGGGAATGAGGAACAGCGACATGATCATCAGATAGATGTCGCCGGTGAGCAGACACCCGAGGATAATGGGAACGCAGCAGCCGAGCGTCTGCAGCTCGACCGCGAGCCGCGAGCCGTAATTGCGGCCGACGATCGACACCATGGAGGCCATGGTGACCGCGATCCACAGGAAGGCGGCAAGCATGTTCTGCAGCACCAGCACGGCATAACCGCTCGCCACGCCGAGGATCAGGGCGGTGGTCGCCGCGCCATAGACGTAGCGGACCTCCCATGCCTCGATCTCCGCACGCGTCAGCGACGCCTTGTCGAGCCTGTCGAACCGGTGAAACCAGTAGAGCCGGTAACCGAAGACGGAGATGAAGACCGCAACCAGCAGAAGGTAGAAAAGAGAACCCGTATTGCTGGAAATCAGCACGCACGACAGGATATGGACGACCATTCCCGTGAAAAGCGTGCCGCGATTGCCAAACAGCGAGGTGACGAACGACAGATAGACATCTGTCGGCAACGTCTTCGCTTCGATCTCTTTCATCGGGTTCATCCCTTTGGTTCCGGCCGACAGTGAGGAAAACCCTTTAAGAATTGCTTGTTCCAATACACCCTACCCCCAGACATAGGGGGGTTGTTGAGAGTTTGCTCAATAAATTCCAAACGCCACAGCGAAAATTTTCCAGGAACATCTCCCCTCGCGCTGGCGGGAGCCGTCCGTCAGGCTGAACGGATCCCCTGTAAATCCGGCTTTTTACGGGTGAAAACCCGGTTTATTAGGACTTTCCTTTTTTTAGACCTTGGTTTACATCGCCTTCCCAGGACGGGCGGGATAAGAGAGACCCGTTGGAATTGGGGAAACCATGTCTCTACTGTTGAAGATCAGCGGTCTGATCGACCGCATCAGCGAAATCATTGGCAAATTTTCCGGATATCTCGTTCTCGCCTGCTGCCTCATCAGCGCCGGCAACGCCTGCATCCGCTATCTCTTCAATTACAGCTCGAACGGCTGGCTCGAAATCCAGTGGTATCTCTTCGCCTTCATCGTGCTGCTCGGCGCCTCGCACACGTTGCGGCTCAACGAACATGTGCGCGTCGACCTGATCTACGGCGCGGTTTCGGATAGGGCCCGCCTCTGGATCGACGCGATCGGCCTGGTCGTCTTCCTCATTCCGGCCTGCCTCTATCTCGCCTGGCTGTCCTGGCCGTTCTTTGCGCTTTCCTATGTCCAGGGCGAAGTGTCGTCGAATGCCGGCGGCCTCATCCGCTGGCCGGTCAAGCTCGTCATCGTCGCGGGCTTCAGCCTTCTGGCCCTCCAGGGCATTTCCGAATTGATCAAGCGCATAGCCGGCCTCCTGGGCGTCCTCCGGGTCGATACGACCTACGAAAAGCCGTTGCAATAACAATAAGTTCTGGGGAACACACCACTCATGTTCGAATACGGTATAATGCCGCCGGCAATGTTCCTGGGCATGATCATCTTCATGCTCTACGGGTTCCCGGTCGCTTTTTCGCTCTCCGCCGTCGGCCTCTTCTTCGGCCTTCTCGGCATCGCCACGGGCCATTTCGAATTCGCCTTCCTGCAGGCGCTGCCGTTTCGCATCTTCGGGATCGTCTCGAACGATCTCCTGCTCGCCATCCCCTTCTTCACCTTCATGGGCGCCGTGCTGGAACGCTGCGGCCTGGCGGAGGACCTGCTGGAGGGAACCGGCAAGCTGTTCGGCGCCATCCCCGGCGGCCTTGCCTATGCGGTCATCCTCGTCGGTGCGATCCTCGGGGCCATCACCGGCACGGTCGCGGCCTCGGTCATCACCATGGGCGTGATCTCGCTGCCGATCATGCTGAAATACGGCTATAATCCGCGGCTCGCGACGGGCGTCATCGCCGCCTCCGGCACGATCACCCAGGTCATTCCGCCGTCTCTCGTGCTGATCGTGCTCGCCGACCAGCTCGGCCGCTCCGTCGGCGACATGTATCTCGGTGCGATCGGCCCCTCGATCCTCCAGGTCACCATCTTCATGCTCTTCATCCTCGGCCTGTCGATCTTCCGGCCGAAGGACGTGCCGCCGCTTCCGCCGGAAGCCCGCGGCGAGCTGAATGCGGCTCTGATCATCAAGGTCCTCTGGGGCATGATCCCGTCGATCGTGCTGATCTTCCTCGTGCTCGGCACCATATTCATGGGTCTGGCGACCCCGACGGAAGCCGGCGCCCTCGGCGTCGTCGGCGCCATGGTGCTTGCCGCCCTGCATCGCCGCCTCACCTGGGATCTCATCCGTCAGGGCATGCATTCGACCATGACGATCACTTCCATGGTGGTCTTCATCCTGGTCGGCGCCACCTGCTTCAGCCTCGTCTTCCAGGGCATGGACGGCGGCCTGTGGATCGAATATCTGCTCAGCCACGTTCCCGGCGGCGCGGTCGGCTTCCTGATCTTCGTCAACATCTTCATCTTCTTCCTGGCCTTCTTCCTCGATTTCTTCGAAATCGCCTTCATCGTCCTGCCGATGCTGGCGCCCGTCGCACAATCGCTGGGGATCGACCTGATCTGGTTCGGCGTGCTGCTCTGCGTCAACATGCAGACCAGCTTCATGCACCCGCCCTTCGGCTTCGCGCTGTTCTATCTCCGCTCGATCGCGCCGAAGACGGTCAAGACGAAGGATATCTATCTCGGCGCCATTCCCTGGCTCTGCATGCAGCTCATCCTCGTCGCCATCATCATCTTCTGGCCCGAGTCCGTGACCTATTGGCTGGACAAGGGCCCCGATGTGGACCTGAATTCGATCAAGATCGAGATACCCGGCTTCGGCAATGGCGGAGGCAATCAGATGCCGAACTTCGGCCTGCCGCCGATCGACGGCGCGCCCGCCCAGCCCGGCCAGCCTGCTCCGCCCGCCATGCCGAACTTTGGCGAGCCGCCGAAGATCAACCCGTAAGGGCGCGTTTCTCTTGTCACTTTGCTGATGGGAGAGTATATTTCCGAAGTGGAGGGCAGAGTTGACGCTCTGCCCTCCTTTGCTACTTAGTTAGGAAACTGAATCGGACGGAGATTGACCAGCCCGTCCGATTTTTCCTTACCAAAAGCGCAATGCTCAGTGGCTTCCACATCGCATTACCTCCGGTTCGAGAGCAAGGCCTTTGCCAAGGTCAGCGTGGCCCGTCCCCGCTGATGCTCCGGCTGGTCTCGGAGCGTGCTGCTTCTGCTCGCGAACATTTCGATCATAGACAAGCGCGTGTAGTTGTCGAGCCGGCTCAACCTGCCGCAACCAACCAGCTTTAAGCCGCTAAGGCTGCTTCTCTTGCCAGCCTACCGATGGGAGGGTATATTTCCGGAGTGGAGGGCAGAGTTGACGCTCTACCCTCCGTTTGCCTATCTCTTTAGGATGATGAACCGGACGGCGACTGACCAGCCCGTCCGGTTTTTCCTAACTGATAACGTAATGCTCAGTGGTTTCCACATCGCATCACCTCCGGTTCGAGAGCAAGCCTTTGCCAAGGTCAGCGTGGCCCGTCCCCGCTGATGCTCCGGCCGGCCGCGGAGCGTGCTGCTTCTGCTCCCGAACATTTCGATCATAGAAAAGCGCGTGTAGCTGTCGAGCCGGCACAACCTGCCGCAACCGCTAATTTCGCAAAGAAAAACCCCGGGCTTTTGGCCCGGGGTTCTATCACTTTACTTGGATGACGGATCAGAGCTTGCCGTTGCGCTGCTGGATCATCATGAACGTATCGAACGTATATTCCGAAAGCTGCATCCAGAGGTAACCTTCCTTCTTGAAGGCCACCTGATCCTCGTAGATCTTCTTGAAATCCGCATTCGAAGCCGAGATTTCCTTATAGACTTCGAGGGTCGCGTTGTAGCAGGCTTCCAGGATTTCCTGGCTGAACGGACGCAGGGTCGTGCCCTGCGAAACGATCTGCTTGATCGCCGTCGGGTTCTTCAAATCGTACTTCGCCATCATGTTGGTGTTGGCGTAAGCGCAGGCATCCGTCAGAACGGCCTGATAGGCTTTCGGCAGGCTGTTCCATTTTTCCAGATTGATGAAAGCATGGATGGTCGGGCCGCCTTCCCAGAAGGCCGGGTAGTAGTAGTATTTCGCGACCTTGGCGAAGCCGAGCTTGTAGTCATCGTAGGGACCGACCCATTCGGCCGCGTCGATCGTACCCTTCTCGAGCGCAGGATAGATGTCGCCGCCGGCGATCTGCTGCGGCACCGCGCCGAGCTTTTCGAGCACCTTGCCGGCGATGCCGGCGATGCGCATCTTGACGCCCTTGAAGTCGTCGACCGTGTTGATTTCCTTGCGGAACCAGCCGCCCATCTGGGCCCCGGTATTGCCGGCCGGCAGGCCGTAGATATTATGCTTGGCGTAGAATTCGTTCAGCAGGGTATTGCCGTTGCCCTGGTAGAACCAGGCATTGGAAAGCCGTGCATTGAGGCCGAAGGGGATCGCCGTACCGATGGCGAAGGTCGGATCCTTGCCGACGAAATAATAGGAGCAGGTGTGGCACATCTCGACGGTCGAGTTGCTGACCGCATCGGCCGCCTGCATGCCCGGTACGATTTCGGCGGCGGCGAACGGCTGAATGGTGAAATTGCCGTCCGTTGCGGCGGCGACATGCTTGGCGATGTCTTCCGCGCCGCCATAGATGGTGTCGAGCGACTTCGGGAAAGAAGACGTCAGACGCCAGGTGATCTTCGGGTTCGACTGCGCGATGGCCGGTGCGGCGAGCGCCGTCGCGGCGGCGGCACCGGCGCCGGTCACGGCTGCCTTTTTAAAGAATGAACGACGATCCATGAATTACCTCCCAGTAAGATGAAACCGCAGGGTTATCCGTTCCCATTTCCCCCCGGGTCTGCGGCGAGGTAACCATTTTGCTCAATGGGTTGCAAGCGGCGGCGCTAATATTCCTTAATGCGGGAAGACCTTTTGATCTTAGACTTTGGTATCACTTTGCTTCAAACGAGATTCATAAAGAATTTCAAGGAGGAAATGCTTATTCTTTGTGCATCCTCTCACCTGCGGCGGGCGTGGCGAACTTGACTTGATACGGCTTGCGGCCCCACATCAGATGAGTAAGCTGCTCGTCGCCCAGACTGGAGAATCCCATGCCCAAACCGATCGTCGCATTGCCTGCCGATATCCGCCAGCTCGACGGAGCGGTCTGGCATGCGACGCCGAACCAATATGTGCAGGCGGCGCTGAAGGTGGCGGGGGTGATGACCTTCATCATCCCGGCTTTCGAAGACGGCAACGAGATCGACGAAATTCTCGACCGGGTCGATGGCGTGCTGGTCTCCGGTTCCGCGACCAATGTCCATCCGTCCCTTTATGGCAGGCAGGCTCAGGACGGCGACGGTCCGTTCGATCCTGCGCGGGACGCGACATCGCTGCCGCTCATCCGGCGGGCGATCGACCGCGGCATTCCGCTGCTCGCCATCTGCCGGGGCATTCAGGAATTGAACGTCGCCCTGGGCGGCACGCTCGCCAGCGAGATCCAGGACCAGCCGGGCATCTGGGATCACCGCAAGCCCGACGTGCCGGAGCGTGACGGCATGTATGCGATCCGTCAGCCGGTCTTCGTTGCCGAAGGTTCCTGCATCGCGAACTATCTCGGCCTCGCCGGCGAGGTGCAGGTGAACTCCCTGCACCGTCAGGCGATTGCCGAAACGGCGCCGCGGCTGAAGGTCGAGGCGACGGCGGCGGACGGCACGATCGAGGCCGTTTCGGTGATCGACGCGAAGAATTTCGCGGTCGGCGTCCAATGGCATCCGGAATATTGGGCCGAAACCGACGCCCCGTCGCGGGCGCTTTTCGAAGCGTTCGGAGATGCGGTGCGCGCCTATGCCGCCCGCAAGACGCTCACCAACGCTGCGGCGTGAGAGCCTTCAAGCCCGCGGCTTGTAGAGCCCCGTCGACTGGCGGATGCGCATTTCCGGCTTGATCAGGTGAAGACCATCCGGCTCGTGGCTGCCGGCGAGCCTGTCGAGCAGCGCGCGCGCCGCAAGCCTTCCCACTTCCGTCTGGCCGTTCCAGACGGTCGTCAGTGCCGGCGTGGCGATCGAGGCCTGCTCCAGGTCGTCGTAGCCGGTGACGGAAATGTCCCGGCCCGGCACGAGCCCGGCGCGCGCGATGCCGTTCATCAGGCCGATCGCCACCAGGTCGTTCCAGCAGACCGCTGCCGTCGGCTTCTGCGGCAGGGAAAGGAAATTGACGGCCGCCTCGAAACCGCCCTGCATGGAGCGCGGCCCGGGAATGCGCAGGTTGGGGTCCACCTCGATGCCCGCCTTGCGCAGCGCATTGACGTAACCCTGATATCGGTCGCGGCCGGTCGAGGTCTGGTCGGTGCCGCCGATCATGGCGATCACCCGGTGCCCGAGCCCGATCAGGTGGTTGGTGGCAAGCGAAATGCCGTAGCTGTCGTCGCCGCGATAGGTCGGCAGATCCACCCCCTCGATCGAACGCGCGACGAGAATGGCCGGCATGCCGTTCTGCTCCGTCAGCTTCACGTCCTCGACGGGCGTGCCGATCGCCGGCGACATGATGACGCCGTCGCCGCCGAGCTGCAGCAGGGTCTCGATGAAGGTCCGCTGCTTGTCGACGGAATCGTAATGGTTGGAGAGGATGAAGGTGTGGCGGCTGCGGTCGAGCTCGCTTTCGATGGCTTTGAGGATTTCCCCGTAGAACGGGTTCATGATGTCGTGCACCACGACGCCGATGATGCCCGAACGGGACGTCCTCAAACTGGCTGCGCGGCGGTTGTAGATATAACCGAGCGCGCGGGCCTGTTCCTTGATCTTCTCGCGCGTATCGATCGCAACCAGCGGACTGTCGCGAAGGGCGAGCGAAATGGTGGCGGTGGAAAGACCGAGGCTCTCGGCAATCGTCGACAACTTGATCTTTTGCGCCATTTCCCCCCACCCGCACCGGCGGATTATCACTTTCTGACGCCGGAATTAAACTTTAAATAAACAATTTAATTCCGTACGACAATCCTGTGACAGAAAATTTCCCGGAGACTCGGGCAGAGGCCCGCTAGTCGTCGGCGAGTGCGGGCTGGAGATTGTGCTCGATCGTCTTGAGCAGCTTGAGGAGCGTTCGCACCTCCTTGTCGGAGAGGCCCTTGGCGGCAAGCGAGCCACAATCGGCGACCGTACGGCCGATCTGCTCGACGCTTTTCAGTCCGGTTTCCGTCAGGTGCACCTTGGTCAGCCGCCCGTCCGTGCCGTCGGGGCGGCGCTCCAGGAAACCCTGGGCTTCCATGCGGCCGATCGTGCGGGTCATGGTCGGCGCCTTCACGCCGAGCCTCATCGCAAGCTGGCCGGGCGTCAGACCGTCCTCCTCCGCGAGCATCAGGATGACGCCGTCCTGACCGGCATAAAGCCCGCTCTCGCCGAGGCTGCGGCTGAGCACCGTGCGCATGGAACGGGCGGCCTGCGTGATCGCCGGCGCCAGATCGGCGGCCGAGAGACCTTCCAGATCCTTCTTCTTGCCCGATTTGGCTTTCTTGTCACCCTTCTTCTTGCTCATAGGCTCCGCCCGTTTTGTCTCAATGAAGTAGGCGCTATATGTGTGCCGCGCAACCCATATCGAAACCGGGAAGTGATCGCCAGATGCCGCACCCCTCGCCGCGCTATCATGACAATGATCTGACACTCGCATCCACAGAAAGACACGGCTGGATAGCCGTCTTGCCGTTGGGCGCCCACGAACAGCACGGGCCGCACCTGCCGTTCGAGACGGACACGCTGATCGCCGAAGGCCTCGTCGCGCGGCTCATCCCCGCCCTGCCCGCCGATCTGCCGGTGACCTTTCTGCCGGTCGAGCCGGTCGGCTACTCCGTCGAGCACATGGATGTCGCCGGCACCAGGACGCTTCGCTTCGACGAGGCGGTCTACCGCTGGCTCGGCATTGCCGAGGACCTTTACCGGAAAGGCATCCGCAAGCTGGTGCTGCTCAATGCCCACGGCGGCAATTCCCCCCTGACGACCATCGTCGCGACAGAGGCGCGGGTGCGGTTCGGCATGCTGGCGGTGACGACGAGCTGGACCCGCTTCGATCAGCCGGACGGCTGGATCGCCCCCGAGGAAAAGGCGCTCGACATCCATGGCGGCGACATAGAGACCTCCGTGATGCTAGCCCTTCATCCCGACAGGGTCGATATGGCGAAGGCCGAAAACTTCGGCTCGCGCCAGGCCGATTTCGCCCGCGAATTCAAGCATCTGCGCGCCTACGGCCGGCACGCCTTCGGCTGGAAGATGTCCGATCTCAATGAAAAAGGCGTCGCCGGCAATGCGACGGCCGCGACGGCGGAACGGGGCGAACAGCTTGTGTCTCACGCAGTCAAAGGCATCGTCGAATTGCTGGAGGATGTCGCGAGATTCGATGTTGAAAGCCTGAGGTGAGCACGCTTGTATCCGCAAGGCACATGTCACATATTACCTGAAGTTGATCGCCGCAGGAGGCGGACATGCGGATATCCATCGCGGAAGCAGAAGGGCAGCTCACGGAACTGGTGCGGCTCGCCAACCAGGGCGAAGAAGTCGTCCTGACGCAGGATGGCCTCGCCTCAGTGCGATTGGAGCCGGTGAAGAAGCCGATCAGTCGCGAGGAAAAAGCCAGACTTCTCGATCGACTCCAGGAGGAGGTAAGAAAGAAGAACCTCCCCCCAGGCCCCGACGCCGCAAGGAGCCAGGATTTCCTCTACGATGAATACGGCTTGCCCAAGTGATCGTGATCGACACTTCGGCGCTCGTAGCAATGCTTGCCAATGAAGTGCAAGGCCCGGCCTGCCGGTCGGTGTTTGAAACAGAGGATCAGATATTCATTTCCGCCGGAACGGTTCTTGAAGCGCTCATTGTCGCAACGCGGCGTGGCTTCCGCTCAGAGATGAGGGAGTTGATAGCAGATCCTTCCATGAGCATCGTTCCGGTGACTGAAGCGCGGGCCGAGCTTGCCAGCGTTGCCTATGCCCAGTGGGGCAAGAGCTTCCACAAGGCCTCCCTCAACTTCGGCGATTGCTTCGCCTATGCCACGGCGAAGGAATTCGATTGCCCGCTGCTCTATGTCGGCGATGATTTCGCTCGGACCGACATCAAATCCGCCATTGCACCGTCTGTCGCCTGATGTGATCTTATAACATTCAAAACCCTTTGAACTCGCCCCGGCTTGCCCTTATATGAGGCGGACCAGCTTCCGCGTTCCGCGCCCCCGGGCGCTTCAAAGGCCCATCGAGGTTTCCCCATGACCGAAACAAAGACCGAAACAGCCACCCAGAAGCCCGTTCCCGTCACCGTGCTCACCGGTTATCTCGGCGCCGGCAAGACGACGCTGTTGAACCGCATCCTTTCCGAAAGCCACGGCAAGAAATACGCGGTGATCGTCAACGAATTCGGCGAGATCGGCATCGACAACGACCTGATCGTCGAATCGGACGAGGAAATCTACGAGATGAACAACGGCTGCGTCTGCTGCACCGTGCGCGGCGACCTGATCCGCGTCGTGGAGGGCCTGATGCGCCGCCCCGGCCGTTTCGACGGCATCATCGTCGAGACCACCGGCCTTGCCGATCCCGTGCCGGTCGCCCAGACCTTCTTCATGGATGACGACGTTCGCGCCAAGACCGAGCTCGATGCCGTCGTCGCGCTGGTCGATGCCAAGCACCTGCCGCTGCGGCTGAAGGACAGCCGCGAGGCCGAAGACCAGATCGCCTTTGCCGACGTCGTGATCGTCAACAAGACCGACCTCGTGAGCCCGGAAGAGCTGGCCCAGGTGGAAGACGTGGTGCGCGCCATCAATCCGACCGCCCGCGTCTACAAGACGAGCCGTTCCGGCGTCGATCTCGCCCGCGTGCTCGACCAGGGCGCCTTCAACCTGGAACGCGCGCTGGAAAACGACCCGCATTTCCTGGAGCACGGGCACGAGGACCATGTGTGCGGCCCGGATTGCGATCACGATCATCACCATCACCATGATCACGACCATCATCATCATGATCATGATCATGATCATGATCACCACCACCATCATCACCATGGCGAGATGTCGCCGATCCATGACGTGACGGTGAAGTCGATTTCGCTGCGGGGCGGCGAGATGAACCCGGAACGCTTCTTCCCCTGGATCCAGAAGATCACCCAGACGGACGGCCCGAATATCCTGCGCCTCAAGGGCATCATCGCCTTCAAGGGCGATGAGGAGCGTTATGTCGTCCAGGGCGTCCACATGATCGTCGAAGGCGATCACCAGCGCCCGTGGAAGGACGGCGAGAAGCGCGAATCCCGCCTCGTCTTCATCGGCCGCGATCTCGACGTCGAAAAGATCGAGAAGAGCTTCAAGGCTTGCGAGGCAGCGGCATGACGCCGAAAAGTGCGAAGCGGTTTTCGGAAAACGTCATGTCTGAAAGAAATACAGCATAATGCCCACAGTCGCACCGGTTGATTTGCAAGGCCATGTCGTCGCGGCCCATTTCCTCGGCGACATTCCGTTCTTCGCCACCGCCGCCGGCACGATCCATCGCCTGGATGGCGGCGAAAAGGTCACCGAGGCCCACCAGGGCCTTTTGACCTGCATTCGCGATCCTTTCAGCCCCACCCTCCTCACCGGCGGCGAAGACGGCAAGGTCTTCCGCATCGGCAAGGATGGGGCGGCCACCCTCCTGGCCGAGGCGCCGCGCAAGTGGATCAACGTGGTGGCCGGCGGACCGCAGAACGCGATCGCCTATGCCTATGGCAAATCGAGCTTCGTGCGCCAGAACGACGGCACGGTGAAGGAGTTTCCCGAGGAGCGCAGCGTCGAAGGCCTCGCGTTCGCGGGCAAGGGGCTCCGCATCGCCGCCGCCCGCTACAACGGCGTCTCCCTGCATTGGGTCGGCACCAATGCGCCGCCGGTCGATCTCGAATGGAAGGGCGCCCATACCGGCGTCACCTTCTCGCCGGACGGCCGTTTCCTCGTCACCAGCATGCAAGAAAACGCGCTCCACGGCTGGAAACTGGACGGCAAGCCGGGCGAGAACCGGCACATGCGGATGACCGGTTATCCGGCCAAGGTGAAGTCGCTGTCCTGGTCGCCGAAGGGCAAATGGCTCGCCTCCTCCGGCGCGCCGGCGGCGATCGTCTGGCCGTTTTCGTCGAAAGACGGGCCGATGGGCAAGGCGCCGCTGGAGCTCGGCACCCGCGCCAACATCATGGTCACGCAGGTGGCCTTCCATCCGGCCGAGGAAGTGCTGGCGATCGGCTTCGTCGACGGCATGATCCTGGGCGTCAGGATCGCCGACGCGAAGGAGGCGCTTCTGCGCCGCCCAGGCAAGGGTGCCATTACGGGATTGAGCTGGAGTGCCGGCGGCAAGCTGCTTGCCTTTTCGTCCGAAGCGGGCGATTGCGGCGTGGTCGACATATCCGCGTGAGCGGCGATCAGGCCTGTCATCGTCTGCCCATCGGGCAGACATTCAGGCGGCCCTTCCTGAGAGGGGGGACTTCAGAAAGACAATCCCGCTTCCGCAAGCGATAGCGGTGTGATCGATACGACCGCCTGAATGCCCTCGAGGAGGGGGCCGTCACACGGCCCCGCTCTTCTTTGAATCAACGGCGCACGTACTTCTTGGAAACGTTGCCGTTGCCGAGAATGCCGAGGCCCAGCAGCCCGTTGTTACCCGACAGGATAGCGTTTCCGTTCAGGATGCTGTTGCCGGACAGGATACCGTTGAGGACATTGACATTGCTGCCGTTGAGCACGCCGACGTTCGGCGCGACAACGATCGAGCCGTTGCCAAGGCTGATGCCGAGCCCGAGGTTGAGGCCTCCCTTGTGGCCGCCACCGCCCAGGAGGCCGCCTGCGGACGCCTGAGAAATTGCAGCGACAGAGAGGGTTGCAGCTAAGCAGATTACCTTGATAGTCATGTTAGTCTCCCAAGTTGATTGCGCTTCATTGCGCGACAACCAACTTATTATTAGTATTTTATAAAGCAATAATATAAGTGTCTTATAATAAACCATTAACCATAATACTTCGGGTTTTATTAAAACTGTTCTCTTTCCCACCAGCGTTGCTTTCGCTGCAATTCGCATTGCCGGATCGGCAACTCCCGGTCGAATAAATCCTTCGTTAAGCATCTATATATAAGATTTTCCTCAATTAGAGGTGCCTGTTGGGAATGCGATGCCCAAGCTGTTTCTGCCCATTGCGACCTGCCTCGCCGCCCTGCCTTTGCCGGCGGCCGCCGCGGACACGTTTTTCGACTATTCCCTGCGTGTGGGGCACAACAGCAATCTCTTCGAGGATGCCAACGACCTTGGCGGCGGTTTCGCCCAGGCGGAGGCGAAGCTGCGCGGCAGCTTCGACATCGAGGGATCGGGCATCACCTACGCGCTCTGGCACCGGGAAAAGCGGCTGGAGCGCTACGATTTCGGCAACGAGCATGTGACGGGCATGACCCTCGGCCACAAGATGAAGCTCGCCGATACGGTCGAGTGGACGGTGGAAGCGGGTATCCAGCGCAAGGCGGCCGGCGACGTGTTTCTCGCCGTGCCCGGCACCGTCATCGGCTACCGCATGACCGACATGACCTACGAGATGGCTTCCAGCCTCGCCGCGCAATTCCTCGGCGGCCAGAACACGCTGAAGGCAGGCGTCAGCCATCTCGACCGTGGCAAGGCAAGGTTCACGACCGACCTCCTGCTGCCCACGAAACTGGAAGCCGACGTGACGGCACTGGACCTGACGGCGTCCCATATCCGGCCGGGACTTGACGGCGAGATCGGCTTCACCCTCGCCTACCGCTCCACCTTCATTCCAGATTCGGAACAGGAGACGCTCCTGCGCTTTCCCGCCTCGACGCTGCGCGGCTCGGTCGCCTATGGCCGCAAGATCGGTGAGACGATGACGATGATTGCCGAGATCGGCGGGGCGACGATCATGGCCGACGACCTCGGCGACGACGTCAAAAGGCTGCGGCCCTATCTCCGTTCGTCGCTGGAATGGAAGCCTACGGAAAGCCTCGGCTTCGGCATCGGCTACGACCAGGACTACGCGATCGCCGACATCGACGATCCGCAGGCCGAGTTCATCCAGACCTGGAAGTTCGCCGCAAGCGCGAAACTGCTGCCGAAGATCGAGGCGAAGGTGACCTATGAAATCGCCTCCAGCGAATGGATCTATTATCTCTACGACAGCGAGACGCGGAGGTTCGCGGGAACGCTCACCTTCGATATCGGCAAGGATCACAAGCTGGAGATCGGCTACCGCCATGTGGACCGCAGGGAAAAGGACCCGGCCGAGAACTACGACGGGCACGAATATTTCGCCAGCATGAGCGGGACTTTCTGACCGCAGCACGAATGTCCGCGGCGGAGGGGTCTCCGCCACGGCCTGGTCCATCGGGATGGGCAGGCAGTTGGGTATCGGGTTGGTATGGGTGTCAGACTGGTCCGCCTGCCCCGCCGCCTCGGCTTTTCCGCAAGACATGGGTTCCGCGCCAAGAAACCCTTCCTTCCGGCGGTTGGCGCCCTGACGGCGCGTCCCCTGCCTCAACGACCATCACCGGACGCCGGATTGCTCCCCAGATGGGTGACCGGTTCGCGACCCGGCTCCCTGCCCGATGACGCGGTCAGGATAGGCCCTGCAGACCGGGCGTGGACGACGCGGGGATATTTTTCCGGTCCTCCCGCTGAAACGGAAGCAGGATTTCTTTCACTACCGCCGGTTTCGTCCCCGCCTTCAGGCTGCCAGAATGTTGTCGCGGAAGGCATCCACGCCGTTGCGGCCCTGCCGCTTGCGCGCATAGAGCGCCTGGTCTGCCTTGTGAAGCAGGGCTTCGAGATCGGCGGCGCCGGACGCCTCGGCAGCCGCGCCGATGCTGAGCGTCGGCAGGACCGACAGCGGCTGGTTCAGGCGGCCGAGCGAGGCGGTGAAGGCAAGGCGGATATGTTCGGCTGCCTCCACCGCCTGTTCGAGCGATCGCTCCTTCAGCACGATCACGAATTCGTCGCCGCCGTAACGGGCGATGAGATCGCCGGCATGGATCTCCCTCGCCGCCGAGGATGCGAATGCCCGCAGCACCTCGTCCCCCATGGCGTGGCCGTGGGTATCGTTGAGCTGTTTGAAATAGTCGATATCGACCACCAGGGCCGCCACCGGCTTGGAGGGGAGACTGGCGAACGACCGCACCAGGCCGCTGCGGTTGAGTACGCCGGTCAGGGGATCGCAATGGGCCGCGGCCTTCAGCTGGGCGCCCGTCCGCTCCGCCGCCATCAGCATGATGACCATGCTGCGGAGCATGAGGAACACCATGGCCGACAGCGCCATCCAGGCATGCACCGCATTGCTGCTGCTGAACAGGTTTCCATCGCCGAGGATGCCGGTTCCCGCCATCACGGAGCGGCTGGCGAAAACGGCGGCGGTCAGCACGAACAGGCCGACGGCGAGCTTCGCGGAATGGAGCTTCTCGTCACGGGCAAGACGGTAGGCCTCCCGGGCGACGGCAAGATCGAGCAGGCAATAGATCGCCGAGCCATAGGCGAGTCGCTCGAGCGATTCGCCGGGCGCATCGAAAACGAACACCAACGGCATGCTGAGGATGGCGATCAAGAGACAGCAACGGGAGAGGTTGACCGTACGTCCCACGAAGATGCGCATTGCTGCCGCCAGGAGCACGCAACCGGCGATGGTCATGACATTGCCGAGGTGAACGGTGATGAAATCAGGCGCCATGCCGCGAAGGGCAATGCAGAAGGAGCCGATCCCGACAAGGATGTTGCTGGCGCTCCACCAGACGAGCCAGCGTTCGAAACGGCCGGTGAAATAGGCGGCGCCCTGGAGCAGGCCCAGCACCATGCAAGCGACCGCTGTCATCGCATATATCGTCCGGAGATCGAACGTCATGTGGTTCCCCGCCTCATCAGGGAAATATAACAGAGGCTCCCTTTCGATATGGTACGCGCGGTCGTTACGATTTTATCGATCGCGGCTCAGACCTGCTTCACCGTTCCGATGATCTCCGCGAGCAGGTTGTGCAGGTCGTCGCGGTAGCCGCTGCGGGCGGACGGGCCGCTGTCGTCGGAGGTCATCACGACGGTCAGTCCCAGCGACGGGACGATGTAGAGCATCTGGCCGCCGTAACCCCAGCCGAACCTGACGTCCTCGCCGCCGATATGCCTGAGGAACCAGCCGTAACCGTATCCATCGCCGGAGAAGCGCGAATTGGTGCGCGGCGTCCAGGACTGGTCGATCCAGCTTCTGGAGACGACCTGCACGCCGTCCTTCGTCCGGCCGCCGTTGCGGTAGAGCTCGCCGAAGGCGAGAAGCGAACGGGCCGTCATCGCCATGTTGTTGCCGCCGAGATAGATGCCCTGCGGATCGCGGTCCCAGGAGCCGATGCGGAAATTTTCCACCGGCTCCAGCCATTCGCGGGCGAGCGCCAGCGTCGATTTCCGCCCGACCCTTGTCAGGATCGCCGAAAGAAGATGCGTCGAGGCGGTAGAATAGAGCATCGAGCCGCCCGGCTCGCCGTCGAAGGGTTCCGAGAGCGCGAAACGCACCCAGTTGCGGCTTGCGACCCAGCGCCCGTAATTCGGCCCCGACATGCGCGAAAGCCCCGCCTGCATGGAGAGCAGATTGCCGATGGTGATGTCGTGGATGCGCGGATCGGGATCTGCGGGAAGATCCGCCTTCAGGATCGGCGCGACCTTCTGGTCCGGCCCTTCGAGCAGCTTTTTGTCAATGGCGATGCCGACCAGGCAGGAGACGATCGATTTCGAGGCCGATTTGATGTTGGTCGACGCGTTGACCGAACGGCCGTTGAAGGCCCGTTCGGCGAGCGTTTCGCCGTTGCGGCTGACGAGCACGACCTTCAGCGGCTCCAGTTCCGCGGCGGCGTCGAACACGGTATCGAGCGTCGCCGGCGGCTGCGGCACGGGCAGCTGCGGCGCGCCCTGAGCAAAGCCGCGGCCGGCGGAAAGCACGAACGGAAGGGAAAGGAGTGTTGCCCGGCGTGTGATCATGCCTGGCAAGTTAGGGCATCGAATCGTATGGGAATATGGCGGAAAAGCTGGATTCACGCCATGGTGATGGGATGTGAGCCAGCATCCGTTGCCGGACAGGATCGGCCGCGGCGTCGACGGAAACCTACTCCTCGTAGCGCGCCAGATCCCCGAACCTGTAGCCGCGTGCCTTCAACTGCCGGATGAATGTCTCCAGGTTCTGCTTGCCGTCGAATTTGTCCTGGAACATCTGGTCGTGCATGAGAAGGATCATCTTGTCCGGCCTCGCGAACCGGTTATAGCGGAAAAGATGGTCGATCTCGCTGACGAGCCGGTCCACCGACTGCACCGGTTTTCCGTCGTCGCTGTGCACCCATTCATGATCCCATCCATAGAGCCGGAAACCGGCTTCGCCGACCAGTTCGTAGTCGAGCCATTCGCGTTGCCACTCCCGCACATCGATCGAGAGGTCGTCGGCGAAGAGGCGGGTGAGCCGGAAGACGTTGCGTCCGGGCAGCCTTGCCGGAACCGGCGGCTTGAATCCCAGAACCTGGTTGGCGCGTTGCATGTCGGCGACCACGCCGGCCGTGTCGGAGTAAAAATTCCGGTAGCGGCTGTTGGCGTGGCTATAGCTGTGATTGCCGAGCGTCGCGAGTGGAATCGATCGTGCGTCATCCAGCAATTTCCGGCCATGCGGCTGCGTCTCGACATGCAGGCCGACCATGAACAACGCGGCCGGCACGTTCTCCTGCCTGAGAACCGCATGGACATTCTCCGTCCCGGGCAACGGACCGTCATCGAAGGTGAGATAGATCGTCCGGTCCGACGCCCGCGCCGGCATCGGGCTGGAAAAGGCAAGCATGCCGGCCGCCAGCATGGCGATCAGGAAAGACGGCAGGAAATGTCGTGCGCTCAAATCACCCTCGTCTGGTTGCTTTCAACGATCAGAGCACGGCCCGCCCTGCAAGAAAAGCCGCCTGCGCCCCAAAGCGTCCGCGCCCGTTTCAAAGCTCCGCTTCCGCAAACACCTTGACGACCCAGTCGATGAAGACGCGCACCCGCGGCGAAAGCTGGCGGTTCTGCGGATAAAGCGCCGAAAGCGGCGTCGGGGATGGCGGAAAGTCGGCGAGCACCTGGACGAGGACGCCCCGGTCTATATCGGGCTGCAGCCGATGGCGCGGCGCCTGAACGAGGCCGTAGCCTCGTCTTGCGAGATCGACCATCGTGTCGGAATTGTTGACCGTCAGCCGGCTCGGCAGCGTGACGTAACGCACCTCGTTCCCCACCGTGAATTCGAGCGGCATGATCTGGCCAGTGCGTGACGAGATGAAGCCGACGGCGGCATGCCCGTCCAGCGCATCGGGCGATTGCGGCATGCCGTGTTTCTCGATGTAGGCCGGGCTGGCGCAGGTGAGCTCGGTGATGGTCCCGAGCCGCCGCATGATCAGCCCGCTGTCGGTTATCTCGCCGGCGCGGATGACGCAGTCGACCCCTTCCCGCACCAGGTCCACCAGCCGGTCGCCCTGGCCGATCTGCAGGTCGAGCAGAGGGTAGCGGTCGAGGAATTCGTCGAGCCGCGGCAGAAGGAAGGTGCGGGTCAGGAAGCCGTGCGCATCGACCCGCAGCAGGCCGCGCGGCTGCGCATCGCGAAAGATGCTCTCCGCCTCGTCCACCTCCGCAAGGATCGCCAGACAGCGCTGGTAGAAGGCCTGGCCGTCGAGCGTCGGCGTGACGTGGCGGGTCGTCCGCTCCAGGAGGCGCGCGCCGACATCGTCTTCCAGTTGCTTGACCGCCTCGGTGACGGTCGAACGGGCGAGGCCGAGATCGGATGCCGCGGCGGCAAAGCTGCCTCGTTCGACGATCCGGGTGAAGAGCTGCATGCGGTCGAGCCGATCCATGGCTTTGTTCACCACAGGCGAATTCTCATGTCAATTCACCTGTAATTGTTCTCCAGCGGTGTCAGAAATATCTACGGCTCATCAATCAAGGAGAGATAAGCCATGACCACGAACGGGCAACGCGTCGCAATCGTCACGGGCGCTTCGAAAGGTATCGGAAGGGCGATTGCGCTTCGCCTGGCCAAGGACGGCATCGCCGTCGTGGTGAACTACGCGACGAACCGTGAAGCCGCCGACACGGTCGTCGCCGAAATCGAGGCGGGTGGAGGCAGGGCGGTCGCCGTGCAGGCGGATGTCGGCCTCCCGAGCGCCGCCGCCGACCTGTTCGACGCTGCGGAGAAGAGCTTCGGCGGCGTCGATATCCTCGTCAACAATGCCGGGATAATGAAGCTCGCACCGCTTGCCGAGATGGACGACGCGAGCTTCGAGAAGCATATCGCCGTCAACCTGACCGGCACCTTCCGCGGCATCCGCGAAGCGGGCCGGCGGCTGCGCGACGGCGGCCGCATCATCAACTTCTCCTCCAGCGTCGTCGGCGTCTATGGTCCCACCTACGGCGCCTATGCCGCCAGCAAGGCGGGTGTGGAAGCGATGACCCATGTCGCCTCCAGGGAACTCGGCCGGCGCGGGATCACCGTCAACACCGTCGCGCCCGGCCCGGTGGAGACGGACATGTTCATGACCGGCAAATCCGACGAGCTGGTCCAGAGGATCGTCGGAACGATCCCGCTCGCCCGCCTCGGCCAGCCCGACGAGATCGCCTCGGTCGTCGCCTTCCTCGCAAGCCCGGACGGCGGCTGGGTGAACGGCCAGGTGCTCCGCGCCAATGGCGGCATGATCTGAGCGAAAGTTGAGATCGCTTACCCTCTCTGCCCTGCCGCGCAGAGGGGGTGCCAACTGAACGTGCACCACATGCTTATCCCAATCTGCAGCGACAAGGAGAAGGACCAATGCCATTCGTGAACATCAAGACGCCGGAAGGCGCGCTCAGCCGCGCCCAGAAGGAAGAGATCGTGCACCGCACGACGGACATGCTCGCCGAATATTTCAGCGAGGCGGCACGGCCGCACACCATGGTGCTGATCGAGGAGGTCAAGGACGGCGGATACGCCCGCGCCGACGAGGTCTTCGTCATCCCGGAAGCCTATCGGGCGAAGGATGGCGCTTAGAGCTTCCCAGGCCCGATGTCGCTGGAGAGGAGGCGAGCCCTTTAGCCGGGGTCGTCGGGGTTGTCGACCAGGCAGCCCACCCCGTGGCATCCCTGGTAATTGCCATGGGTATCGAAATTCGGCTCGCCGTTTTTGTCGAACTGCGGGGTCATGTCGATATTCGCATCGGAATCGGGCCGGTCCACCGTGCATCCAATCCCGTGGCAGCCGTTATAGCCGTCGTCATCATTGAAATTGCTGGTGGTATGGCGGTGCTTGTGTTTGCTGTCCTCGGCTATTCCTTCAATGATCGATCCAAGCACTGCGCCCGCGACGACGCCACCGACGTCACGACCGCGGTGATCGTACATGCGCGCACCCGGATCGAAATCATCCCCACGGCCATAGTGATAGCCGCCGACATCGGCAAACACGCCTGAGCACCCTTGAGCGACCCAGACATATCGGCTCTTTGGATTGTATCCCCAACTACGGTTCAAAATGCAGGGCGCGCTTGAAGTCTGATGGATGAGTTGCGGCCGGGAAAGCGGCCCCGCATAGCATTCATCGTATTGATAATGCCGCGACCGGCATTCGACGGTCGCCTGAGCCCGCGCTTCAAGCGCAAATTGGGGAACGAATAAAGCACCGGAAAGACCGAGGCTCACCGCAACCATGGTTCTGATCATTTCCCTTCTCCCTTGATTTGCGGTCGGTGCTTTATACCCCGCGGATGCGGACACCGCCGGCTTAATCCGGCGCCATCTGGCAGTTGGGCCCTACCCACTTGCCCGTTGTAATGTCCAGCTCGGCATCCATGTTTGCGGCGCTGCATACGGGATAGCGGTCGTCACCCTGCCGGGCCAGGCTGCGGCTTCTGTATTGATTGACAAGGGTATCGTGATCGGGCTGCTGCGTGCCTCCCTGCCGCATTGAAAGACGCATCATGCAATTGGCAAAAGCATCCGTACCTTCCTCAAAGCCGAAGCCGGCACATTGCGCTTCGTTCTTAGAGCTTTGCCCTGCATCTCCATTGCTTGTCGTGCAGCCCACCAGAAAACCGGTAAGCATTGAAAATGCAATAAAGGCTGGTACGCGCATGCCGTGCTTCCTTCGCCCGTTTTCTCCTTTTAGAACTAACAATTATCAACACAATTGACAATTCATGTCCGCGCGTTTCCGGCTCCCCTTATGGGACCGGTTTCGGCTCAAGGCGAATGGCAGGTAAATCGTTGGCCTCCTTGGCCGGAGACATTCGCCGGACCCGGTCCATTCCGGCACACCGTTGCTCCGGAAACTCGCATCCGGAGGAGCATAAAAGACTGAGGACCCTGCGTAGCTCCATCTGGAAACGGATGGATGACAGTTGGACAATGATCTTCCGTCAGGGAACGCCCGTTCCGGGTCAATGTCCCCTTCGCGCTGGAAGGGGACCAGGATAAGCCGGCGAACGTCAGGCCAGCTTGCGGCCGCTCGGCACGATCATGCCCGCGGCACCTTCCAGCCAGCCGGCCTTCAGTTCGAGCGCCAGGAAACGGGCGCGCTCGAAGGGGCCGGGCATGACGAGATGCCGGGCCTTGTCGGCAAAGAAGCCGAAGCGCTCGTAATAGGCGGCATCGCCGACGAGCAAGATGGCGCCATGGTCGCGTTTGTGGGCTTCGGCGATCGCCGCCCGCATCAGCGCGCCGCCGATCCCCTTGCCCTCGTGGGCGCCGTCGACCGCGAGCGGACCGAGGAGCAGCGCCTCGATCGCCTGGCCGTCCGGCGCAATGCCCGCCTCGACGCTCCAGAGCCGCACCGTGCCGATCACGTGGCCGTGCGCATCGCGGGCGACGAGCGCCAGCCCCTCCGCCGGCACGCGGCCGCGGCGGATCTTTTCAGACGACTTCTTGCGCCGATCCGGGCCCATGGCGCGGTCCAGCAGGTTTTCGCGGGCCACCACGTCCGCCGGCGTTTCGGCGTCGATGGTGAAGGTGGTGTTCGGCGCAAAGAGTGCGCGGACAGAATCAAGAACAGTGGCCATGGCGGCCTCCCGAACCCAAAACCGTTCAAGGCGGTACTACGGAGAATTGTGGATTTGCCGCCCCGGCTGGTTACGGGGCCGG
Source organism: Neorhizobium sp. CSC1952 (assembly GCF_030378245.1). Taxonomy (NCBI): domain Bacteria; kingdom Pseudomonadati; phylum Pseudomonadota; class Alphaproteobacteria; order Hyphomicrobiales; family Rhizobiaceae; genus Neorhizobium; species Neorhizobium sp. CSC1952. Next base: position 3,051,850 of record NZ_CP128416.1, on the reverse strand, counting down.
CGGGATCAGATGACGCCGATCAGATCACATACGCCTTCAAGGGGTCGAAGCCGTTGAAGGCGACGGCCGAATAGGTCGTCGTATAGGCGCCGGTGCCTTCGATCAGAACCTCGTCGCCGATGGTGAGCGTCACCGGCAGCGGATACATGTTCTTCTCGTAGAGCACGTCCGCGCTGTCGCAGGTCGGGCCGGCGAGCACGCAGGGCTCCATCTCGTCGGCATCGCGCTCGGTGCGGATCGGGTAGCGGATCGCCTCGTCCATGGTCTCTGCGAGACCGCCGAACTTGCCGATGTCGAGGAAGACCCAGCGATGGTTGTCGTTGTCGGACTTCTTCGAGACGAGAACGACTTCCGCCTTGATGACGCCCGCATTGCCGACCATGCCGCGGCCCGGCTCGATGATCGTCTTCGGCAGGTTGTTGCCGAAATGCTTGCGCAGCGAAGCGAAGATCGCCTGGCCGTACTCTTCCGCCTTCGGCACGTCGCGCAGGTACTTGGTCGGGAAGCCGCCGCCCATGTTGACCATCTGCAGGAAGATGCCCTGCTTGGCGAGCTGCGCAAAGACGCGCTTGGCATCGGCCAGAGCCGAATCCCAGGCATCGACCTTGGTCATCTGCGAGCCGACATGGAAGGACACGCCGTAGGACTCCAGGCCCAGCTGGTGCGCGTAGACGAGCACGTCGACGGCCATCTGCGGCACGCAGCCGAACTTGCGCGAAAGCGGCCATTCAGCACCTTCGCCATCGGTGAGCACGCGGCAGAACACCTTCGCACCCGGAGCGGCGCGGGAGATCTTCTCGACTTCCTCATGGCTGTCGACGGCGAAGAGATTGACGCCGAGCGCGAAGGCGCGCGCGATGTCGCGCTCCTTCTTGATCGTGTTGCCGAAGGAGATGCGGTCGGCGGTGGCACCTGCATCGAGCGCCATCTGGATTTCGGCGACCGAAGCGCAATCGAAGCTCGAGCCGAGGGAGGCGAGCAGCTTCAGGATTGCCGGTTCCGGGTTGGCCTTGACCGCGTAATAGATCGCGCTGTCCGGCAGGGCATGGCGGAAGGCGTGAAAATTGTCGCGCACGACATCGAGATCGACCACAAGGCACGGTCCTTCCGGACGTCGGGTCTTGATGAAGTCGAGGATACGAGCAGTGGTCATCGGTCAGTCCCTTCGAAATCTCAAAGCTCCGGCGAACCGGAGGACAAAGGACGGATGAGAATGCGCTCGGGCCCAGTCGGTGGAGACACTGGTACCGTGACACGCTCATACGCGCGAACTTTGGATCAAGGCCCTGCCACGGGCTTCGATCCGGCTTTGTCTGCCTTGGATTGGAGGGAATTACCCAACCGCACTTCCGGCAATGATGGTGTGCCTCTTCAGTATTGCAGGCTGATGGAAAGCCTGCAGAGACCAGAAAGGCCCGCACCGTCGTTGCTTCAAGATGTCCTCGCATTTCCCGGTTGGCCGGAATAGCGACTGGAGCGGTTAGTTCCAGGTACCTTACCGATGACCTCACCTTAGGGATATTTCCCAGTTCGAGGGTCGGCGGACACCCACAGGCACGTGCGACTTTGGGCAGCCCGGGAGATAAGAATATTCGCCGTCATAATCAAGAGATTTTTTGGCCCTCGCCGAAAATTCGCATTGCACAACGGGAGAGGCGTATTTGCACAAAGCCGGTGTGCCTCCTACATTGGGGCGAATGCAGACCGGAAGGAATATTTGACATGCCGACGGCAAGGAAGAAGAGGGTTGTGAGGGACGAGCGCACCGGCCTGCCGATGCGGGAAGTACGCTTGCTGGCGCTCGACGCGCGTGATCCGGAAGTCAGAAAGCGGATTGCCGAACAGGTCGCCGCGCTTGATCCTGAACACGAAGCCGAGTCCATCCGCTGGATTGAAGCTGTCTCCGAGTTTGACGATCCCGATACGTGGACCGAATGAAACGCGGCGAGATAGTCATTGTCTCCGCACCCGGCGATTACGGAAAACCTCGTCCGGCGGTCGTCGTACAGACCAACGGTATCCCGGAAACTTATCCATCCGTCATCGTTTGCCAGATCACGTCCACAATTGAAGCCGTTACCGATTTCCGCATCATTGTCGAACCAAGCGAGCGGAACGGCTTGCGGGCGCGATCGCAAATCATGACCGATAAAATCATCGCAGTTAACCAACGACGAATCGGGCAGCGCATTGGAAGTCTCGAAGAAGCAGAGTTGCGCCAGTTAAATGCGGCTCTTCTGTTTGTCTTGGGATTGACCGACTAAGCTGCGGCAAACAGAAAAGAGCATACATGGATACACTGACGCGCATGCGGGCCTTCATCGACGTGGTTGAAGCGGAGGGCTTTTCGGCCGCCGCCAGGCGCACCGGCCGATCGAAGGCGCTGCTGTCGAAATACGTGCGCGAGCTCGAGGACGATCTCGGCGCGCTGCTCCTCAACCGCACCACCCGCCAGTTCTCGCTGACCGAGGCGGGACATACCTATTACCGCACGGCCGCGGACATCCTGAAGGAAATCGACAACCTCGCCGATCTGGTGCGCGAGAACAATGCCGATCTCAAGGGCCGCCTGCGCGTCTCCGTGCCGCGCACCTTCGTCGATGCGGACGTCGGCCAGTCGCTGATCGATTTCGCCAAGGGGCATCCCGAGGTTTCGCTGGAAATCGTCGCGGAGGACCGGTTCGTCGATCTGATCGAGGAGAATTTCGATCTCGCCATCCGCATCACCAAGCTGGAGGATTCCGGCCTGATCGCCCGAAAGCTCTCCGATTTCCGTGTCTATGCCTGCGCGACGGCGGATTTCGTCGCGAAATACGGTCCGCTCGAACATCCGCAGGATCTGAACCGCGTCCCCTTCATCATCGACACCAATTCCCGCTGGCACAACAACGTCCGCTTCACCGACACGAACGGCTCGATGATCTCGGTCGCCGTCAGCGGCCCGATCGAGGTGAACAGTCCGCAGGCGACGCTGCGCGCCGCGCGCGCCGGCCTCGGGGTGGCGATCATCCCGGATTTCATCGCCAACTCCTCGATCCAGTCCGGCGAGCTCGTGACCCTGTTCGACGACTACATCACCAAGGACCGGGGCATCTACGCGGTCTATCCGCACCGCCGCTACCTGCCCGCGAAGGTGAGAAGCTTCGTCGACTTCCTCTCCGCGTGGTTCCGCCGGCAGCACTGAACCGTTAGGTTCGCGCATGGACCTGAGTCGAAATTCCGTCTCATTTGCGCGGCACAGCACGGGGACGAAGCGGGGAGCCTTGCGGGCGAATGCGATATAGAATCCTCACCATTGCGACGCTCGCGGCAGCCTGTCTGCCGCTCCCGGCGCTCGCCCACCCGCATATCTTCGCCGAGGCCCGGCTGGAGGTGGTGGCCGGCAACGACGGCAACCTCGCCGAACTGCGCAACGTCTGGCGCTTCGACGAGGTCTTCTCCTCCAGCGTGCTGCTCGATTTCGACAAGAACACCGACCTGAAGCTCGACGAGAAGGAACTCGCCGAGCTCGGCGAGGTGATGCGCACCTCGCTCGCCGACTTCCACTATTTCACGACGATCACGCTGAACGGCGCCGCCGTCGGCGTGCAGAAGCCGGACGCCATCCACGTCTCGATCGACGATTCCAACCAGCTTCTGGTCATCTTCGCGGTCAAGCCCGAAAAGCCGGTGCCGCTCAAGGGAAAGCTCACCTTCGGCATCTACGATCCCTCCATGTACACATCGATCGACTTCCCGACCGACGGCGACCTGGTCGCCCAGGGCGCGGGCTTTTCCAAATGCCAGCACAAGGTCGTGCGGCCCGATCCCGACGAGGTGATCGCCCAGAACAGCTCGACCCTGACGGACGCCTTCTTCAACGATCCGACCGGCACCGACATGACGAAGCTTTTCGCCACCAGACTGGAAGTGACATGCTGAGAAACCACCGAGCCCTGGCGCCCGCCGTCCTCGCGGCGCTGGCGATCGCCGTCGTCATGACGGGCGCGGCCCATGCGCAGTCGCCGCTCGGCGTCGGCTCGGCCGAACCCTCGTTCTCGATCGGCGGTCCGCTCGGCCCCTTCTTCGCCTGGATCAATTCCTACCAGCAGGCTTTCTATCGGTCGCTGACCGGCGCGCTGAAGGCGATGCGCGAGGATCCTTTCGCGCTGTCCGGCCTCATCGGCCTCTCCTTCGCTTACGGCGTCTTCCATGCCGCAGGCCCCGGCCACGGCAAGGCGGTGATCTCCTCCTACATGATCGCCAACGAGATCGCGCTGAAACGCGGCATCGTCATTTCCTTCGTCTCCGCGCTGCTGCAGGGCCTCGTTGCCATCCTACTCGTCGGCGCGGCCTTTCTCGTGCTGCGCGGCTCGGGCATCACCATGACCCAGGCGACCCAGGCGATGGAGATCGCGAGCTTCGCGCTGGTGGCCCTCTTCGGCGCCTGGCTGCTCGTCAAGAAGATCCGCGCGCTCAGGATGCGCGTCGTCTCCTTCCCCGCGGCCGTGCCCGCCGGTGTCGCCTCCCACGGAGGCCGCGGCTCCACCGGGCTCAATTTCCAGGCGGTCGAGATCGACGACCACGAGCATCGGGGGGCCGGCGAATATTGCGAGACCTGCGGCGTCAGCCACATGCCCGATCCGGCCATGCTGAAGGAGAAGGATTTCAGCCTGCAGGAAGCCTGGTCGGCGATCATCGCCGTCGGCCTGCGTCCCTGCTCGGGCGCGATCCTGGTGATGAGCTTCGCGCTTCTGAACAGCCTCTATCTCGGCGGCGTGCTTTCGGTGCTGGCCATGTCGCTCGGCACGGCGATCACCGTGACCATCCTCGCCATCCTCGCCGTCGCCGCCAAGGACCTGGCGGTCCGCTTCGCCGGCCCCGGCTCGCGGACGGGACGGCGCATCACCCACGCGATCGAGATCGGCGGCGCGCTTTTCGTGCTGCTGATCGGGCTGTCGCTGCTCGGCGCATCCCTGCAGGCATCGCGCCTGATCGGCGGCTGAGCGGTTATTTCCGCCGCTGGTAACGCGCCCTCAGCCAGAAGACCGCGAAGAAGCAGAGCAGCAGCGCCGCGCCGACCACGACGGCCAGGGCCGGCGAATAATTGCCGATCGCAAGCACGACCGTCGGCAGGAAATAGATCACCACGATGGCGCAGACGAGGATGACGGCGGCGGCGATCGCCTGGGATTTTGCCTCCGGCGTCATTGCACCGCCTCCCGGGCCACCGCTTCCTTTGCGAGCTCGGCGCGGATGTCTTCAAGGCGCCGCTTCTGCCGGCCGTCCGCATCGAAATTCTCCGGCGCAAGCCAGGCTTCGAAAGCGGCCTTCTGCATGGGCCATTCGGCATCGATCATCGAGAACCAGGCCGTGTCGCGATTGGCGCCCTTGGAGATGACGTGCTGGCGGAAGACGCCCTCGAAGGTGAAGCCGTAGCGCCGCGCGGTCGTCTTGCTCGCCTCGTTCTCGTTATGGCACTTCCATTCGTAGCGGCGGTAGCCGAGATCGTCGAAGACGTGCTTCGCCATCAGGTAATGCGCTTCGGTCGAAAGCGGCGAGCGCTTCATGGCAAGCCCGTGGGCGACGGAGCCGACCTCCACCACGCCGTTCTTCGGGTCGGGCCGCATGTAGCTCGCCATGCCGACCACCTTGCCGGTGGCGTTTTCGCGGAAGATCAGCGTCACCCAGTTCGAGGCGGAGCGTGCGTTTTCGATCCAGGCGCCCAGCTCTTCGGCTTCGGCGAACGCGTCGTTGGGGAAATATTTCAGCAGCTCGTTGATGCCCGCCTTGCCGCCCAGCGCATCCCACAGCGCCTGAAGGTGCTTTTCCTTCTCATAGGGTTCGAGCGTCACGAACCGGCCCTTGAGGGTGACCGGAGCCGGGGCGGCCACTTTGTAGTTCTTGAGATCGCGCATGTATGCCTCTGGATTGACGCCAAGAGGCTTAGGCCAGCGAAAGGGGAAAGGCAACGGGAGAGATCGGCGTAGATATCTATGCCCCTCACCCTCACCCTCACCCTCACCCTCGCCCTAACCCTCTCCCCGCAGGCGGGGAGAGGGGACGTGCCCCACACATCGCTGAAGATGAAGGAAAGCGGTGCGGCATATCACTTCTCCCCGCTGGGGAGAAGAAGGAGCCAGCGGCTTGCTCAGGCCTTCACCTTCGCCGCCGAAACAGTGGCGTCGATATGGTCGATCAGCGCGTCGGCCAAGCCGAGGCGGCCGGCGAGCAGGTCGAGATAGCCGCGTTCGGCCCGCGTATCGGGATCGATCGTCATGCGGGTTGCCGTATAGAGCTCCACCTTCTGCTCTTCCGTGCGCGCGGCGGCGACGAGATCGTCCATGTCGACCGGGTTCGCCAGCTCGTTCTCGATGAAGGCTTCCGCTTCCGCCCCGAGATCGACCGCATGGACCTTGTCCATGATGTTGGCGCGTTCGGAAGCGTCGATATGCCCGTCGGCCTTGGCGGCGGCGATCATGGCGCGCAGCAGCGTCAGCGCGAAATCGTTGGAAAGCTGCGGCGACTGCGGATGGAAGGGCGAATCGGCAGGCGGCAGGAGCGGCGTCTCGGTCTGCGGAGCCGGCTGCGGCGCGGCCTCGGGCGACTGGCCGGACTTGTAGTTCTTGTAGGCGAGATAGCCGAGCCCGGCGATCGCTGCGAGCCCGCCGGCCGTCGCCACGTTGCCCGCGAGCTTGCGGCCGGTCTTGGTGCCGAGAAGGGCCGCGACGATCGCGCCGGTGGCAAGCGGATTGTCCTTGGCGAGCTGGCCCGCCTGCCCTGCCCTGTCCCTGACCGTTCCCGAAAGCCCGGGCACCTGCGAACCCAGGAACTGGTCGAGAAGCTTCTTGGCGTCAAACATCGCACGATCTCCCTGTTGCGCTTCGGGAACAACATAGGAATGCGATTGTGAATTTACAAAGACAGGTTGCGGAAAGGCGTTGCCGGGGGGGCTTACGCCTTCAGCGCCGCCGCTTCCGAGGCGAGCTTCGTGATACCGGCCCAATCGCCCGCCGCGACCAGTTCCTTCGGCGCCACCCAGGAGCCGCCGACGCAGACGACGTTCGGCAGCGAGAGATAGTCGTTGGCGTTCTTCAGCGAAACGCCGCCGGTCGGGCAGAAGAGCGTGCCGGAGAGCGGCGAAGACAGTGCCTTGAGATAGGCCGCACCGCCGGCCTGCTCGGCCGGAAAGAACTTCATCACGTCGTAGCCGGCCTCGCGAAGCGCCATGACCTCGCTCGCGGTCGCCGCACCCGGCAGAAGCGGAATTTCGGAACCCTCGGCGGCGGCGGCGATGCCGGGCGTCACGCCGGGGCTGACGATGAAGGTCGAGCCCGCCTTGACGGCCGCGTCGAAATCCTTCGCGTTGAGGATGGTGCCGGCGCCCACATTGGCGCCCTCGACTTCGGCGGCCACCGCCCTCACCGCATCGAGGGCTGCCGGCGTGCGCATGGTGATCTCGATCGCCTTCAGCCCGCCGGCGACGAGCGCTTTCGCGAGCCCCACCGCCGACTTCGCGTCGTCCACGATCAGCACCGGCACAACGGGCTGCAGCTTCAGGATGGAAAGCAGCTTTTCGGTCTTGCCGGACATGGCGCATAACTCCGCTAAAACGATTGAAAACCGAAGGGGGAGATAGCGCCCAAGCCTGCCGTTGTCGAGAAAAAACCGGGCGGACCGCATGACGGGTTTGCCAAGGAGCGAGTTTGCACTAGGTTGCGGCAAGGGGTTGTAAAAGTTCCCGGAGTGGCGGACCCGCGCATGGCCAAGGAAATCGAACGGAAGTTTCTCGTAAAGGACGATGGCTGGCGGGCGGCGGTCTCGTCATCCTCGGATTTCCTGCAGGCCTATGTCGCTTCCGGTGACGACCGCTCGGTCCGCGTCCGGATCATGGACGGCGCCCGCGCCAGGCTCACCATCAAGCTCGGCAGGAACCTCCTCGCCCGCGACGAATTCGAATACGACATTCCTCTCGCGGATGCGCAGGAAATGGCCGCGAACGCCGTCGGCATCGTGCTCGAGAAGACCCGCCACGAGGTCGTGCACGAAGGCTATACCTGGGAGGTGGACGTCTATGAAGGCACCTACAAGGGGCTTGTCGTGGCTGAGGTGGAGATAGAGGATGAGGACGCGGAGCCGGAATTGCCCGATTGGGTGGGCCAGGAGATCACCGGCGACCGGCGATATTCGAACGTGGTGATGGCGACAGAGGATTTGAGCGGGGAGCTGTGTCATGGCCTATCGTCTGCGGCCCGCTAAACCCTTCACCGCCGAGTTCCGCTCGGTGGCGGAAAGCCAGTTCTCGCACGCGATCCGGCTTCTCGAAGAACAGCCCGACGGCCCCCACGAGGCCGTGCACGACGCCCGGAAACGCTTCAAGCGGCTGCGCGCCCTCTACCGGCTGGTCCAGCCGGACGCTAAGGAATTCCGTCGGCGGGAGAACGACCGCATCCGGGAGATGGCGAAGACGCTGTCCGCCGTGCGCGACGCGACCGCTCTGGTCGAGACCGTGAACTATCTCGCGGAGCACGCGGGTTCGCCGGAGGAGATGGCAGCGCTTGCCGTCGCCTCCAAGGCGCTGACGGAGCGGCGCGACCGGATCGCTTCCGAGGAACACGACCTGCCCGCCAAGATGGCCGCCGCCGCGAAGACCTGCCGCGAGGCGATCGCGGCCCTGCAGGACCTCGATCTCGACGACAATCCGCACAGGACCGCCAAAAGGCTGGCGAAGGCCTGGAAGAAGCAGCGGCTGAAGGCGCATGGCGCGCTTGCCGCCTGCGAAGCGCACGCGGATGCCGAGGCCTATCACGAGCTTCGCAAATGCGGCCAGACCTATTGGATGCATCTGTCGCTCGCCGGCGGGATCTGGCCCTCCGCCATGCTCGCCAAACAGAGAGAGGCAAAGGAGCTCGTCGACCTCCTCGGCCATGAGCACGACCTTTCCGTGCTGACGGGGCTCGTCAACGAGAACCCGGAGCTTTTCGGCGACGGCGATACGCTGGCGCTCATCCTCGGCGCGATCATCGCGCGCCAGCAGACGCTGAGACACGAGGCGCTGGAAAAGGCCCGCGAAGTCTTCGCCGACGGCGCGGATGCCGAAAGCGGCTTCGTCTCCCTGCTCTGGGAGAAGGCGGCGACCGCGTCCCGCAGGAAGCGAAAGGCCGGGGCCTACAAAGCCAACGGCAAGGCCGACAAAGAAACGGCGTTGCGCGGATAGGCGTCAGCCTGTATTTCAGCGCCATGACAGACAACCTGACCCAACCCCGCCCGGAGGCGACCGGCGCCTTCCTCGTGGCCGCGCTCTACCATTTCGCGCGCTTCGAACGCTTCGAGGCCTTCCGCGAACCGCTGCAGGCGCTGTGCGACGAGAACGGCATCAAGGGCACGCTGCTGATCGCCCGCGAGGGCATCAACGGCACGGTCGCCGGCTCCGATGCGGCGATCGCCCGCCTCATCGCCTATCTGCGCGCCCAGCCGGAATTCGCCACTCTGGAGCACAAGGAAAGCCGGGCATCGAAGATGCCCTTCCTGCGCATGAAGGTGCGGCCGAAGAAGGAAATCGTGACGATGGGCGTCGAGGACATCGACCCCAACCGCATCGTCGGCACCTATGTCGATCCGAAGGACTGGAACGCACTGATCTCCGATCCGGACACGATCGTCATCGACACGCGCAACGACTACGAGACGGCGATCGGCATCTTCAAGGGCGCCGTCGATCCGAAGACCAGGACCTTTCGCGAATTTCCGGACTGGGTCAAGAACAATCCCGGCCTGCACAACAAACCGAAGATCGCCATGTACTGCACCGGCGGCATCCGCTGCGAGAAGGCGACCGCCTTCATGAAGGAACAGGGTTTCGACGAAGTCTACCACCTCAGGGGCGGCATCCTGAAGTACCTGGAGGAGGTGCCTCAAGAGGAAAGCCTCTGGGAAGGCGCCTGCTTCGTCTTCGACGAGCGCGTCTCGGTCGAGCACGGCTTGAAGGAAGGCAACCACAAGCTCTGCCACGCCTGCCGCAACCCGATCACCGCCGAAGAAGTCACCTCGCAATATTACGAGGAAGGCGTCTCCTGCTCGAACTGCTACCACACGCGCACCGAAGAGGACCGGCTCCGCTACCGTCAGCGCCAGCACCAGATCGCGCTCGCCAAAAAGCGCGGCCAGAAGCATATCGGCGGGTGAGTGCGAAGAATTGAAGAACGTTCTGTTCGTATGCAGTCAGAACAAGCTTCGTAGCCCGACGGCAGAACAGGTCTTTGCGGATTGGCCGGGTATCGAAGTTTTATCCGCAGGCACCAACAATGGTGCAGAGAACCCTCTATCGCACGAACTGATAGACTGGGCCGACGTCATCTTCGTCATGGAAAAGGCCCACCTGACAAAGGTGCGGCACAGGTATCGATCCGCACTCAGGGACAGCAGGCTGATTTGCCTGGACATTCCGGACGATTACGACTTCATGGACCCTGCACTGATCCAGATCCTGAAAGCCAAGGTGCCGCGATACCTCTAAACTTCGTGCCGAAAAAAGCCGGCCCCTTTTGAGAGCCGGCTCGTTACTTGACAAAGACAGGTGTTCGCTTACCAGGCGGCGATGACCGCGCCGTTGAACGTGGTGTTGACGAAGTCCTTTACCGCATCGCTGTGATAGGCTTCGATCAGCGTCTTGACCCAGGCCGCGTCCTTGTCCTTGGCGTTGACGGCGATCACGTTGATATACGGAGCCTTTTCGCCTTCGCGGGCGATGGGGTCGGTCTTCGGGTTGAGGCCGGCTTCCAGCGCATAGTTGGTGTTGATCACCGAAGCGTCCACATCGTCGAGCGAGCGCGGAAGCTGGGCGGCGTCCAGCTCGGCGAACTCGATGTTCTTCGGGTTCTCGGTAACGTCGGCCGGGCCGATCTTCAGGCCCTTGGCGGCATCCACCTTGATGAGGCCCTGATCGGCGAGGATCAGGAGCGCGCGGCCGCCGTTCGTCGGATCGTTCGGGATGGCGATCGTGGCGCCGTCCTTCAGCTCGGAAAGGCTCTTCGCCTTCTTGGAATAGACGCCCATCGGGAAGTTGACGGTCTGGGCGACGCTGACGAGATCGAACTTGCGGTCGGCCACCTGGTTGTCGAGATAGGGCTGGTGCTGGAAGGAATTGGCGTTGAGCTCGCCGTCCGCCAGCGCCTGGTTCGGCACGACATAGTCGGAGAATTCCAGGATTTCGATATTGAGGCCCTTGGCGGCCGCGATTTCCTTCACCTTTTCCATGATCTGGGCATGCGGACCGGGCGTCACGCCGATCTTGATGTCTTCGGCGAAGGCCGTGGCGACGGAGAAGGCGGCGAAGGCGGCCGCCAGGATGAGCTTCTTCATGGATGTCTCCTTTTATCGTTTGAACGGTTTGTCATGCGGCCAGTCTTGGGAGGCTGGATTTCGGGGATACTGCAATCAGGTCTTGCGGCTGCGCTTGTCGAAACGGCGGGCGAGCGCATCGCCGAGGCTCTGGATCGCCTGCACGAGCACGATCAGCACCACGACGACGGCGAGCATCACGTCCGGCATGAAGCGCTGATAGCCGTAGCGGATGCCGAGATCGCCAAGACCTCCGCCGCCGACCGCGCCGACCATGGCCGAATAGCCGACCAGGCTGACGAGCGTGAGGGTGAGCGCCAGGGTGAGCCCCGGCTTCGCCTCGGCGAGCAGCACCTTGAAGACGATCTGCAGCGGCGTGGCGCCCATGGCGCGGGCGGCCTCGATCAGCCCCTTGTCCACCTCGCGGATCGCCGCCTCCGCAAGCCGCGCGACGAAGGGAATGGTCGCGACGGTGAGCGGCACGATCGCCGCATAGGTGCCGATCGACGTGCCGGTGACGAGGCGGGTGAAGGGAATGATCGCCACGACCAGGATGATGAAGGGCGTCGAACGCGCCGCATTGACGATCGCGCCGATGATGCGGTTGCTGACCGGCGCGGGAAAAAGCTCGCCCTTGCCGCTGGTCGCCAGGAACACGCCGATCGGCAGGCCGATCAGGGAACCGATCAGACCGGCGGCGGCAACCATTTGAAGGGTTTGCGAAAGCGCCTTGAGGAGCAGGTTGAAGAGCATGTCAGGCGACATAACCGAGCACCTCCGTTTGAAGTCCGGTTTCACGGTAGAAGCGCTCGGCGCGGGCCAGCACCTCCGGCGTCGCCGCATAGGAGATGACCAGCGAACCGTAGGGCTCGCCGGCGATCTCGTCGATCGTGCCGGCGATGATGTTCACTTCCGAGCCGAGCTCCTGGATGAGCTTCGAGATCAAAGGCTGCTGCGCCGTCTCGCCGAAGAAGGTGACGCGCACCACGGCGCGCGAGACGGCCTGCGGTGTGGCGGCAAGCTTGCGGGCGATCGCTTCCGGCAGCTTGGCGCCGGCAAGCCCGGACAGCAGCGCCCGGGTCGTCTCATGCTTCGGGTCCGTGAAGACGTCGAAGGTGCGGCCCTTCTCGATGATCTTGCCGCGGTCGATCACCGCGACATCCGAGGCGATGGTCTTCACCACCTCCATCTCGTGGGTGATGAGCAGAACGGTGAGCCCGAGTTCGGCATTGATCTGCTTGAGGAGCGCCAGGATCGACTGGGTGGTTTCCGGATCGAGCGCCGAGGTCGCCTCGTCGGACAGGAGCAGCTTCGGCGAGGTGGCGAGCGCCCGGGCGATGCCGACGCGCTGCTTCTGGCCGCCGGAAAGCTCCGAAGGATAACGCCCCGCCTTGTCGCCGAGGCCGACGAGATCGAGGAGCGGCCCGACCTTGTCCTTGATCGCCTGCCTGCCGAGACCGGCGATTTCGAGCGGCAGCGCGACGTTCTCGAACGCCGTGCGCGAGGAGAGCAGGTTGAAATGCTGGAAGATCATGCCGATCTGGCGGCGCAGGTCCCGAAGCCCGCTTTCGGCAAGTCCGCCGACTTCGACGCCGTCCACGACGACGCGGCCGGACGTCGCTTTTTCGAGGCCGTTGACGAGACGGATCAGCGTCGACTTGCCGGCGCCGGAACGGCCGATAATACCGGTGATGGCGCCCCGGGCGACGGAAAGATCGATGCCGTCGAGCGCGGTGAACTGGTTCTGGCCGTTGCTGCCAAAGCGCTTGGTCACCGCTTCGAAGGCGACCATGGGTGCGGCCTCTGCCTGGGGCAGCGGGGCGGAACGGGCCGCGGCATGTGCGAGTTTCATTTCAGGCTCTCAGAGTTCAGTCAGGTCATCCCGGCGACAGGATCGCCGTTTCCGTTCATGCGGCCCAGTTACAGGACTACGCGGCACATTCGATGACAGGTGACTTTCCGGAGCATTGCGATCGGCTTTCGTCTGAGACCGGGCGGCCTCTTTTCGATGCCGCATAAATGCCCGGACACGCCTCCGTTTAACAGGGATGATTTTTCAATTATCCTGAAGTACAGGAAAATCTTTCTCGCAGCTGCGAAATCAGGCCCGTTTGTGGTTGCCTTTCGGGAATTGCGAGGCGAGCTCGCGATACCACTTGCCGCTCTTCTTGATCGTCCGCTCCTGGGTCTCGTAATTCACGTGCACGAGACCGAACCGCATGCGGTAGCCTTCGGCCCATTCGAAATTGTCCATCAGGCTCCAGGCGAAGTACCCCTTCATCGGATAGCCGTCCTCGATGAGGTCTGCCACCACGTTGAGGTGCTCGATATAATAGTCCAGACGCGGCTGGTCATCCACCTCCCCGTTCACCGGCGACCTGTTGTAGCAGGCGCCGTTCTCGGTGATGTAGCAATCCGGCAGGTCGTAGCGGCGGTAGAGATCCTCGACGAGCAGCTTGAGGCCGGGCGCATAGACTTCCCAGCCGATATCCGTCTTGACGTCGCTGGCGCGCTTGGCTTCCGCCGTCCAGGGAAAATCGCCCCTGCGCTCCGGATCGTCGTGGACGCGCGTCGGCGTGTAATAGTTGAGACCCCACCAGTCGAGTTTCTGGTTGATGATCTTGAGGTCGCCCTCCTCCACCGCCGGCATGCGGTCTCCGAGCGCCTCCAGGAATTCCTTCGGGTATTCGCCCTTGAAGACCGGATCGAAGAAGGCGCCGTTGTGGAACTGGTGGGCGCGTTCGCTGGCGGCGAGATCGGCCGGGCTGTCGGAACCCGGAATGACCGAGCTCGCATTGATGACGATGCCGGCCGGTACGTTCGGCGTCACATGGCGGATCGCCTCGACGCCGAGGCCGTGGGCGAGGTTGACATGGTGCATGGCGGCGAGCGCTGCTTCCATGTTCCGCTCGCCCGGCGCATGGATGCCGTAGAGGTGGCTGAGCCAGACGATGCACCAGGGCTCGTTGAAGGTCGCGACGGCGTCGAGCCGGTCCCCGAGCCGGGCCATCACCACCTTGGCATAGCGCTGGAAGGCATAGGCGGTCGAACGCGCGGCCCAGCCGCCCTCGCCCATCAGCGAAAGCGGCAGGTCCCAATGGTAGAGGGTCGCATAGGTCTTGATGCCGCGCGCCTTGCAGCCGTCGATCAGCCGGTCGTAGAAATCCAGGCCTTTCTCGTTGATACGGCCGGTGCCTTCCGGAATGATGCGCGGCCAGGCGATCGAAAACCGATAGGCCTCGACGCCCATGTCCTTGATCAGGTCGAGATCCTCTTCCCAGCGGTTGTAGTGGTCGCAGGCGACATCCCCGTTGTGGCGCTGATAGACCCGGCCCGGCATGTTCGAGAAGGCATCCCAAATGGAAGGCTTGCGGCCGTCCGCCTTGGTCGAACCTTCGATCTGGTAGGAAGCGGTCGCGACGCCGAACAGGAAATCGCCGGGGAAGCGGGCTGCGAGGGTCTTGGGGTCAGAGACCTGAGGATCGGGAGCTTGAGGATCGGTCATGGTTGCCAGCCTGTCTGTTTCTCGGCCTGAGCCATCGTTGCGCGGCGGTTTAACCAAGGCAGACCCGGTTGTACAGGGTTTTGGGCAGATTTCTGCAACGTTGCAGAGATAACGAGGCGCTTGTTTCCAAATTGGGAACCCGCTATATGAACAGCAATGCGCGTCATTGCAAAGTCTACGCTCGTGAAGTTCTGCCAGCGGCTACCGAAGGGACAACGAGCGGCGGCTGAAACTGCCATGGCGGACTGGCATACGACGATCTCGAATGCCGAATGGAAGAATTTCGGGGATGTGAAGGCGACGTTCAATTCGGCGGACTACGTGTCCGGCGGCAAAATCGTCTTTGATGTCGGTGGCAACAAATACCGGATCGTCGCGCTCATCGGCTTTCGGACCCAGCGAGTTTTCATCCTCTTCGTCGGGACGCACGCCGAATATGACCGCATCGATGTCGCAAAGCTTTGAAGAGGCCGGAAATGGATATCGGTTCTGTACGCACCCTGCTCGATGAGGCGGAATACGAGGAAGCCCTGAAAGCGGTGCGGCCCTATTTCGAGAGCGAACCCGAGGACGGCACGATCGAGGCCGCCCATTTCGACGCGCTCGTGCTCTTGATCGAAGAGTATGAGGCCAAGCACTATCCGATACCGCAGGCTTCGCCGGTCGAGGTGCTGAAGTCGGTCATGGAGGCGAACAACTACACCCGCGCCGACCTGATCGAGATCGTCGGCTCGAAATCCCGCGCCGCCGACCTGTTGAACGGACGGCGCGAGATCAATCTCGACCAGATCAAGAAGATCAGCCGGGCGTGGAATATCCCGGCTGGTGCGCTTGTTGGTCAGATTTCCCGCTAAAGGCTTGAGCTCCTACAGCTTCACCCAGGCGCCGTTCTTCTTCGAGGACGCCACGCAGGCTTCGACGAAGGCCACACCCTTCACCCCATCGTCGACGGTGGGATAGATGACGCCCTTGTCCAGCTTGGCGCCCTTCTTCTTCGCGTTGATGGCGTGGGCCGCTTCCGTATAGATCGTCGCGAAGGCTTCGAGATAACCTTCCGGATGGCCGGACGGAATGCGGGACACACGGGCGGCGGCGGGACCGGCGCCGGCGCCGTTGCGGGTAATCAGCCGCTTCGGCTCGCCGAAGGGCGTAAACCACAGGTAGTTCGAATCGGCCTGCACCCATTCGATGCCGCCTTTCGTGCCGTAGACGCGGATCTTCAGGCCGTTCTCGTGGCCGGGCGCCACCTGGCTGCACCAGAGCATGCCCTTGGCACCGCCTTCGAAGCGCAGCAGCACATGCGCGTTGTCGTCCAGCCGGCGGCCCTCGACGAAACTGTCGAGATCGGCGGCCAGGCTTTCCAGCGTCAGGCCGGTGATGAAGGAGGCGAGGTTATAGGCATGCGTGCCGATGTCGCCGGTCGAGCCACCCGCACCCGACTGGGCCGGATCGGTGCGCCAGACGGCCTGCTTGGCGCCGGTCTGCTCGACGGCTTCCGTCAGCCAGTCCTGCGGATATTCCACCTGCACCACCCGGATCTTGCCGAGATCGCCGTTCTGCACCATCTCGCGGGCCTGCCGCACCATCGGATAGCCGGTGTAATTGTGGGTGAGGATGAAGAGCGCGTCGCTTTCGTCCGCCACCTTCTTGAGCTTCTTCGCATCGGCAAGATTGGAGGTCAGCGGCTTGTCGCAGATGACATGGATGCCGCGCTTCAGGAACTCCTTGGCCGCATCGTAATGGACATGGTTCGGCGTGACGATCGACACCGCCTCGATGCCGTCCTTCAGGCGGGCTTCGCGGATCGCCATCTCCTTGTAGCTGCCATAGGTGCGCGACGGATCGAGCCCGAGATCGCGGCCGGACGCGATCGCCTTTTCCGGCGTGGAGGAAAGCGCTCCCGCCACCAGATCGAACTGGTCGTCCAGCCGCGCCGCGATGCGATGCACCGCGCCGATGAACGCGCCGGCCCCGCCGCCCACCATGCCGAGCCGGATGCGCGGCTCACGCGCCTGTTCGTCTTTGCCTTCGATTGCCATGAAATATCCTCTCCTCGAAAAATTATCTGCCGGTCAGCAAAGGTGTGCCGTCAGGAGCCGTTCGCCGTCTTCCGGGGGCGGCCGCCCTTTGCTCCATTCGCACGGCTTGCTGCCACTTTCGCCGATGATCTGGATTGCCCGCCCTTGCGCTGCGCTTCCATAAAGGTTCGACTACCGAAAATACCGCTCATAAGACCGGAGATCGAATAATCGACATCCAGGCTTTCCCAGTGCAGACCGGTCTCGCCGAGAAGCTCCACCTCTGCCAGCTGTTCGTCGGTGGCATCTGTCAGGCCTTCCAGCGAACGCGCCGGGACCATGAAGGCAGCGCCGTTCGCAAACTCGACGACGATGCGGCCGGACAAGGCATCGAAACGAACGGAGACCGGAATCGGTCTCTGCGACCGCTCCGTTTCCCATCGCCGTTTGGCCTCGGCGAGTTCTGTGTCCGTGACTTCAACCATGGTATTTCCTCCAGGTCTCCTGGAATAATTGCCGGTTCGCCTCGATGACCGCTACCGCCCGCCGGACATCCCGGTCGGACATCCCACCCTGGGTCAGAACCTTCAGCGTCACGATATCGATGCGCGCTTCGCCGTCGCCGTAGACATGGACGTGAGGCGGCTCGTGATCCGCGGTGTAGATGACGAACCGCAGTCCATGCTGCCTAAGGACGGTGACCATGCAATAAATAACCCAACAAGTTAGGTTTTTCAAGCATCAACGGCACCGCCTCTATTCCAGTTTTCAGCTTCAAAGCCCCAGCATCCGCCGGTTCGCTGCCTGATCCGTACCGCCCGAGGCGAAGTCGTCGAAGGCCTTTTCGGTGACGCGGATGATATGCGCCTTCACGAACTCGGCGCCCTCGCGCGCTCCGTCTTCCGGGTGCTTCAGCGCGCATTCCCATTCGACCACGGCCCAGCCGTCGAAGTCGTTGGCCGCCATCTTGGAGAAGATCGCGCCGAAATCGACCTGGCCGTCGCCCGGCGAACGGAACCGGCCGGCGCGCTCAACCCAGCCCTGATAGCCGCCATAGACGCCCTGCCGGCCGGTCGGGTTGAATTCCGCGTCCTTGACGTGGAACATCTTGATCCGGTCCTTGTAGATGTCGATGTTGTCGAGATAATCCAGGCACTGCAGCACGTAGTGCGACGGGTCGTAGAGCATGTTGGCTCTGCTGTGGTTCTTCACGCGCTCCAGGAACATCTCGAAGGTGACGCCGTCATGCAGGTCCTCGCCCGGATGGATCTCGTAAGCGACGTCCACACCGCACTCTTCGGCATGGTTGAGGATCGGCAGCCAGCGCCTGGCGAGTTCGTCGAAGGCGGTCTCGACAAGGCCGGCGGGGCGCTGCGGCCAGGGATAGATGAACGGCCAGGCAAGCGCGCCGGAAAAGGTCGCATGCGCCTTGATGCCGAGGTTCTTCGAGGCGGTCAGCGCCATCTTCACCTGCTCGACCGCCCATTCCTGCCGGGCCTTCGGGTTGCCGCGCATCTCCGGCACGGTGAAACCGTCGAAGGCCTCGTCATAGGCCGGATGGACGGCGACGAGCTGGCCCTGCAGATGGGTGGAAAGCTCGGTCACCTCGACGCCGTTCTGGCGCGCGATGCCGGCGAATTCGTCGCAATAGTCCTTGGAGGTCGCGGCCTTCTGGAGGTCGATGAGCTGGCCGGCCCAGGTCGGCACCTGAACGCCGATATAGCCTTTCTCGGCCGCCCATTTGGTGATCCCGTCCCAGGAATTGAACGGCGCGGCGTCTCCCGCGAACTGGCCGAGAAAAATGGCAGGACCTTTGATCGTCTTCATGATTTTCCTCCCTGGGAATGGGTGAGAATATTAACAGGCATGAAAAAGGGCGCGCCCGCGAAGGCGCGCCCCTCCGATGGTCAGAACGGAGAGTCCGGGAAGTAGAACTGCTCCGCGTTGTCCTTGGTCACCAGCGTGGCGTCGAGGATGTATTCGCCGCTCACCGGAACCTGGTCGTAGAAATTGGCGGCGGTAAGCTGCATGGCGGTCGCCACCATCGCCGGCGGATAGAGCACGTCGACCGGCACCATCTTGTCGCCGTCCATGACGCGCTTGATCATGTCCTTGGAGCCGGCGCCGGCGACGATATACTGGATGTCAGTGCGCTTGGCCTGTTCGATCGCTTCGAGAACGCCGACGGCCATGTCGTCGTCCTGACACCAGACCACGTCGATCTTCGGGTACTTGGTGAGATAGTCCTGCATGACGCGGAAGGCGTCGTCGCGGTTCCAGTTGCCGTACTGGCGTTCCAGGATCTTGACGCCCGAACCGGCGATGCCCTTGTCGAAACCGTCCTGGCGCTGCTGGTCGATCGGGATCGGCAGGCCGCGGATGACGACGACCTCGGCATTCGGCGTGGTCTCGGCGATATACTTGCCGGCGACTTCGCCGAGCGCCGGGTTGTTGCCGGCGACGTAGAGATCGCGGATCGAGTTGTCGTTGACGGAAGGCGCGCGGTCGACCAGCGCCACGAAGGCGCCCGAGTCCTTGACCTGCTGGATGGCGTTGACCAGCGGATCCGGGTCGGACGGCAGGATGACGAGCGCATCGAGCCCCTGGACCGCGAGGTCCTGCACCGCGTTCGCCTGGCTTGCCGCATCCGGCGAGGTCTTGACGATGACGTTGAGGCCCGGATGCTCCTGCATCAGGAGCTTTGCGACGCGTTCGGCGTGGAACACGACACCGGCGGTCCAGCCGTGGTCGGCGGCAGGAATGGAGACGCCGATCGTCACCTTTTTCTGCTCCTGCGCCCAGCCGAGGCTGGGGCCGGCGGCAACCGAAGCGGCAAGCGCCGCAGCGGCCAGCCCGAAAGTTCTTCTACGCATGTTCTCTCTCCCACAAGTGTTTCTAGGTCTGTTGATTGCGAGACCGGACGCGACCCTTCAGCCCGGCCAATTTCCTAAGCGACGGCTGCGCTATTTCCGCATCAGCGACCGCTGCACCAGCATGGCGATGATGATGATCGCTCCCTGGATCGCACCGATGAGATATTCGCTGACGAAGTTGGAAAGCAGCATGATGTTGCCGACGATTTCGAGAATGAATGCGCCGCAGACCGTGCCCCAGATGCGCCCGACGCCGCCACGAAGCGCCGTGCCGCCGACGACGACCGCGGTGATCGCCTGCAGTTCCCACAGAATGCCGGTCGTGGCCGAGGTGGAGCCGAGGCGCGGCACGTAGAGCAGCACCGCGACCGCGACGCAGAGACCCTGGACGACATAGGCGATGGTGCGCACCCGCTTGACCGAGATGCCGGAATAGCGGGCGACCTCCTCGTTGGAGCCGACGGCGATCACGTGCCGGCCGTAGCGGGTGCGGTAGAGCACGAAGGCGGCGATCGCGGCCGTGACGAAGATGATGACGATCGGCACCGGAATGCCGAAAACATCGCCGAAATAGACCGGCCGGTAGAGCGCCTGCAGTTCGCGGTCGCGCAGCGTGATCGCCCCGCCCTGGGAAAGCCAGGTCGTCAGCCCTCGATAGATGCCCATCGTGCCGAGCGTGGCGATGAAGGGCTCGATCCCGCCGACGGTGGTGATGAGGCCGTTGAAAAGCCCGCAGGCGGCGCCGAGCGCGATCGCCAGCAGCATCGCCGTGATCAGCATGAACATCGGATCGGCGATCGCACCGGAATTCATGAACAGGATCATCAGGCTCGCCACGAAGGCGACCATCGAGCCGACCGAAAGGTCGAGCCCGCCCGACGAGATCACATAGGTCGCGCCGAGTGCGATGATCGCGATGAAGGCGCTGCGGGTGATGACGTTCATCAGGTTCGCGACCGAAATGAAGTTCGGATTGGCGAAATAGCCGAGCACCAGGAGCAGCGCGAGCGCGATGAACGGCGCGATCGCCGCCATGTCCCAGTCCTTCGAAGTCTTCGGCGTCTTGGCCGTCTCGGTGGCGACGGTGCTCATCACGCGGCCTCCCCGGATTTGACGCCTGTCGCGAACTGGACGATCTCGTTCTCGTTCATATGCTCTCCCGTCACCTCGCCGACGATCCGGCCGGACCGCATGACGAGGATGCGGTCGCAGATGCCGATCAGTTCCGGCATTTCGGAGGAGACGACGATGATCGAGCGCCCCTCCTCCGCCAGCCTGGCGATGAATTTGTAGATCTGTTCCTTGTTGCCGATGTCGATACCACGCGTCGGCTCATCGATGATGACGATCGAGGGATCGAGCATCATCATCTTGGCGAGCAGCAGCTTCTGCTGGTTGCCGCCGGAAAGCTGGCCAGCCAGGATATCCTTGCGGCCGGTGCGGATGTCGAAATCGCGGATCGCCTGGTCGAGCGCATCGCTCTCCCTTTTCCGGTCGATCTGCAGCGCGCCGGCGAACCTGCCGAGCGAGGCGAGCGTCAGGTTGACGCGCAGGTCCTTGGCGAGCAGCAGGCCCTTGCCCTTCCGGTCTTCGGAAAGATAGGCGATGCCGGCTTTCAGGCTCGCATGCACGTCGCGGAAATTGACCGGCTGGCCGTTGAGGCGAACGCTGCCCCGGCTCGAGCGCAGGCCGACGAGCCCCTCCATGAGCTCCGTGCGGCCGGCGCCGACGAGACCGGCGAAGCCGAGGATCTCTCCCTTGCGCAGCTCGAATGACGCGTCCTGCGCGTAGCCCGGCACACTGAGGTGCCGGACCTCCAGCACCACCTCGCGGGCTTCCGCCGCCTGGCGGTCCGGATAGAGCTTCGCGACGTCGCGGCCGACCATCAGGCGGGCCATGTCGGCGGGTTCGAGCTCGCTCGCCTCGTGCGAGGCGACGAGCCGTCCGTCGCGCAGCACCGTCACGCGGTCGGCGATCTCCTTCACCTCCGGCAGGCGGTGGGAGATGTAGAGCACGCCCACGCCCTTGGCGCGGATATCCTTGATGACCTTGAGCAGCGCCTCGGTCTCGTGCGGCGTCAGCGACGCGGTCGGCTCGTCGAAGATGACGATGCGGTGCGGCACGAGCAGCACGCGGGCGATCTGCACGAGCTGGCGCTGGGCGATCGACAGGCGCGAGACGATGGCGTTCGGATCGATGTCGCCGCCGAGGTCGCGGATCGCTTGTCGCGCACCCTCGTTCATCGCCCGGTCGTCGACGGAGAGACCGCGCCTGAGTTCGCGGCCGAGATAGATGTTCTGCGCGACGGTGAGGTCCGGCGCGAGCAGGATTTCCTGGTGCACCAGCACGATGCCGCGATGTTCCGCATCCACGGGGCCGGAAAAGGTGACGGCCTCGCCGTCCATCCTGATCTCGCCCCTTGTCGGCGGCTGGTTGCCGGCGAGGATCTTCATCAGCGTCGACTTGCCGGCGCCGTTCTCGCCGATGATGGCATGCACCTCGCCGGCCTGGACCGTGAGATTGATGTCCTTCAGGACCTCGACGATGCCGAATGTCTTGGAAAGGCCCGTCGCCTCGAGAAGCGGGGCGGACGAGCTGGATGAGGCGGCGTTCATCGCCGGCCACCTGCGAAACGACAGTCGCGCACAGCCCGGCACCGGACCGCCCTGAGACCGACAGCGTGTATGGAAACGATGGACTGCACCCGAACTCCTCCCGACGGAAACGCTAGCCTAGATTCTGAGGTACGTAAAGCAGGATTCAACCCACAGGCGGCGGTTGGCATCGCGACTGTCATCACAAATAAGGGTATATTGATCCGGCGGCGGGCGACCGGCTCATTCGGGCCCCAATCCGAGGAATGCCCGCCGGACTTGAGGGGAGAACCCTTGGGGGGAGAAGCCATGACCACCGAGACACTGTTTTCGAACGCGGCGCGCCTCGCATCCCGGTTTCGCGAATCGGCTTCCGGGCGCCCTCACCGCCCGCTGCAGGATTATGCCGATGCGGTCCGGGCCTTTTCCGAGGACCTGCCGGATCGGGGAACCGATATGGAGGAGGTCCTCGAACTGCTTGTGGAAAAGGCGGACCCTGGGCTCCACCTGATGACCGGCCCCCGTTTCTTCGGCTGGGTCATCGGTGGTTCCCATCCGATGGGCGTGGCGGCCGATTTCCTGACGAGCGCCTGGGGACAGAATGCCGGCAACCACACGGCCTCTCCGGCCGCAGCCGCGGCCGAGCTGATCGCCGCGCGCTGGCTGCTCGACGTCCTTTCCCTGCCGCGCGGCTGCTCCGTCGGTTTCGTGACCGGCGCGACGGTCGCCAATTTCACGTGCCTCGCTGCCGCGCGGGGCGAAGTGCTGCGGAATGCCGGCTGGGACTGCGATGCCGACGGCCTGTTCGGCGCGCCGCCGATCACCGTGCTGATCGGAGACGATGCGCATACCACCGTCTTCTCCGCCCTTCAGTTCCTGGGACTCGGCCATGACCGCGTGGTCCGGGTTGCGACGGACGATCAGGGCAGGATCGACAACGCATCCTTTGCCCGGTCCGTTGCACGGGTGGACGGCCCGGTGATCGCCATTCTTCAGGCTGGCCAGATCAATACCGGCGCCTTTGACGACTTCGCCACGCTTATACCGCTGGCGAGGGAAAAGAACGCGTGGGTGCATGTCGACGGGGCATTCGGGCTCTGGGCGGCCGCTTCGCCGCGAACACGCCATCTGGCCCGCGATATCGGGGATGCCGACAGCTGGGCCACCGACGGCCACAAATGGCTGCAGACCCCCTACGACAGCGGTTATGCGATCGTGAGAAAGGAAGAAGCCCACCGGCGCGCCATGACGATCGCCGCCAGCTATCTGCCGCTCGCCGGGGAAGGCGAGCGCGATCCTTCCCATTACGTGCCGGAACTTTCCCGGCGGGCGCGGGGATTTGCAACCTGGGCGATGATGAAGCATCTGGGGCGCGACGGAATAGCCGCCCTGGTCGAAAACGCCTGCGATGCCGCCGCCGTGCTGGCCGACAGGCTCTCGACCGAACCCGGAATTGCGATTGCCAACAAGGTGGTGCTCAATCAGGTCGTCGTGCGTTTCGGAAGCGGCCTGCCGCAGGAAGAGGGCGACCGGCTGACGAAAAGAACGGTTTCCAGGCTGCAGCAGGAAGGATCGATCTTCGCAGGAGCAGCGACCTGGCGGGGCCGGCAGGTAATGCGCCTGTCGGTCTGCAACTACCAGACGACGGCGGCCGAGGCGGCGAATGCCGCCCGGACGATCATCGAGGCCTACCGCGCCGAAAAGATCGGCTGAGCCTTGACGAAGTCGATGAACGCCCTGAGCGGCGCCGGAACCAGCCGCCGGCCGGGATAGTAGAGGAACGGGCCTGAAAACCGCAGCCACCAAGGCTCCAGCACCGGCTCCAGCGCACCGCTGTCGAAGTGCGGACGCAGCCATTCCTCGAACAGGGCCACGACGCCGAGCCCCGACACCGCCGCGTCGATCGCGAGATCGCTTGCTCCCCCCGCCTGGACGATGAGCGGGCCTGTCGGATCGACGACGACGAGCTCGCCGTCCTTCTCGAACTCCCAGGGAGGCATCCGGCCGCTTGAGAAACGGTGGCGCAGGCAGGTATGGCGCAAAAGGTCACGGGGATGCTCGGGCCGCCCGTGACGATCCAAATAGGCGGGCGATGCGGCGGCGGCAAAACACTGAACCCTCGGGCCGATCGGCACGGCGATCATGTCCTGTTCCAGCCGCTCTTCATAACGGATGCCTGCGTCGCAGCCCGCCTTCAGGACATCGACGAAGTTCTCGTCCGTCATCACCTCCAGACGCACATCGGGATAGGCCTTGAGAAATTCCGGCACGATATGCGGCAGCACGAGCCGGGCGGCGCTGGCGGGCACGTTGAGGCGAAGCGAACCGACCGGCCGGTCGCGATAGCCGTTCACCACGTCGAGCGCCGCTTCCATCTCGTCGAACGCCGGGCCGACCCGCTCCAACAGCCCTTGACCGGCTTCGGTGGCGATGACGCTGCGCGTGGTTCTGTTCAGCAGCCGCACGCCGAGCTTCGTTTCAAGACGCCTGACGGCCTCGCTGAGGCTGGAGGCGCTGGCGTCGGATGAGCGCGCCGCCTCCCGAAAGCCACCGGCCCGCGCCACCGCAACGAAAGCCTCAAGATCGCTCGTCTCGATTTTCATTGTTCGCCGCTCCGCACAACCCGTCCGAATTGTAGCGCCTTATCCCGCCTATCACCAACCTCTATCTTTTGCCCATCAGCAAAGGAGACTCCCATGACCCTCGACACCGTCGGAACATTTTCACTCGGCGACCGCACCGTGAAACGGCTCGGCTATGGCGCCATGCAGCTCGCAGGCCCCGGCGTTTTCGGGCCGCCCAAGGACCGCGCCGCCGCCGTTGCCGTGCTCCGCGCCGCGATCGAGGCAGGCGTCGACCATATCGACACGAGCGACTTCTACGGGCCGCACGTCACCAACCAGATCATCCGCGAGGCCCTTCATCCCTATCCGGATAATCTCACCATCGTCACCAAGGTATCGGCCAGGCGCGGTCCGAATGCCGAATGGCTCCCGGCCATGTCCAAGGAAGAACTGACCGCTGCCGTCCACGACAACCTCCGCAATCTTGGCGTGGACGTCATCGACGTGGTCAATTTCCGCTCCATGCTCGACGTGCACGGCCCGGCGGAAGGCTCGATTGAGGAGCAGGTGACGGTGCTCGCAGACCTGCAGCGTCAGGGCCTGATCCGCCATATCGGCCTTTCCAACGTCACCGCGAAGCAGGTCGCCGACAGCCGCAAGATCACCGAGATCGTCTGCGTCCAGAACATGTACAACGTCGCCCAGCGGCAGGACGACGCCCTGATCGACCAGCTTGCCGAGGAAGGCATTGCCTACGTGCCCTTCTTCCCGCTCGGCGGCTTCTCGCCGCTCCAGTCCTCGACATTGAATGCCGTCGCCGAGGGGCTCGGCGCGAAGCCGATGCAGGTGGCGCTCGCCTGGCTCCTGCGCCGGTCGCCGAATATCCTGCTGATCCCCGGCACGTCTTCCGTCGCGCACCTGAAGGAAAACCTCGCGGCCGCGGTACTCGACCTGCCGGACGACGTCGTTCGCGAACTGGATGGGATTGGCGGCAAGTAGGCTGCGTGATGAGCCTACCCTCCCCTTGAGGGGGAGGGTCGGACCGAAGGTCCGGGGTGGGGTGACGGGCGCGCTCTACAACGTGTCACCCCCACCCATCGCTACGCGATGACCTCCCCCCTCAAGGGGGAGGTGTCTGCTCCCTCACACGTACCTGTTGACGACGTTTTCCAGATATTCCTGGCGGCCGGAGACCGGCTCCGGGTTGATGTTGTTCTTCTCCACCCAGGAGGCGATGTCGTCGAGCTTGTACTCGCCGCGCAGCATCTTCTGGTATTCGGGGCTGTCCCACTTCTCGTAGCGGGCGTCGAGCGGGGTCTTCAGCGCGCCGTCGTCCAGCATCCTGACCGCTGCCTTGAGGCCGCGGGCGCAGCAATCCATGCCGCCGATATGGCCGATCAGCAGGTCCTGCGGATCGAGCGACTGGCGGCGCAGCTTGGCGTCGAAGTTCGTGCCGCCGTTCCTGAAGCCGCCGCCGGCAAGGATGTGGTAATAGGCGAGCGCCATTTCCGGCACGTTGTTCGGGAACTGGTCGGTATCCCAGCCGGACTGCATGTCGTTGCGGTTCATGTCGATCGAACCGAAGATGCCGAACGTGTTCGCCATGGCGATCTCGTGCTCGAAGGAATGGCCGGCAAGGATCGCGTGGCCCTGTTCGATATTGACCTTAACCTCCTTTTCGAGCCCGTTCTTCTGCAGGAAGGCATAGACGGTCGAGACGTCGTAGTCGTACTGGTGCTTGGTCGGCTCCTGCGGCTTCGGCTCGATCAGGATCGTGCCTTCGAAACCGATCTTATACTTGTATTCGACCACCAGGTTCAGGAAGCGGCCGAGCTGGTCGAGCTCGCGGGTGAAATCGGTGTTGAGAATGGTCTCGTAGCCCTCGCGGCCGCCCCAGAGCACGTAATTGACGCCGCCGAGGCGCTTGGTTGCATCGAGGCAGGTCTTCACGGTCGCCGCGGCGAAAGCGAAGACGTCGGGGTCCGGATTGGTGGCGGCACCCGCCATGTAGCGGCGGTTGGAGAAGAGGTTCGCCGTGCCCCAAAGCAGCTTCACGCCGGTTTCCGCCTGCTTCTTCTCGAAGTAATCAACGATTTCGTTGAGGTTCTTCGTGTTTTCAGCGAAGTTGTTGCCTTCCGGGCGAACGTCGGCGTCGTGGAAGCAATAGAACGGCGCGCCGAGCAACTGGAAGAATTCGAAGGCGACGTCAGCCTTCATCTTGGCCGCTTCCATCGTGTCGGAAAACCAGGGGCGCAGGAAGGTCTGGCCGCCGAACGGATCGCCGCCCGGCCATGTGAAGGTGTGCCAATAGGCGACCGCGAAGCGCAGATGATCCTCCATGCGCTTGCCGGCGACGACCTCATCCGGATTGTAATGACGGAAAGCGAGCGGATTGGTGCTCTCCGGCCCTTCGTATCTGATCTTCTGGATGTCTCCGAAAAAGCCTGTGGTCATGGTAGGTTCCTCCTTGGGATAAGATTGTCGGTTGGTGAGCAGGCCCCCTCATCCGCCTGCCGGCACCTTCTCCCCGCCGGGGAGAAGGGATTTGCAGCGGCGCCTCCGTCCCCTTCTCCCCTCGGGGAGAAGGTGGCCCGAAGGGCCGGATGAGGGGGCCTTTCAAATTCTCAATGCGCCAGCGCCTTCAGCGCCGGATAAGCCGCCCGATACCGCCCGTAAGCGACCTCGTAGGCATCCGAGAGAGCCGCGACCGGCTCGATCGTCTCCTCCGTCTTCGGCGCCGTGCAGACCGCGAGCGGATCGGCGCCGGTCGCGGCGATCAGGCCGAGCCGGGCCGCACCGAAAGCCGCGCCGAAATCGCCGTCCGCCGGGATGTCCACCGGCACGCCGAGCGAGGTCGCGATCGATTGCAGCCAGTAGCGCGAGCGCGAGCCGCCACCGATCGCGGTGACGCGGGAAATCGAGGTGCCGGCGGATTTCAGGGCCTCCAGGTTGTCGCGGATCGCGAACGTCACGCCTTCGAGCACCGCCTGGGTCAGCACCGCACGGCTCGATTCGTGCCCGAGGCCGATGAAGGCGCCGCGGATCTCCGCATCGTTGTGCGGCGTGCGCTCGCCGGAAAGATAGGGCAGGAAGGTGACGCCGGTCGGCGCCTTGAGCGTGTCGCCCAGCTCCCCGGCAAGCTCGGCGGCGGATTTTCCCGCGACATGCGAATACCAGTTGAGCGCGTCGGTCGCCGACAGGATGACGCCCATCTGGTGCCAGGTCTTCGGCAGGGCGTGGCAGAAGGCGTGCACAGCGCTTTCCGGCTTCGGCAGATAGGAGGCGTTGGCGGCGAAAAGCACGCCGGACGTACCGAGCGAGACGAAGGCATGCCCCTCGCCCACCGTGCCCATGCCGCAGGCGGACGCGGCATTGTCGCCCGCCCCGCCGGCGATGACCACATCACCGGAAATGCCCCAGGCCGCGGCGAGCTCCCGGCTCAGCTTGCCGGCCTGCTCTGTGCCTTCCACCAGCGACGGCATCTGTTTCTCCGAAAGGCCGGTGGCGGCTAGAAGCTCGGGCGACCATTTTCTGGCACCCGTGTCGAGCCATGAGGTGCCCGCCGAATCCGACATTTCGGAAATGTGCTCGCCGGTCAGCCAGAGGCGCAGAAAATCCTTCGGCAACAGGACCTTGGCGACTTTAGCGAAGATTTCAGGTTCGTGCTTCTTCACCCAGACGAGTTTCGGCGCCGTGAAACCCGGAAAGACGATGTTGCCCGTGATCCTGCGGAACCGGGGATCGGCATCGAGGGCAGCAGCTTCTTCATGGGAGCGCGTGTCGTTCCAGAGGATGCAGGGGCGCAGCACCTTGTCCTCGGCGTCGAGCAGCGTGGCGCCATGCATCTGGCCGGACAGGCCGATGCCCTTCACGGCGGCAAGCTCCTTCGGGAACTTCGCCTTGAGGCCCGCGACGGCCTCCTCGGTCGCGCGGATCCAGTGGGCCGGGTCCTGTTCCGACCAGCCGGAATGCGGGCGGGAGACGTCGAGCGCGCCGCTCGCCGAGCCGACGATCTTCTGATCGCCGCCGATCAGCATCGCCTTGACGCCCGACGTGCCGAGATCGAGACCCAGATACATGGTGCTTCTCCTTTGTGCCTCTGCTTCTCAGGGCAGATTGTCCTTCAAGAATATGTCGATGCGGATGCGCTCCTGCGCTGCGATCACCGGCAGCCCGTCCGCCTTGGCCTTCAGGACGCGGATGGCGCTGCGCACCTCGTGACCCGCATCCTGGTTCAGCACCGCGTCGATGACGCCGTCCATCAGCGCCGCGCGGGTCGAGGCAGTCAGCTCATGGGCGATGACGACGGGCCGCCTCGGTGTTCCCGCCTTCTGCACCGCGCGGATGAGGCCGCGGTTTCCCGCACCGAGACTGTAGATGCCGGCCATGTCCGGATGACGGCGGAGCGCATCGTAAATCGTCGTCTCGGCGAGCGCCGGGTCGTCGCGCCCTTCCAGCACCGGCAGGATACGGATATCCGGGTAATTGTCCTGGATGACGGTCGAAAAGCCTTCCAGCCGCTCGCGATGGTCTCGCACCAGCATGGAGCCGGCGAGCACCGTGACGTAGCGCACGTGTCCCCCAGTCAAGGGGTCGCTGAGGAACCGCCCCATCAGGCTGCCCGCCGTGCGGCCCGCGGCGATATTGTCGATGCCCGCATAATGGTCGCGCGGAGAGTCCGGCAGGTCGGAGACGAGCGTGACGATCGGAATGCCCGCTTCCCTGAGGCGCCCCGCCGCGGCGCGGACGTCCGGCGCATCGATGGCGACGAAGGCGACGCCTGCGGGCTTTTCCGCAAGCACCTTGTCGAGCGCTGCGACCAGCGCCTCCGGATCGAAGGGCGGCACGTCGACGATGCGGATGTCGGTGCGCTCGGCGCTCGACCGGGCGATCGCGCCGCGCACCTCCTCATGCAGGCCGATCATGAAGGAATTGTCGTTGGCGGGCAGGATGAAGGTGAAGGAATAGGTGCGGCCCTTGGCGAGGTTGGCGGCGGCGAGATCGCGCACGTAACCGAGGGACGCGATCACCTCTTCGACCTTCGAGCGGGTGACGGCCCTCACGCCCGGCCTGTCGTTGAGAACCCGGTCGACGGTCGCGAGGCTGACGCCTGCGATCTTCGCGATGTCGTGGACAGTGGGCTTCATGAATTCCTCCGTAAGAGGTCGTAGCCCAATTTTTGAGGTACGTAAATCAGAATTTGCGAAGGCTTGCGGAATCCTGTCCCTCGAAGAAAAAGGGCCGCTGCTTGCGCAGCGACCCCTTTCCGGCGGTGGAACCTGTAAACTCTCTGTTTCCGCATGCCGCCGTCCGAAACCGGTTCCATGTCCGGACGGCATGCGCGGGATCAATGGCCGCCGCCGCCGCCTCCCGGCCGCGCGGGCTTGGCGATCAGGAAGACGAAGAAGATCAGGCTGCCGAACAGCGCCGTCAGGATGACGAAGACGTCCATGAAGGACAGCAGCCAGGCCTGCTGGGTGATCATCTCCGAAATCCTCTTCAATGCCGCCGAATCCCCGTCCATGCCATAGGAGTTGAAATTGCCGGCAACGCTGTTCAGCCACTCGAGCGCAGCGGGATTGCCGTAGTTCACGTGTTCGGCAAGCCGCGCATAGTGGTCGTCGGTGCGCTGGGTCAGGATGGTGTTGATGATCGCAAGGCCGACGGCGCCGCCGAGGTTGCGGGTCAGGTTGAAGAGACCCGACGCGCCCTGGATGCGCTGCGGCGACAGCGTGCCGAGCGCGATATTGCTGATCGGCACCATGCACATCATCATGCCGAAGCCGCGCAGGATCTGCGGCAGGAACAGTTCCCAGAAATCCCAGTCCGCGGTGATGCCGGTCATCAGCCAGGTTCCGAGCGCAAACGCGCCGAAGCCGATCGCCATCATGATGCGCAGGTCCACGATGTTCGACAGCCGGCCGACGATCGGCGCGGAGACGAACATGGCAATGCCCGAGACGAACATGGTCTCGCCGATCATCAGCGAATCGTATCCGCGGATACGGCCGAGATAGAGCGGATAGAGATAGGTGAGCCCGTAAAGGCCGACGCCCATGATGAAGGAGAACAGGGAGCCGAAGGCGAAGTTCGCATTGGTGAAGGCTCTCAGATCCACGACCGGGAACTCGACCTTGAAGGCGCGCCAGAAGAAGACCACGGCCCCGATGGCGATGAAGACGGTGCCGACGACGATCCTCTCGTCGCTGAACCAGTCCTTGTTGTTGCCCTCTTCCAGCACGTATTCCAGCGAACCCAGGAAAACGGCCATGGAGATGAGCCCCCACCAGTCGAACCGCTTCATGAGCTGCAATTGCGGCTTGTCGAAGTCGATCATCGTGAAGGTGACGGCCGTGACGAGGATGCCCGGAATGATGTTGACCAGGAACAGCCAGTGCCAGGAGAAGGAATTGCTGAGGTAGCCGCCGACGGTCGGGCCGATGGTCGGCGCGAGCGTCGCGACGAGGCCGATGATCGGCGAGACGATGCTGCGCTTCGACGGCGGGAAGATGGTGAAGGCGGCCGCGAAGACGGAGGGGATCATGCCGCCGCCGATGAAGCCCTGCAGCGCCCGGTAGACGATCATCTGCTCGATATTGGTCGCGGTCGCGCAGAGCGCGCTGGCGATGGTGAAGCCCGCCGCGCATATGGAAAAGAGATAACGCGTGGAAATGATGCGCGCCAGCGTGCCCGACAGCGGGATCATGATCACTTCGGCGATCAGATAGGAGGTCTGCACCCAGGCGATCTCGTCCGAGCCGGCGGAGAGTCCGGCCTGGATCTCCGCGAGCGACGCGGAGACGATCTGGATGTCGAGGATCGACATGAACATGCCGAAGACCATCGCGAAGAAGGCGATGAGCTTGCGCCGGTCCATGGGTTGGTCGGCGGGCATTGCCAGGGGTGGGGTGCCCGCCACGGCCGTTGCGTTTGCCATGGCCGTTCTCCTTGAAGCTTACTTGACCGCCGCGACCGCGCTGTCGCTCGGCGCCGTGCGGGTATCGACGTCGACCACGACGCTGAGCCCCGCCCGCAGGTGCTCGCGTTCCAGCACGTCCTTCGGGATTGCGATGCGGACCGGCACGCGCTGCACGACCTTGGTGAAATTGCCCGTGGCGTTTTCCGGCGGCAGCATCGAGAAGACGGCGCCCGACGCCGGAGCGATCGAGACGACGGTGCCTTCGACGGTGTGGTCGTCATAGGCGTCCACATGCACGCGCACCTTCGAGCCCGGCTGCAGGTGGCCGATCTGCGTCTCCTTGAAATTCGCCTCGATATAGAGCTCGGTGAGCGGCACCAGCGAGGCCAGCCGCTTGCCGACGGAGACGAGGTCGCCCGTCTGGACGGCGACATTGCCGATGACGCCGTCATAGGGCGCCTTCAGAACCGTGAAGTCCAGGTCGCGCTGCGCCTGGTTGCGGGCGATCTCCTGGGTGCGGACGGTGTTGACCGCTTCCTTGCGCTGCGCCTGCAGGAGGCCGAGATTGGCCTCGGCCGAGGCGACGGCCGCCTGGCCGGCGACGAGGTTGGCGCGGGCCTGTTCGAGAGCGATCTGCGCATTGTCGAGATCGGCCGCGGTGCCGACGGATTTCGCCGCCAGTTCGCTCGCCCGCTTGTAGGTGATCTCGGCGCCGCGGACGGCGGCTTCGAGTGCGCCCTGCTGGGCCTTGGACTGGTCGAGCGCCGCCTGGCCGCCGACGATCTGCGCGTCGATGCGCGAAACGGCGAGGTTGGCAGCTTCGACGTCGGCCTCCGCCTTTTCGAGCGCCAGCCTGTAATCGCCGTCGTCGAGCGTCACGAGCGGATCGCCGGCCTTGACAGACTGGTTCTCGATGACGTTCACCTTGGCGACGTAACCTGATACCTTGGGCGAGATGACGGCGATATCGCCTTCAATATAGGCGTCGTCGGTCGAAACCAGGAACCGACCGTCGATCCACCAGTTGTAACCGTACCAGGCAGCGCCGCCGAGGAGGGCAAGCGCGATGATCGGCAGCAGCAGACTGCGCCGCTTTTTGGGAGGAGCCGGGACGGCCGCAGGCGCCGCAATCGCTTCGGCTGCCGCGGGCTGTTCCGCAGCAGGCGTGTTTTCGCGCGCTTCGGCTTCCACCAGGCGAGCATTATCCGTCGTCACGGCGCGCAGTGCGCCCGCATTCTGAGAGGCCGTCATCTTCATGTACCGTCTTGGGAGCTTGCTATTCCATCGAACCGAACGGTTCAGTGCGCTTGACATAGACCTTTCAATGACACATATCAAGAGCAATCGAACCACTCGGTTCGAAAAGGTTAAAAAAAGGCATTGAAATGGCGAGGCAGACAAGGAAGCTGGAAAAATCCGATCCGGGCCCAGCCGGACGTTTCGCAGCGGGCGAGGACCCTGCGAAGCGCGAACAGATCATCGACGGCGCCAAGGCCGTCTTCATGAAGCTGGGCTTCGATGCGGCCAGCATGAACGACATCACCCGCGAGGCGGGCGTCTCCAAGGGCACGATCTACGTCTATTTCCAGAACAAGGAAGACCTCTTCGGCGCGATCGTGGCGCGCGAGAAGGAGCGCATCACGGCCCGCATGCGCGATATCCTCGCAGGCAGCGAAGAGGTCGAGGACGGTCTCTATCGTTTCGGCATCGGCTTTACCACCCATATCACCTCTCCCTCGGTGATCAACGCCATGCGCACGGTGATCGGCGTCGTCGACCGCATGCCGAGCCTCTGTCGGTATTTCTTCAATTCGTCTTCGATCAACGTCCGCACCGTGCTGGACGACTTCATCAAGCGGCACGTGTCGCTCGGCAATCTCAAGGTGGAGGACACGGATCTGGCGGCCCGCCAGTTCATCGACATGACGAGCGGCACCTTCTTCAAGTTCCGGCTGTTCGGCGATCTCGACGACGTGCCGCCGCGGGACGAGATGGATCGGACCGTCAAGGGCGCGATCCGGGTCTTCATGGCGGCTTACGGCAACCATGATGCATCCGTGACTGCAAAAACTCCGGAACCAGCCTGATTTCAGGAGGTTGCGCGCAATCTCCCCTTGTCTTTGCGTCTCCAGCTCTTAAATCGGACGGGGCAATTACGCCTTGAGATTGAAAAGGGGATATGGGGATGGACATTGCAGCGCTCGTAGCAGACCCGGCGGCCTGGGTAGCGCTCGTTACACTCGTGGTCATGGAGGTCGTGCTCGGCATCGACAACCTGATCTTCATCTCCATCCTCACCAACAAACTGCCGGCGGAGCACCGCGAGAGAGCCCGCAAGATCGGCATCGGTCTGGCGCTCGTCATGCGGCTCGCGCTGCTCGGCACCGTCGCCTGGATCGTGCAGCTCACCACGCCGATCTTCACGGCCTTCGGCCACGGCTTCTCGTGGAAGGACCTGATCCTGATCGCCGGCGGCCTCTTCCTCGTCTGGAAGGCGACCAAGGAAATCCATCACAGCGTCGATCCCGTCGACCACAAGGAGGATATGGTGGGCGGCGCGGCCTCCATCACCTTCGGCTCGGCGATCGGCCAGATCCTGCTACTCGACCTCGTCTTCTCGATCGACAGCATCATCACCGCCGTCGGCATGACGCCGCACCTGCCGATCATGATCATCGCCGTCATCGCCGCCGTGACCGTCATGCTGCTTGCGGCCACCCCGCTTGCCAATTTCATCGAGCGCAACCCGACGATCGTGATGCTGGCGCTCGCCTTCCTGCTGATGATCGGCACGACGCTGATCGCCGAAGGCATGGGCTTCCACGTGCCGAAGGGCTACGTCTACGCGGCGATGGCCTTCTCGGCACTCGTCGAATTGCTGAACATGTGGGCCCGCAATGCCCGGGAGCGGAAGAAAACGGCCGGGCAGACGACGGTGCATTGAGGTCTCCCACCTCCCCCTTGAGGGGGGAGGTCGCCGCAAAGCGGCGGGTGGGGGTGACAAAATCCATAGACCGCAGCTCGCACGTATTACGGATCACCCCACCCCGGACCTCCGGTCCGACCCTCCCCCTCAAGGGGAGGGTGAAGGCATTCAGCCCTTCGCCAGTTCCCGGTCGACCGCCGCGACGAGCCGGCCGTCATCCGCCGTCACATCCGGCGCGAAGCGGGCGACGATCTCGCCGTTGCGGCCGATCAGGAATTTTTCGAAGTTCCAGAGGATTTCG
The DNA here is from genome assembly GCF_030378245.1 of Neorhizobium sp. CSC1952. NCBI lineage: Bacteria > Pseudomonadati > Pseudomonadota > Alphaproteobacteria > Hyphomicrobiales > Rhizobiaceae > Neorhizobium > Neorhizobium sp. CSC1952. Next base: position 3,016,831 of record NZ_CP128416.1, on the reverse strand, counting down.
TCATCGTCTTCGACCTGCATGCCGAAGCCGCGCAGGCGTTCCTTCATCGGGCCGTCGCCGGTCACCGGCACGCCGGAGCCGGTGAGCTCCCGATAGAGCGGATGCTTGTCCTCGCCCTTGACGGAAATCTTCGAGAAGATCGGGAATTTCACGTCATAGGTGAGCGTGCAGAACTCGACGATCTCGGCATCGGTGCCCGGCTCCTGCCCCTTGAAATTGTTCGCCGGAAAGGCGGTGACGACGAAACCCTGATCGCGCTTGTCCTCATAGAGCTTCTCGAGACCCTCGTACTGCTTCGTCAGGCCGCATTTGGAGGCGACGTTGACGACAAGCATCACCTTGCCCTTGTATTCGTTGAGGGAAGTCTCGCGCCCGTCGGCCAGCTTGACTGGAATGTTCAGAACACCGCTCATCTGCAAATCTCCAAGAATGTGAAATCGTTAGGCCGCCACAAACTATTCCAGCTGACCGGATTGTCCAGTGGACAAGTGTCCCTTTCGCGGAACTTTGCCGAGCCGCCGGGATTGATACGCCGCGGGAGAGCGGCAACTAATTGCGTTGCGGCAGATGGCCTTCCGTCCGCCGACCCGCCTCATACCCGCCGGAGCCACATGACCACGCAGCAGATCCTCGCCTTCTCCGTCATCGCCGTCATGATGGCGGTCTTCATCTGGGATCGGTTCCGTTACGACATGGTCGCCTGCTGCGCGCTGGTGCTGGCCGTGGCACTCGGCGTCGTGCCGGTGGACAAGGCCTTTTCCGGCTTTTCGGACGACATCGTCGTCATCGTCGGCAGCGCGCTCGTCGTCAGTGCCGGCGTGGCGCGGTCCGGCATCGTCGACACGGCGATCAAGAAATTCTTCCCGAACCTCGACACGCTGCACACCCAGCTTGCGCTGCTGATGATCGTCGTCGCCCTCCTGTCCGCCTTCATCAAGAACATAGGGGCGCTGGCGATCATGATGCCGGTCGCCTTCCAGTTCGCGCGCAAGTCCGGGGCCTCGCCGTCGAAATACCTGATGCCGATGTCGTTCGCCGCCCTTCTCGGCGGGCTGATGACCCAGATCGGCACCTCGCCCAACATCGTCGTCTCGCGGCTGAGGGAAGAGCTGACCGGCACCTCCTTCACCATGTTCGATTTCACGCCGATGGGCGCCATCCTGACCCTCGTCGGCATCACCTTCCTGCTTTTCTTCCACTGGCTGGTTCCGAGCCGCACCAAACAGAGCAACTCGATCGAGGAAGCGGTCGAAATCACCAACTACACATCCGAAGTCTCGGTCACCGAACAGTCCGTCGTGCGCGAAAAACCGATGAGCGAGCTCCTGAAGCTCGGCGACGGCGAAGTGATCGCCACTGCCGTGCTGCGTGGCACGACCCGCATGTCGCCCTTTCCGGATCTCGTGCTGCGGGAAGGCGACGTGGTGCTGCTGGAAGGCCCCTCCAAGGCCCTCGACCGGATCGCGTCCGGCGGGAGGCTGAAGCTTTCCGGAAAGCCGATCAGGGAGAACGGCCAGGTTCAGGCGGACGTGATCTCCGTCGAGGCGATCGTCAGCCAGGAATCCCCGTTGCAGGGACTTTCCGCCAGGGAACTGGCGCTCTCCTATACCCGCGGCGTCAATCTTCTGGCGATCAGCCGGCGCGGCGAGCGCCTGAAGGAACGGCTCGGCGAACTGACGCTCGCGGCCGGCGACGTGCTGGTGCTGCAGGGAAGCCGCAAGAACCTGCCGGCCGTGCTGCAGGATTTCGCGCTCCTGCCGCTTGCCCAGCGGGAGGTGCTGCTCGGCACGCACCGGCGCGCCTTCATTCCGCTGATCATCCTGGCGCTCGCCATGGCCGCGACGGCGGTCGGCATAGCGCCGGTGCCGGTGGCCTTCTTCGCGGCCGCACTCGGCATGGTCGTCTTCCGGGCGATCCCGCTCGCCGACATTTATAAATCGGTCGACGGACCGATCCTCGTCATGCTGGCAGCACTCATTCCGGTATCGGATTCGCTGCGCACCACCGGCGGCAGCGAACTGATCGCCGGCTGGCTGGGCGATGCCGCGGCGAGCCTTCCCGCCTGGGGCGCGCTCGGCCTGATCCTCGTGACGGCGATGGCGGTGACGCCCTTCCTCAACAATGCCGCGACCGTGCTCGTCATGGGGCCGATCGCCGCGAGCTTTGCGACAAACCTCGGCTTCAGGCCGGAAGCCTTCCTGATGGCGGTGGCGATCGGCGCGGGCTGCGATTTCCTGACCCCCGTCGGCCACCAGTGCAACACGCTGGTCTTCGGCCCCGGCGGCTACAAGTTCTCCGACTATCCGCGCCTCGGGCTGCCGCTTTCCTTCCTCATCGTGCTCGTCAGCGTGCCCGCCCTGCTCTATGTCTGGCCGGTAAGATAAGGGTTGCGGGCAAAAACCTTGACGCTTCCGGCTGAATATGGCCTAAGCCTGCGCCAATCCGCATTCCCAAGACAGGCTTGGCGCCCACCGGAGCGCCTTGAGACAGAGCATCGTTCATGACCGCCACGAAGCCCCGCGTCCGCATCGCCCCCTCGCCCACCGGCGAACCGCATGTCGGCACCGCCTATATCGCGCTTTTCAACTATCTCTTCGCCAGGAAGCATGGCGGCGAATTCATCCTGCGCATCGAGGATACCGATGCCACCCGCTCGACGCGGGAATTCGAACAGAAGGTGCTGGACGCGCTGAAATGGACGGGGCTGACCTGGGCGGAAGGCCCGGATGTCGGCGGCCCCTACGGCCCCTACCGCCAGTCCGACCGCAAGGCGATGTACCAGCCCTACGCGCAGGAGCTGCTCGACAAGGGCCATGCCTTCCGCTGCTTCTGCACGCCCGAGCGGCTGGAAGAGATGCGCGAGGCGCAGCGCGCCGCCGGCAAGCCGCCGAAATACGACGGTCTCTGCCTGAACCTCAAGGCCGAGGAAGTGACGGCGCGCATGGCGGCGGGCGAGGCCTCCGTCATCCGCATGAAGATACCGGCCGAAGGCAATTGCGAATTCCATGACGGCGTCTATGGCGACGTGTCGATCCCGTGGGATTCCGTCGACATGCAGGTGCTGATCAAGGCCGACGGCATGCCGACCTATCACATGGCAAACGTCATCGACGACCATCTGATGAAGATAACCCATGTGGCGCGCGGCGAGGAATGGCTGGCGTCGGTGCCGAAGCATATCCTGCTCTACCGCTATTTCGGCTGGGATGAACCGGTCTTCATGCACCTCTCCCTCATGAGGAATGCCGACAAGTCGAAGCTGTCGAAGCGCAAGAACCCGACTTCGATCTCCTATTATTCCGCGCTCGGCTACCTGCCGGAAGCGCTGATGAACTTCCTGGGCCTGTTCTTCATCCAGATCGCCGAGGGCGAGGAACTGCTGACCATGGACGAGCTGATCGAAAAGTTCGATCCGGAAGCGCTGTCCAAGGCCGGTGCGATCTTCGATCTGCAGAAGCTCGACTGGCTGAACGGCCGCTGGCTGCGCGAGAAGCTTTCGCCGGAAGAGTTCATCTCCCGCACGCTGGAATGGGCGATGGAGAACGAGCGCCTGACGGAAGGCCTCAAGCTCTCGCAGAGCCGCGTTTCCAGGCTCGGCGAACTGCCGAACCTCGCGGGTTTCCTGCTGGCAGCCGATGTCGGCCTGACGCCGGCCTCGTTCGCGGGCCTCAAGGCGACCCCGGCCGAGACGCTGGAGATCATCAACACGGTCCAGGCCGATTTCGAGAAGATGCCCGACTGGAACGTGGAATCGATCGACCAGGAACTGCGTGCTATCGCCGACAAGCTCGGCAAGAAGCTGCGCGTCGTCACTCCGCCGCTCTTCATCGCCATGTCCGGCTCGTCCCGTTCGCTGCCGCTGTTCGACAGCATGGCGCTGCTCGGCCGTTCCGTCGTAAGGCAGCGGCTGAAGATCGCCGCGGCAGTGGTGGCGTCCATGGTGGGCGACGGAAAGTAATATCCAGTGCTGCCGGCAACGGCGGCATGCTGAAATACCCCCCTCTGCCCTGCCGGGCATCTCCCCCTCAAGGGGGGAGATCACAAGAGGTACAGCCTCCGCCTTCATCCATGTAGAATGCTGAGCATTCGACAGTATATTTGGGGGCGATGAGCGTGCTCCATCCAATCTCCCCCTTGAGGGGGAGATGTCCGGCAGGACAGAGGGGGGTAATCCCAACGACAGCCCTTAAAGGCGAAACACGATGACCGACACGACCAACGAAACCGCCCTCTCCTCCGACGCCACGCAGGTGCGCGCCCAGAAGCTCGCCCTGCTGCGCGACAAGATCAGCGACGTCTATCCGGCGCATTTCCACCGCACCATGACCAATGCGGAGCTGGCCGAGAAATACAAGAACCTGGAAGCGGATGTCGAAACGCAGGACGTCGTCACCGTCGCCGGCCGCGTCTATTCCTCGCGCAATTCCGGCATGTTCATGGACATCCATGACGCCTCGGGCAAGATCCAGATCTTCTCCCACAAGGATGTGACCGGCGAGGAGGCGCGCGACCTGCTGCCGCTGATCGATATCGGCGACATCATCGGCGTCACCGGCGTCGTGCGCCGCACCAAGCGGGGCGAGCTGACGATCAACGCCCAGTCGATCATCATGCTGACCAAGTCGCTTCTGCCCATGCCGGAAAAGTGGCACGGCCTTTCCGACATCGAGCTGCGCTACCGCAAGCGCCATCTCGACATCATGACCAACGAGGAATCGAAGCTCCGCTTCCAGCAGCGCTCGAGGATCGTCTCCGGCATCCGCCGCTTCATGGAGAACGACGGCTTCATGGAAGTCGAGACGCCGATGCTCCATTCGGTCTATGGCGGGGCCACCGCCGAGCCCTTCAAGACGCATCACAACACGCTGAAGCTCGACATGTACCTGCGCATCGCGCCGGAACTGTTCCTGAAGCGCACGCTGGTCTCCGGCCTCACCGACAAGGTGTTCGAGATCAACCGCAACTTCAGGAACGAAGGCGTTTCGACCCGGCACAATCCCGAATTCACGATGATGGAGTGCTACTGGGCCTATGCCGACTACGAGGACATCATGGACCTCGTGGAGCGGATGTTCGCGCAGCTCGCCATGACCGTCCACGGTTCGACGGAATTCAAGTTCCAGGACAAGGAACTCTCCTTCAAGGGGCCATTCAAGCGCGTGCCCATGCCCGCCGCCGTGATGGAAGCGACCGGCATCGATTTCCTAGCGATCAAGACGGACGAGGAGGCCCGCGCCGCGGCACAAGCCGCCGGGTTCGAGGTGGAGAAGGACTGGACCTGGGGCGAATGCCTCGCCTTCATCTTCGAAGAGAAGGTCGAGCCGACGCTGATCCAGCCATGCCACGTCATCCACTTTCCGAAGGACATCTCGCCCTTCGCCAAGGAAGTGCCTGACGAACCGCGGTTGGTGGAGCGCTTCGAGACCTATTGCAACACCTGGGAACTCGGCAACGCGTTTTCGGAGCTCAACGACCCGGAAGAACAGCGCCGCCGCATGGTGGAGCAGCTCGAACAGGCGCATGCCCGCGGCGAGAAGGAAAAGCAGCTCGACGAGGAATTCCTCGACGCCATGGACCAGGGCATGCCCCCCGCCGGCGGCCTCGGCATCGGCGTCGACCGGCTGGTGATGTTGCTGACGGATTCTCCGTCGATCCGCGACGTCATCCTGTTCCCGGCACGGCGCGCCAAGGCGGATTGACGCAATTGCCCCTCACTCTAACCCTTTCCCCGTAAGAACGGGGAGAGGGAACCTGCCCCGAACATGGCATCGATGGGAAACCGATATCCCGCAGGTTCTTTTCCGGGGCTGAGGGTGAAGGAAACCCGTGCCGCATATTTCCTTCTCCCCAGCGGCGAGAAGGTGCCCGGCAGGGCGGATGAGGGGCTGAAGAGTTAATGCCCCGAATCCGTCTTCTGCCCGGTCGCTGAGGCATCGCCATCGGCCTTCGCCGGCGCGGCTGCCGATTGTCCGCGGAACTTGGCGAGCCAGGCCGCGCCGGCCGCGTCCGCGGCGGTGGTTCCGTCGGCCGGCGGCGGTGCCGCATCGGCATGGGACCCATCCTCGGGGCCGTCATCGGAACGGATCACGTCGGCATCGCTCGCCTTCGACCATCGCTTGCCGCCTTCCGCGGCGGTCCGGGGCTCGGGCGCGGGCGAAGCTGCTTCCGGCGCGTGCTGTGCCGCGGCTTCGTCATGGGATGGAGCGGGCTTCGCCTCTTCGCCGCGGCCGAAGATCATTCCCTTAACCGAGGCCAGGAAACCGCCCTCTTCCTTCTGCGGATCGATGGCCGCCTGTTCGGCTGAGGCGGGCTGATCGCCATGATCTTCCGTGGCGGCCGCCTCCCCGTGACCTTCTGCCGCCTCCCCGTGACCTTCTGCCGGCGCACCGTGGCCGACGGCGGCGGGCTCCGCGGCATGGCCGGGGGTTCTCTCCTGTCCGCTGCTTTCACCGTGGCCGGACCCCTCGCTTGGGCCGCCGGCAGGAGCACCATGCTCGCCATTGGAAGCGACGGCCTTCGGGTCGAAGCAATCGGCACTGTCGGTCAGCCTGGCGGAAAGCGTTTCGACATCCTCGAGCGGCAGGTCGATCCGCATGCCGTAATATTCGCCGTTCGCATTGGCCGAACCGTCGAGATAATAGGCGGAATAGGTCTGGGCGGCGATGCCTTCCGGGACCTTCTCCGGATCGGGGATATAGACGACCTGCGCTCCGATCATCCGGCCGCGCATCCGGGCGCGATCCGTGGGGCCTGCCTTGTCGACCATCGCCACCTGGACGAGATCGGCCTTTTCCTTCTTCTGCACCGCCTGGGCGACGCGCAGCGCCGTCTTCAGGCGCGCCGGGCCGTCGCCGGCCTTGTCGCTCGTCACATATTTGCGGACCCAGTAGCGCTGGTCGCGCCTGATCTTGATCGTTTCCAGCGTGGTACATTCGAGCCCGTTGAGCTCGCGGTAGGAGGGGCCGAGGATCTTGTCCGCGCCGATGATGACCGCAGCGGCGCCGCTGCCGCCGCCGAACAGGACGATGCTGCCCATGATCAGGACGAGCGTCCTGGAAAACCGGAACCTGGGACCCTTCACTTGCCGAGCTCCGGCATGATCAACTCCATTCACGCAAAACACCCATGGAATATTGGCCGGATATTCGCCCATTCTTCTTGAAGAAGCTTTAACCCTCGGCCGCCGGCGGCGGAGCAATCTGGAACAGGCGCCGATCTCGGCAGTTCCGCGCCAAAGGCAGGCGGTCTGCCGCAATTGGACGCTCTTCTTGCGAATGAGTTGCAATAGCAATTGACAGTCGAGAAATTTTTGCTACTTGGTATTGCGACTTAATCGCAAAAAAGGTTTGATCTGCTCATGAGACATTTCCGCCGCACGTTACGATTGGCTCTGGCTGCCGCCCTGCTCTCCCTCCCCTGGGCGGCGAACGCGCAGGAAAAGCCGAAGGTGGTGACCACCTTCACGGTGATTGCCGACATGGCGAGAAATGTCGCGGGCGACGCGGCGGATGTGGAAAGCATCACCAAGCCGGGTGCGGAAATCCATAACTACCAGCCGACGCCGCGCGATCTGCTGCGCGCCCGCGACGCCGACCTGGTGCTGCGCAACGGGCTGAACCTCGAACTCTGGTTCGAGAAATTCCTGGCGAACCTCGGCGACGTGCCGAGCGTCACGGTCTCCGACGGCGTGGAACCCATGGCGATCGCCGGCGGCGCCTATCAGGGCCGGCCGAACCCGCATGCCTGGATGTCGCCGGACAATGCGGTGATCTATGTCGAGAACATCCGCAAGGGGCTGACGGAGATCGATCCGGCGCATGCGGATGTCTATGCCGCCAATGCCAAGGCCTATACGGACAAGATCCGGGCCGAAATTCAGCCGATCCGCGACGAGCTCGCCGCCCTTCCCGAGGATCACCGCTGGCTGGTGACGAGCGAGGGCGCCTTCTCCTATCTCGCCCGCGATTTCGGCCTCAAGGAACTCTACCTCTGGCCGGTCAATGCCGACAGCCAGGGCACGCCGCAGCAGGTGCGCGCCGTCATCGACGCCATGCGCGAGCATAGGATCGGGGTGATCTTCAGCGAAAGCACGGTTTCCGCCGAGCCGGCCCAGCAGGTCGCCCGCGAGACCGGCGCGAAATACGGCGGCGTCCTTTATGTCGACTCGCTGAGCGAGGAAGGCGGCCCTGTTCCGACCTATCTCGATCTCCTCCGGGTGACCACGCAAACCATAGCGAAAGGCCTTTCGCAGTGATGATGGGCAAGACGAAACCCGCGGCCGCCGGCCTCGACGTGAAGGATGTCACGGTTGCCTACCGCAACGGACTGACGGCGCTGAGGCACGCGACCTTCACGGTACCGAAAGGGACGATCACCGCGCTGGTGGGCGTCAACGGCGCCGGCAAGTCCACGCTTTTCAAGGCGATCATGGGTTTCGTGCCGCTCGCCCAGGGCTCCGTCGAGATCTTCGGCATGCCCGCCCGCGAGGCTCTCAGGAAAAACCTCGTCGCCTACGTGCCGCAGGCCGAGGAGGTCGACTGGAATTTCCCGGTCCTCGTGGAGGACGTGGTGATGATGGGCCGCTACGGCCATATGAATTTCCTGCGCATCCCCTCGCGCCGCGACCATGAGATGGTCACCCAAGCGCTGAAGCGGGTGAACATGGAGGAATACCGCAAGCGCCAGATCGGCGAGCTCTCCGGCGGGCAGCGCAAGCGCGTCTTCCTGGCGCGCGCCCTGGCGCAGGAGGGACAGGTCATCCTGCTGGACGAGCCCTTCACCGGCGTCGACGTGACGACCGAGGAGCAGATCATCACGCTTCTGAAGGCCCTGCGCGACGAAGGCCGGGTCATGCTGGTCTCCACCCACAATCTCGGCAGCGTGCCGGAATTTTGCGACCGCACCGTCTTCGTCAAGGGCACCGTGCTCGCCTATGGCAGGACGGAGGACACTTTTAACGAGGCCAATCTCGAAAAGGCCTTCGGCGGCGTGCTGCGCCATTTCATCCTCGGCGGCGCCGAACTGCACGACGATGCCGACCCGCGGCATGTGAGGGTGATCAGCGACGACGAGCGGCCTTTCGTCACCTATGGCAACGGCAGGCAGAAGACGGGCAAGGACCAACCGAAGGAGAAGGCTGATGCTCCAGACGCTCCTTGAGCCCTTCACCTACGGCTATATGACCAACGCCATCTGGGTCAGCGCGCTGGTCGGCGGCGTCTGCGGCTTCCTCTCGGCCTACCTGATGCTGAAGGGCTGGTCGCTGATCGGCGACGCGCTTTCCCATTCCATCGTCCCGGGCGTCGCCGGCGCCTATATGCTCGGCCTCCCCTTCTCGATCGGCGCCTTCCTGTCCGGCGGGCTTGCGGCCGGCGCCATGCTCTTCCTCAACCAGCGGACGAGGCTCAAGGAAGACGCCATCATCGGGCTCATCTTCACCTCCTTCTTCGGCCTCGGCCTCTTCATGGTGTCGCTTTCGCCGACCTCCGTGAACATCCAGACGATCGTGCTCGGCAACATCCTCGCCATCACGCCGGAGGATACGCTGCAGCTCGTCATCATCGGCGGCGTGAGCCTGGCGATCCTGGCGCTCAAGTGGAAGGACCTGATGGTAACCTTCTTCGACGAAAACCATGCGCGCACGATCGGCCTGAAGCCGGACCTCCTGAAGGTCCTGTTCTTCGCGCTGCTCGCCGCCTCGACCGTCGCGGCCCTGCAGACGGTCGGCGCTTTCCTCGTGGTCGCCATGGTGGTGACGCCGGGAGCGACCGCCTACCTGCTCACCGACCGGTTCGAGAGGCTGATCCTGATGGGTCTCGTCATCGGCGCGGCGACTAGTTTCGTCGGCGCTTATCTGAGCTACTTCCTGAACGGCGCGACGGGCGGCATCATCGTCGTGCTGCAGACCGCATTGTTCCTCGCCGCTTTCCTCTTCGCGCCGAAGCACGGCATACTCGCCGCCCGCCGCCGGCTGCACCGGACGCTGGAGGAGAAGGCATGAGCGACTTCCTCGACCTTTTGACCTTCCCGTTCCAGATCGATTTCATGCAGCGCGCCTTCATCGTGACGCTGATGATCGCGCTGCCGATGGCGATCCTTTCCTGCTTCCTGGTGCTGAAAGGCTGGTCGCTGATGGGCGACGCGGTCTCGCATGCCGTGCTGCCCGGCGTCGTGATCGCCTACATGCTGTCGATCCCGCTGTCGGTCGGCGCCTTCGCGGCCGGCATGATCTGCGCGCTTGCGACCGGCTTCCTGAAGGAGAACAGCCGCATCAAGGAGGATACGGTGCTCGGCATCGTCTTCTCCGGCATGTTCGGCCTGGGCCTCGTCCTCTTCGTCAAGGTGCAGAGCGACGTGCATCTCGACCACATCCTGTTCGGCGACATGCTCGGCATCCTCCCCTCCGATCTGGTCGAGACAGGCCTCATCGCGCTCGCCGCCACCCTTTTCCTCGTCATCCTGCGCAAGGACCTGCTGGTGCATTCCTTCGACGAGCAGCATGCCAAGGCGATCGGCCTGCCGGTGCGCCTCCTCCATTACGGCCTGCTTGCCGTGCTGTCGCTGACGGTGGTCGGCGCGCTGAAGGCGGTCGGCATCATCCTGTCGGTCGCCATGCTGGTCGCGCCCGGCGCGATCGCGTTCCTCGTCACCCGCCGTTTCACCCAGATGCTGCTGACGGCGATGGCGATCGCGGCGGGCTGCTCGCTCCTCGGCATCTATGTGAGCTTTTTCCTCGATAGCGCCCCTGCCCCGACCATCGTGCTGCTGATGACCGCCTTGTTCGTTCTCGCCTTCGTGCGCACGACGATCAAGGCCCGCGCGGCCGCCTGAAATCTTTGTTCCCCTCTTGCGCAAGCCGGACTACGGGTATATACCCGCGCCATGCCGGACGATACATGCCATTGCATCCTGCTGAGAAAGGCCTCCCGGAAGGTCTCGTCATACTATGACGAGGCGCTGGCGCCGCTCGGCGTCAACATTGGCCAGTTCAGTCTGCTCAGGAACATCAACCGGCTGGCGCCTGTCTCGCTGACGGAACTCGCATCACAGGTGGAGCTCGACCGCTCGACGGTCGGCCGCAATGCCAAGGTGCTGGAACGCATGGGGCTGGTGACGATCGGCCATGGCGAGGACCAGCGCGAGGCCATGCTGAGCGTGGCGACCAAGGGCCACGCGATCCTGAAAAAGGGCGCGCCCCTCTGGGATGGCGTGCAGGACGATATCGAGGCCCGGCTGGGCCCCGAAAAGACGAAACAATTGCAGGATCTGCTCGCAGCTCTCTGAGGAATTTTTTGCGCAAACACGGGTATATACCCGAAATGACACGCTGCGGATGCGGCGACGATCAGGAAAGGGATAGATAATGATTTCCACCAGCGCCGCCCGATGGATGGCCGGCAGAAACCTCCACTATGGGTGGGTTGTCGCCGCGACCACCTTCCTGACCATGCTGGCGACCGCCGGCGCCATGGGCTCGGCCGGCGTGATGATCCAGCCGCTGCACCAGGAATTCGGCTGGGATATCGCCGACATCTCCTCCGCCATGGCGGTCCGCCTCGTGCTCTTCGGCCTGCTCGGCCCGTTCGCCGCCGCCTTCATGAACCATTTCGGTATCCGCCAGGTGGTGGCGACGGCGCTCGCCCTCATCATGGGCGGCATCGTCGTCTCGCTGTTCATGACCGAGGTCTGGCAGCTCGTGCTCCTCTGGGGCGTGGTGATCGGCGTCGGCACCGGCATGACGGCGCTGGTGCTTGGCGCGACCGTCGCGACCCGCTGGTTCTCCAAGCGCCGCGGCCTGGTCGTCGGCCTGATGACGGCGAGCAATGCCACCGGCCAGCTCGTCTTCCTGCCGCTGCTCGCCGCGATGACGGAGGCCTATGGCTGGCGCACGGCGCTGACGCTGACCGTCGCGGTCATCGCCGCCGCGATGGTGCTGGTCCTCCTGCTGATGCGCGACCATCCCGCCGATGTCGGCCTGCCGGCCTATGGCGATACGACGGTTTCGAAGCCTCCGAAGCAGGACCACAAGCTGCTCGCGACGCTCGCCTCGCCGCTCGTCACCCTTTACAGCGTCGCCGGCAATCCGGTCTTCTGGGTCCTGTTCGGCACGTTCTTCGTCTGCGGCCTTTCCACCAACGGCCTCATCCAGACCCACTGGATCTCGATCTGCGGCGATTTCGGCATGGCCGCGGTGACCGCCGCCAGCACGCTCGCCGTCATCGGCATCTTCGATTTCTTCGGCACGATCTTTGCCGGCTGGCTCTCCGACCGCTTCGACAACCGCTTCCTGCTCTTCTGGTTCTACGGCCTGCGCGGCCTGTCGCTGATCTACCTGTCCTTCTCGGGCTTCAGCTTCGTGGAACTCTCGGTCTTCGCGATCTTCTACGGGCTCGACTGGGTGGCGACCGTGCCGCCGACGGTGAAGCTCGCGGCGGAAAACTTCGGCCGTGAAAAGGCGGGCCTCGTCTTCGGCTGGGTCTTTGCGGGCCACCAGCTCGGCGCTGCGACGGCCGCCTTCGGCGCCGGCTTCTTCAAGAGCGACTTCAACACCTATATGCCCGCGCTGCAGATCGCCGGCGTGATGTGCATGATCGCCGCGATCTCGGTCCTGCTGCTGAGAAAGCCCGGCTCGGCAACGGCGGTACCGCAGGCGGCTTGAAAATCTCATGCGGTCAACTGCAGGAGCTTATCTTGCCATGAAACAGAAAACCGGGCATGAATGCCCGGCCATTTCCAAGTAATTACTCCCGTTCAGGAGGAACGATCATGAGGCAGTTCGAACTCTAGCGCATAAGCGGAGTTCAACGTTCGCTTGTGCGCCAAGCCCGATCTTTGTCGAGCAATTGGAGCATCACATGCGAACCATCACACCTATGCCTGCCAACGGCATAGAGGTTTACGATATCGATTCAGGAATTGGTGGCGTTTTCACGGTATCCATAGCCCGCGAACTGGGAAAAGATACGCTCGAACTACGCGTCTGGTACGGCAAATTGACGGAAAGCGGCTGGGAATCTTACGGCCTTTTCGACGGGTCAATGTTCAGAGCCAGCCGCAGCAGACTGAAGAACAAGCGAAAGCTTATCATTCGATAATCCGCAAGATCACAAAAGGCCCGCCGCAGGACGGGCCTTTCATTCTAATGTAACTGGAGATCACGCTGCGGCGAGCGCCAGTTCCTTCTTGATCATGCTGCGCAGCGCGACCAGGTCCTTGGCGAAGAGGCGGATGCCTTCCGACAGCTTTTCCGTCGCCATCTGGTCTTCGTTCAGCATCCAGCGGAACGCCTTCTCGTCGAGCGACTGCAGCGGCTCGGCCTTGAAGGTTTCGGGCGAGAGCTTGCGCGTCAGCGTGCCCTCGGCCTTGTCCAGTTCTTCGAGCAGCGCCGGGCTGATCGTCAGCCGGTCGCAGCCCGCCAGCGCTTCGATCTCTCCGACATTGCGGAAGGAGGCGCCCATGACGATCGTCTTGATGCCGTTCGCCTTGTAGTAATTGTAGATCTGCCGGACGGAGACGACGCCCGGATCGGTTTCCGCCGTGTAATCCTGCCCGGTCGACTTCTTGTACCAGTCGAGGATGCGGCCGACGAAGGGCGAGATCAGGAAGACCTTGGCTTCGGCGCAGGCGATCGCCTGGGCCTGGCTGAAGAGAAGCGTCAGGTTGCAGTCGATGCCTTCCGTCTGCAGCACTTCGGCGGCGCGGATGCCTTCCCAGGTGGAGGCGAGCTTGATCAGGATGCGGTCGCGCTCGATGCCGCGCTCCTTGTAGGCGGCGATGATCGAACGAGCTTTGGCGATCGAAGCTTCCGTATCGAAGGAAAGGTCGGCATCGACCTCGGTCGAGACGCGGCCGGGCACGATCCCCGCCAGCGCCGCGCCGACATCGATCGCCAGCCGGTCTGCGACCGCGGCGGCAACCGCGTCATCCTGGCCGCCCTGCTTGCGGCCCCAGGCGATCGCTTCCTTCACCTTGTCGGCGAAGGCCGGCGTGCCGAGCGCCTTCAGAACGATGGTCGGGTTGGTGGTGCAATCCACGGGCTTGAGACGGGCCACGGCTTCGATGTCACCGGTATCGGCGACGACCGTGGTCATGGAACGAAGTTGCTCTAGTTTCGACGTCATCCGAATAGTCCTCGATATGAGATTAAACGCCTGTCGCGCGATTTTGCTCCCCGGCGCCCTCTCCGGACTATCGTCCGTGCATGGTGAAGAAGTCAAGACATTTGTCCTTCGGAATTGACATATGTTTCACGACGGACAAATATCCGGGCTCGGTTCACCATCCTTCCGGGAGGCCCGTTGGCGAAGCTCAGACGCGAGATCCACACCGCCTATTCCGAAGCGGCATCGCTCCGGCTGCGCGCGGCATGGCTCTATTATAATCAGGGATTGACGCAGAAAGATGTCGCCGAACGGCTCGGCATCAGCCGCTCGACCGTGATCCGCCTGCTCGACGAGGCGATGAAGCGCTCCGAGGTGCAGATCTGGATCAGCGAGGGCATCGACACCTGCGTAGAGCTCGCGACTCGGCTGGAAAGGGCTTACGGCCTGGACGAGGCCGTGGTGGTGCCCGCGCCCCGCGACGACGGCGCCGCGGCCATGGCGGGCGCCGTCGGCCTTGCGCTCGGGCAGTTCCTTTCCGAAGTGGTTCAGGACGACATGACGATCGGCGTCGGCTGGGGCCGCACCATGACCGCCTCGCTGTCGAGCTTCCGCCCGCCGCGGCGGGAAAACTGCAAGGTCGTCTCGCTGCTCGGCGGCATCGTCGCCGTGCATCAGACGAACCCGATCGACTATACCTGGCGGTTCGCGGGCCAGCTCGGTGCCGAATGCTACATGTTCCTCGCGCCGCTCCTGGTGGATTCGGTCACCACCAAGCGGGCACTGATCGAGCAATGCGGGTTGAAGACGATCTACGATCTTGCCGAAAACCTCGATCTCGCGGTGGTGAGCTGCGGCGATATCGGCCCGCATTCGACCTCGCTCTCGGAAGGCTTCATCTCGAAGGCGGAGCTCGACCGGCTGATCGCGGCGGGATGCGTCTGCGACACCATGTTCAACTTTCTCGACGAGGAGGGCCGCTCCGTCGACCACAAGCTGAACGAGCGGGTGATGTCGGTCGACCTCGATACGCTGAGACAGGCCAAGCACATCGTGCTTTCCTCGGGCGGCGCCCACCGGGCCGTGGCGATCCGCGCCACGATCCGCAGGATCGGCTGCAACACGCTCATCACCGACGAGACGGCGGCGAAGGAGCTGTTGAGGCTGTCGGACGACCAGGCGCGCATCTCCGTGTAGGCACGGAAGCGTTATCTAATTATGGTTGAACTGTGGTATCCCTTTAGGTAACGTCGGCCCATGCCAAACATTCACTCTCCGAGACACAGCGTGTTTGACGAAGGACGCGCGAAGGAATGTGAAGCAGAGTTCAGACGAGTGCTGGACTCGGTGATTTCCCGCGCCGTGGCAGCCGGCTGGCGCGAGAAGGAAGTCGCCCTGCAGATTGCGGATCTCGCCGAGGATTACGTGATGGAACTGGCCCTCAACGGCAAGGCTTCCGCGGCCAACGACAACTAGAGCGCCGTGCGTCCGAACGACGCACAAAGGACGCTCTAACTTATTAATCTACGCATCGTGCTGACCGAAAATCGATTCCGATTTTCGGGCCGATGCTGTAGAACCCTTCAGACGTTTCCCGCTTCCCAGCCGAGGATAGCCCGCTTGCGGGTAAGACCCCAGTGATAGCCGGTAAGCGCTCCGCTTTTCCCGAGCGCCCGGTGGCAGGGCACGACGAAGGAAATCGGGTTGGCGCCGACCGCGGCACCCACGGCACGGCTTGCCGTCGGCTGGCCGATATCGCACGCGACCTCGGAATAGGTGACCGCCTTGCCGAACGGGATCTTCAACAGGCTCTGCCACACGCGCACCTGGAAGTCCGAGCCGATCAGCACGACCTTCAATGGCTGGTCGGACGACCACTGCGACCGGTCGAAGATGCGCCGGATGTAAGGCGCGGTGGCTTCCCGGTCCTCGACATATTCGGCATTCGGCCAGCGGCGCGCCATGTCCTCGAAAGCGGGCCTTTCACCGCCCGCATCGGCGAAGGCGAGGCCTGAAAGCCCGCGATCCGTCGCCATGACCAGCGCCACGCCGAAGGGCGACGGATGGAAGCCGTAACGGATCGTCAGGCCGCCGCCGCGCGCCTTCCATTCGCCGGGCGACATGGCCTCGTGGGTGACGAAAAGGTCGTGCAGCCGGCCGGGGCCGGACAAGCCCAGCTCATAGGATGCCTCGAGCAGCGGCATCTCCTCCTTGCCGAGCAGGCGCTTGGCATGGTCGAGCGTCACCGCCTGCAGGAAAGCCTTCGGCGAAAGCCCCGCCCAGCGGGTGAACACCTTCTGGAGCTGGGTCGGCGACTGGCCGAGTTCGGCGGCGATGGTTTCGAGCGAGGGCTGGTCGCGGTAGTCGAGCGTGATCATTTCGATGACGCGGCGGACGGTCTCGTAGTCGGAGCCGTCCGGCGTCACGTCGACTGCGGGTTCGGTGATCTTCGCAAGAGCGTTCATGGTGTTACTCCTTCACCAGCGCCCGCACGCCGGGACGGCACGCAAGGGCGTTGTGCAATTGACATGCTGCATAGATGCCCCTTCGGCTTCGCCGAAACCACCCGTTTCTTGCGGGCTTACGTCTTTTGTTTCACGGTGGCCAACGCGCCCTTGAACGCCTTGGCAAAGCTTTCGCGGTCATCGGGATTGAGGAAGGAACCGATATCCGTTCCGCGCCCCTCGCCCGTCACATACATGGAGGTGATGCCGAATTCCTCATGCCGGTTGACGCGGAAGCGCGCCCAGAACGGATTGAAGCAATACTCCACCATCCGCCCCGCCGGCGAAAATTTCCGGATCGAGAGATTGCTGCGCGACACGGTGACTTCCTCGCGCGCCCTGCCGGAGCGATAGCTCATCTTCAGAGCGAAATAGAGGGCGAGGAAATCGAGCCCGAAGAAAAAGCCGATCGGATAGGCGCCCGTCGCCAGGAAGAAGCCGCCATAGACAAGGCAGACCGCGCCGGACAGCATGAGCACGACCTGGAAACCGCGCCGGCCGAGCGAGCGGTGCGGCGTGAGCTCGGCGGCGAAAACCGGCTGATCGCTGGAAACGTCCACGTTGCTTTCCTTCACAGGGAGTGCCTATACAGGCATATGGCGACTCCAAAGACCAAATCCAGCACCAGCACTCCGCAAAAGTCAAATCACGCGTCCGGGCGCAAGCCCAAGCGCTACAAGACCGCCTATTCGAAAGCGGAGCTGGAGGAGATTTTCCGCCGCTTCTCCGTGCAGCGGCCGGAGCCGAAAGGCGAGCTGGAGCATGTCAACCCGTTCACGCTGGTGGTCGCCGTGGCGCTTTCCGCGCAGGCGACCGATGCCGGCGTCAACAAGGCGACGCGGGCGCTTTTCAAGGTGGCCGACACGCCGGAAAAGATGCTGGCGCTCGGGGAGGAAGGCGTCATCCAATATATCAAGACGATCGGGCTCTACCGCAACAAGGCGAAGAACGTCATCGCGCTCTGTCGCATGCTGATCGACGAGTTCGGTTCGGAAGTGCCGAAGACCCGCGAGGAGCTGATGCGGCTTCCGGGCGTCGGACGCAAGACGGCGAACGTGGTCATGTCCATGGCCTTCGGCATCCCGACGCTCGCGGTCGACACGCATATCTTCCGGATCGCCAACCGGCTGCTGCTCGCCCCCGGCAAGACGCCGGACGAGGTGGAGCAGCACATGCTGAAGGTGATCCCCGACCAATATCTCTATCACGCGCATCACTGGCTGATCCTGCACGGCCGCTATACCTGCAAGGCGAGACGGCCCGAATGCGAGCGCTGCGTCATCGCCGACCTCTGTCGCTCGCCGGAAAAGACCTGCGACGTGCCCGCTCCGCTGGTGGAACTACCGCCGCAGCGGATCGGCGTGGCCGAGGCCGTCGAGTAGCGCCGCGATCGCCGCCTCATAGCCCTCGCGGCTGCCGCCCGCATCGACGGCGATCGCCGCGCGATCGAAGGCGGCGGAGATCAGCACCGTCAGCGGATCGAGAAGCGGCTCCAGCTTCGAGCCGGCCACGAGCTCGGAAAGCCCGGCCCTGAGGCTCGCTTCCGCCGGCTCGTCGGCAAGCAGCGCCGGCGCCTCGCGCAGCAGAAGCTTGGTGCGGCCGGGCACCGCCATGGCGTCGAAATAGGCCGAAGCCCCCTGCAGCAACGCATCCCGCGCCGACGTCGCATCCGCGGACTTCGCCTCTATCGCTGCGCCCACCTCGGCGGCCTCGCGCTCCACGACGGCGGCAAAGAGCGCCTTCTTGTCCTCGAAATGATGATAGAGCGCCCCGCGCGTGACCTTCGCGGCCGCGACGATCTCAGGCGTCGCGGTTTCGGAATAACCCTTCTCCACGAAAAGCGCCCGGGCGGCATCCAGAAGAGCGGTTCGGGTGGCATCGGTGCGTTCGCGATTGCTGCGCGGCATTTCCTTCTCTTTCCTATTTACATACAGACAGAATGTATCTATAAAGAAACATACAGGCTGAATGTATCTTAAACAAAGAGGAAGGAAAAGCCATGAAGGCGTTGAGCTATTACCCCGTCATCATGACGGACGAGGTCGCCGGCACGGCGGCTTTCTATACCGGCCATTTCGGCTTCGAGGCGCTGTTCTCCGCGGATTGGTACGTCCACCTGCAATCGAAGGAAAGCGGGCATGTGACGCTGGCGATCCTCGACGGCAGCCACGAGACGATACCCGAGGGCAGCCGCGGCAAGGTTTCCGGGCTTCTCCTGAATTTCGAGGTGGAGGATGTAGATGCCGTCTACGATCGCCTCAAGGCGGCCGGGTTGCCGATCCGGCTCGATCTCCGCGACGAGGATTTCGGCCAGCGGCATTTCATCACGTCGGACCCGAACGGCGTGCTGATCGACGTGATCACGCCGATCCCGCCGAGCGCCGAGTTCGCGGCGATGTACGACGCTTCGGCTTTGCCGAACTAGGCTTTGCCGAACTATGCTTTGAAGGCCGGATCGCGGCGGGAGACCGCCTTGTGGAGATGCACCATGAGGCCCGCCGCGAAGAGCGGCGTCAGGAGATTGACGATCGGAACCGCCAGGAAGCAGGCGATCAGCAGGCCCGCCATGAACACGGTCGAGGAATGTTTCGACCGGAAGGCGCGCGCCTCCGCCGGCGGACGGAAACGCATCGCGGCGAATTCGAAGAATTCCCGGCCGAGCAGGTAGCCGTTCACCAGGAAGAAGGCGACCAGGTTGATGCCCGGGATGAACAGGAGAAAAAGCGCGACGATGTTGCCGACGATCACGACGCCGAGGAATTTGATGGAACTGGCGATCGCCTCCCCGAGCGGCATGGCCTTGCCGGGCGGATCGTTCGGATAGTCGCGCTTTTCGACCACCTCCGCGACATCGTCGAGGAAAAGGCCGGCGATCAGCGCCGTGATCGGCGCGATCAGCAGGGCAAGCGCCAGCGCCAGCCCGATGCCGGCGACGATCGCGCCGATCAGGGTGAGCCAGCCGGTCCAGTCCGGCATATCCGGAAAGAAGGCGGCGAACCACGGCCAGGCATAGAGGACGAAGAGCTCGCGCAGCGCGAACCAGATGCCGA
Source organism: Neorhizobium sp. CSC1952 (assembly GCF_030378245.1). Classification (NCBI taxonomy): domain Bacteria; kingdom Pseudomonadati; phylum Pseudomonadota; class Alphaproteobacteria; order Hyphomicrobiales; family Rhizobiaceae; genus Neorhizobium; species Neorhizobium sp. CSC1952. The sequence goes on along the minus strand of NZ_CP128416.1, from coordinate 2,997,178 downwards.
CCAGCACGAGGACGGTGAGCCCCAGCGTCTTCCAGAAGACGGCGCGTGTCTCCGGCGCGAAAAGGTTGAGGAGCGAAAGGCGTGCGGCGTCGAGGATCATCGGCGTCTCCATTTGTGCCGCAGAGATGTAGGTTTGCGCAAGCGCGGGAGCAAGCGTCAGCCGGATGGGCGCCGGACAAGAAAATTTTGCGGGCATGTCACACCGGCGGATCCTGTCTCGTCATGGTGTCGTAACCAACGGAAGGAAACGGACCATGAGTGCCAAGTTTGATATTTTCTCCGCCGCTCCCGCGCTGATGAAGAAGTGGATGGGCGTCTCCGTCGAAGTTGCTTCGAGCCTTGAGCCGAGCCTCATCGAACTCGTCAAGATCCGCGCCTCGCAGATCAACGGCTGCGCCAACTGCATCAACATGCACACGGCGGAAGCCCGCGCGAAGGGCGAGACCGAACAGCGCATCTATCTCCTGTCGGCCTGGCGTGAAGCTCCATGCTATTCCGATCGCGAGCGCGCTGCGCTAGGCTGGACCGAGGCCCTGACCCGGCTTTCGGAAGGCCACGCGCAGGAAAGCGCCTATGAGCCCCTATGGGCCCATTTCACGGCGGAGGAACAGGTGAAGCTCACTTTGATGATCAATGTCATCAACGGCTGGAATCGCCTCGCGGTCGGCTTCGGTCTGTGGACCGACCCCGCCGCGGCGAAGGCTGCCCAGGCAGCGGTGGCGGCCGCCTGATGGCGGGGCTCGACCATGAGGACGCAGCGGCGAGCTTCGATCCGCTGCGTCCTAAGCTCATGCGGGTCGCCTACCGCATGCTCGGATCGGTGGCCGATGCCGAGGATATGGTGCAGGAGGCCTTCATCCGCTGGATGAAGGCCGACCGCGGCGCGGTGCGCGAGCCGGAAGCCTTCCTGCGCCGGACGGTCACGCGCCTCTGCCTCGACCAGCTCAAGTCGGCGCGGCGCCAGCGCGAGACCTACGTCGGCCCCTGGCTTCCCGACCCCGTGGTGGAAGAGGAAGCACAGGAAGACGTCACATTGCCGCTGATGCTTGCCCTGGAACGTCTTTCGCCGCTCGAAAGGGCGGCGTTCCTGCTGCACGACGTGTTCGGACTGGGATTCGAGGAAGTCGCGGCGGCCGTCGAACGCGACCCGGCCGCCTGCCGGCAACTCGCCACCCGCGCGCGCCTCCATGTCCGCGAGGCGAGAACCCGCTTCCAGGTGGACAAGCAACGGGGCGTCGAGCTCGCCGAAGCCTTCTATGCGGCATCCCGCAGCGGCGACATGAAAGCGCTTGGCGCGATGCTGGCGGCGGACGTGAGCGTTCATGCGGACGGCGGCGGCAAACGCCCTGCCATCCTGGAGCCGATCTTCGGCTTCGATGCGGTGATGAAGGTGCACGAAAATCTGGCGGCCCTGTTCAGGAAACACGGCTCGCAACTGGTTCGTGCCGGCTTCGTCAACGGCCTGCCCGGCTTTGTCACGCTGGAAGCGGACGGCGAGTTCCAGACGACCGCGCTCGACATCGAGGACGGCAGGATCGCGGCCATCTACGTCGTGAGGAACCCCGACAAGCTGAGGCATCTGCATTAGAGCGCCGTGCGTCCGAACGGACGCACGAAGGACGCTCTAACTTATTGAATCTACGCCTCGTGCTTACCGAAAATCGATTCCGATTTTCGGGCCGATGCTGTAGCGCCCCTCCCCTCCTTTGATCGTGCTTTGGATCGTCAGGTCCTGTATAATGACGATGAACGGGAGGACCGATCATGCGCATTCGCAGATTGACTGTCCTGACGACGCTGCTTGCGGGCACCTGCGCAGTCGCGCAGGCTCAGCAGACAAAGCCGATGTCGATCGAAGTGTTTCCCTTCGAATTGGAGGACAAGAGCGCCGGCGCGGGAATAATTCCGCCGGATGACCGGGACAGGCGCTATCTGTCCGAAGCGGCTCAGGTTGCGAGGGACATGCTCTCCCGATCCGGGCGCTTCACGGTCGTCGACGCGGCGCCCCCAGATGAATTGGCGGCACCGCACGGATTGCGCAACTGCGGGGGCTGTGAAGGCAGGATCGCGAAAGAACACGGTGCGTCCCTCGCTCTGCTGGGCGTCGTAACGCGCGTCAACCGGACGGAACACACGATGTTCATCCGCATCCTTGACGCTGAAACCGGAAAACCTGTTTCGGTGGGCTTTACCGACCTCCGCATGGGCGCGAACTATGCCTGGCCCCGTTCCGTGAAGTGGCTGATGACGAACCGGATCCTGCGATAAGAGCGCTAGAGCTGAGCCTCGATGGCCGTCTTGTCGATGACGGACCAGACTTCCGCAATCTTTCCCGCCTGAAACCGGTAGATGACGTTTTCGGCAAACGCGACCCTCTTCCCATCGATGTCGAGACCGAGGAACGTCCCTTTGGGCGTGCAGTCGAACGCGAGCCTGCTGGCCACATGGGGCGGATCGCAGACGAGCAACTCGATGTCGAAATGCAGGTCCGGAATTTGCTCGAAATCCCGTGTCAGCATGTCCCGGTAACCGGAAATGCCGATCCGCCGGCCATTATGGATAACGTCATCGCCGACGAAGCGGTCGAGACTGTGCCAATCCTGACTGTTCAGACAGGCAATGTAAGCGCGATAGATGCCGGAGAGCTCCGAACTGTTCATCACTCCATCCCCCGCAACTCCTCCCGATGTCTTACCATCGTGAGGAACCGGCGATAGTCGCGGTCATATTGCGCCGCGCGCGAGGGATCGGGCAGCCGCTCGGTGCCGCCCGCGTCCATCGCCTGGCCCGCCGCGAACAGACTGCCATGCACGCCGCCTGCGACAGCCGCCGCCATGGCCGTGCCGAGCAGCACCGCATCGCGCGTTTCCGGGATGACGACGCGGCAGGCGGTAATATCGGCGTAGAGTTCGACGAGCAGCGGGTTGTTCACGTGCCCGCCGGTGACATGCAGCGTCTCGAAGCGGTAGCCGTAGCCGGCGAGCGTTTCGAGGATATGGCGGATGCCGAGCGCGACGGCCACGCAAGATCGCCAGTAGAGCCGGCAGAGCCCGTCGAAGGACGTGTCGAGCGTGAGCCCGCTGACGACGCCGGTCGCATGCGGATCGGCGAGCGGCGAGCGGTTGCCGTGGAAATCCGGCAGGACATGCAGGTTCGGCGCGATATCGCCCTTTTCCGCCGCGCGCAGCTCTTCGATCCGGGCGATGATGCGGCCGTGCAGCTCGGTGGTCGGCTCGCCGCCGGCGGCATGCATCCGCACGATATGGTCGAGCAGCGCGCCGGTCGCCGACTGGCCGCCCTCGACCAGCCAGTGGCCCGGCAGGATCGCTTCGTAATAGGGCCCCCAGAGGCTGCGGCCCGGTTTGGCCTCGCGGGCGAAGGCGACGATGCAGCTCGAGGTGCCGCCGATCAGCGCCACGCTGTTCTCCAGCGTCGGGCCGCCGGACGCTCCGCCGAGAACCCCGAAGGCACCGGCATAGGCATCGATCATGCCCGGCGCGACCTCGACATGCGTATCGAGGCCGAGTTCGTCGGCAGCCTTCGGGCTGAGGCGCCCCATGCTCGTCCCTGCCCCGACCGTCTCGTCCGGCAGGCCGCCCTTTTCCAGAAGATCGTCGAGGCCGGCGAGCGCAAGGTAGTCGGCGCTCCAGCCGGGGTTCTCGTGGGCGAGATAGTTCCACTTGGCCGTCAGCGTGCAGCGCGAGCGGGCGGGCGAGCCGGTCGCCTTCCAGGTGAGGAAATCGGCAAGGTCGAAGAAATATCCCGCCCTCGCCCAGCTCTCGGGCAGATGCCTCTTCAGCCACATCAGCTTCGGCATTTCCATTTCGGGCGACAGCGAGCCGCCGGAAAACTCCAGCACCTTGTGACCGGTGGCGGAAAGCTCGTCGGCCTCCCTGATCGCCCGATGGTCGAGCCAGACGATCGTATCGCGGCGGTCATCACCGGTGGCGGAGACGGTGAGCTGGCGTCCCTCGCGGTCGCGGGCGACGAGCGAGCAGGTGGCGTCGAAACCGATCGCGGCGATCTCGGATGCCGCGATGCCGGCCTCGGTGACCGCCTCCCGCACCGCCCGGCAGGTGGCCGCCCAGATATCCTCCGAATCGTGCTCGGCGTGGTTTTCCTTCGGGCGGAACATCAGGATGGGTTGCTTGGCCTTCGCCAGCAGCCGTCCGTTGCGGTCAAACACCCCGGCGCGCGCGCTGCCGGTGCCGATATCGACCGCAACGAGGTGATCACGCATCCCGATCTGCTTCCTGTCCCTGTGTCCGCTTCGGAAATTTCGCAAGCCGCTCTAGGGAGCGGCCCGGGAAACGGGGCCGTTGCGGCCCTCCCTATGTTTTCGGACAAGGTGTATCAAATCCGGCATGGCGTCAAACACGACTTCCGGAGAAAGCGCATCGATCCGCTCCCGGTAACCGGGGGCCGAGGCGTGCGAGCCGCCGACGAAGGCGAACGCGACCATGCCGGCGCGATGCGCGGCCTCGATGCCGGCCGGGCTGTCCTCGATGACGATGCAGCTTTCGGGGTCGGCCCCCATCTGGCTCGCCGCATGCAGGAAGAGATCGGGTGCCGGCTTGCCGCGCGCCACCATGGCGGCGGAAAAGATGTTGGGTTCCAGCCTGTCGATGAGACCGGTGAGCGAAAGCGACAGGCGGATGCGCTCCGGCTGGCTGGAGGAGGCGACGCAGCGCCGCAAGGTCAGCGCATCCAGCGTCTCGGCAATGCCGGGCATCGGCTTGAGCTCGGCGCGGAAGCGGGCATAGAGATCGCGGCGCATGTCCTCCAGGAAGGCGTCGTCCGCCTCGATGCCGAATTCCTCGCGTATGGTCTTCGTCACCGTGGCGAGGCTGCGGCCGAGGAAATGGCGGCAGGCCTCCGCCTCGTCCAGGACAAGCCCCTTGCGGCCAAGCCCGTCGAGCAGCACCCGGATCGAGACGGTCTCGCTGTCGACGAGAACCCCGTCGCAATCGAAGATCACCAATGGTCCCGCCGTCTGTGCCACGTATCCCACCCGCTATTTGACGAGATCGCCTGCCAGATACAGCTCGATCGTCTTCGCCGTCCCCTCTTTCCAGAGCGTCGCGAGCGCATGGGCGAAGCGCTTGCGGAACAGCTCGGATTTCGAAACCTCGCCGAAGATTTCATCGAAGACAAGGAAGGCTTCCGGGTTATCCTTGGCTTTCAGCGCCGCCTCGTGCAGCTTGTCGGCGCTCGCGTCGTTGAAGACGATCTCCTTGCCGCTGTCCGACGTGCCCGCGAAATAACGGCACCAGAGCGCCGAGACGAGCGAAAGGCCCACGATGTCGAGGCCCTTGACGAGCCGGTCGCGGGTCGAAGGCAGGATGAATTTCGGCTGGCGGTTGGAGCCGTCCTGCGCGAGCCGCGGGATGGTGTCGCCGATCTTCGGGTTCAGGAAGCGGCGCTCGATCAGCGCGAAATAGTCGTTGAGGGCGGTGCCCGGCACCGGCGGCACGATCGGGATGATTTCTTCCTTTTCGAGCTTCGCCAGGAAAGCGCGGATCAGCGGATGCTCCATCGCCTCATGGACGAAATGGATGTCGAGCAGCGCCGCGGGGTAAGCGATAGCCGCATGGCCGCCGTTCAGGATGCGGATCTTCATCAGCTCGTAAGGCGCCACATCCGGCACGAACTGCACGCCGACCTCCTCCAGCCGCGGGCGCCCGGCGGGGAACTTGTCCTCCATCACCCACTGCTTGAATTCCTCGCAGAAGACCGGCCAGTTGTCGTCGATATCGAAATCCTCTCTGAGAATGTCGATCTCGCGCTGGCCGGTGGCCGGCGTGATGCGGTCGACCATGGAGTTCGGGAAGGCGACGTTCTCATGGACCCAGCGGGCGAAATCCGCATCGGACAGCCTGGCGAGGCCGACGACCGCGTTTTCCGTCACCTCGCCGTTGCCCGGAATGTTGTCGCAGGACATGATGGTGAAGGGCGGAATACCCCTTTCCCTGCGCAGCCTGAGGCCTGCGAGGATGAGGCCGAAGACCGTCTTCGGGCTCTGCGGGTTCCTGCCGTCCTCGGCGATCGCCGGATGAGCCGGATTGAACTGGCCGGAAGCATCGATGAAATAGCCGCCTTCGGTGATCGTCATCGAGACGATGCGGATCGCCGGATCGGCAAGCTTCTCGACGAGAGCGGCCTTCTCGTCCGGCGCGATGACGTCGATCATCGGCGCGGTGACCCGCGCGGCCGTCTTGTTGTTGTCCTGCTCGACGACGGTGGTGAGATAATCCTGAGCCTTCAGCTTGTCGCGCATGACGGCGTCCGAGTCCGGCGAACCGATGAATCGAGATGCCCGCGACGAACTTCTTCGGTTTGCCCGGCGTTCTTCGGTCGCGGTAGAGTTCAGCGGCGAGCGACCTGTTCGATGACGCCGCGACGCAGCACGACGATCTTGTCGGCCATGGTCATCGCCTCGATCTGGTCGTGGGTGACGTAGATCATCGTCGTCTTGAGCTGATGGTGCAGTTCGCTGATTTCCAGCGCATGTGACGCGCAGCGCCGCATCGAGGTTGGAGAGCGGCTCGTCGAACAGGAAGGCGGACGGATTGCGGACGATCGCCCGGCCGATCGCCACGCGCTGGCGCTGGCCGCCGGAAAGCTGCGCGGATAGCGCTCCAGGTAGTCGGTCAGGTTGAGGATGCGCGCGGCGTCCGTCACCTTCCTGTCGATCGCGGCCTTGTCCATCTTCGCCATCTTCAGCGGGAAGGCGATGTTGTTCCTGACGCTCATATGCGGATAGAGCGCATAGGACTGGAAGACCATGGCAAGCCCCCGCTGAGCGGGCGCCGCGGCGGTCACGTCCTTGCCGTCGATGAGGATCTGGCCGCCGCTGACATCCTCCAGGCCTGCGATGAGACGCAAAAGCGTGGACTTGCCGCAGCCGGAGGGGCCGACGAAGACGACGAACTCGCCGTCGTGGATTTCCAGATCGATCGAGGGGATGACCTTGGCCTCGCCGAAGGTCTTCGACACGTTTTTGAGAGTGATGCTGCCCATAGCCGAGGGTCCCTTACTTAACCGCGCCAAAGGTGAGGCCGCGAACGAGTTGCTTCTGGCTGAACCAGCCGAGGATGAGGATCGGCGCGATCGCCATGGTGGAGGCGGCCGAAAGCTTCGCCCAGAACAGCCCCTGCGGGCTGGAGAACGAGGCGATGAAGGCCGTCAGCGGTGCCGCATTGGTGGTCGTCAGCCGGATCGTCCAGAACGCCTCGTTCCAGGCGAGGATGATGTTGAGCAGCAGCGTCGAGGCGATCCCCGGCACCGCCATCGGGGTGAGCACATAGACGATCTCCTGCCACAGCCCCGCCCCGTCCATGCGCGCCGCCTCCAGGATCTCGCCGGGAATCTCGCGGAAATAGGTGTAGAGCATCCACACCACGATCGGCAGGTTGATCAAGGTCAGCATGACGGTCAGTCCGATGCGCGTGTCGAGCAGGCCGAAATCGCGGAACATCAGGTAGATCGGCACGAGGACGGCGACCGCCGGCATCATCTTGGTGGAGAGCATCCACATCAGGATGTCCTTGGTGCGCCTGGTCGGCGAGAACGCCATGGCCCAGGCGGCCGGGATCGCGATGATCAAGGCCAGGATCGTCGAACCGACCGAGAGCACGACCGAGTTCATGAACGGCTTGAAATAGTCGCGCTGGGTCTGGACCGTCACGTAGTTCTCGAACGTGCCGGACGGGATGAGGCTGAAGCCGGCGATCGCCTCCGGTTCGGTCTTGATGCTGGTGATGACCGTGTAGAGGATCGGGAAGAAGATGATCAGCGCGACGATCCAGGCTGCGGCCGTGGCGGTGATCTTGTGCCTTGTGGTGACTGAGCGGGCCATGGTGATCTCCTACCGGTCCAGGTTCCTGCCGACGGCGCGCATCAGGAAGATGGCGACGATATTGGCGAGGATGATGGCGATGATGCCGCCTGCCGACGCTCCGCCGACATCGTAGCCGAGCAGCGCGGTGCGATAGATGAGGAACGGCAGGTTGGTGGAGGCGTAACCGGGGCCGCCATTGGTGGTGACGAGGATTTCCGCATAGACGCCGAGCAGGAAGATCGTCTGGATCAGGATGACGACCGTGATGGCGCGGGCGAGATGCGGCAGCGTCAGATAGATGAAGCGGTTGAGGAAGTTCGCGCCGTCCATCTCGGCCGCCTCCTTCTGCTCGCCGTCGAGCGACTGCAGCGCGGTCAGGAGGATGAGGGTGGCGAACGGCAGCCATTGCCAGGCGACGATGACGACGATCGAAAAGAGCGGGTATTGCGCGAACCAGTCGACCGGGCGAAGGCCGAAGAACCTGGCGATATCCGCCAGCACGCCGTAGCCCGGATGCATGATCATGTTCTTCCACACCAGCGCTGCGACCGGCGGCATGACGAAGAACGGCGAGATGACGAGGATGCGCACGATCCCCTGCCCGAAGATCGGCTGGTCCAATAGCAGCGCGATCGCGATGCCGCCGATGACGGTGATCAGCAGCACGCCGAGAACGATGACCAGCGTGTTCCAGATCGACTGGAAGAAGGCCGGATCGGTGTAGAAATACTGGTAGTTGAAGAAACCGGCGAAGCTCACATTGGCGGGATTGAGGAGATTGTAGTTCTGGAACGAGAACCACAACGTCATCGCCAGCGGAACGATCATCCAGATCAGGAGAAGTAAAACGGAGGGCGCCATCATCAGCCGCGCCAACGTCTTGGTGTTTTGCGTTGCCATATCGGCGCCCTCCCTAAATCGCTGCGCCTTTTCTTTGGGAAGGAGACGGCGCAGGGATGCAGCTTCTTCTTGTTATCCCGGTGATGCTTTCGAAATCCGGCCGCCCGGCAGAGACGGGACCGGGCGGCCGATGCTCGGGAGGATTACTTGATGTAACCGGCGCGGGTCATTTCGCGCGTGGTCGCGGACTGCGCCTGGGCAAGCGCGTCGTCGACCGTGGACTGGCCGGCGACGACGGCCGAGAACAGCTGGCCGACATTCGTGCCGATCGCCTGGAATTCAGGGATCGCGACGAACTGGCCGCCCGTATAGGGCACCGGCTTGACGGTCGGCTTGGTGATGTCGGCCGCCTTCATCGCTGCAAGCGTAGGCTCCGCGAAGGACGCCGCCTTCTTGTATTCCTCATTCTCGTAGAGCGAGGTGCGTGTGCCCGGAGGAACGTTCGCCCAGCCCTCCTTGGAGGCGACGAGCTGGGTATATTCCTTGCTGGTCGCCCAGGAGATGAACTTCTGAGCCGCCTCGGCCTTGGTCGAGCTCGCCGGCACGGCGAGGTTCCACGACCACAGCCAGTTGCCGTGGTTGTTCACGCCTTCCTTGGTCGGGAAGATCGCGTAGCCGACCTTGTCGGCGACCGTCGAGTTCTTCGGGTCGGAGACGAAGGAGGCCGCAACGGTGGCGTCCATCCACATGCCGCACTTGCCCTGCTGGAACAGCGTCAGGTTCTCGTTGAAGCCGTTCGAGGAAGCGCCGGACGGGCCGGCATCCTTCATCAGGTCGACATAGAACTGCAGCGCCTCTTTCCATTCCGGCTGGTCGAACTGCGGCTTCCAGTTCTCGTCGAACCAGCGGCCGCCGAAGGAATTGGTCAGCGCCGTGACGAAGGCCATGTTCTCGCCCCAGCCGGCCTTGCCGCGCAGGCAGATGCCGTTGATGTCGGCCGAACGGTCGGTAATCTTGCGGGCGGCATCGCCGATGAACTGCCAGGTCGGATTGTCCGGCATCTGCAGGCCGGCCTTCTCGAACAGGTCCTTGCGATACATGATCATCGCCGACTCGCCGTAGAACGGCGCGGCATAGAGCTTGCCCTCGACCGTCAGGCCGCCGCGGATCGCCGGCAGAAGGTCGTTGACGTCATAGGCGTCGCCGAGCTTGTCGAGCTCGAGCAGCCAGCCCTGCTTGGCCCAGATCGGCACTTCGTAATTGCCGATCGTCAGGATGTCGTACTGGCCGCCCCTGGTGGCGATATCCGTGGTGACGCGCTCGCGCAGCACGTTCTCTTCCAAGGTTACCCAGTTGATCTCGATATCCGGATTGGCCTTCGTGAATTCCGACGTCAGGCCCTGCATGCGGACCATGTCGCCGTTGTTGACCGTCGCGATCGTGAGAGTTTCGGCCGAAGCCGCGGTGGAAAAGCCGGCAAACACCAGCGCTGAGCAGGCGCCCAGCAAAACCGTCTTCAGTGTCATATCTTCCTCCCGAGAAGATTAAATGCGAGCATTCGCTTTGCTCATGAGCAATTACCCACAAAACGGCGCGAAAAGTCAATCGCCATTCGTCGCTGCAATGCAACGGACATAGGTCATGCTGTTGATTTGACTAGGTATAATTTTTGCTCAGTCGATGAGCAATTGCTCTGAAGTGGCTTCATCGGTGATGATGCCGTTGATGATCCTGCCCCTGAGAGCGGCGGAAATCGCTGCGACTTTTTTTCTGCCCTGGGCAATTCCGATGACCGAGGACGTTTCCCGCGAGGGAATCGGCACGCTGGCGACCCGGTCGTTGATGGAGTTGTCGAGCAGCCGGCCCCGGTGATCGTAGACCCAGCCGCAGATCTCCCCGGCCGCGCCGCTTTCGACCAGCTTGAGCATTTCGTCCCGCCCCAGGAACCCGTCGACGCAGAGCGGTCCGTCGATCCCGAGCTCGCCGATACCGACGAAGGTGACGTCCGCCTGGGCGCCGAGCGCGATGGTGGAACGCACCAGCGCCTGGTCGTGCAGGGTCTCGCGCTCTTCCGCCGACGAACAGAGGACCGGCAGCGGCATGGGGAAATGCCGCGCCTTGATGGCGTCGGCCATCGAGAAGATGACGTTGTAGAAGGCGGCAGAGCCGTCAGGGCCGATATTGCCGGTGAGCGACACGATGCGGTGCTGCGGACATTCCATCGGCGGCAGCTGGTCGACGGCCGCCTTCAGCGTGCGGCCGGTGCCGACGGCGATCACGATCGGATCCGGCCGCTTCAGCCAGCGCTCGATCTCCGCCGCTCCGGCCTCGGCGATACCAACCGTCGTCGAAACGCCGGCGGGATCGCTCGGCACCACTTCGACATGCCGGAGATCGTATTTCCTCCGCAGGGCCTCGGCGAGTTCCAGGCAGGCCGAGATCGGATGGTCGAGCCGCACCTTGATGAGCCGTTCGGCGACCGCGAGCGATACGAGCCGCTGCGCCGACTGTCTCGAAATGCTCATGGCCGCGGCGATCTCGTCCTGGGTTCTTCCCGCCACATAGTAAAGCCAGCCCGCCCGCGCCGCATCGTCGAGCCGCCCCTGCGTGTCAGACCGTTTTGCCATGGCAGAAAATCTCCTCGGCGTGTTTGCTGCCATGTTTTTCGAGTCGCTGTCAAACGGTTGGCGGCGGTGGAGCTCATACGCAAAGAGATCGGTCCGAGAACGCCTCTTGCTTGCAGAAAGATGCACGCCTGGCCGAAGACTACCGTAACGTTTTCAGATATTGCCCTGTGATTTCAAACCATAGACGACGTGAAGGCTTCTGAAGTTTGAAAAGCCACTCGTTCTCAATCAGGCTCATCGCCTGATCTAAACGCTTCGCGGCCAAAACTTCTTTGCATCCGAGATGCAAGATATTCAGTCCGGAGAAACGAGGATTGTTTCCGTAACGATTCGCGATCCTGCGCATATCTAAATCGATTGCTACAAGGATTGCATTATTCTTCATCGCAGTTTCGCAAACCAAAAGGTCCGGCGCGCCGTCTTCCAGAACATCGTGATAGGCAATCAGGTCGTGCCCATGAGTTTGAATTACCTTTCCAACAGAAACTGGTACGCCCGCATCCAAGAGAAATATCATGGAGGGACGCTTCGATATCACGCAGCGTCCTTGTGCTTGATGGCAGCCATGATGTCAGCTTCAGTCAGGGTGGGGTATTCTTGCCTGATTTGATTTACAGTATAACCTTCCTCTGCAAACGCCTTGATCGTACTAACTGGAATCCGGGTTCCAGCTATTACCGGCTTGCTTCTGGCAATGCCTTTCTTGGTTTCAATTTGCCCGACGAGGGTTTCATCACGGCGGCGCATGTCTTCCACAGAGTTGCGCATGTCACCGGTCACCACCTCAAGGGCAATTGCAAGCACACCTTGTCCGGTAACGATTTCTTCCTTGGCTTTAGTGACAGGGTTGTCGAATGCAACCCGTCTCTTCAGCACATAGAGCTTTGTTTTCGCCCAAATATCTTCGCCTAAATGAGAAAGCGTTTCCTTGACTTGGCGAAGATGCTGAAGTGATACTTTGTGCTCGTTTCGAAGCAAATTCAGAATCTTAAGGGAAACGAGGTCGCGAAAAGAATATAGCCGGCTAAGCGGTTGGCTGCGATCCTCGTAAGCCATGCTAGGCACAAAGAAACCGGTCCGGTCCCAGTGCCTTAATTGATGCACAGTAACACCGGTTAGCCGTTCCACCTGATCTTCGGTGAACGCTGCTATAGCAGTCTTTGTCGTTTCTTTGCTCATAACTCAAGAATTAACTTTTTAACTGATTCCGAACCATTAAAAACGGCGGCATAGCGGATCTTGTTGTAATCTTTTCCTTTTTCTGCATCCGCTTTTTCAGGTCTTCGCGAATATAAGCCAATTGCTCTTCTGTCGAAAACCCCTCCCGGTCGAACATCTCGAACATGGCGTAATCTTCATCGTCGAAAGGATTCCCATCGATCATCTGAAGGTGAGCGGCCTCAAGCGTGCGCTGCCGGATCGTGTCCTTGTCGTTCATGTGAGAACTTTCTTCGTGCGAAACCGATCCGTCGTCCGGATTTCATGGAGGTTCAGAATACCGGAAATCCGGACATTCGGCAAATTCGACCGCGTCGAAAACCTCACGCCACCTGTACCAGATGTCCTGCACTCACCTCGCGGTATTCGCGCCTCGGCGGCACGTAGTCGACGGGGCGGATGGGGCTCTTGATCTCGTCGGTCGACATGTTGCGCTTGATCCTGCGGCGCGAGGGGTCCGGCACCGGCACCGCCGACATCAGCTTCTTGGTATAGGGATGCTGCGGGTTCTCGAACACCGCCGCCCTTGGGCCGATCTCGACGATCTCGCCCAGATACATCACCGCCACCCGGTGGCTCACCCGCTCCACCACCGCCATGTCGTGGGAGATGAAGAGATAAGCGAGGTTCAGGCTCTGCTGCAGGTCGAGCAGAAGGTTGCAGACCTGCGCCTTGATCGAAACGTCCAGCGCGGAGACCGCCTCGTCGGCGACGATCACCTTCGGATCGAGCATCAGCGCCCGGGCGATCGCGATGCGCTGCCGCTGGCCGCCGGAGAACTCGTGCGGAAAACGCTTCATCATGTCGGCGGACAGACCCACCTTCTCCATCAGGTTCGCCGCCTTCTCCCGCGCCTGCTGCTTGGTGCCGAGGCTGTGTTCGACGAACGGCTCCATCACCGCCGCCCCGACGCTCATGCGCGGGTTCAGGGAGGCGAAAGGATCCTGGAACACCATCTGGATCGAACGGCGCATCTGCCGCAGCGTCGATGCGTCGAGTTTCATCACCTCGTAGCCGTCGAGCGTCACCTCGCCGCTGGTCGGCGTGATCAGCCGCGTCACCGAACGGCCGGTGGTCGACTTGCCGCAGCCGGATTCGCCCACCAGCGACAGCGTCTCTCCCTCGAAGAGGTCGAAGGAGACCTTTTCCACCGCATGCACGGCACCGGTCTTGCGGCCGAACAGGCCGGAATGGATGTCGAAGCGCGTCGTCAGGTCCTTCACGTCGAGGATCGGCGTCTTGCCCTTCGCGACCGTGTCGGTGACGTCGGTGAGCGGCTGCTGTTCGCCGGTCTTCACGTCGACGATCGGGAACCGCAAGGGGAGCTTCCGCTCGCCCATCGAGCCGAGCCGCGGCACGGCGGAAAGGAGCGCGCGGGTATAGGGGTGCTTGCCGCGATGGAAAATGTCGCCGGTCTCGCCCGTCTCCACCGCATCGCCGCGATACATGACGATGGTCCGGTCGGCCACCTCCGCCACCACGCCCATGTCATGGGTGATGAAGAGAACGGACATGCCTTCCTCGTCCTGCAGCGCCTTGATCAGATCGAGGATCTGGCCCTGGATCGTCACGTCGAGCGCCGTCGTCGGCTCGTCGGCAATCAGGAGCTTCGGCTTCGATGCGAGCGCCATGGCGATCATCACGCGCTGGCGCATGCCGCCGGAGAACTGGTGCGGATATTCGTCGAAACGGTTCTTCGCGTTCGGGATGCGCACTTTCTCCAGCAGCCGGACGACCTCCGCCTTGGCATCCGCCTTGGAAATGTCCTTGTGAACGGTGAGCGCCTCGGCGATCTGCTTGCCGATCGGAAAAATCGGGTTGAGCGAGGTCATCGGCTCCTGGAAGATCATCGAGATGTCGTTGCCGCGCACCCGCCGCATCTGCTCTTCCGGCAGCGACAATAGCTCCCTGCCGCTCAGGAAGACCTGGCCTTCGATGCGGCTGGAATTCTTCGGCAGGAGCCGCATGATGGAGAGCGAGGTGACGCTCTTGCCCGAACCGGACTCGCCGACGATCGCCACCGTCTCGCGCGGCGCCACGTCGAAGGAGATGTTGCGCACCACAGTCCGCCACTCGTCGTTCACCCGGAACGAGGTGGAGAGATTGCGGACGGAAAGCACGGGCGTCACCGAACCGCCGCCCTGCTCCATGGAAGTTCCCGAAAGCAGCATGGAAATCTCCCCCGCGTCAGGCGGCTTGCGCGGAAAGCGCGGTTTCGGCGAGCGTCACCCAATAGCTGACGCCATAGGGGATCGCCTCGTCGTTGAAATCGTAAGCGGCGTTGTGGAGGCTCGCGGTATCGCCGTTGCCGATGAAGATGAAGGCGCCCGGCCGCTTCTCCAGCATGTAGGAGAAGTCCTCCGCCCCCATATGCGGGGGAACGTCCGTCGCAACCGCCTTGGGGCCGGCGACCCTGCTCGCGATCTCGACCGCGAAATCGGTTTCGCCGTCGTGGTTGAAGGTGACCGGATAGCCGCGGCGATAGGCGACCTCCGCCGTCGCGCCATGGGCGATGGCGGTGGACTGGGCGACCTCGGCCAGGCGCTTCTCGGCGAAATCGCGGGTTTCCGGAAGAAGCGTGCGCACCGTCCCGCCGAGCTTCACGAAAGCGGGGATGACGTTGTTCGCCTCGCCGCCATGGATGGAGGCGACGGTGACGACGAGGGACTTCAGCGGGTCGGTCTCGCGCGAGACGATCGACTGCAGCGCGACGACGATATGCGAGGCCGCGAGGATCGGATCGATCGACAGATGCGGCTGCGCCGCATGGCTGCCGCGGCCATGGATGGTGATCTCGAACGTATCGGCGGCGGCCATGGTCGATCCCTTGCGGATGGCGAAATTGCCGACCGGCAGCCGCGGCTCGTTATGCATGCCGTAGACCTGCCGGATGCCGAACTTCTCCATCAGGCCGTCATTGATCATGGCGAGCGCTCCCGCGCCGCCCTCCTCCGCCGGCTGGAAGATCACCGCGACGGAGCCTTTGAAATTGCGGGTCTCGGCGAGATACTGGGCCGCGCCGAGCAGCATCGCGGTATGTCCGTCGTGACCGCAGGAATGCGCCTTGCCCGGCGTCCGGGAAGCCCAGGCCTTGCCGCTCGTCTCGAAGATCGGCAGGGCGTCCATGTCGGCGCGAAAGCCGATCACCGGGCCGTCGCCCTGGCTGCCCTTGATGATGCCGACGACGCCGGTCTTGCCGATGCCGGTCTCCACGATGTCGCAGCCGAAGGATCGGAGCTTCTCGGCGACGAATTTCGAGGTCTCGTGGACATCGTAGAGCAGTTCCGGATTCTGATGCAGATGGCGCCTCCATTCGGCGACCTGATCCTGCATTTCGGCGACGCGATTGATGACTGGCATTACGGAGACCCCGTTTACTTTGCTGTTTCCCACTCTGGTGTCCGGATTTCGAGGACATCAGTAACTTTATGATTCCATTGCGGCTTCTTGCTTCACGCTCGCTTCGGCGGCTGCCGTGGAATGATGCGAACTTCAACTCCGCCACACTGGTCGGAGACGGATATTGCGACGTAGGAAGCGGCTTTTGCAAGCTTCAATTTTCCGGCTTGAACGGAAAATAGGCCTATGCTTAGATGGCTCAAAATTTGATCATGTTCGCCTGGGGCGACACGATGCAACTTGTTCTTAAGCCAGCACATTGAGGAGGACGCAGAGAGAAAAACCCTGCGAAGTCAGCCAGTTGTAACATGGCTTCGCAATCCCATGGCATCAAAGCCGGCCTGACCGGCAAGCCACAAAAAACAACTCGTAAGAGAACGATAAGGGGAATAGCAGCATGAAAAATCTCAAACTCCTTCTGGCCGGCACCGTCGCCGCGCTGAGCTTTGCCGGCTCCGCCGCCCATGCCGAGCGGGGCACCGACGGGGATCTGAAAATCCTCTTCTGGCAGGCGGTTTCCACCATGAACCCCTACCTCTCCGGCGGCACCAAGGAAGTTTACGCCTCCTCCATGGTCATCGAGCCGCTCGCCCGCTACGACGAGAAGGGCGAACTCGTGCCGATGCTGGTCACCGAGATCCCGACCGTGGAAAACGGCGGCGTCGCCAAGGACCTGCTCAGCATGACCTGGAAGCTGAAGCCGGACGTCAAGTGGTCGGACGGCACGCCGTTCACGGCCGAAGACGTCATCTTCACCTGGAAATACTGCATCGCGCCGGACGGCGGTTGCGCCCAGGCAGCCCAGTATGAGGGCGTGAAGACCGTCGAGGCTCCGGATCCCCACACGGTCAAGATCACCTTCGACGAGCCGAAGCCCTACCCCTACAGCGCCTTCGTCGGCGCCCAGTCGCCGGTCATCCAGAAGAAGCAGTTCGAGAACTGCGTCGGCGCCAAGGCTCCGGGCTGCACGTCCGCCAATTTCGGCCCGGTCGGCACCGGCCCGTTCGTCGTCAAGGACTTCAAGCCGAACGACGTGATCACCCTCAATGCCAACACCAATTATCGCGATGCGGCCAAGCCCGCCTTCGCGACGGTGACGCTGAAGGGCGGCGGCGATGCGGCTTCTGCGGCCCGCGCCGTGCTGGAAACCGGCGAATACGACTACGCCTGGAACATGCAGGTGGAGCCGGAAGTGCTGGCGACCATGCTGAAGGCCGGCAAGGGCGTTCTCGTGACCGCGTTCGGCACCCAGGTCGAGCGTATCAACCTCAACCATTACAATGCCGATCCGGCGCTGGGCGACAAGCGCTCGACCAAGGAAGCCGGCCCGCATCCGTCGCTGTCGGACCCGGCCGTGCGCCGCGCCCTTTCGCTGGCGATCGACCGCGACGTCATCGACGAGGCCGGTTACGGCGAAGCGGGCAAGCCGACCTGCAACATCGTGCCGGCGCCGGAAGCCGTCGCTTCCACGAAGAACGACAGCTGGTGCCTGAAGCAGGACCTCGAAGCCGCCAACAAGCTTCTCGACGACGCCGGCTGGGCGAAGGGTCCGGACGGCATCCGCGCCAAGAACGGCGTGCGCCTTTCCTATCTCTACTCCACCTCCACCAACTCGGTCCGCCAGGCGACCCAGGAACTGGTGAAGGCCATGTGGGCGGAGATCGGCGTCGATGCGGAACTGCGCAATGCCAGCGCTTCCGTCTTCTTCGGCGGCGACCCGGCAAGCCCGGACACGTTCCAGAAGTTCTATGCCGACGTCGAAATGTACACCAACAACTTCGACGGCACCGACCCTGAAAAGTATCTCGCGGAATGGCTCTGCGACAAGGTTCCGAGTCCGGAAAACGGCTGGCAGGGCCAGAACATTCCGCGTTACTGCAACCCGGAATACGACAAGCTGGTCGGCGAACTCTCCAAGACCGCCGACCTCGACAAACGCCATGAGCTGGCCAAGCAGCTCAACGACATGCTGACCGAAGAGGGTGCGCATATCCCGCTCATCCACCGCGGCAGCGTCTCCTCGCATTCCGTCACGCTGGAAGGCGTGCGGATGAATGCGTGGGACAGCGAACTGTGGAACGTCGCCGACTGGTCGCGCAAGAAGTGATGACGACCGCCGGGCCTGCCTGAGAAAGCGGCAGGCCCGGCGTCCGCATTTTCTCTGCTCCAGTCCGGAGACGCATTCATGTTCACATACACTTTGCGGCGATTGCTTTTTGCAATCCCGACGCTGCTGGTCATCAGCTTCGTCATTTTCGCGCTTCTCGACCTCGCTCCCAACGATCCCACCGGCGACCTGCCGCTGACGATCCCGCCGGAGGTCCGCGAACAGATCCGGGCATCGCTCGGCCTGGATCAGCCCTTCGTCATCCGCTATCTCAGATGGCTGCAGCAATTCTTCGTCAACGAGCCGCTCAACATCTTCGAAAGCCTGACCGGCTGGCAGATCGGCGACGGCGAACGCATGCGGGTGCTTTCCTGGGCGACAAGAAGTCCGGTGGTCGACCTGATCGTCCAGCGCCTTCCCCAGACGCTCTGGGTCGTCGGCCTCGCCTATCTGTTCGGCGTCCTGATCGCCATTCCGATCGGCGTGGTCTCCGCCTACAAGCAGTATTCGATCTTCGACCAGATCGGCACTTTCCTGGCGATGGTCGGCTATTCCGTCCCGACCTTCTTCACCGGCGTGCTGCTGATCGTCATCTTCTCCTCCTATCTGCAATGGTTCCCGTCCGTCTACGACACCAACCTGAGGGTCACGGACGTCTCGAGCTTCATCGCACAGGTGAAGCAGATGGCGCTGCCGGTGACCGTGCTGGCCCTCTTCAACGCCTCGCAGATCACCCGCTTCGTGCGCGCATCGATGCTGGACAACCTGCATCAGGACTATGTGCGCACCGCGCGCGCCAAGGGCGTCAAGGAAAAGGCGGTGCTGCTCGTCCACGTGCTGCGCAACAGCCTGATCCCCGTGGTCACCGTGATCGCGCTCGGCGTGCCGACGATCTTCTCGGGCGCCATCATCACCGAGCAGATTTTTCGCGTGAACGGGCTCGGCCAGTTGCTGATCACCGCCGTCCAGGGGGCGGATATCCCGCTCGTCCAGACGCTGACCTTCATCTTCGCGGTGCTGATCGTGTTCTTCAATCTCATCGCCGACGTGCTCTACGGCATTCTTGACCCGAGGATCCGTTATGACTGATGCGACCATTGCAACCGCGCCGCCCGTCAAGGCGGCGACGCCCGCCCGATCGGCCTTCGCCGACATATGGCGCCAGTTCCGCGCCCACAGGGGCGGCGTCGCCGGACTAGTGGTCTTCGTCTTCATCCTGCTGGCGGTCTATGTCGGGCCGTATATCCACCGGGTGGCCCCGAACGCCATCAACATACGCGACAAGAACCAGTGGCCGTCGCTCGCCCACCCCTTCGGCACGGACAATCTCGGCAAGGACATGCTGGCCCAGGTGCTTGCCGGCGGACGCATCTCGCTTGCCGTCGGCGTCACGGCCATGCTGCTGGCGCTCTTCCTCGGAACGCTGGTCGGCGTGCTCTCCGGCTATTTCCGCCGGCTCGACGGGCCGCTGATGCGGCTCACCGACCTCTTCCTGGCATTGCCGCTCCTGCCGCTGCTTCTCGTCATCCTGATGCTCTTCCGCGATACGCTGCGCGCGACCTTCGGGCCGGAAACCGGCATCTTCATCCTGATCGTCTTCGTGATCGGGATAACGAGCTGGATGCATACCGCACGCATCGTTCGCGGCGACGTGCTGGCGGTCAAGAGCCAGGAATTCATCCTGGCGGCGAAATCGAGCGGCATGCGGGAATACCGCATCGTCCTGAAGCATATTCTGCCGAACGTGCTGAGTTCGATCATGGTCTCCGCGACGCTCGGCATCGCTTCGGCGATCATCACGGAATCGGCACTGAGCTTCCTGGGGTTGGGTTTCCCGTCGGACTTCCCGACCTGGGGCCGGCTGCTCTTCGACGGCGCCAATTTCCTGCAGCTCACGCCGTCGCGCGTACTGTGGCCGGGGCTGGCGATCTCGCTCACCGTGCTCAGCGTCAACTACATGGGCGACGCGATCCGTGACGCCCTCGACCCCCGGGCTCTCAAGCATTGAGGGCCGGTATTCCGATCGTGGGGCGAGACTGGAAAATGGCGGCCCGGCCGCCATTTTCGTTAGGCCGGCAGCAGGGGTGAAAAACGGCTCCGCAGACCCCGAATTTTTTTTCGGAACCGTGGGAACCTATTTTGTAGACGCCCGTTATATCCCTGTTCGAAGGCGACCCCCCGTCCCCCGCCCTACAAAGCCTTCGGACATACTCTTCAATCCCCCTCGAAGAGACGAGCTGGCTCGGTTCCGCAAATCGGAACCGGGCCAGTTTAGCTTTGGGCGGCGAAGTGGTGAAAAATGTGGCGCGGGCCTCAGTCGCCGCCGCTTTCCAGCGGGAAGGCCAGCTCGTAGCTGATGCGGTCGTTCGCGATGACGTAATGGGCCTTGCCGTTGACGGAGACCGGGACGACCCGCTCCAGCACCGTGCTGCCGAAATGCGCCTTGAGCGCCTCTTCGCTTCCCTCTGATTTCCGGTCGTCCAGGGCCTCGTCCCAGATCATTTCGAGCGAGTCATGGCCGTTGATATGCTTGCGGGTGCAGGTGACGTTGATCACCCGGCTGCCGCGCAGAAGCGATCCGTGGCTCACCGCGTTGACGATCAGCTCGTGCAGCGCGAGCCCCAGATGCAGCGAGGCATTCGGCGTCAAAAGCACGTTGTCGCCGTGGACGCGCACGAGATGCTTGTTCTCCGGCAGGTATTTTTCGGTCTGCTGCTGCACGAGCTCGAAGAAATAGGCGCCGCGCCAGCTGGAATCGGTGATCAGGTCCTGGCTTTGCGAAAGCGAATAGAGCCGCCCCCGGAACTTGTGCAGGAAGAGTTCGAGCGAGCCGGAATAACGGGCCGTCTGCAGCGCGATGCTCTGGATGATGGCAAGCAGGTTCTTGGAACGGTGGCTGACCTCCCGCAGCAGCGCGCGAAGAAGCCGCTCGCGATGCCGTTCCTCGGACCGGTCCACGATCGTGGTCACGAGATGGACCCCACCCTTGGCCAATTCCACCGCCTGGACGCGAAATTCGTAGATCTGTTCGGTGCCGACCGTGATCTCGATATGGCCCTTGTTGCCGGGCTCGGTGATGCCGTCCTTCAGCGCGGCAAGCTTGGCGCCGACCTCTTCGCCGAACAGGCTTATGTCGGTCGGAGCCGCGACGTGCTCGGCTGCCCAGACCTCGGGAAGGTTGGTGACGAAGAGATAGTTGCGGCGGGAATCCTGGATGATGACGCTCGCGCCCAGATCGACCAGGGCGGGCACGAAAAATTCACGTAATTTGTCATCGCTCTGACCAGCTTGCTGCCATGTCAGGGGATGCACCAATTTCCTCACTCCGTTCGCGGGCTTTCCGGAAGACCCCGGGCGCCCGCTGAGGAGACCCCCGGATATCTGAGCATTCGCACCTTATAAGGCGTCACACGCGCCGGAACAACCCGACCACAAGGGATATAAGCAACAGCGCGAGGAACAGGAAGAACAGGACTTGCGCGATGGTGGCCGCCGTCCCCGCAACGCCGCCGAAGCCAAGTGCACCGGCGACGATCGCCACGAGCAGGAACACAAGAGCATAATACAACATGGCATTTCTCCTTTCGGATGCGCTTAAAACGCTGGCCCTGTTGCATTTGTTCCTGGCCTGCCCGTTTGGGCGGCGGCTGCGATCAGGCGGCCGCCTTCACTGCTTCGTTGAAGAACAGCGCCTGGCTGATCAGCGCCTTCACCATGTCCGGATTGAACGGCTTGGTGACGAGGAAGGCCGGTTCCGGCCGTTCGCCGGTCAGGAGCCGCTCCGGGAAGGCGGTGATGAAGATCACCGGTACGCTGGAGGTTCTCAGGATCTCGTTCACGGCGTCGATGCCCGAGCTGCCGTCGGCGAGCTGGATGTCTGCCAGAACCATCTTCGGATGCGAGGAATTGAACAGCGAGACCGCTTCCTTGTGCGTGCGGGCGATCCCAGTGACGCGGTGGCCGAGATCCTGCACCATCTGCTCGATGTCGAGCGCGATCAGCGGCTCGTCTTCGATGATCATGATATCGGTGGCGACCTGGCGAGAAATCTCGCGGGTCGCCTCGTCGAGCAGCCGGTGCACGTCGGCGACGCCGACATCCAGGACTTCGGCGGTCTCTTCGATGGTGAAGCCCTCGACCGAAATCAGCAGGAAGGCGTGCCTGGCCTGGGACGGAAGCGTCGCCAGATTGGCGGCCGCCCTCTGTTCCCATGCAAACGGCGATTCCATCGGCCGGATCTCGATGTTCGTGGAACCAAAAATCGCGACAAAGAGTTTATAGAGCGAAACACGGTCCTTCGACGTTTCCGGGAATATCGAAACGTCCGCGATCAGAGCCTCCAGGACCGCAGCGACATACGCGTCCCCCGAGGTCTGAGACCCGGTAACGGCGCGAGCATATCGACGCAGGTACGGAAGATGAGACGCAACGCGTGTGGTGAGTGACATACAAAATCTCCCCTGATGCCCAACGGGCAATTGACCTGGTATGAACGTAAGGCGGCAAAAAAAGTTCCGCAAACATGGAACTTTTTTTGCCGCCATGAATTTCACCGCCCGACGATATCGTAACAGGCTGCCCGCGTATGAGTGACGACGAAAATAGAAAAAAAGACGAGATGACGACAATTCCACACAACGAACTCAGACCCGGGGCGATGCCGCCCAATGCATCCATTTCCCGCAAACTGCGGGAATTCTACAATGCCGTGCAAGAGGAGGGGATTCCGGATCGCTTTCTCGAGCTTCTCGAACGCCTCGAGCAAGCCGAGAAGAACGCCAAGTCGGTGAACGCAAAATGAGCAGGGAAGACGAGATCGACGATCGCGGCTTCAAGCGCGACCTCCTCGCGTCGCTGCCCAATCTGCGTGCCTTCGCGGTGTCGCTTACGGGCCGGCACGACAAAGCCGACGACCTGGTGCAGGACACGATCATGAAAGCCTGGGCCAATCAATCGAGCTTCACGGCGGGCACGAACATGCGCGCCTGGCTCTTCACCATCCTGCGCAACGAGTTCTACAGCCAGATGAGGAAGCGCGGCCGCGAAGTGCAGGACAGCGACGGCCTGTTCAGCGAACGCTTCTCCGTGCATCCCGAACAATACGGCCGGCTGGACCTCCAGGACTTCCGCAAGGCGCTCGACAAGCTGCCCGACGACCAGCGCGAGGCGATCGTGCTCGTGGGCGCTGCCGGCTTCGCCTATGAGGAAGCTGCCGCGATCTGCGGTTGCGCGGTGGGCACCATCAAGAGCCGCGTCAGCCGCGCGCGCACGCGCCTGCAGGAACTGCTCGGGGTCTCCGGCGAGAGCGACTACGGACCCGATGCGGGCGATGCGGCCATCACCTCCCGCGCCTTCGGAAGCTGACGATCTTCAATCGGCGGAATGCCGCAGGTCTCCTGTGGCATTCCTGATGGCTTCCACCAGCTTCTCGTCCTTGAAGGGCTTTGGCGCGAAGGCGATACGGCCGCGATCCAGGATGCCGGAAACCTTCTCGGTCAGGGACGTGGTGAACACGATGGCGGCGGCGCTGTCACGCAGCTCTTGCGCGTCCTCGGAGCGCCGGATGAGGTCCGGATCGATCAGAACGACATCGAAATTCCGCCTCTCCAGACTGGCCTGGTAATCGTGCGACATGGCGATCTCGATCTCGCAGTCGAAAGCGGCGTCGATAATACGCTCGGCGTCCATCGCAATGAGGTATTCCGGATCGACGATGAGAATGCGCAAAGGCTGAGGGCTCTAGCTGGAGTAAAGAAGAAGCAGCCCTAGATCATCCGCGGAAGGCCGCGTCATTTAAAAAAGACACAAGAGAAAAGAAACGGCCGCCGTCCGGGAGGAAGACGGCCGTTGAACCCGTTATTCGGCCGGCTCTCGGGCATGGCCGCGATCGGTCGAGCCCATGTTCCTCGTCAGCAGGAAGCCGAGGCCGGCAGCTGCCGAGGCCAGCAGGAGCGGCCGCGATTTCATGATGACCGGCAGTGCCGAAATCGCCGCGGTCACCATCAGCGCCTTGCTGCTGCTGGATGCGGCCGCTTCCCGCTTGCGCCTTGCCTCGGCCCGGTTTTCCATCACGACCCAGAGATACATGATGAGCGCCAGGACGAGCGCGCCGCCCGCGACGACGAGCAGGGCGATCGGCATGCCCCACAGGCTGCCGAGCTGGATCGCAAGGGCGGCGACCCCCAGCGCATAGGCCGTCAGCAGGAAGATCAGCGCGAGCGCATAGAGGATGACGTTTCTTTTCAGCCTGCGGGTGAACGCCGCGACGTCCATCGCGGCGAGCGAAGCCAAAAGAGGTCCCAGTCCCGCCATCATCAGCGGCGCGTCATCAGCGCGAACAGAAAGCCGACGCCTGCGGCGATGGCGACTGCCTGGATAGGGTTCGTGCGGATCTGACGCTCCAGGTCGCGCTCCAGCGAGACGGCCTGTTCGCGGGCGGCTTCCACCATCTGCATCGACGCATCGGCCGCCTCGTTGGCGACGCGGCGCGCCCTGCCCTTCACTTCGCTGGCCTTGTCGCTTCCGACCGCCGCGACGGTCCTGGCGAGCGATGCGATATCTTCGCGGAGCTGCTGGATCTGCGCTTCGATGTCCTTCGAGGCGGCCGAGCTCTGGCCGTTGCCGCTGCGGGCGAAATCACTGGACGGGTTGGCTGTAGGCATATCGATCTCCTCGGTTTTGTCTGTTCTTTAAAGCACGCAGGTCACAGCTCGACGTTGCGGAAAGTCAAATGACATCGCGTTTCGGGCTGCGCGCATTGAACGCGACAAAGGGCGTGATGGTTCCGCGCGCAGGCTTCGGCGCGAAATGAGGCAGGCGGGGCCTGGATGGGAATCAGGTCCCCGGCGGTTCCGGCCAGGCGGCAATGCCGCCGGTCCAACGCTCGAAGGCACGGGAGAGTTTCAGCACGGCGAGATCGCCGAAGCGCGGACCGACGATCTGCAGCCCGATCGGCATGCCGGATTTGGAGAAACCGCAGTTGATCGAGGCGGCCGGCTGCTCCGACATGTTCCAGGGCACCGTGAAGCCGATATGCTCGAAGGGTCTCGCCGGGTCATCGGTGGGCGAGGCCCATTCCGCAGGATAGGAGACGACCGGATTGGTCGGAGACAGGACCGCATCGACGGCGGTGAAGAGCTTTCCGCAGGCCTTGCGCATCTCGATCGTCTGGTTGAAACCGCGCACCGCCTCGACGCCGGAAATATAGGTGCCGCCCTCCGCCCATTCATAGATGTAAGGCAGGATCAGCGCCCGGCGCTCCTCCGGCATCTTCTCGATATCGCCCCAGAAGCGGGCGCGCCAGAAGTTGTCGAGGCCGTCGAGCATGACGCGGGTCAGAACCGGTCCGGCCGGCACGATCTCCGCCCCCGCCTCCTCGAAACGCCTTGCGGCAGCGACCACGGCATCGCGTACCTCCTCCTCGACCGGCAGGCCGATGCCGGCATCGAGCATCAGGCCGATCTTCATGCCCTTCACGTCGATATCGAAATCGAGCCAGTCGAAATCGTTGGGCGGCAGCGCGGTGCCGTCGCGCCAGTCTGGCCGCGTGAGCGTCGCCATGGAGAAGGCGGCGTCTTCCACCGTGCGGGCCATAGGACCGGCACAGCGGCCGACATAATAGGGATCGATCGGGATGCGGCCCTGGCTCGGCTTGAAACCGAAAAGCCCGGTCCAGCCGGCCGGAAGCCGCACCGACCCGCCGATATCCGTGCCGATATGAAGCGGTCCGAAACTCGCGGCGCCCGCAGCCGAGGCGCCGGCGCTCGATCCGCCCGGGTTCTGCGTCAGTTCCCACGGGTTGCGGCTCAGGTGATGGAAGCTCGACAGGCCGGAGGAGAGCATGCCGTAGTCCGGGCAGGTCGTCTTGGCGAAGATCACGGCGCCGTCTTCCCTGAGGCGGGCGGCGATCGGCGCATCTTCGGCCGCGGGGACGAGCTCCACCGCCGCCGTGCCGAGCGGCACCGGCTGCCCCCTGGTGGCGATCAGCTCCTTCAGCGTCACCGGAATGCCGTCGAGCGCGCCCAGCGTCTCGCCCTTCGTCCAGCGCTCCGTGGCGGCGGCGGCCTGGGCACGCGCGCTTTCCGGATCGTAGAGATAGAGCGCCTGAACATGCGGCTCGAAGGCCGCGACCCGTTCCTCGACCGCCAGCCAGTATTCCGACGGCGAGAGTTTCTTCGCGGCATAGAGAGACAGGAGCTCGCGGATCGTCAGTTTCAGGAGGTCGTTCATCGCAATATCTTCGTTTTCAGGAATTGTCGCGCGGGTCGAGGAGGTCGCGCAGGCCGTCGCCCAGCATGTTGAGGCCGAGCACGGCGAGCGCAATCGCCAGCCCCGGCAGCAGCGCCAGCCATGGCGCCTGGCCGAGGAAGGTCTGGCTGTCGGCAAGCATCCGGCCCCAGGTCGGCGTCGGTGGCGGCATGCCGAGACCGAGGAAGCTCAGCCCCGCTTCGGTGAGGATCGCAAGGCCGAGCTGGATCGTCACCTGCACGATGATCTGGTTGGAGATGTTCGGCAAGACATGGACGAGCGTGATCCGCCCTTTCGGCCGGCCCATGCCCGTCGCGGCGGTGACGTAGTCGCGCGTCCAGATCTGCAGGGCGGCGCCGAGGCTCAGCCGCGCAAAGACCGGCACCATGAAGACGGCAATGGAGATGATCGCGGTGAACCGGCCGGAGCCGATGAAGGCGCCGAGCATCATCGCCGACAGGATCGGCGGCACGGCGAAGATGATGTCGCAGCCGCGCATGACGACGAGTTCCAGCCAGCCGCGCCGCATGGCGACGAAAACGCCGAGCGCGGTGCCGACGGTCGCACCGAGCGCCACGGCGAGGATCGAGGTGGACAGCGAGTTCCAGGCGCCGACCATCAGCATGGAGGCGACGTCGCGGCCGAACTGGTCGGTGCCCAGAAGTCCGAATTCCAGCGGCGCCTTGAGCCTCTGGACGATCTGCATGCGGGCCGGCGGAAACGGCGTCCAGACGAGCGACAAGAGCGCCACCGCGAAGAGCGCGAGCGTGATGACGAGCCCGATGAGGAAGACGGGACGGCGGAGAGCGCGTGTCATTGGGCCCTCCTCATTGCGCATTGGCCCTGAGACGCGGATCGATCACCAGATAGGCGAGATCGACGAGAAAGTTCATCAGGATGACCAGGCCGGAGAAGAACAGCACGACATCCTGCATGACGACGATGTCGCGCTGCGACAGTGCCTGATAGGCGAGCCGGCCGAGCCCCGGCAGGTTGAAGACGTTCTCCACCAGCACCGCGCCGGCGATCAGGAAGGTGAACTGCAGGCCGAGCATGGTGACGACCGGCACCAACGCGTTCGGCACCGCATGCCGCCAGACGGCAACGCCGTCGCTGAGCCCCTTGGCGCGGGCCGTTCGGACGAAATCCTCGTTCATCACGTCGAGCACCGCCGTCCGCGCGACGCGGGTGAGCACGCCCGCCTGGGGAAGCGCCAGCGCCACCGCCGGCATCAGAAGCGCCTGCAGCCCCGCAAGAAGCCCCGCATCCCAGCCCGGAAAACCGCCGGCCGGCATCCAGCCGAGCATGGTGGAAAAGAAAATGATGAGCAGCAGCCCCACCCAGAAGGCGGGCACCGCGATGCTGACATAGGAAAACAGCCCGGCAACGAGGTCGAAGACGCCGTTGTGCCTGCGCGCCGCCTGCACCCCGAGCGGGACGGCGATCAGAACGGAAATGACGATCGCCATCAGCGCCAGCGGCAGGGTGACGGAAAGCCGTTCGGCAATGAGCCCGGCGACCGGCACGCCGTAGGTATAGGACTGTCCCAGATCGCCCCGGAAGACGCCGGCGAGCCAGGCGAGATATCGCACCGGCAGCGGCTGGTCGAGACCGAGCTGCGTGCGGAGCGCGGCGAGCGTCTCTGGGCTCGCCGAGGTGCCGAGCATGATCGCCGCCGGATCGCCCGGAAGCAGGTCCATCACCGTGAAGATGACCAGCGAGACGACGAGCAGGGTAATAATGAGGCTGAGAATGCGGCGGACGAGGATGGAGATCATGGGGAGATCCCCCGGCAAGGCATTATGATCGATCTATAAACAGGATGCGGACTGGTGCCGCAGACGCCCTCTGATCTCCCCCCTTGAGGGGGAGATTGGTCTGCCGCGCCATCTCTTTCCCAACGACCGGCACCGCTGCCCTCAAGGCAAGGAGGAAACAGGAGCCGCCTGCTCCCTTCTTCTCCCCAGCGGGGAGAAGTGCCGAGCACAGCGAGGCGATGAGGGGGTGCGCACGCGGCAAACTCTTCGCCCACCTGTCTGGCTTCGCCCCCCTCATCCGGTCCTTCGGACCACCTTCTCCCCGCTGGGGAGAAGAGGGAGATTGCCGCTGCCACCCCACTCCGCTTCATCACCGGAACATCACTCTTCCCAATGAACATCCGTCAGGACGTTCGAGGGGATCGGCTCGTTTTCCCAGAGTCCCTTCACCTTGCCGTCCCAGACGCCGAGCTTCGGCATGACGAAGAGGTAGAGCGCCGGCACGTCGTCGGCGAGAATGGTCTGCGCCTCGCCGTAGAGCTTTTCCTGTTCGGCCGGATCGGCGGTCGCCTCGACCTTCTTCAGGACATCGTTGAAAGCCGGGTTCTTGTAGTTGAAGTAGTAGGGATCGCGGGCATAGATGTCGATGTCCATCGGCTCCGCATGGGCGACGATGGTCATGTCGTAGTCGGTCGCCTTCATCACGTCGGCCACCCATTTCGCGGGAAACTCGGTCGTCTCGATGTTCATCGTCACGCCGATTTCCGCAAACATCGCCTGCAGCACCTGCGAGGTGCGCTGCGCATAGGCCATCTGCGGCGCCTTGATGGTGAAGGTGAAGCCGTTCGCATAACCGGCTTCGGCAAGCAGCGCCTTCGCCTTTTCGGGATCATAGGGGTAGACCCCCGTGAGGTCCTTGTAGCCGCGGTCGTTCGGCGTGTAATGGCTGCCGATCGGCGTGCCGAGGCCGGACCAGGCGCCTTCCACGACGGTGGCGCGGTCGACCGCCATCATCAGCGCCTGGCGGACCCTCTTGTCGTCGAAGGGCTTGCGCGCATTGTTCATGCCCGCGACCACCTTGAGCTCCGTGTTGCCGATCACCGTCACCAGCCGCTTGTCGCCCTCGAAGGACTTGATGAGTTCGGGAGCCGCAAATTCCGGGAAGGCGTCCACGTCGCCGGCCTTCAATGCCGCGGCCTGGGCCTGCGGATCGGCCATGAAGCGGAAGGACGCGGTATCGAGCTTCACCGATACGTCCTTGTTCCAGTAGTCCGGGTTCCTGGCGAGGTCGACCTTGGAGCCCTTGGCCCAGCTCGCGAACTTGAACG
Organism: Neorhizobium sp. CSC1952; assembly: GCF_030378245.1. Lineage (NCBI taxonomy): Bacteria > Pseudomonadati > Pseudomonadota > Alphaproteobacteria > Hyphomicrobiales > Rhizobiaceae > Neorhizobium > Neorhizobium sp. CSC1952. The sequence goes on along the minus strand of NZ_CP128416.1, from coordinate 2,967,815 downwards.
GGCCGGTGCCGATCGGCGTCGTCTTGTTGTCGGCGGCGGATTTCGGCTCGACCATGACCGAGGCCGGCCAGCCGAGCCAGTAGAGCAGGCTGCCGGCCGGCTGCTTGAGCTTCAATACGAACGTCGAGGCATCCGGCGTTTCGATCGTGTCGATCGACGCGAAATAGCGTTTCTGCGGATTGACGGAATCGGCGCCGCGGGCGCGGTCGAGCGAGAATTTCGCGACCGAACTGTCGAAGGCGACGCCGTTGTGGAACGTCACGCCCTGGCGCAGCTTGAACGTATAGGTGAGCCCGTCCGGCGAGATCTGCCAGCTCTCGGCGAGCTGCGGCTGCACCTTGCCGCTCTTGTCGATCGTCGTGAGCCCTTCGAAAATGTTCTGCCAGGTCACTTGGCCGATCGCCACCGGTGCGGCGGCCGTCGGATCGAGACCGGTCGGCTCGACCGACATGCCGACGGTGATCGCCGTCTTCGGCGCGGCCTGCGCGCCTGTCTGCGCCAGGAAAAGACCCGCCGCCATCGCAAAGCCGAAGGCCGCGCTCCTCAACATCGTGGCGGAGCCCAGAAACGTCATCCTGCCCATCCATCGTCCCCTTTTGGTAGGCGATCCAGCCTGATCGGCACCTGCGGGATCGCGATTGCCCGAACTGTGTCATTTCGCAGGTGCACACACAATGCAGAATTTTGTGTTCCCTGTGTAGCCGAAAACGCTACACGAAACGCTTTAGGCCTTCGCTTTTGCGGGCGCCGGTTTGCGGCTGTCGGCACCGCGCATGAAGCGTTCGATGAAATCGACGAGCTTGCCGGCGGCAAACGAAAGCTGGCGATCGGGCGCGACGCAGAGGTCGATCGGCGTGCGCACCGCCTTGCCGGCCGCGATCGGCACGGCACAGAGCTGGCCGGCATCGATCTCCCTCTGCACGGCAAGCGCCGGCAGCAGCGTCACCGCCGCGCGGCGCAGCACCAGTTCCTTCAGCATTTCCAGCGCCCCGGTGACGAAGACCGGGTCGAGCGTCAATCCTTCCTTGGTGAACACGTCCTCGAAGGCCTGCCGCGCGCCAAAACTCTTGTCCGGCAGCGCAAGCGGCATCCGCACCAGATCGCGGAGCGCGAGTTCCTTCGCGCCCGCCGAGGGATGATCCGCCGCCATGATGACGTCATAGGTGATCTCGGAACGCAGCCTCACCTTCACGCCGGAGATCTTCGGCGCGAAGAGCGTGACGACCAGATCGGCCTCCGCGGCGGCAAGCGCCTCGACCGCCTCACGCGCGCTGGTGATCGCCACTTCGAACCTGAGCTTCGGATAGCGCAGACTGAATTCCGCCAATACCGGGGCGATCAGGTTCGCGACCGTCGCACCATTGGCATAGATCACCACCCTGCCCCGCTGCAGGCCCTGCAGGTCGTCGATCAGCTGATGGACGTGTTCGAGCTCCCGCAGCGTCCGCCCTGCCCTGGCCGCCAGAAGCTCGCCGGCCGCCGTCAGCTTGATGCCGCGATTGCTGCGCTCGACGAGCGGCGTGCCGAAATAGTGCTCGAGGTTCTCGATCTGCCGCGAGACGGCCGTGGCGGCGACATTGAGGTTCTCCGCCGCTGCCCGCATGGAGTTCGTGCGCACCAGTTCATCGAAATACATAAGCGCGCGAAGCTGCATGCGATCCTGCCGGCTAGAAAGTGAGGCTCTCTCAGCCCCGGCGAAAACCTTCGCTGGCGACGAGCAGCCGGCGCGTATAATCGGCGGAAAATTCGCGTTTTTCCAGTGCTTTCGCAGGCACCGTCTCGACAACCTCGCCTTGCCGCATCACCGCCAGCCGCTCGCACATGTGGCTGATGACGCCGAGATCGTGGCTGACCATGACGAAGGTGAGGTTGCGGTCGCGCCGCGCCTGTTCGAGCAGGTTGAGGATCTCCGCCTGGATGGAGGCGTCGAGCGCCGAGGTCGGCTCGTCGAGAAGCAGGATCTTCGGCTCCAGGATCAGCGCGCGTGCGATCGCGATGCGCTGGCGCTGGCCGCCGGAAAGCTGGTGCGAATAGCGGAAGCGGAAACCGGAGCCGAGCCCCACCTCGTCCAGTGCGCGGGAGATGCGGGCCTCGATATCGTCGAAGCCGTGGATGAGAAGCGGTTCCAGCAGCAGGCGATCGACCGTCTGGCGCGGATGGAGCGAGCCGTAAGGGTCCTGGAAGACCATCTGGACGGTGCGGTAGAACGCCTTGTCCCGATGGCGGCCGGAATAGGAACGGCCGTTGACGGTCAGCGCGCCCTGGTCGAAGGACGCGAGCCCGGAAATGGCGCGCAGCAGCGTCGACTTGCCGGAGCCGGATTCGCCGACGATGCCGAAGGATTCGCCCGCGCCGACATCGAGGCTGACATGGTTCAGCGCCGCGAAATCGTTATAGACGACGACCATGTCGCGGATCGAAACGGCCGAGGTCATAGCGCCCACTCCCGTTTCCGGTCGAGGACCGGCAGCGGATGCCGGTCGGTTCCGATGGTCGGCAGGCAGTTCAGCAGCCCGCGCGTATAGGGATGTTCCGCCTCGGCGAGGTTCGCGGACGGCAATTCCTCGACGATCTTTCCGGCATACATGACGATGACGCGATCGCAGAAGGACGAGACGAGCCTGAGATCGTGGGAAATGAAGATCAGGCCCATGCCGCGCTCGGCCACCAGCTTGTCCAAAATGGAGAGAACGTCGAGCTGTACGGTCACGTCCAGCGCCGAGGTGGGCTCGTCGGCGATCAGCAGCTCCGGGCCGCAGACGAGCATCATGGCGATCATCGCGCGCTGCCCCATGCCGCCGGAAACCTCGTGCGGATAGAGATCGAAGACGCGTTTCGGATCGCGGATCTGCACGGCCTCCAGCATCGAAAGCGCCCTCGCCTTCGCTTCAGCGGTCGAGACCTTCTCGTGCGTCTTCAATGTCTCGACGATCTGCCGGCCGATGGTCATGACCGGGTTCAGCGAATATTTCGGGTCCTGCAGGATCATCGCGACTTTCTTGCCGCGCAGCTCTCGGCGCTCGGATTTCGGCATGGCCAGCAGGTCGCGGTCGCCGAAGGCGAGCTTCCGGGCGGCAATCTTCGCATGCGGCGGCGTCAGCCCCATGATCGCGCGGCCGGTCTGCGACTTGCCGGAACCGCTCTCGCCGACGATGCCGAGCCGCTCCCTGCCGAGCGTGAAGGAGACGCCCCGCACCGCCCGCACTTCGCCGGTGCGGGTCGGAAACGTGACGCGCAGGTCTTCGACCGTGAGCAGCGGCGTCCCGGAGGTCGTCATTGGCCGGCCTCCTTGGGGTCGAGCGCGTCGCGCAGGCCGTCACCCAGCAGGTTGAAGCCGAGGCTGACGACGAGGATCGCGAAACCCGGCATGGCGGCCACCCACCACTGGTCGAGGATGAAGCGGCGGCCCGACGCGATCATCGCCCCCCATTCCGGCAGCGGCGGCTGCGCGCCGAGGCCGAGGAAGCCGAGGCCCGCGGCGGTGAGGATGATGCCCGCCATGTCGAGCGTGACCCGCACGATCAGCGACGAGACGCAGAGCGGCATGACGTGCCTGAGGATGATCCGGAGCGGCGAGGCGCCCATCAGCTTCACCGCGGCGATGAATTCCGAATTGCGGAAGGTCATCGTCTCGGCCCGGGCGATGCGCGCATAGGGCGGCCAGGAGGTGACGGCGATCGCCAGGATCGCGTTTTCGATGCCCGGCCCGAGAGCGGCCACCAGCGCCAGCGCCAGGACGAGCTTCGGAAAGGCGAGGAAGATGTCGGTGATGCGCATCAGGACGGCATCCGCCCAGCCGCCGATATAACCGGAGACCGTGCCGACGATGAGGCCTATCGGAGCGGCGATGATCGCCACCAGCACCACGACCAGCAGCGTCAGCCGCGAGCCGTGAACGAGGCGCGAGAGGATGTCGCGGCCCTGGTCGTCCGTGCCGAGCAGATAGCCCTCCGAGCCCGGCGGCAGCAGCCGGGCGTTGCGCAGGTCCCCGACGACGGGATCGTGGGGGGCGAGCACGTCCGCGAAGGCCGCGACCAGAAGAAGCAGGATGAGGATGGCGAGCCCCACCAGCGCCAGACGGTTTTCCGCGAACCGTCGCCAGACGATATAGGCGCGGCCGAGTCGGGCCTGCCTGCGCGAGGCCGGCCGGTCGGACAGCAGCCATTCGCGGCTGTAGGGTCTGGGTTGGGCTTGCGCCGCGCCTGTCGGATTCGGGCTCATCGGCTGCGCGTCCTCGGATCCAGCGTCCGATAGAGGAGATCGGAGAAGATGTTGATGCCGACGAAGACCGCCCCGATCACCAGCGTGCCGCCGAGCACGGCGTTCATGTCCGCATTCTGCAGCGAATTGGTGATGTAGAGGCCGAGCCCCGGCCAGGAGAAGATGGTTTCCGTCAGGACCGAGCCCTCCAGGAGGCCCGCATAGGAGAGCGCGATCACCGTCACCAGCGGCACGGCGGCGTTGCGCAGCGCATGGAACCAGATGATGCGGGTCTCCGACAGCCCCTTCGCCCGCGCCGCCACGATATATTCCTGGGAGAGCTCGTTGAGCATGAAGGAACGGGTCATGCGGCTGATATAGGCGAGCGAGAAATAGCCGAGCAGCGAAGCCGGCAGGATGACATGCCGGAATACGTCCCGGAAGACGTCCCACTGCCCCTGCCATGCGGCATCGAACAGGAAGAACCCGGTGGTCGACGTGAAGGTATATTCATAGACGACGTCGATGCGGCCCGGATAGGCGACCCAGCGCAGTTTGGCATAGAAGAGCACGAGCGACAGCAGCCCCAGCCAGAAGATCGGCACCGAATAGCCGATCAGCCCGATGACGCGGACGACCTGGTCCGCAATGCTGCCCCGCTTGACGGCGGCCAGCACCCCGAGCGGAATGCCGAGGATCGCCCCGATCAGCGTGCCGATCGTCGCAAGTTCGATGGTCGCGGGAAACACCCGCTTGATATCCTCGAACACCGGATTGGTCGTCAGCACCGATGTGCCGAAATTGCCGGAAAGCGCCTGCTCCACATAGATGAAGAATTGCTGATAAAGCGGCAGGTTGAGGCCGAGCTCGATCCGTGCCCGCTCCACCACATGCGCCGGCGCCCGGTCGCCGACAATCGCCAGCACGGGGTCGATCGGAATCACCCTGCCGATGAAGAAGGTCACGACCAGCAGGCCGAAAACCGTCGTCAGCGTCGTGACCGCGAAACGCAGTAAACCCGTCGCCGCGGAGGAAGCGCGGCGACGGTTTCGCCGCGTCACCGCGGATGTGTCGGAAAGGGCCAAGGACCTTTCTCCGTAAGGTTATTCCTTCGATACCGGCGAAAGCAGGTTGGTGTCGAAACTCGGGCCCAGCTTGTAGCCCTTCACCTCGGCGCGGACGGCCGCGACCTCGGTCTGCTGAAAGACGATCACGAACGGCCCCGTTTCGAGCACCTTCTTCTGCAAGTCCTCGTACATGGCGCCGCGCTTCGCCGCATCACGTTCCAGAAGCGCCGCGGCGGTTTCCTTCGTCAGTTCGGGAATATCCCAGGCATTGCGCCATGACAGCGGCTTGGCGGCGGCGTCGTCCGCATTGTTCGGGTTCGCAGCGAACGTATCGGCGTTCGAATGCGGGTCCCAGTAATCCGTGCCCCACTGGCCGATATAGATGTCGTGATTGCGGGCTCGGTATTTGGTGAGCGTCTGCTTGCCGTCGCCGGGGATGATGCTGAGCTTGACGCCTGCCTGTGCAAAGGTCTGCTGCACGCTTTCGGCGATCCCCGTCACCGGCTGCGTGTTGCGCACGTCCATGGTCACGTCGAACCCGTCCGCCAGACCGGCCTTGGCCAGCAACTCCTTGGCCTTTGCAACATCCAGCTTGTAGGGGTTGTCGTCGAGCGAGCCGAGCATGCCCTTCGGCAGGAAGGTCTGGTGGATTTCGCCTATGCCCTTGATCAGTGTCGCGCCGATCGCGTCGTAGTCGACCAGGTATTTGAGCGCTTCGCGGACCTCGGGCTTGGCAAGGTTCGCGTTCTTCTGGTTGAGGCTGAAATAATAGACGGTGCCTTTCGGCGCCGCATCCGTGATGATTTCCTTGTTCTTGGCGATCGCGTCCAGATCGCCCGGCTCCAGGTTGCGGGCAACGTCGATGTCGCCGGCCTCGAGTGCCAGTCGCTGGCCCGAGCTTTCCTTCATATGGCGGTAGATCGCGCGCTTCACCTTCGCCTTCTCGCCGTAATAGTTGTCGTTGCGCTCGAGCACCAGAATCTCGTTGGCGCGCCACTGCATCATCTTGAACGGGCCGGAACCGGCATAGTTGGTCTTCAGCCAGCCGTTGCCGAAATCGCCGTCCGCCACATGCTCTTCCAGGAGCGCCTTGTCGACGATGGAGGCGACGTTGGCCGTCAGGCAGTTCAGCACGAAGCTTGGTGCATAGGCCTTGTCGACCGTCAGGACGAAGGTGGAATCGTCCGTCGCCTTGGCCTTTTCGGTGACGTTGTCCTTGGTGAGCCCGAACTGCGTGAGGATGAAGGCAGGCGACTTGTCGAGCTTTACGGCGCGTTCGAACGTGTAGGCCACATCAGCGGCGGTGATCGGGTTTCCCGAGGCGAACTTGAGGTCCGGCTTGATCTTGAACGTATAGGTCAGCGCGTCGTCGGACACTGTCCAGCTCGCCGCAACGCCCGGCGTCACCTTGGACGTGTCGTTGATGTCGAGGTTCACCAGATTGTCATAGGCATTGCCCATGATCTCGCCGGCGGAGATTTCGAAAGCTTCGCCGGGATCGAGCGTGATGATGTCATCGATCGCCCAGGCGAGCACCAGGGTATCCTTCGGTGTGGCAGCCAATGCCTGCGGCGCGGCGGCCATCATCACCGCCAACGCAACGCCCGTGGTCAGAAGACGGATTCGTCCCTTGAATGCATGAATCATGATCGATTTTCCCCTTTAATCTCGGATCTTGGGGGAGAACCGACCTATTCGTGCCAGGCCTTCCCCAAAATTCTGAGCCAGTTTTTCCGGCACAGCTTTATTAGCTCTTCGTCAGCGTAGCCCGCGTTCCTGAGCGCCGCAACCAGATTTTGATTGCCCGCAGCATCATGAATCTCTTCGGGAATCGAGGCGCCGTCGAAATCCGAGCCGAGCGCCACGTGATCGATTCCCATGCGGCCGACCATGTGGTCGACATGGCGCACCATGTCGGAAATCGGCGTCGCCACATTGTCGCGGCCGTCGGGCCTCAGCATGGTCACGGCGTAGTTGAGCCCGACGAGGCCGCCGCTTTCCTTGATCGCGTCGAGCTGCTTGTCGGTGAGGTTGCGGGCGACGGGGGTCAGCGCATGCGCGTTGGAATGGCTGGCGACCAGCGGCTGGTCCGTGGTCTTGGCGACATCCCAGAACCCTTTCTCGGTGATATGCGCGAGATCGATCAGGATGCCGAGCCGGTTGCAGGCCCTGACGAGTTCGAACCCGAGATCGGTAAGGCCGGGACCGGTATCCGGCGACATGGGATAGGCGAAGGGCACGCCGTGGCCGAAGATGTTGTGGCGGCTCCAGACCGGCCCGAGCGAGCGAAGGCCGGCGGCATGGAAGACTTCGAGATTGTCGAGATCGGGATCGATCGGCTCGCAGCCTTCCATATGCAGGACGGCGGCGAAGACGCCCTCTTCCATGGCCTTGTGGATGTCGGCGGTGGAACGGCAGAGCCGCCAGCCGCCGGCGCGGTCGAGCCTGAGCGCGATCGATGCCTTTTCGAGCGCGACCGTCAGCGACGGCAGGTGGTCGAGGGGCGCGGACAGCGGGGTCACGTAGCGGCCGCTCGAATCGGGGTCCTTGAGAACCAGGTCGCCGGACGGGATATAGATGGCGCACAGCCCTCCGGCCAGCCCGCCGGCCTTGGCGCGGGGGGCGTCGATATGGCCGTTCGGCGTCCCCTTCATGAATTCGGCGATCGGATCGCCGCCCCCTTTCATGCTCCGCCAGAGCCGCAGGAGCACGTCGTTATGGCCGTCGAAAACCAATTCCATGAACCCGTCCCGAGTATTTTTGAAGTCCGGATGAGCGATCCTAGCCAGGCGCCTTTCTTTCGCAAGGCGCAATTCGTCTCATACGGCCCAGCGCCCCTCTCCGGCCCTTTTCAGCATCGGCGTGCGGAACGAGCCGACGACGCGCGGCCGCCATTGCGGCCCGAAGGCGTCGAGCCTGTCGTGCCAGCGCTCCGACTGCAGCATCGCCGCGCCGATGACGACCGGCTCGATGCCGAGCGAGGCCATCAGGGAAAGGCCCGAGACGATCGAGGTGCCGCTGGAGATCACGTCGTCCACCAGCGCGACGCGCTTGCCCTGAATGAGCGGCAGCATGCGCGGATCGACATAGAGCCGCTTCTGCTGTTCCGGCGTGGTGATGGAGGAAAGCGGCACGGACAGCGTCTCGTCGTACCAGAATTTTTTGGAGGTCCCGAGCGGCACGTAGCGCGTGAAGCCGAGCGAACGGGCGACGGCGGCGGCAAGCGTCAGCCCCAGCGTCGGCAGGCCGACGATCACTTCCGGCCGGTGGGCGGCGAGCTTCGGCGCAAGGTCGGCGGCAAGCGCGTCCTGCACGTCGAAACTCGCCTGGTTGACGATCAGCGAGGCGAGCGCATGTTCGCCATCGGCAAGCGGCCGGATCGGCAGTCTGATCTGGCTGCCGTCATCCAGCGTCGCAGGATAGAAACCGGAAAACGGCCCGGCCGGGTCGAAGCTTCCGGGCGGATGCACGTCCTGCCAGAAATCATGCGGCTGCATCGGTCCCACCTATTCGAGAATTTCGAGAATCGGAGATTCCAATAGCGTGCCGGTCGTGACATCGGCAATGCCGCGATCGGTCTGGTGCGGACCGGGATTGCAGGCGAGCGTCGCGCCGAAGCAGGCCTTGAAGACGAGATAGGGCGGCTGCCACTCGACGACCCGGTCCATGGCGGCGCGGATATTGCGGAAACCTTCGGCCACCTCTTCCATCGGCGCTTCGGAGACGAGGCCGGAGAGCGGCAGCGGCAGGAGCGCCTCGACCTTGCCGCCGATCGCCACCGCCATGCCGCCGCCCGTCGCGATCACCGCATTGGCGGCCGCCGCCATATCCGCCGGATCGGAACCGAAGACGGTGAGATTGTGGCTGTCATGGGCGAGCGTCGTGGCGAAGGCGCCTTTCCACCGGCCCCAGCCGGTGAGGAACCCAAGACGGGTGCGGCTGTCGACGCGGCCGTGGCGGTGGGTGACCGCAATCAGGGTCGTTCCCTCCGGGGGTACCACATAGCCGTCGGCGACATCCGCATCCGTCTGCCCCCAGTTGGTGAAACGCGGGCGATCGATCGTTGCGAGCCGGACCTTGCTGGCCGTCGCGGGAAGCTTGAAATCCTCGGCCCGCAAGGGCTCGAGCCTGACCGAGCCCTTGAGCGGCGAAGGATCGACGGAGCCCACCTCGACGATCATGGCGCCGTTGCGTGCGATCGGCGTGCCGCTCGCGAGCACATGCCGCGCACGGAAATCCTTGAGATCTTCGAAAAGCACGATATCCGCCCGGCGCCCGGCGGCGATCAGGCCGAGATCGGCCCGGCCGATCCGGACGGCGGCATTCAGCGTCGCCGCCTGCAGCGCCCATTCCGGCCTCATGCCGTAGCGCACCAGCCGGCGCACCACGTCGTCGAGACCGCCGCCCCCGACGAGATCGTCCGGGAAGACGTCGTCGGTGCAGAGCGTCACGGTCTGCGGCAGATGGCCGAGCGTGTTGAGCGCCTCGACGAATTCCGGCAGCAGGTGGTCGTGCGAGCCGCGCATCTCGATCGTCAGCCCGGCGCGCAGCTTGGAGAGGAAGTCGGCGGCGGAAACCAGCTCGTGATCGGATGTCACGCCGGCCGCCATGAAGGCGGCGAGATCGGGTCCGGCAAGGCCGCGCGCATGGCCGCAGACCAGCTTCTCGGATGTCAGCGCCACCTGCACGATCGCGCTCATGCGCGGATCGCGGTCGATGACGCCGCGCATGTTCATGACCTCGGCAAGCCCGCCGATCTTCGGCCAGAACAGCATTTCCTCGATCGCCGCGGCGTCGAAATCGGCGCCTGCCGTTTCCAGGCCCGGCGCGGAAGGCACGCAGGACGGCGCCAGCACGACCGCGCGCAGCGGCAGCGGCCTGACCGCCTCGACCGCCCAGCGCACGCCGTCGATGCCGTGCACGTTGCCGAACTCGTGCGGATCCCAGACGATGGTGGTCACCCCGCGCGGCAGGACCGCGCCCGCGTAAGTTCCGGGCGTCACCATCGAGCTTTCGATATGCATATGCGTGTCGATGAGCCCGGGCGAGACGAAGGCGCCCTTCGCATCGATGACCTGCGCGGCATCGGAACGGCTGCCGGCGTCATGGACGCTGGCGATCATCGGCCCGACGATGCCGATATCGGCCGGCCTCAGCTCCCCCGTCACCATGTCCACCAGCATGCCGCCGGTGATCAGGATATCGAAAGGCGCGGCGCCGCGCGCCGCCGTGACGGCGCGATTGCGCAGCGCCGGATCGGTGAACTCCTGCACCGTCGCAATGATGTTCTTCACCAGCTTGCCTCCGCCCGCAATGTTTCGAGAATGACTGTCCTCGCCGCCTCGGTGTCGATCTCCACGCCATAGGCGGCGTTGAACTCGGCACGGCCGGCGCGTGCCTCGACCACGGTGCGGCCGCGGGTGAGCGTCCCGGCAAGCTCGACATCGAGACGCGCCTCGCGCCAGGTCACATGCTCCGGATAGACGAAGGCGACGGCTGCAACCGCATCGTAGAGCGCCATGGCCGGACGGCCGCGGCTGGTGGCGATCGCCACGAAACCGGCGAGCAGGTCGGCGACGAGTTCGGCGTTGCGACCGCCGGCTGCCCGGACCGGCGCGATGTCGTCGGGTCCGCAGAGAACCTTGCGGCAGAGGTCGAGATCGACCATCCGGAACGGGATCTTGTGGGCAAGCACGATCGCCAGTGCCTCCGGATCGGCATAGGCGTTGAACTCGGCCGATGCCGTATGGTTGCCGGCCGTCACCCCGCCGCCCATCCAGGTGAGATCGGTGATCTTCGCGGCAAGGTCCGGCCGCGCAAGGGCGACGGCCGCGATATTGGTCAGCGGCCCGAGCGCCAGGATGCGCCGCTCGCCCTCGCCTTTTTCAAGCCAGGCGCAGAGCGCTTCGAAGGCGTCGTCCTGAAAGGTGTCTGCGGCATTCGGCAGGCTCACGCCCGCGGTCGGAATGCCGGTCTGGCCGAGCACGCTGGTCGCCGTCTCCAGCCGGCCCAGCACCGGCGCATCGCGCCCCGCATGGATCGGGAACGGCCAGACGAAGGCGGCCGCCGCTCCGGCCGCATTGCGCCGGACGTTGTCCATCGGCGCGTTGCCGAACACCAGCGAAACGCCGTCGATCGCAAGGCCCGCATGCGCCGCGACCATGATCGCGGCGATGTCGTCGAAGCCCATGTCGGTATCGATCCAGATGCCCATGGCTCAAGCAAACCTCGCAAGCGGCGCAGCCTTTTCGGCCGGCAGGTCGAAGGAAAGGTCGGCACCCAGCGCATGCGCCGGCTGGCTTGCCTCCACCTCGGCCTTGATCGGGCCGAAGGGCGTGTCGAGCAGGTATTCCCGGCTGTCGCCGGCGAAGGATGTGCCGCGCACGGTGCCCCGGAAAGGACCTGATCCCAGGGTCACCATACGCGGCCGCCAGGCCAAACCCGCCGCTGATGGGGCTTGACCCGGGAGTTCGATGAGGCCGCCGCTCGTCTTCAGTCTTCCTTGTTCGAGCGGGAAAATGTTCTCGAAGCCGACGAAATCGGCGACGAAAGAGGAAACGGGACGGCTGTAGATATCTTCCGGCGAACCGATCTGCTCGATCGCGCCGCCCTTCATCACCACAATTCGGTCGGCGAGCGCAAGGGCTTCCGCCTGGTCGTGCGTGACAAAAATCATCGTCACGCCGGTTTCCTTCTGCACCCGCTGCAGTTCCGTGCGCATTTCCAGCCGCAGGCGGGCGTCGAGGTTGGAAAGCGGCTCGTCGAGCAGCAGCACCTTCGGCTCCATGACCATGGAGCGGGCGAGCGCCACGCGCTGCTGCTGGCCGCCGGAAAGCTCGGCCGGCTTGCGGTTGGCGAAGCTGGAAAGCCCCACCGACTTGATGCCCGACTGCACCTTGACGTCGAGCTCCGTCCCGCGCATGCCCTTGAGCTTCAGGCCGAAGGCGACGTTCTCGTAGACCGAGAGGTGCGGAAAGAGCGCATAGGACTGGAAGACGAGGCCGACGGCGCGCTTGTTGGCCGGTACGCGGGTGATGTCGGCGCCGTCGAGCCGTACATGGCCAGACTTGACCGGCAGCAGCCCGGCGATGGCCCGCATCGTCGTCGTCTTGCCGCAGCCGGAAGGGCCGAGCAGCGCGATGAGCTCGCCTTTCCGGATGCCGAGATCGAGATCGGCGACGGCAACCGTGTCGCCATAGGCGAGCGTCAGCTTTTCGAGCGAGAGGTAAGGCGCATCAGACATAGCGGGAGAATCCGAGGAAACGTTCGGCGGCGAATACGATGCCGATGGAAAGGAAGGCGAGCAGCGAGGAGAGCGCCGCCACGGACGGGTCGAAGACGATCTCCATGTAGGCGATCATGTCGACCGGCAGCGTGCGCACGCCGGGCCCCGAGAGGAAGAGCGACACCGGCACTTGGTTGAAGCTGGTGACGAAGCCGAGGATGAAGGCGGACAGAATGCCGCCACGGATGTTCGGCATCACCACCCGGAAGAAGGCGCCGAGCCGCGAGGAACCGAGCAGCACCGCCGCTTCCTCGATGTCGGAGCGCAGGTTGTCGAGGCTCGCGGAGACGACACGCACCGCATAGGGCAGAACCAGCGCCGTATGCGCGAGGAACAGCGCCGCGGTGATGCCGACCTGGAAGGGCACGACGATGTAGCGCAGCAGCGCCAGGCCGACGATGATCCCCGGCACGATGATCGGCACCGAGACGACGGTGCGGACGATTTCCGCCCCCGGCAGCTTGTAGCGGGAGAGCGCGTAGGACGCCGGGATGCCGAGCACCAGCGCCGCCGCCGTGCCGCCGATCGCGAGAAACAGCGACATGCCGAACGAGGCGCGGAAGCTTTCGACCGTGAAGACCTTCAATATCCAGCGCAGCGAAAAGCCCTGCGGCGGAAAATTCAGCGTCTCGCCGGCCGAAAACGAGGCGGCGACGATGATCAGGAACGGCCCGATAAGGAAGGCCAGCACCAGAAAGAGCGTGAGAGGAATGAAGAGGCTGCGCGCGGTCATTGGGCAGCCCTCTGCTTGTTGCGCGCGGTGGCGACGCGCTTCAGGAGAATGTTCGCGGCAAAGCTCATGACGATCAGGATGAAGGCGATGACGCTCGCCGAGACGAAATTGTTGGAGACGGAAACCTGCTGGTAGAGCAGCGTTTCCAGCATCAGCACCTTGGAGCCGCCGAGAATGGCGGGCGTGATATAGGCCGTCAGCGAACCGGTGAAAACCAGCGTGCCGCCGATGACGAGGCCTTCCTTGGTAAGCGGCAGGACGACCTTCCAGAAGACCTGGAACCAGTTGGCGCCGAGCACCCGGGCGGCGGGAATGGCGTCCTTCGGCATGTTTTCGAGCGCCGAGATCAGCGAGATGATCATCAGCGGCAGGAAGAGCTGCAGCAGGCCGATGAAGATCGCGGTCTCGGAGAAGAGGATGCGCAGCGGCGCCTCGGTAAGCCCCAAGAGCTGGAACGCCTCGTTGACGATGCCGGTGCGGCCGAGGATGACGATCCAGGCATAGGTGCGCGCCACCGGCGAGATCATCAGCGGCAGCACGACGAGGCCGGTCATCCTGCCCTTCATGCCGGGCTCCAGGCTGACGATCGCAAACGCCGCCGCATAACCGATGACGGCCGAAGCGACCGTCACCAGCGCGCCGAGCTTCAGGGTGCGCAGGAAGACGGCGCGGTTCAGCGAATTGGAGAAGAAATCCGTATAGGCGGAAATCGTCCAGCCGCCGCCGGATCCGCGGAAACCGTCGGAGAGCAGGATCACCACCGGCACGAGGAAGACCGCCGCGGCGAACAGCGCGGCAGGCAACGCAAGTGCAAGCGCTTCGGCCCTGTTTTGGAACATTGGTGGTGGTCTCCGATAGTGTAGTGCCGTGTAGCCCCCTCACCCGGCCTCCGCTTTGCTCGGCCACCCTCTCCCCGAGGGGAGAGGGGGATCGGCGACGCCGCGGCAACTTCCCTTCTCCCCGGCGGGGAGAAGGTGCCGGCAGGCGGATGAGGGGGCTACGGTTTCAGTTCGAGCTTACTGCCCCACCGTCTCGTTCCAGCTCTTCACCCAGCCGGCGCGGTTGTCGAGCGAGACTGCGGACGGGATGAGCTTCAGGCTCTTCGCCGTTTCCTCACCATAGGTGAGGTTGTTGGCGATCTCGTCGGAGAGCTTGACCTCCTTGTTGGCCGGGCTGTCGACCAGTTTTTCGGCAAGCTTGGTCTGGACTTCGGTCGAGAGCCAGAAATCCATGAACTGCAGCGCCAGGTCCTGGTTCTTCGAACCCTTGGTGACGATCATGACGTTCATGCCGCCCGTCTGGCCTTCCTTCGGCGTCGCCCAGGCGACCGGCAGGCCGAGCTTGGTGAAGGGCGCCCAGGTGAAGCGGCCGATCGGCGCCGCCCAGATTTCTTCCTGCTGCATGAGCTGCACGAGCTGCGAGGATTTCTCGTAGAAGGTGACGATCTCGTCCTTCCTTTCGCCCACCGCCTCGATCGCGGCCTTGAGGTCCGGCGTGTCCTTGCCGAGCGCCTGGCCGAGCATGTAGAGCGCCGGCGGGCCCTGGTTGGTGGTGACGTTCGGCCAGGCGATGTGGCTCGCATATTCCGGCTTCAGGAGATCGGCCCAGGACTCGATCTTCATCTTGTCGGAACGGTAGGCGATCGAGGTGGCGTAGAAGGTGTAGCCGACGCTCATGCCGTCGCCGTTCGGATCCTTCGCCACGTCGTAGAGCTTGCCGAAGTTCGAAAGCTTGGCCGTGTCGATCTTGTCGATCAGGCCGGCGCGGGAGGCGGCCAGCGCATCGGCCATCGAGACGACGGCCATGTCGACCACCGGATTGGCCTTGTTGGCTTCCATCTTGGTCAGGCGCTCGACGCTGTTGCCGGTCTCGACCACGAGCTTGCAGCCGCAGATCTTCTCGAAGGGAGAATAGACGATCTCCTTGTATTCGTCCTGGGCGAGCGCATAGACGGAAATCGTCAGCGTCTTTTCCTGGGCCAGGGCCTGTATTGGCGCTGCGCCCATGCTGAGCATCAGGGCGGCGCCCGATGCGAGAATGACCTTCTTCATGATTTGTGCTCTCCTGCTGTCGGCTTGATCGGGGGTTGGGCATGCGAATTTGGAGTGCCGCCGGAATAGGGGGCACCCGTTGACTGGCGGATGACAAGCTGCATCGGCACCCGGTCCGTCTCCGAAGCGACCCTGCCGGCTAGAGCCTCCTCCGCCTCGCCCTCGGGTCCGATCGCGCGGATCAGCGCCGCGATGGCGAGATCGGCGATGGCCGCCATGTCCATGCGCATGGTGGTGAGCGCCGGCGTGACGACCGGCGACCAGACGAGGTCGTCGAAACCGGTGACGCTGACCGCTTCCGGCACGCCGATGCCGGCCCGCTGCAATTCGGTGAGCGCCCTGAGCGCCGAAAGATCGGAAACCGCCGCAAAGGCGGTGAACCCGGCTTCGGCCCTTTCCGCAAGGCCGAGCGGACAGCCCTCGCCTCCGGCGGCCTCGACCTTTTCGATCCACAGCACCTCGCATTCGACGCCGGCGCCGAGGCCGGCCTTCAGCCCGCCGATGCGATCGTTCTGCACGTTCGAGGAGGCGCTGGTGCCGATCAGCAGGACCTTCCGGTGACCGAGCGAGGACAGATGCCGCCCCATCTGCGCCCCGCCGTCCCAATGATCGGCCGCAACGGTGTTCCCGGGCGTGGACGGCGTGTCGATGACGGCGACGGGACAGCCGACATCGGCGATCCGCGTGCCGCGCCGGGGCACGATCACCATGCCGTCGACGCCGCGTTCTAGAAGCCGGTTGATCGCCTCCGTCTGCCTGGCGACATCGCCGCGGGAGTCGGCGATCAGCACGCCGTAACCGGCATTCGACGCGGCATTCTCGATCGCCTGGGCGATCTGCGGAAAGAGCGGGTTGGCGATATCCGGCAATACGAGCCCGAGAACCCCGGTGCGGCCGGTGCGCAGCGCCCGTGCCGCAAGGCTCGGCACGTAGCCGAGTTCGGCCGCCTTGGCGCGGATCCGCTCGATGAGCTCCGGCGATACCCTGCCCTTGCCGGACAGCGCATTGGAGACGGTCGCCGCCGACACGCCGAGGGCGGCGGCGATCGCGCTCATATTCGGTCCGGAACGGGGGATGGCCATGACATGCTCTGATTAAACGTTTAAGCACGCATACTTTGATCAAAACACTTTGTCGAGTATTTTGTAACCACGAGGTGACAGATATCCCCACATCCTGCCTTGACTCTGGTCGCGCCGCCAGCAACAAATCCCCTCACCAACAAAATCTACGACTTGGCTGAAGCTAAGATCGTGATTTTGTAACCTCTCCCACAAGGGGGAGGGGCTTATCCGCACCGCCTTACCACCCCACCACCTCTTCCCGATACCGCCCGATCTCCTCCAGGAGCCACGCCCGGAAGGCCACGACGGGCCGGAAGCCCGCCTTGCTGATCGGCGCCACCGCGTAATACGAACTGGGGCTCCTGACCTGATGCGGGAAGGCTTCGACGAGCTGGCCGCTCGCAAGCTCGGAATCGATCAGGAAGAGCGGCATCAGCGCCACGCCGAGACCGGCGATGCAGGCCTGCGCCACGCTGCCGAACTGCTCGAAGCGCATCCCCTGCGACGGCGTGCCGGTGACGCCGGCGCTTTCGAACCAGTGCGCCCAGGCGCCCGGCCGCGAGGCCATGTGCAGCAGCGGCAGGCGCAGCAGGTCCTCGCCCTTGCCGATCGGATGCGACTTCAAGAAGGCCGGCGACGAGACCGGCGCCACCATCTCCTCCATCAGGAAGGTGCATTCCGCGCCCGGCCAATCCGGCTGGCCGATATGGATCGCCATGTCGATGCCGTCGCGGTCGAAATCGAAGATGCCGATGCGGGTCGCGAAATTCAGCGTGATCTCCGGATGCCGCGCGACGAATTTCGGAATGCGCGGCATCAGCCAGCGCGTGCCGAAGGTCGGCAGGATCGCGAGGTTCAGCTGGTCGTTATGCCGTTTGGTCATGGCGGCGAGCGAGGCCGAACGGATCTGCGCAAGCGCGTCGGCGACCGCCTTGGCGTAGTCCGCACCGGCGGCTGTCAGCACGACGCCGCGGCTGGTGCGGTCGAAAAGCGGAATGCCCAGCTGCTCCTCGAGGCCGGAAACCTGCCGGCTGATCGCCCCTTGCGTCAGCGACAGCTCTTCGGCCGCGGCGGAGAAGCTTCCGAGCCGGGCAACGGAATCGAAAGCCGCGAGCGCCGAGGTGGAAGGCAGGAATTTCCGCGAGAGGCTGATCATGCGCTATTACTATAGATCATGGCCGGATGAGTAAACGGTGCTTGCTCCCGCGCCCCGGCTGGCGATAATCCTTCAAACTTCAAAATTGCCGAACTCAACACCGCCAGAACTCTACACCGCCAAAATCCTACACCGGAGGAACGACCTTGGCTTTTTCCTGGAACGACCCTTTCCTGCTCGACGATCAGCTGACCGACGACGAGCGGATGATCCGCGACTCCGCCGCCGCCTTCGCCAGGTCCGAACTCCTGCCGCGCGTCCAGGAAGCCTATCTCGACGAGACGACCGAACCGGAGCTTTTCAAGCTGATGGGCCAGACGGGCCTCCTCGGCGTCACCCTGCCGGAGGAATACGGCGCCGCCAACGCGTCCTACGTCGCCTACGGCCTCGTCGCCCGCGAGATCGAGCGCATCGATAGCGGCTACCGTTCGATGATGAGCGTCCAGTCCTCGCTGGTCATCTATCCGATCTATGCCTACGGCTCCGACGAGCAGAAGAAGAAATACCTGCCGGGCCTCGTCTCCGGCGAGCTGATCGGCTGTTTCGGCCTCACCGAGCCGGATGCCGGCTCCGATCCGGGCGGCATGAAGACCCGCGCCGAGAAGATCGAGGGCGGCTACCGCCTGCGCGGCTCGAAGATGTGGATTTCCAACGCGCCGATCGCCGACGTCTTCGTCGTCTGGGCGAAGTCGGAAGCCCATAACAACGAGATCCGCGGCTTCGTGCTGGAAAAGGGCATGAAGGGTCTCTCCGCACCGAAGATCGGCGGCAAGCTGTCGCTGCGCGCCTCGATCACCGGCGAGATCGTGCTCGACGGCGTCGAAGTCTCCGAAGATGCGCTGCTGCCGGGCGTCTCCGGCCTGAAGGGTCCGTTCGGCTGCCTGAACCGCGCCCGCTACGGCATTTCCTGGGGCGTCATGGGTGCGGCGGAAGACTGCTGGTTCCGCGCCCGCCAGTATGGCCTCGACAGAAAACAGTTCGGCAAGCCGCTCGCCGGCATGCAGCTCTACCAGAAGAAGCTCGCCGACATGATGACCGAGATCACGCTCGGCCTCCAGGGTTCGCTCCGCGTCGGCCGGCTGATGGACGAGCACAGGATGGCCCCGGAAATGATCTCCATCGTCAAGCGCAACAATTGCGGCAAGGCGCTGGATATCGCCCGGCAAGCCCGCGACATGCACGGCGGCAACGGCATCCAGATCGAATTCCACGTCATGCGCCACGCGCAGAACCTGGAGACGGTCAACACCTACGAGGGCACACACGACGTCCACGCCCTGATTCTGGGCCGCGCCCAGACGGGCATCCAGGCGTTTTTCTGAGGTTTGCTGCTTAGGCGTCATGCCGTTCCCGCCCCCCTCTGGCCTGCCGGCCATCTCCCCCACAGGTGGGGAGATTGGATGGGCGCACCGGCTTCCCCAAACAGCTAAGCTTTCTATTCGGTAAACGCTGAGTGAGGCGGGAAGAGCCCGCCGCTTGTGATCTCCCCACCTGTGGGGGAGATGGCCGGCAGGCCAGAGGGGGGCCGGATCGGCACGCCCTCGATAGGCGCCCCTCCCCCGCTCACCTTCCGCGCCGTTTTTCGTCATTGGCCAAATTTTCGCCTTCGGTGTATCACTGAGTGGAACCGCTCTATCGGGCGGTGAGGACAGGAAAAGGTCGATTCGAAGAATGCACGCCATGGAGAAGACGGCGGATGACGCCGATGGCGGTTTCAACGTGGGTGAACGGCTTCGCCTGGTGCGCCAGAGCCACGGTCTTTCCCAGCGGGCGCTGGCGATGAAGGCGGGAGTGACCCACTCGCTCGTCTCGCTGATCGAGAAGAACAAGGTGAGCCCCTCGGTCGCCTCGCTGAAAAAGATCCTCGAGGCGATCTCCTATCCGATGACCGATTTCTTCGCCCTGACGCTGCCGCCCGTCGACCAGATCTTCTATCGCGCCGACGAGCTGACGCCACTTTCGACCGGCGCGCTGACGCTTCTTCAGGTGGGCGACGCCAAATCCCACAACGTCCAGATCTTCCATGAATTCTACGAGCCGGGCGCCGATACCGGCGAAACCATGCTGAGCCACGAGGCGGAGGAAGGCGGCGTGGTCGTCGCCGGCGAACTGGAGCTGACCGTCGGCGGCCAGACGCGCATCCTCAGGCGCGGCGACGCTTTCCTGTTCGACAGCCGCCTGCCGCACCGCTACCGCAATATCGGCACCGAGCGCTGCGAAGTGGTCAGCGCCTGCACGCCGCCTTATCTTTGATGATCTTTAATGCACAGAAATTGCTTTAATAGCGGCTGCGCCGTTGATTGTCGGCGGCAATTATCCTAACTCAACTACCGGAATTCTCCGCACCTCTGCGGGCGGCTCAGGCCCCGCTTCCCTGCACTTTTAGAACGAAAGTGGACATCATGCAGACCTATCCCGACGTCAAGCTTTTCATCAACGGCGAGTGGCGCGATGCCCTCGGCGGCGAGACCTTGCCCGTGGTCGATCCGGCGACCGAAGAGGTGATCGGCAAGATCGCCCATGCCCGCAAGGCGGATCTCGACCTGGCGCTGGAAGCGGCCGACAAGGGCTTCAGGATCTGGCGCGACACCGCCGCCTTCGAGCGTTCGAAAGTGATGCGCAAGGCCGCCGACCTCATGCGCTCCCGCGCGGATGCGATCGCCTGGATGATGACCCGCGAGCAGGGCAAGCCGCTCGCCCAGTCGAAGATGGAGGTCATGGGCGCGGCAGACACGATCGACTGGTTCGCCGAAGAGGCCCGCCGCACCTATGGCCAGATCATCCCGGCCCGCTTCGGCGGCGTGCAGCAGATGGCGATCAAGATGCCGGTCGGCCCCGTCGCCGCCTTCACGCCCTGGAATTTC
This sequence comes from Neorhizobium sp. CSC1952, assembly GCF_030378245.1. Lineage (NCBI taxonomy): Bacteria > Pseudomonadati > Pseudomonadota > Alphaproteobacteria > Hyphomicrobiales > Rhizobiaceae > Neorhizobium > Neorhizobium sp. CSC1952. The sequence goes on along the minus strand of NZ_CP128416.1, from coordinate 2,947,395 downwards.
CCGATCAACCAGATCGTCCGCAAGCTTTCGGCGGCACTCGCCACCGGCTGCTCGATCATCGTCAAGGCGCCCGAGGAAACCCCGGCCTCGCCGGCGGAGCTGATCCGCGCCTTCGCCGATGCGGGCGTCCCGGCCGGCGTCGTCAATCTCGTCTACGGCATCCCGGCCGAAGTGTCCGAATATCTCATCCCGCATCCGGTCATCCGCAAGATCTCGTTCACCGGCTCCACGCCGGTCGGCAAGCATCTGGCGGCACTTGCCGGCAAGCACATGAAGCGCGCCACGATGGAGCTCGGCGGCCATGCGCCGGTGATGATCTTCGACGACGCCGATCTCGAAAAGGCGATCGAGGTCACCGCTGCCGCGAAGTTCCGCAATGCGGGCCAGGTCTGCGTCGCCCCGACCCGCTTCCTCGTGCAGGACGGCATTGCCGACAGGTTCACGGCCGGCTTCGTCAAGGCCGCCCAGGCGCTCAAGGTCGGCAACGGCCTCGAAGAGGGCGTCGGCATGGGTCCGCTCGCCAACGAGCGCCGCATTCCCGTCATGGAAGACATGATCCACGATGCGGTCGGCAACGGCGCCGAGCTGAAGACGGGCGGCAAGCGCATCGGCAACAAGGGCTACTTCTTCGAGCCGACCGTGCTCTCCGACGTGCCGACCTCGGCCAAGGTGATGAACGACGAGCCCTTCGGCCCGCTCGCCATCATCAACCGCTTCTCGCATTTCGACGATGCGATCGCGGAAGCCAACCGCCTGCCCTTCGGCCTCGCCTCCTATGCCTTCACGAGCTCGGTGAAGACGGCGCACGCGCTCGGCCGCCAGGTGGAAGCCGGCATGCTGACCATCAACCACAACGGCCTCGCCCTGCCGGAAGTCCCCTTCGGCGGCATCAAGGACTCGGGCTACGGCACCGAAGGCGGCTCGGAAGCGACCGAAGCCTATCTGGAAACCCGCTTCGTCAGCCAGATGAGCTGAGTGGTTTGATATTTGAGGGGTGTGGATGGCTCCACCCCCCTCTGCCCTGCCGGGCATCTCCCCCACAAGGGGGGAGATCGGCTAGACGTGCCGGTTTCCTCAAACAACCAACCGAGATGTCCGACAAGCGGTAGTTTGGCGGGAAAGGCAGGCTGCTCGTGATCTCCCCCCTTGTGGGGGAGATGTCCGGCAGGACAGAGGGGGGTATTTCGAGCTCAAAGCTACCCCACCGCAAAAACCTTCGCCCGCCTGAGCGTCACGAAACCGCCGTCGCCGGCCTTCACCGTGCGTTCCGGCTCCACGTCGAACTCCAGATGTTCGCCCGTCTCGGCCGTCGCCAGCACGCGCCTTCCATCGGGCCGGTCGAGAACGCGGGTGATGCTCGCCGGAATGCCCGGCCCCTGCAGCGACCAGTCGAGATCGGCAGGCCGGGCGTAAAGCTCCGCCTTGCCGTCGGCCAGCCCCGACACCTCGATCGCCGCACCGCTGGCATAGGCCTTGCCGTCGCGCACTTCCGCCGCGATCACGTTGGCATCGCCGAGGAATTTCATGACGAAGGACGATTGCGGATCGCGGCACACCTCTTCCGGCGTGCCCTGCTGGACGATATGCCCGTCCTTCAGGATGACGACGCGGTCGGCGAGGTCGAGCGCCTCTTCCTGGTCGTGGGTGACGAAGAGCGTCGTGATGCCGAGTTCGGAATGGATTTCGCGCAGCCACCGGCGCAGGTCGCGCCGGACATTGGCATCGAGCGCGCCGAACGGCTCGTCGAGCAGCAGCACCTTGGGATCGACGGCGAGCGCCCGGGCGAGCGCCACGCGCTGCCGCTGCCCGCCGGAAATCTGCGCCGGAAACCGGTCGCCCAGGCCTTCGAGGCGCACCAGCCGCAAGAGCTCCGCGACCCGCGCGTCGATCGCCGCCTTCTCGCGCTTCACCTTGGAGACCTTCATGCCGAAGGCGATGTTTTCCGCCACGGTCATGTGCGGGAAGAGCGCGTAATGCTGGAAGACGAAGCCGACGCCGCGGTCGCGTACGGGAATGTCGGTCGCATCCTGGTCGCCGAAGTAGATGTGTCCGCCATCGGCATATTCGAGGCCCGCGACCATGCGCAGGATGGTCGTCTTGCCGGACCCGGAGGGCCCGAGCAGGGCGACGAGCTCGCCGCTCTCGATCGTGAGCGAAACGTCGCGCACGGCGCGGAAGGTCTCGAAGGTTTTGACGACGTGGTCGAGGCGGATCTTCATGAGGCTTTCTCCGCGGGATTGGCGGCGGCCAAGGGGTCGGAACGCACGCGGCCCGCACCCTGGCGTTCCAGCGCCACCTTGGCGATGATGGTGAAGACGGCGATGAGCGCCAGGATGGAGGCTGAAGCGAAGGCGCCCGTCGCCTGATAATCGTGGTAGAGCAGCTCGATATGCAGCGGCAGCGTGTTGGTCTGGCCGCGGATATTGCCAGAGACGACCGAGACCGCGCCGAATTCGCCCATGACGCGGGCGTTGCAGAGCACCACGCCGTAGAGCAGCGCCCATTTGATGTTCGGCAGCGTCACCGACAGGAAGGTGCGCCAGCCGGAGGCGCCGAGCGAGGTGGCGGCCTCTTCGAGATCGCGTCCCTGCGCCTGCATGAGCGGGATCAGTTCGCGGGCGACGAAGGGCGCCGTGACGAACATCGAGGCGAGAATGATGCCGGGAATCGCGAACAGGATTTTTATCCCGTAGGCATCCAGCACCGGCCCGAAAATACCCTGCAGGCCATAGACGAAGAGATAGGCGACGCCGGCGACGATCGGCGAAACCGAGAACGGGATTTCGATGACGACGAGCAGGAAACGCTTGCCCCGGAAATCGAACTTGGTGATCGCCCAGGCGGCCGCGATGCCGAAGGCCGTGTTGACCGGCACGGCGATCAGCGCCGCGAGCACCGTCAGCATGATCGCGTGCCGCGTGTCGGGATGGACAATCGTGTCGCGATAGACGGCCCACCCTTTGGCGAAGGCCTCGACGCCGATGATGACGAGCGGAGCGAGGATAATGAGAGCGACCAGGACGAGCACGATGCCGATCAGGGCCCGGCGGAAGAGCGGCTGGTCGCCGACGCGCGGCGGCTTTCGGCCTTTGACGACGGTGCTCATGGTCAACTCCTCGCCGTGTAACGCAGCGCCCGCGCCTGCATCCAGTTGGTGACGGCAAGCATGGCGAAGGCGGTGAGCAGCAGCACCGAGGCGATCGCGGCGGCGGCCGCATAATCGTATTCCTCCAGCCGGATGAAGATCAGAAGCGCGGTGATTTCCGTCGACATCGGCTGGTTGCCGGCGATGAAGATGATCGCGCCGAACTCGCCGAGGCAGCGGGCGAAGGAGAGCGACAGGCCGGCAAGAAGAGCCGGTGTCAGGAGCGGCAGGATGACCTTGCGAAAAATTTCCCAGTCGGAGCCGCCGAGCGACTGGGCCGCCTCCTCCAGCGCCGGATCGAGATCCTCCAGCACCGGCTGCACCGTTCTCACGATGAAGGGCAGCGAGGTGAAGCACATGGCGATCATGATGCCGAGCGGCGTATAGGCGACCTTGATGCCGAAATCGTCGAGGATGGAGCCGAACCAGCCGTTGGTGGCGAAGAGCGCCGTCAGCGAAATGCCGGCCACCGCCGTCGGCAGCGCGAAGGGCAGGTCCACCATCGCGTCGACGATCCGCCGTCCGGGAAAGCGGTAGCGCACCAGCACCCAGGCGAGCGCCAGGCCGAAGAAGAGGTTGAACAGCGTGGCGCCGAGCGCCGACAGCACCGTGACGCGGTAGCTCGCCAGCGCCCGCGCCGAGGACACGATGCGCCAGTAATCCTCCGGCCCGAGGCTCGCGGCCTTGAAGACGAGCGCCGCCAGCGGCAGCACCACGATCAGCCCGACATAGAACAGGGTCACGCCCAAGGATAGCGGCAATCCGGGCAGGACATTGCGTTTCAAGCGGTCATTTCCTCTTCTCACGGCAAAACCCGGCGGATGAAAATCCACCGGGTGTAGAGATGGCAACCTCGCCTCATGCTCGACGTCGTCCCCGGCCTTGTGCCGGGGATCTGCCGCGCTCGCGATCTGGCCGATGCAGATGCCCGGCACGAGGCCGAGCATGACGGAAGAGCATTTTGGCGATGCCGGTCAAACCCGGGACGACTTAACGGCTGCCGTAGAGCTTGTCGAGAGTGCCGCCGGAAGCAAAGTGCTCGGACTGGATCTTGCTCCAGCCGCCGAAGACGTCTTCGACATTGACGAGGCGGATCGCCGGGAACTGATCCTTGAACTCGGCGGCGACCTTTTCATTGTTGACGCGGTGGCCGAATTCGGCAGCGATGCGCTGGCCTTCTTCCGTATAGAGGAAGTCGAGATAGGACTTTGCGAGCGCTTCGGTGCCGTGCTTCTGCACCACCTTGTCGACGACCGCGACCGGGAATTCGGCGAGCAGGCTGACCGAGGGGATGACGCCCTCGACCTTGTCGGCGCCGTATTGCTTGACGATGCCGCGGGTCTCCGCCTCGAAGGTGATCAGCACGTCGCCGGTCTCGCGCTCGACGAAGGTCGTGGTCGCCGCGCGGCCGCCGGTATCGAAGACCGGAACGTTGTCGAAGATCTTGGTGATATAGGCCTCGATCTTTTCCTGGTCGCCCTTGTAGGCTTCGTTGGCCCAGGCATAGGCGGCAAGGTAGGTGTAGCGGGCATTGCCGGACGTCTTCGGGTTCGGGAAGACGGCATGCACGTCGTCACGGGCGAGATCGCTCCAGTCCTTGATGTTCTTCGGATTGCCGGCGCGCACCAGGAAGGACGGGAAGGAATAGAAGGGCGAGGCGTTGTTCGGGAAAGCCTTCGTCCAGTCCTTCGAGACGAAGCCGTTCTTGGCGAGGAAATCGATATCCGTCGACTGGTTGAAGGTCACCACGTCGGCTTCGAGGCCTTCGACGATCGAACGCGCCTGCTTGGAGGTGCCCGCATGCGACTGGTCGACGGTGACGCCCGGATGCTGCTTGACGAAGGCTTCGTTCACCGAAACGAAGAGTTCGCGGGCGACGTCGTAGGACGCATTCAGAAGTTTCGTCGGCTGCTGCGCCATTGCCGGCGTGACGAAAAGCGCGGCAAGAGCGGTGCCGAGGATCAGGAGGCGGTTCATGCAGGTCTCCGGTGTTGGATATTGCCGGTGAAACTACCGGGACGCGCATGAAATCGCGAGGAACCGGCCACCCCGGTTGCAGACCGCCTTAGAATTTTTGTCCATTTTCTCTCGTGTTTGGCGGAGCTTTTCGCGCAATGCCGGGTTCGACACCGTCCCCTCACGAGAGCAGCGCTATGAATGCTCCGAAAACTCCATCATCAATCCGTCACGCGACGCTGCGCGGCGCTTCGAGATCGTGGATGGCTTTCTTGATTTCCTCGCGGAACTCCGGCGTGTCGTGATGGCCGTGCACGGAAACGGCATGCTGTACCGCGGCGCTGACGAGTTCGTCCGTGCTGTCGGCCGAAATCGCTACGGTGCATTTCGTCTCGCTCGGAAATTCGCGGCAGTCGATGAATTTGCGTCCCATCTTCTCCTCCATCGCAAGCCTGGCCGGCGGCCAGGGGGCAGGGATTTTACTCCCTTTGCCGAGGTGAGACAAACCTGATTAAACCCTCATATGCGCCGCCGCCAGCGGGGATGATTTCGGCCGGCTGGAAAAATTCCGCGCCCTCTTTTCAAAAGCTTAGGCCGGGAGAACCGGCCGGTTCTTCCCCGCCCTCCGGCGCCGGGCGATAATTCTCACGTCATCGGATGGGAAACCGGGATCGCGAACCGGCCTCCTCCTCAGGGTTCGTTTTCGGGCTCCGGTTTCCGGTGATGGTCGATGGAAGCGATCGGACGAGAACTGACAACTCTCGAAAGACCGCCGAAACGGCCGGGGCAGGCAGAAAATCCTATCTCCCACTTGCATCACCGCTGCCTGCCCCGTTCCCAACCACGCCGGCCCGGCCGGACGTGGATAAAGGCATGTCCGCCAAAACCTATGCGCCCGCCTTCTCCCGCAACATGTGAATGATGGCGGAAAAATCGTCTCCGCCGTGACCCGCCTTCTCGAACTCGGCATAAAGCTCCGCCGCATGCTGCCCAAGCGGTGTCGCAGCCCCCGATTGTCTGGCCGCCTCCTGCGACAATGTCAGATCCTTGAGCATCAGCGCCGCGGCGAAACCCGGCCTGTAATCGTTGTTCGCCGGTGAGGTCGGCACCGGCCCCGGCACCGGGCAATAGGTGGTGAGCGACCAGCACTGGCCGGAGGACGTGGAGGCGACGTCGAACAGGGCCTGATGCGACAGCCCGAGTTTTTCCGCGAGCCCGAACGCCTCGCAGACGCCGATCATCGAAATGCCGAGGATCATGTTGTTGCAGATTTTCGCCGCCTGCCCCGCACCGGCGCCGCCGCAATGGACGATCTTCCTGCCCATGGCTTCGAGGATGGGCCTGCCGCGGGCGAACGCCGTTTCCGAACCGCCGACCATGAAGGTCAGCGTGCCCGCGGCCGCTCCGCCCGTGCCGCCGGAAACCGGCGCGTCGAGCGAGACGCTGTTCATCACCTCGGCCAGCTTGTGGGCGCGCCGGGCGCTTTCCACGTCGATGGTGGAGCAGTCGACGACCAGCGTCCCCTCCGCGATGAGGGTGGCAAGATCGGTCCAGACGGCCAGCACGTGCTGCCCCTTCGGCAGCATGGTGATCACGCATTCCGCATCGCGCACGGCCTCGGCCAGCGATGCGGAACCGTTGACGCCGGTTGCCGCGGCGGCCTGCAGGGAGGCCTCCGAAAGGTCGAAGCCGCGCACCTCGTGGCCGGCCTTCACGAGGTTGGCGGCCATCGGCCCGCCCATGTTGCCGAGGCCAACAAAAGCGATCTTGGTCATGTCTTCCTCCCGTTCTCGTTGTTTTCAAAGCCTGTGGTCCGGAAACAGCACCGGATGCCGCGCGGCGAAATAGCGGTCGAGATCGGCCTCCCCCACCTCTTCCAGCCGGGCAGGCGACCATTTCGGATTGCGGTCCTTGTCGACGATCGCGGCGCGCACGCCCTCGTAGAAATCGCGGTTGCGGAGGATTTCCGTGCCGGCCGTGAATTCCCGTTCAAGGCATTCGACGAGGCTCGAACTCTGCCGCCCGAGGCGCAGCAGCCGCAGCGCCAGCTTGAGGCTGGTCGGCGAGCGCTTCGAAATGATCTCGCGGGTCCTGACGGCGAACTCGCCCTCTTCCTTCCGGAGCGCCGCGACGATCTCCTCGACGGTCTCGAAGCCGAAGGCGCGGTCGATCAGCTCGCGATGCGCTTCCAGCTCGCTTCCGCCCGGCACGACGGCAAAACGGTCGATCACCACCCGCACCTGCTCGTCGGAAGCGCCGCCCTTCAATTCGCCGAGGGCATCGACAAGCGCGCCAAGCCGTTCCGACGGCACATGGGTATCGGCGAGACCGGCATAGATCGCGTCCGCCGCGCCGATCGCCTCGCCCGTCAGCGCCATCCATGTCCCCGTTTCTCCCGGAGCGCGCGGCAAAAGCCAGGTGGCGCCGACATCCGGCACGTAGCCGATGCCGGTTTCCGGCATGGCGAGCCGCGTGCGCTCGGTGACGATGCGGTGCCCGCCATGCGAGGAAACCCCGACGCCGCCGCCCATGACGATCCCGTCCATCAGCGCCACATAGGGCTTGTCATAATGGGCGATCATGTAGTTCAGCGGAAATTCCTCCCGCCAGAAGCGCGTCACGTCCGGATCGTCCGCCTTTCCCATCTCATGGATGACGCGGATGTCGCCGCCGGCGCAAAGTCCCCGCTCCCCCTCGCCTTTCAGGACGACGCAGGAGACCTCCGGGTCTTCGGCAAAGCGCTCCATCGCCGCCTTCATCGCCCGCACCATGGCAAGGTTGAGGCTGTTCAGCGCCTTCGGCCGGTTGAGCCGGATGATCGCCGCCGAGCCGATGCGGCCGATAAGGATTTCGTCGCTCTGGGTTGCCGCTTCCGGCATGCTGCTTCCTTCCTATTCAGGCTTTCGGCGTGGGAGATTTCCCTCTTCTCCCCGGCGGGGAGAAGTGCCGAGCGGATGCGAGGCGATGAGGGGGCCGCACGGTAAAACGCTCATTTCGAGACCGCCGAGGGCTCGCCCCCTCATCCGACCCTTCGGGCCACCTTCTCCCCGCTGGGGAGAAGGAGAGACCGCGCCGCCCAAACCTCTACATCCGACGTCCTATCCTACCTGTTGTCCGCCAGGATCATCTCCGCCGCTTTCTCCGCGATCATGATCGTCGGCGAATTGGTGTTGCCGGAGGTAATATTGGGCATGATCGACGCATCGGCGATACGCAACCGTCCGAGCGCCCGCATTTTCAGCCGCGGATCGACGACGCTCTCCGGATCGGCGCCCATGCGGGCCGTGCCGACCGGGTGGAAGATCGTCGTGCCGATATCGCCCGCCGCCTTCTCCAGATCTTCGTCGGTTTCGAAGGACGAGCCGGGCTTGTACTCCTCCGGGTGATAGCGCGCGAACGCCGGCTTCCTGACGATCTCGCGGGTGATGCGGATCGATCTGACCGCCACGTCACGGTCGCCGGGGGTCGAGAGATAGTTCGGATGAATGCCGGGCGCTGTGGCGAAATCCGGGCTCTTCAGATGCACCGAACCGCGGCTTTCGGGCCTGAGATTGCACACGCTCGCGGTCATGGCCGGAAACGCGTGCACCGGCTCGCCGAACCTGTCGAGCGATACGGGCTGGACGTGATATTCGAGGTCCGGGGTTTCCTTGTCGGGGCCGGATTTGGTGAAGATGCCGAGCTGGCTCGGCGCCATGGACATCGGCCCGGAGCGACGGAAGGCATATTCCAGCCCGATCGCCGCCTTGCCGATCAGGCTGGAAGCCTTCTCGTTCAGCGTCGGCACGCCGGTCACCTTGTAGACCATCCGAAGCTGCAGGTGATCCTGCAGGTTCTCGCCAACCCCTTTTACCTCCTTGACCACCTCGACGCCGGCGTTCTGCAGCACGTCGCCGCGGCCGATGCCGGAGAGTTCGAGGATGTGCGGCGTGCCGATCGCGCCGGCGCTGAGCACGGTTTCCCGCCGCGCATAAGCTTTCTTCGTCACGCCGTCGTGCTGGAATTCGACCCCCTTCACCTCGCCGTTCTCGATGATGAGGCGCCGCACATGCGCCTTGGTCAGCACGGTGAGGTTCGGCCGCTTCATCGCGGGACGCAGGAAGGCCTTCGAGGCGTTCCAGCGGGTGCCGGAGCGCTGGTTGACGTCGAAATAGCTGGAACCTTCGTTGTTGCCGCGGTTGAAATCCTCGACGATCGGGATTCCGGCCTCCTCGGCCGCCTTCTGGAAGCTCTCGAGCACGGCCCAGCGGAGACGCTGCTTTTCGATGCGCCATTCGCCGCCCACCCCATGCATGTCGTCGGCGCCCCTGTAGAAATCCTGGCTCTTCTTGAAGATCGGCAGCACGTCGTCCCAGCCCCAGCCGGTGCAGCCCATCTGACGCCAGAGATCGTAGTCGCGCGCCTGGCCGCGCATGTAGATCATGCCGTTGATCGACGAACAGCCGCCGAGGATCTTTCCGCGCGGATAGGAGAGCGCGCGGCCGTTGAGGCCCTCTTCCTTTTCGGTCGTGAAGCACCAGTCGGTGCGCGGATTGTTGATGCAGTAGAGATAGCCGACGGGAATATGCACCCAGTGGTAATTGTCGTTGCCGCCCGCTTCGAGGATGAGGACGCGGTTGCCCGGATCCTTCGAAAGCCGGTTGGCCAAAACGCATCCGGCGCTGCCTGCGCCGATGACGATGTAGTCGTAGTTTTCCATTCCCGTATGCTACTCCGCAAATCAAGACCCCTCCCCACCCTCCCCACAAGGGGGAGGGCTTAACCTGGCCGTGACCGCCGAATGCAGGGCGAGACGTTGCCACAGGTCTTCTCCCCCCTTGTGGGGGAGATGGCCGGCAGGCCAGAGGGGGTATTTTTCACCGCCGATATTCAAACCCGAGCTTCCGCCCGATCCACGACGCATAGAACTCCCCGACGATGCCCCGCCGGAAGACCAGCACGCAGATCATGAACACGACACCCGTGATGATCGTCACCGGGAAATCCGAGGTCGCCAGATAATTCTGCAGCGTCACCACCAGGCCGGCGCCGAAGATCGGGCCGATCAGCGTGCCGATGCCGCCGAGCAGCGTCATGAGGATCACCTCGCCGGACATCTGCCAGGCGACGTCCGTCAGCGTCGCGAACTGGAAGACCAGCGCCTTGACGCCGCCCGCAAGCCCGGCCAGCGCCGCCGACATGACGAAGGCGCCGAGCTTGTAGCGCGCCACGGAATAACCGAGCGAGATAGCGCGCGCCTCGTTTTCGCGGATCGATTTCAGGATCATGCCAAAGGGCGAGTTGATGAACCGCCAGATGATCACCATGCCGATCACGAACACGGCCAGCACGAAGTAGTACATGTTGGTCGAGCTGTTGAGATCGACGAAGCCGAAGAGATGGCCGCGCGGCACCTGCTGGATGCCGTCCTCCCCTTGCGTGAACTCCGCCTGCAGGCAGAAGAAGAAGAACATCTGCGACAGAGCGAGCGTGATCATCGCGAAATAGATGCCCTGCCGGCGGATCGCCACATAGCCCATGACGAGCCCGAGCAGTGCCGCGCCGGCGACGCCGGTCAGGACGCCGAGCTCCGGCGGAAAACCCCATTCCTTCACCGCATGGGCGGTGAAATAGGCAGCGCCCCCAAAGAAGGTCGCATGCCCGAAGGACAAGAGCCCCGTATAGCCGAGCAGCAGGTTGAAGGCGCAGGCGAAGAGTGCGAAGCAGAGCAGCTTCATCAGGAAGATCGGATAGAAGAAGGCCGGCGCCACCACGAGGAAGGCGAGGCCCGCGATCAGGAAGGCCGCATAGGTCATCGAGGCGGTGGCGGACCGTTCGGCGCGCTGCCCGGCAGGGGATTTGACGCTGGTATCGCTCATGTCGGTCATGTCACGCATCCTCTCCTAAGCATCTCGGCCGAAAAGGCCGGCCGGCCGGATGAGAAGCACGATCGCCATGATGACGAAGATCACGATGTTCGAGGCTTCCGGATAAAACACCTTGGTCAGGCCCTCGGCGATGCCGAGCATGTAGCCGGTCAGGATGGCGCCCATGATCGAACCCATGCCGCCGACCACGACGACGGCGAAGACGACGATGATGATGTTCGAGCCCATCAGCGGCGAGACCTGGTAGACGGGCGCGGCAAGCACCCCGGCAAAGGCCGCCAGCCCCGCGCCGATGCCGTAGGTGAGCGTGAGCAGCATCGGCACGTTGACGCCGAAGGCCTGTACGAGAACCGGGTTCTCGGTTGCGGCGCGCAGGTAGGAGCCGAGCTTGGTCTTCTCGATCAGGAGCCACGTGCCGATACAGGCGATGAGCGACACGACCACCACCCAGCCGCGATAGATGGGCAGGAACATGAAGCCGAGGTTCGTCCCGCCGGCAAGCTGCGGCGGCACCGAATAGGGCTGGCCGGCCGCGCCGTAGAGATAGCGGAACGTGCCCTCGATCGTCAGCGCAAGGCCGAAGGTGAAGAGCAGGCCGTAGAGCGGATCGAGCTTGTAAAGGCGCGACAGCATGGTCCTTTCGATCAGCGCCCCGAACAGGCCGACGATCAGCGGCCCCAGCACCAGCGCGAACCAGTAGTTGATGCCGAAATACTGCAGCATCAGCATCGCCGCGAAGGCGCCGAGCATGTATTGCGCGCCGTGGGCGAAGTTGATGACGCGCAGCAGGCCGAAGATGACCGCGAGCCCGAGGCTCAGGAGCGCATAGAAGGAACCGTTGATCAGGCCGATCAGCAGCTGCCCGAGAAAAGCCTGCAGCGGTATGCCGAAGATCATCGTCATGGGGTGGGGCTCCCGACCAAAGCAACTGAGTGAGAAACACCCCCTCTGGCCTGCCGGCCATCTCCCCCACGAGGGGGGAGAAAACCCGCGGCACCCTCTCCGGCAAGCCTGGCCCCGACGGTGCGGCAAGGTAAGCCCCTCCCCCTTGTGGGGAGGGGTTGGGGAGGGGTTTTGATCAAAATCTCAGCCATCCCTACACCCCCAACACCTTGTGCAGCATGGTCATCCGGTCCGGCAGTTCCCGGACCGGGAAATCCGCGACCATCCGGCCGTGATCCATGAGATAGAACCGGTCGGCGATGCGGCTTGCGAAGCGGAAATTCTGTTCCACCAGAAGCACCGTCATGCCCCGCTCCTTCAGCTTCTTCAGCACCTCGCCGATGCGCTGCACGATGACGGGAGCAAGGCCTTCCGTAGGTTCGTCGAGGATCAGCAGCCTGACGCCGGTGCGCAGGATGCGGGCGATCGCCAGCATCTGCTGCTCGCCGCCGGAAAGCTTCGTGCCGGGGCTGGAGCGGCGTTCCCTGAGGTTCGGAAAGAGCTCATAGATTTCGGCGAGCGACATGCCGCCCTCGGCGACGACCGGCGGCAGCGTCAGGTTCTCTTCGACGGTGAGCGTCGAGAAGATGCCGCGCTCCTCCGGCACGAAGCCGATGCCCGCATGCGCCGTCTTGTGCAGCGGCACGCCGAGCATATCCCTGCCGCCGAAGCGGATCTCGCCCTTCCGCTCGCGGATGATGCCGACGATGGTTCTGAGCGTCGTCGTCTTGCCGACGCCGTTGCGGCCGAGAATGGTGATCGTCTCGCCCTCGCCCACCGTCATGTCGACGCCGTGGAGCACGTGGCTTTCGCCATACCAGGCATTCAAATTCGAGACTTGCAGCAATGGCGCCATCTCAAGCCTCCTCCGAGCCCATATAGGCGAGCCGCACGCGCTCGTCCTGGCTGACGGCGGCATAATCGCCTTCCGCGAGGATCTCGCCGCGCTGGAGCACCGTCACATGGTGGCAGATGTTGGCGACGACGGAAAGATTGTGCTCCACCATCAGCACCGCGCGGGTCTTCGCGACCTCGCGGATGATGCCGGAGACGGTGCCGATATCCTCCTGCCCCATGCCGGCCATCGGCTCGTCGAGCAGCAGGACTTTCGGATCGAGCGCCAGCGTCGTGGCGATCTCCAGCACGCGCTTGCGGCCGTAGGAAAGGTCGGCGGCGAGCGCATTGCGCTCCCGTTTCAGGCCGACCGCCTCGATCAGCTCGTCGGCGCGCGCATTCAGACGGTCGAGTGCGGAGGTGGGCAGCCAGAACTGCGTCGAAAGCCCGTTCGGCCGCTGCAGCGCGACGCGCACATTGTCGAGCACAGAAAGATGCGGAAAGACCGCGGAGATCTGGAAGGAGCGCACCAGGCCCATGCGCGCCACCTTGTCCGGCGGCGTTCTGGTGATGTCCGTGCCCAGAAGCGTGATGGAACCGGCCGTCGGCTGCAGGAACTTGGTGAGCAGGTTGAAGACGGTCGTCTTGCCTGCTCCATTCGGGCCGATCAGCGCATGGACGCGCGCGTGGTGAATATCGAGGTCGACGTTCTTCACCGCCGCGAAGGCGCCGAAATGCTTGGTGAGGCCGCGGGCGGAAAGCACCACCCGCGGCTCTTCAAGCATTGCTGTCGCGGAGACCGCCATTACTTCACCAGATCGCAGCCGCTCTTGGCGGGATCCATATAGGCCTCCTTGCCCGGAATGGTGGCGAGCACGTTGAAATAATCCCACGGCTCCTTGCTGTCGGCCGGCTTCTTGACCTGCAGCAGGTACATGTCGTGGATCATCCGGCCGTTCGCCGCCACCGTGCCGCCGCGGGCGAAGAAGTCGTCCACCGGCATCTCGTGCAGCGCCTTGGCGACGGCTTCCGTCTCGTCGGTGCCGGCCTTCTGGATCGCCTTCAGATATTGCAGCACGGCGGAATAGGTGCCGGTATGGATCATGTTCGGCATCTTGTTCGTGCGGGTGAAGAATTTTTTCGCGAATTCCCGGCTCTGGTCGTCGAGGTTCCAGTAATAGCCTTCCGTCAGTGTCAGGCCCTGCGCCGCTTCGAGGCCGAGGCCGTGCACTTCCGCGAGCGTGAAAAGGAGAGCCGCAAGGTTCTGCCCGCCGGCGGTGATGCCGAATTCCGCCGCCTGCTTGATGGCGTTGGATGTGTCGAGGCCGGCATTGGCAAGGCCGATCACCTTGGCGCCGGAAGACTGCGCCTGCAGCAGGAAGGACGAGAAATCGGTGGTCGACAGCGGATGGCGCACCGAGCCGACGACCGTACCGCCGCTCGCCTTGACGAAATCGCTCGTCTGCTGCTCCAGCGAATAGCCGAAGGCATAGTCCGCCGTCAGGAAGAACCAGCTGTCGCCGCCCTGCTTGACGAGCGCGCCGCCGGTGCCGACCGCCAGCGCATGGGTGTCATAGGCCCAGTGGAAGCCGTAGGGGGAGCACTGCTTGCCCGTCAGGTCCGTCGTGGCGGCGCCGGTGACGATGTCGATCCTCTTCTTTTCCTTGGCGATCGCCTGCACCGCCAGCGCAACGGATGAGGTCGTCAGCTCCATGATCGCGTCGACCTGCTCGGTATCGTACCACTGGCGGGCGATGTTTGAGGCGATATCCGGCTTGTTCTGGTGGTCGGCATCGACGATCTCGACCGGAACGCCGAGAACCTTGCCGCCGAAATCCTCGACCGCCATCTTGGCGGCCTCGACCGACGACTTGCCGCCGAAATCCGCATAGACGCCGGACTGGTCGTTCAGGATGCCGATCTTGACCTTGCCGTCGGACGCACTCTGCGCGAACGCCATGCCGCCCGTAAGCCCGGTGGTTGCAAAGAGAACCGCCAGCGATGTCAGAAGTGTCTTGCGCATGATTTCTCCTCCCAGAGAAAGTATCCGGAGATTTTCCCGAAGTTTCTGTTCAAAATTGGTGAGCCGCCCTCCTCAAAGCGGCCGATCCGGCATGCATGGTTCTTTAAATCCGCCGTTGACGCAAGCAGGGAAGCGCAATTAATTGCAAACAGCATCTGTGCGTTTTTGAACAGACGAGAACATCTTGAGCGGCAATCCGAATTTCACCTGGGACGACCTGCAATATTTCCTCGCCGTCGCCCGCACCGGGCAGTTGTCCACCGCGGCCCGGCAGTTGCGCACCAGCCATGCGACGGTGTCGCGCCGCATCGACCGGCTGGAATTCGCCCTCAAGGTGAAGCTCTTCGAACGCAATCCGCGCGGCTACGTTCTGACCGGCATGGGCCAGCGCTTCATCGAGGCGGCGGAAAGGATCGAGGCGGAGGCGGACCGGCTGCAGGCGGAGATCACCTCCGGCACGACGGCGCAGCGCGGCGTCGTCCGGCTCAGCACGCCGGAAGGGTTCGCCAACTTCTTCTTCGCCGACAAGATCAGGAGTTTCTGGGACAGCCACCCGAACATCACGCTGGAACTGGTGACGATCCAGCAGATCATGTCGCTGTCGCGCAAGGAGGCGGATATCGCCGTCTCGCTCGATCCGCCGAAGGACGGGCCGTATCTGACGGAGAAACTCACCGACTACAGCCTGAATGTCTACGGCGTGAAATCCTATCTTTCCAAGGCCGCCCCGATCCGCAACCGGCAGGACCTGCTCGATCATCCCTTCATCGGCTATATCGAGGACATGATCTTCGTGCCGGGGCTGGATTATCTCGGAGATGTCCATCCGGGCATCAAGGCCCGCTTCCAGAGCTCGAGCATCTTCGCGCAGCTCACAGCGACGCTGAACGGGCTCGGCCTTTGCGTGCTGCCGCATTTCATCGCCCGCTCCTATCCCGACCTGCGGATCGTGCTGCCGGAGGAGGTTGAACTCAGGCGGAACTACTGGCTGGTCTGCCACCGCGATCTCGTCCAGATCCCGCGGGTGCGCATGGTGACGGATTACATCTTCGAGGCGATCCGCAAGAACCAGAATGCCTTCCTCCGGGGTTTGGCCCCGGAGGAAGGCACGCGACGTTATTCGGCAGCCATGGGTAGGGGTGTTTCACGGCTTTCGAACAGGTCGCCTTGATTGGCGGGCTGGCCCTCGTCCTCATCCTTCTTCCGTTCGCGGCCGAAGAAGAGCGCATAACCGGCCGGCAGCACGAGGATGGTAAGCACCGTCGCGACCAGGATGCCGCCCATCATGGCATAGGCGAGCGGCCCCCAGAAACCTTCCCGCGAGATCGGGATCAGCGCCAGCACGGCGGTGACGGCAGTCAGCACGATCGGACGGAAACGCCGCACGGCCGCGCCGACGATCGCTTCCGAGCGCGCCATGCCGGCGGCGATGTCCTGGTCGATCTGGTCGATGAGGATGATCGAGTTGCGGATGATGATGCCGAGCAGCGCGATGACGCCGAGGATCGCCACGAAGCCGAACGGAGCCCCGGTGATGAGGAGCGCCATGGCCGCGCCGATGATCCCGAGCGGGCCGGTCGCGAGCACCAGCATGGCCTTGCCGAAATGCTGCAGCTGGACCATCAGCAGCGCCAGGATGATCAGCAGCATGATCGGCACTTTCGCGGCGATCGAAGCCTGGCTTTCGGCCGAATCCTCGGCGCCGCCCTGGATTTCGATGGTGTAGCCGGCCGGCAAATCGGCGCGCAGGTCGGCGATCGAGTTGTAGAAGTTGAGCGCCATCTGCGTCGGCTCGATCCCGTCCGGCAGCGTCGCCTTGACGGTGATGGTCGGCAGGCGGTTGCGGCGCCATTCGATGCCCTGTTCGAGGACCGGCACGACCCTGGCGATCTGCGAGACCGGCACGAAGCCGCCGAAATCCGTCGGGACATAGACCGACTGCACGGCCGAAAGCAGGCTGCGGGTGGCATCCGGCTCGCGGACGACGATCGAGACGGTCTCCTCGCCGTTGCGGAAGTCGTTGATCGGCGCGCCGGAAACCGCCGCCTGCAGCATCTGGCGGACGCGCTGCGAGGAAACGCCGAGCGCCCGGGCACGGTCCTGGTCGATGACCAGCTGCATGGCCGGCACCGGCTCCATCCAGTCGTCGTGGATCGAACCGAACAGCGGTTCCTTGTAATAGCGTTCCTTGACCTGGTCGGCGATGCGGCGGACCTCCGCCTTGTCGGGACCGGTGACGCGCATCTGTACCGCCCAGCCGGTCGGCGGGCCGAGGAAGAGGCGGTCGACCTTGCCGCGGACCGTCGGGAAATCCTTCGCGAGGATATCCCGAAGCTTGACGATCAGCCGTTCGCGGGCCTCGACATCCTTCGACATGACGAGGAGCTGCGCATAATTCGGGTTGCGGAGTTGCTGGTCGAGCGGCAGGAAGAAGCGCGGAGCCCCCTCGCCGATATAGGTGGCGACGTAGGCTTTGTCCTGGTCGGGCAGGATTCTCTGTTCGAGAGCCTTGGCCTGGCGCTCGACTTCCCCGATCGCCGTGCCTTCCGGCAGCCACATGTCGACCAGGATTTCCGGCCGGGACGATTGCGGGAAGAAGCTCTGCGGGATGAACTGGAAGGACCAGAGGCTGCCGGCGAAAACCGCGAGCGTCATCACCAGCACGATGATCCGGTGCCTGACCGCCCAGCCGACCGTGCTGCGCAGGCGATGGTAGAAGCGGGTGTCGTAGGCGTCGTGATGCGTGCCGGCATGGGCCCGCTGCTTCAGGAGCATGTAGCCGAGCCAGGGCGTGAAATAGACCGCCACGAACCATGAGGTGACGAGCGCAATGCCCACCACGAAGAACAGCGAGCGGACATATTCGCCGGCGGTGGATTCGGCAAAGCCGACCGGAATGAAGCCGGCGGTGGTGATCAGCGTGCCGGTGAGCATCGGGAAGGCGGTGGAGGAATAGGCGAAGGTCGCCGCGTCGATACGGTGCAGCCCCTCTTCCAGCTTGCGCTCCATCATCTCGACCACGATCATCGCGTCGTCGACGAGAAGCCCGAGCGCGATGATCAGCGCGCCGAGCGAGATGCGCTGCAGCTCGATGCCGATATAGTACATGATCGCCAGCGTCGCCGCGAGCACGAGCGGGATGGCGATCGCGATCACGATGCCGGAACGCCAGCCGATCGAGATCAGCGAGACGATCAGCACGATGACCAGCGCCTCCATCAGCGCCTTGGTGAATTCGCCGACCGCTTCGGTGACGACTTCCGGCTGGTTGGAGATCTGCTCGACGGAGACGCCGACCGGCAGCGTCTCTTCGAAACGGTGATAGGTATTCTCGATATCGTGGCCGACATCGGTGACCTTGAAGCCCGGAGCCATGACGACGCCGACCTGGACGCTGTCGTGGCCGTTGAAGCGGAACTTGCGCTGGAAGGGGTCTTCGAGACCTTCCGTCACGGTGGCGATATCGCCGAGCCGGATCACCTGGTTGCCGGCGCGAAGGCGGAGCTCCCGGATATCCTCCGGCGTGGTGATGCCGCCTTCGACCGAGATGCGCACCGAGCGGTCGGCCGTCTCGACGCTGCCGGCCGGATCGACATTGTTCTGGCCGGCAAGCGCATCGCGGATGTTGAGGACGGTGAGGCCGCGCTCGGCAAGCGCCTTGGAGGAGACGTCGATGAATATCCTCTGCGGCTGGTCGCCGAGGATGACGGCCTTTTCGACGCCCGGCGTGGCGAGCAGCATGTCGCGGGCCTGGATCGCGAACTGCTTGAGCTCGGGATAGCTGTAGCCCTCGCCGCTGATCGAATGCAGCGTGATATAAGTGTCGCCGAACTCGTCGTTGAAATAGGGGCCGAGCAGGCCGGAAGGCAGGTCCTGCTGGATGTCGCCGATCTTCTTGCGCACCTGGTAGAAGGCGTCCGCCACCTCGTCGGCATTGGTGTCGCCCTTGATCTGGACCTGCGTGATCGCAAAGCCGGCGCGGGTATAGGACTTGACCCAGTCGAGATGCGGCGTTTCCTGCAGCTTGCGCTCGATCTTGTTGACCACCTGGTCCTGCATATCGGCGATCGAGGCGCCGGGCCAGACGGTCTGCACGACCATGACGCGGAAGGTGAAATCCGGGTCTTCCTTCTGGCCCATGTTCATGACGCCGAGGACGCCCATGACGATGATGAGGCCGAAGAGGAAGCGT
Organism: Neorhizobium sp. CSC1952; assembly: GCF_030378245.1. Classification (NCBI taxonomy): domain Bacteria; kingdom Pseudomonadati; phylum Pseudomonadota; class Alphaproteobacteria; order Hyphomicrobiales; family Rhizobiaceae; genus Neorhizobium; species Neorhizobium sp. CSC1952. The sequence continues at coordinate 2,928,436 of NZ_CP128416.1, read as the reverse complement.
GCGATGCTCGGATGGCCGATCGCCCAGCGGGACAGGTTGAACCGGGCCTTGTCAGAAGGATCGGCCTGATGGGAGGAGCTCATGGTCGTGTCCTTTAAGCCGGTGATCAGGGCGTGACGGAAGCAGTGCTGGTGCTGCTGACATTACCGAAGCGTGAGGCGACGGTTTCCGGCAGCTTCACCTTCATCTCTTCCTTCATGAACTGCGTGCCGGCCGAGACGACGAGGTCGCCTTCGGCCAGGCCTTCGGCGATGCGCACGCCGTTATCGGAAAAATCGGCGACCTTGACTGCGCGCGAGCCGACGGTGCCCTTCTCGCGGTCGACGACCCAGACGACCGGCTGGTCGCCGTTCTTGGCGAGCGCGGCGAGCGGAATGGACCAGGTCGGCACGGCATTGTCCTCCACGGCTTCGATCGTGGCGGTCATGCCGAGAAGCACGCGGCCGTCTTCGGGCAGGCTGACGCGGACGGCGAAAGTGCGAGACTGCGGATCGGCGCTGCCCGCGACTTCGCGGACCTTGCCGTCGAGCGTAAGATCGGTGGCCGACCAGAAGCGCGCCTTGACCGTCTTGCCCGGCTTGAACTGGGCGACGTCCATTTCCGGAACGGCGATCTGCACTTCCTTCTCCCCGTCGACGGCGACGGAAAGGACCGGGGTGCCGGCGCTCACCACCTGGCCGATATCGGCGCTGACGGCGGTGACGATGCCGTTCTGGTCCGACTTCAGTTCGGCGTAGGCGACCTGGTTGCGGGCCTGTTCCAGCGCGGAGACGGCGGACTGGCGGGCGGAAACGGCCTGATCGTAGGCGAGCGTCGCCTGTTCCAGTTCGGATCGGGAGGCGACGTTCTTGGCATTGAGGGATTCGGCGCGGCGCTTGGCGAGCTCGGTGATTTCCGCCTGCTTCTGCGCTGCCGCGAGATCGGCCTCGGCGCGGCGGACGGCGAGCTGGTAATCGACGGCATCGAGCCGCGCCAGCACGTCTCCCGGCGCGACGCGCTCGCCGATATCCACGAGCCGCTCGGTGATCTTGCCACTGACGCGGAAACCGAGATTCATCTCGGTGCGGGCGCGGACGGAACCGGAATATTCGAGCTTGCGGCCCTGGTCGGCCGCGGCGATCTCCGTCACCTTGACCGGCCGGACGGCCTCCGGAGCTTCGGCCGCCTTCTCCTCCGAGCAGGCCGTCAGCGCGCCGAGCGCGGCCGCAACGGCAAGCCCCTTGATGAGAAACGAGACGTCACGTCTGGTCTTCACGAAAAACATGTTCCGCACTCCCGATGGCGGGTTTTCGATCAAAGGCGCTCGTCGCGCCCGCGTTGTTTCAAAGCTATTTCAGGGCACGCAAGCCGAATTCGACCAGGTCTTCCGGCTGGCCTATGCGCGTATCGTTCAGACAGTCGGCAATCAGCATCGGATGGCACAGCTTCACCATGCACGACATGAAGTTTTCCGCCGCCAGCTGGGGATCCTGATCGCGGAATTCCCCCGCCTCGATACCTTCCCGGATGATGTCGGCCACCAGCAGCCGGATACGGTCCAGAAACTGCTCTATCACCGGCCATTGCTGCTCGATGGCGATGACGACCATCTCGTGGACCTTCTTCTCGTCCAGCATGGTCTCGAGCGTGATGCGGTGCTGCTGCAGCACGTGGTCGCGCAGCCGTTCCGTGGCGCTCACCGGCCGCTTCGCATTGGCGAACGCCACCTGGTAGCTTCCTTCGAGCATGCGGTTCGCCAGCGCCTGATGGATATCCGCCTTCGACGAGAAGAAGCGGTAGATATTGGCCGGCGACATGCCGAGCTCGCGGGCGATGTCTGCGACATTCGTCTTGGTATAGCCGTAGTGCTTGAAGAGGCGCTCGGCCGCATCGAGGATGCGGTTGACGTTCTCCTGCTTCGTCGTCTCCAGGGCCTGATCGCTTGCGTCCATAGGGCTGACGGCTTTCATTTTACATGTGACGATTTTCATTTTTCGTCAGTCGTAAACAAGAAGTCGCTTTCTGTCAATCGGGGCGGCCATTAATTCCCGCGGAGGGGATAAAAATCGGCTAACAGGAGGAACCAAAACCGACACCACACGTTAGGGCGCGTTGAGCCGCGCAGACCGCGGGCCTGGGGACATTTGATGAGCATGCCGCAAAGTTACGACGCTTCGTTACTGGACGAGGAGCGCTATCGCCTCCTCATAGACGCCATTACGGATTACGCCATCTACATGCTCGACACCGACGGCAGGGTTGCGAGCTGGAACCCTGGAGCCCGCCGTTTCAAGGGCTATGAAGCCTGGGAAATCCTGGGCGAGCATTTCTCCCGCTTCTACACGGACGAGGACCGGTTGGCCCGGGTGCCGGAGCGCGCGCTGCAGGCCGCCGCGACCGAAGGCCGTTTCGAAAGCGAAGGCTGGCATGTCCGCAAGGACGGCAGCCGCTTTCTGGCGCATGTCGTCATCGATCCGATCTGGGGCCGGTCGGGTGAGCTTCTCGGTTTCGCCAAGGTCACCCGTGACCTGACGGAACGGAAGCAGGCGGAAGCGGATCTCCGGCGAAGCGAACAGAAATTCCAGCTCCTGGTGCAGGGCGTCACCGACTATGCGCTCTATATGCTCGATCCCGAGGGTTATGTCAGCAACTGGAACATCGGCGCCGAACGTATCAAGGGATACAGCGCCGACGAAATCGTCGGAAAACATTTTTCACAGTTCTATACGCAGGAGGATCGCGAGCGTGGGGAACCGCAGCGGAGCCTCGAGACGGCCAGACGCGAGGGACGTTTCGAGCGGGAAGGCTGGCGCCAGCGCAAGGACGGCACCCGGTTCTGGGCGCATGTGATCGTCGACGCCATCCGCAACGACGACGGCGAAATCCTGGGCTTTGCCAAGATCACCCGCGACATCACCGAAAAGGTCGAGGCCCAGAAGGCGCTCGCCCAGGCCCGCGAGGAGCTTTTCCAGGCCCAGAAGATGGAAGCGATCGGGCAGCTTACCGGCGGCATCGCGCATGATTTCAACAACCTGCTGATGGCGATCCTCGGCAGCCTGGAAATCCTGAAGAAACGCCTCCCGAACGATCCGGCACTGGTCCCGCTGCTCGACAACGCCATCCAGGGCGCCGAGCGCGGCGCGGCCTTGACCCAGCGCATGCTGGCCTTCTCCCGTCGCCAGGAACTCAACATGCAGGCGGTCGATACGGCGACGCTCATCAACGGCATGATGGATTTCGTGCGGCGCTCCCTCGGCGGCGAGACCCGCATAGAGACCCGGTTCCCCGATGGCCTCCCCTCGGTCGTCACCGATCCCGTGCAGCTCGAAACGGCGCTCCTCAACCTCGTCGTCAATGCCCGCGACGCGATGACGAACGGCGGCCTGATCACCGTCGGCGCGGAGGAATATGTGGCCGAAGAAGGGACGGAAAAGCTGAAGCCCGGCCGTTACGTGCGGCTTTCGGTCTCCGATACCGGCGAAGGCATGGACGAGGAGACGCTTGCGCGCGCGACGGCCCCCTTCTTCACCACCAAGGGCGTCGGCAAGGGAACCGGGCTCGGCCTTTCCATGGTCCAGGGCCTGACCGAACAATCGGGCGGCAAGCTGGTGATCGAAAGCGAGAAGGGCAAGGGCACGACGGTTTCGCTCTTTCTGCCCGCCGCCGACGCAGACGACTGCCCGCAGTCTCCGGAGCGGACCGCGCCCTTACCTGCAGCGGCGCCGAACGAACATCTCACGATCCTCGCGGTCGACGACGATGCCCTGGTGCTGATGAACACGACGCTCATGCTCGAGGATCTCGGCCACACCGTGATCGAAGCCTATAGCGGCGCCGACGCCCTGAGGGAGCTCAAGGGCGGCACGCATCGGGTCGATCTCGTCATCACCGACCATTCCATGCCCCGCATGACCGGCTCCGAACTCGCCGCCGCCATCCGCAAGGAATGGCCGGACCTCCCCGTGGTGCTTGCGACGGGCTACGCGGAACTGCCCTCCGGCGGCGACAACCGCCTGCCGCGCCTGCCGAAGCCTTTCTCGCAGAGCCAGCTTCAGGACGTCATCGTCGCGGCACTCGCCGGCGCTTGAACCAAAGCCGGTGACCGGGCGTTGTTCTCCCGTATGAAACCGGGAGAACGATCAATGGTCTTCAAGCACCAGCATTTTCATGAGACGCCCGCCGAGGTGGAGGCGGAATTCCCGCCCCGCGCGACGCTGGAAAGCGCCGTTTCCGATGCGCTCGCCTCCGCCGGCGGCGTCGATGCCAGCGACGTGACGGTGACCGTCAAAGGCGGTGAGGTCACCCTCTCGGGCGCCGTCCAGGTGCCGGAGGAAATCGGACGGGCCGAGGAAGTGGCCCGCGGCGTCGCCGGCGTCACGGCGGTCCGCAACGAAATCCGCCACACCGCGCCGTCTTTCTTCAACGGCGGACCAAGGCCATTATGACCTGCTGCCTCTCTTGAAGGCAGGGCAATCGCGCATTCCCTCCCCCGCCTGCGACAGGGCAATTACCTATGAGCGGAACAGGCTTCCGTGGAATGATGAGGCGGCAGCGGCTTCCCTTCTCCCCGGCGGGTAGAAGGTGGTCCGAAGGACCGGATGAGGGGGGCGCAGCCAAAATCCAGCACGGCGTTTGCCGCGTGCGCACCCCCTCATCGCCTCGCTTTGCTCGGCCCTTCTCCCCGCTGGGGAGAAGGGGGCAAACCGAATCCGCTCGGCTCCTCATAGGGTGAAGAGCAATCGCGCGCAGGCGATCGCCTTTCTTTCCAAAGAGGTCACCGCGGCAGGGCGTAGGCGATCACGTAATCTCCGGGCTTGGTGCCGACGGAACCGTGGCCGCCCGCCACCATCACCACGAATTGCCGGCCGTCTTCGACCGCATAGGTCATCGGCGTCGCCTGACCGCCGGCCGGAAGCCGCGCCTTCCAGAGTTCCTGGCCGGTGGTGAGGTTGTAGGCGCGCAGATAGTCGTCGACCGCGGCACCGAGGAAGGCCACGCCCCCCTTGGTGATCATCGGCCCGCCGATGCCGGGCACGCCGACCTTGAAGGGCAGCGGCAGCGGCGTCATGTCGTAGACGGTTCCGTTGCGGTGCATGTAGGCGATCTCGCCGGTCCTGAGGTCGGCGCCGGCGACATAACCCCATGGCGGCGCCTGGCAGGGGATCTGCAGCGGCCCCAGGAACGGCCCCATATAGACGCCGTAGGGCGCACCGTCGTTGCGGTTGAGACCCTGTTCGCTGCCCTTTTCGTCCTGGCCCTTCGGCGGAATTTCGGAACGGGGCACGAGCCGCGAGGTGAAGGCGAGATAGGTCGGCATGCCGAACATCACCTGCCGTTCCGGATCGACCGCCACGCTGCCCCAGTTGAAGGTGCCGAAATTGCCGGGATAGACGATCGTGCCCTTAAGCGACGGCGGCGTGTAGCGGCCCTGGTAGTTGTGCTGATGGAACCAGATGCGGCAGACCATCTGGTCGAACATGGTGATGCCCCACATGTCCTTTTCTTCCAGCGGCTTCGGCTTGAAGGTGAGCGCCGAGGTCGGCTGCGTGGGGGCGGTGAAATCCTCCGGGATCGCGCCTCCCGGCGCCGGTTCCTCCGTTACCGGGATGATCGGTTCGCCGGTGCGCCGGTCGAGCACGTAGATGTCGCCCTGCTTGGTCGGCCCGACCAGCGCGGGAACTACGGTGTTGTCCGGCCTGGAGATGTCGAGGAGCACGGGCTGCGCCGGCACGTCCATGTCCCACAGGTCGTGATGCACGGTCTGGCGCACCCAGCGGTCGGCGCCCGTATTGAGGTCGAGCGCGACGATCGACGAGGAATATTTCTCGACGCTCTCGCTGCGGCCCATGCCCAGCTGGTCCGGCACCTGGTTGCCGAGGGGGATGTAGACGAGCCCCAGTTCTTCGTCGACGCTGAAGACCGACCAGCTGTTCGGCGAGTTCGTCGTATAGGTCTGGCCGGGCTGGATCGGCTGGGTTTGCGTCGGATTGCCGGAATCCCAGTTCCAGATGAGCTGCCCGGTATTCACATCATAGGCGCGGATGACGCCCGACTGTTCCTGCGTCGAATAGTTGTCGTTCACGGCCCCGCCGATGACGATCTTGTTGCCGGCGATGGCCGGCGGCGAGGTCGAGTAATAGTAGCCGGCCGGATTGTACTTCATGCCGGTTTCGAGGTGCAGCGTGCCCTGATCGGCAAAGGAGGTGCAGACCTCGCCGTTCGCCGCGTCGAGCGCGATCAGCCGCGCATCCGAGGTCGGCAGGTAGACGCGTTCGGAACAGGGCGTGCCGGCAGCCGCCGCCGGATCCTTGTAATAGCTGACGCCGCGGCAGGTCTGGTGCTGCCGGTCCGGATTCATGCCGGAATTCGGGTCGTATTTCCACTTCTCCTGGCCGGTGGTCGCATCGAGAGCGATGGCGAGATTGTGCGGCGTGCAGAGATAGAGCGAATTGCCGACCTTCAGCGGCGTCACCTGATAGGTGGTTTCGCCGACATCGTCCGGCCGCTTCACGTCGCCGGTCTGGTAGCGCCATACTTCGGTGAGGTTGGCGACGTTCTCGACATTGATCTGGTCGAGCGGCGAGTAGCGCTGGCCGTAGGGCGTGCGGCCGTATTGATGCCATTCGCCGGGAGGCACGTTGCCGCCCATGGGCGGCGCGGCGGCGACCGACTGTTCCGGCAGCGCGCCGCTCTTGTCGTAGGGATCCATGAACATGGAGAAGATCGCGACCGCGATGGCGATGACCACGGAGAGCGCGAGCGGCGTGGCGGCCGCGCCGTAGCGCGCGCCCGTCGGGCTCGAAAAGCCGAGCGGCCTGCGGATCCAGGGCGTCAGCAGCCAGAGGCCGAGAATGATGATCAGGCCGCCGCGCGGGCCGAGCTGCCACCAGTCGAAGCCGACTTCCCAGATCGCCCAGACGAGCGACGCGAGCACGAGGACCGCATAGACCCTGAGCGCCATGGCCCTTCCGAGGAAAAGCAGGATGGCGGTAAGGATGAAACCCAGACCGCAGACGAGATAATAGGCGCTGCCGCCGAGCAGCAGCAACTGGCCGCCGCCGACCGCCAATGCAAGTCCGATCAGCGTGAAAAGGATTGCCGTGATCTTTATGGCCATAAGGATGCCCCCGTTTCGGCTCGGAATTTCAGGCCCGCTTGAACCCTGCGTCCCCCCGCGCCTTCAACACGAGCTTCGCACAAAAGTTCCAACGCGGGTTCCCGTCCCGCAAAATTTAGCGGAACCGTCCCCTGGTCAAGCCGGTTTTGATGTTTCTGCAAGGAGTTCGATCATGCTGACGGCGCGCAAAGGCCCGGCCTTCGAGACACCGGGCGCCGAGGGCGGGAAGTTGCCGGAGGTCAGGGAGCAGGCGGAAGGCTGCACCCGCTGCGATCTCTATAGGAACGCCACCCATCTCGTGTTCGGCGAGGGACCCGCCAAGGCGAAGGTGCTCTTCGTGGGCGAGCAGCCGGGCGACAAGGAAGACCTTGCCGGCAGGCCTTTCGTCGGTCCCGCGGGCAGGCTGCTCGACCGCTGCCTGGAGGAAGCCGGCGTCGACCGCGGTCTCTGTTACGTCACCAATGCGGTGAAGCATTTCAAGTTCACCCCGCGCGGCAAGCGCCGCATCCATTCCAAGCCCAATGCCGGCGAGGTGCAGGCCTGCGCCTGGTGGCTGGCGGCGGAGCTGCGCCTCGTCAGGCCGAAGCTCACGGTGGCGCTCGGCGCGACCGGCCTCTATTCTCTGCTCGGCCGGCAGGCGAAGGTGACGCGCGACCGCGGCACCATTCTACAATCGCCGGACGGGCTGCCGGTGCTGGTGACGATCCACCCTCGGCGCTGCTGAGGACGCTGAACCAGCCCGATGCGGAGCTCAATCGCGCCCGTTTCGTGGATGACTTGAAGAAGATCGCAGAATTTCTGGAGTGAACATGGCCTACGAACTCTATTATTGGGACGGCATTCAAGGCCGCGGCGAATTCGTGCGGCTGGCGCTGGAGGAGGTCCGCGCCGATTATCTCGACGTCACCCGCGACGGACAGGGCATGCAGAGGATGCTGGATTACATGCGCGGCAGGCATGGTTACGACCACATGCCGTTCGCCCCGCCCTTCCTGAGGGACGGCGACATCGTCGTCTCGCATGTGGCCAACATCCTGCATTATCTGGGGCCGAAGCTGGGCCTCGTGCCGAAGGACGAGAAGTCCCGCATCCTCGCCCACGGGCTGCAGCTCACGATTACCGATTTCGTCGCGGAAGTGCACGACACGCACCACCCGATCAGCACGGACGACTATTACGAGGATCAGAAGGATGAGGCGAAGGCTCGTACCAAGGCCTTTCTGAAGCACCGGGTGCCGAAGTTCATGGGCTATTTCGACCGCATCATCGGGGCCAACCCGGCGAAGGGCGGCCATGCGGTCGGCGGCGGCCTGAGCTACGTGGACCTCTCGCTCTTCCAGCTCGCCGAAGGGCTGAGCTACGCCTTCCCGCGGGCCATGGAGAATTTCGCAAAGGACTATCCGCATGTCGCGAAGGTCCGCGACATGGTGCGCCAGCGGCCGAATATCGAAGCCTATCTCACGTCAAAGCGCCGGCTCGCCTTCAACGAGTCGGGCATATTCCGGCACTATCCGGAACTGGATCAGGATCCCGCGTGAACCGCCGGTAACGACCGGGATCAGATAAAAAGGAATACCGGCGCGATGGTCGCCAGAATGACGGCCGTCGCGATCAATGTGAATTTCATGATGACCTCCACCAGTATGAACATGAGCCGCCCCTGACCGATGGCTCAGTTCACGTCTTCTCCCAATTCCTGCAGAATTTGATGCCGTGCGCGGTTCAGCCGGCTTTTCACCGTGCCGACGGCGCAGTCGCAGATCTCCGCCGCCGTCTCGTAGCTCTCGCCCAGGATCGCCACGAGCGTCAGCACCTCGCGGTAATGCGGCGGCAGTTTCTGAAGCGCCCGCTGCACTTCGCGTGCCCTGGCCGCGGTCTCCTGGGACGCGGCCACGGGCGTATCGCCGGAGACGTTCTCCTCGATCCCCGGCGCCTCTCGGCCAAGCACCTTGGCGCGCGTGTAGAACGCGTTTCGCATGATGGTGAAGAGCCAGCTCTTCAGCTTGGTGCCCGGCTCGAACTTGTCCAGGTTGGCGAGCGCCTTCATCAGCGTTTCCTGCACCAGATCGTCCGCGTCGACGGGATTGCGGCAGAAGGTGCGGGCAAATGCGCGGAGAGCCGGAATGAGCCTCACTATATCCGCACGTGCAGGATCACCATTCAACTGTGATTCAGACACCGTTGCCTACCTCTCCGAATCTTCCATGGGCGGGAATTTTCGGTGGCAAACGCACGCCTTGCGCATTTGGTTCCGCCGAGATGAACGGCCTGTTCATGTTCGTGACGGAACAAAGCGGCCGGCAGCCCTGTTGATAACACTTTCACGGAGTTATGATCGTGGCACCGCGTGCGAACTGGAAAGGTTATCTCAAGGTCGGAGAGCTGAGCTGCCAGGTGGGACTCTATACCGCCGCCTCCACGTCCGACCGCGTCAGCTTCCACATCATCAACCGCGATACGGGCCACCGGGTCCACCGCCAGATGGTCGACGCCGATACCGGCAAACCGGTGGACAACGACGATATCGTCAAGGGATACGAGGTCTCCAGCGGCGAATACGTCATCCTCGAACCGGACGAGATCAAGGCGGCGGTGCCGGAGAGCGACAAGACGCTGGAGCTCGAAACCTTCATCCCCTGCAACGGGGTCGACACGATCTATCTCGACCGCCCCTACTATCTTGCGCCGGTGGACAAGCCGTCGGCGGAAATCTTCGGCCTCATCCGCATGGGGCTGAAGGAGAAGAATGTCGCGGCCCTCGCCCGCACCGTCCTGTTCCGGCGGCTTCGCACGCTGCTCATCCGGCCGAGCGAGGACGGGCTGGTCGCCAGCACCTTGAACTACGACTACGAGGTGCGGCCGGCCAAGGAGATCTTTTCCGACATCAAGGACTTCAAGATCGAGGGCGAGATGCTCGATCTGGCAAGGCACATCATCGATACCAAGCGCGGCGAATTCGACCCGACGGAATTCGACGACCGTTACGAGGCGGCGCTTGCCGAACTGATCCGGGCGAAGATCGAGGGCCGCAAGCTCAAGAAGAAGCCGACGCCCGAGCCGAAGAAGGTTTCGAACCTGCTCGACGCCCTCCGCCAGAGCGCCGGCACCGCCGCTCCCCGGAACGCAAACCGCAAGAAGACGGCCGCGAAGAAGACCACCCGCGCGGCATCGCGTAAGACCGCTGCTCCGCAGAAAAAGGCGAGCTGACCATGGCGCTTGAAACCTATAACCGGAAACGGAACTTCAAGGCCTCGCCGGAACCCCAGGGAAAGGTGCCTCGCGGCCGCAAGGGCAAGACGGGCGGCAACAGCTTCGTGATCCAGAAACACGACGCCACCCGGCTGCATTACGATTTCCGCCTGGAGATGGACGGCGTGCTGAAGAGCTGGGCCGTGACGCGCGGGCCGAGCCTGGTGCCCGGCGAAAAGCGGCTTGCGGTGCATGTGGAGGACCATCCGCTCGACTACGGCGGTTTCGAGGGCATGATCCCGGAAGGCAATTACGGCGCAGGCGCCGTGCTGCTCTGGGATCGCGGCAGTTGGGAACCGATCGGCGATCCCCACAAGGCTTACCGGAAAGGCCATATGGAATTCGAGCTCAAGGGCGAGAAGCTGGAAGGCCGCTGGCACCTGGTCCGCATGGGCCACAAGGAAGGCGAAAAGCGCGAGAACTGGCTTCTGATCAAGGGCGAGGACGAATTCGCCCGCGCCGAGGGCGACAAGGACGTCCTGGAGGAAATGCCGCTTTCGGTCAAAACCGGAAAGACGATCGCGGAAGTCTGGGGCCGGCAGGTTTCCAGGCGGAAGCGATCTGCAAAAGCCGGGACGAAGGCCAAGGCCGATCCGGAGCCCGAAACCCCCGGCATCGCCGTCTCAAAGATCAGGGGCGCAAAGAAGGCGGGACATTCCGGCTTCATCGAACCCCAGCTCGCGACGCTGGTGAAGGGCGCGCCCTCCGGAAAACGCTGGGTGCACGAGATCAAGCTGGACGGCTATCGCCTCCAGGCGCATATCGACGGCGGCGAAGTGAGGCTGCTCACCCGCACCGGGCTCGACTGGACGCACAAGTTCGGCAGCGACATCGTGGCCGCATTCGGGAAGCTTGCCGTCCAGGACGCGATCATCGACGGCGAGGTGGCGGTGGAGGCGGGCTCCGGCGCCACGGATTTCTCGCTGCTGCAGCAGGACCTGAGCGAAGGCCGCGACGATCGTTTCACCTTTTTCGCCTTCGACCTGCTTCATCTCGACGGCTACGACCTCACCGGCGCCACGCTGCTGCGGCGCAAGGAGGCGCTCGAAAAGCTGCTGACCGGCAGCGGCCCGGCCCTTCGCTACAACGAACATTTCGGCGACGAGGGCGGGCTGGTGCTGAAACATGCCTGCCGCCTGAGCCTCGAAGGCATCGTCTCGAAAATCTCGGAAGCCCCCTATCGCCCCGGGCGCGGCCGCGACTGGGTGAAGTCGAAATGTTCGGCCCGGCAGGAATTCGTGGTCGCGGGTTATGTCCCCTCCTCCGTCTCCAACAAGGCGATCGGCTCGCTGGTCATGGGCTATTACGAGAAGGGCAAGCTGCGCCATGCCGGCCGCGTCGGCACCGGCTATACGGGCGCGATGGCCCAATCGCTCTTCAGGAAGCTCAACGAAATCCGCATCGACAAGAGCCCGTTTGACGAAAAGCTCACGGGGGTGGAAAAGAAGGACGTCGTCTTCCTGAAGCCCGAGACGGTGGCGGAGGTGGAATTCCGCGGCTGGACGGCGGATGCGCATATCCGCCATGCCGCCTTCCGGGGCCTGAGGGAAGACAAGGACCCGAAGGATATCGTCCGGGAGGGCGGGCCTGTGAGCGCAGCGGAAGAACCGAAACCGCCGAAACGGACGGTCAACCTCACCCATCCGGACCGGATCTACTGGCCGGATGCCGGCGTGACCAAGGGCGGTCTCGCGGATTACTACACCGAGGTCTGGCGGCTGATGGCGCCCTTCGTCGTCAACCGGCCGCTGGCGCTGATCCGCGGCCCGGACGGCATCACCAAACAGCTCTTCTTCCAGAAGCACGGCTGGAAGGGCATGACGAAGAACGCGATCCTGATCAAGGACCCCGCCGATCCGAGCGAGGAGGACATCACCATCCGCGACCTCGACGGCCTGCTCGGCCTCGTCCAGGGCGCGGCGCTGGAAATCCACCCCTGGGGCTCCAATCTCAACGACTGGGAAAAGCCGGACATGGTCAATATCGACCTCGACCCCGGCGAAGGCGTCTCCTGGACGGACATCATCGCCGCGGCCCACGAGGTGAAGCGGCGTTTCGAGGACATGGGCCTGGTTCCCTTCGTCAAGACCTCCGGCGGCAAGGGATTGCATGTCGTCGCTCCGGTCAGGCCGAAGGCGGAATGGCCGGAGGTGAAGGCGGCGATGAAGGCGCTCGCCGACGGCATGGCCGGCGACGATCCCGACAGGTATGTTTCGACCATCACCAAGTCGAAGCGCAAGGGCAAGATCCTGATCGACTACCTGAGGAACGGCCGGGGCAATACCGCCGTGGCGCCCTATTCCACCCGTGCCCGCCCCGGCGCGCCGGTCTCCATGCCGCTTGCCTGGGACGAGCTCGGCGGCGCGATCGGCCCCAATTATTTCACCGTCAACAACACGCCGGCCCGCATCGCCCAGCAGGCGAGCGACCCCTGGGGCGATTTCCGCAAAGCGGAAGCGCCGATCGAGTTTGAGGGGAAGAGAAAGCGGTAGTTAAGAAGATGATCCTGGGACATCTCCCCTTCAGAACATCTCCTCCTTGAGTGAGCGCTGCCCCTCACCCCAGCCCTTGCCGGGGTTGAGCACCCGTCTCAACCCGTCCTTCGGTCCCCGCAGGCGGGGAGAGGGGACTGGAAGCCTGCATCTCGCATCCTTCTCCCCGTTTGACGGGGAGAAGGTGGCGGCAGCCGGATGAGGGGCAGGCCCACATGCGGTTGCCCTGCCGTCAGAACGGGCAGAGGGTAAGGGCAAACCTCAGCCATTACTTCCGTGGCGATTTCCGCTCCGCCTCCAGGCTTTTCCTGAGCGCGCTGGTGATGTCGATGACGTTGCTCGGCCGTTCCGGCGCCTTCTCATCGGCGCGCCTTTGTGTTTTCCGGCCCTTCTTCCGCTCCGCGATGATGTCGAGCAGACGGTCCTGCACCGGATCGTCGGCCATGGATGGCTTCCAGCGTTCGGTGCGTTCCTCGATGATCTTCTTCATCATCGTCAGGTGCCTGGCTTCCGGCTTTTCCTTCGGCTTCTCGGCGGCGTATTCCTCCGGATCGCGCACCTCGTCGCCGTAACGCAGCGTCCAGACGACGATGCCCTTGTCCTTCGGGAGAAGCAGTACGGCCCGCTCCCGGCGATACATGACGAGCCTCGCGATGCCGCCGGTCTTCGTCTTTGCCATCGCCTCGCGGATCACCGCGAAGGCCTCCGCGCTCACCTCGTCGTCGGGCGCCAGATAATGCGGCCGGTCGTACCAGATCCAGCCGATCGATTCCTCCGGCACGAATGTCTCGATGTCGATCGTGCGGGTGCTTTCGAGCCCCACGTCCTCGATCTCCTCGTCCTCGAAGAGCACGTAGTCGTCTTCGCCCTTCGGATAACCTTTGACCTGGTCGTCGTCCTCGACCGTCTCGCCGGTCTCTGCATCCACATAATGGCTCAGCACCCGGTTCCGGGTCTTCCGGTTGATGTTGTGGAAGCGGACCCTGGCTCCTTCCGAGACCGCCGGCGTCATCGTCACGCGGCAGGTGACGAGCGAAAGTTTCAGGTAACCTTTCCAGAAGACACGCGGCGCCACGGCAGAAACTCCTTCGTTTCGCCGATAACCCGCGCCGGCGCGGCTTGGTTCCGGAACAAGTCCCGCGACAAACCGTTTCCTCCCGACATCCAGCACAGGAGGGCATCCATGAGCAGCACCCCCAACGCTCCGCAGAAGGACCGGGAGAAGAAGACGGCAGAACGCTCCGCGCGCGAGAAGCATGAGACGACCGAATTGGAAGAACAGCTCAACGAAGGCCTGGAGGATACGTTTCCGGCGAGCGATCCGGTTTCGACCACGGTGACCTCCATCCCCACCGGCACGCCCAAACCGCCGAAGCATTGATCGTCGCACAATCCGCCGATCGCGAAATCGGTCTGGAACAATTCGGGCGGCTTCCTGGATAGGAAGTCGCCCGAATTCATTTGTCGTATGTGACTTTTTCGGGATATTCGAAGATAACCATATTGCTGTAAGGAGACTGTTCCAGGGTTTGGATGGGGCGCGAACATCGTTTCGGCATTGATTTGCCGGGCATTCGTTACTTCAGAGGTCGGGATGGCGAAGCAGAACAATCCGGTTGCGGACCAGGAAATCAGGATGGGACGACGCGTCAGCCGTCAGGTCTCGGTCCTGCTGACCGAAATCGAGAAGGAGGAAGTTCCCGATCGCCTGCTCGAATTGGCGCGTGAACTCCAGAAGGCGCTCAACGAAAAGATCGCCAGCCGCTCCGATCGATAGCACCCGTCAAAGCTGCGTCGAGATCAGGTTGTCGGTACGCACCCGCCCATCCACGACGCCGCGCGGCCCATCCGCCTCATACCGCCCGCTTTCGTCCTCGATCACCGTGTAGAGCTTCTCGCTGCGGAATGCGCTCGCCATCTCCGTCGAATTGCCTTCGGAGGGCGAGGCATCGATCTCCGTGAAGTCGAGTTCCGCGCCGCTTGCCACGAGGCGGGCGTCGCCCGCGGTTCTCGCCCGGACGACCACTTCGCCGTGCGGCGGCGAATTCTGCCAGTTCGGATCGTCGGGCGCCGCGATCGGCACCAGCCGGTAGATCTTCAAACCATCCTGCATGTCTGTCTCCCTTTGAGGTCCCCCGGGCGAGGTCCCGCGGCCCCTGCGGCAACGCCGCTCGGGCGCCGCCGGTTCCCGTGAGGCAGCACGGGAACTTTTCTCGTCGCCGCTTTGTTCCTCCCCGCTGACAAAGTGGAGGCAGATATGGAAGACCCGCGCCGTTGCCGGCATCTCTGCGTCGACATGCAGCGCATGTTCGCGGAGGATACGCCCTGGCATATTCCCTGGATGCAGCGGGTGCGCGAGCCCGCCGCCGCCCTCGCCGGGGCGCATCCGGCAGAGACGATCTTCACCCGCTTCGTCACCCCCAAGACGCCTGACGAAGCGCAAGGGAGCTGGCGGAATTATTACGAAAGATGGGCGCAGATGACGCGCGGCGAGCTCGGCGATCACATGATCGACCTTCTCCCGGAGCTGAAAGCCATGGTGCCGCCGGCGCGCGTTTTCGACAAGATGGTCTATTCGCCCTGGCTGGACGGGCGCCTGCACCATGTGCTGCGGGACCAGGACGTCACCACGCTCGTCATTTCGGGTGGCGAGACCGACGTGTGCGTGCTTGCCGCCGTGCTGGGAGCCATCGATCTCGGCTATTCGATCATCCTCGCCACCGACGCGATCTGCAGCACGTCAGACGAGACGCATGATGCGTCGCTGGCGCTTTACGGCAACCGTTTCTCCAAACAGCTCCGTCTCTCCGATACCGAGGGCATCCTGCGCTGGTGGAGCGATTGATGCCGGGATTGCGGAACCTTGCGGCACGCAATCGGTTTTCCGATTGGGCGATGGCGCCCCCGCGACAAGGAGCGTGACAAGGAGAAAGCCGATGAAAAATGAGCAGCCGAAAGCAGGCCGGCCCGGCGAGACCTCGCAATGGCCCCGTTGGGAAGGCCCGGCGGAAAGCCGCCCGAGCGGTTATCTTCAGGGCGAAGCGAACATTTTCGCCGAGCGACCGGAACAGGAAAAGCAGATCGGCAAGGCACCGAGCGACTACGAGCGTCCGGACGATCTGATCGCTGAGGACGTCAACGAACAGCTGACCCAGGATGCCTTCCTCGACCCCACCAACATGTCCGTCTCGGTGGAGAACGGCGAGGTTGTTCTGGAAGGCTATGTCGCGCAGCTCGCCGACAAGGCCCGCGCCGAAGAGGCCGTCCTGAACGTCGCGGGCGTGACCGCCTGCCGCAACAACCTGCGGATCGCCCCCGAACGGCATTGATCCGTAGCGACAAGGAGAAAGCGATGGCCGACAATTTCTGGTTCATGGTCGTGGCGCTCGGTCCCATCCTTCTGGGCGGCGCGATCGCCTACGCGCTGCTGCAGCGCCGCCGCCTGTCGCCGGGCGAAGAGAGGCGGCAGGAAAAGGCTGTCGAAGATCTCTACGACAAGCCGCCGGGCGGCCGCGAACCGCATTCGCACAGCCGCTGAGACGGCAGGAACCTTCCGAGGCATCTCGACGTTAGGTGCCTCGCAATACCCGAACACCATCCCATAAAAATCCAAGGAGAGAGCAATGGCCAGCAAGACCCTCGACGACCTTTTTTATGAGACCCTCAAGGACATCTACTATGCCGAGCGCCAGATCGTGAAAGCCCTTCCGAAGATGGCTCGCGGTGCCCGCGACGAAAAGCTCAAGGCGGCTTTCGAGAAGCACCGTGATGAAACCGAAGGCCAGATCGAGCGCCTGAAACAGGTCTTCGAGATCATCGGCAAGCGCGCCCAGGGCAAGACCTGCCCGGCGATCGACGGCATCATCGAGGAAGGCGAGGAGATCCTCGACGAGTTCAAGGGCAATCCCGCGCTCGACGCCGGCCTGCTCGCCGCTGCCCAGGCTGTCGAGCACTACGAGATCAGCCGCTACGGCACGTTGCGCGCCTGGGCCCAGCAGCTCGGCCTGAAGGACGCCGTCACGCTTCTCCAGCAGACGCTGGCGGAGGAAACCAAGACCGACGAGACGCTGACCGGTCTTGCCGAATCCGCGGTCAACAGGGCGGCCCAGAAGGCTGCCTGATCGCCTCGGAAGGCCGGGTGCGGGCGTTTTCCCGCGCCCTTCCGTTTGCCGCCGACGGAAAGCCCGGCAAGGCCGGGCTTTCTCTTTGCCGCAGGACATGCCCGTACCGGAATGCGGAGGCAGCCGGCGGTGGCGATATGCGCCCTGGACGCCCCCGGCGAGGTCGTGGGTGTGGTAATAGGACGCAGACCGGTTTCATCCATAATATGGTCCTCAGCCGGTTGCGCAGGGACGGATATAGCAGTACCTTTTTCAGCTTGAACGTGTCTCCTTCCCGGCGGCGACAAGACGTTCGACAGCCAAAAAATTCCGCCCCGGGCAGATTTTTCGAGTAGTGGCCGCGTCTGTTGGTCCAAATGCCGATTTTTCGTTTTTACACAGGAACTTTTCCGTACCGCGCACGTTGGGGCGCTCGGGTGAATGGAGACAATAATGGCGGATTCCGAAGAAGATTGGATCAAGAAACGCGCCTACGCATTGTGGGAAGAGGAAGGTTACCCTGCCGGCAAGGATAGAGAGCATTGGGAAAGGGCGAAGCTGGAATACGCGACGCTCAAGCCCGTGGCTTCGAACGCAGCACCGGTGATCCGGCGGCGGAAATCTGCGGCGGAAGCAGCGCCGGCTAAAGCGGCGCCCAAGACCAAGGCCGTTTCCCCCAAGACGGCTACGAAGGCGGCGGCACCCAGAACGGCAGCATCCAAGACGGCAGCACCCAAGACTGCCGCTGCCCCGGCAAAGACTGCCTCCAAGACGCCTGCAGCCATCCCGGCCTCGGCGGAACCGGCCAAAAAGCGCTCCAGAAAAGTTCCGGCCGGCGAATAGCGCCGTCCGGTCCCGCGATATCGAACAATTTGATAGCCGTGGCGACGCGTGTCGCCGCGAGGTGGATTTTTACCTTGGGAACCGGGATGTTTTTTGTGTCTGAACTCCGCCTGAATCCGAACCCGACAGGGAACGTCGGCCATCACCGAAATGTTCTGAAGGGTAAGAACGAACTATGGCGGAGGCAGGCATGATGAACGCTCACGTCCCGGTCGGCGATGCGCATCGCGATCAGCGAAGCATGAGGGATGGTGAGGTCCGGCCGGCCTCCGGAAAGCCGGGGCTGCCGCAGATGAAGATCCTTTCGGTCACTTCCGAGGTCTTCCCCCTCGTCAAAACGGGCGGGCTTGCGGACGTGACGGGATCCCTGCCCAAGGCGCTCGCGCCCCTCGGCATCGAAACCACGTCGCTGATCCCCGGCTATCCCGCCGTGATGCGGCAACTGACGAGCGCCATGCCGCTTGTCACGTTCGACAGCCTTCTGGGGGAGCGGGCCTCGCTGCTGCATACCCGCGTCGAAGACCTCAGCCTCTTCGTTCTCGATGCGCCGGCCCTCTACGACCGGCCGGGCGGTCCCTATGTGGATGAAACCGGCGCCGATCATCCCGACAACTGGAAACGGTTTGCCGCCCTCTCCCTGGCTGCCGCGGAAATCGCCGACGGGGTGCTGCCCGGATGGGTTCCCGACCTCGTCCACACCCATGACTGGCAGTCGGCGCTGACCTCCGTTTACATGCGCGAACGCGGCTGCATGACACCCGTCGTGCTGACGATCCACAACCTCGCCTTCCAGGGACAGTATTCCGCAAAGCTGCTTGGAAATCTCGGCCTGCCCCCCGAGACCTATTCCATGAACCGCATGGAATATTTTGGCGACATCAGCTTCCTCAAGGGCGGATTGCAGACGGCGGATGCGATCACCACCGTCAGCCCGACCTATGCGCGGGAAATCCTGACGCCCCGGTTCGGCATGGGCATGGACGGCGTGCTGAACGCGCGCGTCTCGGTCCTGCGCGGCATCGTCAACGGCATCGACCTCGACGTCTGGGACCCGTCGTCCGATCCGCATCTGCCGCGCGGCTACGACGTCAACAGCCTGCGCCGCAAGCGCGAGAACCGGGCGGTCCTGCTGAAGGAATTCGGTCTGGACCCGTCGCATCCAGGTCCGGTCTTTTCGGCGGTCAGCCGCCTGACGTGGCAAAAGGGGCTCGACATGTTCGCCGAGACGGCGGACGAGGTCATCCGCCACGGCGGAAAGGTGATCGTGTTCGGTAAGGGCGACCACGAGATCGAACAGGCGCTGCTGGACACCGCATCGCGCTTCCCGGGCCGCATGGCCGTGCATATCGGCTACGACGAGCCGACGGCCCACCTGATCCACGGCGGATCGGACGCGATCGTGCAGCCTTCCCGCTTCGAGCCCTGCGGGCTGACCCAGCTCTATGCGCTCCGCTACGGCTGCGTGCCGGTCGTCTCGCGCACCGGCGGGCTTTCGGAAACGATCATCGACGCCAACGACGCGGCCATGTCCGCGCGCGTGGCGACCGGCTTCCAGTTCCACCCGGTGACGACCGACGGCCTGCGGCTGGCGCTTCGCCGCGCGCTGCACGCCTATGCCGACCCGAAAATGTGGGCGCGGCTGCAGAACCAGGGCATGAAGGCGAAGTTTTCGTGGGAGCGCAGCGCCCAGCAATATGCCGCCGTCTACGCCAACCTGGTGCGCAAGTCGGGACCGATCTCGGCCGCCGCCCCCGCCGACCTGCGCCGGGCGACGATCTGATCCGGACGCCATCTCGGCAAATGAGAACCGGGCCACCAGCCCCAGCCACTCACTTAAATGCGGAATATTTTAGATTAACCTTCACGGCATCGCGTTGCTGGATTTTTTCGGAAACCCCAAAGCGGCTCCGGCTGCTGCTCCCCTTCAAAGGGACCAGAACTGCCATCGGTCGTGAAGGGCGATGGCAACTATGCGCCACGAGCGGGCGCGAGGATCGACCCTTGACTTTGATGGAGCCTTCACGACCCTTTAGCTCCGAGACTTACCAGGCTATTGAGGACATCGGCCATGTTCGACCTTCGTCCGTTATATTCGACCCTGCATATCGAGGCGATCACACAGTTTATCGGTGAACACTATGCGGTCGAAGGGCCGGTCTCCTGCCAAATGCTCCAACGCGGTCTGAATGACGTTTATCTCGTCACTGGCAAAAATGGTGAGCGTTACGTGTTTCGCCTCTCTCAACATAGGGCACGTGGTCCGGCCGATGTCAAAACCGAAACTGCGTTTCTGATACACCTCTCGCAATCGGGCGTCCCGGTCGCCGCACCCGTTCCAACGCGAGAAGGCACCTTCTTCGTCCAAGCCCATGCTCCGGAAGGTTGGCGCTCTGGAGTCCTCTTTCAAGCGCTGGAAGGACGCGAACCTCACGCTACAGACCTTGGAGATGCGTGGGCAAACGGAAAGACTCTTGCAATGCTGCACAATGCGTCGGAGGCATTCTCCTCGGATGGGGCGGTGTATCGTCTTGATCTTGAGCATTTGCTGTGGCGACCTCTCGCCCGATTGCAGGAAAGTGGAATTATCGAAGATGTCAGTGCGTATAACGATCTCAAAAGAATTGCTGAAGAGGCTGGGAGGGCAATTGAAGCATTCGGCAATCTGACTTGGGCGTATTGCCATGGGGACTGTCATGGCTTCAATTCGCGCATCAATGATGTTGGTGAAGCAGTATTCTTTGACTTTGATGATAGCGGCCCAGGATACCTTGCTTACGACCTATCCGTTTTTCTGTGGGCGAACGTATCTTTCGGCAGGAAAACAATACGCAGGTGGGATGCGTTCATTGAGGGCTATCGGGCTGTCCGGCCAATAGGATCAGACGACTTCGAAGCCGCCATATGCTTCGTAATCGTCCGCCATTTTTGGCTTATGGGAGAGTACGCAACGCGCGCCAACGAATGGGGGAGCAACACAGTCAGTTGGATCGCGCGAGAAGCGAACTTCCTCAAAACGTGGCAGACTGAACAACTCGTCAATCGTCTATTCTAATTCTGTCGATTTGGTCAAACGCGATCCAACGGCCGCTTTGGGTTGTCAGCGGTCATGCCTAAGTGATGTAGAACCATAAAATTTTAGCGATTCCACATTTACGTTAGTGGTTGGCCACCAGCCCGGTTTTTCTTTCGCGGGAGATCTCAGCTCATGGCCTCCTGAAAAGCGCCAGGCTTCGGCCTTCGAGCTCGAAATCCTTTTCCTTGGTGATCACCAGCCCGCGTTTCGCGATGTCGGACGTGGTGAGTTCCAGCACCCAGCCGCCTTCGCCGAACTGCGGGATGCGGAAGGGTACATTGCCTTCGAACGGATTGAAGAGCAGGAGGACATCGTGCCAGATGCCCTCTTCCTCCTGGAGGTCCGGGCGCCCGATATAGAGACCGAGCGTCGAACCCTCGTCCCAATGTTCCGGCTGCTGGAAGCCGCCTCCGGCGTTGAACCATTTGATGTCCATGCCGTCGCGCCAGTTTTCCCGCCGCAGGAGGGGTTGCTCCTGCCGGAGCTTGATGATGTGACGCGTGAACTCGCGCAGCTCCTCGCAGCTCTCCGGCAGGTCTTCCCAATGCACCCAGGAAATCTCGCTGTCCTGGCAGTAGCCGTTGTTGTTGCCCATCTGGCTGCGGCCGAACTCGTCGCCGGAAAGCAGCATCGGGGTGCCGTGCGAGAAGAAGAGCGTCGCGAGAAAATTGCGCTTCTGCCGGTCGCGGACGGCGTTGATGCCTTCGTCGTCGGTCGGTCCTTCGGCGCCGTAATTGAAGCTGCGGTTGTCGTTGTGGCCGTCGTTGTTGTCTTCGCCGTTCGCCTCGTTGTGCTTGTCGTTATAGGAGACGAGGTCGTTGAGGGTGAAGCCGTCATGGGCGGCGATGAAGTTGACGCTCGCCCAGGGCCGGCGGCCGCGCTGGTCGTAGAGATCGCCGGAGCCGAGCAGGCGGGCGGCGAAATCCGTCGAGACATTGGTGCCCTTCCAGTATTCGCGCACCGTATCGCGATACTTGTCGTTCCATTCGGCCCAGCCGGGCGGAAAGCCGCCGACCTGATAGCCGCCCGGACCGATATCCCACGGCTCGCCGATCAGCTTGACCTTCGAAAGAACCGGATCCTGCGTCATCGCGTCGAAGAAGCCGCCGCGCTGGTCGAAACCCTGCGGCTCGCGACCGAGGATGGTGCCGAGATCGAAGCGGAAACCGTCGACATGCATGAATTCCGTCCAGTACCGCAGCGAATCCATGATGAGCTGCAGCACGCGCGGATGGGATGTGTTGACCGTGTTTCCGGTGCCCGTATCGTTGATGTAGTAGCGATGCTGGTCGGGCATCGTCCTATAGTAGGAGAAGTTGTCGATGCCCTTGAAGGAAAGCGTGGGGCCGAGCTCGTTGCCCTCCGCCGTATGGTTGTAGACCACGTCGAGGATGACCTCGATGCCGGCATCGTGGAAGCTCCGCACCATATCGCGGAACCCCTGGATGCCTTTCGGCCCGTAATAGCGGGAGGCCGGCGCGAAAAATCCGAGCGTGTTGTAGCCCCAGAAGTTCTTCAGGCCCTTGTCGAGCAGATGCTGGTCGTCCGGAAAATAATGCACCGGCATCAATTCGACCGAGGTGATGCCGAGGCTCCTGATATAGTCGACCGAGGCCTTGTGGCCCATGCCCTCGAACGTGCCGCGCAGATTCTCGGGGATGCCCGGATTGAGCTGGGTGAAACCCTTCACATGGGTCTCGTAGATAACCGCCGCGGGCCAGGGAATGTCCGGCCGGTTCCGGTCCTGCCAGTCGAATTCGTTCGGATCGATCACCCGGCATTTCGGCATGAAGGGCGCACTGTCGCTCTCGTCGAAGGTTAGGTCCTTGTCCTCGTGCAGGAGGTCGTAGGCGAAATGCGCCTCGTTCCACTGCACGTCTCCGACGAGCTCGCGGGCATAGGGATCGATCAGCAGCTTGTTCGGGTTGAACCGGTGGCCGTTCTCCGGATCGTAGGGACCGTGGACGCGGTATCCGTAGAGCGCGCCGGGCCTCAGGCCCGGAACGTAACCATGCCAGATCTCGTGCGTATATTCCGGAAGCTCGAGGCGGGCGATCTCGACCTTTCCGGTGCTGTCGTAGAGGCAGAGCTCGACGCGCTCGGCATGCGCCGAGAAGATCGCGAAATTGACGCCTTCGCCGTCGAAATTGGCGCCGAGCTGGAGCCATGAGCCGGGCTCGACGACGAAGCGGTTCGCCTTGGTATCCATGCCGCACCTTTCACAAAAGTCCTCTACTAATGGTGCAGCACAGCATTTCGTTCCCGGCTCGCGCGATTATGGTTCGCGTGATCACGGGTTGCCGGACCCGGCGGGAGGCGTGCTGGTATTGCCGGAGGGTGGATTGGCGGGGCTTGGGCCGCCGGTGCCCGTCTGCGGCGTGCTGCTGCGATCGGCCGGAGCGGTGTTCTCGGGTTGGGGCTGCGGCGTGTTGTTCACCGGATCGCTCTGGTTTTCGCCGCTGTCGCCGCAGGCGCTCAAGAGCAGGACAGCCGAAAGGGCGATGATCAAACGCTTCATTTTCCATCTTCTCCGTTGGATTTTCCGATCCCGGCTTTGCTGACGGCACCCCGCCGACGGCGTTCGTCGAGCGCGACGACCTTCTCGACCGCGACCACGTCTTCGGCCGCCGCAACAGGGACCGGGTCGCTGGCGATCGCTTCCAGGACCTCCGGGGAAAGCGCGCCCTCGCGGATGACGTATTCCAGCGCCTCGCGCGTCTGGCGTTCCGCTTTCAGCTGGGCGTAAAGCGCCAGGATCAGCCGGTCGCGGACATCATGTTTCCTACCCCCGCCCCCTGTTCCGGCGAACTCTGCCATGGTTTCCTCCTGTCCCTGCTCGAAAGGTCAACTTTCCGCTGGAGCGATTGTTCCCTCCGCCCGAGCCTCCCCTATCTCCCTGAAAGGGAAAACACGACGAGGAGGCGAGCCATGGCTGCGCTGGCACCGGAAGAACTGGAAGGGCGGCTGAATGCCCACCGCGAACTGCTGATCGAGTTGCTGGCCGCGATGATCGGCGGCGAAGTCACCATCACGGCGCTCCTGCGGCGCCTGAGGGACGACGCCACCTTCAAGGACAATGAAGAGGACCCCGGCGTGCTGCCGGAAGACGCGTTCGCGATCGAGAATTCCGCCGCCCGCGAGGTCCGCGCCATCCTCGAAGCGGCCCGCGCCAGGGCCGAGGCGGACAGTCGTTAACCATGGCAATTCATATTTGCGGCGATCCTGCCACGTTTATGGCTATTTCATGGAACTAAAATACCATTGACTCGTTCATTCACCACCAAAGCGACGGAGGCGTCTATGGTCAGGGAATGGGTAGAAGCTGCAGGCTTCGTTCTATTGATAGCGGCCTGCTACATGATGGTCATTCCGGTTTAAGCTCCTGGGGAGGAGAGAGGCCTTACGGCCCCTTGCTCTCGCGGCCGGAGAAGAAGGCCGCGAGAGCGGCGACATCCTCGTCGTCCAGGTTTTTGGCGGCTTCCGTCATCAGGTGGCTGAACGAGGAACCACCCCGGACGCCTTCACGGAACAGCCTGAGCTGCTGCTCCAGATAAGCGGCGTTCTGGCCCGAAAGGTACGGATAGGCGGGATTGCCGCCGGGCTTTTCGTGGCAGCTGAAACAGGCGGGTATCCTGTCCGCCGCCCTTCCCCTCTCGGCAAGCTCCCTTCCCTTTTCCATCAACTGCGGATCGGCCGCGGCGGCTGGCCGTTGCGGCCGGGCCTGTTTGGCATAGTAGCCGGCAAGCCCCGGCAGGCTCTCCTCCGACAATGTGCCGACCGCCACCTGCATGATGCCGCTCGGCCGCTTTCCTTCGGCATAGGCGCGCAGGCTGTTGAGCAGGTAGGCCTCCGACTGGCCGGCAAGCCGCGGAATGATGCTGCCGTTGTTGAGCTTCTTCTCCGCATGGCAGCTCTCGCAGGTGATCGGCAGCGGCGAGACCTCGCCGGCAGTGCCGATGCCGTGCAGGCCGGATGCCTGCAGATAGGCGTTCGTATCCATCTCCGGCAGCCTGCGGAGAAAGGCGACCATGGCCCAGACCTCGTCGTCGCGCGCCTGCGTCGGCCAGGCCGGCATGCCGGTGAAGCGCACGCCGTGCTTGACGATCTCGAAGAGCTGCGCGTCGCTCCAGTCGGGCACGACCGTTTTGAGGTCCGGCGGCGACGGCAGCATGGCGAGCACCGCATCCGAACGGGGCTGCGCCGGCGAGCCGTGGCAGATGGCGCAGCCGGTCTCGTAATGCCCCGCCGCCGGCGGAAGCAGCGCCGGATCGTCAAGTGGCGGAACCTCGACGGAAAGCGCTGCGGTGCGCACGGAATTCCTCATCACCCAGTGCAGGAACCAGTCGGTCACGGCCCAATGGCCGGTGCTGGCCTGGATGCCCATCAGCCCCGACCAGGCGAACAGCATGCCGGACAGGGGCAAAGCCACGACCAACCCGATGAGATGCTTTCGGCGGATCCTCATCGGCTATCCCTCCTCCCCAAAGCCTCCGGCGCGCCGCCGTTGAGCGTGCGGGCAAGCAGCGCCACGCCGCCGGCCAGATAGACCGCCGCTCCCACCATCAGCATGATCACGCCGCCCGCCTGCTGATCCGCCGCAGCGGTGAGCGTGACGCCGAAACATATCACCACCCCTTCACCGTAGAGCGGCCGCGGCGACAAGGAAAGGAGCGCGCCGAGCAGCGTCATGTGCATGGAGGTGAAGAGCAGGCCGAACGTGCCGGAAAGCCGCCGCTCCTCGCGTCCGTCCGCGGCACCACCGAGGCAGGAAAGCCAGAGCGCGAGGCCGGCGCCGAGGAAGACGGCCTGTTCTGCGGCCGCGAAGAAGGTGGAGGTTTCCGAAAGGGCCCGCATGGCGGGAACATGCCAGGCCCAGACGGCGAAGAGTTCGATGAGCGAGGCGGTGAGCGGCGTCAGCCAGCCCCTGCCCGCGGTAAAATCGAAGCGCGTTCCGGACAGGCCGATGGCGATGAGCGGCGCGGCGCCCGCCACCACGCCCATATGCGCGATCATATGGACGGAAAACGAGCTTCGGTCCGCAAAGGGAAGCAGGACCGCCCAGAGCAGGAACAGCATGATCAAGCCAACGATGAGTGCTGCACGTTTGAAAGCCGAAAGGGACGGAGTGATGGCACGGCGAACTACCTCTGATCTCCCCCCATGTGGGGGAGATGGCGCCAAAGGCGGCAGAGGGGGGTATGACGGCGGCGCGGCAGCCATACCAGCGAAGGGAGTGCCATCGCCATACCCCCCTCTGCCCTGCCGGGCATCTCCCCCACAAGGGGGGAGATCGGCTGGATGCGGCACCTTCCGCCCCATATGTGTTTGCTTCGCCCTCATGACTGGCACTCCGCGATGAAGATCAGCGGGATGGCCAGATAGGCGACGGCCACGAAGCTGAGGCCGGAAAGCAGCAGCGTTGCGAAACCCTGGAAGAACCTGCGGTCCTGGCGGGTCGGCGCGTCGTGGGGAGGGTCTCCCGATCCGAAACCCCATTGCCGCCAGGCGAGAAAGGCCGAGAGCACGATCATCGCGAGAGCCAGCAGGGTGAAGACGCCGAGGCCGATGCGGACCGTCTCGAACGAAAGATGAAGGGCAAGGCCCTTGGCGCAGAAAACCGCCACGGTGACGTAGCAGACGACGAAATGCAGTGCCCAGACCGTCGGCGCGGTGAAGAGCGTCCAGAGCGTTTCGATCTCGCGCGGAATGAAGCTTTTCATGATGCCACCAGCGGAAAGAGGCCGATCACTCCGAAGGTCACGACGGCGGTGACGGCCGTGAAGTGCCAATAGAGCGCGACATTGCGGATATCCTGGTCGTATTCGGCGGTCATCCTGCCGGCGAAACTGCGCGCCAGGCAATAGAGTTGCATGATCGCGCCGATCGCCCCATGGGCGACCGTCCAGATCGCCAGGATCCATACGATGGCCGGATAGACGTTGGAGGTCGGCTCCATGCCGTGGAGATACGGTCCGGCCAGGCCCGCGAGCGAGGCGGCGACCGTGACGAGGCAGGCCGCGACAAGCGCGAGCCGTGCCCCCGCCGGTCCTTTTTCATTGAGTTCCCGGGCAAGAAGCGTCAGCCCCCAGGCGATCACGAAAAGCGCCAGTGCCGCCATCGGCCAGAACATGCCGGGCCCTTGAGCCGCCGCGGTGAAATCGTCATGGATCGTCCAATAGAAGAAATAGCCGAAGACGAGGCTCGCGAAGGCGGTACCATCGCCCACCATAGTGATGAACATCGCCCACCAGCCGACCGAGGCAGGCCCGGAAACGTAGATCGGCAGCGTCTTGCCGAGGCCGACGTCCATTTCCGGCGCTTCCGGAATGGGCGCCGTGCCGGTCCAGAGCCACGATACGATGGCGATGAAGGTGATGACGGCCGAGACGATCGTGGCGATCCACCAGTGGAAGGTGAGCGCGATGAAGACGCCCCCGAGCGCCATGGCGGCGATGATCGTCACGTAGGACACACCGCCGACGCGCAGGCACTGGATCGGCTCGGCATCGAGCACCGACGTCACCAGCGTTTCGCGATAGCCCGATTTCGCATCCGGCAGGTAGAAGCGCCCCGCTTCGATATCCGCCTGCAGGTTCGGCTGATCCCAAAGAGGATAGCGGCTGGTGATGATCGGCACGGAGCGCATGCCCCAGCTTTCCGCCGGGTCGCTCGTCCATTCCA
This sequence comes from Neorhizobium sp. CSC1952, assembly GCF_030378245.1. Taxonomy (NCBI): domain Bacteria; kingdom Pseudomonadati; phylum Pseudomonadota; class Alphaproteobacteria; order Hyphomicrobiales; family Rhizobiaceae; genus Neorhizobium; species Neorhizobium sp. CSC1952. Next base: position 2,900,902 of record NZ_CP128416.1, on the reverse strand, counting down.
GCGTGCCGGAATTCCAGGGATTGAGATTGCGCCCTTCCGGCTTTGGTTTCGGCCGCAGGATATCGACGACGAAGGTCGCCACGCCGGACGCGAAGACGAAGGCGCCGACGGTGGAGATCAGGTTGAACCAGTCCCAGCCGATGCCTTCGGGATAGGTGAAGACGCGGCGCGGCATGCCGCGCAGGCCGGAGAAATGCATCGGGAAGAAGGCGATGTTGAAGCCCGAGAACATCAGCCAGAAAGCGACCTTGCCCCAGGCGTCGCTCAGCCTCTTTCCGGTGACGAAGGGGAAATAATAGTAGATGCCGGCCACGACCGGAAACAGCATGCCGCCGATCAGCACGTAATGCAGATGGGCGACGACGAAATAGGTGTCGTGCGCCTGCCAGTCGAACGGCACCAGCGCCACCATGACGCCCGTCAATCCGCCGATGACGAAGATGATCAGTCCGCCGGCGCCGAAGAGCATCGGCACGGAGAAGATCACCCGGCCGGCCAGCATGGTGGCGATGAAGACGAAGATCTGCACGCCGGTCGGGATCGCCACCGCCTCCGAGGCCGCGGAGAAGAAGGCGAGCGAAATCTGCGGCAGGCCGGTGGTGAACATGTGATGCACCCAGAGCCCGAAGCTCAGGAACCCCGTGCCGACCGCCGCGAGCACGATCCACGAATACCCGACGATCGGCCGCTGCGAGAAGGTCGGCACGATCATCGCCATCAGCGCGATCGCCGGCAGGAAGATGATGTAGACCTCCGGATGGCCGAAGATCCAGAAGAGGTGCTGCCAGAGCAGCGGATCGCCGCCGCGCTCCGCATCGAAGAAGGGCCAGTCGAACATCCGCTCCATCTCGAACAGGATGTCGCCGGCGATCAGCGGCGGGAAGGCGAAGAGGATCATGCCCGCGACGATCAGCAGATACCAGGCGAACATCGGCATCAGGTTGATGCGCATGCCGGGCGCCCGGCATTTCATGATCCCGACGATGATCTCGACGGCGGCCGCGATCGAGGCCACTTCGATGAAGGAAAGGCCGAGCAGCCAGATATCGGCGCCGATGCCGGAATATTCCTTGTCGGTCGCAAGCGGCGGATACATGAACCACCCCGCATTGGGGGCCGCGTTGAAGAAGATCGAACCGCAGACGAAGATGCCCCCGAGCAGGAAGCTCCAGAAGCCGAAGGCGGAAAGCCGCGGGAACGGCAGCTCGCGGGCGCCGAGCATGGACGGCAGCAGGAAGATCGCCCAGGCCTCGAAGATCGGCACGGCGAACAGGAACATCATCACCGTGCCGTGCAGCGTGAACGCCTGATTGAAAAGGTCGGCGGAGATGAGGTCGTTCTCCGGCACGACGAGCTGCAGGCGCACCAGAAGCGCGAGCAGCCCGGCGAACAGCATGAAGATGAAGGCGGTCACACCGTACCAGAGGCCGATCTGGGTGTTGTTGACCGAGGTCCAATAGCGGATGCCCTTCGGCGTCTCCCATACCTTGCGCAGCCGCTCCTCCTGCGCCGCCCGCTCTTCCGGCGAGAAATTGCCGAGCTCCTCCATTACATGAGCCTCTTTGTCATCTGAGCCCCTTCAGATAGGTTGCCATCCGGCCGACATCGGCGTCGGGCAGCATGCCGAAATGCGGCATGAGCGCGCCGGGCTTCACCTCCCCCGGATAGCGGATGAAACGGGCGATATGTTCCTGCTCATTGGCAAGCGTGCCCGCACCGACCGAGCCCCGCTCGCCGAAGGCGGTGAGATCCGGACCGATCGTGCCGCGCGCCTCGGTGCCGGAAATCGCATGACAGGCGGCGCATCCATGCTTCAGGAACAGCGCCAGACCTTCGGAATCCCCGGCGCCGGACGCGTTCCGCCGCGCCGACACCCAGTCCTCGAACGCCTGCGGCTCCAGGGCGAGCACCGTGAAAGCCATCAGCGCGTGCGAAGTCCCGCAGAATTCGGCGCAGACGCCGCGATAGGTACCGGGCTTTTCGGCCAGGAGAGCAAGCCGGTTCTCGCGGCCGGGAATCATGTCCATCTTGCCGCCGAGCACGGGGATCCAGAAGGAATGGATGACGTCCGGCGACGTGAGCGAGAAGACGACGCGTTCTCCGACCGGAACGCGCACTTCGTTTGCCGTCTCGAAGAGAACCTCGCCGTCTTCTCCGAGATAGCGCACCCGCCACCAGAACTGCTCGCCGGTGACCTCGATGCGGCGCAGTCCGCCGTCTTCGTCCTGAAACCAGGGCCGGACATTCGGCATCAGCCAGACGGCATAGGAAAGAAGCGCGGCAAGGATGACGGTCGGCATGACCGCGCCGCCCCAGAGGATGAACTGGCCGGCTCCCTTTTCCGAATGCGCCCGCCTTTTGCGCGCCGCATAGACGAGCATCGCCACGACGCCCGCCCAGATGACAGCGCCGCCTGTCAGCATGACGAAGAAAAGCGTTGCGACATCCGCCGCTTCCCGACCGGCGGGATCGAGCGCCGACTGGATGCCGGAGCAGGAAGCGGTCATGGGACAGAGGAGAAGGGCGGGAATGGCCCGGATCGCCCGCCGATGGGTGCCCCGAGCGTCGCCAAGGCCGAAAATCTGTCTTGATCGGATTGGCCGGCTGGAACCGGTCAAGCGGTCATCCTTCATTCGGCGGGCACCCGGACAAGTTCATCAGCGGCGGGGAGCGCAGACATCCGGCGTCAAACGCACGACACGGAATTTTGTTCCAGAACCGCACGATAACGTTGTGTAACGGGCTGCAAAAAAGATGGAACGAATTCGTGGGCCGGGGGTTTGCCCCTGCGTAAGAGGGCACATGCCCTCGTTCGCGACGGGAGATCTATCATGCGACACTTTTTCAAGATGCTGCGAAACAGACTGACCGGCACCAACGAGAAGAAGACGTTTGCCGTTGCCCATCCGGAAGAGCTGCAGGTCGTCGTACCCGAAGCCGTGGTCCTTCCGCTGCCCAAGGCGCCTCGCGAAGAAATCAGCGTTCCCGCCTCCATCAACGGCCGGGACCTTTCCACCGGCCGCCTTTGAGACCGGAAAAACATTCGACGAAAAGGAGTTCAGAATGACCGCTATCGAGTCCGCTTCCATCCTGATCCTCGCGACCGACGGCTACGAGCGATCGGAACTGCGCGTTCCATTGGAGGAGCTGAAGAAACGCGGAGCCGAGGTGAAGATCGCATCGATCAAGTCAGGCGAGATCAAGAGCTGGGACAAGAAGGACTGGGGCGATACCGTCCCGGTCGACCTCGAAGCCAAAAACGTCAAGGCCGAGGAATTCGACGCCCTCGTCCTGCCCGGCGGGCAGATCAATCCCGATCTTCTGCGCGTCAACGAGGATGCCGTGCGCGTCGTGCGCGATTTCGTGAGAAGCGGCAAGCCCGTCGCGGCGATCTGCCATGGTCCGTGGCTGCTGGTGGAAGCCGACGCATTGCGGGGCCGCAAGGCGACGTCCTACCACTCGATCCGGACGGACATCCGCAATGCGGGCGCCTCCTGGAAGGATGAAGCGGTGGTGGTCGACAACGGCATCATCACCTCGCGCTCGCCCGACGATCTGCCGCAATTCGTCGACAAGATCGTCGAGGAGGTCCGGGAAGGACCGCACGATCGCCGGGCGGCGTGATCGACGCCAACCCGGTTTTCGGCCGCCCGTCACTCCTCGCGGGCGGCCGTCCCCAAGGCCCTCAGCTGGTCGAGACCTCCCGCAGGAAAGCCATCAGCCGCCGCTCGTTGGCCCTCAGGCCTCTCGGGCCATCCAATACGGTCTCGTCCCCCATCACCTTTTCCAGCGGAGAGATATCCTCCGCCAGCGCCAGTATGCTCGGGTGGATATAGCTCGACCGGCAGACGGCCGGCGTGTTGTTCAATGCTTCCGACGCGGCTTTCGTCATCAACTTGACCTTCGGGCGCCTGCCCTCCGCCTCCACGAACTCCCATGCCGCCATGAAGGCGGAAAGGCTGCCGCCCCAGGTCCGGAAGGTCTTTGCCGAGACGGGAAAGCCCGCCGCCTTGGCGAGATAGGCGTTCAGCCTTCCCGAATCGACCGGATGAGGGACGCCCTGGTCGTCCGGCCAGGAGAAGAGCTGGCGGCCGGGCAGATCGGCGATCTCCTCCAGGATGCGCTGCAGGCGCGGATGCTTCAGCGTATGCTGGACCCGTTTCCCGCCCTTGGCGACGAAGCGCAACCGGATCGCATCGCCCGAAAGGATCATGTGCCGCTTGAGGAGCGTCGTAGCTCCGTAGGTCTTGTTCTCCTTGGCATAGGCCCTGTTGCCGACGCGCAGATGCGTGGCGTCGAGAAGCGCCACGAGAGCCGCGATCACCGCATCGGAATTGTCCAGGCCGAGCGTCAGATCGCGCTTCACCTTGCGGCGGATTCTGGGCAGCGCCTCGCCGAAACGGACGAGCTGGTCGTATTTCTGCTCGCTGCGGAAATTCTGCCAGTCCGGATGATAGCGGTACTGCTTGCGGCCGCGCGAATCGTAGCCCGTCGCCTGCAGATGCCCGCGCGGATCGAGGCAGATCCAGACGTTTTCATAGGCCGGCGGGAGGCCGAGCGAAGCGATCCTGCGCCGCTCCTCTTCATCCTCCAGCAATGCGCCGTCCGGCAGGCGGTAGCAGAAGCCCTTGCCGCGCCGCAGCCGCCGGATGCCGGGCTCGGTATCGCTGACATAGGTAAGGCCGATGATTTCGAGGGAATCCCGATCGATCTCGATCGTCGTGAGAGTGGCGTCCATGGCCGCTTAAACGGCAGGAGCGCTGCTTCGTTCCGACGCCGGAGGCTAAATCGCGATATCCTTGAGGCTTTCGGCGCCCTCGCCCCGCTCGAAGGAGGAGCGCGGTGCCACGAGGATCCAGCAAAGCCCCTCGGGACGGAAATCGACGTCCACCTGGCCTGCGAACGCCGCCGCCGCGTGGCGCTTGATGATCGTCGTGCCGAAACCCGTCCGCGACGGTTCGCGGACCGGCGGACCGTCCTTTTCCTCCCAGACCAGCCGGAGCTTGGTCTCGCCTCCGCCCTCGTCGGCGACATCCCTCCAGGCGATGCGGACCTTGCCCTGCGGCACCGAGAGCGCACCGTATTTCACCGAGTTCGTCGCAAGCTCGTGCAGGATGAGACCGAGGTTTTGAACCGCCTCCGCTTTCAGCGTGAAATCCGCGCCCTGCAGTTCCACCCGATCGGCCACTTCCGCAAAGGTGCTCATGTGGATCTCGATCACACGGCGGATGGAGACGCCGCCCCATTGCTCCTTCGCCAGCGCCTCGATCGATTTGCTGAGACCCTGAAGGCGGTTGCTGATGGCGTTCTGGAACTCCTCCATCGTCGTGTCCTGGCGCGCGAGCTGGCGCATCATCGCCTGCACGAGGGTGAGGATGTTCTTGGTTCGATGGACAAGCTCGTGCAGGATCAGGTGAATGCGATCTTCCGCCTGGCTGCGGTCGAAGGAAGCGTTGGAAAGGGCGACGGCCACCTGGTTGGCTTCCCGTATCTTGGTTTCCACCGGCGCCACGATTTCGCCCCTGCCGATGCGCTCGGCCATTTCGGCGATCTGCCGGATGGGAATGCGAAGCTGGCGGCCGACGAGCCAGGCGATCAGCATGCCGACGGCCAGGAAAATCGCCCCGCCGGCGATCAATTGCCGCCAGGTGGTCAGGATGCTTGCCTGCGCCGCGTCTATCGGCCCCCACACCACGGCCTTCCAGGTCCAGCCGGTGATCTGGGCATAACCGTACATCTGCTTCAATTCGCCGTCCATGTCCTCGATCGTGCCCTTGAAGCCGGTCATCAGCCTCAGGGTATCGGCGGGAAAGGCCGAGCCGGACGCTAGCGCATTCGCACCGGTCGACGTGACCACATGCCCGGAGCCATCGACCACCGCGACCGTCCACCCGGCCGAGAGCCCTTCCGTCGAGATGAGCTTTTGCAGGTCCTCGGCGTTCTGCGTGATGATCATCGCAGCGCCGGAATGGGAAACCTCCTTCGGCAGGGGCATCGAGACGTTGAAGACGTGCTTGCCGCTCGTGGTGCCGAAGAAGACATTGGAGACTTCCGTCACGCCGCTGCGCAAAACCGATGCGAGCGCCGCCGGATTGGATACCTTGCCGAGCGAGGTTCCGAAAGGCACGCGCGTATTGAGCCGCTGCTGACCGTCCGCATCGACCACGAGCACGTAGAGCGAGTTCGATCGAAGGCTGTTCTGCGTGCGTTTGTGGAAGGCCCTGAGATCGCCGTTTTCAAGCTCCTGCGACGTGACGAGCAGCCTCAGCGTCGTCGCCATGTCCTGCAATTCACGATCGACCGAACGGGCGATGAGCTGGGCGTCCTCGGCCGTTTCGTTGGCGAGGATCTCGCGCTCGTTCGACTCGAGCTCCAGCATCAGATAGGCCACGAAAACCAGCAAGGGCAAAGCCACGCCAGCCGCAAGCGCGACCAGGTAAGCGCCGATGGGCGCTGTCGGGAAAAACCGCGAAACTCTTAACATTCCGCGCATTTACCCTAGGGAAACGATGCAGGCGCCTGTGCCGCCTGCCCCCGTACTCGTCTCAATATCCCGCCCTTTGCTAATATAGCTAGCGCGTATCTTCTAACCGGTTTTGGGGGCGCGGCCAAGGATTGATTGCTGGCGATACGTCTTTTCACAGGAGCGTCGGAAACGTCCCGGGCGGAAGGCGATCGAAGAAAATCCGCAGAGGAAGCGGCCTAGATATTCCGGGAGCGCTCGGTAATGTCGAATTTGACCTCCCAGTCCTTCTTCGGCTCCTTGCGACCGGGCGGCAGCTTATGGGCGGTCGCATCTTCCGAACCGGTGATCACCGTGGGCTTGGCGCTCGCCACGCCGCTGCTTTTGCCGCCCGTTTTCGGGTTGGCGAACTGGCCCTCGGCATCCTTGCGAATCGCTTCCGGGCCGTGTCGGTCACTCGTCGTCTTGGTCATGGGCGCTCCTTGGGAAAGGCGTCGGTGGGAAAAGGGCCGGGCCGCCGGGCGGCCCGGCACGTCATCGAAAGCGGCTAGTCCGTGGTCGAACCGGTGAGCGTATCGGCCGGGGCGCTGTTCACGCGCAGATTGTTCTGCACATGCCGGACGCCGGAGACGTCGTCCACCAGGTCCTCGGCGCGCCGCTTGTCCCAGCGGCTGGAAACGAATCCGTCGAGCGTCACTTCCGCGCTCTTGACGGTGACCGTGATGTTCGATGCGTCGAGCACGGGATCGTCGCTCAGACGGTCGTTGACGTCCTCCTCGATGCGCGAATCGGAACGCTGATAGCCTTTCGGCCCTTTGCCGCGATGCTGATCCATCATGCGGCGCTGTTCGGCCTCTTCATCGCCGAACCAGGATGCGACCTCGTCGCCGGCCCGCTCCATGAAGCTGCGCTGGGAGCCACGGTCGTCCGAGCCACGGAAGCGATCCTCCCTTCCATAGCCCCGGTCGGTCACGGCTCCATAGCCATAGTCGGCGCCGTAGCGGTCTCCATAGGCCTGGTTCACCCGGCGCCGGCCGGGCTCGTAGCTGAAGGACGAAGGCCTGCCGCGATAGGATTCTCGGGCCCAGGCGCGGGAACGCTCCGTATCGCCGTAACCGGACTCATAGCCGTAGTCGTCGCTGGCCCATTGCTCACCCCGGCCGTAGCGGGAGGAGCGCGACCGATCGCCCTCGCTGCCGCCGGACTCCCGGTCCCCGAAGGAATTGTCGCCGCTGCGCTGGTAGTCGCCGAAGCCGCGGACATAACCGGTGTCGCCCGGACGGTAATCGCCGGAGGTCTCCCGCGCAAAGTCGCGCTCGTCGCGCATGCGGTCGTTTCGATATCCACCCGACTGGGAATAATTTCCGTTAGCCATTGCCTGTCTCCTCGATCTGATCTTGGCCCCGTTCCGGACCGACTACGGATAGAACCGCGCCTCTGGGGAGATTGTTCCGGATTTTTCGAGGATTCCGGCGCTCAAAGCACCGAAACGGCCATGACCATGGAAAGGCCGGGAAGCACGGTTTCCGCGGTCGTTCCCATGGGCTCTGCATGAAAGATCGAGCCGGAAACGGGCGGGATCGACTTCTCCTGCTCCGAAAGATTGGCACGGAGCTGCAGGATGCGATCCGCCAGGCGCCAGTCGACGGCGATTACGCCCGGTTCGGCATCCAGCATCTCGCCGGAACGAGGCGGCGCGGAACGCAGGCCGGGAACGACATGCTCGCGACGCTTGGCGATCAGCTCGCGAAACCGGCCGCGAAAGGCCCGGCCCTCCGGCCGCCGGACATGCTCCCAGCGCAATTTCGAGCGCTCGAAAGTGTCGACGAGATTGGGATCGGCGATATCCTCCGGCCTGGAGACGCCTTCGGGAATGCCGCCGAAATTCGCCGCCTCGTTGATCCGGTTGTCCCAGGTCTCCCTGGCGAGCACGCCCTGATAATCGCTGAAGAAGCGGAAACCCTGTGTCTCGCCGTAATCCTCGCCCATGAACAGGAGGGGGACCTGCGGCGAAAGCAGCAGGATCGCGGTCATGACACGCAGCATCCGGGGGTCGGTAAGTGAGATGAGCCGTTCGCCGAAAGCACGGTTGCCGACCTGGTCGTGGTTCTGCAGGAAATTGATGAATGCCGTCGGCGGAAGGTGGCCGCTCGGCTCGCCGTGTGCCTCGCCGTCCGGCGACGGTTCGCCCTGATGGATGAAGCCTTCCGCCAGTCCCCTGGCGAATTTCCGGACCGGATCGTCGGCAAAGATCCCCACATAGCCGGCCGTCTCGCCGGTTGCGGCGACATGCGCCGCATGATGGACGTCGTGGTTCCAGACCGCCTCGTAAAGCAGTGCCTCGCCGGCGCGATTGCGCTCGAGATAGCGGGTGATGTTGCGGTGATCCTCCATGACGAGATGCCGGCGGCGGCCCGTCACCTCGCCGTGCACCCTTTCGGCGAGCTCCACCAGGAAATGCTTCTCCGAGGAGTCGTCGACGATCTGATCGACGGCATCGAGCCTTAGCCCGTCGAGATCGTATTCCTCCAGCCAATAGAGGGCGTTGTCGATGAAGAACCGCCGCACCTGAGGCCGGCTGAAATCGATGGCCGGCCCCCATGGCGTCTTCCGCTCCGGATCGAAGAAGGAAGGTACGTAGGGCTGGAGCAGGGACCCGCGCGGGCCGAAATGGTTGTAGACGACGTCGAGCATGACCGACAGCCCGTGCCGGTGGGCGGCATCCACGAACGCCTTCATGTCGTCCGGCGTCCCGTAGGCATGGTGCGGAGCATAGGGCAGCACGCCGTCATATCCCCAGCCCCGTTCGCCGGGAAACTGGTTGACCGGCATGACCTGCAGCATTGTGACGCCGAGCGAGGCGAGCTGGTTCAATCTCTCCGCCGCGGCGCGGAACGTGCCTTCGGGCGTGAACGTACCGATATGGATTTCGTAGAGGATGGCCTCCTCCCAGGCATGGCCCCGCCAGCCGGGCGCGCTCCAGCGATAGGACGAGGGGTCGAGAACGATCGACGGGCCGTCCACGCCGCCCTCCTGGGCACGCGACGCCGGGTCCGCGAAGGCCTGCCCGTCGGGCATGACGAACCGATACGGCGTTCCCGGCTCCACGTCTTCGACGACCAGCGTGAACCACCCGGCCCCGGCCGGCAGCATCTCGCGATTGCGTCCGTCGACCTGCAAGCGCAGGCGCTCGATGTCCGGCGCCCAGAGCCGGAACAGAGCCTCGCCATCGCTCAGATATTCTGCACCCCATGACTTGGGGAACGCCCGTTTCGCGGGACGTTCGGAGGCTTCCTTACGCGAATCGAACTGCGTGAAATCCCGGGTTCGCGACATGACTTCTCCTTGGTTCCGATGTTTCCAAGGGAACACAAGTTCGTGAGGAATGGTTCCGCACGTGTGGCTAAGTCGCTGTTATCGCTACCTAAAAAGGCGCATGTATTGCGCCTTCGTCCATTTCGGAGGTGGCCTCAATCGATACGGCTGGTCGTCTGCGGATCGAAGACGACGGCCTTGTCGAGATTGAAGGAGAAGGGAAATTTCTGGCCGACCGAAACATGCACGTCCGCACGGGTGCGGGCCGTGAAGCTTGCCCCGTCCAGCTTGCCGGTCACGAACGTATCGGAACCCGTCGGCTCGACCATGGTCACATCCGCCTCGATCTGCGCGACGGAGCGCACCTGCGGATCGAGGAGGCCGCTGTCCGTGATCGCTTCCGGACGCAGGCCCAGAATGACCTCCTTGCCGTCGGCGAGACTCGCCGTGACGGAGGGCGGCATGGAGACCTTGACGCCCTCGTTGCCGAAGAGCGCGATCGACTGCGCGCCGCCGGAGGAGACGACCTTGCCCTTCAGCATGTTCATCGCCGGAGAGCCCATGAAGTCGGCGACGAAGAGGTTGGCCGGACGATTGTAGATTTCGGAAGGCGCGCCGACCTGCTGCACCGTGCCCTCCTTGAGCACGACGATCTTGGTGGCGAGCGTCATCGCCTCGATCTGGTCGTGGGTGACGTAGACGATCGTGGCATGGGTGTTCTGGTGCAGCGCCTTGATCTCGGCGCGCACTTCGACGCGCAGCTTGGCGTCGAGGTTGGAGAGCGGCTCGTCGAACAGGAAGACGCGCGGCTGGCGCACGAGGGCGCGGCCCATGGCGACGCGCTGGCGCTGACCGCCGGAAAGCTGGCTCGGACGACGCTTCAGGAGATGCTCGATCTGCAGCGTTTTCGCCACCTGCTTGACCGCAGCCTCGCGGCTCGCCTTGTCGACGCCGCGCATTTCCAGCGCGAACGCGATGTTTTCCTCGACCGTCATGTTCGGATAGAGCGCGTAGGACTGGAAGACCATGGCGATGTCGCGCTTCGACGGATGCAGGTCGGTGACCACCTGTCCGTCGATAACGATGTCGCCGGAAGACTGCGGCAGAAGGCCGGCAATGACGTTGAGCAGGGTCGACTTGCCGCAGCCGGACGGCCCGACGAGAACCAGGAAGCCGCCCTTTTCGAGGTCGATATTGATGCCCTTCAGGATCTCGACGTTGCCGATCTTCTTGCGGATGTTCTTGATTTCAAGAAAGCTCATGAGCACTTATCCCTTGACCGCGCCGGCCATCAGACCGCGCACGAAATAGCGTCCGGCGACGATGTAGACAAACAGGGTCGGCAATGCCGCGAAGACGGCGGCCGCCATGTCGACATTGTATTCCTTGACGCCCGTGGAAGAGGAAACGAGGTTGTTCAGCGCGACCGTCATCGGCGAGGCCTCCCCGCCCGCGAAGGAGACGCCGAACAGGAAGTCGTTCCAGATATTGGTGAACTGGTAGATGACGGTAACGACGATGATCGGCCCCGACGTCGGCAGCAGGATGCGCCAGAAGATGCGGAAGAAGCCCGCGCCGTCGATCATCGCGGCCTTCACGAGTTCGTCCGGGAAGGCTTCGTAATAGTTCCGGAAGAACAGCGTGGTGAAGCCGAGACCGTAGATCACGTGGACCATGACGAGACCGGTCGTGGTGTTCGAAAGCCCCATCAGGCCGAGCAGGCGCGCCATCGGGATGAGGACGGCCTGGAAGGGAATGAAGCAGGCGAACAGCATCATGCCGAAGACGATCTTGTGCCCCGGAAAACGCCATTTGGTGAGCACGTAGCCGTTGAGCGCGCCGAGCAGCGTCGAGATGACGACCGCCGGAACGACCATCTTGATGGAGTTCCAGAAATAACCCTTGATGCCGACGCAGGAGACGCCGATGCAGGCCTCTCCCCAGGCCCTCGCCCAGGCGGCGACCGAGGGCTCGCGCGGCAGGGCGAGCATGTCGCCTGCGCGGATCTCGTCGAGCGACTTCAAGGATGTGGTGAGCATCACGTAGAGCGGCAGCAGGTAGACGAGCGCAAGTACGATGAGCGCCGCATAGATGAAATAGCGGGCGGTGCGGGCCGAACCGGCGCTCACCGTCCCATTGGCGGTTTCTTGTGTCGCGCTCATTGCTTTCTCTCCCGCAGTTCCGAATAGAGATAGGGCACGATGATCGCGGTGATGCCCATCAGCATCATGACGGCGCTCGCCGAACCGACATTCATCTGGTTGCGCGTGAAAGTGTAGGAATACATGAAGGTGGACGGCAGTTCGGTCGCGTTGCCCGGCCCTCCGCCGGTGAGCGCGATGACCAGGTCGTAGGACTTGATCGCCATGTGCGCGAGCACGATGAAGGCGGAGAGGAAGACCGGACGCAGAAGCGGAATGATGATGCGGCGGTAGATCGCCACGTTCGATGCGCCGTCGATCTGGGCGGCCTTGACGATCTCGCCGTCGATGCCGCGAAGCCCCGCGAGGAACATCGCCATGACGAAGCCGGAAGCCTGCCAGACGCCGGCGATGACGACGGTATAGATCGCCATCTGCGGGTTGACGAGCCAGTCGAACCTGAAACTCTCCCAGCCGAGATGGTGCATGGTGTTCTCAAGCCCGAGGCCGGGGTTGAGGAACCATTTCCAGGCGGTGCCGGTGACCACGAAGGAGAGCGCCATCGGATAGAGGAAGATCGGCCGAAGCACGCCTTCGGCGCGGATGCGCTGGTCCATCAGGATCGCGATGGCGAGGCCGAGCGCGATGCAGATGCCGATATAGAGAATGCCGAAGATCGCCAGATTCTGCATGGCCACATACCAGTTCGGCTGCGACCAGAGGCGGTAATAGGCGTCGAACCCGCCCCACTTGTAGACCGGCAGGATGCGTGAGGTGGTGAAGGAGAGATAGACGGTCCAGAGGATGAAGCCGTAGACGAAGACCAGGATCACCGCGAACGAGGGCGCCAGCACGATCTTCGGCAGCGCGTTGCGCAATCCATCCGCAACTGAGCGGCCCTGTCTCTGCGGCACCACGGCCGGCACCGGTTCGATTGTCGTCATCATGACCTCCGGTAGACACCAGAAATAAGGAAACTCGAAAAGTGGCCGGGATTGCCTCCCGGCCACTTAAACTTCAGCAATTTACAATCAGCCGATCACTTCGCGGCAGCGACCGCTTCCGGCAGGCGCTTCAGCGCCGCGTCGGTGGTGAGCTGGCCGTTGAGATGCTGGGTGATGACGTCCAGCATGGCTTCCTTGATGGCGGCCGGCTGGGCGTAGCCATGGGCGAGCGAGCCCATCAGCGTACCCTTGGAAGAGGCTTCGGCGAGGTCCGCAATGCCCTTCTTGCCGCAATCGTCGAACTGGTCGCCCGGCACGTCGGTGCGGGCGGGCACCGAGCCCTTGACGGTGTTGAAGGCGATCTGGAAGGCCGGATCCTCGACGGCGGACGCCATCTTGAGCTGGGCGTCGCGCTGGTCGTCACCCACGTCGAACATCATGAACTGGTCGGCGTTGAAGAGAACGGACCCCTGCGTGCCGGGGAAGCGGATGCAGACGAAATCCGTGCCTGGTTTCTTGCCGGCGCGCAGCCATTCGCCCTTGGACCAGTCGCCCATTTCCTGAGCGCCCGCCTTGCCTTCGATGACGAGAGCGGTCGAGAGGTTCCATTCGCGGCCCGAGAAGTTCGGGTCGAAATAGGTGCGCAGCTTCGACATCGTGTCGAAGACCGTCTTCATCTGATCGCCGGAAAGAGCCGCCGGATCGAGATCGAGAACCGCCTTCTTGTAGAAGTCCGGGCCGCCGACGGAAAGGACGACGGCTTCCCACAGCGTGCCGTCCTGCCACGGAACGCCGCCATGGGCGAGAGCCGTGAGGCCCTGGGCCTTGAAGGCATCGAGCAGCGTGATCAGCTCGTCGAGGTTCGTCGGAACCTTGCCGCCGGCCTTGTCGAGAGCCGCCTTGTTGATCCACAGCCAGTTGGTGGAGTGGATGTTCACCGGAGCGGCGATCCAGTGGCCGTCATACTTGGAGAAATCCTGGAGAGCTGCCGGGATGACCTTGTCCCAGCCTTCCTTGGCGGCGAGGTCGTCGAGATTGGCGGCAACGCCCATTTCCGCCCAGTCGCGGAGGTCGAAGCCGAGAAGCTGGACGGCGGTCGGCGGATCGCCGGCCGTGACGCGGGCGCGCAGCGCCGTCATCGCGGCGGAGCCTGCACCGCCGGCAACCGGCATGTCCTTCCAGGCGACGCCTTCCTTCTGGAGGTTTTCCTTCAGGACGTTGAGCGCCGCAGCCTCACCGCCGGAGGTCCACCAGTGGAGGACTTCGACGCTTTCCTGCGCCTTGGCGGCACCCGCCGTCAGGGCGATGATCGCCGCGCCGGCAGCGAATTTGCTGATCATTCGAATATTCATTGAGAATCTCCCTTTGCATCCGGGCTCCTCTCCGGATATGGCGATTTATAACGATATAAACGCGGTTGGTGTCAACCCGGCAGGAGGAGTTTTTTGAGGAGTTTCATCATACGCCTAACACAATGAAAAAACTTGAGAATCTGAAAGGAAGCAAATTTTTCCTCAGGAATCGAGAAAAATTCCTGGCGACATCCGGAAAATTTGTAACGATATAGGTGAGGCTTGTTCCGATTTCGGAAGGGGCGGAGGAGACGAGGATACATGTCGCTGGATGACCTGGAGGACAAGGGTCGGCGGGCGATGCCGGATCGGACGACGGAAAGATCCGGCTCGGATGCGAAGCCAACCTTGAAGACGATCGCCGAACTGACGGGGCTTGCCGTCACGACCGTATCGCGGGCGCTCGCCGATGCGCCGCAGATCGCGCTCGAAACGCGGATGCGCGTGCGCCAGGTCGCCGGCGAGATCGGCTACCTGCCGGACCGGGCGGCGCAACGCCTGCGCACCGGCCGCACCAACGTCATCAGCCTGGTTCTCGATCCGCACGAGGAAATCCTCGGCTACGCCACCTCGATGATCAGGGGATTGACGGAAGCCTTGCGCGGCACGGCCTACCATCTCGTCGTCACCCCGCACTTTTCCGACACGCCGCAGATCGACCCGGTACGCCACATCGTGCGCAACCGCATGGCCGACGGCATCGTCTTCACCCGCACGGAGCCCTCGGACGAGCGTGTCAAACTGCTGATGGAGAACAATTTTCCGTTCATCTGTCATGGCCGCACCGAGCTTGCGACCGCCCACCCCTATGTGGACTACGACAATTACGGCTTCGCCTACCAGGCCGCCCGCAAGCTGATCGCGGCCGGGTCGAAAAAGCTGTTCATCATCCTGCCGCCGGACCGCTTCACCTTCGCCCACCACATGCGGCACGGCTTCATGACGGCGGTGCGCGAGGAAGGCGTCGGCTTCGAGATCGCCAAAGGCGTGACGCTCGACAGCAAGTCGGACGACATCCGCGACCATCTCTACCGGCGGATGGCCGAACCCGACCGTCCGGACGGCTTCGTCTGCGGCGGCGAGGTCTCGGCTCTTTCGGTGATCGCCGCCGCCTCCGACCAGGGCCTCGAAGTCGGGAAGGACGTGCGGCTGGTGGCCAAGCAGACCTCCGGCCTCGATCGGACGGTCGATGAAGATCATCGGATCGCCGCGCGAAATGACTAGCGAACGCCTGAGGTTCTCCTCCATCAGCGGACCAAGGATGAAGCCGAGCACCATGGGGGCCGGTTCGCAGCCGAGCTTGTGCAGGATATAGCCGAAGATCGTGAAGACGATCATCAGGACCATCATGAACGGTTCGGTACTGGTCGAATAGACACCGATCGCGCAGAACAGCAGGATCGCCGGATAGAGCAGGCGATAGGGGACCGACAGCAGCTTCACCCAGATGCCGATCATCGGCAGGTTGATGATGACCAACATCAGGTTGCCGATCCACATCGAGGCGACCATGCCCCAGAAGAGGTCCGGACGGGTGGTCATGACGGCCGCACCCGGCTGGATGCCCTGGATGATCATCGCGCCCATCATGATCGCCATGATCGGGTTCGAGGGAATGCCGAGCGTCAGCAACGGGATGAACGAGGTCTGGGCCGCCGCATTGTTAGCCGCCTCCGGACCGGCGACGCCTTCGACGGCGCCATTGCCGAACTTGCGGGGGGTCTTGGTGATCTTCTTCTCCAGCGTGTAGCTGGCGAAAGAGGCAAGAACCGCTCCGCCACCCGGCAGGATGCCGAGGATCGAGCCGAGGCCGGTGCCGCGCAGCGCGGCCGGAATGGAGTCCCTTATCTCCTGCTTGTTGGGCCAGAGATCGCGCAACCGCGTGCTGATCGTCTCGCGCGGCGGCGGCGGGTTTTCGAGATTGCGGATGATTTCCACGATGCCGAACAGGCCGAGGACCAGCGGCAGGAAGTCGATGCCCTCCCAAAGACCGGACAGGCCGAAGGTGTAGCGGGTGAGGCCTGTATTGATGTCGGTGCCGACGAGGCCGAGAAGCAGACCCATGAGGACCATCGCGACGGCCTTGAGCACCGAGCCGTGCGCCAGCACGATCGCCATGACCAGGCCGAGCAGCATCAGTGCGAAATAGTCCGGCGAGTTGAACTGCTGGGCGATCGCCGACAGCGGCGGGCCGAAGGCGGCGATGAAGACCGTGCCGACGCAGCCGGCGAAGAACGAGCCGAGAGCGGCGATCGCGAGCGCGGCGCCGGCGCGCCCGCGCCTGGCCATCTGGTGGCCCTCGATGCAGGTCACCACCGAGGAGGCTTCGCCCGGCATGTTGACCAGGATCGAGGTGGTCGAGCCGCCGTATTGGGCACCGTAATAGATGCCGGCCAGCATGATGAGCGAGGAGAGCGGGTCGAGGCCGAACGTGATCGGCAGAAGAATGGCGAGCGCGGGGATCGGACCGATGCCAGGGAGGACACCGATCAGCGTGCCGAGCACCGTGCCGATCAAGACGTCAGGGCCACGGAGAGGACAGGTTCTATCTGCGGCAGGCCGGCTTCCTTGACGGTCGGAAGGTCCTTCAGGACGTCGAGGCGCTCCGGCGAGGTGACCGCATAGGCCTTCACGGTGCCCCCCTGGATCTGCTTCGTCGTGTTGGTGGTCTGGTCGCACATGATGTCCACCTGGCCGCCGAGCAGATCGGTCATGGCCGGGCCGGTGCCCTTGTAGGGGACGGTGACGAGCGGCGTTTCGATCGCGCTCATGAAGAGCATGCCGCAAAGATGCGAGGCGGCGCCGATGCCGGCATTGGCGACGGTCACCTTGTCCGCATTGGCCTTGGCGTATTCGATCAGGCCCTTCAGGTCGGTCGCCTCCATGTCCTTGCGGGCGAGCAGCGTCATCGGAACGTCGGTGACGAGGCCGACATATTCGAAGGCGTTCAGCGTGTCGTAGGGAAGCTTGCGGTAGAGCGTGGCGCTGGTCGCCATGCCGATATGGTGGAGCAGCACGGTATAACCGTCCGCCTCGGCATTCGCGACGCGGGCCGCGCCGAGCGTGCCGCCTGCACCGCCGACGTTTTCGACGACGATCTGCTGGCCGAGGTCCTTCGACATGGATTCGGCGACGAGACGGGCGACCGTGTCGGTCGGGCCGCCGGCTGCGAACGGCACGACCATGGTGATCTGGCGTTCCGGATAACCTTGTGCATTGGCGGAGGCGGAAAAGAGCGAAAGTGCCGCAAGAGCGGTTGCGCCGATGACGGCGTTCATGATTTTCATCGGGGTCCTCCAGGATGAAAGCTGTGGCTTAGCCGGCGCGCAAGTCTCCTCAAGTCTCCTCCGGCGCCAGCCTGAAGGCCATTTGTTGCAAGACCGGACGAGGCGCAATCATTGCGAAAGTGTTAAACCGGCATTTCCGTGAATGCCGCGCCGCAGCATGGGTGGATTCGGAAACAATGGGGGAAAACCATGGGTGGATTTCCACCCATCCCTAGGCCGGATCAGCTCTCCCGATCGTCCTGCAGCATGTGTTCCGGGCCGAGCAGCTTCTTGTCGAGGCCGTATTTCTGCATCTTTTCGTAAAGCGTCTTGCGCGAGATGCCGAGGGATTCGTAGACGGGCCTGAGCGCGCCGCCATGCGCGGCGATCTCGCCGGCGATCAGGTTGCGCTCGAAGGCCGCGACCTTGTCGGCGAGCCGCCCTGCCCCGTCCTTGGCTGCCCCCGCCGTTTCGCCGGGCTTCGGATCGAGCCCGAGCACCAGCCGGTCGGCGGCATTGCGCAGCTCGCGCACGTTGCCCGGCCAGTCGCGCTGGGCGACCGCCGAGATGACGTCGGCCGGCACGTCCACATCCTCCCGGCCGTAGCGCGCCGCCGCCTCCCGCACGAGCTGCAGGAAGAGAAGCGGGATATCCGCCCGCCGCTGCATGAGCGACGGAACATGGATGGTCGCGACATTGAGGCGGTAGAAGAGATCGGCGCGGAACCGGCCGGCCGCCACCTCCGCTTCGAGATCAACCTTGCTGGTGGCGATGAAGCGCACGTCGAGCGGCACGGTCTCGTTGGAGCCGAGCCTGGTGATCACCCGCTCCTGCAGCACACGCAGGAATTTCGCCTGCAGGTCGACGGGCATAGAGCCGATCTCGTCGAGCAGGATCGTGCCGCCCCGCCCGTGTTCGAACTTGCCGTAGCGCGGCCGAAGCGCGCCGGGAAAGGCGCCGGCCTCGTGACCGAAAAGCTCGCTCTCGATCAGGTTTTCCGGCAGGGCGGCGCAGTTGATGGCGATGAACGGCCTGTTGGCGCGCGTGCTGACGTCGTGCAGCGCCCGGGCCACCACTTCCTTGCCGGCGCCCGTCTCGCCGATGATCAGCGTGTCCGCGTCGGTCGCGCCGATCGCGCGGATGCGATAGCGCAGGTCGACCATGACCTGGGTGCGGCCGGGTAGCCGGGCCTCCACATCGTCGCGCTTGCCGGCCACGGCCCGCAGGCGCCGGTTTTCGAGCACGAGGCCGCGGCGATCGAGCGCGCGGCGGATGATGCCGGCGAGATGCTGGGGGGTGAACGGCTTTTCGAGGAAATCGTAGGCCCCTTCCCGCATCGCCTTCACGGCGAGCTGCACGTCGCCGTGCCCCGTCACCAGGATGACCGGGATTTCCGCATCGAGCTCGCGGATACGCTGGAGAAGCGTCATGCCGTCGATGCCGGGCATGCGGATATCGCTGACGACCACGCCGTCGAAGCCGAAACCGGTGAGCTCCAGCACGTGATCGGCATGGGAGAAGGTCTGGACGGTGAGGCCGAAGAGCTCCAGCGCCTGCGCGGTCGAGCGGCGCAGCTCCTCCTCGTCATCGACCAGCAGAACCCTTTGCCCGTTCACTCGGCCGCCTCCAGGAGATTGCCGTCGGCAACGTCGAGCTCGATCATGAAGACCGCGCCGCCCTCCGGATGATCGGCAACGCTCAAGCTGCCGCCGAAATCCTTGACGATATTGTAGGAGATCGAAAGCCCGAGGCCCAGGCCCTTGCCGACGCCCTTGGTGGTGAAGAACGGATCGAAGATGCGCTCGCGGATGGCGGCCGCCACACCCGGGCCGCGGTCGCGCACGGACACCATCACCTTGTCGCCGTGCACGGCGGCGGAAACGGTGATGCGGCGATCATCGAGCCCTTCGACGGCATCGGCGGCATTGGTGATGATGTTGACCAGCACCTGTTGAAGCCGCACCGCGCCCGCTTTCACGGCCTTCACCGCGGGATCGATCTCGATCTCGAGCTCCGCGTCCGCCGCCTTGAGCCGCGCGGCGACGATTTCCAGCGTGTCCCGCATGACGTCGTCGAGCGCGACCGGCCCGAGCTTCTCGTTCGGCTTGCGGGCGAAGTTGCGCAGATGCTTGCTGATCGAGGCCATGCGGTCGATGAGCGCGGAGATGCGCTTCACGTTGTCCCGCGCCTCCTCGGTGCGCCCGAGATCGATCAGGACGCCGGTCGTCTCGGCATAGGTCTTGGCGGCCGCCAGCGGCTGGTTGAGCTCGTGGGAGAGTGCGGCCGACATCTGGCCAAGGCCGGCGAGCTTGCCCGCCTGGATGAGGTCCGCCTGGGTTTGACGGAGCCGCTGCTCGGTCAGGCGCCGCTCGGCGATCTCCTCCTCGATGCGGCTGTTGACCCGGGCGAGATCGGCGGTGCGTTCGGCAACGCGCCGTTCGAGCTCGTTGCGCGCCTCCGCCTGCAGCTGCATGCGCTCGTCCAGCCGGGCGCGGCGCTGCATGAAGATGGCGATCGCAAGCCCCGCAAGGCAGAGCATCAAGAGCACGGCGACGATCGTCGTCGTGGCCTGCTTGTGAACGGAGCTGGTATCCATCAGGACGTTGACGGTCCAGCCGGCCTCAGGCATCGGCTGCGACACGACAAGATATTCCTTCGCGACCCCGCCATCGGCGATCGTCATCACGTTCCGGTCCGCGAAGGTGCCGCGTCTCACCGGCAGCTCGCGCAGCTTCGCATCCGCGTAACGGCGGGAGGCCTCGGTGCGGGCGATGCGGTCGGGCGTCAGCGGCAGGATGCTCGCATAGAGCCATTCCGGGCTGCCGGTCATGAAGATGATGCCTTCCGGATCGGACACGAAAATCCGGTCGTCGCCACCGCTCCAGGACGCTTCGATGGAATCGATATCCACCTTGAAGACGATCACCCCGTAGATGATGCCGTCGATTTCGATCGGCGAGCCGAAATAGTAACCGCGCTTCAGCGACGTGGTGCCGAGCGCGTAGAAACGCGACTGCCGGCCCTTGGCCGCCTCCAGGAAATAAGGGCGATAGATGAAATTCTCGCCGACGAAGCTGACCGGGGAATCGTAGTTGCTGGCGGCGATCGTCTCTCCCTCCATGGTCATCACATAGATGTCCGAGGATTTGAGGAGCGCGTTGATCTCCTTGAGATAAGCATTCGTGCGCGCCCGCAATCCCTGGTTCTTCGGGTCGAAGATAAGCGCCTCGATATTGTTCTGGTCGGCGATCAGCGCCGGCAGCGCCTCGTATCGCTTCAGATGCCCGTCGAGCGCGGAGACGGCAAGGCGCAGCGTCGTGCCCGCCTGGACCTCGGCCTCGTTCATATAGCCGCGCGCAACGATATCGCCGCCCTTCAGGACCAGCGCCAGGCCGATCGCTGCAAGCGCGACCAGAGGCAGAAGAATGCGATATCTCAACAGGCGGGCTCCTCCATCCGTCCCGGGCTTCTAGCGGGAACCGGCGGTCATTTTAATCCCTGTGCAGCCGATTTCCATAAAATCCTTCGAGACGGGAAAGCACGTTTTGCGAGCACTCCAGGCAGAAAGGCAGGTGCGGGGGCGGTTTATACAAGTTTTACTTGACCCGATGCTGGGTCGGGAACAGTCTTGCGTCCGGGACAGGTCACGCCGAAACGGCATCAAAAGGGGGTTATCGTGGTTTATGTGCTTGCACTTCTGATCGGCGTCGTCGCCGGCCTTCGCGCCATGACGGCGCCCGCCGCCGTCGCCTGGGCCGCCTATCTCGGCTGGCTCGATCTTTCCGGCTCCTGGCTCGCCTTCATGGGTTCGGTCTGGGCGGTCGGCATCTTCACGATCCTCGCGATCGTCGAACTCGTCACCGACCAGCTTCCGTCCACGCCGAGCCGCAAGGTGCCGCAGCAGTTCGGCGCCCGCATCCTCATGGGCGCGCTGGCGGGTGCCGCGATCGGCACGCCCTCTGGCGGCTGGATCGCAGGATTGATTGCCGGCATCGTCGGCGCGGTCATCGGAACCTATGGCGGCGCGGCCGCCCGTGCCGGGCTTGCCAAGAGCTTCGGCAAGGATCTCCCGGCCGCCCTCATCGAGGATGCCGTCGCGATCGTCGGCGCCTACCTCATCGTGTCATCCCTGTCCGTTCCGGTTGCGCCATGAAGGCTTTCGACGCGATCATCATCGGCGCAGGACAGGCGGGCCCGTCGCTCGCCGGACGTTTCAACGACGCCGGCAAGACGGTCGCGATCATCGAGCGCAAGCATGTCGGCGGCACCTGTGTCAACACGGGCTGCAAACCGACCAAGACGCTTGTCGCGAGCGCCTACGCAGCCCATCTCGCCCGCCGCGGCGCCGATTACGGCGTCGTGCTCGGCGGGCCGGTGAAGATCGACATGAAGGCGGTCATGCGCCGCTCGCATCAGGTGACGCTCGATTCCCGCCACGGCAACGAAAGCTGGCTGGAAGGCATGCCGAACTGCACGCTGATCCGCGGCCATGCGCGTTTTGAAAGCAGGAACACGGTGCGCGTCGGCGACGAATTGCTGACCGCCCCGCAAATATTCCTGAACGTCGGCGGACGGGCCGCGATCCCGGATTTCCCGGGCATCGGCGACGTGCCCTACATGACCAACAGCGACATCGTCATGCTCGACCGGGTGCCGGAACATCTCATCATCGTCGGCGGCAGCTATATCGGCCTCGAATTCGCGCAGATGTACCGCCGCTTCGGCGCGAAGGTGACGATCGTCGAGAAAGGCCCCCGCCTCATCGGCCGCGAGGACGAGGAAATCTCCGACGCGGTCCGCGGCATCCTGGAGGCGGAGGGGATCGACGTCCGCACCGGCGCCGAATGCATCCGCCTCCGCAAGGACGGAGACAGGGTCGCGGTCGGGGTGAACTGCACCGAAGGCGCGCCGGAGGTCGTCGGTTCAGACATCCTGCTCGCGGTCGGACGCCGCCCGAACACGGACGACCTCGGCCTCGACAAGGCCGGCGTCGAGACGGACACGCGGGGCTACGTCAAGGTCGACGACCGTCTCGCGACCAACGTGGACGGTATTTGGGCGATGGGCGACTGCAACGGCAAGGGCGCCTTCACCCACACCGCCTATAACGACTTCGAAATCATCGCCGCGAACCTCTTCGACGGCGAGGACCGCAAGGTGTCCGACCGGCTGCTCGGCTATGCGCTCTATATCGACCCGCCGCTCGGCCGCGTCGGCATGAGCGAGACCGAAGCCCGCAAAGCCGGAAAGAAGGTCCTCGTCGGCCGCCGGCCGATGACGCAGGTCGGCCGGGCGGTCGAAAAGGGCGAGACGCAGGGCTTCATGAAGATCGTGACCGATGCGGAAACCAGACGGATCCTCGGCGCCGCCATCCTCGGCACCGGCGGCGATGAATCGATCCACGGCGTGCTCGACATGATGAACGCCGGCGCCACCTTCGATGCGCTGCGCTGGGCGGTTCCGATCCATCCGACGGTCTCGGAACTCTGGCCGACCGTCATCCTCAGCATGCAGCCAACCTGAACCTCTTTTGGACACGCGTAAAATTTTACCGGCCGCTTAAGGAGAGGCTAAGGCATTTCCGTCTATGAATGGGTTGTGTTCCTGTTCATGGTGGAAACAGATGTGCGGTTTGGCTGGCTTCGCCGGTGAGGCATGCGGCTCCGGAAATCCGGAGATGCTGCTGTCATCCATGGCTCACGCGATCGCCCATCGCGGGCCGGACGGACAGGGCGTGTTGTCCGCTCCGGGCGTCGGACTTGCGCATGTGCGGCTTTCGATCGTCGGGCTTGCCGACGGCCAGCAGCCGATGTCGGACAGCGACTGCCGGTACACGATCGTCTTCAACGGCGAGATCTTCAACTACGTGGAACTGCGCGACGAGCTCAAGGCGCGCGGCGTGATCTTCAGAACCGGCAGCGACACCGAAGTCCTGCTGCAGCTCTATGCGACCTACGGCGAGGCCTGCCTGTCGCGCCTCAACGGCGATTTCGCCTTTGCGATCTGGGATGCCCGCGAGCGGCGGCTGACGCTTGCCCGCGACCGCATGGGCGTCCGGCCGCTCTTCTACGCCGAACACAAGGGAGCTCTCTATTTCGCTTCCGAGGTGAAGGCGCTGTTGCAGGTGCCGGGCATCGAGGCGGAACTCGATCCGGTGGCGCTCGACCAGATTTTCACGCTCTGGGCGCCGATCCCGCCGCGCACCGCATTCAAGAACATCTTCGAGCTGGAACCGGGCCATCTGATGAGCGTCCGGAACGGCCGGACCGAAATCCGGCCCTATTGGAGCTTGGATTTTCCGGATGCGGGCGATCACGCCGAAGCCGATCAGGCCACGAAGGAAGAAGAACTTCGGGCGCTGCTGGCGGATGCGACGCGGCTGAGGATGCGCGCCGACGTGCCGGTCGGCGCCTATCTCTCCGGCGGCCTCGATTCCTCGCTGATCGCAGCACTCGCCGCGCCGATGGCTCCGAACGGGCTGAACACCTTTTCGGTCACCTTCGACGATGCCGAGCATGACGAAAGCGCCTTCCAGATGGCGGTGGCGCAGGCACTCGGCACCCATCACCGCGCCGTCGCCTGCGGCCCGGGCGACATCGCAGGGAATTTCCCGGACGTGATCCGCTTCACCGAACGGCCCGTCCTGCGCACCGCCCCTGCCCCGCTTTACCGCCTTTCCGGTCTCGTACGTGACGCCGGCATGAAAGTGGTGCTGACCGGCGAAGGCGCCGACGAAGTGTTTGCCGGTTACGATATCTTTCGCGAGGCGCGCGTTCGCCGCTTCTGCGGCCGCCAGCCGGGCTCGAAGATCAGGCCGCATCTCTTCCGCAAGCTCTATCCCTATCTGCCGGGTCTGAAGCAGCAGTCGGCGGACTATCTCGCCGCCTTCTTCGGCGCCGGCAACGATGCGGCCGACGATCCTCTCTTCTCGCACCGGCCCCGCTTCCGCTCGACGGCTGCGGCAAAGATCTTCTATTCCGACGACCTGCGTTCGACGCTGGGGACCTATGACGCGGCGGCGGAACTCGCCTCCCGCCTGCCGGAAGATTTCGGCCGCTGGCATCCGCTCCATCAGGCGCAATATCTCGAAACCCGCTTCCTGCTCCCCGGTTATATCCTGTCCAGCCAGGGCGACCGCATGGCGATGGCGCACGGCATCGAAGGGCGCTTCCCCTTCCTCGACCACCGGCTGGTGGAGTTCGCAAGCCGCCTGCCGCCCGGCATGAAGCTCAAGGGGTTGGAAGAAAAGCACATCCTGCGCCGCGTCGCGAAGGACCTGCTGCCGGACCTGATCAGCAAGCGCCCGAAACAGCCCTATCGCGCGCCGGACAGCCGCTCCTTTGCCGGCAGCGGCGAACAGGCCTATGTGGGCGAATTGCTGAGTGAGCAGGCGATCGCCGGTTCCGGCCTCTTCAACGCCCGCGCCGTGTCGAAACTCCATCAAAAATGCCGTGCACAACCCGTTTCGGGTTTCCGCGACAACGCCGCCTTCGTCGGCATCCTTTCAACCCAGCTCTGGCTGAGGCGTTTCGCGACCCGCCAGGCGGCAGGCGTGCGGAATGCCGCGGCAGCGGCCGGAACGCCTCGCGTCATGGCCAAGAGCAGGCATCCCAGCCTGGCGATAGGAATGCCCGCCGAATGAACCCGTCGCCGAACCCGGTCCATCTCGAAGAGCCTTCCCCCGTCCGGCCCCTCCGCGAGCCCAGCCGTTGCGTGCGCCCCATGGAGGCCGCCGATCTTCCCGCCGTCGGGCGGCTCTTCAACAAGGCGTTCCGCAGGAAAAACGAGGAGCCGCAGCAGGATCTCCTCGGCTATCTCGACCACGTTTTCCTGCAAAATCCGGGCTATGCGCCGGAACACGGCAGCATCGTACACAAGGACGGAACGGGGCGCATCGACAGCGCGCTGCTTTCGCTCCCCATGTCCTTTCATGCCATGGGCCACCGCATCACGGCGCGGCTTCTCTGCGCCTTCATGGCGGACGGCAGGGCGGGATTTGCCGGCGCGGCGAAACTGGCGCGGGCAATCCGCCTCTCGCAGCCGGATCTCTGCTTTTCCGACAATGCCTCTCCCGTCAGCGCCGACCACTGGATCACGGGCGGCGGTTTCATGCTGCCCATCCAGAGCCTCGAATGGCGGCGAACCTTCCGCCCCTTCCAGGGAGGGTTCGAGCGGCTGAGGGAGACGATGCCGGCGTTCCGGCATCTCCGGCTCACTCCGCTCCTCAAACCCGCCGATCTCGTCGCGCGCCGCCTGTTCGGCGCCTTCGTTCCGCCGGGGCCGCCGGGCATGGCCTCCATCGAAGCGGGCCTGGACGAATTTCTTGCCTGCGCGCGGCAAATGACGGAGCGTTTCGCCATCCGGCCGGACTGGTCGCGCGAGGACGTCGCCTGGCTGATGGATACGGCCGCCCTGAACACGTCGCTCGGCCAGCTCCGCTGCAGGATCGCCGTCAACGCCCAGGGCGCGACGGTCGGCTGTTACCTCTTCTCCGGCAGGCCGGGGGAGATGGCGCACGTGCTCAACGTCCTCTGCCTCGAGGGCCGGGAATTCGACGTCGTCGGACATATGTTCGCCGATCTTGCCGCGTCCGGTTATGCCGCAGCCCGCGGCATGGCCCAGCCGTTCCTGATGAATGCGCTGATGCGCCAGCGGCAGATGAATTTCCGGCACCGCGGTTATTTCTGCATGGTCACCCAGCATCGGGACATCCGCGAAGCGGCGCTCCGCAACGACATCTTCATCGGCGGCCTGGCTTCGGAAAGCTGGAGCCGGCTGCTTACGGATTTTCGATAGGTCCCGGTCAGCTCCGGTCGGCCGGCCTCTCCGCCGGCACGGGATCAAAACGGCGTTTCGCGGGTTTCTTCCCTGAGTGAAAAAAGATTCAGGAGGAAACCTCATGGCCAATGCCAACTCGAAACAGCTTGGAGCAGCAACCCGCGGGAAAAGCAGCGGAAACGGCGCCATGACGGATATCGACAAGAACGTCCTGCCCGAGAACATGGTGCTCTCCAACCGCGACAAGGCGCAGCACTCGCGGCAGCGGGGATTGGACGGCAAATCCGTTCAGACGGAACAATTTCACAACCATGAGGCCAACCACCTCGACGACTGAAAAAGGACGCACATTCACGACTGGGTGAGAAGAGACGCGAGGGCGTCCGGACAGCCATAATTTGTCGTTCCTCCCTTGCAAAGGAGGAGAGAAGGAGTAGTCTTGGCCTATTGCAAGTAGGGGGGTGTCGGCGACGGGAATGCAGAAACGCTTTCGCCGCCTGAGTGGAGGCCGAAAAGATGAATCCGGCAATCCTGACGAATACCTTTGAACCCAGCGACTTGGCGTTTCTCCAGCGCCTTTTCGACCATCTTTGCGCGGAACGCGGGCTGCCCGGCGGAAGCCTCGCCGCCAATGATCTCGCTGCGAAGATCATCCAGCTCTACCAGCAGGGCGTGCGGGACGAAAGGGACCTGCAGGCCCAGCTCGACTGCGGAGCGATGCCGAAAAACTGAGCGATGCCGCCTCTCCTGGGGGGCTCTCCTACCTTTTAGCCATCAGATCGCGCTCGTCCCGCATGAGGAATATGCGGGTGATCGTGTCGAGATTGGCTTCCAGCCATTCCGCCATGGCGATTTCTTCCGCCAGGATCTGCTCGAAGACGAGCTTCGCACCCATTTCCTCGAGCTCGTCCGCCGCGGCGATGAGAACGCGATAGCTGGCGATTTCGAGATGCTCGAAAGCATAGCCCGTCATCGCCCCCCTCACGACCTCGTCGCTCGTCAGCATCCCGCCGACACCCTGCGCCTTCGCCGCAAGCTTCGCCGCCATGTCCTTCAGCGCCAGCGCGCCGCCCGAGCCGGAGAACTGGTCGAGCAGGTCCTTCAGCGCCTGCGCATGTCCTTCCGTTTCGTGAAGGTGCGCGATGATCCGGGCCTTGAGGTCCGGATAGCTTTCGATGCGCCGCGACTGGGCGGCCAGCATGGTGATCGCCTGCTCCTCCATGGCATGCGCCGCGCGAAGCCAGGTCAGGAAATTGTCTTGGGCATGTGTCATTCGCATCTCCTCGAAAATGATCAGCCGCCGGAGAGGAGAATGGGCGCAACCGACGGATTTCAACCCCTGACGGCACGCGAAGTTCCTCTTCGCGTCGTCCCGGCGGAACATTTGCACCCGGTTGCGAATTATCCCGCTGCAGAATGAACAGCCATAGAGGCAAGCATCATGACCCGCGCAGGCAGGGCGAATTCGATCATCGGAGCCATCATCGTGGTATTTCTGGTGCTGGCGCTCGGTTATTACTTCACCGGCAGCCAGGATACGGCGCAGGCGCCCGGCGCTCCCGCAGCGACCGATACCGCCCAGACGCCGGCACCCGCACCGGCCCCGGGGACCGACACCACCAACACCGGCTCCACCAATCCGTAAGCACGACGATTGCGAGGAACAATCGCCATGCCGGGCGGTTGTGGATCGAGTAACAGGGAGCCTATCCCATGATGCCCGATCCCCGCGAACCGAGCGAACAGCCACCCATGCCGGCGCCCGTCTGGACGCCGGAACCACCGGTTGAAGAGCCTGAACCCGATCGCCTGCCGGACGAGATACCGCTGCCCAATCCGGACGAAAGTCCCGATCCGCCAGCTTACATGCCGCCCGGCAGCCTGATCCTGCATTGACGAGATACCGGCACGCGACAGCGCCGAGGTGCAATCATGAACATGCATAGCCGTCCCCATGTGAGCCACCGGGAGACGCAGGAAGGCAGCCGCCGGAGACCGGCGAAGTCCGGTCTCTGGAAACTGCTGGCCGCGGCAGCCCTAATCCTTCTCGGGCTGGCCGTGGTGGTGGAACTTTTCGAAGACACGCAAAGCGCGTTCAACGCGCCCGATCCGGCCCAGCAGACCCAAGATGAATGACAGCAGGCACCTGCACTTCCCGAACGTTGCGGACCAGCTTCGGGAACAAGGATAAAATTCGCACGTTTTCCAGTCGTTTATGACGAGGTCGCGCAGGTGGATATCACGACGCAATCGCTCCCGCTCCGGGAAACGGCACCCCATTTCGAACCGATCATTCGCCCCGGCCGCAACGTCTGGCGCAGCGCCGAGGCGGAAAGCCTGGCCTTCCTGATCGACGGCGAGGACTATTATCGCCGGCTGGACCGGGTGCTGCGGCAGGCGGAACGGTCGATCTTCATCGTCGGCTGGGATTTCAACCCCGATATCCGGCTGCGGCCCGCCGAACCGGACGGGGAAACGCTCGGTGCGCTTCTGCGCAGACTGATCGAGGAGAAACCCGCCCTGGAAATCCGGATACTGGTCTGGGGCATGGGGCCGGTCTATTCCAGCAAGAGCCTGAAGATGTTCGGAAAGATGGACTGGAGCGATCATCCGCGGATTTTCCTCCAGTTCGACTTCAAACACCCGCTGCGCGCCAGCCACCACCAGAAGATCGTCGTCGTGGACGACAGGACAGCCTTCCTGGGCGGCATCGACCTCACGGCCGAACGCTGGGACGACCGGCGCCACGCCGCCGAAAACCCGTTGCGCCGCGGGCCGGACGGCACGCCTCACGGCCCTGTCCACGACATGCAGACGATCGTCACCGGCGATACGGCGAGACTTATCGGCGACGTTGCGCGGCGCCGCTGGCAGAAGGCCACGCGGGAGATCCTGAAGCCCCTGGATGCCGGCGGCGGAAAGCCGTGGCCGGAGGATCTCGAGCCCGCGCTTTCCCGTTGCAGAACCGGCCTTGCGCTGACCGAGCCCTGGAAATGGAGGGGCCGCCGCGGGCATCGCGAGGCGATCCGCCTCACCCATGACGCGCTGAGATCGGCCAGTCGCCACCTCTATCTGGAAACCCAGTACCTCGCCTCCTTCGGCGTGGGACGAACGCTCGCCCAGCGCCTCAGGAAGGCCGACGGACCGGAGATCGTCGTCGTCGTGACCCGGCAATCCCACGGTTTCCTGGAGCGGCTGATGATGGGGCACAACCGCAACCGTCTGATCCGGCGCCTGAAGCGTGCCGATCGCCACGGCCGGCTGCGCGTCTTCTACGCCGTCGTGCCGGACGGCAAGGGCGGCGAGCAGGAGATCATCGTGCATTCCAAGCTCATCATCGTCGACGACCGCTTCGTCCGGGTCGGCTCGTCCAACCTCAACAACCGGTCGGAAGGGCTGGATACGGAATGCGACCTGGCCGTCGAAACCGACGAGGCGGCAGGCAGGCAGGCGATCGCCTCTCTGCGCGACGGCCTGCTTGCGGAACATCTCGACGCGGAACCCGATGAGGTCGCGCGGATCATCGAGGAAACCGGCTCCATGATCGCCGCGATCGACCGGCTGAACGTCAGGCCACGGGGGCTGAGAGCCTTCGACGTCGATCCGGAAAAGGGCGAGACCAGGTCGATGATCGGGACCTCCATCGTCGATCCGAAACAGCCGTTCTGGCCGATCCCCGAGATCAAGAGCGGCCTCCGGCGGTTCTTCGCCCGCCTGTCACATCACCGTCTGCTCTGAAAACCGGCCGCCGCGGTGGCGATAATAGGCCTCGGAGATCAGCAGGGTCGGCACGCCGATCGTCAGCGGCACGAAATAATAGAGCACGCGGAAGGCGATCAGCGCGCCGATCGAGGCTGTCGAAGGCAGGATGGCGAGCATGGTCGCCTCCAGGACGCCGATCCCTCCCGGCACATGGCTGATCAGCGCCGCGATATTGGCCGTCACGTAAGCGCTCGCGACTTCCAGATAGCCAGCATCGGTGAAGGTCGCGAGGAGTTGATGGATCGATGCCGCGACGCAGGCGAAATTGAGCGTGCCGAGAACGATCTGGCCGATGGCGAGGCCGAGCTTCGGAGGATCGAACTGCCATGTGCGCAGACGGAGCGGCCGCCGGACGAAGGCGCAGAGCAGGAGATAGAGCGCCGGCATGGAAAGGCAGGCGAGCCCCAGGGCGGTCCTGACCGGGCTCTCCAGGCCGAGGAGATCCGGCCCGCCCTCCTGCAGCAGCAGCGCCAGGCCGGCGAGCGTCACAAGCCCGAGCCCGACGGTCACGCCACAGAAGATGATGATCTTGGCGACATCCTCCGCCGTCAGTCCCCAGCGCGAATAGAACCGATAGCGCACCGCGCCGCTACTGAGGGCGGCAAGCCCCACATTGTGCCCGATCGAAAGCGCCGTGAACGAGGCGAGCGCCGTCCGGCGGTAGGCAAGGGGCTTGCCGGCATAGCGCACGGCGAGAGTATCGAAGCCGGTAAGGCAGAGATAGGAGAGAATGACGAACAGAAAGGCCGAGGCCAGCCGGAAGCCGGCGATCGATTGCACGGACTCCTCGATCTCGTCCAGCGTATAGCGGCCAAGGCTGCGATAGACGAGAAAGATCGCCAGGCAGATCGCCCCGCCTATGAGGAATTTCAGCAGATGGCGTCTGGCGATCATGATCCTCCCCGCGGGCTGTTGTCTGATATCGGGAACGAAAACGCGGGCAAGTGTGTTCCCAGCGCTATGGATGACCCGACTGTTCCCGCCCCCGCCGACAGGCATCGCCTGAAAATCCTGAGCTACAACGTCCACAGCTGCATCGGCACCGACGGCAGGCTCGATCCCGCACGGGTGGCGGAGGTCATTGCCGCCCTCGAACCCGACATCATCGGGTTGCAGGAACTGGATGTCGGCCGAAACCGCACCGGCGGCGTGGACCAGGCCCATATCATCGCGTCCCTGCTGCGGATGGAATACCACTTCCATGCGGCTCTCAGCGTGGCGGAGGAACGCTATGGCGATGCCATTCTGACGGCCCTGCCGGCAAGGATGGTGAAGGGCGCGGGCCTGCCCTCGCGCGGCGAGCCGCGCGGCGCCGTATGGGTGGAGATCGAAGTCGGCCGGCACCGGCTGCAGGTCTTCAACACGCATCTCGGCCTGCGCGGCCGGGACCGGCTCGGCCAGATGGCGGCGCTTCTCGGCCCTTCCTGGCTCGGCAGTCCCGCTTGCCACGGCAAGCCTCAAGTCCTGATCGGCGATTTCAACGCCATCCCGTCGACGGTGACGTATAAGGGCATCACCCGCCAGATGATCGACGTTCAGCTCCGCCCGCGCGCAAAGCCGAAACCCACCTTCCCCTCCCGCTATCCCCTTCTGAGGATCGATCACGTCTTCGTCTCGCGGGAGATCTCACCCGTCGGCGCCGAGGTCGTCTCGACGCCGCTGGCGCGCCGCGCGTCCGATCACCTGCCGCTGCTCGCAACGGTCGAACTCTGATCCTCAATGGAGCATGCGGGCGAGCCGGCGGGCCTCCTTCAGAAGCCGCACCACATCCTGATCCGTGGTCTCGGTGAAATCGCCGTAATGCAGGCTGACCGCCTCCAGCCGCTCCGGCGCCGAAAGGCAGACGATATCGTCGACCTCCTCCCGCAACTCTTCCAGGAGATCGCGGGGCGCAACGGGAACCGCGAGCCGGATCGAGCCGACGGCCATCTCCTTCAAGGCATGGATGCCGGCGCGGATCGAACCGCCGTTGGCGATGCCGTCGTCTACGAGAATGACGTCGCGGCCGGCGTGATCATGATCCTCCGGCTGGTCCTCGCCGAAATACATCCGGTGGCGGCGCTCGATCTCGGCGAGCTGATGCTCGCGTTCGGCCGCGAGGTAGCCGGGCGGGATGTGGAATTGGCGGGCCGCCACCTCGTTGACGATCACATGCGGCTCCTTGCCGTCGACGACAGCGCCGATGCCGTATTCCGGATGACCCGGCGCGCCGATCTTGCGCACGATCAGGAGATCGAGCGGCGCGCCGAGCCGTTGCGCCACCTCGAAGGCGACGGGGACGCCGCCGCGGGGAAGCGCCACGACGACGGGGTCCTTCAGCGGCGCGGCCTGCATGGCGTCCGCAAGCTGCCTGCCGGCATCTTCGCGATCGGAAAAAACAGGGCCTGAAGCGAACATGTCATCCTCCCCGGAACATGGCGGCGCGACCATGGGGCCGCGCCTTTCGTCTCACCCAGCCCTGAAGGGATCATACCATCAGGGGCATATCCGACAACCTTGGGGATGCAGGTTCGGTTCCCTGCACCGACCGTTACGTGCCGCTGCCCTTGTGGTGTTCGCTCTCCTGGTTGCGGCCGCGGACGATGGACGGATCGTCGTTCATGGAGCGATCCGCGGCGCGCATGTCCAGATCGTCGCCGCGCCGGAAGGCTTCGCGGGCCGCCTCGCTGCGATGGAGATCGGCGCTTGCGTCGAAATCCCTGCCCGCATTGGCGGTGTTCTCCCGCTTCTCGATGATGTTGCGCTGCTGCTGATGGGTCTTCTTGCCCTGCATGATCGTTTCTCCTTGAGCCGGTTACTTGTTGGCACGGCCGCGCTGGTTGGGATTGACGCCGCCGAAACGGGTCGCATCATTGGCGACATCGCCTTCTTCGGTGTTCTCGCCGGCGATTTCCTCGTTGCCGGTGGCGCGGTTCAACCCCTTGGACTGGCCGATGCCGGGATCGTTTTTCAGATCGGCATCGCTCGGCTCTTTCGGCTTGAAATGTTTGGACATGACCGTCCTCCTTTCATGCGCTCGGCCGCGGCCAGGAGCCGCAGGCCTCAGTGCTTCGTGCGGGACACGAACTTGTTGAAGCGGCTGGTTTTTCCCGCCTCCGTCTCGTCCTGGTAGAGGAAAGAAAGCTTGTTCTCGTCGAAGATCGCGAAGAAATCGTCCCATCCGATCTCTTCGAGCGCCTCTTCCGGCTTGCCGAAATCGACCCGCAGGATGCCTCCCTCGCGGGCGCCTTTGACGCGGGCCGGATGGCCTCCGCGCTCCTCGATCCACTGCCGGATTTCGTTGTGATTCGTCGTTTCAACGGCCTTGCTCATGGCATCGGTTCTCCCTGTTGTCCGATTGCAGAACCGGCGCCATGGACGATTGTTCCGTTCGCGAGGCAGGCAATCGGAAGGGTAAGCGGAACAAAACTCACGACTGTGTGTTCACGCCGTGTCGGACGCCGAACCTCCACGCGGCCGACAGCGTCATAAGTACCCCTCCCCAACTGACGCTTCCCTTCACGGGAAGCGTCTTTTTCCCCGTATGGACGCAATTGACCTTCAGCGTCTCGTCAGCGCGACCACGTAGCGGGCCGGCTCCCGGCCCGGATTGAAGAAGACGCAATCGGCCGGCGGGCCGAGCAGAAGGCAGTCGCCCTCCGTCAGGTGATGCAGGGTTGGGCCTTCCTGGAAATCGAGCCGGCCCGAGAGCACCCAGATCTGCTGATGCTGGAAGGCGAAGGCCGAGGCCGGATAGGGCACGCGCACGCCGGGCGGCAACGAGACTTCCAGAAGTTCCAGCAAGGCGTTCGGCGGCGATACGGCACGTCGGGTATAGCCGGTTTCCGGATCGGTCCAAACCGGCTGTTCCGCATGGGGAGCGACGCGCTGCTCAGCCCGCTCCGCCAGCGCCAGGAGCACCGACAGCGGCAGGCCGAAGGCGCCGGAAAGACGGCCGAGCACGGTCGCGGTCGGGCTCGCCTCGCCGCGCTCGATCTTGCTGATCATCGCCTTCGAGACGCCGGAACGTTCCGCAAGCTCGGCCAGCGACCAGCCGCGCGCCTCCCGCTCGACCTTCAGCCGCATGGCGATCGCCTGGACCGGGTCCTTCTCCGCCTGCTGCAAGATGCTTGCCTTTCGCCGATCGTCTTCTATAGTGGACAAACGAATCCTATAAGAGACGAGCGCGGTTCGCAACGAAAAACAGGGAAGAGCATGGCGCGCGAAATCCGGTTCAACGCTTTCGACATGAACTGCGTCGGGCATATCCAGCAGGGGCTCTGGACGCATCCGCGCGACCAATCGCATCGTTATGCCGAGCTGCGCTACTGGACGGAGTATGCGAAGAGGCTGGAGGCCGGCCTGTTCGACGGCATCTTCCTCGCCGATGTCGTCGGCATCAACGACGTCTATGGCGGCGGCGATGCGGCGGCACTCAGAGGCGCGGTGCAGGTTCCCGTCAACGATCCCATGATGCTGGTGCCCGCCATGGCGGCGGTGACCGAGCACCTCTCCTTCGGCATCACGTCGAACCTCACCTACGAGCCGCCCTTCCTCTTCGCGCGGCGCATGTCGACGCTCGATCATCTGACCAACGGCCGGATCGGCTGGAACATCGTCACTGGCTATCTCGACAGCGCCGCCAAGGCGATCGGCCTCGACACGCAAGCCGCCCATGACGACCGCTACGATCTGGCGGACGAGTACATGGAAGTCATGTACCGGCTATGGGAGGGGAGCTGGGAGGACGATGCGACCGTCTTCGACCGGGAAAAGCGGATCTATGCCGATCCCTCAAAGGTCCATAAGATCCGGCATCACGGCAGGCAGTACCGGATCGACACCGTCCATCTCTGCGAACCGTCGCCGCAGCGCACGCCCGTCCTCTATCAGGCCGGCTCATCGACCCGCGGGCGGCAGTTCGCCGCGACCCATGCGGAATGCGTCTTCGTCAACGGCCAGAAGATCGAGGGCGTGAAGGGCATCGTCGACGATATCCGCGCCCGTGCCGGGGAATACGGCCGGCAGGCGGACGATGTGAAGGTCTTCGTCGGCGCGACGATCGTCACCGGCCGCACGGAGAAAGAGGCGCGCGAAAAATTCGAGGATTACCGCGCCCATGCGAGCACGGAAGGTGCGCTCGTCCATGCCGCCGCCTCCCTCGGCATCGATTTTGCGAAATACGATCTCGACGAACCGATCGAGACCGGCAGGAGCGCGGCGATCGTCTCAAATGTCGAAGCGATGACCCGCACCGCCGGACCGCAATGGACAAAGCGCAAGCTGCTCGAACAGATGGTGCTCGGCAGCCGTCAGGCACCGATGGTGGGCTCCGCCGAACAGATCGCCGACAGGCTCGTCACGTGGATGGACGAGGCCGGCGTCGACGGCTTCAACCTGTCGCGCACCGTCGTGCCGGAATGTTTCGACGACATCATCGGGCTGGTGATCCCGATTTTGCAGGAGCGCGGCCTCTACAAGACGGATTACCGTGAAGGCACTTTCCGCGAAAAACTCTTCGGATCGCCGCGCCTGCCGGACCGGCACGTCGCCGCTGGATATCGGGCTGCAGGATGAACAACATACACGGCGCTTTGCTTGGCACCCCCCTCTGCCCTGCCGGGCATCTCCCCCACAAGGGGGGAGATCGGCAAGAAGTACCGGCTTCCCAAATCATTAGCGGTGTTGAACCTGGCTCCGGCGATCTCGAACCTGGGTTGGGAGCGAGAGCCCGCTACTATCCGATCTCCCCCCTTGTGGGGGAGATGCCCGGCAGGGCAGAGGGGGGTGAAGGATGACGGCGTCGCCGGAATCAAAGGCTGAAGGCCGTTGGCGCATGCTGGCGCTCCTCTGCCTCGCGGTCGTGCTCTCCTTCTCGACCTGGTTTTCGGCAAACGCCATCGCGCCGGAATTGAAGCGCATCTGGTCGCTGTCAGAAGGCAGCGCCGCCTGGCTGACCAACGGCGTGCAGATCGGCTTCGTCGTCGGGGCGCTGTCGGCGAGCCTCTTCAACCTGCCGGACCTCATCCGCATGAACCGGCTGATGGCGGGCTCCGCCCTGCTTGCCGGGCTTTCCAATGCCGTGATGCTGCTGGAGCCCGGACCGGCCGGCGCCGTCTTCTGCCGCATGGTCACGGGCTTTGCGCTTGCGGGCGTCTATCCGCCGGCGCTGAAGCTCGTTTCCACCTGGTTCGTTTCCGGCCGCGGCCTGGCCTTGGCCGGCGTCATCGGCGCCATCACCGCCGGTTCCTCGCTGCCGCATCTTTTCCGCGGCATGTCGTCCGCCGTCGACTGGCACGCCGTCGTCGCTCTTTCAAGCGGCGCCTCGCTGATCGGCGCCGTCGTTTTCCTGCTCTTCACCCGCGAAGGCCCCTACCCGTTCGGCAAGGCGCTGTTCGATCCGCGCCAGATCGGCCGGGTGCTGAAGGATCGCAACCTGCTGCTCGTCAACGGCGGCTATCTCGGCCACATGTGGGAACTCTATGCCATGTGGGCCTGGCTGCTCGCCTATCTGACGGCCGCGCTCGCCGACGGCGGAACCGGCATCAGCAGCGAGGCCTCGCTGCTCACCTTCGTCGCCGTCGCCTCCGGCGTCGTCGGCTGTTTCGGCGGCGGCATCCTCTCCGACCGTTTCGGCCGCACGGCCACCACCGCCGGCCTGATGATCGTCTCCGGTGCCTGCGCGCTCACGATCGGCTTCGTCTTCGACGGCCCCTTCTGGCTGCTGACGCTGGTGGTCGTCGTCTGGGGCATTTCGATCATCGGGGATTCGGCGCAGTTCTCCGCCGCGGTCACCGAACTTGCCGACCGCAGTTATATCGGCACGGCGCTTTCCCTGCAGATGGGCATGGGCTTTGCGCTGACCATCTTCATGATCTGGCTGATGCCGCATCTGGCGGAATTGCTCGGCGGCTGGCGCTGGACCTTCGTCCTGCTCGCCGTCGGTCCGATCTTCGGTGCCGTCTCCATGCTGATCCTGCGCGGCAGGCCGGATGCCGTCCGGCTTGCCGGAGGCCGCCGCTGATCAGGCGCCGTTGATCAGGCAACCAGGCGGCGGTTTTCCCCCTCCCGCGCCTGCCGGTCGCGCGCCAGGCGTTCGGCACTGCGGGTCTTGAAGCCGCGCAGCGCCGTCACCAGCCGTTCCACGGCATCGCGGAGATCCGAGGTCTGCTGCGACGTCTCCAGGACCATGGAGGAATTGTCCTGCGTGATCGTGTCCATGCGGGTCAGCGCGCCGCTGACCTCCTTGAGGCCGCTGGACTGATTGGCGGCTTCGCCTGCGATCGTCTTGACGATCGTGTTGATGTCGTCGATCCGGTCGGTGATCTGGCTGAGCGCCGCGCCGGCGTTGTTGACGAGGTCGACACCCGCCTGAACCTGCCGGGAACTGTCCGAAATCAGGTCCTTGATCTCCTTGGCGGCATCGGCGCAGCGCTGCGCGAGCGCCCGCACTTCCTGCGCCACCACGGCGAAACCGCGGCCGGCCTCGCCCGCGCGGGCCGCCTCGACGCCGGCATTCAGCGCCAGCAGGTTGGTCTGGAAAGCGATCTCGTCGATGACCCCGATGATCTTGGAAATCTCGTCCGACGAGCGCTCGATCTCGCCCATTGCCGAAACCGCCTGCTTGACGACCGGGCCGGAGGCCCGCGCTTCGGAAAGCGCCACGTCGACCGCGGCCGCCGCCTTGCTGGCGCCGTCGGCGGTGCCGGACACGCTTTGGGTCAGCTGAAGCAGCGTCGCAGAGCTTTCTTCCAGCCCCTGCGCCTGCTCTTCCGTGCGCTGCGCCAGGTCTCTTGAAGCCTGTGAGATGGCGTTCGTGCTGGTGAGAATTTCCTCGCCGGCATGGCGGACGGTCGCCATCGTCAGACGCAGCTTCTCGGCGCTGTCGTTGTAATCCTTGACCATACGGGCGAAGTTGGCCGGCAGATCGTGGGAAAGCCGGGTTTCCAGATCGCCGGTCGCAAGTCCCCTGAGGACGTCGTCGAGAGCCTCGAGCGCGACTTCCTGCTCCTGATCGGCGGCGCGCTTCGCTTCTTGCGCACGGCGGCGTTCTTCCGCCTGGATGTCCAGATAGACGGAGATCGAATAGTCCATGTCGAGCATCGCCGCCTTGACGAGCGCGCTGATTTCCTTGGCGAGCTTCTCGGAATTGCTGCGGCCGAAGCGGGACGGCCGGCTCGCCGCCATCACCGCATGGATGAGCTGCTCCAGAACGATCGCGTAGCCGCCGATATACCAGCGCGGATCGAGACCGATATGGGCATGCGCCGCCCCCACGGCCCGCACGCCTTCGACATAGCGCTCGTCGTAATTGGCTTCGCCGACGACGGCCCAATGGCTCGTCTGGCGCCTCTTGGCCCCTTCCATATGGGACTGGCTGGAAAAGAAGCCGGCGGTATCCGGCGTCGATTGAATTTTCTTGTAAAGGGCGCCGAGCGCCGCTGGAAGACCGGCGTTGATGACGGGAGCCAGGCGGCGAAGCGCGGCGCGTGCCTCCTGGTCCAGGCCGACGAAATCCAGGCGCTTCTGCAATTCACGTTTTTCTTCAGCCGACGACATTCAAAGCCCCCAAATCCGCCGCGTCCGCACCCCGAGCGGGGCGTTCCACGTCCATATTGTGAATCTTAAGGTATAAGATCCCTTAATAAGGCGCCCTGAGAAGTAATAGATTGTCGGAATCTCCGTCAGGCGCCGCGGGCGGGAATGCGGTTTTCCAGCAGACGGAAGCCGGCCACCAGAATGCCCGTCAGGCAGAGATAGATCAGCGCCAGCAGCAGCAGCGGTTCGTAGGTCAGGAAGGTATCCTGCCTCACGCGCGAGATCACCGCATAGACGTCGATGACGGTGATGGTTGCCACAAGCGGCGTGGATTTCAGTTGCAGCACGGTTTCGCCGGCAAGCGTCGGCAGCGCCCGGTGCACGGCTCTCGGCAGCCAGATGCGGCGGAACATCGTGAAACGGCTCATGCCGAAGGCGCGCGCCGCCTCCAGTTCGCCCCGCGGCACGCCGGCAAAGGCGCCGCGCATCACCTCGCCCTCGTAGGCCGCAAACGAGATCATCAGCGCCGTGAAGCCGTAGGGCCAGGCCTGCCGCAGATAGGGCCATAGGAAGGAGGAGCGGATCTCCGGATATTGGGAGAAGAGCGAACCGAGCCCATAATAGAGAAGCCAGAGCTGCAGGAGCAGCGGCGTGCCCCGGATGATCGTGCAGAAGATCCTGGCGAGCCAGGCGAGCGGCCACGGACCGGTGACCTGCACGAGACCGATCGGCACGGCGAGCAGGAAACCGATCCCCGCCGTGCAGAACAGCATGAGGAGCGTCTGCCAGACGCCGTAGGCGAGCCGGCCGCCATAGCGCGGCAGCCAGTCCCAGCGCATGAAGCATATGGCGCAGAAGACGATGACGAGGAAGACCGCCATCAGGAACAGCCGGTGCGGCTCGAAAAGGCTGCGCGCCTTGGGCGGGATATAGGCCGGCAGAGCGGAAGTCTCTTCGCTCATGACGTCACACCGTGCGGGGCATGCCGCGCCGGGCATGCCGTTCGATGAAGCCGATGACGATGTTCGACATCAGCGTCACCAGGAGATAGAGAACGCCCGCCGCGAGATAGAAGGTCATGTAGGCCTTGGTGGAACCGGCCGCCTGGCGGGTGACGAGCGTCAGTTCGCTGAAGCCGACGACGGCAAGCAGCGCCGTATCCTTGGTGGCGATCAGCCAGAGATTGGAGAGGCCGGGAATGGCGTAAGGCAGCATGGCCGGCAGGATCACGCGGCGCAAAGCGAGGAACGGCGGCATGCCGTAGGCGCGCGCCGCCTCGATCTGCCCCGCCGGCACCGCCTTGATCGCGCCCCGCAGCACTTCGGTGGAATAGGCGCCCTGCACCACCCCGATCACGAAGATGCCGGCTGCGAGTCCGCTGATATCGACCGCCGGAAAGCCCAGCAGCAGCAGGATCTGGTTCACGGCATCCGTGCCGGCATAATAAAGAAGCAGGATCAGCACCAGTTCCGGCACGGCGCGGATCAGCGTCGTGTAGACTTC
Organism: Neorhizobium sp. CSC1952; assembly: GCF_030378245.1. Lineage (NCBI taxonomy): Bacteria > Pseudomonadati > Pseudomonadota > Alphaproteobacteria > Hyphomicrobiales > Rhizobiaceae > Neorhizobium > Neorhizobium sp. CSC1952. The sequence goes on along the minus strand of NZ_CP128416.1, from coordinate 2,860,861 downwards.
CAGCAGGTCGCGCAGGATCGGCCCGCCGTAAAGCTTGCCGCAGGCGCCGCCGATCCCGATCACGAGGCCAAGCAGATAGCCGCCGACGGCAAGTTGCAGGGAGGCCGCGAGCCCCGCGAGCAGCACACCGCCCCAGCCGGGCGGCGAAAGCGACAGGAGTTCAAGACCGGACGGCATGCCGGTTCAAGGTCCGTCAACCGCCGTAGATGTCGAAGTCGAAATACTTCTTGGAGAACGTGTCGTAGGTGCCGTTGGCGCGGATCGCCTTGATCGCCGCGTTGACCTTGTCCTTGAGTTCGGTCTCGCCCTTGCGCAGGCCGACGCCGATGCCGGCGCCGAGAACCGCCGGATCGTCCTCCACATTGCCCTTGAGGTCGCAGCAGGCACCCGCATCGGACTTCAGGAAGGCGTCGAGCGCGATCGCGTCCGCCTGCACCGCATCGATGCGGCCGGCGGCGAGATCCTGGTTCGCCTCGTCCTGCGTCTGGTATTCCTTGATCTCGGCGGCGACCGGGCCGAAATGTTTCGTCGCATATTCCTAATGCACGGTGGACACCTGCACGCCGATGATCTTGCCCTTGAGGCCTTCCGGCGTCGCGTCGAACTTTTCCGACTTCGGACCGACGATGCCGGTCGGGGTGTTGTAATATTTGTCGGAGAAATCGATCGTCTTCAGGCGTTCCTCGGTGATCGACATGGAGCCGACGATCATGTCGATCTTCTTCGAGGTCAGCGCCGGAATGATGCCGTCCCAGGCGATCGGCGTGGGGACGCATTGAAGCTTGGCCTCGGCGCACATCGCTTCCATGAAATCGATCTCCCAGCCCACCCATTTGCCGCTCGCATCCGGAGAGGTGAAAGGCGGATAGGGCTCGGCCGCGAAGCCGACCTTCACCTCCTGCGCCTGAGCCGCGCCGAAGGCAACGGTTCCGAGAACGACCGCCGCCGCGATGGCCTTGATGACATTTTGCATGATCTTTCCCCTTTTTCCGTTGTTTTGGTTAGTGGATCGAGCTGATGAATTTTTTGAGCCGCTCGGATTCCGGAGCTCCGAAGATCCGATCCGGAGGCCCCTGTTCCTCGATGACGCCGTTGTGCAGGAAGACGACGTGGTTCGAGACCTCGCGGGCGAACTTCATCTCGTGGGTGACGAGGATCATCGTGCGTTTTTCGCGCGCCAGGCCGCCGATGACCGAGAGCACTTCGCCCACCAGTTCCGGATCGAGCGCCGAGGTCGGTTCGTCGAACAGCATGACGAGCGGCTGGATGGCCAGCGCCCGGGCGATCGCCGCGCGCTGCTGCTGGCCGCCCGACAGAAAGGCCGGATAGGCGTCGCGCTTCTCGTAGAGCCCGACGCGGCGCAGGAGCGCCTCGGCGATCTCCACCGCCTCGTCCTTCGGCGTTTTGAGCACATGCACCGGCACTTCGATGACGTTCTGCAGCACCGTCATGTGCTGCCAGAGATTGAAGCCCTGGAACACCAGGCCAAGCTGCGAACGGATGCGCTGCACCTGCCTGCGGTCGGCGGGCATCAGCCCGCCATGTCCGTCCTTCTTCATGGAAATCGTCTCGCCGTGAATGGCGATCGTGCCGGCGCTCGGCAGTTCCAGCATGTTGATGCAGCGCAGAAACGTGGATTTGCCGGAGCCGCTGCCGCCGATGATGGCGATCACGTCGCCCTGCCGGGCCGTCAGCGAGACGCCCTTCAGCACTTCCAGAGGACCGAAACGTTTATGCAGGTTCGAGACTTCTATGGCTTGCGCCGAATCCGTCATGGACACCGTCACCGCCGGCTCGGGTGAAGCCGGTCCGCACAATTGGCACTGTTCCCCCAGCTTATGATTTTTAAGGCGCGCGGCGCTGGTTCCGCTGCCCTGTTGAGAAGAAGTCTGGCACTTGTGCCGGAATTATTCAAGCGTATAATAAAACCAAATCCGAAAAAGAGCGGCATCAGCCCGCTTCGCTTTCCCGAAGGGATGATCCATGACCGCCTGCGGCTCAGAAGCCATGTCGACGCCCTTGCTGCATGTCCTGATGCACCGTCCGGGAAAGGTCCGCGGATGACGGTGAACCGGCGCAGCTACCATCGCGCCAGCGAGGCCGAACGGCGCGAGGACCTGATCGCCGCCACGCTCGACTGCATCGCGGAATTCGGCATCCAGGGCGCGACCGTCCGCCAGATCGCCACCCGCGCCGGCGTGACCGGCGGGCTGATCCGGCACTATTTCGCCGGCAAGGACCAGATGCTGCAGGCGGCCTACCGGAAGGTGATGACCGGCATGACGGAGACCGCGATAGCGGCAGCCATAGAGGGCGAGACGGCCAAGGCGAGGCTCCGCCGCTTCATCGTCGCCAACGTCACGCCGCCGGTCACCGATCCGCGCACCCTGTCGCTCTGGGCGGCCTTCATCAGCCATATCCAGATCGACCCGAGCTTCGCGGCCGTTCACCGCGAGAACTACCTGGCCTTCCTCGAAGCGCTGGAAACGCTGCTCACCGCTTTCTTCCGGGAAGAAAACCGGGCGGTGAGCCCGCAGGAATGCCGCCGTTACGCCGTCGCTCTGAACGCGCTGGTCGACGGACTGTGGCTTGAAGGAACCCTGGCGGCGGACATGTTCGCGGACAGGGAACTGGCGGAGAATGCGCTTCATTCCGTGGAGGCGCTGTTGCGCCTGGAGCCGGGCGGACTCTCGGCCGAAGAACGATAAGAAAAGGAAATACCAATGCGTTATGCCTCGATCACCGATCGCCTCGCCCATCTCGGCTCCGGCCGCTGGGCCCTTCATCTCACCGCCCGCCGCATGAAGGCGTCCGGCGAAGAGATCATCGAGCTGACGATCGGCGAACCGGACGTGGCTCCCGACAAGGCGCTGCTCGACGAGGCTGCGCGCGCCATGTATGCCGGCCGCACCCGCTATTCCAACGGCCGCGGCGAACCGTCGATCCTGGCAGCCCTGGTGGAGAAATATGCAAAGCGCCGCCCGGGCGTCACCGAGCGCAACTTCCTCTGTTTCCCCGGCACCCAGACCGCGCTTTACGGCGTCATGACCGGGCTCGTGGAGGCCGGCGACGGCGTGCTGGTCGGCGATCCGCTCTATGCGACCTACGAGGGCGTCATCGCCTCGACCGGCGCGCATATGATCCCCGTGCCGCTCCGCCCCGAGAAGAAGTTCCACCTGCAGGCCGACGATCTGGAACGGGCGATCACCCCGGAAGCGCGGGTGCTGCTCCTCAACACGCCGCACAACCCGACGGGCGCGGTTCTGACCGCCGCCGAGATTGCCCGTATCGGCGAGGTCTGCCGCCGCCACGACCTCTGGATCGTCTGCGACGAGGTCTACGAACAGCTGATCTTCGAAGGCACCGACTTCGCCTCGCCCTTCGACATGCCCGAACTCGCCGAACGCACGATCGTCGTCTCGTCGATCTCGAAATCGCATGCCGCACCCGGCTTCCGCAGCGGCTGGGCCGCCGGCCCGGAGGAGTTCTGCGAAAAGCTCCTGCCGGTCTCCGAGACCATGCTGTTCGGCGTGCAGCCCTTCATCTCCGATATGACGGCGATGGCGCTGTCGCAGCATTTCGACACTGCCGACGTGATGCGCGAGAACTATCGCCGCCGCGCCGCGATCGTCGAGAAGGCCTTTGCCGGCAGCAACCTCGTGAAGCCCATGCCGCCGGAAGGGGGCATGTTCATCCTGCTCGACGTGACGGCGACCGGGCTGAACGGCGAGGAATTCGCCTGGGAGCTCCTGCAGGAGGAGAAGGTCGCGGTGATGCCCGGCACCTCCTTCGGTGACCAGGCCGCGGGGTTCCTGCGCATCTCGCTGACCGTGCCGGAAGATGTCGTCGCGGCCGCCATGGGCCGCATCGCCGATCTCGCCGGCCGCATCGTCTCGCGCAGGGAGGCGCCCGTGCATGTCCGGTGAGCTGAAGACGGTCGGCGAAACGTTGATCGACCTTCTGGAGGTCAACGGCGTGGATGTCGTCTTCGGCATCCCCGGCGTCCATACCGTCGAGCTCTACCGCGGCCTCGCCGCCTCGAACATCCGCCACGTGACGCCGCGCCACGAACAGGGCGCCGGCTTCATGGCCGACGGTTACGCCCGGGTCAGCGGCAAGCCGGGCGTCTGCCTCGTCATCACCGGGCCGGGCCTCACCAACATCATCACCCCCATGGCGCAGGCCTATCAGGATTCCGTACCCATGCTGGTGATATCGGGCGTCAACGCCCGCGCCACGCTCGGCCATGGCCGCGGCCGGCTGCACGAACTGCCCGACCAGCGCGGCATGATCGCGACGCTGGCGCTGATGTCGCACACGCTGCATGAACCCGAAGACCTGGCGGACGTGATGGAACGGGCCTTCGCGATCCTGCGCTCCGGCCGGCCCGGGCCGGTGCATATCGAAATCCCGATCGACGTCATGTCAGCGAGGATCGAGGCCCCTCGCCTCCGGCATGCCGCCCCTCTCCGGCCTCGCGCCGACATGGGCACGATTAACGAAGCGGCTTCCCGCTGTCTCGCCGCGAAACGGCCGGTCATCCTCGTGGGCGGCGGCGGCGTGCCGGCCGCCGGGGACATCCGGACGCTTGCCGAGCGGCTCGATGCGCCGCTGGTGACGACCACCAACGCCCGCGGCGCCTTCGCCGGCCATCCGTTGTCCGTGCCGGCAAGCCCGAGCCTCAAATCCGTCCGCAAGCTGATCGCGGATGCCGATCTTGTGCTCGCCTTCGGCACCCAGATGGGCCAGACGGATTACGACATGTATGCGGATGGCGGCTTCCCCGAACTCCACAATCTCATCCGCATCGACATCGACGCCGCCCAGCTTGCCCGCGGCCCGCAAGCGGCGATTTCGATCCTCGCTTCGGCGGAAAATGCCGTGGCCGACCTGCTTGCCGCAATCGGCACAGGCAATCGGCCCGAGGCCGGGGGCGCAGCACGGGCGGAAGGAGTCCGCAGCGCGACGCTCGCCGAGCTGACGCCGAAGATGCGCGCCGAGATCGGCATTCTGGACAAGGTCCGCGACGCCCTGCCCGGCGCGATCATCGTCGGCGACAGCACGCAGGCCGTTTATGCCGGCAACCTCTATTACGAGGCAGGCCGGCCGCATGGCTGGTTCAATGCCGCGACGGGCTACGGCGCGCTCGGTTACGGCCCGCCCGCCGCCATCGGCGCCGCGATCGCCGAACCGGAAGCGCCGGTCGTCTGCCTCACCGGCGACGGCGGCCTTCAGTTCACGCTGGCCGAGATCGGCTCGGCCAGGGACGCCGGCGCCAACGTCATCTTCCTCGTCTGGAACAATGACGGTTACCAGGAGATCGAGACCTATATGGTCGAGAACGGCATCGAGCCGGAAGGCGTCAGACCCTCGGCCCCGGACTTCCTGAAGATCGCGGAAGCCTTCGGCCTGCCGGCGCAACGCCTCGCGCATGTGGACGAGCTGCCGGCGGCATTGCGGAAGTTCCGGCAGCACAAGGGTCCGTCGCTGATCGAAATCCATCAGACGAAAACGGCCGGCGCGACTGCCTGAACCGCATTGCGAGGATCAATGTCCGTCCTTGCGCCTCGTCTGGCGGCCGACGACATCGGCTTGAGTCTCGGTGTCGTAGGGCAAGTTCTGGCCGCCTGCGTCGCCCGCGTCGGCGACGCGGCCGCTCGTGTTGCCGGAACCTTCCGCATCCCAGACCTTCCGCGCCTTGTTGATCTCGGTCGTGGCCGGATCGGGTTGCTTGCGGATCGTGCTCTCGCCGGTGCCGGAACTCTTGGCGATGTTCGGCTGGCTGCTGCCGAAACGTTTGGCTTCCTGGTTGGCGTTGTTGCGTTCCATGAGGATCCTCCTTTGGGTCTCACGGAAAACCACCGGGAGGCCTGATCGTTCCCGGCTCACCCTCGCCGCTTCCGAGCCTCGTCCTTAGAGCGCCGTGCGTCCGAACGGACGCACAAAGGACGCTCTAACTTATTGAATCTACGCATCGTGCTTACCGAAAATCGATTCCGATTTTCGGGCCGATGCTGTAGGCGGCGGTTCGAAGCCGAAGACGCTGCGGCCGCCCCATTCATGCGAATGGCGGAACTCGCCCGCGACGATCTCCTTGAGGTCCGGACCGGTGACGTAGCGCTCGAGCCGCCGGGCCTGGTCGTCCAGCCGCTTCAGCGCCTGCAGCTCCTCCTCGCGGCCGAGCCTCGCCTTGCCGACCGCCGATTTCATCACCTTGATCGTCTCGTCGTAGACCTTGATCGGCACGGGAAACGGATGCCGGTCCTTGCCGCCATGGGCGAGCGAAAAACGCGCCGGATCGGAAAAACGGCACGGCGCGCCATGCACCACTTCCGCCACCATGGCGAGCGCCTTGACCGTGCGGGCGCCGACGCCCGGCATCAGCAGCAGGCTTTCGAAATCCTCCGGGCCGCGATCGGCCGCCGCCGCAAGCGTGCCGTGCAGCCGTTTCATGTTGACGTCCTCCTGGCGGACGTCGTGATGCGCCGGCATGATGAGATGCGGCAGCATGGGCTGTGCCGTATCTTTGGATTTCCGCGAAGGATCGAGCGCGATCACTTCGCGGACGATCCGGTCCGGCCCGAGCGATGCGAGCAGATCGAGCTGGCCCTTGCGGGAAGCGTCCGCCCGATGATCCGCGAGATTGACGATCTCGCCCTGCTTGCGGCCCTCGATCGCCGCATGCGGCGAGTCGACGAAACTGGTGATGCCATCCGAGAGCCAGTGATAGCGCCGCGCCTGCCGCTTGTCGCCGTTCATGCCCTGCTGCACGACGACCCATTTGCCGTCGTCGGTGACGATGAAGCCGTGCAGGTAGAGATCGAAACCATCCTGCACCGCGGCGCTGTCGACCTTCGCGACGAGCTTGCTGGTCTGTGCAAGCGCACCGCCGTCGATGCCGACGCGGTTGCCGATGGCGATCAATTCTTCCGGCGTCTTGCGGGAATTCTGCCCGCGCCCGCCGCAGACATGGATGCCGAGCTCGCCGGCAAGCGGCGTCAGTCCGCGTTTGAGCGCACCGATGACGCTGGTGGTGATGCCGGAGGAGTGCCAGTCCATGCCCATGACGCAGCCGAAAGACTGGAACCAGAAGGGGTGCGCGAGCCGCCTGAGCAGCTCGTCGCGGCCGTATTCGATGACGATCGCTTGCGTGATGATCGCGCCGAGTTTCGTCATGCGCTCGCCCAGCCACCGGGGAACCCGGCCGCCGTGAAGCGGGAGATCAGCGCTGCCTGCTCTTTGGACCATGATCCGCTTATATACGGAGGAACCCGATCAGGATAGAGAAAAGTTCTGCAAACGTTCTTCCAGAAGGCGGATCGTCGGCACGTCCGCATTGGCGAAGGCGAAGCGGAGGTAATCCTGCTGGCCCGCGCCGAAATAGGCGCCCGGAATGCAGGTGATGCCTGCCTGTTTGGCGAGCTTTTCCGCGACTTCCGCGGAGCTCCTGCCCGGGAAAGGGTGGCGCACGAACGCGAAATAGGCGCCGATCGCATCGAGCTTCCAGCCGTTGACCGAGCGCATCACCGCCTTCAGGGCGTCCGCCCGCCGGCCGATCTCTTGCCGGTTTTGCTCGCGCCAATCCGCCAGGAGCGGCAGTGCTCTTGCGACGGCCGCCTGAGCGGCACGCGGCGCGCAGATCTGCAGATTGTCCATGATCTTGGCGATCTGCTCCACGGCTTCGGCGCCCGCCGTGATCGCCCCCAGCCGGTGTCCCGGAATGCAGAAGGATTTGGAGAAGCTGTAAAGGCTGATCAGCGTCTCCTGCCAGCCGTCGAGGCCGAAGAGGGCGTGCGGGGCCGCACCGGCTTGCGGCATGAAATCGCGATAGGTCTCGTCGAGGATCAACCAGATGCCCTTCGACCGGCAGAGCTTGAAGACGGCTTCCAGAAGCGACGGCGGATAGATCGCGCCGGTCGGGTTGTTGGGGGAAACGAGCGCCAGCGCCCGCACGTCCGCCGTGATCGCCGCTTCCAGCCCGACGAGATCCGGCAGAAAGCCGTTTTCCGCCGCGCAGGCCACGAAGGCGGTCTTGATGCCCATCATGGCAAGCGTGGTTTCGTGGTTGAAGTAGAAGGGCTCCGTCATCAGCACCGTATTGCCGGGACCGGCGACCGTCATCGCGGCGCAGACGAAGGCCTGATTGCAGCCGGAGGTGATGTGGATGTTCTCCACGCCGAGCGATGCGCCGTAAATTTCCGAGAGGTGTTCCGCATAGGCGCGGCGAAGCTCCGTCTCCCCCTCGATCGGCCCGTAGCCGGTGAAGGCTGTGGAAGATGCCGCCTCCCCGAGCAGTTTCAGCATGTCCGGATGGGCCGGATATCCCGGCACCGCCTGCGACAGGTCGATCAGCGGCCCTTTCGATCCGTCATAGGCGCGCCCCCAGGCTGCGACGGAGGGAACGGGCGGCGGCTCAAGCTTTTCGACGAGGGGATTGAAGGCGGGCATGATTGTTCCGGAACAGTCTTTTCAAAGACAGGCGATTGATTTGAACCCCTTGTTCATCAGATTATCGGGGGACGCAAGGAGAACCGCATATGGCCGACGACATTCCCCCCGAGGATTCGAAGCTTACCATCACCAAGCGGAAATGGGCGGAGCAGGGAAAATTCCTGACCGGACGCATCTCCAGGCCGCAAACCGAGCGGCTGCCGCCCGGCCAGCACCTGGTGAAGAACTGGCCGGTGCTCGACCTCGGCCAGCAGCCGCGGGTTTCGACCTCCCAGTGGAAGCTCAACGTGCGCGGCCTCGTCAACAATCCGAGGACCTTCGACTGGGCGGCTTTCCAGGCGCTGCCGCAGACCGAGATGCGCTCCGACATCCATTGCGTGACGACCTGGTCGCGCTACGACAACAACTGGAAGGGCGTTTCCACTCACGATTTCCTCGATGCCGTCGATCCGAAGGACGAGGCGGTGGCGGTGATGCTGACGAGCTATGACGGCTACACCACCAATCTCCTGCTGTCCGATTTCGCCTCGCCGGACGCGATCATCGTCTACGAATGGGAAGGCCAGCCGCTGACGGAAGAGCACGGCGGACCGGTGCGCCTCGTGGTGCCGCATCTCTATTTCTGGAAGAGCGCCAAATGGCTCCACCGGATCGAATTCCTCGACCGGGACCGCGCCGGCTTCTGGGAGCAAAACGGCTACCATATGCGGGGCGACCCGTGGGCCGAGGAGCGCTATTCGGAAGACTGACGGAACTCGACGGAGCCCCGCATCTGCCTGCCGGTACCTTCTCCATTGCCGGGGAGCAGAATTGCCGTGCCGGCCCGGCTGGCGGGATGCGGCGCATAACTGCAAGGAAAATTGCCAAGGAGTTCGGTCGCCAGGCTTTCGGCGATAACGCCGCAGGTCTGTCTCGCCTTGGACGCAGTCCGATGCTATTGCTATTGCTACAGCAACAGGAAACGGGGCAGGACAATCATGGATTTGGCAATTCCCAGCGCAACCAATCTCAGCCTGTTCGTCAGCGCCACGCTGGTGCTGCTTCTCGTGCCGGGACCGGCAGTCCTTTACATCTTCGCGCGTTCGGTCGAGCAGGGCCGTTCCGCCGGCCTCGTTTCGATCCTCGGCATCCACACGGCCACGCTTGTGCATGTCACCGCCGCCGCTGTGGGGCTGTCGGCACTCCTGGCGTCGTCCGCACTCGCCTTCAGCGTCGTGAAGTATGCCGGCGCGGCCTACCTGATCTGGCTTGGCCTCAAGAAGCTCTTCGGCCCGTCGGACATTCCAGGTGTCGAGGGCGGTTTACCGGCGCGCAGCCGCATGCGCCTCTTTCGCGAGGGCTTCATAGTCAACCTCCTCAACCCGAAGACAGCGCTGTTCTTCCTGGCTTTCCTGCCGCAATTCGTCGAGGTCGACCGTGGTCATGTGGCAATGCAGATCGCTTTTCTCGGAATTCTCTATACAGCGATCGGCGTTCTGACGGACAGCACCTATGCACTTGCCGCCGGCACGGCCGGCAACTGGCTGAAGCGCAGCCCCGTCTATCTGAAGGCTGAACGCTGGGTCAGCGGCTTCGTCTATATCGGCCTTGGCTTGACGGCCGCTTTTGCGGGCAATCAGAAGAAATAGGCCGTAGGTGACATCCCCATCCTAATTCCGAATATTTCTTCTCCCCCTACGCAGGGGGAGAAGATGGGTCTATCCGATGGCAACCCTCAGATCAGCTTTTCCAGCGTGATCGGCAGGTCGCGGATGCGTTTTCCCGTCGCGTGGAAGACGGCATTGGCGATCGCGGGCGCGACGCCGACGATGCCGACCTCGCCCACGCCCTTGCCGCCCAATGCCGAGGCGTTGTAATCCGGCACGCCGACGGAGATGACCTGGATGTCCGGAATGTCGGAATTGGTCGGCACCAGATAGTCGCCCACGTTGTTGTTGATCGTCCGGGCGTTGCGCTGGTCGACAAGTCCCTCTTCCAGCAGCGCCTGGCCTATCCCCATGATGATGCCGCCGCGCCACTGGCTTTCCACCAGCCGCGGATTGTAGAGCCGGCCGCAATCGAAGGCGGAGACCATCCGCGAGACACGCACCGTGCCGAAATCCTCGTCCACGCGAACTTCGGCGAAATGGGCGCACCAGCTGTGCATGGAATACTCGCCCATGGTCGGTCCCTGCACCTTTGCCATGGTCGTCCAGGCCTGATGGTGCTCCTGGGCGGTTGCGCCGTCCGGCAGCGTATTTCGGCGGGTCTCGAGTTCGTCGCGGCCGAGCGCCGCCATCAGTTCCGGCAGGGTAAGCGAGGGTCCCTCGCCGCGCTGCACGCCGATCCGCCCGTCGCTGAAAGCGAGCGTGTTGGCCCCGGTGTCGCGCAGCGGCGAATTCGCGTCGCTGAGCGCAAGCCCGATCAGCTCGTCGCGCGCTGCCGTCGCAGCCTTGTGAACGGCACCGAGGATCGAACCCGCAAGCATCGAGCCCCCGGCGATCGCCGAACCCGGCAGGCGGGAATCGCCGAGCTTCACGTCTACCTGGCTGACCGGCACGCCGAACACTTCCGCGGCCGTCTGGGCGAGGATCGTATAGGTGCCCTGCCCCATGTCGATCGCACCGCTGACGACCTCCACACGGCCGTTGCCGAGGATACGGATCATCGCCTCGCTCGGTGCCTGGATGACCGGGAACGTGCCGCAGCCGATGCCCCAGCCGATCAGCGTCTTCCCGTCACGCATGGAACGCGGCGCGTGGCTGCGCTTCGACCAGCCGAAGGCTTCCGCCCCCTCGGTCAGGGCCTCGCGCAGGCGGCGGGTCGACCAGGGTTTTCCCGACTGGTAGTCACGGTCGGCATAGTTCTTCAGCCGGATTTCCAGAGGATCCATGCCGAGCTTGTAGGCAAGCTCCTCGATGGCGCTTTCGATGCCGTAGGCGCTCGGGTTCTTGCCCGGCCCCCGAAGCGCGCCGGGCGTCACCGTATTGACGGGCACGACCCGGTGCTGCGAGGAGAAGTTCTCGACCTTGTAGAGGATCGGGGTCGCGGCACCCGTCTGCTCGGGCCAGACCGCGTATGTGGACGTCTCGCTGGCGCCGCGATGGACGATAGACTGCAGGACACCGTCTTCCGTCGCGCCGAGCTTGATCGTCTGGCGGGTTGCGGCACGGCCGCCGTAACTCGTGAAATTCTGCGGCCGGGTGACCGCGAGCTTCACCGGCCGGCCGAGCTTTCTCGCCGCGAAGGCAGCGACCGCGCCATAGGCGAGAACCGCGCCCTTCGAGCCGAAACCGCCGCCGATGAAGGGGGATATGAGGCGGACGTTCTCGTAGGGAATGCCGAACCATTCCGCATAGGTGCGCGCCATGCCATGCGACCACTGGCTCGGTTCCCAGACCGTCAGCTGGTCGCCATCCCATTTCACCGTCAATCCATGCGGCTCCATGGCGGTGTGATATTCGCGGGGCGTGGAATATTCCGCCTCGATCTGAACGGGTGCGGCCGCAAACGCGGCCTCGGCATCACCCCAGGCAGAGCTGAGATTATCCATCACCATACCTTCGCCCGCCTTCGGATCGTCGAGGCTCGCCACATGAGGGGCTTCCTCATAGCTGACCCGGATCAGCCTCGCGGCCTCATCGGCCTGCTCCCGGCTTTCGGCCACCACCGCCGCGATCGCCTCACCGTTGAAACGCACCTCGCGCGGCAGCGGGATATAGGGCTGGTTTTCCGGACGGTTGCCGTACCAGTCCGTCGCGACGGTGAGGCCGAGATCGTCGTCGGGCGTCAGCACCATCAGCACGCCCGGCGCGGCAAGCGCCTTCGACGCGTCGATCGAGACCACGCGGCCGGCCGGGATCGTGCTCTGGACCAGAACTGCATGAGCAAGGCCGTCGACCGGATATTCCAGCGCATAGGTCGCGGCGCCCGTGACCTTCAATTGGCCTTCGAAGCGGGTTTGGCGGCCGCCGACCATGCCGTCGGAAGCGTCGCCATGTTTGCGGGGTTCCATGATGGTCATGCGAGGACTCCGATATTCTGGGCCATTTTCAGGATGGCGCGGGTAACGACGCGCGGCGCTAGCTCGATCTTGTAACGGTTGCCGCCATGGGAGACGGCGCCTTCCATCGCGAGCCGGCTCGCCTTTTCGACGCTTTCCGCATCGAGAATCTTGCCGGTGAGCGCCTGTTCGACCGCGCGGGCGCGCCAGGGTTTCGTTGCAACGCCGCCAAGCGCGACGCGGATGTCGCGGATCGTTCTGCCATCCGCTTCGAACTCGATACCCACGGCAGCGCTTGCCGCGGCGAATTCGTAGGATTGCCGGTCGCGCACCTTGAGATAGGTCGAGTGCCTTGCGGCAGCGGAAGCCGGAATGCCGACGCTGACGATCATCTCGCCGCGCTCCAGCACGGTTTCCCTGTCCGGCGTGTCGCCGGGCGTCAGAAAGAAGTCATCGACGGCGACTTTCCGGGTACCCAGATCGACCACGGCGTCGAACGCCACCAGAGCCACCGCCAGATCGCCGGGATTGGAGGCGATGCAGGCGTCGCTCGTGCCGAGGACGGCATGGTTGCGCGTCACGCCGCCGATAGCCGAACAGCCGGAACCCGGATTGCGCTTGTTGCAGGCCGGGAAAGCGCCCGGATCGCGGAAATAGGGACAGCGCGTCCGCTGCAAGAGATTGCCGCCGATCGTCGCCATGTTGCGGAGCTGGGCGGAAGCGGCGAGCGACAGAGATTCCGCGACGGCCGGAAAGGCTGCACGGATGTCGCGGTGGTCGGCGACATCGCCCATCCTGGCAAGCGCGCCGACCGTGGCGCCGCTTTCGTCGACCGTGATCCCGCCGAGACCGGAGAGGTGGGTTATGTCGATTACCGTTTCAGGCTCGACGACGCCGCATTTGGCGAGATCGAGCAACGTCGTGCCGCCGGCAAGCAGGGCGGCACCGGCCTGAAGAGCGGCCTGACGGGCTTCGTCCGCCGAGGTCGCGCGGAGATAGGAAAAGTCTCGCATCAGGCCATCTCCGCCGCTTCGCGCACCGCCGCGACGATGCTGTTATAGGCCCCGCACCGACAGAGATTGCCGGACATGTATTCGCGGATCTCCTCGTCCGAACCCGCATGCCCCTCCCGGATGCAGGCGACGGCGGACATGATCTGGCCCGGCGTGCAATAGCCGCACTGGAAGGCGTCGTTCTCGATGAACGCGGCCTGGACGGGGTGAAGATCGCCGCTTTCCGCCGCCAGCCCTTCGATCGTGGTGACCTGCCGGCCTTCGACCTGGGCGGCGAGCGTCAGACAGGAGAGCACGCGCTTGCCGTCGACATGGCAGGTGCAGGCGCCGCACTGGCCCTGGTCGCAGCCCTTCTTGGTGCCGGTCAGCGACAGATGCTCGCGCAACGCGTCAAGCAGGGTGACGCGGGGCTCGACATCGAGCTCGTGCCGCCTCCCGTTGATATCGAGCGAAAGATGGATGGTTCGTGTCATGGATCAAGCTCCTGCCATCGTCACGAGAATGAATTCAAAATCCAGAATGGGGTGGTCGGCCGTCGACCGGGTGCTATATTGATTTCCAACAAGAGAAGCCCCGGCACATTTGGGCATGGCATCCGGCCCCCTTCTGGAATAAGAAGTGGAAGGCACTCCAGATAACCGGAGGCGCCTCCGTTTAAACTAGTGGCTTGTGGGATTTCGTCAAGCCCTCATTCGCCTGGAGCACCATTTTGGCCTCGGCCGAGCCCAAGACAGCATCGACCGCCTCCACCAAGCTTCGCGCCGACGCCCGTCGCAACCGGGACAAGCTGATCGAAGTGGCCGCCGCCGCCTTCGCGGAAAATGGCGTCGAGACCTCGCTGGAGGACATAGCGCGACAGGCCGGCGTCGGCATCGGCACGCTCTACCGGCATTTTCCGACCCGCGAACATCTGGTCGAGGTCGTCTACCGCCGGGAATTGGAAAGCCTCGCCGCCGCGGCTACGGAACTCGCGGGGAAATATCCGCCGGACCTGGCGCTCGAAGAATGGACGCGCCGTTTCGTGGGCTATATCGCCGCCAAACGCGGCATGGCGAACAGCCTGCGCATCCTGATGACCTCCAATTCCTCGCTCTTCGCCGAGGGCTCGGGGCTCATTCGCGGCGCTCTCGAAGGGCTGCTGAAGACTGCCGGAAAAGAGGGTTATATCCGTACCGACATCGAGACGACCGATCTTCTGCAGGCTCTGTCCAGCATCTATTCCATTCCGGATTCGCCGGAATGGCGCGAACGGGCGTATCGGCTGATCGGTCTGCTGATGGATGGTTTGAGGGCGAAGAAATAGCGCCTCGAAATGGCCGATCAGGCCATCCTCGGCGCTCCTGTCGATGGCCAGATTTCGCATCGTCCTTGAACGGAAAATCAATCAATCCGCATTGGCAGGTATCCTGTTACTCCGTCCTCGGGTTTCATCAGATTATCCTTGTAAAATAACCGGATAGCAGAACGGAAATCTGGGATTTTTCCGCCCGAAAACGGTCAAAAATCGTTTTACATTGTCAAAATTCAATCTGTCGTTAAAGAGTTTGACCTAGGCTCCGGACCATGGCGCCGTCGCCGTCCGGCATGGCGCGGAACCGGTATGAGGCCGGTTCTCTTCCCCACACTGCCAGATATCAGATCTGCGCGTGAAAACGCGATGCCTCTCCTCGAGGCTTCCTCATGTCGGAGCCGAACTCATGTCCCGTCTCTCCATCCGCAGCTCGCTGATCGCCGTCTTCGGCGCGATAGCAGCGCTCACCGCCGTTCTTTCCTGGGCGGCCATTTCCTCGCTCTCCCATGTCGCCGGCAATCTCGATACGATTTCCAACAATTCCCTTCGGAGCGTCCAAGCCTCCAAGAACATCGAGACGGCCATCCTCGGCATGACGATCGCCTACATGAGCCATCTCACGACGACGTCGGACTTCGGCATGGAAGCTGCGGAAAAGCTGATCACCGAGCAGTCGGCAGCTCTGAAGTCCGCCCTCGACACCTACAAGCCGATGATTTCCGGCGACGACGAAAAGCAGCTCGTCGATCAGATCGCAACCGGCGTCGACAAATACGTGGCGGGCGGCGAAAAGATGCTGGGCTTCTCCCGCAAGGCTTCCGATGCCCGCGCCCGCGTCGAAATGGAGAAGATGCGCATCGCGATCCAGCCGGTCATGGAGGCCGTGACAGAGCTCGTCAAGGGGAACGCCGACGAGGCGGTCGTCGAAACCGCCAAGGCGGAGGCGACCTATGCCAGTGCGTTGACCACGATGTATGCGATCCTCGGCGTCGTGTTCGCCCTGATCGCCGGCGCGGCCGTCTACGTCCTGACCGGCATCGCCCGCCCGATCCAGCGCATCACAGCCTCGATGAGCAATCTTGCCGCCGGCGACACGGCGACGGGAATTCCCTTCGCGGGCCGCAAGGACGAAGTCGGTGCTATGGCCGGCGCCGTCGAGGTCTTCCGCCAGGCCGCGATCTCCAACCGGCAGCTTCAGGAAGAGGCCGAAGAGGCCCGCGCCCGTGCCGAAGCCGACCGCATCCGCCTGCAGGAGGAAGCCGAAGCCGCCGCCCAGGCCCGCCTTCAGGAGGCCACCTCCGGCCTCGCCGCCGGTCTGCGCCGCCTGGCCTCCGGCGATCTCGCGTTCCAGCTCACCGAACCCTTCGCTCCGGATTTCGAGGCGCTGCGCGAAGACCTGAACTCTGCCGTCGCTCGCCTCAGCAGCGCCCTTTCGGAAGTCGCCTCCTCGGCCCAGTCGATCGACAGCGGCTCGCGCGAAGTAAGCCAGAGCGCCGACGACCTTTCGAAGCGCACGGAGCAGCAGGCCGCCTCGCTTGAGGAGACCGCCGCCGCTCTCGACGAGATCACCGCCAACGTCTCGAACTCTTCCAAGCGCGCCGACGAGGCGAAGGCGATCGCGCGGGAGGCGAATGCCAGCGCGGCCCAGTCGGGCAGCGTCGTGGCGAACGCCGTCGACGCGATGCAGCGCATCGAACAGTCGTCCAGCCAGATCTCCAACATCATCGGCGTGATCGACGAGATCGCCTTCCAGACCAACCTGCTGGCGCTGAATGCCGGCGTCGAGGCAGCCCGCGCCGGTGAAGCCGGCAAGGGTTTCGCGGTCGTCGCCCAGGAGGTTCGCGAACTCGCCCAGCGCTCGGCCAACGCCGCCAAGGAGATCAAGGACCTCATCCGCAATTCCGGCGCCGAGGTCCAAAACGGCGTGAAGCTGGTCCGCGAGACGGGCGACGCGCTGAAGACGATCGAAGCGCATGTCGTCACCATCAACGAGCACATCAGCGCGATCGCGACCGCCGCCCGCGAACAGTCGGTGGGCCTCGCGGAAGTCAACTCGGCCGTCAACCAGATGGACCAGGTGACTCAGCAGAACGCCGCGATGGTGGAGGAAACCAACGCCGCCGGCGCCAATCTCGCCTCGGAAAGTTCCAAGCTGCGCGATCTCATCGGCCGTTTCAAGCTCGCCGAAACCGCAGCCAACCGTGCAGGCGCGTCGCGCATCCAGGGGCCGGTTGCGGCGGCCCACAATGCCGCCCCGCAGGAATCGCCGGCCCGCCGGCTCGCACAGCGGGTGACGAAGTCGTTCGGCGGCACGGTAGCGGCGGCAACCGCCGAAGCCCAGTGGACCGAATTCTGATCCGCTGATCAGCTTTCAGCCTGGGACGGCCCGGCTCCTGCCATCCGGCGCAGAAGCCGGGCCGTTTCGTCGTTGGCGGGGAAGAAGGATTCGACCGCGAGTTCCGAGAGCGTCACGTCGACGGGCGTCCCGAACACGGTGATCGTCGAGATGAAGGACAGAAGCCCCGCCTCCGTCCGCAACTCCATCGGCACGGCGATGCCGGCATAGTCCCGGCCTGCGGATTTGGGCGCCGCTTCCGGCGCAGGATAACCGGACAGCTCCTCCAGAAGCTCTTCGAGCACCCGATCGCCGGTCGCCACGATCTGCTGGTGCAGCCGCTCCAGCAGATGGTTTCGCCATTCGAAAAGATTGGCGATCTGCGGCGCCAGCCCCTGCGGGTGGAGGCTGAGGCGCAGCACGTTGACCTGTCCTTCCAGCAAGGTTCTGTCGGCTACACCTTTGAGCAATGGCGCGACCGCCGCATTCGCCGCAACGAGGGTCCAGTGCCGGTCGACGGCGAGGGCCGGAAAAGGCTCATGGCCCTTCAGCACCATGTCGATCGCCTGCCGCGCCGGCGCGAGCGCCGGATCGTCGAGCCTGCGCTCCGCAAAGACCGGCGCAAAACCCGCGGCGATCAGCATCGGATTGCGTTCGCGAAGCGGCACGTCGAGCCGCTCCGCCAGGTGCAGCAGCATTTCCCGGCTCGGAGCCGACCGCCCGCTCTCGATGAAGCTCAGATGGCGCTGCGAGATATCGGCCTCCAGGGCCAGGTCGAGCTGGCTCATGCGCCGGCGGCGGCGCCAGTCGCGCAGGAAATCGCCGAGAGGACGGGCGGTCGCGACGGTCGTCATGCGGCGGCCGGAACCTGGTCGAGGAAACCGTGCACCGTCTTCAGCCGGCCGTTTTCGAGCCTGGCGAAATCCGTGCCCTTGATGATCGGCTCGCCGCCTTCCGGTCCGAGATCCCAGGAAAAGCGCAGGTTGTCGCCATAGCCGTCGGCTTCGCCTATCAGCGCGAAGCGGAAGCCCGGAAAACGGGTCTGCACGCCCTCGACCAGGCAATCGATCCAATCATGACCCTTGCCGTGCATCAGCGGATCGACATAGACGCCATCCTCCGTCCAGGCATCGGCGATCATCGCCCGGCGGCGAGCGGCATCCGTCTCGTTCCAGATGGCGAGATAACGTTCGGCATGGGTGTTCGCGTCGGTCATGTCTTTTCTCCTTTGGTCGTCCCGTTCGTTTCAAGGACAGGGCGATCATGCGGGAGGAGCTGCACCGTCTCAATTACGCGGCAGGTAATAACTATCGCTCGGAAAGCGCAAGCCGGGCACCAAGCAATACGAACGCGCCGGCAAAGGTGCGCCGCATCCAGACGAGGATACCGGGCCGGGAGACGACGTGGCTGCGGATCGATGCGGCGAAGAGCCCATAGGTGACAAAGACGCCGAAGGTCATCAGCATGAAGACGAGGCTGAGCTCCGCCATGCGGGTAACCGGGAACGCTTCGCTTTCGGGAACGAATTGCGGCAGGAAGGCGAAGAAGAAGATTGAAAGCTTCGGGTTGAGCACGTTGGCAAGAATGGAAGAGACGATCATCTGCCGTGCCGATTTCGGCGTATCCTTGGTCTCGATGGTCAGTGCGCCCTTCTCCTTCAGGACCTGCCAAGCCATGAAAAGCAGATAGGCGACACCAAGATATTTGATCACCTGGAAGGCGAGCGCGCTGGCATGCAGCACGGCCGCAAGGCCGGAGATCGCGGCAACCATGTGCGGAACGATGCCGAGCGTGCAGCCGAAGGCGGCAATGATGCTCGCCCGCGCTCCGCGCGACAGACCCGCGGCAAGCGTGATCAGAACGCCGGTGCCCGGCGAAGCGACAACGATCAAGGAGGTAATCAGGAATTCGGGACTCATGGACTGTCCTTTCGAAAGGTTCGGCTATCGCCGAAACCCAACGTACCGATCCTCGAACGAAAAGACAGACCCGGAACAGTCCGCCATGACGGCATGCACAAGATGACATCCAGCCGGCCGCCGGATGGCGGAATGGTTTGCAGGCGTTTGCCGGGATGGACCGGTATCAGAAGCGATGGATGCGCAGACCCAGCACCTTTTCCGAAATGACCACCACCGCCAGCGTCAGCACGATCGAGCAGGTCGAGACGGCTGCCGCCTCCGGCGTGAAATTGGTGCGCAGATAGTCGAAGAGCTGGATCGGCAGCGTCGAGGTTCCGACATTCTTCAGCATGAAGGAGATGGTGAAGATGTCGAAGGAAATGATGAAGGCGAAGAGGCAGCCGCCGACGACGCCCGGCTTGATGAGCGGCAGCATGATCCGCCGGAAGCGGGTGAAGCGGCCCGCGCCAAGGCTTTGCGCGGCCATGCTCCAGGACGGATCGTAGCTTTCCATCGAGGCGGAGACGTTGATGAAGACGAAAGGAAGCGTGATCAGCACGTGTCCGACGATCATGCCGACCATGGTCTGGGTGCCGATGCCGACCGAATAGACGAAGAAGAGAAGCGCGATCGCCGTCAGCACTTCCGGCAAGAGCAGCGGCGCCAGCATGGCGATCCGCACCGTCTCCTTGAGCCTGCCCGAATACTGGACGTAGAACATCGCCGCCATCGTGCCGATGACGCCCGAGATCACCATGGTGATCGCCGCGATCCACAACGAGGTGCGGATCGCCCGCATGAACACCTCGTTGTTGAAGAAGACCACGTACCAGCGGAACGAAAAGCCCTGCGGCGGGAAGGTGAGGAAGGCGCCGGCATTGAAGGAGGCGACGACGACGACCAGGATCGGCGCCAGCAGGAAAGCGTAGATGACGAGGCAATAGGCGGTGAAGAATGGCTTCGACATGGTTCCTCAGGCCTTCCATTTCATGCGGGTCAGCCGCCCGAACAGCACGACGACGATCGCGCCGGTGACCGACAGCATCAGCGCGAGCGCCGAGCCGAACGGCCACTGGAACGTGTCGATCAAGGCGTCGACCACGGTGACCGCCATGGTCTTCACCCGCATGCCGCCGATCAGCGACGGCGTCACGTAGGCGCTGAGCGACAGCACGAAGACGAGGATGCAGCCCGCCTGGATGCCCGGCAGCGACAAGGGCAGCGTGATGCGGCGAAAGGCCGTGATCCGGGAAGCCCCGAGCGAACGCGCTGCCGCTTCCAGAGACGGATCGATGCCCTGGATGGCGCTCATGATCGGCAGGATCATGAAGGGGAGGAAGACATGCACCAGCGCGATGACGATGCCGAGCGCATTGTACATCAGCGGCAGCGGTCCATCGACGATGCCCCAGCTCGTCAATGTGCGGTTGATGATGCCGTTGTTGCCGAGCAGGATCGTCCAGCCGTAGCTGCGGATGACGATGCCGACGAGGAGCGGCGAAAGCACGAGGCCGTAACCCAAAGCCCGAAATGCCGAGGTGCCGCGCGCCAGCTGCCAGGCGACGGGATAGCCGAGAACCAGGCAGGCGAAGGTGGTCACGAAGCCGATCCACAGCGTGTTGACGACCTGGCCGATATAGAAGCCGTCGGCGAAGAACTTGCCGTAGTTGGCGAAGGTGAAGCCCGGCGCATAGGGCGTGCCCTGCCCCGGGATGCGGAAGCTCATCACCACGATATTGAGATAGGGCAGCACCAGGAAGACGCCGAGCAGGATCGCGGCGGGCGCGATCAGCAGCAGCGGTCCGAAACCCTTCTTTGCAGGAACGGCATTCATGCGCCGATCCCGGTCACTGGGCCGAGCGGCCAGAAGCGGTCGGCCGGCGCATGCACCAGCACGTGGTCGCCATCGGCGAAGCGCGTGCGCGGAAAGGCCTGGACATTGACGGCCGCACCGTCCGCAAGCTCCAGCCGGTAGTCCACGAGGCTTCCGGAATAATAGCTGGAAAGCACCCTGGCCGGCACGCCGGCCGCATCGGACCCGACCGGCAGAAGCTCGACCGCCTCCGGCCTGAGCGCCAGCATCAGTTCGGCGCCTTCGGCGTAGTCGCCGGAAACCGGCACGTCGCCGAAGGCGGTCGAGACGACCCGGTTCCCCACGCTGCCGCGGATGATGTTGACCTGACCGACGAACTCGGCGACTTCCAGATTGGCAGGCCGTTCGTAGATGTCGGACGGCGTGCCGATCTGCGCGATGCGGCCGCCGAACATCACGACGACACGGTCCGACATCGTCATTGCCTCCGCCTGGTCATGGGTGACGTAGACGGTGGTGATGCCGACGCGCCGCTGCAGGTCGCGGATGAAGACGCGCATTTCCTCGCGCAGCTTGGCGTCGAGATTGGCGAGCGGCTCGTCGAGCAGCAGGATCTTCGGCTCGATGACGAGCGCGCGGGCAAGCGCCACGCGCTGCTGCTGGCCGCCGGAAAGCTGGCGCGGATAGCGCTCCGCATAGCCGGCGAGCTGCACCATGTCCAAGACCTTGGCGATGCGCTCGCGGATCTCGGATTTCGGCACCTTGCGCATCTCCAGCCCGAAGGCGAGGTTCTTCTCCACCGTCATATGCGGGAAGAGCGCATAGTTCTGGAAGACCATGCCGATATCGCGCTTTTCGACCGGCACATGCACCACGTCGCGGCCGTCGAAGCGGATAGCCCCTTCGGTGGCGTCCTCGAAACCGGCGATCATCTTCAGCGTCGTCGTCTTGCCGCAGCCGGACGGGCCGAGCAGCGAGATGAACTCGCCCTCGGCTATTTTTATCGAAATGCCGTTGACCGCGGGGCCTTGCCCATAGTCCTTGGTCAGCTTTTCGATGCTAACCTCTGTCATGAAATTCCACTTTCAAATTCCGTCCCGAAAAAGCCGATCATGGCATGCCCGCGAAGGCAGGCCATGATCGCAGCGGGGGAAAATCACCTGACCGTCTTCGCCCAGCGTTCGGAAAGTTCGCCCTGCTTTTCGTTGACGAAGTTCCAGTCCCAGGTGAGGATCTTGTCCATGTCGGCGCCGGAGACCGGCACATCGGCCTTGAGGTCGTCCGGCACCGCGACCTTGGCATTGGTCGGCGAGATGAAGAACTCCTTCATCATCATCGCCTGCACTTCCGGCGACAGAAGGAAGTCGGCGTATTGATAGGCCAGTTCCTTTTCCGGGGCGTTGGCGAGGATGTTGATCGTCTGGTCGAACATGATCATGCCTTCTTCCGGGATGATGCAGTCGACCGGCAGGCCCTGACGGCGCAGGCGCGCGATCTCGCCGAAATCGAACGGAGCGACGACGATCTCGCCCGAGGCAAGGCCGGTGGAAAGATTGAAATCGACCTGGATGACCGAGCCGAGTTTTTCGAGCGCGGCGAAGCCGGCATCGACATCGTACTGGTCCTTGCCGAAGATCTTCGAGAAAAGCAGCAGCTCCATCTTGCCGGCGCTGTTGGCGAAATTGTAGAGGCCGATCTTGCCCTTGAATTCCGGGTTCTCCCACAGATCCTTCCAGCTCTTCGGCTTGGTCTTCACGAGGTCGGTGCGGTAGCCGATGCCGATCGGAGAGACGGCGGCGATCGCCCCCCAGCCGTCGGTCTTCTTGGCGAGCGGATAGAGATCGGCATAGTTCGGCAGCTTGGAAAGGTCGAGCTTTTCGAAGAAGCCTTCCTTGCGCAGGCCGGAGGCGAAGACCTCGTTGGTCATCACAATCGAATAGGGCGGCTTGGCGACGCCCGCGGCGCGCAGGTTGGCGCCGAAGACGCGGCCGTTGCCGACATCGAGCGTGACGGCCGCGCCGCTCTGCCTGGTGAATTCCGGCGCGACGGTCGAGCGCCAGTATTGTTCCCAGACGCCGCCGAGCGTCGGCACGACCAGCGTCTTCTGCTGCGCCCGGGCGGGCAGGCCCATGAGGCCGGCCGCCGCGAGAGCACCCATTCCGGCAAGTGTCTGCCGCCTTGTCAAATCCATCATGTGCAGTTCCCCTTGTTGCGATCTTTTCATGATCCGGTGTGCCGGCGGTTTTCCGCTTCTGGGCACGCGTTTGGTCGGTCGTCAGCCTTTCGAAAAAGCCTGCTTCGTCTTCAGGTCGATATATTCGCCATAGGTGATCGGCTCGTATTTCGCCCCGCCTTTGACGAAAGGCGGCAGGCACTCGATCACCGTCTCCTTCGACGGGTTGAGGAAGAAAGGGATCGACTGGCGGCGCGCCGTGCCCTTGAAGCCGCTCGGCGGATTGGCGACGCGATGCGGCGTCGAGACCCATTCGTCATTGGTCCAGCGCATGAAGGCGTCGGCGATGTTGATGACATAGGCGCCCTCGATCGAGGGTGCATCGAGCCACTCGCCGTTGCGGTTCCGCACCTGCAGCCCGCCGGGAGAGGCTTCCGAACGCAGGATGGTCATGAAGCCGTAATCGGTATGGACGCCGGCCCGCAGCTGCCCCGGCAGCGGCGATTCTTCCTGTTCAGGATAGTTGATGACGCGCAGCGCCGAGAGATGGTTCTCGAAGGATGGCTCGAAATAGTCCTGGTCGAGGCCGATCGCCTGGCAGAAGATGCGGCGCATGTGCTTCGAGAGCACTTCCATTTCCCTGAAATAGTCCCGGAACGCCTGCTCCAGCCCCTCGGGCCGGTCCGGCCAGGCGTCGCCCGGCAGGTTCTTGCCGAAGTTCAGGCTTTCCTTGTAGTCGCCCGGCGTCTTCAGGCCGAGCGTGGCGGCCAGCGCCTCCTCGGCGATCGGCGAGAAGGCGACGCCGCCCGTGACACCTGTGCCGCGGCCGATCGTCTTCTTCCAGTCCTGTAGTTCGTCGAAGAAGGCGCGGGCGAGATTGTAGAGGCGGGACGTAATCTCCGGCGAAACGCCATGGCCGGTGACGAGGAAGAAGCCCGTATCACGGCAGGCGGTTTCGATCGCCTTTACCACGGCGGAAGCGCCCGCCTCGTTCCGGATGAAGGGGCCGACGTCGATGACCGGGATGCCGGGCACCGATCCGCTTGTCGATACGGGATTGGCAGTCGAAACCGTCATGGCATGCCTCCATTCACATCTGACAAACAGATGTTGACAAAAACATCTGTTGTTGTCCATATCAAAAATAACGAAGTTTTAAGGCGTGTCGCGCCGGGAAGAACAACTCAAGATGGATGACCTCGCCCCCCAGGAAGCGGCCGTCCTGGCAATCATCAAGGACAACCCGTTCGCGGGTCAGCAGGAGATCGCCGCCCAACTCGGACTGGCGCGCTCTACGGTGGCCGCGCATATCGTCCAGCTCATGCAGAAGGGCTACATCCTCGGCCGCGGCTATGTGATGCCGGCCGAAGCCCGGGCCGTCTGCATCGGCGGCGCGGTGCTCGACCGCAAGTACCGCGCCAGGCAGGACCTGGTCTTCGAGACGTCCAACCCGGTCGACGGCATCCGCTCGATGGGCGGCGTCGCCCGCAACGTGGCGGAAAACCTGGCGCTTCTGGGCACCACCACCAGCTTCGTGTCGATCGTCGGCGACGACGAGGGCGGCAGGGCGCTTCTGAAGCACATGCGCGACCGCGGCATCGACGTGAGCCAGGTTCTCACCACCACCGAGCGCCCCACGGCGGAATATGCGGCGATCCTCGACTTGAAGGGCGACCTTGTGCTCGGCATTGCCGACATGGGCATTTTCGACCTGCTCCCGCCCAGCCATTTGGAGCGGATCTGGCCGCATCTCGCCGCCGCGAGCTGGGTCTTCTGCGACTGCAACGTGCCGGCCGAGACGCTTGCCGCTCTGATCGCAAAGCGTCAGGGCGCCCGCTTCAGGCTGGCGGTGGACGCGGTCTCGACGCCGAAAGCCGCCCGCCTGCCGGAAGACCTCACCGGCATCGATCTTCTGTTCATGAACATCGACGAGGCGAATGCGGTCCTGCACCGCAGGGCACATGAAACGATCGAAGACGCGCGCGATGCCGCGCTTGCGCTGCAGGCCGCCGGCGCCCGCGAGGCGGTGGTCACCATGGGGCCGCGCGGCATTGCCGTCGCCGGCACCGAAGGCGCGAAAACCTATCCCGCCGTGCATGCCAGGCCGGTCGATATCACCGGAGCGGGCGACGCGATGATTGCCGGGACCCTCCACCGCATCCTCCACGGGGAGGATACATACAACGCCGCGCGCACCGGCGCGCTGCTCGGCACGCTGACGACGGAAAGCGCGGCAAGCGTCCATACCGAATTGTCCGAACGCTTCCTGGAAGCGAACATGCACCGGCTTGCCGGATGAGCCGACCGGCCGAACAAGGAATACTGCAATGACCCTTCTGAAACCGAAGCTGAGCCGCGAAGTGGCCGAAACCATCGCAGCCGGCGGCCCTGTCGTCGCGCTGGAATCGACCATCATCACCCATGGCATGCCCTACCCCGCCAATCTCGAAACGGCGCTCGCCGTCGAGGGCGTCATCCGCGAGAACGGCGCGGTGCCCGCCACCATCGCCGTGATCGGGGGCGAGCTGCGCGTCGGCCTCGAACGTCACGAGCTGGACGCGCTGGCGCAGGCCGAGGGCGTGGTCAAGGCATCCGGCCGCGACCTCGCCGTCGCCATGGTCAGGAAGCAGTCGGCAGGCACGACCGTCTCCGCCACCATGCTGCTCGCCGATCTCGCCGGCATCGACATCTTCGCGACCGGCGGCGTCGGCGGCGTGCATCGCGGCGCCGAACAGACCTTCGACATTTCCGCCGACCTGACCGAGCTCGGCCGCACCAAGACCGCCGTCGTCTGCGCCGGCGTCAAATCGATCCTCGATATCGCCAAGACGCTCGAATATCTGGAAACCCAGCGCGTGCCCGTCATCGCCTACGGCACCGAGGATTTCCCGGCCTTCTTCACGAGAAAGAGCGGCTACAAGGCCGATCATCGGCTGGATACGCCGGAAGAGATCGCCGAGGCCATGTGGCTGCACCACAAGCTCGGCACCGGCACCGGCCTGATGATCGCCAATCCCATTCCCGAAGCGGCGGCGCTGACGCCGGAATTCATCGACGGCACGATCGCCGACGCGGTGCGCGAGGCGGACGAAAAGGGTATCGGCCGCAAGGAACTGACGCCTTTCCTGCTCGCCCGCATCAACGAGCTTTCGAAAGGCGAGAGCCTCAAGGCCAATATCGAGCTGGTGAAGAACAATGCCCGTCTGGCCGCGAAGATGGCGGTCGCCTACGCGGCGCTCAAGAAGACCGGCAAGTAATCAAGAAATAAGGGGAACTGCCATGACTTATGAAACGATCCTTTACGAGAAGGACGCCACCGACAAATTCGCGACGATCACCATCAATCGTCCCGACAAGATGAACGCGATGAACAAGACGGTGATTCGCGAGATCGACGCGGCGCTGAAGGCTGCCGTCGAGGATCCGGACGTCAACGCGCTGGTCATCACCGGCGCCGGCCGCGCCTTCTCCTCGGGCTACGACCTGCAGGGCGGCGATTTCGACGTCGATATCGACTTCTGGCGCGAGGACATGACCGAGAACGCCGAGGCGCTGCTCAACATCTGGCGCGCGCCGATCCCGGTCATCGCTTCGGTCAACGGCTATGCGCTGGCCGGCGCGCTGGAACTGATGATGAGCTGCGACCTGGCGATCGCCGCCGATACCGCCAAGTTCGGCGAACCGGAAGTACGCCATAATTCAGGCCCGCCTGCGCTGATGATGCCCTGGCTGCTCGCCACCCGCGACGTGCGCTGGCTGATGTTCACCGGCGACATGGTGGATGCCGAAGAGGCGCTGCGCATGCATCTTATCAACAAGGTCGTGCCGGCCGATCAGCTCAAGGAAAAGACCGAAAACCTTGCCCGCAAGCTGGCCCGCATGCCTGTTCCGGCGCTGAAATACACCAAGGCCTCGATCAACAACCAGCAGATGGTCGCGGGCCTCATGCCGTCTTTCCAATACAATATCGAGGCGATCGCCGCCCTGCACGTGACCAGACAGGGCCGCGAATGGATGGCGAACCTCGCCAAGATGTCGCTGAAGGAATACCTCGCCTTCCGCGACAATCCCTTCAAGGGTCTCGACTGAGGAGGCTTCTGCCGATGCCCGCAAACAAGTCCGAAGACTTTGGCGATGCGATGCGGGCTTTGATGGCGCCGCGCTCCGTCGCCGTCGTCGGCGCCACGGAGCGCGCCGACGCCTCGTCAAGCTTCGTGATGAAGAACCTGATGCGCTTCGGCTATCGGGGAGAGATCATCCCGGTGCATCCCAAGGCGGAAACGGTCTTTGGCTACAAGGCGGCCCCTTCCCTCTCCTCGCTCGATGCCGCGCCGGATGTCGCGGTCATCGGCATCGCCGCCGAGAAGGTGATTGAAGCGCTGGACGAGGCAGGGCGGACGGGCGTCAAGGCGGCCGTCGTGCTGGCCTCCGGCTTCGCCGAACTGGACGAGGCCGGCCGCCAGCGACAACGGCAGCTGGTCGAGATCGCCGGGCGATACGGCATGGCGATCTGCGGGCCGAATTGCCTCGGCCTCTTCAATCTCGGCACGGGCGCGGCGCTCTATTCATCGAGCCTCTCGACCAATCTCGAAAAGGGCCGGTTCGCGATCCTCTCCCATTCCGGCGCCAGCGCCATCGCGCTCGGCAATACCGGCCGCTTCGGGCTGAGCCATATCGTCTCCTCCGGCAACAGCGCCGCGACCGACATTCCGGATTATCTCGAATTCCTCGCCACGGACGAAGCCACGAGCGCGGTCGGCATCGTGATCGAAGCGATCCGCGAGCCGGGAAAGCTCGCCCGAGCGATGATGAAGATGCATGCGGCGAACAAGCCGGTCATCGCGCTTCGGGCCGGGCGCTCGGCGCGCGGGGCACAGGCGACGGCTGCCCATACCGGTTCGCTTGCCGGCAGCAACGAGGCCTATCGCGCCTTTTTCAAGCGCGTCGGCATCATCGAAATGCCGGACATGGACGGCTTCATGGAGACGGCGACGCTCTGCCTGAGCCTGAAGCAGCGGCCGACGAGGCCCGGCGTGGCGATCGTCGGCGTCTCCGGCGGCGGCGTCGCGCATGTCTCCGATATTGCCGACGAGGCGGGCCTCTCGTTGCCGGATCTGCAACCCCAGACGGTTACGAAACTCAAGAGCTTGTTGCCGCCCTTCGCGACGCCCCAGAACCCGCTCGACACGACCGGCGTGGTCTTCGCCAACGGCGATATCTACCGCGACGTGCTGCATTCCCTCGCCGGTGACCCGTCGATTGGCCTGATCGTCGCCGCGCAGGATGCTCCAGCCGGTCTCGACGATTTCTGCGCTTCGGAATATCTAGGCATCGCGGGGGCGGTTTCCGCCTATGCCGAGACCGGCAGGGCGCCGGTCGTCTTCATGAGCAATCTCTCCTCCGGCCACCATCCGGCCGTCGAGGCGAAGCTGCCGGATGTGCCGGTCCTGCGGGGCACGAAAAGCACTCTGACGGCCATTGCCGGCCTGATCGGACAGAACCGCGTCGTCTCATGGCCGGGCATGGCGACGGCGGCAAAGAAGTCCCTATCCGCAGATGCACGCACCGAACGCGAAGCCAAGGCGCTGCTGGCTGCCGAAGGTCTGCCGGTGCCGGCGGAAAAGCTTGTCACTAGCCCCGACGCCGCCGCGGAAGCGGCAAAGGCGCTCGGCTTTCCCGTGGTGATGAAGATCGAGTCGCCGGATATCCTCCACAAGACGGAGGCCGGCGGGGTGAAGCTCGGCATCGCTTCCGAAGCGGAAGCCCGCGCCGCGTTCGAGACAATCATGGCAAGTGCCCGTGCCTATGCTCCGAAAGCCGATCTGCGCGGTGTCTCGGTGCAGGAAATGGTAGCGGGCGGTGTCGAGGCGCTGGTCGGCCTCGTCCGCCATGAACCCTTCGGTCTGGGCCTCGTGATCGGCATCGGCGGCGTGCTGGTGGAATTGGTCAAGGACAGCGCCTTCGACCTCCTGCCGATCGACCTTGCCCGCGCCGAAGCGCTGATCGGCGAAACGAAGCTCGCATCGCTGCTCGACGGTTATCGCGGCGCGCCGAAGGCCGACCGCAAGGCCCTGGCGGAACTGCTGGTGAAACTCTCCGGCTTTGCCGCCTGCTATGGCGAGGATATCGAGGCGGTCGACCTCAACCCGGTCGCCGTCCTGCCGGCGGGCAAGGGCGTGCGCATCCTCGATGCGCTGATCATTCCGAGGACAGACGGTAAACGCGATGTCGGGCCAGCTATTGAAGCCGAACGTTGACCATTCTCTCCGTCATTCCTGTGACAAGCACAGGGATGACGATGGAAATATTAGGTCGTCTCTGCCCTGGCATCAGCCTGTTTGGCGGCCAACGCCGCCAGCCTTTCCGTCAGCAGCGCATAAAAACCGTCGGCGTCCACGTCGCGCATGAACATGGCGTTCTTCGGACGGCCGGAAACGCCCCACCAGTCGGTCACGGTCATGCCCTTGGTGAGTTCGGATTCCGTCTCGATCTCCACATTGCAGAGCCGGCCGGAATAAAGCTCAGGCTTCAGGAGATAGGCGATCACGTTCGGGTCGTGCAGCGGCCCGCCCTCGCTGCCGTATTTCGCCACGTCGAAGCGCTCGAAATAATCGAGCCAGCCGACCAGCACTTCGGAAAAATGCCCGCCGATCCTCCGGATCGCCTCGACCCTCGCCCGCGTCGTCAGCGTCTTGTGGGTGACGTCGAGCGGCATCATGACGATCGGTACGCCGGAGCCGAAGACGACGGCCGCCGCCTGCGGATCGACGTAGATGTTGAACTCGGCGGCCGGCGTGATGTTGCCGCCTTCGAAGCAGCCGCCGCCCATCAGCACGATTTGCCTGATGCGGCCGGCGATCTCCGGCTCCTTCGCCAGCGCCTTGCCGAGATTGGTGAGCGGGCCGAGCGTGCAGATCGTCACCGTGCCGGCCTGCTTGTTCCGGAGCGTCTCGATGATGAAGTCGACGCCGTGCTGATCCTGCAGCGGCATCGTGGGCTCCGGCAGGTCGGCGCCGTCGAGGCCCGTCGCGCCATGCACGTGCTCGGCCGTTACCAAGGCTCCGTCCATGGGCTGACTGCAGCCGGCGAAGACCTTGATGTCGGGCCGCCCCGCGAGCTCGCAGATCTTGCGGATGTTCACGTTGGTGAGCGAAAGCGGCACGTTGCCCGCTGCGGCGACGATGCCGAGAACGTCGAGCTCCGGACTTGCCAGAGCCAGCAGAATGGCGAGGGCGTCGTCCTGCCCGGGATCGGTGTCGATGATGATCTTTTCTGCCATGCTGGTCGCTCTCGAAAGCTGGAAAATCGGTCAGGCGACATGGGTGAGCGGTACCGCTGCACGCCATTTCGCAATGAGGTCGGCTTTGCGTTTATCGTAACGCTCGACGGAAGCAAGTTTGACGGGACCGAAACCGCGGACCATGTCCGGCAGGCCGGCAAGCTCGGTGGAGAGCGCGTGATTGCCGGCATCGAGGCCGGCCGCAAGCTCCGCCACGAGCGCGAAATAATCCTCGACAAGCTGCCGCTCCATGCGCCGCTCGGACGTGCGTCCGAAGGGATCGAAGGCCGTGCCGCGCAGGAATTTCAGCTTCTCCAGCACCGCGAAGGCGGGCCTGATCCAGCCGCCGAAGGCGATCTTGGCCGGGTGGCCGGTGCGCGCATCGATCCGGCGGGAGAAAAGCGGCGGCGCGAGGTGATGCTTTATCTTGAAATCGCCCTCGAACTGCTCGGCGAGCTTCCTTTCGAAACTGCCGTCGCGATGTAGCCGGGCAACCTCGTATTCGTCCTTGTAGGCCATCAGCTTGAAGGCGTTTTTCGCCACCGCCTCGGCAAAACCGGCCGCACCGTGCAACCGCGCCTCGGCGTTCTTGGCGATCTCGACGAGGTCCTTGTAACGCGCGGCATAGGCGGCGTTCTGGTAACCGGTGAGGAATGCGACGCGACGGGCGACGGTCTCCTCCAGCGTTTGGGCCCTGGGCTCGGCCTTTGCCAGACCCGCCTCGCGGGCGACTTCCGCGACATCCACCGCCGCGCGGCGGCCCCAGCCGAAGGCGGCGCGGTTCACGGCGATGCCCGTGCCGTTCAGTTCGATCGCCTTGTCGATCGAGGCAAGGCCGATCGGCACGAGGCCGCGCTGCCAGGCATATCCGAGCAGGAACATGTTGGACGCGATCGCATCGCCGAGAAGCGCCGTGGCGAGATCGGTCGCCGGCACGGTGTCGACCGCATCCTCTCCGGCGGCACGGCGCAGCGATTTCAGCGTCGCCTCCTGCCGGAAATCGATCGTCGTATCCTTCACGAAGGAAGCGGTCGGCGCGAAGTGATCGTCGATCACCGCCCGCGTTTTGTTCCTGGCGAATGAGGCGAGCGAGTTCTTCTGGGCCGCCACGACGATGTCGAAACCGAGCACCAGATCGCTTTCGCCGGGGCCGATCCGCGCCGCGTTGATTTGCGCGGGGTCCTTCGCCAGCCTTATATGCGAGACGACCGAGCCGTTTTTCTGCGCCAGCCCCGTCTGATCCAGTGTCACCAGCGCCAGCCCGTCGAGAAGTGCTGCCTGCGCGAGGATGGCGCTGACCGTGATGACGCCCGTGCCGCCGATGCCGGCGAGCAGCATGCTGTAAGGCGTCTCGAAAGTCGCGGTGAACGCCGGCAGCGGCAGGTCGTCCGTCTTGACGGACCTCGATTTCACGGCCGGCTTGCGGATGCTGCCGCCCTCGACGGTGACGAAGCTCGGACAGAAACCCTTGATGCAGGAAAGGTCGGTATTGCAGCTCGACTGGTTGATGCGCCGCTTGCGGCCGAATTCGGTCTCCTGCGGCTCGATCGAAATGCAGTTGGAGACGGCCGAACAGTCGCCGCAACCTTCGCAGACAAGCTCGTTGATGAAGGCGCGCTTGGTCGAGACGGGATAGGCGCCGCGCTTGCGGCGACGCCGCTTTTCGGCGGCACAGACCTGGTCGTAGATCAGCACGGTGACGCCCGGAATTTCCCGCAATTCGCGCTGCACCGCGTCGAGCTCGTCGCGGTGATGGACCGAAACATCGCGCGGAAGATTGCCCTGCCAGACCTCCGGCCGCTCGGCGACGACGACGACGCGGCCGGCCCCCTCGGCCAGCATCTGCGCGACGATGCCCGGCACGGTGACCTCGCCGTCGTGCTTCTGGCCGCCGGTCATGGCGACCGCATCGTTGTAGAGGATCTTGTAGGTGGCATTGACCTTCGCCGCGATCGCCGCGCGGATCGCCAGCACGCCGGAATGGAAATAGGTGCCGTCGCCCATGTTGACGAAGATGTGCTTCTCGTCGGTAAAGGGCGAGAGCCCGATCCACGAGCCACCCTCGCCGCCCATCTGCGTGAAGGTGGAAGTGTTGCGGTCCTCGTTGCCGATGATCATCATATGACAGCCGATGCCGGTCGAGGCACGGCTTCCCTCCGGCAGGCGGGTCGAGACACTGTGCGGACAGCCCGAGCAGAAATAGGCCTCGCGGCGGAGTGCCGTCGCTTCGACACCCGTGGCAATCCCCATTTCCTCCACGAAACGGGCCTTTGCCTGCAGCGCTTCGTCAAGCACTCCTAGGCGCGAGAGAATCGCCTTGGCGACCGAGAGCGTGTTGATCTCGGCGATCGACTGGAGAAGCGTTGCGCCCTGTTCGCCCACCTTGCCGAAGACCCGCGGCCGCTGGTCGGAAGGCAGGTTGAAGAGCTGCGCCTTGATCTGGTCTTCGAGGATGGAGCGCTTCTCCTCCACCACCAGCAGTTCCTCGACGCCCGAGGCGAAATCCGTAATCCCCTGCGGTTCCAGCGGCCAGACCATGCCGACCTTGTAGAGCCGGATGCCGAGTTGGGCGGCGCGGGCCTCGTCGATCCCGAGTAGCGCCAGCGCACCCATCAGGTCGAGCCAGGATTTGCCGGTCGAGACGATGCCGAGCCGGGCTCGTCCGGCCGAACCCCAGACGGTGCGGTCGATCCTGTTGGCACGGGCGAAGGCCTGCACCGCCAGCATCTTGCGTTCAAGCCGCAGCTCCATCGCATGCGGCCCGTCGGGCCAGCGCAGCGACAGGCCGTCCGGCGCGAAGGTTTCATCGGGAAGCACGATCTGCGGCCGATCCGGGTCGAGATCGACCGTCGCCGAACATTCGACGATCTCGGTCTGGCACTTGAAGCCGACCCAGGCGCCGGAATAGCGGCTCATGGCAAAGCCCAGAA
The DNA here is from genome assembly GCF_030378245.1 of Neorhizobium sp. CSC1952. Classification (NCBI taxonomy): domain Bacteria; kingdom Pseudomonadati; phylum Pseudomonadota; class Alphaproteobacteria; order Hyphomicrobiales; family Rhizobiaceae; genus Neorhizobium; species Neorhizobium sp. CSC1952. Next base: position 2,827,693 of record NZ_CP128416.1, on the reverse strand, counting down.
GGCCGTAGTCGATATATTCGCCGACGCCGGCCGGCGAGAGCATCGGCACCATGGCGGAGATCAGGTTGTGCTCGCTCTGGTGCGGCAGGGTGGAGGATACCGCGCCGTGGTCGTCGCCGACCAGGAGCAGCACGCCCCCGTTCGGGTTGGTGCCCACCGCGTTGGCGTGGCGGATCACGTCCATGCTGCGGTCGACGCCCGGCCCCTTGCCGTACCACATGGCGAAAACGCCGTCGTAACGCGAGCCCTGGAACATGCCGGTCTGCTGCGTGCCCCAGACGGCGGTCGCCGCCATGTCCTCGTTGAGGCCCGGCTGGAATTTGACATGCGCCGCATCGAGATATTTCTTCGCCTTGCCCATCTCGCGGTCGAAGCTCGCCAGCGGCGAACCGCGATAGCCCGAAACATAGCCGGCGGTATTCAGCCCTCGCGCCAGATCTCTTTGGCGCTGGATCATCGGCAGGCGGATCAGCGCCTGCGTGCCCGACACCAGGATGCGGCCCTTTTCCAGCGTGTAACGATCGTCGAGGCTGACCTTGCGATCCGAGGAGAGCGTATCCGGGGCGGCATGTATCGACATCTAGGCTCGCTCCGCCTCGTCGGCCGGAACCGGCGCCTCGAAGACCCGGCCGCGGTTGAGAATATGGTTCGGGTCGAAGGCGGCCTTCAGCCGCCGCATCGTGGCGATCTCGGCGTCGCTGCGCGCATATCTGAGATACCGAACCTTGTCGGTGCCGATGCCGTGCTCGGCGGAAACGCCGCCGCCGACCGCCGCGATGCCGGAGAACACCGCCTCGGCGATCTTCTCCTTCCGCCGCGTCAGCACGCAATAATGCAGGTTGCCGTCGCCGAGATGGCCGAAGATGAAGGAGACCGCATCCGGATCGATCTCCGCTATGGCGTGAGCGGCCCTGTCCAGGAATTCCCCCATGCGGGAGAGCGGCACGGAAATGTCGTAGCCCGCCATCTCGCCAAGGCCGAAGAGGTAATCGTTGATGCCGTCGCGGATCGCCCAGAGTCCGTTGAACTCGCGCAGCGAATTGGAAAGCACGACATCGGTGGCAAGGCCTTCCTCCAGCGCCGCGGCGAGGGCCGCCTCGAAACGCTCGTTGTCCTGCTCCGGCGACTGGCCCTGGATTTCGACCATGGCATACATGCCCGCACCCGTCTCAACCGGAGGGCGGATGCCCATATGGGCGACGGTACCCTCATAGACATTCGGAAAAATCGCTTCGAAGGCCGATAGCAACCCGGACAATTCGGTCCGCAGCTTCCCCAGAAGCTCCTGGGCCGCCCGCAGCGACGGCAGCGCGACAAAGGCGTTGCGTTCGATCTTCGGCTTCGGATGCAGTTTCAGGCAGGCGCGGGTGACGACGCCAAGGGTACCTTCCGTGCCGATGAACAGCGGGTTGAGATCATAGCCGGAATTGTCCTTCGGCAGGCCCTTGAGCGAGGAAAGCACGGTGCCGTCGGCCAGCACCGCCTCAAGCCCCATGACCTGCGCCCGGTACATGCCGTAGCGCAGCACGCGGATGCCGCCGGCATTGGTGCCGATATTGCCGCCGACCGTCGCCGTGCCGCGCGCGCCGATATCGACGCCGAAGAACAGATCGTTGTCGGCGGCGACCTGCTGCACGATCTGCAACGGAGTGCCGGCGGCGACGATCATGGTCTGCGCCGCAACGTCGATCGATTCAACGCCGCCCATCCGCTCCAGCGAGATCGAAACCTCGCCGGCGAGCGGTCGCGAGGCGCCGGACAACCCGGTTCGCCCACCCTGCACGACGAGCGGCTGGCCGAGATCGCTGGCAGCGGCAAGAATGGCCGAAACGTCGGCGGTATTGCGCGGACGGAGAACTGCAAGGGGATGGTGGCCGCGTGCCGTGGCGTCTGCGGCATAGCCGTCGGAAACCGCATCGCCGGCAAGAATTGCGGCGGCATCGAGCCTGCCTTCAAGACGAGCCAGAAGACGCTTGACGCGATCAGACAAGGAAACCCTCCTTCGAATGCCTTTCCAAGCCGCCATGGCATGATGCCGGGCCGAATGTCATGTCGCACATAGCCTTCCCCTCGCCTTGACGGCTTTGCAAGAGACGTTATTCCCATTCCCCTATTTGTCAAACCTATATTTAAAAAGCATTGGCCTTTTCATTTTCCGCGTGGCATGACTATCGGCAGGAGACATGGCCAGGACATCGGGGAAGGGTAACATGATCCTCAAATACGACGAGGTCGTCCGCACCGGCATCGCCAAACAGGTGGCCGACAATATCCGCTCGGCGATCCTCGACGGAAGGCTGAAGGTGGACGAGCGCCTGCCGACCGAGGAAGAGCTCGCGAGGAGCTTCGGCATCTCCCGCCCGACCGTGCGCGAAGCGCTCAAGCGGCTGGCCGCCCAGAACCTCATCCATTCCAAGCGCGGCCCCGCCGGTGGCAATTTCGTCAAGCGGCCGGATCCCGAAGGACTCTCCAAGGCGATCACCGGTGCGGCCACCCTGCTCGTCGGCATCGGCGCCTTCGACATCGAGGAAATCATCACCGCCCGCCTCGAGACCGAGACGGTCTGCTGCCGGCTCGCCTGCGAAAACCGCAGCGAAACGGATCTCGCCGCCATGGCGGCGGAGATCGCCGTGCAGCAGGACGAGGCGATCAGCGACGAGGATTTCTGCGCTTCGGACGTGCGCTTCCATCGGGCGCTGGTGGAATCGACCGGCAACGGTCCCTTGAAGCTGATGATGTACACCGTCATCGAGGCCTTCATCCCGATCACCAACATGATCGTCTTCCGGGTGCGCGAACGCCGGCATGTCGCCTCGCTGCACCAGGAAATTCTCGACGCGGTGCGCGATCGTCATGACGCGAAGGCTGCCACGGCGCTTGCCCGGCTGCTTGCCTATGTGCGCGAGAGCTATGCCGCCGTGCTCGATGCTCGGGCCGAACGCGAAGCCCAGGCTTCCGCCTGATACCAGCCAAATCCAAACCGGGAGAGAGATGCCCATGAGCGAGACCTTCGGAGCCCCCGAGACCTTCAGGGCAATGGTGATCGACGCCGTCGACGGCAAGCCGAAAGGGGCCTTCAGGGAGATTTCCGTCGCCGATCTTCCCGATCATGAGGTGCTCGTCGAGATCGCCTATTCGACGCTGAACTACAAGGACGGGCTCGCCCTCACCGGCAAGGGCAAGATCGCCCGCCGCATGCCGATGGTGGGCGGCATCGACCTTTCCGGCACGGTCGTGGAATCCCGCTCGCCGGAATGGAAACCGGGCGACAAGGTCGTGCTGAACGGCTGGGGCCTTTCCGAGACCGAGTGGGGTGCCTATGGCCGCTACCAGCGCGTCAAGCCGGAATGGCTGATCCGTCTTCCCGAAGCCTTCACGATGGAACAGGCCATGGCGATCGGCACGGCCGGCTACACGGCGGCCCTTTGCGTCGATGCGCTCGAAAAATGGGGGTCGATCAGGCCCGGCGAAGGCGAGGTTCTGGTGACGGGTGCGGCCGGCGGCGTCGGCTCCGTGGCAATCGCCCTTCTTGCTGCCCGTGGCTACAACGTCACCGCCTCCACCGGCCGGCCGGAAACCCACGACTATCTCGCCTCGCTCGGCGCCACCGGTTTCATCGACCGTGCGACGCTCGCTGAAAAGGGTGGTCCGCTGCAGAAGGAACGCTGGACCGGCGGCGTCGATTCCGTCGGCTCTACCACGCTCGTCAACGCGCTTGCCCAGACGGTGCGCGGCGGCGCCATTGCCGCCTGCGGCCTTGCCGGCGGCGCAGACCTGCCCGGCACCGTGCTGCCGCACATCCTGCGCGCCGTCACACTGATCGGCGTGGATAGCGTCATCGCCACGCGCGAGCAGAGGCTTTCGGCCTGGGCACGGCTCGCCCGCGATCTGGATAAGGCGAAGCTCGACAGCATCACCACCGTCGAACCGATGTCGAACCTGCCGCAGCTCGCCGAGGACATTATTGCGGGAAAGGTTCGAGGGCGCGTGGTGATCGACGTGACGAGGTAGCGATCGTACTTTGTGCTCGATGGTTTAATCCGCCAATCGCGGAGCAAGGCCGCCCCCCTCTGGCCTGCCGGCCATCTCCCCCACAGGTGGGGAGATCGGCTGAACGCACCGGCTTCCTCAAACAACTTCGGTACAGGTCGGTGGACCATCGCTTTGTGGGAAGGTCGGCCCGCTTGTGATCTCCCCACCTGTGGGGGAGATGGCCGGCAGGCCAGAGGGGGGCTGACTCGGCATGAGCCAGCCGCTGACAATCGCTCACATCTTCATCTCGCCCAGCTTCGTCAGCAACGCCGCACCGGTCCTGATCCCGTCGATGAACAGATCGATCTTCAGGTTCTCGTTGGGCGCGTGGTTCGCTTCGTCCGCATTGGCGTAAGGAACGACAAACGCAGGCTTTTTCAATATCTTGGTGAAGACATAATCCGGCAGCGAGCCGCCGACGGTCGGGTAGAGCAGCGGCTCGACGCCCCGCGCCGCGACGATCGCATCCTGAATGACCGGCGCAAACGGATTGTCCATCGGCGTCTTCGACGGCAGCATGGCGTTCTGCGGCACGAACTCCACGTCAGGCGCATGGCGTTCCACATGCGCCCTCACCTTCTCGAACACGTAGTCCGGCGTGAGGCTTTCGACGAGGCGGATGTCGCACTTCGCAAGAGCCTCGCAGGGCAGAACCGTCTTCTGGCCCGGGCCGCCGTAGCCGCCATGCAGGCCATTGATCGTCAGCGTCGGGTGGAACATCAGCCGGTCGAAATAACCGCGGTCGAGCGGCTGGTCGAGTTCCCTGATGCCGAGATCTGCCTTGATCGCGTCGAGATCGAGCGGCAGCTTGGAGACCGCCTCGCGTTCCATGTTGGTCGGCGGCACGACCACGTCGTGCAGCCCGTCGATGGTGATCTCGCCGCGCTCGTTCTTCATGGTCGCGAGCAGATGCACGAGCTTCCAGATGGCGTTCGGCATGACCCCGCCGAAATTGCCGGAATGGGCATCACGGTTGGCCGTCTTGCAGCGAAGCTCGAAGGAAGCCACACCGCGCACGCCAAAAGTGATGATCGGCAGGCCGATTTCATGCAGCGGGCCGTCGGACGTGACGACGAGGTCGGCATCGAGCTTGTCGGCATGCTCGGCGACGAATTCGGCGATATGCGGACTGCCGATCTCCTCCTCTCCTTCGAGCAGGAAGATGACGTTGCAGGGCAGTTCGCCGGTCACCTTCAGGTGCGATTCCAGCGCCATGAGCTGGGCGAAATGCTGGCCCTTGTTGTCGCCGATGCCGCGCGCATAGATGCGGCCGTCGCGGATGGTCGGCTCGAAGGGCGGACTATGCCACAACTCGTATGGTTCCGGCGGCTGCACGTCGTAATGGCCGTAGAGCAGCACGGTCGGCTTGCCCGGCTGCTTTTCCATCCGGCCGAGAACCATCGGATGGTTCCTGGTCGGAATGGTCATGGCCTCCATGCCCATGCCTTGCAGCATGTCGACAAGGATCGCCGCGACTTCCTTGATGCCGTTGTTCTGGGCGCTGATCGAGGGATGGCGGACATAGTCCATCACCCGCTCGATGAAGCTCTCGCGGTTTTCCTCGATATGCGCGAAGACGCGCTCCAGATCGCTCTTTTGCTCGGTCATGTCACGCCTCCTGCTTTCGGGTGAGAAGAAGGGCGCCGCACGGGTGAACCGCGCCGGTCCAGCCGGGCGCGACGAGTGTCGTCGTATCGAGCTGGGTAAGGATCATCGGTCCCTCGAAGGCGGCACCGGCACCCAGCGTCGAACGGTCGACGACCGGAACGCTCTTTACGCCGCTTTCGAAATGCACCGGCACATGGTCGAACGGAGCGACTGCCGAACCGGGTTCGAGCTTCGCCGGCGGCGGTTCATGCGTCATGCCGGCGGCTTCGACGCGCAGCGTCACCAGCTCGATTGCGGTATCCAGCGTAAAGCCGTAGAGCGCCTTGTGCTCGGCGGCGAAGGCGGCTTCCACAGCCTCACGGGTCTCGCCCCAGACGACCGGAAGTTCGCCGCCCTGGCCGTGATAGCGCAGCAGCGCGACCGTCTGCATGCGGCGGTCCTTTTCGGCCACGCCTTCCGTCTCGAACCAGGCGGCCGCCTGCTTCTCGAGGTCGGCGATGATGCCGCTCGCGACGCCGACATCGATCGCACCGGCCTTCGGCAGCGTGCGGCTGAACTCGGCCTTGAGATCGGCTGCCAGCAGCCCGTCGGCGCAGAGGATGCCCGGCGCCGGCGCGATCATGACGCGGGAAATGCCGAGCAGTTCGGCGAGCGAGCAGCCATGCAGCGGCCCGGCGCCGCCGAAGGGCACCAGCGTGAAATCGCGCGGATCGTGGCCGCGCTCGACTGAGACGACACGCACCGCGCCCACCATGTGGTTGTCGACGATCGCCAGAATGCCGCGCGCGGCGGTGGCGGTCGAAAGGCCGAGCGGATCCGCGACCTTCGTCTCCACGGCCTTGCGTGCGGCTTCCACGTCGAGCGCCATGCGGCCGCCGAGAAGCCGGGCCGGCAGATGGCCGAGCACGACATGCGCGTCGGTGACGGTCGGGTTCTCGCCGCCATGGCCGTATGCGGCCGGGCCCGGGCGGGCACCGGCGCTCTGCGGACCGACGGACAACGTGTGATCGCTCACCTTGGCGATCGAGCCGCCGCCGGCGCCGATCGTCACCATGTCGACCATGGGAAGCGGCAGCGGCCACTCGCCCACCTTGCCGTGCTGGGTGAGCCCGATCCTGCCGTCCTTGATGAGGCAGATATCCGCGCTCGTGCCGCCGATATCGACGGTGATGATGTCCTTGATGCCGCAGGCGGCCGCCACCGAGCGCGCGCCGACCACGCCGGCGGCAGGACCAGACAGCGCCGTCAGCGCCGGCGCCTGGCGGATGGTCGCCGCCCCCGCCACGCCTCCGTTCGACTGCATCAGGAGCAGCGGCGCCGCCACCTTCTCGTCTTCCAGCCGCTTTTCCAGTCGTCCGACATAGGTGGTGACGCCCGGCATGACGGTGGCGTTCAGCACCGTCGTCAGCGAGCGCTCGAATTCACGGACGACCGGCAGCACGTCGGTCGAGGTAGTGATCGCAAGGCCCGGCAGTTCCTCGCGCAGGATTTCCGCCGCGCGCCTCTCGTGCACCGGGTTGGCGAAGGCATGCAGCAGGCAGACGGCGACGGCCTCGACATCCATTCCCCGGATCGCTTCGGCCGCAGCCCGCACGCTCGCTTCATCCAGCGCATCGACCACGGCACCGCCGGCGGCGATACGCTCGTCGATCTCGATGATGCGCGAGGCCGGCACGGGCCGCTCCGGCTTCACCCAGGTATAGAGGTTCGCCTTGCGGGGAATGTCCTGCCGGCCGATCGCCAGCACGTGGCGGAAGCCGCGTGTGGTGACGAGCGCCGTGCGGGCGCCCTTGTCTTCCAGGATCATGTTGGTGGCGACCGTCGTGCCGTGCAGTACCTGGCCGAGCGACGCGGCCTCGCGTTTGGCATCAGCGAGTGCCAGGCGGATGCCGTTCAGGAAAGCCTCCGAGGGGTCGGACGGCACGCTCGGCGTCTTCGCCCGCCAGACCTTGCCGGTCGCCCGGTCGAGAAGGGCGACGTCGGTGAAAGTGCCGCCGATATCGACCGCGACGGAAAGAGACGTATCAAGCGAGGACATCGACATACTCCTGACGATGGAATGCACGGGTAGAGGGTCGGTTGGCGCGCAGGGCCGCCGTGGCGGCCTCATCGACCTTGTTGCCGGCGATCACCACGCCATAGAGACGCTGGGCAGCCTCCGCGCTGACGAAACCGCCGAGCACGTCTTCGAGAACGGCTTCGAGCTTGCGGTCGTAGGGATGGCCGTAACCGCCGCCCCCGCCGGTCTCCATGCGCAGGATATCGCCCTTGACCAGCCTGTTGCCGTCGGAGAGCGGTGCAAGGATGCGTTCATTCCCTTGGCCGGGATTGATGGTCACGCGGCCGGTCCCCCCGCCCATGCCGCCATGGATGCCCCAGGGCGGATTCTTGACGCTGTCGATGCGCACCGCGAGCATCATGTCTTCCGCCAGGATCTCGTATTCGCGGATGATGCCGCAGCCGCCGCGATATTGGCCGGCGCCGCCGGAATCCTTGACGATGCCGTAGGTCCTGAGCCGCACCGGATACCCCACTTCCAGGAACTCGACCGGATAATTCTCCTGCGCCACGAAATAGACGGCGTCGATGCCGTCCGCCTCCGGCCGCGCGCCGTAGCCGACGCCGATGCCGTCGGCGAGCAGGAAGCGTTTCAGGTCGCCCGCGTCATCCTTGTAGTTGCCGCGCATGATGGTGATGACATAGGCCGAGTTCGAGGCCGGCGCCTTGCCGCCCGCCGTGTTGACGAGACCGTTGAGCGCCGAAAGCACGCGCATGGTGGTCAGCCCGCGCATGCCGAGCGCGGCCGGGAAATTCGGCTGCAGGAAGGACCCTTGCCTCAGCTTCACATCGTCCAGCGCCTGCGGCCCGCCGGCATTGCAGACCTGCGCCGGATCGCCGCCCAGATAATAGAGGCCGAGCGCCATGCCCGGCACGCCGCGGTTCATCAGGAAATTGACCGGACCGGGCGCCTGGTCGTCGGATTGGGTGGCGTCGAAAATGAACCTGTCCTCGCCGTCCCCCCTCTCGCGGGTCAGCGAGAACCGCATCTTGAACGGACCGTTGCCGTGGCCATCCGTATCGATCGCATCGGTGAAGCTGTGCGTGCCGTAATCGAAGGTCTCGGCAAGCTTGGCGCGCACCAGCTTGCGGGTGCGGGTGAGCAACTGCGACAGCGCATCCTCGACGATATCGGCGCCGAAACGGTCGAGGATTTCCCCGATCCGCTTCACGCCGAGATCGACGCTCGCCATCAGCGCCCGCATGTCGCCGATGCTCTGTTCGGGAAAGCGGGAATTGCGATGGAAGATCGACAGCGTTGCCTCGTTGGTGACGCCCTGGTCGATCAGCTTGGTGACCGGAATGATGATGCCTTCCTGGTAGATGTCCGTCGCATCGGGGCTGATCGAGCCCGGCCGCATCCCGCCGATATCGGCGAAATGCGCCCAGCTCATCACGAAGGCCGAGCGCTTGCCGTCCTTGAAGACCGGCGCCAGCAGAACCTGGTCGTTGGAGTGGGAAACGGCGCCGCGCGACCCATAGCAGTCGTTGTACCAGTAGAGATCGCCGGGCTTCATCGTGTCGGCCGGAAAGCTGTCGAAGACCGGGCCGGTCATGTCGCCGAAGATCGGCACCATGGAGCCGACCGCCATCACGCCGTCGGCATCGAACAAAGCGGTATAAAAGTCCTTCTTTTCGCGGATGAAGGCGGAAATCGCCGTGCGTTCGAGCAGCGCTTCCATCTCCGACTGGGCGGCGGCGATCGCGCCGCGGATGATTTCGAGCGAAACGGGATCGCAGGCGGCCCCCTCCCGTTTCGGCGCCCGCAGGGATGCGCCGTCGCTTTCAGGCCCCTTGCTCTCTTGGGGATTGTACATGCTGGAATCCTCGATGGATGAAATGGAATGGAGAGATCGGGAGCTCATGGCCGGCCCCCGATCAGGACGACGACATTGCCGAGGCTGCCGCGCTCTACGCGCTCATGAGCTCCGGCGATGTCGTGAAGCGGAAATGTCGCGCCGATCGCGACCTTGAGCCTGCCGGCATCGGCCAGCTCGGCGATCATCTTCTCGCCGGCCAGCCGCTGAGCCTCGGGGATCAGGAAACCCTGGATGAAGCGCAGGTTGGCGCCCTTGCTGGCAAAAGCGTAGTAGGGAAGCGTCGGCGCCGGGTTGCTGCTCGACGAATAGGAAGCGACCGTGCCGTTGCGCTTCAGGACGGCCGCATCGAGTTCCAGATTGGCACCGAAATCCACCTCGACGATGCGGTCGACACCCGCGCCTTCCGTCAGCTCGAGAACCCGCGCCGTGACATCTTCCCTTTTGCGGTCGATGGTCGCGAAAGCGCCGGCATCCATCACATGCGCGGCCGCTTCGGGATTGCTGACCGTGCCGATCACCTTCGCGCCGCCGGCAACCGCCATCTGCACGGCAAAATGCCCGACGGCGCCGGCCGCACCGTTGACGAAGACCGTCTGGCCGGCGACAGGACCGTCCGCGAAGACGGCGCGGTAGGCGGTCATGGCGGGCACGCCGAGATTGGCGCCCTCGGCATAGCTCAGGCTGTCCGCCAGCCTTACCGCCTGATGCGCGGCGATGGCGATGAACTCGGCCGCGGTGCCAAAGGCGCGCCCCGCCTCGCCATATCCGCCTTGCGCATTCCACATCCAGACCCGCTCGCCCACACGGGAGGGATCAACGCCCTCACCGACCGAGACGATCTCGCCTGCCCCATCCGTATGCGGAATGACCAGCGGATGATCGAGCCCCATGCCGCGCCAGCCGGCGCGGCGCTTCACGTCGGCGGGGTTGATACCCGAGGCGTGAACCCGCACCAGCACCTCACCGGGGCCTGCGACCGACGCAGCCATTTCGCCAACGGAGAGAACTTCCGCGGCGGGACCGGTACGTGTGTAGGTGGCAGCTAACATCGAAACCTCCGCTCAAAACAGATGACAGGCGACGGTGCGCGTGCCGACCTGCCGCGGCTGCGGCACTTCCGCCGCGCAGCGCGCGTGCGCCGACGGACACCGGTCGCGGAAGACGCAGCCGGAGGGCGGGTTGCGCGGATCCGGCGCACCGCGGCCGATCGGCAACGGATCATGGCTCTGGTCGGGATTGGGCACCGGCACCGCGGCGACCAGCGCCTTGGTGTAGGGATGCAACGGCTGATGGACGATATCCTCGGTCGGTCCGTCCTCCATGATGCGGCCGAGATACATGACGATCGTCCGCTCGCAGACATAACGCACCAAAGCCAGATCGTGGCTGATATAGATGGCGGTCAGCCCCAGCCGGTCGCGCACGTCGCGGAAGACGTTGAGCACCCCTGCCCGGACGGAAACGTCGAGCATGGAGACCGGCTCGTCGGCCACGACGAATTCCGGCTGCAGGATCAGCGCCCGCGCCATGACGACCCGCTGCAGCTGGCCGCCCGAAAGCTGGTGCGGATAACGGTCGAGGAACTGCGCCGGCTCGGGCAGGCGGACGAGTTCGAGCGCCTTGATGATGCGGCCTTCCCGCTCACCGCGCGGGATGCCCGCATTCTCCAGCGGCTCGGAGAGCGTCGCGCGGATGCTGAAGCGCGGGTTGATCGCGTCGAACGGATTCTGGAAGATGAGCTGCGCCCTGGAGCGGAACGTCTTCAACCCCTTGCGCTGGACCTTGCCCAGTTCCTCGCCGTCGAAATGGATCGAACCGCCGGTGGTTTCTTCGAGCTTCAGCAGCAGCCGGCCCATCGAGGTCTTGCCGCAGCCGGATTCGCCGAGCAGCCCGACGCTTTCGCCGCGGCGGATGTCGAAGGTGACGCCGTCGACCGCCTTCACGACCGTCGACTTGCCGCGCATCGCGGCGAAGGCGCCGCCGACACGGTAATGCAGCCTGGCATCGTGCACGGAGACGAGAACGTCGGTTTTCCTGGTCGCTATATTCATGCGCGGGCCATCCAGGTCTCCGTCTTGGCGGCTTCTATGCGTAAGGCTGCGCTTTCGGATGCGCGATGGCAGAGCACCGGATGCCCCGGCGCCACATCGACGACCGGCGGCTCCGAGCCGCAGAGATCGAGCGCGAAGGGACAGCGCGGCTTGAACCGGCAGCCGGTGGGCGGATTTGCGAGGTTCGGCGGCGCACCCTCGATCGGCGTCAGCACGCCGGAAGCTGCGCCCTGCAGGTCCGGGAAGGCGTTGCGCAGGCCCATCGTGTAGGGATGCGACGGCGCGGTCAGCGCCGCCTGCATGCTGCCCGACTCCGCCACCTTGCCGGCATACATGACGACGGTTCGGTCGCAGATATAGGCGACGACCGAGATGTCGTGCGTGACGAGGATGACCGAGATGCCGAGCCGCGTCTGCAGCTCCTTGAGCTGGTCGAGGATCTGCCGCTGCACGATGACGTCGAGCGCCGTCACCGGCTCGTCGGCGATGATCAGCTTCGGGTCGAGCGCAAGGGCAAGCGCGATCGCCACCCGCTGGCGCATGCCGCCGGAAAACTGGTGCGGGTAATCGGTCAGCCGGCCCGGATCGATGCCGACCATGTCGAACAGCTCTTCGGAACGCTTGCGCGCCTGGGCCCTGCTCATGCCGCCGCGACGCCGCAGCACCTCGCCGAGCTGGTATTCGACCGTGTAGACCGGATCGAGCGAGTTCATGGCGCTCTGCGGGATGAAGGCGATGTCGCGCCAGCGCAGCGCATTCATCTCCTTCTCCGGTATCCTCGCGAGGTCCTTGCCGTTAAACAGGATCTGCCCGCCGGAGATCGTCGCATTGTCGGCTATGACGCGCGTCAGCGCCCGGGCGACGGTGGTCTTGCCGCAGCCGGATTCGCCGACAAGGCCGGTGATCGAACCCTTCGGAATGTCGAAGCTCGCGCCATCCACCGCATGGACGAAATTGCGCCCCACCTGATAGCTGACGCGAAGATCCCTCACGGAAAGAAGGGGATCCCTGACGGAAAGAAGGGCTTCTGTCATCGGTTCAACTTCGGGAAAAGGATGTTTTCATAACCGCGGGTGATGAAGAAGCCCGCGCTGACGACGAGGATGATGCAGACGCCCGGCGGCACGAACCAGTAATAGGCCTGCTTGGCGAGCGCCTGGCTCGCGAACGCGTCCTGCAGCATGTAGCCCCAGCTGATCGAATCCGGATCGCCGAAGCCGAGGAAGCTGATCGAGGCTTCGGTGAGGATCGCCCAGCCGATCGCGATCGATCCGTAGAGGAAGGAAAGCGGCAGGATGTTCGGCGCGATATGGCGCAGGATGATCTTGAAATCGGAAGAGCCCGCCACCCGCGCCGCCTCGACATAGCCGCGGGTCCTGAGCGTCAGCACCTGGCTGCGGATGACGCGGGCCGTATCGCGCCAGAGCACCAGCGCCATGGCGATGACGACGTTCCAGATCGAAGGCTGCAGGAAGGCTGCGAGCACGATGACGAAAGGCAGGAACGGGATGCCGAAGGCGATGTCGGCGAGCCGCATCAGCACCGCATCCACCCACCGGCCGAAGTAACCGGCGACGAGCCCGATGATCGAGCCGATCAGCGCCACCATGAAGGCGGCGGTCACGCCGATCAGAAGCGCCGAGCGGCTGCCGTAGACGAGCTGCGAGAAGATGTCCCGGCCGAGGCTGGTGGTTCCCATCAGGAAACCGTCCTGCCCCGGCCGGAGGTCCGCCGCCAGATCGTAGGAGGGCGTGTAGAGGATCTCGGTCGGGTCGTGCGTGGCGATCTGATCGGCAAACACCGCCGCCACGACGAAGACGAGATAGATGACGAGGCCGGCCACCGCGAACGGATCGTTGACCGGCAGCTTCAGCGCCTGGAAAATCCGGACGAAGATATGGGGTCTTCTTATACCCGCGGCCTTGGAAATGGTGCTCTTGGGAATGGCGATCTCAGGCATGCGAGACCCTCGGATCGAGAATGGCGTAAAGCATGTCGGCCAGCAGGTTCATCAGGATCACGACGAGCGCGATCATCAGAAAGGCGCCCTGCGCCAGCGGATAGTCGGAGGCGGCGACCGCATTCACCAGTTCGCGGCCGAGGCCGGGCCAGGAGAAGACCGATTCCACCACGACATTGCCCTGGAGCTGGTAGCCGACGGCGATCGCAAACGAGGTCATGACCGGCAGCAGCGCGTTGCGCGCCGCGTGGCGCACCACCACCGTCCAGTTCGAAAGCCCCTTGATGCGGGCCATGGTAACGAAGTCCTCCTTCATCACGTCCAGCATGTTGGAACGCATCAGCAAGAGCGGCAGGCCCTGGCTGTAGATCGCGAGCGTCGCGGCCGGCAGGACCAGATGCGCAAGGAAGTCGCGCGACGTGTAAAGGTCGAGCAGGCCCGAATATTCCGCGCCGGGGTCGCGCGTGCCGCCCGCCGGAAACCAGCCGAGCGAGAAGGAGAAGATCGCCAGCAGCACCATGCCGAGCCAGAATTCCGGCATGGCGCGGGTCGTCAGCACCATCGGGATGGCCGCCTGCTCCACCCAGCTTCCGCGCCGCCAGGCGAGATAGGCGCCGGCCAGGATGCCGAATGCATAGGCGATGATCAAAGAGGAGAAAGTCAGGATCAGCGTGTTCGGCAGCAGGGTCCAGATGCGCTGCCCGACCGGCTCGCGATAGCGGAAGCTCTGGCCGAGTTCGCCCTGCAGGAGATTGCCGAGATAGATCAGGTATTGCTGCCAGAGCGGCTTGTCGAGACCGAACTGGGCCATGAGCTGCTGTTGCTGCTCCAGCGTGAAGGTCGGGTCGATATAGGCGGCCATCGGATTGCCCGGCATCAGCCGGAACATCAGGAAGAGGATGGTCACCACCGCCCACAGGACAAGAGCGAGCTGCAGCAGCCTGCTGCCCACGGCCTTGAAATTGCTCATCTGAAAAAATCCTTCTCTTGGCTCGACCCCCTTCGCGCGGAACGAGAGGAGAAGCCGATGTCAAGCGTCGGGAAAAGAGGGAGGCGGCGACGGGAGGAGCCCGCCGCCTCCCGAAGGATCACTTGGCGGCGACGGTTTCCTTGCTGTCGCCCGGATAGTGGAGCTTGCCGCCTTCCAGCGTGTAGCCCGCATCCTTCAAGGTCTTCGCCGCGATGGCCTGGCCTGCCTTGAAGTTTTCGACGACCGACTTGTCGTGCCAGAACTCGAGCGCCGGAGAGACGATGGAATTCGAGGCGACCGCGAAACCGCGATAGGCGGCCTTGACGATCAGCTGGCGGTCGACCGCTTCCGATAGCGCGCGGCGGAAGGCCGGATCGTTGAAGGGCGGCCGGCGTTCGTTGAAGGCGATGTAGCGGAAGCCCATGTCGACCGTCGAGACGACTTCCAGATCGCCGTCCTGCTGGGCTGCGTTGACCAGCACCTGCGGATCGCCGGTGAACTCGCCCATGAAATTGACCTCACCCGAACGCAGCATGCCGAGGGCGGCTTCCGCATTCGGAACGATGCGCAGGATCCAGCGGTCCACCTTCGGCGGATTGAAGTGATCCTTGTTCGCGGCAAGCGTGACGGACTCGTTCTTCGCCCAGCTGACGAACTTGAACGGGCCGGAGCCGATCGGCATCTGCTCCTGGTAGCTTTCCGCCGTTTCCGGCTTGGCGGCGAGGTCCTTCAGGATCGGTTCCCAGACATGCTTCGGGATCAGGTTGATCTTGGCAAGGCTGGAGGTGACGAAGGAGGCGGCCGGCTTCTTCAGCTTGAAGGTGATCACGTCGCCATCGATGGCGATCGAGTCGATATTGGTGGCGAAGGGCTTGTACATCGGCGCCTCTCCGCCGACGGCCGCTTCGAAGGAGAACTTGACGTCTTCCGGCGTCACCGGCTGGCCGTCATGCCACTTCAGGCCGGATTTCAACTTCACGTCGACCGTGGTCGCATCCTTCCAGGTGAAGCTCTCGGCCGCCCACGGCTTCGGCAGGCCGTCCGGGCCGACGCGCAGCAGGCGGTCCCAGACGAGTTCGGTGATCCAGCTGTCGACGCTGCCCGAGATATAGAGCGGGTTGATCGACTTGATATTGTCGGAGGAGTTGATGATCAGGTCCTTCTTGGCGCCGGCCGGCTCGATGCCCAGGAAGGTCCAGGTGTTGCGGATGCCGATGCCGCTCTGGTTGACGACCGATTCCGGCTTCCAGACGGTCTTGTCGAAGGCGAAGGTCGACTTGGGATGCACCAGCATCATGTAGGGCTGGTCCTTGCTGAGGATCTCCTGCGCCTTGTAGACGAGCGCCTTGCGCTTTTCCGGATCGATCTCGCCGCGCTGCGCCTCGGCGGTCGCGTCGTAATCCTTGTTCAGGTAGCCCGCGAAATTATAGCCGTTCTCCGCGGTCGAGGAATGGAAGAGGTTGAAGATGAGCTCGTCGGGGTCGGAGCGCTCGGGACGGCCGACCATCTGCCAGGCGGTCGAGTCCCAGTCGTTGCGCTTGTACCAGACGACATCGGACATCTGTTCCCACGGCATCGCCTTGACCTCGACGTCGAGACCGAGCTTGCGCCATTCCTGGGCAATGAGCTGGACGGACTGGAATTCCGCCTGCTGACCGGCCTGCGGACGGCTCAGGAGGGTGATCTTGCGGATCGGATCGCCGGCCCAGGCGGGCAGAGCGACGGCTGTCACCACAAGCGCTGCAAATGCACTTTTCAACACGGACTTCATTGTCGTTCTCCTCTGAATAGTTTGACTATTCTCTTTGTTGGCAAAGGGTTGGCTCCCTTGCTTTGCGAATTCCGAAATCTCTCTCCGGCACGCATCGCACGCACCGGAAAACGGCCTTCAATCCACAGCTTCATCGCCGAACGCCGGAAGCGATTGCATCGCAGCGTGCAATGTTTTATTCTGTGAAACATCGTTTCGCATTGCAAACGAGTAAATCACATTCCCAGAAGATTGCAAGAAGCTTCAAGCAATCCATGTTGAGACGACGGAGGACGCATCCGATGACCGAACCGAAAGACTACAAGATCGCGGCCGTGGACCGGGCGCTTGCCCTCCTCGAAGCACTGGCCGACCGTCCGGAACAGGGCGTCACCTCGCTGGCGAAATCCCTCGGCATGACCAAATCCCTCGTCTTCCGGCTGCTGCATACGCTGGAGGAGCGAGGCTTCGTGTCGCGAGACCCGGAACGCGCGGAATATTCGCTCGGCTACCGCATCGGCGTGCTCGGCGAACGGCTCGGCAAGGACGGCGCCTTGCTCTATGCCGCCCGGCCGGTGATGGATGCCCTGCGCGACAAGACGTCGGAGAACGTCAATCTCGTGATCCGGGAGGGGCTGAAAAGCTATGTGCTCGCCACCCGCGCCGGCTATCATTCGATCCGGCTTTTCGCCCAGGCGGGACGCAACGGCCCATTGCATGCGGGCGGCGGATCGCTGCTTCTGCTTGCCTATGCCGATCCGTCCGTCGTCGAAACCGTGCTCGCCCAGCCCCTCGAAGCCTTCACGCCGCATACGGTCACCGATCGCGCCAAGCTGCGCCAGGTGCTCGAACGCATCCGGGCGAACGGCTACAACATCGTGCTCAACGACCTCGATGACGGCGCCTTCTCGGTGGCCGCGCCGATCCGCAGCGCCGACGGAGCCGTGATCGCCTCGATCTCGGTCGCGGGCGCGGTCGTCCGCTTCGACGAGGAGCGCCGGGAAACCTATCTGAAGGCGGCGCTCGACGCCGCGGCGGAAATTTCCGAACGCCTGTCGATCCACGGCCCGGGTGAGAACGGCCGCGTGAAATCAATGGCTTAGAGGCACAGCGCCCCCTCATGCGTCATTCTCGGGCTTGTCCCGAGAATCTGTCCGCATCAAACGTGGTTAGATCCTCGCCACAAGGGCGAGGATGACGTCCACCAATGAAAATCATCACAGGAAAATCCGCGGGCGCTTTTAGCGCCCGTTTTCGTCAGTGCGATTTCTTGCCCTCCGAACCCGCTTGCGGCGCCCGGAAACCTCTGTTAGCGTTTTCATGTTTTATGAAACGATGTTTCATCTGATAAAACAATATGGGGAGTACCGGAGATGAACGAGATCGAATCC
Source organism: Neorhizobium sp. CSC1952 (assembly GCF_030378245.1). NCBI lineage: Bacteria > Pseudomonadati > Pseudomonadota > Alphaproteobacteria > Hyphomicrobiales > Rhizobiaceae > Neorhizobium > Neorhizobium sp. CSC1952. Next base: position 2,810,053 of record NZ_CP128416.1, on the reverse strand, counting down.
GCCGTTCTGGGAGCGGTGAAGCTGGATGAACCCTGGGCGCTGATCGAAAGCTTTGCGACCTACAAGCGCGAACATCCGACCGATGTGAACCGCGGCATGGACGAAGTGGCCGCGCGGCTGAAGAAGCACGGCGTCAATGTGACCATGCACGAGCCGAGCCTCTATCTCAGCCTGCCGGGGCTTGCCCGCGTCGAAGCCGGCGGCAAGACGTTTCGCGCCAAGCCGCCGGCTTATGCCAAGGATGCCAAGGCCGGCGTGAAGGGCGAGCTCGTCTACATCAGCAGCCATCAGCCGAAGGCGATCTCGACCATGTTCGAGAAGGCCGTCGAGGACACCGACAACCTCGCAGCCCGGGTGCGCGGCAAGATCGTGCTGTCGGAAGGTTTCGCCAATCCGGGCCTCGTCTCGCAATTCACCGAACTCGGCGCGATCGGCGTTATCGCCATCAATCCCGGCGTCGATATCCATTGGGGCATCTGCACCACCGTCTGGGGCACGCCCGATCTCGACGACCTGCCCCGCAAGCCGTCCATCCCGGCCGTCGCCGTCAACCGCGAGAGCGGCGATGCGCTGATCGAGCTCGCCAAGTCCGGCGCCGAGGTCACCGTCTTCACCGACATGGAGGAAGGCTGGTTCACGTCCAAGCTGCCGGAAGTCTTCATCGAGGGCACGGACGAGCCGGAGAAATACATCCTCCTGCACGGCCATCTCGATAGCTGGGACGTTGGCGTCGGCGACAACGCCACCGGCGACGCGACCCTCCTCGAAATCGCCCGCGTGCTCTGGGCCAATCGCGACAAACTGAAGCGCTCCGTGCGCATCTGCTGGTGGCCGGGCCATTCGACCGGCCGTTATGCAGGCTCCACCTGGTTCTCCGACAATTTCGCGCTGGACCTCGACGAGAACTGCGTCGCGTCCGTCAATTGCGACAGCCCCGGCTGCCGCTGGGCGACGGAATTCATCAACCTCTGCATGATGAGCGAGACGGAAGCCTTCCTCTCCGACGTCATCGAGGAAGTGGCCGGCAAAAAGGCCGAAGGCGAGCGCCCGCACCGCGCCGGCGACTATTCCTTCAACAATATCGGCCTTTCGAGCTACCTGATGCTCTCTTCGACCATGGCGGACCGCGACCGGGAGGAAAAGGGCTACTACACGGTCGGCGGCTGCGGCGGCAACATCGCCTGGCACACCGAAAACGACACGCTGGAGATCGCCGACAAGGATATCCTGCTGCGCGACATCAAGGTCTATCTGCTCGCCGTGCTGCGCAATGCCAATGCGAAGATCCTGCCCTTCGACTGGCGCGCGACGGCACGAGAATTCCTGGACACGGTCGATACCTATCAGAAGAAGGCCGGCGATCGCTTCGATCTTTCACCGACCCGCAAGGCCGTGGAATCGTTTGCTGAAGCACTCGCTGCCTTTCATGCCGGCATCGACGGCGGCAAGGTGGAGGCGAAGAAGGCCAACCACGTGATCCAGCGCCTCGCCCGCATACTCGTACCGCTGAACTATACCCGCGAGCAGCGTTTCCGTCACGATCCCGCCCTGCCGATCCCGGAACTTCCGGCACTCTCGACGGCTGCCGATTTCGACAAGCTCGATCCGGCCAAGCATGGTTTCGCCAGGACGCAGCTCGTCCGCGGCCAGAACCGCGTCATCGCAGCACTTCGCCAGGCCGAAGAGCTCGTCCGCTCCGCCGGTTGACCGGCCGGCCGATGAAGCCTGCGCCGATTTTCGGCGCAGGCCAGCATGATGGCAAACCTGGCGTCTTGCCCGGCGTCATCCTCGGCCTTGTGCCGGGGATCTATAAACGTCAATGATTTGCAGATGCTCGGCACAGGCCCGAGCATGACGGTCAGGGATTTTCGAACCGTTGTCGGCAGTCTGACTCGCGCCGACTTTTCGGCCCGAGCTTGCATCTAATCTGCCCGACAGGGCGACAGAAACATTTGTCAAATCGGAACTCCTGCCTTAGCGTCACGGCCAGTGTCAGCGAGGCTGATACCGATCGCTTGTGCCTGCCGGGGAGTACGTTCTTTTGAGCAATGATCATGAGGTCTTCACCGGCCGCCGGGAAGACGCGAGGCTTGTTACCGGGCAAGGCGCCTATACCGCCGACAAGAGACTGGATGGACAGCTTTACGCCGCGTTTTTGAGGGGGGACCAGCCGCACGCACGCATCGTCTCGATCGATGTGGAAGCGGCGATCGAGGCACCCGGCGTTCATCTCGTTTTGACGGGCAAGGATGCGCTCGAAGCCAGGCTGATCGCCCCCGGCCCGCTCATCTCCTTCCCGGGCGTCGACGGCATGACGATCAGGGCGCCGGTCCGCTACGCGCTCTCGACCGACCGCGTCCGCTTCGTCGGCGAGCCGGTCGTCCTGGTCGTTGCCGACAGCGCGGAAGCTGCCGCCGATGCGGTCGAACTCATCGCCGTCGAGTACGAGGAACTGCCGGCGGTCGTCGATGCCGAAAAGGCACTCGAGGAGGATGCGCCGCAGCTCTTCGACGACGTGCCCGGCAATCTGGTCTTCCTGCACGGCTTCGGCGACAAGGCCGCAACCGACGAGGCCTTCGCCAGGGCCACCCATATCTCGAAGCTTACCGTCGAATCGCAGCGCGTCGCCGCCAATCCCCTCGAACTGAAATCCTTCATGGCGGCCTACGATCCGGAAACGGACGTCTTCGACGTCTATTCCGCCAGCCAGGGCACGGGCCTTGCCGATGGGCTTGCCCGCTTCACCGGCCATCCGCCGGAAAAGGTCCGGCATCATATGGGCGATGTCGGCGGCAGTTTCGGCATCCGCGGTGCGGCCTATCCGGAATATGCGGCGATCATGCTCGCCACGCGAAGGCTCTGTCGCCCGGTGCGCTGGACCGCCAGCCGCACCGAGAGCTTTCTTGCCGATTACCATGGCCGCGCGGTGAAGCTCACCGGAGAACTCGCCATGAACGAGGCCGGCGAGTTCCTCGGCATCCGCATCGGCGTCGTGTGCGATCTCGGCGCCTATCATTCGCCGCCGGGCGCGTTGATCAACGTGCTGAACCCGATGCTGACGGGCACCGGCTGCTACAGGATCCCTGTCGTTTTCGGCCTCAACAGGCTCGCCTTCACCAACACCTCTCCGATCGCCGCCTATCGCGGCGCCGGCCGTCCCGACATCAACTATATGGTGGAACGACTGGTCGATCAGGCTGCGACCGACATCGGCATGGATCGGGTCGAAATCCGGCGGAAGAACCTGATCCCGGACGACGCCTATCCCTACCGGACGCCGACTACGGTCTATGACAGCGGCAACTATGTCGCCATGCTGGAGGAAGCGGTCTCGATTTCCGACTGGAAGGGTTTCGAGGCGCGCCGCAGGGAGGCCGAAAGCCGCGGCAACCTGCGCGGCATCGGCATGGGCATTTTCATCGAACCGTCGGGCGGCGGCCATATGCCGGAGGAAACGGAAATCCGTTTCGAGCCCGACGGCACGATCACGCTCTACACGCTCTCCGGTTCTGCCGGCCAGGGCCATGAGACGGTCCTGCCACGGCTTGTCGCGAGGGAGCTCGGCATCGACGAGAACCTGATCACGCTCCGCGCCAACAGCGTGAAGGCACCCCACAGGCTGAAGGGCGCCGGCACCATGGGTTCCCGCACCATGGCTTCGCACGGCGCCTCGCTCACGGTCACCTCACGCGAGGTGGTGAAGAAAGGCTTCAAGCTCGCCGCGGACGCGCTGGAAGCCTCGGAAAACGACATCGAGTTCGACCATGGCCATTACAAGGTCGCCGGCACGAACCTTTCCGTCTCGCTCATGGAACTCGCCGCCCGCAACGTCACGCCGGAGGGCAATGCGCTCGACACGTTGGCCTCGATCCAGCCGGAGCGCAATTTTCCGGGCGGCGTGCATGTGGCCGAGGTGGAGATCGATCCCCGCACCGGCGAGACGAAGGTCATCTCCTATATCGGCGTCGACGATGCGGGCCGCGTGATCGACCATACGCTTCTCGAAGGCCAGATGCATGGCGGCCTCGCCCAGGGCGCCGGTCAGGTCTTCGGCGAGGAGATCGTCTACGACGGCGACAGCGGCCAGCTTCTGACCGCCACCTTCATGGACTATTTCATGCCGCGGGCGGATTTCATGCCGACGCCGCGCTTCGTCGACATGCCGGTGCCTTCGCCGACCAACGTGCTTGGCGCCAAGGGCGGCGGCGAAGCGGGCACGACCGGCGCCCTGCCGACGTTGATGAACGCGGTGGTGGATGCGCTTCGCCGGGCGGGCGTCAGGGAATTCGACATGCCGGCAACGCCCTACAGGATCTGGAAGGCTTTGAAATCGGCAGAAGCCGGCATATGACGGAGACGATCGAACGCCCGACATGAGTCTGCCTGAGGGTTCCGGACGATGAATCTGGATGAAATCGCTGAAACCGTCATCGCCCGCGCCGGGGACAAACGGCGCTTCATCGTCGCGGTCGCCGGTCCTCCCGGCGCCGGCAAGTCGACGCTGGCGGAGGCGCTGCACAAGGCGTTGCTGGCGCGCGGCGAAACCGCCGAAGTCCTGCCGATGGACGGTTTCCACATGGATAACGGCATTCTGGAAGCCCGCGGCCTGCTGCCCCGCAAGGGCGCGCCGGAAACCTTCGACGTCCGCGGCTTTGCCGATATCCTCCGCGCCGTACGGCAGGCGGAGGAGGAAGTGCTGGTGCCGGTCTTTGACCGGTCGCGCGAGATCGCCATCGCTTCGGCGCGGCCGATTTCGCCGGACACCCATATCGTGCTTGCGGAAGGCAATTACCTGCTGATCGATGCCGCTCCCTGGTCGCGGCTCAGGAACTTTTTCGATCTCACCATCTTCGTCGGCCCGGAGGAAGAGGTGCTGCGCGAGCGCCTGACGGCGCGCTGGGTGCATTACGGGCTGGACGAGGCCGCCATCGCCTGGAAGCTCGACGGCAACGACCTGCCGAACGGCCGGTTTATCATCGCCAATTCCCGCCCCGCCGACATCCGGCTCGAGACGTTCTGAAATTACAGCGCGGCGCCGCTTTCGCGGTCGAAGACATGCACCTGCTCGGCCGGAATGTTCGCCTCGAACCTCGCGCCGTAGCGGGCCGGATATTCGCCGTCGACGATCGCCGTCACCGGCTGGCCGGCGAGGTCGAAGACCACATGCGTCTGCGCGCCCGTCGGCTCGACCAGCAGCGTCCGCCCGGCCAGAGCGGTCCCGCCCGTGCCGGGGCTCAGATGTTCGGGCCGCAGGCCGATCTTGATCGCCTGCCCGCGCTTCACCTTGCGGTCCGGCGCGATGCGGATCGCCGTGCCGTCGCCGAGGCGCGCCGCCGCCTCGCCACCCTCGCCGTCGACGGTGCCGTCGAGGATATTCATCGCCGGCGAGCCGATGAAGGCCGCGACGAAGAGGTTCGCCGGCGTCTTGTAGAGTTCCATCGGCGTGCCCTCCTGCTCCACCCGTCCCTGGTTGAGCACGACGATGCGGTCGGCGAGCGTCATCGCCTCGATCTGGTCGTGGGTCACGTAGATCGAGGTCGTGCCCACCTTCTGATGCAGGGTCTTGATCTCGGAGCGCATCTGCACGCGCAGTTTCGCATCGAGGTTGGAAAGCGGCTCGTCGAACAGGAAGACGGCAGGGTTGCGGACGACCGCCCGTCCCATGGCGACCCGCTGGCGCTGGCCGCCGGAAAGCTGCGCCGGCTTGCGGTCGAGAAGCGGGACGAGATCGAGCATGCGCGCCGCCTCGTTGACCCGCTCGGCGATGACCGGCTTCGGCGCGCCCGAAAGGCGCAGATTGAAGCCCATGTTCTCGGCCACCGTCATATGCGGATAGAGCGCATAGGACTGGAACACCATGGCGATGTTCCGTTCGCGCGGCGTCAGCTCGTTGACGACCTTGCCGCCGATGAGGACGTCACCTTCGGTAATCTCCTCAAGGCCTGCGATCATCCTGAGAAGCGTGGATTTTCCGCATCCCGACGGGCCGACCAGCGCGATGAATTCGCCGTCCTCGATGGAAAGCCTCACGCCGTGGATGACCCCGAGGGAGCCGTAGGATTTTTGGACGTTGGACAGGGTGACGGAGGCCATGGGTGTTCCGATCTTCGGTCAGGACTTCACGGCGCCGGCCGTCAGGCCGGCGATGATGTGCTTCTGGGCAAGGAAGAAGACGATGATGGTCGGCAGGATGGTGAGCGTGATGAAGGCGAGCACCAGTTGCCACTCGGTCCCGAATTCTCCCCGGTAGACCATGATCCCCAGCGGCCAGGGATAGATGGATTCCGAATTCAGCATGATGAGCGGCAGGATGTAGCTGTTCCAGCTCGCCACGAAGGAGACGATCGCCACCGTCGCGATGATCGGGCGCGAGAGCGGCAGCGTGACGTGCCAGAAGAAGCGCATGTAGCCGCAGCCATCCACGAAGGCGGCCTGGAACAGTTCCTCCGGAAGATTGCGGAAATAATTCCGGAACAGCAGGATGCTCATGCCGAGGCCGAAGGCCACCTGCGGCAGGACGACACCCCAATAGGTATTGAGCAGGCCGAGGTCGCGGATACGGATGAAGAGCGGCAGGATCGCGGTCGCGGCCGGAAACATCAGCCCGATCAGAAAGTAGTTGAGCAGGAAGTTCGAGCCGAAGAACCGGACATGGGCAAAGGTGAAGGCCGCCATGGCCGCGACGGACACGGTGAGGAACACGGTGAGCGTGGCGATGATCAGCGAGTTCATCATCTGCCGCCAGTACCGGTCCCCGAACAGGATATCGGTATAGTTGGACCATTGCCATTCGGCCGGCAGGCCGAACGGATTGATGCGCAGGTCGCCGAGCGTCTTGAAGCCGCCGAGAGCCGTCGTCAGCAGCGGAACGACGACGACCGCCGCAATGATGGTGAGCGAGACGTAAAGGTAGACTTTCGTGCCGGCGCTCATCCGGATTGAGGATCCCGTCTCAGTCATGGCGCATGAATATCCGTTTGTAGCTGAAGGCGAGCGTGACGCAGATCACGAACAGGACTACGCCGACCGCGCTTCCGAGACCCACCTGCATCCGGGTGACCCCGAAATTGTAGAGGAAGGTCACCATCGTCTGGGTGGAATTGAACGGTCCGCCGCCGGTCAGCGGCATGATCATGTCGAACAGTTGCAGCGACCCGACCACGGCGAAGAACACCGACAGGCGCAGCGTCGAGCCGAGGAGCGGCAGCGTCACGAAGCGGAATTTCTGCCAGCCGGTGGCGCCGTCGATCTCGGCGGCTTCCAGGACGCTCTTGTCGAGGGACTGGAGCCCGGCGATGAAGAGCATCATGTGGAAGCCGAAATATTTCCAGACCACCACGGCGAGCACCGCATAGATGGCGAGGTCCTTGTCGGCGAGAACATAGGGCGTCTCGACCCTGAGGAAGCCTGCGACGGCCGCGAAAAGCCCGTAGTCCCCGTCATAGACGAAGCGCCAGATGAGGCCGGCCGCCACATCGGCGAGCACATAGGGCAGGAAGAAGATCAGCCGGAAGACGATCACGCCCTTGATGCGGTTCGCCAGCATCATGGCAAGCCAGATCGCAAGCGGTATTTGCAGAAGCAGCGAAACGACGATGATCAGGAAGTTGTTCTTGAGGGCCGTCAGAAAGGCGCCGTTTCCGAAGAGCACCTCGAAATTCCGCAGGCCCACGAACTGCTCGGGCAGGCCGTAGCCGTCCCACCGGTAGAGGCTGTACCAGGCGGCCTCGCCCATCGGCATGATCACGAAGATCGTGAAAAGAAGAAGCGCCGGCGGCAGGAACAGGATTAGTACCGGAAGCCGCCCCCGTGCCGTCGGGCTCTTGCGCCTGGCAACGCGACGTGCGTCCGCCGCATGCCCTATGGCGGTCGTTGCAGAAACATTGGTCATCTTCGTTCCGGCTGTCATGGGCTGCAGGGAACGCGCCGGCCGGGGCAGTCGGCCCCGCCGGCGCCTCGCATCACATCTTGTCCATTTCCACCGCGTCCTGGATCGTCTGCGCGCCTTCCTCCGGCGACATCTGACCCGACACGATGGCGACCGACGCGTCGTTCACGACACGGCCGACGGATGGGCCCAGCTCCTGATCGAAGAAGTTCTGGTGCCAGGTGGAAGCTTCGAGCTGTCTTGCAGACTCGCTAAGGAGCGGGTTGGTGACGCCGTCCTCCGCTCCGACCGCCGCCGGCAGGATCATCCCCGCCTTCGCCATGAGCCGTTCGTTTTCTGCATTCGTCAGATAGGCGAGGAAATCCAGGGTTTCCGGCGGCGCCTTCGCCGTCACGGCCCATGCGTTGATGCCGCCCAGCGTATCGGTGGCCTTGCCGGCTCCGCCTGCCACCGCGGGGAAGGCGAAGCGGCCGATATTGTCGCTTGCAAGCCCCTTGCCGTCGCCGGCATTTCTGCGCTGGAAAGCTTCCGTCGTCTCGAAACCGAGGATCATCGCGGCCTTGCCGTCGCCGAAGACGCCGAGTGCCTGAGGCCAGGTCGTGGCGAGATAGCCCGGCTGGAACGGTTCAAGCTTGCCGAGTTCGGCAAGCTGCTCGCCGGCTTTTACGGCTTCAGGCGCCACGAAACCATCGCCCGCACCGGTCTTCATCGCATCGAAGCCCTGCTGGCCGGCATTGCGCATGACCAGATAGCTCCAGTAGAAGTGGATCGGCCACTTCTCCCCGCCGCCGCCCGCGATCGGCACGATCCCCGCATCCTTGAGCTTTTTGACTGCGGCGAGAAAATCGTCCCAGGTCTTGATGCCCGCGGCATCGACCCCCGCTTTCGCGAAATAGGCCTTGTTATAGAAGAAGCTGACGGTTCCCATCTTGTAGGGCACGGCGCTGATCTTGTCGTCGAAGGTGACTGCCTTCAGGGCGGCGGGATTGTAGCTCTTGCCCCAGGCGCCGCCATCTCCCTTCATCTTGTCGGTAATGTCCTTGAGCGCGCCCGTCGCCTGCTGCTGCTTCAGCACGCCGCCGCCCCAGCTGTAGAAGAAATCCGGCGCATCGCTGGATTGCAGCAGCGTCGGCAGCTTTGCCTTGAAGGCCTCGTTTTCGAGAAACTGCATCTCGATCTTCACGCCGGGATGCTCGGCCTGATACTTGTCGGCGATGCCGCGCCAGACTTTCACATATTCCGGATTGAGCTCCAGGTGCAGCCATTTCACGACCGCATCGGCCGAGGCCGTAGCGGCCGTCGCGCATAAAGCCAGCGTACCGATGGTGCTGGCAAACGCAAAGCGAATTCCCGATTTCCCGATGGTCAGCATTTCGCACTCCTCCCGTAGCGCTTTATTTCTGTACCCGGATTAAATAATCGCAGCCTTTCCCGTTCTGTCAATAGCTTGCCTGAGAAAGCGGCAAAAAGCGCCTAAAAAGAATGCTTAAACAGAAATTCCTGTTGCGCAAACATGAAAATCGGATTTAGAAGAAGGCGAATTTAATTTGCCATGCGTAAAAAATACGCCGGGCACTGACGGGGTTGGGTGCCCGCACGAGACGATGAAAACTGCCGATCCCGAACTGATGCGCGCCATCAACCGCCTGAGCGTGCTGGATACGATCCGGCGCCACGGGCCGATCTCCCGCGTGGAGATCAGCGAGCGAACCGAGCTTTCGACCACCACCGTCTCGGCAATCACCGGCTCCCTCCTCGACGACGGATTGATCCTGACCCGCCACGAAGGCGACATCCGCAACGAGACCGTGCGCGGCCGGCCCCGCGTCATGCTGGAGGTCAATCCGGATGCCGCCCGCGTCGTCGGCGCCAAGATCGCTGCAAATCGCATGGTCTTCGTCGTCACCAATTTCCGCGGCGACGTGCTGTCCAAGCTGACGCTGCCGATCCGCATCGACCGGCAGCCGATCGCCGTCATCGCCGACCTGGTGGAAGACGGCGTACGCCGCTGCGTCGTGGATGCCGACCTGTCGCTGGAGGATGTCGACAGCGTCTGCCTCGGAATTCCGGGCGTCATCGAGCATCGCACCGGCTATATCCGGTCAAGCCCGATCTTCCGTGAGGTGAACATCGATTTCGCCGCTGAAATGTCGGTGCGCCTGTCGACGCCGACGATCATCGAAAGCGACGCACACGCCATCACGCTCGGCCACCACTGGTTCGGCAAGGCCCGCGACCTGGAGGACATGGTACTGATATCGCTGGAGCAGACGCTGGGCTTGGGCGTGCTGCACCGCAATCAGCTTTTCCGGGGCGCCGGCGGCCTCAGCCACAATCTCGGCGACCTCGTGCTCGGCATGGGCCAGCAGGGTGTCGTGCGGCTTTCGAGCCGGGCGGGCGAAAGCGCGATCCTCGGCGAACAGCAGACGGACGGGCGCTTTGCGGAAGCCGTGCGGCTCGGCCGCGGCATGAGCCACGTGCAGGCGCTGATCCAGGCGGACGACGACCGGCTGATCGGCGCGGCGATGCGCGCCGGCGAAGCGGTCGGGCTGACGATCGCCAACATCGTCACGCTGTTCGCGCCGCCCAGGGTCATCCTCGTCGGCTCCTCGCTGGCGCTCGGCGAACCGTTCCTCAACAGCCTGCGCGATGCCTATGCGCTCGCCATCCCCCCGTCGCTGAAAGGCGTCAGCGAACTCGTCTTCGACGATTCGACCGACGATTTCTGGGCGCAGGGGGCGGCGGCCGTCGCGCTTTACGAACTTTACGAATCGCCCTGGAGCACCACCGGGCCGGCGCTCTGACGCACCCCGGATATCATGATTCATTGGGAGGAGAATGATGGACAAAGTCGGTATCGGCATCATCGGATGCGGCAACATCTCAGGCGCCTACTTGAAGGCGATGACCTCCGCATTCCCGATCCTCGACATTCGCGGGCTGGCCGACCTCAACCGCGACCTTGCGGAAGCGAAGGCTTCGGAATTCAACCTCTCCGCCAGAAGCGTGGACGAGCTGCTCACGGACCCGCAGATCGAGATCATCGTCAACCTGACGATCCCGAAGGCGCATGTGGCCGTCGGCCTGCAGGCGCTCGAAGCCGGCAAGCACACCTATTCGGAAAAGCCGCTCGGGATTAATTTCGCGGAAGGGAAAAAACTGGCGGAGGCAGCCAAAGCCAGGGGCCTGCGTATCGGCGCGGCACCCGACACCTTCCTCGGCGGCGGCCACCAGACCGCCCGCGCCCTGATCGATGAGGGCGTCATCGGGATACCGGTCGGCGGCACGGCGACCTTCATGTGCCCCGGCCACGAGCGCTGGCATCCCAATCCCGCCTTCTATTACGAGGTCGGCGGCGGACCGATGCTCGACATGGGACCCTATTACATCACCGATCTCGTCAACCTGCTCGGCCCGGTCTCGCAGGTCGCGGGTTTTGCGATCACCCCCCGCAAGGAGCGCGTCATCACCAGCGAACCGAGAAACGGCGAGCGCATTCCCGTGCATGTGCCGACCCATGTGGCGGGCGTGATGGCCTTTGCCGGCGGCGCGGTCGTGCAGATCGGCATGAGCTTCGACGTCGCCGGCCACAAGCATGTGCCGCTGGAAGTCTATGGCACCGAGGGCACGCTGATCGTGCCGGATCCGAACCATTTCGGCGGACGGGTCGAATACCTGAAGAAGGGCGGCCAGTTCGAGGAACAGCCGCTGACCGCGCCCTATGCGGACGGCAACTACCGTTCACTCGGCGTCGCCGACATGGCTTACGCGATCCGCTCCAACCGCCCACACCGGGCGAACGGCGATCTCGCGCTGCATGTGCTGGAGGTGATGGAAGCCTTCCACACCGCAGCAGCCGAAGGCCGCACCATCAAGATCACCACGGCAACGGAACGACCGGCGCCTCTGCCGGTCTCGCTCGTCGACGGCCGGCTGGCCCGGTAATCCGATAAAGCAATTCTGGAGGAAAAGAACATGCGGGAAGCACTGATCGTCTGGGGCGGCTGGAGCGGCCACGAACCGCAGGAATGCGCCGAGATCATCAAGGACATGCTCGAGGAGGACGGCTTCAAGGTCTATCTCGAACATTCGACCGAGGCCTTCGCCGACCCTTCGATCCATGACCTGAGCCTCATCGTGCCGATCATGACCATGTCGAAGATCGAGAAGGAAGAGGTGAAGAACCTCGCCGCCGCGGTCGAGGGCGGCGTCGGCATCGCCGGCTATCACGGCGGCGCGGGCGACGCCTTCCGCGAATCGGTCGACTACCAGTTCATCATCGGCGGCCAGTGGGTCGCCCATCCCGGCAACATCATCGACTACACCGTCAACATCACCAGGCCCGACGATCCGCTGATGGAAGGGATCACCGATTTCCCCTACACGTCCGAGCAATATTACATGCATGTCGACCCCTCGAACGAGGTGCTGGCGACAACGACCTTCACCGGCGCGCATGCCTGGTGGATCGACGGCGTGGTGATGCCGGTGGTCTGGAAGCGGAAATACGGCAATGGCCGTGTCTTCTATTCCTCGCTCGGCCATCAGGCGAAGGAATTCGACGTACCGCAGATGAAGACGATCTTCCGCCGCGGCGCGAATTGGGCGGCTCGGTAGAGATAGGCGTTCGGCGGTGCGTCTAGCCGATCTCCCCCCTCGAGGGGGGAGATGCCCGGCAGGGCAGAGGGGGGTGCTGCGGCATACTCTTCCGCAATTGAATTCGTGGCGCCACCCCCCTCTGTCACCTTCGGCGACATCTCCCCCTCAAGGGGGGAGATCGGGAGTTTGCCGCACCGCCTCTCACCTCTTCACACCTAGCTCCTCACATTCCCCTCAGCCCCTCAAACATCTCCGCAAAAGCCGCACCCTTCCGATAAAACACCGGCGGACAGCCGATCGGCGAGGCGACCGTCGCCTCCTGACCGCCTGAAAACTCCTCTCCGCTCCAGACATGCACCCAATCCGCTCCTTCCGGCAGATAGACGGCGCGCTCGCCTTGGGCCGCGTGCCAGACCGGCGCCACCAGCAGGTCCGGGCCGTAAAGATAGCTGTCCTGGATCGCGTAGGTTTTCAGGTCATGCTCGTAATGCAGGAAGAGCGGCCGCTGCACCGGCAGGCCGCGCGTGGCGGCCTCCTTCGACAAGGTTTTGAGATAGGGCGCCAGATGCACGTAGATCCACGTCATCCTGGCGAAATGGGCGAGCACTTCCGGGTCCTGGTCGATCTGGACATTGTCGCGCGGCCGGTTGCCCTCGTGGCTGCGCATCACCGGCGTGAACGCGGCCATCTCGGCCCAGCGCATCAGAAGCTCGGGCGTGCGGACATTGCCGAACAGGCTCGTGTAGCCGCCGATGTCGGAATGGTGGTATGCGTTGCCCAGGAGGCCCGACGACAGCGCCGCGCATATGACGGTGACGAGACCGTCATGGCGGGAGAAATCCACCGACTGGTCGCCGCCCCATAAGAGCGGACAATGTTTCTGCACCCCGGTGAAGCCGGCCCGCATGAAGAACAAGGCCTCCCCGGTCTTGCCGCGGCTTGCGATCGCCTTTGCATTGACCTCGGCCCAGAGCACCGGCCAGGCATTGTGCATCAGCTTGGCGTCGATGCCGTTCGCGAGCTCGACGTCGATCGGGAGATACTCGCCGAAATCCGCCATCCACCCAGACAGGCCGAAATCCAGCATGCGGCGGCCTATCACCTCCTCGGCGAACCATTCGGCGGCCTCCGGATTGGTGAAATCGACGACACCGCAGTCGAACTCGCCGAAATCGACGATCGCCGTACGGCCGAGCTGATCCCTGGCGAAATAACCCGCCGCTTCCGCCTCCGGAAACAGTGCTCCATCGACGCAGAGATAGGGATTCACGTAGCCGAGGAAGCGGATGCCCTCGCCGTTCAATTCGGCGATGCGCTCCTTAAGGCCCGGATACCGCTCCTCGTTCGCCTGCCAGTCCCAGAAGAGGCGAGAGCCGAACGAAGTCTGCCGGATGCCGACCCAATCCTCGCACCAGAGGCCGGAGACCTGCACGCCCGCTTGCAGCATCCTGTCCAGCCGGTCGAAGGAATTCATGCCGTCCTTCAGACCGACGATCGCGCCGTTATAGACCCAATCCGGCAGTTCCGGCTGCCGTCCGAAACGCGATGACAGGGTTTCGACGAGTTCGACGAAGGTCGGCGCGGAATGGAGCTCGATCCGCTCCGGGACCGCCCAGACCTCGATCTCGTGAAAGGTCTGGCGGCGGAAATCGAAGACGCAATAGGCCGTCGTCTCCACATGCAGCGCATAACGCGCCGAGGAGATGTAGGTCGGCTGCGGATAGTTGGTGTTGTAATAATCGCCGCCCGCCTTGTCCTTGAGGTCGGATTTGAAGGTGATCTCGCTCGTCTTGTCGCGGCCGACGCCCGGCTCGGAGGTCCAGAGCGGGAAACGGCGCCCGCGCATGTCGAAATAGGACATCTGCTCGCCGCCGCCCCAGACATGCTCGTCGTTCTTCGCATGGATGCGGATCCAGAAACGGTTGATGCGGCCGTCCAGCGAGCGGAAATGGATGGCGGACCCCGCGATCGTCAGTTCGAGGCGCGGCGCCCTTCCCTCCGCCTCCGAAAGGCTGATCGTATCTCCCTCGACGGCCGCATGCCTGAGCGGGCTGCGCTCGACGATATAGTCCTCGACCTCGAAATTGCCGCGGTACATGTCCATCCGCTCCTGCCCCTCGCCCACGAAAATGCAGGGCAAGGAGGCGCTGTGCCGGAGAACCGTCCGGCCGTTCAGCGAGATGGAGAAACCGTCGGGCGTGCTTTCGAATGTCATGTGTCGGCTGCGCAAATCCATCGGCCTACCTCAAGCGCGATACGTAGCGCGCCACGGAATGGTCGAACCATGTACGGGAAACCTCGGCCACCGCGCCGTCCTGCGCCTGGCTCATGCGCAGCACGTGGGCGATCGGCGCGCCCGGTTTGTGGCCGAAGACCGGCGGCGCCCATTCGGGCACGGTATCGAGAGCGATCCTGTCCTCGGCCCTGACGATCCAGAGATTGAGCCGCGTGCGATAGTAGAGATAAAGCGATTCCGACAGGTCCTCCGGCGCAATCGCTTGCGCATAGGAACCGTCCAGCCAGATTTCCTCCAGTGCCGCCACTTTCCCCGACAATCGCCGTATCCGCCGGATGCGATGGCCTTCCGGAGAAAAGCCGAATTTCGGCAGATCCCCGGATTTGTCGAGCCGCTCGACATCGATGATCTCGGCGGTGGGCAGTCCGCCGCCCTGGATGAGTTCCAGGCGGAACATGGCATAGACGCTTTTCGGATCGCTGATCGCCCGGATATAGTTCCCCGACCCCTGCACCCGTTCCAGAAGTCCGCGGCTCTGGAGCTCCGCAAGCGCCTTCCGCAACGTACCCACCGCAATGCCGAGTTCGGCCGCCATGTCGCGCTCCGGCGCCAGCTTCTCGCCGTCGACCAGCCGGCCGGCCGCGATATCCCGCACCAGCAGTTCGGTGATCTGCAGATAGATCGGCAGGCTGCCGGGATGACTTTCCATCGAAGCGCTTCTCCCCCCAAAGAGAAAATTGATACATCATTGATCTACATCAAATCAGATGTTATGCAAGTGTCAAGTATCGACGCGGAGGAGGAGACTGATGACCGTTGTCCCGATCACATCGCCGGATCTCGATGCGGCCGAAGTGTCCTGGTTCGCCGCCCTCTGCTCGGACGACTATGCCTATCTCGGCGTTCCCGACGACGCCCTGAAATCGAGCTTCGAGCACTGTTCCGAGATCGTCACGCGCGCCGAAACGCTCGGCTTCCGCAACATCCTCTGCCCCTCCTCCTATCAGGTCGGGCAGGACACGCTGAGCTTCGTCGCCGCCTGCTCGCAAATCACCGAGAGGATCAACCTTCTCGCCGCGATCCGCTGCGGCGAGATGCAGCCGATCATGCTCGCCCGCACCGTCGCAACCCTCGACCACATGCTGAAGGGCCGCCTGACGCTCAACGTCATCAGCTCGGATTTCCCCGGCGAAGTGGCCGACAGCGCCTTCCGCTATCGCCGCAGCCACGAGGTCGTGCAGATTCTCCGCCAGGCCTGGACGCGCGACACGATCGACCACGAAGGCGAGGTCTACAATTTCAAGGGCGTCACCACCGAGCCCGCCAGACCCTACCAGCAGAACGGCGGCCCGCTTCTCTATTTCGGCGGCTATTCGCCGGATGCGCTGGAGCTCTGCGGAGCCCAATGCGATGTCTACCTCATGTGGCCGGAACCCAAGGAGCAGATCGCCGAACGCATGAAGGCCGTGCACGCCCGTGCCGAAGCTCACGGCCGCACCCTGGATTACGGTCTGCGCGTTCACATGATCGTCCGCGATACGGAAAAGGAAGCCCGGGATTATGCCGAGCACCTCGTCTCGAAGCTGGACGACGAATACGGCCGGCTGATCCGCAGCCGCGCCCATGACAGCACCTCGCTCGGCGTTTCCCATCAGGCTCGCACCCGGGAGCTCGCCGACAAGTTCGGCTATGTCGAGCGCCACCTCTGGACCGGCATCGGCCGGGCACGCTCCGGCTGCGGCGCGGCGCTGGTCGGCTCCACCGATCAGGTGCTTTCGGAAATCGAGGCCTACAAGAAGATGGGCGTCAGGGCCTTCATCTTTTCCGGCTACCCCCATCTCGACGAAGCGGAACATTTCGGCAAGAAGGTCCTGCCGCAGCTGAAGACCTGCTCGCTGCCGCATATCTACGGCCGCGTACCGGCCGACACGCCCGCAACACCGCTCGGCGCAGGGAGGCGCCACTGATGGACCGCATTCAACTTTCACCCGATCTCGAACTCAGCCGCCTCGTCTACGGGCTGTGGCGCATCGGCGACGATGCCGATACCTCGCCGAAACATGTCGAGGCCAAGATCGAGGCCTGCCTGGCGCAGGGCATCACCACCATGGACAATGCCGACATCTACGGCGGCTACACGGCGGAAGCGATCTTCGGCGCGGCGCTGAAGGCCTCGCCTTCACTGCGCGACAGGATAGAGATCGTCACCAAATGCGGCATCGTCGCGCCGGCCGGCCGGCATTCGGCCGTCCGCGGCAAGCACTATGATACAAGCGCCGGGCACATCAACGCGTCGGTCGAAGCCTCGCTGCGCGACATGGCGACGGATTACATCGATCTGCTCCTCATCCATCGTCCCGACCCGTTCATGGATCCGGACGAGACGGGGCCGGCGCTCGATGCGCTGGTGGAATCCGGCAAGGTGCGCGCCGTCGGCGTTTCGAATTTCCGGCCCTGGGGTTTCTCGCTGCTGCAGTCTTCGATGGAAGCCGAACTCGTCACCAATCAGATCGAGATGAGCCTCGTCGCGATGGATTCCTTCACAAATGGCGACCTTGCCTATCTGCAGGAACGCAACATCGCGCCGATGGCCTGGTCGCCGCTCGGCGGCGGTTCGCTCTTCAAGCCGGAAAACCGGCGGCTGATGACGGTGCTGGAGCGGACTGCCGGCGAACGGGGTGTCGATGCGACGGCCGTCGCGGTCGCATGGCTGCTGGCCCATCCGGCGAGGATCCTGCCGGTGCTCGGCACCAACAATCTCGACCGTATCGGAAAGATCGCCGACGCCGCGAAAGTGGCGATCGATCGCCAGACCTGGTTCGAACTCTATACCGCTGCCATCGGAAAGCAGGTGCCATGACGATATCAGCCGACATCACCCACGGCCTGAACGAGCAGGTCTTCATTCCCGACGCATCGACCGCCCGGCACTACCGCAATGCGCTTGGCACGTTCACGACCGGCGTGGCGGTGGTGACGGCAAGGACGCCGGGCGGGCCGATCGGCATGACGGTCAACAGCTTCACGTCGGTTTCGCTCGACCCGCCGCTCGTCCTCTGGTCGCCGGCAAAAAGCTCGTCGCGCCATCGGGCCTTCACGGCGGCAAGCTATTTTGTCATCCATGTGCTGAGTGCCGAGCAGGATCGCCTGAGCGCCCGCTTCACCCGCAACGGAGCGGGTTTCGAGGGGCTCGACTGGATCGAGAACATGGAAGGCGTACCGGTCATCCCCGGTACGCTCGCCCGCTTCGAATGCGAACGCTCGGACCTGCACGATGCCGGCGACCACACGCTGATCCTCGGCCGCGTGCTGCGCGCCGCCCACCGCGAGGGCGATCCCTTGTGCTTCTCGCGCGGCACGTTCGGCCGCTTTCAGAGCCACTGACGCCTGAAACATATTGACCGGGAATAGGTCCGGGCCTACGCAGGAAAACACCATCCCAGCATCGACAGGCCATCCATGACCATCATCAGACCGGATATCAGCGCCCGCGCCGCGGCAGCGCCCCGCAGCGGCATTGGCGAGATCGTCACCTATGCCAGAGGCCGCGAAAACCTGATGCCGCTCTGGATCGGCGAAGGCGATCTTCCGACGCCGGATTTCATCACACGCGCAGCCAGCGAGGCGCTGCTGGCCGGCGAGACCTTCTACACCTGGACGCAAGGCATTCCCGCCCTTCGGGAGGCGATCGTTCGCTATTATCAGCGGCACTACGGCACGAAGCTTTCGGCCGACAATATCTACGTCACCGGTTCGGGCATGCAGTCGATCGTGCTGGCGATCCAGACGGTCGCTTCCGCCGGCGACGAGATCGTCTACCTCTCGCCCGCCTGGCCGAATGTCGTGAACGCCATCGGCGTCTCCGAAGCCAAGCCCGTTACGGTCCGGCTCGGCTTTGCCGACGGCCGCTGGGTGCTGGACATCGAGCGGCTGGAAGCGGCGATCACTCCCAAAACCACCGCGCTCTTCATCAACTCGCCCTCCAATCCGACGGGCTGGACCGCGACGCACGAAGATCTCAAGGCCATCCTCGAACTCGCCCGCAAGCGCGGGCTGTGGATCATCGCCGACGAGATCTACGGCCTCTATTATTTCGACGGCGCCCGCGCGCCCTCCTTCATGGACGTCATGGAGCCGGAGGACCGGATCATCTTCGCCAATTCCTTCTCGAAGAACTGGTGCATGACCGGCTGGCGCGTCGGCTGGATGGTGGCGCCGGCCGAGATCGGCCAGACGCTCACCAACCTCATCCAGTATTCGACCTCGGGCGTCGCGCAGTTCATGCAGAAGGGCGCCATCGTGGCCCTCGAACAGGGTGACGATTTCATCCGCACCAATATCGAGCGAGCGCGCAAATCCCGCGACATCCTCTGCGATGCGCTGATCGCCACCAACCGCGTCGAGACCCGCAAGCCGGACGGCGCGCTCTACGCCTTCCTGAAGATCGACGGCGTCACCGACAGCCGCGACGAGGCGTTCAGGATCGTCGACAAGACGGGCGTCGGCATGGCGCCGGGAACCGCCTTCGGCCCCGGCGGCCAAGCCTTCATGCGCGCCTGCTATCTGCGCGATCCGCTGCAGGTCAAGGACGCGGCGCAGAGGTTGAGCGACTATATCCGCAGCCGTTGAGGCTTTTCGAGACACGCGCTCCCCTCACTTGCGATTTCTAACACTTAGCTAAAGCTAAGATGTTGAAATCACTTTCTCTCCCACAAGGGGAGAGATAGGAATGCCGCGCCGCCGCGGGGCTACCTCTCCCCTTGTGGGAGAGGTTACAAAATCACGATCTTAGCTTTAGCTAAGTCGTAGATTTTGTTGGTGAGGGGGTTCGTGCCTCACTCCTCGAAACCATCCGGCACCGCCGCACCCGAACGTCCGCCCGAGATGATCTCGCGCTTGCCGACGTGGTTGGCGGGGCCGACGAGCCCTTCCTGTTCCATGCGCTCGACCAGCGAAGCGGCACGATTGTAGCCGATCGAGAGCCGCCGCTGGATATAGGAGGTCGAGCATTTGCGATCCTTCATGACCACCTTGACGGCCTTTTCGTAGAGCTCGTCGCTGTCGTCGCCACCCATGGCGCTCTTGTCGAAGACGGCTTCCTGCGAAGCCTCTTCGCTTTCCGCCTCTTCCTCGTCCTCGGTGACCGTGCCGAGATAGTCCGGCCTGCCTTGCGTCTTGAGGTGACGGACGACCGATTCCACCTCTGCATCGGAGACGAACGGACCGTGGACGCGGGAAATCCGCCCGCCGCCGGCCATGTGCAGCATGTCGCCCTGGCCGAGCAGATGTTCGGCGCCCTGCTCCCCGAGGATCGTGCGGCTGTCGATCTTCGACGTGACCTGGAAGGAGATGCGGGTCGGGAAGTTCGCCTTGATCGTGCCGGTGATGACGTCGACGGACGGGCGCTGCGTCGCCATGATCAGGTGGATGCCGGCAGCGCGCGCCATCTGCGCCAGGCGCTGGATCGCCCCTTCGATATCTTTGCCGGCGACCATCATCAGGTCGGCCATTTCGTCGACGATGACGACTATGTAGGGCATCGGCGACAGGTCGAGTTCCTGTTCCTCGTAGACGATCTCACCGGTCGTCCGGTCGAAACCGGTCTGGACGCTGACGGTGATGACCTCGCCCTTTTCCCGCGCCTGCGCTGCACGCTGGTTGTAGCCGTCGATATTGCGGACGCCGAGGCGGGACATCTTGCGATAGCGGTCCTCCATCTCGCGGACCGCCCATTTCAGCGCCAGGACGGCCTTCTTCGGATCGGTGACGACGGGCGTCAGCAGATGCGGGATGCCGTCATAGACGGAAAGCTCCAGCATCTTCGGATCGATCATGATCAGCCGGCATTCTTCCGGGCGCAGCCGGTAGAGGAGCGACAGGATCATCGTGTTGATCGCCACCGACTTGCCCGAACCGGTCGTACCGGCCACGAGCAGATGCGGCATCTTCGCGAGCTCGGCGATGACAGGTTCGCCGCCGATCGTCTTGCCGAGGCAGAGCGCGAGGCGATGCTTGGTCTCCCAATAGTCCTCGCATTCGATGAGTTCGCGGAAATAGACCGTCTCGCGGGTGGCGTTCGGCAGTTCGATGCCGATGACGTTGCGGCCTGGCACGACGGCGACGCGGGCCGACAGCGCCGACATCGACCGGGCGATGTCGTCCGAAAGGCCGATGACGCGCGAGGATTTGACGCCCGGCGCCGGCTCGAATTCGTAGAGCGTCACGACCGGACCGGGGCGGACATCGATGATCTCGCCGCGCACGCCGAAATCTTCGAGGATGCTTTCCAGCAGCCCGGCGCTCTGCTGCAGGGCATCCGGCTGCATGGCCTGGCCGCGCTCGCCGCGCGGCTCCTGCAGAAGCGAAATGGGTGGGAATTCGTACTCGGCTATCGCCGGCCGAACGGTGCGCGGGCGGGCCGGCTCGGTTTGCGGAGCCGGCGCGGGAGCTGCCGTGAAAACGGGGGTCGGCTGCGGCGGCTCCGAGACCACGGGAGCCTCGGTTTTTAACACCGGCGCCGGAACGGCCTGAACAGGCGCCGCCGGTTCAGGGACCTTGACCGGTTCCGGCCTCGGGGATGGCGCGACCACGAGCGTCCGGGCGGCCGCCTGGCGCGGCACTTCGCGATAAAGGGCCGTCACCGGCTGGTTGGCCCTTGCCAAAACCGGCGCTCTTACCGGCTGCGGTGCCGGAACACGCTCGACAACGGCCGGTCCTTCCAGTTCGAACGGCATGGCGTCCCAGAAGGCGAAATCGGAGATCGCGATATCCTGGCGCGGAACTGCGATCGCGGGCATCGCCTGCGGAGCTTCCGGCTGCGCCGCCTCGATGGATACGGCCGCCGGAATATCAGGCGGGGGTGCAGCGACAACCGGCTGCCGCATTGTGGCGGCGAGCTGTTGCAGGCCGGCGATCTGGTCGAGAGGCACGGCCGGCGCTTCAGCTGCGGCGTCCGAATCACCTGCAGCGGCCGGATACGGCTCCGCCGGAACAACGTCGACGGGCTCGGCAGCCGGCTCGGCCGCCTTGTGTTCGGCAGCACTATCCGACACCTGCGCCGGAACCGCCTCGGCCTCCGCCTGCCTGCGAGTGAGAACGTTTTCCGGCGTGCGGGTGAACCGCACGTTCGGGGCCAGCCGGAACGCCGCCTGCCAGGGCGCCTGCTCTATGACGGGCTGATTGAAGTCGGCCAGGCTCTGCTGGCGGACATTCTGCCGCACCACCTCGACTGCATCGTCTTCGGTGCTGGCTTGGTCGGAACTCTGGGGGAAATTATTGCGTGTGAATTGCATGAGAACCGGACGAGAAACGAGAGGGCACATCTATCCATGAAGTAAAAAATAAAGGTTAACTGGTTCTTTCCGTCCGGCTCCCGGCGGAACAAATCCTCAGGCCCCATCATGACGCTTGCCAAGATTGCTGCACTGCGGCAACACTATGGGATGCCGGCACCCGATCTCACCATTCTGGTTATCGACGAAAACGCCATCCGCGCCTCCATCATCGAGGAAGGGCTGCGGGAGGCCGGGCATGGCAATGTCACGGTGATCCACGAGGTGCAGGGCGTCGCCCGCATCATCGACACGCTGAAGCCGGATGTCATCGTCATCGATATCGAGAACCCGAACCGTGACATGATGGAGCACCTGTTCCAGCTCACGCGGACGGTGAGCCGGCCGATCGCCATGTTCGTGGACCGCTCCGACACGGCCTCCATCGAAGCCGCGGTGGAGGCCGGCGTTTCGGCCTACGTGGTCGACGGTTTGAAGAAGGAGCGCGTCAAGCCGATCCTCGACATGGCGGTCAGCCGCTTCAACGCCTTCAGCCGGCTGCAGCGGGAGCTTGCCGACGCGAAATCGGCGCTGGAGGAACGCAAGGTCATTGAGCGCGCCAAGGGCATTCTCATGAAGATGCGCGGCCTCTCGGAGGAGGATGCCTTCGCGCTGCTCCGCCAGACCGCCATGAACGAGAAGAAGAAGATATCCGAGATCGCCCAGAGCGTGGTGACGGCAGCCGGGCTGCTGATGTGATGCATTCGACCAAGGAAATATCCGGGAGAAAGCCGGAGTGAACATGATGAGCAAGATCGACCAATCGGGAGAAAATCTCGCCGCACCCGGGCGCTCGAACGGCGAAGGCCCGAAGGTGCTGCGCGCCGGCTTCATTCCGCTGGTCGACGCCTCCGTGCTGATCGCCGCCGCCGAATTCGGCTTTGCGCGAAAGGAAGGCCTGACGCTCGATCTGGTGAAGGACGTCTCCTGGGCCAATGTGCGGGACCGGCTCGCCTTCCGGCAATTCGACATCGCCCACATGCTGTCGCCCATGCCGGTCGCATCGATGCTCGGCCTCGGCTCCAACCCCTCGCCCACCATCACGCCCTTCTCGCTCGGCCGCGGCGGCAATGCCATCACGCTTTCGATCCGGCTCTTCGAACGCATGCGCGAGGCCGGCGGGATTTCGGAGGCCGCAAGCGCGCTGGAGAACGCACAGGCGCTCGCAAAGGTACTTCAGGCCATGAAGGAGTGCGGCGAGCCGCTGCCGACGCTCGGCATGACCTATCCCTTCTCGTCGCACAACTACGAATTCCGCTATTGGCTCGCCGCCGGCGGCATCGATCCGGACCGCGACGTGAAGCTCGTCGTCGTGCCGCCGCCGCTGACCTCGGATGCGCTGGCGGCCGGCGCGATCGACGGCTTCTGCGTCGGCGCGCCGTGGAACATGGTCGCCTCCGAACGAGGCGCCGGCCGCATCGTCGCTGCCAAGCAGGACATCTGGCCATCGGCGCCGGAAAAGGTGATCGGCATGCGTCCGGAATGGGCCGGGACGCATCCCGAAATCGTCTCCCGCCTCATCGTCGCGCTCGATGCCGCCGCCCGCTGGTGCGACGAGGCGAAAAACCATGATGCGCTGGCCGAGGCGTTGGCCGATCCGCGCTTCATCGCGGCTCCGGTGAAGATCATCCGCCACGTACTGGCCGGCGAATTCAGCCTCGACGCCAAGGGCAACCGCCGCGTCATCGACGACTACTTCACCTTCCATCGCGGTTTTGCGAATTATCCGCGCCCGAGCCAGGCCCTGTGGATCTACAGCCAGATGATCCGTTGGGGCCAGACCGGGTTCAGCGAGGCGGGTGCGCGCGCCGCAGCGGGCGCCTATCGCCCCGATCTCTACCGGACCGCCCTGGGGAACGGACCGACGGAACCCGATATCGGCATCGAGGGTGATCGCGATGGCGACCGCTTCATGGACGGCCATGTTTTCGACCCGCGGAAATTGCCGGATTATGTCGCGGGCTTCAGCGTCGCCCGGCGGGACCCGGCAGGCCTGGACGCCAACGAGACGTGAAGACGGACGCCGCCTCCCGGGGTTGACATCGGATATCCCGCCGGGGATCATGAGGCATGACCACGTTTTCAGGCCTGCACATCCTCTTTCGTAATAGGGCGTGTCCTATCGCAGGATACTGACCCCGCCCCGGTTGCCGTCGCGCCCCGGGTCATGGGGTAGCTTAGCCACGGGCCAATCGCCCATTCCGCGACAATCAAATCGAAAAAACGAATGCAGACGCCAGGAACGGAAGCATTGCTCCGTCCGGCGCCAGAGGTAACTATTATGGAAAATCTTCAATCCGACGCATCGAAGCCGCTCATCATCGTCGCAGAAACCGACTACACGCGCCTGACGGGCCTTGCGCAAGGCGCTCTCGAGCGTTTTCCGGAGGTCGCTGACGAATTGCTCGTGGAACTGGAGCGGGCATGCGTCATGCTGGACGACCAGCTTGCGTCGAACATCATCCGTATGGGATCCACGGCAACCTATAAGACGGAGACCGGCGAGGAACGCACGGTGACGCTCGTCTATCCAGGCGAGGCGGACATCGCGGCCGGAAGGATATCGATCCTCACCCCGATCGGCGTTGCCCTTCTCGGCCTTGGCCCCGGCCAATCGATAAGCTGGCAGGCCCGCGACGGAAGCCATCACAGACTTACGATCAAGGACGTGAAGGCAATTTAACGCGCATCATCCCGGTGCCATCCCGTTCGGCATGGCACCATTATCCTTCTGCTGCGATGCACAGCGAATGCCTAGATTGCCTGCATTCCGAGCCGCGCTTCCGCCTAAAATCTGGGCGAGACCCCCTGTGCACAATTATTAATCAACGCCGTAAAAGTAAGCATTTCTATTTCGTTCCAATAAGTTAGGACGAAAGCATCAATCTGGCACGCCGCTTGCGTAGTAAAACTTGCACCGGTCAACGGCGACCGGCGCAGATAGGCGCGCCATAAGCGCTTGCAGAAGACACCGACGTCGCAAGGTTTTTGCTGTCCGGGACACCTCCCATCCCGCGGACGCAATCATCGAGCGGCGTTTTTTTGTGCCCAAATTCCGCCAGCAGAGGGAACCTGCGCATGAACAAGATTTTGACGACCGGCATCAGCCGCCGCAATGTGCTCAAGACCACAGCCACCGCCGCCCTGATCGGCGCGGCAAAAATTGCTTTCCCCTCCGGCGCCTTTGCCGCCCCGTCCGGCCCAGAAGTGACGGGCGTCAAGCTCGGCTTCATCGCGCTCACCGACGCAGCGCCGCTGATCATCGCCAAGGAAAAGGGCCTGTTCGAAAAACACGGCCTTCCGGATGTCGATGTCGCCAAGCAGGCGTCCTGGGGCGCCACCCGCGACAACCTCGTGCTCGGCGGCGCGGCGAACGGCATCGACGGCGCGCACATCCTCTCGCCGCTCCCCTATCTCATGCACACCGGCAAGGTGACGCAAAACAACAAGCCCGTACCGATGGCGATCCTCGCCCGGCTCAATCTCGACAGCCAGGGCATCTCGGTCGCCAGGGAATATGCCGAAACCGGCGTCCAGCTCGATGCGTCGAAGCTGAAGGCGGCTTTCGAGAAGAAGAAGGCCGAGGGCAAGGAGATCAAGGCGGCCATGACCTTCCCGGGCGGCACGCATGACCTCTGGATCCGCTATTGGCTCGCCGCCGGCGGCATCGACCCGAACAAGGACGTCTCGACCATCGTCGTGCCGCCGCCGCAGATGGTGGCGAACATGAAGGTCGGCAACATGGACGTCTTCTGTGTGGGCGAACCCTGGAACGAGCAGCTCGTCAACCAGGGCATCGGCTTCACCGCCGCTACCACCGGCGAGCTCTGGAAGGGCCATCCCGAAAAGGCGCTCGGCCTTCGCGCCGACTGGATCGAGAAGAACCCCAACGCTGCGAAAGCCCTGCTGATGGCCGTCATGGAGGCCCAGCAGTGGTGCGACAGCATGGACAACAAGGCGGAGATGGCCGAGATCCTCGGCAAGCGCCAGTGGTTCAACGTGCCGCCGAAGGATGTGCTCGGCCGCCTCAAGGGCGACATCAACTACGGCAACGGCCGCGAGGTCAAAGGCACCGACCTCTACATGAAGTTCTGGAAGGACGGCGCGTCCTATCCCTATCAGAGCCACGACGCCTGGTTCATGGCCGAGAACGTCCGCTGGGGCAACCTGCCGGCCGATACGGACATCAAGGCGCTGGTGGGCCAGGTGAACCGCGAGGACATCTGGCGCGAAGCGGCCAAGGATCTAGGCGTCGCCGCGGCCGATATCCCGGCTTCGCCCTCACGCGGCAAGGAGACCTTCTTCGACGGCAAGGTCTTCGATCCCGAAAATCCCTCGGCCTATCTCGAAAGCCTGTCGATCAAGGCTGCGTCGTGATGCGTGGAACTTGCCCCTCACCCGCCTGTCGGCACCTTCTCCCCGGGCACGGGGAGAAGGATGGAAGCCGCAAAGGCCCCTTCCCCGAACCCAAGCGGAGCGCGTCCCCTCTCCCCGCTGGCAGGAAGAGGCCGGGTGAGGGGCACTTTTACGCCAGGCCATTGAACTAGAAGGAACAATCCATGTCCGCATTGGCAAGGAACGAAGCCGCCGTCGCAAAGACGGCGCCCAAGACGGCAGATATCGTGCATCTGGCGAAACAGCCCGAACGGCGCATCGACCCCAGGCAGCTTGCATTGGCCGCGTTGCGCGGCATCGCGCCGCCGGTGGTCGTATTGGCGCTGATCCTGCTCGTCTGGCAGGTCCTCTGTTCCGCGCCGGATGCGTCGCTTCCCTCGCCGCATGTGGTCTGGACGGAAGCCTATGACCTCATCGCCTACCCCTTCTTCAATTACGGCTCGCAGGATATCGGGCTCGGCTGGCGGGTGCTGGTCTCGCTGCAGCGCGTCGCCTACGGCTTCGGGCTTGCCGCGGTGACCGGCGTCATCGTCGGCGCGATTATCGGCCAGTCCGTCTGGGCGATGCGCGGCCTCGACCCGATCTTCCAGGTGCTGCGCACCGTGCCGCCGCTCGCCTGGCTGCCGCTGTCGCTCGCAGCCTTCCAGGACTCGAACCCCTCGGCGATCTTCGTGATCTTCATCACTTCGATCTGGCCGGTGATCATCAATACCGCGGTCGGCGTGCGCAACATCCCGCAGGATTATCGCAACGTCGCCGAGGTCCTGCGGCTCAACCAGTTCGAGTTCTTCTTCAAGATCATGCTGCCTTCGGCCGCACCCTACATCTTCACCGGTCTCAGGATCGGCGTCGGGCTTTCCTGGCTCGCCATCGTCGCGGCCGAAATGCTGACCGGCGGCGTCGGCATCGGCTTCTTCATCTGGGATGCGTGGAACTCCTCGCGGCTTCCCGACATCATCGTCGCGCTCGCCTATATCGGCATCGTCGGCTTCGCCCTCGACAAGCTGGTCGCCGCGCTCGGCAAACTCGTCACCCGCGGCGCTTCGGCCAGCTAAGCAATTCCAGGAAAAGTGGAGACCGGTTTTCCGTCCGGAATTGCGTCACGAAACAAGAGGGAAACAATCATGACCGCCTACCTCAAGCTCGACCATATCGACAAGCATTTCGACCGCGGCGGAAACCGCTCGGAAGTCCTGAAGGGCATCAGCCTGGCGATCTCCAAGGGAGAGTTCGTCTCCATCATCGGCCATTCCGGCTGCGGCAAGTCGACCCTGCTCAACCTCATCGCCGGACTGACGCGGGTCTCCGCCGGCGCGGTCCTGCTCGAAAACCGCGAGGTGAACGAGCCCGGCCCGGAACGCGCCGTCGTTTTCCAGAACCACTCGCTGCTGCCCTGGCTGACGGTCTACGAAAACGTCAACCTCGCGGTCTCGAAGGTCTTCAGGAACACCAAGAGCAAGGCCGAGCGGCATGACTGGGTCATGGCCAATCTTGACCTCGTGCAGATGGCGCATGCCAGGGACAAGCGGCCTTCGGAGATTTCCGGCGGCATGAAGCAGCGCGTCGGCATCGCCCGGGCGCTTTCGATGGAGCCGAAGATCCTGCTGCTCGACGAGCCCTTCGGCGCGCTCGACGCCTTGACCCGGGCCCATCTTCAGGACGCGGTGATGGATATCCATGCCCGCCTCGGCAATACGATGGTGATGATCACCCACGATGTCGACGAGGCTGTGCTGCTCTCGGACCGCATCGTGATGATGACCAACGGGCCGGCGGCCAAAATCGGCGAAGTGCTCGACGTGGCGATACCCCGCCCCCGCAATCGCATCGAGCTCGCTTCCGACCGCACGTATCTGAAGTGCCGCGAGGCCGTCCTCAAATTCCTCTACGAGCGCCACCGCTTCGTCGAAGCCGCGGAGTAAATACCCAATGACTGAGAAACTCGTCATCATCGGCAACGGCATGGCCCCCGGCCGCATGCTCGAACATCTCTTCGAACAGGCGCCCGGACGTTATCAGGTCACGATCTTCAACGCCGAGCCGCGCGTCAATTACGACCGCATCATGCTCTCGCCGGTGCTTTCCGGCGAAAAGACCTACGAGCAGATCGTCATCCATGGCGACGGCTGGTACATCGATCACGGCATCACGCTCTACAAGGGCCACAAGATCGTCGCGATCGACCGTGCCGCGAAGACCGTGACCTCCGATCACGGCGTCACCGAAAGCTACGACAAGCTGGTCATCGCCACCGGCTCGGTGCCGTTCATCATCCCCGTCCCCGGCAAGGACCTGCCGGGCGTCATCACCTATCGCGACCTCGACGACGTGCAGGCGATGCTGCTCGCCGCCCAGTCGCGCGAGAAGGCGATCGTCATCGGCGGCGGCCTGCTCGGCCTCGAAGCGGCGGCGGGTCTCGCCCAGCGCGGCATGGACGTGACCGTGCTCCACGTCATGCCGACGCTGATGGAACGTCAGCTCGATCCCGCCGCCGGCTACCTGCTGCAGAAGGCCGTCGAGGAACGCGGCATCAAGGTCATCTGCAAGGCCAATACCAAGCAGATCGTGGGCGACGGCAAGGTGGAGGGCGTCGAACTCGACGATGGCCGCATCATCCCGGCTACCCTCGTCGTCATGGCGGTCGGCATCCGCCCGAATGCCGGCCTTGCCAAGGAAGCCGGCCTTGCCGTCAATCGCGGCATCGTCGTCGACGCCGGCATGCAGACCTCGGACGGCGACATCTTCGCCCTCGGCGAATGCGCCGAAGTGGGCGGCATGGTCTACGGCCTTGTCGCGCCGCTCTACGAGATGGCCCGCATCGCTGCCTCGCATCTCGCCGGTGATACCAAACCGGCCTTTGTCCATTCCGATACGCCGACCAAGCTGAAGGTCACGGGCATCGATCTCTACTCGCTCGGCGATTTCGCCGACGGCGACGACCGCCAGGAGATCGTGCTCCGCGATGCGACCGCCGGCATCTACAAGCGCCTCGTTCTGAAGGACAACCGCATCATCGGCACGGTGCTTTACGGCGAGACCTCGGATGGCGCCTGGTTCAACGACCTGAAGAAGAAGGCCGTCGACATTTCCGACATGCGCGAGACGCTGATCTTCGGCCAGGCCTATCAGGGGGGCTCTCCGCTGGACCCTATGGCGGCCGTTGCAGCCTTGCCGGATGATGCGGAAATCTGCGGCTGCAACGGCGTCTGCAAGGGCAAGATCACCTCGACGATCACCGCCAAGGGCCTGACGACGCTCGACGACGTGCGTGCCCACACCAAGGCGTCCGCCTCCTGCGGCACCTGCACCGGCCTCGTCGAGCAGCTGATGTCGCTGACCCTCGGCGACGGCTATAACCCGAAGGCCGTGCAGCCGATGTGCACCTGCACCGAGCTCGGCCACGACGACGTGCGCCGTCTCATCAAGGCGAAGAAGCTGAAGACCATTCCGGCCGTCATGCAGGAACTCGAATGGAAGACCTCCTGCGGCTGCGCCAAGTGCCGGCCGGCGCTCAACTACTATCTCGTCTGCGACTGGCCGGACGAATATGCCGACGACTACCAGTCGCGCTTCATCAACGAGCGCGTCCACGCCAACATCCAGAAGGACGGCACCTATTCCGTCGTGCCGCGCATGTGGGGCGGCGTCACCAATTCGCAGGAGCTGCGCGCCATCGCCGACGTGGTCGACAAGTTCGCCATCCCGATGGTGAAGGTGACGGGCGGCCAGCGCATAGACCTCTTGGGCGTCGAGAAGGAAGACCTGCCCGCCGTCTGGGCCGATCTCGGCAAGGCCGGTTTCATCTCCGGCCAGGCCTATGCCAAGGGACTGCGCACCGTAAAGACCTGCGTCGGCTCCGACTGGTGCCGTTTCGGCACGCAGGATTCGACCGGCCTCGGCATCCGCATCGAGAAGTTCATGTGGGGTTCCTGGACGCCGGCCAAGCTGAAGATGGCCGTCTCGGGGTGTCCGCGAAACTGCGCCGAGGCGACCTGCAAGGATATCGGCGTCATCTGCGTGGATTCCGGTTTCGAGATCCATTTCGCCGGCGCCGCCGGTCTCGACATCAAGGGAACGGAAGTCTTGGGCCTGGTGAAGACCGAGGACGAGGCGCTCGAACATATCGTCGCGATCACTCAGATGTACCGCGAGCAAGCCCGCTACCTGGAGCGCATCTACAAATGGGCAAAGCGCATCGGCCTCGACGAGATCCGCCGCCAGATCATGGAGGATCACGAAAAGCGCAAGGCCTATTACGAGCGCTTCGTCTTCTCTCAGAAATTCGCCCAGGTCGACCCCTGGTCGGAGCGCGTCTCCGGCAAGGACAAGCACGAATTCAAGCCGATGGCGACCATTGGTTATCCGCAGGCAGCTGAGTAAAGGAGATGACGGTGAACTGGCACCCGATCGGCGAGATTTCGGACATTCCGCTGCGCGGCGCACGTTGCGTGAAGACGCCACACATGAACATCGCCGTCTTCCGCACCGGCGAGGACGAGGTCCATGCGATCGAAAACCGCTGCCCCCACAAGGGCGGCCCGCTGTCAGAGGGCATCGTGCACGGCAACGCCGTCACCTGCCCGCTGCACAACTGGGTGATCTCGCTCGAGACAGGCAAGGCGCTGGGCGCCGACGAGGGCGAGGTGCGCGTCATTCCGGTGCGCAATGAGGGGGGGCGGCTTTCGATCGCGCTTGAAACGCTGATGATGGCGGCGGAGTAAAAAAACACCCGATGTCCTGCTGGTCGATACCCCCCTCTGTCCTGCCGGACATCTCCCCCTCAAGGGGGGAGATCGGCAAGACGCTACGCCGCACCCCTTCCTCCATTGTTTGGGGAAACCGCTCCTTCATTGTCTGGGGAAGCCGTTACGCCGATCCAATCTCCCCCCTTGTGGGGGAGATGTCCGGCAGGACAGAGGGGGGTGCTCGGCTAGCTCGGCCCCGTGTGGGAGGCAAGCTTGCCCACTGAAACCAAAACCACCTGCCCCTATTGCGGCGTCGGATGCGGCGTCATCGCCACAGGGACGAAACACGGCGCCGTAACGGTCGGAGGCGATCCGGAGCATCCGGCCAATTTCGGCCGGCTGTGCTCCAAGGGATCGGCATTGGCGGAAACCGTCGACCTCGACGGGCGCATCCTTTACCCTGAAATCCGGCGACATCGGGCAGATTGGGACGAAGCACTCGATCTCGTCGCCGAAAGGTTTTCTCGATCCATTGCCGAGCACGGACCGGATTCCGTCGCCTTCTACGTCTCCGGCCAGCTGCTGACCGAGGACTACTACGTCGCCAACAAGCTGATGAAAGGCTTCATCGGTTCCGCGAACATCGACACCAATTCCCGCCTCTGCATGTCCTCCTCGGTCGCCGGCCATCGCCGTGCCTTCGGCTCGGATACGGTACCCGGCACCTATGAAGATATCGAACTCGCCGATCTGGTCGTCCTGACCGGCTCAAACCTCGCCTGGTGCCACCCGGTGATCTACCAGCGTCTGGCGGCGGCAAAAGCCGCCCGGCCGTCGATGAAGGTCGTCGTCATCGATCCGCGCCGCACCATGACCTGCGACATAGCCGACCTCCATCTTGCGGTCCGTCCTGATGGCGATGCGGCGCTGTTCATGGGCCTGCTCGCCCATCTTGCCGCCAGCCGGGCTATCGACGAGGCTTACATCGGCGCCCATACCCAAGGTTTTGAAGAAGCGCTCGCCGCCGCATCGGCGCTCTCCTTCAATGAACTGATCGAACGCACCGGCCTGCCGGCGATACAGCTTCGTGAGTTTTACCGCCTGTTCGAGACGACGGAAAAGACCGTCACCTGCTACAGCCAGGGCGTCAACCAGTCCTCCTCCGGCACCGACAAGGTCAACGCGATCATCAATTGCCATCTGGCGACCGGCCGCATCGGCCGTCCGGGCATGGGTCCGTTCTCCCTGACCGGCCAGCCGAACGCCATGGGCGGACGCGAGGTCGGCGGGCTCGCCAACATGCTCGCCGCCCATATGGCGATCGAAAGCCCGGCGGATCGCGATCGCGTGCAGCGTTTCTGGGCCTCGCCGGCGATCGCGCCGAAGCCGGGTCTGAAGGCGGTCGACATGTTCCGCGCCGTCGCCGACGGACGCATCAAGGCGCTCTGGATCATGGCGACCAATCCCGTCGTCTCCATGCCGGATGCCGATGCCGTCGAAGCCGCGATAAAGGCCTGCCCCTTCGTCGTGGTCTCGGACGTCCTGCGCGACACCGACACGGCCCGCCATGCGCATGTGCTCTTGCCTTCGCTCGGCTGGGGCGAAAAGGACGGCACGGTCACCAATTCCGAGCGCCGTATCTCCCGTCAACGCCGCTTCCTTGCAGCGCCCGAAGAGGCCAAAGCCGATTGGTGGCAGCTTGCCGAAGTCGCCCGCCGCATGGGTTTTGCGGGCTTCGACTATCGGTCGCCGGCCGAGATCTTTGCCGAACACGCAGCCCTTTCCGCCTTCGAGAACAACGGTGATCGCGATTTCGATATCGGCGCCTATGCGGATATCGATCGAAAGACCTACGACACCCTCATGCCCT
This sequence comes from Neorhizobium sp. CSC1952, assembly GCF_030378245.1. Classification (NCBI taxonomy): domain Bacteria; kingdom Pseudomonadati; phylum Pseudomonadota; class Alphaproteobacteria; order Hyphomicrobiales; family Rhizobiaceae; genus Neorhizobium; species Neorhizobium sp. CSC1952. Next base: position 2,777,049 of record NZ_CP128416.1, on the reverse strand, counting down.
TCCAGTGGCCGGCACCATTCGAAAACACCCCCCTCTGGCCTGCCGGCCATCTCCCCCTCAAGGGGGGAGATTGGCTGGACGCCAACTCCTCGCCCCCGGTTACCGATAGAGGAAGCCGCGTCGTCGCTTCTGGAGCGATGGACGCGCCGCGAGTGATCTCCCCCCTTGAGGGGGAGATGGCCGGCAGATCAGAGGGGGGTAGCGCCCACAAACGCTTCTTCGCCGATGGCCGTTTCTACCACCCGGATCGCAAGGCCCGCTTCATCGCCGTGCAGGCACCCGCAACCGGCAGAACCGACGAAAAATACCCGCTGACGCTGAATACCGGCCGCATCCGCGACCATTGGCACACGATGACGCGGACCGGCAAAAGCGCAAGGCTTTCCGGCCATATCGCCGAACCCTTCGCGGAAATCCACCCGCAGGATGCGATGGAGCTTGGCATTCACGGCGCCGGCCTGGTCGAACTGGAAAGCCTCCACGGCAAGGCGGTGGTCCGCGCTCTCGTGACGGAGCGGCAGGTCCGCGGCAGCATTTTCGTACCCATGCACTGGAACGATCAATTCGCCGCTCGGGCGCGCATCGATGCGCTGGTCGCGCCGCTCACCGACCCTCATTCCGGTCAGCCCGCTTCGAAGAATGTCGCGATCGCCGCTCGCCCCTTTTCCGCTGCGTTTTATGGCTTTGCGGTCTCGGCCGCCAAACCCCATGCGCCAAGGGCGGACTACTGGGCATTGGCCAAGGCCGATGGCGGCTGGCGGACCGAACTCGCCTTCCAGGATACCGTCGAGGACTGGGCAACCTGGTGCCGCGAGACCTTCGCCATCCCGGCCGAAATCGAACCGCTCGGCTATGCCGACCGTCAGACCGGGGACCTGCGCCTCGCCTTCTTCGATGGCGAAAAACTGCGCGCGGCGCTCTTCCTCGCCCGAGAGCCGGTCGCTGTCGCCCGCAACTGGGCGATCGGTCAGCTGACCGCCAGGCATTCCGACTTGCGCAAGCGTTTCGCGATCGTCGCCGGCCGCCCGGGCGCCGACCAGCCCGATCCGGGTGCCACCGTCTGCTCCTGCTTCTCGGTCGGCGTCAACCGCATCGTCGCGGCGGTGCGCGGCGGCTGCCACAGCGTCGAAGCCGTCGGCAAGGAAACCAATGCCGGCACCAATTGCGGCTCCTGCCGCGCCGAAATCAGGGGGATCATCGATGGATGCCTTGCAGCAGCAGCGGAATGAAACGCCCGCCCGCATGGCGCCTCTCGCCAAGCTCCCGGTCTTCTGGGCGCTGGAGGGCAAGCGGGTCGTCGTCGCCGGAGGATCGGATGCGGCGGCGTGGAAGGCCGAACTCCTGGCCGCCTGCGGCGCCGAGGTGCATGTCTACGCGGAAGAGCTTTCCGAGACCTTCGGGAGGCTGATTGGGGCAATATCCATGGAAGAAGAGCCCCTCATCCGCCTGCCGGCACCTTCTCCCCGTCAAAACGGGGAGAAGGCCGAACGCGCACTGCCGGTGTCCCCTCTCCCCGTTCACGAGGAGAGGGCTAGGGTGAGGGGCAATTTCCGAACTCCACATAGCCGCTACATCCATCACCCTCACACCTGGCATCCTGGCATCTTCTCCAACGCCGCCCTCGCCGTCGGCGATTGCGCGGAAGACGAGGACGCAGACGCTTTTTTCGATGCGGCGCGTACGGCCGGCGTTCCGGTCAACGTCATCGACAAGCCCGCGTTCTGCCAGTTCCAGTTCGGCTCGATCGTCAACCGCTCGCCGGTCGTCGTCTCGATCTCGACCGATGGTGCGGCGCCGATCCTCGCACAGGCGATCCGCCGCCGCATCGAGACCCTGCTGCCGCAATCCCTGAAGGGCTGGGCGGAACTCGCCCAGGCGCTGCGGGAAAAGGTCAACGCGCGCCTGACGCCCGGGCCGCAACGTCGCGCCTTCTGGGAGCGCTTCGTCGATCGTGCCTTTGCAGGTTCGAATACGCCGGAGGAGGGCGTCGGCGGGGTGCTTCTGAGCGAAGCCGAAAGGCTCTCGCAAGCCCCCTCCACCGGCCGGGTTACCCTCGTCGGCGCAGGTCCGGGCGATGCCGAACTGCTGACGTTGAAGGCCGTACGCGCGCTGCAGGCGGCAGACGTCATCCTGTTCGACGACCTCGTCTCGGACGAGGTGCTGGAGCTTGCCCGGCGCGAAGCCAGGCGCATGCTGGTCGGCAAACGCGGCGGCCGCGTGAGCTGCCGCCAGGAAGACATCAACGAGATGATGGTCAAGTTCGCCAGGGCCGGCAAACGCGTGGTCCGTCTGAAATCCGGCGACCCGATGATTTTCGGCCGCGCCGGCGAGGAGATCGATTGCCTGGAACGCGAAGGCATTGCGGTCGATGTCGTACCGGGCATCACGTCCGCAAGCGCCATGGCATCGCGGCTCGGCGTGTCGCTCACGCATCGCGACCACGCGCAGGGCGTGCGCTTCGTCACCGGCCACTCCCGCAAGGGCATCCTTCCGGATGGTTTCGATTGGAAAGGCCTCGCCGACCCGCGCACCACGACGATCTACTATATGGCCGGCCGCACCGCAGGCGAGATCGCGGCCAAACTCGCGGAAGCCGGGATGACGCCGGATATGCCGGTCGTCATCGTCAGCGCCGTGACCCGGCCGAACGAGCGGCGCTGGGCCGGGCCGCTCGGCGGCATGGCAAAGGCCATGACGGAAATCGGCGTCGACGATCCCGTCCTGATCGGCATCGGCGACGTCTTCCGCAAGGCTCGTCCGGCCGCCGGCGCGGATGTCCTGCCGGCCGATCGGACGGCGTTCGGCGGCTCACGCCTCACAGCCTGAACCGCCGAACAAAGAGCAATCGTCTCTCGGATTACCGCGAAACCGTCACGCCTTCCTTGTCCTTGTAGTAGGAGGCATAGCTGCTGCGCAGCCGCTCCGGGGCACCCGGATCGGCATAGCGGTGCAGTTCCGACATCTCGGTCTTGTTGAGGATGACGCCGACCGTCTTCGAAGCGATCTGCGGTTCCGAGCGCAGCACCGACTGTACGGCCTTGGCGGGCGTCACGCCCCATTCGGTCACGAAGAGGAAGCCGTCGACATAGGGTTCGAAGGCCTTTGCGTCGATCACCGGGATCAGCGGCGCAAGGTCGACGACGATGACGTCGAACGTTTCCTTGATGCTCTCGAGGAACTGGCTCATGCCGGAGGATGCCAGAAGCTCGCTCGTATGGGCGAGATTGCGGCTCCGCATGGTCATCGGCAGGATCGTCAGCCGCGACCTGCGGTCAACGCGCGCCGCGCTGGTCCAGGATGTCTTCTGGAGGATGACTTCCACGAGACCGACGTCCGGCTCGCTGCCGAGCATGCGGCTGAGGCCCGGATTGCGCAGGTCGGCATCGATGACCAGCGTCCGCACGCCGGTCGACGCGAGCAGGCCGGCGAAATTCGCGGCGACCATGGATTTGCCCTCGCCCGGCAGGCAGGAGACGACGCCGATCACCCGGCACTTCCGGTCCTGGAGCATGATATCGCAGGCAAGCTTGGCGTTGCGCAGCGTTTCGGCGAAGTGCGACCGCGGCGCCTCCACTGCGATCCGCATCAGGCGGCGGAACGAGATGGGATTGCCCGGCGGAGCGGGCGCGGCGGCCTCTCCCTCGCCCGCCGGCGGGGGTGCCGGTGGTGCCGGACTTTCTTCCGCAAGGGCCGTATTCACCTTGGGCAGATAGCCGAGGAACCGCTGGCCCAGCTTCTCCTGCACGTCGTCGCCGGTGCGGAAGAACCGCTCGCGGAATTCGAGCAGCGTCGCCGCCGCCCCTCCGATCAGCAGGCCGAGCACGATGGAGAGCGCCATGGTCAGCGTCTTGCGCGGGCTTGACGGGGCGGTCGGAAGGCCGGCATCCGAGATCACCCGCGCCTTGGCGATCGGGAAGGATTGGCGCTGCGTCGCCTCTTCGAAACGGCCGAGATAGGATTCGTAGAGCGTCTTCAGCGCCGCCGCCTTCTGCTCCAGTTCGCGAAGCTGAACCATCGAGACATTGGCCTGCGAGTTGCGGCCCGCAACCCGGTCGATGCTCTCGCGCAGCGATTTCTCGCGCGAGCTCGCCACCTCGAACTCGTTGCGGAAGCTGCCGGTCAACTGCTGCAGCTCGCGATAGATCTGCTGGGAGACATCGTTCTTTTCCGCCTTGAGGGCGACGGCCTGCGGATGGTCCGCGCCGAACTGCTGGACGATCCCCTGCTCCCGGTCGTTGATCGCGATGAAGCGCTTCCGGAGATCCTGTATGACGGTATTGTCCGTATCGCGAGCCGAAACCACGGCATTCTGGACGGCGGCGTCCGGCCCCTTGTCGATGATCGTCTGATACTGCTGGTAGCGCGCCGAAGCGCTCGCGGCATCCGCCTGGGCGACGATCAGCTGACTGTTGAGGTCGGAAAGCTGTTGCGCCGAAAGCAGCTCGCCGCGCGGCGAGACGAGATTGTGCTCGACCTTGTACTGCTCCACGGCGAGCGCCGCCTGCTGGGAGCGGGTATTGAGGTCGTTGAGGCGTTCCTGAAGCCAGAGCGACGCCTTCTCGGACGCGTCGAAATTGGCGTTGAGCTGGTCGGTCAGGTAGGCATCCGCATAGATCCGCGCGACCGATGCCGAAAGCTGCGGATCGAGCGAACGGACCGAAAGCGCGATCACCGAGCTTCGGCCGACGCGTTCGACCGTCAGCGACTGCTGCAGGATGGCGGCTGCCTTCTCCCGCCGGCCGAGCCGCTCGAGCTCTTCCGACGGCGGAGGGCCGCCGGGCGTCAGCATGGTGACGACGCTCTTGATCGCCCCTTTGGCGAGATCGACGGGCGATTGCGGCGGGTTCACCAGCGTCTCGTTCTGGTCGAGCTTGCCCTCGTCCACCACCCGCAGTGCCAAAGCCTTGGATTTCAGGATTTCCACGGCACTCGACATGCGGTTGTCGATCTGCTGCGCGGTCTGGCTGTCCTGCTCGTCTTCTGCATAACGCGAAAGATTGTCGTCGATGAGGATCTGCGTCGCCGCCGTGTACATCGGCTTGGCGGTGAAAAGATAAAGCCCGGCAAGGGCGACGGTCGCGATGAGGCAGATGACGATCACGCCAAGGCGGCGGATCGCCGCCGCCCAGAGCTTGTCCAGGTCGATGAACGTGTCGTTGTCGCGCGTCTCGCTCGGGAATATTGTTCTGGGTCTGAAGTTTACCTGATCCATAGGGCTCGCTTTCCGGAGCTTTGGGTAGCGGATGGCAGGCGCACTGCCATCCGCCTCGGATGATTGTGGTTTTATGCGGCTTGAACCCGCGTCTCGTGGGACATCAGCAGTTCCTTGATGGATACGTGGAGGTCGGCTCCCATATCGCCCCTGAGCAGGGCGAAGGCGACATTGGCTTCGATGAAACCGCGCTTGCTGCCGCAGTCGAAAGTGCGCCCCTTGTAGGGATGCGCATGGAACGGCTGAACCTGAGCAAGCTTGTGCATGCTGTCCGTCAGCTGAATCTCGTTGCCGGCGCCTCGTTCCTGTCGCGCCAGAAGCTCGAAAATTTCCGGCTGCAGAATATAGCGGCCATTTAGGTAATAATTGGACGGCGCTTCGGACGGTTTCGGCTTCTCGACCATCTGCGTAACCTCGAAGCCATGCTTGACGGAATGGCCGACCCCGACGATCCCGTAGCTCGACGTCTCTTCGGGCGAGCACTCCTCCACGGCGAAGACATTGCCGCCCACTTCCTCATAAAGCTCCATCAGGCCCGCCATGCAGCCCTGCGAACCGTAGGAGACCATGTCGGGCAGCAGGAGAGCAAAGGGTTCGTTGCCCACCAGTTCCCTGGCGCACCACACCGCGTGACCGAGCCCCAGCGGCACCTGCTGGCGCGTGTAGCTGACGGTTCCGGCGACCGGCAGCATCTTTTCAAGCTGGGTGACCTGCACGGTCTTTCCGGAGCGCGTCAGGGTCGCGATCAGTTCCGGCGCGCTGTCGAAATAGTCCTCGATCGCGGTCTTGTTGCGGCTGGTCACGAAGATGATGTTCTCGATCCCCGCCTGCATGGCCTCGTCGACGGCATATTGGACGACCGGACGATCGACGATCGTCAGCATCTCCTTCGGCATGGCCTTGGTAGCCGGCAGGAACCGAGTTCCGTTGCCTGCGACGGGAATCACCGCCTTTCGAACTGGTCTATTCATATCCATTCCTTCGTCCTTTCTGGAGGGCGCCCCCGCCCTAACCGATCGGATTTGATCTGACGCCAGCCGTTCCCCAGCAGCCGGCGCATGCGAACAGCGATCGGCATGCGCAAATGCTTGAGCGCGCGCGGATTTTCGATCGCTGTTTTCAGGAAGCCCCTGACGGAGCCTTTCTTGATCTCCTCGACAAGCGTGAGGAATGAAGCCGCCTCGACGATGCTGCGGGTGCGCCGGCGCTGGGCCGCCATGGCCTTCGCATCCAGCGTGTAGCGGGCAAGAAAGGCCCGGTCGGACGCCAGCATCGCATCGAGATGGGATTGTTCCAGGACCCGCGAGATCGAGCCGTGCCTCAGATGATAGACATAGCCGACATCCGGCACGACCGCGCACCGGCCGCCGCAGGCGAGTGCGGAGGCGAGCAGCAGATAATCTTCCCCCACCCTCAGCGTTTCGTCGAAGCTCAGCTCATGGCGGGTGAGAAAGTCGCGCTCGAAGACCGGCTTCATGTAGCCGAAGTTGAAGGTCGACTGGAAAATCACGTTGGAGCCGATGAAATCGGCCAGCGTCATGACCGGTCGCCGCCTGAGCTCCTCCCTGGAGAACATGGTGGTCGGCTCCCCGAGATCGAGCGGAACGACATCGATATTGTCGACCACGATCTGCGCCTCCGCCGCCTCGGCTCTTTCGAGCATCGCGAGAAGCCTCTCCGGATGGATCGTGTCGTCGGAATCGAGAACGGCGATCCAGCGGCCTATCGCCACGTCGAAACCGATATTGCGGGCGGCGGCCGGCCCGCCGTTCTTCTCCCGGGTAACCAATCTCACCCGTTCGTCGCGGTAGGCGCGCACCAGTTCCCGGGTGCCGTCGGTCGAGCAGTCGTCGACGACGATCACCTCCATGGTCACGCCGATCTGGGCGAGCGCACTCGCGATGGCGCGCTCGATCGTGTCCTCGGCGTTGTAGGCGGCGATGACGAAGCTGACGTCGGGTTGATGGACGAGCACGGTCATGTGGCTTCTGCTACCCCATATTGCCGGATCTCGCGCATGCCGAGCGTGCCCGACACGGCGCCCGCATGCAGCGCCGCGCGCAGGGCGTAGCGGTTGCGGGTGACCGGAGAGAAAAAGGTCGCGGCTATCATCGCCACACAGAAGGCGAATTTCAGGCCGGCCAGACCGGTCTGGCGAATCCGGCTCAAACCGGAATGCTTGGAAGCAAGGATGCGGCCATGCGTCTGGCCCGAACGGAAGCGCCGTTTGGCAAGCCAGGAAAAGCTCGCCCGCTTCTCCGGCACCTTTTCCTCGACCATTGCGTCGCGGGCGAACTCGATACGGCCGCCGGCATCGGTAAGCTCGGTGAAGAAATGCGTGTCCTCGCCGCCGCTCTGGCCGAGCGGCAGCGCAAACCGCCGTCCCGCGACGGCGGGCGAACGCATGTGCAGGAGCACATTGCAGGTATAGCCGGTCCTGATCCGCCCATCGACCCAGACCGGCATGGTGGAATGGAAGTCGCCCTTGCGCATCCAGGAAGCGCTCTCCGATCCATAGACCGCGCGGACGGGACCGAGAACCGCATCGGCTCCGGTGCGCTTCGCCTGGGCCAGGAGTTCGGACAGCCACTGAGGCTCGGCCGTTTCGTCGTCGTCGATGAAGGCGAGATAGTCGGCATCGCATTCGGCAAGGCATGCATTGCGGGCAATCGAGATGTTCGATTTCGGGCAATGGACATAATGGATTTCGAAAGGCGAGCGCTCGCGCAGGCTCTCCACCAGATCGCGGGCGCTCGGGCCGGCATCGTTATCGGCGACGATCAGGCGCAGTTCCGCATCCGCTGGGACGGTCAGGGCGAACAGGGACCTGAGCGTCGCCTGCAGTTCGGGCCGCCGGTAGGTGCAGATGCCGATATCGATGCGGATCGGCTTTCCCTCTTCCACCATCAGACGGTCCTCCGCGGGCGGATGCCGATCAGCTCCAGCCAGAAGCCCGCCGACCAGGCAAAGTGCATGATCATCGCCGACAGCGAAGCGAGCGGCCCGTAGGGGTTCTTCTGCCCGACGGCCAGCCAGAAGCCGTAGCCGATGCAGGCGGCGGCCCAGATGAGGATCGGCACGGCCGCCCACCAGTACAGCAAGGCGAGCAGCGCGCCGAGAACGACCGGGGCGACCGCAAGCGGAATGGCCTGGCGCAGTTTCGGGATCGAGCGATGCTTGATGAGGTTTTTCGCCCTTCCGCGGCCATAGGCCAAATATTGCCGGAAGAGCGCTGAAGCGCTCGCCCGCGGATAATAGGTCATGTAGGTCTTGCCGGTCATCCAGATGCGGAAACCGGCTCTCCGCAGCCGGAAATCCAGCTCCGCATCCTCGTTGTGGCTGAAGCCCTCGTCATATCCGCCCACGGCGCGGTACGCCTCGATGCGCATCAGCGCATGGTGGCCGTGATCCACCCATTCGCCGCCGCCGCCGGCGCGATGCTTGGAACCGCCATTGCCGAGCTTGGAGTTCTGTGCCACGGCGGTGGCTTTTTGAAACAGGCCGAAGCCCACCGTTTCCATGCCGACCACGACGGAATCAGCCCCCGTCTCCAGCGCTTCCCGCAAAAGTGCCCGGCAATAGTCGTCGGGATAATCGCCATGCGCGTCGATGCGGATCAGATAATCCCGTCCCTCGCCGAACCGATCCACCGCCAGGTTGATGGCGGCGCTCTGGATGCGCTTCGGGTTATCGAGAAGGACGAGGCGCGGAATGTCTGCCGTGAGCCGCTCCACGATATCACGCGTGCCGTCCTGGCTTCCGCCGTCCGCCACGACGATCAGCATGTCGAGTTCGCCGCGCTGCGCGTTCAGCTTATGCAGCAGCGGCTCGATCGTCGCCGCCTCGTTGAGGCACGGGATCACCAGGAGCGTCCGGATGTCGGAAAACTCGGCATCGGAGCAAGAACGCGGAACCATACCCCACCTCACGATTGCACGGTTGAGATCGCCGGCACGTCCGCCGGCGACGAGATGTTCAAATCCAGAGCGGCGAGCCTTGCGACAAGGGCGCGGCAGTCCGCAGGACCGGTAACCCACTGGCTCCGCTCGACAGCGGCAAGCCGGGAGGCGAGTTCGGAGTAGCGCGCGTCGGTCATGCCCTCGAACAGGGCCTGAAGCGTCTGAGGCGTCGCGCGGTCGAGCGTCATGCCGATGCCGCGCCTCTCGACGAACCGTCCGGTCTCCGTCGCCGAAAGCGCGATCGGCACCGCGCCGTAGAGTCCGCCTTCGTAAAGCCGGTTCGGCAGCAGCCAGCTCGAATTGAGGCCTTCCTCGAAGAAATCGATCGCCCAGGTGAAGTGCACGTCGTGATAGATCGCGGCGAGATCCTCCGGATTGCGGTAGGCGCCGTGAAATTCCACATGCGGAGCGGCATTCACCTTGTCGTCGAAGTCGTCGAACTCGCTGTAAGCGGGGCGGCCGCGCAGAACGATCTCGACCTTGCCCTCCATCCGCGACGCGAAATCGATGAGGATGTCGAGCGACTTGCGGCAGCGGATCGCGCCGAACCAGCCGATCCGCCAGGGCTTTCCGGCTTCCGGCAGACGCGGCGCGCGCGGTTCGGAAACAGGCTCAGGCTTGAGCGCGAGCACCTTGTTTTCCAGGAGCAGGATCGGAAGATCGAGCCCGGAGCGCGGCTTGAAGAAGTTCTCCACGAAAGCGGGCGAGCTGGTGATCAGCAGGCTCGCACGGCTGCCGAAATGGCGCTGCGCCTGCCGCATCAGACGGCCCTTGATGCCTTCGTCGAGGAGAAGTCGGTGAATGTCGAGGCATTCGTAGACGACGGGAATGTCCTGCCCGAAAAGCGAGGCGGCATGGCCTGCAAGCGCCAAAGTCTCCAGGTTGCGGGCGATGATGACGTCCGGCCTGACGATCCCCGCGAGCCCGCGCTTCAGCGTCATCCGGGCGGAGATGACCGCGGCGATGCGTTGGGCGAAACGGCCGTCCGCCGTCCGCCCCAGCACGATGGTCTGCACGTCCTGCTCGCCGGCCAGGACGCTTGCGCCGCGCTTGAAACCCGCGACCGTGACGTCGGCGCCGCCCGCCTTCAATGTCAATACCCGCCGCCGGATCGCCGCATCGGCGAGATCGTGGGCGAGATAAAGAACGTTCAAAGTCAAATCGTCCAACTCCTTTTTCGAGCCTTCCGGCTCTCGAAATCATTGTCGGGCAACGAGCCGCCGGGGTTGAGGGACTCAGTCGAGCGTGCAGAGCACGGATTCGGGAAAGCGGCAGTCTTCGCCGATCGCCGTGAAGGCGACGCGGTCGATCGTCATGGATGTCGGCTGGCTGTAGGAGAATGCCCCCATCCAGTTCTTCAGCGTATCCGTGCCCCAAAGGCTCAGGAATATCTTCTGGGCGTTCGACGGTATCTTCGCCTTGTCCGTTACTTCGTGAACGAGCTTGCCGTTGACGAAGTAGCGGATACGATTCTCTTCCCAGATGAAGGCGTAGTCGTTGAAACCCTGGTCCGCGCCGCCGGCGACAGGCACGAGCTTCTCGTTTCCGCCCTTCCCGCCGATATACTGGTTGACCTGCACTTCGCCGGCATTCTTGCCGAGAACCTCGAAATCGATCTCGTCATGCGGCTTCTTGTCGGTCGGACCGATATAGGTGAAGAACGCCGAGTTGAGCCCCGAGCCGGTTGCGGCCTTCATCCGCACCTCGTAGGTGCCGTAGCCGAACCGTGCTTTGGTCTGGATCTCGCCGCAGGCGTAATCGCGGTCCTTGGTCTTGCCTTCGGTAAATTCGAGCCGCAGAGCGCCGTTTTCGACGCGCGCCTGGTTCTTCGACCAGGTGCAGTTCTGATGCTTGCCGTTGTTCCAGCCGTCGGAGACATACCAGAAGGAACGGTCGAGGCTGTCGAAATTCTCGACGAAGGATTTGCCGGTCGCGTCCGGTTGAGCCTGCGCCGCTGGCGCAAGAAGCCCCAGCGCAACGGCTGCGGTGATGACCTGCCAGGTCCGCTTGGTCTGTCTGGCCGTCAGCGTCATGTTCACCTCCGCTGTTGTGTCATGGTCGGCTCCGCCGGACCGGGACGTCCGGCGGAGGAATAGGATTTCGCTGCGGCCGAGAGCTTGGCCTTCCGCCCGCGGCTGCCCGTCAGAACCTCGTAGAACCCCCGCAACGTGCGGGAGACGAAGAGGTTGGTGGCGGGAAGAATGATGAAGCTCGCGCCGATCGCGATCGCGTAGAAGAGCGGGTACGCGGCATCGCCCGCCGCGCGGTTCCACACCATCCACATCAATACGAGCAGCGGATAGTGAGCGCAGAAGATCCAGAAGCTCAGGCTGCCGGTGGAGGCCAGGCGCTGGCCGATCGAGGAGCGGATGGCGAATGCCGACATCAGCCAGAACCCTCCCGCGCCGACGATCGAGAGCGTGTTGCGCGCCAGATCGAGCACCCACGGAAAATCCGGACCTGTGCGGTAAAGACCGATGGAAAGCCCCGCGGCGGCGGCGAGAATTGCCGCCGTTCCCGCAACCGAGAACCTGTCGAGCGCCTTCAGGTCCAGCCTGTTGAGGGCCAGAAAGATACCGAAGGTGAAGCTGAAGAGGATCGACTTCTTGAGAACGATGCCGAGCGTCACCTCCGGCAGGATGGCCACAACGAACAGGACGCCGAGCGTCGGTGCGGGATAACGGCGCACCAGAATGGCGAGCACCGGCGAAAGGAGGATGCAGACGACCAGGTCGCGCAGGAAATAGAGCGGGATATTGATCGGCAGCCCTTCCGTCGCAAGCGCGTAACTCAGGAATTCCCGTATGGACGCGTTCCAGAGGTCGGGAAAATAACCGACGCCGATACCGACCCGCTGGAGAACGAGGACGGCGGCCAGCAGGGCGCCGTTCCACAGGAGGAAGGGGATGAGAACCGTTCTGGCCTTGGAACGCAGCGTCTTCCCGTAATTGAATGCATCCCGGCCGCGCTGGAACAACAGATAACCCGAAATGGCGCTGAGGCAGGGCACGCCGATACGGAACAGGCTGTCCCCCAGGAACACCCGCAGCCAATCGAAGAAGCCGTTCTGCCCCAGGAAGGGGCTGGTCTGGGGATCGTGCGGCACATGCACGAAGACAATGCCGGAGATCAAAAGAATGCGCATCAAATTGATACGGGAGGATATGTTCTGATCAACAGTCAAACGAGTCACCCCTTTTGGGCAGTGCCTCCCGTCACCGCCGTTTCAATCAGAGCAGACTTGGGCCCGCAATCCGCAAAAGGATCATTCCGAGTTTGGCGGAAAATGTGGCGACGCAGCAAAAAAGCAAGCGGGCGACAGTATTGCCGGCATCCCGCCCTCCGCATGCGGCCCCCCTCACGACGGCCACACGCCATTATGATTTCCAAGGAGTTCGACGTGATTCTTGCCGCAGAATATTGCGTTGCAGCACACGAAAAAAATTTTGTTCGTCACCAGCCGAAAAGCCGATCGCCGCTTACCGCTTTACCGCTTGCGGCGTCGCCCGGACTCAAATGTGGCGAGATTTGGGCAAATCTGCGACACAATCAGGCGGAGGAAGCGCCGGTCGCTCCTCCCATTCCCCGGCGGCGCACGAGCTCGATAATCTTCCTCAGGAGCAGACGCTCCGTCATCAGGAAGAGCAGTCCGTAGAGGACCGCCCCCACGGCGCCTCCCGCCAGCACTTCCAGGTAGGGATTGGTTAACCGGTCCGCGAACACATGCAGGAAGGCCCGCACTCCGAGCGCCATCGCAAAGGCGGTGATCATCGAGCGGCAGCTGGTCATCAGGCCCTGCAGGAACGGAATGTCGTCGACCCGGAAGACCGCCCAGGAATAGCCGATCAGGGTGACGGCATTGACGACGCAGAGCGCGATCATCGCGTCCACCAGGTCGCCGTAATAAGCGGCGATGGCGATGGCCGCCGTCGTGCCGACCGCCCTCAGCACCGCCGACCAGAAGAGGACCCGGCCGTGGCCCGTGCCCTTGAGATAGGGAATGAAGGTGCTGCAGGGGGTCACGATCGCCTTCGAGAGCGCCAGCAGCCCGAGGACCGGCCAGGCATAGGCCCATTGAGGCCCGAACAGCACCAGCATCGCCGGTTCCGCGATCGCCCAGAGACCGAACATTGCCGGAGCGAGGACGACCGTCATCACCTGCGTGCTCAGCATCAATGCGTCGGAGCGCCGCTTGCGGTCGTCCCCCATCAGGCTGAAGGCGGGAAAGAGCACACCCATGACCGCCGACAGGACCACCTGGTTCGGAATGCTGGCAAAACGGTTCGCGGCCGAATAGGCGCCGGCGTCGGCGAGCCCCAGCATCCGCGCGATCACCACCATCGGCGATTGGAAAGTCACGAAATTCGCGATCTCCGACCCCATCAGGCCGGTGGTGAAGGAGAGCAGCGGGACGATCTTGCGCGGCCTCATCACCAGGCGCGGCATATAACCCGCCACGGCATAGAGCCCGACCAGCCGGATCAGCGCGGCGGAGAAAAGCTGAAAGACGAGCGCCCAGACGCCGAAGCCGAAAAAGGCCATCCCGACCGCGATGAGCGCGGCGGCCGATTCGGAAATGGTGCTGAGCACCGCATCCTTGCTGAAATTCATCTGCCGCGCGAGCAACGAATAGGCGACGTCCCCGGCAAGCTGAAGCGGGATGAGCAGCGCCATGATCCGCAACAGATCGGAACTTCCCGGCGCGCCCATCAGCGCCGCAAGATCGTTCGCGCCGAAGAAAAGCACGAGCGCCATGAGACAGGCCATGGCGAGATTGGCCCAGAAAACCGTGTGGACGGTATCCATGTCGCCCTCCCTGTCGACCACCAGCGCGGAGGTCAGACCGGCCCCGCCGATCATCGCCAGAAACTGCACCACGGTGAGCGCCACGGCGACCGATCCGAAGTCTTCCGGCGTCAACAGTCTTGCCAGAATGGGCACCGTGACAAATTTCAGCCCGAATGTGGCGGTCTTTGATAGCACGCTCCAACCGACATTCGTCGTGATCGTCTTCACGCCTTGGGTTGGGGCCATATGTAGAATCCCATTGCTGGAGGTCGGGGGGATACGGCAACGAATTGCCGCTGAAAATATCGGTGGCTTTCAACTCTTTGAAAAAAGCAGGGGCAAAAACATGGCGACGTTCACGGTTGTGATCCCATTTTTCCAGAAGGAAGCCGGCATATTGCGCCGCGCATTGAAATCCATCTTCGATCAAAGCTACCAGGACTTCGATATAGTCGTCGTCGACGACGAGTCACCCCTTCCAGCCGACATCGAGCTCCAAGACATTGACGAGACTTGGAAATCCCGCATCCGGGTGATCCGCCAGCAGAACGGGGGACCGGGCGCTGCGCGCAATACCGGGCTCGACAACGTGCCGGCCGCCACCCGCTTCGTCGCACTTCTCGACTCCGACGACGTCTGGCTGCCGGACCATCTGAAGAACGCCCATGACAGCATGACCCGGTTCGATGCCGAATGCTACTGGGCCTCCATGCAGGCGAGCGACGAGTTCTACTATCATTTCGGCATGGCCGAACTCGAACAGGCGGAGGGCGGCACGCGTCTCTCCGAGGACCCGCTCGTCATCGAGATGCCGGAACTGGCGAGCGTGATGCTGAAGAACTGGAGCTTCCTGCATCTCTCCTGCATGGTGATCGCGCGGCCGGTTTTCGAAACCATCCGCTTCGAGCCCTCGCTGCGGCTGGCGGCGGAAGACGTGCTGTTCTTCTGCGACTGCATCCTCAAATCGAAGCGGACCCTGCTCTGCGACGAGGCGGGTGCCGCCCGCGGCATGGGCCTCAACATCTTCCACAGCATCGACAACCGCTCTCCGCAGTTCCTGCGCCAGCAGTTCAACACCTGGGTGGCGCTCGACACGCTGGAGCAGCGGTTCCGCTCCCGGCCGAGCGACGTGGCGTCGATCGCCTCCTACAAGAACACGGCACGGCGGCAGGCGCTCTGGAGCCAGGCAGGACGGATGAAGCGGCGGCAGGCGCCGGATTTCGGCCTGCTCGCCCGCTGGGTTATGCGCGATCCCGGCCTGATCCGCGCCGCATTCGAACTCGGGGCCGGAAAGCTCGGCCGCAGCGCGCGCTGAAACCTCTTCCGCCCCATTCAATCAACATCCCACGGAGGCCCGCATGAAAGCGTACTACTGGGAATCGCATCACGGCAATTTCGGCGACGATCTCAACCTCTGGCTCTGGGACGCGCTGCTGCCCGGCTTCCGGGACGTCCATCCCGAAATCCTGCTCGTGGGGGTCGGCACCGTCCTCAACCCCGTCCTTCTCCCCGCCGGACAGAAGAAGCTCGTCATCGGCAGCGGTTACGGCTACGGCACGCCGCCGGATGTCGGAGACTCCTCGGAATGGGACGTGCGGGCGGTCCGCGGGCCGCTGACGGCCGCGAAACTCGGCCTTTCGTCCGACAAGGCGATCACCGACCCGGCCGCGCTGATCGCCGACATGCCGGAATTTCGAGATCTCCCGAAAATCCACAGGAAAACCTTCATCCCCCACTGGGAGTCGGCCGAATTCGGCATGTGGGACGCGGTCTGCGAACCGGTCGGCCTCACCTATCTCGACCCTCGCGGTGAAGCCAAATCCGTCATCCGCCACATCGCCCAGTCGGAGATGGTGGTCGCCGAATCCATGCACGGAGCAATCCTTGCGGATGCCTTCCGCGTGCCGTGGATCGCCGTCAGCACGTCCCGTTCGATCAACAATTTCAAATGGAACGACTGGGCGGGCTCGGTTGGCGCCACCTACCAGCCCCATTACGTGCCGGTCTCCACCCGCGCCGAGGCGGTCGCCAAGCGCTCGCGCTTCTGGGGCGTGCGCTTCGACGGCCAGCAATCCGCCGGTGAAGCGGCACCGGATGCCGGGACCCATGGCTCGGAGGTCATCACCCGCAAGCCTCCGTCACAGACCGGACTGCGCGGCATGGCCAAGCAGTTCCTCGCATCCCCTTCCATCCTGGCGCTCTGGCAGGCGAGCCGCGCCGCGCCACGGCTGAGCCCGGACAGCGTTCTGGAAGAACGGAAGCAGAAGTTCCGCGCTGTTCTGGACGAGATCCGCCGCGATTATTTCTGAACGGCGGGGATGCCGGGCAGCAGATAGCGCATGCGCATCGGCTCGGCCGGCGCCTTGGACGACCTGGCGCGCAGAAGGTCGAGCTTGTCGAGGAAGATGCCGGTCGCGACGGCGGGCAGGACCTGCGGACGGGCGAGCAGGCGGCGGATCGCCGCAAGCTTCCCGGACTGCGATTTGACGTCGAGGAAGGCGCGCAGCTCGTAGCGGTCGCGGATATGATCGCGATGCCGCGCTATCACGGCCCGCGCCTCTCGGCTGAGCGCCGGATCGGCAAGGATCGCCTCGTCCGCCTCGTAGAACTTGCGCAGGTCCTCGGTGCGGTGCCGGCCGCTCAGCGAATCCTGCCGCACCACGGCGCCATAGCCGCAATGCTCGATCACCTTGTAGCGGGCGCCCTTCGCCAGCGCCCGGACGTAGAAATCGTAATCCTCGCCGAGCCGCATCTCCTCCTTGTAGCGTAACCCGTGCGCTTCCAGGAAATTCCGCCGGATCACCGGCTTCAGGAAACCCGTCTCGCCACGCTTCACGCCGCGTTTCGAGATATTGCCTTCGACGAATTCCGTCAGCGACATGGTCTTCGCCCGCGCCTCGAACCGCTCGGGATGAGGGATTTCGCTCGGCTCGTAGATGAAGGCGATGTTGTCGGCGATGAGGTCCCAGCCCTCTTCCGCCAGCATGGGCGCGAAGCGGCCGGGGAAGAAGAAGTCGTCGGCATCGAGGATAGCGATCAGCGGCGCGCTGGATATGGCGATCGCATGGTTGCGGGCGGCGGAAGGACCGCGATTCTTCTCGAACGAGACCACCGTCAGCCGGCCCGATCCGTCGTCCGTCTCCCGCGCTACCGCGGCAGTCCCGTCCGTCGAACCGTCGTCGACGACCACGACTTCGCTGACATGCGCCTCGTTCAGCGCCGATTGGATCGCGACGCCGATTGTATCTGCAGCGTTCTTGGCCGCAATGATGACGCAGATCGTCTGGTGAGCGGTGTCAGCCATAGTCCTCTTCATCCTTCATCCATCAGGTTGAGGGGCAAGTTAGAGAACTATGGGCTGAGGAAAATGGCCCTGGTGTGAAATTCGCAGAAAAACCTGTAAGGGACGTTCACGTGTCGCCGGCGGGCAGGTTGGGCGCGGTATCGGCACGAAGACCGTCACGCCGGCTTTCCTTGGAACTCTTGGCGGACGTCATGTCTGCGGGCAGTCTCTCGTCGCGGAGTTTCTTTTCGCGGCGCACCAGATAAAGAACGCCGACGAAATAACCGGCCTGCAGAAGCACGGCACAGATGAGCGTCTGTATAAACGCCGTATAGAACGAGCCGCTCATAAAATACGCAGACACCGCAAACACGATCAGAACCCCTGTCATGCTGACAAAGACACGCGGTGCGTACATGATCCTTCCTCCCGAGGGATGATTTATTAATTCGTCGGTCTTTCTGCTCCTCTCCCCATCGGACAACCATATGAGCCTGCAGGAGAGGATTCAAGTTTCCCTATCTCAATTATGCCAGGCCACTAGTGAAACTTTCGTAAGGTTCCCGAGGTTCCCCGCAATACTGCGGGCTCATAGCGCTCTTTATTCCTGTACCACAAGCCCTTGCGCCTCCTTTTTGCCATATTTCTGCCCGCATTCGCCGTGTTTGGAACAACCGCCCCACTGCCAGCCGGAAGCCGGCCCGTTCCCCGATCAACTTTTATTACAAAGGTCTCACGAAAGCGCCGGCGGTTTTTGCGGCGCAGCATTGTATTGCGATGCAACAGAGCTGGGCCTTTGGTCCTAGCTGCAAGATACTTTGGTCCCACCGCCAAAGATCGGGAGGCGAATATAGCTGGCCAGACGGAAAGAACGAACGGCAGAAATAGAATCGCGCGGCCTATGAGTATTGACTACAAGGCAAATTTTACACTCGAGATTTAGTATTTATAAACATACGGACCTGCCCTGCCGAAGCTTATCTTGATCGCTTCCGCTGCTGGCACCCCATGGCGGCGGCCCACCGGAGGCGAGCACACAGAAAATTTGACTGGCATCAAATTCCGAACACAGACTTATTATCCCATGCCTCGGAATGACGCGCCGTAATGGCACCGACTATCGCAAAACCTAAATGGAGTTCACTCTATGAAGTCAGCGACACGCTCGGCAGGTTCGCCGTTTTCAACATCCGACCAAGCCGGCATGACTCTCCCGACCGGCGGCTTGGCGAAGCGTACCTTCGATATCACCGCCGCCGCCCTCGCCCTGATTCTCTTCAGCCCGATTTTCCTGATGATCGCGGCGCTGGTGAAATTTACCGACAATGGCCCCGTCTTCTACGGACATCGCCGGATCGGCCATAACGGCCGCACCTTCAAATGCCTCAAGTTCCGCACGATGGCCGTCAACGGCGAAGAGATCCTGCGGGACTATCTCAGGGCCAATCCGCAGGCTGCGGAAGAATGGCGGGCTACCCGCAAGCTCAAGGTCGACCCCCGTGTGACGGTCGTCGGCACCGTGCTGCGCAAGCTCAGCCTCGACGAACTCCCGCAACTCATCAACATCCTCCGGGGCGAGATGAGCGTGGTGGGACCTCGGCCCGTCGTGGATGAGGAGCTGCACCTCTACGACAGCTTTGCCGCCTACTACCTGCGGACGCGTCCGGGCCTGACCGGTCTCTGGCAGATCAGCGGCCGCAACGATGTCTCCTATGAAAGCCGCATCGCCTTCGATACCCACTACGTCCAGAACTGGTCGCTTGTCGGCGACTTCGCAATCATCGTGAAAACGATCCCCGCCGTTTGCCTGGCACGCGGCAGCTACTGATCGTTTTATCTTCTCATGCCATTGAAATCCGAAGTCTGTCGCAATGACGGATTCGGCAAAATGATGAGCCCGAGCGTGGAGCAATTCCACGCTGTTTGAAGGAAAAATCCATGCAGATACGAACCGCCTCCGCAAGGAGTTTGCGTGTTTTGTGCTTTCTGGCAGGCGCGATCCTCGTCGCGCTGACCGGGAATGCCGCCGCAGAGGAGACCGGCTATCGCCTCGGCGTCATGGACAAGCTGCGCATCCGGGTGGCCGAGTGGCAGCCGGCCGAGGGCACGGTGCGCAATTGGGATGCGGTGAGCGGCGATTATACCGTCGGACCGACGGGCTCGCTTTCACTGCCCTTCATCGGCGACCTGCCGGCGGCCGGCAAGACCACGGCCGAAGTGGCGAAAGCCATCGGCGAGGAGCTGCGCAGCCAGTTTGCGCTGCGCAACCTGCCCTCCGCCTCCGTCGAGATCGCCCAGTTCCGTCCCGTCTTCGTGGCCGGCGATGTGCACACGCCCGGCGAATACCCCTATGCGCCCAACCTCACCGTTCTGAAGGCCGTAAGCCTTGCCGGCGGACTTCGCCGGTCCGATGCGGGGCAGCGTTTCGCCCGTGATTTCATCAACGCCCGCGGCGACGCCTCCGTCTACGATTCCGAACGCGGACGGCTCATCGCCCGCCGCTCACGGCTGCTTGCTGAAGTCGCCGGCGCCACCGAACTGAAAGTGCCGCCGGAGCTCCAGGACGTCCCGAACGCCGACCAGCTCATCGCCAGCGAAGCCTCGCTCATGAAATCGCGGCGGGATCGCTACGAGCTTCAGTTGAAGGCGCTGACGGATTTGAGAAGCCTTCTCGAAAGCGAGGTCCAGTCGCTCGCCCAGAAGTCCGAGACCCAGAAGCGTCAGCTTCAGCTCGTCAGCGAAGACCGCGAGAAGATGGCGCGATTGACGGAACAGGGCCTGGCGACCTCCAGCCGGCGCCTGACCGCCGAGGAACGGGCAGCCGACCTCGAATCGAACATGCTGGATACGGATACGGCGGCACTTCGTGCCAAGCAGGATATCAACAAGGCCAATCAGGACGAGATCAACCTGCGCAACGACTGGGAAGCCCAACGCGCCCAGGAATTGCAGGATACGGAAGCCGAACTGGAAAAGCTCGGACTGCAGCTCGGCACCAGCCGCGAATTGATGTCGGAAGCGCTGGCGCAGTCGGCCGAAGCCCTGAAATTCGATCCCTCCGGCAAGAACGCCACCATCAAGTATGTCGTGGTGCGCGACGAAGGCCAGGGACCGAAGGAGGTCACGGTGGACGAAAACGCCCGGCTTCTGCCCGGCGATGTCATCAAGGTCACTTCCGAGCTCCTGATGCAGTGAGGACCGCATGAGGATCGCCAAATCTGCGCTGATCGATCCGGCCCGCAACGAGATGTACGGCGTGGCCGCGGTCGCGCTGTCCTTCTTCGTCTTTGCCTATTCGAGCCGGTTCGGGCAGGTTTCCGTCCTCGCCTATTACGGCCTCTGGTTTCTGCTGGTGCTGGTCGATTATCGCCGCGTCCTTGGCAACTCCTTCAGGTACCTGTGGGTTTTCGCCTTCGCGCTGTTCTGCTTCGTGTCGGCCTTCTGGTCTCCGGCCTTCGCCATATCGCTGCGCACGGCGATCCAGTACCTGACGCATATCGTCTGCGCCCTGATCGCCATGCGCACGATCAGCGTGCTGACGCTGTCGCGCGGCGCCGTCGTCGGCTGCGCCATCGTGCTGATGTACTCCATGCTGTTCGGCACCTATCTCTACGATTCCATCGACGGCACCTACAGCTTCGTCGGCGCCTTCTCCTCCAAGAACCAGCTTGGCCTTTACGCCTCGCTCGGCGTCTTCTTCTCCTACGCGGTCGTGATGGTCTTTCGGGCACGCGGCCTCTGGCTCATCGGTTCCGGACTGATCGGCCTGCTTTCGGCCTATTCGCTGCTGGCGTCGCAATCGGCGACGTCCGTCATCACGACGCTCGGCGTGGTCGCTCTTTGCCTCGGCATGCAGGCCATGATGTCGCTTACGCCGAAGACCCGGCGGATATTCTTCGCCGCAGCCCTGGTCCTGGTGGCGATCGCGGCTGTCGGCGCACTGCAGTTCGGCGCCATGGACGCCATCCTTGCGATCTTCGGCAAGGATTCGACGCTGACCGGCAGGACCTATCTCTGGCAGCAGGGCATCGCCGCGGCCGGCGAAAATCCATATTTCGGAACGGGGTATCAGGGATACTGGGTGCCCGGCTTTACCGAAGCGGAACGGTTGTGGCAGGAATTCTTCATTGCCGGCCGAAGCGGCTTCCATTTCCACAACACCTATATCGAGACCATGGTGGAGACCGGCGTGGTCGGCACGGTTCTCCTCACCCTCATTCTGCTGGCGACCCTCTTTGGCCATCTGAGACGCCTGCTCACCGTCGGCAAGAATCCGGAAGCGCTTCTCCTCGTCGGCATAGCCGGCCTGCTGCTGATCCGTTCCTTCGTCGAGATCGACATCATGCATCCCTATCACGTCGGCTCGTTCCTGCTCTATTTCGCCGCCGGCAAGCTGGCGCTAGCACAGTCCCATCGCGTCCGGCGGACCTATTTCGATCAATTCGTTTCCAGCCCCAGCGGCGTGCACGCGGGCTGAATGCCACCGATCCCGCGTATCGGATCATCCCGGTCGCGCTGAAGGACATCAGAAGATGCAGACGCTCTACTCCATCCAGTATCTGCGGGCATTCGCGGCAATGGCCGTCGTGATCTTTCACGCCGGCGAGCGCAGCGGTCTGCACTTCACGATCGGCGCCGCCGGCGTCGATATCTTCTTCGTGGTCAGCGGCTTCATCATGATGGTCATCGGCGACAGCCGGCCGGTCAGCCCCGCGGGCTTCTTCCGCAACCGCCTCCTGCGCATCGTGCCGGCCTATTGGGCCGCGACGGCAGCCATGGTCCTCGGCGCGGCCGTCGGCCTCTTTCCGAACCTGAAACTCAGCCTGGACCACACGCTCGCATCGTTCTTCTTCTTGCCCGTCGCCTCTCCGAGCAGCGGAAAGCTATGGCCGGTCCTCGTGCAGGGATGGACGCTGAACTACGAGATCTTCTTCTACGCCGTGTTCGCGCTGATCCTGTTCCTGAAACCCGCCTCCCGGCTTCCGGCCCTGGCCGTCCTCTTCGGCCTGCTCGTCGCCGCCGGAGCGTTGCTGCAGCCGGAAAACCCGGTCGTCGATTTCTACACGGCGCCCGCGATCCTCGAATTCGTCGCCGGGGCCGCACTTGCGAAACTGTGGCGCCACCGGCGCCTGCCGTCTCCCTTGCTCGGCCTTCTGCTCATGGGGGCGTCGATAGCAGGCTTTGCCGCGATCCATTTCCTGAAGCTCGAATTCGACGCCTGGTCATGCGGGCCGCTGGCGGTGATGCTCGTGCTGGGAGCGCTTGCCGTCGAAGCCGGCGGCAAGCTGCCGGACCTTCCGGCGGTCGCCTATCTCGGCGACAGTTCCTATTCCATCTATCTCTGGCACACCTTTGCCGTTTCCGTCGTCGTGCAGGTCGGCGCCCTGCTTTCGCTCTCCGCCCCGGCGACCCTTCTCGCGGCCGTCGTTCTCGGCACGATAGCGGGCGTCGCCGGTTACGAATGCCTGGAACGGCCCGTGCAATTCCTTCTCAAGGGAAAGAGGTCCGCCCTCTGGCGTCTGCCGATCCGCCGGCCGGCAAGATGATCAGTTCATTCGGCTCGGGCCCTTGAAGCCGCGGTAACGATCGTCTTCAGATGCTCGGCCAGCCGGAGGGCCAGCGCCACGGCCGGCAGCGTCGGATTTGCATGCCCTCCGGTCGGAAACAGGCTGCTGCCCGCGAGATAGAGGTTGGCGATGCCATGCACGCGGCAATCGGCGTCTGCGACGCCATCGGCCGGCGTCTTCGCCATTCTGCTGAGACCGATCTGATGATAGCCGTCGAAAGCCTGGTCGAGCACCGCCTGGCGCCGTGTGGGCGCGTCATGCAGATATTCGAGCCGGCCGACCCCGTTCCGGCGCAGCCACAGGTCAAGGATCTCATGGGATTTGAGGACGGAATCCAGGTCCTGATCGACCACCCGGTAATCGACGGCAAGGACGCTGCGCTTGCCCGATTTCCCGTGGGGCTGAAGGATGACCCGGCTCTCCGGATTGGGCACCTGTTCGGCATGGTAGCGCAGGAGATAGCGCCCCTTCGGATTGATCAGCGTGCGCCAGCGGCTGACGCGGCGCTGCAGGAGATTGCGCACCGAACCGACCAGATCCAGCACCGCTCGGCGGTCCGAGCGGATATTCCGCCAATGCTCCCGAAGATCGATATTGCCCGATCCTTTCGCCGTCGGCGCCAGGCCATGCGAGAGACGGCGGTAGAGACCGAGCGTCTTGAGGAAGAGATAGGCGAGCGACAGCGCACCCGAGCCGTGCACGGGATCGGCGATCGAGATCGCATCTATCCAGAAGACGCAGTTGAGAAGCTTTTCCTCGGTCTGGACCGCCGGAACGATCTGCAGGCGGCGGCGGAAAATGGAGCCCTTGTCGTCGAGCTGGAACGCAAATTGTTTCGCCGCGCCGGGATTGTCGAATTGCAGCACCGCGACATAGCCGGTGAGGTGTCCCTGATAGAAACGTCCCAGAGGACCGTCGGTACCGCCGCATGCTTCCGGGCGGTCCTGCTGCAGCGAGAGCAGCAGACGGGCATTTTCCAGCCCTCCTCCGGCAAGGACGAACGTCTTGGCGGCGATCTCGATTTCCCCGCCCTCGTGCCGGGCCACGAGACCTTCGACCCGCTTGCCGGAAGGATCGAGAACGATACCGGTGGCCGTCGCGTTCAGCAGGCGGATGCTCCGTGAAGCCTGCAGACGCTTGCTGTACACCGGCCCGAGATCGGGAGAGCTGCTCCACCGTTCGAGGGCATCGGTGGCGATCATGCCGTCGGAAACGCCGACGTCCCCGAGGGCCGGCTTCCCCGGATTGCAGTTGAGGAACGTCAGCGCTTCCGGATAATGACGTCGAAGCGCCTCGTGAGGGATCGGCCAGCCGGAAAAAGGCACGTGGCTGCGCATGTCGAAATCGAGATCGTCGAGGGCGACGCAGCGGCCGCCCCAAAGCGCCGAGGCGCCGCCGATGCCGGGACGGGAGATTGCCGGCGACAAGGCATGGCGGCCGTTCGTGAATTCGATGCCGCCGGCACCGGCGTCGTTGTCGGGTCCGCCCGCTCCCATTTCCAGGAGCGCGACCGTAAGCCCCAGCGCCTCCAGTTTGAAAGCCAGCGCCAGACCGACAGGCCCCGCGCCGACAATACAGACATCTGTTTCGGCCGATTTCGTATTCCGATCCGCTGGTATCATGAATGCCTTTTAGCATGCGCCCCGTTGGTCGGCAGATAGCGCGAGCCCGCGGAAATGGAACCATCTCCTTTCGATCGAAGCCCATGACGGATTCGGGTTTTCGCCGCCGAAAACTACGTCTTACGACGGATATTCCGAAGTTTCCGGCCGTGGCGACATCACCTGCGACAATCGGGCGCATGGGCGATTATGTGGCCGAGACGCGGACGATCATTACCGTCCGACGCGGTCGGCGACGACGCGCCAGTTCACTGCCTTGTCCAGCACGGCGCGGATATGCTCCGGTTTGCGGTTTTCGTAATCGAGATAATAGGCGTGTTCCCAGATATCGATGCCGAGATAGGCCGGGCGTCCGACCGCAAGAGGGTTGTTGCCGTCCTCATAGCCGACCACGGTCAGTTCGTTCCGGTCGTCGCGCGTCAGCCATACCCAGCCGGTTCCGAACACTTCGTCGGATACGGCAATCGCCCGATCGACAAAGCCGTCGTAGCCGTCGAACCTGTCGTTGATCATGGCGCCAAGATCGCCATCCGGCCGGTTCGGGCCGCCCGGCACGAACTGTTCCCAATAGGCCACATGGTTCCATGCCTGAGCGGCATTGTTGAAGATTTTGGCATCCGCGTCGGAATCCGCAGAAGCCTCGACGATGCCGGCGAGGTCCATGTCCGCATAGCGGGTACCGACCGCAAGCTGGTTCAATTTGTCGAAATAGGCCTTGTGGTGCTTGCCGTAGTGCAGCGATACGGTCTTCGCCGATATGGCCGGCGCAAGCGCATCCTCCTTGAAGGGCAAGTCTGGCTGGGCGAGCGGCAGCGCCGCCCTGGCGATGTTCGGCGTGGGGAAAACGGCAGCGGCGGCGGTGAGCGCACTGGCAGTCAGAACGGCGCGTCGTGTCATATCCATCGGAAAACCTCCTGGAAGCGGGTGATGACACGCGAACCCGGGAAGGCTGCAAATGTTTCCTCAAAGAGCCGTTATCGTCCCGCCCCGATCACTGCCTGGAGGCGAGGCGCTGGTCGAACGGCGAAACCGCCGCCCGGATGAAATCCACGAGCTTCTGGGAAGCGAGCGACAGCGGCCGACCGTTCGGCGTCAGCAGCCAGACGTCCATGAAGGTTTCGGGCAGCAGCGCCCGCCGGACAAGCCGGTCCTCGGAATAATCGAGCCCGACGAACGGCGGCACGATCGATACGCCCACGCCGTTGGCGACGAAGCTGCAGGCGGTTTCCGAAAGGGGCACCTCGATGCGGTTGCGCTTCTGCACGCCCTTGAGCTGGAAAGCCCGGTCGATCGTCATCAGCGAACAGTCGTCGCGGAAGAGCGAGATGAAGCTCTCGTTGCGCAGGTCGTCGATCTCGATCACCTGCTTTTCGGCAAGCGGATGCCCGGCCGGCAACACGCAGACCATGGCAAAGCGCATGATAATCTCGGCGCCGACATTCGGGTGGTCAAAGGGCAGCACGCTGAGCCCGATGTCGATCTGCCCGGCCGCGACCAGTTCGCCGATCCGCGGCGAGGTCCTGCTCTGCAGGGTGAAATGGATGTCCGGCTGTTCGGCGAGGAAGGGCGAAAGCGCGTTCGAAAGATAAAGCGTTGCCAGCGCCGGCGGGGCCGCGATCGTCACCTCCCCCCATTCCCGGTTGCGCACGGCTTCCGCAAGCCTGGCGATCCGCTTGGTACCGGAAAACATCCGCTCGACCTCGACCGCCAGCATGCGTGCCTCGAGCGTCGGCACCAGCCGGCCGCCGCTGCGCGTGAAAAGCTGGAAACCGCAGGCTTCCGAAAAGCTGCGCAGGAGCTTGCTGACGGCCGGCTGCGAAATGCCGAGCCTTTCGCCGGCACGCGTCACCGATCCGGTTTCGATCGTGGTGTGGAAAGCTTCGAGCTGCCTGATGTTCATGATCGGTCGCCCCCCGAATGCCGCGATATTCAACATGAGTTTTGGTTATAATGATTGGATAACAAGCTATTTGACAATCATATTGTCAAGGCGCTTTATCATATGAGCGATACCGGTTGCAGACCGAAGAGGGGCGATATTCGGAAGAAAAGAGCGCCGCTCCGTCAGGAATCCGGCTCCGCAAACAATCATCTGCAGGCCCAATCCGGTCCGGCAGGCGGCTTCTCGTGAGGCCGGCTGGTGCACATGCATGCGAAGGCCGCGTAAGGCGGCCCATCAAAGAAGGGAACGACGACACATGAAGAAACTCCTCGGCTTGTCCATTCTGGCTCTGATGGCGGCAGCGCCCGCCAATGCCGCAATGCTTTCGGTCTGCATCGAAGGTTCGCCGGAAGTCTTCAACCCGCAGCTCACCAGCAACGGCACGACCTCCTATGTCCTCGGCCAGATCTACGACGGACTGGTGTCCGTCAAAGCCGGGTCCTCGGACATCGAACCGGCGCTTGCAGAGAGCTGGATCGTTTCGGATGACGCCCGCACCTACACGTTCAAGCTGCGCCAGGGCGTGAAGTGGCAGTCGAACGACAAGTTCACGCCGACCCGCGAATTCAACGCCGATGACGTGATGTTCACCTTCGAGCGGATGATGAAGCCCGATCATCCCTATGCCAAGGTCAACGGCGGCAATTTCATCACCTTCAGCACCAAGCTCGCCGACGCGCTGGAATCGGTGAAGAAGATCGACGACTACACCGTCGCCTTCACCTTGAAGAACCCGCTCGCCCCCTTCATCGGCATCATGGCCCACCAGTCGCTGGCGATCACCTCCGCCGAATATGCCGACGCCCTGTCGAAGGCCGGCACGCCGGAACTCATCGACCGCCAGCCGATCGGCACCGGTCCCTTCCAGCTGCAGGCCTATCAGCAGGATGCCGTCGTCCGCCTCGTGCCCTTCAAGGACACCTGGGGCGCCGCGATCAACAACCCGGCCCGCACGCCGATGGTGGATGGCGTCGTCATGGCGATCAGCGCCGACGCGTCGGTCCGCCTGCAGCGCGCCATGGCCGGCGAATGCCAGATCGCGCTTTATCCGAACCTTGCCGACCGCCAAATGATCGAGAAGAGCGAAACTCTCGACCTCGTCCAGACCCCGGTCGCTTCCACCGGCTTCATCACCTTCAACTTCAGGGAAGACAAGTTCAAGGACAAGCGCGTCCGCGAGGCGCTGGCGCACGCGATCAACATCAAGCCGCTGGTCGATCTCGTTTATGACGGCATGGGCACCGTCACCGGCGCGGTCATCCCGCCGTCGCTCTGGGGCTATGACAAGGATGTCGGCCCTTACAGCTACGATCCGGAACTGTCGAAGAAGCTGCTGGCCGAGGCAGGCTTGCCCGAGGGTTTCTCGACCCAGCTCTGGGCCGTGCCGGTTTCGCGTCCCTACATGCCGAACGGCCGCCGCGCCGCCGAGATGATCCAGGCCGACTGGGCCAAGATCGGCGTCAAGGCCGAAGTCGTCTCCTACGAATGGGGCGAATACATCACCCGCGCCCGCAACGGCGAAGCCGAAGTCGGCATGTTCGGCGGCATCTACGACTTTCCGGATCCGAGCCAGATTCCGAACAACTACTTCACCTGCGATTCCGCCGGAAAGCCGAGCCCGTCGAACATCGGCGCCTGGTGCGACAAGGAATTCATCGGCCTGATGAACGAGGCCGGCACCGTGACCGACCAGGCCAAGCGCATCGAGCTCTACAAAAAGGCGCAGGAGGAATTCCATGCGGAGGTGCCGGCCGTCATCCTCGGCGGCGCCGACACGATCACCGCCGTCTCCAAGAGCGTCAAGGGCTACGTCCCGGCGATCTTCGGCACCAGCCGCCTTTCCGGCGTGACGGTGGAATAAAAGCCGACAAATGCCGGCGGCTCGTGCCGCCGGCATTCCCCGGCCCTGGCTGGGCCCAAGTTCGAAATGCAGGAATGGAATAATGCGTGTCTTGATCATCGGCGCCGGCATCCTGGGCGCCAGCGCCGCCTATCATCTCGCCTCTCAGGGCGTCGAAGTGGAAATCGTCGACGAGGCCCATCAGGGCAAGGCGACCATGGCCGGCGCGGGCATCGTCTGCCCCTGGGCCACCAAGGCGGACGAGCCGGACTGGTACAGGATGTACGCCGCCGGTGCCCGCTTCTATGACGGCCTGATCGAAGGACTGAAGGCGAAAGGCGAAACCGATCTCGGCTACGGCAAGGTCGGCGCGCTGGTCGTCGCCGAAGACCGCGCCGAATTCGATGCCGCCGCCGAACGCGTCGCACGCCGCGTCAAGGACGCGCCGGAAGCCGGCAATGTCCGCCACCTGACGCCGGCCGAAGCCCGCGCACTCTTTCCGCCGCTGCGCGAAGACCTCGACGCGATCCACATTCCGGGCGCCGCCCGCGTCGACGCCCGCCTGCTTTCCGCCGCCATGGTGCGCGCCGCCGTCGCCATGGGCGCGAAATTCCGCAGCGACTACATGACCCTGAAGCTCGACGGCGATCGCGCCCGCTGCCTCGACAGCAACGGCACCGAGATCGCGGCCGACGAGATCATCGTCACCGCCGGCGCCTGGGCCTCGCAGATCCTACGCCCGCTCGGCCTTGACCATCCGGTCGTGCCGCAGAAGGGCCAGATCGTCCATCTGCGCCTGCCGGGCGTCGCGACCGCCAAATGGCCGGTCGTTCTGCCGATGAGCAGCCATTACATGCTCGCCTTCGACGATTCCCGCGTGGTGATCGGCGCGACCCGCGAGAACAATTCCGGCTTCGACTACCGCGTCACGGCGGCAGGCGAGTATGAGGTGCTCGGTGCCGGCCTCAACATCGCGCCGGGCCTTGCCAACGCGACGCTGATCGAAACCCGCATCGGCTTCCGCCCGGCCGGCGAGACGATGAACCCGATCCTCGGCCGCGTCCCCGGCATCGCCAACCTGACGCTCGGCAACGGGCTCGGTGCCGGTGGCCTGACGATCGGCCCCTTCGCGGGCGCGCAGCTCGCCAGGGTCGTGACCGGCCAGGCGACCGATATCCCGCTCGACCGCTACGCTCCGCAAGGCCGCGGCTGAGCCGCCCTGCCCCCTTAAGCTCCACCCCGACCTGCCGCGACGATGCGGCGGGCATCCCCTCCCTTTGTCAAAGGAATACTCGAAAATGATCAAACGCCACCGCAAACACCGCATCATGCACGGCGCCGTCGAACACAACGGCGTGCTCTATCTCGGCGGCCACGCCGCCGGCGACATCTCGGTCGGCATGAAGGAGCAGACGCAGCAGACCTGCGCCAAGCTCGACGAAGTGCTTGCCGAATGCGGCTCCGACAAGAAGCACATCCTCTCGGCCCGCATCTATCTCTCCGACATGTCCCGCAAGGAGGAGATGAACGAGGCCTGGCTCGAATGGATCGACGGCGACGACCTGCCGTCGCGCGCGACGATCGGCGTCGCCGACCTCGGCGATCCGAAGCGGCTGATCGAGATCGTGCTGATCGCCGCCAAGAAGTAGGACGAATGACGGGCGGGCTCAAGCTCGCCCGTCTGCATTTTCAGGACTGGAGGACGGATATGACGGACAAGCTGAACCGGATCGACGATCGCTACGCCACCAGCGAGAAATACACGACGCTGCGCGGCATCTATAAGGACGCCAAGCGCCGGCTTTCGGAGATCGACTGGAACTATCTTTCCTGCGGCACGGGCGACGAGGTGACGCTCCGCGAAAACACCGCCGTCTTCGACGAGATCCGGTTCGAGGTGCCGCTCTTTGCCGGCATCGGCAATCCCGACACGCGCACGAAGGTGCTCGGCTTCGACCTGAGTTTCCCCGCCTTCATCGCGCCCTTCGGCGGCGGCGAGGCCGTCTTCCATCCGGAAGGACATCTGGCGATCGGGCGGGCCGCCGCGTCCGTCGGCATACAGCAGATGGTGCCGGTCGCCGCCGCCCATTCGCTGGAAGACGTCGCCAAGGCCTCGCCCGTCGCCTCGGTCTTCCAGATGACCTTCGTCGGAGACGAAGGGGCCGTGCTCGACATGATGGAGCGCGCCAAGGCCGCCGGCTACAAATATATCTGCGTCACCTATTCGCCGATCCGCCAGTGGCGCGAGCGGATGATGGAGGACCGCTTCTCGATCCGCGGCGAAACGGGACCGTCGAACTTCGGCCCCGGCAAGTCCGATCCGGCGGCACTCACCGAGCTTCTCGATTTCACGCAGCCGCGCTGGACCTGGACCCAGGCCGCAAACGTCATCAAGCGCGCGCCCCTGCCCTGCATCGTCAAGGGCGTATCGAGCGTGCGCGATGCCAAAGCCTCGCTCGATGCCGGTGCCGCCGGCCTCTACGTCTCGAACTATGGCGGCCGCACCATCGACCGCACGCCGCCGGCGCTGGAAACGCTTCCCGCGATCCGTGAAGCCGTGGGCAAGGATGTTCCGATCGTCTTCGATTCCGGCATTCGCCGCGGCAGCGACATCGCCGCCGCCGTGGCGCTCGGCGCGGATGCCGTGGCGCTCGGCCGCATCGTCGCCTACGGGCTTGCTGCCGACGGCGAATACGGCGTCAGGCGGACGCTGGAGCTCTTGCAGCGGGAATTCTGGACGACGCTCGGCCACCTCGGCTGCTCGACCGTCGCGGAACTGTCCGGCGGTGTCATCGCCCCGAAGCGCTGAACCTCACGCGATCTGCACGAGATGACCGGGAGAAACCTCGCGATATTCGCGGGGTTTTGCCACGTAGTCGGCGGGCCGGATCGGGCTCTTCAGCTCGTCATTGGCGGCCATGCGCTTTTCGCGACGGCGATCCGGATCCGGCACCGGCACGGCGGCCATCAGCTTCTTCGTATAGTCGTGCTGCGGATTGCCGAAGACGGATGCGCGCGGCCCGATTTCGACGATCTCGCCGAGATACATGACCGCCACGCGGTGGCTGACGCGCTCGACCACCGCCATGTCGTGGGAGATGAACAGGAAGGCGAGGTTGAGGCTTTGCTGCAGGTCGAGCATCAGGTTGATGACCTGCGCCTTGATCGATACGTCGAGCGCCGAGACGCTTTCGTCGGCGACGATGACCTTCGGCTGCAGGGCGAGCGCCCGGGCGATGCAGATGCGCTGCCGCTGGCCGCCGGAGAATTCGTGCGGATAACGCTTCGCCATGTCCGGTGTCAGCCCCACCTTGCGCAGCATGTCGGCGACGACCTCCTTCGCCTCCTTCCCCGTACCCATCTTGTGCTCGAGATAGGGCTCGGCGACGGCTTGGCCGACCGTCATGCGCGGGTTGAGCGAGGCGAACGGATCCTGGAAGATCATCTGCACGGACTTTCGCATCTCGCGCATTTCCCGCTTGTCGAGCGACACCATATCGCGGCCTTCGACGATCACCGAACCGGCATCCGGCTCGATCAGCCGCATGATGGCACGGCCCGTCGTCGATTTGCCGCAGCCGGATTCACCGACCAGCGAAAGCGTCTCGCCGGCTTGAAGATCGAAGGAGACGTTCTCCACCGCGTGCACCCGGCCGCTCAGGCGTCCGAACAGGCCGGAATGAATGTCGAAACGCTTGGAAAGGTTCTTCACCTGAAGGATCGGCTTGTCCTTCGCGACCGTGTCCGGCACCTCCACCGGCGTGTTGGATTCGCCCGTCGCGGTGTTGACCACCGGAAAGCGCAGGGGCCGCTTGTAGGCCTGCATCGACCCGAGCACCGGCACGGCGGAAAGCAGCGCCCGCGTGTAGGGATGCTTGCCGCGATGGAAGATGTCGGCGGTGGCGCCCGTCTCCACCTGCTCCCCGCGATACATGACCACCGTCCTGTCGGCGATCTCCGCGACGACGCCCATGTCGTGGGTGATGAACAGCACCGAGGTTCCCTCCTCGTCCTGCAGCATCTTGATGAGGTCGAGGATCTGGCCCTGGATCGTCACGTCGAGCGCCGTCGTCGGCTCGTCGGCGATGAGAAGCTTCGGCTTCGAGGCCAAGGCCATGGCGATCATCACGCGCTGGCGCATGCCGCCCGAAAAGCGGTGCGGATATTCGTCGAAGCGCGAGGCGGCCGAAGGAATGCGCACCTTTTCGAGCAGCCGGATCGTCTCGGCTTTCGCCTCCGCCGATGACATTGCCTTGTGGCACAGCAGCGCCTCCGAAATCTGGTCGCCGATGGTGAAGAGCGGATTGAGGCTCGTCATCGGCTCCTGGAAGATCATCGAGACGTCGTTGCCGCGCACCTTGCGCATCTCGTGTTCGGGCAGCGAAAGCAGATCGCGCCCGCCGAGCACGATCCTGCCCTCGATACGGCTCGAATCCGCCTGCAGCAGCCGCATGATGGAGAGCGACGTGACGCTCTTGCCGGAACCGCTCTCGCCGACGATCGCCACCGTCTCGCCCGGCGCGACCGAAAAGGAAACGTCCCGCACCACCGGCTTCCATTCGCCGTCCACGTTGAACGAGGTGGTGAGGTGCTCGACGGACAGAACCGGTTCGAGGGCTTGGGCGATTTTGGCTTCGGCGGTGGTCATGGTCGTTCCCTTTCTTATTATGTTACCCTTGAAACTATCGCTATGCGCTGGCTCGCCTCCAGCACGCAGGCCATCGCATTAGAAAAATGCGGATCAGGAGGCTTGCTCCCTCTTCTCCCCAGCGGGGAGAAGTGCCGAGCGCATGCGAGGCGATGAGGGGGCCGCGGGCTCCACCCCCTCATCCGACCCTTCGGGCCACCTTCTCCCCGCTGGGGAGAAGGGAACATCGTCGCCGGCAGCCCACCCAAAGCAGCGATGGCGTCAAGTGCAATCATCTTGCTCAATCCGGCCAGCGCAGCACGCCGTCGAAGCGGTGCCTGCTGCGGTCTTCGATCGGCGTGGCGATGATCTCGTTGGAGGCGCGTGCCTTGTCGAGCTCCTCGGCAAGACGCGTTGCCACGATCGTCTCCTGCCCCGGATGCAGATTGCACGGGTCGAGGTAGAAGTGATTGTGCTCCACCTCGTGGTCGCGGACGATGACCGGCGGGTTGCCGCGGGCGAGGGCTGCGGCAAGGTCCCAGGCGGTGATATGCGCTTCCTGCGGCGAGAGGACCACCCGCATGCGGTCGAGCGGGTTGTTGGTCGGGTCCGGCTCGATCAGCGCCGTAACACCCGGCCGGCCGTCCAGAGTCCTTTTCCAGAGATCGAGATAACCCGTCTCGCGTTCGCGGATGCCCGCGTGGTCGCGTTTCTCCCAAGCTTCCAGCGCCGCCATGACGCCGTAGACGCTTTCCTTGCCGACCTTCATGCCGCGGCCGATGCCCATGTTCTGCAGGAAGGCGCTGCGCACCAGGTCTTTCTTGCCGGCGACGATGCCGGAGGTCGGACCGCCGAGGAACTTGTGGCCCGAATAGAGCGCGATGTCCGCCCCCTGCGCCAGGAAGAGCTTCAGGTCGTATTCCGAAGCCGCGTCGACGATGACAGGCACGCCCCTGGCATGCGCGATCTCGACGAATTCGGTGAGATGCAGCAGTCCGTAATCGACCACGTGATGCGACACGACGTAGACGGCGGCGGCGGTCTTCTCGGTGATCGCGTTTTCCAGGTGGAAGCGGTGCGTGGATGTCGCCTGGCCGATCAGCACGACCTTGGCGCCGGCAAGCCGGATCGCCTGGTCCACCGGCGCGCCGTAGCTCACCACATGGCCCGTCTGCACGATGACCTCGTTTTTGTCGGGCGTCACGTCCGGCAGCCTCTCGATGGCGAGCAGGTTGTCGCCGGTCATGGCGCCCGCGACCGCGAGCGTGATGCCGGAGGAGCAGGAGGCGGTGACGAAGCCCGCCTCGCCGCCCGTCAGCCGTGCGATGACCGCGCTCGCCTTGCGCTGCAGGTCGTTGATCTCGACGAACTGCGGCAGGATCGCCGCCATCGCCTCGATCGCTTCGGGAACGACGATCGAGGCCCCGAGGCTGGTCATCGTGCCGGAAACGTTGATGACGGGCCTGAGGCCGATCTTGGTGCGGATATCATCGGACATTCTGTCTCTCCAGGGTGCTGTCTCTTCAAATGAATGGCGGCTGCGGATTGCCATCGACAGCTATGCCATAGTAATGTAATAGCCTCTCGAAACCAGACGAGGAGCCCCGCAAGGCCCTCCAAGAGGAACATCGAGTTGGACGCCAAGACTTCATCCGCAGCATTCTCCGAAGACACGGTTTCGGCGGAAGAAACCCGGGCCAAGGGCGCGCGCCGCTCGCGCGTGAGCGGCATCGATCGTGCGCTGCAGGTGATTGACTATCTTTATGAAACGGGTTCGCCCGCAGGCGCTTATGCGATCGCCAAGGCGGTCAAGGCGCCGCTTTCCACCGTCTACGTGATCATCGACGACCTGGTCGAAAAGAACATGCTGGCCCGCAATGCGGACGGCTCGATCTGGCTCGGTGCGCGGCTCTATCACTATGGCCTCGCCTATGCCCGGTCGCTGGATTTCATGAGTATCGCCACCCACGAGATGCACGACCTCTGCCGGCAGGCGGGCGAGACGGTACAGGTCTGCGGCCGCGACGGCGACTACATGCTGGTCCTCGCCATGGCGGACGGCCCGAGCCATTTCCAGGTCGCCTCGCGCGTCGGCACCCGCGTGCCGCTCAACTGGACGGCGTCGGGCCGCCTTCTGGTCGGCCATCTGCCGGAAGGCGAACGGATGGAGCTCTTCAGGCGCTGTGCCCGCACCTCGCCGACCGGCCGGGCCGAGATCGACGCCCGCACCCTTTCCGACTCCGCCGGAAAGGCCTTTCAGGAGCGCCTTTCGATCCAGGTGGCGGAATCCGATTATGCCGTGGCCTGCATCGCCTCGCCGGTCGTCGACCGGGACGGCCAGTGTGTCGCGACCATTTCGATCGTGCTGCCGGAACAGAAGGTCTTTTCCGACGGCAACCACTACGGAGAGCACGTTCGTGCGTCTGCGGAGCGGATCGAAAAGCTGATGGGCTGGCGCAGCCACTGACCTTGTCTCCTTAATCGTTGAGCGAGACGATCGCCTCGATCTCGACCGTGATATTGCCCGGCAGCGATCCGAAGCCGACGGCGGATCGGGCGTGTTGGCCCGCCTCGCCGAAGACCTCGATGAAGAGGTCCGAGCAGCCGTTGATGACGCTCGGATGGTCCTCGAAATGCGGCACGGCGTTCACCATGCCGAGCAGCTTCACCACCCGCTTCACCCGCGACAGATCGCCGAGCGCCTCGTGCATGACGGCGAGCAGGTTGATGCCGGTGAGCCTCGCATGCTGGTAGGCCTGGTCGACGCCCACCTCGCCTCCGACCTTGCCGGCGTGAAGGTGGCCGTCCATCTCGCGCGGACCCTGACCGGAGAGATAGAGCATGTTGCCTTCGCGCACATGCGTCACGAAATTGGCGATCGGCGGGGGCGACGGCGGAAGCTTTATTCCGAGGGCGGCCAGCCGCTCGTAAGGCGTTTGCGCCGCGGGAGCGGCCTTTGCTGGAGACGTGTTCACGTAAACCCCTGTCATGCTATTTCCTGGGCGATTTCAGTATGTCCGCTCACCGCCACGAATAACCGTGGCTGTGGCGGACGAGCTTGCGGGCGCGCGGGATGTAGCGGCTGGCCGCGATCGCTTCCGAACCGATGACGGCGTAGCGCGGCTCGAAAAGCTTACTGAGACGCGAGACGTCGCCGTTGGAATCCGTCGCCTCCAGATCGGAATCGACGAGATCGAAAACGGTGAAATCGGCGCGCTCCCCGACCGACAGCCGGTTTTCCATCGAAAGCTTGATGACCGAAGCCGGATGATGGGTCACAGCCTCCACGACCTTGTCGAACGGCATGCCGACCGACAGAAGCTTGGACATGGTGGTCGCCAGATCCCAGACCGGGAAGTTCATCGAATGACCGTGCAGGTCCGTCGAGATCGAGTACGGCAGCAGGCCGCGCGCGATCGCCGCTTCCGCGACCTTGAACGAGAAGGAGGCGCCGCCATGGCCGATGTCGAGGCGGATGCCCTCGCCTGCGCAGCGCTCCGCGAGATTGTAGAGGTCCTCGTCCTCCATGATGCTCGAACCGGCCTTGCCGTTGAAGCAGTGGGTGACGACGTCGCCGGGGCCGAGGATTTCCAGGACCTCGTCATAGAGCGCCGGCGGCTCGCCGACATGCACCATCATCGGCACTTTCAGGATCTTGGCGATCTTCTTGCCGAGCTTGACCGGCGTGACGCCCCAGGAACCGGTGATCACGTGGCTCGCCCGCACCTTGATGCCGACGATGTGCTCCTTGTTCTCGGCGTAGCATTCGAGGATGCGGTCGAGGTCGATGTCGCGGATGTCGCGCAGCTCTGCGACGCGATTGCAGGCGACGAGGCCGATCGAGCCCAAATTCAGGAAGGCCTTGATGCGCTCTTTCGACGGCTCGATGATGTATTCGCGAAAACCGTGGAAATTGGCTTCGCCCGCCGAGCCTGCATCGACCAGCGTCGTGACGCCGCGTTCGGCGCCGCATTCGGACGGACGGATCGAGATGTCCGTGCCGCCGTGCCAGATATGCACGTGCAGATCGACCCAGCCCGGCGAAATCCAGGCGCCCTTGCCGTCGACGCGCTCCGCACCGGCAGGTGCGGCAAGCGAGGAGCCGATCGCGGCGATCCTGCCGTCCGCGCCGACGAGGATGTCGGTCGTGCCTGCCGGCGTATCGGTGCCGAAGGCCATCGGCTTCACATTGGTGAGGAGGAGCGGCTTGCCCGCCTTTTCACCGGTCATCTTAGAGGTCCTTTCGAAGTCTTGGATCGAGCATGTCCCTGAGCCCGTCGCCGACCATCTGCAGCGAGAGCACGGAGAGAATGATGGCGAAGCCCGGGAAATAGGTCATCCAGTCGGCCTGGCCGATATACTGGCGGCCGGCGGCGATCATGGTTCCCCAGGTCGGGATTTCAGGACTTACACCCAGTCCGAGGAACGAGAGCCCCGCTTCGGCGAGCATGGCGCTGGCGAAGAGGAACGTGCCCTGCACCAGGATCGGCGAGACGAGATTGCGCAGGACGTGCCGCGTCATGATGTGGAAGGTGGAGATGCCGAGCGCCTTCGCCGCCTCCACATAGGGCAGTTCCCGGATGACCAGCGTCGAGGCACGGACGATGCGCGCGAGCCGCGGCGAATAGACGATAGAGAGCGCCACGATGACCGTCACCAGCGATGGGCCGAGGGCCGCGACGAGCGCGATCGCCAGCAGGATGTCCGGGAAGGCCATCATCGCGTCGATCAGCCGGGCGATCGGCGTGTCGAGCTTCTGGAAGAAGCCGGCGAGCAGGCCGAGCGTCACCCCGATCAGCGCCGACAGCGTCACGACCGCCGCGCCGACCAGCAGCGACAGCCGCCCGGCATAGATGGTGCGCGAGAAGACGTCACGGCCGAATTCGTCGGTGCCGAACCAGAACATCTCGCTCGGCGGTTTCAGCCGGTTGACGATCGAAAGCTTCGACGGCGAATAGGGCGCGATCCATGGCGCGAGGACCGCAAGCAGGACGAAGATCGTCAGCACGATGACGCCGGCGGCAACGGTCTTGCGCTTCAGGAGACGCCGGAGGAATTTGCCGCGCTCGCCGACGGCCGGCTTTTCGGTGGTGGTTGCGATATCGGCCATCGGCGCACCCCTTTTAATAACGTACTCGGGGGTCGACAGCCAGGTAGAGCATGTCGATCGCGAAATTGATGAGGACATAGAGGCCGGCGATGACCAGCAGCGCGCCCTGGATCACGGGATAGTCGCGGCGAAGCACGGCGGAGACGACGAGATTGCCGACGCCCGGCAGGCCGAAGACGGTTTCGGTGACGACGGCGCCGGAGATCAGCACGGCGGCCGTCAGGCCGAGGACGGTGAGGATCGGGATCAGAGCGTTCTTCAGCGCATGTTTCAGCACGACGCGGCGCTCGATGAGACCCTTGGCGCGGGCGGTGCGGATATAGTCGTCGCCGAGCACGTCGAGCATCGAGGCACGGGTGAAGCGCAGGATCAGCGCCGAGGAGACGAGGCCGAGCGCGAAGGCGGGCAGCGTCAGGTGGTACATCCGTTCGGCGAAGGAAGCGCCAGGCCCGCCATAGCCCGAGACCGGGAAGACGTTGAAGCGCACGGCGAAGAACTGCATCAGGATGAGGCCGAGCCAGAAGCTCGGTATGCTCGCCGCCAGCATGGCGACGGTCGTCGACAGCTGGTCGATGAAGGAGCCGCGCCGGTAGGCGGCATAGATGCCGATCGGCAGCGCGATGACGCTCGCGATCAGAAGCGAGAAGATCGTCAGGAAGAAGGTCGGCTCGGCCCGCTCCATCAGGGCGGAAGTGACCGGCATGTTGAGGAAGATCGACTGGCCGAGATCGCCCTTCAGGAGCTGGCCGATATAGAAGACGTACTGGATCGCGATCGACTGGTCGAGGCCGAGTTGGGTCCTGAGTTGCGCAATGTCCTGCGGCGTCGCATCGGGGCCGAGCATGACGGCGGCGGGATCGCCCGGTGTCACGCGCACGATCACGAAGACGATGGTGACGACGAGGAACATCACCACGATCATGCCGGCGACGCGCTGAAGGATGTAACGTATCATTGGGTCGGTTCCTGCGTCCGCAAACGGACAGGATCGAGACCGGGCGCCGGCCACGGCCGGCACCCGAACTCATCGAAGCGGCTTACTTCTTGATCGACGCGTTCCAGAAATAGGGCCACGGCGCCGGATCGACACCTTCGAGCTTCGTGGACACCGCAGCGACCGCGTTGAAATCGCCGATCTTCATGAACGGAACGTCGGCATAGATGGCCTTCTGGACATCGGCCCAGAGCACGACGCGCTTGTCCGGATCGACTTCCGAGGTGAACGCATCGACCGCCGCCTTGCGGGTCGGCGTGTCCCACCAGCCCGGCGAACTGGTGGAAAGCGAGCCGATCAGCGCCGGTTCCGGCAGGAAGGGGCTGTGCGTGATATAGATGTCCCAGAGCGCCTTGTCGGCGCGGCGCTGGGTAAGCGTCGCCCAGTCGACCACCTGCATGTCGACAGTGAAGCCGGCAAGCTTCAGGTATTCGGCGGCGACCTGCGCCATCTTGTAATGGAATTCGTACTGGCGGCTGGTCAGGATGCGGATCGGCTCGCCGTTGTAGCCGGCGGCCTTCGCCGCAGCGGCGGCACCTTCCGGATCGGCGGCGTTGTAATTGCCTTCGACGCCGGCATCCGTGCTCCAGACGTAGTTGCTCGGATAGATATTGCCGTTGAGCGCATAGAAATCCGTGCCGCCGAAGGCCGCTGCCATCATGTCTTCCATGCTGAGCGCCTGGCGGATGGCCTTGCGGACCTCGACGTTCTTGGCCGCACCCTCGGCCGTATTGAAGACGAAGACCGGATAGCCGAAGGGCTTCAGGAGCAGCGGCTGGGTAGCCGTGGACGCCTTGAGCTTGTCGAAGGATTCGACGGGCAGGGAGTCGACATAGTCATACTGGCCGGAAACGGCCGCCTCGACGCGCGTGTTGGGATCCGGGACCGGTACGAAGCGGATTTCGTCGAGATACTGGTGGCGGGCTCCGCCGTAACCGTCGCTCTCGCCTTCACGCGGCTTGTAGCCGTCGAAGCGGGCGAGCTGGATATACTGGTCGGCCTTGCGCTCCTTCAGCATATAGGGGCCGGTGCCGACGAAATCGATCATCGTGTCGGCCTGCTTCTCGGCCGGGATGATGATGGCGGCGGAGTTGTTGAAGGCGAGCAGCGAGGCAAGCGGCGCATAGGGCTGCTTCAGCGTGATGGTCACGGTCGCCGGGTCGGCGGCGGCGATCCCTTCGATGAAGCCCGCAGCCTGCTTGCCGCGCGAGGCGAGCTTCTTCCAGCGCTCGAGCGAGGCGACGACGTCTTCCGAGGTCATGTCGCTGCCGTCGTGGAACTTGATGCCGGTGCGCAGCTTGATCGTGTAGGTTTTGCCGTCGGCGCTGATCTCCGGCAGGCTTTCCGCCAGAAGCGGCGTCACCTTCCAGTTCTTGTCGAACGTGTAGAGCGTTTCGAAGATGTGCTGCGTGACGATCCCCACCAGGTCGGCGGTGGAAACCATCGGGTCCAGCGTCGGCGGCTCGCCGATCGTCGCGACGTTGATCACCCCGCCCTTTTCCTGAGCCATCAGGAACGACGGCGTGGCGACGAGCGCGGTGGCGACAAGGAATGCAAGTTTCAATCGCATGTAGGTGGCTCCCGTTTGAATGTTCCACAATTATGTTATAACGACTTTTATAACAGAATAGCGAAGTGGGAAGCTCTGTCAATGGCATGCGCAACGGCCATCCGGAATAGGCGAAGCCGGCCGCGCAAGGCGCAACCGGCTCCCGAAAGCATTGTTGCCGGCGGATCCTATCGCGCCACATCCACATGGTGGACGCCATGCGGCAGCGGAATGCGCCCAAGGCGTTCGAGCGAAGGCCGCTCGTCCTTCACGACCCGGAAGACCTCGAGCCCCGGCCCGGTCTCCGCACCGGCGCCTTCATGGCCGTGGAACACCGTGGCAAGGAAATGATCGCCCGTCAGATCGAAGGTCCCGCCTTCCGGCAGCACGCCCTCGAAAGGATAGTCTCCCATCTTTTCGATCGCACCGGTTTGAGGATCGAAGGTCAGAAGCGTCACCGTCGCCTCGCGCTGGAAGCGCGGCGTTCCGGGCGGAAAGGCGGTATCCCGCATGTTGACGGTCGCGACCAGCCGCCCGTCGCGGCTGATCGCAAGGCCCTCGGCCGACCAGTCGGTCGTCGCGGTCGCCACCCGCTCGTGGCGGGCCGTTTCCCCATCCGCGGCCGTGTCTGCGAGACGGATGACGCTGATGCCCGACGGCGTCTGCGGAATGCGGCCTTCGAGCGTCGGCGCCTGCAGGTCGCGGCCCCAGTCGGAGGTGATGTAGAAACGGCCGTCCGGCGTGAACCGGCCAACCATCGGATCGCGCCCGGTTTCGACGACATTGCCCCAGGGCGCGAGCACTACCGCGCCATCGGCCTCCGTCACCTCGAAGAAGGCGATACGGTTCTGGGAGTTGATGTTGACGGCGAGGAAACGGCCGGACGGATGCCAGTGCACGTTCGTCGCGGTGACGCCGCCGCGCGGCCCGGGAGCCGTGCCGGCAATTCCGAGATCGGCGAGATCGAAGCGCATCACCTCGCCGAAGCTTCCATCGCGATAGGGCA
Source organism: Neorhizobium sp. CSC1952 (assembly GCF_030378245.1). NCBI lineage: Bacteria > Pseudomonadati > Pseudomonadota > Alphaproteobacteria > Hyphomicrobiales > Rhizobiaceae > Neorhizobium > Neorhizobium sp. CSC1952. The sequence goes on along the minus strand of NZ_CP128416.1, from coordinate 2,735,550 downwards.
CGATCTGAACGAAACTCGCTTCCGGCGTGTTGGAGACGACAGCGATCCGCATGCCGTCCGGACTGATCGAAAGCGCTTCCGGAAAGGCCTCGATCTCGACCGTCGCGGCAACCCGCGGGGCCGATTTGTCCGACAGATCCACCGCGAAGAGACGCCGGCCGGGCGGCAGGTCCCGGATGGTCTCGCCGCTCTCGGGCCGTTCGCCGAGGCGCTCCGCGACGAAGGCCGTCCGGCCATCCGGAGTGAGCTGCAGGATTTCGGGCGCTGCCGTCACCGAATTCGAGACGGGGACCTCGCTCACGGCCACCTGGCCGTCCTCGATGGAGAGCACCGTCAGCACATCCCGGAAGCCCGCAGAGCGAGGAGTGAGCTGTCCGGTTCCGTAAGTGCTGCCGAAGAATTCTCCGTCGGAGATGGCGGCGATGGTGCCGGCGGAAATGCCGCCGACGAAATCCGGAAGCGAAGCGGCCCCGGCCTGCGGCATGACGGCGGCCAGGAGCATCGCGGAAAGGGTAAAGGTCTTGGTGATCTTCATCTTGCGGCCCGTGTTCGAGGTTTGCACGGGCGCAAGGATGTCGGCGATGCTGATTGGCGTCCAATCGGAAGTTTAGCCTCTGTGATAGGCGATACCGATCACACGAATGCCTGCCTGCCGCCGACATGCGAGGCGAACCGCGCCGCCTCGCATGGTGTCGCTCGTCATTTGCTCAATGGATTTCGATGGCAATGTCTTCCGGGGAAGGCGCGGTCTTGATCAGACCCATCTCCTGCATGAACGCGCCGAAGCGGGCGTAACGCGTCCGGTCGAGCGCGGCCGGGCGCTTGGCGAAACGCGGCAGCGTGTCGAAGAAGGCCGTACGGTTCAGTTCGTCGTCGAGGTTGGGATAAGCCTTGATGAAGAGCTGCCACGCTTCCTGCGGGTGGTTGGTGATGAAGATCGACGCCTGCTCCACGGCCGCCAGGAACCGCGGCAGCCTGCCGTCCTCGGCAAGATCACGGCGGGTGACGAAGATCAGCTCGTCATAGGCCGGGACGCCGTGCTCTTCCGGAAAGAAGGCGCGCCCCTGATGGCCTTCGAGCTTCATCTGCGTCAGCTCGAAATTGCGGAATCCGCCGAGCGTCGCATCCACCTTGCCGCCGATCAGCGAGGGGGAGAGCGAGAAATTGACGTTGATCAGCTCCACGTCGTCGTTGCTCAGCCCTTCCGACGCCAGCATCCGCTTCAGCATGGCGTCCTCGAAGCCGGTGACCGAGAAACCGACCTTCTTGCCTTTCAAGTCCTTGAGGCTCTTGATCGGGCCGTCCGCAAGCACGGTCACCGTGTTGAGCGGCGTTTCGACGAGCGTGCCGAAGCGGACGAGCGGCAGGCCCGCTTCGTGGTCGAGATAGAGATTGGGCTGGTAATGGACGCCGATATCCGCCTGACCGGCGGAGACGAGGCGCGGCACGGCGGAGGGATCGGACGGCGGGATGAGCTCGACGTCGAGCCCCGCTGCGGCGAACAGCCCCTGTTCCCGGGCGACCACCATCGGCGCATGGTCCGGATTGACGAACCATTCCAGGAGCACGGTGAGCTTGTCGGCCGCCTGCGAGGAAACGGGTGCCAGCGCGCCTGCGAGCGCGACGAAGGAGGCAAGAAGGATGCGGATCATGATCGGGATTTACTCCTTGATGTGAACGGGGATGCCGGATCGGCTTCGCTGGCCCACGGGGCGAGGCTCGCCGTCAGCCGGTCGATGAGAAGCCTGAGGATGAGGGTGAGGATCGCAAGCACCGTCATCGCCGCGAAGACGACATCGGTCTGCATGCGGGCATTGGCCTGGACCATCACGAAGCCGAGGCCGCCGGAGGCGCCGACCCATTCGCCCACGACCGCGCCGAGCGGCGCCAGCGGCGCAGCGACCCGGAGGCCGGATACGAGATGGGGGATCGCCAGCGGAACGCGCACCCGCACCAGCGTCTGCCAGTGCGTCGCGCCTTCCAGTGAGACGGCGTCGAGGATTTCCCGGTCGGTGCGGCGAAGGCCGTCAGCAAAGGCAGAGGCGACGGGGAAGAAGATGATGATGGTCGTCATCGCCACTTTCGAGGCCAGGCCGAAACCGAGCCAGAGAACGAGGATCGGCGCCAGCACGAAGACGGGAAACGCCTGGACGACGAGGACCATCGGCCAGACGAGACGGCTGAGCCGCGGCAGCGCCGCAACGCCGAAGGCGATCGCGATGCCGAGGACGGAGCCGATCACCAGCCCCAGCGCGATCTCCGTCAGCGTGACGGCGCTGTTCTCCAGCAGAAAGCCCGGCTGGCGCAGGAAGGCGGAAACCACCGCGACCGGCGACGGCAGGATGTAGCGAGGCGGAGAGAAGACCGAGATGCCGGCCTGCCAGAGGGCAAGGAGCACGGCAAGGCCGACGGCCGCATGGGAGGCGCGCATGGGTTTGTCAGGCGCGGCGGCGGGCGGCCGGCGAATGTCCGACGCGGGAAAGATGCATATGTGTCATCGGTCGATCTCCAGATGTGCCAATCACGGAGATCCAGGTGAAGCGGAGAAGAGAAAATGCCGTCGGGTGACGTCCGTTTCCGTTCCTACGCCGGCATGACCCGGATCAGGTTCAAGGGTCCGGCTCACCGCCATCTCAGCATCGTAGGATGCCCCCCTCGGAATTCCGCGAAACTGTCGGTTTTCCTGAGAACTGTCAATGGGTGTGGCCGATCACCGGCCGGACGGGAAAGCAGGCCGGCATGGACGGTCAGCCGCCGGGCCGGAGAAAAATGAGAGAAAACTCGAATGTGATGAAAAAAGATCGCGAGCTCGTCGTCTTTGGCATCGGAGCGCATCCAGGACGACATAGACGGGTTAAGACGAGTTCGCTTCCATGAGACATCAACTCCATCTGCCGCCGGGCGAGGCAATGTTCATGCCTTTCGCCGATCGAAAACCCTTCTTGCCGAAACCGGCCACCTAGAGCCCTACCCGACCAGCGGCACACAGGTGCCGGCACCGACCGGGAGCGGATGGCTACGCCCGTTCCCCGTCATCGAAGCCGAAACAGACGAGCAATGCGCGATCCTTTTTATCGCGTGCCGGGGATGGAGACCATGCAATCGTCCAGGCAAGCCGCCGAAGCTGCCACGTTCCAGAGTTTTGCAAACTGCTACCTGCGGGAGGTCAATCCCGGCACGCCGGTCGTGCACCGCATTCCTGCCGGATCGGTCGAATGCATCGAATGGTCCCTGCCGCGGCAGCAGACGCTGCTGCGGGCGGAAATCCTGTCGGCCTCCCTTTGCGGTCCGCAGCATTTCGGCAGGCTATGGGTGCGGGCCGTGTCGGACGCGGCCTGGCGGCAGGCCGAACCGATGTCCGCCCTCCACCTCCTCATCCATGAGGCCTACCGCCAGATGGAAGACGGTCGGACCGATGCCCTGCGCACGTTCGAACTCGAGCTTCTGATGCGCGTTCTCGACAGCTACCAGCAGATGGCGCTCTATATCGAGAAAGCCTCTCCGCCGCCGCAGGACGAAGGACATTTCATCGAGGCGGAGCAGTCGCTCGTCTTCGGTCACTGGCAGCACCCGACGCCGAAGAGCCGGCAGGGCATGACGTTCTGGCAGCAGGAACGGTACGCTCCGGAACTGCGCGGCCAGTTCAGGCTCCACTACTTCGCCGCAAGGGAAAGCCATGTGCGCCAGGCTTCGGCGCACGGGGCGGACGTGCAGGAGATCGTCCGCTCGCAGCTCGGCAGGTCCGGCAGCGATGTCGGGGCCGGCAGCGATGAATGCCTTATCCCCATGCATCCGCTTCAGGCGGAAGCGCTGCTTCTCGACCCGGACGTGCAGGCGCTGCAGCGCCGCGGCAGCCTGCGCCATATCGGCCCCGCCGGCCCCCTCTTCACCGCGACCTCCTCCGTCCGCACGGTCTACAGCGCCCACGCGGACTGGATGCTCAAATTCTCGCTTCCCGTCAGGATCACCAATTCCGTCCGCATCAACCGCCGTCAGGAGCTGGAAGCGGGCGTGGCGATGGCAAGGCTGATGCATCGCATCGGCTTTGCCGAACGGTCGGCGAATTTCCGCATCATCCACGACTCCGCCTATGTCACGCTCGACATGCCGGGTCGAGAAGAAAGCGGCTTCGAAGTTATCCTTCGCGAAAACCCGTTCAGGGGCGACGGCGCGCGCGGCGTGGTCACCGTCGCCGCACTGACCGCCGACCCGCTTCCCGGAGAGATCTCGAGGCTGGAGCGCCTTGTCCGCAGGTTTGCCGCCAGACGTGCCGACAGCCTGTCCGACGCTGCGCTCTCCTGGTTCCGGCATTATTTCGATTGCGCCGTGGAGCCGCTGATCCGGCTCTACGACGACTACGGCATCGCGCTGGAAGCCCATCAGCAGAACAGCCTTCTCGACATCGGCGCGGGTTATCCGACAGCCGGTTACTATCGGGACAACCAGGGCTTCTATCTTTCCGAGCGTTACCGCAGCCTGCTTGCCGGCCATGTGCCGGAGACGGAAACGATCGCTTCCCTGTATTTCCCGGACAGCGAGATCCGCGACCGCTTCGCCTATTACCTGATCGTCAACCAGGTCTTTTCGGTCATCAGCCGCATGAGCCATGACGGCCTCTGCGACGAGAGCGTGCTTCTATGCGCTTTCAGGGGCCATCTGGAACGATGCGCGGAAAAGATGACCGGAGCCGGGAAGGATTTCGCGCGGCATGTCCTCGACCTGCCGACGATCGCCTCCAAGGCCAACCTGACGACGCGCCTCTTCGATATCGACGAGCTGCAATCCGACGGCACCCATACCCTTTACCGGCAGGTTCCGAACCCGCTGAGGGTTCCGATGGTGCTGGCGGCCCCGAGGACGAGCCATGCCATTGCCTCTTGAGATACCGGGACGGCCGCATGACCGCGTGCTGCGCCAGCTCGTGGCGGCGCTGCTTTTCGAAGGCATCGCCGATGCGCGGGAAAGTGCCGGCGAAGGCCCGAGGCAATTCCACTGGTCGCTCGGCGGCCGGCAGTTCCGGTGCCGCGGCACGGTCGGCCCCTTCGGGCGGATCCGTGTCACGGAAGGCTCCGTCGAAATGCAGGCCCTTCATGGCGAATGGGAACCCGCCTCGCTCGGCGCGATCGTCACGTCGCTTCCCGGCACCGGCATCTCGCGCGGGAAACTTCTTCGCGAACTGGAAGAGACGATCGCCCTCTGCGAATGGAACCATCGCAATCTTCCGCCGCGCGTCCGCCGTCACATGACCTTTACGGAGCTGGAAGGCGCGTTGGACGAAGGGCATCCCTACCATCCCTGCTACAAGGCACGCACCGGTTTCTCGATCGCCGATCACGCGGCGTACGGGCCGGAGACCGGCAAGGCCTTCCAGCTCGTCTGGCTGCTTGTCGCACGAAAGCATCTCCGCCAGGCGCTTCCCGGCAGCGAAAAAGCCTTTTGGCTGGCTGAACTTGGCCAGGAAACGTGGGAAAAAATCCAGATTCGGCGGCAGGAACTTGGATTGCCCGACGAGGAATTCGGGCTTGTGCCGCTGCATCCCTGGCAATGGCAGAAGTTGCGTGAAACCCTGCTTTCGGACTGGATCGCCGTCGGCGAAGCCCATCATCTGGGACCGATGGGCGACCGTTATGTCGCGACCCAATCGGTGCGTTCGCTGCTCAATGTCGACCGGCCGCTGGCGGCGAGCGTCAAGCTCCCGATGAACATGGTCAACACCTCGTCGAAGCGCATCCTCGAACCGCATTCGGTCTGCACCGCGCCGCCTCTCTCGAACTGGATCGCCGGCATAGTCCAAAGCGATCCGGCCTTCGTCAAAGAATATCCACTCGTCATCCTGCGGGAATATGCCGGGATCATCGCCGATGCCGGAGGGCCGCTGGCGGGCCAGATCGGGGCGATCTGGCGCGAGAATGCGGAAGCCTCGCTTCTGCCCGGCGAGGAGATCGTTCCGTTCAACTCCCTGATGATGGTCGAGGCGGACGGACGGCCGTTCGCGGACGAATGGATAGAGCGCTTCGGCCTCATGCCGTGGATGAACCGGCTCCTGGAAATCGCCGTCCTGCCCGTCTGGCACCTGCTCGTATGGCACGGGATCGCGGTGGAAGCGCATGGACAGAACATGCTGCTCGTGCACCGGGACGGTTGGCCCGTGCGCCTCATCCTGCGCGACTTCCACGAGAGCGTGGAATTCTCCCCCGGCTTCCTGCGCGAGCCCGAGAAGGCGCCCGACTTCCTGTCGATCAACCCGCTCTATCGCGAGGCGGAGCCGGATCAATACTACTGGACGGACAATCTCGATTCGCTCCGCGAACTCGTGATGGACACGCTCTTCGTCTATAACCTGAGCGAGATATCCCACCTACTCGATGTCTGCTACGGCCTTCCGGAATTCCGCTTCTGGCAGCGTGTCGAAAGCCTGCTCACGTCCTATGCGAACGAGCGGGGCATGCGGCGGCGCCAGGCCGAGCTCGGGCACGACCGCCCACTCATCCTCACCGAATCCCTGATCACCCGAAAGCTCCTCGCGCTGAAGGCGGAATATCACCACGCGATATCCAACGCCTTGGCCGAAAGGACGTCCGAACGAAGGAGGAAGCCATGATCCGGATCGACGGGCGGCTCTATGACCGCCCCTATTTCGACGATGCATCGAACCGCATCGCCGAACAGATAGGCCTCCACGAGAACAGTACCGGCCGCTACGCCGTCTGCTTTGGCGACACCACGGAATGGCTGTCCTTCTTCTTCGCCATCCGCAAGGCAGGCGCCAGCGTCCTGCCGATCCATCCGGGCACACCCTATGCCGCGGCCCGCAAGCTTGCGCTGACCGCGAACTGCGACCGGCTTTTCCATAACGGCATGACCGCCGAAGTGCTCGACGCACGGGAAGAGCCGCCGTCACCGGGCCGGCTGCTGCATATGAGCTCCGGCACGACGGGGGCTGCGAAGTGCATCGCCCGCAGTTGGGAAGAGATCGACCGGGAGGTCGAAAGCTATGTGCGCACCTTCCGCGAGCCCGAGGGCATGACGCCGGTCATCGCCTGCCCCACCACCCATTCCTACGGGTTGATCTGCGGCATTCTCGTCGCCCTGAAGCGCGACCAGGTGCCGGTCATCGTCGAGACGGCCAATCCCAAATATCTCCTCAAAGTGCTGCGCGAGACCGATCGCCCGCTGCTCTATTCCTCGCCGGCGATCCTGCATACGCTCTCCCGGCTTCTGCCCGAGGGGGAACGGCTTTATGCGGCCATGACCTCCGGCACGCTGCTGCCGGACCCGTGGTTCACGCAGATCCGTGCCAAAAGCGAGCATCTTTTCCAGCAATACGGCTGCTCGGAATCCGGCTGCATCGCCATCAATCCGGATGTCCGCGCCGCCGGCGACATGGGCTTCGTTCTGCCTCACCTGACGGCCGCCGCCGGAACGGGCGCCGAAGACGCCGGCGAGATCGTCGTGCAGAGCGAAGGCGGCGCCCCTATCCACACCCGCGATCTCGGCTACCGCCGGGAAGACGGCATGCTGGTCTTCGTGTCGCGCATGGACGACATGATCAACGTCTCCGGCCTCAACGTCTATCCCAAGGATGTCGAGGACGCGGTCATGGCCATGCCGGCCGTCACCGACGCCGTCGCCTTCCGCAAGAGCGACCGGTTTGCCGGGGAACGCGTTGCGCTCCTCTACAGCGCCAGCCGGCCGGTTCCGGCGCAGGACATCCGCGAATGGTGCAGCCGCCATCTCGCCAGCCATCAATTGCCGATGGAAATGATCCAGGTCGCGGAAATCCCCCGCCAGGCGAACGGCAAGATCAGCCGCCGCGAGGTGGCGGCCCGCCATGCGGCGGGCGAATTCAATACAACGGCGGCAGGAGTTGCCTCATGACACGCGAAGACGTTCTCGATGCGATCCGGATCGTGCTTTCCGAGCACATGTCGCATGCGCATATGCAAGGTTTCGGTCCGGAGGCGCGCCTCAACGAGGATCTTTACCTCGATTCCGTGCTGATCCTGCAGATCTTCCTCAACCTGGAGCTCGAATACGGCCTCGCCATGCCGGAAGAGGCGATCGCCCGGCAGGAGATCGAGACCGTGGCCGACCTCGTTTCGCTCTACGTGCCGAAACCCTCCGCCACGCCCGTTCCCTCCTTCCCCCTGACCGGCGGCACGACGGATGAAGGCGTGCATGGCGAGGCCTATTACGACATCAAGGTACACTGCTTCGTGAGCTGCGTCTGCGACGGCCTGAAGCGGCGGAGCCTCGATCAGCGACCTTTCTATTTCGGCGTCTGGGATGCGAAATTCACCGTCGGCGACCGCTTCCAGCTTCTCTACCATTCGCCGGAGATCACCCAGGAGTTCTTCCGGAGCTGGTTCCAGCGGCTCTACGGCGTCACCGTCCGCGAATGGTACGACCCTCGAAAAACCAAGCTCGAAAATCTCGCCGTGCTTCTCGATCTGGTGAAGAACCGTCCAGATACCGGCTCGGTTATGGTCATGCTCGACATGTTCCACCTCCCCGAGCGGGAGAACAAATTCAACCAGAACCCCTTCCCGCATTACCTGATGCTGCAGGAAACCGCCGATCCTCAGAAATGGTTCGTGCACGATCCGGACTACCGCTGGGAAGGCGAGATCGAACGGGAAAAGGTGATCCACGCGATCATGCAGCCGACGGTCGGCGGCGGTTACGTCTTCGACAATGCTGAGGCGCGGACACCGGACGCGGAAGACATCAAGGCCTATTTCGAGGCCTGCTTCGTCGAGGACAGGAACCCTATCGTCGATGCCGTCCGCGATATCGTCGCCGCCCATCTCGGAGGCCGGGATGGCCTGACGCTTGCGGACCTTGCGGCGGCGGTGCGCGAACTGCCGGTCATCACCATCCGCAAATACGCCTACGAGCATGGCTTCGCCTTCTTCTGGCGCGCCCTCAAATTGCCGGCGGCGGAATTCGAAACATGGTGCGAGGAGATCGAAGCGCTCGTCCAGTCGTTGAAGGGCCTCCACTATGCCTGCATGAAGCTCGGCCAGACGGGCGACGGGGAGCAGGCGGATGCGGTATTCGAACGGCTGGACGAGGCCGATCGACTGGAGCGGAAGCTGAAGGGCAGGCTCGGAGAGGTCTCCGCCCTGTGGTGCGACCGGAACGTCGCGGCACCCGTTACCGCACTCAAGAGAGCCGCTGGTTGAACGCAAGCCCGGGCGGCCTCTTCGCTCTTCCTGTCCATGCCCCGCCGCTGACGCACCCGCGGCGGCGGGCCGTCATGTCTTTTCCATTGTCATCTTAATATGACTATTGTAATCAAGTTTTTGATGATAGATATGCGTTCCGCATGGCAAACCATCCGGACGTGTCATTCGTATCACGAACTCAGCTCCCATACGTCTCGGCGCGTGGACTGGCCGCATATTGAACGAAAACCGATACTCCAATCAGATGACTTTGGAAGCAGACAACCGACACAGCCTCTATCTCGCCCACCGGTCGGCCCTGGTCGACTATGCAGCGCGTATCCTGGGCTCTCGGGAAGCAGCCGAAGACATCGTGCAGGAAGCCTATCTGCGTTTCGCCCCCGGCCGGGCGACGACGGAATCGGCGCGCCAGAAGGTTGCCTACCTCTACCGCATCGTCCGCAATCTCTCCTTCGACGTGCTGAAGCGCCGCAGGATCGAGCATCGCGGGCATGCGGAGGATCCGCCTTTCTGGACGGTGCCGCAGTCGGCCGAGACGCCCGAACAGGCGGTGATGTTCTGCGACGAGGTGCGCATCGCGGCCGGCGTGCTCGCCTCGCTTCCGAATGAAGTCCAGGTCGCGGTGGAAATGTACCGCTTCGGCGGCCATACGCTCGAAGGCGTCGCGGACCATCTCGGCATCTCGGTCGCGACGGCCCATCGCCATGTACGCACCGCCATGGTGAAGATCGCAACGGCGCTCGATAGAAAAAATTCCTGAACAATCGCGGCCGACGAAAAATCCGCACGGGTCAATCGTTCCTACGCATGGAAGAAAAATTCGGATAGAAGCGACGGGACATCCGAAGCAGGTACGATTTGACACGCAACGGCGAAACAGACGAAGAGATTCTCGAAGAGGCGATGGACTGGTTCCTGCGCCTCAGGGCGTCGTCCCGTGCGGCGGATGGCGACGGCGGTTTCGCCGTCTGGCTCAACCGGTCGCCGGCGCACCGGGATGCCTGGCTGAAGGCCTGCAGGACCTGGGAGCTGATGGGCGAGACGACGCCGATCCACGAGGATCTCTGGCGTCCGGGACGCCAGGCGAAGACCCTGGCCGCCCGCCGGCGGCGGCGCGCCTTCGGCGTCGGTGCGGCGATGGCTCTGGCGGCCTGTCTTGTGCTGGCGCTCGCCGGCCCCTCCCTCCTCCTCCGTTACCAGGCCGATTTCAAAACGGCGACGGCCGAGCTCCGCACGGTCACTCTGGAGGACGGCAGCACGGTCGAACTCGGGGCGGCGAGTGCGATCGACACGGATTTCGCAGGCGGATCCCGGCATGTGACGCTGCTTGCCGGCGAAGCGTTCTTCGACGTGACCCACGATCCGGCCCGCCCCTTCGTGGTCACGGCAGGCGGCGTGAAGGTGACCGTGCTCGGCACCGCCTTCGACGTCCACATGACGCCTGAGGACACCACGGTCGAACTCGCCCGCGGCGTTGTCGGCCTCACGGTGACCGGCGCGCCGCATACATTCGAGCTTTCGCCGGGAGACACGGTGACGGTCCGCCGCGACGACGGCCGGATATCGCGCGGCAGGCTGGCGCCGGAGGACATGGCCGCCTGGCGGAACGGCCGGCTGTTCGTCAACGACGTGACCATCGCCTCCGTCGTCGAGGCGCTGCAGCGCTACCATCCCGCCTGGATCAGCATCCCGAGCGGCGATCTCGCCGGCCGCCGCGTCACCGGACTTTACGACCTGTCCAACCCCGACCGGGCGCTCGAAGCGCTCGTCCAGCCCTATGGCGGCAAGGTGCACCGCATCTCACCCTATCTCCGGGTGCTCGCGCTCTTTTAGCACGATTAAGATTTTCTGAATTTTTTCGGGCAGCGGTGAAAAAAGCGCCGGGCGTGGTCGTCTTTACGCTGAACGCAGGCCGGGGGGCCTTGGCGGATAAAGCGTAGCAGGAGACGGGGCGGATGATTTTGCCGGTAAGCGGAGTGGCATGCGGAGTTCGGACGAAGCGCAGGTATAGGGCCATCGCCTTGCGATTGATGGCGACCGTGGCAACCGCCGCGATCTTCGGGGCACCTGCCCTCCTCTCTTCCGCCATGGCGCAGACCGCGACGCGCAGCTTCGACATCCCCGCCCAGCCGCTTGCCTCGGCTCTGAATGCCTTCGGCCGCCAGTCCGGCCTGCAGGTGACACTCGCCGCCTCCACGTCGCGCGGCATCAGCGCGCAGGCGGTCAGCGGCAGTCTCACGCCCGACCAGGCGCTCGCCCGCCTGCTGGCCGGCACCGGCGTCTCCTACCGGATCGCCAACGGCACGGCCGTCATCGGTGCTCCCGCGCCCTCCGCAGGTAACCTCCCGGCGGAAGGCGCAACCACCCTTCGCCCGATCGTCCTGCAGGGCCAGCCGGGCGCGGAAGGCGACATCGGCGAAACGGTCATCGGTCCCGAACAGCTCGAACGGATCAATCCGACCGACCTTGCCGACGTTTTCCGCCAAGAACCCGGCGTGCAGGTCGGCAGCTCGCTTCCCATGTCGCAGAAGGTCTATGTCCACGGCGTCGAGGAAACCAATCTCGCCGTCAGCATCGACGGCGCCCGTCAGAACAACAAGGTCTTCCACCACAACGCCACCAACCTCATCGACCCGTCGATCCTGAAGGCCGTGGATGTCGATGCCGGGATTGCGCCGGCGGATGCCGGGCCTGGCGCGCTCGCCGGTGCGATCAACTACGAGACCAAGGATGCGATCGACCTCCTGGCGCCGGGCCAGTCGATCGGCGGCTTCGTGACCTCCACCTACAATTTCAACAGCGAGACGGTGACGACTGGCCTCTCCGCCTATGGCCAGCACGACGGTTTCGAGTTCCTCGGCTACTTCACCTTCGGCAAGGGCAACGACTTCCATGCCGGCAACGGCGACGAGGTGCGTGGTACGAGCACCGATCTCCTGAGCGGTCTCGGCAAGATCGCCTACGAATCCGAAGAAGGCCACCGCTTCGAGATCAGCCATGACCGGGTCGTCGACGACGCGCCTCGCCCGTTCCGGCCGAATATCGGGGAAATCCCCGGCCGCCCGATGTGGGAACCGCGCATCCGCGACATCAGGATAGACCGGCAGAATACGGTCTTTACCTATACGGATACATCACCCGAAGGCTGGTGGGACCCGACGATCATGCTGGCCTACAGCGCGACGGAGGTCGAGACGCTGGGTTATGCCTGCCCGCGCGGCTGCCCTCCCCCGTCGATCCCCACGACCTATCCGTCGATCGGCGAAACGTCGAGCTTCAACGGAAAGTTCGAGAACAAGTTCTCGTTCGATATCGGCAATATCGTCGCGGGCGTCGACTTCTACAGTGACCGCGCCAAACTCGATGCCGAGAGCACCGCGCTCGGCTTCTCCGATTCCGGGCGCGAAAAGGCGAGCAATGTCGGCATCTACGCGCAAGCGAGATTGGAACCCTGGGAGCGGACGAAGCTTTCCTTCGGCGCACGCGCCGATCATCAATGGTTCACCGGCGTCGACGGGTCCGAGTTCGACCATGGCGGTCTCAGCGCCAACATCTCCGGCGAATACGACCTGACGGATTTCCTGACCGCCAAGGCGGGCTTCTCGCATGTCTGGGCCGGCATTCCGCTTGCCGAGAACTTCATCATCAACCCCGCATGGGACTACGGGCCGGACGGTCCGGACGTCGTCACCGCCAACAACTATATGTTCGGCCTCGAAGCCAGACATGAAGGCTTCACTGCCGAGGCCAGCGTCTTCCGGACCGACATCTTCAATGCCCGTGACGCCAGCTACAACCCCGCGGCCGGGGGAGCGCTGGTGAGCCGGGACGTGGAATCCAGAGGCTTCGAGATCGGCGTCGGCTACGAGTGGACGAACAGCTACGTGAAGATCAAATATGCCCATATCGACGTCGATATCGACGATGCTCCGGCTGATTCCGATGCGGGCAATTATCTTGCGACACCGGTCGGCGACATCATCACCATTACGGCCGCGCATACTTTCGCCGATTGGGGCCTGACGATCGGCGGCGATATCGAGCTCGCACCGAAATACGATCACGTCGTGGCCGGCACACCCGCTTACAAGGCTTACGAAGTGGTCAACGTCTTCGCCGAGTGGAAACCGGAAACGCTGCCGAACTTCACCTTCCGGGCCGAACTGAAGAACGTCTTCGACGAAACCTATGCCAACCGCGCCACCTACGGTCAGGAATTCGGCACGGTCAACCCGCTCTACGAGCCCGGCCGCAGCTTCCTCCTGACGGCGAAGGCGACGTTCTGATGGCGGAGGGGTGCTGCTTCATATGGCGGCACCTCTTCTTCCGGTTTTCGATTCCGGTTTTCGATTGTGCGGCGCCTTCCGGCGAGTATAAGTGGAGCGTGAAATTCAAGAAGGAGTGCGACCATGCTTCAGGCATCTGCGGAATGGCACACGGAACACGGCCACAAATATCTCGTCCAGTTGTGCAAGCATTTCGCTCACAAGATCGAGACCTCCTATTCGGAAAACCATGGGGAGTGCCGCTTTTCCTGCGGCACCGCCATCCTCGATTCGGACGATTCCGGCTTGAAGATCCTGGCGACGGCCGCCGACGAGGACCAGCTCGCCGAGACGAAATCGGTGATCGAAAGGCATCTCGTGCGCTTCGCCTTCCGTGAGAATCTGGAAGGCCTGCAATGGAAGACGCTGGGCCGGGCCGCCTGACGCCCCTTTCCGCCGAACCATATCCACAAGACGGTGAAAGAATGAATTTGAGAATGATCGCGGCATCTGCCGCTTTTGTGTTTTCGGCAATCGCCGTTGACGCCGCGGAAATCTCGACCGCCAAGGGGCCGGTCACGATCGCGGAGACGCCCGAAACGGTGGCTGTTTTCGACATCGCCGCGCTCGACACGCTCGACCGCCTCGGCGTCAAGCCGGCCGGCGTGCCGGAAAAGCTGTTCGTCTCCCAGCTGGAAGACCTCAAGCAGGGCGCCGAAATCGTCGGCGATCTCTTCGAGCCCGATCTCGAAGCCCTGAGCGCCCTCGGACCCGACCTCATCATCGTCGGCGGCCGATCCTCGACCAAGGCGGAAGCGGCCGCGCAGGTGGCGCAGACTATCGACATGACGATGAACGGCGACGACCTGATCGCCCAGGCCAAGGAAAGGCTGGCGACCTATGGCGCCCTTTTCGGCAAGGAAGACGAAGCCGCCCGGGCAGCCGGCGAGCTCGATGCCCAGGTCCGGGCAGCAAAGGCAGCCGTCGCCGGCAAGGGAAAAGCCCTCATCGTCATGACCAACGGGCCGAAGGTCACGGCTTACGGCCCTGGTTCGCGCTTCGGCTGGGTGCATGCCGCCCTCGATCTGCCGCCCGCCGTTCCGGATGTGGAAGCCGCAAATCATGGGGAGGCGGTCTCCTTCGAGTTCATCCGCAACGCCAATCCCGACTGGCTGCTGGTGCTCGACCGCGCCTCCGCCATCGGCTCCGGCGAACAGGGCGCCAAGGCGACGCTGGACAATGAGCTCGTCGCCCAGACAACCGCCTGGAAGAAAGGCCAGGTCGTCTACTTGCCGGCCGCCGAATTCTACATCGCCGCCGGCGGCGTGCAGTCGCTGCAGCGGGTCATGGCGACGGTCGCGGAGGCCTTCGCCGCCTCCGAATGAGCGCCGCAACCGAAAAACATCCTTCCGGAACGGCGGCGATCGCGGGCCTCGGGCTCGCGATCCTCTTCGTCCTGAGCCTCTTCGTCGGCGTCGGCGACATGCCTCTCGGCCGCCTGCTGTCGGACGCTGATGCTCTCGAACTTCTGCTGGTGAGCCGCCTGCCGCGGACCCTGGCCGCGATCCTCGCGGGTGCCGGCCTCGCGATCGCCGGCCTCATCATGCAGACGCTCGCCCGCAACCGTTATGTCGAGCCGTCCACCGCCGGAACCGCCCAGAGCGCCGAGCTCGGCATCCTTCTCGCCACGCTTCTCTGGCCCTCGGCAAGCCTCGCCCTCAAGAGCCTCGCGGCCGGCGCGGCCGCCCTTCTCGGCACCTCCGTCTTCCTGATGACCGCGCACCGGCTGCCGCCGACCCAGCCGTTTCTCGTACCGCTCTTCGGCCTCGTCTACGGCGGCGTCATCGGCGCGGCGGTCACTTTCATCGGCTGGCAGGCGGATCTTCTCCAATATCTTGCCGTCTGGACCAATGGCGATTTTTCCGGCGTGCTGCGCGGCCGCTACGAGCTTTTGTGGATCGGCGCGCTCATGGTCGCCGTCGCATGGTTCATTGCCGATCGCCTGACGATCATGACGCTCGGCCGTGATGCCAGCGTCGGCCTCGGCATCGATTACGCCCGCATGATGCAGCTCGGGTTGCTCATCGTCTCGATCGTCTCCGCGCTCGGCGTCGTCGTGGTCGGGATGATCCCCTTCGTCGGCCTCGTGGTGCCGAACATCGTCTCCCGGCTGATGGGCGACAACCTGCGCGGCACGCTTCCCGTCGTCGCGCTGAGCGGCGCGGCACTCGTGCTCGGCTGTGACATCCTCGGCCGGCTGATCCGCTATCCTTACGAAATCCCGGTCGGCACGGTCATGGGCGTCGTCGGCGGTTTCATCTTCCTCTGGCTCCTTTTCCGCCGCCCCGCCCATGCCTGACCGCCGCCTCCTCTATCTCGGCCTGGCCGCCCTCCTGTGCGTCGCAGCCTTCATGACGATCGGGCTTCGCGGCAATATCGGCTTCGTGCTCGGCCTGCGCGCCGCAAAGCTTGCCGCACTCCTGCAGGTGAGCGTGTCGATCGCCGCCTCGACGGTGATCTTCCAGACCGTCACCGGCAACCGCATCCTCACACCCTCGATCATGGGGCTCGACGCGCTCTACCTCTTCGGGCAGATGCTGCTGGTCTTCCTGCTCGGCGGCATGGGCTATGCCGCGCTCGACCCGCAATTCAAGTTCGGCGGCGAAGTGCTGGTGCTGATGGCGCTTGCGACGGGCCTCCTGCTGCCGATGCTCCGGCGCCGTGTGGACATGGGGCTGATGCTGCTCGCCGGCGTCATCTTCGGCGTGCTGTTCCGCAGCCTGCATTCGCTGCTCGCGCGCCTGATCGACCCCAACGACTTCGCCGTCGTCCAGGGCGCGAGCTTCGCCAATTTCAACGACGTGCGCACCGACCTGCTCGTCTTCGCAGCCGTGCTGACGCTCGTGGGCGCCGCCATCGCCTGGAGGGCACGGCACGTTCTCGACATCGTCGCCCTGGGACCCGATGCCGCGACCGGGCTGGGAGTGACATGGGCAAGGACGGTCACCGGCCTGCTGCTCCTCGTTTCCGCGCTCGTCGCCGTCTCGACGGCGCTCGTTGGACCCGTCGCCTTCTTCGGGCTGCTGGTCGTCGCCGTCGCCGAACGCCTCGTCGATACGCGGCGCCATGCCGTGCTGTTGCCGGCGGCGGCGCTGACGGCCGTCTTCATCCTGGTCGGCGGCCAGACGCTTTTCCAGCACGCCCTCGGCAACAGCTCGACGCTCGGCGTCGTCATCGAGTTCGCCGGCGGCCTCGTCTTCCTTCTTCTGCTCGTTCTCGGGAGCCGCAAATGATCCGGATAGAGAATGTCTCCTTTCGGCATGGCCCGACAAAAATCCTGCACGACATCTCGCTCACCATTTCGAAAGGCGGCATAACCGCCCTCGTCGGGCCGAACGGCGCCGGAAAATCCTCGCTGCTGTCGCTGATTTCGCGGCTGCAGACGCTCCAGGAAGGAAGCATCACCATCGACGGCCTTCCGGTCGATACGACGCCGAACCGGGAGCTCGCGAAGGTCATCGCCATCCTGCGGCAGGATTCGATCGTCGCGAGCCGGCTGAGGGTCCGCGAACTCGTGGGCTTCGGGCGGTTTCCCCATGGCCGGGGCAGGCTCACCGAAGAGGATCGGGCGATCGTCGGCCAGTCCCTGCAGCAATTCGACCTTGCCGATCTCGCCGACCGCTTCATCGAAACGCTGTCCGGCGGCCAGCGGCAGCGGGCGCTCGTCGCCATGGCCTTCTGCCAGGGCACGGACTACCTGCTGCTCGACGAGCCGCTCAACAATCTCGACATGTATTACGCCCGCGAGCTGATGCGGTCGCTGCGCGCGATCGCCGACGAAAAGGGAAAGACGATCGTCATCGTGCTGCACGACATCAACCAGGCGGGCGCCTATGCGGACCGGATCGTCGCGATGAAGGACGGCCGCCTCATCGCCGACGGAGCGCCTGCGGAACTCCTCAACACGGACATTCTCGAGAGCGTGTTCGGCTTCCGCATGCCGGTTGAGGTCGTCGATGGCAAGCCGGTGGCATTGCATTTCCGGTAGGAGGAAGCCGTGCCGAAGCCGGTCATGCCGACTGCCAGAACGACGGTCACAACGCTCAAAATATGAGCCAGTTGATCATCCGGGGCATCCACGGCATAACCGGTCTTAAGGAACCGGGATGATGCAGATGGACCAGACATTCGATATCGGCGCGCGGCTCAACGCCATGCGTCTGGCGGCGGGCCTTTCACAGCGTCAGCTTGCGGAGCGGGCGGGCGTGCCGCATGCTCAGATCTCGAATGTGGAGACCAACAAGGTCAGCCCCTCCGTCGCGACGTTGCGGAAGATCCTGAGCGGCCTCGGCGTCGGCATGGGCGACTTTTTTGAACCGGAGCGCAGCCCTCCCAAAGGTCCGTTCTTCTCGGCGCATGAACTCGTAGACCTGACCTCGAAAGTCGCTGCCTTGCCGATTTCCGGCGGTGGGGACGGCGCCCTCGTCTTTCGACAGATCGGCGATGCGCGGGCGCACAACCTCCAGATCCTTCATGAGGTCTACGAACCGAATGCGGATACCGGCGACACGCTTCTGCAGCATGCCTCGTCCGAGGGAGGTTATGTGGTCGAAGGCGAACTGGAGGTCACCGTGGGCGAGGAAGTCCGCGTGCTGAAAGCCGGCGAAGCCTATCTCTTCGACAGCCGCGTGCCGCATCGCTTCCGCAACCTCTCCGGCCGCCGCACGGTCGTCATCTCCGCCTGCTCCCCGCCCTATCTGTAATTCCTCGACGGCCCTCTTGCTCAAAATAATGAGCATCGCTATAGCTTGATCATCGACATCAGGGGAATTTTGCGATGACCGTTTCCAGTGATCTTCATTCGCGTCAAAAGGCTGCCGTGGCGGGCGGCGTCGGCACCCGCGCCATCTTCGCGGAAAAGGCGCTGAACGCCGAGCTCTGGGACGTGGACGGCAAGCGCTTCATCGATTTCGCGGCCGGCATCGCGGTCAACAACACGGGTCATCGCAATCCCGTCGTGATGAAGGCCGTCGCCGAACAGGCCGAGCGCTTCACCCATACCTGCTTCCATGTCGCGCCTTACGAAGGTTATGTGAAGCTTGCCGAACGGCTGAACGCGATTGCGCCGACAGGGGCGGAAAACCGCACCATGCTGGTGACGACCGGCGCCGAGGCTGTCGAGAACGCCGTCAAGATCGCCCGCGCCCATACCGGCCGCGCCGGCATCGTCGCGTTTTCCGGCGCCTTTCACGGCCGCACCATGCTCGGCATGGCGCTGACCGGCAAGGTCATGCCCTACAAGAAGAATTTCGGCCCCTTCCCGGCCGATATCTACCACGCCCCCTTCCCGAACCCCTATCTCGGTTTGTCCACGGAAGAGGCGATCGCCGGCCTTGAGCGCCTGTTCGCGGCCGATGTCGATCCGGAGCGGATCGCGGCCTTCATCGTCGAGCCGGTCCAGGGCGAAGGCGGCTTCAACGTCGCGCCGAAGGAATTCCTCGTTCGCCTGCGCGAGATCGCCGACAAATACGGCATCGTGCTGATCGCCGACGAAGTCCAGGCCGGCATGGCGCGTACGGGAAAGATGTTCGGCTTCGAGCATGCGGGCGTCAAGCCCGACCTGGTGACGATGGCGAAGGGCCTCGCCGGCGGCTTCCCGCTGTCGGCCGTCACCGGCAGGGCGGAGATCATGAACGCGGCCCATCCGGGCGGGCTCGGCGGCACCTACGCCGGCAATCCGCTCAGCGTCGCCGCCGCCAATGCCGTGCTTGATGTGATCGAGAACGAGAAGCTTTGCGAACGGGCCGCCGAAGTCGGCCGCAGGATCACCGATCGCCTCAATTCGATCGCGTCGCGCCAGGGCATGGAGCGGATCGGCGAGGTGCGCGGCCTCGGTACGATGGTCGCATTCGAACTGGTCGAGGATCGCCAGTCGAAAGCCGCATCTCCGGCGATGACCAACCGGATCGTCGCCGAAGCGGAAGCCCGCGGCCTCATCCTGCTCTCTTGCGGAACACGGCTCAACGTGATCCGGTTGCTGCCGCCGCTGACGATCGAATGGGATGTCCTGGAGGAAGGATTGAACATTCTCGAAGCTTCGATCGAGGCCGCGTTTTCGGATACCGCCGCTTCGGCGGCAGCCTGACCGGCTATCCCGAAGACAAGGCGGAAACCAGAAAGGGAAAAACGCATGAACGGCGCCGATATGCTGTGTGATGTCCTGCTCGCGAACGGTGTCGATGTCTGCTTCGCCAATCCGGGAACATCCGAAATGCACTTCGTCGCGGCGCTCGACCGCAAGCCGGAAATGCGCTGCATCCTCGGGCTTTCGGAGGGCGTCGTGACCGGAGCGGCTGACGGCTATGCCCGCATGGCGGACAAGCCGGCTGCGACGCTTCTCCATCTCGGGCCCGGTCTCGCCAACGGCCTTGCCAACCTCCACAACGCGCGCCGCGCCCGCACGCCCATCCTCAACGTGGTCGGCGATCACGCCTCCTATCACCTGCAGTACGACGCGCCGCTGACGAGCGACATCGAAAGCCTCGCCCGCCCCATGTCCCACTGGGTCGGACGCGCCGCCGGCGCCCACGACATCCGCCGCTGCACCGAGGAAGGCTTTGCAGCCTCGATCGCCCGGCGCGGCGTCTCCACCATGATCCTGCCCGCCGATGCCGCCTGGGGCGAGGTCTCGCCGGAAACGCTTTCCCTCGTGGATATCCCTGCGCCGCCGCCCGTCGATCCGGAGACGTTGAAGGCCGCAGCAGCAGCACTGCGCAGCGGCAAGCGGACGGCCATCATTCTTGCCGGACGGGCCATGCGCGAAAAGCCGGTCTCGACGGCCGGACGGATCGCCGCCGCCACCGGCGCCGCCCTCTTCTCGACCTCCTCGGCCAGAAGCGCACGCGGTGCCGGGCGCGCCCTGGTGCGGCCCGTCCCTTATAATATCGAGCTGGCCATCGAGGCGTTGAAGGAATTCGAGGTGGCGATCTGCATCGGCGGGCCGCGGCCCGTCACCTTCTTCGCCTATCCGGGCAAGCCGAGCACGACGCTGCCGCCCTCCTGCGAGGTCATCCAGCTTGCCGAACACGAGCATGACCTCGCGAACGTCCTCGACGCGCTGGCCGACGAGCTGGGCGTCAGGCCGAATGCCGATTTCGCGCGCAATCCCTTCCGGCAGAACGACATCCAGGTTCCCGGCGGCGCCTTGACGCCCGACGCGATCAGCCTCGCGATCGCCCGCCATCTCCCGGAAAACGCCATCGTCATCGACGAGGCTCTGACCTCGATCGGACAGCATTCCGCCCTCGCCCCCGGCCTTCATCCGCACGATCATCTGCCGATCACGGGCGGCTCGATCGGCATCGGCATCCCGCTTGCGACGGGTGCGGCGATCGGCGCGCCCGACCGGAAGGTTGTGGCGATGCAGGCGGACGGCAGCGGCATGTACACGGTCCAGGGCCTCTGGACGCAGGCCCGCGAAGCGCTCGACGTCGTCACCATCGTCTTCGCCAACAGCGCCTACAAGATCCTGCAGGGCGAGATGGTGAATGTCGGCGTCAACTCCTTCGGTGTGAACGCCCGCAAGATGCTCGACCTCGACCAGCCGAAGCTCGACTGGTGCTCGCTCGCCAAAGGCCTCGGCGTCGAATCCGGCCGCGCCACGACCGTCGAGGAATTCGTGAAGCTCTATACCGGCGCGCTTTCCCGCAAGGGACCGTTCCTCATTGAAGCCGTCATGGCGTGATCACGCCGTCGCGGTCGCCGCGACCATGATCATCTCGACCTTCATGTCCGGGCTTGCGAGCCGCGCCTCGAAACAGGCGCGCGCCGGCGGAGCCATGCCGGAGACCCACTCGTCCCAGACCTCGTTCATCGCGGCGTAATCGCCCATGTCCGCCAGCATGATCGCGCAGAAGATCAGTCCCTGCTTGGCGCTGCCGATCTCCGCAAGCCGGCCTTCGGCCTTGGCGAGAAGCTGCCGCGTCTGCTCCGCGACGCCGAGCGAACCGTCATAGGGCGCCTGCGGCGTGCAGGCGAAGTAGCCCGTGCCCTGATGGACGACGGCGAGGCTGCCGCGCTTGCCGACGCCGAAGCGCTCGATGATCGAGGAGAAATCTGCGGTCATGATCTTGCTTCCTGCTTACTTGGTGATGACGAAGACGGATTCGGGCGTCCAGCTGATGCAGCACTCTTCGCCTTCCTTGATGATGACGACGTCGGCGCCGAGCACGCGGACCCGCATCGTCACCTCCCCTGCGCGGCCGATGACCAGCGCGTTGTCGCCGTAGTTGACGATCGTCTCGACCGTCATGCGGACGTTCCTGCGCCCCTCGATCGGATTGCGCGACAGCTTGATATGCTCCGGGCGGATCAGCAGCGTCACCTTCTGGCCGTCGGACAGGGCGTTGTCGGCGCCCGCATAGTCGAACGCGCCGAGCGCCGGGTTTTCGGCGGTCTTCCCCGCCGCGCTGGAGATCGTCGCGGGAATGAGGTTGCTCTCGCCGATGAAGGCAGCGACGAAGGAGGTCTGCGGCCGATGATAGATGTCGAGCGGCGCGGCCGCCTGCTCGATCCGGCCTTTCTCGAAGACCACGATGCGGTCGGACATGGACATGGCTTCCGACTGGTCGTGCGTGACGAAGATCGTGGTCACTCCAAGGCTTCGCTGGATGCGCTTGATCTCGATCTGCATCTGCTCGCGCAGGTTCTTGTCGAGCGCGCCGAGCGGCTCGTCGAGGAGCAGGAGCGACGGTTCGAAGACGAGCGCGCGGGCGAGCGCGACGCGCTGCTGCTGGCCGCCGGAAAGCTCCTTCGGATGGCGATGGCCGAAACCCTTGAGGCCGACGAGCGACAGCATGTCCTCGGCTTGGCGGAGGCCCTGGGTGCGGCTGACGCCGCGCATCTGCAGCGGAAAGTAGACGTTCTCGACCGCCGTCTTATGGGGAAAGAGCGCGTAGTTCTGGAAAACGATGCCGATATTGCGCTCATGCGGCGCGAGCTGTGAAATCGACTGCCCGCCGACCTCGACCGTGCCGGCGCTCGCCTTTTCGAAACCCGCGATGATCATCAGGGTCGTCGTCTTGCCGGAACCGCTCGGCCCCAGGAAGGTCACGAACTCCCCCTTGTCGACCGAGAGGCTCACATTGTCGAGCGCCGTGAAATGCCCGTAGGTCTTGGTGATGTCGGAGAGTTGCAGATAGCTCATGGAAAGTCCTTGGGATCAGTGTGCGCCGGCAGGCCGGCTCGGCTTGGGAGCGCGGCTGCGAAGCGCGCTGACGAAATAGGGAGCGGCGATGCCGATCAGCACGAGGAAGAACAGCAGCGTCGAGATGACGGCGATCACCGGATCGGCCTCCTGCCGGATGCTGTCGAACATCTTGCGCGGCAGGGTCGCCGCATCGCGGCCGGAGATGAAAATCGCCACGACGGTTTCGTCGAACGACTGCACGAAGGCGAAGAGCGCGCTGATGATCAGGCCGGGCCTGAGGATCGGCAGGGTGATGTGCATGAAGGTTTTCGTCGGGCTGGCGCCGAGGCTCTGGGCCGCGCGCTCCAGATTGCGGTCGAAGCCCTTCAGGTTGGCGGAGAGGACGAGGAAGGCGATCGGCACCGACAGGCAGGTATGCGCCAGGATGACGCCGAGATGGCTGTGCACCAGCCCGAGATCGCCCAGATAGGAATAGTAGCCGACCGCCATGACGATATGCGGCACCGCAAGCGGCATCAGCATCATCAGGTCGGCGAAACTCTTGCCGCGGAACTTGTGGCGCACGAGCGCAAAGGTGGCCGGCACGACGAGGATCATCGTCAGGATCGTGGTCGCCGTGGCGATCAGGATGCTGTTCCAGGTCGGGATCAGCCAGTCCGGATTGGTGAAATAGGCACGGTAGTAACCGAGCCAGTATCCCGGCGGCGGGAACTGCAGCGAGTTCGCGCTCGAAAACGACATCGGCACGACGATGACGAGCGGCGCGGCGATGAAGATCACGACCAGAATGCCGGTCCAGCGCATGAAGAGGTTCATGATCGGTCAACCCCAGAGTTTGTCGAGGCCGAAGCGGCGATGATAGATGGTGAGGATGATGAGCGTGACGACCAAGAGCACCATCGCCATCGCCGAACCCATGCCGAATGCCAGGAATTCGTCGATCTGGTGTCCGATCAGGCCGGCGATCATCTGCTCGCGCGGGCTGCCGAGCAGCACCGGCGTCACGTAGAAGCCGAGGCAGATGACGAAGACGAGCACCGATCCGTTGGCGATGCCCGGCGCCGTCAGCGGCAGGTAGACATGCCGGAACAGCGACCAGCCCCTGGCGCCGAGGCTTTCCGCCGAGCGGATCAGCACCGGATCGATCTTCTTCATCACCGAATAGACGTTCATGATCATGTAGGGCGCGAGGATGTGCACCATGGCGAGCGTCGAGGAAAAGCGGGTGAAGAGAAGCTGCGGCGGCTGTTCGATGCCGATTATCTGCAGGAAGGCGATCAGCGGGCCGTTGTTGCCGAGCAGCACCATCCACGAATAGGTGCGCACCAGGAAGCTCGTCCAGAAGCTCATGGTGACGAGCAGCAGGATCAGCATCGCCGTGCGCGGCTTGGAATGCGCCATCAGATAGGCGAGCGGGTAGCCGACCGCGAGGCAGCAAAGGGTCACGAAGGCGGCGGTCAGGAAGGTGTTGACGAAGACGCGCTGATAGAGCGCTCCGGTCAGCACCCGCTCGTAATTCGCGAGCGACACGCGCGGCTCCGTGAAGCTCATGATCGCCACGTCGGCGAGCGGCACGACGAAAAAGATGAGCATGTAGATGCCCAGCGGCGCCAGCAGAAGCCAGGGCCAGAGATTCGTCTTTTCCGTCAATTTTGAAAGGCTCATGCCCATTGCCGTTCCCTTCTTGGCAGGCAAGGTCGTTACGGCATCGCGCGGTCTTGGAAGCGATGCGCCTTGTGGACGCACGAATGATGCTCCAGCTCTTTTGAATCCGCGCATCGGCCCGAAATCGGTTTCGGTTTTCGGGCCGATGCGCTTGTGAGCGCGATGCCGGTCAGCAGATCACATCGATCCGGGAGAGCGGATCAGCTTGCGACCCACTCCTCGAAGCGTTCGGCAAGCTCTGCCGGGTCGATGCCGAAGTTCGCCATGTCCTGCTCGAACGTGAGCGGATAGTTCTCCGGCGAAGTCGGCATGCGCTTGGCGTCCTCGGCGCTGACGAACTCGTTCGAAGCCGGGTTCAGCGCGCCGTAATCCGCCGCCTTCGAGAAACCGGCGAGTGGCTTGGCGCTGGTGGCGAACTCGACGAACTTCTTGGCGTTTTCCAGATTGGGCGTGTCCTTGGCGACGACCCAGTAGGCCCGCTCGATCTCGCCCTGATTCCAGGTCATCGCCACCGGCGCACCCGCCTTCTCGGCCTCGAAATAGCGGCCGTGCCAGATGCCGATCATGTCGATCTCGCCGTCGCGCAGGATCTGCGTCGACTGGGCGCCCGCCGTCCACCAGACACGGACATGCGGCTTGATCTTGTCGAGCGACTTGAAGGCGCGGTCCACGTCGAGCGGATAGAGGTCCTTCACCGCGACACCGTCGGCCAGAAGCGCGATCGGGATGACGCGCGAGGCGTAACGCTGCAGCGAGCGGCCGCCCGGGAATTTTTCGACGTTCCAGAAGTCCGCCCAGGTCTTCGGGGCTTCCTTGTACTTGTCGGTACGCCAGGCGAGGATCGTCGCGAAGGCGTGCGAAGCGACGCCGTTTTCGAAGAGGCCGCCTTCATAGGGCGCCTCCAGCTCCTCGATGATGCCGGCCTGGTTGGCGCGCACCAGTTCGCCGCCGCCGAGCGTGGTGACGTCGAATTCATAGGTGCCCGTCTTCACCTGCTGGGCGAGCTTGGCGAAGGAGACCGGAGAAACGGTCTTCACCTGGATGCCCGTTTCGGCGGTGAACGGATCAATGAGATTGGCCTTGGCGGCAGCCTCCCAGGGGCCGCCCCAGGTGTTCACGTACAGGATCTTCTCCTGGGCGCGAACGATATAGGGCGCGGCAAGCGAGGCCGTGACGGCGGCGCCGGCCGTCTTCAGGAAGCGTCGGCGGCTGGGCATGAAAAAGGTCTTCATTCCGGTCATGGTCAGTTCTCCTCTTTATGGTTTTCTGAAAGTGGCTTCGTAGAGCCGGAGCCAGTTCTTGTGGGTGATCTTCGCGACCTCTTCTTCCGAGAAGCCCACGGCCCTGAGGCCGTCCGGGATCACCTTGATGTCCTCGACCTTCTGGAACCATTCCGGCGGTGCGGCCTTCAGCGGCTTGCCGGCGGCGCTCGCGCCGTAGTCCTCGCCGCGGGTCCAGCGGCCCTTGCGCATCCAGGCGTAGTCGGGGGCGGTGAAGTTGTGGCTCTTGTCGGTGCCGATCGCGACGGAATCGATGCCGGCGATATCGACGGTGCGGGCGACCATGGTGCACCAGGCCTCGATCGACGCGCAGAACTCGTCGCCGGTGATGTTGCGGTAGGCCGCGCAGCCGATCACGCCGCCGGTGTCCTTCAGCGCCCGGATGACGTCGTCCGACTTGTTGCGCTTGTGCATGAAAAGCGACTGGGCGTTGGCATGCGTGACAGCGATCGGCTTTTCGGAAACCTTGATGGCGTCAAGCGTCGTGCGGTCGCCGACATGGCTGCAATCGACCAGGATGCCGGCCGCATTCATCTCGCGCACCACTTCCCTGCCGAAGCGGGCAAGGCCCGAATCCTCGGCCTCGTAGCAGGAGCCGCCGAGCTCGTTCTGGTTGTTGTAGGTGAGCTGCACGACGCGCACTCCGAGTTCCGCGAACATCTCGACGAAGCGGATACGGCCTTCGAACAGGTTGCTGTTCTGAAAGCCCATGATGATCGCGAGCTTGCCGGCATCGGAAATGCGGGTGATGTCGCCGGCCGTCAGCGCGATCTCGGCGATGTCGGAATTCTCGCGGACGAGATCGCGCCAGCGGCCGATCGAATCCATGGATTCCACGGTGCCTTCCCAGAAGCCGCAGGTGTTGACGACGCCGCCCACCGTTCCCTTGAGCAGGGTTTCAAAGGCTGCGCGATCGAAATGCCCGCATTGCAAACCGTCGATGATCATGATCTCGCACTTTCTTTTTGGGGCTGGGCTTTTTGAGGCTGGGCTTTTTCAGGCTGGGCCTGTTCGCGTTCGGAAAGCCTGGATGCCAGGAAGCTGACATCCGTTTCGTCGTCATTGTCCTTGCGGCCGATGATCGTGCCGTCCTCGTTGATGATCATCGGGCCGGCGTGTCGGCGGGAGACGACGCTGTCGGTCGCAAGCGCCTGCTTGGCGAGATGATAGATGCGCCACCACAGATCCGCCTCGATATCGGCGCCGTTCTCCAGCAGCGACCAGAGGAGCGGATCATCCTTGCGGACATCGCCGGTAACGGCCGCGGGAGCCGCCTTGAGCACGTTGCCGGCAACGGTGATCTGAAGCCCTGTCCGCCCGCCGAGGCTGGCGGCGATCGCCAGTTCCGCCGAATCTGCGGCACTGGCCACCGTAAGCTCCGCCGATCCGAAACGCCGGGCGAGCTCGCCCAGAAGATCGATCGCCGTCGGCACCACGAACCACGCGTGTTCGCCTGCCGCATCGAGGCTCACCCGGTTGCCATCTTCGGCCGCGATCGAAATCCGGGCCGGATCGGCGTACTTGAAGCTTTCGAAACGCTCCTCGAACAGGGCGAAACCGCCAAGTCCGAGTTTCTGCGAGTACATCGGGAAATCGCCGACGGTGAGGAAGAAGCCTTTCGGTAGGCTGGTGAGCGAGAATATGCGCTCGGACATCAGCCGCATTTCGCGGGGCATCACGCGCATGGAGGTATTGGAATGCGAAGAAGTCATAGAACAGGTTCCGCCGGATAGTACCAGGTGCCGGTGTAGCCGGAGCGCAGATCGTCCGGCGTCGGCGCGCCGTGATAGAGCACGCCGCGCAGGTTGCGGCTCAGGAAGTCGCGGGTCTTGTCGATGCCGTGGATGCCGACATTCATCAGCCGCACGAGGTCGATCGGCACGAAGGCTTCCGCGTTGATGTTGGCGCGCGGCGTGTGATAGCCGAGGCCTCTGAGGCTCTGGACGCGCGCCACCATGAAGCGATGTTCCGGATGTTTCATCAGGAAGCGGGCGATGCTGAGCGCAGGCGCCGCCTTGGCGAGATCGCCATGAAGCGCCTGGATGCCGCCGCAGACGTCGAGGCCGAGATCGAGCGCATCGGGCACTTCCTCGCGCGCGCCGCGGCGGGGCTCTTCCGCCGTCTCGGATTTGTACCAGACATATTTGTAGGCGTCGGGACCCGACATGTCGGCATCGAGCGCCCACCGGTATTCCTCGCGGATGAGGTTTGCGAGGCTCTCCACGGTTTCCGCCGGCGAGACGTTGAATTCGTCGGGCGCATGAACCGCCTCCAGCAGGCGATCGGCCTCCTCCGGAACGAGTTCGATCAGCAGCGACAGGAAGGTCTCGTAGGCTTCCGGAACCAGTTCGGCTTCGAACTCGAAAGCCAGGATGTCGAGCGGATAGTCCGCCTTGCGGCCCAGCACCGTCCCGCTGCGGCGGAACTCCTCCAGCGCGTCGACGAGCTTTTCGAGATCGGCCGCCACCTCGGCGCTCGAGGCGAAGGTTTCGTAGACCATCCGGTCCTGCTTGCGGAAGACGATCGCCTGGGCGAGGAGTTCGACAAGCCTTGCAACGCGCGGGTCGGCTGGCGTGAGCTTCAGCCCGCGCGCCATGGCAATCGCGTTTTCGCGCGCCGCGATCAACCCGTCGATCAGCCGCGGATGCTTGTGCACGAAGAAGATCAGGCCGAGCGCGGAACCGTTGCCGACGCCGATATAGCGGCGCAGTTTCGGATCGAGCCGTACCGCCTTGTCGGACCGCTTGGCAGCCAGGTGCTCCACGAGATCGCAGGAGAATTCCCGCATCAGATAGGCGGTCAGAAGCTGCGCCTGCAGGACGCCGCCGAGCGCATGCCGGGCGCCGAGGGACGGGAACGAGCGCGTCCCGAACGTGCCGTTGCCGTCGAGCCCGGTATTGCGCATCAGGTAGCAGACCTTGGCGAGATCGGCCACGTCGGGCTGCCGGCTTCTAGCGAGCGCTTCGAGCGTCTGGTCGAAGACGCGCATCGAACGGTTGGAGCGGCACCAGATCAGCGTGCCCGGCGTTGCCCGGCCCGTATAGAGCTTGGGGATTTCGCGCCGGGCGGTTTCGATCTCCGCCTCCGTCGCCGGTCCCTCGATCAGGGCTCCCATCATGTCCCAGGCCTGGCCGATGATACGGCCTGTGCGCGCGGTGCGGCTCGGAGGCCGGGAAAAGCCGATGAAGGAGAATTCCTGATCCGGCGCCTTGATGGAATAGACGACCGTGCCTTCGGCGTTTCCATCCACGTCGAAAAGGACGTTGGAAATGTCCCAGCGCTCGCGGATCATCTTGTTCATGAAGGCCCGTGTGCCGCTCAGGCGGCTCGGCTGGATCGCCGCCAGCCGCGCGGTCTCCATTACCTTGTGGCCCGGTCGTGGCAGCGGCTTCGCTGCCTGTTCGGAAGTCGCGGTCATGACCGTCAACGTTCTCCCTGCTGCATTTTCGTGATTGTGCGGGCCGCATCGAGAAGCGGCTCGCGGAAGGTTTCGAGATCGAAGCGCATCTCCGGCATGACCAGCGAGACGGTCGACGTGCATTTGCCGTTGAGGTCGAAGATCGGCGCCGCGATCGCGATGACCCCGCTATGGGTGTAGCCGCTCGACAGTGCGTAACCGTTGGCGCGCGCTTCCTGAAGAAGCGCGTCGGCAGCAAGCGGCTCGCCGCTTTCTTTGAGGCGCGCAAGCGTCAGATCGTCCGCGAACGCGGTGAGGATACGGCCGGATGCGGAGCCTTCCAGCGACATGGTCGTGCCGATCTTCTGTTCCGCACGCAGCACGCTTTCGGACTCGACACGCGAGACGATGCAGGGAACTCCCCGGTCGAGCACCGCCAGCGAAGCGGTCTCCTTCACCCGATGGACCAGCATTTCGAGCACCGGCTGGACGCGCGTGCCGAGACTGGCCTGTTCCAGCGCCGCCGCCGCGATCCGGCAGGCATGCATCGAGAGCCGGTAGCGCATCTCCTGGTCCTGTTCGACCCAGCCCGCCTCGATGAGCGTCAGGAGGCGCTGATAGGCGGTCGGCCGCGACAGTTCCATGGCGGCGGCGATCTCCGGCAGCTTCATGCCGCGGGCGCTCGACGCGAGTACGTCCAGAACCGCCATGGTCTTCAGCACCGTCGAGAGGGGACGGACGCCGCCACTTTCCTCTTGTATTCTATTTGAATATTCTGTATCCATAGAGAATATGATTTGCTGAGAATTGCTCTCTGTCAACCGCGCTGACGGAGGTTTTGCCGCGCTTTTGCCGGGCTGCGGCCCTAAGCTATTATTTTTCTTGGAAAATTTTTCGCCTCATATGCGTGTTGGAGGCATGGCTTCTCTTGTGAGAGGCGAATTCGGCAGCAGCTGAGGAGAGGTTTCGCGGCTGGCGTCGGAAGCCCTTCCTGGATTTCAACGGCCGAAAGCCCGCCGCGAAGGTCCGCTGGCGGGCTTTGGCAGATCGGATTGCGACCTATCGATCGATCGCCGTCAGCGATTTTTCCGGACGGTTTCCAGCTTGGTCTGCCAGACGGGGCTGATCTGGAACCCTTCGATGTCCGCCCGCTGGGCGACCGAATCGGTGACCTGCGAGATCGGCTGGATTGCCGGAATGCCCTCGGCATAAAGCTGCTCGATCTCGTGATAGAGCTTTGCCTGGGCGGCAGGATCCGGTTCCTGCAATGCGGCCTCGATTTTCTGATTCAGCTTGTCGTCCTTGAAGGATACGCGCCAGCCCTGAAGACCGGTCAGCTTCGCCTCGTCCCGGTTGTCGGGATTGTAGGCAAGGCTGCGCATGTCGCCGTCCGGATGGGAGATCTGGCCGCCGCTGCGGCCGACGATCAATTCGAAGTTCCGCTCCCGCATCGGGCCGTAGACCTGTTCGCCGCTGCCGGTCAGGATCTTGGCCCTGATGCCGCCCTGGGCCAGCATGCTCTGCAACGCCACCGCCAGATTGTCGAACGGCGGCTCGGAGAGCGTGCGGATCGTCAAATCCAGGCCATCGGGATATCCCGCCTCCGCAAGCAACCCCTTGGCCGCCGCCACATCCATCTTGATCTCGGGTTCGTAAGGCTCTTGCGCAAGACCGACCTGGATCGGGCTGAGATGCCTGACGCCGTAATAGGGCATCACCGTCCTGTTCAGCCCGTCGTAGTCGATGAGCTTCAGAATGGCTTCGCGAACCTTGGCTTTCGCGAGGTTCTCGTTCTTCAGAGACATCGCGAGATAGTAGAGCCCGTTGCCGGTCGCCGTCGTGACCTTGACGTCCTTGTTGCTCTCCAGCGATTTGAGATCGGCGGCGCCGAGCGAATAGGCGATGTCGAGATCGCCCTTCTCGATCAGCAGGCGCTGGCTCTGCGCCTCCGGAATATGCCGCATCAGGACACGGGTCATGGCCGGCGCCGGCCCCCAGTAATTGTCGTTGCGGGCGAGGATCGCCATTTCGTTCGGCCGCAGGGATTGCATGGTGAAGGCACCGGTGCCGGCGGAATTCGTGGTAAGCCATGCCGCACCGAGGTCTCCCGCCTTCTCGTGGCCGAGGACTTCCTTCTTGTCGAGCACGCTTCCCGTTCCGGCCATCGCGAGCGTCATCAGGATGATCTGCGGATCGATCGGCTGCAGGATGGCGATCTCGACGGTTTTTTCGTCGACGGCGCGGAAACTCTGCGCTGCATTCTCGGCGGTATAGCCGCGCAGCCGAAGGTTCGTCGCCTGCGCCTGGTTGAGCTTCAGGACGCGCTCCAGCGACCATACGACATCGTCCGCAGTCACCGGATTTCCCGAGGCGAAGCGCAGGTCCGGCCTGAGACGAAACCGGATCGACCGGCGATCGGCGGCGACTTCCCAGCTTTCCGCCAGGGCGGGGATGACCTTGGACCGCTGGACCGGATCGATGCCCACCAGCCCGTCGTAGAGATTGGCGAGGATCTGCACCCTCTCCTTGCTCGACGATCCCGCGGGATCGAGGGTCAGCACGTTGGACATGGAAAAGCCGATCACGAGCTGGTTGGCCGGCGTTTCAGCCGAGGCCGCTCCGTGCATGGACGTGAATGCGATGATGGCGCAGGTCGCGCCGAGAAACAGGCTGCGTCGTTTCATGTTACCTCCCGTTGATGTAAGGCGCAGCAGACCTCCCCCTGCGCCGGATATCGGGCCGGCCGGCCCGGCTATTCCGCCAGGTTGGCGTCGATATATTCGAAGTTGATATCCTCCCCGATGCCGGGCGCCTGCGAGAGCCAGACGAAGCCCTCCTCGTCCATGGGATCGGGAATGGAGTTCAGATATTCCGGGCACGCATCGTAATCGAGGAATGGATGGAGCAGGCCGCGCTCATACCAGCGGCATTCTTGGTGCGGCCGAGACGATCGAGGTTCGGCGCACCATTCCCGTGGATTTCGCAATTCATGCCGAAGCTCTCGGCCAGATGCATGGTCTTGATCGCCGGGGTGATGCCGCCGACATCCTCCACGCCGGTGCGCAGGATGTCGCAGGCTCCCGCCTTGATCCACTCGGCGCGGTGCTTGTACTTGCCGCCCATGGATTCCGGCCCGATGACGGGGATCTTCAGTTCCGCGGCGAGCCACGCATAGGACGACATGGACTGCTCGTCCATCACCTCCTCGATCCAGTCGAAACCGAGCTTTTCCAACCCTTTGCCGAGTTCCAGAGCTTCGGTGCGGGTATACCAATGGAAGGCGTCGATCATCAGATGGATGTCCTGGGTCCGACGGCTTCGCGAACGCCGCGCAGGCCTTCAGGTCCATCTCGACGTTCGGCGACCAGCTCACCGGCGGCATCCAGGTGTGGAGCTTGATGGCCTGATAGCCGCGCGCGACCAGTTTCTCGGCAAACGGCCGTAATCCTCCGGCGTCGCCAGGCCGCCTTCCAGTTCGTCGCCGCACATGATCGAGCCGTAGGCGGGATCCTTGTCTCGCTAGGACCCGACGATCTTGTAGACCGGTGCCCGGAGCAGATGCCCGGCGAGATCCCAGAGGGCGCAGTCAACGATGGCGAGCGTGCGGTCGCTGAGCTGCCCGCCGCTGCCGCGCTGCCAGTGAGCGAGATCCTGCCAGAGCATTTCCCGCGCGAGCGCGTCCTGGTTCAGCACGACGGGGCGGATGAAGCGGTCGAGCAGATGCGGCCGAAGCTGTTCCGGGCTGCCGAATGCATGGCCTTTCGTGCCGTCCTCGCAGGTGAGCGTCAGCAGGGATTTTTTCACCCGGCGCGCCGGCCCCGGATGCGCATGCCCGTCGCTGTCGAGCTCCTCGTGCGTCGTATACCAGAAGGTCCGGACGCTGGCATCGATGATCTACTCACTTGTCAGCTTGGAGGCGACGTAGTCAGCCTGCATCGCCGAGACATCAGACTACATGACCCATGTAATATGACAACGCTAAGTCATCGTTGAGAGTGCGTCAAGACCGGAAAAACGCAATGAGAGACCGCCGCCCTGCGAAGGATGCGCGCTATTTCACCGATCTTCATGTTACGGAAAGCGATTCGCCATGTTTCGATTGCACTCGCGCGGCAATCTGCAGTATGACAAGTGGCACACGCAGTCAGCTAGGTTATCAAGAAGTGGAGGAGAGCGGATGAGGGATTTGATCGAGCAGGAAAGCGACAACGACCTAGTCGATCTCGTCGGCCATTCGCTCGTCATGCAGATCGTCACGGCGCTCCGGCGCGACATCGAGCGTGGAACGGTCAAGCCGGGCGACAAGCTGCCGAGCGAGAACGAACTGACGCGGCTTCATTCGGTCAGCCGCGCCGTCATTCGCGAGGCCGTCGCCATCCTCCGCTCGGAAGGGATGCTGGAAGCGCGCCGTGGCGTCGGCGTTTTCGTCGTCGATGCCGAACAGCGGGGCCAGCCTTTCAGCGGCCTGTCTCTGGAGCGGATTTCCTCGGTTATCGAGCTTCTGGAATTGCGCGCCGCCTGCGAAACCGAGGCGGCCGCTCTGGCCGCGGCACGCCGCTCGCCGGCGCAACTGGAGGCGATCCTCGAACTGCACCGCAAGATCGGCGCCAATCTCGAAAAAGGCCTTTCGACCCGAGAGGCCGATTTCGCGCTTCATCTGGCGATCGCCGATGCCACCCAGAACCGCCGTTTTTCCGAACTCCTCCGGCTCATCAAGCCGGGTATCATCATGAACCGCGACCTTCAGGGCGGCCGCCATCCCGATGCGCTGCCGCCGAACCGCCATCTGCAGGAAGAGCACGGCCTGATCGTCAATGCCATCTTTGCGGGCAAGCCTGCGGAAGCGCGTGAAGCCATGAGGGCGCATCTGCAGGGAAGCCTCAGCCGCTACAAGACCCTGCTGATCGAACGGGTTTCCGACCCCATCCGGCCGGCTGCAGGCCGCCTCGATCACGGCGGCTGACGCCGGCACACAACGGCAAGCCATCCCTGAAAATATCGAACCTGCGGCTCATCCCGGAGAATGCCCATGCACCCACAGCTTCGCCAGCCGACGCGTTTCCTTTCCCGCGACGAAGTCACCGCTCTGATCAGGCGCCTGACCGACAACCTCGTCAACATAAGGGACGAGACGGGCGAGTTCCTCCTGCGCCTCGAAGACGGACGCGTCATCGACACCAAGGGCTGGGCCGGCTGGGAATGGACGCACGGCATAGGCCTCTACGGGCTCTATAAATTCTGGCAGCTGACCGGCGACACAGCGACGCTGGACATCATCACCGAATGGTTCGACGCGCGCCTGAAGGAAGGCACGCCCACCAAGAACATCAACACCGTGGCGCCGTTTCTGACCCTCGCCTGCCTCTACGAACGAAACCCCTCGCCGGCATGGGCGGCCTATCTCGAAACCTGGGCGGAATGGGTGATGCACGACCTGCCCCGCACCCGGGAGGGCGGTTTCCAGCACATCGTCTACAATTCCTTCAACGACCAGCAGATGTGGGACGACACGCTGATGATGAGCGTCCTGCCGCTCGCCAAGATCGGCCTCGTGCTCGGCCGGCCGGACTATGTGGAGGAAGCGAAATACCAGTTCCTCGTTCATGCGCAATATCTGGCGGATCGCAAATCCGGCCTCTGGTTTCACGGCTGGACCTTTGACGGCAACCACAATTTCGCGTCCGCGCTCTGGGCGCGCGGCAATTCCTGGATCACGGTCGCCATCCCGGAATTCATCGAACTTGTCGATCTGCGGGAGGGCGATCCGCTGCGCCGCCACCTGCTCTCCGCGCTTGAGCGGCAGGCGGCCGCCCTGAAAGCCTGCCAGCATCCGTCCGGCCTCTGGCATACCCTGCTCGACGATCCCGACAGCTATCTTGAGGCTTCCGCCACGGCGGGATTCGGATACGGGCTGATGAAAGCCGTGAGGAAACGCTATCTGCCCTCGGAATACCTCGAGACCGCCGAACGCGCCGTGAAGGCCGTGGTCGCCAATATCGACCGGAACGGTGAACTGAAGCAGGTCTCCTTCGGCACGGCGATGGGCGACACGCTCGACTACTATCGCAATATCAAGCTGACATCGATGCCCTATGGTCAGGCCATGGCGATGCTCTGCCTTTCCGAACTGTTGCGCGCCTATATCTAGGCCGCAGCCCTCGCAAGCTCGTCGATATTCGCAAGATCGAGCGGCCGTTTGCCGTCTTCGATCTCGTGGATCATCTCGATTAGACGGGCAGTCATAGGCGTCGGCACACGCGATTCCCGGCCGATCTCGACGACCGGCAGCAACTGCGCGTCGACCTCCGTCCGGCGTTTGCGGATCGCCAGATCCCGCCAGATTCCGGTATGGGATTTCACAGACTGGCGGTTATGCGCGACCATCTCGTCGAAGGATGCCTTCGTCTGCTCCGGCGTGGCCAGCGGACCGAAGGCCGCGGGATCGAAACCGTCGAAGGCTTCCGGCCTGACATTGTTGATGGCGGCGACCGTCGCCACTTCCAGCGCGAGCCTGCGCAGGACCGGCCGAGCGGCCGGATTGCCGAGCACGTCCGCGATACTGTCATTGGTGAGTGCCGTGCCGAACAGCAATGCGCCGTAGATCAGCTTGCCCCAGAGGAAGCCCCATATGTTGTTGGTGATCAACGCCTTCGGTTCGAGATGCCTCATCAACTGGTAGATATCTTCGGCGCGGTCCGTGAACCGCCCGTCGAGCTCGCCGATGACGACCGCGCCGCGGCCGCTATACTGAACGACGCCCGGCTCCAGATAATCCGCGCCGAAATTGACGAAGCAGCCGATGACGCGATGGTCGCCGGCAATGCGGGCGATCACCCTCTCGTTCAGTCCGTTCTGGGCCGAGACGACGTAGCCGTCGGCGGCGAGATGCCGGACGAGCGCCTTTGCCGCCTCTTCCGTGTGATGGGCTTTGACGCATAGGAAGGTGCGCTGATACTCGCCCTCGACCTCCTCCGGCAGGCAGGCTTTCGCCCTCACCACCTCCTCGAAGACCGGCCCGACGATCTTCAGGCCTTTCCCGTTGATCGCGTCCACATGCTCCCGGGCGCTGTCGACGAAGATCACCTCTTCGCCTGCCCGGATGAGGGCGGCGCCAAGCGTTCCGCCGATCGCGCCGGCGCCCCAGATCAGGATCGGTTGGCTCATGCCCAAGCTCCTCCAGCAATGCGCGCGGCTCGTGATCGCTGCCGATCTGCGCAGCTACGAGGGTTATCCCGCACCCTGTAGTCGGGTCAAGCGGGTCGCCGCGAGAGGCTGCCGGATTGCCGAAATTCGAACGAAGCGGACGAAATATAGCGCTTTTCGGCAACGCCCGAGCTTGCGATATTGCGCAGGAAATTCCCTGCGGTATCGAGACCCCATGGCCTATATCATTACCGAACCCTGCATCGACGTGAAGGACGGCGCCTGCACCCAGGCCTGTCCCGTCGATTGCATCTACGAGGGCGGGCGGATGTTCTACATCCACCCGGACGAATGCATCAATTGCGGCCTCTGTCTTTCCATCTGTCCCGTCGATGCGATCGCCTATGACGAAGAGGCCACGGAGGCCCAGACGGCCTTCATTCCGGTGAACCGGGATTATTTCGGGCCGGCGGTCACCGGCCTCGGCTCTCCCGGCGGCTGGGACAAGAGCCGCACGCGCGCCGTCGACCATCCGTCCGTCGCCGCAGTTCCCGTCAGGGCGGCAGCACCCTCACATTAGCTTTTCGCCCAGCCCGAGTAATAGGCGCGGGTGGCGGCGATGAGCTTGCCGCAACGCTCCCGTTCCGCCGTCAGCCGCGGCAGGTCGGCTTTCGCCTGTGCCACGAGATCCCTGCGCGCCGCATCGAAATCGACCGTCAGGAGCTTGCCGTCCCGCATGACAGGACGGCCGGCGACATACAACCCTCTGGCGCGGGCTGCCGACATGCGGGTCAGCAACACCTCCGCCTCGTCGAGATCATCGAAAAGGCTGTCCTCGATCAGCCCGGCGTAATCCACCACCGCGAAATCCTGATCCAGCGGCGCATTGACCACGACCGAACCGGTCTGGATCGCGGCATCGAAGATCGCCGCGGCGGTGAAATCCCTCGTCAGCCCGCGCCCGCCATGGAGGAAATAGAGAAGGCGCATTTCCCGCCAGAGGTCCTGGTCGTCGTCGAAGGCGCTGCCGTCGAGGCCGATGCCGAAGCGAAGGCCGCTCCGGGCGGCGTCCGCCAGGGGCGCGACGCCGGAGCGCAGGCGCAGGTTGGCGGAAGGGTTTGAGACGAGCTGGACGCCGCGCTCCGCCAGCAATTCGTACTCCTCCGGCCGGAGCTGCACGCCATGCGCCACGGCAAGCCGCGGCGAGAGGAAACCGATCTCGTCCAAATGCCGGACTATCCCTCGCGGAAAGCGGCGGTCGAGCCACAGCCGCTGCCGCGGGCTTTCCAGAAGATGCATGTGTATCCGCCGGCCTTTGGCTGCGGATGCCTCGGCGATCGCCTCGAGCAACGCATCGGAACACCATTGCGGCCCGACCGGACCATATTGAACGTCCACCAACGGATTGGCGTTAGCCGCGGCAACGGCATCCACCGCCGCCATCTGCTCCCGGAAGGGAGCATAACGGGGAGCGGTCGGCGACAGCGCCTCCCAGTCCGCGGGACCGAGGAACGGCCTCAGCCTTTCCGGGCCGCCGCCATAGGCCCAGGCATCGTGATCAAGCAGCGGACAGGAAAGACCGACGCGAATGCCGACCTCGCCCGCTGTGCGGATCACCTGCAGAGCCTCGTCCACCAGCCGCGCCGCGTTCAGCGAATTGTGGCAGTGGATCGTCGCGCCGATCCCCGTTTTCGCCAGCCGCGCAAAGGCGACCAGCGTCTCCAGATAGGGATCGGTGCGGGGCCTCAGCCGCATCGTCGGTATCCAGGCCTCCAGCGCATCGTCGACGCTGCCGAAATCGAGCGTCCGGATGCCGTAGCCATGATCATGGGCGTTGACCGGCATGGGCAGGATCAGATCGCCGGAAGCAAGTGGAATGTCCGCCGCAGCCGCAGGCAGGGCTGCGAGCGCCGCCTCGCTGCGGAACGCCTTTTCGTGTCCCGGCCGGGGCAGGAAGCGTATGTCCCCCTTTGCCGTCAACGTTTTATCACCTCCGCGATCTGTTCGGCGAATTTGCCGAGATCGGCGCTCATGGCCTCGATCACCGCCTCGGTGGCATGGGTGAGCTGCCTCTGGCGCGGCGCCACGATGCCGACTTCCATGTTCTGCAGGCGGGAGCCGGCGATCGGCAGCGCCACCACGTCGCCTGCCTTCAGCTCCTTCAGCAGGCCGAGCGGCGTGAAGAAGGCCACCCCTTCCCCCGAAAGGATCAGCGGTTTCAACATCATCTGGTTGTTTGTGGCGACGAAGGTGCGTCCCACACGGTCCAGCGAGGCGAGTTCGACGGCGATCATCGAACTCATCACCTCGTTGTCGAGCTGCAGCAGCAGCTTGAACTGCGCGCATTCCTGCAAGGTGGCGCTCTTCTGCCGGGCGAGCGGATGATGGCGCGCGACTATCACCATCAGCGGCATGCGCACGCCGTAGACGAGCTTGATGTCGTGCGGCCGCGCCAGATCGAAGGTGATGCCGATGTCGCAATCCCCGTCGGCGACGAAATGAAAGATGTTGTTGAAATTGTCCGCCCGGATGCGGAAGTCGACCGCCGGGTTCTTCTGGTGGAAACCCGCGACGAATTCCGGCAGGAACTGCACCGCAAGACTGTCGAGACAGGCGATATGGACGCGCCCCGTCCGCTTGCCCAGAAGGTCGCCGAGATCGGACTTCATGATCTCGTAGTGCTGCATGGTCTCCTTGGCATGTTTCAGCACCACCTTGCCGGCGGCAGTCAGCCGCAGGCCGTCGGAAAAGCGCTCGAACAGCGGCATGCCGAGCTCGTCCTCCAGCTTGCGGATCTGCCGGCTGACGGCGGAGGTCGCCACGTGCAGTTCCTCGGACGCCTTCCGGATCGAACCGGAGCGAGCGACTTCTATGAAATATTTCAGGATACTGGCGTGCATGAACATCCCCCGATCCTGAAACTCATATCATGCTCAGCGACCTCGCCAAACGGGTGCCCGCTTCTCGCGGAACGCCGTCACGCCCTCGACCGCATCCTCGCTCTGCAACGCCCGGATCAGCGCCGGCGTGCGCAACCCCTGCGCTTCGGCGGGGCTCAAATGACCGGTGCGGTTCACCGTCTGTTTGATAGCCTTCAGGGAAAGGGGAGCGCAGGCGACGATCTCGCCCACCCACCGGTCCACGGCCGCGTCGAGTTCGTCATAGGGCACCGTCTCGTTGACGATGCCGAAGCCCTGCATCTCGGCCGCGGTGAACTGCCGGCCGGTCAGCATCACCGCCATCGCCTGGTTATGGGCGATTTTCCGCTGCAGCAGCACCATGCCGCCGTCGAGCGGCATGCGGCCGACGCGGGCCTCCGGCAGGCCGAACCTCGCCGTATCCGCCGCAATCACGATATCGCAGCCGAGTACCATCTCGAAACCGCCGCCGAGCGCGTAGCCATTGACGCGGGCGATCACCGGCACGTCGAGCGACTTGCGGAAGGCGAGGCCCCCGAAACCGTTGGCGCGGCTTTCCGCCCAATATTCCAGCCCCGTCTTCGTACCGCTGCCCTTGAGATCGGCGCCGGTGCAGAAGGCCTTCTGGCCCGCACCGGTCAGCACCACGCAACTGATGTCGTCGCGGGCCTCGATCTCCAGCCAGATGGCTTCGAGCTCCCGCTCGGTCTCGGCGTCCACGGCATTCATCCGCTCCGGACGGTCGAGCGTGACGCGCGCCACCCGGTTCTCGACGGAAAACCCGACGGTCATGCCGCATCTCCGCGCGTCGCTTCCAGCGATCGGGCTTCCAGCGAAGTGAGGATCTCGTCATTGTGCTGGCCGAGCCGGGGCGGCGGGATGCGGACCGAAACCGGCGCCGACGACATGTCGATCGGCGACCCGATCAGCCGGATCGGTCCTGCCGCCGTCTCGCCGGCCTCCAGGATCATCTTGTTGATGATCGTCTGCTCGTCTTCCAGCGCCTCCGCGAGGTTGCGGACCGGTGCGCAGAGGATATCCACCTCTTCCAGCCGCTTCAGCCAATGCGCGGTGCTGTTCTTGGCGAAATTCTCGCGGAAGATCGCCTGCAGCTCCGGCCGGTGCGCCATCTGGGCATCGAAATCCTTGTAGCGCGGCTGCTGGGAGAGGTCCTCGATCTCCAGCGCGTTGCAGATGTCCTGAAGCGGGTTCTGCTTGAAGGCGCCGACCATGACGATCGCGCCGTCCGTGGTGTCGAACACGCCGGTGAGCGGGAAGGCGCCCCAGTTCAGGTCCTTCCCGCGCATCATGTGCGCGGCACCTTCCTGCATCTGCATCGCCAGCATGGAGTTGTAGAGACTGACGGCCACCTGCTGGCCTTCGCCTGTCTTTTCCCGGTGCAGCAGTGCCAGCAGGATGCCCTGCACGAGATGCATGCCGGCGGAATAGTCGGCAAGCGGCGTCGCGTAGATCGAGGTCGGATGGGTATCGTCCGACTTGCGGCGCATGACGCCCGAAAGCGCCTGGGCGAGGATGTCCTGGCCGCCCTTGTGCTGGTAGGGGCCGGTGAGGCCGAAACCGGTGCCCACCGCATAGATCAGCCGCTTGTTGATCTTCTTCAGGTCCTCGTAGCCGAAGCCCATCCGCTCCATGACGCCGGGGCGGAAATTGTTGACGACCACGTCGGCGCCTTCGATCAGCGTCAGCACGGCCTCACGCGCTTCCTTGAGCTTGAGGTCGAGCGCCAGGCTCTTCTTGTTGCGGTTCAGCGAGCAGAAGACGGGGTTGTTGAGCCCGTCCGGATCGGAGCCGAGCGACCACCGCGAAAGATCGCCGATCCGGCTCTTTTCGATCTTGATGACCTCCGCGCCGTAGTCGGCGAGCGTCTGGGTGCAGCAGGGGCCGAGCATGACCTGCGTGAAATCGATCACGCGGATGCCGTCGAGTGGGAGAGAAGTCATTCTGCAGCCTCAAGGAATGTTGCATTTTCGGAGGGGATGTCGCCGGGATCGGCGCCCTGTGCCCGCATCTGTTTCCGGACCTTGGCGATATCGGCGTTCCTGACCGTCGTTCCCGCATTGAGCGCGACGACGGCGGCAACGCCCGCTGCCTCGCCCATGGCCATGCAGGGCGGGATCTCGCGGCTCGATTTCTGCGCCTGCGGCGTCGCCGAATAGTGCCGGCCGGCGACGATGAGCTGGTCCACCTCCCGCGGTAGCATCGACCGGTAGGGCGTGTAATAATCGCGGCCGCGGCAGACGGTGTCGGCAAAGTGGATGCGGTTCATCACGTCGTCCTTGGTCACGACGTATTCGCCTTCCAGGAGACGGGTCTGGCGCACGCCGGTCTGCGGCGCGAAATCCACCACATAGGCCTTTTCAAAACCCGGCATCCTTTCCCGGGCGAAATCGAGCAGCCTGCCGATGCGGGCGCGGCCTTCGAACTCCGCCTTCGTCAGATCCTCGGTCCTGAGGCCGGAGAGGTTCGGCATGTGCGGGCAGTTGAGCCACACCACGCCCGGCAGCGGCGTCTTCAGCCACCAGAAGGACCAGCAGCCGCCGATCAGGCGCTTCGCCTCGTGATCGAGTTTCTTGAAGGCTTCCGGCTCCTCGAATTCGAAGCGCTCGGCAGCGTCCGTGTCGACCCCGCCCCAGCGGGAGACGGTCGTCAGGATGAAGTTCGATTCCACATGCGAGGCGCCGGCCGAGGCCGCCACGTCGAGATCGCCGGTCGTATCGATCACGACATCGCCGAGGATCGCCTCCAGTCCCGGTTTCGTCTGGCAGACGACGCCCTTGATGGTCTTGCCATCCATGATGGCGGAGGAAAACCAGCTGTGCGTCCTGAGCTTCACGCCCGCTTCGGAAAGCATGTCGTAGGAAGCCCGCTTGAAACCGTCCGGATCGAAGGCGGCCGAGAAGCAGATCGGGTGCGGCATGGATTGCGTGTGGAAATCGAACAGGCCCCAGCGCGCCCATCGCCGCCAGGCCTCCGGCGTCTCCCGGATGTCGAGCTCGCGGTCGCGTCCGGTCGGCGTGACGCAGAGATCCCATTTCTTCATCCGCTCGATCATCTCCATGCAGATGCCCTGCACGGTGATCTCCAGGCCGTTGATCATGTCGTCGAGCACCAGCACCATGCCGCCGGCGGCAAGCCCGCCCACATAGGGATAGCGTTCCAGAAGGGTCACCTTGGCGCCGTTGCGGGCCGCCGAAACCGCCGCCGATATTCCGGCCGGCCCGCCGCCGACCACGACCACATCGGATCGGTCGACCACCACGGCGTCGCGCGCCGCCTGAATGATTGTCTGCTGCATGTTCAAAACTCCCAGAGAGCTCGGGCTCAGTGCGTGCCGGCCGGCTTCCACCGGACCATCTTCGCTTCGATCACCGAGACGATGAAGAAGAGGACGACGGCAAGTGCGGCGGCGACCACGACCGTTGCGTAGAGCAGCGGCGAGCGGAAATTGTAGGTGGCCTCGATGATGAGGGCGCCGAGACCGAAGCTCGAACCGATCCATTCGGCGACGATGGCGCCCATGACGCTGCTGGTCGCGGCGATCTTCAACGCCGCGAAGAGAAACGGCATGGAGCTCGGCAGCCGGACCTTCCAGAGGATCTCGGTATTGCTGGCCGAAAGAACCCGCATCAGATCGAGCATGGCCGGGCTCGCGGATTTCAGGCCCTGCACCATGTTGACCAGCGTCGGGAAGAAGCAGATCAGGCCGGCGATGATGATCTTCGGCGCAAGTCCGTTCCCGAAGATCAGGACCAGGATCGGCGCGAGCGCGATGATCGGGATCGCCTTGATGAACACGGCGATCGGATAGAAGGCCTTTTCCGCGGTCGAACTGTGCACGAACCAGATCGCCAGAAGGATGGCGACGAGATTGCCGAAGACGAAACCGAGGATCGTTTCGAGCACCGTCGGCAGAAGGTTGGCCCAGAGCATTCCGGCATTGTCGCGGAAGGCGAAGAAGACGTCGACCGGGCTCGGCGCCATGAAGGTCGGGATCGCGAAGAACCAGACCACGAACTGCCACAGGACCACCAGGCCGATCGCGGCAAGGATCGCCGGCATGTGCCTCGCGAAGACGCCGGCCGTCGCATCGAGGAGTGCGATCTTGCGGTCCGGCAGAGCCTCGGCCTTCCTGGAAGAAACGACGTGGCTCATAGGCACTCCTCCAGGCGGGCGCGCAAATGCGCGGTGACGCCGATGAATTCCACCGTGTCGCGCACCGAAAGCGAGCGGGGAAAGGGAAGATCGACCTTGGTGAACTCCTTGACGCGGCCGGGATGGGCCTGGAGCATCAGCACCTTCTGGCCGAGGAAGGCCGCCTCCGGGATGGAATGGGTGACGAACAGGATCGTCGTCCCCGTCTCCTGCCAGACGCGCAGCAGTTCCTCGTTCAGCCGGTCGCGGGTGATCTCGTCGAGCGCTCCGAAAGGCTCGTCCATCAGCAGGATGCGCGGCCGGGTGATGAGCGCGCGGGCGATCGCCACGCGCTGGCGCATCCCTCCCGAAAGCTCGTGCGGCAGCGCCTTCTCCCGCCCCTTCAGCCCCACCATTTCAAGAAGGGCATGCGGATCGGCATGGTCGCCGGTCTCCGACCGCCTGCCGACTTCCAGCGGCAGACAGATATTGTCGAGGACGGTCCGCCAGGGAAGCAGCGTCGCATCCTGGAAGACGAAGGCGAAATCCCGCCCCTCGCGCGCCTCCCGCGGGCTGCGCCCGAAGACGGAGATCGAGCCCTCGCTGATATGGACGAGGTCGGCGATGCACCTGAGAAGGGTCGATTTCCCGCAGCCCGACGGCCCCAGCATGGTCACGAAGGCGCCTTCCGGAATATCCACGGAAATATCGGAAAGCGCCGTGAATTCGTTGCTCCTGTCGCCGAACCGGACGTGCAGGTTCCGGACCGACACCGCCGGAGCGGCCGGTTCGGGCACCGGGACATTCGGCTTCAACTTCACCGCTCCCTGCATGACGGTCACCCCACCTGTTTGCGGACGTCGGACGTGGCTTCGAGGATCGTGAAATCCGCGACGTCGTCCACCGTCGGAACGGTGCCCTTGAACTGTCCGAGATCGGCATAGGCCTTGATCTGGGCAGCCCAGTTCTCGCGCGACATCGTACCCCAGCCGGCAGCCTTGGTGGTGTCGCCGAAGGAGAAGTCGACGCAAGGGCCGACCGCCCTCAGTTCGCTCGGCTTGTCGAGGTTCGGATAGGCGCCGCAGAGATATTCCACGGCCTCCTGCTGGTTGTCGCGGACATAGCCCCAGCCCTTGGCGGCTGCGCGCGTGAAGCGTTGAAGGACATCGGCATGTTCGCCGATCTGCTGGTCGGTCGTGTAATAGACGTTGGCATAGAGCTGCAGGCCGCTGTCCCACAGCATCATGTCGATGCGGTTGTCGCCGAGCACGTCGAGCGCATTGACGTTGGTGAGCCAGCCGGTGACCGCATCGGCCTGGCCGGTGAGGAGCTGGTTCATGTCCGAGCCCATGTTGACCATCTTCACCTGGTCCTCGGCGATACCGTTCCTGGCAAGCAGGGCGCGCAGCAGGATGAAGGCGGTCGGCTGGGTGGCGATCGTCTTGCCGATCATGTCCTTCGGCTCGCGGATCGGTTTGTCCTTCAGCGAGAAATAGGTGAACGGATGCTTCTGGTATCCGGACAGGAACGCCTT
This sequence comes from Neorhizobium sp. CSC1952, assembly GCF_030378245.1. Taxonomy (NCBI): domain Bacteria; kingdom Pseudomonadati; phylum Pseudomonadota; class Alphaproteobacteria; order Hyphomicrobiales; family Rhizobiaceae; genus Neorhizobium; species Neorhizobium sp. CSC1952. The sequence goes on along the minus strand of NZ_CP128416.1, from coordinate 2,690,800 downwards.
GACGGGCATGCCCGCCGACCGCGCCAGCATGACCGAAGGGCTCGACGAGATCTGGCCGATGGCGGACTGGCCGGACGCGACGCCCGCCACGCCGTCGACGCTCGGTCCGCCGGGCACGATCTCGAATTCGATACCCTCCTCCTCGAAGAAGCCTTTCTTCACCGCCGTCACCTCGCCCAGCACGCCGTTCGAGGCGAGCCAGCCGAGCTGCATCCTGACCTTGGCCACGTCCTTGGCGAGGCCCGCCCTGATGCCGACGAAACTGGAGGCTGCGGCGAGGCCGCCGAGCGCAGCCGTCCGGGTCATGAAACGCCGGCGATTCATCATCAAATTGGACATCTTGTTCCCCTTGTTCTGCTCCGACACCGGATGTGCCGGCTTGGCTGCGCCCGGTCTCGATCGCCGGATTGAGGGGAGGATGGCGCAATGTGGCGTTCTAATAAAGAACAATATTTCGTATCTCTCGTTGCCGATAAGGCAACGCCATTGCCGACAGCGAGACGTCCTGACCCATCCGGCCGCAGCACGAATGTCCGCGGCGGAGGGGTCTCCGCCACGGCCTGGTCCATCGGGATGGGCAGGCAGTAGGTATCGGGTTGTATGGGTGTCAGGCTTGTCCGCCTGCCCGGCCGCCTCGGCTTTTCCGCAAGACATGGGTTCCGCGCCAAGAAACCCTTCCTTCCGGCGGTTGGCGCCCTGACGGCGCGTCCCCTGCCTCAACGACCATCATCGGACGCCGGATTGCTCCCCAGATGGGTGACCGGTTCGCGACCCGGCTCCCTGCCCGATGACGCGGTCAGGATAGGCCCTGCAGACCGGGCGTGGACGACGCGGGGATATTTTTCCGCTCCTCCCGTTGAAACGGAAGCAGGATTTCTTTCACCACCGCCGGTTTCGTCCCCGCCTTCAGGCTGCCGGGATCCGGCGGCATGGCTGCTCTCGTCAGACACGGGGCAGCGCCATGCCCTACGGTTCCGGCAGGAAAGGAGGGCCGACGATCCTGACCGGTCTGTCGGTCAAAGGCTTGTCCTCTCCGCTGATGCTCGCCGTCGCCTCGTCCGATATCTGGTCCTGCTCCGTCTCCGGCCGCCCCACGGGGATCGGCACTACGCCCTGCGGAAGGTTTTCCGACATCATCCGTGCGAGCTGAACTTCCTGGATCCGGTCCACATAACGCTCCCAGTCGCACCGCCGGAAGTTTCCGTCGTCGCGATACCGGAAGGCTGTCCGGAGATCCCTGTAGCTCGTGCCGTCACGGACCGAAACCATCTCCTCCGTCTCGAGCGTCGGGTCCTGCCGAACATAGACCTCGATACCCTGATCCTCGCAGATGTACTGGCACTGCCTGAGGGTGACCTCCGCCGCAGCGGTACCCACGAATTGCGAGTTGGGCGCAGGAAACAGATAGCCGTCCGAAAGCCGGACGCAATAAAGCATGGCATTGCCGTAGCCGGATTTCTTCGGCGCCGGTTGCTTTGGCTCCGCGCTTTTGCTTCTGGCTGGGGCGCGGCAGGCTGCGGAAGCGGTTTTCCTGCCGCCAAGGTCTCTGCCGCCCGCGGATCTTCGCGCCTCTTCGATCTGGAACTGGACCTTTTTCCGCTGACTGGCGAGGTCGCGGCAGGCGTTGAACAGGCCGCCGCCCTTCGACACCTCCTCCGTGCATTCGCGCTTGCGCTCCATCGACCGGATCGCCGCCAATTGTCTGGCGAGCTGGGCGATCTGCGGATCGTTGACGCTTTTTGCCGAGCGGCTCTGACCTCCTGAAGGGGCGCAGCTTTCCGCACGTGATGCCGTCTGATCGACAAGCAGCGTAAGCGGGACGATAAGCGCTGCAAACCAGAAGCGGATCATCGTCGGCGATCCACGTCGCTCGGCCGCTCCTGACCGACGGCCTTCCTTCCCTTATGGAGATAGGCGGCCGCAGGAGCAGGCTTCAGAACGGAATCGGGATCAAGCCCTGCCACGAGGGCTGCCAGGGCCAGGCGCAGATAGGAAGGCGGCACCGGCCCGTCCAGGGACCTCAAAGCCGCCACGGATAGCCCCAGCTTGTGGGCGATCTCCTTGTCCGACAAGGAAAGAGCCTTTGCCGCACTTGCCAGGTACCCCTTGGAGTTCATGGGCGTTTCCACTCAACGCGGTTGAGGTCTCGGCGGACGCCCGTGATGGGGAGGTCTGGGACGATGGCCCCAATGGGGAGGCCTCGGACGATGGCCCCAATGGGGCGGGCGCGGCCGGGATATGATGGGCAGGCCTATGATCGGGCCGACATGGATGATCGGCCGGCGCCGGTTCTGGTACAGCGCCTGCAGGTAGTTGCTGGACGCCCAGCCCCGCCGGCCTGCGAAACTGACATCGCACCAGCTGTAGCCGGTAAGGCATCCCCGGATTGTGACCGTCGCCCCCGCCGGGATGGTGCCTATCCGCGCATACTCCGTCCCCGGGCCGGTTCTCATGTTCACCGAGCCGGTGGCATAGGCATTCGCTGCTTCGGCCAATGAGGGGAGCGATATCCCCATGAAAAGGGCAAGAGCCGCCGTAATGACTTTGGTTCGCATCGTTTCCTCGATCCGCTACGCTTTGCGTTGACGCTATAAATGCTGCAAATTACCAATAATCTCTCGGAGATCGGCGGGATGTCCCGCCGCCTCGATAAGCTCTCAGGAGGGCTGTGCGACGCCCTTGTCGGTTACGGAAGAAAGTTGGACTGCCGGATCGGTTCGAGCTCCTTTGCCGATTTTACGCCTGTTCCGGGCGGGTTAAGACCGTGCCACCAGTCTGTTCTTGATGAGCCCGACGACGATCTGGACGATGGCGCCTGCGACGCCGCCGCCCACGAACTGGCCCGCGAGAGCCGCTATGTCGAACCCGGCCGTGGCGGCCGTGGCGTCGCCGGTTGCTCCGCCCAGCAGGGCTCCCAGCAACTGGCCTCCGCCGACCCCTCCGGCCGCGCCGGCAATCAGATTGCCGATATTTCCGAGATCGGAGTCCTTCAGAACCTTGCCGCCGGCAGCTCCGCCGACAGCACCACCGATTATTTGTGCGAGAATGGCTTCCATCATTTCCTCCACTTCCACCGGTCCGCTGACCGCCAGCGGACTACCACTTGATGCTGATGCCTATATTCCCTTCCCAAATGCGGGTTTTCTCACCTCCAAGGTTGGTCGTGTAATCCACCGTCGCGAACAGGCTGACCTTCTCCGTCAGATTGGCGATGACGCCGCCCCCGATTTCGAGCGATGTTCCGCCGATCTCGGTGGTGATCGGATCGCCATCGAAACGGATCGTCTGGTCGGACGAGAAGTTGTGCCAGAGATTGGCCTTGAGATAGGGCTGGATGAGCCCCGCGTCCGTCTGGTATTTGCCCTGCAGCCGCAACCCGAGCCTGCCGGTAACGGCATTGTCGGAGTCGAACGAGACCGAAGAGAAACGATCGGAGGAATCGTCCAGCGAGAGGCGCTGCCAGACGATCTGTCCCTGAGGTTCGAGGCTCCATTGATCGTCGAGAGCGATCGGATAGCCGCCTTCCAGCGAGGCGGTCAGACTGGTTCCGTCGATGCCGATCGATTGGCCGGCATTTGACGAAGCGCTGCCGTCGAACCAGGTCCCCATCAGGATGGCGTCCACATACCAGCCCTGCGGCCCGATATGGCTCCAATAGCCGCCGAAGCTCGTGCCGCTGATGTTGATGTCGCCCACGGCAAGATCGTTCCAGCCGAGCGCCTGTCCCTTCACGTCGCCGTCCATCTTGGCATAGCCGAAGAAAAGGCCGAACCGGTCGAAATGACCGCCGCTTTCGTAACCGAACAGGTCCTGGCCCGCCTGGAAGCCGAAGAGGTTGCCGTCGAAGCTCGGCGAGACGGTACCGTCCCATCCCATCTCGGCATCCTGGCCGAAGGCGCGTCCCCAGGAGGTGGGCAGCCAGCCGCCGTCCTGGAGCAGGATTTGCTCGCCGCGCCGCTCGTGGAACGTGCCGAGCGTCGAGAGCGCCAGATGATGGGCTGCCGGCGGCACGACGGAGTATGTGGGAACCTCCATGCGATAGAGCGGCACGACCTCGGCGATGACAGGCGTCGCTCCGGGCGTCGGCGGTATCGCAGTCCCGCCCGGCACCGGCACAGGCGCCGGTGCCGTGGGCGGTGCCGGCGGCGGAGGAGGAGGTTCCGCCGGTTCGGCTGGAGGAGGTGCGGGCGGAGCTTCCGGCTCCGGATCGCTCGGAGCGACCGGAGGCGTGGGATCCACCGGTTCCGTCACGGGATCGCCTTCCGTCGGAGGATCGACGGCGGGAAGCTCCGATGCCGGCGGCGGCGGGGCCACTTCCGGCTCTTCCGGTTGAGGCTCCTCGGCCGGCGGGGATACCGGATCGGGCGCCGCAGCCGGCTCGGGCGGCGGTGCCGCCGGCGGCGTGACGAGCGTCGAGCGGAGATACCAGTTATCTTCCGTGTTCGCGGAAACGCCGCCCTTGAACAGATAGTATTCGTAGGCGCCGGCTGCGACACGTCCGTTGAGGGCGAAGGCCCCGTCCGCGCTCGTGCCGCCGACGTCCACCACCATGATGCCGTCCTGGGTGGTGACGTCGCCGGCGCCGCCGGCGTTGACGATGTTGAGACCCGTGGTGCCGGACGCATCGCCCCCGACGATCAGCCTGTCGGATGCGGAGGAATCGTCGCCGAGCACGGTGTTGAGGAATATCTGCCCGCCATTGCCGGTGTAGTTTCCGCCGATGGTGAACGTGTCGGTCGCGCCGTCGCCGCCATTGGTCAGGTCCAGGCGTCCCGCGTTGACGACCTCCACCAGCTGGCCGGCCGTGAAGGCGGCGATGCCGCCGTTGGCGCCCCCGCCGTAAATGGTGCTGGCCGCATCGACCGTAAGCGATCCCGTGCCGGTCCCGCTGTCGCCGAGCGTCAGGGTCTCGTCGAAGATGAGCTGGGTGTCGTTAGTGAGATCGATCGTTTCCCAGCTGTCGAAACGGGCGACGTCACCGGTCTTCACGTTGTCGAAGGTGATGGCATCCGTTCCGAGCCCGCCGGTGATCTGCGGCGTTGCCCCGATATTGGAATTGGTCAGGTTACTGAGGGATGCGGTGTCGTTGTCCCCGCCGAGATCGACCAGGCCGTAGATGATGCCGCCGCCGTTCCAGGTGAAAGTATCCGAGCCGACACTCAGCCGCACCTCGCCGCCGATCGTGCCGCCGGTGACCGTCACGCTGTCCGTGCCGCCGCTGACGCTGATATTGCCGCCGATCGTACCGCCGGAAAGAATGATCGTGTCGTTGCCGAAGCCGGTCACCAGGTTCTTGTCGATGATGCCGCCCGACATGTCGAACGTGTTGTCGTCGAGCTTCATGTTGACCCGGCCGATGCGGCCGCCGGTCATCTCGGCGTAATCGCCGTCTTCGAAGGAATCGATGATGCGGCCGCCGGTCATGCGGAAGGTATCGAGATTGTCGCCCTGGCTCAGCGAAAATATCTCGCCGCCGCTCATCTGGAAGTCGTCCGCGCCGCTGCCCTGCTGGACATTGCCGGTCACGCTTCCGCCGGAGATGATGAAGGTGTCGGCGCCGTCGCCCTGATTGACCGTACCGCTGATCGTGCCGGAGTGAATTTCGATCGTATCGGCTCCGGCGCCGAACACGACGTTTCCTGCGATCGTGCCCGTACCCGACGGCGGCAGAAGGAGCGTGTTGTTACCCCCCGTATCCGTCAGGCCTCCGATCGAGGTACCGCTGTCGCAAACATAATTGTCGTTTCCGACAGGGGCTGCGAAGGAACATGCCTGGGCGGGATCGGCTGAGAAGAGGACTGCGCCTGAAATCACACCGGTTCCGGAGAGCAGGAACCGCCTTAACACCTTCAAATCAGTACGATTGTTCATCGTCCCCCCGTCGATAGATGTGAAATGCCTACCCCGAGCAAATCCCCCGACCCATCGAGTACGCCACAGCAGCAACCGAAGCGCAACCCTGAGCCGAGCCCGCCGCATTCTCGCGGACATGGCGGAAGTTAGGGCGCTAACTAGAAAGTTGAAGGCCGCGTTCATCAAGTCAGTATATGCGAGGTTAACTCGGGAAAGTTTTTGCGGTTTTTGAAGGTTTTATTGCGCAGGAATCTCACAGAAAGCGAGTAGACTTGCCTGCCAGCGGCGGCGGACAAAACATTACTTATGTCTAAATTATCACCTAAAAATACAATGGGATGAGCATCTTACGGTTGAATGAGCAAAAAATTGACAAATATTCACCAAGATGTAACGGCGACGACCGGCTTCTCCTGCCCCCGCGAACACAAAAATGTGATCGAAAATTTAGTTTTCCCCTCCAATTCGACCTTCACCGAAGCGTTTCAGAGAGATTCTTCGAGGCGAATCAGTGCCCGGGCGGCGTCCTGTTCGCGCATTTTGCGGATGCCGCGGTGCCCGCTTCGAGGATAATCCCGGCCTGCGCCTGACGTCTTCCTCGCGCAGCGTCGCCGTCAATTCTTGGCCGAGCCCGGCTCCGCCATCTTGCGATGCTGCTTGGCGAGCATGCCGGCCGGCGTGACGTTGGCGGCAGCCGACATCAGCTTGTTCTTCCAGCCCGAAACGACATCGCCCTCGCCGTCCATCATCGCGTCATAGCCGATCTTCGCCACGAAGGCGGGATCGTCCTTCTTCGCTTGGCCGAGTTTTGTGTCCGTCAGGTCGGCGCGTTCGAAGAATTCGGTGTCCGTCGCGCCGGGCATCAGGCAGGTGACCGTCACGCCGGTATCCTTCAGTTCCTCGCGGAGCGCCAGGGAGAAGGAATTGATGAAGGCTTTCGTGCCGTTGTAGACCGCCTGAAACGTACCGGGCATGAAGCCCGCGATCGAGCCGGTGAAAAGGATACGGCCGCGGCCGCTCGCCCGCATGCGGTTGCCGACGTCATGAACCAGCGCGAGCGTGCCGCTGATATTGGTATCGATAACCCGTTGCACATCATGGATGTCTTCGTCGAGAAAGCCTTTGCCGAGGCCCCGGCCCGCATTGGCCATCAGAAGATCGACCGGCCGGCCGAGCGCGGAAATACCGGCCACGAAACGGCGCACACCGTCCTGGGTCGAGAGATCCGCCTGCATGGCTTCGACCTCTACTCCGAACTCCCTGAGTTTCATGGCCGCTTCCTGAACCTGCGGCTCGTCGGCGGCGATCGCAAGGTCGTAACCGTTCTGCGCGGCGCATTTCGCCAGTTCGTAACCGATGCCGGTCGAGGCCCCGGTGACGACCGCAAGACCCTTGCTTGTTTCGGCGGAGTTCATGGTCTTCTCCTTTACGGTTTCATGACGACCTTGATGCAGCCGTCCTGCTTGTCGCGGAAGGTCTTGTAGAGTTCGGGACCCTCGTCCAGCGTCGCGCGATGCGTGATGACGAAGGACGGGTCGATCTCTCCCCGCTCGATACGGCCCATGAGGACCGGCAGGTAATGCTGCACCGGCGTCTGGGCCATCCGGAACGTCAAACCGCGGTTGATGGCCGAACCCATCGGAATCTTGTCGAGAAAGCCGCCATAGACGCCGACGATGGAGACGGTGCCGAAATTGCGGCAGCAATGGATCGCCTGCCGCAGGACATGCGGCCGGTCGGTGCCCATGAAAGTGGCGACCTTGATCCGGTCCCAGCGCGAATCCCAGCTTGCCGACGCTTCCGCTTCCGTGCCGACCGCATCGATGCAGGCGTCCGCGCCGCGGCCATCGGTCAGTTCCATGATCCGGTCGTAGATGTCCTCTTCCATGAAATCCAAGGGCAATGCACCCGCCGAGGCGGCAAGCGCCAGCCGTTCCGGCACCGTATCGACCGCAAGCACCCGCTCGGCCCCGAGCAGGAAGGCGGAGCGGATCGCCATCTGGCCGACCGGACCGCAGCCCCAGACGGCGATCGTGTCTCCCGGCTGGATATTGCAGAAATCGGCGGCCATATAGCCGGTCGGAAAGATGTCGGAGAGAAAGAGCACCTGTTCGTCCGACAGCCCCTCCGGAACCTTGACCGGCCCCACATCCGCATAGGGAATGCGAAGATACTCCGCCTGGCCGCCGCTGTAGCCGCCGAGCAGATGCGAATAGCCGAACAGGCCGGCGGGCGAATTGCCCCAGAGCTTCGTGACCTTGCTGCGGTCGGGATTGGAACGCTCGCAACCCGAATAGAAGCCGCGCTGGCAGAAGAAGCATTCGCCGCAGGAAATGGTGAACGGCACCACCACCCGGTCGCCCACTTTCAGCTTCGCATTGTCCTTGCCGACTTCGACGACCTCTCCCATGGTCTCATGGCCCATGATGTCGCCGCTGTGCATGTCGGGCATCACGCCGTCGTAGAGATGCAGGTCGGAACCGCAGATGGCGCAGGCGGTCACCCTGATGATGGCGTCCCTGCCGTCCTGGATTTCGGGATCGGGGACGCTTTCGCAGCGGATATCGTGCTTGCCGTGCCAGGTAAGTGCTTTCATCGGGAGGTCCTCTGATCGAGCGCCCCGGGATGGGGCCATCGGGTGTTACAGGCCCGGCATCGGACGCGATCTGGACGCGAACCCGTGCAGAACCCGTCCTTGGTGCGACGGCGATGGCCACGGCTGCCGTGGCCATCGCCCGGAACTTCGTTCCGAAACCGAGGCTATTTATCCAGGTCTCTGGCCATCTGGAGATGATGCTCCAGGGCCGGAGCGGTCTTTGCGGCCCAGCTCTTGAGGTCGGTGTTGTCGCCTTCCTCGCCGTAGCGCTTGAAGAGATCGACCGCATCCTCATGGGCATCGACCTGATCCGAGCGGTATTGCTCCGTGAATTCCTCTCCCTGCAGGCCCTTCAGCTTGTCGAGCATCTCCTTATGGTCCGGGATCATGGCAGTCGGCACGGCCGCCTTCACCTTCCCGCCATCGACGAGCTGCTTGAGTTCCGTCGTCGTCTTCTGATGATCCTGGATCATCTGCTGCGCGAATGCCTTGGTCGCGTCGTCGGCGCGCTCGGCGGCGAGCTTGCTGGATTCGATCTCGAACATGTCGCTGCTGGCAGCTTCCGTCACGAAGTCCTCCGTCTTGGGAGGGATGCCCGCAAGCGAGTTGACGCCCGATTTTTCCGCTGCCGACTGGGCAAACACCGAGGTTGCCGCCAGGACCATGGCAGCCGTTAAAGCGATCTTTTTCATAAGATTCTCCTTTCGCCCCAGCACGAACAAGGCATCTCCCGCATAGTTCCAGGCGGCCCATGAAAATCTGGCCGGATGCCCATGCCGAGAAGCCGGCGGCGACCTCGACGCCGCGTCAATGCCGCTCGCATTTCTCCTGCGGCTGCGGCTCGTTTGCGCCTGCGGTCGCCGGCCGCTCGCCCGAAACGGTGCCCGTCATCTTCTCGCAATCCTGACCGTGCTTCTTGACGCTGTTGGTGACGGCGTTGTCCGGCCGGGGAATTGCCTGAGTGCCGACCGGGCCGCCCGCATCCGCTCCCGGCGTCGGGGACGTATCGGGCGTGAACGTGCCTCCCTGCTGCCCGAGGGCCGGCCCGGCAAGAACCGCAAGGAAAACAGCGGCTGCAAAATTCCGATTGAGCATGATTGAGCCTCCATTGACGGCCCAACCTTCTGTCGCGGCAATAGTTCCTTGCCCGATCAGCGTCGGCTTTTGGAACTTCGCGCTTCCATGAAAGTTGGTCTGGCACGAAAGTTGGTCTGGCATGAACGACGAAGACAAACGGCAGGAAAGTACCGAGCGGAAAGCGAGCTTCAACATGATGAAGTTCGTCGCGACCATCTTTGCGATCGCGCTCATCGTGGCGGCAATCTGGTTTTTCTTCCTTACGCCGGGCGATCCGTCGGCGGTCGCAGGCTAGGCGACAAGAACTGACAGGAAGAGCTGCTGAAGCCGGGAACGGCCGACCCATGATTTTCCCTGCATGAGGTTTCCCTCCGTCATTGGTCGATGGCGTGCGGGGAAGCCGTTCCGGCCTCGTCGTTTACGGACGCCCGGAATGGTCTGGAGCCGAATACGGCAAGGAGCGCCACGATCACGACGATGCCCAGAATGTAGATATTGCGCTTGCTCATGCTGCACTCCGAATTCGTGTCCGCAACCATGAACGGGTGCTTCAAATGCTCGGAAGGAAAATCGCGACCTCCCTCCGGCGCTCCTCATCAAGCGGCTCGATCCGTTCGCTCCAGAATCTATCCGCCTCCGGAGGCTCGTCCTCCCACAGGCGGGTATTGACGATGTTGTCGTCGATCTTGGACTTTCGCCGACCACCGAGCCGCAGATATTCCTCTGCCAGTTTCTGTGCCTCCGTCATCTTTGTCTCCTGAAGTAGAGCGTAGCCGTGGCAAGGCCTTTCTGGCTATCATCGGCTCTCATGCCGCCATACGGCGGCAGCTTTCCGCGCACTTGCGGCAGGCCTCGACACACTCGTCCATGTCGCCCACCTGCTCGCAGTCGGCTGCGCACTCTTCGCAGATCTCGGCGCATTCGCCGCAGGTGTGCTTGTGATGTGGCGTGCCGATCAACATGAAATGCGCCGCCGTCCGGCAGATTTCGGCACAAGCCATCATCAGCCGGAAGTGGGCAGGCTCCGTATGCCTGCCGCCCGTTTCAAGACAATGATTCATCGCCGTCGAGAGGCAGACGGAATAGCAACTCAGGCAGTTGTCGATACATTCCTTCATCTTCGGATCGATATGCATCATGTGAAATCCTCCATGAGCCGGGCTTGGTGACGTCGGCGGCGGGCCTCTCAGGTCGAACGCGGCTGGGCCGGTCCCTTCTGTTTCGATCCGTCATCCGGGCGGTCGGATCCCTTGTCGGTCGATCCTTTGCGCTTCAGCTCGTTTTCGATGGTCCGGCGCGAGCCTTCCGCCGGATCCTTGTCTTTTGGATCTGCCATCTGGTCCTCCTGTATCGGCCGTCAAACCTGCGGCGGTCGAAGATGTTCCTGCAATCGGCGGCAAGTTCTGGAACTATCGTCGTTCCTCCCGGTTGGTTGCCTGGCGACAGATGGTGAAGATGATGCGTTCTACCGAAGACGTATTCGAGGATCACCTGAGGCTTCGGCTCGACGGTGATATTGAGGAGGACCTGCGCCGCAACTACGCGCCGGACGTCATCTTGCTCACGTGCAACTCCAACGAAGCGGGACACGACGCAATCCGGAAATCCTCCCTCCGATTGAACGACCAGATGCCGGAAGCGACGTTCGAGTTTCTTTCCAGGCAGACCCGTGGGCAGTTCGCGCTGCTTATCTGGCGAGGAACCTCCCCGCATTTCCAAGCTATCGACGGCGCGGATACTTTTGTCATCGAGAACGGCAAGATCGTCTTCCAGTCCATCCACTACCGGCTGCTCGAGCCGTCGGTGCGGCAATAAGCCGGCGACCCGTGCGGAAATGATGTCTCCGGTTTCTTGAGATGACTCTCATCGAAGCCGGTACGAGCATGCCGCGACCTCCCGGGACAGCGCGGGAACATTGAACCGGCGAAAGCATTTTCGCATGTGCATGGGTACCCAAACCTCGTGCACACGGTGCGTCATGAACAAGTTCTTTACCCGCTTCGCAGGAAACATCGCCTCTTTCGCCGGTTCGCCGGTCGCCTTCGTCGCGGCACTCGGCGCCGTCCTCGTATGGGCCATGACCGGCCCGCTCTTCGGCTTTTCCGAGGTCTGGCAGCTCGTCATCAACACCGGGACGACGATCGTCACCTTCCTGATGATCTTCCTGGTGCAGAACTCGCAGAACAGGGATTCCGCGGCCATGGAGGCCAAGCTGGACGAACTCTTGCGCGCGGTCGAGCAGGCCCGGGCGGACTTCATCGGCATAGAGCATCTCACCGACGGCGAGATCGAGAAGATTCGCGCCCGCCTCGAAAAGGACACCGGGCCGGGAAACCAAAAGCCCCCGTCGCAGGATGCCGTCGGCCGCCTGCTTTCCCGCCGCTGAGGCGGCGAGCCGCTACGGCTTTTGCCCCTTCATCACCATGGCCTGCGGCGGAATTCGCACGGCGGCGCATGTCCCTCTCCTCCGCTCGCGGATCGAGCCGGCCTTTCGAACTGCAAGGGGAAAGAAGAGTTCCCGAAGACGGTTATTTCGGGTTTCCGCGCCCGTCGTTCTTCAGCCGGGGCAAAACCTCCCGCCCGAAGACATCGATGAACTCCCGCTGGTTGCGCCCGACGTTGTGGACGTAGATCTGCTCGAAACCCATCGCGGCATCGGCTTGCAGCCATTCGATGTGCCGATGCGGATCGGCCGAAATGCGCACATGCCGGTCCATGTCTTCCGGCCGCACCTTGACGCAAGCCTGATCGAACTCCTCCGGCAGACGGAGCGTTTCGGAGACCGCGGCCGTGGTGGCGTTGCTCCGCCACTGGTCGAAGGCATTCGCGCGGGCCTCGTCGTCGGAACGGGCGTAGGACAGATGCACCTGCAGATAGAGCGGCTTGCCTTTTCCGCCGCCGCGCCGGAAGGCGCCGACGATCTCCTGCAGGCTCTCCCGCGGCTGGTTGATGGTGATCAGCGCATCGGCCCAGCCCGCCGCCCATTCCGCCGTCCCGGGCGACAGGGCGCCGGCAACGAGGCGGGGCAGCGCCTCGGGCAGAGTGTGGATGCGCGCCTCGTCCACCCTGATCGGCCCCTCGCGGCTCACCAGTTTGCCGGACCACAGATCGCGGACGATCCCGACCGCCGCCTGCAGCCGTTCGTTCCGCTCCCGCTTCGAAGGCCAGCGTTCGCCGGTGATGTGCTCGTTCATCGCCTGGCCGCTGCCGACCGCCATCCAGGGGAACCGTCCCGGAAACATCTCGGCAACCGTCGCGGCCGCCTGCGCCGTGACGACCGGATGGTAGCGCCAGCCGAGGGGCACCGTGATGATGCCGAACGGAATGGCTTGCGTCGCCTGCAGCGCCGCCCCGAGCCAGGCCCAGGCGAAACCCGACTGGCCCTGCCGCTCGCTCCACGGTGTCAGGTGATCGGAAGACATCACCGCCTCGAAACCTGCCGCCTCCGCAGCCTGCACGCAGCCGAGGAGCTCGCGCGGCGAAAACTGTTCGTGGGAAGCGTGATAGCCGACGAGCGTCATGAGCCATTCCCTTCGGAAATCAGCCACCGGTAGGAATAGGGTTCGAGTTTCAAGCGCGGGTTTTCCGTGACCTCGAATTCGGCGTCGTTCATCAGATCGCGAAAGCGCTTGGGCTGCATGCCGCCGAAATGGATTTCCGTCTCGATCCGCCGGCCCGCCAGATTATGGACGAGCAAGAGCAGGTCGCCGGCGTCTTCGAAGCCATGCACGAGGACCGCGGGATCGCCCGCGCTCAGCCTGACCGGCCGCCCTTTGGTGAAAATCGGCTGGCTTCGGCGAAGGCTGACGAACCGCTTGATCTTGTTCAACAGAGAGTCGGGGTCCTTCTGCTGGTCGGCGACATTCACCTTCCTGTAGGAGAAAGGGCCTTCCGCCACGACCGGTTGGCACAGCTTTCCGGCATTCGCCGCCGAAAACCCGCCGTTCTTCTCGGCCGACCATTGCATCGGCACCCGGACGGAATTGCGTCCGGGCTGGGAGAGGTCCTCGCCGATGCCGATTTCATCGCCGTAGACGATAAGCGGCGGCCCCCTGAGCGAGAAAACGATGCTGAAGGCAAGCTCGATCCGCCGCCGGTCCCCGTTCAGCATGGGTGCGACGCGGCGCCGGATGCCGCGCCCGAAGACCTGCATTTCCTCCTTCGGAGCGAAGGCATCGAACGCCGCCTGCTTCAGATCCGGCGGCACCCGGGAAAAATCGAGCTCGTCGAGATTGCGCAGGAAATTGACCCAGCCGCAGCCCGGCGGCGGTTCGGGAAGAAGGCTCAGTCCCTGGTTGATTGCGGATGCGTCCTCTCTGGCGAAGCCGGCGAAGATGTAGCAGGCCAGCATGAAGTTGAGCAGAAGCTGGAGCTGGTCGCCTTCGCCGAAGAAGGCGTCGGACGCCTCGGGCGGAAGATTGACTTCTCCGAGAAGCACCCCGCCCGGGCGGCGGCCCTGCAGATAGGCGCCGATCTGCCTGAGGATGCCGTGCGGATCGCGAGGATTGGCATGTTCGAGCCCCTTGTCCGCGATGATGAGCGGGGCCGCGTCCAGCCGGAACCCGCTGACGCCGAAGGCGATCCAATAGTCCACGATCCGCAGGATTTCCTCCCGGACCTGGGGATTTGCGGCGTTCAGCTCCGGCTGAAAATCATAGAAGTGATGGAAGTAATAGGCGCGGGCGATCTCGTCATAGGTCCAGAGACTGTTCACTTCGCCCGGAAAGATCGATTTGGCGCCGGCAGCGACAGGCGGGGGATCGGCGCTCCAGACATAGTAATCGCGATAGCGCGTCTTGTCGTCCCGCCGCGCGGCCTGGAACCAGGGATGCTGGTCCGATGTGTGATTGACGACCAGATCGATCACCACGCGGATGCCATGCTCTCCGGCGCTGTGCAGGAATGTCAGGAAGTCGTCGAGCGTCCCGACCTTGGGATTGACGGAATAGAAATCGCTGACGTCATAGCCGTTGTCGCGGTCCGGGCTGCGATAGAACGGCAGGAGCCAGATGCAGGTGATGCCGAGCTCCGAAAGATAGGTCAGCTTCTCCGTCAGCCCGATGAAATCCCCGATGCCGTCGCCGTTTCCGTCGGCGAACTTCTCGACATCGATGCTGTAGATGACCGCTTCTTCATACCAGTTGCTGCTCGGATTCTGCACTCCCACGGATCTCCTGCCATTTCTGCCCGCAGGCACATAAACGGGCAGAGGATGGGCAAGTTCCGTCAGGGCATCCGATCGGTTCAGGCTTTTGCCGTACCGGCTGTCACCTGACGCCGTTCGTCACCGGCCGCGGCTCCGCCGCCGGGTGGCTTGGTCCCGCACGGTCAGCGGGTCAGCGGATAGAGGAGCTGCCCGTCCTCCTCTCCACGCGGAAATGCGCCCTCCCGGTTGCGTTTTTCCGCCTGGCGGTATCCGAGCGGGCTGATGCCGATATAGCGCTTGAACATGCGCGAGAAATAATAGGCGTCGGAATAGCCCGAGAGCTCCGCCGCCCGTTTCACGCTGCAGCCGCCGGCCATCAGGCCCATCGCCCGTTCCATCCGCTTGAACTCCTGGAACTTGTCGGGGGTCCAGCCCACGCGCTTGCGGAACTCGCGCTTGAAATAGTCGGAGTTATAGGGCGCGGAACTCAAGGCCCGCTCCACGATGGAGTCGTTGAGCGGATCGGCGGCGATCTGGCTCGCCACGACCATGATGGAGAGCGAAAGCGCATCGGGATTGTTGACGTTCCCGACCGACTGCTCCCGCCAGCCGATATGCGCCTGTTCGAGGAACTCGATCAGCAGGAACATGAAGAGGTGGTGCTGCAGGAGCGTCGTCGAATAGGGCGGCGAATTGTCGTGGTAGTAACGGGTGAGCGGCTCCATCATCTCCCAGCGGGCAAGGGTGACGGACCGTTTCAGGTGCATCTGGGAAATCATGTCCAGCCGGCCGAAAAGGTCCAGCGTGAAATGCTGTGCGATCCCCGTATAGGGCTCCCTCGAGGTCGAGTAGCCGGTGAAGCGCACTCCGGCCGGCAGGAGCATAGCCCGCCCCGGCTTTATCTCTACGGTTTCGCCCTCGACCTCGTAATTCGCCGAGCCCGTCAGGCAGATGATGAGATCATGCACGCTGTTCGATTTGTCGACGCTCCAGGTGTGGGAATGCTGCATCCTTATGGTTGAGCGCGTCAGCGTCAGCGCCAGCGCGCCCATGGGAATCCCGGCCAGAAAGCTACCTTCGATTTTCTCCATCCTTTTCCCCGAATTTGTCGATTTGATCTCCCAGGCAACGTGAGAATATCAACGCGGGAGCTTGGACCTCAACAGATCTGAGATATCAATGGGAGGAATTGGCGGATTATTTGCGGGACATTGCCGGGGAAGGCTGGTCCGCATGTCGAAACGCCAGACATTGCGATGCACAATAACGGAAATGGCTCTTCGTTCAATATTGCCTATGTCGGAGGCGGCTCGCTCAACTGGGCGACGAAACTCATGGGCGACCTTGCCTATGACGGGACGGCCGCGGCGCATGTCCGGCTCTACGATCTCGACCAGACGGCGGCCGGGCGCAATGCCCGCATCGGCATGCGCTACGCCGAACGGGCGGGCCAGACGGAGCGCCTGCGGTATACCGCGGAGCCTTCGCTGAAATCGGCGCTCACGGGAGCGGATTTCGTCATCATCTCCATCCTGCCCGGAAGCTTCGACGACATGGCGCATGACATCGCCATCCCCGAGCGCTACGGCATCCGGCAATCGGTCGGCGACACGGTGGGTCCCGGCGGCTTCATCCGTGCGCTGCGCGCCATCCCGCAGCTTGCCGAGATCGCGGCGGCGATCGCCGAGTTCTGCCCGAAGGCCTATGTCTGCAACCTGACCAACCCGATGTCGGTGCTGACCGGAACGCTCTACAAGGTCTTTCCGGAAATCCGCGCCTGGGGCTCCTGCCACGAGGTCATCAAGATCCGCAAGCTGATGGCCTTCCTCGCCAATCGCCGCAGGGGCGAGGTGGCGTTCGGATACCGGGACGCCAAGGTGAACGTCCTCGGCATCAACCACTTCACCTTCGTCGACGCCGCCTCCGTCGGAGGCATGGACATGATGGCCGACTACATGGCCTTCGCGAAGGAACACCATGCCGCCGGGTGGCGCGAAAGCCCGATCGACCCTGCGGACGAGCATGCCCGCTATTTCGAGGACATGAACCGCGTGAAGTTCGATCTCGCCTGCCGCTTCGGCATCGCAGGCGCCGCGGGTGACCGGCATCTGGCGGAATTCATGCCGCAGTCCTGGTACCTGGACGAAAACGAAAGGTGGAAGTTCGGCCTGACCCCAGTCGATTACCGCATTCGTGAGCGTACCGAAAAACAGGCCGCCGCGGCTGCGCTCGATGCCGGTGCACCCCTCCCCCCGCCGGCGCCCTCCGACGAGGCGATCGTCGAGCAGATCAAGGCGCTGACCGGCGGCCCGGAACACATCAGCAACGTCAACCTGCCGAACATGGGCCAGATGCAGGGCCTGCCGTTTGGCGCGATCGTCGAGACGAACGCGCGCTTCAGTGGCCTCGGAGTCCAGCCGGTCCACGCGGGCCGCCTGCCGGCGGCGCTGGAGGTGATCGTCCGGCCGCATACCGAACGGCAGACGGCGCTGGTCGAGGCCGTTCTCGCCCATGACGGCGATGCGCTCCTGCCGTTGTTCCTGTCAGACCCGCTCGTCGCCGCGCTCTCTCCCGATCGCGCTGCCGCCATGTTCCGCGAGATGGTTGCCGCGACGATGCACCGGCTGCCGGAAGCCCTGGCAAAAGCGGGGAAAGCTGCATGAGCGGAGACAACCGGTTCCTGGGGCTTTTCTACCTGTCGCCCTATATCATCGGGCTGCTGGTCTTCACGACCTTGCCCTTCGTCGCCTCGCTCTACCTGAGCTTCACCAACTACAACCTGATGAACGAGCCGATCTTCACCGGCCTGGCGAACTACATCAAGCTCTTCACCAGCGACCGCACCTTCCGCAAGTCGCTCTGGGTGACGCTGGTCTACGTCTTCACGACGGTGCCGCTGAAGCTCGCTTTCGCGCTCTTCATGGCGGTGATCCTGAATTACAAGCTGAAGTTCATCAATGTCTTCCGCACCGCCTATTACGTGCCTTCGATCCTCGGTGGTTCGATCGCGATCGCCGTCCTCTGGCGCTACATCTTCGCGGATGTCGGCCTGGTCAACATGGGCCTGCAGCTCGTCGGCCTGGAACCCGTCAACTGGTTCGGCGATCCGACCAACGCGCTGTTCACCATCACGCTGCTGCGCCTCTGGCAGTTCGGCTCCGCCATGGTGATCTTCCTCGCCGCGCTACAGAGCATCGACAGAACGCTCTACGAGGCGGCCGCAATCGACGGCGCCGGCAAATGGACGAGCTTCGTCCATATCACCCTGCCGCTCATCACGCCGGTCATTTTCTTCAACCTGATCATGCAGATGGTCCAGGCCTTCCAGGAGTTCAACGGCCCCTACATCATCACGCAAGGGGGGCCGCTGAAATCCACCTATCTCCTGCCGATCTACATCTATGACGAAGCCTTCAAGCGTTTCGACATGGGTTATGCCTCGGCGATCGCCTGGGTCCTCTTCGTCATCATCATGGCACTCACCCTCGTCGCCTTCTGGTCCTCGCGCCACTGGGTCTACTACGCCGGCGACAAGAGGAGCTGACCGATGGCCGAACACGTTCTTTCGCAAAGCCCCTCCCCGGCTCAGGATATCGAGGCCGTTCGCGCCCGGGAAATGCGCCGCCACCGCATCAACGTCGCCCTGCGTTACGTCCTGCTCGCCGGCGTCGGCCTCCTGATGCTCTATCCGCTGATCTGGCTGATCGGGGCTTCCTTCAAGACCAATTCCGAGATCTTCTCCAATCCCGGTTTCTGGCCCGAAAACCCGACGCTCGACGGCTATATCAAGGGCTGGCAGACCTCGACGCCCTATTCCTTCGGGACATTTTTCCTGAACACGCTCTGGATCGTCATCCCGAAGGTGATCGGCACGGCGATCTCCTGCACCGCGGTCGCCTACGGCTTCGCGCGCTTCGACTTCCCGTTCAAGAAACTGCTTTTCGCTTCGCTGATCGCGACGCTGCTCCTGCCGAACGTGGTCACCCGCATTCCGCAATACCTGCTCTTCCGCGACCTCGGCTGGCTGGACAGCTACCTGCCCCTCTGGGTTCCCTCGGCCTTTGCGGGAGACGCCTTCTTCGTCTTCATGCTGGTGCAGTTCCTGCGCGCCATCCCGCGCGACATGGAGGAGGCGGCCCGCGTCGACGGCGCCACCACCTGGCAGACGTTGATCTTCATCGTCGTGCCGCTGCTCATGCCGGCGCTGATCTCGGTCTGTCTCTTCCAGTTCATGTGGACGATGAACGACTTCCTCGGCCCGCTGATCTACATCTCCTCGGTCGACAAATACCCGGTGTCGCTGGCGCTGAAACTCTCGATCGACACCACGGAGGCCTTCGAGTGGAACCGCGTGCTCGCCATGTCGGTGCTCGCGCTGACGCCGGCGCTCGCGGTCTTCTTCCTCGCCCAGAAATACTTCATCGACGGCATCTCGTCCGGCGGCATCAAGGGATAATCGAAATGGCGCGTCTGCAACTGAGAAACCTCGAAAAGGACTACGGTTCGTTCCGCGCGGTGCACGGCATCAATCTCGATGTCGAGGACGGCGAGTTCATGGTGCTGGTCGGCCCGTCGGGCTGCGCCAAATCGACGACGCTCCGGATGATCGCCGGCCTCGAACGGGTGACCGGCGGCGAGATCAGGATCGGCGGCGAACTCGTCAACGACAAGACGCCCGGCGACCGGGGCATCTCCATGGTCTTCCAGAACTACGCCCTCTATCCGCATATGAAGGTGCGCAAGAACCTCTCCTTCAGCATGCGGCTGAAACGGCGGCCGGGTGCGGAAATCGAGAAGGCGACGGAACATGTCTCCGGCATGCTGGAGATCGAACCGCTGCTCGACCGGCTGCCGAAACAGCTTTCCGGCGGCCAGGCCCAACGTGTCGCCGTCGGCCGCGCGCTCATCAAGAAGCCGCAGGTCTTCCTGTTCGACGAGCCGCTCTCCAATCTCGACGCCAAGTTGCGGGCTTCCATGCGCGTGCGCATCACCGACCTGCACAAGCGGCTGAAGGCGGAAGGCCAACAGGCGACGGTCATCTACGTCACCCACGACCAGACCGAAGCCATGACCATGGGCGACCGCATCTGCGTGATGAAGGACGGCCGCATCATGCAGGTCGCCGATCCGGTGACGCTCTACAATCGTCCCGCCAACACCTTCGTCGCCGGCTTCATCGGCAGTCCCGAGATGAATTTCCTGGATGCGGAAATGGAAGGCGCCGGCAATGTCAGGGCAGCAGGCCAGACGATCGCCCTCGGCAAAGACTTCGCCCATAGGCTCTCGGCGGGCTCACACGGCGAGATCACGCTCGGCATCCGGCCCCAGCATCTGCGCATCGCCCTGCCGGAGACGCCCGGCACGCTCAAGGGCAAGCTCAACCACATCGAGTTCATGGGCCACGAAGTCTACCTCTATATCGACATCGGCCCGAAACGACTGATCGCCGTCGTGCCGTCCGCATCCTACGACCGCGGCGCGCTGCGCGACGACTGGGTCTGGCTGAGCGCCGATCCGAAGGGAGTTCACCTGTTCGACCGCCAGACGGGAGAGAACATCAGCCTGGCGGCCTGAAACTTCATCGTTCCAACTTGGGAGGAGCCAAAATGAGAACCATGATCATAACGGCGGCGCTGTTCGCCGCAACCAGCCTTTCGACGGCATCCGCCGCGAACCTGCGCATGTCCTGGTGGGGCAGCGACGACCGGCACGTCGCCACGCAGGAGGCGCTGAAGATCTGCGGGGCCAAGTTCGGCCACACGATCGCGCCGGAATTCTCCGGCTGGACGGGCCATCAGGAGAAGATCGCCACCCAGCTCGCCGGCGGAACCGAAGCCGACATCATCCAGATCAACTGGCCCTGGCTGCCGCTCTTCACCAAGAACGGCACCGGCTTTGCCGATCTCTACCAGTACAAGGACGTCATCGACCTGAGCCAGTGGACCAAGGCCGACCTCGACAGCGGCACGGTCAAGGGCAAGCTGAACGGCATCCCCGTCTCCACCACCGGCCGCGTCTTCATGTTCAACAAGACGACCTACGACAAGGCAGGCGTCCCCATTCCGAAGACCTGGGACGATTTGATCGCCGCCGCCCCGAAGATGAAGGAGAAGCTCGGCAAGGACTATTATCCCTTCGAGGGCGCGGCACTCGACGCGCGTCTCGTCGTCATCCTGCGAACCACGCAGAAGACCGGCAAGGACCTGATCGATCCCGCCACCAACCAGGTCGCCTGGACGGAAGACGAACTCGTCGAAGGACTGGAGTTCTATCAGACGCTCGTCGACAAGGGCGTCATCGAATCCTGGAAGCAGGTTGCCGCCGGCGGCAACACGCCGCTGCACGAGAACCAGAAATGGGCGAAGGGCCAGATCGCCGGCAGCTATCAGTGGGACAGCACCTACGGCAAGATTTCCACGCCGATGGAAAAGGGCCAGGAACTCGTGCCCGTCAAGCTGCTGACCGTGGACGGCGCCAAGACGGACGGTGTCTACCGCAAGCCGTCCATGCTCTTCGCGATCTCCAGGAACAGCAAGGACCCGAAGGCGGCGGCACAGATCGTCAATTGCCTGCTCAACGATCCGGAAGCGGTGAAGGTGATGGGCGCCACGCGCGGCATTCCCTCCAGCAAGGCCGCGCTCGACATCCTCACCAAGGAAGGCAAGATCAAGCCGGTCCAGTTGGAGGCCTACAAGCAGGTCATGGAGCCGTCGAGCCCCGGCGTTTCGCCGCTCAACGAGCATCCGCGCGTCACCGAGGTCTTCGACAGCAATTTCGAAGCCTTCGCCTACGGCCAGCAATCGGCCAAGGATGCGGCGGCGGAGATCATCGCCGGCATCAACGAAGCGCTGACGGGAATCTGAGCGCCGTGACGATCGCCGCCATCGAACTCCTGGCCTCCGGCCCACGCAGCGCGACCTTCAGCGTCGATGCCGAAAGGCATCTTTATGAACGCGATGCCGCGCTCGGCTGGCAGGTGCGAAAGCCCGATGGCGGCCTCGCGGCCGAGGGGGCGACCCGCTGGGTCGTCTTCACGGTCGTTCAGCTCGAGCCGGACGAAGCCTATATTCTTCATGCAGGCGGCGCTCGCTTCGAATTCCGGACGCGGCCGGAGGCCGCCCTGGCCGACATCCGCGACTTCGGCGCCTCCACGGAAGCGCCGAACAATGCCGACGCGATCCAGCGTGCTATCTCGGCCCTTCCGGAGGGAGGAACGCTGAGGATACCGGTGGGATACTGGCCGAGCGGACCGGTCTTCCTCAAGAGCGACATGACGCTGCTCTTCGAAGCGGGAGCGGAGCTCGCCGCGGTTTCCGAACGGGAGGCCTTTCCCGTCCTGCCCGCGCGCCATCCGGACGGCCGCGTGCTCGGCACCTGGGAGGGCGTGGCGGAGGCCTGTTACGCAAGCCTGATCAATGCGATCGACTGCAGGAACCTCTTCATCGCCGGCAAAGGCACCATCGACGGCGGCGGCGACCGCGGCGACTGGTGGTCCTGGCCGAAGGAGACGCGCGAGGGCGCGCGGCGGGCGCGCACCGTTTTCCTCTCCGGCTGCGAAGACGTGGTCCTTTCGGGCCTCACCATCCGCAACTCGCCGTCCTGGACGGTCCATCCGGTCCTGTGCAGGCGATTGCTCGCGGCGGACCTGACGATCGAGAACGATCCGCACTCCCCCAACACGGACGGCTTCAATCCCGAGAGCAGCGCCGACATTCGCCTGCTCGGCCTCTCCATCTCGGTCGGAGACGATTGCATCGCCCTCAAGGCCGGCAAGCGCAGCCCGGACGGCGGCCCCGACCGGCCGACGCAGCATGTGCGGATTGCCAATTGCCTCATGGAGCGGGGGCATGGCGCGGTGGTGATCGGCAGCGAGATGAGCGCCGGCGTCCGCGACATCGCCATCCGCAACTGCCATTTCAAGGGCACCGATCGTGGCCTTCGCATCAAGACCCGGCGAGGCCGGGGCGGCATGGTTTCGGATATCAGCCTCGCCGACAGCCTGATGGAGGATGTCGCCACCCCGGTCGCCGTCAATTCCTTCTATTTCTGCGATGCCGACGGCCGATCGGACTACGTCCAGTCCCGCTCGCCGCTGCCGGTGTCCACCGAGACGCCGAGCATCCGGTCCATCGCGATCAGCAACGTCACCGTCTCCGGCGCGCGCACTGCCGCCGCTGTCTTCTACGGCCTGCCGGAAGCGGCGATCCATGACATCGCCTTCGAAGGCTATTCCGTTTCCTTCGCGCCCGACGCGGAAGCCGAGGTGCCTGAGATGGCCTGCCTCCTCCCGCCGCTGCGCCATGCCGGCATCGTCGCGGAAAACACCGTCTTCAGCCGTCTTGCGCGGCTGTCTCCCGCTTCCATTCATCCAGCACAAGACTGACCCCGATGCTTCAAGACTATTTCGAGACCTATGTTCGCGACTACGAATATTACAAGGGCGGCGCCTGGTGCTATGAAGACGGATGCCTCTATCGCGGCCTGATCGCGCTTCACCAGGCGACGGGCGACAAGCGTTGGCTGGATCACCTCGTCCGGCTTGTGGGCGGACAGATCGACGGCCAGGGCCGGCTGGTCGGTTATGAGATCGAAGAGTTCAACATCGACAATATCCTCTCCGGCCGCGCGCTCGTCTTTCTCCATACGCTGACCGGCGAGAAAGCCTGGCTCGATGCCGCCGCGCTGCTGGCAAGGCAGCTCGAAACCCACCCGCGCACGGAAAGCGACGTCTATTGGCACAAGCTTCGCTATCCGCACCAGATCTGGCTCGACGGGCTCTACATGGCGCTCCCCTTCAAGGTGGAATATGCCCTGGCCGCCGCGAAGCCTGAGATGGTGGACGAGACGCTTCGCCAATTCTCCACCGCGCTCGATCTGACCTATGACCGCGATGCCGACCTCTATCGCCACGGCTATGACGAGGCCCGCCAGCAGCCCTGGGCGGATGCGCAAAGCGGTCTTTCGCCTGCCCATTGGGCAAGGTCGATCGGCTGGCTGGCCATGGCTTTGGTCGATGTCGTCGAAAACCTGGCCCCCGGGCCTCAGCGGCAGGAGCTTGTCGATCGCGCCTCGGCACTGGCATCCCGGCTGCTTGCCTTACGGACATCGGATCACCGCTGGCTGCAGGTCATCGACCAGCCGGACGCCGCCGGAAACTATCCCGAGAGCTCCGCGACCGCCATGTTCTCCTACTTCCTGCAGAAGCTTGCCCGCCTCGGCGGGCCGGCTGCCCTTGCGGAGATCGGGGAGACCAGTTTCCGGTCGCTCGTCCGCCACGAGCTGCGGCCCGATTCGCATGGGCGGCCTCAGCTTCACAATATCTGCTGCGTCGCGGGGCTCGGCGGCTTCAACGGCCGTTACCGGGACGGCACCGTCGGATACTACCTCTCGGAGGAAATCCGCCCCGACGATATCAAGGGTGTCGGCCCACTGATGATGGCCTATGCGGAAACATTGCGGAATGCGCAATCTGTCGGACTGGCATCCCCGCGGACGGACGAATACGTTGAACTCACCGCCGCTGCCAAGCGATAGAGCACGCAACAGAAAATCGAGGACTACCCATGAGCACCAACGTCCGGACCCGCCATGCGATCCACTACTCCCAATCCGAACGCATGACCGGCACGGAGCTGCGCGAGCATTTCCTGATCGAGAACCTTTTCGCAGAAGGCACGTTGCAGGCCGTCTATACGCACTACGACCGGATGCTGGTGGCCGGAGCGACGCCGGCCGGGGATGCCGTCGGTGTCGGCGGCGAGCTGGCGAAGCTGGTCGGCACGGATTACCTGCTGGAACGCCGCGAACTCGGCCTGATCAATATCGGCGGCGCCGGGCGCGTCATCGCCGACGGCAAGGCCTATGAACTGCAGCCGATGGACGGCCTCTATCTCGGCCAGGGCACCAGGGAAATCTCCTTCGAGAGCCTCGATGCCTCGACGCCCGCGAAATTCTACATCAACAGCGCGCCGGCCCATACGACCCTTCCCTCACGGATCGTCAGCAGGACGGACGCGATCGAGAACAATCTCGGCGACGGCGCCACCTCCAACAAGCGCAAGCTCTACCAGTACCTGCATCCCAAGGTCCTGCCGACCTGCCAGTTGCTGATGGGCCTGACGCGGCTCGAAACCGGGAGCGTCTGGAACACCATGCCGGCGCATCTGCACGACCGGCGCATGGAGGCCTATCTCTATTTCGAAGTGCCGGAAAACGCCTTCGTCGTGCATCTGATGGGCCGGCCGCAAGCCACGAACCACCTCATCGTCCGCAACGAGCAGGCCGTGCTCTCTCCGCCCTGGTCGATCCATTGCGGCGCCGGCACCGGAGCCTATGCCTTCATCTGGAGCATGGCCGGCGACAACCAGTCCTTCACGGATATGGACATGGTCGACATGAAGAGCCTGAACTGAGGCTATCAGGCCAGCAGGAAACTCGCGGGAACGATGATCGCGCCGGGCTCGAAGCCCGGCCGAACGCCGAGAATTCCGGACCTTGGCGGCATGCGTCGCTGGTTTCGGCATCGGCCGGCACCGCGCCCAAATAACCCTTGATCGACAAGAACGCCTGCATCGGCTGCCCGCCCGTGAGCCGGAGCCCTACCGCGATGGCAACAATTCGCGGCTTTCCCGATGTAGCCATTATGCTATATCGGACCTGTAAGAAGCCAGGCGGGGTTGTTCGGCTGCCCGCTCCAAAAAGGGCAGCAAGCGGATTGGGCGGTATGGGGTCATTGGTTCGAAATCAGGCGCATGTGGTCAATATGCATATCGGCCACCATATTCGCCTCGCGCGTCAGATGCGGAAAATGACGCAGGGGCAGCTTGCAGAACAGATCAATCTGACCTTCCAGCAGGTGCAGAAATACGAGCGCGGCAGCAACCGCGTATCCGTCTCGACACTTGTGCTGATCGCCCATGCGCTCGCCGTTCCCGTCACCTATTTTTTCGAGGGATTGCAGCCGGACGACAAAGCCGCCGACACGACCGGTTCCGGCCTGTCGGCGGAAGGATGGGAGATTGCCGCTCTGGTCACGGGCATTTCGCGCCGCGCCCTGCGCCGGCGGCTTCTGTCGATCGCCCGCGAAATCGCCGATATCGATGCGGAACTGAACGATCCGCAGGAATAAAACCTCAGGCCGCCAACGCCAGGAGCTTCTGCAGCTCTTTCGGCCGGGATGCGGCCGCGGTCAGGATGGCGCGATAGAGCGTCATGACCTCCGCGCCCATATCGGTGAGGATGGCTCCGCCGCGGCGGTCTCCGCCCTTGGTGGTGCTGACAAGCGGCTTCTTGAAGGACGTGTTCAGCCGGTCGATCATGTGCCACGCTTTCTTGTAGCTGATGCTGCTCGCCCGCGCGGCCGCCGTGATCGAGCCGGTATCGGCAATCGCGGACAGCAGGCCGATAGTATCCGGCCCGATCGCGAGGCCGGGTTTCAGAAGGACGTTGATTTGTACCTCAGCAAGCATGCGCGCCACGCACCCGGAAAGAATTCCGAGCCCTTTCGCGGGGTTCCTGCGGGAGCCTCCCAACACCTCGATAAGCGTTCATGCATTATACTCTGTTTTGACGCGTCTTACCTGCGAATACGCAGCCCGGCGGCTGGCAGTCGGTCTGCGGGAACACCACCGCCTCCCAGATAGCGCGTTGTTCTCGTGAGGCGAGAATGGGAACTAAAAATGTATAGACAGTTGTCGAGGGGGCGCCGCAGCGGATAACGTCGAAACATGGGTAAATTTGAGTCATGCAGCGTCGGAAAATGCGAGCTTCCGGTTTAAGAGACCGTTCACCATATCCCGCCGGTCTGGCCGGCTTCTGATAAGGAGCATGCTCCTGACGCTAGAACAGCAAGCAAATAAATCCTCAAAATAGTATTCGTACGCAGCAATGCTCGATTTGCTCGAACATTAATTTGACGTTTACAGACGAAACGGCACGGTCCGGGCGGGCATGAGGCTCCAAAGATTTCTCCCGTCTTGCGCTCGCGGATAGCGGTGCGGCGCAAGCCTATTTGCAAGTTGCTGTCCCGATGCGTGTCGTCTCATGTCTCGTCAACGAGCATAATCTGTGGCTTGTCTGCCTCGCGCTCACAACCTGCCTCAGCGGGTCATGGACCGCCTTGCGCCTTTTCTCGCGGGTCATGCAGACGGGGGGATCGCAGCGGCTCGGATGGACGTTCCTCGCGGCCGTCGCCGGCGGAGCGACGATCTGGTGTACGCATTTCATCGCCATGCTGGCCTATCAGGGCAGCACACCGGTCGTCGTCGAGCCGATCTTGACGCTCTTCTCGCTCGTCATCGCCATCGCCGGAGTGGGTGCCGGCTTTCTGTTCGTCGCATCTTCCATTGGCCGGCGCATGCCCCTGATCGGCCCCCCGATCGGCCCTGGGATCGGCGGCGCCATGGTCGGGCTGGCGAGTTCGGCGATGCATTACATGGGCATGGTCGCCTATCGGATCGAAGGGATCGTGACGTGGGACGGCGGCTATGTGATCGCTTCCGTCGCCCTCGCCGTCCTGATCGGTTCGGCCGCGATGACCGCGGCAAGCCGGAAGGCGCAAGGATGGAACGCATTGCTTGCCCCCGGCCTGCTTGCCGCGGCGACCCTGAGCCTGCATTTCACGGGCATGGCCGCGGTCTCGGTCGATCCGCTGTCGCCGGCCGCCGGCGCATCGTCCGATGTCTTCACCAGCATGGCAGCGGCCGTCGCGGCTGTCAGCCTCATCATCGTCGGCGCCGGCGCGACGAGCTACGTGATCGACGACAGCGAGCGGGCAGCCGCCCTCGAACGCTATCAGCAGCTTGCGCTCCACGATTCGCTGACGGGCCTGCCGAACCGGCGCAGCTATCGCGTTCACCTCGACGACGAACTGGCAGGGCTTCGCGAGAGTGCCGGCAAGCTGGGCGTGGTGGGCATCGATCTCGACCGCTTCAAGGAAATCAACGACACGTTCGGCCATGCCGCCGGCGACGACGCCCTGAAGGTGATCGCGGGGCGGCTTTCAGGCATACGCCGCCCGGGTGAATTCATCGCCCGGCTCGGCGGCGACGAATTCGCAGCCGTCAAGCGCTTCGAGAACCAGGCGGACGTCCTGGACTTCACCTCCCGGATCGAAGCGGCGATCCTCAAACCCATGACCCTGGACGGGTGGGAAACGTCGGTCGGGGCAAGCATCGGCGTGGCGATCTATCCGGAAGACGGAACCGACAAGGACGCCCTGGTGAGCAATGCCGACCTCGCGATGTATCGCGCCAAGGCGAATATCGGCCAGACCATCTGCTTCTACGAACCCGGGATGGACGAGGCGGCGCGCGATCGGCGCAATCTGGCCAACGATCTGCGGGCCGCCGTCGAAAGGAAGCAGCTTGAGCTGCACTATCAGGTGCAGAGCGGCGTGAAGGACGGCGAGATACGCGGCTACGAAGCGTTGCTGCGCTGGCACCATCCGCAACGCGGCATGATCCCGCCTGCCGAATTCATCCCGATCGCCGAGGAATGCGGCGCGATCCTGCCGATCGGCGAATGGGTGCTGCGGACCGCTTGCCGCGAAGCCGCGCGCTTTTCCGGCGACATCAGGATCGCCGTCAACCTGTCGGCCGTCCAGTTCGCGCATGCCGATCTGGCCAGCCTCGTCCAGGACGTTCTGACCGAAACCGGCCTGCCGGCGCATCGGCTGGAACTCGAAATCACGGAATCGACGATCATCGTCGACAAGCAGCGCACCCTGGATATGCTGCGCCGGATCAAGGCGCTCGGCGTGACGATCGCCATCGACGATTTCGGCACGGGATATTCCTCGCTCGATACGTTGCGATCGTTTCCGTTCGACAAGATCAAGCTCGACCGCTCGTTCATGGCGGAAGCACCGCGCGATCCACAGGCGAAAGCGATCGTCTGCGCGGTGCTGACGCTCGGGCGCAGCCTCGACATTCCAGTCCTCGCGGAAGGCGTCGAAACGGAAGACCAGCTCTCGTTCCTGCGGATGGAGGGCTATGACGAAGCGCAGGGCTATCTGCTCGGCCTGCCGGCGGCGATCGACAGGTACCACAACCTGCCTGGCGGCCGTGAGGATTTTGCCGAACAGCGCCGAAGAGGGTGGATCGCCGGATAGCCTGGCTAGCCGTTGGCAAGTCTAGCTGTTGGCAAGTTTTGCGGGAGGTCCGCCCATGAAGCGGTCCCGCTCGCGCCAGAGCGCCGGCAGCGAGAGCAGCATGATCGAGATCAAGGCGATCAGCGTCTTGGTGAGCTGAGAGAATTCAGGCGTCCGCTGATCGACATAGAAGACCATGTAGACGATCACCACATGCCAGACGTAGACGTGCAGCGAGTGCCGGCCGAGAAGGCGCAGGAAGCCGGCCGAAAACAGCCAGGTCAGTCCCGCCGCCAGCCGGCGCACGTAGATGTTTTCGTGTCGCGGGCCCGCCATCAGGAGCCAGACGAGGCCGATGGCGACAGCCAGGAAATTCGCGATGTAGACCGGTCCGAAATCGGCGCGGATTTCCATCGTCGTGAATTTGGCGAGCACGAATTGCGGCAGCAGGTCGTGAGCGGAGGCGATCCGCAGCGGCAGGAAGAAAAGGCAGACCGCCAGGCATAGTTTCGGGATGAGCGTCGCTTCCGGCCGGAAGATTTTCGACCAGTCGATCTCCCGATTGGCCGTCAGAACGCCGATGATCAGGCCGGAGAAGAAGACGATCTGCCAGCCGAACAGGTTGAAGCTCGCGCGCACGCCCTGCTGGTCGCTGCCGATGATCCAGCCGTTGACGATCTCCGTGGCCAGCCGCTGCAGGCCGAGCTGGCCCGCCATCCACAGGATGAGGGAACCGACGACGACATAAGCCCATTTGCCGTTGAGGCAGAACCAGATGATCGGCGGCGCGAAGATCATGTACACGACATATTGGGGAAGGATGTCCATGAAGGTCGGCTGGAACAGCAGCGCGCCGATGGCAGCAAGACGAAGCGGCTCGTCGAAGGTCGTATATCCCAGCCAGGCATGCCAGATCCGGTAAGCGTCCGGCAGCACCATCTGCGCCACAAGGACCACCATGACGATCAGCATCGCATAGCGATAGATCTCGAAGGCGCGCGCCCAGAGCTGCTGGCGTGCCTGCCTGTAGCCGTTCTTGCTCATCTTGCGGCTGTAGACCATGCCGACAAGCAGGCCGGACAGGAAGACGAAACCCTGCGCATCCTCCACGAAGGCAAGCTGGTTGTGATTGACGAGCAGCATCCAGTAGCCGCCGACGAAGACAAGATGATTGATCAGCATGAAGACGAGGAAATAACCGCGCAAACCGTCGATGATTTCATATCGCTTCATGTGATGGCCTTGGGCAATGTCTTCTGTGGTCACGCCTTTTTGGCGTGACGGGTATGGATGTCAAATGAAAGAAGGCTGATATGCAGTGAGTTTTCGCTCTCGGAATCGTGAGAGCCCTGCCGGCAACCCACGCCCGCCGGATCAGCGCCCCATCTTGAGAAGTGCTTCCACCATTTCGTCGGTCATTCGCAGCAGCTTGGCGGCCGCCTTGTAGGCCTGTTCGATGTCCAGGAGCAGCGACAGTTCCTCGTCGAGGCTGACCCCCGTCGCGCTCGAATAGGCATTCAGCGAACGGCTGAGCATCGCATATTTGGCTTCGTCCGCGTGCGTGGCGGAACTGCGCAGCTGCTCCAGCCATCCGACCGACATCGTCGCGAAGGAAAGGAGGTTCCTGGAATCGCCGATCGCCGTTGCCGGGTCGAAGGCCATCGGCGCCTCCAGATTCCGGTTATATTGATCGATCAGGCCGGCATAGCTGCTGCCGCCCGTGTTCACCCTGTATTCGGCCCCGTTCATGCCGCCATCCCGCAGCGCGTCCATGCTGCCTACCGGCGGCACGACGGCCGGATTGATGACCAATCTGGAGGCTAGGCCGGGAACGATCGCACCGGCAGCAGGCACGGCCGTCTGCAGGGCGCCCGTCTCGTCCTTGTAGGTGAACAGCCCCGCCATGGGCACGAGCGTGCCGTCCGGCCCGGTTTCCGCGAACGCCGTAACGAGCCCTCGTGCGATCTCGTCGAGCTGGCTCTGGAAGACGGGCGCTATCTGGTCGCGCAGTTGAAGCAGGGCCTGCAGCGAACCTTTCGCGGTCGTGTCTCCGCCCTGCCCTGCCCTCAGCGGAACGCCGTCGATGGCAATGCCGTTGCCGGGTGTCGACGCATCGAAGCTGGCCGTCGGCTGAAAGGTCACCTTGCGCGGCACGGTCTCGAACAGCGTGGTGCCGTCCGACGTGTAGAGAACCATGTCGTTGCCGTCGCGGAGCGACGCGGTGACGCCGACGATCTCCGATATCTTCTTGAGCAGGCCGTCGCGGGTGTCGAGCGCATCGTTGGGATCGCCGCCGGTCGCCGTCAGGTTCTTGACCCGATCGTTCGCCTCCTGGAACTGGGAAAGCAGGGCATTGAGCTCGCCGACCTGGTTCCCGATCTCTTCGTCGGCCTGCTTGCGCAGCCCCTGCAGCTGGTCGGAAGCGGTCTTCAGACCCGCAGCAACATCCTGGGCGCTGGCAAGCACCGCAAGGCCGAGCCCGATGTCATTGGCCTTGGCGGCAAAGGCATCGAGGTTGTTCTGGAGGGCGGCTATGAGCTTTGCGGGAGAAAATTCGTTGTCGTTTCCTCCCATCAGGTTCTTGATGGCGTTCAGCCCGTCGAGAAGCGTCCGCTGGCCGCTCGCGGCGGAAGAGCTCTCAATCGTCTGCCGCAAGAGCGCCGGATTGCCCGCCCTGACGATATCGCCCACCACCGCACCGTTGCCGCCAGCGACGATCGGGGCGGAGCGGCGGACATAATCCGGGTTCTGAGCATTCGCGAGGTTCTTCGCGACGACCGCCGCCTGCGTTCCCGTATTGCTGAGGATCGCCTGTGCGGTGGAAAGGGTCGATGACAACGACATCTGGGCTCCTGATTGGTTGCGGGATCTCCGTGTCTGTGAAATCCGAGGTACCGGGGATGTATCGCCTGGCGCCGGTCAAAGAGGTCGCCTGTTTTCTTCCAAGACTTCCTACCTGCGCCTGATCTGGGAAAGCGCCCACAGCGTATCGGCACTGATGCCGCCTCCCCCGCCGAGGAGTAGCGCTGCCGATGGCTGGGAAGAACCGTATTCGAGGTCGTACATGATGGTGAACCGGTGCACGAGCTTCGCGAGCTTGGCCGGATCCTTGAGGTCCTTCAGGTTGATGTGCTTCTCGACGACCTTCGCCTGCTTGTCGACATTGACGGAGCTGAACTCGCTCGGCAGGCTGAAGGTCACGCGGAAGAACTCGAGAAGCGCGTCGTCGCCAAGGATGCCGTAAGCGTCCGTGATCGTCGGAGCGACACGCTGGAAATAAAGCGCCAGGCGGACGCCCGGATTGTCTTCTCCCTGCTGCGTCTCCAGCACCTGGTTGAGATAGGCCTGCTCGGTCGCCATGACGCTTCCCATGTTTTGTGCGCCCGTGGCCTTATCGCGCGAGATGTTGCCCTGCCCGTCGAAATTGAAAGAACCCAGCATCTGCGCAAACCGCTTGTCGCTCTGCTGGTTGACGAAGCTCTTCGGATCATTGAGATCGGACGAAAAGATCTTCTTCAGAAACTCGTCATTCACCGCCTTGGGGTCGAAACCATTGGCCGTGAGCACGATATCGACCAGTTTCCTGTCGGCAAGGAATTGGGAAAGCGTCTCCACCCTGGCGATGCGGTCCGTGTAATATTTCGATTCCTCCTCGGCCTGCTTGCGTGCCTCCTCCTTCTCGCTTTTGCTCAGAAAGCGCGTCTTTTCGACGATGTAGTCGCGAGCCGTCTGGGTGATGGCCGTCGAAGACTGCGCGAGTACCGGCGTCGTGACGTCACCCTTGGCAGTGAAGTTGAAGGCCTTGGCCAGCACCAGGAAACGTTCGTCCTTGAACTGGTTGACATAGCTCTTCGGGTCCGAAAGGTCGCTCGTCAGAACCTTCTTGATGGCGAATTTCGACACCTCGGAAGGATCGATCCCAACCGCGCGAAGCGCCAGGGAATAGACGTTGCCGGTTTTCAGGAAATCGTCGAGCGATGCGACGCTTGAAAGAGCGGTCTTATAGAGCCTGATCGCCTTCTGGTCCGCCTCTTCCTGTTTGTCGTCATACCTGCTCATGTAGAAGCGGGCGGTCCGGTCGGACTGCTGCTTCGTCTGCGCCTGTCCGTCCACGCTTCCGTCGGCATTGAAGTTGAACGCCTCGTAGAGCTCCTTGTATTGGGGCCGCGCGTCGAGGTTTTTCCCGACGATGTCGCCGGAATTGACGAGGATCTGCTCGATCGTGGCGGGGACGATGTAGGACTCGTTGAGATCGAAGGCGGAACGGATGTAGTCGAACAGCCGCTTGTCCTGCGACAGGTTGAGGTCTGCGATGCTCGTCGCGGTGGCAAGCCTCTGAATAGCATAATCCCGGATCATTTCGGCCTGCGTCTGGGTCAGACGCGGCTGCTTCATCAGATAGGCCGAAACCGTCTTGTCCAGCTTCTCGGCAGTCTGGGCGCCACCGGCCGGCACCGAGCCGTCGGCGTTGAACTGGAAATCCTCGACAAGGGCAAGGAACCTCTCGTTCGACGTTATCTCGGCCGTAAGACGCGTCTGCAGCGTTTTAAGCTCGGCCCTGCGCTGATCCGTCCTGTCCAGCGGCACGAGGCGCGCGTTCAGGTCGTCCAGGCGCGATTGGGAGCTTTCGAGGTTCGTCCGGTCGGTCTCCAGATTTTCCTTGAGGGCGTCCATCTCCTCCTGTTTCGCATCGATGAGCTCCTGAAGCTCGGTTTCGTCACCTCCGTCGTCCAATTGCGCCCTGAGATCGGCAAGTTCGGCCTCCAGGGCAGCGATCTTCGTTTCCTTGGAGGCTATGGTCGCCCGCAGGCTTGTCACGGAGCCATCGAGGTTTCGCCGTTCGAGCAGATCGGCGTCTTCGCTCTTGGCAGCCGCGAGCGTGGCCTTGGCCTCCGCGGCAGCATTGCCCCAGGTCAGATTGTAATAGCTGCTCGGGTCTCCGAGGTCGCTGGTCAGCGCGCCGCGGAGGTCCTTGTAGATGAAGTACTTGCCGTCGATGCCGTAGGATTCGAACATGTAGTTCCGCAGACGCTCGTTCTGAAGAAACTGGTCGACGTTCTTCACCTGGGAGACCATCGCCTTGTAGTAGCGCGTCTCCTCCTTCGTATGTTCGGCAAAGGCCGAGATGCTCTGGTCGTAAAGTCCCAGAAGCTTGTCCCGCTGCGCTTCCGACTGGGCGATGCCCTGCGCCGACATCGTCTTGCCGAAGTTGAAGGCGGCCGCGAAGTTCTTGTACCGGTCATCGGTCAGGCGGTTGGCATAGCTGTTCGCGTCGCTGAGATCGCTCTCCAGAACCTTCTTGATGAAGGCCTTCGCATAGATCATCTCCTCGAGGCCGTAGGCGGTCATCGCATAGGAATAGAGACGGTAGTCCGCGACGAATTCGTCGATCGTCCTCACCTTTCCGATATTCTGGCGATAGTATTCCGCGTCTCTCGCGACGGTCGCCTGTGTCGCGACGCGACCGAGGCTCTTTGCAATATCGCGGTTGACCAGATCGAAAGTCAGATAGGTCGATACCATCGTAGCGATCTCCGGCGGAACATCCGTGTGTCAGCGACTTTCGCCGCTTGCCCATTGCCCAACCACAGTACGCAAGACTTGCGATCCGCCTCTGGCATCCCGATGAATCAGCCGACACGTCCCATTTCGCATGAACGGCCGCTTCGGTGTTTTTCGTGAAAGTTAAAAAAGTGTTTCCGAATTGTAACGGCGGCAGGTCTGCCGCTACGAAGGAGTGGCGAACGCGTAAGGGGTATTCTAATGACTTACCAGCCCAATGGGATTCCCGGCCTTGAGTTCTGTTCCTCATATCCTGATCGTGGACGACAATGCGGAAATACGGTCGCTGCTGAAGGACTTTCTTCAGCGCCGCGGAATGCGCGTGTCGCTTGCCAAGGACGGTAACGAGCTCGCTCTGGAACTGGAGCGGACGAAACTCGACCTGATCGTGCTCGACATCATGCTGCCGGGAAGGACCGGGCTTGAGCTCTGCCAGGAAATCAGACGGCGCTCGCGGATTCCGATCATCATGCTGACCGCCATGACGGATACGAGCGACCGGATCGTCGGGCTGGAGGTCGGCGCCGACGACTATATGTCCAAACCCTTCGACCCTCGCGAGCTTCTGGCGCGAATACGCGCCGTGCTTCGCCGCCACGGCGGCACCGCTCCCCCGGAACCGTCCGCCGCAGCCGCCGTCGTTCGGTTTGCCGGATGGACCCTGGATTTCGGCCGCCGCCGGCTCACCGACGCTGCCGGCGTTCGGGTGGAGCTGACGCGCGCGGAATTCAATCTGCTCGAAGCGCTCGTCGAGGCTTCCGGGCGCGTCCTCAGCAGGGAGCAGTTGATCGAGCGATGCGGCGGAAACGCCAGCCAGAGCTTCGACCGCAGCATAGACATCCTGGTCAGCCGGCTGAGGCGCAAGCTTGACGACAATCCCAAGGCACCATCGATGATCGAGACGGTGCGTGGCGGCGGCTATCAATTCGTGGCGGATACGTGCCGCGACTAATCGGGATATTCCGGTTCGAAGTCGAAATTGGGTGCCAGTTCGACGAGCATCATCAGCGCCAGCATGGAAATTCCTATGGCGACCGATCCCGCGACCAGATATCTGCGCCGCCTTCGCGCGACCGCGACGGCTTCCTCGGCATCGGCTGACGCGGCGATTTCGGAGATCAGCACCATCAACTCGGCCTCTTCGTCCGAGGGAACGAAGAACTCCGCGACTTTGCCATCCGCCTCGATCCGCAGATGTCCGCATGCACGCGGGTCAGCGGGGCTCTTCTTCCTCGAAAAGGCATTGTCGTTATGTCCGTGCCATCGCGTCCGGTCATGAAGCTTGCCGGTCCTCGTGTCCGGCGGTCTTTCAAACATGATGTTCTCCATTCGCTGCCGTCCCGTTTGGAAGACGCGACGTTATCGCACGCAACGATCCGCAGCATTTTTCACCACCGTGCAAATCGTGTTTCCGGATTGTAAAAACCGGAGACAAGGTCGCTGACGAACGGCTGCACGGATGGTATCGGCTGACATGGCATGGAGTTGCTGGAGGCATATCACGACTATGCGCGATCTAGGGTGGTCTACTGCACGGCGTCTCATTCCACGGACGCTTCCGGCCTGGGTGCTGATCGTCCTGATCGCCGTCCTGCTCGTCTCGCAAACCAGCCTTTTCGTCATCATGTCGCGTGACCGCGTGGCATCGAACGAGACCGTGGACTTCTACCGGATCAACGAAAGGGCTTTCTGGCTCGCCAAACTCATGACGCCGCTTTCGCCCGAGGAGCGCAAGCGCATCAGCGGCGAGCTGACGGACCCCACGGTCGTTCTGACCCTTTCTTCGTCACCCGGCGTCGCCCTCATCGCGGCCTCCAGCGATCCCCTTGCCGAACTTGAGGATATCCTTTCCGCGCAGCTTTCGAGATTTGGCATAGAGGACGTCCGGGTTCGTCTCGAGGAACCGCAGCTGCCGGACGCCACGGCGAGAAGGGCGCAGAACCCCGACCAGACCAGCGACGTGCAGGAAAACCTTTCGGAAATCGCCAGCGATTTTCTGAAGAGCCCGCGTTACCGGGTGTCGCTGAGGTTCCAGGACGGACAGTGGCTGAACATCGTCACCCCCGTGACGCCGACGGGGCCGCTTCTCTCGCCCGACAGCCTCCCCACGTATCTCGCCGTCAGCGCCTGCGTCGTGATGATTGCATTCTGGGCGGTGTGGCGTATCGCAGCTCCGTACCAGCTCCTTGAAGCAGCGGTCAGGAGGCTTGGAGACGATCTCAACAGCCCGCCTCTGCCGGAGAAGGGCGGACGGGATTTCCGCAGCGCGGCCCGCGCGCTGAATCAGACACAGGCAAGGCTTCAGGAACACTTCGAGGAAAGGGAGCTGCTCGCGGCAGCGCTCGCGCATGACCTGCGGACGCCTTTGACCAGGATGCGGCTGCGCCTCGCGCTGCTCCGGAACTCCTCGTTGAAGAAGGCCCTGGCGGAAGGCATCGCCGACATCGAGGAAACCGTCGAATCGGTGATCGGGCTGGCGAAACTGGGCGCCAATACCGAATCCATGGAACTGATCGATCTATGGAGCATGGCCGATGCGATCGCCGACGAATACGAGGAGGCGACCATGGAGCCTCTGAAGGGCGAGACACCACGTCTCATCTGCCTCGCGCCTCCGGTGGCACTGCGGCGATCGATCCGGAATGTCGTCGAGAACGCGATCAAATACGGTCACAGCGCCAGGCTCGCGCTACGGCATGATGAGCGGCACGTCATCCTCGCGGTTATCGACGAAGGCCCCGGCATCGGGGATGCGGAAATCGACCGGGTATTCAAGCCGTTCATCAGGCTCGAGCAGTCGCGGAACCGGGAAACCGGCGGCTCTGGCTTGGGCCTGACCATCGCGCGAAATCTCATCCGCAAGCTCGGAGGCGAGATTTCGCTCAGAAACAATCCCGGCGGCGGGCTGGAGGCGAGGCTCATCCTCCCGCGCTCTGCGGCATAACGCTGGCCCTTTCCTGTGCCGCAGCCAAGGGGTTACCCGTCAGCTACGGCCGCAATGCTCGGATCAGCGCGCAGCTATCCGGCCGGCAAACATCGCCCGACCGCCTGTTTCAGAGAAACGCCGTCGAGAAGATCGGGAAGACCGCGATCAATACGAGGCCGACGAGCAATGCGCCGATATACGGCCAGATCGCCTTCATCGCCTCGTCCGGCGACACGCCGCCGATCTTGCAGGCGATGTAGAAGCCGATGCCGATCGGCGGCGCGATCAGGCCGATATTCATCGCGGTGACGACCACCATCGAATAATGCACGTCGTTGATGCCGAGCGTCTTGGCGATCGGGAACATGATCGGCGCCATCAGCACGATCGCCGGCAGGCCCTCCAGCACGCAGCCGAGCACCATGAAGATCGCCACCGTCACCGCCATGAAGGTGAGCCAGCCACCCGGAAGCCCCGTGACGGCCTGGGCCAGCTGGAAGGCGAAACCGGTCTGGGTGAGCGCCCAGGCCATGGCCGACGCACAGCCGAGGATCATCAGTATGGCGCCCGACAATGCGGCCGTCTCGACCAGCATGCCGTAGAGCTTCTTCAGGCTGATGCCGCCATAGAGCGTCGCGCCGATGATGAGCGCGTAGAGTACGGCGATGGTGGAGACCTCCGTCGCCGTCGCCACGCCACCGCCGACCGCGCTGCGGATGAGGAAGGGCAGAAGCAGGGCCGGCGCGGCGACGATCACCGCCTTGCGGATCGTCCCGAAAGAGGCGCGCCTGACGCCTTCCATCGATTCGTGCCTCGATTTCCAGCGCGCCAGAACCGCAAGCGCCAGTAGCAGGACCATGGCGATCGCGAAACCGGAGGTGAACAGGCCGGCGATAGAGACGCCTGCCGTCGAGCCAAGCACGATCAGCACGATCGAGGGCGGCACGGTCTCGGCCATGGCAGCGCCCGTCGCCAGCAGCGCGATCATTTCCGGCGGCTTGTGGCCGCGCCGCTTCATTTCCGGAAAGAGCGCCGGCGCGACCGTCGCCATGTCCGAGACCTTCGAGCCGGAAATGCCGGAGACCAGGAACATGGAGCCGAGCAGGACATAGGACATGCCGGCGCGGACATGACCGAGCAGCGAGGCCAGCACTTCGACGATCGCCTTGCCCATGCCGGTGGCGTCGAGAACGCAGCCGAGCAGCACGAAGATCGGCACGGACAGCAGGATGATGCTCGACATGCCCTCGTCCATGCGGCCGACGATGACGAAGATCGGCACGGAACTGGTGAAGGTGAGGAAAGACAGCGCGCCAAGGCCGAAACAGAAGGCGATCGGAACGCCCATCGCAAGCAGGATGCCCACCCCGAACACGAGGAACAGGACGATGTTCCAGTTGCCGAGGAACGCAAGCGCCGGCTCCAGCGCGAAGAGCAGACCGCCGACGGCGCCGACCAGCACCGCCGCGCCGAGCAGCATGCGGGCATTGCCGACCCGGACGCCGTGGAGAATGACGATCGCCAGCATCAGCCCTAGGCCGACCGGCAGCGCCGAAGCGCGCCAGCTCATCGGGATCAGCAGGGCCGCCGAGGTGACGTAGCTTTCCTCGATCGCATAATCGATCGCCGGATAGAGGAGGCTCCCCAGGAAGACTGCCGTCAGCAGCAGGCCGACCGTGGTGACGAACTTCTGCTTCCGCTCGCTGATGAGATGCAGGAAGACCGTCAGCCGGAGGTGTTCGTGCCGGTCGATGGCGATCGCCGATCCCAGCATGGCGAGCCAGAGGAAGGCGAGAGACGCCGTCTCGTCACCCCAGATGATCGGCGAGGAAAAGACATAGCGTGCCGTCACCCCGATCAACAGGATCGCAATGATGAAGGTGAGCAGCGCCGCACAGATCATCTCCACCGGCCGCATCCATAGCGAGCCGGGCGCCGATTGCTGCAGCTCCATCAGCGGCAGGTCGTCGAGCACTTCGGAATTCATTGCCATATTGTCCTCCCCGACGGCGGTCTCGGCGCCATCGTCTCCTCGAAACTCAAACTAAAGATACGGTACGGCGCTGCTCACGGCAGGTTTTCCCGGAAGATCACTTCGCTGCGCAGCGGCTCGACATCCTCGTCGGCCGGCAGGCCGTCGCGCAGGTTCTTGAACACCCGCGCGGCGCGGGCGATCGTGTCGTTGGGGTTCTGGGTGATGACCGCATCCATCGTGCCCTCGATCAGGAACGCACGCGTATCGGGCGTCAGGCCATGACCGACGAAGACCAGCGAATGCTCGCGTCTCGCATCCTTGATCGCCTTGCCGACGCCGCTCGCGCCGCCGCCGATATTGTAGATGCCGGCGAGATCCGGATGCTGGCTCAGGAGCATGCGCATCTGCCGGTAGTTCATGGTCTCGTCATCATGGCCTTCGCGGATACCGACGACCTCGATATGCGGATAGCTTTCCTTCAGGACGTGAAGAAAGCCCATCTCGCGTTCCTCATGGGCGCGATAGCTGAGGCTGCCGGCGATCATCGCCACCTTGGCGGGCGCCTTGCCGACGAATCGGGCGATCAGATAACCGGCAAGCCGGCCGGTCGAACGGTTGTCGAGCCCGAGATAGGCGGAACGTTGCGCGTTGGCGATGTCGGAGATCAGCGTGACCGTCGGCACGCCTCTGGCGGCCAGCTTGTTCACCGCTTCCCGCACCGCCGGATGTTCCAGCGCCATGAAGGCGATACCCTCGGCCGAACGCCCATGCTTTTGAAGCGCCGTCGCGAGAGCTTCCGGGCTGAAGCTTTTGATGTATTCCACCGTCGGCTTGATGCCGTGCTTCTGGAAGAGCGACGTGTGTTCGATGATCGACCGGCCGAGATGTACGAGGTAGCGGTTGGTGCCGGCGGGCAGCAGGAAGGAGATGTTGGCAAGCGTCTGCGGCGTCGCGGCGCTCAGCGCACCCTCCTCGACATATCCCAGCTCGGCGGCGGATTTCATCACCCGCTGCACGGTTGGGGCGCGCACGCCTTGGCGGCCGTTCAGCACGCGATCGACCGTCGCGGTCGATACGCCGGCATGGCGCGCCACATCCACGATGGTCGGCCGGCGACCGGTTTCAGGGTGTTCGAGTGCTTCGCCCAACATCGGATTACATCAAATTACATCAGATTTCATATTTGACTTCATCATTCATATGATCGAATTTCCGGCTTGGGAAGTGACTTTTTTCATCGGGAGGGAACAAAGATGACAATGACACTCAACCGCCGCACCCTGTTGAAGGGTCTGGCCGCAGCGCCGGCAGCCGGCGCCGTATTTTCGATCCCGCGCTTTGCCAATGCCGCCGAGATTCAGCTCCGTTACGGCAACAACCTGCCGCTCAGCCATCCGCTGAACATCCGCGCCAAGGAAGCGGCCGACCGCATCGCCAAGGAAACCGACGGCAAGGTGGAAATGCTGATCTTTCCGGCCAACCAGCTTGGCGGCGACACCGACATGCTGTCGCAGGTCCGCAGCGGCGCGCTCACTTTCTTCACGCCGTCCTCGCTGGTCATCGCGACCCTGGTTCCGACCGCGGCGCTGAACGCCGTCGGCTTCGCATTCAAGGATTACGAGCAGGTGTGGAAGGCGATGGACGGCCCGGTCGGCAAGATCGTGCGCGACAAGATCGCCGACGCCCGTCTCTATGCGATGGAGACCATGTGGGACAACGGCTTCCGCCAGACGACCACGAGCGGCGACCCGATCACCAATGCCGACGGCATGAACGGCCTGAAGATCCGCGTGCCGGTGAGCCCGCTCTCGATCGACATGTTCTCGGCGCTCGGGGCCTCGCCGACCAGCCTGCAGTTCAGCGAGGTCTATTCCGCCCTGCAGACCAAGGTCGTCGATGCCCAGGAAAACCCGCTGCCGATCATCCAGGTCTCGAAGCTCTACGAAGTTCAGAAGAACTGCGCGCTGTCGAACCACATCTGGGACGGCTACTGGTTCATCGCCAACGGCCGCCAATGGTCCGGCCTCGCGGACGACGTCAAGACGGTCGTTTCCCGCGCCATCAACGAAGCGGGCCTCAAGCAGCGCGAGGACATCGCCGGCCTGAATTCCGGTGTCCAGGCCGACCTCGAAAAGGCCGGCCTCGCCTTCAACAAGGTCGAAACGGACAGCTTCCGCGCCAAGCTGAAGGAAAACGGCTTCTATTCGAAGTGGAGCAAGGAATTCGGCGACGAGGCCTGGAGCGCGCTCGAAAGCGTCGTCGGCTCGCTCGCCTGATCTCGATCGAACAGGCGGCGGAATAGTTTCCGCCGCCTCCATCAAAATCCATCATAAAAATGAAGTAAAGACATCACATGAGCCGTTTTTTCGGGAAGGTCCGCCAGGCGGGATATGTCGTCGACGATATCGAGGCGGCGATGGATTACTGGACGCGCGTGCTGGGCGTCGGCCCCTTCTTCTACAATGAGCGGGTTCCGATCGTGAATTACCGCTATCGCGGCGAAAGCTATCGGCCGCACAATTCCGTGGCGCTTGCCAATTCCGGAGAATTGCAGATCGAGCTGATCCAGACCCGCAACGACGTGCCGTCCATGTACAAGGATTTTCGCGACGCGGGCCATCGCGGCCTGCAGCACGTCGCCTACTGGACCGACACGTTCGATGCCGATCTCGACCGTCTGGCCAGAGAGGGTTTCGAGGTGGTCATGGCCGGTGAAGTCGGCGAGAACGGCCGCTTCGTCTATTTCGACACCCATTATCATCCGGGAACCGTGATCGAACTTTCGGAGGTGGCTGGTCCCAAGGGCCGCATGTTCGATGCGATCCGCAAGGCTTCCGAAGACTGGGACGGCAAGGATCCGGTCCGCCCCTTCCCCGACCTTTCGAAGATCTGAGGCGCGCCCGGTGACGGATACGCATTTCACCGCCGATTACCTGGTCGAAACGCCGCTGCCGCTGGCGAAGGTGGCCGAGATCATGGCGGGCGAACAGTCTTCGGGAACCTTCATCAGGGTGGAAGGCGAGACGGACGACCTGCGCGCCCGGGCGCGCGCCGAGGTGATCGCTATCGAGGATCGCGGCGAAGTGGAAAACGCGACATTGCCGAGCGCCTGGCTGAACCGCCGCGGCATCACCGCCCGGCCGCATCGGGCGACGGTAAAAATCCGCTTTCCGATCGACAATATCGGCGTCAACCTCGCAGCGCTCGCCTCGACCGTCGCCGGCAATCTCTACGATCTCGGCGAGGTCACCGGCCTGAGGTTGGAGAACATCGCGCTGCCGGCCTCCTGGCGGCGGCAATATGCCATGCCGAAACAGGGCATTTCCGGCACCCGCAGGCTGACGGGCGTCGCGGAAGGGCCGATGATCGGCTCGATCATCAAGCCGAATGTCGGGCTGACGGCGGAAGACACCGGCAAACTGGTCGAGCGGCTCTGTGCCGCCGGCATCGACTTCGTCAAGGACGACGAGATTTCCGCCAATCCGGTGTATGCGCCGCTCGCCGAGCGCATCCCGGCCGTCATGGCGGCGGTGAAGCGCGCCGAAGACCGGCTCGGCCGCCGGGTGATGATCGCCTTCAACATCACCGATGAGACCGACGCCATGCGCCGGCATGCGGACCTCGTCGCGGAAGAGGGCGGCACCTGCGTGATGGCCAATCTCAACTGGTGCGGCTTTTCCGCCGTCGAAACGCTCAGGCGCTCGACCGATCTGGCGCTCCACGGCCATCGCAACGGCTTCGGCGCCCTGTCGCGCTGCGACGTGCTCGGCATCGGCTTCCCGGCCTATCAGGTTCTCTGGCGGCTCGCGGGCGTCGATCACATGCATGTGCATGGGCTCGACGGCAAGTTCGCGCAGGAGAACGGCGAAGTGATCGAAAGCACGGCGCTCTGCCTCACGCCGCTCGACGACAGGTCCGACGACCGCGTCCTGCCGGCCTTCTCCTCCGGCCAGTGGGCGGGCACGGTTCCGGCCACCTGGAAGGCCGCGGGCGGTGACGATTTCCTGTTCATGGCGGGCGGCGGCATCATGGGCCACCCGGGCGGACCGGCAGCGGGGATAGAAAGCATCCGCGCGGCCTTCCGGGCGATGCGCGAAGGAAGGTCGCTCGAAGAGGCGGCCCGGTCTTCGGAGGCGCTTCGCGAGGCGCTGGATTTCTTCGGGAAAGCCGGATGAGCGACGGGACCAGGATGCCGTTCTACGGCTGGTACGGGGATGACTTCACCGGCGCGACGGACACGCTTGCGACGCTCTCGATGCGCGGGGTCAGGTCTTTCCTGTTCCTCGCTCCCCCATCTGAGCGCCACCTTTCCGAGGCCGGCGAGCTCGACGCGATCGGCATCGCCGGCTCGGCCCGCGCCATGGCTCCCGCCGGGATGGAAAAGGCGCTCGCGCCCGCCGGCCGTTTCTTCGGGAAATGCGGTGTGCGGGTTCTGCATTACAAGTGCTGCTCGACTTTCGACAGTGCCTTGAACATCGGCAATATCGCGACGGCGATGAAGGTCCTCCGCGGCTTCGTCAGGCAGAAACAAGCCTTGATCCTCGGCGGCCAGCCCTCGCTCGCGCGCTATTGCGCCTTCGGCAACCTCTTCGCCGCGGCGGGATCCGGCGGCACGGTCCATCGCCTCGACCGCCATCCGACCATGAGCCGGCATCCCTCGACGCCGATGACCGAGGCAGACCTGCGCAGGCATCTGCAGGCCCTGGGCGCGGGGGAGGTCGGCCTCGTTGCCTGGCCGATGCTCGATGGCGGCGGCATCCCGACCGCCTCGGAGCCGAACATCCTGTTCGACGCGCTGACCGAGGACCATATCGCAGCCATCGGCCGGGAACTGAACCGCCGCGCCCGCGAGGGCTCGTTTCTCGTGGTCGGCGCCAGCAGCGTCGCGGAGGCCGTCTTTTATGACCGCCCCATCGGGCCGGCGAGATTTGCCGCGAGAAACCATGGACCGGTACTTGCGGTCGCGGGTTCGCTCTCGCCCCTCA
Organism: Neorhizobium sp. CSC1952; assembly: GCF_030378245.1. Classification (NCBI taxonomy): domain Bacteria; kingdom Pseudomonadati; phylum Pseudomonadota; class Alphaproteobacteria; order Hyphomicrobiales; family Rhizobiaceae; genus Neorhizobium; species Neorhizobium sp. CSC1952. The sequence goes on along the minus strand of NZ_CP128416.1, from coordinate 2,646,591 downwards.
CCCGCATGCAGGTCGAGGCCGCGACGTCCTTCATCCGCATCCAGGCGGATGCAGCCCGGTTCGTCGGCGAAGACACCTACCGCGAAAAGCTGGCGACCAGGATTTGTCTCGCACTCCGCGAAGAGCGCAACGTGCTGCTTTCGACCGCCCCGGACGATCCCGCTTCGATTTCCGGAGCTGATGTGCGGCTTGCAGAAACAACGGGCCGCTTCGTCGACCGTCTGCTCGCTGAAGTCCCGGCAAGGAGGCTGATCGCCGCCGGCGGCGATACGTCCAGCCATCTCGTTCAGAATCTCGGGCTTTGGGGCCTCGCCTATGGCGGGCAGATTTCGCCCGGCGTGGCGATCTCGGCCGGCCGCAGCGACAATCCGGATCGCGACGGCATGACGCTGATGCTGAAGGGCGGCCAGATGGGCAGCGTCGATCTCTTCGATCGTTTCGCGGCCTAGAGCGCCGTGCGTCCGAACGGACGCACAAAGGACGCTCTAACTTATTGAATCTACGCATCGTGCTTACCGAAAATCGATTCCGATTTTCGGGCCGATGCTGTAGCCTCCAGCGGCTACTTCTCGTTTGCCTTGGCAAAGACGGCGCTGGCGTCGCTGACGATTTCCACGTGGGAATATGCCGCTTGGCCCGCGGCCGCGCCATCCGCCCGCATGATCGCCGTGACGATCTGGCCGTGCTCCTCGTAGGATTTCGTCAGGCGCCCCGGCAAGCGGAACTGCGCCCGCCGGAACGGAGCGAGCCGTGCACGCGTTTGCGTCACCATTTCGAGGATATGTTCGTTATGCGCCCCGCGATAAAGCCGTGTGTGGAATTCGGTATTGTAGGCCGAATAATCCTCGTCCGCGCCCTGATGGACGAGCGCCATCGAGGCCCGGTGATCGAGCTCCAATGCGCGCCGCTCGTCGACGGTCATCCGCTCGGCCGCTAACCGGGCGCAGATCGCCTCGAGCTCCGCCATCGCCTCGAACATCGAGTGCAGATAGGCCTCCGTCACGTTGGTGACGACGGCGCTGCGGTTCGGCTCGCGCGCCACCAGCCCCATGGCGCCCAATTCCCGCAACGCTTCGCGTACGGGCGTGCGCGATACGTCGAACCTGGCGGCCAGCGAACCCTCGTCCAGTTTTTCGCCCGGCAGGATCGCTCCGGTGACGATCATATCGGCGATGGCCCGCACCATCTGCTCGACGGTGGTTCCGGGACGGATGACTTCTCGGCGCCTGACCTGTTTCACGGGTGATTCTACTCAATTAAGCACTTTGCATACAGATGACGCTACGCTGTCGATAAGTCAAACCTTACGGCTAATCGTCGGATATAATTCCATATTTTTACCATTTGAAGGAATGGTTTGCGTTCACCACGCGCCCAACCTGCCTTTTATTTTCATGCAGGTACCGACAGTGTCTATTTCTTAGTCAAAGCGCCGGTCAATCTGCATGCACTTTTGCAAATGCGGTTGAACACTCCAGATAAAATTCAATTATTTCAACGTTTTATATTTTGGCACGCGCATTGCATGCACTTTCATGTATTAGCCCGAAACTGGCCCAAGCGCCGCAAGGAGCATCCCGATGACCAAACTCCTTTCCATGAATCGCCGCCACTTCCTGCAGGCTTCCGCCGCCGGCGCCCTGACCGGTCTCGCACCGGGCCTGATCGGCTCGAAAGCCGCCGCCCAGACGGCGCTGACCGTCGGGTTCATCTATGTCGGCCCGAAGGACGATTACGGCTACAACCAGGCCCATGCGGAAGGTGCCGCCGTCATCAAGGGCATGCCAGGCGTGACACTCGTCGAGGAGGAAAACGTCCCCGAAACCGTGGATGTCCAGAAAACCATGGAATCCATGATCAATCTCGATGGCGCGACCCTGCTCTTCCCGACGTCTTTCGGTTATTTCGATCCGCACATGCTGGCCATGGCCGCGAAATATCCGGATGTGCAGTTCCGCCACTGCGGCGGGCTTTGGCAGGAAGGCAAGCACCCGGCCAATACCGGTTCCTATTTCGGCTATATCTTCCAGGGCCAGTATCTGAACGGCATCGCAGCGGGCTATGCCACCAAAAGCAAGAAGATCGGCTTCGTCGCCGCAAAACCCATTCCGCAGGTTCTTCAGAACATCAACGCCTTCCTGCTCGGCGCACGCTCGGTCGATCCGACCATCACCTGCCAGGTGATCTTCACCGGCGAATGGTCGCTCGCCGTCAAGGAGGCCGAAGCCACCAACGCGCTGATCGACCAGGGCGCCGACGTGATCACCTGCCATGTGGACAGCCCTAAGGTCGTGGTCGAGACGGCGGCCGGCCGCGGCGCCTTCGTCTGCGGCTACCATGCCGACCAGAGCGCGCTCGCCAAGGACAAATATCTCACCGGCGCCGAATGGGCCTGGGGCAATGTCTACACGAACTTCATCAAGGCGGCCCAAAGTGGCAGGAAGCTCGGCAATTTCGTCCGCGGCGGCCTGAAGGACGGTTTCGTCAAGATGAGCCCGCTCGGGCCGGCCGTTTCCGACGAAGCCCGCAAGAAGTTCGAGGCGACGCTGGCCGAGGTCATGGCCGGCAAGTTCTCGGTCTTCAAGGGGCCGCTGAAGGACAACAAGGGCAATGCCGTGATCGCCGCCGACAAGGCCTATGCGGAGGATGCGATCGATCTCGAAAGCATGGCTTACCTGGTCGAAGGTGTCGTGGGGTCGACCTCCTGACCGGGAGAGGGAGAAGCGCCATGACGGTCGAAGCGAACGATCCCGGAATGTCCATTGCGGCGGGCGGCGGCACCTCGTTCCGCCCCCTCCTCGAATGGCTGGCTCGACGCGCCGAGCCTGTAGCGATCGGGCTCGTGGCGATCCTGATCGGCATGGCGCTTTTCTCCATCTTCATTTTGGTGATCGGCAAGTCGCCGGTCACCCTCTTCCAGCTCATGTACACGGGCGGTTTCGGAAGCTGGTTCTCGATCCAGAACAGCCTTTCCCGCGCAGCGCCCCTCCTGCTGACGGCGCTTTGCGTGGCGCTTCCCGCCCGCCTCGGCCTCGTCATCATCGGCGGCGAAGGTGCCGTCGTCCTCGGCGGCGTCGCGGCGGCGGCGATCGCCCTGCCCTTCGTCGGCACCGTCCCGCCCATCCTGCTGTTCGTTTTCATGGGCCTCGCCGCCATGCTCGTCGGCGGTATCTGGATCGGGCTCGCCGGGTTTCTCCGCCACTACCGCGGCGTCAACGAGACCATCTCCTCGCTGCTTCTCGCCTATATCGCGATCGCGCTGATGAACCAGTTCGTCGAGGGGCCGCTGCGCGATCCGGCGAGCCTCAACAAGCCGTCCACGAAGCCGCTGCCTGCCGAGTACATGATGGGCGACATTCCCGGCATGGACGTCCACTGGGGTCTCGTCATCGGCGTCATGGCCTGCATCGTCTCCTGGGCGCTGATCGAACTGACGAGCTACGGTTTTGCGGCCCGCATCTCCGGCGGCAATGTCCGTGCAGCGCAGATCCAGGGCCTGCCGGTCGGCAAGCTGATCGCCGGCTTCACGGCGGTCGCCGGCAGTTTCGCTGGCCTCGCAGGCATGATCGAGGTGGCCGCCGTGCAGGGCAGCGCCAATGCCTCGCTCGCCGCCGGATACGGCTATACCGGCATCCTCGTCGCCTTCCTCGCCCGCCACAATCCGCTGGCGATCATTCCGGTCGCGATCCTGCTCGGCGGCATCGATGCCTCGGGCGGCCTGATCCAGCGGCGCATGGGCCTGCCGGATGCCACCGTGCTGGTGCTGCAGGGCACGCTCTTCGTCGTCATCCTCTTCTGCGAGACTTTCTACGGCCGCTTCAGGATCTTCAATCCCGACCTCTGGAAAAGGAGCCAATGATGGAAGAGACAGGCATCGGCATCTGGGGCGTGCCTCTGGCGATTTTCGCGGGCGCCATCCGCGTCTCCACCCCGTTCATCTTCGTCTCGCTCGGCGAGACGATCACCGAACGCTCCGGCCGCATCAATCTCGGGCTTGAAGGCACGCTCGTCTTCGGCGCGATGACGGCTTACGCGGTCGCCGTGCTGACAGGCTCCCCCTGGCTCGGCGTGCTCGCCGCCATGGCAACCGGTTCGGTCTTCGGCCTGATCCACGGCTGGATCTGCAAGTTTCCGAAGGTCAACGACATCGCGATCGGCATCGCCATGATGCAATTCGGTCTGGGCCTCGCGTTTTTCCTCGGAAAACCATTCATCCAGCCGGCCGCGCCGAAACTGCCCTCGATCCCGCTCGGGGGCTGGTCAACGGTCCCTCAGGTACAGGCGGCACTCAACATCAACGTGCTGTTCTTCCTCGGAGCAGCACTGGCGCTTTTCCTCTTCTGGGCGTTCAGGAACACGCGGATCGGCCTGATCCTGCGTGTGGTCGGCGACAGCACGGATGCGGCCCGGGCCATGGGGATCAATCCGGATACCGTGCGCTTGCTGGCAACCGCGGCCGGCGGCTCTCTGGCGGCGATCGGCGGCGCCTATCTCTCGCTTTATTATCCGGGCTCCTGGAACGAAGGCATTTCCTCCGGGCAAGGGTTGATGGCCGTGGCGCTCGTCATCTTCGCCCGCTGGAACCCGATCGGCTGCTTCCTCGCCGCCCTGCTCTTCGGCGGCGCCGGAGCGCTCGGCCCCGCGCTGCAATCCATCGGCGTCACGCAGGGCTACTACCTCTTCTACGCGGCGCCTTACGTGCTCACCCTCATCATCCTGATCGTCACGTCCTCCCCCACCCGCTCGCTGACGGGTGCGCCGGGCGCGCTGTCGCTCACGAAATAAAGGAGTTTTCCAATGAATGGCTTGGGCGGCCTCAACAAATCCGAACATGGCGTCGGCATCGGCCTCGTGCAGCTCCAGCTGCCGGTGACCGTCACCAGGGCGGACCTCGCGAGGCAGACGCAGGTAATCGTCGATCTGGTGGCCAAGGCGCGGCGCAACCAGTCGGGCATGGACCTCGTCGTCTTTCCCGAATACGCGCTGCACGGCCTTTCCATGGACATCAATCCGGAGATCATGTGCAAGCTCGACGGGCCGGAGGTCGCAGCCTTCAAAAAGGCCTGCAGGGACAACGCGATCTGGGGCTGCTTCTCGATCATGGAGCTGAACCCCGGCGGCATGCCCTATAACTCCGGCATCGTCATCGACGACCAGGGGGAGCTCAAGCTCTATTACCGCAAGATGCATCCCTGGGTGCCGGTCGAGCCCTGGGAACCGGGCGATCTCGGCATCCCGGTGATCGACGGACCGAAGGGCGCCAAGCTCGCGCTGATCATCTGCCATGACGGCATGTTTCCGGAAATGGCCCGCGAATGTGCCTACAAGGGCGCCGAGATCATGATCCGCACCGCCGGCTATACGGCGCCGATCCGCGAAGCCTGGCGCTTCACCAATCAGTCGAACGCCTTCTGCAACCTCATGGTCACGGCAAGCGTGTGCATGTGCGGTTCGGACGGCACGTTCGATTCCATGGGCGAAGGCATGATCTGCAATTTCGACGGCACGATCATCGCTCACGGCACGTCGGGCCGGGTCAACGAGATCATCACCGCCGAGGTGCGCCCCGACCTGGTACGCGAGGCGAGGCGCGGCTGGGGCGTCGAGAACAACATCTACCAGTTCGGCCATCGCGGCTACGTGGCCGTCGCCGGCGGTGCGGGCGATGCGCCCTACAGCTACATGCACGATCTCGTCGCCGGCAAATACCGCCTGCCCTGGGAGGAGCATGTGAAGGTGACCGACGGCACGTCCTGCGGTTTCGACAAGCCCGTACGCCGTTACGGCGAAGCCCTCAAACCTGCTGCCGAATAGGTCGGCTCGCGAAACAGGAGAAAAGACGATGGACGCGATGGCCGAGACCAAAGGGCATTTTATCGACGCCGATCCCTATCCGTGGCCCTATAACGGCAAGCTGAGGCCCGACAACACGGCGCTGATCATCATCGACATGCAGACCGACTTCTGCGGCAAGGGCGGCTATGTCGACCACATGGGCTACGACCTCTCGCTCGTTCAGGCGCCGATCGAGCCGATCAGACAGGTCCTCTCCGCCATGCGCGGAAAAGGCTACCACATCATCCACACCCGCGAGGGCCATCGCCCCGATCTCGCCGACCTGCCGGCCAACAAGCGCTGGCGCTCGCAGCGCATCAACGCCGGCATCGGCGATCCCGGCCCCTGCGGCCGAATCCTGGTGCGCGGCGAGCCCGGCTGGGACATCATTCCGGAACTCTATCCGATCGAAGGCGAGGCGATCATCGACAAGCCGGGCAAGGGCTCGTTCTGCGCCACCGACCTCGAACTGATCCTCAACCAGAAGCGCATCGAGAACATCATCCTCACCGGCATTACGACCGATGTCTGCGTCTCCACCACCATGCGCGAGGCGAACGACCGGGGCTTCGAATGCCTGCTCTTGGAAGACTGCTGCGGCGCGACCGACTACGGCAATCACCTCGCTGCGATCAAGATGGTGAAGATGCAGGGAGGCGTCTTCGGTTCGGTTTCCAATTCCAAGACACTGATCGAGGCCCTGCCCTGATGCCGTCCTTGCGTGCCCATGTCTATCGCGTGCCCGCCGACGGGCCGGATGACGTCTCCGGCGTCGAGGCGCTGTTCGCCGCCGGGCTGAAGCCGCAACACGTCGTCGCCGTCCTCGGCAAGACGGAGGGCAACGGCTGCGTCAACGATTTCACCCGCGGCTATGCCACGCGCAGTTTCGAGAACCTGTTCGCGCGCTATGGCGTCGAGGGCGTCTCGCTCGTCATGTCCGGCGGCACGGAGGGTGCGCTGTCGCCGCACTGGACCGTCTTTGCCCGCGAAGCCAGCGATGCGCCGGCCGAACGCGCGCTTGCCATCGGCACCGCCCGCACCCCGCCGCTTCCTGCCCGTCATCTCGGCCGGCGCGAGCAGGTTCTGCTGGTCGCCGAGGGCGTCAGGGCTGCGATGAGGGATGCCGGCATCGACAATCCTTCCGACGTGCATTTCGTGCAGATCAAATGCCCGCTCCTGACGCTTTCCCGCATCGCCGCCGCCGAGGCCGCCGGCGAAACCGTCGCAACCCGCGACACGCTGAAATCCATGGGCCTGTCGCGCGGCGCATCGGCGCTCGGCGTGGCCGTGGCGCTTGGCGAAGCGGATCCGGAGACGATGGCGGATGAGGACATCTGCACGCGCTACGACCTCTTTTCCCGCTGCGCCTCCACATCGGCCGGCGTCGAACTGACCGACCACGAGATCGTCGTGCTCGGCATGGGCGCAGGCTGGTCCGGTCCGCTGTCGATCGACCACGCCGTCATGCGGAATGCCATCGATTCCGCCTCCGTTCGCCAGGCCCGCGACCGCCTGCCCGAAAGGGCACGGCTGATGGCGGTGCTTGCCAAGGCCGAACCCGATCCGTCCGGCAAGATCGCCGGCCGCCGCCACACAATGCTGGACGATTCCGATATTTCCGGCACGCGCCATGCCCGCGCCTTCGTCGGCGGTGTTCTGGCCGGTCTCTTCGGCATGACCGACCTCTATGTCTCGGGCGGCGCCGAACACCAGGGACCCTCCGGCGGCGGTCCCGTCGCCATCATCGTCGAAAAGGAGAGTTGACGTGAACACCGTCCGCGATACGCCCCTCCCGCAGACCGGCAAGGCGGTCGGCATCGAGACGCTCGGCATGACCATGCGTTTCGGCAGCTTCACTGCTCTGGATAATGTCTCGATCAGCGTGCCGGCCGGTTCGTTCCATGCGCTGCTCGGCGAAAACGGCGCGGGAAAATCGACGCTCGTCAAATGCATCATGGGCTTCTATCACGCGACCTCCGGCTCGCTCTCGGTCGACGGCCGCGAGGTGGCGATCGCCTCGCCCAGGAACGCAGCGACCTATGGGCTCGGCATGGTCTACCAGCATTTCACGCTGGTTCCCTCCCTGACCGGGGCGGAAAACCTCGTCATCAGCCGCGCCGAGGTGCCCGCCGTCATCAACTGGGCGAAGGAACGCAAGGAACTCGCCGCGTTCATGGAGCGCATGCCGTTCAAGATCCCGTTCGATCGGCCGGTGAGCGAGCTTGCGGCCGGCGAAAAGCAGAAGCTGGAAATCGTCAAGCAGCTCTATCTCGGCCGCTCCTTCCTCGTGCTCGACGAGCCGACCTCGGTGCTGACGCCCGCCGAAGCCGACGAAATGCTCGGTCTGGTGCGCGGCATGACCGAGCGCGGCCAGCTGACGGTGCTGATGATCTCCCACAAATTCCACGAGGTGACCAAGTTCACCGACGCGGTGTCGATCCTGCGCCGCGGAAAACTGGTCGGCACCGGCAGGATCGGCGAGCTTTCCACCGCCGACATGGCGGCGATGATGATCGGCGACGTGAAGCTCGCCGAGCTCGACAGCCGCCTGCCCGTGCCGGAAACCGCAAAGCCCGTCCTGAAGGTCAGCCGGGTCAAGGCGCCGGATCGCTCCGGCCTCAAGACGATCGAGATCGATGACCTGACGGTGCGCTCCGGCGAGATCGTCGGCATCGCCGGCATTTCCGGCAACGGCCAGAAGGAGCTCACCGAAATCCTCGCCGGCCAGCGTCCGGCCGATACGGGCCGCGTCGTCGTCAATGGCGGGGCCTATGGCGCGACGCGTCCGGAGACCCGCAGGAACAACGTCCGCTTCATCCCGGAAGAGCCGCTGCAGAACGCCTGCGCGCCGAAGATGACGGTGAGCGAGAATCTCGCCTTCCGCACCTTCGACCTCAAACCGGACGGCAAGGACGCGATCTGGCTCTCCAAGCGCGCGATGAAGAAACGCGCGGCCGCACTCATCTCCGATTTCAAGGTGAAGACGGCATCCTCGTCTTCACCGATCGCAGCACTTTCTGGCGGCAACGTGCAGCGCGCCGTGCTCGCCCGCGAGCTGACCGGCAAGGTCGATCTGCTGATCGTCTCCAACCCCTGTTTCGGCCTCGATTTCTCGGCCGTGGCGGAAATCCGCGCCCGCATCATGAAAGCCCGCAACTCCGGCACGGCCGTGCTGCTGCTCTCCGAAGACCTCGACGAACTCCTGGAAATGTCCGACCGCATCATGGTCATTTCCGAGGGCAAGCTCGTCTACGAGACCCCGGCGCGCGGGGCGGATATCGGCGTGATCGGCGCCCATATGGCGGGGCATCACTGATGGCCGGGATCAAGGCGAAACCTTTCACCTTTCTGGCGAGGCCCAGGGAACTGGCGCTGATCGTCATCGACATGCAGCGGGATTTCGCGGAGCCCGGCGGGTTCGGCGCAAGCCTCGGCAATGATGTGAGCCGCATCACCAGGATCGTGCCGGACGTCAAGCGCCTGATCGAAGGCTTTCGTGCTGCCGGGCTGCCGGTCATCCATACGATGGAATGTCACCGCCCGGACCTTTCCGACCTGCCGCTCTCAAAACGTAATCGTGGCAACCCCTCGCTCCGGATCGGCGATGAAGGCCCGATGGGGCGCATCCTGATCTCCGGCGAGCCGGGGACGGCGATCCTTCCCGAACTGGCACCGGCCGACGGCGAAGTGGTGATCGAAAAGCCCGGCAAGGGCGCCTTCTACGCGACCGAGCTTGGCGGCGTGCTGAAGAAAAAGGGCATCACGCAGCTCGTCTTCGCGGGCGTCACGACGGAAGTCTGCGTCCAGACCACGATGCGCGAGGCCAACGACCGGGGCTACGAATGCCTTCTCGCCGAAGAGGCGACGGAGAGCTATTTTCCTGAGTTCAAGGCGGCCGCCATCGCCATGATCCGGGCGCAAGGCGCGATCGTCGGCTGGACCGCCCATGTGGACGACATTCTGGAGGCGATAGCCCATGCCTGAATCGACCCGCGAACTCCTGACATCGGGAGGCTGGAAGGATTTGGAATTCGGTCCCTTCCGTGATGAAGTGACGATCCACTGGATCAGGCCGTTCGAGGACGACCAGCCGGGCGTGGCGCTTCTGAAATACGAGGCCGGCGCATCCGTGCCGCGCCACCGGCATGAAGGGCTTGAGACGATCCTGGTGCTCGACGGCGTGCAGTCCGACGAGGCCGGCGACTACGGCCGCGGCAGCTACATCGTCAACGCGCCCGGAACGGAACACTCCGTCTGGAGCGATACCGGCTGCGTCGTACTGATCCAGTGGGACCGGCCCGTGAAAATACTGGAAGAGGAAATCGCATGAGCCTGAAGACACCCGCGTTTGATATCGCCTCGCTGCGCACGTTCTATCGCAGCGGCGGCAGCGTCACCGATATCGTGGAGGCCGTCTTCGCGCGCATTGCGGAGGTGAACGATCCCGGCATCTTCATCCACCTGGCGGAAAAAGCTGCGGTCCTCGCGGAAGCGGCGAAACTCGGCGCCTTCGATCCGAAAAAGCCGCTCTGGGGCATCCCTTTCGCGGTGAAAGACAATATCGATGTCGCCGGCATGCCGACCACCGCCGCCTGCCCGGACTATGCCTATAGACCGGAAAGGGACGCGACCGTCGTCCGGCTTCTGAGAGGGGCCGGCGCGCTCGTCATCGGCAAGACCAATCTCGACCAGTTCGCTACCGGCCTGGTCGGTGTGCGTTCACCCTATCCGATTCCGAAAAACGCGATCGATCCGAAACTGGTGCCCGGCGGCTCTTCCTCCGGCTCGGCGGTGGCGACGGCGCAAGGCATCGTCAGCTTCGCGCTCGGCACCGATACCGCCGGCTCGGGCCGCATTCCCGCCGGACTCAACAACATCGTCGGGCTGAAGCCGAGCGTCGGCGCACTTTCGACGGCGGGCGTCATTCCTGCCTGCCGGACGCTCGATTGCGTCTCCGTCTTCGCGCTGACGGTGGACGACGCGTGGGCCGTCTTCTCCGTCGCATCGGAATACGACGAGGCCGACGCCTATTCGAAATCCATCCCGGCAACCGGCTTCGGCTCGGCTCCGCCGGTTCTCACCATCGGCGTGCCTGCGAGAGCCGACCGGCAATTCTTCGGCGATACGCTGATGGAAGCCGCCTATGACGACGCGCTGTCCGCTCTCGCAAGGCTCGGCCACAAGCTGGTCGAGATGCCCTTCGGCGATTTTTACAGGGTTGCCAACCTGCTCTACGAGGGCGCCTGGGTGGCCGAACGTTACGCTGCTGTGAAAGATTTCTTCGATACGAAGGAAGAGAGCTTTCACCCGGTAACGCGCAAGATCTATGGCGGCGCGAAAGCGCTCTCCGCCGCCGATGCCTTCAACGGCTTCTATGCACTGCAGGCTTTGAAAAGGAAGCTGGCGCCGCTGATCGCCTCGGTCGACCTCCTCTGCGTGCCGACCGCGCCGTCGCATTATACCGTCGCCGATCTGGAAGCCGAGCCGATCCGGGAAAACTCCCGTCTCGGCACCTATACCAACTTCGTCAACCTGCTCGACATGTGCGGCATCGCGGTACCGACCGGCAGCCGCGCCGATGGTCTTCCGGCCAGCGTCACCCTGCTCGCCCGCTCGGGCCGCGATGGTCTGACGGCGACGATCGCCCGCGACCTGCACCAGGCAAGCGGCGTGACGCTCGGCGCCACCGGCTGGCCCCTCCCCGCCTCTGCTGAAACCGCCCCGAGGTCCGACGACCGCGACCTGATCGATATCGTCGTGGTCGGTGCGCACCTCTCCGGCATGCCGCTGAACCAGCAGCTCACGGAGCTTGACGGAAAGTTCTCCCGCGTGGCCCAAACCTCGGCCGCCTACAAGCTCTACGCGCTCGCCGGCACCGTGCCGCCGAAACCGGGCATGATCCGCGTCGAGGAAGGCGAGGGCGGTGAAATCGAGGTGGAAGTCTGGAAACTGACGCCGGCGGCCTTCGGACTGTTCGTCGCCGCCATCCCCGCACCGCTCGGCATCGGAACGGTCATGCTCTCCGACGGCACTTCGGCAAAGGGGTTTCTCGCCGAGCCGCTGGCGCTCGAAGGAGCACTCGACATTACAAGCTATGGCGGCTGGCGGGCCTATCTGAAGGAGCTTTCGTCGCTTCAAAGAGTCGGCAAGACCGGCTGAGGGCCGTATCGGGCAGCAGCATGCGGCCGCATGTTCTCTTATGGCTCCGCATGGAGGCCGAGGACATTTATGCCCTTCCGATGCGGCGATACCGGAAATCGTCGGCATCGGAGACGGAATTGGCCTCCCCGATCAGCGTCGCCATACGGCTGTGAAGCGGCGACCTGATGCAGGCCGGGTCCGTCGCGGCCGCATCGCCCGCAATAGCCATGGCCTGGCACCGGCAGCCGCCCCAGTCGACCTCCCGGCGCTCGCAGCTCCTGCAGGGTTCCAGCATCCAGCCGTCGCCGCGGAAGGCATTGAAGGCCGGTGAATTGACCCAGATGTCCGTCAGACTCCGGTCCCCGAACCGTTCGAAGTGCAAGGTCGGGATGGTTCCCGCCGCATGACACGGAAGCGCCGTGCCATCGGGGGCGACCATGAACGCATCCCGCGCCCAGCCGCCCATGCAGGCTTTCGGATAGATGGCGAAATAATCGGGCGCGACGAAATCGATCGCCAGAATTCCCCGCAGCCGCGATTGAGCCTCCTCGACGATCTCGACCTGGCGCTCCACCGCCTCGCGACCGGGCATGAGGGCATTGCGGTTGAGAAGCGCCCAGCCGGCATATTGCACATTGGCGATCTCCAATCTCTCCGCCCCGAGGGAAAGGGCAAGATCGATGAAAGCGGGAACTTCCTCTATATTGTGCCGATGGATGGGCGCGTTGATCGTCAGCGGCAGGCCGAGTTCCACGACCCGTCTTGCGGTTTCGAGCTTCTTCTCGTGCGCGCCGCGGTTATTGCCGATTTTCTCCGTCGTCGGCGCATGGGCTCCTTGGATGCTCAATTGCACGTGGTCCAGGCCTGCATCCCGAAGCCTCTCGATCCAACCCTCGGCAATGCCGACCCCGGCGGTGATGAGATTGGTATAGACGCCGCGCCGCGACAGACAGCTTACGAATTGCTCGAGATCCGGCCTGAGCGTCGGCTCTCCGCCGGAGAGGTGGATCTGCAGCACCCCCAGATCGGCCGCCTCTTCGAAGAGAGCAAGCCATGCTTCCGTCGAGAGCTCCTTGTCGGCCTTCAGGAGTTCGAGCGGATTGGAACAGTAGACGCATTGCAGGGGACAGCGATGCGTCAGTTCGGCCAGCATGCCGATCGGAGGCAGAAGTGCATCACTCATAGCGTCACCAGAAACCTGTCGGACCATTCCTGCAGGAACTGTTCGACATCGGGCGCGATATCCTCGCGCGCCGCATCATACTGGCCGGCAAGCTCGTCGACGATCTGAAAAACCGTGTGCCGGCCGTCGCACAGTTTCAGTATATCAAGACTGACCTCGTCCGGCCAGAAAACCCTTTCCGGCGAAAGCACCGCCCAGGCACTGCGCACCGGATCGTATTGCAGCCGCACATAGCGCTTCAGATGCGGCCTCGACTGCTCGGACAGGACGGCGCGCTGACGGCTGCTGCTTCCCATCATTGCGCCTCCGGCACGAAGGCGCCCGGCGGAATGCTGCCGCCCTCTCCGTAAGCGTAGTCCAGCGCGTCCAGCATCGCCCACAGGATATCGCACTTGAAGACGAGGGCATCGATGACCGCTTGCTGTTTTTCCGGATCGGTCGCATGCCGCAGGACATAGGCGAGCGCGAAGTCGGAGTCCCGCGGAGCCTGCGTCAGCCTCGGCATGAAATAGGCGAGCGTATCCTCCGTCACATAGCTGTATTTCGCCAGCATGGCCGGAACACGCTCGCCGATGATCACCGGAGAAAACAGCTCCGTCAGCGACGAGGCGACGGCTTCCAGCAGGCTGCGATTGGTACAGAACGACAGATATGCTCCGACGGCGAAGCGGGTCGCGGGCAGCGCAAACCGCTCGCTCTTCACCATCTCTCCGTCGAGCCCCAGCCCGGTCGCAAGCTTGATCCAGCGGGCGATGCCGCCGTCCCAGCCGGTCGTCCCGTCGTGATCCTCGATCCTGCGGCGCCATTCGACGCGGAATTCCGGATCCGCCGCCCGCGCGACGATCGTCGCGTCCTTGCGGGGGATCATGGCCTGATAACAGTACCGGTTGAGCGCCCAGGCCTGAAGTTCGGCCTTGGTCAACGTCCCCGCCGTCATCCTGTGATGGTAGGGATGGCGATTGTGGTATCGTTCGGCCCCGACCTGACGGAGTACCTCTTCGAGCCCGGCGGACGTCAATCCGTTTCGCGCCGCGTCTGCAAAGTCGCTCATAGGCGGATCTCCATCCCGTCATAGCCGATCTCCCACCCGCCTGCCCTCACCGCTGCCGTTTCGGGTGAATTCTCGTCGAGGATCGGATTGGTGTTGTTGATATGGACATAGACGCGGCGAGCGGGCGCGACTTCTGCAAGCAGGGCCATGGACCCGTCAGGACCGGCAATGTGCAGGTGTCCCATGCGCCGGCCCGTCTTTGTGCCGACGCCGGCGCTCGGCATCTCGTCGTCCGTATAGACCGTGCCGTCGAAAAGCAGACATGCCGCGGCGGCAATACGTTCTTTCAGGTCGGCATCGATGGCGGCACAGCCCGGTACATACAGCACCGGAGAATCATGTCCCTCGTGCAGAATGCGCACTCCGACCGTATCGCCTTCCTGCGTGCCGAAACCTTCTTCCGCCTTGCCGGCATCCTCCAGAAACAGGGCCACCTTGCCGGGAACCGGAAAAGCCTCGATGACGATGGAGGTCGGCTTGCCCTGCCAATCGGCAATCGGCGTCGGAACGTCAAGGCGAAGCTCGCGGCGCTCGACCAGTTCCCTGTCCAGAACATTGAAAATGCTGTTTTCGGCAAGCACGCGAAGCACCCGCGCCGTTGCGTAGATGACGAAGCGATGCCGCTCGCGTAGGCTCAAAAGCCCGGCGATATGATCGACATCCGCATTCGTCAGGATGACGGCCCGGATGGGTGAGGCCCGCAGGGGACCGTCTTCGCTCGGCTGCAATTCCGCAGTCGCCGCAATCTGCTCGCGAATGTCCGGAGACGCGTTGAAGAGGATCCAGTCCTTGCCGTCGGCGGACACGCCGAGACTCGATTGCGTCCGCGGCCGGAAGCCGCCTTCACCCTTGCGTGCGGAACGGCTCAGCCGATAATTGCAGTTCCATTGGGGGAATCCCCCGCCTGCCGCGGAGCCGAGGATCTTCAGCCGCATGTGATGATGCTTCCTTCCGACGGCAGCCGCTCCATGCGGACATGCCGCATGGAGCGGTGGATGCGCTTATTTCTTAGCCTTGAGTTCGGCGGACTGGTAACGTGACATTTCCATTCCGACGGCAACCGTGCACATCGTCGGCTTTTTCCAGCTTTTCTTCATAAGCTTCTCCTCTCGCTCTTTGCCCGAGATCAACGATTTGATCTCCTCCGGCATCGTGCGCCCACCGGCGCAAGCTCTGAAATTCGAACGTTTCGCGCCTGCCATTCTGAAGCAGTCCGAAGGCTACCACAGGCCGAACCTCGTCCCAACGCAATCGCCCTTCACATCGGCGACATCAGGGCATCCGGCAGAATGCCGGGAACGTCGCTACCCCTTGATCTCGTTGCCGGCCTCATCGATCAGCGGCACCTGATATTGCAGAAGAATCCGGTTAATTTCCGGCTGGCTTTCCCTGATGACGGTGTTCAGCGTGCGCTTCCATTCCTGATCGGACGGACGCACGCCCATGGTGATGCGGTAGGACATATGGCTGCCCTGCTCCTTGAGAAGCGGCACCACGACGAAATCCGGATTGATCTCCTTGACGTAGTAACCGGCCATCGGTCCCCACAGGAAAGCAACGTCGATCGCGTCGTTCTGGAGATCCTTCAGCATCACCTCGGCCATGGAAGGCATCGTGCGCGTATCCACCATCAAAGGATAGGTCTTGGCGGTCCGCATCAGGTTGGCTTTTGCCAGGTTTGCGCTTGGCGGCGTTCCCGCAACGACGCCCACCCGCTTGCCGGCGAGCTTGGGGTCCTCGATGGTGTCCACGCCCTCCAGGCCGCTTCCCTTCTTGAAGACCATGACATAGGTCGAGCGGTAATAGGCATTGGTGTTCTGCACGAGCTCGTCGCCCTGGGCATAGCCCATGATGATATCGCAGCGATTGGCCCTCAGCGTATTGCGGACGAAGCCGGTCGCCATCGGGTACCATGTATAGGCAACCGACTTGCGACCGGTCTTCGCCGCCACAAGCTCCGCCAGCTTGTTTTCGAAGCCTTGCCCGCTTTCATCGGTGAACGGCATGTTCGAGGGATCGGCGCAGACACGCAGCACGTCCGGATCGACCAGCTCGCCCGCGGCGCCGAGCCCGGCGGTCTGCGCGAATGCTGCGGCCGGGACCGCGGCGATCGCCGCGATCAGGGAGAGTATGTAAAGACCGCAGGATTTGCGTGCAGACATATGCTCAGCTCCCCATGCACGATGCTTCTTGGTCTTTGGCCGCCTGCGGCTTGTCCGCTTTCTTGGGAGGCCTGCCGCGCGGGATCCCGTCGACCGCACGCGCCCGCAGGTAGATGTAGATATCGTCCATATAGCAGTAGACGTTCTTGTTTTCGCCGAAGGCGGGCATGACGTTTTCCTTGCCGCCGCCGACATTCTTTCGCCCCTCTGCGACGATCGAAAGAAACGTCGGATAATCCATCGTCTTCAACGAGTTGACGAGCGCCGGCGCATAGCTGGAACCCATTCCGTCGGGACCGTGACAGGTATGGCAGTCCGAATGATAGCGGCGATATCCGCTGAACGTGTACCAATCCACGGTTCCGTCATCCTGGAGCTTGAACGTGGGGGTTCCCTCGGCATCGAAATATTTGCCGTCTTCTTCGGTAACGGCTGCGGCCTTCTGCTTGTCGTCGGCGGCAAGGGTGATGCTGGAACCGATAAGAAGAGCCATGGCGATAACCGAGACTGTTTTGCGGACAGACATTCCTACCTCTTTCTCATTTCGCCACGGACACAGCTTTGCTGTCGCGATGCGGCGTTGACAGGTGGGTTGTGGATTGCGTGGCGAAATCGAGGGCCCGCCCGGGATTCCCGGCGATCCGGGCCCTCGTTTCTCTGCATCACCGACTCCTCGAGATCGGCGTGCCTATACTCCCGCTATCAATCCGGGAGGCCGAAGACGGTGAGCTGACCGCCCAGCGTCGTGTAGTCGGCAAGAGCGGCGTATCCGCCGACCGCGCCGAGACCTGCCGTGGCAATCGACTGCTGTTCGTCAGTCGGCGCCTTCTGGCCGGCAACCGCGGTCTGCCAGGCAGCCGCGCCTTCGGCCTGGAGCAGACCGCCTGCGAGGCCGATACCTGCCCAGCCGCCGACACCCGACAGCACGGCGATATACTGCTTGCCGTTGTGCTCGAAGGTGTTGATGTTGCCGATGATGCCGGACGGGGTCTTGAACTTGTAGAGTTCGTTACCGTCGTGATCGACAGCCTTGATATAGCCTTCGAGCGTGCCGTAGAAGACGACGTCGCCATCGGTCGACAGCGCGCCCGACCATACCGAGAACTGCTCCGGCTTCGACCAGACGATCTCACCCTTGGCGGCATCCCAGGCGATGAAGTTGCCCATCCCGCCATGGCTGTTGGGAGTGGGATACATCGATACCGTCGCGCCCACATAGGGCTGACCGGCGGTATAGCTTACCTTGTACGGCTCGTAGTCCATGCAGACATGGTTGGTCGGCACGTAGAACAGCCCGGTCTTCGGGGAATACGTGGCCGGCTGCTGGTCCTTGGTGCCAAGCGCCGCGGGGCATACGCCCGTGGTGTTGGTGTCCTCGCCGTTCTGCTGGGTCGAATACTGAGCCACGACCTGCGGACGGCCATACTGCTCGCTCTTCGGGTCCATGACGACTTCCGTCGCCCAGTTGACCGTCGGATCGTACTTCTTGGCGACAAGCAGCTCGCCATCTCCGCGGTCCAGCGTATACGCGAAGCCGTTGCGGTCGAAATGGACCAGAACGTCATGTGCCGCACCGTTGACCTGCATGCCGTCGACGAGGATCATCTCGTTGACGCCATCGTAGTCCCATTCGTCATGCGGGGTCATCTGATAGACCCACTTCGCCATGCCGGTGTCGGCGTCGCGGGCGAAGATCGTCATCGACCACTTGTTGTCGCCGGGCCGCTGGACCGGGTTCCAGGTCGAGGGGTTGCCGGTTCCGTAATAGACCAGGTTCAGCTTCGGATCGAAGGCATACCAGCCCCAGGTCGTTCCGCCGCCCTGCTTCCACTGCTCGCCTTCCCAGCTGCTGACGCCGGAATCCTTGCCGACCGGCTTGCCGAGCTGGGTCGTCTTCTCGCCGTCCATCAGGGTTTCGGAGTCGGGACCGGTCGAGTAGGCCTTCCAGGCGACCGAACCGTCCTTCAGGTTATACGCGGTCACATGGCCGCGGACACCGAACTCGCCGCCGGAGATGCCGATCAGCACCTTGTCCTTGAAGACCATCGGAGCGGAGGTTCCGCTCTCACCCTGGCCGCCGGCGGTGTTCTCGCCGTTTTTCGCCTGCCAGGCGACCTTGCCCGTCTTGGCGTCGAGGGCGGTTACCGTCGTATCGGCCTGGTAGAGGATGATCTTGCCGTCGCCATAGGCGACGCCGCGGTTGACCGTGTCGCAGCACATGATCGGAATGACGTTCGGATCCTGCTTGGGCTCATATTTCCAAAGGATCTTGCCGTCGTTGTTGAGGTCTAGGGCATAGACCGTATTCGGGAACGGCGCATGGACGTACATGACGTCGCCGATCACCAGAGGTCCACCTTCATGGCCGCGCAGCACGCCGGTCGAAAACGTCCACTTGACCTGAAGGTTCTTCACATTGTCCTTGTTGATCTGGTTCAATTTCGAATAGCGGGTATTGGCATAGTCACCCGTCGGAATCGCCCAGTTCTTGGAATCGGAGATCAGCTTCTGGACCTCGTCATTGGCAAATACTCCTCCCGCCAATGATAGAGATACCGCAGCCGTCACCAATGCCGATGTCATGAAGTTTGCACGTACACGCATTTAGTCCTCCCTAAGTTCGCATGGATGACATGTTGCGGCTGCGCCCGTTTCATAACAGGAGCCCCGCGTCACCAGTTCAGCGTGTGGGAAGTATTTCCGGCAGCGTGTCACGACCTAAGCCAGGCGCGCGGAGGGCACCGTTACCGCCCACCCGCTTGGCCTACGAAGACTGTCACCACTCCCTTGACGGTAACGTCCTTGAAGCCGGAAACAACCTAACCATAAGAGATAGAATTGTTTTCCGCAAGCGTGTTTCTCAATCAATATTCGCTGCACTGCACCATATTTTTATTGCGATGCGATAAACTATACTCGGAAAATTATCCTATGTTACTGGATATCGATGTTATTTTTAAATTATACTTAGACAATTAGTTGCACCCGCTGTCGAGGCGTGCACTGCGCCGCACGGAAAGGATATGCCATGGTCACGCTTGAGAAGTTTCCCATAGCCCTGATTGCATCCGCAGCAATCGGCTTTGCCGTTCCGGCAGCGGCGGCGACCAGCTATCCGACCAATGTGGTCGCCGAATACGTCTACGCCTGCATGAAGGCCAATGGCGAGAATCGCGCCATCCTTGATCGCTGCTCCTGCTCGATCGACGTCATCGAATCGATCGTTCCCTATGACCGTTACGAGGCAGCCGCCACCTTCAGGCAAATGGGGCTGGTCGCCGGGGAAACCGGTGCGCTGTTTCGCGAAAGCGCCCCCGCCAAGGCGGCGATAGCGGAACTGAAAAGGGCGCAGGCCGAAGCCGATATACGCTGCTTCTAATCCGGCCTAAGATTGCGCCGGAAATCTCTCGCGGAACGAGCGCAGGATATCGCTGCAGATCTGCGCGTTCCTCGCCTGCCGGGGGACGCGCACCAGAAACGATCCGATGACATGCGCCGGACGCGGCGACAGAACGACGATCCGGTCCGCCAGCATGATCGCCTCGAGCAGGTTGTGCGTCACCATCAGGACCGTCGTCGGATGCGCCGACCATATTTCGAGCAGCAGATAGCGAAGCTGCTGTGCGGTCGCTTCGTCGAGGGAGACGAAGGGTTCGTCGAGAACCAGGAGGTCCGGCTCGATCGCAAGCGCCCTCGCAAGGGCTGCGCGGCGCGCGAGCCCCAGCGAAAGTTCTCCGGGGTAAAAGGCCCGCATTCCGGACAGACCGAGTGTGTCGAACAGTCGATCGAGGTTCTTGCCCTGAAGGCTTTTCGGTAAGACCAGACGCACGTTTTCCTCGACCGTTCGCCACGGCAGAAGGATGGGTTCCTGGAAAACCATGCCGATGCGCGGCTCCCTTTCTCCCGGCAGCGCTATGCGCCCCTCGAAGGACCGGTCCAGGCCGAGGAGCAGCCGCAGCGTCGTGGTCTTGCCGCAGCCGGAAGGGCCGACAAGGCAGACGAACTCGTTCGGCTCTGCTGCAAAACTGAGATCGCGCAGGACTTCGATGCTGCCGCCCTTCGACGACTCGAACGATTTGTGCCTGACTTCGATTTCAAGCCGCGCGTCTGCGCCAGCGGGTTGAGGTGTGTTCAAGGGGCTGCACCAGAAGGAATTCGATCAAGAGCATCACGCAGACGAAGGCCAGCGTGTAGGCGAGGATGGAGGCAACGTCGAAGAGCTGAAAATAAAGGTTGATCTGGAAGCCGACGCCGTTCGAACGGCCGAGAAGCTCGACGACGAGGACGATCTTCCAGATCAGCGAAATGCCGGAGCGGGAAGCCGCGGCCAGATAGGGCTGCAGCTGCGGCAGCAGGACGTGGCGCAATCGCGCAAGCGGCCCGAACCTGTAGACCTTCGCCATGTCGGTATAGCGCAGATCGAGCGCACGGGTCCCTTCCCGCATGGTGACGATGACGTTCGGTATCTTGTTGAAGGCCACGGCGCCGATGGCCGCCACCTCGTTCAGCCCGAACCAGATATAGGCAAGGACGATGACCACCAGGGCCGGAACGTTCAGGGAAAGAATGACCCAGGGATCGAGAAACCGGTCCGCCCGCGGATAGCTTCCGAGGAAGATGCCGATCGCCGAGCCGATGACCATGGCCAGCAGGAACGAAGCAGCCACACGGCCAAGGGTTATTCCCAGATGATAGGGAAGATCTCCCTTAGCCGTCTCACGAGCCATGACGCGCAGGACATCGAGCGGTAGCGGGAAGGCACGACTGGGCCAGAGGGTTGCCGACAGATGCCACGCGACGGCCAGAACGACGACCGATGCGATGACCGTCAGCAACGGTCCGAAACTGCGTCTTCGCGCGGCCTTCTCCATTTGCACCTGCGACGATGAGCCAAGAGAAACCGAACTCACCTATTCCGCCCCCCAGAACGTACCCGGCACCAGTTCCTTCGAGGGGCCGACGAGCTCTTCGCCGCCTATCGTGGCCAGGACGGAATAAAGCGCTTCCGCATCCTTTTCCGCGTCCTCGGGCGGTCGTTTGGGAATGCCTTCGCGATAGCGGTCGCGCATGACCTTCTGCTCGGCTTCGTCACCCCGAAGCATCGGAGCGAGCGCCGTCCATTCGTCGTCGGAACTTTCGAGCAGCGCCTTCGCATCGGCGCTTGCCTCCACGAAGCCGTCGATCGCGGCCCGGTGGGCCTTGGCCCAGGATTCGTGGAAGATATATCCCAGAGCGACGATCGGTCCCGAGGCGCCGAGCGCGGCAGCCGCCTCGTGCCCGCCGATGACCCTGCGATAACCCTTCGCTTCCAGCCGCGCGCAATAGTTCCAGAAGTTGAGCACCGCATCGAGCTCGCCCTGCTGCACCTTTTCCGTCAGCAATGGCGGAGCGCCGTAGACGATCGTGTTTGTCTCGGCGAGATCCCTGGAATAGTCCTTCTTCGCCATCGCCTGGATCAGAAGCCAGTTCTTGTCCAGAGGGCCGCCCGCGACGCCTATCTTCTTGCCGCTGAGATCGCCGAGGGTTCGGATGGGGGACTGGTCCGGAACCATGATGGCGCCGACCGCCGTGGAATAGGGAACGAACGTCAGGTCGGCGCCTGTCGCGCGCTGCCGCGAAACCCACAGCCAGTCCGAAACGATCACGTCGACCGCTCCGGCCATCAGCGCGACATTCGTGGCGTCCTCGCCGGCGAATTCCTGCACATCCACGGTGATCCCGTGTTTTTCGTCCAGCTTATGCCGTTTGATCGTATCGAGTTCCCAGCTCACCGTGCCGAACTTGAGAACGCCGACACGAACGACCTCCGCAGCCGCGGCCTGCCCCACCGTCTGGGTGAAGAATGCCGCCAGCAACAACAATCCGATCCGGAACGATCGGCCAATCCCGCCTCCCATGAGTCCTTCCTCCCATATGCCCCATCCCGTGTTCCGATTTTTTAGATATCCTTGCCCCTCGTCGGATATTCGCACCGCCATTTGACGACGCGCAAACGCGGATGCTCCGCGGACCATTTCGCAATCTGAGGCGGTGCCTGGAGCATGCAGGTTACCGGACCTCCCCTGTCTTCGAAACGAAGGTGCTCCTCCCGGCAGCTCGCAGGCTGGTCCGCAAGACAGATCGTCAGAACGAGTTCGATAAGAGGCATGTCGCACCTTTCAACGGCCTGCCGCAGCCGCTTCCTCCTGCTCAGGCAGCCGCATGCGCAACCGCCGGCCAATCGCAGCCTCTTCCGGTGCCGGGAAGAGATAATAGTGAAATTAGGAGCATCCCGTGCGCCCGTCAATCGCAACTTCCGATCCGTATGGCCGACGACGGCCCCCGGGGGCGCAGCAGAGGCTTGACTTACATCCTTCCGCAGGTAGATTTTTTCTATGGCAAGTGCCGGCGGAGGAAATAACGGCGCCTGTCTTCGTCAAAGGGCACCCTTGGCGAAATGAGGAAATACCATGAAATGTCCTATCCTTCTGATCGCTGCATCAGTTGCGATTTTCTCTGCCTGCGGAGCCAACGCTCAGGAGGGCGATGCGAACGCGGGAGCGACGGTGTTCAACAAATGCAAGGCCTGTCACGACGCCGAAACGGATAAGAACAAGGTAGGCCCGTCTCTGAACGGCGTGATCGGCAGGGTCGCCGGCACCCATCCCGGATTTGCCTATTCCAAGGCGATGGTCGATGCCGGCAAGGCCGGCCTCCAATGGGACGAGGCATCGTTGCGCGACTACCTCCACAATCCGAAAGCGAAGGTGAAAGGCACCAAGATGGCCTTTGCCGGCCTGAAGGACGACGGCGAGATCAGCAATCTGCTGGCCTATCTCGAGCAATTCAAGAAGCAATAAAAACAGAGAGCCGCCGGTCGTCCCGGCGGCTCTTCATCCGCTTCGCTTCACCACAACCGGATCTACGCCGCCCGGCGCGCAAGCGCGTTGTCCGCCTGCCTGCGGATCGCTTCGATATTGCCGGCATAGGCGGACGCATCATTGCCCTTGAATATGGCCGAGCCGGCGACGAGGACATCGGCGCCGGCAGCGGAGACCAGCGGCGCGGTTTCGGACGTGACGCCGCCGTCGATCTCGATATGGATCGGCCGGTCGCCGATCATCGCCGCCACCCGGCGCACCTTCTCCACGACCGCCGGGATGAAGGCCTGGCCGCCGAAGCCGGGATTGACGGTCATCAGCAGCACGAGGTCCAGACGGTCGAGCACATATTCGATGACGCTTTCGGGCGTCGACGGATTGAGCGCGACACCCGCCTTCTTGCCGAGATTGCGGATCGCCTGAAGCGTCCGGTCGAGATGCGGCCCGGCTTCGGCATGGACCGTGATGACATCGCAACCGGCATCCGCGAAGGCCGCGATATAGGGGGCCACGGGCGCAATCATCAGATGACAGTCGAAGACGGCTTGCGTCCGGTCGCGGATGGATTTGACGATCTGCGGCCCGAACGTGATGTTGGGCACGAAATGACCGTCCATGACATCGAGATGGACCCAGTCGGCACCCGCCTTGACGACGTCTTCCACTTCCTCGCCCAGCCGGGAGAAATCGGCGGAGAGAATGGAAGGCGCGATGATCGTCTTCCGGCTCATGATGCGGACTCCTCTTGTGTCGCCTCGCCGAACACACGGCTGGCCCGGATATCGGCGGCCACGATGGTCGACAGCGCATCGGCGTCGACCGGTCCGTCGGACGTTTCGAACAGCCGGTTCGCCTGGCGCAGGCGCGCCCTGTCGAGCGCATTGCGGATGGAACGGGCATTGGCGAAATGCGGCCGGCGGCGGCGAAGCGCGATATATTGCTCCATGGCGGCCCGCCCTTCCGCATCGAATCCGTAGTTCTGGTTGGCGAGCATCACCTCGGCGATCCGGAGCAGTTCGTCGTCGGTATAGTCCGGGAAGTCGATATGATGGGCGATGCGCGAACGAAAGCCCGGATTGCTTTCGAAGAAACGATCCATCCGGTCGGCGTAACCCGCCAAGATGACGACGAAATCCTCGCGCTGGTGCTCCATGACCTGCAGGAGTATCTCGATCGCCTCCTGGCCGTAGTCGCGCTCGTTTTCCTGCCTGTAGAGGTAATAGGCCTCGTCGATGAAGAGCACGCCGCCCATCGCCTTCTTCAGGATCTCCTTCGTCTTCGGCGCGGTGTGGCCGATATACTGCCCCACCAGATCATCGCGCGTCACCGACACCAGATGCCCCTTGCGGATATAGCCGAGCCGGTGGAGCAGATCGGCCATGCGCAACGCGACGGTCGTCTTTCCCGTCCCCGGATTGCCGCTGAAGCTCATGTGCAGCGTCGGGGTCTCATGGGCGAGGCCGAGCCGCTTGCGGGCACGCTCGACCAGGAGAAGTGCGGCGGTCTCCTTGATCCGCTGCTTGACCGGCGCAAGGCCGATGAGCGAGCTGTCCAGCTCGTCGAGCACGTCCTTGACGCCGGATTCGACATATTCCGCCCTGAGATCGATGGCGGAGGGTATATTGTCGGCGGCCTGCGGCCTCATGGGAACCGGCTCAGCCATAGCGTTCTCCTGTCGGCCGGTCCGCCGCATAGGAGCGGGCGGTGTAGCGGACTGCCCTGCCCGCGGCCTCCTGCCTATCGAGCCGGAAACCGGGCTCCGCCGCAGGCCGGTTGACGATGAAGGAGAGGCGGACGGATTCCCAGCCGTGGCTGCCGTCGAAGGCCACGAAGCGGATATAGCGGTCGCCATAGACCTTGCGGCACTCCTTCAGCTCCATCATCAGCGCAGCCGCATCCGGATTGTCGAACATCGGGTGGCCCCACATGTCCCAGTAGGTGTTGCGGGGGTGGGGATCGTCGGTAAATTCGAGGCTCATGGCCCAGCCCTTGTCGATGCAGTACTGGGCCTGCCGGGCGATCTGCTCGTCCGTCAAAGGCGGCAGGAACGAGAATGCTCCCTGGGTGATATGCATGTCGCGTCTCCTATTCTGCTGCGGTGGCCGTCGGAACGAAATCCGGCGTGTCGGTCGAGGTGTAGTCGAAGGTCACGTCCTTCCAGACCTCCAGCGCCTGCTGCAGAGGCTGGCAGTGGCGGGCGGCATCGCGCAGGATCTGCGGCCCTTCGCGCACGATGTCCCGTCCCTCGTTGCGGGCGAGCACCATGCATTCGAGCGCCACGCGGTTGGCCGTGGCACCGGCGGCGATGCCCATCGGGTGCCCGATCGTGCCGCCGCCGAACTGCAGCACGACGTCCTCGCCGAGCAGGTCGAGGAGCTGGTGCATCTGCCCGGCATGGATGCCGCCGGAAGCGACCGGCATCATCCGGTTGAGCGAGGCCCAGTGCTGGTCGAAGAAGATGCCGTTCTCCAGCCGCATCGGATTGAAGTCCTCGCGGCAGACGTCGTAATAGCCGCGCGTCGTCGCGGGGTCGCCTTCCAGCTTGCCGACGACGGTGCCGGCATGGATGTGGTCGACGCCCGCAAGCCGCATCCATTTGGCGATGACGCGGAAGGACACGCCATGCGTCTTCTGCCGCGTATAGGTGGAATGGCCGGCACGGTGGAGATGCAGCACCATGTCGTTGCGGCGCGCCCATTTCGCCATGGACTGGATCGCCGTATAGCCGATGACGAGGTCGATCATGACGATGACCGAGCCGAGCTCCCTGGCGAATTCGGCGCGCTCGTACATGTCCTCCATCGTGGCGGCCGTGACGTTCAGATAGGTCCCCTTGATTTCGCCGGTCTCGGCCTGCGCCTTGTTCACCGCCTCCATGCAGTAGAGGAAGCGTTCGCGCCAATGCATGAAGGGCTGCGAGTTGATGTTCTCGTCGTCCTTGGTGAAATCGAGCCCGCCCTTCAGCGCCTCATAGACGACGCGGCCGTAATTGCGCCCCGAAAGGCCGAGCTTCGGCTTCACGGTCGCCCCCAGCAGCGGACGGCCGAACTTGTCCAGACGCTCGCGCTCGACGACGATGCCGGTCGCGGGTCCCTGGAAAGTCTTCACGTAGGCGATTGGAAACCGCATGTCCTCCAGCCGCAACGCCTTCAGAGGCTTGAAGCCGAACACGTTGCCGATGATCGACGCGCTCATGTTGGCGATCGAGCCCGGTTCGAACAGGTCGAGGTCGTAGGCGATATAGGCGAAATACTGCCCTTCCGCATTCGGCACGGGATCGAGCCGGTAGGCCTTGGCGCGATATTTCTCGCTCGCCGTCAGCCGGTCGGTCCAGACGACCGTCCAAGTGGCCGTGGAGGATTCCCCCGCGACGGCCGCGGCCGCCTCGACCGGATCGACGCCTTCCTGCGGCGTGATCCGGAAGAGCGCGATGATATCGGTATCCTTCGGCTCGTAATCGGGCTCCCAATAGCCCATCTTCTTGTATTCCATCACGCCCGATCTGTAGCGCGCCGCGCCCTTGACGGTTTGGGATTTGCTGTCCATGGCCTGGTCCTTTCGTTGTGTTTCGGACCGCCGCTCAGGCGGCTTTCGCGGTTGAGGTCTGCGGATCGAGCTCGCCGGCGGCATAACGCTTCGCCATCTCGTCCAGGGCAATGACCTTGATTTTGGAGGCTTTTCCCGCCGTGCCGAAGCGTTCGAAGCGGTCGCGGCAGAGGTTGCGCATGGCGTCCATCGCCGGTTTCAGGAACTTGCGCGGATCGAATTCCTCCGGATGCTCCATCGCAATCCTCCGGAATTGCCCGGCCATCGCCATGCGGCAGTCGGTGTCGATATTGACCTTCCGGACCCCGCAGCGGATGCCGCGCTCGATTTCCTCGACAGGAACCCCATAGGTCTGCGGCATCTGTCCGCCGAAGCGGTTGATGATGTCCTGCATCTCCTGCGGCACCGAGGAAGAGCCATGCATGACGAGATGCGTATTCGGCAGCTTGCGGTGGATCTCCTCGATGACGCTCATCGCCAGGATCTCGCCGTCCGGCGCCCGGGTGAACTTGTAGGCGCCATGCGACGTGCCGCAGGCGATCGCCAGCGCGTCGACACCGGTGCGGGCGACGAAATCGACCGCCTGATCCGGGTCCGTCAGAAGTTGGTCGTGCGACAGAGCGCCTTCGGCGCCATGGCCATCCTCGGCTGCGCCGGTGCCGCTTTCCAGAGAGCCCAGAACACCGAGCTCCCCTTCGACCGACACGCCCACCCAATGGGCGATGCGCGCCACCCTTTCGGTGATCGCCACATTGTACTCATAGGAGGCCGGCGTCCTGGCATCCGCCTCAAGGGAGCCGTCCATCATCACGGAGGTGAAGCCGTGGCGTATCGCCGTCATGCAGGTCGCTTCGTCGCTGCCGTGATCCTGGTGGACGCAGACCGGAATGGCCGGATAGATCTCCGTCAGCGCCTCGATCATCCGCGCCAGCATGATATCCTTCGCGTAGGACCGGGCCCCTTTCGAGGCCTGGAGAATGACGGGCGCATCGCAGGCGGCCGCCGCTTCCATGACCGCGAGGCCCTGTTCCATGTTGTTGATATTGAAGGCCGGAACGCCGTATCCGTATGCTGCCGCGTGATCGAGCAGCTGGCGTAATGTGATGCGGGCCATGGTCCTCCTCCTTTCCTACCAATCCGTCTGGTCTGTGCCCGATCCCCGGGCGACGAGTTCGAGAGCCGCGTTCACCGCGGCCTTGGCGGTGATGCCGAAATGCTCGTAGAGCGCTGCGGCCGGAGCGCTGGCGCCGAAGCCGTTCATGCCGATGAAGACGCCGTCTTCTCCGAGATAGCGGTCCCAGCCGAGGCGTGCCGCCGCCTCGATGCCGATCCGGGGTGACGTCCCGAGCACCGCCTTGCGGTATTCGGGCGATTGCCGCTCGAACAGCTCCCAGGAGGGCATGGAGACGACCGCGGCGGCTATGCCATGTTCGGCAAGCAGCGTGTCGGCGGCGCCACAGGCAATCTCGACCTCGGAACCGGTCGCCAGCAGGGAGAGGGTGCGTGGTCCCGAGGTCGCGCGCAGGACATAGGCTCCCTGCGCGGAAAGGTTCTCTTCGCCTTCGCGCGGGCGGCACATCGGCAGGTTCTGGCGCGACAGCACGATGAGGCTCGGACGGTCCCGCTCCTTAAGCGCCAGTTCCCAGCACTCCGCCGTCTCCACGATGTCGCAGGGCCGGAAGACGTTGAGGTTGGGCGTCGCGCGCAGCATCGCCAGATGCTCGATCGGCTGATGGGTCGGCCCATCCTCGCCAAGCCCGATCGAGTCATGCGTCATGACATAGATCACCTGCTGCCCCATCAGCGCCGACAGGCGGATCGCGCCGCGGGCATAGTCGGAGAAGACGAGGAAAGTGCCGCCATAGGGAATGAACCCGCCATGCAGGGCGAGACCGTTCATCGCCGCCGACATTCCGTGCTCGCGGATGCCGTAATGGATATAACGGCCGGCATAGCTCCCCGGCCTGATGGGCGACATTCCGGCCGTCAGGGTCAGGTTGGAATGGGTGAGGTCCGCCGACCCTCCGATCGTCAGGTCCGTCGCAGCGTTGATGACGCCGAGCACCATTTCGGAAGCCTTGCGGGTGGCGACCTTCGTCGCCTTCGCCTGATGCTCCCGGCGGAACTCGGCGAGCGCGCCTAACAGCGATGCCGGGATTTCCCGCTCCATGGCTCCGATGAAGGCCGCACCCTCGGGTGCCGCGGCAACCCGGTTGAGCCATTTGCGCCGCTGCGCGGCCCCGCGCGCGGCGACCTCGCTCCAGCGCTCCAGAATGGGCTCCGGAACCTGGAATGGCGCATAGGGCCAATTCAGCTCCTGTCTCGCGGCCGCAACCTCGCTTTCGCCGAGCGGCGCTCCGTGGGTCTTCTCCGACCCCTGCAGGTTGGGAGCGCCCTTGCCGATCACCGTCCGGCAGGAAATGAGGGACGGCTTGTTCGAAACCCGCGCCCGGGAAATCGCGCGGCCGATCGCATCGAAATCATGCCCGTCGATCTCCTGCACGTCGAAGCCCGCCGCCTCGAAACGGGCAAGCTGGTTCATCGAGGTCGAAAGGCTGGTGGGACCGTCGATCGAGATGGAATTGTTGTCCCAGAGCACGATCAGCCGCGACAGCTTCAGATGGCCGGCAAGGTCGATCGCCTCATGGCTGATGCCTTCCTGCAGGCATCCGTCGCCGGCAATGACATAGGTATGATGATCGACAAGCCCGTCGCCGTAGCGCGCATTGGCAATGCGTTCGGCAAGCGCCATGCCGACGGCCGTGGCAATCCCCTGTCCCAACGGACCCGTCGTGGTCTCGATGCCGAGCGCGTGGCCGTATTCCGGATGGCCGGCCGTCCTCGCACCGAGCTGTCGGAACCGCTGCAGCTCCCCGATCGTCATGTCCTCGTAGCCGATCAGGTAATGAAGCGCATATTGCAGCATCGAGCCGTGGCCGGCGGAAAGGACGAAACGGTCGCGATCCGGCCATTTCGGATCGGACGGATCGATCTTGATGAAGCGGCTGAACAGGACCGTCGCGACATCGGCCATGCCCATCGGCATGCCGGGATGACCGGAATTGGCCTTCTGGACGCCGTCCATGGCAAGCGCCCTTACGGCGTTCGCCATGTCGTGCTCCGTCACGGTGCCAAACTCGATGATGTCCTGCGGCTGAAGTTGCGTGTTCATTGCTTGCTCCTCACGAGGCGCGGTTCTTGCGTTCGATCAGTTGCATGATCAGGGGTGTCAGGATCAGCTGCATGGCGAGATCCAGTTTGTTTCCCGGCACCACGATGGAATTGGCCCGCGACATGAACGAGTCGTGGATCATCGACAGCAGGTACGGGAAATCGATGCCGCGCGGCCTCGCGAAACGGATGACCAGCATCGATTCGTCAGGTGTCGGGATCCAGCGCGCGATGAACGGGTTGGACGTGTCGACGATCGGCACCCGCTGGAAGTTGATGTCGGTCAGCGTGAACTGGGGCGTGATGTAGCGGACATAGTCCGGCATGCGCCGCAGGATGACGTCCATTACCGCTTCCGTGGAATAACCGCGCGTTTCCCGATCGCGATGGATCTTCTGGATCCATTCGAGATTGATGACGGGCACGACGCCGATCTTCAGATCGGCATGGCTGGCGAGGTTCACCTTGTCCGTCACCGCGCAGCCATGCAGCCCTTCGTAAAAAAGCAGGTCGCTCGGTGGAAAATCGCGCCAGTCCGTGAGGCTTCCGGGCGGAACATTGTGACAGGCGGCTTCCTGTTCGTCGTGGATATAGGTCCGGGTGCGGCCAGTGCCGTACCGGCCGTATTCCTCGAAGACGGATTCGAGGATTTCCAGCTCGTTGGCTTCCGCATGGAAATGCGTGAAATTCGGATTGCCGTTCCGCTCCTCCTCGGCGACCTTTTCCTTCATCGCCTGCCGGTCGTAGCGGTGGAATGCGTCTCCCTCGATGAAGGCCGCCTCGATTTTCTCGCGCCGGAATATCTGCTCGAAAATGCGCTTGACCGAGGTGGTCCCTGCGCCGGACGATCCGGTGGTCGAAATAATGGGATGTCTTGCCGACATTGCCGCTCCCTCCCGGTCAGGCTCTGAAGAGGCCGCGATTGCTGAAAAGCGGCGCCCGCTCGGCGATGCTGCTGGGCTCGGCATGGTAGCGCCCGACACGGGCGACCTCCCGTGCCGAGCCGAAGACGAGCGGAACGCGCTGATGCAGCGCCGTCGGCGTCAGGTCCAGAATGCGGTTGACCGTATCCGTGGCGGCTCCACCCGCCTGTTCGATAAGGAAGGCGATCGGGTTGGCTTCGTAGACCAGCCGCAGCCGGCCGTCGCCATATCCCTTGCGCCGGTCGCCGGGGTAGAGATAGACGCCGCCGCGCATCAGGATGCGGTAGGCATCGGCGGCGACGGCCGCGACCCAGCGCATGTTGAATTCCTTTTCGCGCGGCCCTTCCGCCCCCTTCAGGCAGTCGTCGACGTAAAGCCGGACCGCCTCGTCCCAGTGGCGGTAGTTCGCCGCATTGATCGCGAATTCCTGCGTCCGCGGCGGGATGACCAGATTTCCGTAAGCCTGGACGAACACGCCGAGCCGCGAGGAAAAGACGAAGACATGGGTGCCGCTCCCGACGCTGAGAACCAGCGCAAGCTGAGGGCCGTAGATGAAAAAGCCGGCGGCGAGCTGAGCGTCTCCCCGGTGGAAGAAGGAGGCGTCAGGCTCGCCGACCGGATCACCAGCCGCTGGGAGGATGGAGAAGATGGTCCCGATCGAGACGTTGATGTCGATGTTCGAGGAGCCGTCCAGGGGATCGACGGCCACCGCGAGCGGGCCTGCCGGATCGAGAAGGGCAGCCTGTTCGAGTTCCTCGGAGGCATAGAGGCAGACGGGCGCCTGCCGCATGGCTTCGATGAAGAGAGCGTCGGCCAGAACGTCGAGCGCTTTCGGTATGTCGCCGCCCGGTCCGGCATCACGGTGCTCCTCGGAAGAAGGAATGCCGAGCGCACCCTGGTTGATGGTGCTGCGCAGGATGACAGCGGCCGCTGCCAGCCGCCGAATGGTGAGGGCGACAGCCTCGGCGAGGGAGGCGCCGCTCATGACATGGAAGTTCAAGAATGTTTCTAACGTCGGCGAACTCATGGCCTGCCTCCCTGCCCGCTCATTGCCTGGGGCATGGAGGTATCGAACCAAGAATCTCGCGCTAAGTAAAATTTATTGTATTTACCGAATAGATAAATTTATTTAAGCTAAGATCAAATGAAAAATCTGACGCTCAGGCATCTGCGCGCGGCGCAGGAAATCGCAAGACACGGGACCATCGTCCGGGCGGCGAACGCGCTTGGCCTCACGCCGCCGGCGATCACCATCCAGTTGAAACAGGTCGAGGAGGATGCAGGCGTCGTGCTCTTCGACCGGACCAATGACGGGCTGCGCCCGACCGCAGCGGGCCTTGCCTTCATCGATGCGGCTCAGATGGTCGAGGAGAGGTTGCGTCAGCTGGACGACGAGATCGATGCCATCAAGGGCGTGCGCACGGGCACGCTCGCTCTCGGCGTCGTCTCGACCGCGAAATATTTCGCGCCGCGCCTGATGGCCACCTTCAAGAAGAGCCATCCGGACATCGCCGTTTCTCTGGCGATCGGCAACCGGGCGGAGATCATCGCGAAACTGAAGAACCACGACGTCGACATCGCCCTGATGGGCCGCCCGCCCAGGGATCTGCCGTTGCACTCGGCGGTGTTCGGAGACCATCCGCTGGTGATGATCGCACCGCCGGACCATCCCCTGGCGAAGAAACGCGATATCACCAAGGAGGAAATCGCCAGGGAACACTTCCTCATCCGCGAGCCGGGGTCGGGCACGCGCATATCGCTGGAAATTTTTCTCGGAGAGATTCCGGGAAGGCTCGATGATCTCGGCACGGAAATGTCCTCGAACGAGACGATCAAGCAGGCCGTCATGGCGGGGCTCGGCATCGCCTTCATCTCGGCCCATACCATCGCCATGGAACTGGAGTTCGGCAAGCTCGTCACGCTCGACGTCATCGGCATGCCCATCCGCAGGCAGTGGTTTTCGGTGAGGCGGACGGACAGGACGGTCTCCCCCGCCATGAACGCCTTCCAGGTTTTCCTGCGTCAGCGGGGAGCCCAATGCCTGCCCTTCTTCCACCAGCTTTATCCGATTCAGCAGCAGCCGGGTTGAAGGCTTTCGGGCGATCACGGCTCAACCTTTCGGAAACATGATTTCGCCCTTGCCCAGCACGGCATTGTCGCCGCCGAAACGGTAGGGTTTTGCACCGAGCAGCGGCCGGTCGAGGATCTTTTCCTCCATCAGGTAGCGATCGAACAGCGCCGGGAAGGCGATGTCGACCCGGCCGCAATCCATGAACGTGGGCGAAAGATCGGCCGGTCGCCGGTCGAACAGAAGCGAGCCGCGTTTCATCAGGTGACCGGGGTAGCGGCCGACGCGGCCGGTGGCGACGATCGTGCCGGCGATCATCCCGAGGCCCGCATAGTCGCCGCACCCCCTCAGAAGCGCGATGATGCCGCGCCGCATCCTCTCACCGGGACGATGCCCCGCCTTGCCGCGCACGATGATGAGACCGCCGGTCATGCCGTGGATCTCTCCCGCCATCGGGCCGCCGATCCCTTCGCCTGCATCGCCGTTGATCTCGATGCGCCCGTTCTTCATGCCGGAGCCCGCCTGCAATCCGGCCTTACCCTCGATCACCAGCGTACCGCCGGCCATGCGGCGGCCGGGTCGCGCGCCGACATCTCCTTCGACCCGGATGCGCCCCGCACCCATCTCCGCTCCGACGAGATCGAAACGCCCGCTGCCGCCGGCGAAGACGATATTGGAGGCATCGGTGCCGGTGATCTTGAAGACGTCCCCGACGGACGCCGGACGCCGGCTCAATCCGATCGTCAATCCGGCGATCTCGGCAACCGGCATGCCGGCGAGTTTGTCGGGCGTAAGGCCGGAGAGGTCGAGCCTCTCCTCCGGCTCGGAGCGCAGGGTGAAGGTCAGCGGCTTCATGGCAGAAGATCCTTCAGATGATAATGGAACTTGCCGAGCTTGCCGCCGTAGTTTCCCGCGCTGATGCGGAGCGCCCCGCGTTTCGGCCCGAAATCGATGACGGCCTTCAGCCCGGCCCGCATCGCGGCGGTCACCGCGTCGTCGTTCTCGCCGTCGATGACGATCTCCAGGACCGCATTGATATCCGGACCGACCGCGCTCTTGACGACGCCGCGAAGCGTCGGCGCATAGGCATCGTTGGTCGAGGCCATCATGCCCTTGTACTTGCCGCCGACCTTCGAGCCCGATCGCACGATGCCGCCGGGGAAAGGCATGATCGCGCCGGGAACCTTCCCGATCGCCGCCACGGCGCGCTCGGCCGCGGCAAGCGCCTTTTCCGCATCGGCGGCGAGCAGCAGGAAATTTCCCCCGCCGACCGCCTCCTTCGTCAGGCCGGTCTTCGCCTCGCAGAGGAATTCGCCGTCCATGACCGGCACGCGCCAATAATGCCTGCCGCCGAACTTCTTCGAGATCTGCCACCCGTCGCCGAAATAGCGGAGAGACGAACCGAGATCGAGGGACGCGCTGCCTTCGAGGCCTGCGAAACAGGCACTGCCGGGAGACGTGAGAACGCACTGGCCGAGCCTCGTCTTCAATTGTTTCTGCAGCTCGTCCGTGCTCATCGCGAAGATCATCACGCGGCAGCCTGGGCGCCCGTCCGGCGTCTTGGATGCCGGAATGTCGATGTCGATCGCCGCTTCGCAGCCGCAGCCGATGACGGAGGTGGCGAAGCCTGTCATGGTGATCGCCGCCTGACGCGCCCATTTCAGGGTGGGCGCCGTGATGATGATCGCCGTCGCGCGCATGCCGAACGCTTCCGCGAAGGTGTCGTCAATCTCGATGCCGTTCCGGATCAGCTCCTGCATGCGACCTCCGCAAACGGGTTTTCCCGGGCAATCGCCGAATCCGGAAACGTGAACCAGTCGAGCGACAGCCCGTAGCGCTCCTCGTGATAGGCCTGCATGCGCTTGATCATTCCCTTGTCCGGCGGCGGATTGAGGCGCAGCGCCCGTCCCCAGCGATAGTGCGTCACGACGCCATCCCGAACGACGAGATCGCCGTCCTTGAAGACCAGCGCGGCGTCCCGGAACATCTTCTGGATGTCCTGCCCTTTCCGGTAGACGGCGATATCCGCGATCGCGCCTGGACCGAGATGACCGCGGTCGTCGAGCCCGAGCAGCCTGGCCGGCGCCGCCCGCGTCATGACGGCGACCTCTTCAAGCGTGTATTCCCGGGAGATCGAGCCGAGCGTGGTCAGCTCCAGCGCCGACCGGTCGAGTTCCGCCATCTTCGCATTGCGCGCGTCGCGGCTCATCAGCAATTCGAACAGTTCCGGATAGGCGGTGAAAGGAGCGCCGTTCGGATGGTCGGTGGTGAAGAAGACCCGCCACGGATCGTCGATCAGCAGGAAAAGCTCCAGCCCCACCGCCCATTGCAGCGAACCGTAATAATCCTTGCGATAACGATAGGGCACGATGCCGCCGCCATTGCCGTCCCCGTCGAAGATGATGGACTTCTTCGGATGCGCGGTCCGCATTCCGGCATATTGCCGCGTGACGTCGGACGAGATCGTCACGGTCTGGCCGAACATCACCTGGCCGACATCGATCGTCACATCCTTGTTGCCGTTGACCAGCTCGGCAAGACGGGCGGCCTCGGAGGAAAAGCCGCGTTTGCCCTCGGTCCCGTAACCGTAGAATTGCAGATGCGCGAGATGGAGCGGCCTGCCTCCCGACGCCTGGATGGTTTCCGCGGCCGTCGCGGCGTTTCCCGCGATCCCGAGATTGTTGGCATGGACATGCAGCGGATGGGGGATTCCGAGACGTCCGACGGAAGCCTGCAGCGTTTCGACGATCCTGCGGGAACTGACGCCGTAGGACGGAACCACGTCGTCGAAGGCGAAATTGCGGACATTCTCCTTGAAGGCCGCTGCAGCGCCCGCATTGATGACCTTCACCCCGAGCGCCCTCGATCTCGACACGGTCCAAGCCACATAGTCGTCGATCATCGCCGGCGAGGCATCGTCCCGGATCATCGACAGGAGGAAATCGTCGTTGCCGAGGATCGCGAGCGTCGCCTTGTCGATGATAGGAATGTCGGCGAGTTCCATATGGGTATGGAGCGCGTTCGACGGCGACATCGCCGGCTCGACCACGGTCGTGAACCCCATCTGGGCATAAAGGCATCCCGTGCTGAACGTCGACCATCCGGCGTTCGAAAGCGACGTGTGCAGCGGCCGCTTGAGGTGTGCGGCATGCTGTTCCGGCAGCAGAAGACGCGCGGTATTCACATTGCCGCCGCCGATATGGGAATGGATGTCTATCGCGCCCGCCATGATGAGGCAGCCGGAAACGTCGTAGGTCTTGTCCGCTCTCTTCGAGACAGGCTTCTCGACGATAAACCCGTCCCTGACCCAGACGTCGCGCTTGCCGGTCAAGCCGTTGGCCGGATCCACCACTTCTCCCCCTGCGAGACGGATCAGCATGAGGCCAGGTCCTCGCTCTGCAGGGCATGCTGGAGTTCGCCCGCGATGGCCGCAACGCTCGGAAGATCGGACGGGGCCGCTGCCGCTGCGGCTCTCAAGGTTCCGATACGGCTCGAATAGACCACGCCGTCATGGTCGAGACCTGCCTTGCCGATACGAACCGTGACCGCCGCCCCGCTGAGAGGCCGGTCGCTCCTGGCCAGCGCGATCGTCGGCAAACCGCCTCGTCTCGGCGGCCGCGCCTCGTCACGCTCGGAGACCCACAGATGGAGATCAGCTTCCTTTGCGGCGATCATCCGGTCTATGTCGCAGAGCCACGGGTCGTAAACCGGCGAGCCGGTCGAAAAGCCGGTCCGCGGCGGAAACCCCGTCATCCATGTCGAGGCGAGCACCATGCCCCAGGCATCGTCGTCGGAGGGCAGGAAAAGAGCGCTCGCGCGCTGCTTCCTGTTGATGTCGATGAGCATGCCTTGCAGCATGGCCAGGCTCGCAGGGTCCGTAGGGTGGGAGAAGACGAAGACCGGAAAACTTGCCTTTCCCAATGCACCCAGCAAGGCATCGATATCGGTAAGCGCAGCGGGTGTCCTTCTCCCGCCCAGCGATGCCCTGAGGACCCCGAGCACCGCATCGATGGGCAGATCGGGCGCACCGACCTCGACGACCTTCGCACGCCGCCGCAATTCGTCCCCTAGCGCCGGCCCCCCTTTGCCGTTGATCCGGAACCAGCGACGCCTGCCCGGCCGAGGGAGATCCGGCGTCGTGGCCGCAAGAGAGAGAAGCAGATCGTGATGCGCGGCGGGAATGTCGCCGACGATGACGATCACGTCCGCCCGGCGGCGCACTTCCGTCGCCGTCGCAAAGAACCCGCCGATATCCGTATGAAGCGCGACCTCATGAGCGAGATCGCGGCCGTTCACATGGTCATAGGTCGCACCGACCCGCTCCGCCAGGGCAATCAGGCTGCGGCATCCATGGACATCCGAATCGAGGGAAAATACCGGGCAGCGGCTTTTCGCCAGAAGCTTTGCCACATGCTCGATCGCAGCCGGCAAAGGAACCGTTCGGCTGCCGATCCATGCAACCATCACACTCCGAAACTTTCTGGTGCCGCGTTGAATTTATCTTTTCTTCGCCAAATGTGAAGTCCGTCCGGCGAAAAATGCGGCTCAGTTCTCGTATTTCAGATAGGCAAATCGCTGATCGGCATTGGGTGTGCCTTCAAGAGCACCGCCCTCCCTGCCGGGCTGCCACTGGACGACGTCCTCGATCTTCCTGGCGAGTTCGAAATCCTTGTCGGTCACGCCTTTGGCCGCGTGGTTCATCAAAAGGACCTCCACCCAGGCATAGGACGCCTTGATGTCCGGATGATGCCACGCCGCTTCTGCCAGATGCCCCACGGTGTTGATCACCATGAGCGTGGATTTCCAGCCATGCGTCTTGTATTTGCGGCGAATCCAGCCGTTCTCGTAACGCCAGTGCGGCAGCTCGGCCTGCAGCTTCGAGACGATTTCCTCCTCGGAATAAACGCGCTCGCGTTTGCGTTCCTTCTCCTCGTTCATCGCGGATGCTCCTCGCTTCTTTTTCTCCTGCTCCCTCACCCAGGCTTGCGCCGGTAACAAAATAGGATAACATGAACTCAGGGCCCGATTATCAAAAAGTTCAGAATAGAACCGATGTCGGACTCCGTCTCCATTCAAGTTCCTGGACGCTTGCACCTCGGGTTTTTGGACATCCCCGGAAAGGACAGCTCGCGCTTCGGAAGCATCGGCCTGCCACTCGACGGCATATCGACCAGATTGGAAGTTTCGAAGGCCGCCGAGACCAGCGTTCATGGCGATGAAAGCGCCCGCATATTCGCGCACCTCACCGCTCTCCGGCCGCATCTCGATCTTGCCGATCATCATCAGGTCACCGTTTTCGAGACCATTCCCGCTCATGCCGGGTTGGGATCGGGAACTCAGCTCGCGCTTGCCGTCTCGGCGGCACTTCGGACATTGCACGACCTGCCGTTCCACGTCCGCGACGACGCCACCTTTCTCGGACGCGGCGCGCGATCGGGGATCGGCATCGCGGCCTTCGAGGAAGGCGGCCTCATCCTCGACGCCGGCAAGACCAAGGACGACCTCACCCCGACCGTCGTCTCCCGCATCCCGTTTCCGAGCGAATGGCGCATCATCCTCATACTGGACGGCCATGCCGAGGGCATTCACGGAGACGCCGAGATCAAGGCGTTCCGCACGCTTCCGCCGTTCCCTGCCGAAAGCTCGGCCTCGATCTGCCGCCATGCCCTGATGGAGATCATGCCCGCGGTGATCGAAAAGGACATTGCGACCTTCGGCAACGCCGTGACGTCCATCCAGCAGAAGCTCGGCGACTATTTTTCCCCGGCCCAGGGCGGCCGTTTCACCAGCCGCGCAGTGGAGGAAACCCTTCTGAGGCTCGGCGAATGCGGTGCGGTCGGCATCGGGCAAAGCTCCTGGGGACCGACGGGATTTGCTTTCGCGGAATCGCAGGCGGCGGCCGAGCGCATCGTCGCCGCCGCTGCGCTGGAGGACACCGGCACCACGATCCGCATCGTCGCCGCCAGAAACCAGGGAGCGCTGATCACGCGAAGGACGGAACCGGTCGAATTCAAGCTGGAATACAGGAAAGCGCTGTCAGGAAAGGCGAGGCAATGAGCCGGAAAACGATTCTCCACATGCTCACGCCGTTGAGACAGATGAGCCCTTTCGACGTCAACATGGCCCTCGATGCCGGCTTTGACCATGTCGTTCCCTATACGGATGTCGCGCTCGCCGACGTAACCGGCCTCGTCCAGGACGCGATCTTTTCGCGCCCGCCGGATGCCGGCACCGCCACCGGTGTTTTCATCGCCGGACGCGATACGGTCCTGGCGCTCGACATGATCGACGCGGTGAGAAAGGCGATGGTGCCCCCTTTCGGGATTTCCGTCTTCGCCGATCCCGCCGGTTCGTTCACGACGGCTGCGGCGATGGTCGCCAAGGTCGAGACGGCGCTCGGAAAGCTGCATGGCCGGAACCTCGAAGGAACGAAGGTGACGATCTTCGGAGCGACCGGCGTCGTCGGCTATTGCACGGCCGTGATCTCGGCCAAGGAAGGCGCGGACGTCACTCTGGCGGGCCATGACGGGGTCAGCCGTGTCGGGAAGATTTCCGAGGCCATCAAGGCCCGTTTCGGCGTCACGGTGAAGGCCGCCGACGGCTCCACCGAGGAGAAGAAGACAGTATTGCTTCAGGACGCCGAGGTGGTCTTGGCAGCCGCCAAGGCCGGCGTCAGGGTGCTCTCGGCCGAGCAGCTTCGCTCGGCGACGAACCTGCTTGTCGCGGCGGATGTCAATGCCGTGCCGCCCTCCGGCATCGAAGGTCTGGCGGTCAATGCAAAGACCGACAAGCTGGGGGAGACCTCGGCGACCGGCATCGGCGCTCTCACCATCGGCAATCTCAAATACAAGACGCAGTCCGGCCTGTTCAAACAGATGATCGGCGCCGAAAAACCGGTCGTGTACGATTTTCAGGATGCTTTCGCCCTTGCCCGCAGCATCGAAAAATAACCCCGCCCTTCTGATCGCGGCCATTTCCGGCCGGTCACTTGCGGCAGCAGCACGCCGCGCCGGCTACAGGCCGCTGGTGGCGGATCTCTTCGGCGATTCCGACACGGTTGCCCTGGCCGACCGGATCGCACGGCTTCCCGGCAGCATACGCGACGGTATCGGCGGCGAGAAAATCGTCGACACACTGACGGACCTGGCACGCGGCGAGGAGCCCGTTGCGCTGGTCTACGGCTCGGGCTTCGAGCGCCGGCCCGATATTATCGATACGCTTGCCGGGACGTTCCGGATTGCCGGAAACAGTGCCGCGGCGATCCGCGCCGTCAAAGATCCGATCGCCCTCTCCCGGCTCTGCTGGGATATCGGCATCAGGCATCCGGCAATCCGGTTCTCGCCGCCGTTCCAACAGGAAGGCTGGCTCACCAAGCTCGGCGGCGGCGCGGGAGGATCGCATGTCAGACCCGCCGGGACAGCCCCCCTCGAAGAGGGTTATTATTACCAGAAGTTCGTCGAGGGCTGCAGCATCTCGGCCCTGTTCCTGGCACAGGCGGGACGCGCGCATGTCGTAGGTTTCAGCCGGCAATGGTCTTCGCCCTCGCAATCCTCGCCGTTTCGCTATGGCGGTGCGGTGCGGCTCATGCGCTTCGATCGGGAGAAAAGGGCCGAGATCGCCTGCTGGCTCGACAGATTGACGAAGCGGACCGGCCTTGTCGGCCTCTGCAGCGCCGATTTCATCGACGGACCGGACGGCCTGCACCTTATCGAAATCAATCCGCGGCCGGGGGCCACGCTCGATATCTTCGACAACGAGGACGCGCCGCTGCTCGCCGCGCATCTGAACGCGGTTCGGGGTGACGACATCACTGTGCCGACCTATAGCGGCACGACGGCTTCGGCGATCGCTTACGCGCCCCGCGCCATCTCCCGTTTTCCGGATGTCGATTGGCCGAACATGACCGCAGATCACCAGAATCCCGGATCGGCGCTGAGTGCCGACGATCCCGTTTGCACCGTTCTGGCAAAGGCACGATCCGCCACCGCCGCCGAACGGGCCGTGAAACGCCGCGTCAACGAAATGGC
Organism: Neorhizobium sp. CSC1952; assembly: GCF_030378245.1. Classification (NCBI taxonomy): domain Bacteria; kingdom Pseudomonadati; phylum Pseudomonadota; class Alphaproteobacteria; order Hyphomicrobiales; family Rhizobiaceae; genus Neorhizobium; species Neorhizobium sp. CSC1952. Next base: position 2,605,624 of record NZ_CP128416.1, on the reverse strand, counting down.
GGAGCATTGGAAGGAGAATTTCCAATGATGAACGGAAAAGCCTCTCTCAACAGAAACGCCCAGCGCATCGTCGATCAGATCATTGCCGACAGCGAGCGGTTCGGCATCACCTACGCGCGCGGCCCCCTGGGCGAACACCTTATCGATGCCGGCGCTGCCACCGCCGGCGGGCTCGAAGTGGGCCTCCGGATGACGGAAATCTGCATGGGCGGCCTCGGGACCGTCTCCATGGCACTCGACCGCGATAACGAGAAATGGCCGCTGAGCGTCACCGTCCACTCCTCGCAACCGGTCATCGCCTGCCTCGGCAGCCAGTATGCGGGCTGGCGGCTCTCGCATGAGAAATATTTCGCCATGGGCTCCGGCCCCGCGCGCGTGCTGGCGCGGGTGGAGCCGCTGTTCGAAGAGATTGCCTATAGCGAGACCGACGCTTCCACGTCGATCCTCGTGCTGGAAGCGGACAAACCTCCGCCGTCCGCCGTCGTCGAGAAGGTGGCGGCGGCCACAGGGCTGGCGCCTGGCGCCCTGACCTTCATCTACGCGCCGACGCAAAGCCTTGCGGGCTCCGTGCAGATCATCGGCCGCTCCCTGGAAGTGGCCCTTCACAAGGCGCATAGCCTGCATTTCCCCCTGGATGCCATCGTCGACGGGGCGGGATGCGCACCGGTTCCGGCCCCTCATCCCGATTTCCTGCAGGCCATGGGGCGGACGAACGATGCCATCATCTACGGCGGACTGGTGCAATTGTTCGTCCGCGGCAGCGCGGCGGCGGCCCGCGAACTCGCCGAACAGCTGCCGAGCAACAGGTCTCGGGACTACGGGCAGCCGTTTGCGGAGATTTTCAAGAAGTTCAACGGCGACTTCTATGCGATCGATCCGCATCTCTTCAGCCCGGCCGAAGTGATCGTCACGGCCGTCGAGACGGGCGACACCTTCCGCGCCGGCGAATGGAACGGGCAGATGCTGGAGCAATCTCTTGGCTGAACAGGTGGTGACGTCTGACAAGGTTCTCATCGTTTCCGACAAGCCGGACGGTCAGGTGAAACAGTTGCGGCGCTCCTTCAAGGAGCTCGGTTCGGAAACGATCTTCTGCCCGCTCAGCGATATCGCCTTCGATACGCGATATCCTTCGGGTATCGCCATCCCGGCGCTGGACGGCGCTCTTCCGGCCGGCGTGATCGTCCGCTCCATTTCCGGCGGCACCTTCGAAGCGATCACGCGCCGCCTCGGCATTTTGCACGCCCTCACCCATCTCGGCGTGCCGGTCTGGAATTCGGCCAAGGCGATCGAACGTTGCGTCGACAAGTCGACGACCACGTTTCTGCTTGCGAATGCCGGAATTCCGACGCCGGAGACCTTCGCGGTCGAAGGTCCCGACAACGCCAGGGCCATCGTCGAGCGCGAGGTGCCGCAAGGCCCGCTCGTCCTGAAGCCGCTGTTCGGCTCGCAGGGGCGCGGTATCCGGCTCGTCCGTTCGATTGCCGACCTGCCCGGTCCCGACGAGGTCGACAATGTCTATTATCTGCAGCGTCTCGTCTTGCGCAACGGCCCGCCCTACCGGGATTACCGGGTGTTCGTCAGCAACGGCGAAGTCCTCGGCATGATGGGACGCTGCGCCGACGGCTGGATCACCAATATCGCGCAAGGGGCAAAGGCAGAACCCGTCGCCGGACTGTTGCGCCAGAAGCTCGAGGACCTCGCGCTCGCCGCTGTCGCGGCCATCGGAACCAATTTCGCGGGCATCGATATCGCCCAGAGCTGCGAAGGCAATCTCCTGGTGCTGGAGGTCAACAGCATGCCCGCCTGGGCCGGCTTGCAATCCGTCGTCCCCGTCCGCATCGCCGATTGCATCGCCGGATCGATGGTCGAGCTTCTCGATCCCGGTTTGAAGGAAAGACCCGCCGCATGACGCTGACGCAGCAGCAGATCATGACCGCATATTTGGATGCCTGCCGGGCCGAGATCGAGGCCCTGAAACCCGGCAACGTCCACCGCTTCGCGGACGGTCACCGGATGACGGCCGGCCAGTTCCTCGAAAGCGCCGAGGTTAGCGCGCCGCTGGTTTCCGAACCGCATGCATCGGTCGGCCGGCGCGTTCTGGGCGCCGTGGCGGCGACACGGGAAAGGGTGGGAACGAACACCAATCTCGGCATCCTCCTGCTTTGCGCGCCGCTCGCCAAAGCGGCGGAAAGTATTTCGGCACATTTCCGCGACGACCTGCGCCGAACGCTGGACGGGATGGATGCGGACGACGCCCGCGACGTCTTCGCCGCCATCCGGCTCGGCAATCCGGGAGGACTGGGGAGCGCCGAAGAGCAGGATGTCCGGGAGGAGCCGACCGTGCCGCTTCTCGAAGCCATGCACATGGCCGCCGGCCGCGACATGATCGCGAGACAGTATGCGACCGGCTTTTCTGATATTTTTGCCGGCGGCCTTACGGCATGGGAGCAAGCGGCCGGCCGCGGCGAAGACGGCATGTGGCCGACGGTCTTCGTCTACCTTCACTTCCTGTCTTCATTTCCCGACAGCCATATCGGACGCAAGCACGGCACCGGTCTCGCCGAAGAAGTCAGGAAGGAAGCGGAGACGATACGCCGGACGGTGACGGAGGAGACGGACCTGACAAGGCGTGAAGAGGTCCTGCTGAGCTTCGACAAGCGGCTCAAGGACAGGGATATCAACCCCGGAACCTCCGCCGATCTCACGGTTGCTACGCTTTTTGTCCGCAACATGAACTTCGGCTTGCATAATTCCGACTTAAATGCTTGAATTTGATCGGCGAACAAATCTTACTCGCTGCTATCTGGCCAACCGACCCGATCAAAGGGTGCTGCGAACAAGGATAGCTGTCCATCGAGCCTCGTGTCTCGTGGTACGGCTTCTTTGGACAAACGCATTTTTGACCACAGGGTACATGGGAGGAATTGGCCGTGGCAAAGATTAGCAAGGTAATGGTTGGTGAGTCTCTCGTTGGTGAGGGAAATGAAGTCGCTCATATCGATCTTCTGATCGGACCGCGCGGAAGTGCTGTGGAAACGGCGTTCTGCAACGCACTTACGAACAATAAGGACGGTTTTACGTCGCTGCTGGCGGTCATCGCACCGAACCTGGCGTGCAAGCCGAACACGATATTGTTCAACAAGGTCACCATCAAAGGTGCCAAACAGGCCGTGCAGATGTTCGGCCCGGCACAGCATGCGGTGGCAAAGGCAGTGCAGGACAGCGTTGCCGAAGGCATCATCCCGGTGGAGGAAGCCGATGATGTCTTCATCTGCGTCGGCGTCTTCATCCACTGGGAGGCCGAGGACGACGCCAAGATCCAGGATTACAACTACCGGGCAACGAAGGAAGCGATCGAACGTGCCGTGACGGGCAAGCCGACGGCCGCGGAAGCAACCGCTCAGCGGGATTCCGTCAAGCATCCTTTCAGCGCTTAGACAAGAAGCAACCCCGCACAGAACGAGCCCCCCGTGGAAACAGGTGGCCTGTTGCGCCGGTTGTCGAGGCTCTTGGGCTTCAGCAGCGCGTCATCTTCACGCGCGAACCGTTGAAGGTGGCAACGCTTCGGCTTCGGATCGAGAGAATGGAGCTGGGGGTTGGACAGCCAGTCCTTTCCCCACTCCAAAATCAGCGTCGTGCGAGGTTGAGAAACCGGAAAAAGAGACAACCTCTTCTCCCGGATGTCCTCATCTACCCATGAAAGCGGAGATTTCGGCGCTGCCGAGCTCGCCGCTATGCAGCGACGTCGCAACCAGGGCGCCCGCGACACCCATGCCGTTCAGCCGTTTTAGATCGTCCACATTCCGGACCCCGCCCGCGGCGATGATTTCGCGGTCCCCGGCGACATTCTTGATCGCCTGCAGGCGATCGAAATCGGGCCCGCGGCGGGCGCCGACCTTGTCGAGCGTCATCACGATGATCCGCTTCGGCCAGAGCGCCGGCTGCGAAAGGATGGCCGGCGGCCCCAGGAAGGCATTGCCGCGAAAATCGAGCGAAAGGATCAGCCTCGGATGCGTGCCGAATGCGCGAAGGACATCCGTATCCGCCTGGCTTTCCGAACCGAGAACCGCGAAGGTCCGCGTATTGGCGAGCGCCTGCTCGACGTCCTTCGTGTTTCGAAAGCCCGCATCGAGCCAGACATCCGGCTTCGGTTGCAGAAGAAACAGAGGGTCGGCGGTCGCCAAAGCATTCGAGCCGTTCTCGATCGCATCAAGGTCGGCCACGTAGAAGACCGGGAACGGGTGGATCGAGCGCAGCCCTTCGGCGACGCTTCCGATTGCCGATGTCGGGCTGAGCGGCGTTTCGATGGGCTTGTAGGTCTCGCGCATGCCCATCTGCGCGCGCACCACATGGCCGTCTTTGACGTCGAGAACGGGAATGATAAGCAATGGTCGAACCTCGGCAAGAACGATGACTCACATGAAAGCCGGAACTGCGGAAGAAGAAAAGCAAGTTATAGGCTGGGACATCGGCGGGGCGCACCTGAAGATGGCGCGGGCCGAAAACGGCCGGATTACGCATGCCAGCACCGTCAAGGCGTCGATGTGGCTCGGGCTTGATCAGGTGCGCGATGCGCTGAACCGGCTGCGGCCGCTTTTCGCACCGGACGCAACCCATGTCTTCACGATGACGGGCGAACTGTCGGACGGCTTTCCGTCACGGGAAGCCGGCATTCGCGGCATCCTGGATTTCATCGGAACGGAGTTCGGCCACGACAATATCCATATCTACGCCGGCCGTACGGGTTTCGTCGGTCTTTCCCGTGCCTACGATCTCGGCCCCGACATCGCTTCTGCCAACTGGCACGCGACGGCTGAATGGAGTGCCAAAACCGGAAGCGACGGCCTTTTCGTCGACATGGGTTCGACGACGACCGACATCATTGCATTCGGTGGCGGAAAGCTCCGCAACAGCGGCTATTCCGATGCGGAGCGCCTGCTGACCGGCGAGCTCGTCTATACCGGCTTCACGCGCTCGGCACTGATCGGCATCTCCGAACGGGTTCCGGTGCGCGGCACGATGACGCCGCTGATGAACGAATATTTCGCCAACACGGCCGATCTCGGGCGCGTTCTCGGTACGCTGGACGAGGCCGACGACCATTATCCCGCTGCCGACCGCAGAACCAAGTCGCTTGCCGGATCGATCGGGCGTATCGCCCGCATGGTGGGGCGCGACAGCGCCGATCTCGATGAAGGCGAGTGGATCGACATCGCCCGCTGGTTCAGCGAGCACCAATTGCGGATGATCTACGACGGCGCGTTCATGGTGGCCGGCAATGCGAGGCTGAACCCTGCCGCACCGGTCATAGGCGCGGGGATCGGCCGCCCGCAGATCATGCAGCTCGCAAAACGCCTGGAGCGGCCCTACGTGGATTTCGGCACCCTCATCGCAGCAGCCTCGGAAGATGCGCGAGATGATGCAAGCAAGGCAGCACCTGCCGCTGCCGTCGCCCTGCTCTGGTCCACGCGCGAAACTCTGTAAGGACGGCCTTCCCAACCGATCGTCAATGCGCGGCGCGGTGTTCGTCCACCCGCTCCATCAGCCAATCCCAGGCCTGCCGTTCGTCCGGCCCGGCCGTCTTGTCGATTGCGATCGTCAGGTAGGCGATCTCGGAATCGATCTTTTCCTTCGGCAGCATATGCAGCCTGCTCACCAGGATCGCGAGTTCGAGCACGGCCGCCTTGGCCCGGTTCATCCCGGTGAAGGGGGCGTGCATGGCCTCCGCAACGACCTTGCAGAAGAAGCGCGGACGCAGTTCGTCCTCCCTGACGGACGCGACCTGCAGAACGGAATGGCTGAGCGCCGCCTCGAGACGCGGAACGGGACAGCCCTCGACTGGAACGACGGGCCAGTCCCGCCGCCCGGTCAGACAGCCCGCGAAGATCCGCATGTCGTCCGTATAGTTGGCGACGGCGAACGGCACGGCGGTGAGGTTTTCGAGCGTGGTGGAGGGCCGGAACGGCGCGATGATCCATCCGTCGTCCTGCGCGATGATCCCGAGCGGCGCGATATGCACCCGCCCCTCGGCGCTTACCGTCGTCACGATCGTTTCCCGGATGAAGGTCATGGGGCATCCTTCTTCGCCTTGAGCGTATGCCCGGCCTCGGCGAGGCGGGTGCGGTCCTCGCTGGTCCGCAGGCTCGCCACGCCCCAGGCGAGCGGCTCGTCCTGCGAGTAGCGCTTGCCCAGCTTCCAGGCGATCTCCGCCTTCATCAATTCCGCGCCGAGATAGAAGGCATGTGCGCCATCCTGCGCGACATTGAGGGAAGGAAAGAGATCGAAGGCATCCTTGGCCGTCCAATGTCCCTGATTGTTGAAGACATGGATGCCGTCCGGAGCGGTCATGATCCGAAAATTGGCGTCGCGCACGGTCCCGGCCAGCGCGTCGATATCCGCGATGCTGCCCGTGAAGGGCGAACGGTCGTGGATCTGCAGGAGGCCGGCATCGTAACCGCGCGGCAGCGCATGATCGTTCCTTGCGGCAAACATGATGCGGCGCGCCCGGTCATGCTCCTCCACCGTGCGCACCGTATGCGGGCTGACATTGACGACCAGCACGTTCGCGATCGCAAGCTCCGAACACAGGCCCGCAAGGATCGCCGTCACCCCTGACGAATCCGCATCGGTCAATTCGGTCAGGTTGCCGGTGCCCATCATCATCTCCACATCCGGCCAGCGGCGACGCGCCTCGATGAAGCGCCCCAGAGAAGCGGCAAAACCGAAATGGATCGGATCGAGAACCGGATCGGCAATGAAGGATATGCCCGCTTCCTGCGCCGCCTCGATGGCACGGCCGAGAGAGTCGAGGTCGCCCGGCACGGCCGGGACCAGAATTGGTGTCACCTTGTGACGGGTGGCGATATCGATGGTCTTTTCGTTGAGGCTCAGGAGATAATCGACGCCGGAGCGGGCGGCGAGCTCCAGCTCGTCGGGATTGGCCGAGTCGACGCTGACGGAAAGCCCTTCGGCCTTGAGCCATCCGATCGCCTCCGCCAGATGGGCGAAGGGCGTGTCGGGAAGACAGCCGAGGTCGATCACATCCGCACCGGCCTCCGCAAGGGCTTTGGCCCGTTGCAGCAAGGCTTCCGGCGAAAGGACCGATGCGTCGACGATCTCGGCGAAGATGCGCATGTCGTGGCGCGAGAGGTCCGGCAGTTTTCCGGCTCGGCCGAGATAGGTCGGCAGATCCGCAACCTCGTCCGGCCCGCGGACGAAGGGGATACCGAACGTCTCGCTCAGCCTTTCCAGATGCCCCCTGAAGCGGCCCGGCAGCACGATCCGGTCCGCCTTCAGCGATCGGGACAGGCGCCGGCTGACGATCTCTTCCGTCATCAGGGCTGCGACCTTCACGCCGATATCGATGATTTCGTAGGTGAATGGCGTCGCTCCCAGTCCGGCGAGAACGTTTTCGAGCCTGGTCTTTGCCAGGTGTCCGGTCAGGAAGACGAGATGTTCAGCCACTGCCCTCGATCTCTCCTTTCCGGCGCGCCACCGCCAGCTTCAGATCGGCGAAGGATTCGACGACTTCGGTGTATTCGAACGTCTTGAGACGCTCGGTATTCTCCAGATCGATCGGCCGGGGATAGACTTTCACCATGCCGTGCGGCGCCATCGTCTCCAGCTCCGGCGCGGTATCGCAGGCGAAGACGATCGACGGCAGGCGACATTTTCCGGCCTGCGCATAGACGTTCGTGGCGATCGTGTCGGAAATGCCCGCGACGCATTTGGCGACCGTGTTCGACGTGGCGGGCGCGATCACCACGCTGTGGTAGACGCCGTGATAGAACTCACCGACCGGAACCGCGCTCGCCGTCTTGTCGTGCAGCACGCGCGTCGTCTCCGAAAAATCGAGCTTCAGCCCATACATCCTGAGCACCTCGTCGGCGGCCTTCGTCACGAAGACATCGCAATGGTCGAGCGAGCGGATCAGCTCGAAACATTCGACGAAGAAGTGGCCCGATCCGGTGAGAACCCAGGCCCAGCGCGGCGTATGAAGCCGCGTCATCTGCGATCCCCTCCTCCGGCCTTCGCGTGCATTCCCACGCGGCGTCCCGGTATGCGGCTCATGGGCAGCTCCATCAGCTGCGAGCGCAGCGACGATGGTCCGGCGATATACAAGCTTGTCTCCTCCCCAAGCAGTTCCGGCAGCATGGCATCCACCACGCCGTTGTCAACCAGCGCTTGCAAGCCTTCTGGAAAGGCTTCCGGATCGACCTGCTTGCACAGCAGGAGATGCCGGCCGCCGATCTGCCTGCTCAGCCAGGCGGCGAGCGAATCGGACGTGATGTCCCAAGACGGAGCGATGTCGGCATTGCGGGTCATCTGCGATGGAAGCCATACCGGCACTCCGCCTTCCACAAGGATTGCTTCGAGCTCACCGATCGAGCGGGCCGGCTGAAGGCGCGGATGCCGTTCCGCGATCACGATGCCGAACTGCTCCATGGCGAGTATGGCCATCTCATGGGCTGCGGCGTCCGAGAAATGCATCTCCCGTTGCGAGGACCGCACCTGGTCCGCGAACGGCCCGCCGCCGGGGACGATCACCAGCGGAAAGGTCGCCGACGCCAGCACGGTGATCCACTGCTCCATCTCGATGCGGCCGGCCGTGCTTCCTCCAAGCTTGACGACCAGCGGCGTCATCCCGCCTTCCTTCCTCCATCGGCCGACGACACGACCCGGAGCGGGTTCGACGAACGGGCGCTTTCCCTTTTTCGCTCGATCTGCACCCCGACGCCACCCGGCCCGAGCTCCAGTTTCTCCACCCGGACGACGACGCGCGCCACGCGCGGATTTTCAAGGATGAAGGCCGCCGTCTGCTCGGCGAGCGTTTCGACCAGGTCGACATGGCCATGGCTGACCAGAGAGCGGATGCCGTCCATGATGAGGTCGTAGGACACGATTTCGTGCATGTCCTTCGGATCGCGCGTGACGCGAAGAACGTCCGCCGTCACATCGAACCGCACCTTCTGCGGCTTGCCGTGTTCGAACCTGTAGGCGCCGATATCGACAGGCAGGACGAAATCCCGCACGAAGATCTGATCCGTCCCGAGACTGTCGTCGGCCGTACCGGGGAAATATCCGCGTGCCGCCAGGAGTTCGAGGCTGGCGCCGGCCGGCTTTTCGACAGGCCGCTCCCCTGGAATGAGAGCACGTATCTTCCCCGTCGCCTCGGCGTCGATGTCGCCGTTTCTGGCGAGATCTTTGCAGAGCGCACCCCGGAAACCGAGGAAATCCGGCTTGCCCTTATGTTGCGTGGAAGGCAACAGCCGCGGAATGTCCGGCGCTTCCAGCGATCCCGCCAGACCCGTCATCAACCCGTGCCGCCGTCCTTCGTCCACAAAGTCGGAAATCTCGTCCGGCGGCATATGATCCAGCAGTCTTCCCTTCGATTTGTCGTTGGTATCCAGCATGATGCCGTAGAAGCCGGCTTTCGCGAACGATGTCATGACGCTCTCCTCATATCGGTGATCGGCGAAAAGGACGGCTATCAGTCTTTTGCGGCCGGCAATGTCCGCCAGCGCCTCCACACCCGCCGCGATGCGATACGGCGGAAGAAACCCGATCTTGACGAAATCCACCCCCGTGGCGGCCACCTCCTCGACCCTTGCCCTGAGGGCCGCCGGGTCACCGGAAAATTCCCCGCAGGCGGCACTGACGGGCCTTCTGCCGGAGACGAAGCCGACCACATCGGTGATTTGCCGGATGTCTGCCGATCCGAGCGCGCCGCGCGCCGGGTCCTTGAGATCGATGATGTCCGCCCCCGCTTGCAGAGCGATCTCCGCTTCTTGGCGATTTTGGACGCTGGCCAGCATCAAGGTCATAGGCTCACTCCCCATGCACGGCATCTTTTCCAGCCGGGGCGAGAAAAGCTGAGTACAAGTATTGAGTTTATCGGGGATTTGGGTACAAACATAGTGGGCACCTTATCTGTACAGCGCAGCCGCCTTCGCTGAAGGCCGGCGCGGAGCGTGGTATGACGATGAAGAGTACGGTGCCGAATACTCTTGTATTTTTTGTCGCTTGTTTTTTCCTGCTCGTCAATGCGCCGCAGCCGATGGCGCAACAGAATCCGGCCACCAAGCCCGTAACGGAAATCCGCATAGGCTATCTCAGGGCCTATGAGCCGCAGCTGGCGCTTTCGGTCCTGGATATCCCTCCGGAGGATGAGGGCGTTGCCGGAGCCAACGTCGCCATCAACGACAACAATACAACCGGAAGGTTTCTCGGCCAGTCCTTCAGCCTGGACGTGGTCCGGACGAAACGGGAGGAGGATGTCGTCCCGGTTTTCAGGGAGATGCTGGCGCGTGGCGAGAAATATGTGCTGACCGATATCTCGGCCAAACAGTTGCTCTCCATCGCCGATCTCGCCAGGGAAAACGGCGTGCTCCTCTTCAACGTCGGATCGACGGACGATATCCTGCGCGAGCAGGAATGCCGCTCCAACGTCTTCCACACCGCTCCGACCCGCACCATGCTTGCCGATGGCCTGGCGCAATATCTGGTCTGGAAGCAGTGGCGCAGCTGGGTCCTTCTCTATGGCTCCCACGAACCGGACCGGCTCTTTGCCGACGCGATCCGGCGGGCGGCCAAACGCTTCGGCGCCAAGATCGTCGAGGAACGGCTCTACGAGGACACCGGCACGGCCCGCAGAACCGACAGCGGCGTCGTTCAGGTCCAGCGGCAGATGCCGGTCTTCACGCAGAACCTGCCGCAACATGACGTCGTCATCGTCGCGGACGAGAGCGAAGTCTTCGGCAGCTATGTCCCCTTCCGGACCTGGGACCCGCGGCCGGTTGCCGGAACGGCAGGCCTCATCCCCTCCTCCTGGCATCCGGCCAGCGAGCAATGGGGCGGTTCGCAGATCCAGAACCGTTTCGAGAAAGCGACCGGGCGGCGCATGCTCGGCAAGGACATGCAGGCATGGACGGCGGTGCGCATCCTCGGCGAGGCGGCGACGCGGGCGAACAGCAATGACACCGCAAAGATCGAGGCCTTCATAAAGGACGAGAATTTTTCGCTGGCAGCCTTCAAGGGGCAGAAGGTGAGCTTCCGCCGGTGGAACTGGCAGCTCCGCCAGCCGGTTTTCCTCGGCGACGGACGCGGAGTGATCTCCACGTCGCCGCAGGAGGGGTTTCTTCATCAGTTTTCCGAACTCGATACATTGGGAGTGGATCAGCCGGAGACGGCCTGCAAATTGAACTAAAAACGAAAACGGGAGGAGAGAATGCGCAGACATGCTTACCTGCTCGCGGGGGCCGTCGCCGCTGTCATCGATGCGGCGCCGTCGTGGGCAAACGCCGTCTATGTCTCAAACGAGAGGGACAATACCGTCACGGTCGTCGATTCCAAGACGATGGAGGTAACCAAGACGATCGACGTGGGGCAGAGACCGCGCGGCATCACGATTTCCCACGACGGGAAACATCTCTACATCTGCGCCAGCGACGACGACACCGTCCAGATCATCGACACGGCAACGCATCAGATCATCGGCACGCTGCCGTCCGGTCCCGATCCCGAGCTCTTCGTCCTCTCGCCGGACGGCAAGACGCTCTACGTCGCCAACGAGGACGACAATCTCGTCACCGTCATCGATGTCGAGAAGAAAAGGGTCATCACCGAGATACCGGTCGGCGTGGAGCCCGAGGGCATGGGCATCAGCCCCGACGGCAAGACGATGGTGAACACGTCCGAAACCACCAACATGGCGCATTTCATCGATACCTCGAGCCACGAGATCGTGGCCAACGTGCTCGTGGATTCGCGCCCGCGCTTTGCCGAGTTCAAGCCGGACGGATCGCAGGTCTGGATATCCTCCGAAATCGGCGGCACGGTGTCGGTCATCGACAACGCCTCCAAGGAGATCGTCAAAAAGATCACCTTCGAGATCCAGGGCCTGCGCTCGGAGGCAATTCAGCCCGTGGGCGTGCGGATCACCGCGGACGGCAAGAAGGCCTATGTCGCCCTCGGCCCCGCCAACCGGGTGGCGGTCGTCAACGCCGAAACCTACGAGGTGGAAAAATATATCCTCGTGGGCCAGCGCGTCTGGCAACTGGCATTCACGCCGGACGGCCAAAACCTGATCAGCACCAACGGGCTTTCGAACGATATCACCTTCATCGACACGAAGAGCGACGAGCCCATCAAATCCGTCACCGTCGGCGCACTGCCGTGGGGCGTGACGGTCGCACCAAACTGATCCGCATTTCGATTTTTCAAAGGGAGGAAGATATGTCGAAATTCACGGTTATTGCTTTTGCTGCACTCGTCAGCGCTCTTTCCATGCAGAACCAGGCCTTCGCCCAGGCTGCTGACAACGACGATGACGACGACGATGCGCCGAAAGTCACGCGGGCGAGCCAGAACGTCCCGGAACTGATCCTGGGATCGAAGGACGACAACTTCGCCGTGAACCAGAAGGACTTCGAACTCATCGCAGGACAGGGCTACCGGTGGAAGATCACCTCCGCGGCCGGGCTCGAATACAAGTTCATGACCGATCTCTTCCGCAATGTCTGGATGAACCAGATCGTCATCAACGACCTCGAAGTTCACATGAACGGCGCGCCGGCATGGCTGGAATTCGACGCCGAAGGAACGATCAACGTCCAGTTCACGACGGTGCGGCCGGGCGAATATACATGGTCGGTCCCCGACCTGGCGGACAAGGGAATGACGGGCAAGATCATCATCAAGTAGCCATCCCGGGCGTGGTCCGTTCGGGCCGCGGCAAGGCTGCCGCTTGTGAAAGGCAATTCGATGAAGCTGCAATCCCGTTTGACCGAAACATCCAAGAACGAGGAGAGAGCGGCAACCGCCGCTCTCGAACTCGCATCCGTCAGCTATAGCTACGGGCAGCGAAAGGCGCTCGACAACGTCTCGTTTTCCATAGAGCCCGCGCGGTTCACCGTACTCCTTGGGCTCAACGGTGCGGGCAAGACGACGCTCTTCTCGCTCGTCAGCCATCTCTTTTCGCCGCGGACGGGACGCATCCGCGTCTTCGGCCAGGATATAAACCGGAACTCGGGCCCGGCGCTCAGGCGTCTCGGCATCGTGTTCCAGGCCCGCACCCTCGACCTCGACCTGAGCGTCCGGCAGAATCTCCTCTACCACGCCTCGCTCCACGGCATAGGAACGCGTGTGGCGCGGCAGCGTATCGACGAGCTTCTTCAATCCATCGACATGGCCGACCGCATCGAGGAAAAGGTGCGCGGCCTTTCGGGCGGACAGGTGAGGCGCGTCGAGATCATCCGCGCCCTGCTGCATCGCCCTTCCCTGTTGCTGCTCGACGAAGCGACGGTGGGCCTCGACATCAAGTCGCGCGCGACCATTCTGAAGGACATCCGCGCGCTCGTTAAGGAGCACGGCATCAGCGTGCTCTGGGCGACCCATCTGATCGACGAGGTCGGCCAGGCGGATCAGGTCCTCGTTCTCGACAAGGGAAGGCTCGTCGCCGACGGCCGGGTTTCGGCCATTCTGTCCGAGACCGGCGCGGAGACCATCAATCAGGCCTTCTCGAAACTGACCGGGATCACGGACATGAACGTCCGGGGAGGAAAATCATGACCGACGCGGCCGGAACATTTGCCGGTTCACCGCCGGAGCGATCGAGAGGTTTCACCCCGGTCCAGTATCTCGTCTGTCTCAAGGGCATTCTTCTGCGCGAATGGCTGCGATACCTTTCGCAGAAGGAGCGCTTCGTCTCCTCGCTCGTCCGCCCCCTGCTCTGGCTCTTCATATTCGCGGCCGGGTTCCGGCAGGTGCTCGGCGTCTCGATCATACCGCCTTACGAGACCTACGTTCTCTACGAGGTCTACATCACGCCGGGATTGTGCGGCATGATCCTTCTCTTCAGCGGCATGCAGTCCTCGCTGTCGATGGTCTACGACCGGGAAATGGGCAACATGCGCATCCTGCTCGTCAGCCCCTTCCCCCGCTGGTACCTGCTGGTCTCCAAGCTTCTGGCGGGGGTCGCCGTTTCCCTCCTTCAGGTCTACGCCTTCCTGGCGATCGCCTGGTTCTGGGACGTCAAGGCCCCGCTCGAAGGCTATCTCCTGATCCTGCCCGCCCTTTTCTTTTCCGGATTGATGCTCGGCGCGCTCGGCATGCTGCTGTCGTCCCTCGTCAAGCAACTGGAGAATTTCGCAGGCATCATGAATTTCGTCATCTTTCCCATGTATTTCGCCTCCTCCGCGCTCTACCCGCTCTGGCGGGTTCAGGAAGCGAGTCCGCTCCTCTACAAGATCTGCATCCTCAACCCGTTCACCTATGCGGTCGAGCTTATCCGCTTCGCCTTTTATGGACGTATCGAATGGACGTCGCTGGCCGTCGTTCTGGCCGTCACGCTTGCCCTGCTCGGCGGAGCCATTCTGGCCTATAATCCCGCACGCGGTCTTACCGTCCGCAAGCAGGATATGGGAGGAAGCCAATGAGCCGATATCTTCCTGTGATCGCATTGCTCGCAGCGCTGCCTGCCGCATCGATGGCCCATGCCGCGGCCAATACCGATCCCGAATGGCCTTGCATTCAACGCAAGGTCCCCGAACTTTCGATCGGCCAGGTGTGGACCGGCGAGGAACTTGCCGAAACGGCCGGGCAATGGAACAGGGATCCGCGGGTGTCCGATCTCGCCGCCGAACTCGTCAAGCGCAGCAATCCGATCGAAAATGCCCGCAAGCAGATTTCGGATTATGCTGTAACCCTGCCGAAAGATCAGATGCACGAAAAGCTGGAGCAGCTTTTCATGGGTGTTTTCGACAAGATCAACATCGAGCGCGGCCAGATCATCTCCGGCATTGCGCGCTATGCCGAGAAGCAGAGGCAGCTCGCCGCCGATCTCAGAAGGAAAGCGGCTGAAATCGACAAGATGCGCACCACAGCCGATGCCGACCAGACAGTGCTTGCCAGAAATAACGAGCAGCTGACATGGGAGACGCGCGTCTTCGAGGAGCGGGTCCAGTCGCTCACCTATGTCTGCGAGGTTCCGACGCTCATCGAGCAGCGGCTCTACAGCCTCTCCAAGATCATCGGTGAGGTCATGCAAAAGAACTGACTTCCGAATTCCGTGGCGGCGAATGCGCTCCGCCGCCACGACAAAATCCAACTCTCAGGTCTGCGAGCGATAGAACTTCCGCGACGCTTCGTGGATCGGCCAGGGATGCACCGTCGCGCCGACGAAGACCTGCCGGTGGCGCTCGACATTCGGCTTGCCCGTGCCTCCGTTCGGTTCGCCCCATATGACATCCACAACTGTTTCGGGCGTGGCGAACTCTTCGGGAAGAATGGCAAGCGAAATCCAGGCCCGTTCGTTCGAAGAGAAGACCGGGCTGATCGAAATGCCGATATCCTTGCCGCCCGCCTGGACGCGGTCATAGGGGTGCGTGGCATAATAGGCCGAAGGCATTTCCATGTATTTCGGCGGATCGCCGTCTTCCATCATGCCGCCGAAGACTTTCAGGATGTCGTCCCTCTCCCAGACAAGCGTCACCTTGCGGCGGTGCGGTCCGTTCGCCATCTTTTCAAGCGCCGCGCGGCCGACGAAGTCGTGGTCGAACTTGACGACCCGGCCGTAGTCGAGATCCCAGGGAGTGAGATAATAATCCTCGATCCGCTCGCTGGAGAGGCTGCCTCCGAGCGAGGAGACGCCTTCGAAACTGTTTGCGGCAAGCCATTCGCGGTAGGGCTTCATCTTGTCGCCCGTATAGATCGCCGGAAGCGGCGACGGCACCCAGCCGGATTCGGCAGCCGCAGAGGAATAGGCGCGGGCGCCGACCTGTTTCAGTCCGAATTCCTTGCCGGCTTCGAGCAAGGCCGCCTTCACCCTGGCGCCGTCCTCGAACGGTCCCCAGAGCTCCAGCCCCTGCGCGCCGCCCATGCCGTGGGACAGCGTACGCGCCTTGCAGCCGGCAATGGTGATCTCGCCCATGTTGAAGAACTTCGTCGTCAGCGGCCCGCCTTCATTCACCTTTTCGAGGATCTTCAGCGCGTTCGGCCCCTGCACTTCGTAGCGATAGGTCTTGCGCGGCTTGTCCGGATTGTCGAGTTTCCGCTCGTCCCGCTCGATGGTGACGTTATAGCCCCCCGTCTCCGCATGGTACTGGATCCAGTTCGGCAGGACGGGGCGCCCGACGATATTGAACTCGTCGTCTTCCAGCCCGAAGATGATCGCGTCGCCGATCACATAGCCGTCGTAGTTGCAGCAGACGATCTGCTTGGCCTTGTTGCGGCCGAAATTGGCAAAACTGTTGACCGCAAGATCCGAGACGAGTTTCAACGCGTCGGGACCCCGGACATAAAGGTCGGTCATGTGGAAGGACTGGTCCATCAGCGCGGCTGCCTGACGCCAGGCCTGCTGCTCCTCTATCCAGTTGGTGAATTCCGGAGGAACCGGGAACTGATACCGGCCCGTCTGCGCGTTCAGCAGCATGGTCGCAGGATTGCCTGCCGCTCTAATTCTATCCTCAAGAGTTTTCATCTTGCTCCATCCACTTCTGGTTTCGATTGCAGGGAAAAGTCACGCGCCTTCGGCGCCGAGGCCGATCAGCGACGCCATCAGGTCCGGCGCGGCCTTGAGCTCCCGGCTCGATCCGCCCCAGGAGACGCGGCCGCGGTCGAGAACGATCGCCGTCTCGGCCATCTCGAGCGCCAGATCGACATAGTGTTCGACAACGATGGAAGCGATCGCCCCTTCGGTGCGGATTCGATTGATCGCATCGACAAGCAGATCAACGATGACCGGGGCCAGCCCCTCGAACGGCTCGTCGAGCAGGAGCAGGGAGGGGTTGCCGGCAAGCGCCCGGCCCATCGCCAGCATCTGCTGTTCGCCGCCGGAAAGCTGACCGCCGCCATTGCCGCGCCGTTCGTAAAGCCGGGGAAAGAAATCGTAGATGCGCGCGATCGTCCATTCTCCGGGCCGCGCCGCGACCTTGAGATTTTCCTCGACGGTGAGCGAGCGGAAGATCTCGCGCTGCTGCGGCACCAGCGCCATGCCCATCTGATTGCGATGATGCGGCTGCATGGCGCTGACATCCTTCCCCTTGAAGACGATGCGGCCGCCGGTCTGCGCGGTCAGACCCATGATCGTCTCGATCAGGGTCGTCTTGCCGACGCCGTTGCGGCCGAGCAGGGCAAGGGTGCTCTGCGCAGGCAGAGAGAACGACACGTCGTGCAGCACGCGTACGGTGGCGTAGCCCGAGTGAACCGCCTCGACGGAGAGAAGCTTATCCATGCCGACGCCCCAGATAGACGTCGCGCACGCGCTGATCCTTTCGCACTTCCTCCGGTGTCCCCGTGAGCAGCACCCGCCCGTCGACCAGAACGGTGATCGTCTGCGCAAACCGGAATACCAGGTCCATGTCGTGCTCGATGATCAGCACCGAGACCGTGTCCGGCAGCCCCTTCAGGAGGTCGAGCAGCATCTCCACGTCCTTGGCTGCAAGCCCGGCCGCCGGCTCGTCGAGCAGCAGCACGTTCGGCCGAAGTGCGAGCGCCAGCGCCATCTCGACGATGCGCTGCTGCCCATAAGAGAGATTTGAGACCAGCCGATCGGCGGTATCGGAGAGATTGAGGCGCAGGAGATGCTCCTCGATCCGCGCAGCCAACGCGGGGTCCCTGCTGATATTGCCGAGGACCCGCGCATCCGCACCGTCGTGTGCGACCATCGCCAGCGCCACGTTCTCGGCAACCGTCATCGTCGGAAAGAGTGAATTGATCTGGAAGGTACGGGCAAGCCCTCGCTTCACCCGCTCCGCCTGGGAAAGGTTGCCGATCCCGCTGCCTCCGAGCAGGATCTCGCCGCCGCTCGGTTTCAGGACGCCGGTGATCAGGTTGACCAGCGTCGACTTGCCGGCGCCGTTCGGGCCGATCAGCGCATGGCGCGCGCCGGCGGCCACCGTCAGCGACACGTCCCTCGTCACTTCCAACCCGCCAAAGGCCTTTTTCAGGTTACGGATCTCCAGCGCGAAGCTCATGACTTCCGCTCCCGGCCACGAAGTTGCTGGGTCAGTGCCGAGAAGCGCCCCGCGATACCGTCCGGCGCCAGCCAGACCGTGAGAACGATCAGGCCGCCGAGGATGAAGAGCCAGTTGAACGGGTCGATGGCGGCCGCGCGGTCGGACAGCACGACGAAGACGATCGAGCCGATCACCGCGCCGTAAAGCCGGCCGATGCCGCCAAGGATCAGCACGATCAGCACATTGCCCGAGAGCGTGAAGGCGAGCGTGTTGAGCCCGACGAGCTTGGTCACCTGTGCCGAAAGCGCTCCCGCAATGCCGGCAAGCGCGCCGGAAATCGCATAGAGGAGAACAAGGCGGTTCAGCACCGGCACGCCGAGCAATTGCATACGCTGCGCGTTGGAGCGGATGCCCCGGGCCGTCAGCCCGAAATTCGAGTTGGCGACGACACGTGCGATGAGGAAAACGACGATGAGGATGCAGACGCTGTAGATATAGGCCGTCCGGCCGAAGAGATCGAAACGGAAGAGGCCGAAGACCGGATCGATCCGGTAGCCGCTGAGGCCGTCGTCGCCGCCGGTGACCGCACGCATGCTGTTGGCGAATTCGTGCACCATCGTGGCGCAGGCGAGCGTCAGCATCACGAGCGTCAATCCCTTCGCCCTCAGCACCACGACGCCGCTGACGGTGCCGAAAATGCCGGCCGCGATTGCCGCCACCAGCAATCCGGAGATCGGCTCCTGCCAGACATGCAGCGCATAAAGTCCGGCCGCATAGCCGCCGATCCCGTAGAAGACAGTATGGCCGAGCGTCTCGATGCCGCCGTAGCCGAGGGCGAGGTCGAGCGAGATCGCGAAGATGATCATGATCGCCACCTGCGTTGCGAGCGGCAGATAGCCCGGCAGCAGGTAATAGACGGCGACGAAAACCACGAGCATGACGATCTCGAACCAGCCGAAGCGGTGGGTCCTGAGCGCCGAGCGCATCTCCGGAACCGAGGTCCCGATGGTATTTTCGGGCTTACGCATTTTGGAAAAGCCCCCTCGGCCGGACCAGCAGGAACGCGAAGACCGTGACGTAGATCACGAAGCCGCCGAACTCCGGCACGAAATAGCGCCCGAACGTATCGATCAGGCCGAGCGCCAGCGCCGCGACCAGCGATCCCTTGAGGCTCCCGAGCCCCCCGACGGTCACCACCATCAGGACCAGGACGAGATATTTGAGCGCGTAGAAGGGTTCGAGCGGCAGCATCTGGGCGCCGAGCACGCCGCCGAGCGCCGCAAGCCCGCAGCCGGCCGCAAAGGCGACCGAAAGCAGCCGGCCGACATCGATCCCCGAGGCCCGCGCCATGCGCGGATTGTCGATCGCGGCACGCAGCTTGGCGCCGAACATCGTCCATTCGAAGGTCGCCCACAGAAGCACCGCGACGCCGGCGCTGACCGCCACCAGAAAGATGCGGTATTTCGAAATGGTCAGCCCGCCAGCCAGCCAGACGCCGTTCAGCGCCTCCGGCACCGGAATGTTCTGCATCAGCGAGCCGAAGAGCAGATTGATCGTCGCAACCATCAGATAGGTGAGGCCGAGCGTCATCAGGATCTGCCCGAACTCGTGCGTCCGGTAGACGACCCGGTAGATCGTCTGTTCCAGCAGGAAACCGACCGCCATGGTGAAGAGGACGGCGATCGGCAGGGCGGCCAATAGAGGCAGCCCCATCGAGACGAGAGCCAGCGCCGCATAGCCGCCGATCATCGCGAAACCGCAATGCGACAGGTTGACGATGCGCATGATCCCGAGCGTGACGGTGAGACCCGACGCGATCAGGAACAGGATCATTCCGTAAGACGCGCCATCTATGAACAAGGATAACAAGGTCGATAGCGACGGCATCGATCTTCCCGCTCGTTCGAGTTCAATGATCGTTCGGCCCGGATCGGGCCGGCTCAAGTCTCCGATCCGGCCTATTTTGCCGGCCGGCCCTACTATTCCGGATTGAGCTCCTTCCAGGGGTCCTTCACCGCCTCCTGGGTGGCGAGCGTCTTGTTGTAGAGCACGCCGTCGGCCCGCTTCTCGACCACCCTCAGATAGACGTTCTGGATGATGTCGCGCGTCTTTGCGTCGATGGTGACCGGGCCGCGCGGGCTCTGGATCGTCAGACCCTTGATGCTGTCCATCGCAGCCGTCCCGTCCTTTTCGCCCTTCGTCGCCTCGATCATGTGATAGACGAGCGCGAGGCCGTCATAGGCGGCGACGGTCGCGAGATTGGGCAGGCCCTTCGCACCGTATTTCTTCGTCAGCGCCTCGACGAAGGCCGTGTTTTCCGGATTGTCCTGATAGGGACTGTAGGTGAAGACCGAATGGATGCCGACGGCGGCGTCACCCAGCGCCGGAAGGTCGGTCTCCTGCACCTCGGCGCCCACATAGACGTCGATCCCCGCCTTCAGGAGGCCGCGATCTACATAGGCCTTGAGGAACCCGACGGACATTGGTCCGACCGGCATGAAGACGAGAGCCACATCCGGCTTGGCTTCCTGGATGCGGAGCAGGTAGGTCGAGAAATCCGTCGTGCCGAGCGGCACCTTGATCTCTTCAAGGATCTTTCCGCCCTTCTTCTCGAAACCGTAGCGGAAGGAATCGAGCGCATCCTTGCCGGGGGCATAGTCGGCCGAGACGATGACGGCGGTCTTCTTGCCCTGGTCGAAAGCATATTCGCCCGCCGGTGCCGCCACCTGCCACTGGGTGAAACCGGTACGCGTCAGGAATTCCGAGGCACGTGTCACGGACGATGTGCCCGAATTGAGATTGATGATCGGGACTTCCGCTTCCGTGGCGATATCGGCGACCGCCAGGATGGTCGGCGTGAATTCAAGCCCGATGATATACTGCACGCCGTCGCGCACGACGAGTTCCTGCGCGAGCTGCTTGGCGCGGGCCGGTTCGTTGCCGCCGACGTCGCGATAGATCAGCTCGACGTCATGGCCGGCGGCCTTGCTCTGATGCTGCTCCTGATAGAGATCGAGCGCGTTGCGGAACTGCACGCCCCAGGAGGCGTAAGGGCCGGAAAACGAGCCGAGGATGCCGACCTTGATCGTGTCCGCCATAGCCTCGGCCGACAGGGCCATGCCCGCGGCGAAACACGCCATACCGACGAAATGTTTGAATCTGCCTGGAAATTCCATGAGGTCTCCTCCCCTCAATGTTCAAGACATAGCTCTTCGTTGCGGCTGCTCGCGCAACCACGGATATTCGCAGATCGAGATCGTATTCCTCCCGCAGGCACCTCTCACCGTCACCTGCACCGGCAGGCTACGACATTTCCATTTGGGATACAATAACGAAATTAGACGGCGGAAATAGGCGGATTTAATGCAAACTAATTGCATTAACGTATAGTTTGGATGCAAACTTTACGATTGCTTGTCCTTGTCCTGAAGGAATTCGTCGATATTGGACGCGCCCGCCCCCGGATCGACGATGGGAAGCAGGCGGGATGGCCCAAGGTTGAAAGGGCCCGGACTGAGGCCGAGGCTGATCTTGACGCCTTCCCCGTGTTCCTGGAACAGCCGGCCGACACGGGACACATCCCTGGCGATCAGCGCCAGGACCATATGGTGATGCTGCCAGTGCGCCTGGTGCAGGTGCTGGATGCGATCGCTCTTGGCGATGTCGTCGAACCGTATGGCGCCAGGAGCGCCGAACGGGACGCGGTCCAGCAACGAGATGATCTGCGGGACGATGCTGACGCCGGCCGCTTCCAGGATGAGGCCGTGGAATCGCGCGTTCATCCGCGCATAACGGGCTTCCCGCTCCTGCGGATCTGCATTGGAGCTGAAAATCTCGTCGCCCTCCAGAAGACAAGCCTTGAGGTCGGCAACCAGTTTCGGCGAGGGACCGGCGGCGGCGATCCTTTTGGCGGCATAAGCCTCGATGATCGACCGAAGCTCGATCGCCTCCTTCACCTCCGCGACCTTGTAGGTCCTGACGCGATAGCCGCGAGGCCCGGTTCGCTCGAGAACGCCTTCCTCGACCAGAATGGCCAGAGCTGTGCGGATCGGCGTGCGGGAAACCCCCAGGGCCTCCGCGAGACTGGCTTCGGAGAGCTTCTCGTCCGGACCGATCTTTCCATCGACGACCCAGGCGCGCAGGGTGTCGATGACGTGCTTCTGCCGGCTTTCCTGCCTCTCATCACCGGTCGGGACCCTCTCGAAAGGCACCATATCGTCTGCTCCACGGCATTTCGTATGCGATCAAACACGGCTCAAGAGCCGTACGGCAATCAGTTGCCGACGGCTTGAGGCGACGCCTCTCCGATAGCGTATGTAAGATGACAAGGTATTCTGTAGCAACACGAACCGCAGACCCGCAGTGACTGAGACGTTCGCCGGTCATGAGGAAAGGTCGTCGCGCACCTCTTTGAAAAGCACGCTCTGATCGGTGAGATATTTCGCGAAAATCGGCAGGCTCGCCCCGCCGATCGCCCGGGCATGCGAGCCGACCTTGCCTTCGATGATGTCGGGAATGATCACACCCTGAAGATCGAGCCGGGATACGGCCTCGATGGTCGAGGCCACGATGCGTTTGCGCACCCAGGCCGGAAAACCGCCGTCGATCACCGCCGCGCCGAAGTCGATGATGGAAGCCGCCGCGACGATCGCCTGCGCGAGAGCATTGGCGGTTTCGAGGATCCAAAGGTCGAGCGGCTCGCCGAAATCGATCCAGTCGTCGGCGGAATACCAGAGCGGCTGCGGATCGATGTTCCGTTCCCTCAAAAGGTTTTCGAGGACGAAGATCGAGGCGATGTCGAGCAGCTGGCGCGTCTCTCCGTCCTTGCCGCGCACGGGAAGCGGCCCCACCGCGCCGGCGGTTCCCGTGCGGCCGGAAAAGATCGCCGAATTGAGCACGATGCCGCCTCCGACGAAGGAGCCGATGAAGAAATAGACGAAATCCGGATAGGCAGGCCCGACCCCGAACACCAGCTCCGCCCCGCAGGCGCTCGTGGCGTCGTTCTGCAGGTAAACGGCGTGACGGACGCGGCTTGCGATCTCCGCCTGCAGATCCACGCCGCGCCAGGCGTCCATCGCGCCCTGCGGCGCGCCGACCTCGTCCGCCCAGTTCCAGAGTTCGAACGGCGCGGCAATGCCGATCCCGGCGATCCGGCCTTGCTGCACCTCGTCCAGTTGCCCCTCCAGCCGGTCGATGCCGGACGTGATGATGTCGATGATTTTCTCCGGCACCGGATAGGCGTAGATCTCGTGGTATTGCAGCCGGATGCGGCCGACGAAATCCATCAGCACGAGGTCGGCGCTGCGCCGGCCGATCTTCACGCCGAAGGAATAGACCGCGTCGGGATTGAGCCGCATCGGCACCGAAGGCTGACCGACCCGTCCGCGTACCGGTTCGCCGCGCAGAAGCAGCCCGTCCTTTTCGAGCGCGCGCATAATGACGGAAACGGTCTGCGCCGAAAGTCCGCTCCGGCGGGTGATGTCCGCCTTCGACATGGAGCCGTTGAGCCGCACCAGCGAAAGCACGAAGCGCTCATTATACGCCCTCACCCGCACCTGGTTCGAGCCGCCGGTGAAATTGCCCAGCGGCGCATGACCCGGCGCCACGCCATCCGATACCGACATCGGCCTTCCTCCCAGAAATCCTTCCCGGCGCGATACCGCTTCGCAAGAGCCCGACGCTTTTCGGATATCTCGGAGCGAAGCGCAAGCGGCGCAGCCGGCATGGGAATTCCACTTCAGGCGGCAGACTATGCCATGGTCGATAAATAATTCAATCGGAATTAATTATTGACAGCCAATTTGAACTCGTTCTTAATGGGCATGCAGGCACGGACGACCTTGGAGGAGGCATCTGCCGAATTCGATGGCACCTGTGTTCCACCTGCTGATCCGCATGACGGACAGATTTCACTCTCGGGAGGAGACCATGAAGAAAACCGTACTTTCCGCCGCATTCGGCGCGCTTGCCCTCGGCGTCGCTTTTTCCGCACCGGCCGAGGCTGCGGATACATCGGCCTGCCTGATCACCAAGACCGATACGAACCCATTCTTCGTCAAGATGAAGGAAGGCGCGACCGCCAAGGCCAAGGAACTCGGCGTGACGCTGAAATCCTATGCCGGCAAGATCGACGGCGACAGCGAAAGTCAGGTCGCCGCAATCGAGACCTGCATCGCCGACGGCGCCAAGGGCATTCTCATCACGGCCTCCGACACCAAGGGCATCGTGCCGAACATCAAGAAGGCGCGCGATGCCGGCATCCTGGTCATCGCGCTCGATACGCCGCTTGAGCCGATCGACGCTGCCGATATGACCTTCGCCACCGACAATCTGCTCGCCGGCAAGCTGATCGGCCAATGGGCCAAGGAGACGCTCGGCGACGAGGCCGAGGACGCCAAGGTCGCTTTCCTCGATCTCACGCCCTCCCAGCCCTCCGTCGACGTGCTCCGCGACCAGGGCTTCATGATGGGCTTCGGCATCGACGTGAAGGACCCGAACAAGATCGGCGACGAGGATGACCCGCGCATCGTCGGCCACGACGTCACAAACGGCAACGAGGAAGGCGGCCGTACCGCGATGGAAAACCTTCTCCAGAAGGACCCGACCATCAATGTCGTCCACACCATCAACGAGCCTGCCGCGGCGGGCGCCTATCAGGCCCTGAAGGCGGTCGGCCGTGAAAAGGACGTGCTGATCGTCTCGATCGACGGCGGCTGCCCGGGGGTCAAGAATGTCGCCGAAGGCATCATCGGCGCAACCTCGCAGCAATACCCGCTGCAGATGGCGGCCCTCGGCATCGAAGCGATCAAGAAATTCGCCGACAGCGGCGAAAAGCCGAAGCCGACCAGCGGCAAGGACTTCTTCGATACCGGCGTGACGCTCGTCACCGACAAGCCCGTTTCGGGGATCCAGTCGATCGACACGAAGGAAGGTCTCGGCAAGTGCTGGGGCTGATGATGCTCTGACAAAAGGGGTGGGGACGGAATGCCGTCCCCGCCGCAGTCTAAATTTTGGCGGCGCATCGGATAAGGTGTAGCCTGCAAAAGCCCTGCCCCGGATCGGCCCTCTTCCGGATCGGATGTCCGGCTGGCGGCCCCGTGGGAGCGGGATTTCATGCGGAGGAATTTCCATGAGCGAGCCAACGGCGGCTGCGCCGCATCATGACTATGAAAAGGTATTGAAGGACAGTGCGACGGAGGTCGCCTCTTTCGACACCGACGACAAGACCCTCGTCCAGAGATTCCGGCATTTCCTGCACACCAGCCCTTCGGCGGTCTCGCTGATCGTGTTGGTCGCCGCCCTGATCGTCTTCGGCGCCCTGCTCGGCACAAAGTTCTTCTCAGCCTTTTCGCTGACATTGATCCTGCAGCAGGTGGCGATTACCGGCATCGTCGGCGCCGCCCAGACGCTGGTCATCATGACGGCCGGCATCGATCTCTCGGTCGGCGCGATGATGGTGCTCTCCTCGGTCGTCATGGGCCAGTTCGTCTTCCGCTACGGCTTCCCCCCGGAGATCGCCATTCTCTGCGGTTTTGCCGTGGGAGCACTGTGCGGCTATATCAACGGCGTGCTGGTGGCGCGCATGAAGCTGCCGCCCTTCATCGTCACGCTCGGCATGTGGCAGATCGTGCTGGCGTCGAACTTCCTCTATTCGGCCAACGAGACGATCCGGGCGCAGGAAATCGAGGCGACGGCGCCGATCCTGCAATTCTTCGGCAACACGTTCCGCGTCGGAGGGGCGGTGTTCACCTACGGCGTCATTACCATGGTGCTCTTGGTGATGCTGCTCTGGTACGTCCTCAACCACACCGCCTGGGGCCGGCATCTCTACGCCGTCGGCGACGATCCGGAAGCAGCCGAGCTTTCCGGCGTCAACGTGAAGCGCATGCTGATCTCGGTCTACGTTCTGTCCGGCGTCATCTGCGCGCTCGCGGGCTGGGCGCTGATCGGCCGCATCGGTTCGGTTTCGCCGACGGCTGGCCAGTTCGCCAACATCGAATCCATCACCGCCGTGGTGATCGGCGGCATATCGCTCTTCGGCGGCCGTGGCTCGATCCTCGGCATGATGTTCGGTGCGCTGATCGTCGGCGTCTTCTCGCTGGGCCTCAGGCTGCTCGGCACAGACGTGCAATGGACTTATCTTCTGATCGGTGTGCTGATCATCGCCGCCGTCGCGATCGATCAATGGATCAGAAAGGCAGCCGGCTGATGGCCCAGGAAGCGAACATGCAACCCATTCTCGCCGCTCGGGGTCTCGTCAAGCGCTACGGCCGCGTGACCGCCCTCGACAATGCCGACTTCGATCTCTATCCCGGCGAAATCCTCGCCGTGATCGGCGACAACGGCGCCGGCAAGTCCTCGCTGATCAAGGCAATATCCGGCGCCGTCCGGCCGGACGAAGGCGAGATCACGCTGGAAGGCCGGCCGGTGCATTTCAAGTCGCCGATCGAGGCACGCGAAGCCGGCATCGAGACCGTCTACCAGAACCTGGCGCTTTCGCCGGCATTGTCGATCGCCGACAACATGTTTCTCGGCCGGGAGATCCGGAAGCCGGGCTTCATGGGCAAATTCTTCCGCAAGCTCGACCACGGAGCGATGGAGAAATTCGCCCGGTCGAAGCTTTCGGAACTCGGCCTGATGACGATCCAGAACATCAACCAGGCGGTGGAGACCCTCTCCGGCGGCCAGCGCCAGGGCGTCGCGGTGGCACGCGCCGCGGCCTTCGGCTCCAAGGTCATCATCCTCGACGAGCCGACCGCCGCCCTCGGGGTCAAGGAAAGCCGCCGTGTGCTCGAGCTCATCCTCGATGTGCGCTCGCGCGGCATCCCGATCGTGCTGATTTCCCACAACATGCCGCATGTCTTCGAGGTCGCGGACCGCATCCACATCCATCGGCTTGGAAGGCGGCTGACCGTCATCGATCCCAAGGAATACACGATGTCCGACGCCGTCGCCTTCATGACGGGCGCCAAAACGCCGTCCCAGCCGGTTGCGGCCTGACAGCTTCAGCATAGGGCACAACGGGCTCGAACCTGGCTTGATTTCAACGGTAGCCGCGCCCGGAGTTCCGCACGTGATCGACAAGCGCGCGAAGCTTCGGGGCCGCATTCCGGCGGCTGGGATAGTAAAGATAGAAACCCGCGAAAAAGGGGCAGTAATCCTCCAGGACGGGCACCAGTTCGCCCCGCTCGATCCATGGGCGAAAACTTTCCTCCATTCCGAAGGTGATGCCCGCACCGGCGACCGCCAGCTTGATCATCAGCGCCATATCGTTTGTGGCGACTTTCGGCCCGACCGCGACGCTGAATTCCTTGCCCCCTTCGGCAAATTCCCACCGGTAGGGAGCGGATTTCGGCGAAGGGCGCCAGCCGATGCAGGAATGGGATGCGAGTTCGGCCGGATGCGACGGCATTCCGCGCCGGTCGATATAAGACGGCGCGCAGACGGCCAATTGCCGCTCATCTCCCGCAACCGAAACGGCAATCATGTCCTGCGCGATGACCTCTCCCAGGCGCACGCCGGCGTCATATCCTTCCGCGACGATATCGAAATCCTCGTCCGTCACGGTTATGTCGAGGTCCACCTCGGGATTCTCCTGAAGAAAGTCAGCGAGAAACGGACCGGATAGAAAACGTTCGGCAATCGACGAGACGGCAAGCCGCAGGCGTCCGCGCGGGCGCCCTTTCAACGCCTCGGTCCTTTCAAGCGCGACCCGCATATCGGCGACGGCGGGAGCGATCCTCTCATAGAGCCGTTCCCCTGCTTCGGTGAGGCTGACGCTGCGGGTAGTCCTGAGGACCAGCGCGATTTCCAGGCGCTCCTCGAGCCGCCGGATTGTCTGGCTGACCGCCGAGCGGGTCACGCCCAGCCGCACCGCGGCTGCACGAAAACTCCGCTCCTCCGCCACGAGGGCGAAGACGGCGAGCGCATTGAGATCGGGCTCCATTGGTTAGCCTCTCTTTCCAATCTGATAAGAAGATGATGACTTATCGCAACAATGCCCGCCGCCTACATTCGGGGCAACACAAATTTCGATGATGAAAGGACCAGTCCATGCCCATCGGCAAAGTCGTACTCATTACAGGCGCCTCTAGCGGCATCGGGGCGGGCATCGCCCGGGAGCTTGCGTCCGCCGGCGCGAAAGTGGCGCTGGGCGCACGGCGCATCGAGCGCCTGGAAGCCCTCGCAGGCGAACTGACCGAAGCCGGAGGGACGGTTCTGGCTCATCCATTGGACGTCACCGACCGCGAGAGTGTCGCCGCATTCGCCAATGCGGCGCGCGACGCATGGGGCCGTGTGGATGTGATCGTAAACAATGCCGGTGTGATGCCGCTGTCGCTCATGGCGTCGATGAAGGTCGAGGAATGGGACCGGATGATCGACGTCAACATCAAGGGCGTGCTCTATGGCATCGCCGCCGTGCTTCCGGAGATGGTAGAGCGCCGTTCCGGTCACATCATCAACATCGCCTCGATCGGAGCGCTCGCCGTTTCGCCGACGGCCGCTGTCTACTGCGCGACCAAATATGCCGTGCGCGCGATCTCCGACGGGCTGCGCCAGGAGCATGAAACGCTCCGCGTGACCTGCATCCATCCGGGCGTCGTCGAAAGCGAACTCGCCGACACCATCACCGATCCCGTCGCCATAGAGGCGATGAAGACCTATCGCGCTATCGCGCTCAAACCGGACGCCATCGCCCGCGCGGTACGCTTCGCGATCGAGCAGCCCGACGATGTCGATGTCAACGAGATCGTCATCCGCCCAACCGCCACCACCTGAGGAGAACAGCATGACCAGACATATGCCCCTCCGTGCCATGACGACCGCCCTGCTTGTTGCAACGGCAGCCGCACCGGCCATGGCCAACACGACCGAAGAGCGCCTGGACCGGGGCGATGCGGTTGTCAGAAGCCTCAACCAGGGCCAGCCCCAGCAGGTGCTCGAGCGCATGCGCCAGGAGTTTCCCTTCCTGGCCGAAGCGACCGAGGCTTATGCACTCGGCGATGTCTGGTCGCGGCCCGGCCTCGACAACCGCACACGTCAGCTTGCGGCGGTTGCAGCCTTTGCGGCGACCGGCCAGACGGCCTTCATGAAGGTTCACGCCGGCTATGCGCTCAACATCGGCGTATCCGAGGAAGAGCTGAAGGAGATCGTCTACCTGATCACCGTGCCTGCGGGTTTTCCCCGGGCGATCTCGGCCTCGCAGACGCTCTCCGAGCTGTTTGCCGAACGGCGGGACACAGTCCCCGGAAATGAGGCCCCCTCGCCATGATCCGGTTCCGACACTTCGCGCTCGCGATTGCCATCAGCACCACAGTCATCATCACTTCGAAGGTTTCTGCCGAAATGAACAACCAACCAGTCACATCCGCCGGCGCACGGCAAAACCATCCCTATGCGGGGATGTGGATCACGGCCGACGGATACGTCCGTCATAACCTGCTGCCGAACGGCCGCTACGACGAAGCCCGCGGCAATCGCGAGAGCGCCTATCGGGGGCGTTACGAGGTCCGCGGCGATCACATCGATTACTGGGACGACACGGGCTTCACCGCCGACGGCGAGTTCATCGACGGCGTGCTCCATCACGGCGGCATGATCCTGTACCGCCAGAAGTAATCGCCCGGCATCACGAAACGTCACGGTGTTGGACGGGCAGGCCGAGAATGGCCCTTACCTCGCCGATGCCGCAACAACCGCGCGGGGATCGCGGATCGCCAGTCTTCTGAGCAGCAGCTCGATCTCGTCGATCGCCTTGCTGCTCAGCTTCCCGCCGGGCGCGCGCTGCGTGTCGGACGTAATCAGCCCCCGCCGCTTCATCACGTATTTGCGCACGGCCAGTCCCACGCCGGGCTGCTGCTCGTAGCGAACCAGCGGCAGGTGCGCGTCGAATATGTCGTGGGCTGCTTCGAAATCTCCGGCCCTCGCATAATTCACGACATCGACCAGCATTTCCGGAAAGGCGTATCCGGTCATGGCGCCATCGGCACCGCGGCTCATCTCGAAGTCCAGAAACAGTCCCCCGTTGCCGCACAGGATGGAGATCGGGCGCATGCTGCCCCGGTTTTCGTACTCCCGCAGGACCGAAATCTTTTCCAGGCCAGGCCAGTCCTCATGCTTGAGCATGGAGCAGGACGGATTGTCCATAACGATGCGCCGGATCACCTCCGGCGTCATCACGACCCCGAGCGCCAGCGGAAAGTCCTGGATGACGAACGGGATGTCGTCGCCTATCGCCTCCACGGCATTCCTGTAATAGCCGACGATCTGGTCGTCGGTGCGCAGCGACGGAGGCGGCGCGATCATGACGCCGGCCGCGCCGAGATCCATCGCGCGTCGGGAAAGGGAGCGCATCGACGCGAAACCCGGCGCCGAGACCCCCACGACCACGGGCAGGCCTTCCGCCCGCTTGATGTACCGCTCGGCGACCGCCTCGGCCTCCGCCACCTCGAGCTTCGCCGCCTCGCCCATCATTCCGAGAACCGTCAGCCCCGTCGCGCCGGCGGCGCGATAGGCATCCACGAGCCTGTCGATGGAGACGAAATCTATGGTGGCGTCGGGGAAGAACGGCGTCGGAGCGATCACGTAGACGCCGACCGCTTTTTCCAGGGTCATCATTGGCTTCTCCTTTGGGCGGTGGACCTGTTTATGCTTCAATGGAACTGAGCGGCGAAACCATGATCGATGCGCCACGAAGATATTTCTGATATATCTCGTAATATCACAATTGCAAGTCTGCTTGCTTTGTGGAACGATACGGAAAATCACGACGAAAAAGAAAGGGAACAGCATGTTGAAGAAAGCTATTGCCACGGCCATCGCGGCTTTGGCCGTGTTGGGCACCGCGTCTGCCCTGTCCGCCGAGGAGGCGCTTCCAAAGGATGCGTTGTCGACGCCCGGCACGCTTTCCATGGCGGCCGATTTCGCCGCTGCGCCGAACCAGTTCCTCAAGCCCGACGGAACGATGGACGGCCTCAACTACGACCTTTGCGGCGCCCTCGCCGCCAAGATGGGTCTGAAGATCGAATGGACCAATCTCGCCTTTCCGGGCCTTGTCCCGGGGCTGCAGGCCAAGCGCTTCGACGGGCTCTGCACGGCGATCTTCATCAATCCCGACCGCCTCAAGATCATGAACATGGTTCCCTACGTCCAGTGGGGCGAGGGCCTGATGGTCGCCAAGGGCAGCCCGCTCGGCCGGGGCTGCGATGCCGTGAGCGGCAAGCCCGAAACCTACGAGGCATGCTTCGCGACGCTTTCCGGCAAGACCGTATCGGTCGCCGCCGGCGGCACGACCAACAAGCATCTCGAAGAACAGAGCGCAAAACTCGCCTCCGCCGGCAAGCCGGCCATCAACATCCGGGCCTTCGACAGCAACGCGGATGCGATCCAGGCCGTCGTTTCCGGCCAGGCGGAAGCCGCCTATCTCAACGACCCGCAGGCGGCCTTCTTCATCAACCGGACGAACGACGGCTTCGAACTCGCCTTCAAGGGCTATAGCTCGAACCAGCTCGCGCTTGCCGTGCTCAAGGAAAATACGGCATTGGCCGACGCGCTCGTGAAAGGTCTCGAAGCGATGAAGGCCGACGGCAGCTATGCGACAATCCTGAAAAAATGGGGCGTCGCGGAAGTGCCCTCCTTTGCCTACGCCAAATAAGCATCGGGCGGCCGGCGAAAGCGGGCCGCCGACCGGAACTGAACGGAGCGTCGCGACGTGACCTGGGATTTCGAGGTCTTCTGGGCCTATCTCTTCGATCCGCGCATCATGGCCGGTGCCTTGACGACGATCATCGTGGCGACCCTGTGTCAGGCTCTCGCCACGGCGGTCGGCTTCCTGGTCGCATTGGGGCTGCGGGGGTCACCGGTCTGGTCGGCACCCGCACGGCTCTATATCGGCATCTTCCGCGGAACGCCGCCGCTCGTCCTCTTGCTGCTTTTCTATTTCGGGCTGCCGCAATTGGGGTTGCGGCTCTCCGTGCTCGAGGCCGGCGTGCTTGGCCTGTCCCTCTACGGTGCCGCCTATATGGCCGAGATCATCAAGGCGGGCCTGAACTCCGTCGACAAGGGACAGGTCGAGGCGGCCCGCTCGCTGGGCTTCTCGCGTGCCGGGACCATGCGCTCGATCCTGCTGCCCCAGGCGGTGCGGATCATCCTGCCCCCTTTCGGGAACGAATTCACATCCATGATGCGCACCACGTCGCTCCTGTCGGTGATCTCGTTCGAGGAGCTGCTGCGGGTTACGACGCTCGCCATCAACCAGACCTTTCGGCCGCTCGAACTCTATGCGGTCGCCGCCCTCTACTATCTCGCCATGACCACGGCCTGGATGATCGTCCAGCACTGGCTGGAGGCGCGCGCCTCCCGTGGAACGGCTCGCCCCCAGAATGCGCCCATGGCGCTGACCCACTGACAGAAACGGAACATACCATGCCAAAGGCCCGCCCCATGCCCGCCAACGTTATCCTCTACGGCGTCGGCGCACTCGGCACCCTCGTTTTGGATGCGCTTCGCAGCGGCTACCCGACAATCCGGGTGGTCGGAGCAGTAGACCATGCTCCGGACAAAGCCGGACGCCCGCTTGCGGAACTCTATCCCGGATATGCGGCTCTTGAAGGCATCGTCGTGGCGGGAACTCTCGCCGAGTGCCTGGCAGGCATCGAAGCGCCCGTGCATCTGGTCTATCATATGACCGAGTCCGTCCCCGCAGCCATCGAGACCCAGCTTTCGGAGATACTGGAGGCAGGCCTCGACGTCATCTCCGCCGCGGAATCGATGTTTCATCCCTGGCTGCGTCATGGCGAGTTCACGCAACGGCTCGACCGGATCGCCCGCGCGAAGGGCGTATCCGTGACGGGCGTCGGCATCAATCCGGGCTTCAGCTTCGACAGCCTGCCGCTGATGCTGGCGCGCGCCACCTGCGGCGTCACCCGCATCGACATAAGCCGCACCATCGACGTGACCGGCACGGGGCCGGGGGACATCGATCACGTCGGCTATGCGCTCTGGCCGAAGGAGTTCGAGGAGAAGATCGCATCGGGCCGCATCGTCGGCCATATGGGCATGCCGGAATCGATCGCCCAGCTCGCCGAGCGGCTGGACATGGCCATAGACACGGTCGAGGAGCGCTGGGAAACGGCAACCGCCGACTTTCCGGTGGACTCCGGCACCCCCGAACTCGGTATGATCGAACCCGGCCGCGTCATCGGCATCACCCAGTTCGGCGAAGGCAAGAAGGACGGCGAGACGAAGATTTCCATGCGGCTCGTCATGTATTACGAGCCGGAAGATCATGGGCTGGAAGTCGCCGATCGCATCGAGATCGTCGGCGATCATCATATCAAGGCAAGCCTGGTCCCGGCGGCACGGTCGCTGTTCGGCGCAGCCTGCACGATCGTCAACGCCACGCATGACGTCATCGCGGCCGCCCCGGGTTTTGCGAGCGTGCTCGATTTTTCGATCGGCGGCGCAGAGCGGGGCGGGTTCCGTTACGTGCTCGATCCGGCAAAACCGCCCCGCCCCGGCCATGTCGCGCTTGTGAAGGAGGCCATCGAGCCGTGACGAGCTGGGATTCGGCGCTGTTCCTGCAGGTCCTGGCCTCGCCGGTCATCGCAAAGGCTGCTTGGACGACACTTTGGGTCGCCACGCTGGCGCAGCTCTGCGGCACGCTCATCGGGATCGCCACGGCGCCGGCCATGATGGCCAAGGCCCGCCTGCCCCGTTTCATCGCCTTCCTTTACCTGTGGGTATTTCGGGGCACGCCGCTTCTTGCCCAAATCCTCTTCTTCTACGCAGCCCTGCCGCAGATGGGGATCAGGCTCAATGTCTTGACGACCGGGCTTCTGGCCCTGTCCCTCAACGAGGGAGCCCGCATGGCGGAAATCGTCCGCTCAGGCCTGCTTTCGGTGCCGCAGGAACAGCGCGAGGCCGCGGCGGCGCTCGGCTTTCGCAAGGTGCCGACCTTCTTCCTGGTGGTCATGCCGCAAGCCATGCGGGCCATCGTGCCGCCGCTGTGCAACAACTACAGCTACATGATCAAGGCCACCTCGCTGCTGGCGGCCATCTCGTTCGCCGAATTGTTGCGGACCTCCCAGCAACTGGCACAATCGACCGCGCGCCCGCTGGAAATCTATACGGTCGCGGCGATCTGGTACATGGCGATCATCTGCCTCGTAACCCTCGGCCAATATCTCCTGGAGCGGCGCATGGAGCGGACGAACCGGCAACGGACCATGAGGAATGTCGATCCCTCCCCCGTACCGGCGGCATCGGCCAGGACCGCTCCGCCTGTCGCCCGCGAACCCGAAGACGTGCCGGACACGCCGCCATTGATTGCCGCATCGGGCCTCGTCAAGCGGCTGGGAGCGACGCTGGCACTGGATCATGTCGATTTCTCCGTGCATTCGGGCCAGGTCGTCGCCGTTCTCGGCCCTTCCGGATCCGGCAAGTCGACTCTCCTCCGCTGCCTGAACCATATCGAGGTACCGGACGAAGGCGTGGTGATGGTCGAAGGCCAGCCGATGGGCTTCACCACCGATGCGGCCGGCCGGCGGCGACCCGTCGCGGAAGCCGAGCTCGACCGCCAGCGCCGGCGCATGGGCATGGTATTCCAGCGCTTTCATCTGTTCGAACACCTGACGGCTCGACGAAACATCACCATCGGGCTCGAACGAGTGCTGAAGATACCCCGTCGGGAAGCCTGCGAGCGTGCCGATGCGCTGCTCGCCCGTTTCGGGCTCGGCCAGCTTGCCGATCGCTATCCCGGCCAGCTTTCGGGAGGCCAGAAACAGCGCGTCGCGATCGCACGCGCGATCTCCATGGCACCGAGCGCCATCCTGTTCGATGAACCGACCTCCGCACTCGATCCGGAAAGCGTCAAGGATGTACTCGACGCCATGCGCGATCTCGCGCGACAGGGCATGACGATGGTCGTGGTGACGCACGAGATCGGATTTGCGCGCGCGGTTGCCGATCGCGTCGTCATCATGGCCGAAGGGCGGATCATCGAGCAGGGCAGCGCCGCCAGAGTGTTTGAGGACCCGCGCGATCCGCGCACGAAGAGCTTTCTGGCGCTCCTCTCCTCAAATCACTCCGCCGCGTCGTCGCCGCGAAGTGAAAGGGCATAGCGGGCTTACGCTTCCGCGCATCGCTGATGGAAGCCGGCCGGCGGCCTTACATGTCGCCGGCTTCCTTGCTGGGGTTCGCAGCAACCGCGATCACCAGCCCCGCCTCGCCTATGATGTGCCGGTAGCGGTAGTTCTTCGGCAGATACATCGCGTCGCCGGGCTTGAAGATATGCTCCTCGCCGGTTTCCTCGACGATCTGCCGCGACCAGCCGTGCAGGCAATAGAGGATCACCTCATGCACGCCGTCGCCTTCCACCATCACGTCGAAATGCGGCATGTAGGTGGTGATGTGGAACGAGATCGAGGAACCGTGAAGTTTCTTGGTGATCAGCCGGTGGCTGAATTCCTGTCCGGGATGGACCCAGGTGAGCGCCACGTCCTCTTGTCTCGACCATGCGATCTTTTCGCCCATTTGCCTGTCTCCTTGTCGTATGGCGTTGCGGGATGGGTGGGAAATCAAAGCGCGAGCCGCAGCCTCGAAACCGTCGAGGACAGCGGCCTCGATGTCGTGTGATGGAGAGGCGTCACGTATCCTTCAATGCATCAGGTATCTGCCGCACGCAGGTCGCGGCGGTCGCGGAACTCGCTCCAGCCAAGCCAGACATAAGGGGCGGCTTCCGCAAAGGTGCGCATGGGCACGGCTTTCGGCCTGACGTGAGGCAGGACGAATTCACCTGCCGTCACCCTGCCCGCCAGCAATCCCGCGATTTCCCGGCCGAGCGAAGTCGTCAGCGCCACGCCACGGCCATTGCAGCCGATCGCCGCGTCGAGGCCGGGCGCGAGCGAGAGAAACCGCGGCAGCGCGTCCAGCGTCGCGGCGATCACGCCTGTCCAGACATGTTCGGCGATCATATTCCCCGCAGCGGGAAAGAACTCCTCGAGCCGCCTGGTGAACACGGCCTCGGCCCGGTTCAGGCGGTTCGGCCCCGGCAGCACCAGACCGCCCGTCAGCAGCCGCCCGTCCGGCGACCAGCGCACCGCGAATGTGTGGCGGCGCGTATCCGCGATCGGCGAACGGGTTGGCAGGATGCGCGCCTGTTCTTCCGGGCCGAAACGCTGGCTGGCGATCTGGAAAACCCGGGTCGGTATGATGCTGCGGTCGAGTTCCGGAGCAAGACGGCCCGTCAGGGCATTGGTGGCAAGAAACACGCGGGAGGCCTCCACGCGGCCCTTCCGGCTGCTCAACAGCCATTTTCCGTCCCGCCGTGCGATGTTCGATACGGGGCTCTCCGCAAAGAGGGAAACACCCGCATCGAGACAGGCGCCGGCCAGCCCGCGCGCATAGGCGAGCGGGTTCAGCTGTCCGCCGGAGGGGACGAACAAGGCTCCGTGAAACCGTGTCGAACCGGTCCTGCGTGCCACTTCCGCGCCGTCCAGCATCTCGACGCCGCGCCCGCGCCGCTGCCACTCCGCCACCCGCCGCTCCAGGACGGAGGCGATGGCCGCGGTATGGGCGGGCTGCATCCAGCCGCTCTGCTCGGCGTCGCACTCGATGCCGACACGGCGGATGAGATCGAAAACGATGTCTCCGGACATGCCGACGAGATCCACCAGGCGCTCGCCGAAGACCTCGCCCAGCGACGCGCCGACATCGGCGGGGCCGAGCGCCGTCTTGAGGCTCGGGACGACGAAGCCGGTATTGCGGCCGGACGCTCCGAAGCCCGGAACATCGGCTTCGAGCAGCACGGTCCGGACGCCGAGCTCAGCCAGATGCAGGGCGGCCGAAAGCCCAAGAAAGCCGGCGCCGACGATAGCGACGTCGGCCGCCATATCCCCTTCCAGAACGGGCAGAGCCGGCCCCGGCCTGGAAAGCGCCGACCAGATGGATTGCTCGAAGGTCTCCGGCAGCATCACACCACCGGTTTCGCGTCGGGCAGTCTTGCGATGAAGCGGCCGGCGCCCGGTTGAGCCAGCACGTCCTTTCCGTCCCATACGATATTGCCGCGCAGCACCGTCATCGTGACCCTGGCCTCGAACGTCTCGCCATCATAGGGGCTCCAGTTGAGGCCGTCGAAAGTGCGCGAGGCGTCGAAACGGTAGGACCCCGGCGTCATCACCGCCATGTCGGCGTCGGCGCCGATCGTCAGCGCTCCCTTCTGCGGCCATAGGCCGAAGAAGCGTGCAGGCTTTTCGCTCAGATATTCCGCCATGATCCGCTCCGGCGCCCGGCCCTTCGCCTTCAGATCCGTATAGAATGAAGGAGCCAGCGTCTCCAGTCCCGGAATGCCCGCGCCCGCATCGAAAATCGACGGCGTATATTTGTTGTCGATCGGCCAGCTCGAATGGT
Source organism: Neorhizobium sp. CSC1952 (assembly GCF_030378245.1). Lineage (NCBI taxonomy): Bacteria > Pseudomonadati > Pseudomonadota > Alphaproteobacteria > Hyphomicrobiales > Rhizobiaceae > Neorhizobium > Neorhizobium sp. CSC1952. The sequence goes on along the minus strand of NZ_CP128416.1, from coordinate 2,568,263 downwards.
CGGTCGAAATGAAATCCACCTTTCCCTCGTCGAGGCGGTGCCAGAGGTCGTCCAGCACGCCCGGCCGTATGGGAGGGCTGACCTTCATGCGCGCGCCCAGCCGCCCGATGTCGCGAGCGGCATCGAAATGGAGATAATGAACGCAGAGCTCCGCCGTCGCCCGAACGCCCTCTTCCCGGTAGCGGGAAACGAGATCGTAACCGCGCGGATGCGAGATATGCACGATATGGACATGCGCGCCGGTCGCCGCTCCCAGTTCCAGGAAATTGGCCGTCGCGGCCATCTCGGCGACCACGGGCCTGCTCGGCTCGTGCCATTCCGGTGTGATGCGGTTCTGCGACTTGAAGCGGGCGATCATGCCCCGCACGATCTCCTGGTCCTCGTTGTGGAGCCCGACCGGCAGCCCCGTTTCGACGGAAGCTTCCAGGATGTCGAGCATGTCGTTGGCCGGCAGCCGGGGAAATCTCACCGGATGGCTTTCCATGCTGGATATCTTGAAGGCGACGGCACCCTTGGCGGCGAGCCGCGCCATCTCGGCGGTCCCCTGCCCCGGCGCGATGGTCGCATAGAGCGCCACGTCGCAGCTCGAATGCTCGTTGACGGCGGCGACCTTCAGGTCGAAGCGGTCAACGGTGTTGAGGGGGTCGGGGTTATCATAGGGCATGTCGACCATGGTCGTGATGCCGCCGGCAAGCGCCGAACGGCTGGTCGCGGCAAACCCCGGCAACCCCTTATAGCTGGTCGCGTGCGTCTGGCCGTCAACGAAGCCGGGCAGGACGAGCGCATCGCCCACGTCCCGGAAGACCGAGGCGGCCGGGGGTACCCCCTCGCCGATCGCCGCGATCTTCTCACCCGAAACGGCAATCCAGCCGCCCTGAACTGTCCGGTCCGGCAGGACAAGCGTTCCGCGAAGGACCAAATCGTACATGCCTGCGCCTCCTATGCCGCCTTCGTGTAGCCGAGACGAAGCAGGCTCTCTGCCCGCATGACCGCCGCCTGCGCCGGATCGACCACCTGCAGGCCGAGCGCTTCCTCGATCTCACGGCGGTAGGTGCCCATGCTGGCGCAGCCGAGGATCAGCACGCCGGCGCCATCCTCGTCGCGCAACTGCGTGCCCACCTCGATGATGCGCTCGATGGCGCGCTCCTTCTGCGACATTTCCAGGACGCCCATGTCCAGTGCCCGGTCTCCGGCGAGGCGGTGTTCGAGGCCGAGCATCCGGATCGCACGCAGATGCCGCCCGATGGAACCGTTCTTGATCGACACGACACCGAAACTCTCGGCCAGTCCGGTCGCGGCCTGGTAAGCCGATTCCGCGATCCCCAGCACCGGTCTGCCCAGAGCTTCGCGGCAAAGGGCGAGGCCCGGATCGGAGAAGCAGCCGATCACATAGGCATCCGCGTCGTTCTTCCGAAAATAGTTGAGGACCGGCAGCACGACGGACTCCACGTCCTCCTGCGTCTCGATGCCGGCAGGCGTCCCCGTCAATGTCGCGCAGACGATCTCCGGCGCTCCCGGAATGCGCAGGACATCGAGGGCCCGGTCCATGCTTTCCGTGACATTGACCGAGCTGTTGGGGTTGAGCACAAGAATTCGCGTCATAATTTTCCTGACCTGCCGCAAGGCATTGTGATGAAAATGGGAAATCAGGCCGTCATGCCTGCAACGGCTTGGCCGATGACCTGACGGCTGCGAAGCAGAACCAGTCCCTTCCAATCCGCCGTGTCTGGATGGTAGAAACGCCGCAGCGCCCGCTTGATCGCCCGGGTTTCGGCGGAAGTCCAATCCACCGTTCCATAGGCATGCAGCCAATGATCGTCGCGCAATGCAGCCGCCCCCTCTTCCGCGGGGAAGGTACCGTATTCGAGCGCCACGAAGGTCAGCTTGTCGTCGCCCACGAAGCGGGCCCAGGCATATTGGGTCAGGCCGGCGATCGGCACCGACGACGACTTGCCGAGAAGCGGCTCTCCCAGACTGTCTCCATACCAGGCGCGGCAACGCATCTGCCCCGACGTACCGGGGCGATGCCCGCAGATCGGCTCGCCGTATCCGAAGGGGCCGAGACCGGTATGGTAATCGATCACGGCCACGTTGGCGCGATCGGCCAGTGCATGATCGGCACAGATGCGCTCCATGGTCCGGAGCGACCAGGTTGGCCTGGTGCCGCCATAATAAAAGCCTTCCGGATGGGTGTACTGGCCGCTGCTGCGCGCCATCTCGAAGGCGAAGGCTCCGTGCTCGGCGCGCCATTTCGCAAGCCTCTCCTGTGCCGCCGCCACGCACTGAGCGTCGAGACTGCGCGGCAGGAAAGCATCGGCAAGTTCGTCATAAGCCCTGTTTTCGGGAATGCCGTTCTCGAACAATATGCAGTTGCGGTTCAGATCGACGCCTTCTTCGGTCGTCCGCCTCAGCCAGGCGAAGCCGTGCGGATTCAGCGCGTGCACCATCATCACCGCAACGCCCTGGTCCATGATCTCGGCAAGACCGAAATCGATGCAATCGATCTGCGCGCCGGACCCGCAAAAGCCTTCCACGCCATGCGTGGCGGAAACCAGCACCAGTACATTCGAGGCATCGGCAGGGCCGAACCACGCCACATCCGTCGCCAGTTCCTCGCCATCCGGCCCGCTATTGGGGTTCACGTAATGATGCAGATCGGCTTTCCCGCACCCGGCCTTTTCGAGAAACCGTTCCCGCGCGGTGCGATAGTCCTGGGAAAAGGCCTCAACCGGGTCGATCATCATTCCGTACATTCGGAAATCCTCTGTCCTGCAAGCCGGGCGCCTCGAGTTGACATATGCCTGTTCGGATCAAAGATATATTACGAAATATAATTTACAAGCGCATATTTGGACACCCGGAGCGTCGGATCGCGCCGCGAAGCCGGCCGTCTCTTACGGCCTTGCGTGAAGCGTTGCGGTCGGGATCAGCGGAATGATCGGCCGGCACCCGTTTGCGGCGTAAAAGACCCTGCGGATTCCATCGTCGTTCTCTCTGAGCGCGCTCATTGCTGCGGAAACCACTATAACGGCCGTCCGCCATTGCGCATGCATATTGCGTTATATATCACGGGATATGCCAAGAGCTCGTCTGCCCGGATCGCCCATGCTTCGTAAAGACCATCACGGCTTCTATCCCGATGGATCGGAGCATAGAAATGCAGCGGAACGAGCGCGGTGGCATAAGGGCCTCCGTTTCCGGCTCTCGTTATCCACCGGAAAGCCCGCGCTACCGACAGGACCCGGCTTGAACTATACTATCGAACATATCAGTTTGAATCGGAAATCTGCAGCCCGAAAGCCCATCCCGGGTCGAGCACAGCAACGCCGGACGCGGGCCGGCGGGAGGAATGTTTATGAGTGACGTCTCCACCACCGATGCGGCGCCCAAGAAGGCGGCGGCCGACGGAAAGCGCCTGGCGACGCGCCGCAAATCGAAGAAAACGGAATCCCTCACCGAACGCGTCTACCAGATGCTGCGCACCGAAATACTGACATGCATTCTGGAACCCGGACAGGAGATTTCCGAAGCCGAGCTCGCCGAGCGGTTCGAGGTGAGCAAGACGCCCGTCCGCGAGGCACTGGCGACCCTCCGCTCGGAAGGCCTCGTCAAAACCTTCCCCCGCCGCGGCTACCAGGTGGTTCCCATCACGTTCGGCGACCTCAACGAGCTCTTCGACCTGCGAACGATCCTGGAGGCGGGCGCAGCCGAGCTTGCCTGTGAGCGGATTACCGATGCGGAAATCGCATCGCTCCAGAAGCTCGCCGAGGTCGTATACGACCGTTCGGAACAGCCGAGCCTGAAACGCTTCATCCAGGCGAATCGCGATTTTCATGTGGCGATCGCCAAGGCCTCGGGCAACGAGCGGCTGTACAACATCCTGGGCCGGCAGATCGACGAGCTCGAACGGTTCTTCTATCTCGGCGCAAGGCTGCGCGATGTCAGCGACGAGACCCGCGACGATCACAAGGCGATCGTGGAGGTTCTCAGGTCGCGTGATCCCGTCGCGGCGCGCAAGATCATGATACAGCACAACGATGTGACGCGGCGGGGATTGTTCCTCGCCCTGTCGCAATCACGGAACCTCAGCAGCATCAATCTGTAGTCGGCGCGCCCAACCGGTCCGCCGGCGGCTTGTGCTGCTTGAGCGAAACCGGTTCAGGCAGGATCCCGCTCCCAGTACCACGCCACATACATGTTCTTCCGGTCGTGCCGGCGGCTCTTCAGCAATGCGCGGATGGCCCGCACGTCTTCCTTTTCGCAGGCGAACCAGACAAAGGTTTCGTCATCGATGGCGGCAATCGCCTTTTTGGTCTCTTCCGCAAGAACGCCTTTCGCTCCGGAAGGATAACTCCTCCGGTGCAGCCAGCGGATGTCGAGCGAACCCGCCGACGCAAGAGGCTGCTCTTCCGCCGCATCCTCCACTTCTATGATCGCCTGCATGCGCGTGCCCGGCGGCACCTCGGCCGCAATCCGAGCAATCGCCGGAAGTGCGCTTTCGTCGCCGGCCAGAAGAATGGATCGTGCCGAAGGGAGGTTACCGCCGCCCGGGCCAAGAAGCGCGACCCGTTCTCCCGGCTGCGCATCCCGGGCGAAGTCGGCACCGGGAGTTTCGACGCCGGGCGCCGGGTGCTGCAGAAAATCGATCCACAATTCCCGGCTTTCGATATCGACGGCCCGGATCGTATAGACGCGAACCACAAGTTCGTCCTCGCCCTCCGGCCATGCGATGCGGCCATCCTCGCGCAGTCCCGGCCAGACCGGAGCCCTGCCCTTCGGCGGAATGAGGAGGCGGACATGCATGTCGCCGCCGATGAACGGCGTGACGTCGGCTGAGGCGAACTTCACCCTGCGCATGTGCGGGGTCACGTCCTCGGCGGAAACGACCGTGGCTTCGTGGATGTTGGGCAGCACGGCCAGCGCGGCGGTTTCCGACCAGCTGAGCTCGAGAGGATCGTCTCCGGCAAAATAGAACAGGTGCTCCGCGATGCTGGTGCGGCTCATCTGCAGCGCCTCTTCCGACGGACAGGCCAGTTCGATCAGGAGCCGGCGGTCCTGCACGCGAATGCTCGCGGTCCCGATCTTGCTCTTCAGCAGCGCAGCGTCCTGGGTTCGCTGGACCTCGGCGTGCTCGACGAAGTGCTCGCAGATTTCGCCAAGCATATGCACCGCGTCCTTCGGAATGGCAGTGCCCGAGAGTTTGAATTCCTGAACCGCGTTCATGGCCGGTCCTCCTTGAAATCCTGCGCTGTTGTCATGCGGTGCCTGCCGATCGGGAGCATGATCGGCCGGCCCGAAGTGGGGTCGGTAACGATGCGGCTTTCGAGGCCGAAGACCTGCCGCACATTCTCTTCCGTCAGCACGTCTTCCGGCTTGCCGGACACGTGCACGCGCCCCTTTGCCATCGCGACGAGATGGTCTGCGTAGCGGGCCGCAAGGTTGAGATCATGCAGCACCATGACGACGGTGGTGCCGCGCGCGTGGTTGAGATCGGTCAGCAGATCGAGTACCTCGACCTGGTGGCTGATGTCGAGAAATGTCGTCGGCTCGTCCAGCAGCAGGATTTCCGTCTGCTGCGCCAGCGCCATGGCAATCCAGACCCGCTGGCGTTGCCCGCCGGAAAGCTCGTCCACCGGACGTTCGGCGAGCTCCGTGGTTTTGGTTGCGGTGAGCGCGCCGTCCACCGCTTCGTCATCCTTGCGCGTCCAGCGGGAAAACAGGCCCTGATGCGGATGCCTTCCCCGGCTGACGAGGTCGGCCACGGTTATGCCTTCGGGAGCGATCGGCGATTGGGGAAGCAGGCCCAACGTCCGGGCGAGCTCTCTCGGCGGCGTCCGGTGGATCGACTTGCCGTCCAGCAGCACATGCCCCCGATGCGGCGAGAGGAGCCGGGACATCGTGCGCAGAAGAGTGGACTTGCCGCAGGCATTGGCGCCGACGATGGCGGTGATCCTGCCGGGCGGCACGGCGAGATCGAGCTCGTGCAAAATCTCCGTGTCGCCATAACCGGCCGAAAGCCGGCTGGCGATCAGGGAGTGGGCTGAGCGAGCGGTCATAGCGAGCCTCCGGTCCGGTTGACGCGCACGATGAGGAAAATCAGGTAGGGAGCGCCCAACGCGCCGGTCACAACGCCGACCGGATAGCGGCTTGAGAGAAGGAACTGGCCGATATAGTCGCCCGCCAGCACTAGCGTCGCGCCGACCAGGGCCGAGGGGATCAGCAGCGATCCGCTGTTTCCCACGAGGCGGGCGGCGATCGGCCCGGACAGGAAGGCGACGAAGGCGACCGGGCCGGTCACGGCCGTTGCCGAGGCGATCATGCCGACGGCTGCAACGATGATGATGACGCGCGTGGCCGGGACCCGGACGCCGAGGGCGGCGGCGGTATCCTCTCCCAGCCGTAGCGCCTCCAGGTCGCGCGCACGGCTCAGCAGCAGCCCGCCGAACACGGCAAGCGCCAGGAGAAGCGGAACCGCCTGGGAAAGCTGCGCTCCGTTGACGCTGCCGGTCAGCCAGCGGATCGCTTCCTGCAGGTTCCAGGCCGGCGCCTGGGAGAGGATATAGGCGATGAAGCTTTCCAGCATCGCCGAAACGCCGATCCCGACAAGGATGAGCCGCGTTCCGGCGACCCCATTTTTGGATGAAAGACCATAAACCAGAAGCGCGACGGCCAGGCCGGCCACGACGGCGAAGATGGAGACGACCGGACCCTTCATCGACAGGACGACGATGGCGAACACGGCGGCGGCGCTCGCTCCCCAGCTGATGCCGATGATGTCCGGGCTGGCGAGCGGATTGCGCAGCATGATCTGGAAAGCCACCCCGCCGAGCCCGAAGCTCAGGCCTGCAAGGACCGAAAGCACGGCCCGCGGCAGCCTGAGCTGGCCGACGGTAAAACTCGCGCCCGGCACATTTTCACCGAACAGCACGCGGATGACGTCCCCCGCCGGCGTGAAGGACTGGCCGAGCGACAGGGTGAGGGCGAAGATCGCGACCACCAGAACCAGAAGGATAACGACGACAAGCGAATGCCGGCGTGCACGACGGCGGCGGCTGGCGACGATGAGATCGAGGGTGGGAGAAAGCATCGTCACAACTCGCGGACCCTCTGGCGCCTGACGATCCAGATGAAGAACGGCGCCCCCACGAGAGCGGTGACGATGCCGACGTCAAGCTCCGCCGGCCTCGCGACGATGCGTCCGACGATATCGGCGGTGAGCAGCAGGCAGGCGCCGCCCAATGCGGAGAAAGGCAGCAGCCAGCGATGATCGACCCCGACCAGCAGCCGGCAGAGATGCGGCACGATCAATCCCAGAAAGCCGATCGGCCCGCAAACGGCGGTCGTTGCCCCGCACAGAAGGATCGCGCCGAACGCCGCGACGGCGCGGGCCAGGGCGACGCGCTCGCCGAGCCCGGCCGCCAGTTCGTCACCCAGAGCCAGCGAGTTCAGCTTCCGTGCCGACAGCAGGCTGATCGCGAAGCCGACCGCGAGAAACGGCAGCACCGGAAGAATGCGCTCGAAGGTCGCCCCGCCGACGCCGCCGACCTGCCAGGACCGGATGCCGCCCGCGATATCGGCCCGCGGCAGCACCACGGCAATCACCATCGAGGAGAACGCGACGGAAGTTGCGGCCCCTGCAAGCGCCAGCTTGAGGGGGGTCGCGCCGCCGCGCCCCAGCGAGCCGATCGTGTAGACGAAGACCGCCGCACACCCGGCACCGAGGATCGCCGTCCAGATATAGGCATCGGCGGAGGTGATACCGAACCACGCGACAGCCACGACGACGGCAAGCGACGCCCCCATGTTGACGCCGAGAATGCCCGGATCGGCGAGAGGGTTGCGCGTCACACCCTGCATGAGCGCCCCGGCAAGCCCGAGCGCAGCCCCGGCCAGCACGGCAAGCAGCGTGCGCGGAATGCGGACGTTGACCGCCGCCTGGCCGATGCTGTCGATCTGCCCGGCAAGGGCCGCGAGGATGTCTGCCCAGTCCACCTCGCGCGTGCCGACCGTGACCGAGAGCCCGCACAGGAGCGCGAGAAGCGCTACCATTCCCGCAAGCCAGAGGCTTCGGGTTCGGCTCGACCGCGCTGAGGCGGACCACTGAGGGGACGTCTTCAGGCTGCCGGCGATCATCGGGACTTTCTGGCGGCCTCGGCGAGCAAGGCCACGTAATCCTTCAACACCCAGGAGATGGAAAGCGGCGTTGGATTCGCCGCCGTGCCGACCGGGTTCATGCCCAACACGACAAGCGCACCGTTGCCCACCGCGGGCATTCTGGCCATCAGCGGATTGGCCCTCAGCGCATCGAGCAGCCTCCGGTCGCCGTAGGTTACGACAATGTCGACGTCGTCGAACGCGTCGATGCGCTCTGCGCTGATGGAGCCGGAGAATTTCCCCGGCGCCGAGGCCCCGACGACGCTCTTGGGCGATTTGAGCCCGAGATCGGCGAAGAACCTCACCCGGGTGTCATTCGTCGTGTAGAAGTTGACGGTGCTCAGATCCGTCGCGTTGAGATGGGTTATGAACATGGCCGATTTCCCCACGAGCTCGGGATGGCCGGCGACCGCCTTGCCGATATCGGCCTCGATCCTTGCGATCAGCGCCTCGCCTTCGGGGGCCATGCCCATGCCTGCGCTGTTCAAGCGGATCATGTCGCGCCAGTCGGTCGACCAGGGTGCTTCGGGATAGGCGACGACCGGGGCGATCTGGCTCAGCGTGTCGTAGTCGGACTGGCTCAGGCCGGAATAGGAGGCTAGGATCACATCGGGCCTGGTGGCGGCCACGGCCTCGAAATCGATCCCGTCCCCCTCGTCGAAAAGCACCGGCTTGTCGGCCTGGAGCTCGGCCAGCCTTTCAGCCACCCACGGCAGCAACCCGTCGCCGTCGTCGTCGCCGAAATTGGCCTTGGCAAAACCGACGGGCACGACTCCGAGCGCCAGAGGCACTTCATGGTTCGCCCAGGCGACCGTCGCCACCCGCTCGGGCTTTTTGGAAATGACCGTCGTGCCCAGCGCATGCTTGATGGTGATGGGATAGGACGCGCTCTCGCCCGCCCAGGCACTGCCGAATGCGGTCATCCACACGCATATCGCTGCCCATCGCAGGACGAGAACAAAAAACCGCGGCATTGCGCAAACTCCGCCTTTCAATTTAAGTGGACTTCCACTTTCAGGTTCAACGGGCGACGTCAACGGGTGAACCGGCGCTGGCGGGACGGTGACGCGAGATTCCCGTCGGTTCCTACAAAACCGGGGAAATTTACAATACTGGATAATCAAGCTCCAGTTAAGAACCGTTTCGGGGACTGCAAATCGAACCATCTGACGCCGGCCGGATCCGACGGGGAATTTCCCGTTCGTATCCTCTCGTCGAGATGCGTTCGCAAGTCGTCCCCGGACATCATCGCCGACAGCGGCGCTCACCGGCAAAGCCACCGGCATTCACGTAAACCTTTGGAATTTGAACATGGACATTGAAACAACAAGCGGCCGCTCGAGACAGACCCTTATCCGCTACCGGAATGCCGTCCTTCTGGGTTGCACGGCGCTTGTCGCTTTGATGCCGACTTTCTCCCTTGGCCAGGAAGCCGACAATTCCAGTTCCGACACCACGCTTCAGCCGATCGTCCTTCAAGGCAGCGGCAACGCCGGCGTCCTCAACACCGAGAACGACTCCAAGTCCATCGTCGCGACGCAGACGACGGGCGTCGGCAAGATGCCGACGGATATTCTGGAAACACCCGCCTCGGTCTCCGTCATCACCTCCAAGGAAATCGAGGAGCGCGGTGCAAGCAGCATCGAGCAGGTCGTGCAATACACCGCCGGCGTGGTCACCAATTTTTACGGTTCGGATGATCGTTACGACTATTTCGACATACGCGGCTTCACGCCCTACACATATCGCGACGGTTTGGCCATCGGCAGGACCTTTGGTGGAGTTCGGGAAGAACCCTATGCCTTTGAGCGCATCGAGGTGCTGAAGGGTGTCAGTTCTGCTGCCTTTGGAGCGGCCGAACCCGGCGGCTCGGTGAACTACGTGACAAAGCTGCCGAAAAGCGAGCGTTTCGGCGAGGTGTATGCTACCGGCGGTTCCTTCGCCCATAAGGAGGCGGGTTTCGATTTCGGCGACAATATTACCGAGGACGACACCCTTTCCTATCGTCTGACCGGCAAGTTCCAGCGGTCGGACGCCGAATACGACTATTCCCGGGATGACGAAAACTTCATCATGGGCGGCCTGACATGGCGCCCCACGGATATGACCAGCCTTTCATTCGTCTTCGATCACCTGGACAGGGATGGCGTTCCCGGAAGCGGTGGCCAACCGCTCGGCACGGACTTCGACAGGGACAAGTTCTTCGGCGAACCGGATTATTATTTCCTAACCACGAACCGCAATACCTACAGCCTCATGTTCGACCACGATTTCGGCAACGGATTGAGCTTCGGCTCCAATGCCCGTTACAGCAAGTCGAACAACGCATTTGGGAGTGCCTATCTCGCCACTACGCGGACCGATGGTTCTAATCTGGCAGACCGTTATTTCTTCGGCAGCGACACTTCGAACGAACAGTTCATCATCGATGCAAACCTGATTTACGAAACGAACTTCGACAACGTAGACAGCCGCACGCTTGTCGGCGTCGAATACAATAAGTTCGAATCGGAAAACTATAGTTTGTACATTCCGAGTCAGACAGCTCTCTTCCCCGGCGGCACGCCTCCCATCAACTGGGTGAACCCAATCTACTCGGGAGGACCCAGCTCAACGGCCCCCACGTCTGGAACGAGCAACTCTCAGAAAACCAAGGCGATCTATCTACAGCAGGATCTAACCTTCTCCGACAAACTGACCGTCAGCCTGGGCCTGCGCAACGACTGGCTCGACCTAGAGCAAACGAACCTATTCACCGGCGCCACGGCTTCCGATGACCATAGCGAGTTTACCAAGCGGATCGGCGCAAGCTACAAGATCACCGAGGAGCTGGCAGCTTATGCGAGCTATGCCGAGTCCGCGGCACCTCCCGGTATCGGGACCGAGCCCACAACCGGCAAGCAGTATGAGATCGGGATCAAATATCGGCCGGATGCATTTCCTGCCCTGTTTACTGCGTCTGTCTATGACCTGACGAAGGGCAACATTACCGTCTACGACAGCGTCACCTATCTGCCGGCAACGGTCGAAAAAGTCCGGCATCGCGGCTTTGAGCTTGAGGCCAAGGCAGAGATCACTGACAATATCAACTTGATCGCAGCTTATAGCTACATTGATTCCAAAATCGACGAGCCCGGTGGCGCCAACGATGGCAACCGCCTTATGCGGGTTCCCAAACACTTGGTTTCGATATGGGGTACCTACACGCTAGCGGGAGACGGCGCGCGTGGCGACATGACGTTCGGTCTTGGCGCTCGCTATCTGGATTCATATTACCTGAATCTCGCCAACACCGGATCTTCGGAGAGCGCAGTCGTTTTCGATGCTGCCTTTACCTACAAGATCCAAGAGAACACGACGTTCCAGCTGAACGTCAGCAATCTGTTCGACGAAAAGCACATCGCCAGCCAGGATACCGGCGGGGTATACTACAACCCCGGCCGCGCCATCATGGCGACGCTGCGCCAGACCTGGTGATGAACCAGTCCCATCCGAACCATACGGATGGGACAACTCCTTCAGCGGGTTTGCTGCATCCGTCGCCATGCGGCGGGTGTTTGGCCCACGACCTGCCGGAACACCTTCGTCAAATGCGCCTGATCGGAAAATCCGAGCTGGGCAGCTATGTCGGCCACGGTCAGGTCGCCTTCCAGCAAGAGCTTCTTGGCAAGATCGATGCGCTTTCCGAGCTGCCATTGCAGCGGCGTCTTGCCGGTGGTCTGCTTGAAGACATTGGAGAACCAGCTTTCCGACAGGCCGACGGCGGCTGCCATTTCGGCAACGGACATCCGGCAGTCGCCAAGCCCGTCGATGCGCGAAACGAGCCTGTTCATCTGAGCCTGCGTCAGCCTGCCATTGGCTTTTTCGCCGTCCTGTTCGGGTATGTCGAGGAGGCCTGCGACGATGCTGCCCACCAGGCTTTCGGCATAGACGGCATGTTTCGAGGGGTTCGATATTTCGTCCACCAGCAAACCCGCCAGCGTTTCGATGGCTCCGAGATCCTGAATTTCCACCGGCCGGCGCAATGCCGTCAATGCAGCGGAATTCCCCACCGACGGCGAGAGAAATCTCAGCAGCCGGTCCTTGTGCATGTGCAGATTGAGATGCGAGAAACGGTGCATGGATCTGCTGCTCGTCCACATGGGCACACCGGCGGGAACATAGACGGCGCGGGTCATCGGACGATAGTGCGAGAGGCCTCCGTTCCGGTTCGACATCTGAATTCTGGATGACACGTCGTTGAAGAAAATCATGATGCGCGGGTCATCCGCCAGGTAGTAGCCCTTGGCGCCCGCCTGGCTCTCGGCCTCCCAAAAGACGCTCACCAGCCCGTCGAAGCGGCGCCACTTGACCGGCGCCACCACCCGAATGCCTTCGGTATGCCAATTCATGGAATGCCAATAACTCAATCTCGAATCCACTGTTGCTCGGCATGAACAATGGCGAAGCCTCCGGGCAAAGCACCGCGAGGAACCATCTCACGGCAACGATTTTTCCCGGGGTAGCGTCCGAAGCCGCGACTTCCGCCTTTCATGCTCGGGTCGAAGTTCGCCATAATATGAGTACAACTATCATGTTTATCCATCTTGGCAAGCCGCCGCCGCCGTCACGACCGCAGGCTCGTACACGCACACGGCTGACGAGGTGAAGCGTCGCGTACGCTCCGAGCAGCGGACAAACAGGACGCCGACAGCAAAAAGCCGCGTCGTCTGGACCGCCGAGGATAAACGGATATTCGGTTCAAAGCATGGAGAGACCGGCGGCGGATTTCGGCGCGGCGCTTCTCAGGTCTCTTGAAGGCGCATGCGATGCAGCATGCGCTTGTTGCGCGGGTCGGGATTGGGCACCGAAGAGATCAGCCGGCGCGTATAGGGCTCGGATGGATTGGTGCAGATGGTTTCCGCGTCGCCCGTTTCGACGATGCGCCCCTTGTGCATGACCGCCACGCGGTCGCAGAAATAGCGGACGACGGAAATATCGTGCGAGATGAATATGAAACTTAAACCCAGCCGCTGCTGAATGCTCAGCAACAGATCGAGAATCTGGCTGCGGATGGAGACATCGAGCGCAGATGTGGCTTCATCCGCGATGATGACGCGCGGCTCGAGCGCCAGTGCCCGGGCAATTCCGATGCGTTGGCGCTGGCCCCCGGAAAACGCATGCGGGTATCGCTCCATGGCGAGGGGATCGAGACCGACCAGCCGCAAGAGCTCGGCCACCCTTTCGCCGGCCTGCCGGTCCGACATCTGCCCGGAAACGAGGAGCGGGTCGGCAATGATCTGCCTGACCGTCATGCGGGGGTTGAGGGAAGCGAAGGGATCTTGGAATATCAGCCGGACGTCGCGGTGATAGGCTCGCAGTTCCGTCTTGTTGAGGCCGGTGACATCCACGCTGCGTCCCTCGGGCGCTCGGTAGGTGATAGACCCCGACGTCGGTTCCGTGATGCGCAGAAGGAGACGGCCGATCGTCGTCTTGCCGGACCCGCTCTCGCCGACGATGCCGAGGTTTTCGCCCGGATAAAGGTCGAAATCGACGTTATCCACCGCCTTCAGCCCGCCGCTGCTGCCGCCCCCGAAACCGAAGATCTTGCCGACCGAACCATAGGTCTTGCTCAGGCCGCGCACCGAAATCACCGGTTCGACGGCCTTCGCCTCGAATATGGAGGTTGCGGCCGGTGATCTCGCGGCCGCGCCGCTTTCCAGCCTCACGGTGGCATCCAGCAACTGCCGCGTATAGGGATGGCTCGATGCATGGAAGATGCTGTCCACCGGTCCGCTTTCGACGATACGCCCATAGCGCATCACCGCCACCTCGTCGGCTATCTCCGCGACGACGCCCATGTCATGGGTGATCAGCAGCATCGCCATGCCGCGTTCCTGTTGCAGCCTCCTGATGAGGTCGAGGATCTCCGCCTGGGTGGTGACGTCGAGTGCGGTGGTCGGCTCGTCGGCAATCAGGATATCGGGATCGCAGGCGAGCGCCATGGCGATCATGGCGCGCTGCCGCATGCCGCCTGAGAATTCGAACGTGTAGCGGTCGAGCATCCGTTCGGGGTCGGGAATTTCCACCTGGCGGAGCAAGTCGGCCGCCCGGGCACGGGCGTCCTTCTTCGAGAGCTTCCGATGCTGCCTGATGGCCTCGACGATCTGCGAGCCGATCGTATGGACCGGCGACAGCGAACTCATCGGCTCCTGGAACACCAAGCCTATCCGCCCGCCGCGCAGGGCAAGAATCTCGCGGCCCCGTTCGGGAAGGCTGGCAATATCGACAACCCCGCCCGGGCCGTCGAGAAGGATCTGCCCGGAGACAAGCCGGCCCGGCTTGTCGATGATGCGCATCAGCGCGCGGGCGGTCACGGATTTGCCCGATCCGCTTTCGCCGACGAGGCAGAGGGTCTTTCCCCGCCGCAGGTCGAAGCTGACGTCGCGCACCGCATGCAGGATATGCGTCCGGAGGCGAAAGTCGAGCGAGAGGTTGCGCACCGAAAGTATGATGTCCTGCATGGTCATGTCGCCTCTCAGCTATCGTAGGGATCGGCCGCGTCGCGCAGCCCGTCGCCGAAGAAGTTGAAGGAAAGAACGGCCGTCACGACCGCGAGGCTCGGCCAGATGAGAAGCCAGGGCGCGGTGGCGACGGAGCGGACGTTCTGCGCGTCCTGTAGGAGAACGCCCCAGCTCACCACGGGCGGTTTCAGGCCGACGCCCAGGAAGGAAAGCGAGGTTTCCGCGACGATCATCGTCGGCACGGCCAGGGTCACCACCGCCAGGATGTGGCTGGTCAGCGAGGGCAGGATATGGCGGAAGATGATCCGGCGTTCGCGAGAGCCGTCGAGGCGTGCGGCGGTGACGAAATCCTCGCCACGAAGGGCGAAGAACCGCCCTCGCACCTCTCTGGCAAGGCCCGTCCAGCCGAGCAGCGAGACGATCAGCGTCACCACGAAATAGACCGACAATGGCGACCATGTTAACGGGATGGCCGCCGCCAGACCGAGCCAGAGCGGGATGGTCGGCATGGCGCTGACGATCTCGATCACGCGCTGGATGACGGTATCGACCCATCCGCCGTAAAATCCCGAGATCGCGCCGAAGACGATGCCGAGCGTGAGCGAGATCGCAACGCCCGCAAGACCGATCGACATGGATATCCGCGTCCCGTAGATCAGACGGCTGAGCAGGTCGCGGCCGAGCCGGTCCGAGCCGAGCAGATACATGGGTTCCCGGCTGCCGAGCGGACCCATAAGATGCGTCGTCATCGGGATCAGGCCCCACAGCCGATAGGCCGGGCCGTCGACGAAGAAGCCGATCGGTATCACCTTGTTCTCATCAATGACGAAAGTCCGGCGCAAGGCCTGGGGCTCGATCTCGATACGGTAGCCCTTCACATGCGGAAGGAATTCGCGCCCGCCGTCTGCGCCGGGTGCGAAGAACGAGATGCGCTGCGGCGGCGCGAACGTGTATTGCGGCCGGGAGGCGTTCGGCAATCCCGGCGCCAGGAATTCCGCGAAGGCGCCGATCAGATAAAGCAGGAGGATGGTGCATCCCGCGAAGGCCGCGACCTTGTTGCGGAAGAAGCGATGCCGGATAAGGGTCCATTGGCCGGCCGCCGCATCGGACGCGATCGATGCACCCGGTTTCAGGGGGCTTACCGCCGGGCCGGTCTCGGCGGATGCGAGGGAGGATACGAGGGGTCTGTTGTCTGCCAACATGATCTGATCCTCTCGATATCAGTTGAACCGGATGCGGGGATCGAGCGCCGCAAGGAGGATATCCGAGATGAGCATTCCAACGAGGGTCAGGACGCCCATCAGCAGGATGAAGCTTCCGGCAAGATACATATCCTGCCCGACCAGTGCCCGAAGCAGCAGCGGGCCGGCGGTCGGCAGATTAAGGACGATCGCCGTGATGGTGACGCCGGAGACGAGATCCGGCAGGACCCAGCCGATCGAGCTGACGAACGGATTGAGCGCGATGCGCACCGGATATTTCAGGATCACCTTGTGCTCGGGAAGCCCCTTGGCCCGCGCCGTCACCACATAGGGCCTGCTCAGCTCGTCGGAAAGGTTGGCGCGGAGCACGCGGATCATGGCCGCCGTGCCCGACATGGCGATGACGATCAGCGGGATCCACATATGCGACAGCATGTCGAGGAACTTGGCCATGCTCCAGGGAGCGTCGACATACTGGGGCGAGAAGATGCCGCCGACGCTCTGGCCGAAATAGCGGTAGCCCACATACATCAGCGTCAGCGCGAGGATGAAATTCGGGATCGCAAGGCCGATGAAGCCGAGGAAGGTAAAGGCGTGGTCGCCGAAAGAATGGCGGCGCACCGCCGAATAGATGCCGATCGGCAGGGATATCGCCCAGACGAGAAGGAGACTCGCCAGCGAAATCATGAGCGTGGAGCCCATGCGGTCCCAGATGAGGGTCGAGACCGGCTGGTTCCATTCGAACGAATAGCCGAAATCGCCGCGCGTCAGGATGCCCGTGATCCACACGAGATATTGGACATAAACCGGTTGGTCGAGGCCGTACTGGCTGCGCAGGCGCGCGATCGTCGCCTCGTCGAGATTCTGCCCGCCATCCGCCATCGTCGACAGGAGCGACGTCAGGTAGTCGCCGGGCGGGAGCTGGATGATCATGAAGGCGATCAACGACATGCCGAACAGCGTCGGGATCATGTAGAGCACGCGCCGGATGATATAGGCGAGCATGATTTCTCCTCCCTCCTTCCTTTAATGCATCTCAATTCCAGGTGAGATGCACCACCTCCATGGCCTCGATCGAGGGCACTTCGATTTCGACCCGGCCGCCAGCGACGCTGCAGGCGCATTCCTGATCCCCGACGAGCAGTCGCGCGGAGGCGCCGTTGCGGCCTTCCGGCAGCGCCACCGACACGCGCTGCGGGCCGACCGGGAATATTTCCCGCAGCGGCCCTTTCATCATCATCGGGTTCGTCAGGTTGACAAGGCAGACCGCGAGCGCCTCTCCGTTCTCGTGAACCGCGATGTCGAGGACGCCCTTTCCTTCGACCGTGACGCGATGATCCTTCCCGAGCGCCCAGTTCACGGCATTGGCGATCAGCCTGCCGTGGTCGGGAGCCAGAACCTCCCAGAATATCTCGCCGATATTCCACGGGATGTAGACGGTCCTGCCCCCAAGGCCGGTATCGCGGGCGACCACCGCCGCGCCTTTCGGCTCCTCGCGGGGATAGACCTCCTCCATCGGCAGATCCGGAAAATCCGGCACATAGAGGAAAGGCGTGCTCGCATCCTTCTTCGGCTCCACCGCGATCAGCCGCGTGCCGCCGATGATGCGCGATGCGCCTTCATAGCCACCGTTCAGCGGATGATCGCCAGAAAGTGCGACATAGGTGTTCTTCACCGGGCCGCGCGCCGGCGCCGTCATCGACGCACCAAAGGTTTTCGCCAGACCGAAATCGGCACGCCGCGCTCCGGTGGCATCGTAGAGCGAGGTTTCGTAGGCTGCGACGACCGAACCGCCGCGCCTGACATAGGCATCGATCGCGGCGCACTGCGCATCGGACAGGCAGGAGGCGTTGGCGAGGATGATCAGCTTGAAGCGATCCAGCCCTTCCGGGGTCATCACCTGATCGGAAAGGAACTCGAACGGGACGCGTGCCTCCACCAGGGCATGGTAGAAACCGAGATCGTTCTTTTCCGCGCGATGCCGCTCCTCGGGAGCCCAGTGGCGCAATGTGGTCGAGGGATCGATGACGGCGATCTCGGCGGTCGGCTGCATCCCCTCCAGCCATGGCTCTATGTCCGCATGCAGATTGAACGCCTCCACGACCGGCTGTACCCATCGCCGGTCGGGAACGCAGGCGTTGAACTTCGTGAACCACGGGAAAAGCCCTTGCGCAATTCCGTCATGGATCCAGAGCTTGATCTCCTCGCCGCTCTGCACGGAATCCTTCCAGCGGTACTCCTCCTCCGGGCCGATGGACGTGATCAGCCCGACGGGGCGATCGCGGAACGTGCCGCGAATTCTCTTGCCGTTCCGGCCTGCCGACCAGCCCACTTCCACACCGCGGCGGGCCTGATGATCGACGAACAGGATCGGGCAGTGCTTCTGGATCAGCGAGAGATCGAATTCCATCAGCGATGACCCGCTCATGTTCGGAATGAAGCAGGCATGGGGCCGGATCGACTTGACCGTTTCGTCCCAGTGGATGACGAGATCGGTGAGAATGCGCCTGCGCCATGCGGCCCATGCCTGCCATGCCGGGTCCGCCGCATCGGCCGCGAGCGGCAGTTCGAAGCCGGTTTCGTCGCGGAAGCGCTTCCGGTTTTCCTCGCTGTAGGAAATGCCGTGTCCTTGCCAGCGATTGGCAAAAACCGCATCGATATCGTAGCGCTCGACGATCTCGCGAATGACGTCCGTGGTGAAATCGCGGTTATAGCTTCCGAGCGCATCCGTCACGTAGATGCCGGGAAATGCCCAGTGCTCGCGCGGATTTCCGTCCTTGTCGATAGCAACCCATTCCGGATGCGCGCGGGCGGCCTCCTCGTGTATGGCATGCGGGTCGACCCGCGCCATCACATGCATCCCGAGCCGGCGCGCGCCTTCGACGATCTCGCCGAACGGATCGCTGTCTCCGATGAATTTCGAAACATAGTGCAGCGGGATGTCGCTCGGGTAATAGGCGATGTAACCGCCGGCCGAGAGGCACACCGCGTTGGACTTCGTCCGGCGGAAGAGGTCGATCCAGAATTCGGGATCGTAGCGCGCCGGATCATCCTCCGCGAACGTAAGCTGCGTCCAGCGGGTGGCGGCCTTGTACCATTCCTTGGAACGGCTTTCGGTCGGGGAGGAGTTCGTCCGGTTCAGCATGATGCACTTTCCATGGCAAAGGAGTGCCGTTGCCGCCGTCCCGTGACGGCCGCCGCGGATTTTTGAAGTTTCCGCCGCCCGCCTGCCGAAGCAACCGGGCGGCGGGGGAGGTCAGGCCTTGAAGAAGGTCTCGGGATTGGCCGGCGCGGGCGTCGGATAACCCCAGGAATTCGGCATGGTCTTCGCGACATTCACCATGTCGTTCTTGACGACTCCGTAGCTGTCGCTCGGAAGGCAGATGCCGAACACGTAGAACTGGTCCGCCGCGCTCTCGAGGATCTGCGCCATCAGACGCTTCTGCTCTTCCGGATCGGGAGAGCCGAGAACCTGGTCGTAGAGCGCCAGCGCCTCGCGAACCGGCTGCGGCGGCTCGATCGCACCTTTGGAGGCCGGGTCCCGGTACCAGAGCTGCCAGCCCTTGGCATAGAGCGCCTCGGTCGTGTTCGGCAGGAAGTAGCGCGGGTCGAGTATGGCCGCGATCCCGCCATTCCCGCCGAAACGATGGGCGGTCGCATCGTATTCGAGGCCTTGACGTACCCGCACCTCCCAAAGCGAGCGGTCCATCGTCCGCATCTGCACATCCACCCCGACCGCCTGGAACATCGGCAGGGCAAGCTGGAAAATGTCGAGGAAGGTCGCGCGTGCCTGGTCGATCTCGAAGATCACGGTCACCCTTCGGCCGTTCTCGTCGAGCCTGAAGCCCTCACCGTCCTTGTTCGGCAGTATCGTATCCAGAAGCGCGTTGGCGGCATCCGGATTGTATTGGGTAAACTGCGTCGCGAGCCGCTCGTTGTAGAGCGGGTCTTCCGGCCGGATCGCCGGCTGCGATATGGTTCCCTGCCCGATGAACACCGTGTCGATGATTGCCTGCCTGTCGAGCGACATGGAAAGCGCCGCACGGAAATCCCTGTTGTTGAACAGCTTGCGCTTCGCCTCGTCCGGGTGGTTGAGGTTGAGCTGGAACACCATCTCGTTGGTTTCCGTCGAGTTCAGCGTGTAGAATCCGAAATCGCCCTGCTGCTGCGCGTCATAGAGAACCGCCCGGTTGGCCGGCGTCGCGATATATTGATCCATCAGGTCGATTTCGCCCTGCATGGCTTTCAGCAGAAGCACCTGCGGATCGGAAACCATCTGATAGACGATCCGGTCGAGATAGGGCAGCTGGTTGCCCTCCGGATCGACCTTCCAATAGTAGGGATTGCGCTCGGCAATGGCGCGGTCCGTGGTTTCGCCGGGGGCCACCGTCATCTTCCAGGCATGGATCACCGGCCGCCTCGAATTTTGGAAGAATTCGTTGTCGACGACGAGACCCGCCTCGCGCTGGAAAAGCTGTATCCATCCGGAAGCGCCCTTGGCCTTGGCCTCTTCCTCGGCCTTGGGATTATATTTCGGGTGGAACTGCTTCAGATAGTGTTTGGGAGCGCGGGTGGTCTGGTCGTCGTTTGCCCAGGCGAGGCGCAACGGGAACAAACCGTTAGGCTTTTCGAACAAAACCTTGAAGGTCACATCGTCGACCGCTTCGAAACGGGCACGCTTGCCGCCGGCCATCAGATGGTTCTGGCCGACGTCGTTCAATCCTTCGTAGGAGAATATGTCCTCGTACCAGAACATGATGTCCTCGGTCGTGAAGGGAGCGCCATCCGACCATTTCATGCCCTTGCGCAGGCGAAAGGTGAACTCCGTCGCCTCGGCATTGCCTTCATAATGCTCGGCGACATTGGGCACGACGCCGGACCAGTCAGGCGCGTACCTGAGAAGGGGCTCATAGGCCTGGTAACGGAACAGCATCGAAAGCGAGCCGCCGCCGACGATGGCGCTGTTCCAGTCGCCGCCGTGCTTCCCGATCCTTTCCAGAGGCTTCACCACCATCGGATTGACCGGAAGACGTTCGGCGATCGGCGGAAGCTTACCCGCTTCCACAAGCGATTTCAGCACATCCGGCTCCACCGGTTCGGCGGCGAAGCCGTGGAAGGGGAAGCAGGGCAAGAGAGCGGCCGCAGTGCCTGCAGCCAGAAAATTACGGCGAGTGAATTCGGGCATGGGTTCCTCCTCGACGAGAGTACGCGGCCATCCTCCTCAAGACGCTTGCGTACCGGATTTCGAAAACATGGCTTTTGTTAGCCTTCTATTTTCGATATGGTCAGCTTGCAGTTATATTTTTGTTAGGTAAAGCGTTATGTTCAGAGAACCGGATATTCTGCGGAATGAGAGATAAGCTGCGGTCTTCCAGGGCCTTGGAGCCGAATGAAGCGCCTGCAGAAACCGTCACCGAGAAAACGCCCATGACAAAAGTCACCCTGCAAACCATCGCCCGCCATACCGGCCTTTCGAAATTCGCCGTATCCCGGTCGCTTTCGGGAAAGGACGGCGTGAGCGCCGAAACGAGGCAGAGGGTTGAAGCTGCCGCGTTGGAGCTGGGATACAGGCGCACTCGCCCCGCCGATCCGGAAAGCGAGATCGGCTTGATCTTTTACGATATCGACATCGTCAACAGCGAACTGCGGCACATGATCCAGGACGGTGTCCAGCGCGAAGCGCACCGCACCGGAAGACAGATTCGGCTGCAATGGACCCATGACGTGCAGCGCGTCGCCGAGATGACTGAAACGAGCGCCGGCCTCATCCTCGTCGGGCCGCATGAGAAAGCCACCCTGGAGATCGTGAGGGCTTCCGGCGTACCGGCGGTGCGCATGGGCTGGGTCGATCCTCTGGAAGCTGCCGATCATGTCGGGGGCACCGATCACGAGGCCGGCGCGGCGGTCGGAGACTATCTCATTCGGCTGGGCCACCGAAGCATCGCCTTCATTCACGGGATGCCGGGTTACCGCGGCCGGCTGGAGCGCTATTACGGGCTTCGGGAACGGGTCGAAGCGCATGGCGGCATAGAACTCAACCAGCTGTGGTTCGACGAAAACGACGGCTTCGTCCCGGCGCTGCGCCAACTTCAGGCCAGGGGCGCCGCGCCGACGGCGCTTTTCTGCGCCCATGACGGCCTGGCGCTGACCGCCGTTTCGGCGTTGCTCGCCCTCGGATACAGGATCCCTGAAGACATGTCGGTGGTCGGCTTCGGCGATTTCTCGGCGGCAACCCAGATTTCGCCCAATCTGACGACGGTGAAAGTGCACGGCGCGGAGATGGGAGAAGTCGCTCTGCGGCTGCTCATCGAACGGATAGACGCCAAGGGTGAATCGCTGCTGCCGACACGCCGGATCCTGCTCGCCTCGACCTTCGTCGAACGCCGTTCGTCCGGCCCGGCCCCCTCCAGGCCGAAACTGCTTTGACAAGCGCGTTCGATCTCTGGAGCACCATCGCGTGTCTCAATCGCCTGACGAGCTGCAAAACACCTCCCGTCGGGCGGGTGCGTCGAGACCAAGGAATGGGTCGAGAACGGTCGATAGCGCCGAAGCCTGCCTGCATGTCTGGCGGGCATCGGCCTGATCCGGATTCCGGCCTATGACGTCAGCCTGCTTGCGACTGAGCACCCTTCCCGGTTTAGATCACCATTTCACGCGCAGGCCCACTCTGCCTTGTAGTGAATAACTGCCGCCGATCTGGGCGAGGCTCGTGTGGATAAGTCCCTCTCCGTAAAGAGAATACCTGTCCTCGTTCCAGCTATAGGATCCACCCACGCCGAGACCGCCCCACAGGCGATCCTTTTTCAGGTCGAAGTTCTCGCCCGCAACATCGACACGCGTGCCGTCAAGGAACTCGTATTGAAGGTTGGCGATGCCATAGGTGTGAGCCCGGCTGGTCAGGCCATCGTCACCTTTCCAGGTGGTTTCACGGTCAAGCGTAATTGCCAGGCGGCCTTGCAGACTTGTTCCCCTGCCGAGCTTGACCGAAGAACCGAACACATCCACGAACCTTTCGAAATCGACGTGCGAATAGACCATCTGGGCTTGCGGCGTCATCGACCAGCCATCGCCGAACGCGATCCGCTTTCCGCCTTCCAGCGAGAGAGCATAGCCAAATGCATCATTACCGCGGACCAGATTGCGGCTGGCGGTGAAGGAGTGCAAATCCGAGTCGTACCACGCCACCTGCCCCTGGCCGTCGACATATAGTCCATCGTCGCCATACCAGGTCAGCGTGCTGCCGAGGCCATAGCCGTCCGTTGAGATCTTCCCGTCGCCGTGAACGGAGTAAGTGTCGGTCTCGCCATGCGTGTAATGTGCCGCCAAGCCTCCGATCAGCGTCCCGCTCGCGCTTTCGTAAAGAACCCCGTCCACCCCCGTCTGCATCCGGAAGACGTTCTGGTCGAAGGCCGTACCAGCGGTCGAGACATACGGATCAATGGTGGTGTGTGCGCCTTCGATACGCGCCCAGATGCCTGAAGCCGCGACGGCTCCAGGTGGACCGCCGGCAGCGCCATCCACGGGATCGCCGTCGATCAACCAGAACCGGTTGCCGACGCGCTGTTGCAGCGTCGGCATCTGGTTGAGGCCAAGCAACGCCTGCGGGTAGGCTTCATAAGCCGAGGCACCCGGATGGAAGAGAGGATCGGGATCGGGCGGCTCCGGATCAGGCGGATTGATGAGCGCGGAGCGGAGATACCAGCTGTCGGTCTCGGTGCCGCTGTTGTTGCCCTTGAGCAATTGATAGGAATACGCGCCTGCGACGACGACCGGCACACCACCGATCTCATAATCCCCGAGGAGGGTGAACACCCCGTCCGACACGCCAGCCACCGTGACGACCTCTATACCCTCGTTGGTCAACGCACCGAGTCCATTGGTATTGATAACTCTGACCATCGACGTCCCGGATGTATTGCCTGCGATGTCGAGCCTGTCCGTAATGGATGCGTCGCCGCCCAGTTCGGTTTCGAGAAGGATGATGCCGTTGTTGCCGACATAGTTCCCCCCGATGACGATGCGATCGCCGGCACCGCCGCCGGCCGCCGAAATCGTACCGGCGTTGATCACGTTGCCGCTGATACTGGTCGTGCCGCTGCCGTCGTCCGACGCGAGGAACCGCGTGCCGACCGCAAGCGAAAGGTTGCCGAAAAGCGAGAAATTGTCCCGACTGCCATCGAGTATCGAGCCGTTGCGCAGAAATACACCGGTGGTCATGTCCCCCGCTGTTCCGACGGTCATGCTGCCGCCGGTCAGCGTCAGATGGCTGTTGTCGAGGTTGATTGCAGTCCAGTTTTGGATATCGCTGCCGACACGGGTCGCGTTTGCGACATCCGAGATGTTGAGGACATCGGTGCCTCCGCCGCCGCCATCAAGCACCGTAATCCCGGAAAAGCCGCCCCTCAGCGTCAGCGTATCGCTGCCGAGCCCCAGATCGATACGCCCATTGACTGCTGCGCCGTCGGCGATGGCGAT
Source organism: Neorhizobium sp. CSC1952 (assembly GCF_030378245.1). NCBI lineage: Bacteria > Pseudomonadati > Pseudomonadota > Alphaproteobacteria > Hyphomicrobiales > Rhizobiaceae > Neorhizobium > Neorhizobium sp. CSC1952. The sequence continues at coordinate 2,543,929 of NZ_CP128416.1, read as the reverse complement.
ATTGCTGTCGCCGTCGTTGCTGAAAATGGCCTTGCCGGAAGCCGATTCCACCACGGAACCGGCCTCGACGTTGATGTTCGTCAAAATGCCCGCAAGCGATTCCGCCGAAATGCCGTAGCCTGTCCCGCTCTGGATATGGCCGGTAACGGTGATCGTTGCCTCGTTGCCGGGCGTTCCGGCAGCGCTTTCATGTCTGGTTCTGATGCCATGGGTACCGCCCTGGGCATTGTGGACTGTGACGTTGAGGGCCGAGCTTCCGCTCGACGTCCTCGCATCGACACCGTTGCCTGTGTCGCCGATCGCCGTGCCAGTCGAGGTAATCGTAACCGGTCCGGTGCCAAAGTGTTGAAGATTGATGCCCGAACTGCCGCCCTTCGTATCAACGGCGTTGATCGTCGCGCTTGTGCTGGAAGTGTCCGCGTAGGCATAAATCCCCGCGCTTCTGTCGCCAATAGCCGTTCCGGTCGAATCGACCTGGAGGGCACCCGTCCCGTAGTGTTGTGCGATAATTCCGTTATATCCACCATGCGTGTCCGCGGCGGTCACGGTGACGTCGGTGCCGTAATTGTCCGCACGGATGCCATCCCCGTCGCTGCCCGCTGCGAGCCCGGTCGACGTGATGGTCAACGCCCCCGTGGTCCGATTGGAGCCCCAGATGCCCTGGTAGACACCGTACGTATCGACCGCTTCGATTGTCAGGCTGGTGCCGGAATTGCCGTAAACGGAGATGCCGGTAAAGCTGGAGCCCGTGACCATGCCGGTCGTGCCGACGTAAATCGAGCCGGTGCCGTCGTGATTGACATTGATCCCGTTGAACTGGCCCGTCACGTCATGCACGCGAACCGTCGTATCTTCCCCGTAGTTGTAGATGCGAATGCCATCGCCGTTGACCTCCGTCGAGGCAATCGATCCGGTCGATACGAAGTTGATATCGCCACCGACATTATTCTCTACATAGACGCCGAAAAAGCCGTTCGTTGTAATCGTGGACGCATGATTGTCGATGAAGGTGACGCCGCCCTGTCCTGAAATGGACATGCCATAGTCGCCACTGGTAACGTCGAGCCCGAACCCTGGCATTGTCGTGATATGGATCGGGCTGTTGTAATAAAAGTCCGCCATGACATCAGCGCCGGAGGACGGGCCAGAGCACACGGATATTGCACCGACGGTGCAACTTCCGGCCAGGGCTGCGCGCTCCATCGGCAAGATTGCCGTCAGCGCAGGGGGAACAAGAGCCGCACTGGAAAGCAGCCTCAGCAAAGCTTTGCGGCGAATATTCTGTCGCCTCGTCTTCTTCACCGCGTGCCCCTTCAGCCTGTCGCGTGCAGCCTTTTGATTTTCGGCACTACGCGCTCATTCCTGAAAATCGTTGATCAAATCGCCTATCGCCGGACCGGTAGCCCGGAGTCGTTATGTGAATATTTTCCAGTTATGGTTAATAGTGATTGAAAATGACGTGCGCGCCCGAAATGCAACCCTCATGGGAGGCCTTAGCGTAGAGATGGTTCTCACCATCGCTCGGGGGCGGGGCGCGACCGACGGACCCCGCCAATGGGGCCTGATCAAGGAAGCCCGAAATTGGGCCGGCTCAACTAATAACTGCCTGTCTCTTTACGCTTGGCTTTCTCTGGACGAGAACGATCCCCGCAATCGTCATGCCGCCGCCGACGAGGTGATAGACATGCAGCGCCTCATCCAGAAACAGTGCGGCGGCCACCGCCGTGATGACAGGGATGAGGTTCATGAAGATCGCCGTGCGCCCGGCACCCAGATGCTTCACCGCCGACATCCAGACGAAGGGCGCGATGATTGAGCCGGGAATGGCGGTGTAGAGGATCATGGCCGCATTGGCCGGCGTGAAGCTCGCCGCGCCTTCCATGAGATAGCCGGGCAGCAGCAGCACGACGGCGGCGCCCATCTGCACATAGAGCGAGGTCCAGACGGCAAGCGGGATGGACCATTTCTTCAAGAGAACGCCATAACCGGCATAGGCAAGAACCGCGATCAGCATGATGGCGTCGCCGCGGCCGACCCCTTGCGAGAGAAGCAGCGACGGGTCGCCTTTGCCCAGCACGACGAAAATGCCGCAAAGCGAGAGAACGCCGCCCAGCATGGCAAGCGATGATGGCTTCTCGCTGAGGAAAAGCGCGCTCAGGATGAGAGTCAGGAGCGGCACCAGCGAGAGCAGGATCGCCATGTTGGTGGCGGAGGTGAAGCTCGCCGCATAATAGCCGAGGCCTTGGCACACGGCCATGCCGAGCAGCCCGAGAATGGCGAGCTTCGGCAGATATTTGCCGATGGTCTTCCTGTGCCGCCAGGCGTCCTTGGCGACGAAGGGCGTCACGAGGACGAAGGCGAGGAACCAGCGCTCGAAGGCGATCACGCCGGGCGGAATGGCTCCCGCTGCGAGCTTGCTGACGATGGTGTTCCCCGCCCAGATGGAGACGGCCAGAAGGGAGAAGAGGAAATATTTGAGAGGCATATGGAACGCTCCGGTTTGTCCAGATTTGCTCTTGGCCTACCAAATGGCGGATTATCGTTATATAGCGTTTTCCAGACAAACCCTTGCGATGATCGGACATGAAGGATGAAGCATCATATCCACGAAGGCGAACGCCCCGCCCCCGTGTCGTTCCGAACCGAGAACTATGACGCGGGCGGCGTGTTCGAGATGCGCCGCCAGCCCTGGGGCAAGGTGGGCTATGCGGTGAGAGGCGTGATGGAGGCCACGGTCGAGGGGCGGCGGTTTCTCTGTCCGCCGCATTACGCCACCTGGATACCCGCCGATGCGCTGCATTGCTGCCATAACCGGCAGAACGTGCAATTCGTCTCGGTCTATATCGAGCGCGAGATTTGCGCCGACATGCCGGAGAGGCCCTGCACGCTTGCCGTGAGCCCGCTCGTCAAGGCCATCCTTGCCGATTTCGCCGCACGCAATATCAAGGTGCCGAAAACCGAGGCGGATATCCGCCTCGCGCTGGTGCTCGTCGATCAACTGCGGCAGGCGCCGCGCCGGGACACCTACCTGCCCGTATCGGACGACGAACTGCTGCGGCCCATCATCGAAGCGCTTCAGGGAACCCCGGGCGACAGACGGTCCCTGGCCGAGTGGGCGCGGTGTCTCGGCACCACCGAAAGGACCCTCTCCCGGCGTTTTCACAGCTCTCTTGGAATATCGTTCAACGAATGGCGCCAGCGGCTGAAGCTGGTCGCTTCCCTCTCCATGCTTGAGAATGACAAGCCGGTGCAGGAAATCGCGGATGATCTCGGCTACGGCAGTCCCTCCGCATTCATCGCAATGTTCAAAAGGCAGACGGGCGTCAGCCCTACGCATCTATCCCGCGACAACGCATAGACGGGCGACGTCGCCCTCCGTGAAGGCCGGATTCCGCGAACGCTCGCCCCGCACGACGATGCCGCCTTCCATGACCGCCTCGAGATCGGTGTCGATTTTCCTCTGCACCCGGCTCGAGGCTCCGAGTCGGACCCATGACAATGAGATTGCGCCCTCGCCCAGTCCATTTCATGGGCAAAATATTCTACTTATTTTATAGAAAAAGAACGACCTGTCTTTCTCAAGGGCCGTCTCACACTTAATCTCTTCTCCAATATCTCGCCCCCACCGGCGGGGAAATATATCGGTCGGATAAACATTACGGGCTTCCCCACTCCCAAGGACAGAAGAAAGAAAAGTATGCCTGAGAAAAAATCCTCCAGAAACGGATATTATCGAGTTGGTGCAACAGCACTGATCTCAGCGACATTGTCTATCGGCCTTCCCTTGCCTTACATGACTGCCGTACACGGCAGCTATGCTCAAGATGCTCAGCAAAAGACGATCACCATCACCGACGAGCTCGGCCGTGAGGTGACGCTGCCTGTTCCGGTCAAGGCCGTCTATCCCGATCTCTGGTACCAGACCGAAATCGTCCGGGCGATCGGTGCCGGCAAGACCATCGTCGCGGTCGATCAGACGGCGGACCCCAACAAGAACCCAACCAATAGCGAGTATTTTGCCGAATTCGCCAACGTGCCCGATGCCGGCAATTTCAACGGGCCGAATTGGGAAACCATCGCCAGCTCCGGTGCGGAAGTCTTCTTCGCGCGCCGTAACTCGCCCTGGCAGGACGCGGTCGAAAAGCTCACCCCCTTCGGGATCAAGGTCGTCGTCGTGAGCACCTGGGATCCGAAGGTTCTGCGCGCGCAACTGCCGAATGTCGGCAAGATCTTTGGTGCCGAGAAAGGCGCAGCCGCGCTGGCGCAGCTCTATGACGATATCGACGACGTCCTGACGCAGCGTCTGAAGGACGCTCCCAGGAAAACCGTCTATTTCGAAAACAACGCCGATTTCGTCACGTCGGTACCCGGCTCCGGCTGGCACGACACAATCGTCCTAGGCGGCGGCAAGAATATCTTCGCGGACGTCAATATCGGCAATACCAGCAGCGCTTCGGTTCACACCTATACGGTCGATCCGGTCGCGATCATCGACCGCAACCCCGACGTGATCATCCATAACGGCGCGGATGGCCTGACGTCCGGCTACCGGCCTTGGGATAAGCAGAAACTGGCGGACCAGGCACAGCGCATCGTCGATCGCCCCGGCTGGAGCACAATCAAAGCCGTCCAGGACAAGAACGTCTTCGTTTTCAATAACTTTCTCTATTCGGCGCTGGGTAAGCAGCTTGGAGCGCTCGTGGTGGCCAAATGGCTTTATCCCGATCGCCTGGCTGATGTCGACCTCGATGCGTACTTCGCCAGATGGCTGGAGCCGCAGGGTGTGAAGGCCAGGTCCGCTTCCGACTACCTCTACAAGCTCGGCGGATAGTCTCACAGCCTCCAGGCACGAACGGGCAGCGCTTCAAGGCGCCGATTTGCGAGGGAAATAATGAGTTCGACACAGACTGACCCATATCTAGCCGACGCCGTGAGCGGAGAGCCCGGCTCCTCCCGACGCCGGCGCGATCGCTACGCGTACCAGAACGGGGCGATCGTCCTCGGGATTGCGGCAGTGATCGTCACCGCACTGGTCGGAATCCAGATCGGCACGTCCGGAGCGACCTTCGGACATGTCCTCGGAACTTTCTATGCGAAAATAACGGCAACCCCGCCGACCGAGCGGGCGGCACTGCAGATCCAGAACATCATCTGGGAACTGCGCGTACCGAGGATCGCGCTCGCCATCCTCGGTGGGGCGGCCCTTGCGATCGCCGGCACCCTGTTCCAGGGCTTGCTGCGCAATCCCCTGGTCAGCCCCTACACCCTCGGCATCGCACCCGCGGCTGCCTTCGGTGCGTCGCTCGCCATCGTCGTGTTCGGCGCGACGGCGGGCAGCGCGAACATTCCGCTCGTGATCGGCGCGCTTCTCTTTTCGTTCCTGAACACGGCGCTGGTGCTTTCGCTCGCCTCCGCCCGTAATCTGAACGCAACGACCCTGATCCTGGTCGGCATCGCCCTGTCCCAATTGTTCGGCGCGCTGACCGCATGCATCCAGTATTTCGCACAGGACGAAGTCCTTGCCGCGATCGTTCGCTGGACCTGGGGGTCGGTCAACAATTCGGCCTGGTATCAGGTGCTGGTGATGTTCGCGCTGCTTGCGCTCACGCTGCCCTACATCCGCTTTCGCAGTGGTGCGTTGAACGCAATCGCTTTCGCCGGAGATGATTCCGCCAAGAGCCTTGGGGTCGCTGTGTCCAGGGTGCGCCTTGAGAGCATCGCCATAGCGGCAACGCTTACAGCCGTCACGATTGCCTTCACCGGCATCATCGGTTTTGTCGGTCTCGTGGCGCCTCATATCGCGAGACTGGTCGTCGGGCCGAACCACCGGTTCCTGATCACCTTCTCGGCAATCATCGGAGCCTTGCTGCTGGTGGTGTCCGACGCCGTCGGCAGGCTGGTGATCTCTCCCGGCGTCATCCCGGTCGGCATCATCGATGCCTTGGTCGGCGCTCCCATCTTTCTCTATCTCATCCTCACCAGGCAAAAGGCGATCGAATGACCCTCGCGATTGACTCCCTCGTCGTCGGCTATGGCAAAAGAACCGTGGTCAAAGGTGCGACCCTCAGGATCGGAAAGGGCGAGCTCGTCGGCCTGCTCGGCTCGAACGGTTCCGGAAAGTCCACGCTGATCAAGACCATCGCCGGGATCAACCGTCATTCGGCGGGAACGATTACGTGGGACGGCACGACAGACCTCGCCGGCTTGCCGCGACGCGAACTGGCGAAGCTCGTCGCCTACGTGCCTCAGTCGATCAGCCTCTCTTTCGGGCTCGACATCAAGGAGGCGGTTCTTCTCGGCCGCACGCCTTATTTCGGGACGCGTCCGAGCGAGCGAGACTGGCAACACGTGGAGCAGGCTATCCGACTGCTTGGCCTGAACGAATTGGGCGATCGTGCCGTGACGGAGCTCTCCGGCGGTCAGGGGCAACGTGTCCTGATTGCCCGCGCACTCGCTCAGAACCCCAAGATCCTGCTGCTCGACGAGCCGACGAGCGCGCTCGATATCCGCTATCAATGGCAGACCCTGACGATCGCCCGTCAGGTGACCCGCAAGAACGACGTCGCGGCCGTGATTGCCATCCACGATCTCAATCAGGCCGCCCGCTTCTGCGATCGCGTGATCTTCCTGAACGACGGCGAGATCATCGCTGAAGGCCGACCAGCCGACGTCTATTCGCCGGAGCTGATCAAGACCGTGTACGGCGTCGAAGTCGAACTCTCGACCCACAAGGGTTTCGTGCAGATCCATCCGGCAGCCGACCAAGACGAACCTCAAAGACCGGTACACCTTGCCGCGGTCCACACATCAAGTGTCGGCGAAAGCCGGCTTCAGGCCCAGGGCTGACATCCGATCAGCCATCGAATTCAAGGACATTCATCATGGCAGAACATTGGGGGAGCCGGCAAAGCGAACGCGGTCCCGGACTGGTTTTAGGATTGCTTCTCGGCGGCACCGGCCAGACAAAAAAGCCGGGCACCAACGGCCCGACCGACAATCTGCTCGACATCGATGCCTATATCGAACAGGCCCGGCAGGCGGAACGGGGCAAGATACACACCATCTTCCTCGCGGATTCGCTTTCGACCAGCGAGACCTCTCCGAAGCCTGGCCTCGAGCCGGTGACGATGCTCAGCGCACTGGCGGCGAAGACGTCGCGGATCGGGCTGATCGCCTCGATTTCGACGTCGTTTACCGAACCCTACAACCTCGCCCGCCAGGTACTGTCGCTTGACCACATATCGAAAGGCCGGGCCGGCTGGAATCTCGTCACGTCCTCGGCGGGCGAGAAGAATTTCGGAAAGCCCCTGCCCGCGCACGACGACCGCTACGCCATAGCGGAGGAATTTGCCGGCGTGGTCCAGGCTCTCTGGGAAAGCTGGGAGCCGGATGCCGTCACCTATGACGAGCGAGGGCGCCAGCGGGTCGATCCCAAGAAGGTTCGCCGCATCGACTGGGACAGCAAGCACTTCAAGGTCCAGGGGCCGCTCGGCGTCTCGCGCAGCCCGCAGGACAAGCCCATCCTGGCCCAGGCGGGCTCCTCCAAGGAGGGCCGGCAGCTTGGCGCCCGCATCGCCGACGTCATCTTCACGACGGGCCTGACGGAAACCGAGCCATCGATCGAGATCTACAGGGATTTCAAGAAGCGGGCGTCCGCTCTGGGGCGCTCTCCGGATTCGATCAAGATCCTGCCTGGCGTCGCGCCTGTCATCGGCTCGACGGATGAGGAGGCGCATCGGTTCTGGCAAAAGATCATCGACGAGATCGATTTTGAAGAGGGCCGCAAGTCCCTGGCCGGCCAGTTCGGCGGCGTGGATTTCGAAGGGATCGACCTCGACGCTCCGATCCCGATCGAAGATCTGCCGCAGACCGCCCACGTGCAGGGTCGGCGGTCCCGGTTCGGGGTGTTCCGGGACCTGGTCGAAAGCGGCAAGGTGCGCACCGTGCGCGACCTCATCGTCTATCACTCCAGCGGGGCGGGCCACTGGTTTCCGATCGGCTCGGTGGAAAACATCGCCGACCAGCTTCAGGAGCGCTACGAGCGCGGTGCGACGGACGGTTTCAACTTCCTGGCCTTCACCCTCAAATACGAGCTCGGCCTCACCGCCCTCACCGAGCACCTCATCCCGGAGCTTCAGCGCCGCGGCATTTTCCACCGCGAGTATCAACACGAGACATTGCGCCAAAACCTCGGCGTCTAGTCCACCAATACAGCCATTAGATCAGGCTTGCTGCTTCGTTTTGGAGACACGAAATGACACGTTATGTAATCGTTGGCGCCGGCGCCGTTGGAGCAAGCCTGGCTGCGCAATTCGAACTGTCCGGAATTGAGTACGTCCTTGTCGGGCGCGGGGCTCAGATCGAACACATCGGGAAGCATGGCTTGAGCTACCAGCGGCCATCCGGTACGCAACAGGTTCAGCTGAATGCCTTCGATCTGGCTGCTCCCCCGGAATTGGAGCCGGACGACATCCTCCTGCTGACGGTCAAATCTCAGGACGCGGCCGGCGCCCTGGCATTCTGGTCGTGGCGAAGCGTGGGGAGCTCGACCAAGACGGCCGCCGAAAGTCTTCCGGTTGTCACTTTTCAAAACGGACTCGCGACAGAGGCGACCGCACTGAGGACGTTTGCACGGGTCTACGCGGCCAGTATCCTGACGCCGGCGCGGTTTACCGAGACGGGGAAAGTCGTCGTAGCCGGCGATCCGCAGGTCGGCGTCGTGACAGTTGGTCCCTTTCCCAAAGGGCATGACGACACGAGCGGCCAGATTGCCTCCGACCTCATTCACGCAGGTTATCTCGCCGAGACCAGCTCCGATATCCGCCGCTGGAAGGCGGCCAAGCTTCTCCACAATGTCCGCAACGTGCTGGAGCTTTTCGACGGAGAGGCCGATACACGTGCTGCGATCGCCGAAGCCCTGGTGGACGAAGCGAGACGAGCTCTCGAGGCCGCAGGCTACAAGCTTGCCTCGCCGTCCGAGCGAAAGGAAGACATCTCGAACTGGCGCGTCGCTCCGAACAGTGGGATCGAGCCCGGCCAGCAATCGACATGGCAGAGCTTCAAGCGCGGCGCTTCGAGTGAGGTCGATTACTTGAACGGCGAGATCGTCTTGCTCGGGCGATTGCACGGCGTCCGCACGCCCTATAACGAGGCGGTGCAAAAACTTGCCGGTCAGCTCGCGCATCGAGGCAGCTTTTCAAGCGCATTACCCCTTGACGATATCCTGTCGCAGGTGGACAAACCGCACACGGCAAGACAGACCGGTCTTGCTTTGGCTCAATGAGCTTGCCCACCTTGTCCGGCCACGTCGGATTGAAAGAAAAGTGCAGAAATGAAAGAAGCAATATCGGATCAGATCCTTACGACGGCGGGCGCCCTTTTCTACCGCGAAGGCATCCGTGCAGTTGGCATCGATCGCATTATTGAAGAGGCGAACGTTGCCAAGGCGACGCTTTACAGGCACTTCCCATCGAAGGATCATCTCGTCGCGGCCTACCTTCAGGCCCGCCACGAGCGAGTGATCCGCTCACTCCAGGAGGTGGTCGACACGCAGAGCGATGCGCGGGACCAGATCAAGCTGATTTTCGAGCGCCTGTACGAAAAGGCCGATAGTCCGGAGTTCCGCGGTTGTGCCTTTGCTCTCGCGGTCGCCGAGCACGGCGATTCCGAGCGTGTCGTGTCCGTGGCGCGGACCCACAAGACGATGGTGCGGGACATTTTCGCCGGCGTGATGGCCAGAGCAAGCAGTCGTCCGGACCAGGCGGCAGCACACCTCTCTCTCCTCTACGAAGGCGCGCTCGCCACCGTGGCGGTGGGAAGAGATCCGAAAGCGGTACTCGTTGCCCGTGATTGCGCGCTTTCCGTTTTCGATGCGGCATCCCCACGATAGTTCCCAAAAGGCAGCCCGGCATGACAAAGACGATCGACTATTTCTTCGGTATCGGCTCACCCTGGTCCTATATCGGTCTCGCGCCCTTCACCGAACTCGCATTCGAGAATGGCGCGACGATCCGTCCCTATGTCATCCCGCTTATCGAGGATAATGGCGCCATCTATTCGCGCAACCGGCCGGAAGCCCGGCGGGCCTACTGGACGAAGGATCTGAAACGCTGGGCGGCCTTGCGCGGCAAGGTGCTGAACTTCGAAAACCGCTCGGCGCTATCGGACCCGACGCCGGCCGGCTTCATGGTCATCGCCGTGATCGAGTCTGGCGGGGACTGGCTGAAGCTTGCGGGCGCGCTTCAGGAGGCCTTCTGGGGGCGGGGCGAAGACATCGGCAATGCCGAAGTCCGCCGCGCGATCGCGAATGCTGCCGGCTTTGATGGCGCGAGGCTGGACGAGCAAGGTAAGAGCGAAGCTATTCAGGCCGTCTGGAAAGACAATTACGAAACTGCCAAGTCTGCCGGCGTCTTCGGCCTTCCGACCTTCCGTTACGAAGATGAGCTTTATTGGGGACAGGACAGTCTCCCCTTCCTTGAGCGCCATCTCAAGGGCGAAAGGCTGGTCGCGTGATCGAACATAAGTCAGGCATCGCAGTTTCGATCCCGCCGGCATCATGAACCCGGGAAAGATCCTTCCCCAAACGGCCTGACGTCTTCCGAAAGGCCATGATCGCGAGGGCGATTTTGAGATGAATGCGTTCAAACCCCATAGCTCCCACTGGGGCGCATTCCTGGGCCGGTTGGAAAATGGCCGGCTGGAGATAAGGCCTCATCCGGACGATCCTCATCCGTCGCCACTCCTGGGAAATCTGGCGGCGGTTGCGGACAGTCCCGTTCGGATCAGGCGCCCCGCCATCCGGCGTGGCTGGCTTGAAGGCAAGCCCGGCCACGCGCAGAAACGCGGCGTCGACGCTTATGTGGAAGTCGGCTGGTCCGAGGCTGCGGACCTCGTCGCCAAGGAACTCCAGCGCGTTTACGGCGAGTTCGGCCCGACAGCGGTCTTTGGCGGTTCCTACGGCTGGTCCAGCGCCGGGCGCTTCCATCACGCCCAGAGCCAGGTCCACCGCTTCCTCAATCTGCTGGGCGGATATGTGCGCTCCGTCAATACCTATAGTTCCGGCGCAGCAATGGTCATCATTCCGCACGTGCTCGGACCCTATGACAGTTTCGATCGAAAGAGCGTGACCTGGGATGCCATCGAGCGCAGCAGCGAACTGATCGTCGCCTTTGGCGGCATGGCCATCAAGAACGCGGACGTGCACGGCGGCGGCATCAGCAACCATATCGTCCTGCCGAAGCTGAAAGGCGCCAGCACGCGCGGCGCACGCTTCATGCTCGTCAGTCCGTTGGCCGACGATTTTCCGCCAGAGGTGAATGCCGAATGGCTGCCGATCATTCCGGGCACCGACGTGGTGATGATGCTGGGGCTGGCGCATGTGCTCGCCACCGAAGGATTGCACGACCGTGGATTCCTCGACCGTTACACGGCCGGATATGATCGCTTCGAGGACTATCTCCTGGGCCGCACGGACAACGTTCCGAAAACCGCCGAATGGGCAGCCGCCATCTGCGGCATCGAGGCCGACACCATCCGGGGACTTGCGCGGACGATGGCCCGTTCCAAAACCCTGATCACAGTCAGCCACTCGCTGCAAAGGGCCGACTATGGCGAACAGCCGGTGTGGATGGGCATCGTGCTCGCGGGCATGCTCGGGCAGATCGGTTTGGACGGCTGTGGTTATTCCTATTCCCTCGGGGCATTGGGCAATATCGGCAAGAACCTTCTCGCCGTTCCCCTGCCGACGCTCCACCAGTTCAAGAACCCCGTGCCGGACTTCATTCCGGTGGCCCGCATCGCCGACATGCTCCTCAATCCCGGCAAGGCGTTCCACTACAACGGCCAGGTGTTGCGCTACCCGGATATCCGCCTCGTCTACTGGGCGGGCGGCAATCCGTTTCATCACCATCAGGATCTGAACAGGTTGCGGAGAGCCTTCCGCCAGCCGGAGACAATCATCGTGCACGAGTCCGCCTGGACATCGACCGCGCGTCACGCGGATATCGTGCTGCCCGCAACGACGACGCTCGAGCGCGACGACATCGGCGCGGCGGACCGCGATCAGCTGATGATCGCAATGAAGCGGCTGATCGAGCCGGTCGGCGAAGCAAGAGACGACCACGAGATCTTTTCCGAGATCGCCCGGAGGCTTGGAAAATTCGAGGCATTCACGGAAAACCGGACGAGCCGCGAGTGGCTCTCCTTCCTGTACGAAACGACGCGCAAGGCGCTTGCTGCCGGCGGGCACGACGCGCCGGATTTCGAGACATTCTGGCAAATGGGTGAAATTCGTCTTCCGCTCAAGCCGGACGATGGAGGCCCGGCGCGCAGATTCCGCCAGGATCCGGATGCATCGCCTCTCGCGACACCATCCGGCAAGATCGAGATCTTTTCACAAACCATCGCAAACTTCGGCTACGACGACTGCGGTGGCCATCCGCAATGGTATCCTCCGAGAGCCGACACGGAAGCTGCGGGCGGCGAAAGTCGTTATCCGCTGCATCTGGTCTGCAATCAGCCGCATCAACGACTGCACAGCCAGTTCGACTACGGCGATTTCAGCCGCTCGACCAAGATCAGGGGCCGTGAGCCGGTTCGCATCAACCCCGCCGATGCGGCGCTTCGTGACATATCGGACGGCGATATCGTGAGACTGTTCAACGGACGCGGCGCCTGCCTCGCTGCGGCCGTGCTGAGCGAGGATGTGCGGCAGGGCGTGATGCAGCTTGCAACAGGGGCGTGGTTCGAGCCGCACGATCCGGCGGCCGACAACGCCATGTGCATTCACGGCAATCCGAACATTCTCACCCGCGACCTCGGCACGTCGAACCTCGCGCAAGGCTGCACCGGGCAGATCACCAAGGTGGAAGTCGAGCTGTTTAAAGAGGCATTGCCTCAGGTGCGGATCTTCGAGAGCATGACGTTTCCAAACGGTGAAAACGGCGCCGGCGCATAAGTGCAGGCTGTCCGCCGGATTTTTACGTCTCGGTCACGCCTCGAGGCTCGGTGCCGGCCAGTTTTCGCTGATCGGGAGCCAGCAACCGCAATAGGTTTATCCGCCCGACATCGTTCGCCAAGGGCCTCCCCCACCCCGACTTCTCGCAACGAGCCCGGCAAAATCCGCAAGGCTGCTGAAACAGCAATCCAAGGCAGTTCGAGAATAGCAATAAAATAATCCACATATTTAGTAGAAAAAGAATAACCAGTCTTTCTCCTTCTGCCCGCCCTGATAGGCTGAAGCTCGTCAACTCGATACCGCAAGCAAGGACCGCGTCATGATCAGAATATGTCCCGCAGAGCGTGTTCTTCGTCTGAAACAGCTTTCACCAGCCGCTCTGTAGCGGCCGCCGCGTCTGCGGTCACGAGATCTCAGGCAGGCATTCGATCGCAGCGGTAACGGCTTGATGCGCACGATCCACAGCCACGGGCATAGGTCTTCGTTCTGATGCCGGCCGCAGGTCGAACCCATCGAAATACATACAACAGATCATCAGGATCAGCCCCATGACCGAACGTTCTTCTCCGCTCTCCCTTTCCCGCCGGCGCCTTCTGGTGACAACGGCCGCGGCCGGGGCTGCTGCCATCTTCGCATCGACGACCAGCTTCACACCCGCGCTGAGCGCCGACGACCCGCGCAACGGCGGTGACATCACTTTCCTCATCGACTCGCTGGGCGACACCTGGATCCCGAACAACAGCGCGATCTCCAGCTTCCAGGGCCACATCTGGGGTCACGTGACCGACAAGCTCGTCTATGTCGATGCCGACGGCAAGGTCAGCCCATGGCTGGCGGAGCGCTGGGAACAGAACGACGACGCAACCCAGTTCACCCTTCACCTGAAGAGCGGCGTGACGTTCTCCGACGGCACCCCGCTCGACGCCTCGGCCGTCGTCGCCAATCTCGACATCTGGTATGCCGGCCGCAAGAGCGAGGGCATCAACCCGATCGGCCTTTTCCCGAAGACCTACGATCACGCAGAGACGGTTGACGCGGCCACGGTAAAAGTCTTTTTCAAAAAGCCGACGCTCGGCTTCATCCCGACGCTGGGCTACCACGGCTCGATCCTGATCTCGCCTAAGACGATCGCGGCCCCGGCTGCGCAGCAGGCCGATCTCAGCAAGACTTCCGGCAGCGGCCCCTATGTGGTCGATTCCTGGAAGGAGGGCGACTTCGTCACGCTCACCAGGCGCGAGGACTACAACTGGGGTCCTGCCGCCGTCGGCCATACTGGGCCGGCCTTCCTCGATACGATCACCTACAAGCTGGTGTCCGAGCCGTCGCTGCGCGTCGCCTCTGTGCAGTCCGGCCAGGCCGACATCGCCTACAACGCCTCGCCGCAGGAGCTTCAGTCTCTCAAGGAGGAAGGTTTCACCATTGCGACGCCTCGCTATCTCGGCTTCGTCAATGGCTGGGCGATCAACACCAAGCTCGCTCCTTACGATGACGTGAAGGTACGCCAGGCCCTGCAGGCCGGCATCAATCGCCAGGAAATCATCGATACCGTCTATACGTCCGACTGGAAGCTCGCGACGTCCTTCGTCCAGAGCAACGTACCCGGTGCGACCGATCACGGCGACTTGCTGGCCTATGATCCCGACAAGGCCGAAAAGCTCCTCGACGAGGCGGGATGGGTCAAGGGTGCCAACGGCATCCGCACGAAGGACGGCAAGCCGCTGTCGCTGACGCTCCACTCCAACCCTTACCTCGCAACATCGAAGTCGATCGACGAGCTCATCGCCCAGCAGCTCGGCAAGCTCGGGTGGAAGATCGACATCCGCGCCTATGACGTCGTGACCTACGGTCAGAAGGTCACGTATGGCGGCCCTGCCGTACCGGCCTACGAAGTGACCCGCAGCTTCATCGACGCCGGCACCGTGGCGAGCATCCTCACCAATGCCAACAACGGCGAGAACTGGTTTGCGCTGGGCGAGAGCGACGCGAAGCTCAACGAACTGCGCGACAGGATCGCCGGCGCCGGCTCCGTCGAGATCAGAAACCCGCTCCTCGACGAGCTTCAGAAATACGTCCTCGAACAGGGTTACTTCATCCCCCGCACGCAGATCGTCCAGCGCATCTATGTGCAGTCGCCGAGGCTCACGGGAGAGACGTACAACGGCGTCGCCTATGCCAGCTACTACACGGCCACGATAAGCGACTGACCCGCAGTGCAACCGAGCCCCGCAGCGCAATCGATTAACGTGAGGAGGTGACGGCATGCGCAATGCCTACCTGACCTACGCCGCAAAACGCCTTGTGCAGGCTGTCGTCGTCATCCTGTTGGCCTATGTGTTCACCTTCGTCGTCGTCAGTATTCTGCCGGGCGATCCGGTAACCAACGTCCTGCGCAACCCGCAGAACGGATTCACCGAGACGGAAATCGAGGAGATCATCGCGGCCCAGGGGCTGGACAAGCCGGTCCTCATACAGTTGTCGACCTCCTTGTCCAACTTCCTGACCGGCGATCTGGGCCTGTCGATGCGGACCAACCGGCCCGTGACGACCCTGATCGCCGAAGTTCTCCTTTCCACCCTGGTGCTTGCGTCCGCGGGTCTCGCCGTCGCGCTGGTGCTGGCCCTTGTGATTGCCTACGGGACCCGGTTCCTTCCGAAGCGGTTCGGCCAGGGCTTACTGCGGGGCTTTCCGTCGCTGTTCCTGTCGGTGCCCAACTTCGTGATCGGCCTGGTGCTGATCCATGCCTTCGGCTTTCAGCTCGGCCTGTTCCGCGTCATCCAGCCTGACAGTTTCTGGGCGACTTTCTTCGCGGCGATCGCGCTCGGCATACCCATTTCGGCACAGATTGCCGAGGTGCTCATCGCCAATCTCGACCATGAGTCGGAGCAGGAATATGCGGCAGTGGCCCGCAGCCGTGGCATCGGGCAAATGCGCCTCTTTGCGAAGCATCTGCTCAAGCCGTCCTCGCTCCCGGTCGTCACCGTCATCGCGCTCACCATCGGAGAACTGCTCGGCGGCTCGCTGATCACCGAGACGGTCTTCGGGCGCAACGGCATCGGCAGTCTGGTGCAGCGATCCGTGACCACCCAGGACCTGCCCGTCCTGCAGGCGGTCGTTTCGCTGGCGGCGGTGGTCTTCGTGCTCGTCAACCTGATCGCCGACCTCGTCTATCCGCTGCTCGACCCACGCGTGAAGCTTCTCGGCGCGCCGGAGCGCCGGCCGGCCGCGGCAGACGAAAGCTCCCTGAATGTCTCGAAGGTGGTGACATCATGAGCCTCGTTTCCTCCTATTCCGTTTCGCGCGGCGCGGCAGCCGGCTGGCTGACGGCCATCCGCATGCCTCCGATCGTTGCGATCTCGTTCGCGGTAGTCGTGCTGGTGATTGCCTGGTCTGTCGCTCCAGGCCTCTTCACGAGCTATGATCCGGTCAACGGCGTTCCCGCCCAGAAGCTGTTGGGCCCGAGCGCCGCGCACTGGTTCGGCACCGACCACCTGGGTCGCGACCTCTATGCTCGGGTCGTCTACGGCACGGCCTCCTCGGTTTCGAGCGCGCTGATCGCCGTCGTCATTGGCGTCGTCGCCGGTGGCGTCATCGGTCTTCTGGCGGGTTTCCTCGGCGGCTGGGTCGATACCGTGCTTGCTCGGCTGGTCGACGTTCTGCTGGCAATCCCGAAATTCCTGCTGGCCGTGATCGTCGTCACCGCGATCGGCTTCGCGACGACGAATGCGGCAATCGCCACCGGCGTCTCGGCGGTGGCCGTCTTCGCCCGGGTCATGCGTTCGGAAGTCATCAAGACCCGGCAGGCGACATTCGTCGAGGCTGCATTCCTGCTCGGCGGGTCGCGCTGGCACATTCTGTGGCGGCATGTGCTGCCGAACGCCTCGCGTTCGGTGCTCCCGCTCGCGGTGCTGCAGTTCGGCGACTCGATCCTGGTGATCGCCAGCCTCGCCTTCCTGGGATACGGCGACCCGCCGCCCGCCTCCGACTGGGGCCTGCTGATTTCGATCGGCAAGGACTACCTCAAGTGGCCATGGCTGGTCTACGCGCCCGCCTTCATCACGATCGCCACCGTCCTCTCTGTGAACAGGATCAGCCGATGGCTCCGCAAGACAGACTGACCCCCATCCCTTTCAACATCGAGACCAAGGCGCCCGAACCGCAACGGCAAGCCTCTCTTCTTCGGATCGCTGGCCTATCCGTTTCCTACGGAGGGCAGCAGGTGGTGACCGATGTCGGCTTTGAGCTCGCCCGCGGCAGGAGCCTGGCCCTTATCGGAGAATCCGGCTCCGGCAAGTCGACCATCGCCCGCGCCGTGCTGCGGCTTCTTGCCGGCGGAGGCCGCGCCACCGGCCGCATCGAATTCGACGGCCAGGACGTGCTCGGACTTTCCGAACGTCGCTTCCGGATTTTGCGCGGACGAGACCTTGGCTTCGTCCCGCAGGATCCCGGCAATTCGCTCAACCCGGTACGGACGATCGGCGTTCAGGCGATGGAAGCGGCGGCGCTTGTCGATGAACCCAGCAAGGCCGTCCGCAAGGCGCTTGTCCTGGAGACATTCGCCCAGGTCGGGCTTGACAACCCTGAGCGCGTCTACGATTCCCACCCGCATCAGCTGTCCGGCGGCATGCTGCAGCGCGTCTTGATCGGTCTCGCCGTCCTCCCGCGCCCGAAGCTGCTCGTCGCCGACGAGCCGACCTCCGCGCTCGACGTCACCATCCAGAAACGCATCCTCGACCTGCTGTCGCGGTTGCAGGAAGAGCTGAACATCAGCCTTCTCCTCATCACCCATGACCTTGCGATCGCCGCCGAGCGCGCCGGCTCGCTTGTCGTGCTCAAGGATGGTGTCGTTCAGGAGGCCGGCAGCACGGCTTCCGTCTTTGCTTCACCGGCGTCGGCCTATGCCAGAAAGCTGCACGCCGACGTGCCGGCTCTCAATCCGGACCGCTATGCCGCCCTGCGCGATCCCGGTTTCCGCCTTCTGGACACCGGCGCCCAGGCGACACCGAAGATCGAGGTGAACTCGATTACCAAGACCTTCGCCGTCGACGGCAGGGTTTTGACGGCGGTGAACGACGTCTCGTTCAGCGTCCCTGCCGGCACGACCCACGCGCTGGTCGGCGAGTCCGGCTCCGGCAAGACAACGACGATCCGCCTGCTGCTCGGGCTCGACCAGCCGGACAAAGGAAAGATTTCGGTCGCCGGGGAACAGCTCACAGGCCGCTCCCGCGATTCGCTGCGGGCCGTATGGCGCCACCTTCAGGTCGTCTACCAGAATCCGTTCACCTCGCTCGATCCGACATGGAAGGTGGAACAGCTGGTGCGCGAGCCGCTCGACCGGTTCAGGATCGGAACGGCCAAGGAGCGGTCCGAGCGGGTCCGCGAAGCTCTGGCCAATGTCGGGCTCGGCGAGCACCTGCTTTCCCGCAAGCCGGCAGCCCTTTCGGGAGGGCAGCGCCAGCGCGTCGCCATCGCCAGATCGCTGGTCCTCAACCCGGACGTGCTGGTTCTGGACGAGCCGACTTCCGCGCTCGACGTCAGCGTCCAGGCCGATATCGTCGAGGTGCTGTTATCGCTGCAGGCCAGGCTCGGTCTGACCTACGTGTTTGTCTCTCACGACCTCGCTCTGGTGCGCCAGCTCGCGCACACCGTCTCGGTCATGCAGCGCGGCCGGATCGTCGAGCATGGAACGGTCGCCGATATTTTTGACAATCCGAAAGCCCCCTACACCGTGTCGCTGCTGGATTCGATCCCCTCCGGCCTCGCCAGCGGCATCCAGGCGCCGCGGATGCGACCGCAGCGACTGTTCAAGGAGGAGAAGATCGCATGACCATCGCAGCGCCCGCCGCTTTGCCGGCGCCGTTTCGCCCGAAACGGCGCCTCGGCTTCAACACCCGCGTCTCCTTCAACGACGACGCTGGGCCGGCGCAGGGGCTGCGCGACGGGATCGAGCTGTTCAGAACGGCAGAGCGGCTGGGCTACCAGTCGGGCTGGGCCTATCAGCGGCATTTCGACCACTATCTCTCCTCGCCGCTGCCTTTCTTCGCCGCAGCCGGCCAGCACACGAAGCATATCGTGCTGGGCTCCGCGGTCATTCCGATGCGTTATCAGGACCCGATCCTGCTCGCGGAGGCGGCCGGCACCACCGATCTGCTGATCGGCGGGCGTCTGGAGCTCGCCATCTCGACGGGTGCCAATGGAGCGTTCGACGCCGTTTTCGGCACGGTCGACACCGATGCCCGGACGGAGGCCAAACGGCGCCAGGCCCGTTTCCTGGCGGCGATCCGCGGCGAGGTCCTCCATGTCGTCGACAAGCCCGGCCAGGGCGCACCGCAAGGCGCCGAACTCCGTGTGACGCCCCACAGTCCGACCCTGCGTTCCCGGATCCGGCAGGGCTCGGCGAGCATCGGCTCCGCGGTGCAGGCCGCGGAACTTGGGATTGGTCTGATTTCCGGCACGGTGCAGCACGACCACGCCGAGGGGGAAAGCTTCGGAGAATATCAGGCTCGCATCATCGAGGCCTATCGTACGACCTGGCGTCTAACCTGGGGCACCGAGCCGCCGCCGGTCGCGGTCGCGGCCTCGATTCTGGTCGGGACCACGGCGGAGCTTCGGGAAAAATACGCCGCTTACGACCTCGAACGCCGCACGCTCGGCATTGCCGCATCCCGGCCCAAAGGCGCTCTGGCACCGTCCAGCCAGCCGGTAGGTGCTCAGATTTCTCCGGTCTTTCAGGGCACTCCGGACAAAGTGATCGAAGCGGTGCTCAACGATCCCGGCCTTGCCGCGGCGGACGAGGTGGTCCTCTTTCTGCCGCCTGCATTCAGTCTCGCTGAGAACGTGCGGCTGTTGACGGACCTCGCGAAAACCGTGGCGCCGAACCTCGGTTGGTCGCCCAGCCTGTAGCCGATCGCACTTTCACGCAGCCGCGGCGCGAAATTTTTCTACGGTTTCTATAGAAAAAGAACGACCTGTCTTCCTCCCGCTCATTCCGCAACTTAGTCTGAACTCATTGTTCGGCAACTCGAATGGAGAAATTCTCACATGGCCGCAGAATTCATCAGCGTAACGTTCCCGAACGCTTCGAACGATCTGACCCCCCTTCCCGATGCCCCCGTGGATCCGCATTTTCTCGAGCGGTATGCACGGTCACTCGATGACTATGGGTTCAATTACACGCTGATTCCGTACTCCTCGTCGTCTTTCGATCCATTTACCCTTGGGGCGACCATCCTCGCTCACACCAGGCAGATCAAGATCATCGTGGCTCTGCGTCCCAACACCGTTTATCCGACCGTCGCCGCCAAGTCGCTCGCCACGCTCGATCAGTTGAGCGGCGGGCGCGTCGTGGTCCACTTTATTGCCGGCGGCAACGATGACGAGCAGGCCCGGGAGGGCGACTTCCTCAGCAAGGAAGAGCGCTACGAGCGGCAGGAAGAATATATCCGCATCCTGCGATTGGCCTGGACATCGACAGCGCCCTTCGATTTCGACGGAAAATATTACCAGTTCAAGCAATTCCGCAGCGCCGTGCGCCCCACGAACGGGACTATCCCCATCTCGCTCGGCGGCTCGTCCGATGCCGCCTATCGCATCGGCGGCTCGCTCTGCGACATCTTCGGTCTTTGGGGAGAGCCGCTCAAGGAAACCAAGCAGCAGATCGACCGCGTCTATGCCGAGGCCGCCAAGGCTGGCCGCACCGACCGTCCCCGCATCTGGGTGACCTTCCGTCCGATCGTTGCTGAAACGGACGATCTGGCTTGGGAAAAGGCGCATCGCGTCCTCGACCAGCTGAACGCCAATCGCCAGAAGGGCCTGGCACGTGCTCCAATCAACGCCGCTCCGCCGGCCAATGTCGGTTCGCAGCGTCTCCTCGAGATTGCGTCGCGTGGCGACGTGCATGACCGTGCGCTGTGGTATCCGACGGTCACCGCCACCAATGCAAGCGGCGCCACCACCGCACTCGTCGGCTCGCCGCGCACGATCGCGGACTCCATCCTCGATTACATCGACCTCGGTGCCGATCTGATCTCCATCCGTGGTTACGACAATTACAACGACGCCGTCGATTACGGCCGCTACATCCTGCCGCTCGTGCGTGAAGGGATTCGCGAGCGCGAAGAGGCGAAGAAAAAGGCTGCCGCCTGATGCGACGGCCCGGCCGCGGCGCCGGGCTCTTTCCCCTGTCCTCCGAACCGCGGCCGGATCCGCAAAATCAGAAAGCGTCGACACGCATGTCCTACGATGCCGCCATCCTCGATGAAACCGTGCGCATTGTGGCGGAAGCCGCACCGGAGGCCGATCGCACGGGCCAGTTCCCATGGGCAGGCATCAGGGCCGTTCACGCCAGCGGTCTTCTCGAGAGCACCGTCGCGACCCGCTACGGCGGCAAGGGCGCCTCGCTTCGTGACGTCGCTTACATTCTGGCGGCTCTGGGGCGCGGAGATCCTTCGGTGGCGCTGATCAGCGCCATGACCATTTTCAACCACCTTGGCCAAGCCACCAAGAACCACTGGCCCGACGCGCTTTATCGCCGCCTGCTGGCTGGAAGCAAGCAGCAGCCTCTGCTCCTCAACGCCGCCCGCGTCGAGCCGGAACTCGGCTCGCCTGCGCGGGGCGGCCTGCCTGCAACTATTGCCCGCCGCACCGCGGCCGGATGGTCCATCTCCGGCCGCAAACGCTTCGTCACCGGCGCCCACGGCCTCACCCATTTCCTTGTCTGGGCGCATACGGACGAGACGCCGGAACGGGTTGGCACCTTCGTCGTGCCCAACGGGCTTCCGGGCATTCACGTGATCGAGAACTGGAGCAGTCTCGGCATGCGCGCCACCGGCTCGCATGACGTGGAATATATCGATGTCGAGATTCCCGCCGAAAACGTGCTTGACCTCGTCGATCCTTCCGTTGCCCAGCAGGACAACCGAGCCCACGCCGCGTTCAATCTGGCACTGACGGCGATCTATCTCGGCGCGGCCGAAGCGGCGCAGGCAGCGTTCATCCGTTTCGCCCATGAGCGCGTGCCCGCAAATCTGGGGCGGCCCATTGCCCAGACCGAACGCTTCGTGACGCTGTCCGGCGAAATCGACCTCCTCGTTTCCGGCGCCAGAGAGATCATTCTCGGCGCGCTCGAAAACAACCAGGGTGAGGCGGAGAGGATGATACGGGCACGGCTGCTTGCCGGCCGGCAGATACGTGACGCCGTACAGATCGCAGTGCGCGGCATCGGCAATCCGGGCCTCAGCGCCGATCTGGGGCTGGAAAGGCACTTCCGGGACGTTCAATCGGTCCTGGTGCATGCCCCACAGGAAGACACGTCCATTGCAATGCTCGGCCGCGCCGCGTTCACGCGCTGGAGCGACGATGAAGCCGCCCGCACCGCCTATCCGGTCGACGTATCGATCCGAAAGTCAGCCTGATCGCAGGTTTTTCCGAACCATTGAGACGAATTCAAAAGGAATGAGATGAGCAACAATCTGATCGTGGGGTTCTCCGGCAACATCAACCGCCCTTCCAGCACATTCGGCTTCGTGGAAAGCGTGGCAGGGGCGTTGGCACAACAGGTCGGCCTGCAGCACGCCGTTTTCGATGTCGAGGATCTCGGCCCTTCGCTGGCAGCCGCGCGATCGGTCGCGGACCTCAATCCTGCAGCCAAGAAAGTGATCAGGACGATCGTTGAAGCGGAAGTACTGGTGATCGGTTCCCCGACCTACAAAGGCAGCTATACGGGCCTGTTCAAACATGCGTTCGACCTGCTCGATCCGGCAGATCTTCGCGGCAAGCCGATCATCCTGACGGCAACGGGCGGCGGCGACCGCCATTCGCTCGTCGTCGAGCACCAGCTTCGGCCGCTGTTTGCGTTCTTCGAGGCTTTCGTCTTGCCGACGGCCATCTATACGTCGAGCCGCGATTTCACCGAAGGAAAACCATCGGCCGCCATCCTTGGCCGCATCAACCAAGCGCTGGCGGAAGCATCCTTGCTGGTGAAGGCACGATCCGGCGCAGTGGCAATTGCTGCCGAATAGGCCGATCGCGCTTCCCTTCGTCGATCTCGTGGCGATCATCACGGACCCAAGAACTCTCTCTTGAGAGGCTGCTTTCCCATCACTCCGGAAGCGGGATGTGCTCATCCCGGTCGTCGGCCGGAAGATCGAAGCGCCCCTCCCCCCATTTCTGTGCGCGCCACTCAGCCTTGGCTTCCTCGATGCGCTCTCTGGATGAGGCGACGAAGTTCCACCAGACGTAGCGCGGGCCGGAAAGCGTCGCCCCGCCCAGGATCATCAGTCGCGCGCCCCGTTCCCCGGCCGCGACCGTGATCCTGTCGCCAGGACGAAACACCATCATCTGGGGTGCTTCGAACTCCCGGCCGGCGATCGAGATCGAGCCTTCGACAATGTAGATGCCCCGGTCCTCATGATTGTCCGGCAGCGGCAGGCGAGCGCCTGCTTCAAGCCTGACATCGGCATAGAATGTCTCGGAAAACATGGTCGCCGGAGCGAATGACAAGGCTCGAAACGATGGGCCTCTTCGCGCCCATCGTCCAATACCCCGTCATCCCTGTCGGATTTTAGTGACCGCCTTTGGTGGTCGGCACCGGCGTGTTGAGCAGCTGCTGCTCCCAGAGATAGGCGATGCCGCTGCCGCCGAAGTGCTGGATGAGCATTTCGGTCAGCTCCTCGACATGCTCGGTGCGCGCCCAGTCGCGCTGCCATTCGCCAGCGAGCGCCATCACGGTCATCGGGTTCGCGCCGGCCGCGATCATCCGCTGGATGGCAACTTCGTGAGACTCCTTCGAAATCCCGCCCGACGCGTCGGTGATCACGGTCACGTCCCAACCTTCGCCGGCGGCTTGGATCACAGGCATTGCGACGCAGACCTCGGTCCACAGGCCGGCGATGATCAGCTGCTTGCGGCCGGTCGCCTTGACCGCGTTCACGACCTTCTCGTCCTGCCAGGTGTTGACCCAGGTACGGTCGATCACCTCCTGTCCCGGAAAGACGTCGGTGATCTGCTTGAAGAGAAGCCCGCCGCGATCCGCAATCACGCTGGTGAGAATGGTTGGAACATTGAAGGCTTTCGCCAGCTTCGCCAGCGCGGTCGTGAGGTTGACCACGGCTTGCGGGTCGTGGCTGTTCAGGTTCGCCAGCTGGTAAGGTTGATGATCGATCAGGACGAGGACGGAATCTTCGGGGCGGAGAAGTGAGTCAAGGCCGTTACGAAAGGTCATGGTTTCATCCTATGTTGGCGATTTATTGAAGCGCGTTTGCTCAAAAGACATGCGCCTTCCGAGGCGCTGCCGCGGGACGAAACTTGTCATTCCCGTTTGCGATGCGGTAGTCCTTGTCCGCGCTAAGCTGTGTCGCAGAATGAGGAACGCCGAGTGGACATCGAAGATCTCCGGACATTCGTCGAAGTTGCCGATGCGGGAGGCGTCACTTCGGCCGCGCTGCGGCTCGGCATCTCCAAGTCGATGGTCAGCCGACGGCTCATGCGGCTTGAAGCGGAGCTTGGTATCCAGCTCCTTGCCCGATCCACCCGCGGGGCTTCTCTGACCGAGGCCGGCGCAACCTTCCGGGATTATGCAGCCAGGGTTACCGCCGAGATCGATGTGGCGAGGGAGACCATCCTGCCCGCTGGTGAGCTCCGCGGCCGCCTGCGGATAGCCGCGCCGCTTTCCTTCGGCCCGACGCATTTCGCACCGGTAATTGCGCAAATGGCGCGCCGCCATCCTCATCTCCAGATCCAGACCTGTTACAGCGATCGTTTCGTGGATCTGATCGGAGAAGGTTACGATTGCGCGATCCGCGTCGGCACACTTCAGGACTCCAGCCTGATCGCAAGACGCGTCGGTCCCCTCCATGGGAGTTTCGTCGCAAGCCCAGACTACATCAAAGCCCATGGCTCTCCGGAGACACCGGACGAGCTTGTCGCCCATCAGGCTCTCATGCAGGGAACGGAAACCTGGCAGGTGATGGATGGAGACGAGGTGATAACCGTTCGCCCTCAGGGACGCTTCAAGGCCGACAACGGGGCTGCTCTCGCTGCCGCCGCAGTAGCCGGTTTGGGTATCGCCGTGCTGCCTGACGATCTGATCAAGAATTATCTGGACTCAGGCGAGTTGGTTCCGGTCATGAAACGCCATCCACCGCCTCCGGCGGGAATATATGTCGTCAGACCGCCCGGGCAGCATCCGGCGAGAAAAATCCGGGTGCTGACCGAAATGCTGATCGAGTGCTTCGACCATGGCCCGGCGTCAAAGGGCTAGCCCGCATGTAAATGGGCGGCGACAAGTCAGGGTGTCATCACGACGCGACCCAGCGGCTTGGCTGTCTCGGCGTATTCATGTGCCTTTGATGCGTCGCTCAACGGAAATGCGCGATCGATCACGACCTCCATGCGTCCCTCGGCCACGGCCTCGAGAAGCTGGCTGACGGTTCTATATACGGCCGGCCTCTCGAAAAGCGGTCCCATGAAGACGCCGTGAAGCGTTTGATTGTTCTGCATCGGTTGCCAGAGGTCGACATTGAGGCTGCCGCCACCTGCATTCCCGACGAACACGAGGCGACCGTCGGGCGCGAGTGCGGATAAGGACGCTTGCAAAGTCGAACCGACAGGATCGATGACGAGGTCGGCCCCCTCGCGGCCGGTCAGCCGAAGAACCTCCTCAACGACATCCTTCTCCAGGCGATCAATGACATGCGATGCGCCGAGCTCAGTCAGGCGCGCTTGTCGTTCCCTGCCGCCGGCCACGGCGATGACGGTCGCACCGGCGTCACGCGCCAGTTGGATTGCGGCGAGACCGACCCCGCCGGCGGCGGCCTGAATCAGAACCGTCTCGGCTTCGCGCAAGCCGCCTTTGGTGATCAGACAATGATAGGCCGTGCCGAAGGAAATTGGCAGCGCCGCCGCCTGTGCCATTTCCACGCCGTCCGGGACAAGCCATGTCCGGGAGGCGGGGACGGACCAAAGCTCCGCATGCGACCCCCGCATGTCGAAGGCGGCCACCTTTTCGCCGATTGCCCGGTCGCGGACATTTTCACCGACCGAGATCACGGTCCCGGCAGCGGCATAGCCGACGATCCAGGAGAACTGCTGTGGCGTAGACCGGCGATTGATCAGATCGCCGCCCTCGATGGAAATCGCCTCGACGGCAATCAGAACATTATCTGGCCCGCAAATCGGATCGGGCACATCGGCATATCTCAAGACTGTCGGAGGACCGGGGTTGTCGTAGACTGCGGCTTTCATGTGCTTTTCCTTTTAAGTGAGGGAAGCTTGCTCGCTTGATAGGTGTCTAACCACCCAGGCTCCTTTGTTTCTGAGGCATGTCAAGCACACGCACGCCCGATGCGATGGAGCACCTGCGGCCGTCTCACTTTCATGAGAGCGCGCCACCATCCACAGTGAGGATCGTCCCGGTGATCTGCCGGGCGGCAGGCGTCGCGAGAAAGGCGACCGCGGCGGCGACATCTTCCGGCTGATTGAAACGGCCAAGGGCCGTCAGGCTACGCTGGTAATCCGCAGATTCGCCCGTCTCGGGATTCGAGTCGGTGTTTGTCGATCCCGGTTGAACGAGATTGACCGTTATGTCCCGAGCACCCAATTCGCGCGCAAGACCGCGATTGAATGCCTGAAGCGCACCCTTGGTCATATAGTAGACCGTGCCAGGTACGCCGACGATACGATCCGCACCTGCTGAACCGATGTTTATGATGCGGCCGCCTTCCTTGAAGTGGGGAATGGCCGCCTTCGACGCCAGCACGGGCCCGCGCACATTGACCGCAAGCAGCGCATCGAGATCCTCGACGGTGAAATCGGCGATATTGTTGTACCGTCCGATTGCAGCATTGTTGACGAGAATATCGAGACCGCCCAGAGCGCGGACGGCTTCGTCCACGGAGCGCTGTATTGCGGCCGGATCGGCGCTGTCAGCCTGGATCGCGACGGCCTTGCGCCCCTTGCCTTCGATCGCCTGAACAAGTTGCGCCGCACTGTCGGCTGACCGCTCATACGTTATCGCCACATTCGCCCCCTTCTCGGAAAGCGCGCGTGCAATTGCTGCCCCTATGCCGCGCGAACCACCCGTCACCAGAGCATTCTTCCCGGCCAGTTCCTGCATGATCCGAACCCTTTCGATGTCGTGTCGCCCTGATGCGCGGTTTCGAGGCTCATTCCTCTTTGGTACCGGAGATCACGGCAGATTTCCTTCGTTGAGCCTGAAGATAGGCGGACACGACGGAGGCCACATTCCCGATTTTCCCAGAGACTTGCCTGATCCTTCCAAATCACTACATGCTTGCGGTGATGGCCTATCCTCTGAAACCAACCACCCAGCTGCTGAACGCCGTTGCTCCCTTTGTCCCGCGACATGGGGGAACCGTTGGCCTCCCGACTTCCGTTCCGCGCCTGACGCTATGGACGAGCACACGCGCCACGTCGCCCACGCCGGCCGTGTTCTACGCCGTTCTACGGGGCACCAAGGTTTTGACCATGGGCGCCAATCGCTTCGAACTGCTGGCGGGCGCCTGCGCGACATCGTCCTTCGGCCTGCCCTATATCCACCAGCTGACCGGCGCGACGCCCGAGCTCCCTTACATCGGTATCAGCCTTCATCTTGATATCGGCATGCTCACGCGCGTCATGCTCGATATGCCCAAACAGGAAGATCGCTGGACGTGCGCGGTCGCGGCTAGCGATCTGAACGGACCGGTCGGCGACGCGTTTGCTCGTCTCGTCGGGCTCCTGGCCACGCCCGATGACGTCGGCGCGCTAGCGCCGCACTACGAGTTCGAGCTTTACTATCGTCTGCTGCAGAGCTCGATGGGCGATACGCTCCGGCAGGTCGGCCGGCGAAACGACCGGTTTCAACAGCTCAAGACGGCGGCTGACTGGCTCGCCGCCAACCACAGCGAGCCGATTGTCATCCCCGACCTGGCGGCCTCTTCCGGCATGAGCGTCACCTCGTTCCACAGGCACTTCAAGGCCGTCACGGGATTTAGCCCGCTGGCCTTCCAGCGCCATATACGCCTGCTGGAAGCCAGAAAGCTTCTTGCCGCCGGGAGCACCAACGTATCGCAAGTGGCCTATGAGGTAGCCTACACAAGCCCGTCGCAATTCAGCCGGGAGTATAAAAGCATGTTTGGCACTGCGCCCGTGGCTGACCTGCAACGCTGAATCCTGCCCGACGATCCGACTGCATGATCTGCCGACTGGGAGGCGCGAGGGGCCAAATTCCTTTCGGCGTTCCTCGTTCGGCGACACAGCTTCGCGCGACGGTGCACTACCGCGTCTCCGTTCGAAATGACATCAAGGCCTTTTCGGAGACCGATCAGACGGAGGACTTGAAGGCGATCACCGTGCCGACGCTGGTGCTGCACGGCGAGGACGACCAGGTCGTTCCGATTGCCGCCTCGGCATCGAAATCGGTCAGATTGCTGAAAAGCGGAACGCTGAAGACCTATCCCGGTTATTCTTACGGGATGCTGACGGTCAATGCCGCCGTACTGAATGAGGATATTCTGGCGTTTATCGCCAGATAACGAGCCTTCGGGACGGAATGCACAAGTCCGTCCTACCACTCAAGCCGGACCACCGCATAGCTCGCTTGTCACGCGATGGTCCGGCAAGTGACCGCCTCAGAAGGGAATACCGCGTTCAAAGGAACTGCGCGGAAAGCTCGGGGAAACGTTGATGACCTGCTCCCACGCACCGGCCCAAACCTTTAAGGAGACAGTCCATGCCCATTCATAAGTTCGCCGTTTCCGACGCGGTGTTTGAACGGTCGCCAGGGCAAGACGGTGAAATCTTCGCCGGCAACCTCCTCGATCAGCGTGACGGCGGGCCGGTCACCATCGGTTTCGGGCGCTATGGACCGGACCAGATCCTGGAGGAGACCATGGCCGTGCACGACACGATGGTGATCCTTGAAGGAAAAATCACCGTCTCCGACGGCCGCAAAACGGTGACGGCAGGCCCCGGAGAGATCATCGCCATGCAGAAAGGCGACAGGGTGACGATCCGCTCCCACGAGAATGGTGCCGTGACCGCTTATGTGACCTATCCTCATTGGCAGCAGCCGGAGGCTTGATCGGCGGGCGTGGAACGGTCGGGACACCTGTTCATGGGCCTGTGAAACGGATCGGACGTCGATCGAAGCTTCCATTGGAGATGAGACCGATCTCGGATGCCCGGCACGATTGTAGCCGGCCTTAATCGCTCTGCCCTTCGTGCAGATGGCAAGCCACCTGATGCCCGTCGACACGGAGCTGGGCCAATTTCGGCATCTCCACCGCGCATCTGTCGAACGCTTGGGGACAGCGGGTCCGGAAGCGGCAGCCACTTGGAGGGTTGATGGGGCTTGGAACTTCACCATTCAGAACGAGCCTGTTGCGCTTCGCCTTAGGGTCGGCGATCGGGATGGATGACAGCAGGGCCTGCGTATACGGATGCTTTGGGGCCGAGAACATGGTCCGGCGATCGCCGATCTCGATGATCTGGCCGAGATACATGACCGCCACGCGATGCGTCAGGTGTTCGACGATCGCGAGATCGTGGCTGATGAACAGCAGCGCCAGTCCCAGCTCCTGCTGGAGATCGGTGAAAAGGTTGACGATCTGCGCTTTGACGGAGACATCGAGCGCCGAGACCGCTTCGTCGCAGATGATGATATCCGGTTTCGGAGCGAGCGCGCGGGCAATGCCGATGCGCTGCCGCTGGCCGCCGGAAAATTCGTGCGGCAATCGCTTCATCGCATCCCGCGGCAGGCGGACCTTGTCGAGCAGGTCGGCGACCTGGTCGTCGATCTCGCTGCGGGACTGGCCCATGCCGAAATTCTCCAGCGGTTCGGCGATGATGTCGCGCACCGAAAGGCGCGGATTGAGGCTGCTGAACGGATCCTGGTAGACGACCTGCAGCTTCTTGCGAAGCCGGCGCATGCCCTGGATCGGCACGGTATCGACGCGCCATCCATCGAGGTAGATCTCGCCGGCGGTCGGCTCCACCAGCCTGAGGATGGTCCGGCCGACCGTCGATTTGCCGCAGCCGCTCTCGCCGACGATCGACAGCGTCTCGCCCGCTTCGACACGAAAGGACACGTCGTCCACGGCGTGCACCTGAGCGCTCCGGCCGAAAAGACCGGTCCTGACCGGGTAATACTTTTTGAGGTTGAAGACTTCCAGAACGCTGCTCATGCGACGACCAGCTCCGTGGCGAAATGGCAGGCAACCTGGTGGTCGGACGCCGTCCTGACGAGTCCCGGCTGCGACAGCCGGCAGATGTCGGTTGCTCCGCGACAGCGCGGCGCAAAGGCGCATCCGACCGTCGCCACGCGCGGATCGGGCACCGTGCCTTCGATTTCGACGAGCCGCCCGGTCTTTCCTTCCAGCGAGGAGCCTAGCCGGGGAACCGCCCCGAGCAGCCCCTTCGTATAGGGGTGCCTCGGATGCGCGAAAATCTCCTCGGCCGTCCCCTCCTCGATCTTGCGGCCGGCATACATGATGATCACCCGGTCCGCCATCTCCGCAACGACGCCGAGATCGTGGGTGATCAGGATGATGGCCGAACCGAACTGTTCGCGGAGCGACCGCATCAGATCGAGGATCTGCGCCTGGACGGTGACGTCGAGCGCCGTCGTGGGTTCGTCGGCGATCAGCAGTTCGGGACGGCATATCAGCGCCATCGCGATCATTACGCGCTGGCGCATCCCGCCGGAAAGCTGGTGGGGATATTCGTTGGCGCGCCGCCTTGGGTCCGGGATACCCACCCGGGTAAGCATCTCGATCGCCTTCTCGGCGGCCTGTCTGCGGGTCATCGTCTCGTGCAGCCGGGCAGCCTCGGCGATCTGGCAGCCGACAGTGACGACGGGATTGAGCGCGGTCATCGGCTCCTGGAAGATCAGGCCGACCTGATTGCCGCGGATGGCGCGCATGGCCGCCTCATCGGCCGACAGGAGATCGCGCCCTTTCAGCTCGACCTTGCCCGAAAGCCGGCATCGGCTTTCGTCGAGCAGCCGCATGATCGACATGGCCGAGACCGACTTGCCGGACCCGGATTCGCCGACGATGGCGACGGTCTCTCCCTTGGAGACGCGGAAACTCAGATCGTTCACGGCGCGCAGGTCGCCGCGCGAGGTCTGGAAGATCGTGGAAAGATGTTCGACGTTGAGCAGGACCATGTCACTTCCGCAATGCAATCCGGGGGTCGAACGCGTCCCGCAGCCCGTCGCCGAGCACGTTGATCGCAAGGACCGTCAGGGTCAGGAACACGCCGGGAATGAAGACCATGTAGGGTTTCACCTGCCAGAGCGCCCGTCCGTCCGACATGATGTTCCCCCAGGAAGGAATGGTCGGCGGCGTGCCCGCGCCGATGAAGGACAGCATGGTCTCGATGATCATCGCGACGGCCCAGACATAGGTGGACTGGATGATCAGCGGGCTCACCGTGCCCGGCAGGAGGTGGCGGAAGATGATGCGGAACGGCCCGGAACCGGAGGTGATGGCTGCCTCCACATAAGGCTGTTCCCGCAGGCTGAGCACGGTGCCGCGAATGAGGCGGGCGATGCGCGGGATCTCGATGATGGAAATGGCGGTGATGACGGTGGTGAGCGAGGCGCCGGTCAGCGACATCAGCGCGATCGCCAGCAGGATGGACGGCACCGACATCAGCCCGTCCATGATGCGCATGATCACGCCGTCCAGCCAGCGGATGTAAGCCGAGATCAGGCCGATCAGCGTTCCGATGACGGCCGAGATGACCATGACCGAAAAGCCGATCATCAGCGAGTTTCGGCCGCCGTAAAGCACGCGCGAATAGAGATCGCGTCCCAGCATGTCGGTGCCGAACCAATGGGAAGCGGACGGCGGCCGCAGACGGCTCAACGTATCCATCGCCCGCGGGTCGACCGTACCTAGGACGGGCGCCAGGATCGAGATCAGCACGAGGATCAGAAGCAGGGTGCCGCCGAAGGTGATCTGGGAGTAACGGCGCGCAAGCGCCCATGACTTGCGGATGTAGCTCACCGGTTTTCGATCCGGCTGCAGCGCCATGGCAAGCTTGAGGTCGCTCTCGATCTGGATGTTCAATAGCGTATCCTTGGATCGAGGAGCACGTAGATGAGGTCGACGGCGAGGTTGACCAGCACGTAGCCGGCGCTGAACACCAAAACGAGGCCCTGGATGACCGGATAGTCGCGGTGGCTGATCGCCTCGAGCGTCAGCCTGCCGAGACCGGGTATCGCGAATATGCTTTCGGTGATCACCGCACCGCCAATCAGGCTCGCGAAGCCCAGGCCGACGATCGTGACGATCGGGATCGACGCGTTCTTCAGCGCATGCGCGAACAGGATGCGGTTGCGGTCGGCACCCTTGGCCTTGGCGGTTCGGATGAAATCCTGGGACAGGACGTCGAGCATCGATGCCCGCGTGACGCGGGCAATCAGCGAGGCAAAACCCATTCCGAGCGTCAGGCAGGGCAGGATCATGCCGAGCAGGTAGGCACCGAAATCCCGGTCGGGCGGCACGTAGCCCTGCACGGGCAGCCAGCGCAGTCCCAGCGCGAAGATGGAAACGAGCAGATAACCGACGATGAAATTCGGGATGGAGAAATTGAGGACCGTGACGGCGGTGAAGGCCCGGTCGAACAGTTTACCGCGGTTGGCGGCCGCGTAGATGCCAAAGGGAACCGAAAGCAGCAGGGCGATGATCAGCCCGCCGAACAGAAGCGACAGGGTAGGACCGACCCGCTGGGCGATCAACTCGGCAACCGGTTCCCTGGAGAAAACCGATGTGCCGAGGTCACCCGAGAGAAGGCGCTGCGCCCAGAGCCCGAATTGCACGTAGAACGGCTGATCGAAGCCCATGGCGACCCGGATCGCCTGGACTTCCGCCGGGGAAGCCTGTTCTCCGGCGATGACGACGGCGGGATCCCCGGGGGTGACGAACAGCAGGCCGAAAACGAAGACGGCGACGACCGCCATCACGGGGATGGTCATGACTATCCGCTGCAGGGCATATCTCAGCATATCATCCTTTCCCCGTGCCGCCTCGGCATGTTCGGCCCGCCTTCATCCTTATTTTCTTCAGGCCTTGTCCCCCTTGGAGATGTTCCAGTAGGCATTGACCGGCGCCGGGAACACGCCCTTCAGATCGGCGCGGTAGGCATGGTAGGTGCTGGTGGCGCCGAGCGGGATATAAGGCAGCGTTTCGAAGGCCTGGACCTGGATCTGCTTGGCGATCACGGCGCGCTCGGCGGGGTCGGCCGACCGGAACCAGGAGGTCTTCAGGGCCTCCAGCTTCGGATCGTTGGCCCAGCCGAACCAGCCCTTTTCGCCGGCTCCGTGGAGCAACTGATTGACCGCGGGATTGGCGACATCGCCGCCGGTCCAGCCGGTGATGAAGCCGCTCCAGCCTCCGGCCTCCACAGGTTCCTTGCTGGTGCGCCGGGTCGCCATGGTCGCGAAATCCATGGCCTGAAGTTCGACATTCATGCCGAGCTTGCGCATCACGTTGTCGAGCACTTGGTTGAGGCCGCTCAGGCGCGGAGGCGACGAAACCGCCAGCAGCACGACCTTCTCGCCCTTGTAACCCGCGGCGGCAAGCGCCTCCTTGGCCTTCTTGAGATCCGCGGTCTTGATGACCGCGGCGTTATCCTCGATGCCGTAGGGCGACTGGCAGTCGTAGAAGCTGTAGCAGGGCAGGACCAGCTTGGGATCGGGCTGGATGGCGCTGATCAGCTCGACCTGGTTGATCGCCATAGCGAGCGCCCTGCGGACGCCCGGATTGTTGAACGGCGGCTGCAGATGGTTGACCTGCAGCATGTAATAGCTGTTCGAGGTCGTGCGCTGGCTGACGACGATGCTCGGATCGCCCTTCATGACCTCAAGGAGGTCGTCGGCCGGTGCCGGCCAGTAATCCTGTTCGCCGGCCATCAGCGCGGACATGGCCGTTGACGGATCGTCGATGACGGTGAAGGCCACCCGCTCGAAGCCGGCGATCTTGCCGCCCGCAATGCCGCTCGGCGGCTCGGAGCGCGGCACGTATTTGTCGAACCGGGCGAAGGCGTTGAACGATCCCGGAACCCATTCCTCGCGAAGGAAGCGGTAGGGGCCGCTGCCGATCGACTCCGTGATCTGCTTGGTCGGATCCACCGTCGCCATGCGCTCGGGCATGATGAAGCATTGCGAGGAATTCGACTTGCCAAGCGCGTCGATCAGCAGCGGGAAATTATGGGCGAGCTTGATCTTGAAGACCTTGTCGCTGACCACCTGATATTCGCCGACCGCCGCCGCGACCGCCCGCCCGAAGCCGTCGCGCGCCGACCAGCGCTTGATCGAGGCGATGCAGTCCGCCGACCGCACCGGCTCGCCGTCGTGGAAAAGCAGGCCGTCGCGCAGCGTGATGACATAGGTCATCCCGTTGTCCTCGGTGGTGTAGCCAGCCGCCATCTGCGGCTGCGGCACGTATTTGTCGTCGACGGCAAACAGCTGGTCGAAGATCATGAAGGCGTAGTTCTTGGTGGGCGGCGCCGTCGTCCAGATCGGATCGAGGCTCTGGAGGCTTTCGCCGATGATGCGCAGCGTCTTGCCCGGCGGCGTGCTGGGGCCGCCTGCGCTCTGCGCAAAAGCCCAGGACGGGAAACCGCTCACGGCAGACGATGCAGCAAGGAGGGAGGCGCTTTTCAGGAGGTCACGTCGAGTTGCCATGATGTCATCTCTCAATAGGAACAGATGGCGGTCGTTCGTCGGAACGAGGCAGCTTTCTAAGCCGGATGAATTGAAGCATCGGGCGTGAGAGCCGGCTAATAGCTGATCGTAACGCCGATGATAAAAAATCGCGGATTCCCGGTGGTTTTCAGGGGTCCGATGCCGGTTGCGTATGACCTTGAGGCAAATGCCTGATTGCTGCGCGCGGCCGATATGCAATTGGGTATCGAATAGGCATTTTCGCGCTTGCAGCAGAAGGATCGGCCTTGGGATCATCGAAAGCGGCGATCAAAAAAATCGACGGGTGGATGCCTTCCGGCATCCACCCGTTCAAGGCTGCAGCATGTATCGCCCTCCGGTCGGCAAGGCGCGATCAGGCGAGGTTGCGATAGCGCCCGTCGAGATAGACCAGCGGTTCGATCCGCCTTTCCGGCAGGCTGATGGTCCTGATCTCGCCGATGAAGATCGTGTGCGACTGGTAGGAGATCGCATGGGCGGTCACGCAGTCGAAGGCGGCCAGGGCAGCCTCGAAGACCGGCGCGCCGGTGACCAGCGAAATCCAGCCGCCTTCGGCAAACCGCCCTTCCCTGTTTCCGGAACTCGCGAAGCGCGATGCCACCGCCTCGTCCTCCTGGGCAAGCACGTTGACGCAGAACACCCCTGCCCTGAGCAGCGGATCGTGGCTCGACGCCGATTTGTTGACGCAGACGAGCAGCGTCGGAGGATCGGCGGAAAGCGCGCTCGCCGAAGTGGCGACGAGCCCGTGAAGCGCCTCGCCGTCGCGGGTGGTGATCAGCGAAACGCCGGCGGGGAGCCGCCGCATGCCCTGCTTGAAGTTGACGGCGTCGGCAGCAACCGGCTCCGGCGGCCGCAGGCCGATCTTGATGTGCCGCGTATTCCATTCGACGTCCATCATGTCCACCATCCCTGCTAACCTGCGCTATCCGGTGCCAGGGGAGCGAGGCGATAGTAACCTCCCCGGAATGTCACGAGCGGCTCCGCGGACGGATCGGCCACGACCCCACTCAGCATGCCGACCGCGATAACCGTGCCGTCGCGTTCGATGATCTCGTCGAGCCGGCAGTCGAAAGCGCCGACGGCCCCTTCGAGGACCGGGGCTCCGGTCGTCAGCGGCTTCCAGACTGCGGTCGTGAACCGTTCGGCGCCCTTGAGGCCCGCCTTGCCGGAAAACACCGCGACAAGGTCCTGGCGATCGGCCGGAAGATAACTGACGGAAAAACAGCGCCCTTCGCGCAGTGCCGAAAGCGCCGAGGTCCCGGCATCGATCGAGACCATGATCCTCGGCGGCCTGGCGCTGAGATGCGTCGCGGACAGGGCGAGGAAACCCGCCCAGCCCTGCTCTCCGGCAGCGGCGACGACCGCCGCCCCCACTGCCCGGTTGCCGATGGCTTTCCAGAAGCCCGGCACGTCGATGTCTGTGCCCGTCATGGCGGCTTTTCCCGGACTCGAAAGCTGGTCAGAAGGCCATCACGTTGTCGCGCAGCATGTCGTGGCTGTATTCGGTGCGGGTGGCGCCGCGCTTCTGCAGCGCCGGCACCAGCTCGTCGACGATCTGGCTGAGATAGCTGGGCTTCAGGTGACCGGTGATGAGGTAACCGTCGCCGCCGACTTCGGCCATCGCCTCGATAAGCTCGGCCGCGACGTCTTCCGGCGTGCCGACGATCGGCCAGCGCGGCGGCGACGTCACGATCTGCCGCAGGGTCACGGCCGGATCCTTGAACTTCCCGAGGATGGTCTGCATGCCGTTGGTCTTGATTTCGCCAACCGGCGCATCGAGGTCGAACTTCGAGAAATCGATACCGGACAGGAACGACATGGAGGCGAGCGAATGCTGCATGCGCTTCTCGAGCATCTTCGGATAGTTCTGCTTGTATTCGTCCGCTTCCTGCCGGCTTTTGGTGATGACCGGGGCGACGGCGAACATCAGCTTGACCTTGGTCGGATCGCGGCCGAAGCTCACGGCATAGGACCGTACGTCGATGCAATACTGCTTCATCTCCTCGATATTCTCGGCGCTGCCCAGCACGACCTCGGCATTGCGGCCGGAGAATTTGCGGCCGCGCGGCGAGCCGCCGGGGGCGATCAGCAGCGGGCAGCCCTGCGGACTGCGCGGCACGTTCAACGGTCCGCGGGACTTGTAATATTCCCCTTCGAAATTGACGGTCCTGACCTTCGATGGGTCGATGAACGTCTCATCGCTGTTGACGACGGCGTCGGGCTCCCAGGCCTCCCATAGCTGCTTGACGAGATCGACGAACTCGTCGGCCATGTCGTAACGCTTGTCATGTTCGAACTGCTTGTCGTAGCCGAAGTTCTGGGCGGCCGCGTCACTGGTCGCCGTGACGATATTCCAGGCCATGCGGCCATTCGAATAGTGGTCGAGGGTCGCCATGGAGCGGGCCAGGATCCAGGGCGGATAGAAGGTCGAGGTCATCGTGGTGGCGACGCCGAGCTTTTTCGTCGCTTCGAGGATATAGGGCGTGACGATGACGGGATCGAATTTCGGCGTCATGGCCGCATGGCGCAGATAGAAGTCCATGTTGCCACCGTAGGTATAGGGTATGGCGGACGTGTCTTCGAGAATCAGGAAGTCGAAGAAGGCCTGTTCGAGGCGCCGCGCCCCATCGCGAAAAATATCCGGCTTGGTCCAGTCGTAGCTCTTGGCGAAATTGGGCGTGTTCCAGCCCTGCACGGTGATGCCCGGACCAAGGAACCATCCCAGATGGAAGGCGCACATATCGAAACCCCTCTTGAAGACCGTTTTGATGGGAAAACGATAGCGGCACGCACCGGGACGGCTGAAATTCAATCTCGCAAATCGTGTGATAAAAATCCGCGATGATCGCCGGTCCAGGGCATCAGACGGTCGCCAGGTCTGCTGCCGCGGTTCCCGGCACGCGCTCCCGGGGCGCGAACGACTTGCGCAGGTTGTCGACGAAGCTGCGGGCCGCATCGCTGAACGGCCCGTCGCGGCGGTGGGCGAGGCAGATGGCGCGGACGATTTGCGGATCGCGGATTTCGTGCACCGACAGGTGCCGGCGGTCCTTGCTGGCCTTGAGCGCATTGGTCGGCAGGATGGTCGCATAACCGCCGATCTTCACGAGGCTGAGGGCCGCGGCCATGGAATCCACCTCCATACGCGGCTTGAGCGTGAGGTTGCGGCCCTGCAGGTGCTCCAGCAGAAGCGCGCGCAAGCCGTGCCGGCTCGATGGCAGGACGAGCGGCAGGTGGACGATGTCCGCCAGCGCGATCGGTCCCTCCGGCAGGAGGCCGGTATCGCTGTTGGTCACCACCGCCATGCTGTCTTCCGCAAGGCAATGGAAGGCGATCTGGTCGTCGTTGACGTACCGGTCCACCAGGGCGAAATCGATCTTGCGGGTCCGCAGCCATTGCAGCAGCGTCGGCGAATAGCCCTCGGCCACCTGCACCTCGCTTTCATTGTGCAGTCCGAGCCAGGCCTGCAGACCGTCGGCAAAACAGACGGCGGTGGAGCTCTCGTCGTCGAGCGCAGGTATCAGGCCGACCTTCAGTCGGCGCACCTGCCTCGAAACCGGCGCGCGCAACTGCTGGATCGCGAGGTTGAGGTCGTTCAGGAGCGGGCGCAGCAGGCCATAGAGGACATCCGCCTTCGGATTGGCTTCAAGCCCGTGGCGTACGCGCTCGAACAGCGGCCCGCCGAGCTGGTCCTCGATATTCTGCAGCCGGACCGTCATCGCCGGCTGGACGATGCACATGCGGTCGGCCGCCTTGTGGACATTGCCCTCTTCATAAAGGGCGACGAAGGAGCGGCAGTGCTTCAGCGACAACCGTTCATTGGGGATTTCACCGGGGAATGCAGCGCTCAGGGAAGCGGAAACGGCAGGCTCGGAAAGCTGCTCGCGCAGCACGCTGGCGAGTTCCTGGGCTTCATGCGCGTGGCCGCGCGCCGACCAGATGGACAGGACGGGATCGAAGGTCGTTTCCGAAAGCCAGCCGCAGCTGAAATGCTGCGCGAGGGCGGGGTTGAGCAGGCTTGTGGGGATCAGGATGGCGAAATTGCGTTCCTGGCCTAAACCCGCGAGCAGTTCGTGCAGCGGCTCGCCTGACCATTCGAGATTGATGCGCGCCCGTTCGGCCAATGAGTTGAGCGGGCCGTGAAGGGCTTCGGGCAGCGCCGGCACTATGATGTCCCTACCGGCGAGACTTCCCGGATTGACGGGCTGGGACACCCATCCCTGTTGCTGCGGGACACCCTGCACCAGCACCCATCGATCGCGGACCTGAATGAGGTCGCCGTCATCGGGAATGCTGAAGAAACCGGCCCTCAGGGCGGCAGAGGCATCCTTCGGATCATAGGTCGGAAAGAGCTGAAAATCCGTGCTGCCGTGCCAGCCTGCCAGCGATGGCGCAAGATCGAGCGGCGCGCCGGGAAAGCCGGCATGCAGGAGGACGGTCGGCGGCTTCCTGTTCGAGCCTGGCGGGAAGGCGCCCGCAACGATGTCCAGCGAGCGGTCCAGCCGTTCGATGAGTGGCCGCAGTATCTGGTAGACGTTAAGCCCCTCCGGCGTCACCACAATACCGGCACGGACCCGCCGGAAAAGCGGGACGCTGAATTCCTCGCCCATCGCCTTGGCATGGGCGCTGACGGTGGAATGGCTGAGGCCGAAGCGCTGGGCGATGCGCGTCACGCTCCCCTCCTGGACCAAGGCGAGGAAGGTGCGGATCTGGATGGAATTCACAACCAGGCGGCTTGACGGATCCAGATCGGAGGTCTCGAGCTGCAGGGGCATTGCGACCGGTCTCCTCGACTCGATGTGCACAGGCAATGATCACTCCCGAAACGGCAGTGACAGCTCTTTCTCTCCTTGGCTCCCTGATGCGATCCGATTTTTATCGTTACAGGATTCTACACTCTCGGCTTCATTGCAAGAATAATATGCATTCGATTTAAATGAACAAAAAGCAGGCAAAAGCACTCACGCGCGCATACCGCCGAACTGGTGTCCGGTTTCACGCATTGGCAGGCTCAATAGGCGTCGAGCTCGCGCTTTACGCGCTCGAGCACGTCCAGCCGGGGGCGGACGAATTCCGAACGCGTGCCTGAATTTCCATCACCGGGCCTCGTCGTCGCAACCATGCCGATCTTGGTCACCGTGAGATTTTCATGGACGGGATCGCACCGGTCGGCCTTCATGCCCGGAAGGACGATCATGTCTTCATGGCCGCGGAAACGTGCTGCGAGAGACCATTCGACCTGGGTCCAGTCCTCCGGGTCGATGTCGTCCTCGACGGCGATCACCAGCTTGAACAGATTGACCTGGCCCATGGCCGCGATGATCGCGCGCTTGGCCTCGCCGAGTGCCGGCCGGTGCATGCTGATGACGGCATGCAGCCGCCCCATC
This sequence comes from Neorhizobium sp. CSC1952, assembly GCF_030378245.1. NCBI lineage: Bacteria > Pseudomonadati > Pseudomonadota > Alphaproteobacteria > Hyphomicrobiales > Rhizobiaceae > Neorhizobium > Neorhizobium sp. CSC1952. The sequence goes on along the minus strand of NZ_CP128416.1, from coordinate 2,503,884 downwards.
CCGCCCTCGGTCACGAAGACGCGGCGAACCGAGGGAATGATCTTCTGAAGTGCGTGGCAAACCGTCACGCCGATCGCGACGCCGCCGAGAAGGCAGTGTTCGGGCGCAAAACCCGGCAGGATCGCCTGGTATATGGCGTCACGGCGATGGGTGATGCATTTCGCTTCGACGGCGATGCCAGGCCCGTAACGGACGTAGAAGCCGGGAAATTCGGAAACCGCACCCTCGTCGATGAGTTCGCCCGGCTTCAGCACCGCCTCGATCACGATCTCTGCCTCGGCCGGCACTTCAAGGTCGACGGTCTTGCATTTGACCAGGCGCAACGGTTCGCCGAGAATCGCCCCGACCGTATCGAATTCGTCGTCGCCGAGGCCGAGATAGAGCTGCGATCCGAGCATCACGGCCGGGTGGTTGCCGAGCACGACGGCGATTTCGAGATCCTGTTCGAGCTGCCGCGCGCGTTCCGCCATGATGGCCAGATGGTGGTTCTTGGCGATACCGGCCATCATCCGGCTGCCGCCTTCCAACCGGAGGCGGGCGATGGAGACATTCCTTTTGCCGGTATCGGGATGTTTCGCGATGATGACCCCCGCCGTGATATACGGACCCGCCTCGTGCTCGAACCAGTAGGGAACCGGCAGCACCTTGCCGATGTCGAAAGGCAGGTTCACGGTCTCTTCCTGCACCGGCGCGTCCGACACAATGACCGGCGGCACCGGCGATTTCAGCGCGGCGATGCAATGCGCATCGAGCTCGCCGGCCGCGATGTCCAGCGCCTCCTCGAACCTCGCCCGGGAATTCAGCAGGTTGCCGATCACCGGCATGCCATGACCGCGCACGTTCTGGAAAAGCTGGGCCGGACCTTTGCCGCGCAGGCCGAGAACGGCGCTGATCTCGTATTCGAGATCCACCTTGCGATCGACCCTGTGCAGCGATCCGCTCGCCTCCAGCTTTTCGAGAAACGGCCTGAGTCCCTGATCCGTCATTACTGTTCCACCGGCTTTGCGAGGGTAGGCAAGACGGAATGTCTCGCGGCATCCGGCCCGTCGCAAAGAAGAATTGCTTCGAACAGGGTCGCCGCACCGGCGGCCAAGGCGGATGGTTCGCTCCATTCGTCCGGCCGGTGGCTCTTACCGTCGACCGAGGGAATGAACACCATCGCAGCCGGTGCGATGCTCGCCATGAAGGCCGCGTCATGCCCGGCGCCGGATGCCATATCCAGCGTGGATAGACCGAGATCCCGGGCGGCGTGGCGCAAGACGGCGCGCAAGCCCGGATCGCAGGCGACGGGATTGCTGTCCGAGAGAATATTGCAGCATTCGAGCCTGACCGCGCAGTTCTCGGCGATCACCGCCGCCTCGCGCTTGACCGCGACAATGAAGCGATCCATCGCCGGCCGCTCTTCCGCCCGCGCGTCGATGATGATGCGCATGGTGCGGGGCACGACATTGGCCGCGTTCGGCGAAACCTCGACCACGCCGGACGTCGCGACGAAATGGCCGCGCCCCTGGTTGGCGATACGCTGGGCGAGCGAATTGACGAACACCATCATCTGCGCGCCGGCTATGCTCGCATCCCGCCTCAAATGCATCGGCGTCGTCCCGGCATGGTCGGCCGAGCCTTCGAAGACGACTTCCATGCGCGTCACGCCGGCAATGCCGGAGACCACACCGACATCTATCTCGCTTCGTTCGAGAACGGCGCCCTGCTCGATATGCAGTTCGAAGAAGGCGACGATGTCCCGCCGCAATATGTCGCCGAGACCTTCCGGCACACCGCCCATCCGGGCGATCGCGGCCGCGAGACGCTCGCCGCCGGGGCCAGGATAGCCAAGCATCGCAGGCGTCAGCTTGCCCGTCATCGCCCGGCTGCCGACGCAGGACAGCCCGAAATCGCTCGGTTCCTCGGCGAGGAAATCGATGATCTCGAGATTGTGGCGCAGCCTGATGCCCCGTTCACGCAGCGAATGAACGATTTCAAGCCCGGTCATCACCCCGGCGGTTCCGTCGAAACGCCCGCCGTTCGGGACAGTGTCGGAATGGGAACCGATCATGATCGTCCCCGACGCCGGATCCGTGCCCGAAAGATGCCCGATCATGTTGCCGGCGGCATCGATGCCGACCGTCAGCCCGGCCTCTTCGAAACAGGCCTTGATCCAGCGCCGGCCCTTCTCGAACATCGGCGTGAAGGACCGACGGCTATAGGGGCGCGAGGGCTCGGTGATCTCCGCCAGATCCATCACCTTCTGCCAAAGCCGATCCGCGTCTATGGGCAGGTTGTCGGTGAACGGCGGTGACGGGACGCGCTGTTCCATCAGAGCGGCCTGACCATGTTTCCAGCGCCGGGTTCCGAGACGACATTGCGCCCGTCGAAGGCGAGCCTGCCGCGCAGGAAGGTCGCCTCCGCGCGATACGGCATCCTGATGCCGTCATAGGGGCTCCAGTCGACAACATTGTTGCCGCTTTCCGCGGCTCTGTAGATATAGGCGGAGGGTTTGAACACAGCGATATCCGCATCGCGGCCGATCTCCAGCGCACCCTTGCGGTGGCCGATGCGGAACAGCCGCGCCGGGTTTGCGGCCAGCAGCCGCGCCGCATGCGAAAACGACAGCCCCCGCTCGGAGAGCCCCTTGAGGAGAAGCGGATACATGGTTTCGAGGCCGGGCACGCCGGACGCGTTGGACAGCATGTCCGGACTGGATTTCAGCGACCGCGACCAGCTGACATGGTCTGTCGAGACCACGGTGATCCGACCGGCGGCGAGATGGCGCCAGAGCGCTTCCACCTGATCGCGCGAACGGATCGGCGGGTTGACCTTGGCGAAGCCGCCGAGCCGCGCGACATCGTTTTCCTCGTCGAGCGTCAGGTAGTGGATGCAGGCTTCGACCGTCGTATCAAAACCCTGACGGCGATAGCTGTCGCAAAGGTCGTAGCCGCGCGATATCGAGCAGTGCACGACATGCGTCGAACAACCCGTCGCCGCGCCGATCTCGTAGACCTCGGCCATGGCGAGCGCCTCGGCGATGGCGGGGCGGGAAAGCGCATGGGCCCGGTAGTCCCGGATGCCGGTCTCTTCGACCTTGGCGATCGCGGTCCGTACGAATTCGTCGTTCTCGTTGTGGATGCCCGCGATCAGGCCGTGTTTGGCGATCTCGGCGAAACATTCGTTGAGGATGTAGGGCGTGATGCGCGGAAATCTCTCCGGATGCGTGCCGAAGGTCGAAAACTTGAATCCGACCGCGCCGGCCTTGATCATGCCGGGGATCTCGGCAGCACCGGCCCTCGGATGGACCGTTCCGTAGAGACCGAAATCCACCCGCGCCTGCTCGCCCGCCTCCGTCGCCTTGCGGGTCAGCTTCTCGCCGTCGCAGATCAGGTTGCCGTCGTCATAGGGCATGTCGACGATCGTGGTGACACCGCCGGCCGCGGCCGAGCGCGTCGACCAGATGAAGCCCTCCTGGTCTTTCTGGGAGAGGGAATGAACCTGGCTATCGATCGCGCCGGGCAGGATCAGGGCCTCGCCGAAATCATGCCGTTCGCGGGCGGCGGGCGGTTCGCCCTCGCCGACGAACTCGATCGTTTCACCGCGGATCGCGACGAAACCCTTTTCGATCACATCGGCCGCCCGAACAACGCGGCCTGTCAGAACCAAATCAAAATCAACCATGCGGAAGCGTCTTTCCTTCGACGCCTTCACTCTGCCCCATCCCTTCCGGGCGCAATAATTGAAATGCATGAACTGCGTGATAGCCTCGCCCGAAATCAGCTCCCGCCGAGTTCGCGCCCGGTCGAGGAAACGCTTCTGGAGCGCGGCATCATTGTCTCCTATGAAACGATCCGATGATGAGGCCGCAAGTTCGGCCCGGCCTATGCAAGACTGCAAGCCTTTCGCCGGCTTCGGTCAAACACCGTGACATCGCCTTTTGACCAGGTGGTATCCAACAGGGTTGCAATCCCCGATTGATTTTCGCTATAAGTTGTCTGCCTAAATCTCTTCTGGGGCCGGTCGGCAGGGGGGGGGGGTGATAGGTGGCCGGCATGGCCGCAACATCAGAGAAGAGAGGCGCCATCGGACCATCACTATATCGTCGGGACATATAAATGACTGATACGATATTGATTTTCTCTGAAGACATAGAATTTCATTTGCTTTCAAAGCACGTCCTGATGGCAAGTGGCTATCAAGTCATACTGATAACGGAAGAGGCAGACGCAACGACCACCGCGATTCAGCGGAGCCCGTTGGCGATCGTCTTGGACTGCCGCCGGGAGAGCAGTGCCGGCGTCACCATCTGCAAGGCGCTTAAAAATCACCCGAAGACGCGTTCGATCCTCATCGTGGCCGTCGTCGAAAAAGGCAACGAGGCCGCCTATATCAAGATAGTCGAAGCCGGTGCCGACAGGGTCTTCCACCGCCCCACGGACCCGGCGGACGTAATTGATTTTCTGCATCATTACGCGACGAATCCGGCAAGGCTGCAGCGCTATATCATTGAACTTCCGTTGACCCGCATCGATACGATCAACCGGAAGGTCTTTTTCCGGGACAAGCAGGTGATCCTTGGCCAGACCCAGTACCTGATGCTCAAATGCCTGCTGGAAATACCGGGAAAGATATTCCGGCGCGACGAACTCATCGAGGCCGTATGGCCGGACGGAACGTTCGTGGACGACAGGACGGTCGATGTGCATATCGGCGTCCTGCGCAAGGCACTTCGCGAGGCAGGCGCCGGCAATATGGTGCGCACCGTCAGGGGCGCCGGCTATACGGTCGATCTCGAATGGTTGAATTCTGTTTCAGTGCCTTAGAGTGTTTCCTTGTTGGATTGAAGCATTCTGCCGGAGCAGGTTTTCGTTGGGGCAAAGGCGATTGGCGAAGGGCATACCCTCTGGTACGTCCGAGCCGATCGCCTTTGATCCCGGCGGAAAGATGCCCGGCCCTGTGGGTTGGCTGAAACGGGCCGCCTGATCGACCGGCTCCGTTTGAGCCAACAGAATGCTTCAATCCAACAAGGAAACGCTCTAACTGCCGGCAATGGTGAAGCGATAGATGCGGGCGGGGCAGCCTGTTAACGAGGCGGTGCCTTTGCGGTCGTGCCGCGCTCGACATATTCGACATCCAGCTCGACCTTGCGGGGGATCACTTTTCCAGGCTCGCTTCGCACGACCCATTCGCCGGTCTCCACGCCCATTTCGTAGGCCGGCACATTGAGCGTCGATAAGGGCGGATCGACATAGGCCGCGATCTCGAGATTGTCGAAACCGATAATCGAACATCTATCCGGCACCGAAATCCCCTGGCTGCGCAGTTCCGACATCGCCCCGATCGCAAGCACGTCACTGCCGCAGAATACCGCGCTGATCTGCGGGGCCGCAGCCAGAAGGGAGGCCATCATCTGCCTTCCGGCGCCGATCTGATAGGGGGCTTCGCGAATGATGACGTCATCGCGTGTCGCGCCAAGTCCGAGCAGTGTATCGGTAAATCCCGCGACACGCGCCTGAGCGCGGTCATTATTGGTGGTGATACCGGCGATCATGCCGAACGTTCGATGCCCGAGCGCCCAGAGCCGCCGAGCCGCAAGAGCGGCGGCGCGATAATTGTCAAAGCCGATGCTGGTATAGTTGAAGTCCTTCTGCAGGGCATAGGTGACCGCGCAGGAGACGTTATGGGTATTCAGCAGATCGAACGTCTTGCTTCGATGCCGGGTCCCGACAAGGACCAGCGCCTCGATGCCCCGTTCGACCAAGGTCAGTGCCTGCTTGTACTCTTCATCGAGATCGTATTCCGATGTGCTGTAGATCAACGCAAATCCGTTGCGTTCCAAGGATTGCTGCAGGCCGGCCAACATCTCCGCATAGATGGAATGCCTGATTGTCGGAATGATGGCGCCGACGAGATGCGACCGGCTGGACCGCAGTTGCCGGGCCGATCCGTTGCGGACATAGCCCAGGGCCTGAATGGCATGGTCGATCGATTCGACGACACTTGGGCTGACGATCTCGGGATTGTTCAGTCGTCGCGACACGGTTGCCGGCGCGCAGCCGGCCAGTTTCGCGACATCGGCAATGCTGACGCGTTTTGCCAAGGTCTCTGCTTGGGTTGCTTTGCCTGCCATGAAAGTCACCCGTTGCCGCGGATGAAATCGGCTGCCCGTTCGCCAATCATAATCGCTGTCGCATTTGTGTTACCGGAAACCAGTTTCGGCATAACCGAATTGTCGGCAATTCTCAAACCATCGACGCCGCGCACGCGCAACTGGGTATCCACCACTGATTCAGCGTCTCCGCCCATCCTGCAGGTTCCGGCCGGATGGTAGCCGGTGCGCGCATGGGCTCTGACGAAATCCTCGATCTCCTGCTGGCTCTCGACATTGACGCCGGGGAAGTGTTCGTTCTTCAGATAGGGCGCCAGGCTCGGTCCGGCCATGATCTTGCGCCCGAGTCGCACGGAATGCGCGGTCTTGGCAAGGTCATCCGGGTCCGACAGATAGTTCGGATCGATCTTCGGATGATAGAGCGGGTCGTTTCCTGCGATTGACACGGTTCCGCGCGAACGCGGCCGCGTCAGATAGGCGTTCAATGTGCAGCCATTGCCGCCCGGGACGCCCGCAATCCCGGCTTCAACCCCAGCACCCGCCAGGAAATGGAATTGGACGTCCGGCTCGGGATCGCCCTCGTCCAGCCACCAGAACGCGCCGCCTTCGACGACGTTCGATGTCACCGGGCCGGAGCGGAACAAGGCAAATTGCAGGCCCGCCCAGGCCTGCCAGCATGCTTTCTTGTATTTGTCGTAGCTGTAGGGACCGAGCAATTCATAGACCAGGAACACATCGAGATGATCCTGCAGATTGCGGCCGACCTGCGGGCTATCGGCAACGACATCGATGCCGTTGCCGGCAAGCATGGCGCCGTCGCCGATACCCGAATGGAGGAGCAGGTTCGGCGTTCCGATCGCGCCGCATGTCAGGATGATCTCGCGCCTTGCGGCAATGGTTCGGGTAATGGTGTCCGAACGCAGCTGGACGGCGGAGGCGCGGCCGTTTTCGAACAGGATGCGCATCGCCTGGCTGTCCGTCAGAACCAGGAGATTACGCCTGCTCGCGGCAGGACGTAGATAGCAATTGGCGGTACTCGAACGCCTGCCGGCACGATTGGTTACCTGGTAGAGCCCGCATCCGCCGCGTTTTTCCCGGTTGAAGTCGTCGATATAGGGCATCCCGACCTGTTGGCACGCTTTGAGCCAGGCATAGGTCAGGGGATGGGTATAGGCTTGATCGGAGACCTTCAACGGGCCTTCGTTGCCGTGCAGGTCGCCCGACAGGCGTTGATTGTCTTCGGCGCGTTTGAAATAGGGCAGGACGTCGGCATAACCCCAGCCGGCGCAACCATAGTCGGATTTCCAGGCATCGTAGTCGGCGGCCGTGCCGCGGATATAGACCTGCGCGTTGATGGAACTGCCGCCGCCCAGCACCCGTGCCTGGGTAAAGGGGGTTGATATGCCACCCTGATGCTCCTGCGCCGTGGTTTCGAAGCCCCAGGTGAATTGCGGACCCGTCGTCTTGTAATAGGTAACCGGCAGGTGGATATAGGGGCTGCGATCTTTCTGGCCGGCCTCGATCAGCAGCACGCTGGCATCAGGATCTTCGCTGAGCCGCGCGGCAAGGGTGCAGCCCGCGCTGCCGCCGCCGATAACGATGTAATCGACGGCAGAAAGAGAATCATCTTGCAATGCGGTCGCCACGGTTCAGTCTTCCTTCCTTACCCATTTGAGAAGGCCGGTCGCCACGGCCACGATTTCGTTGCGCTGGTTTTTGGCCTCGATGTCGGCAAGGCTGCGACGTTTGACCGTGTCGACAGCCGTGATCGTATAGGTCAAGGTGATGGTGTCGCCGAAGAAGACCGGCGCGGTGAAGCGGATACGGTCATAGCCAAGCGCCACCGGCGTTTCGCCGTTGACAAGGGCATCGTCGGCTTGGGCGACCATCAGGGTCGAGAGCGTGGACATGAAGCCGACCAGAAGCGCGCCATGGGCAATTCTCTGCCCGTAAGCGGAGCGCTCCATCAGCGCCTGATTGACATGAACGGGCGCAAGATCGCCCGTGATGCCGGCAAAGAGATAGACATCGCTTTCGCTGACGGTCTTGGAAAAGGTCACCGTTTGGCCGACCGACACATAAAAATCCTTCATAGCCATTCCTTCCTTCGGTCGGGCAGGCCAGGAATTGCCGTGTCCGCAATCACCCGGCCTGTCCCGCCGCACCTGATCAGAAACCCTTGCCGACCCAATCCTTTACGTTGTCGACGGTAATCGTCGCCGAGTTCAACGTGACGTCGCCTTTCATCGGCTTGCCGATACAGGCGAGATAGGCATATTCCACCCCTTCGGGTGCGACATAGGGAAAGGTAAATGTCGCAAACAGTTTGCCGTCGGCGACCGCCTGAATGGCGTTGTTCTGGCCGTCGAGGCCAGTCACCATGATTTCCTTCTGGCGCCCGGCCGCCTCGATCGCCTTGATCGCGCCGAGTGCCATCTCGTCGTTATGGGCATAGACACCATTGATCTGGCCGGGGCCGAAGCGCTGCAGCACGTCCTCCATGAACTTGGCGGCATTCTCGCGCAGATAGTCGGCATTCTGCGTGGCTACGATCTTCATGTCGGGATGTGTCGCGATCACCTCCTCGAAGCCGCGCTTGCGTTCAACCGCGGAGCTTGCCCCTGCCGTTCCCTCGATCTGGATGATATTGCCCTTGCCGGCAAGCTTATCGACGAAGAACTCGCCGGCCTGGCGCGCGATCGGCTCGTTTTGAGCGGTGATATAGGTCGTCACGTCGGTATTGACCTTGCGGTCCAGGGCAATCACCGGGATGCCGGCCGCCATCGCATCCTTGACGACCGGCGTCAGAGCCTGCTCGGTCAGCGGGCTGATCATCAATACGTCGATATTCTGCGCCAGAAGGCTTTCGACGTCGGAGACCTGTTTTGCCGAACTGTTCTGGCCGTCGGTGATGACAAGATCGACATTGGGAAGATGCTCGGCCGCCCATTTGCGGTTCCCCTCCGTCATGGCGACGCGCCACGGATGGTTCATCGTGCCCTGGCTGAAGCCGATCTTGCATTTCTTGCTGAGATCGACCCCTTTCAGGGGATCGTCCTGCGTGACGGCGATGCTTGCGGTCGCAAGAAGCGTCAGCGCTCCCGCACCGATGACAGTCACTATTCTCGCTCTCTGCTGTGTCATGTTCTCCTCCTTGGCTGACACATCGAAAACTGTTTTGCCGCCTCTCATCTGCGCCGGCGCAAGACTTCCAGCGACACGGCCACGATGATGATGGCGCCCTTGACGATCTGCTGGGTGAAGGGAGAGATGCCGACGAGGTTCATCATGTTGGCAAGAACCGCAAGAATGCAGGCGCCGATCGTTGTTCCGACGACGCCGCCGACACCACCGAATAGGCTGGCGCCGCCGATGACGACGATCGCAATGGCTTCGAGTTCCAGACCGGTGCCCGCGGTCGGTTCGCCGACCGTCAGCCGCGATACGAAAATCAGGGCCGTCAGGCCGGCCAACAGACCTGAAATCGTATAGACGCCGAGCTTGGTGGCGGGCACATTGATGCCCGAAAGGCGTGCTGCCTCGGCGTTGGAACCGACGGCATAGATATGGCGGCCGAAGTCCGTATAGTGCAGGACCAGAAACGACAGGGCGGCAACCGCAAGGAAGATCCAGACCGCAACCGGCATGCCCGCCATGTTCGCGCCGCCGATCCAGCTGAAATTGTTTGCCGTCGATGTCACGTCGATCGGGCGGCCGTCGGCAAGGGTCAGGGCGAAGCCGCGCAGCATCACCATGGCGCCGAGCGTCATGATGAAGGGCGGAATCTGCAACAGAGTGATGCCGAGGCCGTTGATGAGTCCGAAGGCCGTGCCGGCGGCAAGCCCGGCGAGGATGACCACGGGCACCGGCACGCCGATATTCAGCAGCATGGCGGTTGAAACCGAAACCACCGCGACGATCGAGCCGACCGAAAGATCGATGCCGGCGGTCAGAATCACGAAGGTCAGGCCGATGCTGACGATGCCGTAAAGTGCGACCTGCCGCAGGACGTTGATGAGGTTATAGGGGCTGAGGAACGCATCCGAAATCAGCGCCGAGATGACCACCAGAACGATCAATGCCATGAGGAGGCCGCTGATTGCGGCTCTCCGCATCAGGAACTGCAGAATACCCTGCGATGTGCCGAATGTCTTGGCGCCGTCGTGATCCTGAAATTGCATCGCCATGATCTTGTTTCCTCCACTGACTGTCTGCGCCCGATGTGCCTGCGCCGGTGTTTGGTGAGCCAATCCACTGCCGGCGCCTCGCGGAGCCGGTTTGATACGCGATCTGCGTTGTTTCACGTCGGCGCGGAAAAGGACGAGAGATAGGGTGCCGTCGATAGGATGACGGTCTTCACATCGGTGAAATCGTCATAACCGGCATTGCCGAGCTCGCGTCCGAAACCGGATGCCTTGACGCCGCCGAAAGGCAGCTGCGGGGCGCCATCGAGCGTCGTATTGACCCAGACGAGACCGCTCCTGAGCTGACGGCTCGCCGTCATCGCGGTGGCAAGGTTGGTCGTCCAGATCGTATTGGCCAGTCCGTATTGCGTCTGGTTGGCGAGCGCGATCGCCTCTTCGCTCGTGCGAAACCGCGTGACGCTGAGCACGGGCCCGAAGATTTCCTCGGCAAAAAGCGCATGATCGGGCTGGATATCGGCAAAGATGGTCGGCGATACGAAATTGTCGGACAGCCCGGCACCGGGCGCGATACGATCGCCCCCCGCGATCAGACGCTGACCGTCCCGCTTTGCTCTTTCGATATAGCCGAGCACTTTTTGCGTATGCGCAGCACTGATCATCGCGCCGAGATCGGTTGCGGCCAGCTGCGGGTCGCCGATCGTCAGAGCTTCGGCACGTGCAATCAGGCGCTTTAGAAACATCTCGGCAATCCCGTCCGCCACGAGCAGGCGCGAACCGGCAACGCAGCACTGCCCCTGGAACGCAAAGATCGCCTGCAGCGTGCCCTCCAAGGCGCTGTCGAGATCGGCGTCGGCACAAACGATGTTTGCGGATTTGCCGCCGAGCTCAACCGTCACCCTTTTCACCGTGTCCGCGCTTCGCCGGATAATGTGTCGCCCGACCGTCGTCGAACCGGTGAAGCTGATCATGTCGACACCCGGATGTGTCGTCAGCGCTTCCCCGGCTTCGCTTCCCCGGCCGGTCACGATATTCAGAACGCCCGGCGGCAGTCCGGCGCTCGCGGCAAGACGGGCAACTTCAAGAGCCGAGCCGCTCGTCATTTCTGACGGTTTGACGACGACGGTACAGCCGCTGGCGAGCGCGAACGGCACTTTCTTGGCGAAGATCTCGATCGGGAAATTCCAAGGAACGATGACACCGACGACGCCGACCGGCTGGCGAAGCACGAGCCCCGTCTTTTGCGCCGGCAGGTTGGAATAGGCTTCTCCGTGGGACTGCGCCGCCATGCCGGCGGCATGACGAAAGAATGCGCTGGCAGCACCGACATCACCTTTGACGAACCGTCGCGCCTTGCCGACTTCTTCGATCTCGATATCGATCAATCGCTCGGCATTGGCCGTAATCAGATCGGCGATCCGATAGAGAATGTCGGCACGCTCCTGAGCCGGCATGCGCGGCCATGGGCCTTCGTCGAAAGCCTTGCGGGCCGCCGCAACGGCGATATCCATGTCGGCCTGGCCGCCCTGTGCATAGCGTGCCACAAGCGCGTCATTGGCAGGGTTGCTCCGATCGACCGTCTGCCGGCTGGCCGGGCGATGCCAATGATTGGCGATGAAATGGGCATACTCTCTCATGCTTTTTTCCTTCAATCGGTCGCAGCATGCATAATGCGTTCTTCGCTCATCTCGCCCCGCATCAGTTCGCCGGTGATCCGCCCGGCACGCATGACGAGGGTGCGGTCACAAAGGCCGATAACCTCCGGCAGTTCGGAAGAGACGATGATGATGGCGAGGCCCTGGCGATCGGCCAGATCGACGAGAAGCTGATAAATTTCACGCCGCGCACCGATATCGACGCCGCGTGTCGGCTCGTCGATCAGCAGCACCTTGCAGCCGGCGTTCAGAAGTTTGGCGAGCACGCATTTTTGCTGGTTGCCGCCGCTCAGATTCCCGATGGTTTCGCGCGGGCCCGGGGTCTTGACGCGCAACTGGTCGATATAGGCCTTTGCCATGCGGGTCTCGGCGCGACGCGACAAGAACCCGCGGCGGCGAATGGCTCCCAATCCGGCGATCGCGATGTTGAAGGCCAGATCCTGTTCGATGAACAGTCCCTGATGGCGGCGGTCTTCGGGTAGAAGACCTATTCCGTGGGCCAGAGCCTGTTTAGGGGAGGTCGGCATGCTGTTCAGATCGCCGCAGGTAAAACTTTTGCTTTTTGCCCCATCGACACCGCAGAGCGCTCTCAGCAGTTCGGTGCGACCGGATCCCGCAAGTCCACAGACGCCCAGGATCTCTCCCTGCCGAACTGTCAGGGAAGTATCCTTCAGCCATGGGTTGGTCAGATTTTGCACGCTAAGAGCCGGAGGGCCGATCCGCGGCTGCCGATCCGGATAGACGCTCGACATTTCGCGGCCGACCATCATCTTGACAAGCTTGTCCTTGGTCAGATCACCGGTCTTGGCTATCGCGACACACCGGCCATCGCGCAGCACGACGGTCCGGTGCGAAATCGCGAAAATTTCTTCGAGGCGATGGGAAATATAGATGAAACTGACACCTTCCTCGGCCAGTTTCGCGATGATCCCGAACAGGCTCTGCAACTCGCTGTCGCCCAACACCGCCGACGGCTCGTCGAGCACGACGATCCTGGCATCGCGCGACATGGCTTTGGCGATTTCGACGATCTGTCGGTGAGCAACGCTCAGATCGCCCACTTTGGCGTCCGATGCGATGTCGAAGCCCAGTCGCGCGATGGCTCTTCTTGCCCCTGCGTGGGCGGCATTCCAGTCGATCAGGCCCGAGCGCGTCTTCGGCAGACGGCCGAGATAGATGTTTTCCGCAACGGTGAGGTCATTGGCCAGAAGCAGTTCCTGATAGATGACGGCAACGCCGAGATCGAGGATTTGCTGCGGGTTGGCGCGCGCCAGCATCTTTCCGAAAAGCTCGATCTTGCCGCCGTCGCATTGATAGGCGCCGGACAGGATCTTCATCAAGGTGGATTTGCCGGCGCCGTTTTCGCCGACGAGGGCAACGACTTCTCCGGCCTGCAGATCGAAGCTGACCTGATCGAGCGCGACGACGCCGCGAAACCGCTTGGTGATGTTCTCCATGCGAAGAGCGAGCGGCCTTTTGTCTGTCACGTGAACGTTCATGGCAATATCCATCCTCATAGGCGCCTGATATGCATGCCGCCGTCGACGTTGATGATTTCTCCGCTGGCGTAAGGGATTGCACCCGTTGCCAGGGCTGCGACGGCGCGCCCGACATCGTCTGGTTCGCCCCAGCGTTTGAACAGGGTGTTTTCGGCGATATAGTTCGCGTATTTTTCGCGCACCATCGCAGTCATGTCGGTCGCCATCAGCCCCGGACGGATCTCGTAGACCTGGATGTTGTGGTCGCCGAGTTCGAGCGCGAAGAGCGCCGTCATCATCGACAGTGCCGATTTGGCGAGGCAATAGGCCGCCTTGTCGGTCGAGGCGAGGCTTGCATTGGACGAGGTGATCGAAATGATCGAGCGCCGATCACGGCCGTCATTGGCCCGCATCCACCGCGCGATCTCCTGCGTGAGGAAAAAAGTCCCGCGCAGATTGATATTGACGACGCGGTCGAACTCTTCCGCGCCGACCTCGAGCAGGCCGATGCGGCGCGGCACCTGTATGCCGGCATTGTTGACCAGGCAGTCGATCCGTCCAAAGCTTGCCGCCGCCGCGCGGACAAAAGCGGCATGCCCGTCTATGTCGCCGATGTCATGGCGAAGAAAGCGTGCCGATACACCAAAGGCGCCGAGGGCTTTGATGGTCGCATAGGTTTCCTCGTCCTCAACGACATCGTTGAGAACGATATCGAACCCGGCCTGTGCCAGGCTGAGGGCGATGCCGCGACCCAAACCGCGGCGGCCTCCCGTCACGAGAGCGACAGGTCGATCGGACGGCACCGGTGGAAGGGTGGTCTCGCTCATGCCACGGCACCACGATCGAGAAGGGCCGCGATCTCCTGCGCACCGAAGCCGCTGCCGGTCAGAATGGAAACCGTATCCTGGCCCGGTCTTTCGGCAATATGTCGGAGGCCGGGGACCGCTCCGTCGTAACGGTTCGGGTGATTGACCAGTATCGCGCTTTGTCCACTGACCGTTACATTCGCAAATACCTGGTTGTGCTGTGCCTGCGGGTCGCGTGCCAGCTCCGAATAGTTGGTGACCGGGGCAAACCAGACCTTGTGCCTCGAAAGCGCCGTTTCAGCTTCGGACAATGTAAGGCGTGCCAGTCGCGCTGCGACATCCGCCGCCACCCGGTCCCGTTCCAGATAGGCGTCCAGCGTATCGTCCTTCGCAAGCTCGGACGGACCGAGAGCTTCGTCGAGAAGGCCAAGCGCATTCAGGGACATGGCGATATGGCGGCCGTCGGCGGTCTCGTAAATTCCATAGGGCGCTTCGTGGAACCAGGTGGCGAGATGGCCGTCGCGCTTGAAAACCTCAGGCGTCTTGGCGCCGTTCAGGTAGTTCGTAATGGCTTCCGCCTGCAGATCGATACCCGCGTTGAAGAGGCTCGATTCGACCCTCGTTCCCCGGCCGGTTCGCAGCTTGCGAATGATGGCCCCGCCAATTCCAAGCGCAAAAAGGGCGGCCCCGTGCTGATCGACGATCGCGCAGCCGGCGGCAGCCGGCAGGATGCCGGGAGCCTGGCCCGCCGTCGCGGCCACCAATCCGGTGCGAGCCTGAATGAGGAGATCCTGACCCGGCAATTCGGCATAGGGGCCATCCGCGCCGTACCCGCTTGCCGATGCGAAAATGATATCCGGCTTGGCTTCCTGAAGGGCCTCGTAGCCGAGGCCGAGACGATCGAGCGTGCCTGGCCGGAAATTTTCCATGACGACATCGGCGGTCGAAACCAGACGCAGAAACGCAGCCCGCCCTTCCGGCGATTTCAAATTGATGCAGATCGATCGCTTGTTCTTGTTGGCGCAGAGATAAAAGCCTGAGACCTCTCCGACAAAAACCTTGGCACCGGACCAGCGTCTTTCATAGGCGCCGCCGATCGGCTCGACCTTGATGACTTCCGCTCCCATGTCGGCGAGATATTGGGCAGCCGCCGGCCCCTGAAGATAATGGCAAAGACTGATGATGCGTATGCCGCTGAGCATTCTTGAGACCCCTCCCTGGCCCGATGTGCTTTTAGTTATGAAATCCATTTCATAATGTTTGATCATCGTCAATTAGGTTGTTGACATTTTTTCTTCAAAATCGGCATAATTATCGAGAAATCCATGGCGCATTGCAAAAAGATTTGTGCACGTGCGTAGAAAATAAAGAAAACGATTTCATAAATTGGAGGTATAAATGCCAGTCGAGTTTCAGGGGCGGGGTGTCATTCCGGCCTGCCTTATGCCCGCCACCGCGTCGCGGGAAATCGATCGGGACAGTTACAGGCGTCATCTCGGCGATCTTGCCGATGTGGTCGGCTTGTCGGGGATCGTCGTCAACGGCCATGCCGCCGAAGCCCATGCATTGGCGACCGGCGAACAGATTTGGGGGATTGAGACGGCCGCCGAGACGGTCGGCGATCGTTTGCCCGTCATCGCCGGTATTTATTACGAGGGGACGCGACTTGCCAGCCAGATGGCAAGGTCGGCCGAAAAGGCCGGCGCCCATGCGCTTTTGATCTTTCCCCCCAATTCCCTGATGTTTGGAGGCAACGAACGTCCATCGCTCGGAGCTCAATATGTCAAGGATATCGCCGCCGTGACATCTCTTCCCCTGGTGGTCTTCCAATATCCGCGCGCCACGTCCTTATCCTATGCGCTCGACACGCTTGTCTCGCTCTGTGAGGCGGTCGAGACGATCGTGGCAATCAAGGATCTTTGCGCGGACCCGCGCCTCCACGAGCGGACGATCACCGCTCTGCACGGACTATCGCGCCCCGTCCATGTGCTGACAAGCCAGTCGCAATGGCTCGGCGCGTCGCTGTCGATGGGTGCGCGAGGCATCATATCCGGTGCAGGAAGTGTGATTGCCGACCGGCAGCGGGCGCTGTTCGATACCTTTGCCAGGGAGGATTCGACCTTGGAAGAACGGCGGGCTCTGATGCAGACGATCGGCCTGTTCGTCGATGCGCTTTACCGGCCGCCCTATGTCAACTGGCAGGCCCGGATGAAACGCATCCTCTATGAATTCGGCCGGTTGGAAAGCCCCAACGTGTTTGCGCCGCTGCAGGAAATCGACACGGTTGAATGGATGGAAACGGCACGTCTGATTTCGCAGGCGGGACTGTCGCGCGACAATCTCTATTCGATGTGAGCATGCGCTTGCGGGGCAGCCCAGCCGATATCAGGCAGAACCTGCCGGCTCGGCTGCATCTCCAGGATGCCGATCCACGAACCGGATTGCGCGACATTAAAGGGCAAACGGCGGGAGCTCGGTGACGGGCCGACGCAGTGGTCGTCGGCTCAATCCACCGGCGGCGATGTCCGGATACCGATCGGGATCATGGGAGGCTGGGGAACTGCGTCGAAACAGCCCGGCATCGACTGATCATAGTCGATGATCGAGCCTGTCATCATGCCCGACTCAGACGAACACAAGAAGGCGACGGTGCGCGCCACCTCGCCCATGTCGAGCATGCGTCCGATCGGAAGCCTTGCTTCCGCAGCCTCCCGCCAGCCGTCCTGGACACCGTGCCAGCGTCGCATCGTCTCCTCTTCGCCTGGACTATACATCCAGCCGATGCACAGGCCGTTGACGCGCAAGCCATAACGAAGCACGGAAAAACCGGTATTGCGCGTCAGCGTGACGAGCGCCCCCTTCGATGCGGAATAGGCCGAGAGGAAGGACTGGCCGCCGTGCCCGCTCATCGAGATGACGTTCAAGACGCTGCCCGCGACACCGTCGCGGATCATCATGGCGAGGGAGTTCTGCATGATGAAGAACGGTGCTTTGACATTGGTGTCGAATATCCGGTCGAAAGTTGCCGCATCGGTGTCGAGGATCGTCCCGCGCTCCGTGTTTCCGGCCGCATTGACGAGAATATCGACACGGCCGAATTCGGCGTCGCATGTGTCGGTAATCGCCTTGAGCTGGGCCGTGTCGCTCAGATCCGCAGGCACGAACACGGTGCGGCATCCGAGAGCCTGAAACCGGGCTGCAACACTCTCGCCGCGCTCCCGGTTTCGGCCGGTCACGACCAGGTTCGTCAAGCCGCGCTGTACGAGCGTCTCGGCGATTTTTTCGCCCAGCCCCTGCGTCGATCCGGTGATGATGGCTGTCTTGCCGAGGAAGGAAGACAGCGAATGTGCATCTGCTTCTGACATCTTATCGCCCCGGATACGGTGTTTCGGACAAGCGTTCTGGGCTTCAGGCCGGATCGCCGGACTTGGTGGCGATGTCATAGGTCTTCACGTCACGCCGTATCTCCGGCAGCGAAGCGAGCGTCGCCTTGAAGACGCGGTAGTGATCCGATGACTTGTGGGCCTCGACCGCTCCGTTGCTGTCCCATTCTTCAAAAAAGTTGAGGGTGAAGGGTGAACGGAGATCCTCCGCAAACCGGTAGGTGATGCACCCTTCCTCGTCAGCTGACAGGGTGGTGACCACCCTTGCCGCTGCCTTGAGCGCCGCGAAGTTTTCTTCCTTGCATGTCATCGTTCCCGATATGACGATCATTGTTCTACGCCCCCTCGGACGAACTGTTGGAGAAGCAGGTACTGGCCCGCAGAGCCGCAGGCCGGTCGGCCATCCTTGGGAAACCCTCGGTCTTTGCAATCACGGCGGCAATGAAATGGTGAACGGCATCCTCGTCATTCGTCCCGATGATTGCATCGGCCGCTGCCTTGAGCCTGTCCGATGCATTTCCCATCGCCGCGCCAAATCCACAAACCGAAAACAGATGCAGGTCGTTGTCGCCATCGCCGAAGGCGATAAGATCGGAAGGATCCCAGCCGCCCATCGACCCGGCAGCACGCAGCGCAGTTCCTTTCGTGACGTTTTCGGCGGTTATTTCCAGATAGTCTGACTTGGAGCGATTGGCGACGATCGGCCATGCCTGGGCAGACAGCCAGCTTTCCAGCTCGCCGAGATCCTCACTTGGGCCGACGACCATGATCTTTTGTATCTTGGAAAGCATGCCGACGTGGCTTGCGAGCAAAGGTGCAAAACCGACGACGGCGGTTTCGAATTCGACATTGTCGGTATGGCGGGTCACGTACCAATCAAAATCGCTGTAATAGTGTGCCGTCAGCGAAGGGTAACGGTCCATCTGGCCGGCGAATGCGACGATGCAACTGTCGAGCATGGCGCTCGATTGGGTGACTTCCCCGGAGGTGTGAACGACGAGCGCACCGTTCAAAGCCACCATCGGGCCTGACAGACCAATCCGCCTGGCGAGCCCGAGCACGGAACGCGGGGGGCGTGCGCTGACGAGGATGACCTTGACACCGTCATTATAGGCTGTCTGCAGCGTTTGGTGCACAGCCTGCGACAACTGATGGTCGCTGCGCAGCAACGTCCCGTCGATATCGATCGCAAAACCGCCAAAGGCGATCGGCGAGATCTCGTTCCTTTGTTCCAGGCTCATCCGACATTCCTCCATTCCTTTTCGAAAACAGGTCTGTTTCCGAGGGGAGCATCATTGCGCAGCTCCGGAATATCCAGCTGCGCGCACAGCTCGTTGAGCAGCATGACCCCTGTCGCATAGAGCAGGATCGCCTTGCTCTCGCGACCGTCGCCGACAAGATGGAAAGGCATCATGGTGCAGAAATGGATCGCCTCGGCGAACAAGGTCCGGATCTCGGCGAGCGGATCGCCGGTAAGGGCGACGTAGTAATCGCGGGCCCATCGATCCAGGCTGTTGAACAGGTCGAGAACAGGTGAAGGTTCGTAGGAAAACTGCATGATGACTTCGCCGGCCGCTGCCGACCAGTGGAGCGTAAACAGGCTCTGATGGATGAAATCATATTTGCCGTTGACGCTGTGGCTGACCTTCCCGAGGTCGTAATAGATGTCGCAACTGTCATAGCCTCTGGGATCGACGAGGCGAAAGCTTTCCCCGTTGGGGTCCACCATGATGTTTTCGAAGTGAAGATCACCATGGATATAGGCAGAGACGAACGCTGGTCCGACCTGGGCGCGGGCTTTCTGCGACTGCTCGAATTTCGCTAAGAGTTCGGGGACGTTTCGATATTCCTTTCCGTTGATCCACAGGCGTCGCGCATCGACGATTTTTGCAAAGACAGGCGCACGCTCCAGCGTGCGCCGAAGCCGGTGCCAGGCGCGCTGAAAGTGAATCTGATCGAGATAGTCCTGCGGGGCCTGCTGTTTGTGGGGCGCATAAGCCTTCGCATGGATCGCGCCGAGGATCGTCTCCAGGCGCCGGGTCGCGCCATCGAGGCCGACGTCATCGGCAAAAAAGTGTTGGCGCAGCGTTTTCAGGGGCAGGAATTCCTCCTCCATGAACACCAGCTCTTCGGTATCGCCATGCAGGATCACCGCAGGATAGAGAGAGGCGAGGTCGGCCGGAAGATGTCGGAGGAACCGGATCTCGTCCCTTAGTTTCCGGCGCCCCAAATTGCGCGCTTCCTTCCGGAACCGCGTAACGACGTTGGAGCGCGCATAGGATCCGCCTTTGACGTGCGGCTCGCCAGTCGAGGCATGATCGGTCGTGTCACTGTGTCGTGCGGCATGATCTGCGGCAATCGTCCTGACGACGTCAAAGACATGCGTCTCCGGCGAGACAAGCAGCGCTTGGCGGAATTCGGATGCTT
This sequence comes from Neorhizobium sp. CSC1952, assembly GCF_030378245.1. Classification (NCBI taxonomy): domain Bacteria; kingdom Pseudomonadati; phylum Pseudomonadota; class Alphaproteobacteria; order Hyphomicrobiales; family Rhizobiaceae; genus Neorhizobium; species Neorhizobium sp. CSC1952. The sequence continues at coordinate 2,483,899 of NZ_CP128416.1, read as the reverse complement.
TTTCCCCCCGCATGAGGGCAATCCGCCTGGTGTCCGGACTCATGCTGCTTGGCCCGTTTCCGGCATGCTGCAGCAGGTCATTTGCCGGGGGGAGCGACAGAACGGTTGCGTCGGCCCTGGCGCCGAGTAGAAATTCGAGGAGTTCCTCGTCGAGAAGCGCTGCCGCTTCGACCAGGAGGAGATCCATCTGGCTGTCGCTCGGCTTGGCAAAAGCCTGCTTCCAGTCATCGATGGATGTTGGCAGCCTCTTGACCTCCTCGATGCCAAAGCGATTGAAGAGACTGCGCATCGTATCGGAAGCTGGTGACGGCTGCTCAGGATTATTCTGCAGAACGATCGCGGTAATCATAACGCATCTCCGTTTTGGACCTGATCATGGAACACTTGGCGATAGGCATCATGCTGCGCCATCTATAATTGCAGCGGCTAGGGCAGTTTCAAGTAATTTTGTGCGATGCAAAATAAACAAACGTCACGCCCGTGGATTGATAGGGGTAATTTATCTAAATTTTTGAAATACAACCATAAATAACAAATGCTGCAGTGAACAATAAGCTGCTGAAAAGTAGCATTTCTTAAAGCTTCTTTAGGATCTTCATATAAGAGAGAAGTTGTTCCGCTCCGTTTTGTGGGCGCTGCAGCATTGGCCCCAGCGTCGGATCGTTTCATGGGAGACAAGGATGCCGCGCTTCAGGAGCGTTTCCCCGAAACCGCCGCCGCCACCAATCTTGGATGTGCCTTCCCGTTGATGTCATTTCTTCACGAGATGTTCGAAATGCGGCAGAACGCTGCTTCCCGCGACATATATCCCTGTCGCTATCGAGAGGTTGCGGCGCCCTTGTCGGTCCAGGCGGGAGGCAGGCCGAACCGGGCGGCGACGAGCCCCGGAATGCCGGGGGCCGTTCCGAACGCCTTGCAGGCATCGTATTTCGGATCGCCACCGAGCGAGGCCCGCAATCTCTGCATCGATGGTATCGCCGGCATTCCCTTGAACGGGTCCTTGCCCGTGACCAGCATGCGACTGAAATCCGTGGCGAAGGCCGACGACAGGGAATACGCGTCCCCGACAGCCGACACCCGAGCCCTGGTCGTGATCATGTTGGCACCGCGCGACCAGAGCAACGCTGCCCTCTGAGAACCATTCCCGTCGATGGCTTCGGCCTCGATGGCGAGACCGCCGAGGCCGATCGGAAGGCGCGGGATCGGAATCCCGAGCGCTGCTGAAGCACCGAACGAAGCGACGGTGGACGTCGCCGCAACCGAGCGGTTCGTCGCAACGATGTTGGTCACCGTCGCGCGGACGGTGAGGTCCGCCGGCTGGCTCGTCGCAACGATCTTGAAGCGGTCGCTGAGACCGGTGCAGAGCGCCCGGTCGATCGCGTTGGTGACGAGTGCCAGCTCGCCGGGATCGAAGCCACGGCTGTAGATCAGCGCTGATGTCGGTACGATGCGCACCGTCTGTGCGGCAAGCACCGGCGGCGAATCCACACGCAATTTTGCTCGCGTGAGGGTGCCGCCCGATGGGTTCATTCCGTCGTAGGAAGAAAGGGATGTACCTTCTGACAAGGGCACGCTTGCGCAGCCGGACAAGCATGAAAGCAGGACCACGCCGAACGCTGGCCACCGCAGCATTTCAAGCCGTCGCAACATCGAGATCATTGTCAAACCGTCCGAACCGGGATCATCGGTTCAGGCACTACCAGCTCCAGCGTTAACCGCGGTAAAGACAATGTAAAGTTCGGTAAAGGCTGTGGTCAGCCCCAATCTCTCGCGGGGTTGAACATCGCCGGCTGCCGCGGAATCTCCAGCATTATGGCCAAGCCGCCGGCATCCGGCAGCGACGCATGGACCCGCCCGCCATGGCACTCGATGGCCTGTCTGGCGATCGCCAGGCCAAGACCGTACCCCCCTCTCGGTGCCGCGTCGGTGCCCCGGGAGAATGGCTGGAAAATCCGTTCGAGTTCGTCTCGCCTGACGCCCGGCCCCTGATCCGCGACGCATACCTTGAGGAGACGGTCCGTCGTCTCGCATCGCACGACGATTTTCGAATGCTCGGCGGTATATTTGACCGCGTTGCGAATGACGTTTTCCAGCGCCCGGTAGATCAGCTCGCCTTCGACCTCGGCAAGGAAGCTGTCGTCAACGCTGGCGGTAATCGAAACCGCGCGTGCCTGGGCTTCGAACGCTGCGTCGCCGAGGATTTCGTTCAGGAGATCGATGACATCAAGCGTCTGTGTCTTCAACGAGAGACGGGAACCGGCTGTCAGCCTGGCAAGCGTCAGCGCTTCGCCGACCAGCACGTCGAGCCGTTCGATCTCCCGGTCCATGCGATCCAGCATGGTATCGAGTTTCGCCGGGTTCTGCCGAAGGACACCGCCAACGGCCTGCAGGCGCGACAGCGGGGAGCGCAATTCATGGGAGATGTCGTGGAAAAGTCTCCGTTGCGCCTGCTGCAACTCCTGCAGCCGCGCGGCGCTGGAATCGAAATCGTGCGCGAGTGCGGAGACCTCGTCCTTCCGCCCGGCCATCATGTGCCCGATGCGGGCGTCGAAACGACCGTGCGCAAGCGCGCTCAGGCCGTCACGAAGGTGCACGACCGGGCGAATGAGATATCGGGCAAGCGCGGCCGCCGATATCGCGCTCGAAATCAGGATACCGAGCCCCGGCACGAACGGGCCGAGCGTATCGAGAATGGCGCTGTATGGCCGGGGCACGGAGATCCGGTAGCAAACCCCGTCCTTCAGAACGGTCCTTGTCTCCGCCGTGCTGCCGTCGACGCAAATACCGGGCTCCGCGATCCTCGCGATCGTAAGCCCGACCGGCACCGTCTCCTCGCTTGTCCGGGCAAAGCGCCGAGCGGCATCTTCACCGTCCGTGACAAGCAGGTTTTCAGCCAGTTCGAGGACGACTTCCCGTTTCTGACGTTCCAGTCTCGAAGCGGAAGGAAGCGTCTCGAAGAAGTTGAGCGTCAGGATTATGATCACAACGGACGCGGCGAGCGTCAGCCAAATGATCAGGAAGAACTTCTTGAACAGCCGGGGCATGTCAATCCAAAAGCAGTTGATAGCCCTGGCCGCGGACAGACTTTATGCGTGACTGTCCGTCGTGCCTGAGGCCGAGCTTCTGACGCACGCTGCTGATATGCACGTCGATGCGGCGATCAAACGCGGTCAGCGGCTTTCCAAAAGCCCTTTTCGAGATATCCTGCTTCGATACCAGCTGGCCGGCATTGCGGGCGAGAACCTCGAGCAGGCTGAACTCCGTGCCGGTAAGCTCCAGCGGCCGCCCCTCCCATTCGGCCGTTCTGCTGCCTGGATGAACGACCAGCCGCCCGGCTCTCAGCGTGTCGGTGGCCACATCGGCCGCAGGCCGGTTCGCACGGCGAAGGATCGCGCGCACCCTCGCCGCGATCACTCCTGGAGAACAGGGTTTCGTCACGTAATCGTCGGCGCCGAGGTCGAGGCCGGATATCCGGTCGATATCATCGCCTCTCGCCGTCAGCATCAGCACGGAAACCTGACTGAGCTTTCTGATTCTTTGCAGGACCTCGATCCCGTTCATCCGGGGCATCATGATATCGAGCACGATCAGGTCCACCGCGTTTCGCGCGGCCGCGGCAATCGCTGTGCCGCCGTCCGTGCCTCTCGCGACGTCATACCCTTCTTCGACCAGGTATTCCTGCAGCAGCGCCGTCAATTCGGTATCGTCGTCGATGAGGAGGATCTTGTTCATTGCACTCCATCCGTCATTCATGCCGGCCACCCATGAGGAACAAACGCGCAGGGACGGCGGGACTTTATCGAGCTTAACACGATTTGACTGCCACCCCGCCACTGATGAACGGGCGACGCCGATCGTGTTCGGCCACCGCGAAGATCTGCCGTCCCGGATATCGCATCGCAACGTAGAGCGTTCGTAATCCGATAACGGGAGTCGCGGCAACAAGATAGGGAACATGAGCCTCCAAGGCTTGACGCTTGCAATGAGCCCTCGGTTTTGTATATTCGGAATATGCCGAATATACAAAACGAAACCGACAGGGATGAGCAGCGGTTCGTAGAGGACGTGGCACGGCTGCTCGCGCCCTGGGGCGTGCCGCTCGCCGCCGCCCGTCTCTATGGCTATTTGCTTCTCTGCCCTCGCCCTGTCAGCCTCGATCAGATCACCGAAAAGCTGGAGATCAGCAAGAGCAGCGCCAGCGTAGCCGCTCGGCTGTTGGAGAGTTACACGCTGGCGCGTCGTCATAGCGAACCTGGAACCAAACGCGCGCTTTATGCAGTGGCGGACGACTACGAAGCCATGATTCGGCAGCAGAATCGTCTGCTCGACGCATTGGCCGGGCAGTTGAACGCCGGAACTGAACTGGCTGTGCCCAAGGCGGTAAGCGAGCGTCTCGGTGAGATGGCCGATTTCTATCGGATAACGCGAGATGCCATGGAGGATGCCGTGAGCCGCTGGAAGCGTGGCCGACGACGGCAATGAGCCCCGCAGCGGCGCTGACGGTGCGGAGGAAAGGCAGAAAATGGGTCTCTTTCTAAATCTCATCGCTCAGACGATCGTCTGGTTCGGTTTCATGGGCGCGATCATCTTTGTTGCCGCAGGCACGACGGATTACGCTGGCGGGTGGCTTTATCTCGGAATGATGGCCACGCTCTCGGTCGTATTCGGGACAATCATGGCGCGCGTCGATCCTGGCCTGCTCAGGGAGCGCCTTAAACCGCCCGTGCAGAAAGATCAGCCGCTCGCGGACAAGCTGCTTCTCGTCACAATCCTGCTCCTCATGTTGGGAGGAATGGGCTTCATGGCGGCGGATGCGGCGCGCTGGCACTGGTCGGCAATGCCATCTTCCGTGCAGTGGGCGGGCTGCGGGCTGCTTCTCGCGGCGCTTTTGTTCATTTACTGGATCATGCGAACGAACAGCTTTGCAGCGCCGGTTGTGAAAATACAAAAGGACCGCGGGCAGGCGGTCATCACAACAGGCCCTTATGCCATCGTCCGCCACCCGATGTATTTGGGCGCGCTCTTCTATATCGCCGGGACATCGCTCGTACTCGGCTCGTGGTGGGGACTTGCGGCGGTCCCCCTCCTCGCCCTCCTCCTTGGCATGCGGATCGGCATCGAGGAGCAGGCGCTGCGCACGGGTCTCGAGGGCTATGATGAATACGCGCACCATGTGCGTCGGCGTCTGATTCCGTTCATCTGGTGAGACGGCCATCCTGGATCGCAAGGCCCCGCCCCGACAGCCGTTTTTATTTTCGCGATGCCGAGCCGGTCTGAGGCCGGCGGCGGAAAAAGCTCTGGACGCGTTCGGGAGCATCGTCCGAGAACATCGTCTCCGGCGAACCCTGGGACACGATCCGTCCGGCCTCCATGAAAACGATGTCGTCGGCCACCGTCCGGGCAAAACCTGTTTCATGGGTTACGACCAGCATGGTCATTCCGGCCTTGGCCAGCTCCTGCATCACCGCCAGAACCTCGCGCGAGAGTTCGGGATCGAGCGCCGATGTCGCCTCGTCGAAGAGCATGACTTTCGGCTGCATGGCGAGGGCACGCGCGATGGCGACCCGCTGCTGCTGGCCGCCGGAAAGCTGCGAGGGTAACGCATTTTCCCGATGCGAAAGCCCGACTCTGGCGAGAAGCGCACTCGCCCTTTCCTGCGCTTCGGCGCGGCTGCAAAGCCCGGCGGAAACCGGAGCAAAGGCGACATTGGCAAGCGCGCTCAGGTTGGCGAACAGATTGAACCGCTGGAAAACCATTCCCGTACGCCGGCGATGGCCCCGCAGAACACGTTCGCTGGCCGGATAGAGCCGCCCGCCGCGTTCCTCGCGACCGACCAGTTCGCCATCCACCCAAACCTCCCCGGCCACCGGCGTTGCGAGATAGTTGACGCAGCGCAGCAGGGTGGTCTTTCCCGAGCCGCTCGGCCCGACCAGAGCCGTCGTCGTCCCTTCGCGCACGGCAAGGTCGATGCCTTTGAGAATGTCGTGAGCACCATATGAAAGATGCAGGTCGCGCAGCTCGACGGCAATTCCCGGATCGGGCCTCTGCGGCCAGGAGCGTGGCCGCGGGCGGGTATGGATCTCCGGCGCGCTCATGCTGCGGCTGCCTTGCGCGTCAGCTGCTTTTCAAGCGCTATCAGGGCGATATTGATGACCGCGTAGATACCGCCGGCGATCGCCACCATCAGCAACGGGCTGGCTCCCGAATAGATATAGGCGCTGGCCGTGCTCATGATCTCGCTGACGGAAATCGCCGATGCGAGTGAGGTTTCCTTGAAAAGCACGGTCGTACGGCCGACGAATGGTCCCGCCGCGATACGGATGACCTGCGGCACGACCACGCCTGTTGCAAAGGGCAAAGGCGGTATGCCCAGCGCCCTCGCCGCCTCGAACTGGCCGCGCGGAACGCCTTCGTAGCTGGCCCGGAAGATCTCGAAATAATAGGCCGTCGCAAAGAATACGAAAGCGATGATCGCCGCCGTCATGGGGCTGATGGCGCGGCCCATCATGGTCGAGCCGTAAAAGGCCAGAAACAGCAGGATGAGCGGCGGCGTGGTCTGCGCCAGCCAGCTATAGGTACGCACCAGAAGGCCGACTGACCTGTGGGCGCAGATATCGACGACGCATAGCAACGCCCCCAGAATTGTGGACAGGACACAGCTCGTCGCCAGCAGGATGAACGCGTTGAGCAATGCCTGGCCGAAGACCGGGAATCCGTCGGAGATGGCTGTCATGAAGGTACTCATGGTCTTCTCTCCGCGTCTGTGGCGGGAAGAAGATTGAGCGCCATGCCGACGGAGGCCGATGCGGCAGTTATGACCGGAACACCAAGACGTGCCGACAGGGCATCTCCCCCACCGACGGCGGCGCCATAGGCCCAGACCAGCACGATATCCGGAGAGAGCATCGTGAGTTCCGCACCCGCGGCATCGATATCGCCTCCGTGACCGCAGAAAACCAGGTCGAGACTGCGCGCCCAGGGCTTTGCCGCCCAGCCCGCTTTCTGCTGATCGCGCTGTCTGTCGCCATAGACCAGCATGGCGACCTTCGCCGATGGCCTGGTCATCGAAAGAGCGTGGGCATAGGACGACAGGGCGAGCGGCGGAAAGATCACCGGTCTTGTCGAAGCGAAACTGCCCTCGGGAAACTCCTCCGCGGCGCAAACGATTGTCAGATCGACATTTTCGTCGGTTTCGAGTTCCCGGATCGATGCCTGAACCGGCCCGATGAAGCTGTCGCGGTCGAACCATTTGGCCGTCCAGCCCGCGCCGAGCGGCCCTCGGGCGCCGTTTTCGCGTATATTCGAGCGGATGGCGGGAGCGCCGTCGCGTGCCGACATCGCATCCAGCTTGTCCGGCCCCAGCCCTTCAAGGGCATGACGCCAGACGATCCCGATATCCCGGCCGGCTTTTGCCAGCAGCTCTCTGTGAAACGTGTCGAGGTCGGGCCTAGGCCCCTGCCCGAGGCTGATGAATCCGATGCGTGGTTTTGAGCGGTTTGCGGTCGTCACGGATGGCTCCACCGGCGTGCCGAGACGCGCGCCGCAAGGGCAAGCACGCTGCCGAGCAGGATGTAGATAGCCGCCGTCGACAGCAGTATCTCGAAGGGGCGATAGGTCTCGGAAACGATCTCGTTGGCGATCGCCGTCAGTTCGGGAATGGTGATGATGGAGGCGACGGACGTTCCCTTCAGGACAAGCGTGGCATTGGAGAGCCATGTCGGGACGATGACGCGCAGGGCCTGCGGATAGATCACGCGACCCCAGATCAGCCATGCGGGCAGACCGAGCGCGCCGGCCGCTTCATATTGCCCGCTGTCGACGGATTTGAGCCCGGCCCGGAGGATTTCCATCGTATAGGCGACCGCCGAAAGCGTCAGCCCGACCAGCGCCGTAGCGAGAGCGGGCAGGACTATCCCGATCTGCGGCAGGCCGTAATAGACCAGGAACAGGATCACCAGGGTCGGGATCGAGCGCATCAACGTGCTGGCTGCGGCGAGACCCCGCGACAGCGGCGTTTCGCGCCGCAGCCCGCTGACGGCCAGGGGAATGGCGATCAGGGTCGACAGAACCAGGGTGGCGAGGGTCAGCCAGGCCGTCGTCCAGGCTGCCCGCAACAATGCGGGCAGGTTCTCCATAAGAAACGCGAGATCCATCGCCGCCGACCGGATCAGTTGCCGCCGATCCACTCTTTCTCCAGCGCGGCAAGTTCGCCGCTATCCTTCAGGCGCTTCAGCTCCGTATTGACCGCCTCGAGCAGTTCCGGCTGGCTGCGGCTGACGATCAGCGCATGCGTATAGGGCGATACGCCGTCGACCGTGAAGCCGGGTTTGAGCACCTTCAGCGCTGCGTCTTCCTTCACGTGCTGGCTCGCGGTCACGTAATTGATCGCGATTGCATCGATGCGGCCGTTCTTGAGATCGAGAATCTCCTCGGCAATGCCGGGATAGGTCGTGATGGTGATATCGGATCCGAAAATGTCGGCGAGCAGCTTGTTCTCCTGACCGCCGCGAACCGCACCCACCGTCTTGCCCTTCGCGTCCGCAACGGTCGTGATCGTCGTTCCGGCCTTGACCAGCAGCGTCGAGAAATTCTCGATCGTCGGTTCGGTCATGTAGAGATCGGGCGATGCGAGACGCTGGGGCGTGCGCGCGGTGGCCGAGCAGATCATGTCGAAACGGCCGGCCTTCAGGCCGGGGATGGTCGCCGAAAAATCCACGCGCACGAATTCGGTTTTCAGTTCCAGCCCTTCGGCGATCCTGCGGCAAAGCTCTACATCGAAGCCCGTCAGCTTGCCGTCGGTGCCGACGGTGGTCATCGGCGGAGCGTTGCCGGTCGTGGCGATGGTGATGGTGCCGGATGTGGCCAGCTTTTCCGCATAGGACGGTCCGGCGGCATGTGCAGGCGCCACGGCGAATGCGCAAAGCATGAAAGGAACGGCGAAGCCGGGCATTCTCAGGTTCATGACGAGTTTCCCTCTGATTGTCGTTGAGGAGCCAGCATTATCCTTGCGACCGCCATGCGGAAATCGACCGGCGCTGTTTGCTCACGGGCGCGATTGGACCGCAGGCAGCCCCGCCCCGTCCAATATTTTCCTTCTATATTTTCATAGGAAAATACCTATGGTGTGCGGGGGGGCCGAACAACCGCGCCCCTGCGCCGTCCAACCGCCGATGGATCCGCGATGAATCCGAACCTTCGTCACCTTGAGGTCTTTCGCCTTTTCTCACGCGTCATGAGCGTAACCGAAACGGCGCGTCTTCTGCGCATTACCCAGCCCTCGGTCAGCCAAGCGTTGCGCGATCTCGAAAACCAGCTGGGCCTGGAGCTTATCATTCGCGGCCAGGGGCCGCTGAAGCTGACGGCCAATGCGGACCTTCTGCTGAAGAACATGGAAGATGTTCTGGACAACATGCAGGCGCTGCGCGAGCGGGCCGCACGATTGCGTGGCGAGCAGGACAACAGCCTCGCCATCGCTTCGGTACATCCCCTCACCGGCTGGATACTGCCCCAGGCGCTTGCACGGCTCAAGAACAGCCATCCCCATACCCGCATCGCCCTCGAGGCCTATTCCAGCCGCGAGGTGATAAAGCACGTCCAGGACCGTACCGCCGATATCGGTTTCACATTCCTGCCGGTCGACAATCCGGACATGGTCGTCCGGCCGCTGATGACGACGGAAATGGTCTGCCTGCTGCCGAAGAACCACGCACTGGCAGGGAGCGTGCAACTTACCCCTGAAACGCTCGATAACGAAACCATCATCACGTTCGGCCAGCAGGTGCGCCAGGAATTCGATGTCCGCCTCGCCTTCGGCAATGGTAACGAGGCAGGCCGCTTTCTGACGACGAACCTCTCGGTCGTATCCGCCGATCTTGTGCGGCAGGGCCTGGGAATAGCCATTACATTGCCCTTCGTTCTGACCCCCAGAATGACGCAGGACATCGCCGTTTCCGCCTTCAGACCGGAAATCCGCCGTTCACTTGTCGCCATCTATCTCAGGAAGCCGGGCCTTTCGGCGCTGGGCAAGGCCTTCCTGGCGCAGGTGCGGGAGGAAAACCGCGGCTTTGCCGCACATCTCGACGCGCTCGGCGTTTTCGTCAAACCCGGCTGAGCGCAGCCATTAGCGATCACCTATACAAATATCCGCCTTTCTTATTGGACAGGACCCTGTCGGGGGGAGCAGCCTTGGTCACGATGTAATCCTGCATGCCTTGAGGAAATACGATGACCGAACCCTTATGGACCCTTTCCGCAACCAGTCTGCGCGACGCCTACAGAGCCGGGACGCTGCGGCCCGGTGACGTTCTTGAAGCGGTTCTGGAACGCAACGCCGTTGTTGACCCACGCCTCAACCTGTTTGCGACGCTGGATGTGGAAGGCGCGCGCGCGGCGGCGGCCGAAAGCGATGCACGCTTCGAACGCGGCGAGCCGCTCGGCGATTTCGACGGTATCCCCGTGACCATCAAGGACAATATTCACGTCAAGGGGCTGCGTTGCGCCTGGGGCAGCAATCTCTACCTCGACCAGATTTCCGAAGAGGACGAATTGCCGGTCGCGCGCCTTCGCGCCCAGGGTGCCGTCATTCTCGGCAAGACCAATGTTTCCGAATTCACGCTCGGTCGCGGTAATGTCAGCACCCTGGCCTTCGGAACCACACGCAATCCTTGGAACCCGGAACTGACGAGCGGCGCATCGACCGGCGGCGGCGCAGCAGCGACCGCAGCGGGTGTTGCTCCGATTGCATTCGGCACCGATGGCGGTGGATCGATCCGCCGTCCTGCCGCCCATAACGGCCTTGTCGGGCTGAAGCCCTCGACCGGCCGCGTTGCCCGTATCAACGGTCTGCCGCCGATCCTGCATGATTTCGAGATCATCGGGCCGATCGCCCGCACGACGGCCGATCTGGCGATGGCCCTTTCCGCGACAGAAGGCCCGGACGCGCATGACAGGCTTTCATTCGGCTTCACCAAAGGTAAGATCGAGCCGGTCCGCAAGGGTCTGAAGGTACTCTATGTACCGCAGCTTGCCGATATGAAGGTGGAGGAGCCGATCCGCATTTCCTGCGCCCGGGCCGCCGAAAATCTGGCGGCACTCGACTTCGAGGTCGAGACGGGCGGAGCGCCGTTCGACGTAGCCCTGTTCGAGAAACACTGGCCGTCTATCGGTGGATCGGGCCTTGCCTGGCTTCTGAAGGACACGGACTGGGAGGGCAGGATCGGCGCGGCGTACCCGCCGATGATCGAGAAGGGAAAAACGCTTTCCGCCATCGATTATGTCGATGCGCTCATGGCGTTCCGCACGATCTACGCTGAGCTTGCCGTCGCTTTCGAGACATACGATTTCATCATGACGCCTTCGGCGGGCGCCATGCCGTGGAAGGCGGAAGAGTTCGGCCCTCCCTACCACCGCGCTTTCACGGGCTTCGTGAATTCCGCCGGTCTGCCGGGCATCAGCATACCATGCGATCCTGCCGAAGACGGCATGCCCATCGGCTTCCAGTTGATTGCACCCTTTGGGAAGGACTGGGATCTGGTGTCGGTTGCCGCGCTCTACGAAGAGAACCATCCGTGGGCCGACCGCCGCCCGCAAATCTGACGGATCGGGCGCGGCGGCAACTCAGTCGCCGCGCCTCAAACCCGCCGTCCAGAGCGGGCTCAGCAGCATAAGCCCGACAAGCCGGATCAGGTGATGCCCGCTGACGAAACCGGGATCGAGGTTGAGAGCGAAGGCGAGAACCGTCATCGCCTCGACGCCGCCGGGCGCAAAGGCCAGCCATACCTCGTTGAACGGCAGACCTGTCAGAAACGAAGCCAGCGCCGCAAAAATCGCCGCAATGACAATCGCCGCAGCGATGCTTCCCATCGCAGGCCGCAGCACGGCAACGATGGCCATGGGATCCGTTCCGCGCAGGCGCGCACCGATAGCCGAGCCGACGATCACATAGGCGGCGATCAATGCGGCTCCGGGCAATACGCCGGAAACCATCCCGGTGGCATGGAGAATGCCGCTGCCGAGAAGAGCGCCCAGCAATAACCCTCCCGGGATGCGCAACCGTGCGCAGGCCAGCCCGCCGGCGCATGCAGCGGCAAGCATCAGGAAAATATCGCCCGGACCGGCCAGGGCCGCATGTACCTTTTCAGGAGGAGCCGGGCTGACAAGAAGCAGGACCGGCACGAGAGAAACCAGCACGATCTGGCGAAGCGTCTGGCTGACCGTGATCCGCATCAGATCGCCGCGGCTGTCGCTTGCTATGGCCAGCACCGCCGAAAGCGCTCCGGGCACCGAACTGAGGCGGGCCGAGGCGCTGTCCCAATTATGCCGCCGCGCCAGATATTGCGTGCCGACCACCATCGTCGCGATGACCGACAGCGCAAGCAGGATAATGCTGAGGGGCCATTTTTCCAGCTTGCCCAGCATTTCAGGAGAAAGCACCGCCCCCATCGACGCGCCGAGCAGAATGAAGGCCACGCTGCGCAGCCGATCGGGAATCTTGAGCGGGCGCCCCGCAAAAACCGCGACAATGACCGCGATCATCGACCCGCACAGCCAGCCGGCCGGCATGCCTGCCAGCTCCAGAAGCCCCCCGCCGGCCACCCCGATGGCAAGGGTTTCCGCGACGCGCATCCACAAGCTGCGGTCGTAAAGGCCCGATAATTTTCCTGCCATTACCGTACAGCCAGTTCCGGCCAGCGATCCGCCCAGGGATGCGCCTGTTCGAACGATGCCGCGAGATCGAGAAGAGCGTCATCCGCGCCGAATGCTGCGACGGCCTGCAAGCCGACCGGCATGCCGCCGGCGCCCGGGCCGACAGGGATCGAAATGCCGGGATGACCACAGGCATTCACCCAGTTGGTGAAGACCGCATGGCCTCGCGGACCTGCTTCCTTCCCGTCGATGACCGGCGGGAACTGGGAATCGCGGGGCCAGGGATGTGCCGCCGATGCCGGCGTGAGAACCACGTCGAAATCCTCGAAAAGCCTTGCGGCAGCCACGCGAAATGCGTCGAGCGTCTCGATGAATGTCAGGTAGTCGGTTGCGGAAAGCTTCGCTCCGGCTTTCGCCTGTTCGGAAAACGGCGCAGAAACCAGTTGGTGGAACCGTGCGTCGAGCGCGGCCATCTTCGCGAGCCCGGTATTGGCGAGAACCGGCCAGCCGGCATTCACCGATGCGAGATCGAGCGGCAGCGGACCACGTTCGACCTCATGCCCGAGCGCTGCGAACCGGTCTGCGGCTCTTGAACACAGGGCGGCGATTTCCGGATCGACCGGCGCATCCCCGAACCGCTCCACGAACAGGATACGCTTGCGTTCCGGCGTTGCAGAGGCTGCGTCGATAGCCGGAAAGCCGAAGGAGCGCGGGTCCTCGGAATTCGCGCAGCCGATGACGCTCATGATGAGACGGATGTCGTCGACCGTGCGGGCCAGCGGGCCGACGACCTCGCAATCGGCGAGAAGCGGCGGCAGGCCGCCCTGGCGCGGAATGCGTCCGATCGATGGTTTGAGGCCGACGATCCCGACATAGCCGGCAGGGCGGCGGATCGACCCGCCGCCATCCGTTCCCAGAGAATACGGTACAAGCCCGGCGGCCACGGCCGCGACGGAGCCTCCGCTGGAGCCGCCCGGCGTCAGCGCCGGGTTCCAGGGGTTTCCGGTCGAGCCGAAAACCGCGTTTCCTGTGAAGCCCCGCAGCGTGAATTCCGGAACATTGGTCTTGCCGACGATGACCGCGCCCGCCTGGCGCAGAAGCCGCACCGGCAGTTCGTCTTCCGCAGCGATATAGTCGCGATAGAGCTTCGTGCCCCAGACGCAGGGCATGCCCGCCACCAGAAGATTGTCCTTGATGGCGACCGGAATGCCGTCGAGCGGCCCGAGCGGTTTTCCGGTGGCAAAGCGCTCATCCGCCAGCCCGGCCAGCGCACGCGCACCTTCGGCATCGACATGCACGAAGCAGTTCAGCTCGCCGTCCAGACGCGCGATACGATCGAGATAGTGCTCCAGAACGGCAATTGCAGACAGCGAACCTTCCCGCAATGCGGCGCCGAGCTGACGCAGGTTCAGGCGGTATATCGAGTCTTTCATATCCATGACCTGTCGATACGATTACTGTGAGGAATCCGGAGCAAGCCAGGCACGAAGACCCTCGCCGAGGAACGTGATCCCGGCAACCAGAACCAGCATTGCGAGGCCGGGAATGTTGACCAGCCAGGATTCGAAGAAAACGAAGTCCTTCGCCTCGGCGATCATCAGCCCCCAGGAGCTGTCCGGCGGACGGATGCCCAGCCCGAGGAAGGACAACGCAGCCTCGAGCAGGATCGCATGCGCCATTTCCAGCGTCCCCACGACGATCAACGGGCTGACGAGATTGGGAAGGACTTCCCCGATCATGATCCTGACATTGGAAAGGCCCGCCGCCCTGGCTGCAAGCACGAATTCTGCATTGCGCAAGCGCATCGTCAGGGATCGCGTCACGACAAGGAACTGATCCCAGAGGAAACAGGCGAGGATCAGCATCATCAGCGGCAGGGAATTGCCGAGAAGACCCACCAGGGAGATCGCCACCAACATGATGGGAAGGCTGAGCCGCACGGTCAGGAGGAACATCACCGCCATATCGACGCGCCCGCCGAAATAGCCTCCCAGCAGGCCGAGTCCTATGCCCATGACGGCCGAAAGCACGATCGTTCCGAAGCCGACGAGCAGCGAAAGCCGCGCGCCATATATTAGGCGGCTGAGATAGTCGCGGCCGAGATGGTCGGTGCCGAGAATATGGCCCCACGTTCCGCCTTCCATGAAAACCGGCTGGACAAGGCGATTGGCGAGCGACTGTTCATAGGGCGAGTAAGGTGCGATCCACGGCGCCAGGATGGCGACCAGCGTTATGAAGCCGATAATGAAAACGCCGGTTGCAAGGCCCCAGCGCCCGACGGGAATACGTGGCCCTTTCCAGAGACGTGCCGCCGGAACGCTTCCGGTAATCCGAGAGTTCATGGTCATTCCAGTCTGATACGGGGATCGATCATCATATTGACGATATCGGCAAGCAGCGTCAGCACGACATAGGCCGCCGAAACGGCCAAGAGCGCGGCCTGCACCACCGGATAGTCATTCTGGTTGATGGCTTCCCACGTGAGATAACCGATCCCGTGAATTGCGAAGATGTTTTCCACCACCACGGAACCGCCGAGCAGAAAGCCGAACTGGACCGAGGCGACGGCCACGACCGGCACGAGCGTGTTGCGCAGGGCGTGCTGCAGATAGATCTGCCAGGGACGCAGCCCCTTGGCCCGTGCGGTGCGGATATATTCCGAACGCATGACCTCGATCATGCCGGCACGGGAGATACGGATGATGGCCGGCATCGAATAGAAGGCCAGCGCCATGGCCGGCATTGCCAAATGCCGCACGGATCCTCCCCCCGAGATAGGCAGGACTGCAAACTGTATTCCAAGGACAAGGATCAGCAGGAAGCTCAACCAGAAAATCGGTGTCGAGACGCCGAGAAGAGCGATGAACAGGGCAATGCGATCGATGATGCTTCCGGGTGCGCGGCCCCCGGCCATTCCAAGCGGTATGGCGACGGCAAGCGCCATCGTAATGGCCATGGCTCCAAGGGAAAGCGTCGCGGGCAGGCGTTCGGCAATCAGCGAAAGCACCGGACTGCCGTAGTAGAACGAGGTGCCCACATCCCCCTGGAGCGCCTTGATGAGCCAGTTCCAGTATTGCACCGGCAGCGGCTTGTCCCAGCCATAGGTCTTGCGCAGGAATTCGACGTAATCCGCGCCGCTTCCCTCGCCGGCCAGCGAGATCGCCAGGTCGCCCGACATTTTCAGCATGACGAAACTCATGAAGGAGATCGTCAGCATGACCAGTACGGCGAGACCCAATCTGCGGGCTATGTAATAGGCCATCGGCATCTATCCCTGCATTGAACGATCCGCCCCGCATGCTTTCGCGGCGGGGCGGCGTATCGTCATTTCCAGCTTGCACGCCAGAATTCGACATTCTCGTCGGCCGGAACCGGCACGTCGACGCCTTTCGACATGACGTAGTTGACCGGCATGCTGAACAACGGCGCCCAGTAGGCCTTGTCGGCGATCTGCTTCAGGGCGGTCTCGTAGAGAGCCTTGCGCTTGTCCTGGTCGGCAATCGTGCCCGCTTCCTTCACGGCCTGCGTCACGACAGGATCGCGGGACTGGTCGTCGGGAGATTCGGCAAAGAAGAACGGCAGGATGGCGCCGACATCGTTTACGCCGGCCGAGCCGAAATCGTCGATGACGATCGGGGTCTTGTGGTCGCGCCGTGCCTGGATCACTGCCGAGTATTGCAACCAGTGAAGGTTCGCGCGGACGCCGATGGCATTCAGGTAGCCGATGATGGCTTCGGCGACGGGACGGCTGCGATAACCGTAGATATCGATATCGAAACCGTTGGCGTAACCGGCCTCAGCCATCAGTGCCTTCGCCTTCTCGACGTCATAGGGGTATTGCGTCACATCGGCAAAGCAGCCGAACTGCGAAGGCGTGCATGCCGAGGGGATCGGCTTCGAGGCGCCGCCGACCAGCGTTTTCGCCATGGCCTCGCGATCCATCGAATAGGCGATCGCCTTGCGGACACGTTCATCTTTCAGCGGGCTCGCCGGGTCCGACAGACCGGCCGCATCGAGCGTCAGGAAGCCGATGCGGAAGGTTTCGGCGTTGATGACGTCGACCATCGGCATGCGCTTGAGCTTTTCTGCCTGATCGGAGGGAATGTAATAGGCCCAGTCGATGCCACCGCTGATCAGTTCCGCCACCTGGGTGTTCACGTCTGGGATGGCGCGGTAGATGAACGTACCGATAGCCGGCTTGCTCTTGCCGCCGCCCTCGAAATAATCCTCGTTGCGTTTGAACACGACATCGTTGCCGCTGCGCTCGGCGACCATGAACGGCCCGGTCCCGACAGGCTTTTCGGAAAATGCCTGGATTCCTACGCTCTCGCGGTATTTTTTCGGCACAACGGGAAGCTGGATAATGTATTCCAGCGCCAGAGGCGCGACATCACGGCCGACAACGCGGATCTTGTGGGGGTCGAGAATGTCGACGCGCTCTATCCAGCCGCCTGTCATGCGGTTGAAAACCTTGTTTTCGGGATCGGCCGCGTACATCAGACTGTAAGCGACATCCTCCGCCGTCATCTGGTCGCCGTTGTGGAATTTCACGCCCTGACGAAGATCGAACTCCCAGGTCTTGTCATCGACCTGTCGCCACGCGGTCGCGAGCAGGGGCTTCAGTTCGAATGTGTTCGGATCGCGATAGACCAGCGCGTCATAGGCCAGCAGGCCGAGAAGAAAACCTTCGCGCCCCGGGGAATGATAACGGTCGAGGCTCGGGAGTTTCGCCTGGAAGGCAGCGACAAGCGTATCGTTATCCTTGCCTGCGAAGGCATGCACCGGCAAGAAGGCAATCGTTGCGGCAAGCAGCGACAGAACATTTTTTCTGAGGCTCGTGGTCATGGCATTCTCCATTTCAGGACGGGCGGTTTTCGGGAGGAATGAAAGCAGCAAGAAGAAGAGCGCGCGCCTGGTCGGGATCCACGGGCAGGACGGCGGACAGCAGGCGGCGCGTATAGTCGTGCACAGGTGCGCGCAGGACATTCCCAACCGGGCCGTCCTCTACGAGCTTCCCGTGATACATGACCGCAACCCGGTCACACAGTTCGGAGACGACGCCGATATTGTGCGTGACAACGAGATAGGACAGACCAAGTTCGACCCTGAGCTGTTTCAGCAATTCGAGAATCTGCGCCTGCACGGATACGTCGAGCGCCGATGTCGGTTCGTCGCAAACCAGAATTCTGGGCTCGTTTATCAGGGCTCTCGCAATGGCCACGCGCTGACGCTGGCCGCCGGAAAGTTCGTGGGGAAAGCGCCGGGCAAAGGATGCCGGTAATTCGACCTTCCGCAGAATGTCTTCCACCCGCGCTTCCACCTCGTCCCTGCTCACCTTGCGTGCGGCGCGCAACGGCATCGAGATGATGTCGACCAGACGCTTGCGCGGATTGAGCGAGGCATAGGGGTCCTGAAAGACCGGCTGGACAAGTGAGGCCAGATGAAGACGCGAATAGGTGCTGATTTCACGACCGAAAACCTGCAAGTCGCCCCGGGTAGGTTCGAGCAGGCCGAGCATCATGCGCGCAAGCGTCGTCTTGCCCGAACCCGACTCGCCGACCAGCGCAAGAGATTCTCCCTCGTAAAGCCTCAGGCTGACCTCGTTGACCGCGATGAATGGCTCCTTGCGGCCCTTGACGGCAAATTCCCGGGTTGCCATGGCTGCTTCGAGCGCAATCGTGCGCGCAGTATTAACCAGCATGCGCAGTCTCCGGGAGATGGAGGGGAGCAAGGGCCGGTGCCTTCGGCACTGCGGCGATCAGGGCTTTCGTGTAAGCTTCGCGCGGGTTTGCGAGAACCTGCCTGACATCGCCCGTCTCGACGATCAGGCCGGATTTCATCACCGCTATCCTGTCGGCAATCGCCGCAACGACACCGAGATCATGGGTAATGAACAGGATCGCTATTCCGAAGCTTTCCTGAACGGATTTCAGGAGCGAAAGCACCTGGGCCTGCATGGTAACGTCCAGCGCCGTCGTCGGCTCGTCGGCAATGAGGAGCTGCGGCTCGCACATCAGCGCCATGGCGATCATCGCCCGCTGGCGCAACCCGCCCGAAAGCTGATGCGGATATTCATTCATGCGTGTTTCGGGCCTGGTGACGCCAACCCGGTCCAGCAGGCCGATTGCCGTTGCACGGGCCTTCCGCCGATCGCGCGAAACGTGGCGCAGATACACTTCCTCGAGTTGCCTGCCGATCGTCATGGTCGGATTGAAGGCCATCGTCGGATCCTGGAAGATCATGCCGATCGCACGTCCCCGCAGATCCTGCATCTGCCGCTCCCCGTAGCGGGAAATATCCTGTCCGGCGAAGATCGCACGCTCCATGCGGCGGGTCGCTCCGGCCGGCAGCAGATCGAGAACGGAAAGCGCGGTGAGCGATTTGCCGGATCCGGATTCACCGACAAGGCAGAGGGTTTCGCTACGCCCGACCGTGAAGGAAACGCCCTTTACAGCATGCAGGAGACCTTCCTTTAGAGAGAAATCAACCTCAAGGCCACCGATATCGAGGAGAGCATCCAACCTGTTCTGATCCTGTCCAGTTTCTTTATTTTGTTCCCGGTGAGGACAATTGCAGAGTTTTTCCATTAGAACTAATACAAAACTTCTATGTCGACATAAGGGATCGGTTATGAACATCGGCCTCCGCCAGTTGGAGACATTCCGCCTTTTCGCGCGTACGCAGAGCGTCACCGAAACGGCACGCCTGATGCGCGTTTCGCAGCCGGCCGTCAGCCAAACGCTGAAGGAACTGGAGGGGCAATTCGGTTTTGCTCTTTTCGTGCGGTCGAACGGCAGGACCCGGCTGACAATCGAGGCCAATAACGTATTGCCGGAAATCGAACGTCTCTTCGCCCAGATGGCATCCCTGCGAGGCAAGGCCGAAGAACTGAAGGACAACCGGGCCGGCGCATTGTCGATTGCTTCGGTCCCTTCATTTACGGCGCAGATACTGCCCGACGCCATCAAAGCGTTCAGGGCGGCGCGCAGCCAGGTGAAAATCCGCACCGAGGTGCACACGGCCAGCGATGTCGTAAGACAGATCCGTCAGGAATACTGCGATATAGGTTTTGCATTCATGCCGCTCGACGAGGTCGGCGTTTCAGTGCAGCCGCTCCTGCGCATGTCGATGGTGTGCCTTGTACCTGCCGGGCACCCTCTTGCCGGCAATGATATCATCACCGCCGCAGATCTGATGAAACAAACGATCATCGTTCATGGCGCGGAAACCACACCGGGCTTTATCCTGCGCGAAAGCCTGGGTGAAGAAGTCGCCGGTTTTCAGGTTCTGACGACGAACCAGTCTGTGACCTCGATGCACATGGCGCAAAGCGGACTGGGCATCGCATTTGCCCACCCGCTCGTGCTGGCCCACGATCCGCTGGGAAAAGTGGTCGCCATTCCCTACGAACGTCATGTACCCCTGACTTTCGCGCTTCTTTATTCGCGCAACAGACCCGTTTCGCGCATTGTTCTGCAATTCGAGGCGATATTGCGCAAGGGCATCATAAGCTTCAGCAAGGAGCTTCGGGATCGGGGGCTGGAAAGCGAATGCCTCATATGAGGGGCATGAACAGGGATATGCCGTCCTCTCCGCGCACCGCATTGGCGCCGGTGGCTGCCTAACGGCACGGTCGACCAAGCGGCGCTGCGACGCAGCTTAAACATCCGGGGAAAACGAGCGTATCCGACTCCGCCCTGCTTTCCGCGTGAACAACCGCGAGCTTGACCCGGGCGCACACGATTTATGTTGCAATCCCAACATTTTTATTGTTGGAATTGCAAAACAATCCACCGATCGGAATGTCGAAGTGTTGTACGACGCAGATTTTCTAACCCGGCTTTCCACTGCCGTCAGCGCGCTCTGCCCGGTCTGGGCGGTATCGGCGCATGCAAACGTCAAGCTTCTGACCATTTCGGAAAACGCGACGTTCCTCGTTCACGACGAAACCCCTGACCGGAAGCTGATCGTTCGGGTCCACCGACCCGATTATCATTCGGAGGCGGAAATCCTGTCTGAGCTTGCCTGGATCGAAGCGCTCCGGCGGGATGGGGTCGTCCCCACGCCCCGGCCGATCCCGGCCGGAGACGGCAGCCTCCTTCAGAAGTTCTCCGATGGCGAAACGGTTCGCCATGCGGTCGCCTTCGAATTCATGAGCGGCAAGGAACCGGATACGGATCTCGACCTGGCGAAGTGGTACGGAGCACTTGGCGAAATCAATGCCCGCCTGCATCAGCATAGCCGCCAGTGGGCTCATCCGGACCTGTTCATCCGCAAGACCTGGAACTTCGACCGGATCCTCGGTGATGGCGCCTATTGGGGCGACTGGCGCGCCGCCCTCGGCCTGACGCCCGACGGCAAGGAGGTTCTGGAGCGGACCCACGCGATGCTGGAAAAGCAGACACGGGCCTATGGCTACGGCGCCGACCGGTTCGGCCTCGTTCATTGCGACATGCGTGCCGCCAACCTGCTGGTCGAGGGCGACCGGCTGGGCGTCATCGATTTCGACGATTGCGGCCTCTCCTGGTTTGCCTATGACTTCGCCGCCGCGATCAGCTTCATGGAGCATGAGCCGTTCATTCCGCAATTGATGGCGGCATGGCTGGAAGGCTACCGGCGCGTCGCACCGCTCGATCCGGAGCATGAAGCGGCCCTGCCGATGTTCATCATGCTCCGGCGCATGCAACTCACCGCCTGGATCGCCTCGCATGCAGAGACGCCGACGGCGCAATCCATGGGCACGGCCTATACCGACGGCACCGTGGCGCTCGCCGAGCGCTATCTGGCAAAACACGGTTGAGGAAGCCCCGATGAGCACCGCCACCAAAGAAATCCTCGACCTCAACCGCTTCGATGCAACACGGACGGAAGGCTTTCCGCCTGATCTCGCAGAGCGCGTCGCCCGGCGGCAGGCGACCTTCGGAGCCTCCTCCGTTCTCTTTTACGAGCAGCCGATCGAGATGGTGCGCGCTAAGGGCGCCTACATGTATGACGTCAACGGCCGCAAATATCTCGACGTTTACAATAACGTGCCGTCCGTCGGCCACTGCCACCCTCGGGTGATCGAGGCCGTTGCACGCCAGGTCGGTGAGCTCAACATCCACACGCGCTACCTCAATCGCGTCGTCGAGGCCTACAGCGAAAAGCTGCTCTCCCGGTTTCCCGATAGCCTGAGCAATGTCGTGATGACCTGCACGGGCAGCGAGAGCAACGATCTGGCCATGCGGATCGCCCGCATCGTGACGGGTGCGGACGGTTTCATCGTTACCAGGGCCGCCTATCATGGCAACACGGCGCTGGTGACCGAGATCTCGCCGTCTTCGTTGCGCAAGCGCAAGCCGGCGCCCTTCGTGGCGGTCGTTCCGGCGCCGTCGGCCCGCGACGGCATGAGCGTCGGGGAGAGTTTCGCGGCCTCGGTCGAAGGAGCGATCGCAGAGCTGAAGTCACGCGGCATCGGCCTTGCCGCGCTGATCATCGACACGATCTTCTCGAGCGACGGCATCTATGCCGATCCCGCCGGCTTCCTGAAGGCTGCCGCCGATGTCGTACACCGCGCCGGCGGCCTGCTGATCGCCGATGAGGTCCAGCCGGGCTTCGGTCGCACGGGCGGTGGTCTCTGGGGCTTCGAGCGGCATGGCTTGACGCCCGACCTCGTCACCATGGGCAAGCCGATGGGCAACGGCTTTCCGATGGGCGGCGTCGTCACCCGACCGGAATTCCTCAAGAGGTTCTGCGAAGAGACGGGCTATTTCAACACCTTCGGCGGAAACCCGGTGGCGGCGGCAGCCGGCCATGCCGTCCTGCAAGTGATCGAAGAGGAAGAACTCGTCGCGCGGGCGAGCACGGTCGGCGCCTATTTCAAGCGGTCGCTCACGGACTTGCGGGCGTCCCATCCGGAAATCGGCGAGGTTCGTGGGGCCGGCCTGTTCATCGGCCTCGATTTCGTCGATCCGGAAGACGGCACGCCGGATACCGCGCTCGCGACCCTTGCCATCAACCAGCTGAAGCAGAACGGCATCCTCATCGGGGCTGCCGGCGAGTATGGCGCGACGCTGAAGATCCGTCCGCCGCTGTGCTTCTCCAACGAGGATGCCGACTTCTTCACCGGCACGCTGGACAGCATTCTCAAGATGCGCTGAAGCGCCTGAAAGGCCGGTAGGGAAGCCAGGCGACCTTCGCCCGGCTTCTTCCGTCTTCAGCCCATCGCTTCCAGTGCACCAAGCGATTCCGGCAGGATCTGGCCGCCATCGACGACGATCGACTGGCCGGTGATGTAGGCGGCCTCCTCCGACGCGAAGAACAGCGCCGCGTTTGCGATGTCCGCCGGCGTGCCCAGACGGCGCAGCGGCACGGAAGCCTCCATGGCGGCGATGTATTCCGGGCCGTTGCCCTCGAGGCCCTCCGTCATGATGTTGCCCGGCATCACGGCATTGACCGTGATGTTCTTCGGCGCCAGTTCGATCGCGGCCGTGCGCATGAAACCGAGCTGGCCGGCCTTGCTCGCCCCATAATGTGCCCATCCCGGATAGCCGGTGATGGGCCCTGTGATCGACGAGGTGATGATGATGCGGCCCGAGCCGGCCCTGGTCATCGCCGGCAGCACGGCGGAGATGCCGAGAAAGGTGCTCTTGAGATTGGTGGAGATCACGTGGTCGAAATCACCGGCTGTCATTTCGCCCAGCTTCGCAGCCGGGAAAATGCCGGCATTGACGCAGAGCACGTCAACGCCGCCATAGCGGGTGACTGCTGTCTCGACCATCGCCTTACAGCCCTCTTCCGTGCTGACATCCGCGGCAAATCCCGATGCGTTCGGACCGATTTCAGCCGCCACCTTGTCGGCATCACCCTGGCTGCGCGACACGACCACGACATTCAGTCCCGCCTCCCCGAAGCGCAGGGCGATGCCCTTGCCGATACCCCGGCTTGCGCCGGTCACGATGACGGTTTTCCCCTGTAGTGATTTCAACATGTCCTGCTCGCTTTATTGTTGTGACTTCCACAAATGAGAGATCGCACCTGCACCAATTTCATGCATCGGATTAAAACATCGCCACGCCGGCTGCACAAAAGGAATGCAAAGAAAATGCGTGCAATTGCGCCGGTTTTATCCTGTGACCCGAAATTGGAAACGGCACCGGATACTCACTGAGCGTCATTGCGCAACGCACAATGAACGACGAAATAAATGTTGTAAACTACACATTTTTGCGACACACTTCCAACATCAAACATCCATGAGCCGATCAAGCGGCCAAGACAAGGGGAACGACAATGATGAAAATCTCCAGGCGCAACATGATGCAAATGATGGGCGCGGCCGCCTTCGCCGGACCGCTCGCGAGCGCCACCCGCGCCTTCGCGGCCCGCGAGAAGGAGCTCAACATCCTCTGCTGGGAAGGCTACAATTCCGCGCAGGTGCTGGACCCCTTCCGTTCCAGCCAGTCGGCCGCCGTCAAGGCCGAGAGCCTGACCAACGATCCGACCATGATCAACCGGCTCCGGGCCGGCGAGACCAGGATCTGGGATCTCATCAACGTCAACAATCCCTGGGCCCGCAAGATCATGGCGCCGGCCGGCCTGATCAAGCCGCTGCCGCGCGCCGAATTCGAGCCCTACTTCGACACCATGCTGCCCGGGTTCAAGGCGCCCTATCGTTGGGCGATGAGCGACGACGGCAAGGACCTCCTCGGCATGGCCCAGCGCTTCGGGCCCTACAGCTTCGTCGTCAACACCGACGAGATCAGTAAGGCGACGGCCGAAGAACAGGGCTGGGACCTGTTCAACGATGCCTCGCTCGCCGGCAAGTACGGCATCCAGGAATCCGACGACTGGAACGTCTTCAACATCTTCCTGGTCGCCGGCATCAACCCCTTCAAGGAGCATACGGAAGAGGAATTCAAGGCTTTCGCCGAAACCGCCGAGAAGGTCTTCAAGGGCGCCAAGATGGTCGGCGACATGGCTTCGCTCAACCAGGCGCTCGTCTCGGGCGAGATCGATCTCTACATGACTGGCGGTACCTATTCGGTTTCCCCGGCACGGGCGGACGGCTATCCGAAGCTCCGCGCAATCACGCCGCTCAAGGGTCCGATCGATGGCAAGGGCGGGATCTCGTGGATCGAGATCACCTCGACCGTCAACAATCCCGAGCTCTCGCCGCTTGCCGTGGAATTCCTGAAATATGTCCAGGACCCGCAGGTCGCCCACACCGTCGCCTTTGCTGAAGGCACGTTCAATCCGGTCAGCCAGATGGGCAACCCCAAGTGCTTCGAACTCTTCACCAAGGAAGAACTGGAAGCCATCCAGTGGGACAGCCTCGAGGAGGACATGGCCCGTTCGGCCGAGTACGACATCGTGCCCGACTACGACAAGGCACTGGAACTGATGACGGCGGCCAAGCGCCTGCGCGGCTGAGCCGAACCTGTTCTGACGGAGCAAACGACATGAGCCTTGCGACGATCTCGCCCACCCTGCCCGACACCGCCACCAAAACCGACGACGCAGTCCTTCCGGCAACGGCGCCGGTTTTGCAACTGGTCGGTGTCCGCAAGATCTTCGGCGACTTCGCCGCCGTCGACGGCATCAATGTCGATATCAAGGAGGGCGAATTCGTCACCATTGTCGGACCCTCCGGGTCCGGCAAGACGACCCTCCTGCGCATGCTGGCCGGCATGGAATCGCCGTCCGAAGGCTATATCACGCTCCGCGGCGAACTGATCAACGACGTACCGCCCGACAAGCGGCCGACATGCCTTGTCTTCCAGTCGCTGGCCCTGTTTCCGCACAAGACCGTCGGCGAAAACATCGAGTTCCCG
This sequence comes from Neorhizobium sp. CSC1952, assembly GCF_030378245.1. Taxonomy (NCBI): domain Bacteria; kingdom Pseudomonadati; phylum Pseudomonadota; class Alphaproteobacteria; order Hyphomicrobiales; family Rhizobiaceae; genus Neorhizobium; species Neorhizobium sp. CSC1952. Next base: position 2,458,442 of record NZ_CP128416.1, on the reverse strand, counting down.
CTGAAGGTCCGCAGGATGGCCGCCGCCGAACGCAAAGCCCGCGCGCTCGAACTCATGCGCATGGTGCGCCTGCCCGAACATTATTACGCCAAGAACGTGATGCGCTGCTCGGGCGGTGAAAAACAACGCGTCGCGCTCGCCCGCGCCTTTGCCTATGATCCCGACGTGCTGTTCTTCGACGAACCGCTGTCAGCCCTCGACTACAAGCTGAAGAAGGTGCTGGAAAAGGAACTGAAGGACCTGCACCGCGAGAGCGGAAAGACCTTCGTCTACATCACCCACTCGCTCGAGGAAGCCATGGTCATGTCCGATCGCGTCGGGGTGATGAGCCGCGGCCGCCTCGTGCAGATCGGCACGCCGGAGGAAATTTACACGAAGCCGGCAACGCGCTTCGTCGCGGAATTCTTCGGCGAAGTGAACAGTTTCGAAGTAAGGCGCGACGGTCAGGGCGGCTGGATCCTCGGCGATGGACAGTCAATCACCGTCGCTCCGACGGACGAGGTGATCGGCGACACGGCAACCGTCATCGTTCGACCGGAGACCATGCGTTTCGTCACCGGCCCATCGACCGCCGGCAACCTGATCACGGGCAGGATCTACAACGAATACTCGCTCGGCTCGCGCATGCAGTATCAGGTCCATTCCGGCGACCGGATCTATCTCGTCGAAGCCGCACGGGCAGCGGTCCCCGGCTTGTCGTCAGGCGACAGCGTCACCATCGGCTGGGACGCCCGCGACGCCATCGTGGTGGGAGGCTGACATGGCGGCCGTGACATACACCGCAACCGCCGGCGAGCGAAGCTTGCTGCCTGCCATCCCTGCCGGACTTCGCGCCGCCGCGCCCGTCACCCTCCTTTTGGTCCTCGGATTTCTCGCACCGCTGCTGACGGTGGCCGCCTATGCGTTCGCCACACCGAAGAGCTTCGACGTTTTCCGCTCTTTCACACTTGCCAACTTCTCCACCGTATTCGATCCGTCGAATACGGTGTGGATGTCGTTTGCCTGGTCGCTCGGCTATGCGGCCGCAACCGTGGCGCTGCTGGCGGTGATCGCCTATCCGATCGCCTACGGCCTCAACCGGATGTTCGGCAAAGGGTCGGGCCTCGTCGGCGTGCTCTTCGTCTTTCCGCTGTTCGTCTCGGAAAACGTCCGGCTCTATGGCTGGGTGTTGTTCTTCATCAAGAACGGCGTACTCGACGGCGGGCTCAAATGGCTTGGTTTTTCCGGCGGTCCGGAAGTGCTCTATAACCCGGGCGCCATTCTGTTCGGGATGCTCTACGTCTATCTTCCCTTCATGCTGTTCCCGATGTCGCTCGGTATTGCGATGATCCCCAGGGATCTGGTCGATGCGGCGCGCGACCTCGGGGCCAGCCGGCTCATGATCTGGCGTGAAATCGAGTTGCCGCTCGCCATGCCCGGCATCCTGATCGGCATGCTGCTCACCTTCGTGCTCGGCGCCGGCGCCATCGCCGAATCCAAGATCCTTGGCGGCCAGTCGGTCATCACCATTGCGCAGGACATCGAGGTTGCCTTCACCTATGCGCAGAACTGGCCGCTCGGCTCGGCACTCGCTCTCCTGCTCGTCGCCATTGTCAGCGGGCTTGCGCTCTACGTCCTGTCGAAGCTCGATCTCGACCGCATTCTCGGCAAAAGGTGAGACATGGAAACCCGTTCGCAAATCCGCGCCCGCGCCTTCGTGAAAGTCTGGACCGCCTTTGTCATTCTCGCCATCTACCTGCCGATCATCTGCGGTGCGCTGGCCGGCCTGTCGAAGGGACGTTATTTCGGCTTTCCGATCCGCGTCTTCTCAACCGAATGGTGGGGCAAGACCTTCGCGTCGCTCGAAATCCAGTCACTGGTGCAGAACTCCCTGCTGATCGCCTTCATCGTCACTCTGGTCTCGGTGGTCTTCGCCTTCTTCGGCGCGCTTGCCTTTGCCCGCTACGACTGGAGGGGACGCAAGCTGTTCCAGAAGGCGATCCTCTTGCCGGTCTTCTTTCCGCAGCCGGTGCTGGGGCTTGCCCTTCTCTTGTGGTTCAACGCGCTCGGCATCAATCCGAGCTGGCAGACGGCCGTCGTCGCCCATCTCGTCTGGATCGTTCCGGTCGTAACGCTAGTGATCGCGATCCAGGTCTATTCCTTCGACCCGACGCTCGAAGAGGCTGCCCGCGACCTTGGCGCCAGCCGCTGGTTCATCCTGCGCGAGGTGACCTTGCCGATCCTCTGGCCGGGCATCTGGTCGGGCGCGCTCTTCGCCTTCCTGCTTTCCTGGGGCAATTTCCCGTTGTCGCTCTATACCGCCGGCGTCGACTCGACGATCCCGAAATGGCTCTATTCGAAGATGGTCGCCGGCTATTCGCCGATGGTGCCGGCGCTCGGCACGATGAGTACGCTTTCGGCCGCCGCCGTGCTCCTTATAGGGGGCCTCGCCATCGCGCTGGTGCGCCGTCGCCAGGCGGATGCATGAGGGCGGGCACGTGAACTGGAAAACCGAACGGCGTTCCTTCTACTATCAGGGCGCACCGGAACCCGAGGATCCTGTGCTCGAAAAGGGCAAGGTGGCCTTGCTTGTCATCGACATGCAGAACACCTATCTCGACCGCCCGGATCCCGCCACCCTCACGGGGGACGAGCTTGCCCGCTATCACGCTTGGACACTTTTCCACGAGCGGATGCACGGCACCGTCATCCCCAACAACCGGCGCCTCCTGGAGCGCTTCCGCACGCTCGGTCTCGACGTGTTCTTCGCGCGCATCGCATGCCTGCGCACAGACGGCCGCGACCGCTCGCTCAGCCAGAAGAAACCGGGCTGGAACGATCTTCTCCTGCCCAGGGAGGAGGAAGCCTCGCAGATCCTGCCGCAGATCGCCCCCCGCGACGGCGAGATCGTCGTCACCAAAACCACCGACAGCGCGCTGACCGGCACCAATCTCAGGCTTGTGCTGGCCAACATGGGCATCACCCACGTCGTGTGCAGCGGCATCTTCACCGACCAGTGCGTCTCCTCGACGGTCCGCAGTCTCGCCGACGAGAGCTTCGACGTCATCGTCGTCGACGACGCCTGCGCCGCCGGCACGATGAAACTGCATGTGAGTGAACTTGAGCGGCTCCATATGATCTATGCCAATGTGATGACTACAGACGAGCTGATCGCGTACCTGCCGCAGCCGGGGGCCTGAGACGAGCGGGGATAGAAAAGCCACGACACTTGTTCGACCTCGTTGTTCCTGACACAACTCTCGCGATGAACGCACCGGAAATCCATACGATCGCCTGCCCGGCCTCCGACGAAGACCAGGCCTATGCCGGCCCTCATGCAGATGCCGGCAGGGGTATGGGCGGCGCGGTCTACGATGCGGCGCTGGCCGGCGGACTGGAATGGATGGCTGAAAAGACCGGCGGAATGCTGAGGAGCAAGCGGCGATGAAGAAACCGAAGAGCGTACGTCAAGAATGCATCCTGACCGAGCTCAACCAGGCGCCGAGCCTGCGCGTGGCGGAACTTGCCCGACGGCTCCACGTCTCGACCGAGACCATCCGCCGCGACCTCGACGAGATGACCGGACAGGGCCTGTTGAACCGTACCTACGGCGGAGCCGTGCGCTCTCTCTCCACCGAACCGTCGGTAACCGAGCGCCACACCCTTTTCGTCGCCGAGCGCGAGCGGATCGCCAAGGCGGCGGTGCAGATCCTGAAAGGTGCTCAGGTGCTGATGATCGGCTCCGGCTCGACGACGGTGCACACCGCCAGGCGCATTGCGGTGGAGATGAAGAACATCACCGTGCTCACCCATTCCTTCGGCGTTGCAACCGTGCTCGCGATCAATCCGACCATCAAGGTCCTCATGTTGCCGGGCGATTATCACGCCACCGAGGGCGCGACTGTCGGCGCGCACACGGTTTCGTTCCTCAATTCCTTCTACGCCGATTTCGCCATTCTCGGCGCGAGCGGCCTCGGCCCCGACGGGCCTTCCGATGCGCTTCTCGAATGCGGGGCGGTCTATAGCGCCATGGTGGCACGCGCCGCAGGCACCGTCGTCGTTGCCGACCACTCCAAGCAAGACCGGCTGTTCCCGGCCCGTTACGCGTCCTGGCGCGACATCAATCACGTGGTGACGGATAAGATGCCGGGCGATGATCTGAAGAACAACCTGGACGACAATGGTGTGAACCTCACGGTCTGCTGACCGGGAGACGGCTCGCACTCGATCAAGGGCGGCGGCTATTTTGTCGGGCCTGTCCTGATCGCCAACACCCATAGCGTCGGCATCACCCATCACGGCGCGGTACGGCTGCACGGCTGACGGAGCCGCATTCAACCGTGGCCTTGAATGCTTCAATTTGCCGTAGGTTAGAGCGGTTTCCTTTCAGTCTGGGTCATAGCCGCAGGAGGCGAAGTAGTTGGCGCACTCCTGTGGTAGGAAGTGGTCGACCAGCTTGCCGATAAGGGACCACAGACCGGAGACGGTCCGCTCGCCGGCCTTACGCAGCATGGCTTTGAGACGGGAGAAGGCTTTCTCGATTGGGTTGAAGTCGGGGCTGTAGGGCGGGAGGAACATGAGGCGGGCACCGGCGGCCTCGATCAGCGCACGGACGTCGGCACGCTTGTGGCTGGAGAGCTTGTCCATGATGACAATGTCGCCTTGCCTGAGGTCGGGCACGAGGACCTGACCGACATAGGCCTCGAACCAGTCGCCGTTGATCGGCCCGCCGAGCACCATCGGCGCGACCATGCCGGTCATGCGCAGACCTGCGACCAGCGTGGTTGTCTTGCGATGGCCGTGCCGGTATCCATGCGTTCGATTACAACAGGCAGAAGGTTCGATTTCAACCTCGGCGACGTACCGAGCAGTATGCCGAGTGGCCTTCGGCTCTCAGAACATCCATCGACAATAGCGGATTGGTGGACACCCTCTTCCTCGAACCGCATCCCAGTTTCAGCGGAGAACATCATGATCTCACCCTACACGATCAACATCCCTGACGAACGGCTTGCCACGATCAGAGCCAAGGTCGAGGCTTATGACTGGAGCCAGCTGCCGGATGCGGAAGGCTGGTCGGCGGGGGTCGGGGTTGATGACCTCAAGCGGCTCGCCGCTTATTGGCGGGACAGCTATGACTGGCGTGCGGTCGAACGGCGCCTCAACGCACTCCCCAACTTCACGGCCGACGTGGAAGGCGAGCACATCCACTTCGTTCATGTGAAGGGCGACGGCTCCAAGCCGCCCGTCCTGCTTCTCCACGGCTGGCCGGGCTCGTATCTCGAATTCGAGCGGCTCTTGGAGCCGCTCGCAGCGGACGGGCACGATGTTGTCGTCCCCTCGCTTCCTGGCTTCGCGTTCTCCACCCCGATCACGGGCCCGATCGGCCCGCGGCGGGCTGCTGCGCTCGTGCATGGGCTGATGATCCAACTGTTCGGCGACGCGCCGTATTTCATTCAAGGGGGCGATTGGGGCCACGCCCTCGCGGTCTGGGCAGCGCATGATCGACCGGACGCTCTGCTCGGCATCCATATCAACATGATGACCGTGCGTGCGGAGGATGCCGCTCCGACGACCGACGAAGAGAAGTCCTTCGCCGCCAAGCGGGCCGCGATTGCCGATCGGGAGAGCGCCTACTTTCACGAGCAGGCAACCCGCCCGCAAACGCTCGGCGTCGCGATGGCCGACAGCCCGGTCGGAGCGGCCGGCTGGATACTCGAAAAGTTCGGCAAGTGGGCCGATCTTCCGACAACCGCCGATGGCGACCCGGACATCTGGAGCAAGTTTTCCGAGGAGGAACTCCTCACCAACATCATGCTCTACATCGCGCCGGCATCGTTCGTGACTGCAACCTGGATCTACTACGGCAGCCGGCTTGAGGAGTCGCGGATGCTTCCGGCCGGCACCCGCATCCAGGTGCCGACCGGCGTTGCGGCCTTCCCCGATCCGGTGTTCTTGCCGCCGCCGCGCTCGTTCGCGGAGAAGACCTACAATATCGTGCATTGGACCGACATGCCGCGGGGCGGGCATTTCGCCGCGCTGGAAGAGCCGGAACTGATGCTGGCCGACCTGCGCGCCTTTATCGCGACGGTGTCGGGCGCGCGCTCCTGAAGGTGGAGATCTCCGTTTCCGAAGCGCGGCGTGTGGCGCTGGCGGCGCAGGGCTTCAATGCCCTGCGTCGTCACGACCGCATCGGCGCAGGCCTGCTGTGAAGGGCGATCGACCGCCTTGGTCGTCATCGCCGCTATAACCCGCCAGAGCCGTCGGGAGCCCCGCTCAGCCCCTTGGGTGCAGCGAGGCTCCAGCGGGCGGCCAGCGCGCCTTAGAACGTCTTGCCGCCCGTGTAGGACGCTCTCGCGGTTCGATCCGTCCGGGCCGTGATGGATCGGCGCTTTGCCATCGGCATTGCGGGGAAGGCGGACTGCTACAGCTTACCTACGTTTCGTCGCCGAATGGGTCGACATATCGTGCACGGCACGCGGTATGGCCATTGGCAGCACCCATATGATCGCAATCAGGAACGCGCGACGTATAGAGCGGTTTCCTTTCAGTCTGGGTCATAGCCGCAGGAGGCGAAGTAGTTGGCGCACTCCTGTGGTAGGAAGAGGTCGACCAGCTTGCCGATAAGGGACCACAGACCGGTGACCCCGCGATATAGCAGCTTCGCATGCGACTTCTGAGGTGTAGATTTTGGAGCCGGTCACTTGCGCCCAAGCTACCGCATCGAAAGAATGATCGTCATGTTCATGCCCGATGAAGATTTTATCAACACCTGCACCCCGATCCAGCGCCTTGAAAACACGCTCCACTAGCGCCTTGTCGGAAGGAGCTTCTTTGTCATTGAATTTCGATACGACGCCATCAATTAGAATCCCGGTCCCACCTATCTCATAGTACCAGTTCGTAACTCCGAACCACGTCATCCTGACGTCGCTCGTCTCCGTCGCCGCAGCCGAACCAGCAGGCACAGACAGCAGTGTCGCCGCAAGCAATGCCGCTTTCCGTGAGAATGTCGTCATGTTTTCCTCCATTCAAAATTTCCGTGGGAGCGCATCATGTGCGCGGTCGACCGTTGCCTCAGCGTCAGAACCAAGTCTGCTCCTCACGACGGTAGACGGCTGGCCACAATACCGGCATCAAGAGCCTCGTAATCGGCCAGACCGATCAGCTCATAGAGGGCGGAGCGAGTTTGCATGCTCGGAATAGAAAGAGCGTTGGAGCCATTGCGGAAGAGATCATCGTACAACAACTGCTGCGCGTGGTTGGCAACCCGCAGAGAAGAGACCGGCCACATGACGATGCGAAAGCCTATGTCTTGGAGCCTATTCGCGGAAATGATGGGTGAGCGGCCGAACTCGGTCATGTTCGCGAGAAGAGGGACCTCGCCCATGGCTGCGGCGAATTCAGCGAACATGACTTCGGTCGTCAGTGCCTCCGGGAAGATGGCATCGGCTCCGGCCCGGACGTACAGGCGAGCCCGGTCGATTGCCCGCTCCATTCCTTCGTCTGCAACAGCATCGGTCCTGGCGATGATCAGCAGTGAGCTCCGAGCTCGCGCCGCTGCGGCGACCTTGGCGGCCATGTCTTCGGGGGTCGCAAGTTTCTTGTCGTTCAGGTGACCGCATTTCTTTGGCAGCACCTGGTCCTCGATCTGGACTGCAGCCGCCCCGACCTCCTCAAGACGGCGCACCGTGTTCATGACGTTCAGGACCTCGCCAAAGCCGGTGTCTCCATCGACAAGCAATGGGAGGCCGGATGCGCGCACGATCTGGCGGGTGAAGAACAGCACGTCCTCGAGCGTCAGGATCCCGAGATCAGGTAGCCCCATGGAGGCGCTCATCGCTGCTCCGGAAAGGTATAGCGCCTTGAACCCTGCTGCCTTGGCCTGTAGGGCCGCAACTCCGTTGTGAGCGCCGGGCATCATGACAATCTCAGGCCCGCGCAAAAGCGCGCGAAGCCTATCGCCCGCAGAAGTATCGTCGTGTTTGCTCGATACGAGGTAGCTCATCGCGATCACTCCGCCTGGACTGCCGTGTTGTGCCGCCACCTCGTGAACCTCGGCAGAAGCAGGGGGAGAAGTAGAACAGCGGCAGCCATGATCCACAGAGTGATCGAGATCGGGCTCGACCATAGGATGGCCACATCACCGGCGGAGAGAGAAAGCGCCCGCCTCAGGCTCTGCTCCAGTATCTTGCCGAGCACGAAGCCGAGGATGAGCGGTGCCATCGGAACGCCGGTTCGGCGAAGAAGATATCCTCCCACCCCGAGCGCCACCATGAGCACGAGGTCGAAGGTCGTCGACTTGCCAGAGTAGACGCCGATTGCGCTGACGACGACAATGAACGGCACCAGAACCCAGGCCGGGACAGACAGCATCCTGGCGAACACGCCGACAAGCGGGATATTGATAGCAAGAAGGATGAAGTTGCCAATGAAGAGCGAGGCGATGAGTCCCCAGACCAGATCGGGCTGCGAACGGAAGAGCGCGGGACCCGGCGTCAAGTTGTAGAGCGTCAGGACGCCAAGCATGATCGCGGTCGTCCCGGAGCTGGGAATGCCCAGCGTCAGCATCGGGATGAAGTTGGAATTGGACGCGCTGTTGTTGGCCGCCTCGACTGAAGCCAGCCCGCGCACCTCTCCCTGTCCGAAGCGGCTTCCTTCCGGATCGCTCCTTTCAACGACACGCTTTTCGGTGGTGTAGGCGAGCGCAGAAGCCACGGTTCCACCCGCGCCTGGAAGAATGCCGACAAAGAACCCGATCAGCGACCCGCGCAGCGTCGCCATATTCGTGAAGCGCATTTCGGCCCCGTTGAACAGGGAGCGCCCGAGCTGCTCGATACGGACGGCTGCTCCACCGCGCATCGTGTCGAGCATGATCAGCAGTTCGCTGATAGCAAAGAGACCGATCACGATGGTGGCGAACTGGACGCCGTCCACCAGGTTGGGGGAGCCAAATGTGTAGCGATAGACGCCGGAGTTGGCGTCTATGCCGATTGTGGAGATGGCGAGTCCAAGCCCGATCGCGAGCATGGCCTTCACAGGCTGATCCGTGAGGAGGCCCGTAAGACAAGCGAAGGCGAAGACCATGAGGGCGACATACTCGACTGGCCCGAAAGCCAAGGCCCACTTCGCTAAAACCGGAGCTGCAAGTACGATCCCCAAAGTTGCGATAGCCGACCCGACAAACGACGTCCAGGCAGACAGCGAAAGTGCGATGCCGGCCTTTCCTTGACGCGCGAGCGGGTAGCCTTCCAGAGCGGTCATCACCGCCGACGCCTCGCCTGGCACGTTGAGCAGGATGGCGCTGATCCGTCCGCCATACTCCGACCCGATATAGATCGCCGCCATGAAGATCAGCGAGCCTTCCGGAGGAAGTCCCAACGCGAACACGACGGGAACCAGCATGGCGACGGCGTTGATGGGTCCAAGACCCGGCAGGACGCCAACCATGGTGCCGACGACAGCTCCAAGCGCAGCCAGCAGCAGGTTGGTGGGGGCAAGAGCGACACCGAAGCCATGCATGAGGTGGTTGAACGTATCCATCAGACGATCCCTCCGAATGGTCCCACCGGGAGGACGACCTCCAGAACGCGGTCGAAGAGCAGGTATGACGAAACAGCCAGCACGACGCCCGTTACCGCACCCTGCCACCACCTAGCGCCGAAGATCATAGCGATCGGGATCATGAAGATCGTGGTCGCGATCACGAAGCCGAGCGGCTGGAAGAGCAGCGCATAGCCCACGAGGCAGCCTGACAGGGCTGCAAGCGCTCCCGTGGGACCTGCTGGGCCGGACGAAGGCTCTCCCGGCTTCAGAACCAGGATGACGCCACACAGCGCGATCATGCCCGCAGCTATGAGCGGAAAGGCGCGAGGTCCGACAGGTTCGTAGGCAAAGGGAGCCTGAAGTCCGTACCCGAAGACGAGCATTATTGCTGCGACCGCTATTGCGGTCGCTCCCAGGATGCGGTCGGTTTTCATGATGTAAGGCCTTATTTGGTCGTGGCGAGACCGAAGTCAGCGGCGAGCTTCTTGTATGACGCCACCTGTTTCTCCACGAACGCCTTCGTTTCCTCGCCCGTCATGGGTAGCGGGAAAAGGTTACGCTTCTGGAGTTCGGCGGCGTAGTCGGGAGACTGCATCGTCTTGGCGAATGCATCAGCCCACCACTTGTAGTCCGCGTCGCTGACTTCAGGTCCCACGTAGAATCCGCGGGCGATGGGCCACTTGATGTCAAACCCCTGCTCGATGGCAGTCGGCACCTGGGACAGCTTGCCTGGGAGCCTCTGTTCCGAGAAGATCGCAAGGAGCTTCAGCGGCGCGCCGCCATCGATCGCTGCCTGGCTGTCACCGACGTCGTTCATGCAGACATGGACGTGTCCGCCCTGCAGAGCCGTCGCGCAATCCCCGCCGCCTTCGAACGCGACGAAGCGCATGGCCTTGTAGTCGATGCCTGCCGCCCGCGCCGCCATCGCGGCCTTCATCCAATCCTGGCTGCCAATCGTGCCGCCGGCTCCGATGATGACAGACTTCGGGTCTTTCTTGATGGCCGCCATCAGGTCCGTCAGCGACTTGTATTCGCTGCTGTCCTGGACGACGACAGCGCCGTAGTCCGTGCCAACGCTGGCGACCCAGCGGACGTCCTTCTCGGAATATGCCCCGAACTTGCCCTGAGCGAGGTTCAGGAGCGATCCAGCGGAGAAAGCCACGACGACGTTAGGTTCGGCACGGCGCTGGCCGACGATCGCGTTATAGGCCACAGCGCCAATGCCCCCCGGCATGTACGAGACGCGCATCGGGGACTTCACTGCACCCGATTGCTGGAGCGTCGCCTGGGCGAGCTTGCAGGTGATGTCGAAACCGCCGCCCGGCTGGGCAGGCGCGATGCATTCCGGGTTCTTCGGCTCGGCTTGCGCAAGAGACGGAGCGAAGGAAACGGCTGTAAAGGAAATGGCGGCGGCGAGCGCGGCGCGAGATGCGATTGTCATTGATGATCCTCCAGATGACGGACGCAGACCTCCTATCTGCGAGGCTCGTCATATATCCGCTTCAAGCTTTCAACTGGCTTTCAATCGCAAGCGGCAGCCGGACCGAGACGATAAGGCCGCTTCGATCGGACCTGTTCCTCACTTGCATCGATCCGCCGCTGGCGCGGGCCACGGTCAGCGCGATCGCCAGGCCTAGACCGCTACCGCTCGTCACCCTCCGACCGCTGCGGAAGCGCGTACCGGCGTAAGCCAGCTCCTCTTCCTCCATACCCGGCCCCTCGTCCATGACCTCGACGACAACCCAGCCGTCCTCGCGCAGAAGAGTCACCGTAAGGAGACTGCTTTCAGGCCCGTACTTGATGGCGTTGTCCAGGATGTTCATCACCGCTTCCTGGAAAAGCCCCTCGTTGGCCCGGATCCTCAGCGCAACCTCTGGAGGATCGACCACGCAGTCCATCCGGCGGCTACGGATACGTGGCCACAGCATGCGGACGACCTCGGCGAGGGACTCGGCGACATCGATAGAGGCTTGCGGGTATGTCTCCGTGCCTTGCGAAGTCCGGGCCTTAGCTAGGGCGAGAAGCTGGTTTGTCGTCCGAATGGAGCGATCCAGCACGACTTTCGACGACTGCAACGCCGCACGGACTTCGTCAGGGTTCGACTGGCGCAGCGCGTAGTCGATCTGGGTGCGCAGGATCGTCATCGGCGTCCTGAGCTGATGTGATGCGTCGTCCAGGAATCGGCGCTGTTGTTCGGCTTGCTCCACGTTTCTCGCCATCAACCGGTTCATAGCCTCGACCGCCGGCCGAACCTCCTTGGGCAGGCCAGCGACCTCGAGAGGCTTCAACTCGTCAGGCTCGCGAGCATCGATGGCTTCACGCAGCCTGTTGAGTGGCTTCAGCGCCATATAGACCCCGACGCCTATCAGTGCACCGAGGACCGCAACGACCAGGATGTCGCGCAGAATGGCGCGAATGATCAGCTCGTTCTGGAAGGTGGTGCGCGACAGCTTCGTCTCGGCAACCTGGATTGTGATCTGAGTTCCATCTGGTTTCGCAGGATCGAGCGGGCGGGAAAGCGCGCCAACCCGGATAATTTCGCCGAAGTAGTCGCCGTCATGGAAACGGAGCTGGCCCTGTTTAAGGTTCGGCGTCTCCGGCAGAAGCACGTCCCCGATCTGCACCAGCCCGTCGCTTGTGGATACGTTGAAGTAGACTTTGCCCTGTGCGGTAAGCTGGAAGAACTCGAACAGGTTATAGGGAAGCTCGACCCCGACGCCACCGCTTTCCGTTGAAATGTTTGCATCGATCGCCCTGACGGCTCCGGCGAGGGATCGGTCGTAGGCGCTATCGGCCATCTCCTGGACGGTCGTCGCACTGAACCAGAGCGTCGAGCCCATCGCAAGAATGATCGCCGGAACAATCCACACCCCGAGGGTGACCGCTAGAGGACGTCCTGTTTTATGGGTGCCAGTGGCGCTCATGTCGCACCCGCTTCAAGCACGTAGCCGAGGCCCCGAAGCGTCCTGATTTGGACGGAGTGAGAGAGCTTCTTCCTTAATCGGTGAGCGATGACCTCTATCGCTTCGAGCTGGATGTCGGCGTCGTAGGAGAACATCCTGTCGACGATCTTCTGCTTCGACATCGGCTCTCCCGCATGCTGTACGAGAATGCGCAGGAGCGAGTGCTCGCGGGGCGAAAGGTCCAATGGATCGCCATTGAGGGTAAAGCGCTGCTCGGCGGAATAGTAGGTTAGGTCACCGCACGAGAAAGTACCTGCGTTTCGCCCATGGGCCCGACGCACCAGCGCCACCAGCCTTGCCTCCAACTCCTCAATTGCAAACGGCTTGGCCAGGAAGTCGTCCGCGCCTTCATGCAGCGTCCCGATTCGTTCGGTCAACGTGTCGCGAGCCGTCAGGACGAGTGCAGGTGTCGTGTCTCCGCGGCTGCGCATGGCCGCTAGAACCGCGCGTCCATCCTTCTTCGGCAGTCCGAGGTCCAGGATGACAGCGTCGAACTCTTCTTGTCGCAACCGTTGATCCGCCAACGCTCCATCATCAGCCCAGTCGATCATGAAGGCATACCGCTGCTTCAGGGCCTTGATCAGCCACTGCGCAAGCTCTGCGTCGTCTTCGACTAAGAGAAGTTTCAAAAGTCTGTTTCCGGTTGTCGGCCTAAATCATCTCTAGCCTGAAAACATGCTGGTTGGAAAATGCACGCCTCAGCACCCCCAGGAATGATGCCATTCCGGCAGCCCACGCTGCATCCCCCCGCCGGCGCATGGAAATAAATACGATTACCGGGGCAGTCAGCAAGGCCGGTGCTGCACTTGGCATCGCCACTCCGGTGACAACGACTTTCGCCAATCTCCTGACCATAGTCGATGGAGAGGCCTCGCGCGTCTGAAACAAGAAATGGCGAGCATCTTGGGAGGAGGCTCACATGCAAGACCTGAACCTGTTGCGAATCCTCGTCGCAGTCCATGAATGCCAGACGGTCACCGGCGCGGCAAACCGGCTGAACATGTCACAACCGAACTCTATCTCGCCTACAATATTGCTCACGAGTTCATGGTCGCGCACGGCCTGCGGATCCAGCGCTCGCTTGTCGGCACTTATGCCACGTCGCTCGACATGCAGGGCCTTTCCGTCACGCTCGCCTTCCTCAGCGACGAGGAGTTTTCTCTGTGGGATTCGCCCGTTTCAACCGCTGCATTGCGCTGGGGCTGCTAGATCCTCGGCCCTGTTACCAAAGAAAAAGCCCGCGCGGGGCGGGCATTTTGTTTGGTTGCGGGGGCAGGATTTGAACCTGCGGCCTTCAGGTTATGAGCCTGACGAGCTACCGGGCTGCTCCACCCCGCGTTATAAGGTTTTTGCCCTGGGCAAAATACCGGTGCGGTAAATCCGTGCGGGATTTATCGCGGCGATGTGAGTGCGACGCACTTACATCTACTGCCGGAGCAAGTTGCGGAGCAACTTGTCTCCTGTAAGGAGGGCACCGGCAAGATCCTGTGCGCTTCCTCGCATTTCAGTTTGTCTGCCATGTGCCCCAAAACGACAAAAGCCGCCTTTGGGGCGGCCCTTGGGATCGGCCAGGGGCCGTTGTTTTCGTGCGAGAAGATTATTTGATCCACATTTCCATGTGGCATTGCCTTTAACAGACCTGGCAGCGACCTACTCTCCCGCGTCTTGAGACGAAGTACCATTGGCGCAGGGGTGTTTCACGGCCGTGTTCGGAATGGGAACGGGTGCAGCCACCCCGCAATGACCACCAGGTCGATTAAGGGCAATGTTTGTTTGAGAAGCTGGAGACTGTCAGGCCTTAGTCAATAGGCATTAGGCAATAGTCTTTTTTGAACACGTCCTGGAGCGGACCGAGGCTACTGCCTACTGCCTAACTCCTACTGGCTGCTCATGAGCGGACGAACGCTTTGCGTTCGCCGCGAGATGAGCATGAACAATGAGAACGATCAAGCCGATCGAGCGATTAGTACCGGTAAGCTTCATGCATTGCTGCACGTCCACACCCGGCCTATCAACGTGGTCGTCTTCCACGGCTCTGATAGGGAATACTCGTTTTCAGGGGGGTTTCCCGCTTAGATGCCTTCAGCGGTTATCCCGTCCATATATAGCTACCCTGCTATGCCCTTGGCAGGACAACAGGTCCACCAGAGATATGTCCATCCCGGTCCTCTCGTACTAGGGACAGATCCTGTCAATATTCCTACACCCACGGCAGATAGGGACCGAACTGTCTCACGACGTTCTGAACCCAGCTCACGTACCGCTTTAATTGGCGAACAGCCAAACCCTTGGGACCTGCTCCAGCCCCAGGATGCGATGAGCCGACATCGAGGTGCCAAACAACCCCGTCGATATGGACTCTTGGGGGTCATCAGCCTGTTATCCCCGGCGTACCTTTTATCCGTTGAGCGATGGCCCTTCCACGCGGGACCACCGGATCACTATGACCGACTTTCGTCTCTGCTCGACTTGTCAGTCTCGCAGTCAGGCGGGCTTATGCCATTGCACTCGACGAGCGATTTCCGACCGCTCTGAGCCCACCATCGCGCGCCTCCGTTACTCTTTCGGAGGCGACCGCCCCAGTCAAACTACCCACCATACACTGTCCCGGACCCGGATGACGGGCCGCGGTTAGACATCCATGACGATAAGGGTGGTATTTCAAGGATGGCTCCACGAAGACTGGCGTCCCCGCTTCAAAGCCTACCACCTATCCTACACATGCCGACACGAATGCCAGTGTAAAGCTATAGTAAAGGTGCACGGGGTCTTTCCGTCTGACCGCAGGAACCCCGCATCTTCACGGGGAATTCAATTTCACTGAGTCTATGTTGGAGACAGCGGGGAAGTCGTTACGCCATTCGTGCAGGTCGGAACTTACCCGACAAGGAATTTCGCTACCTTAGGACCGTTATAGTTACGGCCGCCGTTTACTGGGGCTTCGATTCAGAGCTTGCACCCCTCCTCTTAACCTTCCAGCACCGGGCAGGCGTCAGACCCTATACGTCGTCTTTAGACTTCGCAGAGCCCTGTGTTTTTGATAAACAGTCGCTACCCCCTGGTCTGTGCCACCCCAAAATGGTTGCCCAAATTGGGGTCACGCTTCTTCCGAAGTTACGCGTGCAATTTGCCGAGTTCCTTCAACATAGTTCTCTCAAGCGCCTTGGTATACTCTACCTGACCACCTGTGTCGGTTTCGGGTACGGTCTATAAGGTGGAGCTATTTCCTGGAACCGCCCCACTGCCCACCCAATCCAATAAGGATGAACAATTTTTGCGATCCGTCACTACCACCAGGCCCACGAATATTAACGTGGTTCCCATCGACTACGCATGTCTGCCTCGTCTTAGGGGCCGGCTAACCCTGCTCAGATTAACTTTAAGCAGGAACCCTTGGTCTTTCGGCGAGAGGGTCTCTCACCCTCTTTATCGTTACTCATGTCAACATTCGCAC